>NZ_CP022931.1:0-5594 GCF_002277935.1 Enterococcus durans | reverse complement strand
GACTCAATAAATGATTGGATCCGCGTCTTCGTTTACTTGTTTCATATAACTTCTCAAATTTTGTCTAAAATTAGAATAAGCAACTGCTTCCATTTTTATCACCCCAATTATCTTTAAAAGTTGTACAATAAATAGTACAACTTTTAAAGATAATTTTTTGACTTAACATAAATCACGTTATATCAAGTCGAAAAATAATTAATTTTGCTTTTCCTGAAGTTTTCTTAGTTGTATTTGTAATTTTGCAGTATTTACAGCATCAAAGTTTTGTGACCATAGCGTTGAACTTTTACCAGCACTTTGAGGATTATTACCTAACTGTCTAGACATTTCTATAGTATTATTAACCAACTTACTTCTTGTTTCATTCCATACTTCAATAGGATCTATTACCCATTCTAAAGTATTTTCTTTTTCGACTAGTAAAGCTCTAAATGCAGATATTATTGGAAATATTAATCCTTGCGAGATTTGGTAATCTATTTTTTCATTAGAAAATTTTGTTTTTGCTGTACTTTTAACATCAACACCTTTTGTTCTACCGAATTTCCCATTGGAGATACTTTCTAAATAAGCTGTAGGCATTTCTTTTTCGATTGTGTCATATAACTCTGTTATTTTGGGTAGTAACGGTGCTATTTTTAAATACGGATTATCATTATTTTTTTCTATTTTCCCATCAACTTTTCTATCATAATTTTCTAAATAGTCTTTCAAGACATTTGCTTTTCCACTGTATGCAGAGATAGGTTGCGTATTACTAACACTTTCGATATCCTTGAATTTAAATATATTAAATGCATACATAAGTCGAACAAAGTCTACAGAATCTAATCGTTTATCTGTTTCGTTTTCTCTATACGAGACTTGGTTGGCATAGTTCTCATCTTTTATTGATTCTTTTACAAACCCAAATTTTTCTGCTAATTCAGCAATGGCTTTATCAGATACTTGAACGCTTGTGTTTCTAGCAGCTGCTAAATCATCAATGTTTGAAATTTCAGTTACAATTTCAAGGTGAATGTACTGTGTAGTACCTTCTGGAACATTTTTTCTATTTTGAAGAACGGCATGATATGTGTGTCCACCATCTAAAACACCATATAGGCTTTTCGATTGAACGGAATCGTCTCCTAAATCCAATGATAAAACTTTATCAATAGCATTTACAGAGACACTTTTAGCAGCTATTAAGATACCTCTGTTGTTTATAAAAAATGAGTTGTCACTTTCAGTTAAGCCATCAACTATTTTCCTGTAGACTTTAGTTTTAGTATTTATATTCCTTGGATTTACTTCTGTAGGAATTCCAGTTGGTAACTCGTTTACATCTACCCATAAATGATGAACAGTTAATTTATCTTTAGGATAAGGACTGTCCATTTTTACTTGTCTCACATATTTAAATTTCTTTTCATTTTTCATAATTTTTCCTCCAAATTTTTTTATTAGCTAATACAATAACTATAAAGCAGAATTAAAATAATAAAAAGGAACCAAGGTACCTAATTATGACGACTAGAACAAATCCATATGATCCTAAAAATTCTAATCTTATAAAAATAGGATCAAATTTAAAAAGACTTAGAAATAAAAAAAAGCTTTCTATAGAAACTTTTTCAGAAAAAGTATCCCTCTCATCAAAATCTATTTCTAACTATGAACGAGGGTTAAATTTAATATCAATCGAATCTATCATTAGAATTCATGAAAGTGGATTATTTGAGGAATACAATCTTTTAGATCTGTTTCAAATACTGATTATTGATGTGTTTGATTCCTCAGAGAAATAAACTGACTAAGTAGTTATTTAATGACTTAGTTACCATAATCTGTATTAACCCAAGTAGCGCCTGGATCAACCGATCCAGGCGCTTTCTTTGTGAAAGTCAATTGGTCTACCTCTTTTCACCCCGAAAAAGATTGATTTAACAGCAGTCTTTTTCTTAAAAACTTTGTGAAAGTTTCCTTTCAATTCTGAATGAACTTGTTATTTTATTCGGAATTTTTAGCCAATTAATGATCTTCTATTTCTTCATTTTTACGATCGGGCTGCGAAAGCATTTCTAGAAGTGTATGGATCAAAAACAGTCCAATTTGGTGTGTTAGGGTCGTTCGCTTTATTTGAATGGGTGGATCTAATTGATCCTGAATGACTTACCTTATCCAACTCGTAAAGTAAAAACCCGTTTAGGAAGCTAGCTTGCCACCAATACAAAACTAGGTAAAAAAATTACTAGCAATAAAAGAAACTAGTTCAACAAGATTTTAACATGAGCAAAGCGAATTTTAACTAACACGCTTGACGAAAAAGTGAACACGTCACGTGAGTGATCTGTCCTCTTTTTTAGCACGATAGACACCAAAAAATTTTGGTGGGTGTAAGTGCGCCCTTAGCACAACGTAGAAAAAATTCGCTAGATTTTTTTACTGCGTATAAGTGCGCCCTTAGTAAAAATCACTAAGGGAATATTTCTCAAATTAATTTTGTAGAAACGCACCCCTTATTTTTAAGGGCGCACCCCTTATTTTTAAGGGCGCACTTATACCCCTAAATTTCATTTAGTGGTAATTGTGCTATAAAACTTAATTTACATTTCGTTCTATCGTCAAGCGTGTTGGTTAAAACTCACGCTGTTCGTGTGATGTTATCGGCATATTTTTTTATCGTTCGTAAATAGTCGTGATAGGCTTCTAATTCTTCTAAAGATAATTCAAATAAATTAATTTGGTTCATGTTTGATAATTGTTTTAATAAATTTACTTGTAGGTTTTGTCGAATCACTTTTATCGAGTTCATTATTTAAAACATAGTTCAACATTTTTGAGTGAATCGCTGATTGAAATTCATTGATTATCTCAATTTCAAAGTTTTTCTGTAATCTAATGTCATGTTGTTTGCTCCTTTCTGGTTTCGCTTTGCTCAACTAAACATTTACTTTTAATTAAACAGACTTCGCTAGTTTAATCAAAAGTAAACGTGCGGGTAAAAAACAATTTTCTCAAAAAACGTCATAAAATTCGTTTTAAGGCGTTTTTCATATTAAACGTCTATTTATTCAAATGTAAGATTAAAACGCCTTAGAAACGATTTTAAGTGGGTTTAAAGTGGGTTTAAATTGATTTTAAATGAACTGTTTTGTTTGGAATTAAAAAACAATTATTCATGTAGGTTTTTAATTCAAGGGTCGTTAGGGCTTGCCCTGACCGCCTGTAAGGCGTTTGATTGCCAGATAGGCGTATTTATCTAGTCAAACAATTAAAACAGCGTATACGAGCAATTAGAGCCAATCAAGAAAATCCCTAAAAGAGGGTTTGCTCTTTTCTTTTCGCAAGTGAACGAAGTGAACGCTGCAAGTACAATGTGAGCGTGTTTTTCGCTCACTCCTTTTTGCATTTATTACTGTACGATTTTGATCTTTTAGATTTTTTAACCGAAGTGAACGAGAGGGCGAAGCCTTTTTAATTTATCTTATATATTTTAAATCTTTTAAATCTTTTAAACCTTTTGCGTGCCGAAAAAGGCAGTTTTAGCAAGGGTTTGCGAGATTAAACAGAGAGAAAAAACTGTGTATACAGAGAGAAAAAACTGTGTATACAGAGAGAAAAAACTGTGTATACAGAGAGAAAAAACTGTGTATACAGAGAGAAGTTGCATTTATTTTTCTCTATATAGTGCTATAATAAGAGCATAGAGAAAATACCACTGTAAAATGTCTTTCTCTATGCCTAACCAAAACACGCAAAGGAGCGTATTTTCTATGGCCAGTATACCAGAAACGAATCATGTAAAAAAGCAGGTGATGTACATGGATGAACTGACAAAACGAAAAGTCGTGGAACACAATGACTTGATTACGAGCGTAGCAAAAATGGATAAGACCCCTCTAAAGATTTTTGAATTGGCGGTATCGTGCATTGATACGGACAATCCACCGAAAGACCATACGATTTACTTATCCAAAAAAGAATTGTTTGCTTTCTTTGATGTGTCCGACAACGACAAGCATAGTCGCTTTAAACAAGCCATTGAAAAAATGCAGAAACAAGCTTATTTTGAAGTGCGAGAGCAGACTGGAAAAGGATTTGAATTTGAAAGTATTGTGCCAATCCTTATATCAAGTGGAATGATTATGATGATGAAGTCACGATCCGCTTTGACCAAGCGATTATGCCTTATTTGATTGACTTGAAGCAAAATTTTACCCAATATGCTATTAGTGACATTATGGAGTTAAACAGCAAGTACAGCATTGTGTTGTATAAGTGGTTATCCATGCACTATAACCAATACGAGCATTATAGTTCTAAGGGTGGGCGCAGAGAGGAGCAAGTCGAAGCCTACCGCCATCCGTCTATTTCGATGCAAGAATTACGAGCTATGACAAATACAGTCGATGAATATAAAAATATGACAGATTTTACAAAATGGATATTAAATGCACCTCTTAAAGAAATTAATCAATACACCCATTTGAATGTAGCCTATGACAAAATCAAAAAAGGACGTTCGATTGATTCGATTGTCTTTCATATCACGAAAAAATGGCAAGCAGACGATACCAGTTACAAGTTAGATGATCCATTGTACCAAGAAGAGCAGGCAAAAAAAGAACAAACCGAACAAGCTTTGTATGCGGAAGCTATGCAAAGCAACTACACACGCTTGTTGCTAGATTCCATGCTGTTAAGTCCGTATGAAATGACCGACCTTGCACTCATGTCAGGCTTACAAAAGAACGTCTATCCACGCTATGATGAACTGAAAGCCTTACGAGGACTTGAGGGCGTGAAAACGCATTTGTCGTATGTACGTGAGAAGCAAGCACCGTATTCAAAAGGAAATATGGCGAAGTATTTGAAAAAAGCGATTGAACAATACTTGCCAACTGTAAAATTACAAGACCTTGAACAACCAGAACGTGCAAATGTTCGAGGTAAAGGAGCAAGCCATGAGTGAGAATTTAAAAACAATCAAAGAGCTTGCGGATGAGTTAGGTGTTAGCAAGAATAAAATTCATTATCAAGTTTCTAAAATATCAAGCGAATATGTAGTTAGAAATAACGGAATGAAGTTATTAACTGCTATAGCAGTTAAACAGATAAAAGAAAATCTCGGTGTTGAATTAAACAGTCGTTCAAACAGCGAATTAGATACCGATAAACACCAAGAAAAAACTAATATAACAACGAATATGAATATTGAAGGTGTTGAATTAAATAGTTCATTAAATGATTATTTAAACAGTCTTAAACACCAAATTGAATACCTTGAATCTCAAAATATAAATAAAGATGAACAAATAAAAAGCTTGGTGGAATCGCAAAAGCAAACTCAAAAGCTCTTAGACCAACAGCAACGTCTAGCCTTGCAAGATAAAAAATTGCTAGAAGAATACAAGTCGGAGAATGATAGTTTAAAAGCTCTTAAAATGCCCTCAAAGGATATAAAAAAGGAGAAGGTAGATAATCAACCTCAAGAGGAAATAGAAAATCTTAGAAATGAGCACACCATCTTTCAGGAACAATTAAAGGAGAAAGTAATGATAGAGAAAAAAGAAGCATCAAAAAAATGGTGGCAATTATGGAAATGA
>NZ_CP022930.1:830000-2983334 GCF_002277935.1 Enterococcus durans | reverse complement strand
AGTAACAACAGGTACAGGATCATATCCAATTTTGAGAGCTAAAAAAAATAAAATGATCTCTGTGGCTGAATTGGCTAAAAACCCAGCGTTAGCTAACCCTGAATTTACAAAAGTAAACTACGAAATTGACACTTACCGTGGATACATTCCAGTTTCTCAAGAAGCATTAGACGATTCCGATATCGATCTAGGCGGTTTGGTCGCTGAACATATCCAACGCCAATCTTTGAATACATCAAACGCTGCAATTGCTGCAAAATTGCAAACTGCAACAGCGAAAACAGTGACTGATATTGATGGTTTGAAAGATATTGTAAATGTAACGATTGACCCAGCTTACAACGTGAAATTCATTGCTTCTCAAAGCTTCTTTAACGAGTTAGACAAAATGAAAGACAATGACGGACGTTATTTATTGCAGCAAGATGTGACTGTCGCGTCTGGTTACAAACTATTAGGGCGTGAAGTTGTTGTAATGGCGGATGATGTAATTGGAAAAACAGCAGGAGACAAAGTAGCATTCGTGGGCGACCCTTCACTTTTTGTTAAATTCTTTGACCGTCAACAAGCTTCAGTACGTTGGGTAGACAATGATGTATATGGTCAACTATTAGCTGGCTTTGTTTTCGATGTTGAAGTAGCCGACACTGCTGCAGGCTTTTACGTAACACTGGGCCCAAAAGCATAGACCCATCCGGCGTAACGTTAAACAAAACAACGACTACGCTTGCGGTGGGGGCATCAGAAACACTGTCAGCGACTGTCTTGCCAGCTGACGCAACGGACAAATCGGTTAAATACAGTTCTAGCGATGAGGCAATTGCCACAGTAACGCCGGTTCAAGGCAAAATCACAGGTATTGCAGCTGGTACAGCAACAATCACTGCAACAACTGCAAACGGAAAAACTGCGGTGTGTGAAGTTACCGTAACTGCTGAATAGGCGGTGATTGAATGGAATTAAGCGAGTTGAAAAACTTTTTGCGAGTGGATCATGACTTGGATGATGATTTACTCGCAATGCTCCAAAAAACAGCAGAAGAATTCATTTTAGGCTCGATTGAGGTAGAAATGACTGCTGATAAACGCTTTGATTACGCTGTGACGTTGCTTGTTTCTAACTGGTACGAAAAGAGTAGGTACTTCTACGCAGGCGCTGAATGAAATTTCCGTTTGGAGTTACTGCTTTGATTCATCAGTTGAGGGGGTTGGAACATGGCGCTAATCAAGACGAGTGATCTAACGCAACGTGTGGAAGTTGTAAAGGTTACTAACGGAAAAGACGAAGATGGTCAACCAATCAAAACAGAAAAAACGGTTTTTTCGTGTTGGTCTTGCGTTCAAACACAACGCTTGAGTGACGTTAAGGCGTCGATTGGTACGGCTTTGGAAGGAACACTGACGTTCATTATCCTACCAACAAAAATCAGAGCTAACCAATGATATGAAAGTGCGTTGGAATGGAAAAACGTTTGAAATCATTACGATTACGAAAGGCGAGTTTGCGAAGGACTTCACGACAATCATTGCAAAAGAGGTTTCAAAATGAGTGTAGAAGTCGATGCAACCGAAGTACAAAGCGCTTAGGGAAGTAAAAGCAAACGTTCAACGAGTGGAAAGCCCAGCACTTAGAAAAGCTGGGGAGTACGCTCAAGAAAAGTTACGACAAAACACACCTTACTGGGATGGAACGAAGTCAAACGGTAAACGTGGTTCGTATATGCAAGAACATGCTAAGAACAATGTGGTTACAAGCTCGGTAAAAAACGGATTGATAGAAGTCGGCTATGACAAAGATGTTTCTTGGCGGATGCACTTTATCGAGTTCGGAACAATCAAACAACGTCCAAAAGGTTTTGTACAAAAAACACAAAAGCAAATCGAAAAACAAGTAACACAAATCATTGCTGACGAAGTAAAAAGGAGGCTAGGACTTTGAAAACGGCAGTATCACAAGTCTATTCAATTCTGAATAGCAATGAAAAAACAAAGAACATTGATTTTTACACCAATAGTGTTCCGGAATCAGCTCAAACAGTACCTAGCCTTCCAGTTGGCAGAATTACAGAGATATCCGGCAACTATGAAGATTTCGCAAGCAACAATCCTTTGACCATTCAATTTAACGTACAGGTAGATGTATGGGTGTCAACCATGAAAGAGGTTGATGCCTTTTTTTGCCCTTGATGAGGTTATGAGGGGGAATGGTTGGCAATGCGCATACACGGAACAAACAGATGACGAGGACTTGGAAGGTGCAAAGCGGATTATCAAACGATATGTAGCAAATATTTCACTAAACTAAAAGGAGAGAAAATAGATGGCAACAGTAGGATTTGAGAGCGTCATTTTTGGCGTAAAAACAGGTGCAGACGGTACTCTAAAAGAATTAGTAGCAGATAAGTCGAAAGGTGGAGCGATCGAAGCTAAAATTACTGGATTAGGCGCAACTTCTAACACGACATACGCTTCAAACGTACCATTTTTCATTGCAAGTAAAGGGGTTTCGTCGCCAAAAGTTACGCTTGACGTGGCAGACTTAATGGATAACGGCATTTACAGCGAAATCATTGGTGCTAAAACCGTGGATGGTGCAAATGTAATTGGTTCAGAAACTGAAGCGCTTACGTGTCGGTAGTCATGGTTACAGCGAACAAAGAAGGAAAACGCTTATTCATGGGATTGGCAAAAGGAAAATTCAGTCATCCAGATATCAACATGAAAACAGCTGAAGAAAAAGGGGTAGAATTGCAAACCGATTCTATCGAAGGGGAATTCATTTCTGATGAACGTGCTATGTATACTTAACAGCCGTAGAATCAGAAACGATGACCTTACAAAATTCAAGGACTTGGTAAATAACAAAGCGGGAGTAGTTAACCCTGCATCTACACCAACGACAGATACAGGGACACCAAAAGAACCAGAACCAAAAATTGATACACAAGGTTAGCCATTTTTGGCTAGCCTTATTTTTTGTAAAAACAAGGAGGAAAACAAATGATTGAATTGCAATTAAAACTTGACGGAAAGAAAAAAACATTCAAACAACAAGATATTTCCGCACGTGCAATGCGTGAGTGTATCAAATTTTACGAGAAAGCGGAAAAAGCAGACCTAACTGATTTAGAAGCAATTGATTCAATGATTGCAATTACAGCAGATATTTTCCAAGATCCAGCAGTTACATTTGATGCTATTTTAGATGGTTTGACTGCGAGCGAGTTAGTACCGGCATTAGAAAGTGTTTTTGAACAAATCAATGAACTGGGAAACAATGAAAAAAAGCAGACGGCGAGCAAAAAGAGATAAGTTTTTTCTGAAGCCAGGAAAGCAATGGATCAAATCTACAAAGATTTAATCGAAGCAGGTTGGACGATGAGAGATGTGGACGAAGCCGACTATCATTATTTGTTACACCTTTTTGGAGAAGTGGAGAGTGGCGAAGAATATGTAGATGGTGCTGATTTCATCAAACAATTTTTATCGGCTGAAGACTTGGTAAAACTTGAGGAAGGAGGTAAATAATGGCAGGAAAAGGACAACCGGCAGGAAATATCAAGCTAGGGATTAGTTTAGATAGCACTAATTTTGGTAACACGCTGGACGAAATCAATGCGAAAGTCAAACAAGCAGAATCGAATATGCGTGCCAATCTAAAGGCTTATGATTCGGCAGGACGTTCATACGAAGCACTTAGTCAAAAGACGAAAGACTTGTCTACGGTTATGGAAGGGCAAAACGCCAAAGTAAGAGAATTAACAAAGCGCCGTGATGAAGCGATTAGCAAGTATGGCGAGGAATCGAAACAAGTTGCTAACCTTAACACACAGATAAACAATGCTACCGCAAAATATAATGCTTACAGTCGCCAGTTGAACGACACAAAAAAAGAATTGGTGTATTCCAAAACAGCCGTCAATGATTTATCTAATGAAATCAAAGAAAATGAACGGCAAATGAACGCCGAAGTCAAAGCGTTGAAAGCCGCTGGTGATGAATCTGGTGCGTTTGAAGCAAAACAAAAAGGGCTTGCCAAACAAACGGAATTATCCGAGAAAGCTATCGAAGAACAGCGCAAAGTTGTGAAACTTATGGCTGATGAGTTTGGCGATTCAGCAAATGAAACCGAAGATGCAAAAAGGGCACTAGAAAAGTTAGAACGACAAAGCCAAATATCCAGTAGACAATTAGAAGGGGTAACTAACGCACTATCTGAGTTGAAAAGAGAAGCCTCTAATGTAGATGATAAAGTAGATAAAGCGGGAGACTCACTAGAAGAAGCTGGTAAACAAGGTAATAAAGCAGAAGATGGTTTCAAGAGTGCTACTAAAGAATTTAGTGCATTGGCTACAGGGTTAGCTGTTTCTATCTACAAAAGCACTGGATATGGCGATTGCCGCTGCAGACGCATTGAAAGAATCATTTAATGAAGTAGTAGAAGCCTCAAATACTTTTCAGGGTAAAATGGGAATCACGAAAGGAATCTAAACAATTCCTAACTTTTGCGAATGAGTTAGTAAAATCAGGAATGGTAGATACCTTGGAAGAAGCTCAAGAGGCTATCACACAAGTCTACCAAACAGCTGGTAAAAAAGTTACGCCAGAAGGATTGAAACAATTAACCAAATACGCTATTTCATTCAGTAAAACATTTGATACAGATGTAAATGAGACCATGCGTGGTGCGTCACGTATGATGGAAAACTTTTGGGATCAGTGCTGAAGAAGCGTTTGACTTACTAACTGCAGGTGCACAAAATGGATTGAATCAATCAAATGAATTAGCAGATAATATGGCTGAGTACGCAACTGTTTGGTCAAATGGGATTTACAGCAGATGAGACATTTAGTTTACTTGAAGCTGGTTAGATGGTGGAGCATATAACTTAGACAAAGTAAATGATTTAATCAAAGAAATGGGTATATCCTTAACAGACGGACGTTTTGAAGAAAACGCAGACATGTTCAGCGAATCAACAAGGAACTTATTTAATGAGTGGAAAAACGGCAAGCGACTCAGGGTGAAGTAGTCAAGGGTATGATGAATGACTTTGCGAATATGGAAGGTGGATATGACGCTAAACAGAGCAGGTACAGTATGGTCTGCTCTAGGTGAAGATAATTACTTAAAGTTATCAAAGCTATGGCAGGTGCTAGTACTTCCTTTGGTGAAACTAAGAGTAGTGCAGAAGAACTTAATAACACCATGTCTAATACTACAGCATGGAAGCCTTCACTATGGGTGAAAGAACTGTCAACTCAATAGCCATCTGGCACAAGAGTTCACTGGTGGGATGACACAACCGATTGAGAATTTCTTTAATAATACATTGCCTAATGCTATGAAAACACTAGATTTCTTTTTTCTCTTATATTGGTACATTCATTCTCAAATTTAAAAGATGTTATTGGGTAAACTTGGTCTGGACAGACACATTAAGTGCCAACACATTTTAAACATGATGGGGTTCAGTTGGGAAGTATCTGGGCCTAGATACTTCATCAACAGGTTAAGGAGAAAGGTGAAGTATTAACTCAGTATATTAAAGGTTTCTGGCAACTGTTTACTGGTGATGAAGCCACCCAAATGCAAGGATACTCATTACTACGTTCATTAGGAATGAGTCAAGAAGACATAGAAGCACTGGAAACAGCGAAAGAAATATTAAGACTGCTTTTGATTCTGTGAAAGAGGTAATAATAAAACTTCTTGAAGATGGCTTGGATAAAATGATTCAATCCTGGAAAGATTTAGTTAAGATTTGGGATGACAAGATTGCACCTGATTTATTACCTTCTGTTCCAACAGTTTCCTGGATGGCTCAGTCGTATCACAGTGATTATCAGTCATTACTGGGGCACTAGACAGGTTGGTGATCAGGAAAACACAATAGTAATGTTATTATTGAGGCATTCACTATACTATGGGAAACACTGAAATTAAAACTTGGGCTCATCATGGCAGCAATAGAAACAGCTATGATTATTATTTCTAGTACAATCAAGATTTGGAGTGATATTTTCAAAGGTGACTGGTCTACAGCTTGGGAAGAAATAAAGAACATGTATGAGCGTATTGGTAATGCAATATGGCAAAATATCAAAAACACGTTCCTAGGTAAAATTCTAGCAACTATTTGGAAGTTCTTTGAAGAAAATAAAAAGGTGTTCCAAGCAATTTGGGATACAGCCACAGGTATAATGCTTGGTCTACCAACATTCATTTTTGATATCTTTACAAAAATTCCACAGAAAATGGTGGAAGCTATCAGAAACGGCAAAAATCCAGTAGTAGCAGCATTTAAAGAAGTTTTCAATGCTGCACTGAGAGCCATTGGGAAACCAGTAAATGGTATCATTAAGGGTGCGTCATGGGTGCTTGAGAAGTTAGGCGGAGAACCGCTAAAAGAATGGGAAGTACCACAATACGCAAAAGGTACACCAGCCGGTGGACACCCAATTAATGGACCAATGATGGTTAATGATGGACGTGGAGCAGAAACAGTTATCACACCAGATGGTAGAGCATTCATACCTAAAGGACGTAACGTAGTATTGAATGCCCAAAAAGGCACACACGTTTCTAACAGCTGAAGAAACAGCTTATATGACTGGAAACAAAGCACCAAGATATAGATACGCCAAAGGTACAGGCTTTTTCGGAAATCTATGGAACAACGTCAAAGGATTTGCTGGAGATGTTGGAAACAAGCTGAAAGATGTAGTCGGCGATGTATGGGATTTTGTAACAGACCCGGGAGCGTTGGCTAGGAAAGTGTTAAATGGTCTTGGCGTACTGGAAGGGCTTGTCAAATATCCTTTAGATGTTGGTAAAGGTATTCTAAGCAAGGCTACCGAAGCATTGACGAACAAAATCACAGAACTATTCAGCAGTGGCAGTTTAGACACTTCAATGGGCATGCAAGGCGTTTACAAATACTTGGCGGACGTTGCAGTTGCAGTAATGAAGAAATTCCCGGGCTTTCAAGTAACCTCAGGTTATCGTGAAGGCGATCCATACTCACACGGAAAGCACAATGCAATTGATATTGCGCTACCGGGAGTCGTGAATGGTTCCCCTAGATACACAGAAGCAGCCAATTACGCATTTGAGAAGTTTGCAAACAAAATCGGCTATGTTATCACAAATGGTAAGGTTCGTGACCGTTCAGGACAATCAGGTACAGGTGTGCATGATGATTGGCGGACATGGCCTGATGGCGACCACTACGACCACGTGCATTTAAACGGTGTAAGAGATCCGCAGGGCGGACTTGTTAGCGGTGGCGATAGCGTTGGTGGAAGTGGCGTAGAACGCTGGCGGCCATACGTAAAACGTGCTTTGAAAATGAATAACTTACCAACCTCATCCGCTTATGTTGATGCGTGGATGCGACAAATCCAAACAGAATCAGGTGGCAATCCGCTTGCCATTGGTGGAAATGACGGCTTAGCAGACGGTAATGCTACTGGATTGCTCCAAACAAAACGGGAACATTTGCTGCGAATGCTTTTCCAGGATACGGCAATATAATGAGCGGTTTCGATAATATCTTAGCAGCTATCAACTACGCTAAGAAACGCTATGGTTCGGGAATGTTAGGAGTGATTGGGCGTGGACACGGTTACGCAAACGGTGGAATTGTAAACCAACATCAAATTGCGGAAATCGCAGAAGGAAACAAGCCAGAAATTATTATTCCGTTAGATAAGGCTAAACGATCAAGAGCGATGCAGTTGCTTGCGATTGCTCAAGATAAGTTAGGAGTAAAGCCAAAAAGCGTAAATAATAGTAGCGATTCGAGCGGAACGTTAGAAACATTAGTTTCACTGATGATTCAGCAGAATAACTTGCTATCTAAACTTTTAGCAAAAGACACAAGTGTCAAACTTGATGGTAAACCAATTGCAGACAATACAAATGGATACTTAGGTAACCAGTTTAAACGTTCGCTATATACAAGAGGTTAGGAGGGATAAAGTGAATGGCTATTTAATCGATTTTCGCTTCATAAAAAATCAAGAGATAGTATCTCTAAAAGAAAAATTGGGCATAGAGTGTATTTCTTTTGCACGAAAAGCACCACAACTAAATGTAGAATACCAAGAATTTTCAGGGTCAAACGGTTCGAGAGAAGTCGAAAAAAGTTTCAAATCGTTCACTATCGAAGTGGAATTTTATGCTGAATTCAAAAATATGTATGACTATCAACTAAAAGAAACTGAATTATATGCGTTTCTATTCGATGACGAAGGATATTATGTTTTTACAGATAGAGAACCGGGCAAAAAATACTTTGTCCGTCCTAACTCAGTAGAAGTGAATGAAGTTGGTCTAAGATACGCAACTTACAAGGCGACTTTCACTGTTTTTAGAGGTTGTTCCGAATCGATGGCTTCCACGTTATCGGATTTTTTACTGTCTAATGAATGGCAATTTTCACAAGGTCTAGTTGCGGAAGATTATAAGTATACGCACCGAACCAGTAATTTTATCATTTATAATGCTGGCGATTTTGCTATTGATCCACGTGAACATGCTCTAAAAATCACTTTGGAAGGTGAATCAGAAGGCAACGTGACTATTTTCAACAAAACGACAGGGGAACGATTCATCTACTATCCGGAGTTTTCTACGTTGCTAGGCCAAACTTTGACTTTAGACCGTGTTTATCCGAAGTTGAACGGTGTAAATTGCGGAATTGACACGAATTTAGGTTTGATAACGTTAGCGGTTGGAACGAATGAAATTGAAATACAAAATGTTACTAGAGTGGAGTCAAAATGGGACTTCATTTTTTTGTATAAGTAGGTGGGAATTTGAAAGATATTTTTATCCAAGACTACGAGAAAACAAAAAAAGAAATATTGACTGACTACGATAAAAGTACATTTACTGAAAATTGGCAAGAGAACGAAACGTGGGAAATTTCGTTCACTATTGTCAAAACAAAATTCAATGAATTGGCTTTTGATTTAGTCGATTACGAAAATTCAGTATTTTTCAATGGACAAGAGTTTATCGTAAAACAAATGGGCGTTTCTGCCGAAGGGGCAGCAATCACAAAAACAGTTACAGCCACGCACATTTACTACACCATGCAAGATGGCTTTTCAGTACGACACAATCACAGGAACACGCTCTATCAACCAACTGCTAGCGCATGTTTTCAAAACCTGATAACCGTGGATTTACATGGAATGTTGTAGATCCGAACAAGAAGTTTTTGCCAGTTGAACAAGAAAACTTCGGGAATGGGAACTATTTGAAACTGGTTGAAGAAATTTTGAAAGACTATGATGCGATAGTGATTCCGGACAACAAAAACCTTACTTTCTTCCCTCGTTCAGAATATGGTAAAAAAACCGAAGAACAAATACGCTACAAATACAATACCGATTCCGTGAAATTTGATATTGATACTTTGAATTTGAAAACACAGATAAAAGGATTTGGCAAGAAAAAAGAAGACGACACTTACTACTTCACGCCAATCACATATACAAGTAAGCAGTCGGAAAAATGGGGTATACGTGTTCAAAGTCCAGTCAGTGATGATCGTTACACCGTTTCAGGGAACATGCTCGAGCGGTTAAAGACAGACTTGCAAGACTATCCAACAATCACTGGCACAGTTACTATGAAATGGCGTGTAGAGCCTAATAAGGGCGATTACGTGGCGTTTGTCTATGAGCCGTTAGGTGTCAATACCTATATTCAAGTGGTAGGAATCAAGACGTATCCAGCGATACCAAATAAGCCACCAGAAATCACATTGAGCAACACAAAGAAAACAATGACGTCGATACTCGCTGAAATGGCGAAGAAAGGAGTGATTTGATGGGTTATTAAAATTAATCAGTAACCGTATCTCTACGGAATGGAAAGAGAAATTTAATAAAAACATTGACTACCTAAACAGCCTTGAAAAGAAACTATCTGATCAAGACAAATCAACGAACAGTCGAATTGATAATCTCGTGCTTCATTCAGGCGGTGATTCTCCTAATGAAGTAGTGGATGCACGTGTTAATAACAAAGGAGAAAACTTTGATACATTGCACGGCCGATTATTAGAACATGAAAACCTGTCAGACGAACAAATTAGTGAACTGAATACAAACATGGATAGTCAAAAAGAGCAAGTTCAACAATTGAACAAGTCTGTCCAACAGATTATTGGTGGGTATAGTGAGCCAATAAATATGTACGTTTCAAAAAACGGTAGCGATATTTCTGGTGATGGATCAGAAGAAAAGCCATTTCTTACCATCCAAACAGCAGTCAATAATATTCCTCTGATTACAACAGGTTCTATTACGGTTTGGATTGATAGCGGAGTTTACTTGGAGGATGTGATGATTCAGAATCTAAATTTTACATCCTTTTTGATTCGTCCCATAGATAATTTCAATGCTGTTGATCCCTCAAAAACAGATTTACCTGTCAAAGTTCGATCCATTTGTTTCACTGCTTGCAAAGGTTATTGTCAAGTTGCTGGAATGCAAATTGTGGATACAGCAAACGGAGCAGACTATGGAATCAGAAATGAGCAGAGCGGCTACATGGCAATTAACAAGTGTAAATTCTCAGAGAATACAAAATCACTTGCAAGATATAATGCCGTTTATGTAGGCGGAACATCAAAGATTAATATGTACGGAGACACGACGTTTATTAACCAGAAAGTGGCAATTTACGCTGTATTGATGGGTGAAATTTTTGTCAGTGCTTTTGGTTCAGGAAATGACGTAGGAATCTTGTGTGAGAATGGCACCGTCAGAGGAACTGTATCAACTTCTTTTGCAACTACCCCAACTAAAATTTCTAGTTATGGGCTAGTTATCACGAAAGGTACGGTGTTGGCTTAATGGTGTATAAAATTAATGAATCGATCATTGTGATTCAAGCAGAAGCAACTAATCCCAATAATACAGGTGTTGTCTTTTGGTCGCATGATCGAGGAACAGCTAAGCTTCGAATGCAACTCGTTCGAAAAAATGAAATAACTCAAAGCTTACCAGAAGGAACGACTGTTCCAATTCGATTGATGTTTCGGTCTGCAACAGCAGAAGGGGGATATGGAAAACATGACTATCTCGCCACCATCGAAGATCGCGTGAACGGTATTGTGTCTATCGTGCTAGAAGACAACATTTTAGGTTATGTTGGACTTGTCGAAGGTAGCGTATATATTGATTTCCCAGGCGACCGCTCGTTAGATACAGCTGGTCGTTTTACTTTTTACATCAAACGCAGTCCAATCGATGATAGTACGCCAGAACTAGAAGATTATTATTTTAATGGTTTTAGCCAGACAATCGATAAAATCGAAAAAATTCTAGCTGATGGAAAGCAAGAGATTGAACAGAAAATTGCGGAATCTGAAACGCAGATTGATGCGAAATTAAAAGACGCAAACGACAAAATCACGAAAGCCAATCAAGATGTCGCAACTCTCAATACGAATATCGATAAAGCCAATGATCGTATTGATCAAACGAATCAACAAATCGGCGATCTCGGTCAGCTGAAAAGGATGTACTCTAATAGTATTGATTTTGGTGGAAAAGGATCGTCTTTATCAGATTTTCTCGATGCTCCATACTATTTGAGTAAAGTACCCCTGCAAGAAAACATTGCGAATACAGCTGTACAGTTTCCAATCAGTTCGAGTAAATATACCCTCTACTCAGCTAAAATGCAAGAACCATTTGTTGTGGGTAATACTTACACAATAACGTTAGAAGGGACCAAACCATCTACACAAGCGTTCAGAGTGTATGGGCAAGCTGTTGAAGATTATAATTACGGGGGCTTGGAACCAGTTGAAGGTCTCGTAAACACGTGGTCTCTAACATTTACTACCTCAAAAGTTAGCCAAGACCATCCGAACTTGCTCCAAATACTTCAACAGCCTGGCGCAACAGTTGGAGCATGTACTATTAATTGGCTCAAAATCGAAAAAGGCGCTACACGTACACCAAATATCAGTCAGTTTAAATACTTCGGCGAAGGATTGAAAGACAGCGACAATCCAAATGATTACAGCTGGGATATCACACCAGAATATGCTGAAAAAAGCTTGAACAATACGGTCAGTCTGACTGAACCACAAACTGTTTTAGGGCTAAAAAATTTTTCTGATGGTATTCAAATAGCTGGTGATCGTGTAGTTGGTGAGAATGAACATGTTGTATACACGCTAGATGCATCGAACAGCAAATCCTTCATTGATGGCTACGCTACATTCATCAAACATGGGAAAATAGTAATCGTTAATGGAACAGTAAAGTTCAAAAAAGCTTATGCCTTTGGTGTACCACTTGATGATGAAGTCCCCGAAGAATTTATTGCAAGAGGAGTTAATGGAATGATAATCGGAGCATCCGGTACTTCCAATAGCGCAAAAATGATATACGTAAGACAAGGCTTTAAATCGATAATGACCAATAGTGAATTTGCCATCAACGAGTGGTTTACATTCAATGGTGTTTACTGGGTCGGGGAGGAATAACTATGAAAACAATTTGGCAATATGGACGTACTGGCGGAGAGTACGCAGGAAAAGTATTGGACGACATGCTTGTATCCGTTCCTTACACGGATCAGCCGCCGCTTGAAGGAATTCGTGCTGATGGCGAACCGCTAACGATTGCTGATCAGATGTTTGATCCTAAATTGAATCAATGGATTGTGTTAGCGAACGCACTAGATCACAACGATTTAAACAATCTCAAAGCGATGTACGAGGCTCTGGAACATGAAAACGATAACCTAAAGCAGCTCAATGCCAAAATCATGCTAAACGATGTAGCGATTAAACAGGAAAATGCTGCATTGAAAGAAAAAGCGGATAGTTTAGCACAAATCAATTCAAAAATGATGCTTGCTTCGTTACAAAATAGCAAAGATATTTCAGAAATTAAAGAGCAACTAAATCCAGCTTCAAAGGGAGGTGAGTAGTATGTTTAGCTTTAGCGATGTGAAAATGATGTATGATTGGGGCTGTTTTACTGACGATCAAGTTCGTCTATTCGTTCCACTATGCATTACAGACGAAGAAGCAGATAAAATCATTAATAAAGATAAGAGCGCATCTTAATTGATGTGCTTTTTTGTTGGAAAGTTGGTGGAACATGAAAGAAGAAGCACTTCAAGACGTTGTAGAAAGGCTAGTAAGAATTGAAACAAAATTAGACAACTACGAATCACTTAGAGAAAAGGCTGATAGTGCAAAAGATTTGGCAGACAAAGCCTACTCAGTAGCGCTAAACAACGCAGAAGATATCAAAGAAATGAAAAACAATAATAAATGGGCTTGGGGCTATATGATTGGCTTAGGCATTACGATCATTGGCTATTTCCTAACTAAACTATAAAGGAAGCGAAAAAATGATTTTACCAGACAAATACTATCAAATAATCAAATGGGCAGTATTGACGGTATTGCCAGCTGTTTCTGTGTTGGTTGCGACACTTGGAAAGGCATATGGATGGAACGGAACAGATATGACAGTACTCACTATCAATGCAGTAGCAACATTTTTAGGCGTTATCACTGGTGTTTCTGCATATAACAACTCAAAAAAATAGGAGGAAACAAATGAAGAAGAAAATCATTTTATCATTGAGCCTATTAACGGCTCTTTTTTTATTGCCGATAAATACCTTTGCTTACACGATCAACGATGAGTTCGCTTTAGGTGTAAATGAAGGTAGCTCTCAAGTAGCAAATAATCAGTACATTTTACTGCATGAAACGGCTAATGAAACAGCAACAGGACGCAATGAAGCACAGTATATGCAACGTTCATGGACTAGTGCTTACACTGCTTACATTGTGGGAGACGGCGGAATTGTTTATCAAGTCGGTCAACCTGGTTATGTACAGTACGGTGCTGGTTCGTATTCTAATGCTAACAGTCCTGTGCAGATTGAGTTACAACACACACATGATAAAGCAACGTTTGAGAAAAACTACAAGGCATACGTTGAATTGGCTAGAGATTCAGCAATGAAATATGGTATTCCACTTACATTAGACACGCCTTATAACCAACCAGGAATCAAATCGCATTTATGGGTAACACAAAATATTTGGGGTGATCATACAGATCCTTACGGTTATCTTTCTGAAATGGGCGTAAGTAAAGAAAAATTAGCATATGATTTAGCTCATGGATTTACCGATGAAAATCCAACAACTTCTGAAAACAAGCCTGTCATTGATCCAACACGAGCTGGTGCAGCTAATCCGACTTTAACAGATGGAACGAATCATTCTCACATTGATCAGTTCGGAGAAATCGAAAACGCAAACTTGCATGTGGCTGGCTGGCACATTGCTAACTATAAATACGAGTACATTTTTATCATGGACTATAATACTGGAAAAGAGTTAGCACGAGTAAATGCTAATGGCGTTTCACGTCCAGATGTAAACCAATCTTATAGTACTTATGGAAACGTTGGTTATCATGTATCGTTCAACATGCGTAATTTTCCTAATAAGAAAGTCTATGTAATGATGCGTGCAACGAATGATCCAGAAGGGAACACTAAAGGCGGAACACAAGATTTTCATGATAAACGATGGTACTTGAATATTCCACAACGATAAAAACAGCCCCTCGTTGAGGGGCGGTACATAATTATATTGAAAACTATAAAAATCATTCGATAAAATAGTAATGTTATTGCATATCTTCACTATCACTCATAAATAGTCACACTCCAAGATATGCGATAACAGGTTTGTTGCCACACATTCTACTGGTTGATTGTTTATGGCTTTATGTGGCAACAACCTGTACTCTTAGCTCAGTTGGTCAGAGCAGACGGCTCATAACCGTCCGGTCGTAGGTTCGAGTCCTACAGGGTACATTAATGTAGCCAATTGAATTGTTCTGTGTTAGAATTTTTTGAAGAGTATTATACAAGCTAAAGCTTTTCTTCATTGCCACTCAAATGAGTGGCTTTTTTATGTATTCTTTTATGGATTAATGAAAGGATGTTTCACATAGTTATACTTCTGTATATTTGAAAAGTTTTACTTTGATTTTTAAATAGAAAGACATTTGGGTTAAATTGTGAGATAATAATAAAGAAGAGTTTAAAGCGTTCCCCGAAAACCACTTCCCCATAAGTGTGTTACGCTTTAAACTCTTTTATATTTGAAGCCATTAAAAAGCATACCATATTTTTGAAAAAAAGCGAGAAAAAAGGCTTACAATTGGAGTGGTAGTTAATTAGTGACTTATTTTTGATTTTATAGCACTGATACTATAAAATATAGATATCATCATATTACACAATCTTAATAATAACTTAAAAAATATCTCCTTTCATAAGTATGGTGATAAAATCCGTTCCGGGCTACCTTTTTAGGTAGCCTATTTTAATCTTTATACCTTTCTGGATCAACAAAAGTATACTTTACATAGTCAAATCGTTTATGTTTTGCTCTAACATCTGGGACATTGGTTACTACATCAAATAAAAAATAGGCATCTAGATTCATTCTCGTTTTCGCAGCAGGAATTTTAAAGTAGTTCTTATTAGAATAATGGAGATTGACTAGCAGGCTAGTTTCAATTGCTAAAAAGACTACTTCAGTATCCCAGACTTTATATAAATCTTTGACAAATTTTTCTGACGGATCGTATTTAAACCAAAGCAGATGTTCCTCTAGCTCGATTGTCATGTTTTTCACCTCAACGAAAGTATACGAACTAAAGTTCTTTTTGTAAAGTTAAGTAAGTTGCATATATAAAGTATGCAACATGAAAGAATGTATTTTTTGAATGCCATTTTGAATGCCATTTATAATTATTTAACGAATTTTAGTGAAAATAAAAAACGCTCAAACCCTTGTTTAATAAGGATTTGAGCGTTATGCGAAATCTACCAAAATCTCACAATGGAGACGGCGGGAGTTGCTTAAATGCTATTATATCAATACTTAAATTTAATTGAATGCCATTTTGAATGCCACATAGCTAGAAATCTATAAATTTATTGAACTTATCTGCTAATTGTTCTTTAGCAAGTTTTGATACATGGGCGTACGTGTTCATGGTAGTTTGAATATCTTCATGTCCTAAACGAAACTGTACTTCTTTAAGTGATGCTCCCATTTCGATCAACAAGCTTGCTTGAGTATGTCTGAAACCATGTACGGTAATTCTAGGTAGTTTTTTCTTTTGCTTCTTGTCCATTTTGTCTTGTATACTCATAAGCCACTTTCGAGAGGTATCAAGACTCATTATATCATGTGGTTTTTTTGCACTTGAATGTCCAAAAATGAGCCATTCGTCAGATGGAGGAAGAACAGCTTCTTTCCATTCAAGAAGCTTATCTAAAGTACCTTGATCGATTGAAATTATTCGGCTAGATCCAACCGTTTTAGTGGTGTCAATTTCTAGTCCATTTGCTGTTCTAGTAACGGCTTTATAGATATTGACTGTTTTAGCCTTGAAATCTATATCTCTCCACTCAAGAGCGCCTGCTTCTTGTTTTCGCATACCAGTCATAGCTAGTAATCTAAAAAAAGCTTGAATCTTTAGGTTTGGCTGATTATATAGTTCATCAAGAAACAATTTCAATTGGTTTTTATCATAGAATGGTTCTTCAACTGTTGCTTCTTTCCTTCTTTTCGGTTTGCGTATGGCATCTGTAGGATTGGACTCTATTATACCAAATCGAACGGCGTATTTAAAAACTAGTCCTGTGTAATTCATCATTTTAGGAGCTGTATCATATTTATTTGCCCATTTATCCATTAATTTTTGAATTTTGATAGGCGTGATTTCAGAAATATATATGTCGCCGAGTTCTTCTAATACATGATTTTTAAAAATTCTTTCTGTTTTTAATAATGTAGATCCTCGTACTGTTCTTTTGTATTCAGTCATCCATAAATCATATACGTCTTTATATGTTTTTGGCTTATCTTTTTTTAATAAATTGTCCTCGTATTCACTTTGCAATCTTGCGAGTGCTAATTTTGCTTCACGTTGAGTTTTAAAATTTCGACGAGTAGTTTTAACAGGCTTTCCTGTTTCGGGGTTGATTCCTAAATATGCTTGGAACTTCCACGCTTTTTCACCGTTCTTTTTCTTATATTGTTCAAATTTAGCCAATTGAATCTACTCTCTTTCTCTGATACAATAGACACGTGAATAAGCCTATTGTGTAGGTTTGTTTTTTCTTAGAACACGCTAGCTTTGGTCGGTGGGCGTGTTTTTTTAGTTTTGTTTTAGAGTTGGTGTATTTATATGCCAATCGTTTGGGAAACCTAAACTTTTTAAAATAGTATTAATATCGATAGTATTTAGCCTGTTATCCAAAGTCGAAATTCTTTTTCTGATAGTATTGTGCAATTGAGCGTATTGAATTTTACTGAGAAAGCACTGCAGACAAAGAAAGACGTTGTAAGTATTGTTTCTTTGGGAATTTTTGGAAATTCCATATATAGAATGTAAATCTCGATAATATTTAATATCGGATTTACATTTAGAATCTAATAATCTGTTATTATGGGCACAAATATTACGTATTTGTCTGGTATTTTCTGTAAAAGATATCATTATTTCCGGCGTAAAAGGGGCTGTCATATGAATATTTTCTGATACGAAACTGCAGATATTTTTTGCTATGTTGTTTTGTAAAAAAACTGGTAAATTTTTAATTAAGGTATTCATTTCTCCAAAATCAAGGTAATCTATAAGAACCCATATAGGTACGTCATTATATTTTTTTACATAATGCTTTATAGAATTATTTTCAGTACTCTTCTTATTGGAATTAATGATTTTCGTTAACCTTGAAATTAACCATCCTAACTCTAAAGTTTTTGAATTATCATAACAATTAATATCAAGGTATGCATATGGCTTATTATTATAAACCTCTGCAAAACGATATGACAAAATGCTTTTGATATGGTTTTCTGCCTCAGTAATTGCGCGGAAAAGAGCGTGCTTAATCTCTTTGTCAAAATAATATAAATGAGTTATTTCGTCAAAAGTAGTACCTGGCAAATAATTATTTTGATTGCTCATAAAATATTTACTATATCCATTAATTATGTTGTAATAATTGTTTGTAAGTAGATATTGTTTAGCTCTTTGGTAATTTGGAATAATAACTCCACGGTTGTTCAGTATTGTTAATTGCTTATGCAAATTTTCGAAATTTTTCAACAAAAAAACCTCCATCCATATAGAATGAAGGTTTTCGCGTTGGTCCCCGTAGAGATTCCAACACTTATCTCTTAATTTCATTCTATAGGGTTTTATTTAATAAATCAACTGAATTGCAAAAAAATATTAAAATCCTTTAGTGTTTTTTCTTAGAACACGCTCGCTTTGGTCGGTGGGGCGTGTTTTTTTATTTTACAGACTTTCGAAAACTAAAGTAGCTTGGATTCTATCGCCACCACCGAAACCTTTACTACCACCGTTTGTAGTGGAAATAGTGTGTAATCGATAACCTTTAGAACACTGTCTATTTATAGTGTTTTCAAGTTCTGATAGGTTTTGCGACCCTTTTCCTATAAATTTTTCTTTTAATACAACTTGCAATACAACGTAATTTGGCATATTCTTTTCCTTCTTTCTACTATTTATTTAACTCTAAAACGATCTCCTGGGTGCGTTAAGAAATTATTTGGGTCCATACCATTTAATTGAAATAACTGATCTAAAGAAATTCCAGCTCGATTCAGAGGAACTTGTTATTGACTTAGAATCAGTAGCGCTTTGTTTTGTTTCTTTTGTATTAGTGGATATTTCAATGCTAGAAATATCCGATGATTCTTTTGTAGTTTCTTTTTGTGAACAACCAACAATTAAGAAACTACTCGGCAAAACACCTAAAAGAGACACTTTTTTTCATTTTTTACTCCCCATTTCTTTGATTAATAAGCTGTAAATAAGCCTACTATAGGTTTAACATCCCACGTCCACAAACTTTGGTCGGTGGGGCGTGTTTTTTGTTAATTTAGACTAACTATCAGTTCTTGATTTTCGCTTGCGGGGAAGTCTTCTCCGAGCTTAATTTTTACTTCGCCTTGAGTATTATTTAAAACGACTCCCGTGACGCATTGTACACTTTTACCCGGCAACAGTTCAGCGTCAGATTTAGCGTCTACTTCATCCAAAAAGTTATTTTGATTAGTTACAGCTTCATCATAAGCAGCGTCATCTTCGAGTGGGCTTCCGTCTTCGTTGTACATAGGATAGAGCGCCTCAGACACGCCAAAAGTACCTACACTAGATGTTAGATCATATTCGGACGTATCATCTTGCTGGCTAAAAGTGAGCATTGAAAACATATCGCTAGGCACCATATTTGCTTCTGTCTGATTGTCTAGCGTGTACCAAATAATCAATCCGTCTTCTCCGGAAAAATTGTCTTTTCCGACCTGCGTCTTATCGATAGTGAGTTTGTAACCAGGTCCAGTCAACGTTTTGTCTTTAAACGACATTTCAATCACATCTCTTTCGGATGTTTGTTGAGCCGATGCTTGGATTTCCGTAGTGGTAGAGCTTGAAATTGTTGTAGTTGATTCCTCAGCGGTTTTATTGCCACCATCATTAGACGAGCAAGCCCCTAAAACAGCTAAACTCAAACCTAAAACCCCAACGCATAAAATAGACTTTTTCATTTCGTTTCCCTCTTTTCTGGTATAATATATTTGTGATCTCAGAAATGAGGTATGAGTCCGTGTTGCAGCACGGGCTTTTTTATTGTGCGTAAGAGTATTTTTTCTTGAAATAAGACAGGCAAACATTAAAACATTCTGTTCTTAACTTATTATTGATAGAGTAGAACTCCATGAAATTTTCCAATTTGAACTGAGATTCATCTGTTAATTCATTCTCAATAAAGATATTAAGTAGAATCATAATAGCGATTCTATCAGCTTCAGCTTCGAACTTTGAATGAAAAGTTGTAGAGTTATCGTACAGTGCTGAATATTCAAAATGTGAAGCAATGAAATGACCGAGCTCGTGGGCTAAATGAAAAGCTTCAGAACTGTCTTCGTGTAGTTTTTCATTCAAAAATACTATTCTTGGTTTTGGATAATAAAAACCTGGTTCTTCCATTTCCATATAGATTAACTTTAAATTATACTCACTCAGCATTTCTTTCAACTTTAAATACATACAACCCATCACTCCAACTATTCATTTTCTTCTAAAGCTTTAGCAATTGCAATCGCTTTACGCATTGTCTCCTTAGATATTTCTTTTCCGTCAAAAGAGAATACAGTATCGTCTTCTGATAAATCCACATGTTTAGGGGTTTCTTTTTCTTCGCGCCCCAGAAGATAGTCTACAGAGACATCGAAATAGTCAGCAATTTCTTGCAAACGTTCTGTAGAGGGGTTTGAGTTCTTAAGTCTATATAAGACGTTTTTACCATAACCTAGGTCTTCTTCAACTTTATTTAATGATTTTCCCTGTTTTTTCGCTAACTCTTTTATTCTCTCAAACGTTATCATATCAATATTCCTTTCGTTCAAGAAAAGATATTTAACTTTATTTGTTAAAATTAGTTGACTATTTTAACAAAAGGTGTTAATATCATTCTTGTAAACAAATTTAACAACTAAAAAGACAACAAAAAACACTTTTGATTATTAAACGCCAACCGCCAAGAAAGCTTTTAAAATCAATGTTTATATGTCTTGTTTAACTATGTTCTGATTTTAACACTGTATGTTAATTTAGTCAACGAAGTTTTTTAAAAAGTTGTTAAATTTGTTTACGAATATAAAAGAAAGGAGTTTTAGTATGACTGACATTGCAGAAATCACTCAACGAGATAGAGAAAAAATCAAAGAATATGTCGAAAGTTCAAAGTTCTTAACTTATACCATGCTCGCTGAAAGATTCGGCATTAGCAAAAGCTACTTATCTTTAATTTTAAACGGTAAAAAGACTTCTGCAGAAGCAAACAGAATTATAGATTCGATTATCACTATGTACGAATTGTAGAGGGGGAAAACGAAATGGCACAAGAACTAATCAACAAAAATGATTTAGATTCATTTCTTATAGGCTACGTTCCTAAACGCTATCTGACTCAAAAAGAAGCAGTTCATTATACAGGAACGTCAGCAGGAACTATTAACGAATGGGTAAAAAAAGGGTTGAAAGTAATCATATTCGGTGAAAACAGCCGTCCGAAATATGACATCAAAGATATTGATGAATTCATGGCGAAATACAAAGTTTAGAGGAGGTAAGCGGATGGGTAAATTCAACAGAGCACTAGTATTCAGCGCACCGCTAATCGTCTATGCTTTAGGGCTTTGGGGAAGTAGACAAGCGTTGATAGGAACGATTGTTTACATGGTTTGGATTTTTATGGGGCTTGATGAAGCTGAGTACAGAGCGAAAAAGCCAACCGAGGGGGCTGACTAAAGTGTGGTTCTGTTTATTAGGTGTTTATCTCGTGGCCGTTTTAGGAAATAACTACATGAGAAAACGCGGCGAATACTGGTATACATCCTATGCGGTTCTAGTATGTCTAATGCTTACAATTTTTCTAATGATTTATTCAAAATAGGTAATACTTTGTCAATCAAATAAGTTTCAAGAGATTTTTGTTCTGCATTAGTGTTGCCGTAACCAAAACGGCTTAAGAAAATTTTCATAACCTCTATATCTTCATTTTGAATATATGGCAGGACTGCATAACCTGATGCTTTTACAGCAGATATATTTTTATCAGTGTTACTACCAATACAAATACCCACGTTGTTGAGAAATGTTGAGAAAGTTGTTTGTATTGTTTGGGTTTTCGAATCGTGTTTTTGTAATTCAATTTCTTTATCCTTCATCGATTCAGCATGCTTATTATTTATAACCGCTGTAATCAAAGGGGATATAAGAGCTACTAAAGCTAGGATAATCGAAATTGTGATCGTGTTATCAAAACTCATTTTTTCACCATCCAGTTTTTACCTAAATTATACCAAAAGGAGAGAAGAAATAATGCAAGAATTAGTAATTTTGAAAAATAAAGAAGCTGTGACTACGAGCTTGCAAGTAGCTGAAGCTTTCGAAAAGAAACATAAGCATGTGCTAGAAGCAATTGAATCAGTAAAAAGATCGGTCGAAAATTCGGCCAATGTTGAAGATGTGCTCAATTTTGAGCAGATGTTTGTAGAAGGAAACGAGCCGGACACGTATGGGAGGAGTCGGAGAGTTTTTTTCATGAATAGAGATGGATTTTCCTTGTTAGCTATGGGATTCACTGGAAGTAAAGCAATAAGTTTCAAACTCAAATTTATTGAAGCATTCAACGAGATGGAAGATGTCATTCGTAAAAATACTGTTCCTCAAACGATTGAAGACATGATGATCTACCAATTAGAAGAAATGAAAGATGTAAAAAAAGATGTCTCCATGCTTAAAGATACTATGCGAATTAGCGGACAACAAGAGTTTGAAATTAAGCAAAAAGGAAATATGAAAGTTATGGAAGTTTTAGGAGGTAAAGAAAGCCGAGCTTATGAAGAAATCAGTAAAAAAGTATTCTCAAAATTTTGGTCTGAATTTAAACGTACCTTTTCAATCCCAAGATATGGCGAGTTACCTCGTAAGAGATTCGATGATGCTGTTTCATTTATTGAAATGTGGTTACCAGAAACTGCAATCCGTATGGAAATCGATCAACTGAACAGACAACAAAGACTTTTCGGTGATGAAAATGAATAGGGCTGAAGCGCTAAGAATAGGGACGGTAATTGCTAATCGCTGGTGGAGACACAATAAACCAAACATCCTAAGCCAACAACATATTGATAAGCAAAAAGCATGGCAACAAATAAAAAGCGACTCCGCCGGCAAGCATTGAGTCGCAAACAAAATACATCTAAGGAGATGTTACCACATGGAAAAAGAACTTTCCACTCTAGATCAATATTTAACTGATCCCGAATGGGGCAAGTCGAAAATTGAGGAAACAAGTGGTCGAAAAATCAGAAGAAATCTTTTGACAGATGAAGAACTAGCATGTGATCAAGACGATTTGGGCAATTTTGTGAGTATTTAGGGACATGTCTACCTTATCCATCTATGGAAGCAGCCAAGAAAACCTGAATACATCTATGTCATCGAAGATGGCTTGATTGATGCACTAGAAGAGTACGACAGAGATAACTTGATTGATATCTCTTATTACGGATCAGGTAAGAAATACATTGCTGAAATGGAGGCAGAATTTGATGAGTGAAATCAAAGGGACAACGAACTTTGAAAAACTTTTTAGTCGTAAGTTAAATAAAATTCTCAAGAAAAAAGGAAATTTTGATTATTTATCTTGGGCTCACGCATGGGAGATTATGAAAAAGAATGATCCACAGGCAACGGTAACTATTAATGAGTACAAACACTACAGAGTTGTTTCTGGAACTCATCAAGACTTTCTTGTTGAGGAATACAAACCTTTTCTTATGGACGAAACAGGGACTTATGTATCTGTCTCAGTAACGGTTAAAGGACACACGGAAACCGAGTTATTTCCAGTTTTAGATTATCGAAACCAACCAGTTGTTAAACCAAATGCTATGCAAATCAATAACTCATTGAAGCGATGCTTTGTGAAAGCATTGGCTCTACACGGACTGGGATTATATGTATTTCAAGGGGAAGATATTCCAACGCCACCTAGAATCGATACAAAGAAATTAAGCATGCTAGAGACGATTCTAGAAGCTTTCAATGAGCAGATGGGTAAAGATATGACCAAAACCTTAATTGAATATGTTAATGAGCAGACAGATAAATTAGGGCTCTTAGCTGATAACGTTGAAACTATTGAACAGTTAAGCTATGAGCAATGCGCCTTGATGGAGCGAGCAATAGCAGCTAAGAGAAAAGAATTGGATAAGAAGTGATATGAGTGTTTAAACCACTAATAGATTCATACTCGGCGGTACTAAAGAAATTTAAAGGTAACGACATTGGTGCAACAATCAACGAAGAAGTAAATATCGAACGGCTGAAAACGATGTATGACGGCTATGATGGCGATCGAATCATTGAAATTCGTTTTATTGATCCACGTCGGTTCACCGTACAGCAACGAAACTTCATCTATGCACTCATAGGCGATATTTTCATCGATACAGGCATGCCAACGGACTTCTGGAAGGAATTCTTCTACTTCCGTTTTGAAGGTGTCACAGGGCGCAAAATAAGCCTCAAAGACGAATCGAATACAACTGTGAGTGATGCTAATGTCTTAGCAAATATCATCTTAGATTTCATCTTTGAACATCATATTCCTTTCAAAGAAGGCTATGAGATTTTACCAGCGAATCAAGAATATTACTTCTACAAATGCATCACAAAAAGAGTCTGCTGTATCTGTGGCAAAACAGGAGCTGATATTGATCACTTTGACAAAGCGCTGGGAAGACGGAAGCGCAAAGAAGTTGATCATTCAGAGTACACATTTGCAGCACTCTGCAGGATTCATCACACGGAGAAACACAAGATAGGTGTGATCAATTTCAAAAATAAATATCAAATCAAAGGGATTAAGTTAAACCAGGAAACAATTAAGAAACTTAGAATAGGAGGGTAAAAAATATTGTCTGACAACAAACGCTACTACTATTTAAAACTAAAAGAGAATTTTTTCGATAGTGACGAGATGGTTCTCTTAGAAAGTATGCCAGATGGCTATATTTATTCTAATATTCTTCTCAAACTTTATTTAAGAAGTCTAAAACACGAAGGTAAGTTGATGTTTAATGACAGGATTCCATTTAACTCTACAATGCTCGCAACTATTACAAGACATTCTGTAGGAGTCGTAGAAAAAGCGGTACAAATTTTCCGTGATTTGCAACTTATTGACGTATTAGATAACGGAGCAATTTATATGTCTGATATACAAAGTTTCATTGGAAAATCCTCAACTGAAGCAGATAGAAAAAGAGAATACAGAAAGAAAATAGAAGAGGCAAAACGGAATTTAATAACTGGAGGACAAGTGTCGGACAAATGTCCAGACAAAACTACACCAGAGTTAGAGATAGAGATAGAGATAGAGAAAGATATAGATATAGATAAAGAAGAAAAGAAAGGTAAGTATTCTGACGAACACTTACGCCTTGCTAAAAAATTGCAAAGTAATTTAACTGAAGATTTTCCAAAAGAAATGAACAAAGTAGATATCGAAAAATGGGCAGACACAATCAGGTTGATGGAAGAAAGAGACAAAGCATCTATAGAAGCGATTGAGTATGTGATCAATTGGCTACCTACAAATGAATTTTGGTTTGGAAATATTAGAAGTGCTAAGAAATTGAGAGAAAAATTTGAGAAGCTCAAATTCGAAATCAAAGCAGATAAAAATAATCATAAAAAGCAAAGTCAAAAACTACAGTACAGCAATCCTAGTGAATATGACGACTTGCCAATTTAAAAAGGAGATGCATCACATGGAAAGCCTAGCAAATGCTATGGAGAAGCTAATAAGAAGAGTATTAGTGCAAAGCGGAAAATGTCCAGAATGTAGCGAACCTTTGTATAGTTGGCGAGCTAAAAATAAGGATGGTTCAGAACGTTGTAAACCAACATGCATGAGTTGTGGTTATAAAGCGTTACGTGTGAAAGAGGATATACAGACCGAACGGATATATAACGACAGCTTAAAAGCACGAGCGTTGAGTTTTTTTCAAAATGGTTCGGTATTAACAGATAAAACTTTGTTTAAATGCAAAATGGAGAATTATCACGTAGTAGACCAAGAAACGAAAATTGCTTTAGAAAGAGCTAAAAGCTATGTAAATGATGTCCTACTGAATCATCCTGCACATTTCATTCTATCAGGGAAATCAGGAAGCGGAAAAAGCCACTTATCAATGGCCACAGCTTGGGAAATACTTGAGCGCTCAAATTATGACAAGAAAATACTTTTTATAAGCTATCAAGAATTATTAGAGCAAATAAAGTTTTCTTATAACAATGCTGAACTGAGAAAAGAAATTGAAGGATCACTTATAGCCGATATTAAAACAACTGATTTGGTGGTTTTTGACGATATTGGAGCTGAATTAGGTAGCGGGGTATCAAATAGTAGGCAGTTTACAAACAACACGTTAAACACGCTCTTAGAAGCCAGACAGAACAAGGCAACGATCATCACAACAAACTTATCTGGTCCTGAACTAAGAGAAGCCTACGGCGAAAGAATTGTTTCTAGGATATTTAAGAATTCAGAAGGTTATGCGCTGAAATTCCAACAAACAGCAGACAAGCGCATAAAACCAGTGAAAGGTAGTATCGCATGAATAAATACCGTAATAAGAAAACTGTTCATCGAGGTATCAAGTTCGATTCTATCGCAGAAGCAGAGTACTACGATCTAGCCTTATGGCAAGCTGAAGCGAACGGCTGGAAAGTAAAACTTCAGGAAAGATTTGAGCTGATGCCGAAATTTGAACTAGACGGAAAGAAGTATCGCAAGATCGAGTATATTCCCGACTTCACATTTTATAAAAACGGCAAACTTGTCAAAGTCGTAGATGTTAAAGGGATGCAGACAAAAGATTTCAAAATCAAAGCGAAACTCTTCTGCAGTCAATATCGAGTACCGCTGATCTTAGCGAAGAAATATCGGAATACGTTCAAGGAAGAACGGTTTTAACGAGGTGATCCATCATGACAACAGAAGAAGTGATTCAAATGCGCATTCGAAACATCCAACGTGAAATTGACGATCTGGAACGAACAAAGGCAGTGATGGTCAATGAAACGGCTAGAAAGGCAATCGATTTGCACATAGAGAATTTAAGAAGGGAAATTCGTAGATTGGAGGAATGAGCGTGGATAAGAAAGCGACAATGAAACGAATTGCTGAATTAACCAAGTCAGAATCTTGGCAAGAAGACAAAGAAATAGTTGCAGAAGTCCAAAAGCTTGGTAAATCAATGTGGACTGAAAAAACCAAACGGAAAATGCCGAGAAAAATCGCAATCTGGCATGGTGATCGAATTCTAGTAACAGGTACTGCTGAACAGTTATCTGAAATTACTGGTCTGAGCAAAAACATTATCTGGGATAGAGCGAAGAATATGGATATTGATTCTAAAGGACGACAATTTAAGTATGTGGAGGAGAAAAAATGGACGAACTAATCACAAAAGTAGAGCAGTGGGCAAAAGATAAGGGATTGGATCAAGCTGATTCCAGCAAGCAAATGTTAAAAACAATCGAAGAGATTGGGGCAGTTGCCGCTTCTCTAGCTAGAAAAGATGAACATGGTTTAAGAGACGGAATTGGAGACGTAGTAGTAACCTTGATTATTTTAGCTATGCAAAATGATATGGATTTGTACGAGTGTCTGAACCAAGCATACAACGAAATCAAAGGACGCACAGGGAAAATGGTAGATGGTGTATTCGTGAAGTCGAGTGATTTGGAGGAAAGCGAATGATAGGTTTAACAATATTTTGGTGTGCGATTGGTGGCTTACTAGCATTTCTAGGATACTACCTCATCTGTGAAAGTAGAAAAGGAAGAAAATATACAGTGACAGGTATTGTCCTGTTAATTATCGGAATTCTAGTTGCAGTTGGAGCAGAACTGAATCTTTATGTAAATGGTACACAAGAAGATTTGGTGCGATTTATGTTTTGGATGAAGAATTAGGAGGACAAACAGTAGATGAGGAAACATTAAAAGAATAACTAGAAGAACACTTTACTAATCTAGAAAATATCAAGTTGATAGCTAGTGAATCATTTAAACCATTGTACGAAAGCTTAGTTAGAACATTGAAAGAATATTTTGAGGAGGACAGCGAATGATGATGCCAAAAGAAATCTATTCAGATGCATTAAGAGGTGCTAGAAATCAATTGAAAATGGCAAAAAGAGCGTACAAAATCCATCCCACCATCGAAAATGAACGCAGAGTAAAAGCCATTCGCCGTAGATGTTCAATTTACGGCGAGTTACAGAAGGAGGACAGCAAATGAACTATACACAACAAGAACTGACTGATTTATGTCCAAAAGATGTGGCTGAATTCATCAATAATGAAGTCCTGCCTGAATATGCAGATGGTTTAAATACAGCAGAAAACGTTACAGATTTTATGATTAATGATGCTATTGATCGTTTGAGATTTTTAGAAATAGATTGTATTGCTTATTATCGTCTACACGCAGAAGTTGCTTTGATTGATCCGTATATTGCTTTAAGCCAAAATCGAAAAATACTCGTAGCCTATATTCAGACTGTTTTTGATAGTTGGTCTGAGGAAATAAGGACTAGTTTAAAAAAATCAGAAATGGCTTCTATTTTGAAGGAGGGCAGCAAATGATACCGAAGTTTAGAGCTTGGTACACACCATTTAATGGTAAAACAATTGGACAAGAAATGAAATATGGACAAGCAGGAAGGTTGATCACTCATGCTGAAATGGCTCCAGATAAATATGTGCTCATGCAATCCACAGGAATGAAAGATAAGAATGGTGTGGAGATATTTGAAGGGGATTTGGTAGAGCATGACGATAATTTAAATGGTGATTGGGAAACATTTGAAGCTTGTGAAGTTGTATATGACAAAGATTACGCTCAATTTTGTTTTAAATGGGATGCCGGTAATTTCCTGACGGATTATCGCAATTTAAATGTTATCGGAAATATCTACGAGAATAGCGAGTTATTGGAGGAACAGCGATGAATAAAAAAGTATTAATTGATAAACAAGCATTGATTGATGAATTAATGAAAATACCTGGTGTGGGATCTAATAGTGACGCTTTAGAAACGATTAAACGTTTCCCATCGTACGAACCGCAAAAGCCAGTTGTGCCGAAATGTGCAGAGCAATGGATAGAAGGGCACTGTGCGCCATCTGATGTAGTCAATTTATTTATAGAAGTCACTTGCGCAACAGATTCCGATGGTTTCATTGACAGTAAGTGGAGGTGGTCTACCGATTTTTACGAATGGTTAGCTAACGATGCTGACACGCTTTATATACTGTGTGATGCGTTGCGATACGGCTACGAGGTCGAGAAAGAGCCGTTGTACAGAGTTAAAATAGGCGAGGGATATTTCGTTGAGTATCAAGGAAGAGGCGCGTTGATTATGCCTGACTGTAATAAAGAGATTAAGATATTTGATTCGAAATCAGATGCCGAGCGTACTGCTCAGACAATCGGTGGAACAGTGGAAAAAGTGGAAATAGCAGAAAGCGAGGAATGAATGTGAGTGAAGATGAAAAAGCATTGACAGATGCCTATTACTGGCTGTCCATGTATAAATCTGGCGCTATAACGGAAGGTGTAGCAATGGAGAAAGTAAAAGAGGCTATGTTAAAGCAACCTCAACTCAACGACAACCAGAAAATCGTGTTGGAGTGGTTGAAACTAACTGCGCCAACAGGAAAGCCAATGCAAGTTGTATTTTGGATGATGAATAATGCAGCATGGGGGCATTTAGACGAATTAAGGGATCCTTTGATGGAATTAACAGACAAAGAGCAATTCGAAGTCCTAACAGCATTCGCTCAATGGGGATTAGAACAGGAGGAAGCGGGATGAAAACATACACAATCAAGTTTTATGGAAATAAAACCTTTGTATACATCCTAAGCGGTCTCAGACTTGATTTTAGAGGCTATTCAAAAGAAGACCTTTTAGAATCCTTATATGGTTACGGATATTTAAATGAAGATGAACTAATAAGCTTAGAGAAATTTACAAATGCTTGGACGATTGAGGAGGAAGCGGAATGAAATACGAAATACCACTAAGTGAAGCGGGCATTCAAGCAATTATCAATGGTCGGGAGGTTAACATAGAACTTCCTGATGGTACTGAATTAGTCATCAGACAAAGTTATTTGAAAGATATGGCAGCTCCAGTATTAATTGATCGTTTTAACGTGACTGATTCTGTGGTAGAGAACCATTTAAAAGAATTTCGATCAAGTATAGACGACACTTTCAGATTAGGGAGTTGATTGACAATGAACAACAGACACCGCAGAATAACAAAACTAAGAAAACAGGAACTGAATGTACTAAAGACAAAGTTTGAAAAAGAATATGGAATTTCAGCAGAAGAAACATATAAAGTGGCAAGTCAGTGTGTTGCTGATGCAAGTGATGCTATTCGTAAGTTTGGAATTTCGATATTAAGTGATGATCGTAAATGGGAGGATAAAGAATGAAACTAAAAGACGGATTTTACGCTAGTAGTCATGGTATCGGCGGTTTAATGCTAGATATGCCGACAAAGAATCCTAAAAAACGTAAGAAACCAAAAGTCAAAGTCGGTGACATGGTTCGCTGTGAAGCAGAAGAGTTCATTTATCCGTTTCGTGGATATGTAGAACACGTCTATAATCACTCAGCGATCATTCGTATTGAAAACACAATGGAATGCGATAAGTGGTTAGCGAAAAGCAAAGAGAATTTAGCTGTAGCGAGATTGGTGGATATGGAGGTTATAAACAATGAAATTTAAAATCTTTGAAGAGGACACTCGTTATAAATTAGAAAAAGAATTAAACGATTTTGCGAAAAACAATGAGATTCAGCATATATCTTTAGCAACTTCTAAGAGAGGTTATGCAAATTACTATGCAGCTGTTGTGAGCTATGTAAGTCGAGAAGTGTAACTCGGCAAATAAAAAAAGCCGGATCGCTCCGACTGATTCAATAAATCCAACACATTTATTATATCACATAAAGGAGCGGTTTGACTTGATGCAATTGTTACGAGAGGTAGATTTCAAACAGACAAGATGTAATGCGAGAGATGTGCTGAAGAACTTTCGGCGTTTGGAGCGGATGGTAGGTCGCTCTTTGATAGATATTAAGTCTCCGATTATTACGGATATGCCGAAGGCACCGAAGCACGGCAATAAGACAGAAGACGCGATCATTCAGTTGATGGATATAGAAGCGGAGAGAGACGCGATTTTAGCGGCTTTGATGGCTCTTAGTCTGATTAGTCGCCAGATACTCTACTACAGCTTCTGTGACGTAAATAAGCACTCTAATTATGAAATAGGTCAATTGATACGAGGATACGGAGAGAAGAATGTAGAGAAGTTGAAATCCATCGCGTTGATCGAATTTGCAGAAGCATATAAAAAAGGCGTATTAGTTAAGTATCGTTGATTTTGTAGGGTTTTTGTAGGGATAGTGTAGGGTTTTTGAGCGGTTTAACGTGATATTATGATAGTGTCGAAAGATTAGTGATAGGTCTAAGACAAAATAATAATAAAAGGAACATCGTTTTATTATTGTTTCACAATTAAGCTTCGATAGACAGCAGCGGAAATATTAAGAATAAGGATGTGAATTTTAACTCCTTCTAAATTGTTCTTATTATCTATCATCCGTTGCTGTCTATTATTGGTCATTGACGGGGAACGTAAGTTCGTGGTATCTTATTATCATAATCCTTATGATTATATCTGCTAGAAAAGAAGTTTAGAAAGCGATTGTTTTCTCGACTTCTTTTTGATTTAATTAATGTAGCAGATATTCAAATAAGGAGTGTTCATTAATGGTGAATAAAAAAAGACAAGTAAGATTTGAGTTTTTTCAAGTAAATGGAAAATATCAAGAAGAGGGTAAAGTAGAAAAAGGATTATTTGATTTATATCCATTGGCTGATGAGATAAATAGAATGAACCAGTTTACTGATAGAGATGTCATCCTTTTTGGAGAAAAAGTTAGAATGGATAGATTTTTCGAAATATCTAGTAGTCCTGAACTATACGCGATGCATTTTACTAGATTAAGAAATGATAAACCTGCATATGTTGAACTAAACAATGAAGTATTGAAAGAAATCCCGCTAAATCCTGGTGAATATATAGCTGAGGATATTAGTTGTTTGTATGACAGAGAATTATCTGTTTTAATGGTACAAAGAAATATACATAGTTTATCCCCTTCAGGTATTGAAGAATATTTTACCGAAATGAGTTCAGACGGGGTAGAAATTGAACTATTGCCAGTTGTTAATAAATCAATTATCGCTAAAGCTTTATCTAATGAGAAGTTCCGTAAGCTAGAGTTAAGGGCGGGGTCAGCGAACACGAGTAAGGATATGAATGGGATAGGAAGAATATTGGGTCCTTTTTTAGAAATGTTTGAACAATTTGAGGGAACTAATTTTGTTATTGAAATTAGTTCGGGCAGATCGAGAAAAGATTTATCTGAAGAAAAAATGAAAGAAATAATAACTGCGATTGAGGAAGATAAGAGTTTGTTTAGTTCGGCAATTGTTTCAGCAAAAAAATCAAAAGAAATACCAGTTGAAAAATATGACCTAATAAATGGAAAACTTTATGTATATCGTTCTTTCAATCTGCCAGAAGGCGGATTTTTAAAATCAGATAGCGTTATAGATAATATTAAAAATTATTATTTTCATCCTAGTGAAGGTGGATATAGAAGGCAAGTTATCGAGGCTTTAAAATAATCTAAAGAAGAGTGGTGAGATATCATGAACAAGAAACATCATACGTTTTTTTGGATTTTCCCATTTCTTACGGGTGCTGCGTTTGTTTGGGTATGTTGGCTAACTCAATTTTCCTATACTGATGAAGGATTTGATAATTTGTTAGATTCTATGATTAATTTCACATCAATTATTATAGGATTCTATTCAGCATTTTATGGAATTCTTATAACGATAAAAGAAACCAGCTTTATGAAGAATATACGGGGTTCTGCTATAGAGAAAAAATTGAAATATCAATTATTTATATCCTTGTTGAGTGCTTTTACAACTTTGATATTATCGATGTTACTCCAAATATTTCAATATAAAGAAACCCTTTTTTCATTTGTAATATTTTATATATGGATGTTCTGCTCAGGCTTATTTATGGCATTGTCTTTACAAACAATAATTTTGAGTTTGGAGATAGTTTTTGAATCTGATCCTGAAAAGAAAGGGTTCATTAATAAATAAGCACAAAAAGATCACTCATTGAGTGGTCTTTTTATTTTGCGTAAAGGAGGCTACATAATGAGAAACTACTGGTATATATCGCTAACTAATGAATATCCTCGAACCATTGATGATTGTTCAGTGCGTGTTGTGCGTTCTGTACAAATGAAAGGGAAGTACTCTATTGTCGAAATGCTAAGAGAAGCTACACCAAACGAAGTGGATAAATGCAAGCTGATATATTGCGGTCATGGCTATTGGAAAGACGAGTATATCCAATACAACATAGAGAGGTGGATAGATAGATGAGTTACCTCGAACATTTGAAACGTTGCTACATGCATTCTAAGAATAAATTTCCTGACAGCTACACAAAAGAAGAAATTGTCCTTCACGTGCTAAAGACAGAAAGCAGTCATACGAATACCTACGCGGATACATACAGCAAGGCAGAGCAGATGGAAGGCTGGACAAGGTTCTTTGGTTGGGTACACGAGAATGCCTAAAAGGAAATGCTCGGTCGCTTGGTGTCGTGAGTATGTAGACTTGCCCGAAAGATATTGCGAGAAACACAAAGGCAATGCAGACAAGACGTATAACAGAGAAGTAAGACACAACAAAGAGAACATGAAATATGCTCGCTTCTATGCTTCAAGCCAATGGAAGAAGCTAAGACGTAGCAAGCTGGCAGACCAACCACTATGTGAGGAGTGTTTGAGAAATGGGAAAATAACCAGTGCTACGATAGTCCATCACAAAACGGAAGTAAAAGAAGATTGGGATAAAAGGTTAGACTACGATACGTTAGAAAGTATTTGCCAGTCGTGCCACAACAAAGAACATAAAAAGGCATATAGCCTTAAAAGGCTCTAATTTGCGTTCTAAGGCGTTTTACCTAAAGTGTATATAAATATACTAAATAATAGTTTTGATAAAAAATAAGCCCCCCTATGTCGCTAGAACGAAGAAAATCGATGCCCTCCCTTCTCGAAAAAAAATTCCCTTTAGAAAATTTGTAAAATAGATAGGAGTGATGAAATGAGCAAAGGCAGGCCGAAGAAATTGCTTAACGCAAGCAAAAAGAATTACACAAAAGAAGAAATTGAAGCTAAAAAAGCCGAAGAAGAAAAGCTATACAACTATCCAAGACTGGACTTTTCAAATTATCCGGTCGGACTTTTGAAAGAAGCGAAAAAAGAGTGGGATAGAATCTCTCGCTACATTCAGGACTTGCCTATTTCAGAACTAGACCAACAAACAATGATTCGCTACTGCAACTACTCGTATCTGTACGACAAAGCGAGCAAAGAGTTAGACGAACAAGGTTTTTTGATCGATGGTCGTAAGAATCCTTTGATCGATACTGTCAATTCATTCTCGAAAGAACTAAAAACAGCCACTAATGATTTAGGGCTGACAATCAACTCTCGGTTAAAGATCGTTAATCCTCAAGAGTTAGAGAAAGAGCCTGACGACCCTTTTGCTGAAATGATGAACGAAGTTGATAGTGATGATTGATCACGTTCAAAAATACATCGATGCAGTGGAAGCAGGCGATATTTTAGTTGGAGAGAAAATACAGCAAGCTATTGATCGTCATAAATCAGATATTGAGAAATCGAAGCAAGATGATTATCCATTTTATTATGATCCAAAATATGCGAAAAATATTGTTAAGTTTATTTCAATGCTTCCTGACCCAAAATCTGGTAAGCCGAATAAACTAGCTAAGTTTCAAAAATTCATTTTAGGCATGCTGTGGGGCTGGCGTAGAAAGAAAGACAATACTAAGCGTTTCAGAAAAGCCTATCTTTCGCTAGCACGTAAGCAAGGAAAATCGTTGATCGTTTCAGGGATTGCGCTGTACTGTCTAATTTACGAACGAAATCCACGACAAGCAAGACAGATATACGCTACTGCTAACAAACGAGATCAAGCGAAAATCGTTTTCACTATGGTTAAGTCACAACTAAAAGCCTTACGTGGAAAAAGTAAAGCGATCCAGAAATTTACAAAGGTTCTACAAAACGAGCTTACTACGACAGATGATTCATTTATGAAACCACTGTCTGCTGATGCAGATACATTAGACGGTCTCGATACATTATTGGGCATTTTTGATGAGTATGCCCTGTCTAAAACAACGGAAATGATGGATGTTATCGAAACGTCAATGGGGCAACAAATCGAACCGCTAACGATTATCATTTCAACGGCTTCAAGTAAACTAAACTATCCAATGTACTCGATAGAGTATCAGTATGTAAAGAAGTTACTAAAAGAAGAAGTGGTAGGCGATGAGTATTTAGCGCTATGTTGGGAACAGGACAATGCGAAGGAAATTGCTGATCCTGAAACATGGATAAAGTCTAATCCTTTGATGGAAATTCCTGAACAAAAAGAAAGACTTACAGAGAAAAAACAAAACATGCTAAATGAAGGTAGAGCAAAAGGTAGCATATCCAATGCTCTTACAAAAGAATTTAATATGTGGGTGCAGTCGTCTCAGGAAAGCTACATGAATGAAGAAGAATGGCTTGCAGCTATTGCACCTGATTACATCAAAAAAACAGATTTAACAGGTCGAGAAATTTATGTTGGTGTCGATTTATCACGAGTGAATGACTTAACTTCTATTTCGTGGGTCATTCCAATCAGAGAAGAAAGTAAGTTTTTTGTTGATAGCTATTCCTTTGTAGCCAATCGTGGCGGAATTGAAGCAAAAGAAAAAGAAGACAAAACGCCATACAGGCAGTACGAAAAGGCGGGATACTGTACGATCAGCAGTAGTCCAGACGGCTTAATCGATTATCATGATTTAGTTGATTGGATAACTGATTTCATAGAAAGTAATAGTTTTGAACTAAAAGGAATTTTTTATGATCCATACAACGCTGGCAATGTTATTACTGATCTATCGAAATTCTATGAAAAAGAAATGATTGAAACACGCCAAGGATTGATTACTTTGAACGCACCAACGAAGCAATTGAGGACTGACATTATTCAGGGCAAGACGGTTCATTCCAACAACCCTCTACTAAATCGGGCGATTAGGAATGCAATCACGAAAGAGAATAACGACACAATCATGATTGATAAAGCAATGAATCGAAACAAGATTGATCCTTTAGATGCGTTGATTAATGCTTACACGCAGGCAATGTACCATGATTTTGATGAAGAAGACATAAATGAATTAATTGAAAAAGGAGAGTACGGATTTGGTTGGTAACTTATTGCGAATATTAGTAATTTTACTTTATGTGCTGGGACTAGCTTCATTCGTAGTCGCGGCTTTTTTGTTTAATTTGGTAGTTGGTTTTTTAACAGTTGGTATCTGTTTGATGCTGACTGTTTTTATTTTGGTTCGAGAGTCTGGAATGTAGGAGAGAATCAGTATGGAATTCTGTATGCCTAACAAAAATGAATATACTTTTGTCACGGAGAAAAAAATGGCTAGTGGAATGACAACTAGAATTACTTTCCAAGGTGTTCATTGGGATAACCAAAGAACTGCAGAGTTTAGTGTGTGGTTGACTGTATTTAGAAAGAGAAAACAAATAAGCAATATAGTTTTACACGAGACTGGCAAAGATGGTCTAAAAACGCTTCTTTTTGCTAAGACTGCGATTTTAGATTTTGAAAAATTTATTGTTGAAAAATATGCTGATTGTCATAAGAAAATATTTATTAATATAAGTTGGGATGACTCTAGAAGAAGAAATGTATACTATCGAGGATTAAAAAAAGAAGGATATGCATTTAACAAATTCAATCGAAAAAAAGTGCTGTCAAAAAAAATATACGATAGTCATATGGACTATAGCTGAGGGGAGGTGAATCAATGGGATTATTTTTTAAAACAGAGCACCGAAGCTTGTCGAGTCGTTCTGAATCAATGATGGATCTGATAACGAATGCAGATGGAACAGTGACAATTAATTTTGATGGGGAAACAGCGTTAGAACAATCCGATGTTTTCACCGCAATTAAAATCTTATCTGGTGATATTGCAGCAAGCAAGTTCAAGTTTGTGGACGAAAAGAATACGAATCCTCAAAAATTAGATTTATTAAATGCTAAGCCTAACTCATCTATGACGCCATACACTTTCATGTTTGCGACGATGGCCCAAATGCTCCTGTCTGGTAACTCATTCGCGATTATCCATGATGACTGGTTAGAGTTTGCTAAACCGTCTCAAGTAGTTGTTTATGAGGACTTAGAGACAGGCTTGTTGAGGTATGAGTACACCAACAAAGCTGGAACGTCTTATAAAGTTGATAGTTCGGAAATGCTTCATTTTAAATATGTGACTGTAAACGGAAAAACTGGTATCAGTCCATTAGACGCTCTAAAAACTGAGCTTTCAATGCTAGATAATGGCAATAAGATGTTGAGTTCGTTTTTCAAAAAAGGTATTCAAGCTGGCGGTGTGCTGAAACTAAATAAAGGCACGCTTAATAATTCTTCGAAGAAACAGATTAAACAGGATTTTGAAGAGGTAAACAGCGGTGCTTCAAACGCTAATAGCGTAATTGTTTTGGACGATACACAGGAATTCAAACAGTTTGAAATTAACACTGACATTTTGAAAATGATTCAAAATAATGTGTACTCGACGAAACAGATTGCTAAAGCATTTGGTATTCCACTTTCACGTTTTGGTATGGAACTAGTGAACACCAAAGACGACGCTGCAAACGATGTGTATGTATCAAGTACGCTACGTGCGCTTTCTCGGATGATTACAGATGAGCTGTTCATTAAGCTAGGAATCAATGTGGAGTTGGATTTCTCAACGCTAACTGGTCAAGACATGGCTTCTCGTATGAATAAAGCTATGGACGGTGGCAACGGTGGAGACGGATATCTGTTAGTTAACGAAATCAGGAATTATTACGGATTAGCTGATATCCCTGGAGGAAACGTTATCTACACCAAAACCACAGCGAAAGGAGGTGTAAATAATGGAAATGGAAATTCGGAGCCTAGCGGAAGTTCAATCAGGGGAGAACCGAACGATTGAAGGCTACGCACTTAAATTTAATTCATTAAGCAAAGATTTGGGGGGCTTCAAAGAGATTATTTCTCCTGAAGCACTAGCAAACACTGATCTATCTGATGTTCGATGTTTTGTGGATCACGATTCCAGCATGGTTTTAGGACGTACAGCTTCGCAAACATTAGAACTGACTGTTGATGATATTGGACTGCATTTTAGATGTCAGTTGCCGAACACCTCTTATGCGAACGATTTGTATGAGTCAATTAGCAGAGGAGATATCAATGAATGTTCATTTGGTTTTGTCGTTAGAGACGACTCTCAAACATGGACACAAGAAAACGGTACGTACATTCGGAATTTAAACAGTATTGATGAACTCTTTGAGATATCAATCGTATCAATTCCAGCATATAACGGAACGGATGCAGCACTTGCACAGCGTTCACTAAAACGAGCTATCGATGAGCAAGAAAAACGAAAACTACAGATAGAGCTAGAACTTCTAAATTACTAGAGGTTCTTTTTTTATGCCCAAAAACAAAAGGAGGAAAGATTTTGGATAACGAAAAGTTAAAAGCAGAAGCGCAAAAAGCGCTTGATTCAGGCGACTTGGAAAAAGCAAAAGGCTTGTTAGCTCAGATTCGGGCTAATAAAGAGCAAGAAGAAACGCAAGCACAACTCAAGACAGAGCTAGAAGACGAACTAAAAGGTCTAGGCGCTTCTGATGAACCTAAAACAGAGCCTGAAACAGAAGAACCGGCTGATCCTGAAAAGGATAAAGAACTAGAAAAAAAGGAAGAAGTACCACCTATTCCGCCTAAAAAGGACGAAAAAAAGAAAGAAGAGGAGAAAAGATCAATGGAAGTTATCCTAAACGACAAAAAAGAAACGTACACACGCTCGATCAATCAATTCATTCGTACAAAAGGAGAAAAACGCGACGGATTGACAACAGTCGGAGCAGAAGCAGTTATTCCAGTTGACCGTATCACTAAACCAGAAAAACAACCCGAAACAGTTGTCGACTTACGTCAACACGTAGGACGCGTGCCAGTAACAACAGGTACAGGATCATATCCAATTTTGAGAGCTAACAAAAATAAAATGATCTCTGTGGCTGAATTGGCTAAAAACCCAGCGTTAGCTAACCCTGAATTTACAAAAGTAAACTACGAAATTGACACTTACCGTGGATACATTCCAGTTTCTCAAGAAGCATTAGACGATTCCGATATCGATCTAGGCGGTTTGGTCGCTGAACATATCCAACGCCAATCTTTGAATACATCAAACGCTGCAATTGCTGCAAAATTGCAAACTGCAACAGCGAAAACAGTGACTGATATTGATGGTTTGAAAGATATTGTAAATGTAACGATTGACCCAGCTTACAACGTGAAATTCATTGCTTCTCAAAGCTTCTTTAACGAGTTAGACAAAATGAAAGACAATGACGGACGTTATTTATTGCAGCAAGATGTGACTGTCGCGTCTGGTTACAAACTATTAGGGCGTGAAGTTGTTGTAATGGCGGATGATGTAATTGGAAAAACAGCAGGAGACAAAGTAGCATTCGTGGGCGACCCTTCACTTTTTGTTAAATTCTTTGACCGTCAACAAGCTTCAGTACGTTGGGTAGACAATGATGTATATGGTCAACTATTAGCTGGCTTTGTTCGTTTCGATGTTGAAGTAGCCGACACTGCTGCAGGCTTTTACGTAACACTGGGCCCAAAAGCATAGACCCATCCGGCGTAACGTTAAACAAAACAACGACTACGCTTGCGGTGGGGGCATCAGAAACACTGTCAGCGACTGTCTTGCCAGCTGACGCAACGGACAAATCGGTTAAATACAGTTCTAGCGATGAGGCAATTGCCACAGTAACGCCGGTTCAAGGCAAAATCACAGGTATTGCAGCTGGTACAGCAACAATCACTGCAACAACTGCAAACGGAAAAACTGCGGTGTGTGAAGTTACCGTAACTGCTGAATAGGCGGTGATTGAATGGAATTAAGCGAGTTGAAAAACTTTTTGCGAGTGGATCATGACTTGGATGATGATTTACTCGCAATGCTCCAAAAAACAGCAGAAGAATTCATTTTAGGCTCGATTGAGGTAGAAATGACTGCTGATAAACGCTTTGATTACGCTGTGACGTTGCTTGTTTCTAACTGGTACGAAAACAGAGTAGGTACTTCTACGCAGGCGCTGAATGAAATTCCGTTTGGAGTTACTGCTTTGATTCATCAGTTGAGGGGGTTGGAACATGGCGCTAATCAAGACGAGTGATCTAACGCAACGTGTGGAAGTTGTAAAGGTTACTAACGGAAAAGACGAAGATGGTCAACCAATCAAAACAGAAAAAACGGTTTTTTCGTGTTGGTCTTGCGTTCAAACACAACGCTTGAGTGACGTTAAGGCGTCGATTGGTACGGCTTTGGAAGGAACACTGACGTTCATTATCCGCTACCAACAAAAATCAGAGCTAACCAATGATATGAAAGTGCGTTGGAATGGAAAAACGTTTGAAATCATTACGATTACGAAAGGCGAGTTTGCGAAGGACTTCACGACAATCATTGCAAAAGAGGTTTCAAAATGAGTGTAGAAGTCGATGCAACCGAAGTGTACAAAGCGCTTAGGGAAGTAAAAGCAAACGTTCAACGAGTGGAAAGCCCAGCACTTAGAAAAGCTGGGGAGTACGCTCAAGAAAAGTTACGACAAAACACACCTTACTGGGATGGAACGAAGTCAAACGGTAAACGTGGTTCGTATATGCAAGAACATGCTAAGAACAATGTGGTTACAAGCTCGGTAAAAAACGGATTGATAGAAGTCGGCTATGACAAAGATGTTTCTTGGCGGATGCACTTTATCGAGTTCGGAACAATCAAACAACGTCCAAAAGGTTTTGTACAAAAAACACAAAAGCAAATCGAAAAACAAGTAACACAAATCATTGCTGACGAAGTAAAAAGGAGGCTAGGACTTTGAAAACGGCAGTATCACAAGTCTATTCAATTCTGAATAGCAATGAAAAAACAAAGAACATTGATTTTTACACCAATAGTGTTCCGGAATCAGCTCAAACAGTACCTAGCCTTCCAGTTGGCAGAATTACAGAGATATCCGGCAACTATGAAGATTTCGCAAGCAACAATCCTTTGACCATTCAATTTAACGTACAGGTAGATGTATGGGTGTCAACCATGAAAGAGGTTGATGCCTTTTATTTTGCCCTTGATGAGGTTATGAGGGGGAATGGTTGGCAATGCGCATACACGGAACAAACAGATGACGAGGACTTGGAAGGTGCAAAGCGGATTATCAAACGATATGTAGCAAATATTTCACTAAACTAAAAGGAGAGAAAATAGATGGCAACAGTAGGATTTGAGAGCGTCATTTTTGGCGTAAAAACAGGTGCAGACGGTACTCTAAAAGAATTAGTAGCAGATAAGTCGAAAGGTGGAGCGATCGAAGCTAAAATTACTGGATTAGGCGCAACTTCTAACACGACATACGCTTCAAACGTACCATTTTTCATTGCAAGTAAAGGGGTTTCGTCGCCAAAAGTTACGCTTGACGTGGCAGACTTAATGGATAACGGCATTTACAGCGAAATCATTGGTGCTAAAACCGTGGATGGTGCAAATGTAATTGGTTCAGAAACTGAAGCGCCTTACGTGTCGGTAGTCATGGTTACAGCGAACAAAGAAGGAAAACGCTTATTCATGGGATTGGCAAAAGGAAAATTCAGTCATCCAGATATCAACATGAAAACAGCTGAAGAAAAAGGGGTAGAATTGCAAACCGATTCTATCGAAGGGGAATTCATTTCTGATGAACGTGGCTATGTATACTTAACAGCCGTAGAATCAGAAACGATGACCTTACAAAAATTCAAGGACTTGGTAAATAACAAAGCGGGGGAGTAGTTAACCCTGCATCTACACCAACGACAGATACAGGGACACCAAAAGAACCAGAACCAAAAATTGATACACAAGGTTAGCCATTTTTGGCTAGCCTTATTTTTTGTAAAAACAAGGAGGAAAACAAATGATTGAATTGCAATTAAAACTTGACGGAAAGAAAAAAACATTCAAACAACAAGATATTTCCGCACGTGCAATGCGTGAGTGTATCAAATTTTACGAGAAAGCGGAAAAAGCAGACCTAACTGATTTAGAAGCAATTGATTCAATGATTGCAATTACAGCAGATATTTTCCAAGATCCAGCAGTTACATTTGATGCTATTTTAGATGGTTTGACTGCGAGCGAGTTAGTACCGGCATTAGAAAGTGTTTTTGAACAAATCAATGAACTGGGAAACAATGAAAAAAAGCAGACGGCGAGCAAAAAGAGATAAGTTTTTCTGAAGCCAGGAAAGCAATGGATCAAATCTACAAAGATTTAATCGAAGCAGGTTGGACGATGAGAGATGTGGACGAAGCCGACTATCATTATTTGTTACACCTTTTTGGAGAAGTGGAGAGTGGCGAAGAATATGTAGATGGTGCTGATTTCATCAAACAATTTTTATCGGCTGAAGACTTGGTAAAACTTGAGGAAGGAGGTAAATAATGGCAGGAAAAGGACAACCGGCAGGAAATATCAAGCTAGGGATTAGTTTAGATAGCACTAATTTTGGTAACACGCTGGACGAAATCAATGCGAAAGTCAAACAAGCAGAATCGAATATGCGTGCCAATCTAAAGGCTTATGATTCGGCAGGACGTTCATACGAAGCACTTAGTCAAAAGACGAAAGACTTGTCTACGGTTATGGAAGGGCAAAACGCCAAAGTAAGAGAATTAACAAAGCGCCGTGATGAAGCGATTAGCAAGTATGGCGAGGAATCGAAACAAGTTGCTAACCTTAACACACAGATAAACAATGCTACCGCAAAATATAATGCTTACAGTCGCCAGTTGAACGACACAAAAAAAGAATTGGTGTATTCCAAAACAGCCGTCAATGATTTATCTAATGAAATCAAAGAAAATGAACGGCAAATGAACGCCGAAGTCAAAGCGTTGAAAGCCGCTGGTGATGAATCTGGTGCGTTTGAAGCAAAACAAAAAGGGCTTGCCAAACAAACGGAATTATCCGAGAAAGCTATCGAAGAACAGCGCAAAGTTGTGAAACTTATGGCTGATGAGTTTGGCGATTCAGCAAATGAAACCGAAGATGCAAAAAGGGCACTAGAAAAGTTAGAACGACAAAGCCAAATATCCAGTAGACAATTAGAAGGGGTAACTAACGCACTATCTGAGTTGAAAAGAGAAGCCTCTAATGTAGATGATAAAGTAGATAAAGCGGGAGACTCACTAGAAGAAGCTGGTAAACAAGGTAATAAAGCAGAAGATGGTTTCAAGAGTGCTACTAAAGAATTTAGTGCATTGGCTACAGGGTTAGCTGTTTCTATATCTACAAAAGCACTGGATATGGCGATTGCCGCTGCAGACGCATTGAAAGAATCATTTAATGAAGTAGTAGAAGCCTCAAATACTTTTCAGGGTAAAATGGGAATCACGAAAGGTGAATCTAAACAATTCCTAACTTTTGCGAATGAGTTAGTAAAATCAGGAATGGTAGATACCTTGGAAGAAGCTCAAGAGGCTATCACACAAGTCTACCAAACAGCTGGTAAAAAAGTTACGCCAGAAGGATTGAAACAATTAACCAAATACGCTATTTCATTCAGTAAAACATTTGATACAGATGTAAATGAGACCATGCGTGGTGCGTCACGTATGATGGAAAACTTTGGGATCAGTGCTGAAGAAGCGTTTGACTTACTAACTGCAGGTGCACAAAATGGATTGAATCAATCAAATGAATTAGCAGATAATATGGCTGAGTACTCGCAACTGTTTGGTCAAATGGGATTTACAGCAGATGAGACATTTAGTTTACTTGAAGCTGGGTTAGATGGTGGAGCATATAACTTAGACAAAGTAAATGATTTAATCAAAGAAATGGGTATATCCTTAACAGACGGACGTTTTGAAGAAAACGCAGACATGTTCAGCGAATCAACAAGGAACTTATTTAATGAGTGGAAAAACGGCAAAGCGACTCAGGGTGAAGTAGTCAAGGGTATGATGAATGACTTTGCGAATATGGAAGGTGGATATGACGCCCTAAACAGAGCAGGTACAGTATGGTCTGCTCTAGGTGAAGATAATTCACTTAAAGTTATCAAAGCTATGGCAGGTGCTAGTACTTCCTTTGGTGAAACTAAGAGTAGTGCAGAAGAACTTAATAACACCATGTCTAATACTACAGCATGGGAAGCCTTCACTAATGGGGTGAAAGGAACTGTCAACTCAATAGCCATCTGGGCACAAGAGTTCACTGGTGGGATGACACAACCGATTGAGAATTTCTTTAATAATACATTGCCTAATGCTATGAAAACACTAGATTTCTTTTTCTCTTATATTGGTACATTCATCTCAAATTTAAAAGATGTTATTGGTAAACTGTGGTCTGGACAGGACACAGTAAGTGACCAACACATTTTAAACATGATGGGGTTCAGTTGGGAAAGTATCTGGGCGCTAGATGACTTCATCACACAGGTTAAGGAGAAAGGTGAAGTATTAACTCAGTATATTAAAGGTTTCTGGCAACTGTTTACTGGTGATGAAGCCACCCAAATGCAAGGATACTCATTACTACGTTCATTAGGAATGAGTCAAGAAGACATAGAAGCACTGGAAACAGCGAAAGAAAATATTAAGACTGCTTTTGATTCTGTGAAAGAGGTAATAATAAAACTTCTTGAAGATGGCTTGGATAAAATGATTCAATCCTGGAAAGATTTAGTTAAGATTTGGGATGACAAGATTGCACCTGATTTATTACCTCTGTTCCAACAGTTCTCTGGATGGCTCAGTCGTATCACAGGTGACTTATCAGTCATTACTGGGGCACTAGACAGGTTTGGTGGATCAGGAAAACACAATAGTAATGTTATTATTGAGGCATTCACTATACTATGGGAAACACTGAAATTAAAACTTGGGCTCATCATGGCAGCAATAGAAACAGCTATGATTATTATTTCTAGTACAATCAAGATTTGGAGTGATATTTTCAAAGGTGACTGGTCTACAGCTTGGGAAGAAATAAAGAACATGTATGAGCGTATTGGTAATGCAATATGGCAAAATATCAAAAACACGTTCCTAGGTAAAATTCTAGCAACTATTTGGAAGTTCTTTGAAGAAAATAAAAAGGTGTTCCAAGCAATTTGGGATACAGCCACAGGTATAATGCTTGGTCTACCAACATTCATTTTTGATATCTTTACAAAAATTCCACAGAAAATGGTGGAAGCTATCAGAAACGGCAAAAATCCAGTAGTAGCAGCATTTAAAGAAGTTTTCAATGCTGCACTGAGAGCCATTGGGAAACCAGTAAATGGTATCATTAAGGGTGCGTCATGGGTGCTTGAGAAGTTAGGCGGAGAACCGCTAAAAGAATGGGAAGTACCACAATACGCAAAAGGTACACCAGCCGGTGGACACCCAATTAATGGACCAATGATGGTTAATGATGGACGTGGAGCAGAAACAGTTATCACACCAGATGGTAGAGCATTCATACCTAAAGGACGTAACGTAGTATTGAATGCCCAAAAAGGCACACACGTTCTAACAGCTGAAGAAACAGCTTATATGACTGGAAACAAAGCACCAAGATATAGATACGCCAAAGGTACAGGCTTTTTCGGAAATCTATGGAACAACGTCAAAGGATTTGCTGGAGATGTTGGAAACAAGCTGAAAGATGTAGTCGGCGATGTATGGGATTTTGTAACAGACCCGGGAGCGTTGGCTAGGAAAGTGTTAAATGGTCTTGGCGTACTGGAAGGGCTTGTCAAATATCCTTTAGATGTTGGTAAAGGTATTCTAAGCAAGGCTACCGAAGCATTGACGAACAAAATCACAGAACTATTCAGCAGTGGCAGTTTAGACACTTCAATGGGCATGCAAGGCGTTTACAAATACTTGGCGGACGTTGCAGTTGCAGTAATGAAGAAATTCCCGGGCTTTCAAGTAACCTCAGGTTATCGTGAAGGCGATCCATACTCACACGGAAAGCACAATGCAATTGATATTGCGCTACCGGGAGTCGTGAATGGTTCCCCTAGATACACAGAAGCAGCCAATTACGCATTTGAGAAGTTTGCAAACAAAATCGGCTATGTTATCACAAATGGTAAGGTTCGTGACCGTTCAGGACAATCAGGTACAGGTGTGCATGATGATTGGCGGACATGGCCTGATGGCGACCACTACGACCACGTGCATTTAAACGGTGTAAGAGATCCGCAGGGCGGACTTGTTAGCGGTGGCGATAGCGTTGGTGGAAGTGGCGTAGAACGCTGGCGGCCATACGTAAAACGTGCTTTGAAAATGAATAACTTACCAACCTCATCCGCTTATGTTGATGCGTGGATGCGACAAATCCAAACAGAATCAGGTGGCAATCCGCTTGCCATTGGTGGAAATGACGGCTTAGCAGACGGTAATGCTACTGGATTGCTCCAAACAAAACCGGGAACATTTGCTGCGAATGCTTTTCCAGGATACGGCAATATAATGAGCGGTTTCGATAATATCTTAGCAGCTATCAACTACGCTAAGAAACGCTATGGTTCGGGAATGTTAGGAGTGATTGGGCGTGGACACGGTTACGCAAACGGTGGAATTGTAAACCAACATCAAATTGCGGAAATCGCAGAAGGAAACAAGCCAGAAATTATTATTCCGTTAGATAAGGCTAAACGATCAAGAGCGATGCAGTTGCTTGCGATTGCTCAAGATAAGTTAGGAGTAAAGCCAAAAAGCGTAAATAATAGTAGCGATTCGAGCGGAACGTTAGAAACATTAGTTTCACTGATGATTCAGCAGAATAACTTGCTATCTAAACTTTTAGCAAAAGACACAAGTGTCAAACTTGATGGTAAACCAATTGCAGACAATACAAATGGATACTTAGGTAACCAGTTTAAACGTTCGCTATATACAAGAGGTTAGGAGGGATAAAGTGAATGGCTATTTAATCGATTTTCGCTTCATAAAAAATCAAGAGATAGTATCTCTAAAAGAAAAATTGGGCATAGAGTGTATTTCTTTTGCACGAAAAGCACCACAACTAAATGTAGAATACCAAGAATTTTCAGGGTCAAACGGTTCGAGAGAAGTCGAAAAAAGTTTCAAATCGTTCACTATCGAAGTGGAATTTTATGCTGAATTCAAAAATATGTATGACTATCAACTAAAAGAAACTGAATTATATGCGTTTCTATTCGATGACGAAGGATATTATGTTTTTACAGATAGAGAACCGGGCAAAAAATACTTTGTCCGTCCTAACTCAGTAGAAGTGAATGAAGTTGGTCTAAGATACGCAACTTACAAGGCGACTTTCACTGTTTTTAGAGGTTGTTCCGAATCGATGGCTTCCACGTTATCGGATTTTTTACTGTCTAATGAATGGCAATTTTCACAAGGTCTAGTTGCGGAAGATTATAAGTATACGCACCGAACCAGTAATTTTATCATTTATAATGCTGGCGATTTTGCTATTGATCCACGTGAACATGCTCTAAAAATCACTTTGGAAGGTGAATCAGAAGGCAACGTGACTATTTTCAACAAAACGACAGGGGAACGATTCATCTACTATCCGGAGTTTTCTACGTTGCTAGGCCAAACTTTGACTTTAGACCGTGTTTATCCGAAGTTGAACGGTGTAAATTGCGGAATTGACACGAATTTAGGTTTGATAACGTTAGCGGTTGGAACGAATGAAATTGAAATACAAAATGTTACTAGAGTGGAGTCAAAATGGGACTTCATTTTTTTGTATAAGTAGGTGGGAATTTGAAAGATATTTTTATCCAAGACTACGAGAAAACAAAAAAAGAAATATTGACTGACTACGATAAAAGTACATTTACTGAAAATTGGCAAGAGAACGAAACGTGGGAAATTTCGTTCACTATTGTCAAAACAAAATTCAATGAATTGGCTTTTGATTTAGTCGATTACGAAAATTCAGTATTTTTCAATGGACAAGAGTTTATCGTAAAACAAATGGGCGTTTCTGCCGAAGGGGCAGCAATCACAAAAACAGTTACAGCCACGCACATTTACTACACCATGCAAGATGGCTTTCAGTACGACACAATCACAGGAACACGCTCTATCAACCAACTGCTAGCGCATGTTTTCAAACCTGATAACCGTGGATTTACATGGAATGTTGTAGATCCGAACAAGAAGTTTTTGCCAGTTGAACAAGAAAACTTCGGGAATGGGAACTATTTGAAACTGGTTGAAGAAATTTTGAAAGACTATGATGCGATAGTGATTCCGGACAACAAAAACCTTACTTTCTTCCCTCGTTCAGAATATGGTAAAAAAACCGAAGAACAAATACGCTACAAATACAATACCGATTCCGTGAAATTTGATATTGATACTTTGAATTTGAAAACACAGATAAAAGGATTTGGCAAGAAAAAAGAAGACGACACTTACTACTTCACGCCAATCACATATACAAGTAAGCAGTCGGAAAAATGGGGTATACGTGTTCAAAGTCCAGTCAGTGATGATCGTTACACCGTTTCAGGGAACATGCTCGAGCGGTTAAAGACAGACTTGCAAGACTATCCAACAATCACTGGCACAGTTACTATGAAATGGCGTGTAGAGCCTAATAAGGGCGATTACGTGGCGTTTGTCTATGAGCCGTTAGGTGTCAATACCTATATTCAAGTGGTAGGAATCAAGACGTATCCAGCGATACCAAATAAGCCACCAGAAATCACATTGAGCAACACAAAGAAAACAATGACGTCGATACTCGCTGAAATGGCGAAGAAAGGAGTGATTTGATGGGGTTATTAAAATTAATCAGTAACCGTATCTCTACGGAATGGAAAGAGAAATTTAATAAAAACATTGACTACCTAAACAGCCTTGAAAAGAAACTATCTGATCAAGACAAATCAACGAACAGTCGAATTGATAATCTCGTGCTTCATTCAGGCGGTGATTCTCCTAATGAAGTAGTGGATGCACGTGTTAATAACAAAGGAGAAAACTTTGATACATTGCACGGCCGATTATTAGAACATGAAAACCTGTCAGACGAACAAATTAGTGAACTGAATACAAACATGGATAGTCAAAAAGAGCAAGTTCAACAATTGAACAAGTCTGTCCAACAGATTATTGGTGGGTATAGTGAGCCAATAAATATGTACGTTTCAAAAAACGGTAGCGATATTTCTGGTGATGGATCAGAAGAAAAGCCATTTCTTACCATCCAAACAGCAGTCAATAATATTCCTCTGATTACAACAGGTTCTATTACGGTTTGGATTGATAGCGGAGTTTACTTGGAGGATGTGATGATTCAGAATCTAAATTTTACATCCTTTTTGATTCGTCCCATAGATAATTTCAATGCTGTTGATCCCTCAAAAACAGATTTACCTGTCAAAGTTCGATCCATTTGTTTCACTGCTTGCAAAGGTTATTGTCAAGTTGCTGGAATGCAAATTGTGGATACAGCAAACGGAGCAGACTATGGAATCAGAAATGAGCAGAGCGGCTACATGGCAATTAACAAGTGTAAATTCTCAGAGAATACAAAATCACTTGCAAGATATAATGCCGTTTATGTAGGCGGAACATCAAAGATTAATATGTACGGAGACACGACGTTTATTAACCAGAAAGTGGCAATTTACGCTGTATTGATGGGTGAAATTTTTGTCAGTGCTTTTGGTTCAGGAAATGACGTAGGAATCTTGTGTGAGAATGGCACCGTCAGAGGAACTGTATCAACTTCTTTTGCAACTACCCCAACTAAAATTTCTAGTTATGGGCTAGTTATCACGAAAGGTACGGTGTTGGCTTAATGGTGTATAAAATTAATGAATCGATCATTGTGATTCAAGCAGAAGCAACTAATCCCAATAATACAGGTGTTGTCTTTTGGTCGCATGATCGAGGAACAGCTAAGCTTCGAATGCAACTCGTTCGAAAAAATGAAATAACTCAAAGCTTACCAGAAGGAACGACTGTTCCAATTCGATTGATGTTTCGGTCTGCAACAGCAGAAGGGGGATATGGAAAACATGACTATCTCGCCACCATCGAAGATCGCGTGAACGGTATTGTGTCTATCGTGCTAGAAGACAACATTTTAGGTTATGTTGGACTTGTCGAAGGTAGCGTATATATTGATTTCCCAGGCGACCGCTCGTTAGATACAGCTGGTCGTTTTACTTTTTACATCAAACGCAGTCCAATCGATGATAGTACGCCAGAACTAGAAGATTATTATTTTAATGGTTTTAGCCAGACAATCGATAAAATCGAAAAAATTCTAGCTGATGGAAAGCAAGAGATTGAACAGAAAATTGCGGAATCTGAAACGCAGATTGATGCGAAATTAAAAGACGCAAACGACAAAATCACGAAAGCCAATCAAGATGTCGCAACTCTCAATACGAATATCGATAAAGCCAATGATCGTATTGATCAAACGAATCAACAAATCGGCGATCTCGGTCAGCTGAAAAGGATGTACTCTAATAGTATTGATTTTGGTGGAAAAGGATCGTCTTTATCAGATTTTCTCGATGCTCCATACTATTTGAGTAAAGTACCCCTGCAAGAAAACATTGCGAATACAGCTGTACAGTTTCCAATCAGTTCGAGTAAATATACCCTCTACTCAGCTAAAATGCAAGAACCATTTGTTGTGGGTAATACTTACACAATAACGTTAGAAGGGACCAAACCATCTACACAAGCGTTCAGAGTGTATGGGCAAGCTGTTGAAGATTATAATTACGGGGGCTTGGAACCAGTTGAAGGTCTCGTAAACACGTGGTCTCTAACATTTACTACCTCAAAAGTTAGCCAAGACCATCCGAACTTGCTCCAAATACTTCAACAGCCTGGCGCAACAGTTGGAGCATGTACTATTAATTGGCTCAAAATCGAAAAAGGCGCTACACGTACACCAAATATCAGTCAGTTTAAATACTTCGGCGAAGGATTGAAAGACAGCGACAATCCAAATGATTACAGCTGGGATATCACACCAGAATATGCTGAAAAAAGCTTGAACAATACGGTCAGTCTGACTGAACCACAAACTGTTTTAGGGCTAAAAAATTTTTCTGATGGTATTCAAATAGCTGGTGATCGTGTAGTTGGTGAGAATGAACATGTTGTATACACGCTAGATGCATCGAACAGCAAATCCTTCATTGATGGCTACGCTACATTCATCAAACATGGGAAAATAGTAATCGTTAATGGAACAGTAAAGTTCAAAAAAGCTTATGCCTTTGGTGTACCACTTGATGATGAAGTCCCCGAAGAATTTATTGCAAGAGGAGTTAATGGAATGATAATCGGAGCATCCGGTACTTCCAATAGCGCAAAAATGATATACGTAAGACAAGGCTTTAAATCGATAATGACCAATAGTGAATTTGCCATCAACGAGTGGTTTACATTCAATGGTGTTTACTGGGTCGGGGAGGAATAACTATGAAAACAATTTGGCAATATGGACGTACTGGCGGAGAGTACGCAGGAAAAGTATTGGACGACATGCTTGTATCCGTTCCTTACACGGATCAGCCGCCGCTTGAAGGAATTCGTGCTGATGGCGAACCGCTAACGATTGCTGATCAGATGTTTGATCCTAAATTGAATCAATGGATTGTGTTAGCGAACGCACTAGATCACAACGATTTAAACAATCTCAAAGCGATGTACGAGGCTCTGGAACATGAAAACGATAACCTAAAGCAGCTCAATGCCAAAATCATGCTAAACGATGTAGCGATTAAACAGGAAAATGCTGCATTGAAAGAAAAAGCGGATAGTTTAGCACAAATCAATTCAAAAATGATGCTTGCTTCGTTACAAAATAGCAAAGATATTTCAGAAATTAAAGAGCAACTAAATCCAGCTTCAAAGGGAGGTGAGTAGTATGTTTAGCTTTAGCGATGTGAAAATGATGTATGATTGGGGCTGTTTTACTGACGATCAAGTTCGTCTATTCGTTCCACTATGCATTACAGACGAAGAAGCAGATAAAATCATTAATAAAGATAAGAGCGCATCTTAATTGATGTGCTTTTTTGTTGGAAAGTTGGTGGAACATGAAAGAAGAAGCACTTCAAGACGTTGTAGAAAGGCTAGTAAGAATTGAAACAAAATTAGACAACTACGAATCACTTAGAGAAAAGGCTGATAGTGCAAAAGATTTGGCAGACAAAGCCTACTCAGTAGCGCTAAACAACGCAGAAGATATCAAAGAAATGAAAAACAATAATAAATGGGCTTGGGGCTATATGATTGGCTTAGGCATTACGATCATTGGCTATTTCCTAACTAAACTATAAAGGAAGCGAAAAAATGATTTTACCAGACAAATACTATCAAATAATCAAATGGGCAGTATTGACGGTATTGCCAGCTGTTTCTGTGTTGGTTGCGACACTTGGAAAGGCATATGGATGGAACGGAACAGATATGACAGTACTCACTATCAATGCAGTAGCAACATTTTTAGGCGTTATCACTGGTGTTTCTGCATATAACAACTCAAAAAAATAGGAGGAAACAAATGAAGAAGAAAATCATTTTATCATTGAGCCTATTAACGGCTCTTTTTTTATTGCCGATAAATACCTTTGCTTACACGATCAACGATGAGTTCGCTTTAGGTGTAAATGAAGGTAGCTCTCAAGTAGCAAATAATCAGTACATTTTACTGCATGAAACGGCTAATGAAACAGCAACAGGACGCAATGAAGCACAGTATATGCAACGTTCATGGACTAGTGCTTACACTGCTTACATTGTGGGAGACGGCGGAATTGTTTATCAAGTCGGTCAACCTGGTTATGTACAGTACGGTGCTGGTTCGTATTCTAATGCTAACAGTCCTGTGCAGATTGAGTTACAACACACACATGATAAAGCAACGTTTGAGAAAAACTACAAGGCATACGTTGAATTGGCTAGAGATTCAGCAATGAAATATGGTATTCCACTTACATTAGACACGCCTTATAACCAACCAGGAATCAAATCGCATTTATGGGTAACACAAAATATTTGGGGTGATCATACAGATCCTTACGGTTATCTTTCTGAAATGGGCGTAAGTAAAGAAAAATTAGCATATGATTTAGCTCATGGATTTACCGATGAAAATCCAACAACTTCTGAAAACAAGCCTGTCATTGATCCAACACGAGCTGGTGCAGCTAATCCGACTTTAACAGATGGAACGAATCATTCTCACATTGATCAGTTCGGAGAAATCGAAAACGCAAACTTGCATGTGGCTGGCTGGCACATTGCTAACTATAAATACGAGTACATTTTTATCATGGACTATAATACTGGAAAAGAGTTAGCACGAGTAAATGCTAATGGCGTTTCACGTCCAGATGTAAACCAATCTTATAGTACTTATGGAAACGTTGGTTATCATGTATCGTTCAACATGCGTAATTTTCCTAATAAGAAAGTCTATGTAATGATGCGTGCAACGAATGATCCAGAAGGGAACACTAAAGGCGGAACACAAGATTTTCATGATAAACGATGGTACTTGAATATTCCACAACGATAAAAACAGCCCCTCGTTGAGGGGCGGTACATAATTATATTGAAAACTATAAAAATCATTCGATAAAATAGTAATGTTATTGCATATCTTCACTATCACTCATAAATAGTCACACTCCAAGATATGCGATAACAGGTTTGTTGCCACACATTCTACTGGTTGATTGTTTATGGCTTTATGTGGCAACAACCTGTACTCTTAGCTCAGTTGGTCAGAGCAGACGGCTCATAACCGTCCGGTCGTAGGTTCGAGTCCTACAGGGTACATTAATGTAGCCAATTGAATTGTTCTGTGTTAGAATTTTTTGAAGAGTATTATACAAGCTAAAGCTTTTCTTCATTGCCACTCAAATGAGTGGCTTTTTTATGTATTCTTTTATGGATTAATGAAAGGATGTTTCACATAGTTATACTTCTGTATATTTGAAAAGTTTTACTTTGATTTTTAAATAGAAAGACATTTGGGTTAAATTGTGAGATAATAATAAAGAAGAGTTTAAAGCGTTCCCCGAAAACCACTTCCCCATAAGTGTGTTACGCTTTAAACTCTTTTATATTTGAAGCCATTAAAAAGCATACCATATTTTTGAAAAAAAGCGAGAAAAAAGGCTTACAATTGGAGTGGTAGTTAATTAGTGACTTATTTTTGATTTTATAGCACTGATACTATAAAATATAGATATCATCATATTACACAATCTTAATAATAACTTAAAAAATATCTCCTTTCATAAGTATGGTGATAAAATCCGTTCCGGGCTACCTTTTTAGGTAGCCTATTTTAATCTTTATACCTTTCTGGATCAACAAAAGTATACTTTACATAGTCAAATCGTTTATGTTTTGCTCTAACATCTGGGACATTGGTTACTACATCAAATAAAAAATAGGCATCTAGATTCATTCTCGTTTTCGCAGCAGGAATTTTAAAGTAGTTCTTATTAGAATAATGGAGATTGACTAGCAGGCTAGTTTCAATTGCTAAAAAGACTACTTCAGTATCCCAGACTTTATATAAATCTTTGACAAATTTTTCTGACGGATCGTATTTAAACCAAAGCAGATGTTCCTCTAGCTCGATTGTCATGTTTTTCACCTCAACGAAAGTATACGAACTAAAGTTCTTTTTGTAAAGTTAAGTAAGTTGCATATATAAAGTATGCAACATGAAAGAATGTATTTTTTGAATGCCATTTTGAATGCCATTTATAATTATTTAACGAATTTTAGTGAAAATAAAAAACGCTCAAACCCTTGTTTAATAAGGATTTGAGCGTTATGCGAAATCTACCAAAATCTCACAATGGAGACGGCGGGAGTCGAACCCGCGTCCAAACACATCGACACTTAAAAATCTACGTTCATAGTCAACTCATTTGAGGTTTCGCTTTACAGCTTGCCGAGTGACAGGCATTCTGTATTGCTAGTCTGATGATCTCTTTTAAACTTTACAGACGGAAAAGTTTAACGTATCCCACTAAATTTGAGACCCTTACTCGAGCACATGGGCGATGCCGAGAGGATCTACGCTAACTGTTTTTAGGCAGCTAAAGCGTAAGAGTTGTTTTCGTTTTTAGCAGTTATATTTAACTGTAACGTTTTAACGTAGACGTAACCTACGAAACGCAATTCAAGCTCGAACTGTGCCTGTCGAATCCGTAACGTCCCCGTAAAGATACAAGGGTTACGTATATTTTCATACAAAGCATAGTATACCATAATCGTTCTTTTTTTCAAGGATAAAGAGTTAATTCATCCATAGACAGAAACATTAGATGATACGGTAAGCACCAACAGTTCTTAGCATAAGGAGTTACCGCATCATTTCCTGTTTGATCTAAATCAAATCGAAATGTTTCAATGCGTGGACGATCCCACCTTCAGTATTTTTCTTTGTAATAAAGGTCGAAAGTTCTTTCAAGCCATCATACGCATTTCCCATAGCGATTTTATTGTCACAGGCTTCTAGTAGAGCAAAGTCGTTTGGACCATCGCCAAATCCAAATGTCGGTACATCTGCCAAATCCATTTCTTGTTTTAGACGTTTGACACCAACACCTTTAGAAATCCCTTTTTTAACGGTATCGATAGAGTAAGGGCCATTTCGATAAAATGTCAATTCTGGAAAATGTTCATGGTAGTATTCATCACCTGATTTTGACAGGATCAATAACATGTTGATTGGATGATCCAAGAAAGCATACGGATTGATTTCTGGAACAGTTGAATGAATGAAATCGTACGCTTCGATCATTGTTTGATCGTGGCCAGTACACCAAATATTTTGATGATTATAAAAAGATAACTGGTGACCTTGGCTAGTGACATGATCGAGCATTCTCTGACACTCATCGGTAGAGAATTTTTCTGAATGGATTTCTTTTCCATCTACGCTGATGTAGGAACCATTCATCGTTACCGCAGAAGTAATACCGGCATCAGACATGATATGCTTGATCTCTGCTTCTGTTCGACCCGTCGCAATGACTGGCAAAACATTATTTTTTTTCAATGCTTCCATAGCGTTTGCCACTTCGGGTGTGATCTTTGAACGAGAATCTAATAAGGTTCCATCAAGATCGAAAAAAGTAATCGCACGATAATTTGACACACAAAAAACCCCTTTATTATTGGATTAACTCTATCTTAACAAAGTTTGAATAAAAGACAAACGTTTCGTGAAGAATTCCTGAATATATTGGTTCAAACCAACTTTTAGAGTATACTAGAAGGAGAGATTTAGGAGGGGATTGGATGATTTTTTTTACTGTCGGAATCGGATTGTCATTCATTGGGATGCTGTTTTTACTTGTACCTTCTAAAGGGAATATCCCGTTTTATGGCTACCATTCACCACGTGCAGTCCAGTCAGAAGAACATTTTCGCTTAGCGCAAAAAACGAGTGGTAAATACTTTTTGCTTTTTGGCTTATTGATGGCGCTTATAGGCTATTGGCTAAAAATTACGGGACATACGAATTTTTTTATAATTGAAATGCTGGTGTTGGTTTTTCCAATCATGCCTATTTTTATATTAACGGAAAAAAGACTTCAAAAAATGGATGATGAACTTGGGAGGAATAAAGATGAATATTTTGATGATCGAAGATAATCAATCCGTATCAGAAATGATGCAGATGTTTTTTTTGAATGAAGGATGGGAAGCAACATTCAAATACGATGGTAAAGAGGGGCTAGATGCATTTCTAGAGAAACCGAACTACTGGGATATGGTGACGTTAGATTTGAATTTACCAACGATGGATGGAATGATTGTCGGACGTGAGATCAGAAAAGTGTCTAGCACGGTACCTATCATTATGCTGACAGCACGGGATTCAGAGAGTGATCAAGTGATCGGCTTAGAGATGGGGGCAGATGATTATGTTACAAAACCCTTTAGTCCATTGACTTTGATTGCACGTATGAAGGCATTGCATCGCCGCAGTGAATTAGTCGAAACAAAGGATGAAGCTGGGAGTTCCGATCAGCATTTTGATATCCAAACGGACCATTTTAAAATGAACACGAAAACACGGGAAGCTTATTTAAATGAAAAACCAATCGAAGGATTGACACCAAAAGAATTTGATTTATTGTTTACGTTAGCCAAAAAACCTCGCCAGGTGTTTTCACGGGAACAACTTTTGGAATTGGTGTGGGATTATCAATATTTTGGAGATGAACGCACGGTTGATGCGCATATCAAAAAATTACGCCAAAAAATTGAAAAAGTAGGGCCGCAAGTTATCCAAACAGTTTGGGGCGTGGGCTACAAATTTGATGATTCTGGTGTTGCCTAATGCGGTATCTTTATCAACAATTATTAGCTTTTTGTGGAATGATCGTCCTGATTATTTTGATCGTAGGGGTTTCGTTTACACAATTGACGAAACAAACGATCGAAGAAAACAACTATCAACAATTGTTTGGTTATGCAGAGTCAGTTGAAAAATCGACGCAAACTTATTCGGATACATTTCCGCAGATGACACAAGATCAAGCATTTCAAAATGCACTCTTTTTCACTGAACAAGTCTTGTCTGAACAAAATGTCAATTTTATTTTTATTGACAAAAATGAGCGAGTCATCTATCCAACAAATAATACGATATTGGCTTTTTCGATAAATTCGAATCAGTGGGAAAATCTGCGAAGTGGTCGACAAGTAAAATATACCTCGAACAAGAATATTTTAGGACAAAACCAAGCAACCTCTTATGCACTTGTTCCTTTTAACTTAGACCATGAATTTTATGGCGGATTGGTGGTTAGTCAGCCAGCTAGAAACATTGATAATAGTGTACGTTCCGTTACTCTGAATCTTTTCAAAGGATTCATTTTTTCGAGTATTATTGCCATTATCGGAAGTTACGGATTTGCAGCTTTTCAGGTGAAACGGATCAATCGTTTAAGAAATGCGACAAAAGAAGTGACGAATGGTAATTTTGATGTTCAATTACCTGTACATGATAAAGACGAATTTGACGAACTAGCTGATGATTTCAATAAAATGACGAATTCTCTAAAAGAGTCACAAGCAGAGATCGAAGAGCAAGAAAATCGTAGAAGGCAGTTTATGGCAGATGCGTCGCATGAAATGCGTACACCTTTAACGACGATTAATGGATTACTTGAAGGGTTAGAATATAATGCAATTCCAGAGAATCAACGGGACAATGCCATCAAGTTGATGAAAAATGAAACAGAGCGGTTGATTCGCTTGGTCAACGAGAATTTAGACTATGAAAAAATACGAACGAATCAGATCAGTATGGTCATCAAGAAATTCAATGGAACAGAAACGCTGGAAAATATCGTTGCACAATTAGAAGCGAAAGCAGAGGCGGCTGGCGATGCTTTGGTATTGAATGCAGAACCAGATATAGAAATATATGCAGATTATGATCGCTTTGTTCAGATCATGGTCAATATCATTCAAAATGCGATTCAATTTACAGAAAATGGAACGATTACGATCTCTTTGGAAAAGGGGTATCTGGAAACGATCATCAAAATACAAGATACCGGTATCGGGATGTCAGAACAGCAGATGAAGAGCATTTGGGATCGTTACTATAAAGTAGACCCGTCAAGAAAAAATACCAAATATGGTGAATCTGGATTAGGCTTGCCGATCGTTCAGCAATTGGTTCGACTCCACAAAGGTAAATTGGAAGTTGAGAGTGAACTAGGGAAAGGAACAACCTTTACAGTTAAATTGCCAGATGTTGAACTCTAGAGTATATGGAAAAAGAGATCGAGACAAAAGTTATTTAGGTTGTTTAGGTTTGAGAAATTGGAGAAAAAAAAAACGAACAATACGTTTTTCGTATTGTTCGTTTTTTTGAAATTTCCGAAAAAACTGATTTTTAGATTTGTCCACATTCTTTTTATTTATCTTGTAAGGAATCTACGTATTGACTGCGAGCAATCGTCTCATCGTGTGTAAGAAGTAATAGCGCTACGTTTTGTTTTTTGACTAGACGTTCAAGTAAATCGAGCAGTTCTTGAGTTTCGGCAACAGTTAATAGATCAAAAAAATCTTCTAGAATGATTTGCTGTTTTTTTGCTAATAAAGCATGTAATAATTGTAATTTGATCTTTTCAAAAAGAGTAAGATCATCTGGCTCTTGATCTAGTAAAAACGAGTCTACATTTAGTTCTTCTTGGAACATCAAACGGGACTGCTTATTTTCGGGAATGTTCAAGAGTACTTGATCTTTAACTTTTAAATAAGGAAACAATGGCCAATCTTTCTGAACAAGTAGAGGTTCATTTTTACTTGTAAGAAAAACTTGCTTTTTTAGTTCCTTCAAAAGCTCAAGATTGTTGTGGTCACTCTTTTGATAGAGTATCGCAGTGAGTTTACCGTTGGAAAGGGTACGATCAAATGGTGTCAAAAAAAATCATCCTTCCTTTTTTTAACCGATGATAAAATATAGAGAATTGGAGAATACTCAAGGTCATACTGGTACCTGCCAGCATAAGAACTGTTTGGTAAAATCCTTTTAATGTGTCAATAAGGAAAAGATCATTCACAAACTCAATCTTAAAAAATGTTTGTTGATCCATTGGAATAGCTAATTTTGATGTAGTTGCTAAAGAATGGATATCTGGCATATCAAAGAATTTCAAACAGAGAAAGTTAATTTGTTGAATCATTTCTTGGTAAGAACGTTGGAAGAGCACGATCCATAGGAATAAGACCGTACAACAAATCAATAGAGGCAACATCAATTGCCAGGCAATAAAAAGAAAAATTTTTCCTTTAGATAGTCCAGCTAAACGCCAGTTGATCAACTCTTGACTATCCTGACGGAGCGATCGTTGAAAGAAAAAAATGAACATCACAGAAAATATAGTCAATAGTATGACAATAACTTTCAAATAGAATTGTCTTATCGTAACGATTGAGGGCAAGTTTGCTTTTACTGCAGTAATATCTAAAAAATTGAGACGTTCCTGTACTTGACTATAGATAGTTGTTTGTACATGGTAAAGGTTACAGGCAAGCATCAATAAAAAGGCAGCAATACTTGAAAAAAGACAATAAAATATCGTCTGTTTTTTATAGTAGACTAAACGAGCTGTTGAATACCGAATCATTCTCATCTTTTTTCACCTCTAATCAATTATAAAAAATGAATATGAATAAATTATGAAATTCGTATAGTGAAATAACGAATTCCTTTTTTTGATAATAAAAAAGCAAGCCCAATAGATCGAGCTTGCTTTTAGTGCTATTTATCTGTTTCTGCTGGTTCTGATGATTCAGTTGAAGTTGTACCGTGTAATTGTTGGTATGTCTTTGTTTCGTAGAGATCTTTTGTTGATTGTTTATTGTTTTTACTGAAGACACTTGTTGATTTATCGCCAAGTGTTTTTTCTTTTTCGGTCAATTGTTCAAGTTGTTTCTTATAATCAAAATCAGTAGCTTCGATTGGTTTTAAACCGGTGTCCGTAGAGAAGCGGAGTAAATCGCCGTTATTGATTTGGTCAGAAACAGCCAATTGTTTGTTTACTTTTTCTTTCAGTGCATCAATCTCATTTTGTACTTCTTGGCTTGGCTCAGTGATTGCTTCACCTGTGTTGTTATCATATATCGTACCACCATAGAACGTATATTTAGGTGTAACAAAATCGCCATCTCGGAAAGCAACAAGTTGCTCATGATTTTTAGAGAACAGGTCTTGTCCCAATTGGATATAATTCTTTGTATCTACCCCTAAAAGGTGGAGCAGAGTAGGAAGTGCATCGACTTGGCCACCGTAAGTATGATTGATACCACCATTGGTTTGTCCTGGTACATGGATCATGTAAGGCACCCGCTGCATTTGGGCATTGTCGTAATTGCTCCAAGTATCACTTGTTTTGCCAACAAGCTCAGCTAATGATTTATTTCTTGAATTAGAAATACCATAGTGGTCACCATATAACACGATCACTGAATTGTCGTAAAGACCGCTTGCTTTCAAATAATTAAAGAATTCCTCAACAGCTGTATCTAGATAATTTGCAGTTGCAAAGTAGCCATTGATCGTTTCATCATTTGTCGAAGCTAACGGGAACCCACCTTCATCATTCGTGAATTTCGAATAAGGATAGTGATTCGATACGGCAATAAATTTTGAATAGAACGGTTGTTGCAGATGTTCTAGATATTGTACAGATTGTTGGAAAAATGGTTTGTCATGCAAGCCATATTGGAATGAATTATCATCATTGACATCATAGTAAGAAGCATCAAAGAAATAATCATATCCCAAGTTTTTATATGTTTCATTCCGATTCCAGAATGTACCAGCGTTACCATGGAAGGCTGCACTTGTATAACCTTGTGTCTGACTCAAAATATCAGGAGCTGCTTGGAAGGTATTTTTGCCACCCAGTTGGGTAAACAAGGAACCTTGATTTAATCCAAATAATGAATTTTCCATCAGTGTTTCAGCATCACTTGTTTTACCTGCTTTGACTTGATGGAAAAAATTATCGAAACTAAATGTGCTATTACTGTGATATAAGCTATTAAGGAATGGTGTAACTTCATGTTCGACACCATTTTCATCTTTTAACTTATAATCCAGTAAAAATTGTTGGAAGCTTTCCAAATGGATATAGATGACATTTCTGCCTTTGGCGATACCGAACATATCCTCATTTGGTTGAGCGTAGTGCTCTTTGACATAGCTTTCTACCTGTTTCATGTCATTCGGACTAGCTTCTGCACGGACTTGGTTTGTTTGGTACGTTTGAACACCGTCATAAACCATGAAAGCATTCAGACCTAGATATTTGACAAGATAGTCGCGTGAAAATGTACGAGTGAGTAATTCTGGGCGATCAGCTTCTGCTAAGAAGAGGTTACCAGAAAAAATCATGACTGCTAAAGTGGAAATAGCAAAGGCCATTCTTGCACGGATAGGTTGTGGGTCCATCTTGATTTTTTTAGTGATCAATAAAACAGCGATGACCACAAAATCGATCCAATAAAGGATATCGTAAGGTCTGAACAAACGGATGGCACTTTCTCCTAAACCACTTGCTACTTTTCCTGCACCTAAAATCGTATTGATCGTGATAAAATCGGTAAATTCACGATAATAAGTCACATTAGAGAAAAGGAGGAGGGTCAAAAGAAAATAAATGACCATCATAGTGATATAAGACGCCTTTGTCCGTCTCACGTATAGTGCGATCCCTAATAACAGTAAAGTTGTAGCAATCGGGTTGATGAACAATATAAAATATTGTATCCCGCTTTCTATGCCCAAGTGAAAATCAAATAAGTAGGCAAAAATTGTTTTTAGCCATAATAAAACAGCTAATAAAGAAAAAAATCCAAGCCTTTTATTCAAAAAGTTGGGTGTTTTTATTCGTTTCAACATCTATCTTCCTTTCCGCACTCAAAAATGTTCTGAGTGTTGTGAAGCTAATATTCCTCATTTTATATATTCCCCTTTATTCTACTAGTATGAAAAATAAGTGTCAATCGAAACCAAACGCTTTCATGCCTGATTAAGGATTTCTTTATGTTTTGTGAACGCTAGCACTAAGACAGAAGACCTGATTTTTGGTATACTGAGGAATGAAAAAGTTAAAGTAGGTGAGTCCATGAAAGTACAAATAAAGAAAAAAGCTGGAAATCGTATAAAAAAAGGATACCCACTGATCCAAAAAGAAGATCTAGCCCAAAATTGTGGAGAAACAACGGAATGGATCGAGTTAGTCGATCAGCAAGGGAACTTTTTAGCTAAAGGGTATTTAGGAAAACAGAATAAAGGAATCGGTTGGGTCTTAAGTCGAAAAAACGAACCATTCGATCAATCCTTTTTTGAAAGAAAATTTTTAGAATCAAAAGAAAAACGTGCTTCTTTTTTATCGGATGAACAAACGAACGCTTTTCGTTTGTTTAACGGTGAAGGAGATGGGATTGGCGGACTGATCATTGATTATTATGATCGCTTTGCTGTTTTTTCTTGGTACAATGAGACTCTTTATACTTACCGTCAATCAATAGTTGCTGCGTTTCAACAAATGTATCCAGAAATCGAAGGCGCTTATGAAAAGATCCGCTTCGAAAACAATGAGTTACCGGAAAGTAGCTTTATTTTTGGAAAAGAAGCGCCAGAGCCTTTAGTGATCAAAGAAAATGGCGTGCGTTACGCAACTTATCTAAATGAAGGACTCATGACAGGCATCTTTTTGGACCAAAAAGAGGTTAGAGGTACTTTGATCGATGGATTAGCTTTAGGAAAAACGGTTTTAAATATGTTCAGTTATACAGGTGCGTTTTCAGTTGCTGCAGCGATGGGTGGTGCTCTAGAAACAACGAGTGTGGATCTAGCGAAGCGTAGTTTGAAAAAAACACAGGAACAATTCGAAGTGAATGGACTAGATGTTGCGGCACAAAAGATCATTGTTATGGACGTATTTGAATACTTTAAATACGCAAAACGAAAAAAGATGACTTATGATTTAATCGTACTAGACCCACCAAGTTTTGCTAGAAATAAGAAAAAAGTTTTTCGAGTGGCAAAAAATTATGGCGAGTTAGTAAAAGACAGTCTCGACATTTTGACAAATAATGGACAGCTGATAGCTTCAACAAATGCAGCGAACGTGAGTACTGAGCAATTCAGAGAGATGATCGAAGAAGAATTCATCTCAGCAAATGTCAAATTTGAACAAATAGGGCACTATCACTTGCCGCAGGATTTTCAAACCATCGACGCCTTTCCAGAAGGAGATTATCTAAAGGTATTTATCTATCAGATCAGGAAATAAGAAGGAGGGGTAGAATATGGTCCAAGTTAAAAAACTTACTATAGGCACAGGACGACCTAAAATTTGTGCCCCCATGGTCGGCGAAACACGTGAAGAACTTTTACGTGAGGCGATACTTGCTAAAGAAGCAGGGGCAGATCTAGTTGAATGGCGTGTAGATTGTTACAAAGAAGTATTTCAACAGGATCAAGTGATTGAGACATTAGTACTCCTACAAGAAATGCTAGATGGCTTGCCATTGCTTTTTACCTTTCGAACTGTGGAAGAGGGAGGAAAGCAAGATATATCGATCCGAGAATACCATGATCTATACCAAGCAATTATTCATACAGGTCTGATCGACATGATCGATTTAGAATTATTTAAAATTGAAAGTCTCGAAAAAGGTTTGCTGGAAGAAATCAAGCGGCTAGGAATACCAATGATCATCAGCAGTCATGACTTTAAAGAAACTCCGGCTGATCCAGTTTTATTGTATCGTTTGAATATGATGGAACACTTTGGCGCAGATTTTGGAAAACTTGCAGTTATGCCCAATAATGAGCGAGATGTGTTACGGTTGATGGAATTGACAAGACGAGCGGGTGCGTTTGTTTCTATGCCATTGATCACGATGTCCATGGGCGAACTTGGGATGGTCACTCGTTTATCGGGGCATTTAACCGGATCAGTCATGACATTTGGCGCTTTAACAACCGAAAAAGCTTCTGCTCCAGGACAAATTCCAATCAAGGAGCTAAAGCAGATCCTAACGACTTTAAATGGCGAGAATGTGGCAAAAAAGAAACAAGTAAAAACCAATGCAATTCGCTTGGTAGAACAAAAGAAAATCCCTTACACAGAGCATGAGTATGAGTGGGATGAAAATCATTTGAGTGCTGCTGCTGTAGCTGAAAAACTTTCTGATGGTGAGGATCGAATCTATAAAACGCTTGTGGCTGTTGGTAACAAGACAGGACCATTAGTAGCGGTCATACCGGGGAACAACGAACTTGATCTGAAAAAATTAGCCAAGGAATCGGGAAATAAAAAAGTTGAGATGCTTCACTTAAGAGATCTAGAAGCAACAACAGGTTATATCCGTGGCGGCTGTTCGCCTATTGGAATGAAAAAATTATTTCCCACGTATTTAGAAAAAACAGCTCAGACTCATGAAACGATCATTATTTCAGCTGGCAAGCGCGGACTTCAAATGGAACTAGCGCCAGATGCAATCTGTACGTTGACGAATGGGAAGTTTGCAGATCTTATCCTCTAAAGAAAAGCAATAACAAACTTAAAAGAGGTTGGGACAGAAGTGTTTAACTCCGAGAAATAAGCCGAAATTCACGAAAATTGCTTTTCAAATTTTTGTGAATTTCGGCTTATTTCCGAAGGAGTTGCTTCTGCTCCCACCGTTTATTCGTTTTTAAAGAATGAGACAAAAGTGTTTCTTACTTTTGTCCCACGCCCTTTTTGATTTCTCTATATCCATTTAGCGCAAAAATGCGGCATTCATTCCAGCGACATGTCCAGTTGCAAAAGCTGCGGTAATGTTGAACCCTCCTGTATAGCCATTGACATCTAGTAGTTCTCCTGCAAAAAATAAACCTTGGAGCAATTTACTTTCTAAAGTTTTTGGATTAACTTCCTTGAGGGAGACTCCGCCACCAGTGACAAACGATTTTTCAATCGGGAAAGTCTTACTGATTTTGAAAGTGAAAGACTTACAAAGCTGTATGAAAGCCTGAATCTCTTTTTCAGTCGTGTGCAAACCTAGTTGATCTGTTAGCTGACTTTTTTCTAAGAAAAAGAGAAGTAGTCTTTCTGGTAAAAATCCATGCCAAGCATTTGCTAAAGTTTTTTTCGATTGCTTGCTTTTTTGTGTCAGTTCACTCGTTAATTCCTGCACTGAACGTGTAGGAAAACAATCTAATACTACAGTAACAGGCTTATCTGTTTTTTTCAGTTCTTGATTGATAAAACTGGAGCATCGAAGAGCAGCAGGCCCAGAAATACCGAAATGAGTGAAGAGCAGATCCATTACATGTTCGGTTACTACTTTTCCTTTACTATTCAGAACACTTAGAGAAATATCTTGTAGAGAAAGTCCTTGTAATAACTTATCTGTGATAAATGGTTCTTCTGAAATCAGTGGGGATTCCGTTGCGTAAAGTGGCGTAATGGTATGCCCTACTTTTTTCAGGATTTTATAGCCATCTCCTGTAGAACCAGTGGAAGGATATGTCCGTCCGCCAGTGGTCAAAATAACGCATGGTGAATTGAATTCTTCAAATTCAGTCCGTACACCATAAATTTTCCCATCTCGATGGACTAATTTTTCTACACGTGCCCCAAATAACATCGTGACGCCCAGTTCCTTTAAGCGATGAAGCAATGCTTCAATGATTGTTTTTGATTTATTTGTCACAGGAAACATTCTCCCGTGGTCTTCTTCTTTTAAATGCACACCTTCGGATTCAAAGAAATCCATGATGTCAAAGTTATTCCATTGAGAAAAGGTACTATACAAAAATTTACCGTTTCCAGGGATATGTGCAATCAAATCCTCAACAGGACGATTATTCGTGACATTACATCTGCCACCGCCGGTCATTAATAATTTTTTTCCAGCCTTTTTGTTTTTCTCAATCAAAAGTACTTTTGCACCATGTTCTGCAGCACTGATAGCAGCCATCATGCCGCTCGTACCTGCACCAACAACAATTACATCGTACGTCATTTCCATTTTCTCACCTCAAAGAAAGTGTAGCATATTTCGAGGAAAGAAAGCAGAAAATGTTTTGAGGAACGAGGGTAAATAGGCTAAAATGTAAGAAGATCATAAAAGGAGCGTGAAACGATGACAAATGCAACAGAGTATGTACGATTGATTCAAGAAAAACTTCATCAACAAGACAATGGACAAGAAGAATTTCTGCAGGCAATTGATGAGTTTATGCCATCAGCTACCAAGTTTTTAGAGAAACATCCTGAATACATCAATCGTAACATCTTGGGTATACTGACCGAACCAGAAAGAATCATTCAATTTCGAGTACCATGGCAAGATGACGAAGGAAACTGGCAAGTGAATCGCGGGTATCGAATCCAATACAATTCAGCTATCGGACCTTACAAGGGCGGATTGAGATTTCATCCAAGCGTCAATTTAAGTATTTTAAAGTTTCTTGCATTTGAACAGATTTTCAAAAATAGTTTGACTGGTTTGCCAATCGGTGGCGGAAAAGGCGGAAGTGATTTTGATCCTAAAGGAAAATCGGATGATGAAATCATGCGCTTTTGTCAAAGTTTCATGCTAGAATTGTCGAAACATATCAGACCTTCTATTGATGTTCCTGCTGGAGATATTGGAGTAGGTGCAAGAGAAATCGGCTACTTGTTTGGAGAATATAAACGATTGAAACAATACGATGCTGGTGTTTTGACAGGTAAACCGCTTGATTTCTGGGGAAGTAAGATTCGTACAGAAGCAACTGGCTACGGGCTAGTTTATTATGTTAAGCATCTCTTACATGCAGAAAACGATTCATTCGCAAATAAAACAGTTTTTGTTTCTGGCAGTGGGAATGTCGCTATTTATGCGATAGAAAAAGTACATGAACTAGGTGGTAAAGTAGTTACATGCTCTGATTCAAGTGGCTATATTTACGATCCAGAAGGGATAGATATCTCTTTATTGAAAGAAATCAAGGAAGAAAAACGTCAGAGATTGACGGAATATGCTAAAGTACGTCAATCTGCTGTCTATCATGCGGACGCTTCTGTTTGGACATTAAAGGAAAAAGGAGAAATCGCTCTTCCTTGTGCAACACAAAATGAAATCACTGAAGATCTCGCCCGCAATTTAGTAGAAAATGGGATAACGATCGTAGCAGAAGGAGCAAACATGCCATGTACCTTTGATGCTGTTTCTGTCTTTGAACAAGCGGATGTCTGGTACTGTCCAGGAAAAGCAGCAAATGCCGGTGGAGTTGCTGTTTCAGCACTAGAAATGAGCCAAAATTCACAACGATTATCGTGGGAAAGTGAAAAAGTCGATCAGCAATTAGATGAGATCATGCAGACGATTTATCAAACTTGTCGTAAGACTGCTGCGGAATATGGCAATGAAAAAAATCTTTTATTAGGTGCAAATGTCGCAGGCTTTGAAAAAGTCGCAAAAGTAATGTATGCCCAAGGTTTGGTGTAATAATTGAAATTTTCTTGGAAATATTAACCTCAAATTACTTATTTGCTTGAAAAATTGTAAAAAAAAACGTAAAGTATAACCTGTATATTGATCTTTTAAGGAGGAATAAAAAAATGGCACATATTCATTTTGATTATTCAAAAGTTGCACCATTTGTCAATGAACATGAGTTAGGTTACATGCAAAGCCAAGTATCAATGGCTGACAAAGTATTACGTGAGGGTACAGGTGCAGGAAGCGACTTCCGTGGTTGGATCGACCTACCTACGAATTATGACAAAGAAGAATTTGCGCGTATCAAAGAAGCAGCTAAAAAAATCCAATCTGATTCTGAAGTATTAGTAGTTATCGGTATCGGTGGTTCATACCTAGGTGCCCGTGCTGCGATCGATTTCTTGAATCACACATTCTACAATCTATTAGATGGGGACAAACGTCAAGCACCTCAAATCTTCTTTGCCGGAAATTCAATCAGTTCAACGTATATTTCTGACTTGATCGAAGTAATCGGAGATCGTGATTTCTCAGTTAACGTTATTTCAAAATCTGGAACAACTACTGAACCAGCGATTGCCTTCCGTGTCTTTAAAGAATTACTTGTTAAAAAATACGGACAAGAAGAAGCAAACAAACGTATTTACGCTACAACTGATAAAGCAAAAGGTGCTGTTAAAGTAGAAGCAGATGCAGAAGGATGGCAAACATTTGTTATTCCTGATGATATTGGTGGACGTTTCTCTGTATTGACTGCTGTAGGTTTATTACCAATCGCAGTTAGCGGAGCAGATATCGATGCATTGATGCAAGGTGCTGCCGATGCAAGTAAAGCATACTCAAGTGACAAACTTGAAGAAAACGAAGCTTATCAATACGCTGCAATGCGTAATATCCTTTACCGTAAAGGCAAAGTAACAGAATTGTTGATCAACTATGAACCAGGAATGCAATACTTCTCAGAATGGTGGAAACAATTATTCGGCGAATCAGAAGGAAAAGACCAAAAAGGCATTTATCCTTCAAGCGCAAACTTCTCTACTGACTTACACTCATTAGGTCAATATATCCAAGAAGGTCGTCGCAATATCTTTGAAACGATCGTTAAAGTGGAAAAACCTCGTAAATCAATCACAATTCCTGAACAAGCAGAAGATCTAGATGGATTAGGCTACTTACAAGGAAAAGAAGTTGATTTTGTAAATACAAAAGCTTTCGAAGGAACATTACTAGCGCACACTGATGGCGACGTGCCAAACTTATTAGTTAAAATTCCAGAAATGGATGCTTACACATTAGGTTACACAATGTACTTCTTTGAAATTGCTGTAGGTATCTCAGGTTACCTAAATGGCATCAATCCATTTGACCAACCAGGTGTTGAAGCGTATAAGAAAAACATGTTCGCACTTCTAGGCAAACCAGGCTTTGAAGACCTTGCTAAAGAATTGAACGAACGCCTGTAAAATAAGGGTTCTTAAGCGTTTATTAAAAAGGTGTATCCAAAACATGTTGGCTTTAAGATGAAATATGGTACCCATTCAGGTACCCAAAACGAAAGGATGGCTTTTTTTAGCCATCCTTTTTTGGTAACGAAATGATTTGGCCAGAAACTTTTCGTTCCTGATTATTGATGTAATCATTGAACTTATTTGATGCTCGTTCAATGACCTCCGTTGAAACTTGAGCATAAATTTGAGTAGTAGAAATATCTTTGTGTCCCAACAACTCTTTTATATCCTCAAGTGGAACACCAGCCTTTCGAAGAGTTACTGCATAAGTATGTCTACCATCGTGGACTTTGATTTTGGGTAAGCCTGCTTTTCTAGCGATTCTATCACTTGCTCCGTTTGTGCTACGACTACGAATAATATTCCCTTTAGATTTTCCAGTAGTAAAAATAAATATAAAATCATCTATTGTTTTAGTAAAAGGAAGAGTATAAGAAGTGTTATAAAAATAGTTATAAAAATCAATAAAACCTTGTTGTGCTCGATCAGTCATGATCATTTTACGAGTGCTATTTAATGTTTTCGGATTATCAATAGCTATTTGACCAGAATTTAGTTTACTTTCAGCTCTATATATTCTTTGCTTGTTCACATCGATATACTTGTTACGTAGGTCAATGTCTGACCATTTCAGGGCCATAACCTCAGCTTTTCGCAGACCGCAATCATAAATCGCTAGAAAAAATGGATACCAAAGAGGATCTCTTTCCTTCGCAGCATACTCTAGAAACTTATCTACTTGTTCAAGAGAATAGAAGTTAAGTACTTTCTCTTGAGCTTTTTTAGGGAACTTAGTGTATAAAGTCGGATTTTCATTTATATAACCTAATTGTATTGCTTTTTTAAAAGCGTTGGAGAGAGTAGCGTTTACTACTTTTACAGTGTTATAAGATAACCCTTGCTTTGATCGCCCAAGACCTTTTTTTGTGAGTAGTTCGTTGATGAACGCTTGGTGTGCAGAACGGTCATAATTTTCAAGTTTATAGTTACCTATATAAGGATTGATGTAGGTTTCAATATTTTCTCTATGAACAATTCTAGTGCCTTCTTTAACATTGGTTTTGTATTGAGTTATCCAAATCTCTAAGTATTCACTTAAGGATAATTGTTTAGGATTATTAGTTTTGTGGGTGCCAGCAGCTAGTTCTCCTTCAAGAATTTTAGCTGCTTTTCTGGCTTCTTTTTCAGTGGCAAAATTTTTTTTGTGAATTTTTTTAGAATATCCTTTTCCTTTATGTGTCCCAGCATAAACAAAATACTCCCATTTTTCCACGCCAGACTTAGTTGTGTATGATTTGATAGTAGCCATTATTCTACACTCCTAAACATAGATTTTGGCAATGAATACACTTCTGGTTTATACCATCCTTTTTCATAAAACTTATCCATTTTTAATTCTTTTTCTTGTGGAGAGAATAGGGGCATGGTTACCATGTTGCCAGTTTCAATATCTTCTTTTATTTTCAATTGTTTAAGTAAGACTTCTTGATATTCTTCTTCACTATAGTAATCGTTTGTTAGTATAGGGTAAATCTGCACCTCTGGAACATCTTGTCTTAATCTATCGCGCAATTCGTATGGTGTCATCATTAAAAATCAATCCTTTCGTAGTTTGTTCTAATTAGTAAGAATTTATATATACATACCGTCTTATACGAAATTAAATCAAGTGTAATCTCGTATACATAAATATCGAATACGAACTTATGTTCTTTTGTGTTTAAAAAGAAAAGCCCGAAGGCTGATCTTTTTTATTGAATAGCATAATCTTGCTTGCCTATTTCATCCCCAGCAATGCCTTGTTTAGCTTGTTAAGGCGTAAAAGATAAACTGCTCCATCGTGGTCGTAGCCACGTTAAAACACGAAAGGATGAAGAGAAATGAAGAGAGAACAACTGAAAGAATTAGGTTTGACAGATGAACAAGTGAATTCTGTTATGGGGTTACACGGTCAGACTGTTACTGAATTGAACAAAACTCTTGCTACTGCAGAACAAGAACGTGATCAGTTCAAAGAACAGCTTGATTCTAACCAGACAGAGTTAGATGCCCTCAAAGAATCTGCGAAAGGTAACGAAGAATTAACACAACAGTTAGCAGAGCTACAAGAGAAATTCGATTCTGTAAAGAACGATTCTGAAACAAAGCTTGCTGAACAGCAGAAAGACTTTGCTATCAAGTTAGCTTTAAAAGAAGCGAATGCACTTGATGAGAACATCGTCTTGGGTCTTTTAGATCGAGACACAATCAAAGTTACTGACAGCGGTCTGCAAGGTTTTAAAGAACAACTAGCGGGATTACAAGAAAGTAAATCGTTCTTATTTCAAGAAAAAGATAGCTCCAACCCGACGACTCCGCAAATTTTGGCTGGCGGAAACCCTACTGGTCCTACGCCAGGCGATAAAAGTATTGTACAAAAAATTCAAGAAAGATTAGGTGAATAAATATGGCTTTAGTATTAGATTCGAAAGATTTGGCAACAATTGACAAAGAATTCAAAGCTGACTCTCAGGTTTGGGACGTTTTAACTCAAGGAGCAAAAAGCATCACTGCCGCTGATTTTGTGGGAGCGAATGAAGTTCGCATTAATAAAATGAGTGGATTTGTTGATGCAACGCAATACAAGCGTAACCAAGACAATGCCCGAAATGCGATCTCAATCGAAAAAGAGACAATCAAATTAACTCATGAAGACTGGATGGCTTATGATGTTGATCAGTTGGATCAATCAGAAAGTGCGGCATTGACAATCAATAACGTTGTGACTGAACACAAGCGACTAATTACCACTCCGCACCGCGACAAAGTTGCTGTACAAGTTCTTTTTGACAATGCAGGAACTAAAGTTTCTGAAACATTGACTGAAGATACCATTCTAGCAGCATATGATGCAGCAGAAGAATACATGACAGACAATGAAGTCCCTGGCGGGTATGTAATGTTTGTTTCTGCAGCAACTTATCGTTTATTAAAAAACGCTAAGGGTGTAAGCAAGACTTTCTCAACGAATCAAATGCAAATCGCTGGAATTAATCGTACGGTAGCGCAAATTGATGGTGGCGTGCCAATTCTCAAAGTTGCAAAAGATCGTATTAAAGGTATCAGCATTGAAGACACTGTCAACTTCATTATTACTCCATTAACAGCAGTTGCTCCTGTTGTTAAATTTGGCACTGTTGACACTGTACCAGCTAGTCAAGATCGCAATGGTTACCGCGATACGGTGAAGGGATTAGACTACTATGATGCTATCGTATTCGACAACGCTAAAAAAGCCATCTATGTTTCTTACGTCCCAAAAGCCTAGCCCCTTCAAGCGTAACGTTAAATAAAACAACTCTAACGCTTGAAGTAGGGGCTACAGAAACATTGGTGGCTACGGTTTTACCAGAAGGAGCTACAGATAAAACAGTAACTTTTAGTTCTAGTGATGCATCTATCGCAAGCGTAACGCCAAAACAAGGTAAAGCGGCAGGTGTTGCCAAAGGAACAACAACGATTACTGGAACAACAGTAAATGGTAAGACAGCAACTTGTGAAGTTACTGTAACAGAAGCAGGAGGAGGGGCATAGTTCCCTCTTCTTTTAATAAGGAGGGATCAACATGCCTTATATCGATTTTGAAGAATTCAAAGATTTAACAGGAAAAGAAGATGATTTCGAACCCACCTTCAAAAAGTATTTAACAAAAGCATCGGCTGCTTTGGATAATATTACCAATCGATTTTATCAATTAAATGAAATTAAAGATGATCCGATTGGTTTTCGTGTAAAACAGTTCAAATTAGCTCTCTGCTCTCAAATAATCTACTTTGATGAAGTCGGAGCTGATACGTATGAGAGTATCAACAACGCTCCGCAGAGTTTTTCAGCAGGCAGAACAAGTATTTCTAATGCCAGCAGATACAATCCATCAGGAGAGAACGAAAGTAAGTCTCTAGTTTCTGAGGATATTTACATCTATTTAGAAGGAACGGGCTTGTTATATCGAGGTGTTCCTCCATGGTAATGCCTAAACCACCAATTCAATTTCTAGTAGATTCTTTTATTTATCGAGAATATTTAGGAGAAGGGGACTATAACAAACCTATCTATGGGGATTATGTGACTATAGAAAATTGTCGGATTGATCGAGGAAGTCAGTATTCTTTTTCATCAAGCGGCAAGCAGTTGCTTTATAATGCAGTGATTTTTTGTTACGACTCATTAACTACCCCTTTACCGAATTTCAAAGAACAATCACTAATTATTTACGATGGGAAAGAACACATCCTCACAAAAATCGATACAGTGACAGAAGCTTATTCGAATATCGTTTATTCATACGAACTAGAGGTGGTTTGAATGGGGGTTAAAGTTGAGCTTGGAGGGGTTAGAGCTAAAGTTAGTCCGCAGGCTATGAAGCAAGGGAGATATGCATTAGCCAATCAAGCAATGGCAGATATGAGCCCTTTTGTCCCAAAAAAGAATAATATCTTACGTCAAAGTTCACATGTTAAAAGTGATGGTAGTGCTATTCTCTATGAGACTAAGTATGCAAGAAAGCAATTCTATTTAAATGGGAAAAAATACACTACTCCAGGAACAGGACCAAGATGGGATCTTAAAGCGAAATCACTGTATATGCCTTCTTGGAAAAAAGCGTATCTGAAAGGAGCTGGAATTAAGTAATGGATTTTATCGATCGGATAAAAGATAAGATTAATAGTATTCCAGAACTGCCGTTAAAAATGAAAAAAGGCTATCTTTCTGCTGACGAAAGCTTAGTAATTTACCCGTTACCAGGTGGGCAAAACCTTGTGGAATATTATGACGGCATTAAAGATGTACAACTAAATTTTGAAATTGCGATGAAGTCAAAAGACGGTTCTAAAGTTGAACAAACACTTTGGCTTATCTCTGATTCATTAGAGCGCATGTCAGATGTTGCTAGTTCTGATGAATCTTTTGAATTTAACAATTTAACTATAACGAGCAAGCCTTTCATCAACGATGCAGATGAACAAGGTTGGTTCGTTTTTTTATTAGATTTTCAAACAAAACTAACCACATTTGAGGGGGAAAAATAAATGAGATTAAAAAATGCATTGCAAAGCTATTTTATTCAACCAATTACGACAACTAATACTGATGCGCCAACGGAAGACGGCTACTTAGAACTAGCTAAATGGATTTCAAACGTTGATGATAATTCAAATGAAGAATCAGAGACAACAGGATTCTATGATGGAAATGGAGAAGGGGAAACGGATGTCACTTCTCATCAACTGGGCTATTCGTTTACTGGACTATATGACGAAGAAGATCCTGCAATGGCAGCAATCGAAAATATGATTGGTAAATCTGGCGATGCGCGAAAAATCTGGTTTAAAGTAGTTTCTGCTTCTGGCAAAAAACAACGTGTTGGGAAAGCAACAGTAACAGAACCAGTTGCTCAAGTCGGCGATGCTACAGCTTATGGAGATTTTTCATGTGGTATTGCATTTGACAGTACACCAGAAGCAGAAGATGTAAAGGTTACTCCCTAACACGCCCCAAAATGTTACAGGTAAATTTGAGAGCGATGGAGCAGTCTCTATCGCTTTTGATCCTGTCGAAGGGGCGAAATCATACTTGATTCATTACGCAGATGCTAACCAGTCTGATCCAAAGCAAGCAATTTACATGGGCTACACAGAAAGCAACGCATGGACATTGTTCAGTTCGAACGTACCTACGACAGAAAGCGGCGACAAACTCTATTTCTATGTGCAAGCTTATGACAAGGTCGGGGTCGGATCGAATGACGTTGAGAAAGCACGCTATTTGCACGATGGAGAGTTTGTAGGTTCGGCTTGGTCCAAACCAATAATATTGATCAAAAAATAAATGTAAGTTGTTTATTTAGGCAACTTTTTTAGGAGGATTACATGACTAACAAATTATCATTCCAATTAGAGAAAAAAGGTTTTCCTGTCAATATTGGAGAAGTTGAATTCTTTTTCGGCACTACTCCAGAAGAACTGACACGTTTTTTTGATGTTCAAGCCGAATTTGATGAAAAAATTAAGGAACTCAAGCCGCAACTTGAGCAAATTAAAAATATCGAACAACCAGAAAAAGAAGATGCAATTAAGATTATTGCTTTGACGAAAGATTTGGCCAAGGCTGAATATGATTCGTTATTTGGCGAAGGGGCATTTGAGAAAATTTATTCTGTTTATCCCGATGCCGATCAACTAATTGAATTATTTGATCCAATTTCTTTTGAAATTGCCGAAGCAATCGAAAAAGAAGCACTGAAACGCAAAGATAGTGTTTCTAAAAAGAAAGCTGATTTATTGAAAAAGAAAGCACTGAAAAATAAGAAAAAGAAGTAGGTGATTAAATGCGGTTAAATGACCCATTAGTCACTTCGATAGAGTTTGATGGTGCAGAATTCCCTATCAATTTAACATTCGATAATGTACTTGATGTTTTTGATGTTTTGGAAGATGTCGATTTATTTCCAGAAGAAAAAATAAATATGTGTTTAGAACTGTTGATCAGTGACTTTGAAAAAATTTTTCAAGGCTCAACTGAACAACAGTTTTTATTATTTAACCATATTTTAGAAAATTATATTTCTGTAGGTGGTTCAGAGACGGTTGAAACTGATCGCCTGGGGAATCCTATGCCAAATGCCGTTAAAGAAAAAAACACTATTAGTTTGGTTCATGATGCTAAATACATCTATGCATCGTTCAGACAAATTGGCATAAACCTATTTGAAGAGCAGGGGCGGATGATGTGGGAGGAATTCCAAGCATTACTTGAAAGTTTGCCAGACGACACCATTCTTGCTCGAATCATTCAGATCAGGACGTGGGAACCCAGCAAAGGTGAATCTACCAAAGAAAAAGAACGAATGCGAAAGTTACAACAAAAATATACGCTACCAAATTTTGAGGTAGGTGAAGACGATGGCTGATGGACAGGTTGTAATTGACGTAGACGTTAAAGGCAAAGATGTTGCAATATTAAATAGTCAACTTGATCAATTAGAGAGTAGTAGTAACAAATCTGGATTGTCTATAAAAAATTTAGCTGTTTCGATGGGATTAGTAAAGGTTGCTTCTGCAGCTATTAGCAAGGCTTATTCGGCAATGAAAACAGCTTTTTCTGCTGCAATTTCTGAAGGTGCAAATCTACAACAGTCACTAGGCGGCGTTGAAACTTTATTCAAAGGAAGCGCAGATAAAGTAAAGAGATATGCAGACGAAGCTTATAAAACTTCTGGATTGTCCGCAAATGCTTACATGGAAAATGTTACCAGTTTTAGTGCCAGTCTATTGCAATCGGTTAGTGGAGATACTGAAAAAGCTGCGGATGTCGCAAACATGGCCATGATAGACATGTCCGATAATGCTAATAAAATGGGCTCTAATATGGGAGACATTCAAAATGCTTATCAAGGTTTTGCAAAACAAAACTATACCATGTTGGATAACTTGAAATTAGGTTATGGCGGTACAAAGGAAGAGATGCAACGCTTGCTTTCTGATGCGGAAAAACTAACGGGTGTAAAGTATGATATTAACAATTTAAGTGATGTCTATAATGCTATTCATGCGATTCAAGGAAAGCTTGATATTACAGGGACAACTGCAAAAGAAGCTGCCTCCACCTTGAGCGGTTCCTTTGAGTCAATGAAAGCTTCACTATCCAATGTTTTAGGGAAAATGGCGTTAGGTCAAGACATCAAACCAGCGTTGAATCAACTAGCAGAAACAACTTCCACATTCCTTTTCGGAAACTTTATACCAATGGTTGGAAACATTTTGAAAGCTTTACCTGGGGCAATTGCGACTTTTATCAAAGCCGCTATTCCTTATGTAAAGCAAGCCTTTGGGGAATTGCTTGCTTCGATTAGCGATAGTGTACCGATTCTAAGTAACTTATTTGATTTCATTAGTAAGAACGCCGCAGCTTTTAAATTATTTGGTTCGGTTCTTATTGGAGCAGTTGCAGGTTTTGCGGCTTTTAAAGGCGCCATAGGAATTTTTAACTCTGTAAAAACTGCGATATTGGGCGTAAAGACAGCATTTACACTAATGAAGACGGTATTACTAGCAAATCCTTTTGGACTTGTTATTGCAGCAATAGGTGCACTTGCTGGCGCATTTATCTATTTTTATAAAACTAGCGAAGTGTTTCGAAGCAAAGTTGATGGTATTGTCGATTCGTTAAAAAGCTTTATTGCACCAATTGACACTGTGTTCAAGGGAGTAAAACTATTAGGTCAAGGTTTTTCAGAAATGTTAACAAATGGTCCAGGTGAGAAAATAGCTCAGTTAAGGGAGCAGTTTATTCAACTATTTCCTGAAGAATTGTGGAAAAAAATGATAAACTTTTCCGCTAAAATAAATGATTTAAAACTAGGTATCGTAGCTATTGGGAAAATTATATCGGGATCTATTGGTAGCTTTGGCGAACTCGAGTATTTTTTAGGAGGCATATTCTCTTACGATACTACCAAAAGAATTATGGCAATAGGCGAGGCAGTTAAAAATGTGATCACATGGTTTGAAAATTTAATTACACCTGCAAACAGCGCAAGTAAATCATTCGATATTTTCAGCATCGGCGCAAAAGTTCTAAAAGGGATAGTTCTTGCATTGTTAGGCCCGTTTGGACTAGCTATAAAAGCATTTGAGCTGATTGCAAAAGTTTTAGGTGGTGGAGATATCGGTAAAGGTATCGATACGATCTTAGATTCATTTTCAGGATTGGCCAACGGTATAAAAATGTATGGTCCACAGCTAGGTAGTAACTTCGGAAAGGCACTCGAAGGAATATTAGCAAGTATCGCAAGTGCACTGCCTGGCATCGTTTCAGGGGGATTGCAAGTGATTGCTGGTTTTGTTTCTGGGATTGCTCAAGGCCTCCCTCAACTTGCAATTGCTGCAGCGCAATTGATTACCTCTTTCACAGAAGCTATTGTAATCTTAATTCCGACTATCGTTTTAGCGGCTACATCAATCATTACATCGTTCCTCGAAGCGATGACATTGGCACTTCCGCAAATTATCGCTGCAGGAGCTGGGCTGATAAATGCTTTACTACAAGGAATTACACAGCAATTACCAACTCTGGTTGAAAATATGGCTTTGTTGATTACCACGTGGCTGATTTCTTTAAACGCTTATATGCCAATGATTATGGAGGCAGGGTTTAATCTACTGATCACATTCTTACAAGGAATTGCGAATAATATCGGTCAGGTAGCGCAAAAAGCTTTAGATATTGTTATCAATTTTGCTCAAGTGATTGCACAAAATATGCCAACCATTGTTAACGCAGCAGTTAATTTGATGGTTAATTTCGTGAATTCATTAGCTTCAAGAATGCCAGATATTGTGAAATCTGCTGTTAATTTAATAGTCAATTTTGTTAACGGAATCGCTTCGAATTTGCAGCCAATAATAAATGCAGCTGTCAATTTAATTGTTGCATTTTTACGAGGGATTGCCAGTCGTATCAATACTATTGTCAATGCAGCGATGGATTTAGTCGATGCTATGGTTCGTGGTATCATCCAGGCTCAAGGTCGTTTGATGAATGCAGCAATTACATTAATTAATGGTTTTGCCAATAACATTCGAAGCCGACAAGAAGAAGTTCGAGGTGCTGCATTAAATTTATTAGATGCTATTGTTGGTGTTTTCGTACCTGACAGTTTATATAGTACAGGGAAAAACATCATACAAGGATTAATCAACGGTATCGGCTCAATGGCTGGAGCAGTTGCTTCTAAAATATCAGAGGTGGCCGGTGGGATTAAAGATAAAATTACTGGTGCGTTAGGTATTCACTCTCCATCACGTTGGATGCGAGATTACGTTGGTAAATTTATTCCTCAAGGGATTGCTGTTGGTATCGAAGCAGATGCGAAATCCGCATACTCAGCTATGAATAAGCTTTCTGATGGTTTGATGAATTCTATCACGCCAGAATCAGCACTTGGCACTTCGAGAATGGGCATGGCATCTGTTGGATCGCAGATTGTTAATAACACTTACAATAATCAAAAACAACTCGATGTTGAAAAACTTGCTCAAATAATCGCTAACCAGCCTTTGGAGGTTTCAAGTTATTTAGATGGAACCTTAGTAGGTGACAATATGGACCAACGTTTTGGAAAGACGATCAATCGTAGAAAATATACGAATGGAGGATAGCTAGATGAAAGAAAAAACTATTGTATATCTTGAATTTTCCAACGAGACTATTGAACTTACTGAAAATCCGCATATACGATTGATTGATATCGACATAGGAATGCCAGTTGCTAAAAATGAATATGTAGAATTTTCTGGAACGAATGGAAAACGACTTTCAAATAGTGCGTTTGATGCATTCCCCATCACACTATCGTTTGATAGTAGAAGCGCTGAGCAATCTATGTTTGATCTAACTTTACAAAAAACTGAAATTCGGGAACTCTTTACTAGAGAACCCGAATTTTATTTGATTTACAGCAAAGAACCTGGTAAAAAATATCAGGTTGCTTATGAATCAATCGAAGATGAGAGAAAAGGCGCACTTTATATAAGATACATAGTGCATTTGCAAGCACTTCGAGGTTGTGCTGAATCAATTGCGACGACACTTTCAGATTTTAGTTTAGATGATGAATGGCAATTCTCGCAAGGGCTAGTTGCGGAAGATTATAAGTATACGCACCAAACGAGTAATTTTATCATTTACAATGCTGGAAGTTTTGAAATTGATCCACGAGAGCATTATCTACGAATCACATTAGAAGGAGAATCAGAAGGTAATGTAACCATCTTTAATAAAACAACTGGTGATCGATTTATTTACTATCCCTCACTCTCTACGAATCTTGGCCAGACCTTAGTTTTAGATGGTGTGATCCCAAAGCTAAATGGAGTAAGCTGTGGGATCGATACCAATCATGGGCTGATCAATTTAGTTGAGGGTATCAATGAAATTGAGATTCAAAATATTACTCGAGTGAAATCTTCTTGGGATTTCCGCTTCTTGTACAAGTAGGTGATTGAGTGATCGATTTAATTATTCGAAATTATGAACAAACTAAAGAAGAAATCCTTGTCGGTTACGATAAGGACGCTTTTTATGAGAACTGGCAACAAAACGAGACATGGGAAATCGGGTTTACAGTTACCAATAATTGGACAAATCAAGAAGTGTTTGATTTGGTGGAATACGAGTCTTCTGTTTTTTATAACGGACAGGAATTCGTGATTAAAGAAATGACTCGCAAAGCGGTCGGACGACTGTTGACGAAACAAGTAGTTGCGACACATATCTATTACACGGTTCAAGATGGCTATCAATACAACAAAGTGACTGGTACAAGATCCATCAGCCAGTTACTCACGCATGTATTTAGTGCGGGTAGCCGAGGTTTCACGTGGGAAGTCATTGATCCAAATAAAAAGTTCCTCACCGTTGAACAAGAAAATTTCGGGAATGCCAATTATTTGAAGCTAATCAATGAGATTTTGTCTGATTACAATGCTGTTGTGATACCAAATAATAAACATCTAACTTTTTATCACGCAAGCGAATATGGTCAGAAAACGGAAGAGCAAATTCGCTACAAATACAATACAGACGAAGTTTCCTTTGATATTGATACGTACAGCTTGAAAACTCAAATAAAGGGTTATGGAAAACTGAAAGAGGGCGCTAACACTGAGAATCCCAAAGACAGTGATTACGTCTTTACACCTATCACTTATACGAGTCCAGAATCAGAAAAATGGGGAATTAGGATACAAGATCCAGTCAGTGATGAACGATATATCGTATCAGGAAATATGCTAGAGCGACTAAAGGCAGACTTGCAGGATTATCCAAGTATCTCAGGATCCGTAACGCTGAAATGGAAGATAAGTCCAAGCAAAGGCAATCATGTTCCATTTATTTATGAGCCTTTGAATATCAATACGTACATTCAAGTTGTTGGAATTAAGACGTATCCAGCGATACCAAATAAGCCACCTGAGATCATATTGAGTAATACTAAGAAAACGATGACGTCAATATTAGCTGAAATGGCGCAGAAAGGAGTGATCTGATGGGATTATTAAAACTATTCAGTAATCGCATTTCTAAAGAGTGGAAAGAAAAGTTTAATAAAAATATTGACTACCTAAACAATCTCGAAAAGAAACTGTCTGATCAAGACAAATCAACGAACAGTCGAATTGATAATTTAGTAATGCATTCAGGCGGAGAATCGCCGAACGAAGTGGTTGATGCACGAGTTAATAATAAGGGAGAAATATTTGATACACTGCATGGCAGACTATTAGAACATGAAAATCTGTCGGACGAACAAATTAGCGAACTGAATACAAACATGGATAGTCAAAAAGAGCAAGTTCAACAATTGAACAAGTCTGTTCAACAGATTATTGGTGGGTATAGTGAGCCAATAAATATGTACGTTTCAAAAAACGGTAGCGATATTTCTGGTGACGGATCAGAAGAAAAGCCATTCCTTACCATCCAAACAGCAGTGAATAATATTCCTCTGATTACCACAGGATCTATCACGGTTTGGATTGATAGCGGAGTTTACTTAGAAGATGTGATGATTCAGAATCTAAATTTTACATCCTTTTTGATTCGTCCCATAGATAATTTCAATGCTGTTGATCCCTCAAAAACAGATTTACCTGTCAAAGTTCGGTCCATCTGCTTCACCGCGTGTAAAGGTTATTGTCAAGTTGCTGGAATGCAAATTGTGGATACAGCAAACGGAGCAGACTATGGAATCAGAAATGAGCAAAGCGGCTACATGGCAATCAATAGATGTAAATTCGCAGAGAATACAAAAACACTTGCAAGATATAATGCAGTTTATGTCGGCGGAACATCAAAGATTAACATGTACGGAGACACGACGTTGATTAACCAGAAAGTGGCAATTTACGCTGTATTGATGGGTGAAATTTTTGTCAGTGCGTTTGGTTCAGGAAACGACGTAGGAATTTTGTGCGAGAATGGCACTGTACGAGGAACTGTATCAACTTCTTTTGCGACTACACCAACCAAAATTTCTGGTTATGGACTAGTTATCACGAAAGGCACGGTGTTGTCTTAATGGTATACAAAATTAATGAATCGATTATTGTGATTCAAGCAGAAGCAATCCGTCCAAACAGGACAGATGTTGTCTTTTGGTCGCATGATCGTGGAACAGCCAAGCTTCGAATGAAGTTAGTAAGAAAAAATGGGATTCCTCAGAGCCTACCAGAAGGAACTACGGTTCCTATTCGTCTGATGTTTAAATCTGCAACGGCAGAAGGTGGTTATGGTAAACATGACTATCTAGCTACGGTAGAAGATCCTGTGAATGGAATTGTTTCTATTGTGTTAGAGGATAATATACTGGGATACGTAGGCACCGTAGAAGGTAGCGTATATATTGATTTCCCAAACGACCGCTCGTTGGATACAGCTGGTCGTTTTACTTTTTCTATCAAACGGAGTCCAATTGATGATAGTACACCAGAACTAGAAGATTATTATTTCAATGGGTTCAGTCAGACAATTGATAAAGTTGAAAAAATAATTTCTGATGCAAAGGCAGAAATTGACGAAAAGGTCGCGAAATCCGAAACACAAATTGATACGAAATTAAAAGATACAAACGACAAAATCACGAAAGCCAATCAAGATGTCACAACTCTCAATACTAATATTGATAAGGCAAATGATCGTATTGATCAAACCAATCAGCAAATCGGCGACCTCGGTCAGCTGAAAAGGATGTACTCTAATAGCATTGATTTTGGTGGAAAAGGATCGTCTTTATCAGATTTTCTCGATGCTCCATACTATTTGAGTAAAGTGCCGTTGGGTGAAAATATTGCAGACCCTAGTGTGCAATTTCCAATAAAAACAAGCGGGTATCGTTTGTATGGTGTAAATATGTTAGAAGAATTTAAGGTAGGTCAAACGTATACTCTCACGATAAAAGCCACTAAACCCTCAACTCAACAGTTCAGGGCATACAATGATGGTGATACGCCTCTAGGATATTTTGCGCCAGTCGAGGGGTTAACAGATGTGTGGTCGTGTAATTTTATTCCTACAAAAGTTTCCGCCACATCACCAAAACTACTGTCTATTTATCAAGCGCCAAATACGACACTGGGTGCATGCCAAATTGACTGGTTAAAAATCGAAAAAGGCGGAACACGAACACCGAATATTGAACAATATAAATACTTCGGCGAAGGCTTGAAAGACAGCGATGACCCAAATGATTACAGCTGGGATATTACACCAGAATATGCTGAAAAAAGCTTGAACAATACGGTCAGTCTGACTGAACCAGAAACGGTTTTAGGACTTAAAAACTTTGAAGATGGGATTCAAATAGACGGTGATCAAGTAGTTAGTGAAAATGATCATGCTGTGTATACATTAGATCCATCAAATAGTAAATCTTTTAGCGACGGTTATGCAACATTTATTAAACACGGAAAAACTGTTATAGCGAACGGAACAGTAAAGCTAAAAAAAGCATATCCATTTGGAACAACGCTTGATGATATTTTACCAGATGAATTTAGTGCAAAAATTGTTCACGGAATGCTTATTGGCTCGACAGGATCCAATAATATTGCAAAAGCACTTTATATACAAAAAGACACAGGAACAATCAGGACAAATAATGATTTTGCTATCAATGAATGGTTTACATTTAATGGCAATTACTGGGTAGGGGAGGAATAAAATTGAAAAAAATATGGCAGTATGGTCGGACTGGCGGAAAAGAATTAGAGGTATCAGATGATTTTCCTATTCAAGTACCATTTACTGATGTACCACCGTTAAAAGAGATTGAGTTAGAGGACCATTCGATCAAAGAAATCAAGTTAGAAGATCAGTTCTTTATTCCATCAGAAAACAGATGGAAAGAAATTATTAATGGATTAAACCAAGAAAAATTAGACAATCTCGATGCTCTTTTCACTGTTTTAGAAAAACAAAATTCAGTGTTAGAGCAGCGAACGAATAGCTATAGCACACAATTAACTGATACTCAATTGGCTTTGACAGAGGTTTACGAAACGGTGATCGGAGGTGAAGCAAAATAATGGGTCCTATCTATGCAGATTTAATTATCAAGGGGCTGAAAACGATTGACGATGTTCCCGAGAGGCACAAAGAAGAAGTTCAGGCAATCTTGTCTCAATCAAATGAGGGATAAGATTGCTTTTTATTTATTAAGAAAGGAGGTTAAGACAATGGTAGTGGTTTATGCAACTTTGATTATTAAAGGGAAAAAGACAATTGAAGATGTACCAAGCATAATTGAGCAGCAAGTAAAAGATGTGCTTGTTGATATGGACTTACCAGAATTAGCAGAATAGACGAAGCGTACTCGAACGAGTGCGCTTTTTGTATGTCAAAAAATAGAAAGTGAAGGGTGGAAACATGGTGATAATTGATAATTTAGTCTTGTTATCGGAGTTTAAAAATTTAGTAAGTAATATCTATATTCAAATTTTGGTTTGGTTAGTGATTGCAGATATTGCGACAGGAATCTGCAAGGGTTTAGCTGGAAAACAAGCGAATAGCACCAAAGGTCTGATGGGAGTAGTGAAACATCTGTTAGTTGTAGCACTTGTTTTGATTGCTTATCCGTATCTAAAAATCATGAATTTCGAAGGAGTCGCAACAGCATTCGTGCTTTCGTACATTGCCGTATATGGAATTTCAGTCATAGAAAATCTTGGGCAACTTGGTATCCCAGTTCCAGATTTTGTGAAAGATCGATTCAGCAAATTAAAAGATTCATCTGAAGAACAAGGGAAAGATAAAAATAATACTCTGGGAGGAAAAAAATAATGGTCAATATTATTAATAATTCAGTATGTCGTGGTGTCGCAGGAAAACGTGTTGGTAATGTTAAAGGTGTAGTCATTCATAATACCTGGACCAACACGACTGCAGAACAAGAAATGAATCGTTTAGCAGGATTGACAGATAAACAGCTAGAAGCAGGATTTGCTCATTACTATTGTGATGAAAATACGATCATTCGTACCGAAGACACATTCAATCGTGCCTGGCATGTTGCTAATTCTGATGGCAATAACAGTTATATCGGATATGAAGTACGAGGCAATCGGGAAACGCCGAAAGCAGTCTTCCTTCAAGCAGAACAGAACGCATTTTGGCAAGCAGCAGAAGATCTTCGATTTTATGGATTACCAGTTAATAGGGACACCGTGAAATGCCATCATCAATTTTCAGCAACTGAATGCCCTAAGCGTTCGCTGATGGAGCACTGTGGGTATGATTCCACGCTAGCCGTTCCTGCAGTAATCACCACTCAAATGCAAGATTACTTTATTAGTCAGATTGCACGATACTATAACAATCCAAATTTGAAGACTGATGGCTCATCTAATTCCAGCAATACTACGCCAACACCATCAAAACCAAGTAACAATACGCATGATGCAGCAGTTGTAGCAAGCAAGCCAAAACATCAGGGTAATGCTTGGGGAAAATTAGATGTATTCAACGTGTTTTCAAAAGGCAAAGCTCGCGTGGCTGCTTGGTTAGTTCCAGATAAACCACAAGGGCCGATCGGCAAATATGCCTTCATTTTGATTATGGAGCATGGAACAAACAAAGAATTAACTCGCTACCAGTCTAAAGGAATCGCTCGGCCAGATGTGAAGAAGGCATACGGCTATCAGGGTGGCGATGCTTTAGGATTCGATGTGACGTTCGATACTGATTGGTTAAAAGGTAAGAAGATCGATATCCTTTTACGTCGATGCAATCAGTCAAACGGTGAAGGTGCAGTAAATGATGTGCGTATCTCTGATATTTATTTGACACTATAAAAATAGCCCCTCGTTGAGGGGCAGTACATATAGTTTTCAATATAGTTGCTAATATTGTTAGCTAATTTGTTAGCAAAGCTGTATACAAATTTAGATAGTAAAAATACGTTTTGTTCTTTATATACATGCACTTTCATTATTGATTTATTATCAGATATACTAACAAAATTGCTAACAAAATTAGCTGATTTTTTAGTCATCTCTCTTGTACAATTAAACCAATGATGGTATATTGAACTTACAGCAAAGGAAAGTTAAAGCGTAAAGTGGTGTATGATTGTTTTGTACAAGTACATTATTTTGACGTGTTTTTTCCTATATACTTTTTGCGTAGGTACATAAACGGAGGCGATTGTTATGGCTACTAAAAGTTTTACTGAGGAGTATAGGTTTACAAAAAAGAACGCTAACTCTTTAATTAATGCATTATCTAATGATAAATCACCTAGAAAACAGTTGGTAACTAATTTAAAAGTAATCGATGACAAAGAAAAAATAAAAAATATTTTTTTTGGAAGTAATAGTTAGATGGGAATACAGATTATCAGTTTAAGTGATTTATTAGAGGTTGCTCCGGATTTAGAAAGTGTAAATAACATACTAAAGACATTTAAATCTATTCCACATCCTATAACTGGTCAAGTTAATGATGTGGAATATTTTTTGCATCAAAAAGCAATAGAATTCGAGAAAGCTGCTTTAGCAACTACGCATCTTTTATTTAGCTCATATAAAGATAAATCTATATTAGTTGGTTATTTTTCTTTAGCTAACAAATCTTTAATTATGAGCAAAAAAAATTATAACAATCTCAGTAAGTCCCAACAAAGAAGATTGTGTCAGAATGGTTCAAAAACTGAAACTGGTGGTTACATAGTTAATAGTTATTTGATAGGGCAAGTTGGTAAAAATTATTCTGAAGAAGCTCAAAAAATAGAGGCTATAAATGGAACCCAGATATTGACGATAGCTTATGATACGGTTTTACAGGCAAAAAAAATTATTAATGCTAGATATGTATGGATTGAATGTGAAAATGTTCCGAGGTTAATTGATTTCTATAGAGACTTTGGTTTTGAGGTTATTGAAAATTATGAAACAAACAGTGGATTAGTTGTAATGATTATGAAGTTAAAATAGTAAAACTAATTATTGCAAGTATCTATTACAACGTTAAACAAGCGTATAGTAAATTTAAAAAGATTTAAATTTGCAAAACAAAAACCTCAACCAATCATCCTTGGCTGAGGGTTTTTTCATTTTTTCTGAAAAAATCTAATCAAATAATAGACTAAAAAATAACCATGTGAGATAATGAACATAGAAAAAAGCTTCAGATACTCCCTCACCCTAGAGTCTTTCCCCAAAAAGATAAGTATCTGAAGCTTTTTTCTTTTTATGACTTGGAAATAGTAGCATAAATAATATATTTTACAAAGAATAAGTACAATCTAGTTTTTTGCTATTAAATGTGTAATAATAAATATGCCATCACAACAAAAGAATGAAACCCATTATTATCTAGTCTATGTCCATTCTTTTTGTTTTGCAGTAGTTGTGATGGCTTTCCGTACCCTTAGCTCAGTTGGTCAGAGCAAACGGCTCATAACCGTCCGGTCGTAGGTTCGAGTCCTAAAGGGTACATTAATGTAGCCATTTGAATCGTTCTGTGTTAGAATTTTTTGAAGAGTATTATACAAGCTAAAGCTTTTCTTCATTGCCACTCAAATGAGTGGCTTTTTTATGTATTCTTTTATGGATTAATGAAAGGATGTTTCACATAGTTATACTTCTGTATATTTGAAAAGTTTTACTTTGATTTTTAAATAGAAAGACATTTGGGTTAAATTGTGAGATAATAATAAAGAAGAGTTTAAAGCGTTCCCCAAAAACCACTTCCCCATAAGTGTGTTACGCTTTAAACTCTTTTATATTTGAAGCCATTAAAAAGCATACCATATTTTTGAAAAAAAGCGAGAAAAAAGGCTTACAATTGGAGTGGTAGTTAATTAGTGACTTATTTTTGATTTTATAGCACTGATACTATAAAATATAGATATTATCATATTACACAATCTTAATACTAACTTAAAAATATTTCCTTTTATAAGTATGGTGATAAAATCCGTTCTGGGCTACCTTTTTAGGTAGCCTACTTTAATCTTTATACCTTTCTGGATCAACGAAAGTATACTTTATATAGTCATAACGCCGATGATCGCTCCGTGCGTCTGGCACGTCAGTCACGATATCAAACAAAAAATATACATCTTTCTTCATTCTAGTTTTCGCAGCAGGAATTTTAAAGTAGTTCTTATTAGAGTAATAGAGATTAACTAGCAGGCTAGTTTCAATTGCTAAAAAGATTACTTCAGTATCCCAGACTTTATATAAATCTTTGACAAATTTTTCTGATGGATCGTATTTAAACCAAAGCAGATGTTCCTCTAGCTCGATTGTCATGTTTTTCACCTCAACGAAAGTATACGAACTAACGTTCTTTTTGTAAAGGATAAAAATAGGATAGCTACCGGTACCCAAACTAGTACCCATTTACCAAAAACGAAGAAATTTATGTAAATAGAAAAATAAGTATAAACATTGATGCATCAACATTTATATGCCTTTGGAACAAATGAAAAGGGCGGTTCTCATAAGAAAAACATGTTCGCACTTCTAGGCAAACCAGGCTTTGAAGACCTTGCCAAAGAATTGAACGAACGCCTGTAAGATAAGGGTTTGTCGCTAGATTTAAAAAATCAGTGATAGAAACATGTTTGTATCATTTTATATTTAGTACTACAAATGGTACTACAAGCAAAAAGACAGTCTTTTAATGACTGTCTTTTTTGTATGGAAATCAATGAGTGCTTTGCTACTGCTTCCGCTTGATTCTTCAAGGAGATGGCTTGTTTAATTACTTTTTCGTTTACAAGAGAAGAGGCATGTGTATCAGTGTTGCTACGTATATTCCAACAAGACTTTTAGTTCTTCTAAAAGTCTATAACATGAGGTAGAAGAACTATATGTTTAGCAACGTGGGTAAAAAAATCTTCAGATTATCAGAAGATCAGAGCCAAATTCATGATTAAAGAAGACAATTTAAATACAAGAAGACATTTAAATATAAAAAATAGGCTAGCAGTTAGCTAGCCTATTTGCAGTTTTTATAAAGAATAATTGGGTGTTATCTTGAAAATTTTTAACTAGCCTCTTTTGCATAAAGTATAGCCTTTGGCAAGTGCCTCACTTAGCGGCATAGGAACTACAGAATTAGCGTTGTTCAAACCTGAGCAATTTGGGTTAAGATGATATTTAGTCCCATGATCAGGAGCGATATAAACAACTTGTTCGTTATTTTGTTGCTGTGCTTGTTGGGCCGCTTGTTGTGCTGCTTGCTGTTGTGCTTCTGCAGCAGCTTGTTGCTGTGCTTGAGCCGCCGCTTGCTGTTGTCTCTGCTGTTCAGCTGCCTCGTTTGCTTTGATAGTTGAATCAACAACTACTAAACGATTAGACAAGTCTTGATTTCCATTCGGAATAGCCTGAATGGCAGTCAAAGCAGCTTGATAATTTTCATTAGTTGGGCTAGCCTCAGCTTGTGCTAATTTATTCGTAGCATCTACTGTTCTTTGATTGATTTCTTCTTGTTTTTGCTTTTCCTCTTGAGCTTTGCGCTCATCTTCTTGCTTTTGTTTTTCCTCTTGAGCTTTACGCTCATCTTCTTGCTTTTGTTTTTCCTCTTGAGCTTTACGCTCATCTTCTTGTTTTTGCTTTTCCTCTTGATCTTTTTGTTCATCTTCTTGCTTTTGTTTTTCTTCTTGAGTTTTGCGTTTATTTCCTTGCTTTTCTTTTTTTGTTTCAACCTTTTTTTCGGACTGTATTTTTACTTCAGAGCTAGATGCGTTGTTTGAAGGTTGAACATTAGCAAAGCCAATCGCCATTACTATGAATGCAGCTCCAAGAATTAGTAGTGGTCTTTTTCTCGTTTTCTTTTTATGAAAAGATTTAATCAATCCACCTATTCCCCAACAAAAACCAATAAACCCAATTAACACAAAAAAATTACCCATTAGTTCCTCCTTAAAAAAAATATTTCGCTTTCATTTTAAGGTAGAATGCAATAGACCTAAATAATAAGTGTATTTGACTTTCCCCACCAAGCCACACACTTAAATTATTATCGAATGAAATAACTATTTAAGAATAGAAAAATGTAAATATACTGTGAAAATATCACAAAATTCATATTCGAAATTGTAATTTTATCTTCAATAATTTAATTATTATATTTGTAATTTTATCATTAATTTTGTAAAAAAACAGCAAATAATTTTATGTTTATTTTTTCATATTAAAAAAATGAGAACGTTTTTTTTGTAGGAAATTAAAGATTTTTTTCTTTAGTTAATTAGATTTAATAAGTAATTTTTATTTAGTATAGAGATTTTTTATAGTAAAAGTATAATAGATCATTGATAAAACACGTTTGTTATTTATTTTTGGCTTATTGATTTAATAAGTATTATGGATTCAGTACTTTAAATTCAGATTATTGATTGATCAATATTTTATTTGTAGATAGTAGGTAACTGATTATTAAAAATAGACTAACCGAAAGGGGGGAGGTAATGACTTGTCCTTTTAAAGAAATTCAAAGAATAATAGCCTATCACACACGAAATGATTGGTTTAATGGACTGTATCACAGAGATTCATTTAGCGAACAAGTACATAAATTTCCATAAAGTTGCGTTGTTGTCAGTTTATTTTGATATAATTATTTCGAGAACAAATCAAGGGGTGACGATGTTGAATCAGGTAAAAAATGATTTTCTCAATAGGAGAACAAAAGGTGAGTTAAACCGAAGGAAAGGATTTGATCAATGAAGAAAATGCAAGCAGCACTTACTTATTGCAAAGGCAAAGCAATTTATTTTATTCTAGGAACTGCCATTATACTTACATTGTTTCGTCTTTACTTATACTATAAAGCAACATACAGTATCGATATGACAGCGGCGTATGACGATCAGCTGTTTATTCATCATGCACAAAATTTGTTAAAAGGGAATTGGTTAGGAGATTATGATTCGAAAACTCTCTCAAAAGGGATTTCTTACAGTTTGTTTCTAGCTTTAGCAAATAAGCTGCATCTTCCATACTCGATACTATTTGGAAGTTTCAATATTCTTGCGAGTTTCTTGATGGCATTAAGTTTACGACCTATTGCTAAAAATCGAGGGTACTTACTTATTATCTATCTCTATTTCTTGTTTTCACCGATTAGTTTTACAACTGAATATTCTACTCGAATCTATCGAAATGCAATTGTTATCCCATCAGTGACAGTGATAGTGGCTTGCTTATTAGCTATCTATTTTAGAAAATATCGCTCCATCAAAAGTATTTTACCGTGGATTACTATACTAGCCATTATTTTTCCTTTTTACTGGTTTATACGTGAGGACTCCATTTGGTTGCTTCCATTTGTTGTAATGGCATTATTGATTAGTTTTATCCAAATAATTATAGGACCAGATTTTAAAATAAAAAAAGAGAAAAAATTGATGGCAGCCCAGTTGGAAATTAATAAACAAAAAGTAGGAAAGCTGTGTTTATTTGTACTTCCTGCAGTGACTTTCATGTTAACGTCTCAATTCTTAGGACATAAGAATGAGGAAGTATATGGGTTAAATACACTAAACGACCGTTCCAGTGGCGAATTTGCGCAAGTAATGAAAAATCTGATCCGTTTAGATGATGGAACAGATATAAATGAAAAAAATAGTCGGATTTGGGTATCACATGAAGCACTAAATAAAGCAGTGGCGGCTTCGCCAACTTTTTCAAAAGAAGCTGATCGAATCAATGAATTGTATACTACACATGCTTGGACGGAAGCAGGAAAAGTGAAGGAATTAAAAGGAGATATCATTTTTTGGGCATTAAGAGACGTGATCAGTGAATCTGGGTATTATCATAATAATGCGAAACAAACAAATGATTTTTGGAAAAAAGTGAACGAGGAATTAGCAAAAGCATATGAGACGGGAAAATTGAAGAAAAAGAAAGAGTTCTATTTAATGGGAACTGGAGATGGAAAGATAGCAAGTGATGTTCCTGTACTGCTCGACTTTTTTAAAACAGCATATACCTACAATCTTTTTTACAAAGACTTCCATCAAGGCGGAAATTATAGCTTTGGTACCCATGATGAAGTAGAGCAAGCACAAAAATTATTGCGAGTCCCTCTATTAAATAATTGGATCAATAGTGAAGACCCGCATACACCGGTCTTGGTTCTATCGAGACCAGCAAAAATAGCTACAAGCTTCATTACACTTTATCAGAAGACCAGTGGTGTGATTCTTATCTTTTCTCTAGTAAGCAGCCTGTTTTTAGCGATTGGAGTTTTCCATGCGAAAAAGGATAAAAAACTTTATTGTTCAATTTTGGTGATTTTTTTAGGGTTAGTTCTGACGCAATTCCTGTTTTTATTTGGAGTTTCATGGTTCTGCTCTTATTCGCCAGAACAAAAAGAGTACTTTTTAAGTGTCTATACAGGTGCTGGAGTGCCTATCATGCAGACTGCGATCGTTTTGATATTGCTAGGGATGAGTAGGGTACAGTGGAAAAAAGCAAAGAATGTAAAAAAATAAACAATAAAAGACGTTTGCATGAAATTCAGGCAAACGTCTTTTATTGTTTATTAGATTCCGAGTTGGCTTCTACCATTAGAAATGAGTCACTCCTTATTTAGATTCGTTCAATGCTCGGACAGCTTGTTCAATTGTTACGCCAAAGGCAACATTTTTTTCATTAGAAGCATCGATAGCCATAAATTGGTTCGTTGTTGTATCAAATGCAACACGATATTTCATGTTCGTTTTTGTAAATGTCATATACTTTCCTCCTTTTTAATTTTAATGTAAATAGATAGTGTAATTTTCTGTTAAACTTTCCTATCTATTACAAGTTTAGCACCTCTTATTTTTTTTAGCAATTAATTGCTATTTAAGACTGTGAGTATCAGTTTTCCGTTAACCCAATTAGTAAACAGATGATTAAAATGATAAAAATAGCGGCCTGGATATAAATCATAGAAAATCCCTCCTTATTCTTATTCTATAAGACTAGCAAGTAAATAACACGAACAAGCAGCTTACAGCATCAAACAATAACGTCACTTTGTAAAAAATCACTAGTTGAGTGAGTTATGTTTCGTATTACGTCTCTCTATATAAAATCAGATGTTCTTAATAAAAAATAAAATAAAACGTTTTCAAATTGTTTGTTTTTTGTTATTATAAATCTAAGAAAAGAATAACTGAAAGGTGATAATCTGATGAGTGAAATAGAAGTAGGTAAGTCATACATATGCAAACCAGTTGGGACAAATTACGAAGTTATCGGGTACGTTGAATGTACATATACGAATACAGCTGTTATTTATGTTGAGCGTTATGATCAAAGAGATCGTTCAGTCATTTATGACAGAAAGTATAGGTTACTAGTTAAGTTTTGTGATATGTATTCAGCAAGTAAAACGGAATTAGTATCATAAACAATTTTTTTGAGTAATTTTGTAAACTTCACTATAATGAAACTAAGAGAGAAGGGAGCGAAAAACCATGCAAAAAAGAAAAAGTTCAAGTAAATTAGGGATTATTTTAGCGGTTATTTCTGCTATACCTGCAATATTAGCGATTGTCCGAGCAGTAAAAGGATCAAAAGAAGTTTAAAAAGTGATTATGTGAGAAATAGTTTGCTTTAAGAAATAAAAGAAGAATCGCAAAAATCAATTCTTAAATTAGGGATGATTTTTAGAAGAAGCTTCTTTTATCGTTTATTTAAAAAAGTGGTCGAGATAAAAGTCGTTTAGGTTTGAGAAATTGTAGAAAAAAAGAGGCTCTTTGTCAAATGATGTTGGTAAAGAGAAATCTTAGAATAATTTGGACAGAACAGAAAGAAGAAACCCTCTTTCTGTTCTGTTTATTTGGTTAAAAATGTTTTGCCATGACGAATCATGATCCGTAGTTTGAAATTGTAAAAGTTGCGAAAGCCGTACGCATTGCGTTTTAATACTTTGATGTGGTTGTTTAAACATTCTAATGGTCCGTTTGAATAGCTGTAGTGAAGCGCATTTTGGATCTGTGGCAGAAAATTTTTAAACGTTCGTAAAGTGGTTGTATAGGTTTCAGGCAGACCGCTAATGTCTCTAGTTAAACAATCCTCAAATAGTGACTGATCTCTTTTCTTTACCGCATAAAGAATGTCTTGGTATAACTGATAGCCTTGGCGTAAGTTGGGACAAGCAGCTAACAGTCGATCGACAATCTCACTTTCAGTCAAATAATCTTTAAAACTGGCACGCCAAACCCGTTTTTCATAGTTTAACTTTGCTTCTTCTTTTTGTAGGAGTTTCCAATAACGTTTCATTTTTTTCCCTAGTCCTCGTTGAGACTGAGAAGATCCTTTAAGTCGTACAGTGGTTTCTTTCACTCGGTGATTCAAGAAAGTTCTGCCAATATGTTGGACGATGTGGAAACGGTCGATGATCAACTGAGCATTCGGGAAAAGCTTTTTCACCAACGAAACATAAGGCGCATACATATCAATAACAATCAATTGAACGGCTTCACGAGTCGCTAATGAAAACCGAGAAAAATAGCGTTCTAAATAAGGCAAGCGTCGATTTTCGACAATATCCAATAATGCATGGCTTTGTCCGTCCATCATGATAAAACTCATTGCACTGGCAACACTTCGAACCGATTTGAATTCATCAAAGCATAAGACCTTTGGCAAAGTCTGTTTGAAAGGATTCAATGGGCGGTAGAATCGCTTCATGACACGATAGACCGAAGAAGTGGAAATATTTTTCTGACGAGCGATTTCCGTCATGGAAGTATTCTCTTTTAAGCGAGCAATAACAGACCAACGAACTTTTTGAGTAATGAAACAGTGTTTTTCAGCAACAGAGGTATCCGCTACGAATGTTCTTTGGCAAGACTTACATTTAAATCGTTGTTTCTTCAACTCCAGATAAGTGCGATACTCAGACACATCATTCAGTAACAACCGAACGGTTGTCGTCCCCCAACGAATGATCCTAGAGGGGACGACACAAAGACAATGGGGACACTCTTCTGGCTTGTACAGAAGAGTTCCTTTGTAAATCAAGCAAATTTGCCCTTTATATTTTTCTTTAGTTAAACAATTTTCCTCGAAATAGATATTTAGGTCTAGAATATTTAGGGTATCTTTGATAAGCTGAGTATGAGACATCTTGAATCCTCCTATGAATTGGTAGCCAAATTAATTCTAAAGGATTTCAGGGTGTCTTTTCTATATTTTTTTATACAAAAAAGATGTTGGCGAAGTTCACCAACATCAAAAAGTATAGAGCCAAAAAAGAGCAATACGATTTTTGTATTGCTCTTTTTTTTTCGGAATTTCCGAAAAACCTGATTTTTGGATGCTGTTTATTTGAGAGCCTGTGGCAAACCTGATTTCTAGTTTTGTTCTACATTCTTTTTTATCCTACACCCAAGACAAAGTTCAATAATTTGTCAGAGTAAGTGATTTCTTCATCGGTTATCTTAACATTTTCATTCAACAGGTCCATTCTATCTGTAATGATACCATCAACGCCATAAAACATCATTCGGCTAATCGCATCTGAATCATTGATTGTCCATACATATACTTTTTTTCCATCTTGGTGGGCAGAATCAATAAAATTTCGATTGATTGTACTATATTCCATCGTAAGGAAATCAGCAGGTGTGACTGGAGGACCAACAATATTGAAAGGTAAAATATATCCTACATAAAAATTTGGATTGGCTTTTTTCAAATCAGAAACAGTTTGATAAGTTAAACTTTGTAAAATATGTTTTTTTTCTAAGATATTTTTTTCGTATTTTGTAACAAAACGAGTAATGATATCTTTCGAATCTTTTTTTGAATTTTTGATCTCGATGAGAAGTTTCTGGTTCAGTTCATCGGCTTTTTTTAGATAATCATCGAATGAGACAACCGGTTCTTCCACACCGTTTTCCTTAACCGTTAATTTTTCGAGCTCTTTCAATGTTAGATCTTGCGGTGCTTTATCCACGCCAGTCAATTGCCGTAGATTGAAATCGTGCATCACCACGAATTGTCCATCTTTTGTTTCTTGAACGTCCATTTCGACATAGTCCGGATGATATGCGGCGCTCGTCTTTTCCAAAGCTGCCAGAGTATTTTGCGCACTATTATTCCCACTGACCCCACGGTGAGAAACCGTTATTGGTCGAGTTTGCGCGGCAGAGGTAAGATAATCCATATTATATAGGCAAACACCGATACCGAAAAATACAGCAAACAGAATAATCCCAGTGTTTTTTACTGCCGAATATTTCTCATTTGACGGTTGAGGCGTGAACCATTTAGGGATATCAGGTAGAAATCCTTCATCGTCCATGAAATCAACAATGATGTAGAAGATCCCAACAGTTGACATCACGATATTGAACAGCAATACGCCTTGAAGAACAGACATTGCAAAAACAGCACTTATCAAGGAATAATCAGGTAGAAATTCTTCTACGATTATCTGCAAAGTGATAATCAGTAGATAACCCGCAGTCGATAAAAGTAAAATACTGCCTCCAATAACAACGAACTGCCCCAATATCGCAAAAAATCTTGCTTTTGTGAGCAACCAACTTTCTTTTACCGCTTGTTTGAACGGGCGATCTCGTAAAATCATTTCGGGAAGGGCAAAAATCAAGCGGATGCCTATATATGCCAAAAGCAAATAGAAAATAATAAAGGTACTAACTACGATCCAACGATTAGCAAAAATAAAGTCCATAATAAAAGCAGGTATCTTTACTTTAGAAAGTAGATCGGAATTAAAACTCAACCCGCTGATGGGTAAAATCAGTAAAAAATAAGCGAGAAAAAATAGAAAAGTCAGTGGACGGATCTTTTTCAATTGAAAAAAAGTTAGTTCCAATAATTGCTTCAATGAAACAGGAACCTGTTTTTTGATGAAATAAACGCTCATCAGTAAAAAAGTAAATTCAAAATATACTAGCAATAGTATCGTCAATAGAACAGCAATCAAAGAAAGTAACACTCCTGGATGCTGCGAAATAATGATAGTTATGTTGTCACTAGACAGATAATCAATCGCCCCACGACGTAAAATGAAACGTGTGGTGCTCCCTAATAAGGGCAAACAAATAAATAAAATAAATCCGTGCATAATCAGAACATCACGAAAATAGGCCTGAGTCCCTTTAAGAAAGTCCCAAGCATTTCCTAAACTTCTTTTCAAATACGTTAACATTCAATCACCTACTCGCCAATATTATAGCGTATATTCAAAAAAAATGAGAGTACCACGTAATGTTGTTTACGTGATACTCGCACATTCACTATCGATTTATCCAAATAAACCAGTCAAGAAATGACCACCGTAAATCAAAGCCATACTATATAAGAAAATTGATAGCGGTTTTGCTAAAAGGATGATCCATGTAAACTTTTTAACTGAGATATTGGTTAACCCAGCCATCAAGCATAGCGCGTCGTCTGGAGCGACCGGTAAGAAGATAGCTAAAGCAAACAATTTTTCAAATCGGTTTTGGTTATCCAGCCAGCCAATATATTTATTGTATGTTTTATCACTGATCATTGAAAGAATGAATGGTTTTCCATAGCGTCTTCCTAAGAGGAAAATGATAATGGAGCCAATACAGATTCCTACGTAGTTATAAATAAAACCGGCATATGGGCCAAAGATCAACACACCAGCAGCAGTGCTGATCCCACCAGGAATGATAGGAATGACAACTTGCAAAATCTGGATCAAGATGAAAATGATCGGGCCTAAAATGATTGAATCTCCGACTAAACCTCTTAAAGAATCCAAATCTTTGAATACACCTAAATTGATGAAGTAAATGGTTAAAGCAATCGAAATTCCCAATCCAACGATCGAGATAAAATTAATCAATTTTCGTGATACTGCAACATTCATCGTCTATCAACTCCTCCGATACTTTTCTTTATACTACTACTTTACTTTAAAAGTAAGCCTTTGCGCCACTATTTTAAATGACAAAAGTCAAACAGTTTTGTAAGTTTGACTTTAGTATAAAAGAGATACAAGGAAAATACATCCAACCAAAGATGTATTTAAAGAAATTTATTATTTGTATTTTTTAATAAAACTATGCTTAGTAAGCATATCAAGAGTTTGAGCGAGGTATTAGACGAGAGAATGTTTTGGCGATAGGATGAGAGTGTAAAGAAACGAAATAAAATATAAAAGGGGTAGGTTATAATGGCACAAAAACAAACAGCAGGTCATGATCAATTAGGCGATTTCGCGCCAAAGTTCGCTGAATTGAATGATGACATTTTATTTGGAGAAGTCTGGTCTAGAGAAGAAGAATTAGCCCCTCATCAAAGAAGTTTGATCACTATTTCTGCATTGATTTCAGCGGGGAACTTTGAACAATTACCTGCTCATTTAAGAATAGGTAAACAAAATGGTATTACAAAAGAAGAAATCTCTGAAGTAATCACACACCTTTCATTTTACGTTGGTTGGCCAAAAGCATGGTCAGCATTCAATATAGCAAAAGAAATCTATCCAGTTGATGAAATTCATACCCAGAAAGAAGAGTGAATGTATAATGGCAAAAAATGAAGAAGTAAAGAACGGAATAATCTTCCCCGTGGGAGACAAAAATGAAGCATACGCCGATGTATTTACTGGTCAAAGCTTTTTGAAGATGTTAGTTAATGATCCTGAAGTTTCAGTTGCTGTAGGAAATGTGACCTTTGAACCAGGTTGTCGAAACAACTGGCATGTCCACACAGATGGCTATCAAATTTTGTTAGTGACTGGTGGTGAAGGGTGGTACCAAGAAGAAGGCGAAGCAGCGAGAAAACTACTTCCAGGCGATGTTGTAGTAACTCACAAAGGAATCAAACATTGGCATGGTGCAACGAAAGACAGTTGGTTCGAACATCTTGCCATCACATCAGGAGCATCCAAGTTTATGGAACCTGTGACAGATGAACAATACAATAACTTATGATTTTTATTAAATGGGGGAATATAGATGAATAACATCAAAGACAAAGTTGTGATTATCACTGGAGCGTCCAGCGGTATTGGAGAAGCGACTGCTCGCTTATTGGCGAAGGAAGGCGCAAAATTAGTTTTAGCAGCTAGAAGAGAAGAAAAATTGAAAGCAATCGTTGATGCGATCATATCGGAAGGCGGAGAAGCAATCTACCAAGTAACAGATGTGACGAACTCAAAAGAGAATGAACGTCTAGTTGCACGTGCGAAGGAAGTATATGGAAAAGTCGATGTGATTTTCTTGAATGCAGGGATCATGCCAAGTTCACCACTTTCTGCTTTGAAAGTGGAGGAGTGGAATCAAATGGTAGACATCAACTTAAAAGGTGTGCTTAATGGATTAGCAGCAGTGTTGCCAGAGTTCATAGAGCAAAAATCTGGGCATGTGATCACTACGTCATCAGTTGCCGGTATCAAAGCATATCCTGGCAGTGGGGTCTACGGTGCTACGAAATGGGCTGTCCGCAACCTGATGGAAGTATTAAGAATGGAATCCGCTCAAGAAGGGACAAATATTCGAACAGCAACAATCTACCCAGCCGCAATCAACACAGAATTGTTAGACACGATTACAGATGAATCGGCTGCAAGCGGCATGAACGCACTGTATGAACAACATGGGATCTCACCAGATCGTATAGCAAATGTAGTTGCTTTTGCAATCAATCAACCAAGTGATGTAAATGTCAGTGAATTTACTGTGGGACCGACTACTCAACCTTGGTAAGATTTTTTCAATATATGTTGATAGAAAACCTGAACGACTCAAAGACAGCTAAATCTCGCAAATGACACTCTTGCAAGATTTAGCTGTCTATTTTACGTGTTCTGTTCACCAATTTTTATGAATACTTAAGAAATCTTCCGGAAAATCTTGATATTTATGATTGGTTGATCGTACATGATTTCGACATCATCGATCAAGCTTCCCAACAAATGATAGTCTTCACGGTCGTGAGAAGTACTGCCTAACAATTCTTGATAGTAGATATCCATGCTTGGGTCCCGAGGAGTGTCTAAAAGCTTTGCCAGCTCGGATAGATCATTTGGCTGTTCAGCAATTTTTCCCTGTATTTCAACAAAAAGCCCTTCTTCGGTGTAGTCAAGTCCAATGCGTATTTCTGTTATATCATGTGAGTACAGATACGTAAGAAACTCATCAATGATCCTTTTTGATAATTCTTTTTCCAAATAAATTCTTTTCCTTTCTAACGACAGTAAAGCTGTCTAAAATAGGTACAAGAATACCTGCCACGAATCCCGTTGAGAATCCGCTATTATATAAACTTAATCCCCCATGCAAAGTGTTGACATTGTGGACTAAAGCAATATGTAAAAATCCAGCGAGTACACCGTAAATACTGCCGTAAAATCCACTGATAGGTGCAAGTCCGGTACCAAAAATTGCCGCTACGATCATCGTTGTTTGATTCACTTTGTATACTGTACCAAATAAAGAGGCCAAATAGATACCAACTAAAATAGGAAAACAGTTTTTTAAATGACTACCGAAAGCACTGAAACCAGCGACGGACAAGATTGCTCCAACGATCGGACCATTTACTTTGCCGCCAATCAGTAAAACATACACGCAAAGCATCGCACCTACAAGCCCCATGTTGATCAACGTTGCACCAATTCCAGAGATTGAAATGAAATCAGTTGTTACTTTTCCCGAGGTTTGGAAAATTGCCCGCATGCCTGTCAGTTTAAATGAATTGAAGAAAAAACCACAGATTGCAGTCAAAGAAAAGAAAATAAGCATGATCATGGTCAAGCTACGATGATAGTCTGTAGAAAGGACTGAGTGTGATTCAATTGAAAAATTAAATAATCGTAGAATATTGGTAATAGTCATTGCAATCAATCCCGAAGTAAACCCAATATTGTAGAGAGTAAAACCTCTGTGGAAAATCAAGGTTTGTGCTGCTAATGGTGGTAGTACAAAACCAATGGCGATCCCTACAAGGTTGCCTAACAACATTCCTGTCAATAACGGTAAAGACATGCCAAATGTAATGTAACTAACAACAGGCGATAGTGCACTAGCAAATAGACCTACCATGATATATTGTGAGAAAGGCTTGTGGACAAAGCGAGCATAGAGATAGACACCTAAAATAATCGAAATTGAATTATAGAGATTTTTTCCAAAAAAGGAAAAACCTGTAACGGTCAAAATCGAAGCAAACATTGGACCATTCAAATTGACATTATGCCGATACGCTAATAGAATTGAAAGCAAAGTTAACGTACCAACATTTATAAATGCGCTTCCAAAACCACCTAAAGCTAAATAATCGGTCAGAAGATTACTCGGAGAAGTGATGATCGTATATAAACCCTTGATATTTTTGATAGGATCAGCAGAAATCAAACCGATACTCAGGAAAAAAAGTCCGGTAAACGTTAAATAAAAATACTTCTTCTTTTGTGAAATGATTCTTTTCTGAGGATGAATATAAATAACGTTAGTTTCGTTGTCCATTACACACCTTCTTTTTCTTTTTCTTTAACTATAACGTGAAATAAAAGTTTTGGTCAACTCTGATTTACATTTATATCAAATTTTGTAAGGGTAACCAGTAATTTTGCCAATTTTTAAATAATTATGTGTAATTGTTAAAAAAAATAAGAAAAAAATTTAAAATATAACGTTTTGAGTAAAATGTTTGCAAAAAACATCCAAAATCGGTTACAATAAAACAACATATATTGCAGTAAGAAGTGGGGGAGTTTTAATGAGAAGAAAAGTCTATACAAAAGATCAAATTCTGAAAGCTGCTTATGATGTCGTTGCAAAGGAAGGTTTCAAAGGCTTTACTGCTAGAAACATTGCGAAAAAAATGGGTATCTCTACTCAGCCGATCTATCTGGAGTTCAAAAACATGGAGGATCTCAAGAATACTTTGTTAGACTCTATTTTTGAACATCTTAAAGAAACGGTTTTCCCAGTAGAGCGAACAGGGGACAAAATCATTGACCTTGGTTTGAATTACATTTACTTCGCAAAGAAGCAACATAGTCTTTACATGGCTTTGTACATCGATGAGCATGGGGATGGTCAAAAAATGCATGATTTCTCTTATAATTATTTCCGAGAAATTGTGAAAGAAGACAAACGATACAATCAATTATCTGATGAATATATTGATGCACTCCATACAGGAACATGGATTGCCGTAACTGGTATCGCATCATTGATGTCTTCAAATATCATGCACCCAACAGAAGAGCAAATCATCTCATTCATCAAACGAACAATCGATTCAATTTTAGCTTTAGAAGATCCTGAACAAATCAGATAAAACGAGTAACTACTTTACGTTATCTTACACAAGACTCATTCAAACATTCTTTTGTCAGTTGTTTGACCGAAAATGGTCTTCATTGGGAGTGGGAAAAATGATTCTTGTGTTTTTGTCTATACCTACATGAAAAAATTCATAGAAATAAAAAAACGGACTTGACATTTGTTCCGAAAAGTTTAAAAATAATACGTACGGAAGGTTGGCAGAGTGGTAATGCACCGGACTCGAAATCCGGCGAACCGGCTAATACCGGCGCGCAGGTTCAAATCCTGTACCTTCCTTATATATCAACGATTAGACACGATTTATATCGTGTCTTTTTTGTTGTATTTTTAGCCCGAAATATTTTTTGACTCCCCTTTCGACTCCCTCTGAGGACTATTCTTCATAAATGCTACAAAATTATTGATGACTTTTTTGTTTTGAGTTTCAGTTACATGAGTGTAAATATTTGAAGTAGTTTGAATATCTGCATGCCCTAAACGTTCCTGAACATCTTTTAAAGAAGCACCAGATTCAAAGAGGCGAGAGGTATGTGTACGTCTAAGACCATGAATAGTAATTCGTTTAAGATTATTTTACATGATGAGTACGGATTCTACTAATCGCTCCTGTAAAGTAAGAATTAAAAAGAGGTTGGGACAGAAGTGTTTAACTCCGAGAAATAAGCCGAAGGAGTTGCTTCTGCTCCCACCGTTTATTCGTTTTTAAAGAATAAGACAAAAGTGTTTCTTACTTTTATCCCACTCTCTTTCTAGTAGATTTGTGCATCTCATGTTCACGAAGAGCTGTTTAGTTTCCATTGTAAGTTCCATCTTTGCTGAACAAATAATAGATCAACATTCCCAAACCGATGAGGGCAATGATACTTCCTGCAATCGGGACCCAGTTGGCATATTCTTCTGCTAACATAAGTATCGCACCACCAACAAACATGAAGCCAGCTGCTAATAAATTTTTCATTTTGGTTAACCTCCATTCTTGTTGTTTATCTATAGAGTAATAAATAATCTTCATTTGATCTATCCCTGAACGGCTTAATGAGAGCGCTTTATTATATTGTACATTGGCCAGCTACTCATAGCAAAAATTTTGTACCAGATTGTCAGGATTCGAACCAACGAGCTATTGAGTAAAAGTTCGTCTAACTCAGCTAATAGAGGAGGTGCGAAAAATTACTTTTTCAGTGTCCAAGATCGGAGTAGATCAATTTGAAAGCTGATACATAAATCAGACGAGATATTGAATTGTCATAGATGTAAATTGTATTCATGATTAAGTAACAAGGATTATTTTTAAAACCTGGAATAAAAGATAGCGCCGTAGCAAAAAAAGTGGTAAATTAGTTGACGAGCCTTCTTTTTTTTATAAGATAAATGTAAGGTTTCAATTTATTTTCATGTGACGAAAGTGTAAGGGTGTAATTACTCGTTCTATGCGTGTTTACTATGATAAGATGCACATGAACGGATATTAATGAGTGTAACTATTTATTTAGGATGTGAAAAATAGATGTGCGGAATTGTAGGATTTGTTAATAACAAAGATAATAAAAAAGCAATAGTGAATGCAATGATGGATCGAATCGTTCATCGAGGACCAAATAGTGCTGGAGAATATATTGATCAATCTGTTGCTTTAGGGTTTAGACGTTTAAGTATCATTGATTTGGAAGGCGGTTCACAGCCTATTTATAATGAAGATCGTACGAAAATCATTATTTTCAATGGTGAAATTTACAATTACCAACCTTTGAGAGAAGAATTGATCAAGGCAGGTCATATTTTCCAAACCCACGCAGATACAGAAGTATTGTTGCATGGATATGAAGAATGGGGTACTGATCTTTTACAAAAAGTACGTGGGATGTTCGCATTTGCTATTTGGGATAATGAAAAAAATGAATTATTTGGGGCACGTGACCATTTTGGTATCAAACCTTATTATTATGCTGAAATGAATGGAACATTCATGTTTGGATCAGAAATAAAGAGTTTTTTACCACATCCAGATTTCAAAAAAGAATTAAATAAATCAGCGTTGAAACCATATATGACTTTCCAATACTCACCATTGAATGGCGAAACATTTTTCAAGGGTGTCCACCGCTTACCAGAAGGCCATTATTTTACGTATAAAGATGGACAACTGGATATCCAACAATATTGGGATGCCGACTTTGAAACAAAAGGAGAACACTCAAGACAAGAATGGATCGACAAGATTGATGAAACAGTGCAGTCTTCTATTGCAGCACATAAAATAAGCGATGTAGAAGTCGGTTCATTCTTATCTAGTGGTGTTGATTCTAGTTATGTGACTTCAGTGCTTAAACCAGATCATTCGTTTTCTATTGGATTTGATGACAAGACGTATAACGAAGCAATCGAAGCGAGAAAATTGACTGAGCGTTTGGATCTAGACAATACCGCGGCTGTGATCGATGGCGATATGTCCTTCAAGGCTTTTCCTTTGATCCAGTATCATTTAGATGAACCTGATTCAAATCCCTCATGTGTGCCGCTCTATTTTTTAGCAAATCTAGCATCGCAAAGTGTGAGAGTTGTCCAATCTGGTGAAGGCGCAGATGAACTATTTGCTGGTTACCAAACGTATGGATTCCATACTAATTCAAAATTTATTCGTGTAATTGCGCAAGGATTGAAAAAATTGCCTAAAGGGACAAGATATAATCTTGGCCGTAAAATTGGGAAAATGAAAAATTTCCATGGGAGAATCCATTTATACGAATCTCTAGCACCTGCTAAAGAATATTTTATCGGGCATGCACGGGTATTTGAAGAAGCGGAAGCTGCAGATATTTTAACTGATGATTTCCAACAAGCGCCAACAGTCAAGGATATTATGGCTGCTCATTATGCGAACACAGATAAAATTGCTGATGAGGTCAATAAAATGCAGTATGTCGATCTTCATCAATGGATGCCGAAGGATATTTTGCTGAAAGCTGATAAACTTTCAATGGCAAGTTCTCTGGAAGTCCGAGTGCCTTTATTGGATATCGAAGTCATGAAACTGGCACAACAGATTCCAAGTAAATATCTGTTGAATCAAAACAACACGAAAGATGTTTTCCGTCAAGCAGCGAATAAACATCTACCAGAAGAATGGTCGAACCGAGTGAAATTAGGCTTCCCTGTACCAATCAAAGCTTGGTTAAAAGAAGACCATGGCTATCGACAAGTAAAAGAATTATTTGAAGCAGATTTTGCGAAAGAATTCTTTGATCAAGAAAAAATCATGAAGTTATTGAATGATCATTATGAAGGCCGTAAAGAAGAACAACGGAAAATTTGGACGATTTTCAGCTTTTTGACTTGGTACAACGTGTTCTTTGTTGAAGAAACAGTTCCTCAAGCAGAAGCAATTGATTATGTAACTGTCTGAAGCTAAGTTTTTTTCTGACAATTATTCAAAGTGAAAGAGGCTGGGACAGAAGTGTTTAACTCCGAGAAATAAGAAGAAATTAATGAAAATTGCTTTTCAAATTTTTGTGAATTTCGGCTTATTTAAGAAGGAGTTGCTTCTGCTCCCACCGTTTATTTGTTTTTAAAGCATGAGACAAAAGTGTTTCTTACTTTTGTCTCATGCTCTTTTTGCTCAATGATATCCAACTGATGGGGTTGAATTCTCCCCATCCACGATAGTAAAAAATCAAGGTGTGTTGGTTGGTGTTAATTCTTTTCAGCAGAATAGCTGATTTCTTTTTCTTTGCTGTCATCTTTTTTGTAGATAGTCAAAGTTGTTTCTTTATTTTGAGCGATCTCTTTGCCTTTTTCAATGGCTTCTTTTTTTGTTGCAAAGCGTTGACTTGCTTTTTTTGCGCCATCTGATATGACGATCCATTGATCCTCTTCAAATCTGACGTTCACATTGGCATTGATCAACTCTGATGCTCGTGGATTTTTTTCGTGTTTGTCTGTTTTAGAGGGATTTTTTTCTTCTGAAAATTCTTTTTTCTCTGATTTGTCAGCATTTTCATACCATTCCTTTGCCTGCTTGATCGCAATAGGGATCGCTCGGTCATCTGGATATCCATCAGATAATAACGCATTGCCGATAGCAATGGCTTTTTTTCGAACAAGTTCTTCTAGGTTTTTCATTGAAGGTGGGTAGTCTGTCATATTCCATGGCATGAATGTTTCCTCCTTTAAATGATTGTATTATTCTTCTTGCATTTCCTTCTATAATCCATAGTGTAAACGTAAGCTATAAAAAAGAAAAAGAATTTGTTTACAGCATCATGATTTATTCTTTCTTCGTCAAGTAAATCTACTTAACAAATTTCAGGAAAAGGCTAGTAATCTGGTGGAAATCATGGTAAGATAGTCAAGTCTGAGAGTCATCTTAGAGGATTCTAGTAAAAATGGGAGGGAAAAACATGCGCGTAAACATTACTTTAGAATGTACTTCTTGTAAAGAACGTAACTATTTGACAAGCAAAAACAAACGTAACAACCCTGATCGTTTGGAAAAACAAAAATATTGCCCACGCGAACGTAAAGTTACTTTACACCGTGAAACTAAATAAGCATAAATAAAGTTCTTGTTCATTTGTATATGATGGATAAGACTTAGCAAAAAGGACTGGACATCTGAGGATGGTTCAGTCTTTTTTGCTTAATAACTGGTTATTTTTTCGATAAATGTGTATGCTTTTTATAGCATACCAGAGAGGATGAGACAGATGTTTATTTCAATGTGGGCACAAGATAGAAATGGGTTGATTGGCAAAGATGGGTTACTTCCATGGAAATTGCCTAATGATATGCGTTTTTTTAGAGAACATACAATGAATAGAATATTGGTGATGGGGAGAAAAACCTATGAAGGCATGGGAAAATTGTCCTTACCCTACCGAAAGATTATCGTCTTAACAAGCCAAACTGATTTTAAAGTAGAAGAGAACGCAGAAGTGATGCATTCAATTGAAGAACTACTTGCGTATGCGAAGAATTGTTCAGAGGATATTTATGTATCAGGTGGCAGTCGGATTTTTCAGGAATTATTACCAGAAACTGGGATTATTTGGCGTACATTGATTGATGCTACCTTTGAAGGAGATACATTTATCGGTGAGATCGATTTTTCTGATTTTGACCTCGTGGAAGAACATGTGGGCATAGTTGATGAAGAAAATCAGTATCCTCATCGTTTTCAGAAATGGCAAAGACGAGTGGCGAAGGCTGAATGAGGTGGGGACAGAATTGTTTAACTCCGAGAAATAAGAAGAAATTAACGAAAATTGCTTTTCAAATTTTTGTGAATTTCGGTTTAATTTCGAAGGAGTTGCTTCTGCTCCCACGCTCATCATGTTTAAAATGCCTAATAGAACATATGCAGTATTGAAGTATTTTTATCAAAATGCAAAAATTGATTTTGATGCGTAACAGAGAAACCAAATTTTGTATCTTTCTTTGAGCAATCATCTGAAATTGCTTGATTTTGATCCTATAAACGAACGATCATTTGAGAAAAAGCAAATAGGCTAATTGATTTTGAAAAAAATAGAAAAAGAGCCTTGGACCAATGGGATTTTTCCTTAAAAGTTCGATTGGATCATCGATTGATACGGAGAAATATTTCATTGGAGACAAGGCTTTTTTCATGATAGTGATTCTTAGTTTAATCGCTCTTTGATATCGTCGACCATTTGTTCACTCGCAATAGGACCATTGTATAGCCAACTTGATTCAGGGCCAAACTCTAATACATTGTTTGCTTTGACTGCTTTAAGATTTTTCCAAGTGGCTTCGTTGAACATGGCTGCTTTTTTATCACTGTTGACTAAAATAATATAGTCTGCATCTAATTCTGCTAGTTTTTCAGAAGAAACAGCAGACCAATCAGAAGTGGCTTCTTTAGAAACTTCTGCAACTAGAGGAGGGACTCCAAACTGTAGATCACCGTAGACGATTCGTCCGCTTGAACGATTTTCGCTTACCATGAAAGCAGAATTGTTGGTTACCCATAAGACTGCGGCTGTTTTGCCATTGATCTTATCTGCTAATTCGGTGCGTGTCTCTGTGACTTTTTTCTGATAATCAGAGATGATCTTATCTGCTTGTTCCTTTTTATCAAGGACTTTTCCGATATCTTTCAGTTGTGTTTCCCAAGTGACCTCTGTGCCATTTTCTACGACGTAGGTTGGAGCAATCTTACTATATTGATCGTATTTGCCACCTTCAACTGTAGCAGAAGAGGAGATCAGTAATAGATCAGGTTCAAAACTCAAAACTTTCTCGTAAGGGAGGTCATAGGAAATTGTAGGAACACCTTTAAGCTCGCTTTGCAGATAATCTTGGATTGAGCCACTGCCAACTGTCCACTGTGCTACTGGTTTTTCTCCTAATGCAATCAGATAGTCTTCCAGATAACTACCGATGATTCGTTTCGGTTGATTGGGTATTGCGACTTTATGACCTAAAGTATCTGTTACAGTATGCGTTGCGTTAGTAGTTTCTGTTGTAGAAGTCTCGGCTGTTTTTGTTTTGTCTGTTGACGAACAGGCTCCTAAAAGACCAATCAGCAATAAAGTACTAGTGATTGTACATAATTTAGTTTTTAGATTCATTTTTTTCCTCCGTCTTTAATTGAGAATCTTTCTCATTTGCTATTATTCATGATAATAGAAGTGGTGTCAACCGTTTTTAGAGAAGTTCTAAGGGGCAAAGTAATGCTTGACGAATTTGTGAAGTGCCTTCATAATTGAGAATGATTTTCAATGGAAGGGTGAAAAAAATGACAATATTGGAAGCCGTTGAGATTTCGACAGGTTACCTGAATAAGCAGATCAGTGAAAAATTATCTGTTAAGATCCCTGAAGGAAAAATTACCAGTCTAATTGGACCAAATGGTAGTGGTAAATCCACTTTATTAAAAAGTTTTACACGAATTCTTCCCGTTCAAAAAGGAAAGATCATGGTAGCGGGTTCTGATATTGCGACATATGCACCAAAAGAATTAGCGCGAAAGATTTCATTGCTGGCGCAAAGTAGTGAGCATCCTTTAGGCATGTCGGTAGAAGAAGTTGTTTCATATGGACGTTATCCTTATCAAAAACTTTTTAGCGGAATGAATGAAAAGGATCTCTCTGCGATCGATTGGGCATTAGAGGTCACTCATTTGTTGGAGTTTCGTGAAAGAGATTTAGCTAGTTTATCTGGTGGACAAGCGCAAAGAGTTTGGATTGCCATGGCGTTGGCGCAAGAGACGGATATTTTGATCTTGGATGAACCAACCACGTATTTAGATCCAGCCCATCAATTAGAAATCTTAGAATTGTTAGTAGAAATCAATCGTGCAAAGCATACGACCATTTTGATGTCCATCCATGACATCAATCATGCTTCACGTTTTTCAGACTGTTTGATTGGGATGAAGGATGGGAAATTGGTAGTTCAAGGAACACCAGCAGAAGTAGTCACAAAAGAATGGATGCGTGAAATCTTTGAAATTGATGCACAGATCGTCCTACTTCCAGAGACGAATAAACCTGTCTTTCTATCTTACGATTTGATGACTAATCGTAAGGAGGGAGAAAAGTGAAACAGAAAAGAAAATTTTTTACGCTTGTATTGTTTATAGTAGCCATCTTCATTATTTTTGTGATTTCTTTATCAAATGGGGCAGTGTCTATCGGCTTCTCCAATCTGTGGCGGGCAATTTTTCAGTTTGATGCTAGTGTTCAAACACAACAGATCATACGAACGATTCGGCTCCCTAGAGTCTTAGGTTCTTTTTTGGTGGGAAGCTGCTTTGCACTTAGTGGTGCGTTGATGCAAGGGGTGACTAGGAATAATTTAGCGGACTCTGGATTACTTGGTATCAATTCTGGGGCATCGCTAGCAATGGCAGTCAGTTTTATTTTTTTGCCAAAAACATCAGCATTTGGTGTGTTCTTGATTTCATTATTAGGGTCGTTCCTAGTTACGTTACTTGTATTTTTTTGTTTGAGTCTTTCTAGGGTGGGGATGAATCCCATTCAGCTTATTTTAATTGGTGTGGCAATTAGTTCCTTTTTTACTGCTATTAGTCAAGCATTGACCCAATTGTTTGATCTTCAACAAGATTTGGCTTTTTGGTTTGTCGGAGGAGCTGCAAACATAACTTGGCAGCAACTAAAAGTGATTGCGCCTGTTTATATAGTGGCAGTTGGTTGTTCGTTTGTACTAGGTAAATCTGTTTCTTTAGTAAATCTAAGCGAGGCACACGCTTTGGCTCTTGGAGGACATCCTAAGCGGACTAGGATCGTCGTATTTTTATTAGTAGCTGTTTTAGCAGCAATTGCAGTTTCACTGGTAGGTCCAGTATCATTTATCGGCTTGATGGTGCCTCCGGTGGTTCGAGGCTTAGTTGGTTCGGATTATCGGTATGTCTTACCTGCATCATTCTTATTAGGTGGGGGATTCGTGATGTTTGCGGATTATGTGGCGCGAATGATCAATCCACCCTTTGAAACTCCTTTTGGTCTAGTGGTTGCATTGATTGGTGTTCCGTTCTTATTGTTTCAAGTTAGGAGGGAACATGCATGAAAAAGATCCAATATGCTATCTTTTTATTGTTTTTTTTACTTGTCATTACTTCACTAGCTAGTCTGATGATCGGCACTCCATTTATTTCTCTAGATCAGATCTTCGACTTGATGGTAGGAAAAGGGCAAGCTCTCCATTCTTTGGTGGTGTCTGAATTTCGGCTGCCTCGCTTATTGATTAGTCTTGTTGCGGGTTTGAGCCTTGGGGTGTCCGGTTACTTACTACAAGGAGTGACTAGAAATGAGTTAGCGGACTCTAGTTTATTAGGAATAAACGCGGGTGCGGGATTTTTTGTGATGCTGTATCTAGGATTCTATGCAAATGACTCTTCCCCGTTTTTATTGTTATTGGTAGCTTTTTTAGGAGGCGCTTTTGCGGCGTTCTTAGTATATGCCGTTGCCCATAAGCGGAATGGACTGCTTGGCATGAACCGCATTTTACTGGCAGGTATCGCTGTGAATGCAGGGTTATCTGCTTTGATGTTATTGTGTACGATCAAGTTGTCAAAAGAAAGCTATGGATTTGTTAATTCTTGGCTAGCAGGTTCGATTTGGGGAGCAAGTTGGCCATATGTATGGGTATTGATCCCTTGGACAGCTGTTATACTCATTCTTACGGTATTTTTCAGTGGCCGGATCGGACTATTATCCTTAGGGCAAGAAAGAGCACGTAGCTTGGGCTTGAATGTAACAAGAAGTCAGCAGATCCTTTTATTACTTGCTGTCGCTTTAGCTTGTGGAAGTGTTGCTGTCGCTGGTAGTCTTTCTTTTGTCGGTTTACTTGCACCCCATGCAGCAAAACTAATCGTGCGACGAGAAAATCAATGGTCATTTCTTTTAAGTGGATTATTTGGCGCACTTTTTGTCAATAGTGCTGATAGTATTGCTCGAATCATTCTACCAAGCGGAGAAATCCCTACTGGAATCTTGATTGCCATCATTGGCGCACCTTATTTCTTGTATTTACTCTTTTCCAAACAAAAACAGATTCTAAGTTGACCTAGCTTTAAGAAGAGTCTAGTACAAAAATGTTTGTTTCCGAGGACTAAGAAAAGATTTGTGAAATTACTTTTCAAATTTTATGGATTTTGGCTTATTTAAGAAGGAGCTGTTCCTGTTTTTGCTGTTTATCTGTATTTGAAGAGGTCGAGATAAAAGTCGTTTCGATTTGAGAGATTGGAGAGAAAAACGGACAATACGTTTTTTGTATTGCTCGTTTTTTTTTAATTTCCGAAAAAACTGATTTTTAGATTTGTCCCACATGCTCTTCTTTTTAAAGAAACTGCATTTATTTGAAAAGTTAAATTGCTATTTTGAGCATTTTCCGCTACCATTTTAACAAGAGGAAGGGTGACTTTTTTGGAACGTACAAAAGAAGACCTGCGGAAATTTGGTATACAACAACTGCAAAGGATAGCCGAGAGTGGCGAGAAAGAAGCAAAAGAACGAAAGCTCTATCAAAAATTGTATGAAAGCAGCAAGTGGCAAAGGGCAAGAACTATTGGGCTAACAATAGCGAATGGCTTTGAAATTTCGACCCAACCGCTTATTGAATCAGCTCAAAGTGCAGGGAAAAGCATCGCTGTTCCGAAAACACTACCTAAACGTCAAATGGCCTTTTATCAGGTTGATCAAGAGACAACATTTGAAAAATCAAGTTTTGGTGTGTTTGAACCAATTTCTGATCGGTATTATTCGCCTGATGAAATTGACTTGCTGATTGTCCCGGGGATCATTTTTCATGAATGTGGGTATCGCATCGGTTTTGGCGGAGGATATTATGATCGATATTTGCAAAATTACCCCAATGCTACGTGCAGCCTTGTTTTCCATGAGCTTATCAATAACGAATGGCTCCCTGAAAGTTTTGACAAAAAAATCCAACAACTATTTACGGATGTTTAAAAGGAGGATTTCATGAATTATCAACAACAGATAAAATTAAAGGCTTGGTTAAGAAGGCCGATCATCACTTACTTTTTCTTGGCAATCCAGACAATCGTATTCTTAGCGATGGAATTCATCCCATCAAATAATATTGCTGCATCTATGGGAATGTATGGACCATTCGTCGTTTATATGAATGAATGGTGGCGATTCATCACACCTATCTTTATCCATTTTGGTCTGATGCATTTTGCCATGAATTCATTGATTCTCTATTTTATGGGTGAACAAATTGAAACGCTCTATGGGCATTGGCGCTTTTTTATAATCTACCTATTCAGCGGAATCATGGGGAATGCAGCTAGCTTTGCGTTCAATCAAGCCGGCGTCCTTTCTGGTGGGGCAAGTACCTCATTATTTGGATTGTTTGGCGCATTATTCATATTAGGTTTTCATTTCAAAAATGATTATCAGGTAAGACAAATGATTCGTCATTATATGCTGTTTATTGCGATGAGCTTTGTTTTTGGTCTCATGGATACATCGGTGGATATCTGGGGACATGTGGGAGGAATCATTGGTGGTTTGCTTTTAGGGAATTGTTTAGGTTTACCCAAAAAAATGACCGATTATTCGATCCATCAGCGAATACTTTCACTTCTCGTTTTTGGATTTCTTTTAATAATATGTGTTTTATTGGGTTTAAAAAAATATGGATTACTTGTATAATATGAAGGAAGTGCTTAGAGATGGAGAGCTTGTATGATGTGCAACAACTATTCAAAAGGTTTGGCATCTTTGTCTATGTGGGGTCACGTATCTATGATATTGAGTTGATGACGATCGAATTGAGGAATCTTTATGATAATCGGTTGATCGATCATGATACATACATGACAGCGTGGCATATACTGAAAAGAGAGCACCGAGTAGAAGAAAGCCGAAAGAAAGGAAACTTGTAATGGACAAAAAAATTATTGGGATTGATTTAGGTGGTACAACAGCAAAATTTGCAATTTTAACACCGGAAGGAGAAATTCAACAAAAGTGGAGTATCGATACCAATATTTTGGATGATGGCACGCGCATCATTCCTGAGATTGTTGAATCAATCAATCATCGTTTGAATTTATACAACATGAAAGCTGAAAATTTTATTGGGATCGGTATGGGGACACCTGGTAGTGTCGACAGCGATGCTGGGACAGTCATTGGTGCCTACAATTTAAACTGGACTGAACTTCAATACGTAAGAAAGCAAATTGAAGAAGGTACAGGAATCAAATTTGCAATCGACAATGATGCCAATGTGGCAGCTTTAGGCGAACGATGGAAAGGCGCTGGGGAAAATGACCCAGACGTTATCTTCGTTACGCTAGGAACCGGTGTGGGCGGTGGTATCATAGCTTCTGGCAACTTGATCCATGGCGTTGCTGGTGCTGGGGGCGAAATTGGCCATATCACAGTTGATCCAGAAGGTTTTGAGTGTACTTGCGGTAAACGTGGCTGTCTTGAAACGGTCTCAAGCGCAACTGGTGTGGTTCGTTTAGCACGCTTCTTAGCCGAAGAATACGCTGGTGACTCAACACTTAAAAAGATGCTTGATGATGGTGAAGAAGTGACAAGTAAAGACATCTTTGAATTGGCAGAGGGCAATGATCCTTTTGGTTTGATGGTTGTAGACCGCGTATGCTTCTACTTAGGTTTGGCTTGCGGCAATCTAGGGAATACAATGAACCCTTCAAGCATCGTTCTAGGTGGGGGCGTTTCAGCTGCAGGTGAATTTTTACGCAGCCGTGTCGAAAAATATTTCAATCAATTCACATTCCCACAAGTAAGAGAATCAACAAAAATCAAATTAGCGGAATTAGGAAATGAAGCCGGTGTGATCGGTGCTGCTTCATTAGCCTTGAAGTTTGCTTAACAAAGTGGAGGAATTACATGGTTTTATGGGTTATTAACATCGTATTGCTACTAATTATTCTTGCAATCGTATTTTGGGAAGTCTATTTGCGAGTAATGGCAAAACGTTCTGCGAAAACGCTGGAAGAAGAAGAATTCCGAGAAAACATGCGAAAAGCACAAGTCATTGATGTTCGTGAAAAAGATGTTTTTGATGCAGGACACATCCTAGGCGCAAGAAACATTCCTTATACAGTTTTGAAAGATTCACTAGGATCGATTCGTAAAGACCAACCAGTGTACATTTATGATCAAAAGAAAAGTTTAAGCATACGTACAGCAAATAAACTAAGAAAAGCTGGCTACAAAGATATCTATATCTTAAAAGGTGGATATGATGGTTGGTCAGGTAAAGTAAAAAGTAAAAGAGTGTAACATTTCTTCAATACTTGAAGGAATCAGTAAAGATCCTTTTAAAAAGTCTGAGTATCTGAAAATATTTTTTATATTTTCAAGATTCTTAGACTTTTTCTTTATGATCAGTTTTTGTAGAATTGGACAAAATCGACTATGATTTGAATCATTTATGCTATGATCGAAATAGAAGAGGAACGTGGAGTCAATGATTAAATTAAAGAGAATTTATCAAGAAAGAGAAGAAAATGATGGGGTTCGGGTTTTAGTTGATCGTATATGGCCTCGAGGAATATCGAAAGAAAAAGCACATCTTGATTTGTGGCTCAAAGAAGTTGCACCGAGTACAGAATTAAGAAAGTTTTTTGGACATGATCCAAAGCATTTTGCAGAATTTTCTAAACGATATAGCGAGGAATTGACAAAAGAGGAAGAAAAACGGATAGCAATTACCCAGTTAAAGTTGCTTCTTGAAACTTATCCGGTAGTGACGCTAGTCTATGGCGCAAAGGATGAAAAACAAAATCAAGCGGTCGTATTGAAAGAATATCTCGAGAGGAGTATCGGTGGATGAAAATTGGCATTGTAGGCGGTGGGCCAAGAGGATTGAGCATGGCTGAACGATTGTTGCGCAATGGGGCAAATGAGCAAGCACTTGAACTTATTCTATTTGATCCAGTAGGACCGGGTGGCAGAGTCTGGCGACTTGATCAACCTTCTGAATTACTAATGAATTCTGTATCTCAACAAGTGACACTTTTCACAGATGAAACGTTATCAAGCGGAGGAGTTATTTCACCTGGTCCCAATCTTTATCAATGGAGTAAGACAAACGCAGTTGACTTCATTGAACAGCAAAATATACCAATGAAAGCTGATTTTATCAAGGAATCAAGGGAGTTAAAAAAGGATGAACAATGTTCCCGCTGCTTTTACGGACTCTATCAGCACTGGTTTTATACACAATTAAATGAAGCATACCCCAAAAATCTGACTTTGGTCAAAGGGCTAGTTACTGAAATCCAAAAAAAAGAGCTGCAGTATCAACTGGAGACGGACAAACAAGTATTTATGGTAGATCAATTGGTTTTGGCTACAGGACATTGGGAAAATGAACTGATTGGGGAAGAGAAGACACTTTATGATCACGCAATGAAAGAGAACTTATTCTATCAGCCCCCTGCAAATCCGGCAGACGTTCCTGTTCAATCGATCCCATCAAAAGAAAATGTCATTTTGAAAGGATTAGGATTAAGTTTTTTCGACTACGTAGGGCTGTTCACAATTGGCCGTGGCGGTTATTTTGAAGATAAAGGGGAAAAATTGATTTATCATCCTTCTGGGTTGGAACCAGTTGTCTATTGCGGTTCGAGAAAAGGACTTCCTTATTTTCCTCGGGGAAAGAATCAAAAACAGGGAGGTGCTATGGCTTTGCCAAGATTGATCACGAGAGAAAATCTGTCAAAGCTGTATCATTCGAAGAAATTGACAGGAACCTTATTTTTTGAATTATTGAAAAAGGATACAGAATTGTTCTATTACAAAAAAATCATTGAAGAATATCAGCTAGAGATTTCAAGTGCGGTATTTGAGCAAGACTTTCTTTCTGATAAAGAAGAGCTGTGGCAACAGAAGTACCCTGAGCTAATGTCTTATCACTGGTCGTGGGATTTCTTTGCTGACCCATTGAGTTCTAGTCAAGATTTTATACCAGCAAGCAGACAGTTTATTGCATATCAGATCAATGAAGCTTTAAAGGAAAACTGTACAGGTGCGATTGCGTCGACATTCGATGCATTGAAAGATTGGCGTGATCCGATACGGCAAGCGATCGAATGGGAAATTTTTACAGTAAAGGAATATGAAGAATTGTTATGGGGTTGGTTCACTCGTCTGAATGCGTTTCTTACGATTGGCCCACCAGCAGTTCGAACAAGAGAACTAGCTGCTCTGATTGATGCCGGGATTTTTCACTTGGTCGAGCCCCCTATTGATATCCGTATGTCAGAAGGTTGTTTTTCTGTAGATTATAAAGATGTAACGGTCAAAAGTAGGTTTTTGATTGAAGCACGTGTACCTAAAAATGACCTCCTTCACACAGAAAACCCAGCTTTAAAGAGTCTAAGAAATAATCAGCTTATTCGTTCGTATACTTATCAAGACCAGAAAAAACAGTACCATACAAATGCAGTTGATGTCATTCGAGGAACAAACCAAGTTGTGAACCAAAAAGGAAAGGTAGAGGAGACGGTTTATTGTATCGGTATCCCAGTTGAAGGCGTAGCTTGGTTGACGGCTGCCGTTTCAAGACCTTACACTGATCCTTGGAATTTAAGACAAATCGACCAAATCGCACAACATATATTGCAGAGTAAAAGGATATAAAAAAAGACCTAAAAGTACGACTCTTTTAAGAAAGGGCGTCTCTTAGGTCTTTTCTTAAAGCAAAATTAGCGAGAAACACGTTTACGCATTGCTTTTTTTCGATTTTCTTCGATCAATGCTTCCTTCTCATCGATTGGATCAATGACTGTTTTTTTGACTGAAGCGACTAAACCAGCAACTGCAGCGGCTGTTGCCAGACTACCTACTAAAATACCTGATACAAATTTTTTCATCTCAAACACCTCGTTTATTAGTTGTTACCTCTATTATGGAACAAAATGGAAAAAAAGACCAGTCTGAGGTCTAAAAACTGAAAACCTTTGCAATTAATTGTTGAAAAAATTTACTAAATGTTTTATTATAAATTTACTAAATAAAAAGAAAGTATTTTACAAAAGGCTGGGACAGAAGTGTTTAACTCCGAGAAATAAGAAGAAATTAACGAAAAGTGCTTTTCAAATTTTTGTGGATTTCGGCTTTTTTAAGAAGGAGTTGCTTCTGCTCCCACCGTTTATTCGTTTTTGAAGAATGAGACAAAAGTGTTTCTTACTTTTGTCCCACGCTCTTCAAGAAGTAAATGTTTGATTAAAAAGAAGAAAAAAGGAGTGGGCATATGTCAATTTTAGTTTTAGGTGGTGCAGGTTATATTGGTTCCCATGCTGTGGATCAATTAATCAATAAAGGCTATGAAGTAATCGTGGTGGATAATTTATTGACTGGTCACAAAGCAGCAGTCCATCCAGATGCATGTTTTTATGAAGGCGATATTCGCGACAAAACTTTTTTGAAATCTGTTTTTGAAAAAGAAACGATTGAAGGAGTTCTTCATTTTGCTGCTAGTTCATTAGTAGGTGAGTCAGTCGAAAAACCGTTAAAATATTTCAACAACAATGTCTATGGTATGCAAGTGTTATTGGAAGTCATGCATGAATTTGATGTTAAAAATATCGTATTCTCTTCGACTGCTGCAACCTATGGCGAGCCAAAAGAATTCCCGATTACAGAAAGTACCCCAACGAATCCTAAAAATCCTTATGGTGAAAGCAAACTGATGATGGAAAAAATGATGAAGTGGTGTGATAATGCCTATGGAATGCGGTATGTCGCTTTACGCTACTTCAATGTGGCTGGTGCTAAATCGGATGCCTCTATAGGAGAAGATCATACACCAGAAACCCATTTAGTTCCAATCATCTTGCAAGTAGCGTTAGGTCAACGTGAAGCATTAGCTATTTATGGGGATGACTATGATACACCAGATGGGACATGCGTCAGAGATTATGTACAAGTAGAAGATCTGATTGCCGCACACATCTTAGCTTTAGAATATCTAAAAGCCGGTAACGAAAGCAACTTCTTCAATCTAGGAAGTAATCAAGGCTATTCAGTGCAAGAGATGCTTGAAGCAGCTCGAGAAGTGACAGGAAAAGAAATTCCAGCAAAAATTGCTCCTCGACGAGCAGGCGACCCAAGTCGATTAGTCGCTTCAAGTGCAAAAGCACAAGCGATTTTAGGTTGGCAGCCGAAATTTACAGACGTGAAAGAAATTATTAAAACTGCTTGGGATTGGCATGTCAGCCATCCTAATGGTTACGAGGAGTAGAGGAAAGATGACAATCAGTCAAACGATTTGCGATTTTACTACGTTAGCGATCGAAGCGGGTGGATGGATGGAGATGGACCGGATCTATCTACAAAATAGGATCAACGGCATGATCGGCGAAGAGGCAATGGATGTGTACCAAGTCCGTTCCGTCAATGAGGGTTCAGTGGATTTATTGGATCGTTTAGTCGAGCAAGCACAAAAAAATGGAATAGTTTCTGACTTAACAGCGGAAAAAGAAATTTTCGAAGCACAACTGATGGACTTTTTGACTCCTCCACCTTCTGTAGTCAATGCATTTTTTGCGCAACATTATGCCAACGACCCTGAAGAGGCAACGAACTATTTCTTTGATTTGAGCAAGCGAAATGACTACATCAAGACCCGAGCTATCGCAAAAAATATCCAATATACCTACCCATCAGATTATGGCGAGCTGGAAATCACGATCAATTTATCGAAACCTGAGAAAGATCCCAAACAAATTGCAGCTGAAAGACAAGCTGCGAAAGTTGATTACCCTAAATGTATGCTGTGTATGGAAAACGAAGGATACAAGGGGCGCTTGAATTATCCAGCGCGGACGAATCATCGGATCATTCGTATGAACTTGGATGGCGAAAGTTGGGGATTTCAATACTCACCTTATGCTTACTACAATGAGCATTCGATCATTCTTTCAGAAGAACATCGGCCAATGAGAATCACGAAGGAGGCTTTCGCTCGTTTACTGAAGATTACCGAAGTCTTGCCACACTATTTTGTTGGTTCAAACGCTGATTTACCGATCGTAGGGGGATCGATCTTATCTCACGATCACTATCAAGCAGGACGTCATGAATTTCCAATGGCAAAAGCGCCAATAGAAAAATTGATCAAATTATCTGATTATCCGCAAGTAATTGCTGGAATCGTCAAGTGGCCGATGTCTGTGATCCGTTTACAAGCGACAGATCGACATGTATTAGTCGAAGCGGCTACAAGCGTGTTGGGAAAATGGAAGAACTATTCTGATCCAGCAGTAGAAGTCAATGCATTTTCTCCAGATGGAACACCACACCATACGATTACACCGATAGCAAGAAAACGGGATAACTATTATGAACTTGATTTAGTGTTACGTGACAATAATACGTCAGAAGAACATCCAGAAGGGATCTTCCATCCGCATCGGGATATCCAACATATCAAGAAAGAAAACATTGGCTTAATCGAAGTCATGGGGATAGCAGTTTTACCGCCACGCTTAAAACCAGAATTAGCAGAGGTTAAAAATTATCTATTAGGAAAAGACCATCATATTGCGGATTATCATGTGGAATGGGCGGATCAGCTCAAAGCTGAACACCCAGAATTGACTGAGAAATCAGTGGACAATATCGTCTTTGAAGCAGTAGGAAAAGTTTTTGCACGTGTATTAGAAGACGCGGGTGTTTTCAAACGTGATGAAGAAGGACAAGCTGCTTTTGAACGCTTTACTGCAGGGTTATAAGAAAATGGATGGAAAACGGAGAGGCGGGAGAGACAGTGGCAACAATTAAAGATATTGCTCGGTTGGCAGGTGTTTCTCCTGCTACCGTTTCGAGAGTTCTTAACTATGATAGCGAGCTGTCAGTTGCTTTAGAGACAAAGAAAAAAATTTTTGAGGTCGCAGAAAGTTTGAATTATACGAAGCATCTTAGAAATGGTTCTGCAAGCAAACAAACTGTGCGTCTGATCCAATGGTACAATGATCAGGAAGAATTAGAAGATCTGTATTATCTTGCGATCCGTCTGGGGATTGAGAAGAAAGCGGAAGAGTTGAATATTGCGCTACTAAAAGAAACGTGGGATTCGGTAAGTGAGAAGCCAGCAGATGGAACAATTGCTTTAGGTAAGTTCGATACACATCAATTAGTGGAATTGAAAAAATCACAAGCGAACCTTCTCTTAGTTGATTCAGATGGGACCAATCACGGTATCAATTCTTTGATCGTTGATTTCTCTTCAAGTATTAAAAAGATCATTGATTATTTCAAAAATCAAGGGGCAAGAGAGATCACGATGCTTGCTGGCAAAGAGTATACAAAAAAGAGCCGCCAAAGAGTCAGTGATCCGAGGAGCAGTGCATTCAAACAGCTTATCGCTGCAGAGGGATTGCAGGGGACAATTATCGAAGCAGATTTTTCCGTAGAATCCGGGTACCAAGTGATGAAGGAACATTTAGAAAATCATCAGAAAGTTCCAACTGCGCTGTTTGCGGCAAATGATGCATTAGCTATCGGTGCATTAAAAGCTATTACGGAAAAAAATTATAGAGTTCCACAAGATATTTCGCTGATCGGTTTTAATGATGTCAGTGTAGCAAAATATGTTTCTCCGCCACTTTCAACGGTGAAGGTCTATACAGAATGGATGGGAGAGCTTGCAGTTGAAACACTGGTTCAAGGGATGAATGAAAAATCTCCTGTTTCAAGAAAGATAATTGTCGGAACGGATCTCATCTTGCGAGGATCAACGAACCCAATCAGTAAGTAATAGAATAAGTATAAATAAGGAAAAGAGTTGTGTATTTGTTACAACTTTTTTTCTTTTTTGCTGAAATTCTTTTTTCTTTTCTTTGCTAGAAGTATGCTACAATATAAAACGACAGTAGTAAGTAGAAAGGAATAAATAAATGATTACATTAGGAATAGATACAGCCAATCAAACTTTAGCAGTTGGAGTGATCGATGATAATCACATTTTGGGTCAAGTACAAATCAATGTAAAAAAGAATCATAGTATCAGCTTGATGCCAACTATTGATCAATTGTTTTCAGCAATCCAATTGACACCCGATGCAGTTGATCGGATCGTTGTTTCGGCAGGACCTGGCTCCTACACAGGATTGCGGATCGGTGTGACTACAGCTAAGACATTAGCATATACATTAAAGAAAGAATTAGTCGGCGTATCAAGTTTGAAGGCTATTGCAACAAATTGTAGCGGAATTGAAGGGCTTATCGTGCCTATTTTCGACGCAAGAAGAAAAAATGTCTATAGTGCAATCTATCGTCAAAAGAATGGGGATCTTGAAACAGTGTTAGCAGATACTCATATCTCGCTAGCAGAGCTGTTTGACCATTTAAAAGGATCGAATGAATCTATTTTGTTTGTCGGGGAAGACTGCCAAAAGTTCTCTGCAGAGATTGCTGAAAACTTACCAGAAGCAACAATCAATCGCCTTGCGGAATGGAACATACCTAATGGAGCGACTATAGCTAAAATGGGTGCCGCTGATGATCCTGTTGAAGATATCCAAAACTTTTTACCGCGCTACTTAAAGAAAGTGGAAGCAGAAGAAAAATGGTTAGAGACTCATAGTCCCGGAGAAGAAAGTTATGTTGAAAAAATTTAAAGCATATGCCAGAAGTTTGTTCTACGAAAAAAAGAGTTTCTCAACGAAAACTGTAGAAATAAAAGGACAAGCCTATCAGTTCAAAGAATTGAATCCGAATGATGTGAAAGATTTATTAGCGGTTGAACGTGCTGTATATGACGGAGAGCTGCCTTGGACAAAAAGTGCTTTTTTATCAGAAATGAAATCGCCTTTTTTAAATCTATATCTGGGAGTGTTTCAGGGAAACGAACTTATAGGCTTTATTGGTGCAAGAATCTTTGGGTTTGATTGCCATATCACGAATATTGCTGTTATCCCAACTTATCAACGAAAAAATCTTGGAACGAAACTGATTGACGAAATAGAAGATTTTGCTATAATGAATCGCTGTGAGACTCTTTCTTTAGAAGTCAGGATCAGTAATCAGGATGCGCAAAGACTCTATCGAAAATTAGGGTTCCAATCACGTAAAGTAAGAAAAGGCTACTATACTCAAACGAACGAAGACGCTTTAGACATGGTAAAATTTTTAGAAAATGAGTGAAACTAGTGATTTATAAAAAAAATAAGTTTAAACCAGAAGAGTTGGCGGAATGTTTATGGACCCTTTGCGAAGAAGCTTATGAATATGGGTCGCCTTGGACGAAGAGTCAGTTTTTAGCAGATATCCTTCAGCCGCATACTGATTATTGTATATTAGTCGAACATTCGACAATTCAAGGGTTTCTAAGTTATTCTAACGTAATGGATGAGACGGAAATCACAAATATCGCAGTGGCAAAAGCGATGCAACATAGAGGTTGTGCGCGAACTCTGTTAAGATTTTTATTGGCTGAAGAGAAAAAAGCGGGCACGTATACAGTCTTTTTAGAAGTAAGACTATCCAATACACCCGCCCGAAAACTTTATGAATCAGAGAAGTTTCGGATGTTAGGTAAACGAAAATCTTATTACCACAATCCGGTAGAAGATGCGATTATTATGAGTACAAAGTTAAAAACGGAGACGATAAAATGAATGAAGAATTGATTCTGGCAGTTGAATCAAGTTGTGATGAAACGAGCGTAGCGATCGTAAGGAACGGAAACGAGATCTTATCGAATATTGTTGCCTCACAAATAAACAGCCATAAGCGGTTTGGCGGTGTCGTACCTGAAGTTGCAAGCCGTCATCATGTAGAACAGATCACTTTATGTATTGAAGAAGCAATGACAGAAGCGAAAGTCACAGTTGAAGAGTTAAGTGCTGTAGCAGTTACGTATGGACCAGGTCTAGTCGGTTCGTTATTGATTGGAATTTCTGCTGCTAAGGCATTTGCTTGGGCAAATCATTTGCCGTTGATCCCTGTCAACCATATGGCAGGTCATATCTATGCTGCTCGGTTCGAAAAACCATTTAAATTTCCATTACTTGCGTTACTAGTCAGTGGTGGACATACAGAACTAGTTTACATGCAAGAAGATGGCGACTACGAAATCATTGGAGAAACGAGAGATGATGCAGCTGGTGAAGCGTATGATAAAGTAGGTCGTGTCTTAGGCTTGAGTTATCCAAGCGGCAAGGAAATCGATCAACTAGCCCACCAAGGTCAAGATGCGTATCACTTTCCACGAGCAATGATCCATGAAAATAACTATGATTTCAGTTTTAGTGGGTTAAAAAGCGCATTTATCAATCTTGTGCACAATGCAGAACAACGTGGTGAAAAACTTGATAAAAATGATTTAGCTGCCAGTTTTCAGGCAAGTGTGATCGACGTTTTGGTAAACAAAACGATTCGAGCCTGTCAAGAGTACCCTGTGAAGCAACTAATCGTCGCTGGAGGAGTAGCCTCTAATCAGGGGTTACGAGAAACACTTGAACAAACGCTAACTGAAACCTTACCAGAGATAGAATTATGTATCCCACCATTAAGACTTTGTGGGGATAATGCAGCAATGATCGGAGCAGCTGCACATGTCGAATTACAAAAGAAACATTTTGCAGACTATCGATTGAATGCAGACCCTAGTTTGATATTGAATTAAAACGTATCTATCAAGGCTTTGCCGCTCCCACCGTTTATGCGTTTTTAAAGAACGTGGAACAAAAGTGTTTCTTACTTTTGTTCCACGTTCTTTCCTACGTTTAGTCAAGTACTTTTTTCTATTGGTTTTTATCAAGAAAAAAGTATACGAAATAAGCCTAATAAATTAGAAATTTTTTTATTAGGTATGCTATAATTCTAGGTAAGGATATATTCCTTATTGGTCGTTAGAGGCCGTGTATGAGTAATCATACGGACTTGAATGTCGTACCATCGAATGGAGACATTTCAAGAGCTTGTTGATGCAGGCGACGAGCGCAACCTTATGCTTTTTGGGCGAAGGTTGCGCTTTTAGTTTATAGTAATAGTCCACAAGATGATTGGGCCCCGCCGCTTGTTGTCGAATCATGTTCATCATAATAAAATACAAATTTTTTCGGGCCTTCGGATTCCCATGTTTATTCATGTGTTCTTTGGCTGTATATTTTCCAGATTGATATCTTCTGGTATCAACACCGACGAAAGCATTCAATTGCTTATGAGAAGAAAAACGCCGAATATCCCCTAATTCACCAATAATGAGTCCTGCAGAAAGTTCACCAATTCCAGGGATACTTTGATAGAAATCAAATTCTATTGTTTGTTTCGCAATGTCAACTAGCTGTTTGGCGAGTTGTTCTTTTGTTACAAGCAATTGTTTCAATTGTTGGGCATAATACACGACTTTTTGAACAGAAATACTTTGTCCAGATTCAGCTGGATAAGAATTTTGCGCAAGTGAAAGTAAGGTTTGTGCTTTAGCCAAGGCTTTTTGATCGGAGATTTTTTTATCCGTATTTTTCTTTAACACATTTTTTACCTTAGTTTGGCTTAAGTGTGCCAAGTAATCAGGGTGGGGGAAAAGTTCGACAAGATTCAAGGCGAGTTTTGATAACCTGTTCGTGAAAAGTGTTTCCAATTCTGGGAAAGTCAATTGTAAAGCGGTATGCAGGTTCATTCTCGTGCGTTTAATGTCCCTTTCAATTTGTTGATAAAAGCGTGCAAAATCGCGTGTTTGTTTATAGACTTCTGTTTGAGATTGTTTTTGTTTCCGCAAAAATTGACCGTGTGTTTGTGCCAGTCGATGGGCATCTCGTTTATCCGTTTTGACTGAACGTAAGTCAATATTCAGTTGTCTTTTCGCTTCTAAAGGGTTTAATAAACAATAGGCGAAATGATTCTTTTGACAAAAAGTTTCAATGACTCTTGAATAAACCCCCGTTGCTTCAAAAACGATTTGTGGTCGTTCTGGAAGAGCATAAATTTCTTGAAGAAGTGCATTGAAATGTGTTTTATCGTGAAGAATTTCTTGTTCAAAAAGACAAGTATTTTCATGATAAATAACGACATAACTTTTTCCCATTGAGACATCTAAAGCAAGTACATACATAATTTTCATCTCCTAAGAAGTGTTGAAAGATTCTTCACTGCTTCATTTCGTTCCTAATTTCCTTTACACGGGCTCGAAGCCCCAACATACTTAAACCAGGTTTTAAAATGACAGTGAAGAAGACCATTTTTTGTTTGGGACTCGTAGTCCAAGAAAGTGTGGTCGGTCTTTCTTTCACAACCAACTATACGCTTAAAAGAGCGTTAGAGGGTAATTTCATCCGTCGATGAATTTACCCTCTAATCTTAGTATGTTTTTAAAATTTCCGAAAAACCTGACTTGTTTATTCGAGAGTCTGTAGCGAAACTGATTTTTAGATTTTTCCCACATACTTTTTTATATTCTACTTCATTCAACGAGCATGATTTCTATAAGGGGTTTAGTGATGGTTGATCCGTCACGTTTTTCAGGCTATTTACAACCAACGTGCTCATGATCTAGTTCTCTTTGAGAGGGTCAAGGAAATAGTTAGTCAAAATATTTTTATCACGATGGAATAAGGTGCGCTTAGTACTCATATAAATAATTAGTTTTTTAGAAAAAATAAAGAAGTAATAAAATCAAAAAAATGGGAATAAAAATTTCTTGATATGGAAATTTTTGTTCGAATAATTTCTGATCGATACGTACATAAAATATAAATAACAGATAAACTAAGGATAAGATAAGTTTTAGTCTTTTATGAGATTCTTTGGGAGCGTCAATAATTTTGTGTAAATAACTCGTCCTTCTGCAAAATAATGGGTTACTCAGTAAACATTGAAGCTAATGTATCCGTCACTTGTTGGAAGCCTTTATGGCTTCTATTTAAGAATTTTTGATTGTATGTATCAAAGATGGATACTAGGAAACGCTCTAGTGATTCTTCATTTTGAAACTGCTCTTTTCTGCGGCTGTATTTCTTGATTTGTTTATTGAAAGATTCGATTAAATTAGTTGAGTAAATGCTTCGGCGGATACCAGGCGGAAACTCATAAAAAGTCAATAAATCTTGATTTTTTATCAGTGACTGCGTCACTTTAGGATAAGTTTTCTGCCACTTCTCAATCATACTCCCTAAAAAGGTATTTGCCTCTTCCTTTGAGCTAGCTTGATAAACAGCCTTAAAATCATCACAGATTTCTTTTCGATCTTTGACACGTACTTTATGAGCAATATTACGGGAAACGTGAACACAGCAATGTTGGTATTTAGCTTTAGGATAAATCTGGTGAATCGTATCTTTCATGCCTTTTAAGCCATCGGTAATAAACAGTAAGACATCATGAACCCCTCTGGAGTAAATGTCCTCTAACAACTCATTCCAAACGTAGGTCGATTCAGTCGGAGCAATCGCATAACTTAGTACTTCTTTAGTGCCGTCTTCTCGTATACCAATGGCAATATAGATTGCTTCTTTGGAGACGGTTTGCCGTTTTAAAGGAATATAAGTAGCATCCATGAAAATAGCGACATACTTATCATTTAGAGTTCTAACTTTAAATGCATTTACTTCTTCAGTCAGCACTTTAGTCATGTTGGACATGGTTTGGGGCGTGTAGTGATGCCCATACATTTTCTCAATCAAGTCTGCGATTTCCGACATGGTAATACCTTTTCGGAAGAGGTGAATGACGGTCTCCTCTAAGGTATCATTCGTCCGTCTATAAGCAGGAACAGTCTGTTGCTTGAACTCGCCGTTGCGGTCGCGCGGAATCTGGAGATGAAGTTCCCCGTACTCGGTCTTGACCGTACGGTCATAGGAGCCGTTACGAGAATTACCCGTGTTAAAACCAATGCGATCGTACTTTTCGTAATCGAGGAAAGCCGTTAACTCCGTTTTGAGAAGCGTATTGACAGCTTTTTCCAAATGGACACGGAATAATTCATTCAAATCGCCTTTGTTCGCTAGAGTCTTTAGAATTTCTGTAGTAAAATCGTTCATATGGAAGTCCTCTTTTCTGTGAATGTGTTGTGGTAACTCTATTCTACAGAAGGGACTTCCTTTTTTCTATTTACACAAAATATTTTACACTCTCGATTCTTTCGCTTTTTATATAAATAATACGATTATTTTTCCGTTTTTTAAAGTAATTGTTGTTATTTTTATAATACTTGATAATATTTGTGTTGTGATTTATTAAAAAGAGTTGGAATTCATTTTCTATTTTTATTTTTTGTGTGTATAGCTATTTTATTGCGTTTGTTATTTTTGGATTCGTTATTTATCCAATTGTCTTAAAGAAAGGTATATGCTAATATAAAATTGTAGAGATGCTTATATATGTTATTTTTTTATTTCGGGGGTATAAGCCTTTCAAATTTAAAAAAAGGAGGTCCAATCAAAATGAAAAACGTTGGAAAGTATGTATTAGTAGTGTTACTAAGTTTCTTTTTTACGAGTTCTGTAGCTGCTGCTGGGGCTATTTCGGTAAAAGAGCAATTGATTTTGGATGAATTAACTCAGAAACTTGAAGTCCAAGGAAATGAATTTCAAGTTCCAGAAACATACATCACACAAACAGAAAATTATTTAAAGCAAAATGATTTAGCGGAATCGCAAACACTGGTTGTGATCAATAATATTCGGCAAGCAAAATCGTTGATCAAAAATTTAGATACCGACTTGTCTAATGTTCATTCTTTGGATGAATTAATTAAGCGCATTCCGAGAGATTCTGTTGTAGAACTTCAGCGACTTATCACAGAATCAGCAGACGTGTTGGGTTTGGTTGTTCTAAGTTGGAATGAGGGGCATGTCGAATTAGGCACTCAAAATCCAGACGGTACGACTTCAGCTGTTTTTAGTTCGGAGCAGCCAATCAAACAAACGGGCGCAGTACATATATCTAGTTTTCTTGCAATTGGCTTATTGCTATTGACCGCAACAGGAGCGTTCATAATCGGTAAGAAAGTAAAACTTGCATAGAAAACAAAAAAAATTAAAAAGGATCGGGGGATGATAGTGATCCCAATCCTTTTCTTATTGTGTGGCTATTCTCTCGTATATATCGTAGGGCGACCTGTCATTCATTTTACTTCGTCTTCGTTACAACTATTTCTTCTGTCTGAGCTTCCAAAATTTGAAAAAAATGAGCAGACATTGCCTGAATTAGACAGGCAAACGATCGAAACCAATGAACAAACAATTTTTTCCAGTCAAATTGTTTATCCTCGAGCTGGTTATCGATATGGAAGAGTAGTAGCAGACTCGGTAAGTCTGGATGTGCCTTTGTATTACGGAGATTCAGCTGAAATACTACGTCAAGGTGCTGGACAATATATGGGTTCGGTCTATCCAGGCGAGTTGGGGACTACTCTAGTAGCAGGACATAATGCAGATGAATTTGGTAAATTGATCGCAATAAAAAAAAGCGATGTGATCCAAATAATAGCAAGTTATGGCGATTATAGTTATCAGATTTATAAAATAGCTGTGCTTGATAAAAATGCTGAAGAAATCAAATTATTACTGACACAAAAAGAGCAACCTAAATTGATCCTTTATACTTGCTATCCCATCGATAGTATTGGGCTGACAGATCAACGACTATTCGTTTTTGCTGATCTTATAAAAGGTCCATTGATTCAAGAACATAAATGATTATCTGGGTAAAAATATCCCGATTTTAGGTATGCTTTTTCTCAATTTAGATTAGAGCGTAAGGAGGACTCGCCGAAGTTAATTATTACATAGATCATCTAAACGTTTTGGAAATTGTATTTCGTTATTCAGAACATTTAGAATAAAAGTGGATAATTTATTTTTGGAAAAATAGAAAATGAGCAAAAAAAAATGGCGAAAAGTAGCAAGAATGATCGTAGCGTTTCTCTGCTCTCTTAGTGTGTATTTTGCGTGTACTTTGACAATCATTAGAATGACATTATGTAATCAACTATTTATGGAAAATACTGTTGCATCGTCAAATTATGTTGAAATAGTAACGGCTGAGATTAATCATACGATAAGTGATCTTGGAAGAGGAAGCAATATCCCAGAAAACGTATTGAGTAGTGTAGTAACAGAAAAACAGGTCGAAGAGAACATCATGAGCTATATTCATAGTTTGTATTCAGATTCAGTTTTTCAAATAAAAGGATCAAGCATAGTGCAACAAACAGTGAAAGAAAAAATTGTGGATTATGCAAAAAATAAGAATTATCCACTTGATGGGCCAGTCCAATTGACGATAGAGACACTACAAGCATCAGCTGTGACTGCTGTACAACAAGCGATTGAAATGCGTTCGCTCAATATATATGGGAAGAAATTGCTTGCTTATAAAAAAATGATCGATTTATTCATTGTGTTTTCTTTGACGGTATCTTTCAGTTTGTTTGCGTTCATCCTTTCTCTGAATAGACGTTTTTGGCATCGAGTATTACGTTATTTAGCATACATTCTTTGTAGTTCAAGTTTAATGTTAGTGACACTTCCGCTTATTTTATATGTAAACCAAATCGTTGAAAGAATAGGGATTTCTTCGAAAACGCTTTATCTTTTTCTTACGACATATGTGAATCATTTTATTTTGATGTTCATCAAATGGGGGGGAGTTATATTATGCATTAGTATCATTTGCTTTTGGGGGAGTGAATATACCAGACGAAAAACAATAACCAGCAAAAATTAAGTAGAAAAGGTGGCGAAAGAATGGAAGAAATGGTCAGCTTGGGAGAAATGTTCATCTTATTGAAGAAGCGATTATTGCTGATCATCCTGACTACAGTAGTAGGATTGGCAGGGGCATTGGCAGTCACTCATTTTTTTATTACACCTAAATTCAGTGCATCAACTGAATTGATCGTTCAATCAAAAAATAATAGTACGGTTGTGAATCTTCAATCAGATGTAAATGCGAATGTACTGTTGATTAATACATATAAAGATATGATTTTAGGAGATGTCGTCCTCAATGCAGTAAATGAAAAATTATTGTCTGAGAGAACTTACCAAGCGACAAAAAGTGAACTGACGGAGATGATAAATGTCATCCAGTCAGCGGATTCTCAGATGTTTCAAATAAAGGTAACGACTGATGACCCGGAAAAATCAGCTGCTATTTCCAATATTCTTGCAACGATCTTCAAAGAAAAAGCAACAGAAGTTTTGGATGTGAGTAGAGTAACAGTCACCTCACAGGCGCAAAGTAATGCGATGCCAGTTTCGCCTAATAAAAAATTAAACATGGTTATTGGAGGTTTGTTTGGTCTAGCATTAGGGATAGGAATTGTATTTTTATTGGAAATTCTTGATAAAACAGTCAAAGATGAACGTTTTATTACAGAAACACTTGCACTTCCTATTTTGGGTACAGTCAACGAAATGAATAGTAAAGAACTTGATAAAGGACGAGCTGTTCAGGTAACAAATAAAACAACAGAAAATAGAGAAATAAAGAGAGTCGAATACAACAAAATCAAGTCTAAGGAGCGTTTGGATGAAAAAGAAAAACATGATTATGCCTGTTTCGCTGATCAGCGTAGCAGATCAAACGGCTACGATTCCTGAGCAATACCGAGCGATACGCTCAAATATCCAATTTACTTCAATTGATCAAGAGTTGAAAACATTGGTAGTTACTTCATCAGGTCCAGGTGAAGGGAAGTCGACAACCTCAGCAAATCTAGCGGTAGTTTTTGCGAATAGTGGAAAGAAAGTCTTACTAGTAGATGCGGATTTAAGAAAACCTAGTGTTGCTTTAACATTTCATTTGTCAAATATTAATGGATTAACTAATTTATTAGGCTCCAAAGAAAAGGATATTCAGGAATGTATTGTTGAAACGATGATCGACAATTTATGGGTGATGACAAGTGGACCTAAACCACCAAATCCTTCAGAAATGTTGGATTCTAAACGCATGATGGATATCATTGCGGAGCTAAAAAAGCAATATGACTTGATTATTTTTGATACGCCACCTGTAGCCTCGGTAACTGATGCCCAAATATTATCAGCCAAAACAGATGGAGTAGTGCTAGTCGTTCGTGAGCGAAAAAACGATCAAAAAAGATCTATTGAAAGCAAAAAAACTTTTAGCCATTGCAAAAGCCAATATATTAGGTATCGTTTATAATGGTGTGAAGAAAAGCAGTGAATACGATTATTACTATTATCATCGATGAACGGAGGATAAAATGGTCGATTTATAGAACTTCTGAACGAGAAAGCCCACGGTTTTAATCGTGAAATGATAGTGAAGTAGATATGAGGGTTCTCTAATACATAGATTAGCTTCTTTATTCGAACGATAGGCATCATTCCCATTATAAACTCTGAGTGGAATCGATCAATCCAAGAAAATCCAAATTACCTACTTCCTTATCTGAATGTGGGATGTTTAGCACAATTAAGGCCTTTAGCTTAGTAGGAATCTATGGTAAAAAAGTACAATAGTTAAGTGAAAAATTAATTGCACATCATTTGGTCCAGATGGTTGCTTCAAACCTAAGGAAGATTTGTTTATTTTTTTCTTCTGCTGTGATCATGATGGTGGGAACAAGAATAGTATCTACCCACATGCCACCAACATTACTTACAAACCTTTTCCAAGTTAGTATGGGATTTTTGATCTATTTCAGTTTGACTGCAGTAAGTAAGGTGAACCCAGTAATCGATTATTTCTTCAAAAAAGTGAAGTAGTCGATACATTGAATGGTTGAGATAAAAAAAGGTCGAGATAAAAGTCGTTTAGGTTTGGAAAATTGGAGAAAAAAACGAACAATACGTTTTTTTGTATTGCTCGTTTTTTTGAAATTTCCGAAAAACCTGACTTTTGGACGCTGTTTATTCGAAATTATGGTCTGTAGCAAAACTAATCATTAGATTTGTCCCATATTCTCTTCATAGTTATTCTCTTAATGCCGGCGTGACCGCCGCTTTGCAAAAAGTAAATCGTTTCTTTTCATAATCCAGTAATCCTGAATCCTTTAATTGCTTGATTACTTGTCCTGCCGTTTCTCTTGTTGTACCACTATTTACAGCTAGTTCTTTTAATGTAATAGGGTAAGGAATATGGATATGCCCATCTTCTGTAGGAACACCTAGCTCTTCTTTTAAAACAAATAAGTTTTGTTTCACTCTGTCGAACGCGCTAGAAGTCAACCCGATTTGAATCCGAAGTTCATGCATCTCAACAACTTTGGATAATTTATGGATCATATAAATCAGATATTTTGAATTTTTTTTAGCAATTTTTTCGTAAAAAGAAACTGGAAAAGAGAATGTCTCGATGTCAGTCATTGCTTGTGCTGTGTAGGTATAAGTGCTTTCTTCAAAAATTCCAGACATAGGAAAGAGGTTGTTTGCAGCAACATAGTCATAATAATAATACGTGGCGCTTTCATCATAGCGTTCTAAACGAACCAGACCTTCTGTAAGAATATAGAGACGTTGGCGTTCGTCTCCTTCATCAAAGAGAATTTGTCCCTTTTTATAAGAACGAAGGATTGCATGTTCTTTTATCTGCTCAAATTCATCATCAGTAAAGTTTTCAAAATCAGGTTGATACCGTAGTTTTGAAAAGTGAAAATCAATTCTATTTACCCGCATAAAATTTCCGCTCCTTACTTTTAACTATTAATATTGTGGCTTTTTTTTCGAAAAAAGTAAAGTTATTACTTTGGATAAAAATTTCTGTTTTTTTTCTTTATAAAAAAATTTTTTTGTTATTATGTAAAAATTATACATTCGATTTGAATAATGTCGTTTTCCACCTGCTTATTCTGTATAAAAAACAATAATCACTAATAAAGTAATCGCTAACATGATTGAAAAAGAAGTATTTTTTAGCTTATTCAAAAAATATTTTTTTATGAATAAATATTTTTTTGATAGTGATTTCAGTATAAATAAAGAGAGAAAAGTTGATAAAAAATGTAAAAACGTTTAATTATTTAATTATCCTTTAATAATGTGAAAAAACTCTCGTTTTAGATGAGATGAAATTATGAAAGAGATTACAAAAGGGCTGTATTCTAAGTATGTAATCAAAACGAAGGAGGCAACACAACATGGAAAAACCTATTCACGTTTTCTCTGAGATAGGAAAGTTAAAGACAGTTTTATTGAAACGACCTGGACAAGAAGTGGAAAATTTAACACCAGACATCATGGACCGTTTGTTGTTCGATGATATTCCCTATCTACCAATCGCACAAGAAGAACATGATAATTTTGCAAAAACATTGCAAAATGAAGGCGTCGAAACTTTGTATCTGGAAAAATTAGCAGCAGAAGCAATCGATGCAGGTAATGTGAAAGAGCAATTCTTGAACAAAATGTTAGACGAATCACACATTGCATCGGCTGCTGTAAGAGACGGTCTTCATGAGTTCCTTCTATCAATGGAAACACAAGAAATGGTAGATAAAATCATGGCTGGGGTACGTACGAAAGATATCGAAGTCCGTTCAAATAGTTTATACGACTTATCAGCTGATGACGATTATCCGTTTTATATGGATCCAATGCCAAACCTTTACTTCACTCGCGACCCTTCCGCATCAATGGGAAATGGGATGACTGTCAACAAAATGACATTTGAAGCTCGCCGACGCGAATCGATGTTTACAGAATATATTTTGAAACATCATCCTCGCTTCGCTAACAAAGGGGTAGAAGTTTGGTTAGATCGTGAAAACCCAGATCATATCGAAGGCGGCGATGAATTGATCCTAAGCGATAAAGTAGTCGCAGTCGGGATTTCTCAACGTACCAGTGCCAAAGCGCTAGAAAAATTAGCACGTCACTTATTCGAAAAAAATTCAGGATTTGAAAAAGTATTGGCTATCAAGATTCCAAATAACCGCGCAATGATGCATTTGGATACGGTATTTACAATGGTTGATCACGATAAATTCACGATTCATCCAGCAATCCAAAGCAAAGAAGGAAAAATCGATGTCTTTACGATCGAGCCTGCAGGTGATGACATTAAAATCAGTCACTCAGATGATCTTCATGCGACAATGAAAGAAGCGTTAGGCTTAGACGATCTAGTCTTGATCCCAACCGGAAATGGCGATGCCATCGTTGCTCCTCGTGAACAATGGAATGACGGCTCAAATACGTTAGCAATCGCTCCTGGAGTTGTGGTGACTTACAACCGTAACTATGTTTCTAACGAATTGTTACGCAGCTATGGTATCAAAGTGTTGGAAATCAATTCAAGTGAATTGTCACGTGGCCGTGGCGGTCCTCGCTGCATGAGCCAACCATTAGTACGTGAAGATTTGAAATAGTTTGTTTCCCAGTGGCAGTCTAACTGTCAGCTGTCGCTGGGTTTCCTCTTTAAAAACTAAATAAAACAACCTAAAGGAGAATGTTAGTTATGAAAGAATCAGTATTTCAAGGAAGAAGTTTATTAGCAGAAAAAGATTTTACAAAAGAAGAATTACAGTATTTGATCGATTTTTCTGAACACTTAAAAGATTTGAAAAAACGCGGGATTCCTCATCACTACTTAGAAGGGAAAAATATTGCTCTTCTATTCGAAAAAACTTCTACTCGTACACGTTCAGCATTTACTACTGCAGCAATCGATCTAGGTGCACATCCTGAATATCTTGGTGCAAACGACATCCAATTAGGCAAAAAAGAATCAACTGAAGATACTGCCAAAGTATTAGGTCGAATGTTTGACGGTATTGAATTCCGTGGCTTTAGCCAAAAAATGGTTGAAGAACTTGCTGAATTCTCAGGCGTACCTGTATGGAATGGTTTAACAGATGAATGGCACCCAACACAAATGATCGCTGACTTCTTGACTATCCAAGAAAACTTTGGAACTGTTGAAGGTATTACAGTGGCTTACTGTGGAGACGGCCGTAACAACATGGCTAATTCATTGCTTGTAACTGGTGCTATTTTAGGAACAAATATGCGTATTGTCGCACCTAAAGACTTACAGCCAGAAGAAGAAATCGTGAAGATGGCAGAAGGATTCGCTGCTAAATCTGGTGCAAAATTAATGATCACTGATGACGTCGACAAAGGTGTGGACGGAGCAGATGTCCTTTACTCAGATGTTTGGGTATCAATGGGTGAAGAAGATAAATTTGAAGAAAGAATCAAATTATTGAAACCTTATCAAATCAACATGGAAATGGTTGAAAAAACACATAACACAGACCGTTTGATTTTCTTACACTGCTTACCAGCATTCCACGATACAAACACAGTTTACGGTGAACAAATGAAAGAACGTTTTGGTATTACAGAAATGGAAGTAACGGACGAAGTATTCCGCAGTAAATATGCTCGCCAATTTGATCAAGCAGAAAATCGTATGCATTCGATCAAAGCAATCATGGCAGCGACACTTGGAAACTTGTTCATCCCTCGTGTCTAACGTTTAACCACATTCATCTCATCGATAAAACGAGTCAGCTTTCCTCATTGTAGCAAATTGCTGGCTTGTTTTGTCATCGGAAAAATTCAGAATTATCTGAAGAAAGGAAGACGAAATATGGCCAATCGTAAAGTAGTTGTCGCATTAGGAGGCAACGCAATTTTATCTACTGATGCTAGCGCAAAAGCACAACAAGATGCACTGAAGGAAACAGCAAAATATTTAGTGAAATTCATTGAACAAGGAGATGAACTGATCATCTCACATGGGAACGGACCTCAAGTTGGGAATTTATTGATCCAACAACAAGCTGCTGATTCAGAAAAAACTCCAGCAATGCCTTTAGATACTTGTGTCGCAATGACGGAAGGTTCTATCGGCTATTGGTTGCAAAATGCTATGGGTGAAGTTCTCAAAGAAAAAAATATCGATAAGGATGTTGTTTCTTTAGTCACTCAAGTAATCGTTGATGAAAATGACCCATCCTTCAAAAATCCAACGAAGCCTGTTGGACCATTCTTCACCGAAGAAGAAGCAAAAGGCCAAATGGAATCAGACTCAGCTGCTACCTTTAAAGAAGATGCAGGCCGTGGATGGAGAAAAGTGGTTGCTTCCCCTAAACCAATCTCAATCAAAGAAGCTCGAGTTATCAAAGCACTAGTTGAACAAGGTGTCATCACTGTTTCTGTTGGTGGCGGAGGTATCCCAGTGGTAGAAACAGCCACTGGTCTTGAAGGAAGAGAAGCAGTCATCGATAAAGATTTTGCCTCTGAAAAGTTAGCGGAGATCATTGATGCAGATCTATTGATTGTTTTGACAGGTGTCGATAATGTCTATGTAAATTATCAAAAACCAGATCAAAAGAAACTGGAAACTGTTACAGTATCAGAAATGAAACAATATATTGATGAAAATCAATTTGCACCAGGAAGTATGTTGCCTAAAGTTGAAGCAGCCATTGCATTTGTTGAAGCAAAACCAGATGGGAAGGCTATCATTACTTCACTAGAGAACATTGAAAATCTTCTAGCATCTGAAGAAGGAACGATCATTGTAGCAGACAAATGAACTGCGTAAGAGCAATTGAGACTCCTTAGAACATTCACTTTGCTAAAAAATGTCCAGTCGGAATTTATTCTCCTTTAGGCCTTCTGGACATTTTTTTATAAGAAATCCTAGCCATTAATTTTTTTATCTGTTATAATTCATGTTAAGTTTAATAAGTTACAGTTTGCTGAACAAGAGAGTAATTGTATAAATCTGATCAAAGCGAGTTTGGAGCTGGTGGAAGCCAAACGAAGAAAATACAATGAAGCGCACTTGGAGAACTCTGTCTGAGACAGACGGTCATCTGCCGTTAACAGATAAAGTGGGTCCTAAAGAATAGGACAATTGGAGTGGTACCGCGGGATAACTCGTCTCTAGTAATTATACATGTATAATTACTAGAGATTTTTTTTGTTTTTAGCAAACCAAGTATCAATAGGAGGAAGTCAAATGAACAATAAAGATGTGGTTGCAAAAGCCGTTTATGATGTCGTTAAAGAAGATTTAACACTCGAAGAAGTAGAGAAACTATTGGAAAATCCAAAATCTGCGGATCATGGAGATGTGGCATTTCCTGCTTTCTCATTAGCAAAAATCTATCGAAAGGCACCACAGCAAATCGCGGCAGATTTAGCCGAAAAAATAGATTCAACTAATTTTGAAAAAATCGAAGTTGTGGGTCCCTATTTGAATTTCTTTATGAACAAAGCAGTGATCAGTAAAGATGTTCTAGCTTCTGTCGTAAAAGAAAAAGAACACTACGGAGACAGCACGATCGGCAATAATGGAAGCGTACCGATCGACATGTCTTCACCAAATATCGCAAAACCAATTTCTATGGGACATTTGCGTTCTACTGTTATCGGAAATTCCATTGGATTTATTATGGAAAAATTAGGGTATCAACCAATCCGCATCAATCACCTAGGTGACTGGGGCACACAGTTTGGTAAATTGATCGTTGCCTATAAAAAATGGGGATCAGAAGAAGCAGTAAAATCTGAACCAATCAATGAATTATTACGTTTGTATGTCCAATTCCATGAAGTAGCAGAAACAGAACCAGAATTGAATGACGAAGCGCGTTCTTGGTTCAAACGTTTAGAAGAAGGCGACAAAGAAGCAATCGAACTATGGCAATGGTTCCGCGATGAGTCAATGAAAGAGTTCAACAAAATCTATGACCTGTTAGAAGTTCGCTTTGATTCATTGAATGGAGAAGCATTCTACAATGATAAGATGGATGAGATCGTTGAACTTTTAGAAGAAAAACATTTATTGAACGAAGATAAAGGTGCGGAAATCGTTGACCTTTCAGAATACGATTTGAATCCAGCACTGATCAAAAAATCAGATGGTGCAACGCTATACATCACTCGTGATTTGGCAGCTGCTCTTTATCGCAAACGTACGTATGACTTCAAGCAATCTCTATACGTTGTTGGGAATGAACAAAGTTACCATTTCAAACAATTAAAAGCTGTCTTGAAAGAATTAGGATTTGACTGGTCAGATGATATGCATCATATTCCATTTGGATTGATCACTCAAGGTGGTAAGAAATTATCAACACGTAAAGGAAAGATCGTTTTATTGGAAGAAGTGCTTAATGAAGCAATTCAATCAGCAAAAGAACAAATCAGTGAGAAAAATCCTGATCTAGCAAATAAAGATGTTGTAGCTAAACAAGTTGGGGTAGGGGCAGTTATTTTCCATGATTTAAAAAATGATCGTTTGAATACCTTTGACTTCAATCTTGAAGAAGTCGTTCGTTTTGAAGGTGAAACTGGCCCATATGTACAATATACACATGCTCGTGCCATCAGCTTGATGGAAAAAGCAGGATTTAAACCATCAGAAGAACACACATATGCATTAGATGATGAAAACAGCTGGGAAGTAGTGAAGCTGATCCAAAAATATCCAGAAACAGTACTATCAGCTGGTGAAAAATATGAACCTTCAATCATTGCAAAACATGCAATCAAATTAGCACAAGCGTTCAATAAATATTACGCACATACAAAAATCTTGGCGGAGGATGATCAAAAAGAATCTCGCTTAGCTCTTGTGTATGCAGTATCAGTGCTTTTGAAAGAAGATTTACGCTTACTTGGTCTACATGCGCCAGATAAAATGTAAAAAGGCACGATTCCACTAGAAAGTACCAAAACTCATCAGAAGAACAGATGAGTGAATCAAATGTTTTTGTTTTAAATAGCCAAAAAAAAGCTGTCCATCACGACCCTCTAGTTTGTGATGGACGGCTCTTTTGAATGAGGTAAGCAAGGGGAGAACGGACATCCTAAATACAATAAGCCCTTACTGAACTAAAAAATAGATGCATCTTTTGGATGATGTAAAAAGTCTTCAACTAATTGTGCATCCGCTTCGTTTTGAGAAATGATGATCGTAGTATCGAACCCGGCAATTGTGCTAACGATGTGAGGTGGTTTGATTTCATCCAACACAGCAGCGAAAAGGGGTGCGTTGTCCGGTAAAGTATGAACGATTGTCAAAAAGTGGACGCGTTCTACTTTTAAAACAATATCTTCGATCATTTGGATCAGCCGTTTTTCATCCTCGTTTTTTGCTTCTGATCCTTCTTTTCCCTGAAAGAACACAAAGCGTGAAATGCCATTCTCGTCAGGGGCTTTGACGATTTTTAAATCACGGATATCGCGAGAAATCGTTGCTTGAGTAGCATTAACACCGTAGTCACTCAATTTTGCTAACAATTCTTCTTGTGTACGGATCGTAAATTCATCGATCACCTGTTTAATCAATAAATGTCGCTCAGCTTTACGCATATTCTTTCTCCTTTACGAAAGATTTCACATGTATCATATCAAAAAATAAAAGAATTTCCCAATAATAATTTGTTTTATGAGATAACTCTAGTAAATAAGGCTCCTTTTATGGTTGCGCTATCATTTTAAAACAGGAAGATTAAAAGTTATAAATAAAGAATGAGATTTTTCTTGATATTTAACAGTATATCAGGTAAAATATTGAATGTTGAGCAGAAAATCCTTATTAAGTATTGCGTAGCAAGTCAGTTGCTTGTATAATACTCGAGGATGCTGAACTGCATCAATAAATCCACATTCTCGTTGGATCGTTGATAGGTGCTTGCAAAAGTTTGTCAGCGAGGTAGAAGACAAGAAGAGGGAAAATAAAACCAAATCGGAGGAAACAAAAAATGGCAGTAATTTCAATGAAACAATTACTAGAAGCTGGCGTACACTTTGGTCACCAAACACGTCGCTGGAACCCAAAAATGAAGAAATATATCTTCACAGAAAGAAACGGAATCTACATCATTGACTTACAAAAAACAGTTAAGTTAGTAGATGCAGCTTACGACTACATGAAAAACGTTGCAGAAGAAGGCGGCGTAGCTTTATTTGTAGGTACTAAAAAACAAGCACAAGAAGCAATCAAAGATGAAGCAACACGTGCTGGACAATACTACGTTAACCATCGTTGGTTAGGTGGAACATTGACTAACTGGGATACAATCCAAAAACGTATCAGCCGTTTGAAACAAATCAATGCAATGGAAGAAGACGGAACTTTTGAAGTTCTACCTAAAAAAGAAGTTGCTGGTTTGAACAAACAACGTGAACGTCTTGAAAAATTCTTAGGCGGTATCGCTGATATGCCAAGAATCCCAGATGTAATGTACATCGTTGACCCTCGTAAAGAACGTATCGCTGTTCAAGAAGCGCATAAATTAAATATCCCTATCGTAGCTATGGTTGATACAAACTGCGATCCAGATGAAATCGACGTAGTTATCCCTTCAAATGACGATGCAATCCGTGCCGTTAAATTGATCACTTCAAAAATGGCTGATGCATTCATCGAAGGAAACCAAGGTGAAGATCAAGTAGTTGAAGAAGATTTTGTAGCAGAAAACACTGCAACATCAATCGAAGAAATCGTTGACGTTGTTGAAGGCGACAACTCTTCAGCAGAATAATTCTTAAATGATGGAGCTGTTTCAAAGGCTAGGCGACAAGCCTCACTCTCCTTTGAAACAGCTTTTTTTAAAAAGAAAATACAGGAGGATACAAAAAATGGCAGACGTAACAGCTAAAATGGTAAAAGAACTACGCGAAATGACAGGCGTAGGTATGATGGATGCGAAAAGAGCATTAGTTGAAGTAGAAGGCGACATGGAAAAAGCAGTTGATCTTTTACGTGAAAAAGGAATGGCTAAAGCAGCGAAGAAAAATGACCGTATCGCAGCAGAAGGTCTAGCTTCAGTAGCAGTGAAAGGTAACACTGCTGCAATCGTTGAAGTAAACTCAGAAACTGACTTTGTTTCTAAAAATGAAATGTTCCAAGATTTAGTAAAAGAAATCGCTGAACTTGTTGCAGAAAACAAACCTGCAGACATGGATGCAGCTATGAAAATCAAAACAGAAAAAGGAACAATCGAATCTGATTTGATTGAAGCAACGCAAGTTATCGGTGAAAAAATCAGCTTCCGTCGTTTCGAAGTTGTTGAAAAAGATGACAATGCAGCATTCGGTGGCTACTTACACATGGGCGGACGTATCGCTGTATTAACTGTTTTGGAAGGTACAACTGACGAAACTGTTGCCAGAGATGTAGCAATGCACGTAGCAGCTATCAACCCTCGTTACGTAAACGAAACTCAAATCCCAGAAGAAGAATTAGAACATGAAAAAACTGTTCTTACTGAACAAGCACTTAACGAAGGCAAACCTGCAAAAATCGTTGAAAAAATGGTTGAAGGCCGCTTGAAGAAATTCAAAGCAGAAATCGCATTGGTTGACCAACCTTTCGTTAAAGATCCTGATATGACTGTTGAAAAATATGTTGCATCTAAAGGTGCTACTGTGAAAACATTCGTACGTTTCGAAGTCGGCGAAGGTATCGAAAAACGCGAAGACAACTTTGTAGAAGAAGTAATGAGTCAAGTGAAAAAATAATTCACAAGAGTTATTTAGCGTCTGTTCTCTAAACATCAAAGCTTTTCAAGAATCGTTCTTGGAAGCTGATGTTTAGAAACAACGCTTAGCTGAAATTTAACAAGGAGCAGCGACGTATGTCACAGCTCTTTTTTTTAGGCATAGAAAGAAAATGCTCGACTTTAGTGGCTAAATTATCTGGATATGGTAAAATAGCAATAGAAAATATTGGAGGAATGAACATGGTCACACCGAAATATCAGCGTGTAGTCTTAAAATTAAGTGGAGAAGCTTTAGCTGGAGATGAAGGGTTTGGTATTAAACCGCCAGTCATCAAAGAAATTATCCAAGAAATCAAAGAGGTGCACGAACTAGGCGTTGAAATGGCAATCGTTGTTGGTGGCGGTAATATTTGGCGCGGACAAATCGGTGCTCAAATGGGGATGGAACGTGCTCAAGCAGATTACATGGGTATGCTGGCAACGGTGATGAATGCCTTAGCATTACAAGACACGTTAGAAAATGTTGGTGTACCAACGCGTGTACAAACTTCAATCGAAATGCGCCAGATCGCGGAACCTTATATCCGCAGAAAAGCAGAACGTCATTTAGAAAAGGGACGGATCGTCATTTTTGCAGGTGGCACAGGGAATCCTTACTTTTCAACAGATACTACAGCAGCACTAAGAGCAGCTGAGATCGGAGCTGACGTTATTTTAATGGCTAAAAACAATGTTGATGGTGTTTATTCAGCCGATCCAAAAGTGGATGCCAACGCAGTTAAATTTGAAGAACTGACTCATTTAGAAGTTATCTCAAAAGGATTGCAAGTGATGGATTCAACTGCCAGCTCATTGAGCATGGACAATGATATTCCGCTACTTGTCTTCAATTTGAATGAACATGGAAATATCCGACGCGCTATCTTAGGCGAAAATATCGGAACTACAGTTAGGGGGAAATAAAAATGGCAGATGCAATTATGACAGAAGCAAAAGAAAAAATGCATAAAGCAGCACAAAATCTACAACGTGAATTAGGACAGATCCGTGCAGGACGTGCCAATGCAAGCTTATTGGACCGTATCACTGTAAATTATTACGGGGTACCTACACCACTAAACCAAATGGCTTCTATCCAAATTCCAGAAGCACGCATTTTGATGATCACACCATTTGATAAAAGTATTCTTCAAGATGTAGAAAAAGCAATAATGACAAGTGATATCGGCATCAGCCCAACAAATGATGGGAATGTGATCCGTTTAGTGATTCCACAATTAACAGAAGAACGTCGTAAAGAATTAGCGAAGGACGTAAAAAAAGAAGCAGAAAATGCAAAAATCGCTGTACGTAATATTCGTCGTGACGCAATTGATGAATATAAAAAACAACAAAAAAATGGAGACATCACAGAAGATGATCTACGTGGTCTAGAAAAAGAAGTACAGACCTTGACTGACAATAGTATCAAAGAAGTAGATAAAATCGCTGCTGAAAAAGAAAAAGAACTATTAGAAGTTTAAGCGTTATTTAAAAATCAATCGATGTTTTTTTAACTAAGAGTCTCTTGATCAGTGTATCGATCAGAAAGTAGAAAAAGCTGGTTCATCTCGCCAATAGTGAAAGCTGTTAACGAGAGGAATCAGCTTTCTTTTTGAAGTTGTGGCACTACTCAATAGGAAGTGTCAAAAAAGAGAAGCTTTGATAAGAGAAGTGGCTTCTTTATTTTACTAATAGCAATCAAAAGTTAAAAAAATGAAAAATCTTAGTGAAAAAAAGAAAAAAAACCGCTAGACCGTAGGAAATGACTATATATATTGCTATAATAGCAGAGATAGTGGTAATTTTTTAGTATAGGAGGAAAAAGAATGTTACGTTTTTTTCCGCAAAAAAACAAATATATTCAAGAAAAAAGTGAGCTTCGTTTCAATAGTGATGGCCCAATTCCGCAACACATAGCAATCATTATGGATGGCAATGGGCGATGGGCACAAAACCGACGATTGCCTCGTGTGGCTGGACATAAAGAAGGTATGGAAACAGTAAAAAAAGTAACGAAACAAGCTTCCAGATTAGGTGTCAAAGTATTGACTCTTTATGCGTTCTCCACAGAAAACTGGAAAAGGCCCAAGGATGAAGTAAGCTTTTTGATGCAGCTTCCCGTTGACTTCTTTGACACATTCGTACCGGAGCTGATCAAGGAAAATGTGAAGGTCCATGTGATGGGGTATGAAGATCTATTACCTGAACATACACAGGATGCAGTGAAACGTGCGATCGAACAAACAAAAGACAATACAGGGATGGTACTCAACTTTGCTTTGAACTACGGAAGTAGAGCGGAAATCGTGACGGCAGTAAAAGCAATTGCTACTGAAGTCAGAAATGAAGAAAAATCAATTGAAGAGATCGATGATACACTGATTGCTGAACATCTCATGACGGGTTTTTTACCAACTGAACTTCGAGATCCTGAACTTGTCATTCGGACAAGCGGAGAAGAAAGAATCAGCAACTTTTTACTTTGGCAACTTGCTTATAGTGAATTGTACTTTACCAAAGCATTATGGCCTGATTTTGATGGAGCACATCTAGAAGAGGCGATTGCTTCATTTCAAAATAGAGATCGTCGTTTTGGCGGTGTGAAAAACAAGGAGAAAGAAGGAGATCAGTCATGAGACAACGAGTGATCACTGCTGTCGTAGCATTGGCGTTATTTATCCCGATTCTTTGGCTAGGAGGCCTGGCTGTTGAATTAGTAGCAGCTCTATTAGCTGTTATCGGAGTATATGAGTTGTTTAGGATGAAAGGATTGACATTATTAAGTTTTGAAGGGATATTAGCAGCGATTGGCGCAGTTGTTTTAGTATTACCTAAAGAACGTTGGTTTTTCTTTTTATCAGAAGGTACAGATACATTTATGTTGTTTTATCTGATTGTGATGATCTTATTAGGCACCGCAGTCATTTCCAAAAATACGTATACGATAGATGAAGCTGGCTTTCCAGTAATCGTGAGTTTATATGTTGGGATGGGCTTCCAGAATTTTGTCAATGCGCGGACAGAAGGACTACCTGTTTTGCTGTTTGGTCTGTTCATTGTTTGGGCAACTGACATCGGTGCCTATATGGTCGGACGAAAATACGGAAAGCATAAATTAAGTCCAGATGTCTCACCGAACAAAACCATTGAAGGCGCATTAGGCGGTATTGGGAGTGCTTTAGTAGTTGCTATTCTTTACTTTTTACTCTATCCGTCGACTGAATTGTTTGGCCATGGACTATTTGTCATGTTGTTGTTAACGATCCTGTTATCGATTGTTGGCCAGTTTGGTGATCTAGTCGAATCATCGATCAAACGACACTATGATGTAAAAGATTCTGGCAATATTTTACCGGGGCATGGGGGAATCTTAGACCGATTCGATAGTCTGTTGTTCGTCTTTCCGATCATGCATTTATTTGGATTAATTTAATAAGAGGATATGGGTCTTTGCTTTAGTTTTAGATACAAATCGTTTTTAGAAACCTAGTTACTGTAGATGATGTGACTAGTTGATAAGAGCGAAGTGGTTATTTTAATAAACTAAAAGCAAAGGCCGATTTTTTCTCTATAACTCACTGATACTATTGGTGAACAGCTGATAATATGGTAAAATTAAAGTGTTTTATTTATCAAGAGTTTCAATGTTAAAGGAAAAACGTGTAAAGGAGAATGCAAAATGAAAACAATTATCACATTTATTATTGTCTTCGGTATTTTGGTCATTGTACATGAGTTTGGACATTTCTTCTTTGCGAAACGATCAGGAATTCTCGTTCGTGAGTTTGCTATTGGAATGGGTCCGAAAATCTATGGACACCAAGCAAAGGACGGAACTACCTATACATTGCGTTTATTGCCGATCGGCGGTTATGTGAGAATGGCAGGAAACGGAGACGATGAAACAGAAATGGCCCCTGGAATGCCGTTATCTCTTTTGTTAAATTCTGATGGTATCGTGGAGAAAATCAATGTAAGCAAAAAAGTGCAACTGCCCAATGGGATTCCATTAGAATTGATCGCATACGATCTTGAAGACGACTTAACGATCACAGGTTATGTGAATGGAGATGAAACACAGGAAGTCACCTATCACGTCGAACACGATGCGTCCATCATTGAAGCGGACGGTACAGAGATCCGAATTGCGCCTAGAGATGTTCAATTCCAGTCAGCGAAATTATGGCAACGGATGCTGACTAATTTCGCTGGGCCGATGAATAATTTTATTTTAGCGATCCTGTTGTTCATTATCCTTGCGTTCATGCAAGGTGGCGTGCAAGTAACGGATACCAATCAAATTGGAAAAGTCTTGCCGAATGGCGCAGCCGCAGCTGCTGGGTTGAAAGAAAATGATGAAATAGTATCGATTGATGGCAAGTCTGTTCATTCATGGAACGATTTGACGTCAGAGATCACCGAAAATCCTGGAAAAAAATTAGATGTTGAAGTAAGACGTGACGGCAAAACACAGCAGCTTGACGTAACACCGAAAGCAGTTGAAGCCAATGGGAAAGAAGTCGGCCAACTAGGGATTCAAGCACCAATGAAGACTGGCTTTTTGGATAAAATAGTTGGTGGAGCCCGTCGAGCATTCAGTAGTTCAATGGAGATATTCAAAGCGTTAGGCTCATTGTTCACAGGCTTTAGCTTAGATAAATTAGGTGGACCCGTGATGATGTTCCAGCTTTCTTCTGAAGCTGCTAATCAAGGTGTGATGACTGTCATTAGCTTGATGGCCCTGCTTTCTATGAATCTAGGAATCGTTAATTTACTGCCGATTCCTGCATTAGATGGTGGGAAAATCGTCTTGAACATCTTTGAAGGTGTGAGAGGAAAACCTCTCAGTCAAGAAAAAGAAGGCTTTATCACTTTGGCAGGATTTGGGTTATTGATGCTATTGATGGTATTGGTCACTTGGAATGATATTCAACGATTCTTTTTCTAAAAAAGTTGACAAATAGGGTATAATTACAAACGATAGATTATTATTGAGGAATAGAGGAGTATATAGAATGAGACAATCAAAAATGTTGATTCCTACGTTAAGAGAGGTTCCAAATGATGCAGAAGTATTAAGTCATCAAATTTTATTGAGAGCTGGATACATTCGTCAAGTATCTGCAGGAATCTACTCTTATTTACCACTAGCAAATCGTGTGTTAGAAAAACTAAAAGCGATCATGCGAGAAGAATTTGAAAAGATCGGCGCAGTTGAAATGTTGATGCCGGCGATTTTACCAGCAGAATTGTGGGAAGAATCCGGTCGTTATGAAACATATGGCCCAAACTTGTATCGTCTGAATGATCGTAATGATCGTAAAATGATCTTAGGCCCAACACATGAAGAAACATTTACTGATTTGATTCGTAATGAAATCAATTCATATAAAAAATTACCATTGAATCTTTATCAGATCCAAACAAAATACCGAGATGAAAAACGTCCTCGTTTCGGTTTATTACGTGGTCGGGAATTCATCATGAAAGATGCTTACTCATTCCATGCTTCTGAAGAAAGTCTAGATGAAGCGTACAAAGACTACGAAAAAGCTTATACTGAAATCTTTAAACGCTGTGGACTTGAATTCCGAGCAATCATCGGTGACGGTGGTGCAATGGGCGGGAAAGATTCAAAAGAGTTCATGGCAATATCAGAAATCGGTGAAGATACGATCTGTTATTCAACTGAAAGTGATTATGCAGCAAACTTAGAAATGGCGACGAGTTATTATGTTTCTAAAAAATCCCATGAAACGCAACTTGAACTGGAAAAGAAAGCTACACCTGATGTTAAAACAATTGAAGAAGTAGCAGCTTTCTTTGAGACAGAACCACAAAAAATCATCAAATCTGTTTTGTTCATGGCGGATGAAGAACCTGTACTTGTGCTAGTTCGCGGAGATCATGAAGTGAATGATGTCAAATTGAAGAACTTCTTAGGCGTTGACTTCCTAGAAGAAGCAACAGAAGAAGATGCAACGAAATTTTTAGGTGCTGATTTTGGTTCTGTTGGTCCAGTGGGCATATCAGAAGATGTGAAGGTCTATGCTGACCGACATGTCCAAGACCTTGCAAATGCCATTACTGGTGCTAATGAAACAGGTTATCATTATATCAATGTCAATCCAGAAAGAGATTTTACAGTCCTTTCGTATGAAGATCTGCGTTTTGTGCAAGAAGGTGATCCATCTCCAGACAATAATGGTGTGTTGGCCTTTACTCGCGGAATCGAGATCGGACACATCTTCAAGTTAGGCACGCGCTACAGTGAGTCAATGGGAGCAACTGTTTTAGATGAGAATGGTCGTGAAAAATTTGTGATCATGGGTTGCTATGGAATCGGCGTCAGTCGTTTACTTTCTGCAATCGTTGAACAAAATTCTGATGAAAATGGCATCAATTGGCCAAAAGGGATTGCACCATTCGATCTGCATGTCGTTCAAATGAATCTGAAAGACGAAAATCAAACAAACTTGACAAACGAAGTGGAGCAAGCGATGACAAAAGCCGGCTACCAAGTATTGGTCGATGACCGCAACGAACGTGCAGGTGTGAAATTCGCAGATTCCGATTTGATCGGATGTCCAATCAGAATCACGATCGGTAAAAAAGCAGTTGATGGGATCGTAGAAGTGAAAATCAAGAAAACAGGTGAAATGGTTGAAGTCCGTAAGGAAGAATTAGCCAATACACTACCAATCTTATTAAATCAATAAATGATAAACGAAGAGATTGAGATAAAAGTCATTTAGGCTTGAGAAATTGGAGAAAAAACGAACAATACGTTTTTTGTATTGCTCGTTTTTTTTGAAATTTCCGAAAAACCTGAATTTTGGACTTTTGTTTATTCGAGAGTCTATAGCAAAACTTATTTTTAGATTTGTCCCACATTCTCTAAACCCGAGTAAACGGCGGAAAAGAAGTAGTCTCTTAGAAGAAGTCAAAATTCTCAAAAATTTGAAAAAGCAGTTTTCATCGATTTTTTCTTGTTCTTTTAGGTACCCCACTTTTGTCATCCTTATTTTTTAATGTAAAATCAATAAAAAACGAGTATACTAGATAGTACTGAAAAAAGAAGAGAACAAAAAAGCTTTTTAATTGTTTCTCATCAGAAAGGGCGTATGGTTTTGTCAGAAAAACGAGAGTTATTTGAAAAACTACTGGAACAGATCCAACTGGAAGAAGCGGATAAACAGCATCCTCTGATTTCTTCTGGCGAAGTGGAACGAGTAGTCGTTCATCGTAAATCACGCTTATGGGAATTTACGCTACACTTTTCTCAAATTTTACCGATCATGCTTTATCGTTCGTTAGTGCAACATGTGACATTGGCCTTTCATGATATTGCACAAGTAAAACTAAATATAAAGGCAGAAAATCAACAATTTGACGAACAGTTGTTACAAGATTATTGGGCACAAGCATTGGAAAGCCAACAATGTGATACACCTCTTGCACAACAAGTCTTAAAAACACAAGTTCCAATACTAAAGGAACATAAAATCATCTTGCCTGTCGATAGTACTGGCGCACTCAGCTATTTGAAGCAACAATATTTGCCATTAGTAGAGTCTTTATTTGTCAGCTACGGATTTCCTAAATTTAGGATCGAGCCAGAAGTAGACGAGCAACAAGCAGAACGTGTGTTAAAACTGTTTGAAGAACGGAAACAAGAACAAGCAGAAGCCTTTATGAAGCAAGCGGCAGAAAGCTTGATCGTCCATGAACAAAAGAAAAAAGAAAAGAAAGAGCAGTTGCCTGCTTTAGACGGACCAATCCAATTGGGACGAAATATTCCTATGGATGAACCAACTACACCAATGGTAAATATTGTAGAAGAAGAGCGTCGTGTGACATTAGAAGGGTATGTATTTGATAAAGAAGTACGTGAGCTTCGCTCAAAACGAAAAATCTTAACCTTGAAAATCACTGATTATACGTCGTCCTTCATCGTCAAAAAATTCTCAAACAATGAAAAAGATGAACAAATATTTGAAGCAATCAGCACAGGTAGTTGGTTGAAAGTCAGAGGGAGTATCCAAGAAGATACCTTTGTTCGTGACTTAGTGATGAATGCACAGGATATCGTAGAAGTGAAACATGCTCCACGAAAAGATTATGCGCCAGAAGGTGAAAAACGAGTAGAGTTACATGTCCATAGTAAAATGAGTACGATGGACGCAACAAATAACATTTCGGATATCGTGGCTCAAGCAGGAAAATGGGGTCATCGTGCCATTGCCATTACGGATCATGGCGGCGCACAGGCATTTCCTGAAGCACATAGCGCAGGGAAAAAAGCTGGTGTGAAAATTTTGTATGGGGTAGAAGCAAATGTTGTGGATGATGGCGTGCCGATCGCCTACAATGATGTGCATGAATCCTTAAGTGAAGGAACCTATGTAGTATTTGACGTGGAAACAACGGGGCTATCTGCTGTTTACGATACGATCATCGAACTAGCTGCGGTTAAGATGTACAAAGGAAATGTGATTGCTAGTTTTGATGAATTCATCGATCCAGGCCATCCACTTTCACGAACAACTGTTGATTTGACAGGGATTACCGATGAAATGGTACGTGGTTCAAAATCGGAAGAAGAAGTCTTACGGCTATTTCTTGAATTCTCAAAAGATACCATACTTGTAGCGCATAATGCGGCGTTTGATATGGGATTTTTAAATACAAGCTATGCAAAATATGGCATACCAGAAGCGCCTAATCCCGTAATCGATACGTTAGAGTTAGCTCGCTATCTCTATCCTCAATTCAAACGTTTCGGGTTGGGTGTACTGTCTAAGAAATTTGGTGTCAGTCTGGAACAACATCACCGGGCGATTTATGATGCAGAAGCTACTGGTCATCTTGCATGGATCTTTATCAAAGAAGCGATGGAAAACCATGACATGTTTTACCACGACCAACTGAATGCACATATCGGGGAAGGAGACTCCTATAAACGAGCAAGACCTTTCCATGCAACGTTACTTGCGAAAAACCAAGACGGGTTAAAGGATCTGTTCAAACTGATCTCGATGTCTAACGTGGAATATTTTGAACGTGTCCCACGAATCCCACGGTCACAATTAAACAAGTTACGTGATAACCTATTGATTGGCTCTGCTTGTGATAAAGGCGAAATCTTTGAAGCGATGATGCAAAAAGGAGTCGAAGAGGCAAGAAATCGTGCGAAGTTTTATGATTATATCGAAGTGATGCCAAAAGCAGTCTATGCACCTTTGCTAGAACAAGAATTAGTAAAAAATGAACGTGATCTAGAGGAAATTATTCAAAACTTAGTTGAAATAGGGAAGTCATTAGATAAAATAGTGGTGGCAACAGGGAATGTCCATTACTTAAATGAAGAAGATGCGGTTTATCGTAAAATCTTGATCAATTCAATGGGAGGAGCCAATCCATTGAACCGTCACAGTCTACCTGATGTCCATTTTCGAACAACAGATGAGATGTTGACAGCTTTTAACTTCTTAGGCGAGTCTCTTGCAAAAGAGATCGTTGTAGAAAATACAAATAAAATCGCAGATAGCTGTGAAGAAGTCATTCCTGTGAAAGATGAACTTTACACACCGAAAATCCCTGGTTCTGAAGAAGAAATCTCTGAATTGAGTTATACCAAAGCCAAACAATTGTATGGTGATCCTTTACCAGAGATCATTCAAAAACGTTTGGAAAAGGAATTGAATTCGATTAACGGGAATGGGTTCTCCGTTATCTATCTGATTGCTCAAAAGCTCGTACACAAAAGTAATGAAGATGGCTATTTAGTTGGTTCGCGTGGATCGGTAGGCTCAAGTTTTGTTGCGACGATGACTGGGATCACCGAAGTTAATCCTTTAGCCCCACATTATTATTGTCCAGAATGTCAGTATTCTGAATTCTATGAGGATGGGACATATGGTTCTGGGTTCGATATGCCTGAGAAAAAATGTCCAAAATGTGGTGCTCGATTGAACAAAGATGGACATGATATTCCTTTTGAAACGTTCTTAGGATTTCATGGTGATAAAGTACCCGATATCGATTTGAACTTTTCGGGAGACTATCAAGCAGAAGCCCATAATTATACGAAAGTATTATTTGGAGAAGAATATGTTTATCGTGCTGGAACAATTGGTACGGTGGCAGATAAAACGGCTTATGGCTTTGTTAAGGGCTACGAAAGAGACCATAATCTGCAATTTCGAAGTGCAGAAGTCGATCGCTTAGCTAAAGGAGCCACTGGAGTCAAACGAACGACTGGTCAGCATCCAGGGGGGATCATCGTTATTCCTGATTACATGGATGTTTATGATTTCACCCCCATCCAATTTCCAGCAGATGATCAAAATTCTGAATGGAAAACGACCCACTTTGATTTCCACTCGATCCATGATAATGTATTGAAACTTGATATTCTTGGACATGATGACCCGACTGTTATTCGGATGCTCCAAGATCTATCTGGGATCGATCCACAAACGATCCCTACAGATGATCCAGAAGTGATGCGGATATTTGCCGGACCGGAAGTCTTGAACGTGACACAAGAACAAATCAACTCTAAAACAGGTACACTAGGTATCCCCGAATTCGGGACTCGTTTTGTTCGTGGGATGTTGGAAGAAACCCATCCAACCACTTTCGCTGAATTACTGCAAATCTCTGGACTCTCTCATGGGACAGATGTTTGGCTTGGAAATGCGGAAGAATTGATCAAACGTGGGGATGCGACACTAGCGGAAGTAATTGGTTGTCGGGATGACATCATGGTCTATCTGATCCATGCCGGATTAGACAGTGGGATGGCATTTAAAATCATGGAAACAGTGCGTAAGGGACTGTGGAACAAAATCCCAGATGAACTTCGTGAGACATATTTAAATGCGATGAAAGAAAACAATGTACCAGATTGGTATATTGATTCTTGTTCAAAAATCAAGTACATGTTCCCGAAAGCCCATGCGGCTGCGTATGTATTGATGGCATTACGTGTAGCGTATTTTAAAGTATATTTCCCTATTCTGTATTATTGTGCGTACTTCTCTGTTCGTGCCGATGATTTTGATCTTGTTTCCATGTGCAAAGGAAAAGATGCAGTCAAACAAGCCATGAAAGAGATCACAGACAAAGGAATGGATGCCTCTGTGAAAGAAAAAAATCAATTGACAGTACTTGAATTGGCCAATGAAATGTTAGAACGTGGCTTTAAATTCGGGATGATCGATTTGTATAAATCAGATGCGGTCAATTTTGTAATCGAAGGAGATACATTGATTGCGCCATTTCGTGCTGTACCAAGTTTAGGTACCAACGTGGCAAAACAGATTGTCGAAGCAAGGAAAGATGGTCCGTTCTTATCAAAAGAAGATCTGGCTACACGAGGAAAAGTATCCAAGACTTTGATTGAATATATGAATGATAATGGCGTATTAAAAGACCTTCCTGACGAAAATCAATTGTCGCTTTTTGATATGTTATAGTAGGCAACAGCGAGCTTGCTTGTCATTTCAGAGAAATTATGGTATAGTTATTTATAGGTAATGATACTAACTGTGAGTGAGCGGATTTTTCGCTCACTCTTTTTAATGGAATTATGGATTCAATTTTTAAGGAGGCGAAATTCTTGAGTAGCGTCGTTGAAACAGTCACAGAAATGGTGACTCCGATTTTAGAGGAACAAAATTTTGAACTTGTAGAAGTAGAGTTTGTGAAAGAAGGAAAAAGTTGGTTCTTGCGAGTATTTATTGATAAAGATGGTGGAATCGATATTGAAGAATGTGTCTATGTCAGTGAAAAATTAAGTGAAAAACTCGATGCAATAGATCCCGATCCAATCCCACAAGCATATTTCCTAGAGGTGTCATCTCCAGGAGCAGAACGTCCGCTAAAAAAAGAAACAGATTATGAAAAAGCACTAGGTGAATACATCCATGTGTCTTTCTACCAACCAGTGGATGGAGAAAAGCAATTTGAAGGATTTCTTCAGTCATTTGATGCTGACCAGCTTACATTGAAAATACGCATAAAAACACGGGAAAAAGAATTGATTCTTGACCGAAAAAACATTGCCAAAGCTCGCTTAGCAATCCAATTTTAATCACGGAGAGGAAACAGAACAATGAGTAAAGAAATGTTGAACGCGTTAGATGCATTAGAAGCTGAAAAAGGAATTTCAAAAGAAATCGTAATTGACGCTTTAGAAGCAGCTTTAGTTTCTGCATATAAACGCCATTATGGTCAAGCACAAAACGTAGAAGTAGAATTTGACCAGAAGAAAGGGAAAATCCACGTCTATGCAGTGAAAGAAGTGACAGAAGAAGTCATGGATTCACAGTTGGAAGTATCATTGAAAGATGCACTTTTGATCAATCCAGCATATGAAATCGGCGACACGATCCGATTTGAAGTTACACCAAAAGATTTTGGCCGCATTGCTGCGCAAACAGCGAAACAAGTAATCTTGCAACGTGTGAGAGAAGCAGAAAGAACAATTATCTATAATGAGTTCAGTGCATATGAAAAAGATATCATGCAAGGAATCGTTGAACGTCAAGATAAACGTTACATTTACGTGAATCTTGGAAAAATCGAAGCAGTGTTATCTAAACAAGATCAAATGCCGAATGAATTCTATCAACCGCATGATCGGATCAAAGTGTATGTTTCTCGAGTAGAAAATACCTCAAAAGGTCCTCAAGTTTTTGTTAGTCGTAGCCATCCAGATCTTTTGAAACGTTTGTTTGAACAAGAAGTACCAGAAGTATACGATGGTATCGTTGAGATCGTCAGTGTCGCAAGAGAAGCGGGTGACCGTTCTAAAGTTGCTGTACGCTCAAATGATGAAAATATCGATGCAGTAGGAACTTGTGTTGGTCCGAAAGGGCAACGTGTCCAAGCAATCGTCAATGAATTAAAAGGTGAAAACATGGATATCGTTGAATGGGACGAAGATCCAGCAGTATTCATCGCCAATGCATTGAACCCAGCGCAAGTCATGGATGTCATCTTTGATGAACAAAATCCAAAAGCTTGTACAGTCGTTGTTCCTGATTATCAATTATCATTGGCAATCGGTAAACGTGGTCAAAATGCACGATTAGCTGCAAAACTAACGAACCATAAGATCGACATCAAGTCAGAGTCAGACATGGCTGCATATTATGAAGAACAAGCAAATAAAACTGAAGATGCAAGTAATGAATCAGTGGCAGAAGCACACGATGAAGCAATCATCCAATCTGATTTGACAGATGACGAATATGAAACAATCGCGTTCAACGATGAAAAAACTATCGAAGAAACAGACCAAGATGCTTAACAGATAGCTTAGGAGGCAAAGAGATGAAACAAAGGAAAATCCCTTTACGCAAATCTGTCGTTTCAGGTGAAATGAAACCAAAAAAAGAGATGATTCGTATTACTCGTTCGAAAGAAGGAGAAGTATCAATCGATCCAACTGGGAAAATGCCAGGACGAGGCGCGTATGTCTCACTTGAGCCAGATGAAGTACAACAAGCTTGGGATAAAAAAATTCTCGATCGAGCACTTGAAACGAGTTTGACTGATGAATTTTATCAAGAATTATTAGAGTATGTCACACACCAAAAAGCACGAAAAGAGCTATTTGGTAAATGAGAGAAGTCAATCGGCAAAAAGCCATGAATCTCATTGGATTAGCGATGCGCGCTGGCAAACTAGTCACGGGCGAAGAGCTAACGATTGCAGATATCCGCAGAAACAAAGCCAAAATCGTCTTTGTCGCGAATGATGCAAGTGAAAACACGAAGAAAAAGATTAAAGATAAGAGTTCATACTATGAAGTTCCTTGCTTTGAGCTATTTTCTGAAGCGGAAATCACGCAGATGATCGGAAGACCTCGCAAAGTATTTGGGATCCTGGATAACGGATTTGCGAAGAAAACCAAGGAGCTAATTGAAGGTTAGGAAGGTGATTGCATGAGCAATAAACGAATTTATGAACTAGCAAAAGAAATGAATAAGTCTAGTAAAGACCTTGTGGAAAAAGCACAGAAGCTCGGTATTGATGTGAAAAATCATATGGGAGTCATCACAAGTAGTGATGAAAAAAAACTGCAACAAGCATTTAAACCACAAGGAAATAAGCATACAGCACAGCAAGAAAGCCAAAAACCAGCCAAAAAGCAGCCGAACGATCAGCCTAAAAACGAAACAAAACCAAAACAACAAAAAAATAACCGCAACTATCAAGATCGCGGTCAAGGGAGCGGTCAAGTGAATCAAGGAAAAAACCAATCAACAACTCAAAACCGAAATAATAGTGGAGGCGCTACTAACCAAAATCGCCAAGGTGGAAATCAAAGCCAAAACAGAAATACAAACAACAATCGCGGAAAATTCAACAATAACAACCGCAATCGTTTTAATAAAAAAGGAAAAAAAGGCAAACAACAGACATCAAATAAACCAGCTGTACCACCACGTAAATTCCGTGAGTTACCAGAAGTATTAGAATATACTGAAGGAATGAATGTGGCAGATATCGCTAAAAAAATCCATCGTGAACCAGCTGAGATCATCAAGAAATTATTCTTGCTTGGTGTAATGGTCAATCAAAACCAATCCTTAGATAAGGATACGATCGAATTATTAGCAACAGATTATGGGATGGAACCTCAAGAAAAAGTTCAAGTAGATATCGCAGATATCGATAAATTCTTTGAAGCGGAAGAAGTAAATCCTGAAAATCTAGTATCTCGTCCTCCAGTTGTAACTATCATGGGACACGTTGACCACGGGAAAACTACGTTACTTGATACCTTACGTCATTCACGTGTAACAAGTGGAGAAGCTGGCGGGATCACGCAGCATATCGGTGCCTATCAAATCGATATCGACGGCAAACCAATCACATTCTTAGATACACCAGGACATGCGGCGTTTACAAGTATGCGTGCGCGTGGAGCAAGTATCACAGATATCACGATTTTAGTAGTCGCAGCTGATGATGGTGTGATGCCACAAACAGTGGAAGCCATCAACCATGCAAAAGCAGCCGGTGTGCCAATCATCGTTGCTGTGAATAAAATCGATAAACCAGGTGCGAATCCACAACACGTCATGCAAGAATTAAGTGAATATGAATTGATTCCAGAATCATGGGGCGGAGAAACGATCTTTGTTGAGATTTCGGCTAAATTTGGCCAAAATATCGATGAATTATTAGAAATGATCTTATTGGTTGCTGAAGTTGAAGATCTTAAAGCTGATCCTACACAACGAGCAATCGGTACAGTTATTGAAGCCCGTCTTGACAAAGGAAAAGGACCTGTAACTACATTACTTGTCCAACAAGGAACATTGAATGTCGGGGATCCAATCGTTGTAGGGAATACCTATGGACGTGTACGTGTGATGAACAACGATCTAGGCCGCCGTGAAAAATCTGCCGGTCCAGCAACACCAGTTGAAATCACTGGATTAAATGATGTACCACAAGCTGGTGATCATTTCGTTGTATTTGAAGATGAAAAAACAGCTCGTGCTGCCGGTGAAGAACGTGCAAAACGTGCGTTGTTGGAACATCGTGCTGCTACAAGCCGTGTCACATTGGATACTTTATTCGAAAGCTTGAAAGAGGGAGAATTGAAAGATGTCAATGTGATCATCAAGGCTGATGTACAAGGTTCTGCCGAAGCATTAGCAGCATCATTGAATAAAATCGATGTAGAAGGCGTACGTGTGAAAATCGTCCATTCTGCAGTTGGTGCGATCAATGAAAGTGATGTCACACTTGCTGCTGCAAGTAATGCGATCATCATCGGTTTCAACGTTCGTCCTACACCACAAGCGAAGAGTCAAGCAGATGCAGAAGAAGTAGACATTCGTTTGCACCGTATCATCTACAAAGCAATCGAAGAAATCGAAACAGCGATGAAAGGCATGCTTGATCCAGAATTTGAAGAAAAAATCACAGGGCAAATGATCGTTCGTGAAACATTCAAAGTTTCGAAAGTCGGAACGATTGCAGGAGCATACGTGACAGAAGGCTATATCCGCAGAGATAGCGGTGTACGTGTCATTCGTGATGGAATTGTTATCTATGAAGGCCAACTTGCTAGCTTGAAACGCTTCAAAGATGATGTAAAAGAAGTGAAAATGGGCTATGAATGTGGCGCAATGATCGAAAAATTCAACGACATCAAAGTAGATGACGTCATTGAAGGATTCATTATGGAAGAAATCAAAAACGACTAAATGAATGGGGAGGCCGCTCAATATGGCAAACTATCGTGACCGCCGAGTCGGTCAAGAAATTTTAAAAGAAGTAAATGATATATTACGTAAAAAAGTACGTGATCCTCGTGTTGAAAATGTTACGATCACCGATGTTCATGTAACTGGAGATCTGCAACAAGCAACGATTTATTATAGTATCTTATCTGATCTAGCATCGGATAAGAAAAAAGCAAAAGAAGGCTTAGAAAAAGCTAGTGGCTTGATTCGCCGTGAATTAGGGCATAACTTGAGTATTTATAAGACACCTGAATTGACTTTTGAACTTGATGAATCAGTTGTCTACGGCAACCATATCGACCAATTATTACGAAACCTGAATAAAGACTAGATCTTACTCCTAAAGGCAAATTTGTTCAATATTAAAACCGTTATTCACCAAGTTTAGATACCTGGTGAATAACGGTTTTTTTGCTATATTTTTGGCTATCTTCTTGAGGAGAAGAGCAAAAAAAGGGCTCTTTGTCAATAAGGACTGATGAGTTTTGTAAAGTGAAATCTGGGATAGAAGGACTGACCTTCTGTCTCAGATTTTTTTGTTATTTCACTTGAATCAATTGATTGATCAAAAAAATCCTGATTTTCATGTTCTCAAATGATTTAAATCCATAAGATAATCGTTTCAGTGTCTTGATATGGGTATTTTTGGCCTCTATTTTGCCATTAGAATACGGGTAAATCATAGCATTGTAAATCCCTTCTTCGTAAGTTAAAAGGTTTTGAAGTTTCGTGCGAAATTGGACATCAAGTGTTTCAGGAAGATTTTTTAATAAGGTAAAAAATAAGTCAGGTTCTTTGTCTCGAAAGGCTTCGGTCAGCTCATGGAAAAAAGTATAGGCTTCCTTTAAAGGCGTTGAAAACGCCAGTAATCGATCGATCATCATTGCTTCAGTGAGTAGCGGGTATTTAGGTGCACGAAAACTGCGCCATGTTTTGTAGTCATAGTAATTGATTTTTTGACGGTTTTTTAGAAGAAAGCGCCAGTTCTTTTTCACTTTCTCGGCTTCTCTTCGTTGCCCTAACTGGTGTAATCTTTTCATTTCTTGTACACGAAAATCATTGAATGCCTGATTCAGATGTTTGGTGATATGAAAACGATCAATGACGACTTTCGCATTCGGTAAGACACGTTTTGTCAATTGGAAGTAGGCGGCATTCATATCTGTCACTAAGTATTCCACCGCTTCAGGATTCGTACAGCGACTAAAATAGTGTGTCAAACGCGATAATTTACGTGTAGGCAAAATATCAATGAGTTTTCCTGTCTCGCCATCCGCACAAATAAAGCTCATTTTATCCTCAATCGAAGCGTGCGAACGAAATTCATCCACCATCAATACTTTTGGCAGGGTCCTTTTTGACGGCTTCGGAAGATAGTTTTTCAACTCTTTCAATGTACGAATCACAGTCGTCAAAGATACCTGACAAAGCTTGGCAATCAATGATAAAGACATCTTTTCGGCGAGTAAAGCAGTGATTTTCCATTTGACATGATTGGCAATCGAATGTCTAGGACGGACAAAGTAGCTTTGGGCTGTCCAATGACGCAAACAGTTTTTACAGGTGTAGCGTTGCTTTTTCAAACGCATGATCAGTGGCATGTGGTTGTATTCTTCAAAGCGGACAATAGTTTTCTTCTTGCCATTCTTCACAATGGTCGTTTGACCGTGAGCATCGATTACAGAGGAACCGCAATGTGCACAAGCACAAGGAGCAGGAGAGAGAACCGCATCGATGACCATCGTTTTTTTGTTTTGAAACAGCTCGTAAGAAACTTCAGTGATTACTAAATTTTGGTCTATTAATCGCAACATTTTTTTGATAGAATCATTCATAGAACATATCGTCCTCTCGTAGTTTATTTTGTGGTGATTTAATCATACTAGAGAACGATATGTTTTTTAATACCTAAAATGAAAAATGGGGCTGAAGAATCAATTTTGATTCATCAGTCCCATAAATTATAGAGCCAAAAAAACTAATAAGCTACGTATAATGATAAGTATTTATTAAAAAAAGGGTGTGTTGGACCAAAGTAAGAAACGCTTTTGTCTCATTCTTTAAAAACGAATAAACGGTGGGAGCAGAAGCAACCCCTTCAGCTTAAATATGAATAAACAGTGGGAACAGAAGCATCTTTTTCGAATAGAAGAGCGATTCAGCACTTCTGTTCCGACCTGACTGGATCATTTCATCAACGCTAAAGTCTAGGGGAAAGATTATTTGCCTGATAACCATCCATATAGCCAATCAAAAGGTACAAAGAAAAAATTTTCCATAGTGTTCCCTCCTTTGATTAAAGCATACCATAGTAGCTATTTACATGATGATGAAGATTTATTACAGTTGTATTGCTAAAGAATAAAAACCGTAGAGAAGCGATTCAAAGTCGTTAGCAAATACATTTCATGTGTTATAATTGTACAGTTGATACCTCAAATGAAAAGGAGAAAAATTATGGATGGTTTATTACCTTTATGGAAAGAACGTGGCATGACCAGTCATGACTGTGTATTTAAATTACGAAAAATTTTACATACGAAAAAAATCGGGCATGGCGGAACATTGGACCCTGATGTAGATGGTGTTTTGCCGATTTGTATTGGAAAAGCGACGAAAGTCATCGAATATTTAACAGATTCAGGTAAAACATACGAAGGAGAAATCACCCTAGGCTTTAGTACAACTACCGAAGATCGTTCCGGAGAAAAAGTAGAGAGCAAACGTGTGGGTATACCTTTAGAAGAAGAGCAAATAGATGCTGCGATGGAGAGTTTTGTTGGAGAAATCACACAGATTCCTCCGATGTATTCCGCAGTAAAAGTGAATGGCAAACGACTTTACGAATATGCCAGAAATAACGAAACAGTAGAAAGACCAGTGCGCAAAGCCCAAATCTATCGTTTTGAGCGAGCAAGTGATATTCATTGGAATGAAACAGATGGGCTATTGTCTTGGCGTTTCGAAGTAGAATGCGGCAAGGGTACCTACGTCAGAACATTAGCTGTTGATACAGGAAAAAAACTAGGCTATCCTGCACATATGTCAGATTTGACTCGTACGGCTAGTGCCGGAATGAAAAAAGAACAGGCAATTACATTGCAACAAGTAGCAGATTACATGGAAAGTGGAACGATAGAAGCGCATCTGCTGCCATTGGAAGTTGGGGTTGCTCGCTTCAAACGGGTAGATATCAGTGATGATGTATGGCAGAAGGTTAAAAATGGGATGCGTCTTGAATACAACGTCTTTCAATTAGATCGTATGTCCACAGAGGAAATTGCGCTTTTCTATCGTGACCAAGTCGTGAGCATTTACCAACCGAACCCTAAAGAAAAAAATAAATTAAAACCAAGTAAAGTGTTGAGAAACGAGGTATAAAAACATGAAAATCATCAAAATCAGACATCCCTATCAAATGGACCAAATCCCTAAAGAGGATGTTGTATTAGTATTAGGCTTTTTTGATGGTGTGCATAAAGGACATCAAAAAGTAATACAAACAGGCAAAAAAATTGCGGAAAAAGAAGGATTAAAGTTGGCATTGATGACTTTCAATCAACATCCTTCAATCGTTTTTAAAAAAATCAATCCCAGTCAGGTTAAATATTTGACGACATTAGCACAGAAAGAAGAAAAAATGGCAGCGTTAGGTGTTGATTATCTCTATGAAATTGATTTTACTTCTTCGTTTGCACATTTAGCCCCACAAGATTTTGTCGATCAATATATCGTGGGACTACATGCAAAGTACGCTGTTTCAGGTTTCGATTATACGTATGGTCCAAGAGAGATTGCAGATGTTGCGCACTTGCCACAGTACGCTAAAAAGCGATTTGAAGTTGTGACGATCCCGAAGGAAGAAAATGAAGGAGAAAAAATAAGCTCCACGCGCATACGTCACTTATTAGATAATGGCAAATTAGAAGAAGTCACTAAGCTTTTAGGATCGGTTTATGAAGTAGAAGGTGTAGTCGTACATGGTGATGCTCGTGGTCGTTTGTTAGGATTTCCTACAGCTAACGTGAAAGTCAAGAGTACCGTTCATCTTCCTAAAGAAGGAGTTTATGTCACTGAGATCAAAGTTGGCGATACTTGGTATAGAGCAATGGGCTCGATTGGGCATAATGATACCTTTGGCGAGGGCCGTGAATTGACTGTTGAACTGTATATTTTAGATTTTGCACAAGATATTTATGGGGAACATGTCACTATCCGTTGGAATCATTTCCTGAGAGATCAAGTGAAATTTTCGAGTGCGGAAGCTTTGATCGACCAATTAAAAGCAGATGAACAAGCGACAGCCGACTATTTCAACTAATTTTTAGGAAAAGAAACTAGGACATAAATGGTTCATTATGAGGAAATGAGTCTCAAAAATTACTTTTCATTCTTTTGTGGATTGTTGACTTATTTTTCCAAGGAAAAACTCCTTCTGCTATTTATTCGTGTTTAGGGTGTGAGGCGAAAGTATTTATTTCTTTTGTTTCATGCCTTTTTTTGACGTACAGCATATTATTGGTGCAACTATTCGTAAGCGTATTGTTTGCTTGAAATGGTAGGTCGTATAGTACACTTTAAATAAGTTGATCATAAAAGATCAAGAAGGGTGGAAATATAGATGTATAAAGATCTTGAAAACAAGGTAGCCGTAGTAACTGGTGGTTCAAAAGGAATCGGAACAGCCATTTCAGAACGTTTTGGTAAAGAAAAAATGAAGGTCGTTGTTAATTACAATTCAGACAAAGAAGGAGCAGATGAAGCTGTTGCTGCAATCAAAGAAGCAGGAGGAGAGGCAGTTGCTGTCCAGGCAGATGTCAGCACAGAAGAAGGAATCAATCGCCTGTTAGAAACAGCGCTCAACAAATTCGGGCAACTGGATATTTGGGTAAACAATGCAGGCATGGAAAATCAATCTGCAACTCATGAACTAAGCTTAGAAGATTGGGAAAAAGTTATCAAAGTGAATCTAACAGGCGTATTCTTAGGGACAAAAGCAGCGTTGAATTATTTTAAAGGCGAAAATCGAAAAGGAAATATCATCAATATGTCTTCCGTCCATGAACAAATTCCGTGGCCAACTTTTACCCACTATGCTGCATCAAAAGGTGGAGTCAAATTGTTTACGGAAACTGTCGCTATGGAGTATGCCCCAGATCATATTCGAATCAACAGCATTGGTCCGGGAGCCATAAAAACGCCAATCAATGCGGAAAAATTTGAGGATCCAAAGCAAAAAGAAATACTTGAAAACATGATACCGATGGCACGAGTTGGCCAACCGAAAGAAATTGCCGCTGCTGCTGCTTGGTTAGCTTCTGAAGAATCTAGTTATGTTACAGGGATCACCTTATTTGTAGATGGTGGTATGACCTTATACCCTTCCTTCCAAGGTGGAAAAGGCTAAGAGTAGGATGTGGGAAATCAATCTTGAATAAATAGCTGAGGTCCTAAAAAATTCTTCTAGATAAAGTCGTGTCTAATCTATGTGGATGATTTGAATGATTTGCTCACACGAGAGGCGATCAAAAGCAATTGCTGACCAGAGTATAAGGAACTAGATCTGTGTCAGCAATTGCTTTTTGCAGTATGTCCTCTTGTTAAGAACTTGCCATTTTTTTCAAGGTAATCGCTGATTGTTTTTGCAGTAATTTGTAGATCCAATGACTAAAGTTCATCACATAATTGAAGTTGCCCCCAATGGTTAGTTCATAGTGGTTCTGTTTGAGGTGTTGATAGTGAAGTAGACGCTCTTTTTTATTGGCATAGACATCTAGATGATAAGTAAAAACAGTATCTTTAAACTTTTGCATTGCATAAAAATCAGTAGTGACAATTGAAAATCTTAATGTGACAGGAGCTTCAAAAATCTGCTTGTTTTCTTGGTCTTGGTTGGTCTCTTCGACGCCATATAAAAAATCATATAGATCTTGTTCGGTAAAACGCCATTTACCACCTGCTTTAGTTCCGTGTAGTTTTCCTTCTTGTAAATAATTTCGAATAGAACGCGTTGTCACATTCAGCTGTTCCGCAAGTTCTTGTACGGAATAATAATCTTTCATATATCTCTCTCCTAATAGTTACCTACTAAATGGTAGATATTTTTGATAACTGACAATAAAAGGTCAAGCTATCACATTTATTTATTCATCAAATATTCTGTATCATTTTTCATTGTATTCACGTAATAGATAAAAAATTGCTCCTTATTAAAATAGTATAGGGTTGCTTAGCTGTGTATCTTTGAAGATACTGAAAAATAGAGAAGCAGAGCAAAAGAGAAAAGGAGTGTGGGACAAATCTAAAAATCAGTTTTGCCACAGACTCTAACTCCGAATAAACGGTGGGGGCAGAAGCAACTCCTTCTTAAATAAGCCGAAATTCACAAAAATTTGAAAAGCAATTTTCGTTAATTTCTTCTTATTTCTCGGAGTTAAACACTTCTGTCCCAACCTCTTTATTTTATTTAGATGAAATCGTTTTTTGATACGAATAGTTTTTTTCAAATAGACAAAGAAGCAACCCAAGAATGAACCCTGCGAAAGTAGGAAGAATAAAGCCAAGCCCATTCGCAGCAAATGGGATCGTATGTGTATACCAAGAAGTTAAAGCAGAAGTGAAAGAGTTTTGTACGGGTAAAGCTTTGATTCCATCTAAAAGTGCTGGAATCACTGTGAAAAGTGTCGTCATTTGATAAACGATCTTGCGATTCTTGAATAAACCAGAACAAAGAGCTGGCAATATCATTGCCATTGCCAAAGGATAAAGGAGCATCAAAAATGGCATTGTCCAAGAAATGATCGTATTCAAACCAAAATTAGCAGTAGTGAAAGAGAGAATCGTAGTGACACGAAGCCAACCTTTATAACTAAGTATAGGGAAACGAACTGAAAAATCTTGAGCAAATGAGGCAATCAACCCGATAGCAGTAGTGAAAACGGCTAGAATCGTCATTGTTCCCATCAGTGCTAAGCCGGCTTTTCCAAAATAAGCTTGAATGATTTGGGTTAATGCAATCCCACCATTTTCAGAAACACTGAATCGTGTAAGAGACATTGAGCCTAAAGCGATGATTCCTAAGTAAATCCCGCCACATAAAAGCATAGCAAGAGAGCCAGTTTTGATCGTATTTTTGGCAATTGCGTCTTCTTTATGGATCCCCATACCTTGGAGTGAACGAATGATCGTAACACCAAAAGCTAGAGCAGCCAATGCATCCATTGTATTATAGCCTTCTAAAAAGCCATTCGTAGTGGCGCCATGTTGGTAAGTAGCGATGGGTGTCCCGTCTAGTGGTCCAAATGGAGAGAGGAAGGCAACGATGAATAAAAGAAATAAGATTATTAAAAATAAAGGATTTAACCACTTCCCAATTATTTTAAGTAAATTTGATTCATGAATTGATAGATAATAGGCAAGACCAAAAAATATAGCAGAAAAAATCAATAAACCAATCGTTGAATATTTAGCAGGTAAAAAATTTCCTAGGCTAAATTGATAACCTAAGGCAGCAGTTCTCGGCGTAGCAAACATTGGCCCTAAGGCAAGATGATTCATAACCAGAAAAGTAACGCCATACCATGGAGAGACATGCTTCGCAAAATCGTATAATCCAGTCGATTTCGTTTTACTTAGTGCAACGAGTGCAGCTAAAGGCAATAATGTTGCACTAAGTAAAAAACCGATACCAGCAGATAGCCAATGGTCGCCAGCAAGCTGTCCTAAATGTGCTGGGAAAATCAAGTTTCCTGCACCAAAAAACATACCAAAAATAAGTGAAGCAACTAATAATAATTTCTTTATAGATAATTTTTCCATCATAAAAACCCCTTGTCTTTTTAGTTAAAAATGAGCAATGTGATTTTTGATGAGACTCGATCATCCTTGCTAAGATACATATCCATCTTCCTTTCTGTGGGTGGTAAATACAAAAAAGCCCGCTGGAATAATTATTATTCCAACGGGCAATAGTCAATTGCGGTACCACCGTTTTTTTGTTTGAAAAATCAAACAATCTCTCAGCGACTCATTAAAAAATGAAGCGCATTATCCGATAACGGGGATCACCGTCACAAACTTCTTACGTCACCTGTGCATCTCCAGAGCTACATTCACTTATAGAGGAAATACGATTTCACACCACCCAATCGCTCTCTTGATTTCCATCTATCAGTTACTCTCTCTATCAATGATTTTTTGTCATTATAGCTGTATTATTATGCAGTGTCAAGCTTATACAAAAAAAATCTGAAAATTACAAAAATATATTCCTCTAATATTTATAAATACTGTTGTGTTTTTGAAGTTTTAGAAAATCATGGTTCCAATGATTGTTTACAATTCGATTGTAAGAATGCAAAATATTTTTAAAGTCTTCAGGAGTAGGATTGGAGTGGATAGAAACGACTTCGCACTCTGTTAGATTCAAAGATGGAAGATCAGTAACCAGCAAATCGTAATTATTCGCAGAGTGACATACTTCAGACAATGTAAGGTGATTCAAAGAATGGATATCCAAGCGAAACCCTAGATGGTATTGGATATCATTTTTTAGAAAAAGGCTATGTTCATAGCTTGTATTAAAGAATAAGCCTGTCTTCACTTTAGGTGCGATCGTTTCCAACTGTTCAGATAAACTGATCCAAGAAGTAACTAGCATAAATAAATATTTATTGATAACGGAAGTATCTAGATAGATCGCTAACTGTTCTTTCATAAGTGATTCTTTGATAATCGTGCAGATCCGTTGGGTAAAACTAGAATAGTAGTTATTTAATTGGCTAAAAAATTCTTCATTGGGATTATACAAAATCGTCGCAGGCCCCCAAACATAGGTGGTTGCATTATATAAATAAAGCAATAGGTCATTTTTATTCTCCACCGTCAGCTTTTCTTGCTGTTCAATGGTATTCAATAAATCTAAGAGAGCAGATCTAATTTGATTGATTTGATTATTTTTTTGAGATTTTATCCGCAGTTCTTCAATCGACCAAGCAAAATTTTGATTGAAAAAGACATAAAATAGTTGGTAAGTGATTTGAGGAGTTACAGCTATCTTATATTTTTCATATATTTTACTGCATACTTGATGGGACAATTGGAAATCTTTTCTGACTGTTTGCTTTGTTTGGCTAGTAAATAGATGACCTTTGCGAATCCGTGAAAAGCAAATAAAGAGCATGATCCGAAATTTATTGCGATACGCATATACTTGTCGTTGAGGAACAAACAATTCTGGATAGTAAGAAAAAAATTCTCTGTAGATATCATCGAATAAGTCCAGTGCATCATCACGTATAAATTCATCAGAAACACCATATTTTTCAGTGAAAAAGCAAAAGGAAAACCAGCAGATTTTTCGTTCATCGCCGACGATGTCTAGTTGACTCGAGTCAACTAATAAACTATAGGGAGCAAGTAGTTGATTAAGTTCAGCAATTTTCCTCTTCAATGTTGAGGTACTAAAAAAAAGCTTGTCAGCCAGTGAGGTGAGATTAGGATAATGATTGATAAAGATTTCTTCCAATAATGTAAAACGCAATGATTGTTTATACAATTTCGAAAAAATAAAGAAGCCGTTTTGCTGTGGTGGCAGAAACAGACGTATTCCTCGCTGTTGGCTACTATTTATTTTTGCAGGCAGAATATACTGGTTGATTTCACTGATATTTTGACGAATCGTAATTTCAGATAATCCTGTTGTTTTTGCAATATCTCTGATTTTTTCCCATTTTCGAGGTAGTAAGTAACTAATGATTAAATAATGTTTCAATAATTTATTTTCCAACAATTTTTCCATAACTTTCCTCCTATTATCATCTAACGATAGTTTGAAAATGAACTCGCGCGACAATAAATATTGTTTTATAGTTATTTTTATCATCGTTGGACAAATAATTATACAGGTAAATCCAACATGATTATAACAACAGAGGGAGCGAAAAAATAGAGGAAAGGTAGAAAAAGTTGGGAAAATTCAGAAAAGTCAAACGAATAGTCTTGGTTCTATTGTGTAGCTGCTTTATTGGGGTGGCATGCTACTACTATTATTTCATACATTATACAAGACCAGTCGTTGTAGCAAATCAAACAAACGGGGCAGAATCTAAATATGTCAAAAATATGTCTGATAAAGACTTTTCGGCTTATTTGCAAGGGCAAGCAGACAAGAGTCAATTTCGCTTAAAAATGGAATCGGATATGTTTTTTGAGAAAGCAGACAAGGTGGGGAAAGTCACGATATTAAACCCAAACAGTAACCATTATGCAATTCGCGTTCAAACAACAATCGAAAACCAAGAAGCGATTATCTATGATTCAGGAATGATCAAACCGAAACAGTTTGTCGAGAATGGTGAATTGAAAAAGGCCATACCACAGGGTGTTTATAAAGTGAACCATCATGTTATTTACTATGAACTTACAAATCTAAAACAGAAAGTCGGCGAAACAGTTATCGTGGGCCAGCTTGCAATCAATCAGTAGTTTTAGAATAAATGGAGGAAAATAAAGTGAAAAAAGTAAATTTAATAAAAGTTACCGGCGTACTACTGTTCAGTAGTTTTGCAATTTTGAGTGGAACAAAAGGTTATGCGTATGAGAATGGTCAAAATGATCCTAATACACAGACACAAGAAATCAAAAAACAAGATTCTGCGACCTTACCAGCAGAAGGAACATTCCAAGAATTTGATCCAACGAAACCAGTTGATCCATCTCTACCAAATCCAGGACCCACAGATAAAGCTTGGGTAGATGTAGAAATTCCTACAAAAATCTTATTTGGACAGACGGATATTAGCTCAGGTATCATCTCACCAAATTATGAGATCAAAAATCTTTCATCAAAAAGTGTTGAAATAGCAATTATGGATTTCAAGGATCGTGCAAAACCCGCCACAGGAAAGTCGGATGCTGAAAAAATCAGTGATCAGCTTACCCTGGATTTGAAAAATGTGACAAGTAACACAGTTGTTCCTCTACACACAACTGACGCGAAGAATCCAGCCCAATTTCCTGCAGATTTAGGTGCAATCACCACACAAGGAGAAAAACTCGTTTTTCAATTGACAGGAAATGTAGCAAAAGGATTTCAGTTTAGTCAAACAGCGATCCAGCCACAGTATGATATGGTTTTGAAATTTGAAGTAAAATAGGAGCAATAATGAAAAAGCAAAAAGAAATTTTTTCAGTGATGAGCTTACTTATTTTTCTCTTTTTGCACCCTTCCTTCAGCTATGCAGAATCAGTAGAGTCCTATAGAGATATTCCTGTTGAAGGGATCATCGGAAATCCTTCTGTAGTAAAAAATGAACCATTAGTTTCAGAGTTCATTTCCAGAAATACATTTCCAAAACTATTCGAAGCTACAGGAAGTACTACTGTCCTTTCTATTTTGGGCATATTGTTAGTGATGATCGTAATTGATATTTGTTGGATAAGGAGGAACAATCAATGAATCAAACAAAAAAAATAGGCCTAACCCTCTTTTTCGTGTTGTTTTTTTGCTGTTCCTTTTCTACAGATAGTTATGCAAGTGATTCAGGAAGTACTGCGAGAGAAGTGGCACAGGATGTGACCGAGTCCCAATGGCAGATGATGAAGGATTATTTTTCTCAAACCCCTGTTGCTGCGACAGAAGGATATACGATAGGAACAGATTTTTCACCTGATTTTGAGCAAAGCTGTCAGTATCATGAACGGAATGAATACAATTATACAGGTTCTGCTAAACGGATAATTACGAAAATCACTTCCAGTGATCCTGATACACTCGAAGTTAGCTATTCCAATCATACTATTCAAATGAAACGTGGAAAAGGAAACAACGATCACGTACTGGTCACGATCGAATACCATTTGGAATGGAGCTTCCGAGTACAAGAAAAAGTTCTTGGCACATGGTGGAGCGTGAACGATCAAATTGGCTCAACTGGGACATTTACAGATTCTATAGACGTTACTGTGGAACAAATACAGTTTACTGTTACACCAAAATCTACCAATCGAATTGAATTGAATCTCTATGATCCCAAAAAGATAGACCCACTGACATTTGTAGATTATTCTGGAAATACAGGCCCCGTAACGAGTTACATGCAGGAAAAACCAGATGATAGTAAATGAGGAGCTACTCAGGGGAAGTTTGTCTTTTCAGATACTAAATACACTCAGGCAGTAGTCATTCCCTTTACCGTAGTCGACACGACCCCACCTACTGGAAGATTGAAAGACCCCTTGACTATGGAACTAGGAACATTGCCTAATCTTGTCGATCTTTTCGACTATGAACCATATGATAATGATTGGCAAACGGTGGATATTCTATCATCTTTTGATTTTAAACAGTTAAAAAAAGGAACACAGCCAATCCAATTGATTCTGGAAGACCAGTCAAAAAATCAAGCAAAATTGACTAGTACGATCGAGGGAGTGGATACGACTCCGCCAAACGTAGCCACAAAGAGTGCAACAATTGAATATGGCGAAAAAATCGATCCAAGTGACTTCATTGTTTCTGCTACGGATAATGATCCCGATGGTGGGATTGCATACTCGTTTGAAAAGCAACCAGATAGGTATCAAAGTGGTACGCAAGAAGTCACCATTCTTGCTACAGATGCATCAAAAAACACAGTAAAGGTGAAAGCAAGCTTGATTGTCAAACCTGATATAACTGCCCCAAGTGCAGACGGTATTTTACAAATGGTTCCGATAAATGGATCTTTGCCAACTGACCCACTGACGACAGTGACAAATCTAAAAGATAATGAAGATGTGACAAAACTTTCTTGCAAATATCTTGTACTTCCTGATACCTCTAAAGTAGGCTTAACCAGTACAACTGTAGAAATAGCAGATCGAAATGGCAATAAGAGCCAAGTAAAGGTGGGTGTATTTGTTTATGACGATCATAGTATATACGACAAACAATATGTCCTAAGCGCACAAAATTTTACACTTTATTCTAATGAAGTCGATGGAACGACGATTGATGAAACTATACTAAAAAAAAGTAAAGCAAAAGCGTGGGATATATCCTCAGGAAAAGAAAAATCAGACATCAAAGTAATCACACAGAATGTCCAAAATAAATTCGGCACATACACCGCAACATTAGCGATAGGGCAATTGACACAGACGATTCAGATCAATGTATTGGACGCCAAAGAATTGATCGATATTTCACTTCCGCAAAAAGTGATTTTCGGTTCTACGGATATCCAACATGGGACCGTGAATTCACCCAAATATGAGATCGTCAACCATTCTACTGTACCTGTGGATGTCCAAATCGCTCAAATCAAAGTTGATCCAGCTTCCACTATTCCCTTGCTAGATCAGGCATCTTCACCGGAAGAAAAAAAAGCAGGTGTAGAGTTAAAATTAATCACATCGGAAGGATTTCTCGACCAATCATTTGCAGTTGATACGATACTAAAACAAACGTTAGGAATTTTACATGCGCAAGAAAAAGGTAACTTCATCTTTTCAGGAAATTATTATGGTTCCTATAAGAAATCTGCACACTGTAACTTCACGATGATCTTCAAATTTGAAGCACAATAAAGAGAGTCAGGAGGATTTTTTCTTCTGACTCATTTTTTAGTCACAACGTTTGATGGCTTTGAAGAGAGGCGCAGTTAATCATATTGGTTGATTCTGTCATGGATGACCGGTGCAGTGGCGTTACCCTTGAATGAGCGTGACTACCAAAATAGACAAAGTACGTAAATCTCACTAAGTATCAGGTACTGTTCGGTGAACTTTTGTTAGAAGAGGCAGGTGAGATGTTTGGAAAAATAGGAGTATTTCACGATTCATTGATAGACAGTGAGAATAATATAGTAGTTCAATATCTATCTTTATTGAAAAGGATTTATCCTAAGTATTAGGGTATACTTTAAGTAGTGCAATCTATGGAATACGGAGGACTTTTATGAATTAGACATCACTTTCTAAGGGAATCATCCAATCGGCAAGTGTTTTTTATGGAACTTTTTTTATCGCCCTGTTTATTGGACAATATTTTTTATCCGAGGGTTCTTTAAGAGAGTATAACACAGGCGGGAATATTAGCTTTTCCTCAAATCTATTTGTCAGTATTCTTCAGATTTTTCTTTTTAATCTCCTGTCGATTTTAGCAATCATTGTGGCTAACTTATTTTCCAAAAGAAAAACCGCTGAACACGCCTATAGGGGCTCTGGCTTTCTCGTGCTATTTGTTTTAGGTACGATTTTCGGATTGACACTAGGCTCTAATTCGTTTGGCGTGGTAAGAGAGAATGCGGTGCTATCCCAAAAATTATTCGATCTTTTTAAAATCACACGGTATTCCGCACTATGGGAATTTTCAGCATTGGTTCTGGTAAATAGTGTTACGATAGATAAAGGAATCCTTCTGACAACAGGGAAAAAAACCCATGTACGTTCTTTCAGAGAAATAAGCTATTCTTCTGCTGAATTAAAGATGCTATCACTCGCCTTTTTGTTTTTACTTGTAGGGGCAGTTGTGGAAAGCCGCTTACTAACAAAGTAATTAGGAACTGCTGCGTATTGTGATTCAGAACAAGGGTAACTTTATGTGTCACGAATGTTGATTTTCATCATTTTACGATCAAAATTTAGAAAAATAAGTGGAATAGACAGGAGAGAACATGAGGAAAAAGAGTATTGAATGTTGGATATACAACCGAATAGAAAAACAATTTTTGTTACTTTTAGTTAGTAATTCTGCTGTTACTTTTTGGCAACCTATCACAGGTGGAATCAAACGAAATGAATCGTCTGAAAATGCTGCTATAAGATAAATATATGAGGAAACAGGGATTATAGTGGAACATAATTGTATTTTTTCAATTGGAAAATATAGTGTAGCGATAAACGCTGATTTAGTCATCGACAAACAGTTATATTTAATGGTTACTACCGAAAAATATGTGAAAATATCAAAGGAACATGCGGATTATAGATGGGGAAAGGCAGAAAACATACCTGATAATTTAAAATGGAAAAATAATATTGAAAGCTTCACACACTCACTTAAGTTAGTTCAATCTTTTTTTGTTTAATTAAATCGCACAAACAATAAAATTTACGTTAAAATAGACGAAGGTAAATGAGTTAGAACGGAGTCTACAGTATGAAAAAAAATGTCAAAAAAGAGTATTTATATACGTCCTTGATCATAGTAATAGCTTTTTTTTCAGTGAGTATTTTCTATTTTTTTAATAAAATAAAACAAGAGGATATAGTAAAAGAGGAGAGTAAAACAATAAATATCATCAATTATGCTCAACTAGATGGTTATTATTTAGGATTCATGAAAAATGCAAATAGTGATGATCCAAAGCAACTTGTTTTTTTTAGACTTGAAAAGGTTCGTCCTAAAGATGCGCAAACCCCTCAAGCAGATATTACATATCAGGCTATTGATCCTTCTGTAAGTAAAGATATTTCCTATGATTTTCTGACTAGTGAGCTGAATAAAAAAGCCCCTGAAAAATTATTGGATTCTCTTGCGGTGTTTGGACAAGGACCTCTTTATTGGTGTAAAACGACTGAAACATCGGAAGCAAGCAAAGAAGCAGCGGCTTCGCTTTACACAAGTAAAAAAAATGATAAATTAAGTTTGATCATAAGCTACAGTGGGAGTGATGAACCAAATCTAAGTTCTTTTTCACTAGCTAAGGTCAACAAGAATAAGATGAACGATAAAGGAATAGCAATCATAAAACAATATTTATTGAATCCAGAAAAAAACGAGCAATCGTTATTAAGTTATTATGGTATATTTGAACTCGATAAAGCTATATCGATGGCGAATCAAGGAATGTTTCGCTATATCGGGGTAAGAGCTACGCCAATTTTTGATTAACAAACGGAAGACGTTGACATTTTGCTGTAAACTATCGATAGTCAAGATGAGAGAGATTACTTGGTTAATATGATGAAACAAAGGGATAACCCTAAAATCAAAAAAGAGGTCTAGACAAAAGTCGTTTAGGTTTGAGAAATTTGAGAAAAAAACGAACAATACGTTATTTGTATTGCTCGTTTTTTTGAAATTTCCGAAAAACCTGACTTTTGGACGGCGTTTATTTGAGAGAGGCTGGGACAGAAGTGTTTAACTCCGAGAAATAAGAAGAAATTAACGAAAATTGCTTTTCAAATTTTTGTGAATTTCGACTTATTTCCGAAGGAGTTGCTTCTGCTCTCGCCGTTTATCCGAGAGTCTATAGCAACCCTGATTTTTAGATTTGTCCCACATTCTTCTTCCTACGTTTAGTCAAGTACTTTTTTCTATTGGTTTTTATCAAGAAAAAAGTATACGAAATAAGCCTAATAAATTAGAAATTTTTTTATTAGGTATGCTATAATTCTAGGTAAGGATATATTCCTTATTGGTCGTTAGAGGCCGTGTATGAGTAATCATACGGACTTGAATGTCGTACCATCGAATGGAGACATTTCAAGAGCTTGTTGATGCAGGCGACGAGCGCAACCTTATGCTTTTTGGGCGAAGGTTGCGTTTTTAGTTTATAGTAATAGTCCACAAGATGATTGGGCCCCGCCGCTTGTTGTCGAATCATGTTCATCATAATAAAATACAAATTTTTTCGGGCCTTCGGATTCCCATGTTTATTCATGTGTTCTTTGGCTATATATTTTCCAGATTGATATCTTCTGGTATCAACACCGACGAAAGCATTCAATTGCTTATGAGAAGAAAAACGCCGAATATCCCCTAATTCACCAATAATGAGTCCTGCAGAAAGTTCACCAATTCCAGGGATACTTTGATAGAAATCAAATTCTATTGTTTGTTTCGCAATTTCAACTAGCTGTTTGGCGAGTTGTTCTTTTGTTACAAGCAATTGTTTCAATTGTTGGGCATAATACACGACTTTTTGAACAGAAATACTTTGTCCAGATTCTGCTGGATAAGAATTTTGCGCAAGTGAAAGTAAGGTTTGTGCTTTAGCCAAGGCTTTTTGATCGGAGATTTTTTTATCCGTATTTTTCTTTAACACATTTTTTACCTTAGTTTGGCTTAAGTGTGCCAAGTAATCAGGGTGGGGGAAAAGTTCGACAAGATTCAAGGCGAGTTTTGATAACCTGTTCGTGAAAAGTGTTTCCAATTCTGGAAAAGTCAATTGTAAAGCGGTATGCAGGTTCATTCTCGTACGTTTAATGTCCCTTTCAATTTGTTGATAAAAGCGTGCAAAATCGCGTGTTTGTTTATAGACTTCTGTTTGAGATTGTTTTTGTTTCCGCAAAAATTGACCGTGTGTTTGTGCCAGTCGATGGGCATCTCGTTTATCCGTTTTGACTGAACGTAAGTCAATATTCAGTTGTTTTTTCGCTTCTAAAGGGTTTAATAAACAATAGGCGAAATGATTCTTTTGACAAAAAGTTTCAATGACTCTTGAATAAACCCCCGTTGCTTCAAAAACGATTTGTGGTCGTTCTGGAAGAGCATAAATTTCTTGAAGAAGTGCATTGAAATGTGTTTTATCGTGAAGAATTTCTTGTTCAAAAAGACAAGTATTTTCATGATAAATAACGACATAACTTTTTCCCATTGAGACATCTAAAGCAAGTACATACATAATTTTCATCTCCTAAGAAGTGTTGAAAGATTCTTCACTGCTTCATTTCGTTCCTAATTTCCTTTACACGGGCTCGAAGCCCCAACATACTTAAACCAGGTTTTAAAATGACAGTGAAGAAGACCATTTTTTGTTTGGGACTCGTAGTCCAAGAAAGTGTGGTAGGTCTTTCTTTCACAACCAACTATACGCTTAAAAGAGCGTTAGAGGGTAATTTCATCCGTCGATGAATTTACCCTCTAATCTTAGTATGTTTATGTAGGTCTACTTTACTATTATAAAAGAAACTAGCTACTTCATCAAAATTTCTAAACCATTAAATATGTAGTACTTACTAAATTATCCGTCGTAAAATTTTATAATTGAATCATCCATTGTTTTACCTAAGTTGTTATAAGTAATAGACGGTGTTTTTACATAAAGAGACTACGTTTTTTTAGTTTATTTTGCTCTGATATACCACCTATGAAGAATACGCTAAGATAAGAATAGTAAAAATTAGCATAGATGAGGTATAATAATGATGTTTTTATATATTATAGATAACTTGAACATAAAATGATTTTTTTTCGATTTCCAAGTTATCTGATGCCAATTATATTGATATCATTAGGAGCTGCATTGCTATGAATCCAACATTGATTACTAAGAAAGAATTACTAAAAGAATTAGATATTTCTACCGGTGTATTAGCTGATTTAATTAGAAATGGCATGCCAAGAGAGAGAGAAATGTTTAATCTTGATAAAATTATTGTCTGGCGAGAAAATTGGTCTAAAAACATATTAGGTGAAATAGAAGTCGGTAGAGTATATACTAACAAAGAAATTTCAGAGAAGTTTAAATGTTCTCGACAGGGTGGAATGAGAAGATCTCATCAAACTAATACTCTTGTATTGTTTAGTGATCAAACAGGAAGTAATGTTTATAAAGATAAGTGGTTAAATGGTGTTTTACAATATACAGGTATGGGGCTAAAAGGGGATCAAGTATTGGATAGGAATCAAAATAAAGTTTTAGCTAACTCGAAAAGTAATTTTGTAAAAATCCATTTATTTGAAACATTTAAACCAAAAGAACACACGTATTTGGGAGAAGTATATTTAGCAGGACAAATATATACTGATTATGAAAAAGATAGCTCGGGTAACAGTAGAAAGGTATATAAATTTCCTTTAGCTTTAATAAATCAAGAGCAATTAATTGAAGATAAAGAAATATATAATCAGGAAAAAAGTCAAACTAGGTATGTTCGTAATTTATCTGATATTAAATTAGAAGAAGAGGCCAAAAAAATTAGTAGTTATAACAAAAAAATGGCTGCAAAATATGTTAACAAAGAGGAGTTTTGCTTCTCAAAAACAAAAGTTTATAAACGTAATCCCATCGTATCTGAATATGTTAAACGACTTGCAAAAGGTGTTTGTCAACTTTGCCAAGAAAAAGGACCATTTATAAAAGATGGTATACCTTATTTACATTGTCACCACATAGAATATTTGTCGCAAGGCGGAAAAGATGTGATTGAAAACTGTATCGCGCTATGCCCAAATTGTCACGCTAGAATTCATGAACTTGAGTTACCTGAAGATAAAGAAAAATTGCTGAAGATCGTTGAAAAAAGAGAATATAGCTTTTCTAAAATATCATAATTTATTTTTATGTGACAAATAAGCTAATGAGAGCTATGCCTTCTATGTAAAACTAAGTTCTATGATAAATAAAGAAGTAATTCTAGTTCATTTTTGTAGTAATGTTTCTTAAATATTCTATATGCTTCGATAGAAGTGTATCATCTAGTAAATTCCACGTACTAGAGGATATTTTTTTGTAGAGATGACTTGCTTATAAAACAGTTGGCTCCTTCGTCAAAAAAAGCATATTCTTTCGCAAAAAGAGCATTTTTTTTGATCAAACAAATTAATACTCTTGTTATTAATTTACAATAAAAAGTGATATATAACTTTGTGAAGGGAGACAATAAATTGGTTCTAAAATTTTTACAGAAGTTAAATGGAAAATCTAGTAAGACAGAAGATGGAATAGATGCTCAAGAAATTATCCCAGAAGAAAAAAAGGGATTGAAAGAAGTATCTTTCTTACTAAACAATGATGAAAGAATTGTTGTAGATTTCATAAGCGATATGGATAGGGATTTTGGAAGTAGTATTCGAGATCGAGTGAGACAAGGGGATCATTTTGAGAGATTTTTAGCCGCAGTGTTTAGATTGGCGGGGTATGAAGTCGAAATCACCAAGAAAAGGGTTATGAAGGATAAGCGTGTATATACTGGCGATGGTGGTGTAGATTTGATTTTAACTAAAGAAAATGAGCGTATAGCAGTTCAAGCAAAATCAAAGCGCTTAAATAGTACAAGGAATGAACGATTGATCACTGATAATGATGTAAAAAATTTCGCAGGAATATCTGATAAAAACTGGACTAAAAAGATGTTTATCACTTCGTCTTTTTTTAATAGTTATGCTTATAAACAAATAACAGAAAATGAAAAAGCACATAAAATCGAGTGGTATGACAGATATGAACTTTTAAAGCTGTTAAATCAGTTGATCCCGGAAACGATGCTGAAATATCAAGTATTGAATTCATTGCCTAAAAATATAAAAATTTGTCCTAAATGCAACAAAGGAATTATGATACCACGCCAGAATGGGACAACGGGGCAATACTTTAATGCTTGTGTAGCTTATTGTGGACATACAGAGAGTATCAAGAATCGTTGAAACGAAAACGCTTTTTCCTTCAGGATGAAAAAGGAGTTCATCGGAAAAATCTTTTCTTCTGTATACTTAGTTGAAAATAAGGTTGAAATGGAGCGTTGATCATGGAAAAAAATGAACAGAATAAGGAAACAAGTATAGGAAAGCCAGCGAAGATACTAGAACGAAGAAATGCCATATTTTTTGATAAAGAAGAACTAGTTGTACTCCAAAAATTACAAAAATCCCCAAGCCAAACAGTGGCGAAATCTGACCAACAATCATTTCATGCTATTGCTTCCAATGCTTCTCAGAAAACAAAAGATAAAGCTCAAGTGTCTGGAAACACACAGGAAAAGTTTCCCGTGAAAGAAAATTTACAGAGATAGATATTGGACGAATGAATAGAATCTTAAATGGTGCAGTCAATTGGAATTAATCTAACACTTTTAGTTATATTGTCCGATAAGACAATATGACTATTGGGAGGATTCTTTAGAAAAAATTGGTCTAAGGATAAAGACGGCAATTATATTTTAGCGTAATAGGAGCATGATAGGATGCGAAGAAAAACCAAAGAAAAAATCAATCATTTGATCAATATAGGTACATTTTGCTCAATTATCATGGCTATCTTCTCGGTCATTTTACTTCTTCAAAAAAGATATTTTTGGACATTTTTAGGTATTACTGGAATGATTGTTGGTATTGCTTCTTTTTGGAGTTTAAAAAAAGAAATGAAATCAATTGGAGAAGATGATGGTCATGATAATAATTGAATGCTGCGTTTAGTGGAAGTTATCTATTTGTCAGTCTAATTTTACTGATATCTAAAAAGCACTAAATAAAGTCAAATCATTTTAAAAATTGAAAAAGTAAGGAAAGCTATGATATAATAAACATGAAAAAAGGAACTGCGTCAACAGTTCCCTTTTGACAGCACCGCTAAAGACGGTGACGATTTAATCTAAATATTTCAAGAAGAAATAGCTAGTCGGCTCGCTAAAGTGACGGCTATTTCTTTTTGTCATTTTTGTTGACTAAGGTTAGGATGCCGAAGATCAACATTGCGGTAAACGAACCGAAACTAATCATTAGCCCTAACGCTGTTTCAACAGACAAAAGGCGTCTCCTTTCTCTAAAGTTTGAGATTATGTGCATAAGCACCACCTCACTTTCGAATGGATAGCCACCGTCATTAAACTTTACTGTCTAGTAATAATTATAGAATATAGATCTAGTTATCAACTTGAAAACTCAAGTATAACTAGATCTATTTTTTTGCCTAGAAATGTTAAAATAGCCAAAAATAAATGACACAAGAATTGACAGTTTGATTAATCTGTATTACAATGTGATACAAATGGAGGCGATAACATGGCTATGATTACGGTACGTGTGAGTGATGCTGAAAAAGAATGGCTTTCTTATATGGCGGAATTTTATGGAATTACTTTATCTGAACTATTAAAAACCTATTCGATGGAACAATTAGAAGATGAATATGATCGACAAACAGCTGAAATTGCCCATAAACATTGGATAGAAAGTGGGAAGCCAACTGTATCCATGGAAGAAATACTGAATGAATTTGGAGGACTAAAGTGACCTATCATTTAGAATTCACGCCTGAAATTCAGAAACAACTTCGTAAAATGGACAAATATCAAGCTACATTGATTGTTCGATGGTTGTATCAACATATTGATGGCGTTGATGACCCGAGAAAATTCGGGAAAGGGTTGACAGCCAATCGTTCAGGGCAATGGCGTTATCGGATTGGCAAATATCGAGTGTTGGTAGAAATAGAAGATAATCAAATGGTTGTCATTGCTATTCAAGTGGGACACCGAAGAAATGTCTATGATTAAGAGACTATTTCTTTTTATAAAAAAATAAATAGATGAAATCTAGTTAAAACTCTTGAACTGAGAGATTTAACTAGATTTTTTTTATGAATAAAACGTAGAAAATTGCTAGGAGGAACTATGGATTTTAAAAAGATCAAGAAAAAAGAGAAACGTCCGCAAGTAAAAAAACTCTCTCAGAAAAAAGCAAACAAAGTTGTTTTGACGGGAATCTGTTTACTTATTGGCACTTCAGCAATAGGCGTGATTCGAGCAAATGTAGTGGCTAGTAACTTTGATCAATTAGATGGTCAAGTTCGCAAATTATCTGAATCAGCCAATGAACCGATGAAAACGAGTACCACCTATGATTATGCTGCGCTTACTTTTTATGCCACTAGTTTTGCGAAAGAATATTTGAATATGGATACTACGGTAGATGAAGACAAAAAGAATGAACGTTTAGAGCGATTAGCTAAATATCTTTCACTAGATGTTGATGCGGTGAGTGATTCGAATAATAAACAGTTAGAGATCGTGCGCAAATTTAAGGAAGCTTCAGTAACTAATCAATCAAATTTGTGAAAAATTTCAATGTCATAAAAACGAATTTGCAGTACGACGTTTTGAGGATGGATATTTAGTTTCGGTGAAAAATCATGAATACAAAATAAAATTTTCAACAGGTAAAATCTCACAGATCGTCTATGCAAAAGAAATGGTTCGGGTACCAACCGACCAGCGAAAGCGGGTAGATCAATGAAGAAAAAGAGCCTTCTTTTTGCTAGTTTTCTTTGTGGGGGCAGTTTTTTGAGTGGTTGTGTCCAGGAAGAAACAAAACAAGACACAACCACTACAGCAGAAGTGCAACTCATGGAAGCTGTAGATTCTAGTCAAATAGATAGAGAAGCAGAAAAGACTGTTCCAACTGAATCAACAACACCAAAAGAAAAACAACCAGATAATAATCCAATAAAACAGTCAAAAGAAAAAGAAGATCATACTAAATTAGTACAAAAATATGGCGAATCCTATAATAACTTTAGAAATCTCAACCATCGTAATGAGAAATTAAAAGGCCTCATGACAGAAGAATGTATTCAAATGAATGGGATCGATATCGAAACAGGGAATGCTTTAGGCAGTGAAGGCAAAATTACTTTCATTTATCAAAATGCTCAAGATGAATATGCGGTATTGCTTGATTGTATTCAGAATGGTTCACCGATTCGAGTTTTATTGTTAGCGAGAGTAGAAAATGGAAAAATAGCAGAAATGACTTATAACACGTTGAAGCAGGAATACTAACAATGGAAACATTAAATTAATTAAAAAATAATTCATTAAAATTTATTTAGAAATATAAAGAGGTGTTACAGGTGATTCATGAATTAAAGATAGATAATATCTATTTCGAAGATATTCTAAATAACTCAAAAAAATTTGAAATTCGTAATAACGACCGAAATTTTTCAGTAGGAGATATAGTAATTTTAAAAGAAATAGATTCCAAGAGAAACTATACCGATAGAAAGATATCGGTTAAAATCATATATATTACCGATTATGAGCAAAAAGAGGGATATATAGTTTTTGGTTTTGAAAGAATTTAAAAATGATGGGTTTATATTTAAAAAATCATTTAAAAAGTTTTCAGGTTTGATTTCAATGCAAGAATAAGCCGATATCAAGTTTGGATAAATTATATAGTATTAAGATGAAAAGCGCATAAGCGATAGGGAGACCTTTCACTTATGCGCTTTTTTTATATGAAAGGAGGGAGAATTGCTGCGGTCGTCAGAGTTGAAACAGTATTTGCGAAGTTCCTATACAACCATTGATAAAAAAAGTTATTTACGTACGTTTCAGGCTTACTATGATCCAATTAAAGGAAAGACGAGAAAGAAAAGTGTCAATTGGAAAGCAAAAGGGTTTAAAAGTGAAAAACAAGCATTGCGCTATCTAAAGGAACAGATTGAAAAAGAGTTTAAAAAGGATTCGATGTTTTCTGATGCGAACCATTGTGAAACGTTTCGTGAATTGACAATTCTTTGGCTAAAAGCTTGGTCACCAACTGTTCGTCAAACGACTGTCCACTACCAAAAAGAGATTCTTGCACGGTACCTATGTCCGTATTTTACGGATGATCTGCGACTGAAGCAGTTAACTCCCTTATTTGTAGAAGGTGCTTGGGCAGATATCCTGGCGATTCGCTCGAAACAAACAAAAAAATTTCTAGAAAAAGCTACATTAGAAAAAATCCGTTCCCTGCTCAAACAAATTCTAGCTTATGGCTATCGCCACGATTTAGTTCTATTTGATTTGAATAAGATTGTCTTGAAAATCCCAAATGATCGAAAAATTCCAGCGGTCCACCGTAGAAAAAAGAAGTTTCTAGAGAAAGAAGAAATCAGTATACTTTTTCAGGCAATCAACGAGAAATATGAGACAAATAATGAAAATAATAAGATGGGAAAACTTTACTTGGATATGGCAGAATTTCTAATTCGAAATGGATTGAGGATTGGTGAGTTAAGTGCGTTGACGATTGAGAAAGTGGATTTTCAGTCGAAGAAGTTAGTGATTGATGAAGGCGTAGTGGCAGCTGGTAGAACCATTGAACAATACATACGCAATCCACCAAAAACAATCTCCTCTATTCGAGAAATCGATCTGGATGATCGTTCTCTTGCGATTATTCGAAATCGAATTCAAATAAATGAAGCGAGGCAAAAGGAAATGAGGCAACGAGAAAAAGGAACTTTTATAAGGACATATCAGCGAAAGAATCAAACTGCCTATCACAAAAAAGTGAAGGCTGCCGAGAACTTTCTTTTTTCAAACACAATTTTTCAGACCCAAAATGGTACGCCAGTTGTGTATCATTCGTTTAATGAGTTTATGAATGGACGGGGTAATAATAAAAAAACAGTGAAATGCGTGAAAGATATCTTAAGAGAAAAATATCCTGAGTTTAATAAACATGTTACTACGCATACTTTTCGCTACACGCATATTTCTCTCTTGGCAGAAGCCAACGTCCCCATCAAAGCCATCATGGATCGAGTGGGCCATGCCAATATGAAAACCACACTGGAAATTTATAATCAGGTAACGAATGCCACCAAAGAAAAAGTCATCCAAGAAGTCGATTCTTGGATTTTTTAGTGGATTTGTTTACCAAATACGTTTAGTATGCGTATATGAGAGGTCGTGAAAGCTATGATCTGCTCCAAGAATTAAGAGCAAAAATCGAAAATAGCTTTCCATATTTTTGTATTTTTTGAACTTAATTCCGCAGGAGCAATCGCTTGAGCACCGTTTGATAAGAGGTCGTGAGAGTGCTAGGTAGCTCCGATGACAATAAGAAAGAAATTTCTCAAACAGCTTTTCATGTTTTAGAAATTTATGGATTATTTCAAGGAGCTAGTACTTGAACACCGTTTAAAGAAGGTCGAAAATCAGTACGACTTTTCGACGTAAGGAGAAAGAAAATTAATGAATGAAACAATAAATTCCGCAGAGCGTAAGGTTTCTGCGTATATCCATATCCCGTTTTGCGAGCATATTTGTTATTACTGTGATTTTAATAAAGTCTTTCTAGAGGGGCAGCCGGTCGATGAATATGTTGAGAGGCTTTTGGAAGAAATGAGAATCATGATGGAGAAATATCCGGTGGCTGATTTAGAGACGTTATATGTTGGTGGTGGCACACCAACATCACTGTCAGCGAATCAGTTAGATCGCTTGTTGGCGGGCGCACGGGAAATCTTACCTTTTAAAGAGGGGAAAGAGTTTACTGTGGAAGCCAATCCTGGTGACCTTACGCGTGAGAAGCTGCAGGTGATGAAAAATTATGGGGTTAATCGTTTGTCAATGGGAGTGCAGACTTTTGACAATAAATTATTGAAAAAAATTGGTCGAAAGCATACCGCTGAAGATGTTTATCAAACGATGTCCTTTTTGGATGCGGAGAATTTTAATAATGTAAGTATTGATCTGATTTATGCTCTTCCAGGTCAAACACTTGAAGGATATCGGCAGACATTAGAGCAAGCTTTAGCGCTTGATTTACCTCATTATTCGTTGTACTCATTGATTTTAGAAAATAAAACAATGTTTATGAATTGGGTACGACAAGGGAGACTGGAGTTGCCAGATCAAGAAACAGAGACAAGGATGTTTGAAGAAACGATCGAGGCAATGGAGAAACATGGGCGTCACCAATATGAAATCAGTAATTTTGGTTTGACTGGGCATGAGTCTCAGCATAATTTGATGTATTGGAACAATGACCACTATTTTGGTTTTGGTGCAGGTGCTAGTGGCTATCTTGGGAATAATCGTTATCGAAATAAGGGACCGATCCAACATTATCTACGTCCATTGAGACAAGGGGAGTTGCCTATTTTAGAAAAAGAGGAACTGTCTAAGAAAAATCAGATAGAAGAAGAAATGTTTTTGGGATTGCGGAAAAAAATGGGGATTTCAAAAAAACACTTCCGAACGCGTTACCAATGTTCAATAGAATCATTGTATTCGACTGTGCTGATTGAGTTAGAAAAAGAGGGGCTGCTTGTTAATGATGATGAGAGAATCTATCTTACACCAAAAGGAATATTTTTAGGAAACAATGTATTTGAACGTTTTTTATTAGGAGATGAAATTTGAAACCATTTTTAAAACGTTAAATTTTTATAAAAAGCAAAAAAAGAAAGTAAAAAAGTATTTTTAAAAAGGTTTGAAAGGCTGATGAAACACTGATAGATCAATAGTCTTACTGGTTAACTCTGTTTTTAGCACTCGACTTAAGAGAGTGCTAAAAATAGAGTTATTTTTCTTGACACAGGTAGGGGTTCTTGCTATATTAGTAAGTGGGTTAGCACTTAGAAGATAAGAGTGCTAACAAGAGGTGAGGAAGATGTTAACACAAAGACAAAGTGAGATTTTACGTCTGATCATCCAAAGCTATACGAGTAGTGGCGTGCCCGTTGGTTCCAAAACGTTAATGGAAGAAGGAGTCGAGGCAAGCTCGGCAACAATTCGCAATGATATGAAAGCACTAGAAGATGAAGGTCTTTTGCTTAAGACTCACTCGTCTTCAGGAAGGATACCTTCAGTACTTGGCTATCGTTATTACGTGGACCATTTGCTAAAGCCGGCTCGTGTGCCAAACGATGATTTGCAACAGATTCGGCAGTCTTTAAGCAAAGAGTTTCATGAAATCAACGAGATCATCAAGCAATCTGCTGAAATTTTATCCCAGCTGACTAGTTATACGACTTTCTCGTTAGGGCCAGAAATCAAAGACCGCCGATTAACTGGATTTCGAATCATTCCTTTGAATAGCCGACAGATTATTGCAATCGTCGTGACGGACAAAGGCAATGTGGAAAGCCAAGTATTTACACTTCCAGAGAATTTAGGAAGTCAAGACCTAGAAAAAATGGTTCGCATTGTCAATGATCGTCTAGTGGGAGATCCTCTAGTGACGGTCTATCACAAATTGCGAACAGAAATTCCAATGATCTTGCATAAGTACTTCCAAACAACTGAAGGGATGTCTAATCTTTTTGATACGGTACTCGGTCATGCGTTTGAAGATAAAGTTTATGTAAGTGGACAAATGAATCTATTAGATTATGAACCACACCAGGATCTTGACCAATTCAAGTCGATGTTTTCCTTTATGACTGATACCTATGAATTGACGCAGATGATCGTACCGATGGATAGTGATATCCATATCAAGATCGGTACTGAACTAGGAAACGATCTTTTGCAGAATATGAGTATGATCCAAGCAAGTTACGAGATTGCCGGGCATGGTCGAGGTACAATAGCATTGTTAGGACCAACTAGCATGCCGTATTCTAAGATGTTTGGTTTGGTGGATGTCTATCGTCAGGAATTAGCGGTGAAACTTGCCGACTATTATCGCTCGCTTGATTTATCAGGTTCTTAGTGTTAAAACGGATTGTAAGGATTGGATTCTCCAAGTAAGGTTGAATCAATCAAACAGCTGACTGAATAATGAAAGGAAGACTGTATCGTGAAAGAAAACCAAGAAGAATTAGATCAAGAAGTTACGGATACTCATCCCGACCCGGAAATCGATATGGAAGCTGTCGAAGATTCCGGTGTTTCTGAAATTGAAGCTGAAGAATTTGAAATCGAGAATTTGAAAGCTGAACTTGAAGAAATGGAAGATAAATATTTGCGTGCTCGTGCAGAAATCGCGAATATGGCAAATCGTGGGAAGAACGAACGTGAACAGTTGCAAAAATATCGTTCGCAAGATTTAGCAAAAAAATTATTACCTTCTATCGATAACTTAGAACGTGCATTATCAACTGAAGTTTCCGATGACCAAGGTGCCAGCCTGAAAAAAGGTGTGGAAATGGTTTTGGAAAGTTTGAGACATGCACTTAGAGAAGAAGGTATTGAAAAAATCCCTGCAAAGGGTGAAGCATTCGATCCAAATCTCCATCAAGCGGTACAAACAGTACCGGCATCGGAAGATGTTCCTGCGGATACGATCGTAGAAGTGCTTCAAGAAGGCTACAAATTACATGACCGCGTGTTGAGACCGACAATGGTCATCGTTGCGCAGTAAAAAGTCATGATTGAATAAAAAAAGTTTAGTAAAGATAAGGAGACGTTAATTATGAGTAAAATTATCGGAATTGACTTAGGTACAACAAACTCTGCTGTTGCTGTATTAGAAGGAAACGAAGCAAAAATCATCGCAAATCCAGAAGGTAATCGTACAACTCCTTCTGTTGTATCATTTAAAAATGGTGAAATCCAAGTAGGTGAAGTAGCAAAACGTCAAGCAGTTACAAACCCAAATACGATTTCATCAATCAAACGCCATATCGGTGAAGCTGGCTTTAAAGTAGAAGCTGAAGGTAAATCTTATACACCTCAAGAAATCTCTGCAATGATCCTTCAATATATCAAAGGGTTTGCTGAAGATTATTTAGGCGAAAAAGTTGAAAAAGCTGTTATTACAGTTCCTGCTTACTTCAATGATGCGCAACGTCAAGCAACAAAAGATGCTGGGAAAATCGCTGGGTTAGAAGTGGAACGTATCGTTAACGAACCAACAGCTGCAGCACTTGCTTATGGTTTAGACAAAACAGACCGCGACGAAAAAATCTTAGTATTTGACCTTGGTGGTGGTACATTTGACGTATCTATCCTTGAATTAGGAGATGGCGTATTTGATGTATTGTCAACTGCTGGGGACAACCATTTAGGTGGGGATGACTTCGATAACAAGATCATCGACTACATGGTTGCAGAATTCAAGAAAGAAAATGGTATTGACTTAGCACAAGATAAAATGGCGTTGCAACGTTTGAAAGATGCTGCAGAAAAAGCGAAAAAAGATTTATCAGGTGTTTCTAGCACACAAATCAGCTTGCCATTTATTACTGCCGGAGAAGCTGGACCTTTACACTTAGAAATGACATTGACTCGTGCAAAATTTGATGAATTAACAGCTGATTTAGTTGAACGTACAAAAGTTCCAGTACGTCAAGCGTTGAAAGATGCTGGTTTGTCACAATCAGAAATCGATGAAGTGATCTTAGTCGGTGGTTCAACACGTATTCCTGCTGTTGTAGAAGCAGTTCGAAAAGAAACAGGTAAAGAACCAAATAAATCAGTGAACCCGGATGAAGTAGTTGCTATGGGTGCTGCAATCCAAGGTGGAGTTATCACTGGTGATGTGAAAGATGTTGTTTTACTTGATGTCACTCCATTATCATTAGGTATCGAAACAATGGGTGGTGTATTTACAAAATTGATCGATCGCAATACAACGATCCCTACAAGTAAATCACAAGTATTCTCAACAGCTGCAGATAATCAACCAGCAGTAGATATCCATGTATTACAAGGGGAACGTCCGATGGCTGCTGACAATAAAACATTGGGTAGATTCCAATTGACAGATATTCCTGCTGCACCACGTGGAATCCCTCAAATCGAAGTAACTTTTGATATCGACAAAAACGGGATCGTTAACGTGTCAGCTAAAGATTTAGGTACACAAAAAGAACAAAAAATTACAATTAAATCTTCTTCAGGTTTAACAGATGAAGAAATTGAACGTATGGTCAAAGATGCTGAATCAAATGCAGAAGCAGATAAAGCTCGTAAAGAAGAAGTAGATCTTCGTAACGATGTAGATGCATTACTATTCTCTGTTGACAAAACATTGAAAGAATTAGAAGGTAAAGTTGACGAAGAAGAAGTGAAAAAAGCAGAAGCAGCTCGTGATGAATTAAAAGCAGCTGTAGAAGCAAACAATATCGAAGAAATGAAAACAAAACGAGACGCATTGAACGAAATCGTACAAAACCTTACTGTAAAACTTTACGAACAAGCTGCACAACAACAAGCACAAGAAAATCCAGAAGCAGCACAAGGTGGAGCTGACGACGTTGTCGATGCTGACTTTGAAGAAGTCGATGGTGACGACAAAAAATAATTGACTCGTCGAGTTGTTTGTAAATAGGCTATTTATATGGAAGACAAGTCTTGAATAGAGCTGAGATCTCTTCGCGTGTTCAAGCTTGTCTTCATTAGAGAAAGGCCTTTGGACACTTTAGTAAGCAGAGGTCGCTAAGAAAACGATAGAGCCATAAAAGTTTGAAATAGTCAGCCGATAATGGTTTTATGGCTCTGTTTCTTTAAGACTGCGCATGTTTAAAGCCAAAGTTGCTACTTTGGCTTTTTCTTTTGAAAATACTTCAAAGTTGCAGTTTTTGTTTTAGTAAAAATATGATATGATAACAAGCGACGTGGAAATGATGAGAACCAATAGGAGGAAAGCCTATGGCAACAAAACGTGATTATTATGAAGTCTTAGGGCTCGCAAAAGGAGCTTCTGAAGACGAAATCAAAAAAGCTTATCGTAAGCTATCAAAGAAATACCATCCAGATATCAATAAAGAACCTGATGCAGAAGAAAAATTCAAAGAAGTATCAGAAGCTTATGAGATTTTAAGTGACCCGCAAAAGCGTGCTGCCTATGATCAATATGGTCATGCTGGTACCGATCCTAATTATGGAGCTGGCGGAGCCGGTGGTGGCTTTGGCGGCGGATTCGGTGGATTCTCTGGCGGTGGTTTTGGTGGATTTGAAGACATCTTTGATTCATTCTTTGGAGGAGGCGGCCGAACGGTTGATCCTAATGCCCCTCGTCAAGGAGCGGATTTACAATATACTGTAGACCTTTCTTTTGAAGAAGCGATTTTTGGTGTTGAAAAAGAAATCAAATACAACCGTGAAGAAGTCTGTCACACATGTAATGGGAATGGTGCAAAACCAGGAACACAACCAACGACTTGTCACAAATGTCATGGAGCAGGTACGATCAATGTAGAACGTCAGACACCACTTGGACGAGTGATGAGTCGTCAAACATGTGATGTCTGTCATGGTACTGGGAAAGAAATCAAAGATCCTTGTCCAACTTGTCATGGTTCTGGTCATGAAAAGAAAGCTCATTCAGTGAAGGTAAATGTACCAGCTGGTGTAGAAGAAGGGCAACAAATGCGTTTAGCTGGCCAAGGTGAGGCTGGTGAAAATGGTGGGCCTTTCGGTGATCTTTATGTTATTTTCCGTGTAGAAGAAAGTGATATCTTTGATCGTGATGGTTCAGAAATCTATTATGAATTACCTTTGAGTTTTGTTCAAGCTGCGTTAGGTGACGAAGTACAAGTGCCGACTGTCCATGGGGATGTGAAATTGAAAATTCCTGCGGGAACTCAAACTGGGACAAACTTCCGTCTACGTGGTAAGGGTGCGCCTAAGCTTCGTGGTGGGGCTACGGGTGACCAACATGTCAAAGTGAAACTGATCACGCCTAAGAATCTTAATGAGCAACAACGTGAAGCCTTGCGTGCATTTGCTGAAGCAGGTGGAATGAAGGTTGAAGAACAACAAGAAGATGGCTTCTTTGATAAGGTCAAGGATGCGTTTGGTGGAAAAAAGCGTAAATAGTCGTTTTTGATAGCTTGAAGGCGATTGTTTTAGTCAAATTAAAAAATGAAGACCGAGTAACAACTGTTGGATCGCATTGCTGTTGTTTACTCGGTCTTTTTATACTGAATGGGATATTGCTGATATTTTGTATTTGCACATGAAAAAAGCGAATCGAGGCTGAGACAGAAGTGTTTCTTACTTTTGCCCAGCCTCGATCCGTTTTTTTGTGTACCTATAGTTCTTTATGAATGGTGTTCATTTCAATATCTGACGAGATCAGATGTTCAATACTTTATCTAAGAAATCTTTTGTTCGTTCATTTTGTGGATGTTCAAAGATTTGTTGTGGTGTGCCATCTTCTAGAAAGTTTCCATCATCGATGAACATGACGCGATTAGCGACTTCTTTAGCAAAGCCCATTTCATGGGTAACGATGACCATGGTCATTCCTTGTTTGGCTAACTTTTTCATAACATTCAATACATCGCCAACCATTTCTGGATCAAGAGCAGAAGTTGGTTCATCGAATAACATGATGTCAGGATTCATCGCCAATGCGCGTGCGATAGCGACACGTTGTTTTTGTCCGCCGGAAAGCATTTCTGGATACATATCTTTCTTATCTTCGAGACCGACAGTTTGAAGCAATTTGATTGCTTTTTTCTCTGCGGCTTCTCTTGTTTCTTTTTTAAGATCCATTGGAGCTAAAATGATATTTTCTAAAACTGAAAGGTGAGGGAACAGGTTGAAATGTTGGAATACCATTCCAATATGCTGTCTCACAAGATTGATGTCTGTATTTTTATCCATCAAATGTGCGCCGTCAATGATGATATCGCCATCTGAAGGTTCTTCTAGACGATTCAAACAACGAAGAAAAGTACTTTTTCCTGAACCAGAAGGACCGATGATACAAACAACATCGCCTTCATTGATTGAAACGTTGATGTCGTTCAAAACAGTATTGTCACCGTATTTTTTTACAAGATGTTCTACCAAGATTTTTTCTGCCATGTTATTTCACCTTCTTTTCTAAAACTTTTGCTAATTTAGTTAGGGCAGTGATCAAGATCAAATACATGATTGCGATGATCAAGTACACATACGTACTTTGCGTCGTACGGGCAACGATGATTTTACCAGTTTGCAATAATTCGACAACGCCAATTGCTGAAATAATGGTTGTATCTTTTAATGAGATAACAAATTGGTTGACGAATGATGGTAACATGATCTTGATTGCTTGTGGCAAAATGATTTTTTGCATTGTACGGTTGTATGGCAAACCTAGACTGCGAGATGCTTCCATTTGACCTACTGGTACAGCTTTGATCCCACCGCGGACAATCTCAGCGATATACGCGCTAGCATTCAAAGTCAATGTGATGATCCCGGCAATAAAATCAGGGATGGTAAATCCAAGAATACCTGGTAGTCCAAAGAAAATGAAAAATGCTAGTACCATCATTGGGATACCACGGATAATATCGACATAGATGGTAGCAAGTGTACGTAATGCACGGATCGGTGCTACACTGAATAAGCCGAAAATGATTCCCACGATCAGTGCTAAAGCAAATGAGATCAGCGTTAAAAGAATCGTTTTCCATAAACCTTTAAGTAAGGATTTGTAATTATTTTGGATCAAACCAACGATTGTTGATTCGTTTGCTTTTGTTTTTTCTGAACTGCTGTCATCTGAAATGTATTTATTGATGATTTTATCGTATTCGCCAGTACGTTTTAATTCTTTTAAACCTTCGTTGAACATCTGAAGAAGTTCTTGGTTTTGGCCTTTTTTGACAGCAAATGCATAAACACCGCCTGATTCTCTTTTGATTGGTGTTTCAAGTGCTTGTCCTTGTTTGATGGCATAACCGATTACTGGATAGTCATCCATCATAGCGTCGATGGCGCCAACTTTCAAGCCGTCATACAATTGATCGGCTGCGTCGAAATATTTGATTTTGTAGCCATATTTACTCTGATTAGCATCTAAAAAGTCCGCACTTTCAGTTCCTACCTTGGCGCCAACAGTTTTATTTTTTAGGTCTTTATATGATTTGATTGAAGTATCGCCCTTTTTGACAGCGATTTGGATACCGCTGTTGAAATAAGGATCAGAAAAATCATAACTTTGTTTTCGTTCATCTGTTACGGTCATTCCTGAAATCATACCGTCGGCTTGGCCGGAGTCTAGAGCTTGTAGAGCAGCAGCGAAACCGCGATAATCCATGCGGATATTGATGCCTTGGAGTTTTGAGATAGCTTCCATGAGTTTGACGTCAATTCCTTCATATTCACCATCAGCATTCTGAAATTCGAATGGTGCAAAAGCCGAATCGCTTGCAATGACGTAAGTGTCTTTTTTAGGCTCTATTTTTTGCATCGTCTCGCTTGTACTTGATTCCGTAGTTTTTGTATTGTCAGCTTGTACACTGTAGCCAGTGGCAAATGTAACAAGTCCTGTCATTATGAAAATAATTGAGTAAAGCAAATGCCTTTTTTTCATAATCAACCTCCTAAGTTTTTCAATAACTATTTCATGTTTTTATATTATAGGCGAAAATAGATAAACTAGACAAGATTTTGTGCATAAAAAAATGAAAAAAATCTCTTTTACTAACATCTTATGTTATAAAATATGACATTTGTGATAAAAAAAGCTGACATTCTTTCGTGACGCATTTAAGTGGCGAAAGTATGTTCGGTGTGGTATAATTTCTAAACAGGGAATGCCTTTGCTTTCCTTTTCTTTTTGCGGGTCGTAAAATGAAAGGGAGAGAATGAAAAGGAGGATGAAAAATGATAGAAAGAGATACCTCCCGCCACTTTGAACTAGTGTCGAAATATCAGCCAGCTGGTGATCAGCCAGAAGCAATCACTCAGTTAGTTGATGGCGTGATAAAGGGTAAAAAAGCACAGATACTATTAGGCGCAACAGGAACAGGGAAAACTTATACGATTTCGAATTTGATCGAGAAAGTAAATAAGCCAACCTTGATCATTGCCCATAACAAGACATTAGCTGGTCAATTGTATGGAGAGTTTAAGGAGTTCTTTCCGAATAATGCGGTGGAATACTTTGTTTCTTATTATGATTATTATCAACCAGAAGCTTATGTGCCATCGAGCGATACGTATATTGAAAAAGATTCAAGTGTAAACGACGAGATCGATAAATTACGACATTCAGCGACGAGTTCTTTATTAGAAAGAAACGACGTGATCGTGATTGCCTCCGTTTCTTGTATTTTTGGATTGGGGTCACCCTTTGAATACCAAAAACAAGTGGTATCGATCAGACAAGGAGCAGAACTAGATCGTAATCAATTGATTCGGAGTTTGGTAGGCATACAATTTGAACGAAATGATATTGATTTTCAGCGCGGTCGTTTTCGAGTGCGCGGTGACGTCGTGGAAATTTTCCCAGCTTCACGTGATGAGCGGGCGTTACGAGTAGAGTTTTTTGGTGATGAAGTTGAGAGGATCAGAGAAGTCAATGCCTTAACAGGAGAAGTACTTGGCGAGACGGAACATGTAGCTATCTTCCCAGCCACTCACTTTGTAACGAATGATGAACATATGGAACATGCAGTGGCGAATATAAAAGCTGAACTTGAGCAACGACTAGCCGTTCTGCGTAATGAAAACAAGCTGCTTGAAGCACAGCGGTTGGAACAGCGAACAAATTACGATATTGAAATGATGTTGGAGATGGGATATACCTCAGGGATCGAGAATTATTCGCGACATATGGACGGACGTAAAGAAGGAGAACCGCCTTATACGTTACTTGACTTTTTCCCGGAAGATTCGTTGATCGTAGTGGATGAGTCACATGTTACGATGCCACAAATCCGAGGAATGTATAATGGCGACCGTGCCAGAAAACAAATGCTGGTAGATTATGGGTTCCGTTTACCATCTGCGCTGGACAATCGACCTTTACGACTAGAAGAGTTTGAAAAACATGTAAATCAGATCGTTTATGTTTCTGCTACACCAGGACCATATGAGTATGAACAGACTGATACGGTAATTCAACAGATTATTCGCCCAACTGGATTGCTTGACCCAATCATTGAAGTACGGCCGATCATGGGACAAATCGATGATCTTGTCGGAGAAATCAATGAACGAGTTGAAAAAGATCAGCGGGTCTTTGTGACAACGTTAACGAAAAAAATGTCAGAGGATCTAACGGATTATTTCAAAGAATTAGGAATCAAAGTCAAATATCTTCACAGTGATATCAAAACACTTGAACGAACGGAGATTATCCGAGACTTGCGTCTAGGAGAATTTGATGTTTTAGTCGGAATCAATTTACTTCGTGAAGGACTTGATGTGCCTGAAGTGTCTCTAGTGGCTATTTTGGATGCGGATAAAGAAGGATTCTTACGTAGTGAGCGATCATTGGTCCAAACTATTGGGCGTGCTGCAAGAAACTCAGAAGGTAAAGTAATCATGTATGCAGACAGAGTAACTGACTCTATGCGGTTAGCGATGGATGAAACTGCACGACGTCGTACGGTCCAAGAGGCTTACAATAAAGAACATGGTATCGTGCCTAAGACGATCATCAAAGAAATTCGTGATTTGATTTCCATTACTAAGGAATCTGAAGATGATGCGAAAGAAACAGTCCAAGTATCCTACGAAGAAATGTCCCGAGAGGAAAAAGCTACATTATTAATGAAATTAGAAAAAGAAATGAAAGATGCTGCCAAAGCTTTAGATTTCGAGACCGCCGCCAATGTACGGGATATGATTCTTGAATTAAAAGCTTCAGAGTAGGAGGATGACATGGCTAACGATAAAATTATTATTCATGGTGCAAGAGCACACAACTTAAAAAATGTGAACGTAACGATCCCTAGAGACAAGTTCGTGGTGGTAACTGGACTATCGGGTTCAGGGAAAAGTTCTCTAGCTTTCGACACACTATATGCAGAAGGACAAAGAAGGTATGTTGAAAGTCTTTCTGCTTATGCACGGCAGTTTTTAGGTCAGATGGATAAACCAGATGTCGACAGTATCGATGGTCTGAGTCCAGCAATTTCGATCGATCAAAAAACGACAAGTAAAAATCCACGATCAACTGTAGGAACAGTGACAGAAATCAATGACTATCTGCGCCTACTTTTTGCTCGTGTCGGTCATCCTATCTGTCCGAATGATCATATCGAAATCACGAGTCAATCAGTTGACCAAATGGCGGATCAAGTATTGGAATTGCCAGAACGAACAAAGATCCAGGTTTTGGCGCCGATCATCGTGAAGAAAAAAGGACAACATAAAAAAGTGTTTGAACGTATCCAAAAAGAAGGGTACGTTCGGGTGCGTGTAGATGGTGAGATTTATGATCTAAGCGAAGTACCAGAACTTGAAAAAAATAAAAAACACGATATTGCTATCGTTATCGATCGGATCGTCATCAAAGAGGGCATTCGCTCAAGATTATTTGACTCGATCGAAGCAGCATTACGTTTAGCAGATGGGTATGTTCTAGTTGATGTGATCGGCGAAGATGAAATGTTGTTCAGCGAGCATTATTCATGTCCTTATTGCGGATTTACGGTGGGAGAATTGGAACCAAGATTGTTTTCCTTCAATGCACCATTTGGAGCGTGTCCTGACTGTGATGGTTTAGGAGTCAAACTGGAAGTGGACCAAGATCTTGTGATCCCGGATCGGACGAAAACACTAAGCCAAGGAGCGATTATCCCTTGGAACCCAATCAGTTCACAATATTATCCGCAAATGTTAGCGCAAGCGTGTGAGAGTTATGGCATTGATATGGATACGCCATTCGAAGAGTTGCCAACAGAGCATCAAGAAATCATTTTGAATGGGACAGATGAGATTTTTCATTTCCATTACGAAAACGATTTTGGCGGTGTTCGAGATGTTGAAACGACCTTTGAAGGTGTTTTGAAAAACATCAAAAGAAGATACCATGACACGAATAGTGATTTTACAAGAGAACAAATGAGACAATATATGACAGAACTTACATGTCAAACATGTAAAGGATATCGCTTGAATCCGCAAGCTTTGTCTGTACAGATCAATGGAACGAATATTGGTCAAACAAATGAATTGTCTATTCAAAAAGCCGTGAACTTCTTTTCTACTTTGACACTTTCAGAACAGGAAAAGATCATTGCTCGCCCAATATTGAAAGAAGTCAATGACCGTTTGTCATTTCTAGAAAATGTTGGCTTGGATTATTTAACATTGAGCCGTGCTTCTGGTACGTTATCAGGAGGTGAAGCACAACGCATTCGTCTAGCTACTCAAATCGGGTCAAATCTTTCCGGTGTGTTATATATCTTAGATGAACCATCGATTGGTCTCCATCAACGGGACAATGATCGTTTGATCGGTTCTTTGAAAAAAATGCGTGACTTGGGAAATACATTGGTGGTAGTCGAACATGATGAAGATACGATGCGCGCTGCTGATTATCTGATTGATGTAGGGCCTGGTGCAGGGCATCAAGGTGGCGAGATCGTAGCGGCTGGTACGCCAGCAGAAGTGGCTGCGGATGAACATTCATTAACAGGACAATATCTATCAGGTAAAAAACGAATCTCGGTTCCGAAAACGCGACGTAAAGGAAATGGCAAAGCGATAAAAATCACTGGGGCAACGGAAAATAATTTGAAAAATGTTTCAGTTGAATTTCCTTTAGGCGAATTTGTGGCCGTTACAGGAGTATCTGGTTCAGGAAAAAGTACGTTAGTGAACAGTATCTTGAAACGAGCACTTGCACAAAAAATCAATCGTAACTCTGCAAAACCTGGGAAGTTCAAGACGATCACAGGATATGATAGCATTGAAAAAATCATCGATATCGACCAAAGTCCCATTGGTAGAACGCCACGAAGTAATCCAGCAACGTATACAAGTGTCTTCGATGATATCAGAGATCTATTTGCTAAAACCAATGAAGCAAAAATGCGCGGATACAAAAAAGGGCGTTTTAGTTTCAACGTCAAAGGTGGACGTTGTGAGGCTTGTCGTGGAGATGGGATCATCAAGATCGAAATGCATTTCTTACCAGATGTATATGTCCCTTGTGAGGTATGTCATGGAAAACGATACAACTCTGAAACACTGGAAGTCCATTATAAAGGGAAAAGCATTGCAGATATCTTAGAGATGACAGTAGAAGATGCTGTAGAATTTTTCGAACCAATTCCTAAGATACGTCGTAAACTACAAACTATCGTAGATGTTGGTTTAGGTTACGTGACGATGGGGCAACCTGCGACAACGCTATCCGGTGGGGAAGCACAACGGATGAAGTTAGCAAGTGAGTTGCACAAGATTTCTAATGGCAAAAACTTTTATATCTTAGATGAACCTACAACAGGACTGCACACAGATGATATTGCACGGTTACTCGATGTACTGCAACGTTTAGTTGATGCGGGGAATACAGTGCTTGTCATCGAACACAATCTCGACGTCATCAAAACAGCAGATCACATCATTGATCTAGGACCAGAAGGTGGAGAAGGCGGTGGCACGATTTTAGCTACTGGCACGCCTGAGGAATTGATCAAAGTCAAAGAAAGTTATACAGGTCGCTACCTAAAAAAAGTAATGGATTAAAGAACAAAAAATAGAAATGTTATATGATAGTTAAAAAAGAATTAAAAGAGCGGATTAACTCTTGTGTTATTAACGGCTATATTCTAGAATACGTTACATGGTAGTTCTTTCTACACTGATTAGTATAGATAAAAACTTCCTATAAGTTCAATCCGTTCAAAAAAGAATTGAGCAATCGGAGGAGTTTCCTTTGATTGCTTTTTTCTTTATGGTATGATATTCCTTGTGTAGTTAGAAAAGAAAACTAGAGATTATGAGTAAGTGAGAGATAAAAATGAAGAGTATTGAAAAAGAAGAATTTATCCCTATTTTATTAGGCAGCGATATGAATGTTTATGGCATGGCACGTTCCTTCCATGAAGCGTATGGAAAAGTTTGTCAGGCGTATGCCTCAAATCAATTAGCACCCACTCGGTACAGCAAGATCGTCAATGTAGAGGTGATTCCAGGATTTGACAAAGATCCAGTGTTTATCGAAACAATCGTACGATTGGCAAAAGAAAAGTATTCAGATGATACCAAGAAATATCTTTTGATTGCTTGTGGAGATGGATATGCTGAATTGATTTCTCAACACAAAGAAGAACTTTCAGAATACTTTATCTGTCCTTACATTGATTACTCGTTATTTGAACGTTTGATCAACAAAGTAAGTTTTTATGAAGTATGTGAGGAGTATAAACTACCTTACCCAAAAACATTAATCGTAAGAAAAGAGATGTTAGCAAGTGGCCGGTTAGAACAAGAAATTCCATTTGAATTTCCTGTCGCATTAAAACCTGCAAACAGTGTAGAATATTTATCGGTTCGCTTTGAAGGCCGTAAAAAAGCATTTATTATCAACGACCGTGAAGAGTTTGATTTGATTTTAGGACGGATCTATGAAGCAGGTTATACGAGTGAAATGATCGTACAAGATTTCATTCCTGGCGATGATAGCAACATGCGTGTTTTGAATGCATATGTAGACGAAAATCACCAAGTACGTATGATGTGTTTAGGTCATCCGTTATTGGAAGATCCTACACCAGCTTCTATTGGAAACTATGTGGTGATCATGCCTGATTACAATGAAAAAATCTATCAAACGATCAAACGTTTTTTAGAAGAAATCAAGTATACAGGTTTTGCGAATTTTGATATGAAATATGATTCAAGAGATGGAGAATACAAATTGTTTGAAATCAATCTTCGTCAAGGAAGAAGTAGTTTCTTTGTTACTTTAAATGGTTTGAATCTAGCAAAATTTGTAACAGAAGACCGCGTATTCGGAGAACCTTTTACCGAAACAACGTATGGTACGAATCAATCTGACAAAGCAAAATTGTGGATGGGTGTACCTAAAAAAATCTTTTTAGAGTATGCGAAAGAAAACGAAGACAAAAAGATCGCCACACAAATGATTAAAGAAAATCGTTATGGAACAACTGTTTTTTATGAGAAAGATCGATCTTTTAAACGTTGGTTGTTGATGAAATATATGTTCAGAAACTACATTCCTCGATTCAAAAAATACTTTCATGTGAAAGAAGGCTAATTCATGGAAAACTTTTTCAGTATTTTAGGTGGAATGGGTACGATGGCAACTGAGAGCTTTATCCGCTTGATCAATCATCGAATAAAGGCGACAAAAGATCAGGACTATTTGAACTATGTTCTGTTCAATCATGCAACAGTGCCCGATCGTACAGCGTTCATCTTAGACGATAAAAAGGAAGATCCAATGCCTTATTTGCTAGATGATATCAAAAAGCAAAATTTGTTAGAACCAAATTTTATTGTTTTAACATGCAATACGGCACATTACTTTTTTGATGAATTGCAAGCCGCGACACCAATCCCAATCTTGCATATGCCAAGAGAAGCTGCCAATGAACTTGTTCGGCAACAGACATCTGGAAAAGTAGCTATTTTAGGAACTGAAGGCAGTATGAAGGCTGGTATTTATGAAGCTGAAGTAAGAAATTTAGGGTTTGAAGTCGTGATCCCTGATCAATTGCTTCAAGAAAAAATCAATTATTTGATTTATCATGAAATCAAAGAGTCTGATCGGTTGAACAAAGACTTATATTTTGAGATTTTAGATGAAGCAGTCGGACGTTTGAATTGCGAAAAAGTTATTTTAGGCTGCACAGAGTTATCTTTAATGCAAGAATTCGCATCAAATAATCCTTATCCAGTGATTGATGCGCAATCGTTGATTGCAGATCGGACGATTGAACTTGCATTAGAAAATCGAAAAAAGCTACCTGAATCTGTGTGATCTACTCCAAAAGACAGGTAGATGGAATAGCATACGTATGATTATTCAAAAGGATAAGCTAGATGATTTCGAAAATACTCAATCTTATTTTCGAATGATCTGGCTTATTTTTTTGAGAAAAATAGTCTTTGTATTACTATAGGGAGATTCAAAAATTCATAATAATTGCTTCAGGGATTGGTTCATTTTTAATAAAAAATAGATTTAAGTGGAAATGATACGCCCGGAGTGATATAATTTTAAAGATAATGTACGAGAGGAGGCCGTTACACGATGGCTGATAATTTACAATTAGTGATTATTACGGGAATGAGTGGAGCAGGTAAAACGGTAGCAATCCAAAGTTTTGAAGATATGGGGTATTTTTGTATCGATAACATGCCACCAAGACTGATCCCGAAATTCTGGGAATTGATCAAAGAATCAGGAAAAGTGACAAAAATGGCATTGGGCGTCGATTTGCGTTCGCGCTCGTTTTTTGAAGAAATCCAAAACATGTTAGTTGAAATTGAAAATACTAATTTTATCGATACATCGATTTTATTTTTAGATGCTTCAGATGAGGAACTAGTTGCCCGCTACAAAGAAACAAGAAGGACCCACCCTATGGCTATGGATGGTTTAGTGACAGAAGGTATCCGTAAAGAGCGTGCAATATTAAATGATTTGAAGACGCAAGCATCGTTAGTCATTGACACGACGACGCTGACTCCTCGCCAACTTCGTGAGAAAATCAATCATTCTTTCAAATCAAAGGGAGATCAAGGATTTCGCATCGAATTTGTTTCTTTTGGCTTCAAATATGGGTTGCCAATCGATTCAGACATCGTTATGGATGTTCGTTTCTTGCCAAACCCACATTATATCCCAGAGTTAAGACCGTTAACAGGAAAAGACAAACCTGTCTATGACTATGTGATGTCATTTGATGAAACACAGTCATTCTATAGTAAATTCTTGGATCTGCTAGAGACCGTATTGCCAGGATACATTAAAGAAGGAAAAAGCAGTCTTACTGTTGCAATCGGATGTACCGGTGGTCAGCATCGATCAGTGGCCTTGACAGAACGTCTAGCAGAAGCACTAGGTCAAACGTACAAAGTGAATGTAACTCATCGTGATAAGGATAAGCGGAAAGAGACGGTGAATCGGTCGTGAAAATGAAGACATATCGCATCCGCAAGCCTAAAATCGTCGTTGTTGGCGGTGGAACGGGATTACCTGTCATATTGAAAAGTTTGCGCAATCAAGGTGCGGATATTACCGCAATTGTAACTGTGGCGGATGATGGCGGGAGTAGTGGTGAAATCAGAGAATCAATTGCAATGGCTCCGCCAGGTGATTTGAGAAATGTTTTGGTTTCTCTATCTGACATGCCCCAATTTTATGAGGATATTTTTCAGTATCGTTTTAAAAAAGAAGATCAGTTTTTAGCAAACCATACAATTGGAAACCTGATCATTGCAGCAGTAGCTGAAATGAGAGGAAGTACATATGAGGCAATTCAACTATTAGCTAGAATGATGCATGTTGATGGTCACATTTATCCTTCTTCTGAAACACCACTGACATTACATGCTGTTTTCAAAGATGGAACAACGGCAATCGGAGAATCAAAGATCGCCATCGATCGGAAAACGATCGATCATGTTTATGTAAGAAATACAACAGATGATAAAGAAGCAAAGGCTGCACGAAAAGTAGTTTCCGCGATCATGGAAGCAGATATGGTCGTCTTAGGTCCAGGTAGTTTATTCACTAGCATTCTGCCAAATCTAGTCATCCCTGAAATTGGTGAGGCAATCGTGCAGACAGAGGCTGAAGTCGTTTATATCTGTAACATCATGACCCAAAAAGGAGAAACCGAACACTTTAGCGATGCGGATCATATCCGTGTGCTTCATGAGCATTTGAAGCAACCGTTTATCGACACGGTCTTGGTAAATACGGAAAAGGTTCCTGAAGGATATATGGACCCGGAAATCTATGATGAATACCTCGTGCAAGTTGCACATGATTTTAATGGACTTAGAAATGAAGGGTGCCGTGTCGTTTCTACGGATTTCTTAGAATTGAAAAATGGCGGCGTATTCCATGATGGTGAAAAAGTAGTGGAAGAACTTTTCCGCTTAGTATTTGGATCAAAACTGTAAATTTTTAAGACAAATGAGTGAAAAGAGAAAGGAGGGAATAGAATGTCTTTTGCGGCAGATGTGAAAAAAGAACTGACTGGGTTAGAGGTTCACAGAGAACATGCGAAAGCAGAATTAGCAGCCTTGCTAAGGATGAATGGTTCTTTAGGCATCGTGAACCAACAATTTATTTTGAACGTCCAGACAGAAAATGCGGCAATCGCTAGGCGTATCTATTCTCTTTTGAAAGATCATTATAATGTTCGAAGTGAATTACTTGTTCGGAAAAAAATGAAATTAAAAAAGAATAATGTATATATCGTGCGATTGAAGCAAGGTACAAAAAACGTATTGATGGATTTAGATATTATGGATGGCATGATGTTCAATGGGCATGTCTCGGATGAAATCATGGGGAATTCTCAAAAGATGCGGTCCTATTTACGTGGTGCATTTATGGCTTCTGGCTCTGTCAATAATCCAGAAACTAGTCGTTATCATTTAGAAATCTTTTCAATTTATGAACAACACAATCAGGATATTTGCGATATGCTGAATTACTACGGTCTCCATGCTCGGACATTGGAAAGACGTAACGGCTATATTTCCTATTTAAAAGGTGCAGAAAAAATCGCAGACTTTTTGACGTTGATCGGTGCAACGAATTCGATGTTGCGATTTGAAGATGTACGTATCGTTCGGGATATGAGAAACTCTGTCAATCGGCTTGTAAATTGTGAAACTGCTAACCTTAATAAAACAATTGATGCAGCGTCAAAACAAATTGAAAACATTGAGTTGATCGAAGCTAGAGTGGGGTTACATGCATTACCAGAAAAATTGCAAGAAATAGCCGAATTAAGATTACAACATCCAGAAGTTAGTTTGAAAGAACTAGGAGAAATGATCCCGTCAGGAGCAATCTCTAAATCGGGAATCAACCATCGGATTCGTAAAATCAATGAATTTGCGGAAAAATTGAAAGAAGAAGCAAGTTGATCATCAGACTTTGCTTTTTTTGCGACAAATAAACTCGAAATTGACCTATTTTCATCTGTGTGTGGATATCGAAAATAAAACTTTTTTTGAATTTTTCTTATACAATTTTTTAGAGAGTCAGGACAATCGAATGCCCGGCCTCTTTTTTTTGGTTTAAGTAAAAATAGTTTCTTTTTTTTGGAGAATCTTTAGTAAGCTTAGTACATAGAATCATTTTTTAGGAGATGAGGAAGGTGGGTCAGACGATGGATGAAAAAACAGAATCTGGTAAGAAAAAAATGAAAGAAGATGAAAAGATCAAGCAACAAGTAATTGACCAAATCGCACAAGGAACAAGTATCACTGCAATTTCAAAAAAAATGCATCTAATGTCAAGTGAAAAAACCAAACAACTATTAGTTGACCACATCTGTGAGCAATTGAAAGCAAAAAAAACGATGGAAATGATTGCAGAGAGTTTAAATAAATTTCCGACAGAAATCGTCAAGATCCTAAACGATTATACGATACAACAATTACAACAAGGAGTATCACCAGTTATTCTTTCAGAAAAAATACCTATTGGCCTAGAAGAGATTATCCAGTATCGCAATACATATTTAGTCAATAAAATTGAAGAAGGAGAGTCTCTTCGATCGTTGGGGAAGAAGTTTGGTATGGCACAAAAAGTGGTAAAGGAGATTTGGCATACAGCTATGCTCATGCAGATTTCCACGGGACGAACGCTTGAAGAAGTTGCCTTTGACTTCAGATTGAGTCTAGAAGAGATTTGGACGATCCAAATTGAACATTTGGTCAAAAAAATCGGTGAAGAACAGCCATTGACAGTTTATGAGCAAAAAATGTTTGAGCCAACTTATCTAAAGGAATTAAATGAGCAACATCAACAGGTTCGAACGGCCTTAAAAAAATGTCCCTCACATAAAAAAGTAGCGAAGCAATTAAATCTTAGTACGACTACTGTCACGAAGATTCAGAATTTGGCAATCCTTACGAAGCTTGCAAAAGGAAAAACAATTGAAGTTATTGGAGCGGAATTATTCATTGATTGTGAGAAGGTCAAAAAAGTCAGAAATCAGTATATCGCACAAAAAGTTCTAGAAGGTAAAACATATGTACATCTTCATAAAAAAATAAATACCAGTCAGCACATCATAGAGAAAAAAGCAATAGCGACAAAGATCGTGAGTAAGCGGCAAGCACCTTCAATAGTAAAGAATCTAAAATACTTTGAGGTGGATGAAAAAACAAAAAATGGGATCATTCAGTTGTGTCAAAATAAAATAGAAATCAACACCATAGCAAAGCAATTTTCGATTAATCGTAGAACTGTACTAAAAATTAGAAAAGAGGCCATTCTTACAGATTTAAACAACGGGATAACAAGAGAAGAAGTAAGAAAAAAATTCAATCTGCCGTTAAAATCGATCATATACATTATAGGACATACATCGTTAGCAAGGTACCCTAATATTAAACGATTAACAAACAACTCAGCAACAATCGCTCAGAAAAAAAGAGCGGTACAGTTATTTAATAGGGGACATAAGATTAAAGAAGTTGTAGACCTCACAGGAATTCCAAAAAATACAGTCCGTCAAATAAGTGTAAGAGTGAGCCGTGAAAGAAATGTGGTCTTTAAAAAAGAATGGTATCCGGAAGAAAAACAAAAAGCAATTTTAAATTATTTAGATACATCGAAAAGCTTAGAGCTAACTACTGCTCGTTTTAATGTGAGTAAAATAACCATTTGTCGGATGGCAAGCAGAGCACAGGAAGTGAAAGAGAAAAGAGAACAGTGGGATAAAAAGCAGACAGTTAAAAAAGAGCCTCTAAATAAGTTGAAATGGGGAGCCATTCATAAAAGTTTACATGAAACGAAAGACGCAAGAGAAGCTTCCACTTCAAGAAACCATTCCTTTAGCATAGAAAAATAATTTTTTGTTACAAGAAGAATTGCTGTTTATACTTAGAGGCTGAGACAAAAGTAAGAAAACACTGTTGTCTCATTCTTTAAAAACGAATAAACGGTGGGAGCAGAAGCAACTCCTTCTTAAATAAGCCGAAATTCACAAAATTTGAAAAGCAATTTCCGTTAATTTCTTCTTATTTCTCGGAGTTAAACACTTCTGTCCCAGCCTAAATTTTAAAAGAAGATAAAAAAATAGTTGATCTGAAAATCAGAAATATCCTAGATTTTCGACCAACTATTTTTTTTATGGGCATTAAATCTAAGCGTCAATCAAGTCTGTTAATTTTTCATGGGTGATCGACTCGTCAAAAATGGCTTCACCTAAAATGACCGTAGGCACAAAGCGGATATTTGCCTCGGACGCCTCTTTGATGATTGCCTGTGATGCATCAAAATCTTTTTGTTCCGTCAAACCTAACTGATTTTTTGCATAATCTGCAACTTCAGATAAGCCTAAATGTTTCCATTCATCTTGCGTATCGAAAATCTTTTTGATTTCAGTCAATGCTTTTTTTCCATCAGTAGCAGTCACGTGATGGTGCATGACGTTTCCCCGTTGCAAACTTTCTTTTTCTTTGTCAAAAAGTTTGATGACACGCTGGATTTTCCCCGCTTCAACTGCTTCTTCAAGCAAGTCAAACGAGTCATTGAACCATTGACGGCAATATGGACAAGCTAGATTGATAAATTCGATCATTTTTTTTGGTGCTTGATCTTCACCATACATGATACCGTTCGCTGTAGTTGTTTTTTCAGCTTTAATCACAGATATATCCATTTCTCAACACCTCTTTCATTTATTGTAATCATTTTTTTGAAGAAATAATAGTATTTTGTTCTTTTTTGAAATTTCCGAAAAAACTGGCTTTTGGACGCCTTTTATTCAGAATTAGATTCTGTAGCAAAACTGATTTTTAGATTTGTCTTATAATTCAATCTAAGGAAAGTTCGTGAGCAGATTTGCAAATTAAGTAGGTTTTCTGATTTTTTTACGTTATAATGGAACAGATATTTAAGAGAATTTGAACAAGGATGATGAAAAAATGCGAAAGATGAAAACAATGGATGGGAATACCGCTGCCGCATATATCTCTTATGCGTTTACGGAATTAGCAGCCATTTATCCAATTACGCCTAGCTCCACGATGGCTGAACTAGTCGATCAATGGTCAGCAAGTGGGAAGAAAAATATATTTGGGCAGCCGGTCAAAGTAGTAGAGATGCAATCAGAAGCAGGAGCGGCAGGTGTCGTTCATGGTTCATTGAAAACTGGTGCTTTAACAACTACCTATACAGCTTCACAAGGATTACTTTTAATGATCCCTAATATGTACAAAATCGCAGGTGAGTTGCTTCCTAGCGTTTTTCACGTAGCTAGCCGAGCAGTCACGACAAACGCACTGAACATCTTTGGGGACCATGGAGATGTCATGGCCGCACGTCAAACAGGTTTTGCTATGCTTTCGGAAAGTAGTGTGCAAGAAGTGATGGATCTAGCTCCAGTAGCTCACCTCGCTTCTCTTGAGGCGGAACTGCCCTTTGTGAATTTCTTTGATGGTTTCCGAACAAGTCATGAGATCCAAAAGATCGAAGTATTGGAATATGAAGAATTGGCACCATTGATCAATCAGGAAAAACTCGCCTCATTTCGAGAAAGAGGGATGAATCCAAATCATCCAACGGTCAGTGGAACCAACCAAAATCCAGATATCCACTTTCAACAAAGGGAAACAATCAATGCTTATTATGATCGATTGCCAAGTATTGTTCAAAAATATATGCAAAAAATCAATGAATTACGTGGAACAGCATATGACCTCGTGACTTACCATGGTGATCCTGAGGCAGAAGAAGTGATCGTTTCGATGGGTTCAGTAGCACAGACGATTGAACAAACGGTCGATTATTTGAATAAAAATGGTCGTAAAGTTGGCTTTTTGAATATCCACTTGTATCGCCCATTCCCTATTGAGAATCTATTGGAAAAATTACCGGAGTCAACGAAAGCTATCGCTGTGTTAGATCGAAGCAAGGAACCAGGCGCTGGTGGTGAACCGCTATTGTTAGATGTGCAAAGCGCACTTTATGATGCGGATATCCGACCTAAAGTGATTGGTGGTCGCTATGGTCTGGGCTCAAAAGACGTGACACCAGATCAGATCATCAGCGTTTATGATGAACTGCAAAAAGAAAAAAGAGATATGAAGAAACGGTTCACGATCGGGATCGTTGATGATGTAACCTATCAATCACTTGAAAAAAGACCTACGTTAGATTTAACGAATCCCAACACGTATCAGGCAAAATTCTGGGGATTTGGTTCAGATGGTACAGTAGGTGCGAATAAATCAGCAATCAAGATTATTGGTGACCATACAGATAAATATGCACAAGGATACTTTTACTATGACTCTAAGAAATCTGGTGGGCTAACTGTTTCGCACTTGCGTTTTGGTGACACACCTATTCGCTCGACGTATTTGGTTGAACATGCAGACTTTGTTGCGTGTCATACCCCAGCGTATCTACACAGTTATGATTTAGTAAAAGGTTTGAAAAAAGGCGGAACGTTCTTACTTAATACGTTATGGACAGAAAAACAGTTGGAGAACCATCTGCCTATCCGCTTAAAAAAATATTTGTCTGAAAATGACATACAGTTTTATACGATCAATGCGATGCAACTAGCACAAGAAGTAGGTTTAGGTCGCCGAATCAACACGGCGATGGAAACAGCCTTTTTCAAATTAGCGAACATCATTCCATTTGAGGAAGTGATGCCACTCTTAAAAGAAGAAGCACTAAAAAGCTATGGACATAAATCAATGAAGATCGTTGAAAAAAACGTGCAGGCAATCGATCGTACAGTGGAATTGCTTCACAAAGTGGAAGTGCCTGAACACTGGCGAACATTAGAGATCCCAGTGAAAACAAATCAGTATCGATCACAGTATGTTCAAGAAGTGCTTGAACCAATCAATGCACAAGAAGGAAATAGTTTATCCGTTGGGACTTTGGTCGAAAACCAGATGACAACTGGTGAAATGCCTTTAGGGACGGCGAAAGTTGAAAAACGTGGTGTTGCGTTAGAAGTGCCTGAGTGGATCAGTGATCGTTGCACAATGTGTAACGAATGTGCTTTTGTTTGTCCCCATGCAGCCATTCGCCCATTTTTGGCAGATGATGAGGAAATGACTGAGGCGCCTGAAGGATTTATCGTACGGGATATGAGAGGACCAGATGGACTAAAATACCGTATTCAAGTTTCCGTAGAAGACTGTACAGGTTGTGGATTATGCGTAGAAGCTTGTCCAGCAAAAGGAAAAGCATTAGTGATGAAACCTTATGAAGAACAAAAAGAACAAGCTGTCAACTGGGCATTTGCTATGACCTTGAAACAAAAAGAAAATCCAGTAAAGGGTAAAAATTCAGTGTTATCTACGCAGTTCAATAAACCATTGCTTGAATTTTCAGGAGCTTGTTCAGGCTGTGGAGAAACACCTTACGTCAAATTATTGACACAAATGTTTGGGGATCGGATGATGATCGCGAATGCAACAGGGTGTTCTTCAATCTGGGGTGGAGCTTCACCAGCTTCTCCATATACAACGAATGAATGTGGTCAAGGCCCAGCATGGTCAAATTCTTTACTAGAAGACAATGCTGAGTTTGGTTATGGTATGTTGCTAGCGGCTCAAACGCGTCGCGAAGCTTTAGCAAAAGCAATGAGCGAATTGTTGCCGAAAGTTTCACAAGAGTTGCGGGCATTGATGGAGGATTGGTTAAATCATTTATTCGAGAGCGAAGGCACACAGCAAAGAGCTGCAAAACTTCAAGCAGCGATCGAATCAGAGGTTGTGGACGTTCCAGAATTGCGGGCAATTTTAAAAGAAAAAGACATTTTTGTGAAAAATAGCCAATGGATGATTGGTGGCGATGGTTGGGCCTATGACATTGGTTTCGGCGGGATCGATCATGTATTAGCAAGTGGTGCAGACGTCAATATTCTCGTGTTGGATAATGAAGTTTATTCTAATACAGGAGGACAAGTGTCTAAAGCAACACCTGCATCAGCTATCGCAAAATTTGCTGCGAGCGGGAAATATGCTTCGAAAAAGGATTTAGGGATGATGGCGATGACGTATGGCAATGTCTACGTTGCCCAAATCGCTTCTGGAGCAAATCAAATGCAAACAATCAAAGCGTTCGAAGAGGCAGAAAAATTCCCTGGACCTTCATTGATCATCGCCTACACACCATGTATCACACACGGTCTATTTGGTGGAATGAAAGAATCAATCAAAGAAGCAAAAGAGGCCGTTTCTTCTGGATATTGGTCACTATATCGATACAATCCAGAATTAATCGAAAAGAACAAAGTACCAATGACTTTAGATTACAAAAAACCTGATTTTTCAACAATGCCTGATTTTATGCGTAAGCAAGTACGTTTTTCATCATTGGAAAATGCGCATCCGCAATTAGCAGAAAAATTATTTGAAAAAACAGTTCACGATGCGAAGACACGCTTCTACAACTATGCTTCATTAGCAGGTCAATTGGATAAAATCAAAGCAAAAATAGAACCTGCTGAAGAAAAGGAAACGATCGAAAAGCCTGCAAGAGAAAAAAGAGAGAAAAAAAGTGATCCAGAAGCCGAAGCAAGAAGAGCGGCAAGAAGAGCAGAACGTGCCGCACGTAGAAAATAGGCATTTTCCTATTTTAATGTCTTGTTTCAGAGAAATGGATTTAAATATTTTTATAAATGATAAGTTTGATGGGAGAATGGAGATTTAAGAGCTAAGAAATGATTTACGAAAGTTATTTTTTGATTTAGGATAACTGAACTTCATTTTCGAAAAGCTGGTTTCTGTTTCCATTGATTATTCGGATCTAGAGGATGAGTTAAAAGTGATTTTTACTTTTAACTCATCCTTGTCTTTTTGAAAAAATAAAACTATGTAATTTTCTTGAAAAAAATTGTCGTGAAAATGGAAAAATTCAGGCATAAAAGCCTCAGATATACAAACATATGATATACTTAAGAAGAAATCTCAAAAGAGAAGAGAGGCTTTTTATGTCATTTCAAATCGGAGAACTTTTTAACTTAGATTATTGGCAACAAATGTTTTCCGGTGACTTGTTTTCTCTGAATTTTTTGGTGAACATACTGGATATTCTGGTAGTATGGTATTTGGTCTATAAACTGATCCAACTACTAAGAGGGACGAAAGCAATCCAATTGCTAAAAGGGGTGGCTATTTTCATTGTCATTCGGATCGTGGCTGAGTTGATTGGTCTGCATACTCTATCATGGTTGATGAATCAAGTCATCACTTATGGTGTGATCGCAGCAATCGTTATTTTTCAGCCAGAAATACGACGTGGCTTGGAACATCTCGGTCGAAGTTCGCTTTTCAAACAATCAAAAAGCGAGCAGCAAGAAGATGAAAAAATGATTTTATCCTTCGACAAAGCAATCCAATATATGTCTAAACGTAAGATTGGCGCCTTGATCACAATTGAACGCCACACGGGTTTAGATGAATATATTGAAACAGGGATAGCGCTTGATGCAGATATTACTGGAGAACTCCTTATCAATATCTTCATCCCAAATACACCGTTACATGATGGAGCGGTCATTGTTAAGAATGGGAAGATCGCAGTAGCAAGTGCGTATCTGCCTTTATCTGAAAGTATGTTGATTCCGAAAGAATTCGGAACCCGTCACCGAGCTGCTGTCGGTATCAGTGAGGTCAGCGATGCTATAACAATCGTTGTCTCTGAAGAAACAGGAGACGTCAGTATCACATTAGATAATCAATTGATTCCTGGATTATCACAAGAAGAATACCTCACAATATTACGAAAACAGTTGATTGTTGAGGAAAAACCTAAAAACAAAAAAAATGGGATTCAATCTTTCTTGGACGCAATGACTAAGGGAGGGGATCGAAAATGATCTCAAAGGAGAGACGTACCAGTCTATTGTATGGCTTCGTGGCATTACTGTTCAGTATCGTTCTTTACTTTAATGCCAACGGACAGACAGTTCAGAGTACGCTATCTGGAAACGAGTCGTATAGTCAAACTGTTTCAAATGTGCCGATCCAACTATTATATGATACGGATAAATACTATATCCACGGCTATGAGAATACAGCTACTGTAAAGCTTAGTAGTGCTAACCGTGTGCAATTGAATGCAGAGTCAAATGCAGATACACGAACATTTAGAGTTACTGCTGATCTAACGAATGTTGGTGAAGGCACACATGAAGTATCATTGAAAGTACGTAACCTAAGCAGTGCTGTTACATCGAGGTTGCAACCTGAAACGATCACCGTTACAATTGAAAAGAAAGTGACGAAAACGTTTGATGTAGAAACTGTTGTGCCTTCTGGTTCTACACCATCTGGTTATGAATTGGATAAAACCAAGGTTGATCCAGATGAAGTGACGATCACGACAGGAGATAAAACACTATCTGAGATCCACCAAGTAGTAGCTGTTGTTGATCCTTCCATGATAAAAGATGAAGGCATCAATAGTGAAGTACCTGTTCAAGCGTTGAATCAGGCAGGGGAGGCATTGAGTATCGTGTCAGATCCTGTTCAGGTAAAAGTGACCGCAGATGCAATCAAACCGAAAAAATCGGTGCGTCTATATGGAACACAACAAGGCACACCAGGTTCAGGTGTTAAGAGTTACGACTTTAAATTTTCAGAACTAGATGCAGTGGTCACTGGTTCGAATGAACAGCTTGCATTGATTGGCGACAGTATTCCGGTACCAATCGATGTCTCAGGTATCACTCATCGGACAACAAGAAACATCGATATCCCGGTTGAACGAGGGTTAAGTATTTCACCAAAGTCAGTGAGTGTTGAAATCACACCGATTTTAGCTTCATCTGATAGCAGTTCTTCAACCAATCGAAGTCAAGGTTCTGAAAAAGAGAACAATACAAATACAAGTTTTTCAACGACGAATTCGACGACATCGTCTTCATCACAACAATCGGAGTCTAGTCAAGGCTCTGAAAGTAGCGTTTCGAGTGAATCAACAAGTAGCAGTACTCAAATGAGTCAAACGAATTCATCGGAAAATTAAGTTAAAGGAGCAAATTTACAATTATGGGTAAATATTTTGGAACGGATGGTGTCCGTGGCGAGGCAAACAAAGAACTGACACCAGAATTAGCGTTTAAATTAGGTAGATGTGGCGGTTATGTCTTGAGTCAGCATGAGACAGAAGGAAAACGCCCGCGTGTATTGGTCGGACGTGACACAAGAATTTCAGGCCAAATGTTAGAGGAAGCATTGATATCCGGATTATTATCTGTTGGTATTGAAGTATTCCAACTTGGCGTGATTTCAACTCCAGGAGTCGCTTATTTAACAAGATTACAAAAAGCCAGTGCCGGAGTAATGATTTCTGCTTCTCATAATCCAGCGCAAGATAATGGAATCAAATTTTTCGGTGCAGATGGATTTAAATTAGTAGATGATCAAGAATTAGAGATTGAGGCTTTATTAGATGCAGAAGTAGACGAATTACCACGACCTTCTGCTGAAGGGCTTGGTACAGTAGAAGAATTTCCAGAAGGTCTGTTGAAATATTCTCAATTCCTAGTACAAACGATCAATGGAGATCTTTCTGGATTGACTATTTGTGTCGATGCTGCAAATGGTGCGACTTCAACATCTGTTAATCGCTTGTTTGCAGATTTGGAAACAGATTTCTATACGATGGGAACAAATCCAAATGGGTTGAACATCAACGATGGAGTTGGTTCGACACATCCAGAAAAATTGGCAGAAATGGTTGTGGAAAAAGGTGCAGATGCTGGTTTAGCTTTCGATGGTGATGGCGACCGTATCATTGCAGTTGATGAATTAGGAAATATCGTTGATGGCGATAAAATCATGTTCATCTGTGCGAAATATCTTTCTGAAAAGAATCGTTTGAAGAAAGATACGATCGTTACTACGGTCATGAGTAATCTAGGATTCCATAAAGCAGTGGAAAGTATCGGCTTAAAAGATGTGATCACGCAAGTAGGAGATCGCTATGTAGTAGAAGAAATGCGCAAGAATGACTACAATTTTGGTGGGGAACAATCTGGGCACATGATTTTCTTAGATTTCAATACTACTGGAGACGGTATGTTATCTGGAATCCAATTATTGAATATCATGAAGCAAACAGGTAAAAAACTATCTGAACTTGCGGCAGAAGTAACGATCTATCCGCAAAAATTAGTAAATATCCGTGTCAGCAACAAAAATGGTGCGATGGAAGTACCTGCAATCAAAGCAGTCATCGAAGAAGCAGAAGCAGAAATGGGTGGTGAAGGAAGAATTTTAGTTCGTCCTTCTGGAACAGAACCGTTATTACGTGTAATGGCTGAAGCACCAACACATGAAAAAGTTGATTATTACGTGGATAAAATCGCAGCAGTTGTAAGAGAAGAAATTGGATTAGACTAACATCTGGTCACGTGATTTTTCTTGTGATAAGTCGACACCAAGACTTTATCCAAGGTGTCAATGAATCGCTTTAAATAAAAAAGCAATCAATCTTTAAATTTGGAAAACAAATTTTGAGATTGATTGCTTTTTTTGTTGGACGAGTAGTACAAAAAAGAAGATGGACTGAAAATGACCGCTCTTTCTTAAAATCACTAGGAGACACAAAAACCAATCATACAAGTCAACTCCTTCACGATTTCTTTAGACCTTCCTTCTAGGTTATAGAAAAGCTAGTTGGATAGGAGAATTTCCAAAGTACTGTGCTCTAATGCAGACAACTGTTATGTGACAACTTTATTTTCTTTATGTAAGAAAAATAGTGTTTCCAAAAACACTGGATGTATTAAACTAACAGCGATAATACCCTCAGGAAAGGAAAGTGATAAGATGAAATCTATAAGGAAATACCTGCCTTTATTTGCAATGCTACTTCTTTTTATAAAACCTTTTGTAGCAGTCGCCGTTTCTACACAAGGATCAGTTGAAGAGGTGATCATCAAGAATGGAGAATTCAATGAAGGATTGAAAGATTGGATCGTTTCAAGTCCTGGAGAAAACAACCCATCTCTGGTAGTGGATAGTAACGGCAATCAATATGTAAAAGCAACGAATGGTGAAAATATCCTCCAATATGTTCAGTTAAAACCAAATTCTACGTATCGATTTGCGTATTACGTGATTGGTGATCCTGTTTTTCCAGCGATTGTCGAGTTTGGCACGTTAAATCATGACCAAGGATACCATCCACTGAAGGAAGAAAAGCATTATAACATCGCTTGGAAACAACATAAATTTATTTTTACAACACCAACAGATGAGAATACTTATGTCATTCGCTTTGCTTCGAGTGGCAATGGCGAAGCTAAATTTGATAATATTCAAGCCGCTTGGTTGGATCTGGAGAGTCCATCGACTCCACAAAACCTACTGGTGGAAAGTGTTACTTCTGATACGGTGAGTTTGTCATGGGGGGCATCTACAGATAATATCGGTGTAGCCGGCTATCGTGTTTATCGGGATAAACAGTTGGTCCAAGAGGTTCAAGGAGAACAGTTTACTGATACTAGGTTGACGGAAGACACTGAATATACATATGAGGTACGGGCTTTTGATGCAGCAGGGAATCAGTCAGAAGCAAGCAATAGAATCAATGTAAGAACGAAGGGAATCGTTGATCACACACCGCCTACGACACCGATGAATGTAAGGGCGACAGTCGTGACAGAAAATAAAGTGACCTTACTTTGGGAAGCTTCCAGTGATGAGAGTGGCATTAGAAGTTACCAAGTGTATCGAAATAGTATTTTGGTCGGTAGCCTTCCAGGCGATACCTTATCCTATACAGATACGAATTTATCTGAAAAAACAAAATATTATTTTACAATAACCGCCTGTGATCATGCTGGAAATGTATCGGTGGCAACGAAAGCGTTGCTCATCACGACCAAAGGAACAACCCTTCCTCCAATAGTAGAAGAAAAGCCGAAAGAAGAAAAACCTTCTCCAAGCGTGCCTCGACCTCCGCAAAAAGAGAATATAGGCAACTCAACAGTAGATGCTTCTGGTAACAAAATGGAGAAAGAACAAACGGGGATGATAAATCAAGGGGAAAATCGCCCCGTAGATCATTCACTTAATCTAAATGCAGAGGCAATACAAAAAATCAGTAAAATATTGACCAAAGATAGTGTTAAAAAATTGCCAATGACAGGTACACAAAAAAATGCACTTGTAAAGATGAGTGGCGTGGGTATAACAGTAATTAGTTTGTGTTTGTTTTATATAAGGAAACGGAGAAAATAAAAAAGATTCTGGTACAAAAGCAAGTAATACTTTTTGTCTCAGAATCTGTATACGCATAAACAGTAAGGCAGAAGCATGTTGTTGAGAAAATAAGTCACAATTCACAAAATATCGAAAAGTGATTTCTGTGAATCCGTCCTGATGTTCGGAGTGAAATACTTCTGCCTCGACTGTTTTTTTGTCATTCTACTGTTACTGATTTTGCGAGATTACGTGGTTTATCGACGTCTAATCCTCTTAGAAGAGTGGCGTAATAGGCAATTAATTGAGTAGGGATAACTGTAGCCAATGCTGTCAATAATGGATGGACTACAGGAAGAACGAGTTGGTCTTGTTCTGTTTCAAGTCCCTTTGCCGCAATCACTAATGTTTTCGCTCCACGGCTTTCTACTTCTCTCAAATTACCTCTTGTATGTGATCCAGTAACCGCCTCGCTAATGATCCCAATCACTGGTGTTCCTTCTTCGATCAAAGCGATCGTTCCGTGTTTTAATTCACCGGCTGCAAATCCTTCCGCTTGGATATAGCTGATTTCCTTTAATTTCAAAGCAGCTTCCAGTGAAACAGCGTAATCAGCTCCACGTCCGATATAAAACGCATTTCGAGTATCGGTCAAATACTCTGCAGCAAGTTGATGCAGTTCATCTTTTTGTGTGATGATCTCTTCCATGGCATTTGCTACAATACCAAGTTCATGGCTAATATCGAATGTTTGTGCATTTGTTAATTGTTTTGTTTCACCAATGGCCTTCGCTAACAGTGCAAGTACAGCAATTTGTGCTGTATAGGCTTTGGTTGATGCAACAGCGATTTCAGGTCCCGCATGTAATAGAAGAGTGAAAGAAGCTTCTCTTGATAAAGTTGAACCTGGAACGTTTGTGATCGTCAATGTAGGGTGCCCTAGTTCATTGATTTTAACTAAAACCTGACGACTGTCAGCTGTTTCACCACTTTGACTTAAGAAAACAAAAAATGGTTTTTCCGAAAGTAAAGGCATCGAATAACCAAATTCACTAGCTAAGTGGACTTCTACAGGAATATTCGTCAATTTTTCGAGTATTGGCTTACCTGCTAGACCCGCATGATAGCTCGTTCCGCAAGCTACGATGAAAATCCGATCACTTTCTTTCGCGGTAGCTAACATTTTTTCATCCATCACAATTTGATGCTGTTGGTTCGTATATGCTTGGATGATTTTTCTCATCACGATGGGCTGTTCATCGATTTCTTTCAGCATATAGTAAGGATATGTGCCTTTTTCGATGTCTGTTGCATCGATTTGTGCCTCGAAAGAAGGGCGATCCACAGAAATACCGTCAATTGTTTGGATAGATATATCGTCTTTTGTTACGATGACTACTTCACCATCTTCGATTTCGACGAACTCTCTAGTATAAGAAAGCATTGCCATTGCGTCGCTAGAAACTACATTGAACCCATCCCCTAAGCCAATCAATAAAGGGCTTTTATTTTTTGCTACGAAGATCGTGTTAGGAAGAGTTCTGTCTATCAATGCAAAAGCATAAGAACCTTTGATCAATTGTAATGCTTTAGTGAATGCAACTTTTGTAGGCCATCCTTGATCTGCGAAAAATTCGATCAAATGAGCAACGATCTCTGTATCTGTTTCTCCAACAAAAGTATCGTTTGCCAAATAATTTGTTTTTATTTCTTCAAAATTTTCGATCACACCGTTATGGACAAGAACGAAACGACCTGTTTGTGAAGTATGCGGATGTGCATTTCCTTCAGTCGGTTCACCGTGAGTTGCCCATCTTGTATGACCGATACCAATGGAGCCGATCATTTCATCTGTTAATTTATCCTTTAGATTTTGGATTCTGCCCTGCGCCTTGATCAAGTAATCTACTTCATCATTTGCAATAAAGATACCAGCTGAATCGTAGCCACGGTATTCTAATTTTTCAAGTCCGTTGATCAAACCAGGAGTTACATTTTCTAAACCTATCATTCCAACAATTCCACACATAAAAAAACATCCTACTTTCTATAATAATCTCATTAAGAAAGTTTCCAGCTGCATGGATATTCCTTTGTTCTATCTTCACAGATAGTTTTTTTGAATATCCTATAGAGTGCATTCCCTGAGGTCACCCGCCGAAATTTCGATAAACCTCTTCCTCGTCATCTGTCGCTACAGATCAGGCGCTATTCCGTTAATGGTCTATTCGTACCACCTTTTAATATTTTTTCTGGAAACATCTAAAATAATAACTTTTTTATGTTGGTTTTGTCAATGGATAAGTAAAAAAATATAATTGGTATATATATGGTCGGCGCAACTGGTAAAATTCCTAATTTTAGCTATCATCTTTTTGAATAGTTCGGTACAATAATATTTAAGAAACAAAAGGAGGAGCAAAATGGAAGCGCAAATAGAAATCATGACATTGGGTCAGTTAAAACAACGTTTAGCCGAACTTGAAAAAACAAGTGAGATCACTGATGAAACGAAAATATTTTTGGATACAGGTTGGGATAGTATCCAAGAAATCTCTCCTGACGCGTTAGCAGTGGAGGATGCACAACGTTTTGCAGTAGAAGATGAATTGACAAAAGAAAAATTCATTGGTTATGCATTAGAAGAAAAAGCAGAGAAAATGAATGCTGAAGAGAAAAAAGAAAAAGTGATCGTCATCAAAAATTTATATTAGGAGAGAAGTCGTATGAATAAAAAGCGTTGGATCGCCGTTTTGATTGCTGCTGGGTTGTTGGTCATCTCGTTAGTCTCGTCAAGTTTAACTACGAAAGAGAAAGAAGAAACACAAATGACTGGCTTGAATAGTCTGCTTTATGGAAGTGATGAGTTGACTCCAACTGTGCTTGAAGATGGGGATAGTACAGAAAAAATCGTGAAACTGACTGTTGATGGCACGATAGCCAGTGGTGGTTCATCGGGACTGTTTGCATCAGAAGGATACAATCATGAAAACTTTATGGAACAATTAAAAGCAATTCAAGAAGACAAGAGTGTAAAGGGAATCTTTTTAGAAGTGAATTCTCCAGGAGGCGGCGTTTATGAAAGCGCCGAAATTGCTAAGACACTGAAAGATATTCGTACAGATCGAAAAATCCCGATGTATGTGAGTATGAAAAACACAGCAGCCAGTGGTGGCTATTACATCTCTGCGCAAGCAGACAAAATCTTTGCAACAGACGAAACGGTTACTGGATCGATTGGAGTAATCATGTCTGGTTTAAATTATTCAGGATTATTGGAAAAGCTCGGAGTGGAAGATACGACTGTGAAGAGTGGTGCGCTCAAAGATATGGGGTCAAGTACTAGACCACCAACGAAAGAAGACCAAGAAGTACTCCAAGCGTACATCGATAGTGCTTATAATCGGTTTGTGAAGGTAGTCAGCGAAGGAAGACACAAAACAGAAGCTGAAGTGAAACAGATTGCTGACGGTCGTATCTATGATGGGGCACAAGCGAAAGAAATTGGGTTAGTCGATGAGATTGCTTATCCAGAGGATGCACTAAAAGCAATGCGTAAAGAACAGAAACTAGAAAATGCACAGTTAGTTGAATATTCCGCTAGTTCTACTGGTTTTGCTAACACGTGGCTAGGTTCTAAATTAGCTCAATTCCAAGGATTAAAAGCTTCAGAAACCAATCAGATCTTGACACTTCTTGAAAATCTTGGGACAGCGGAATCACCAAAAGCAATGTATTATTACGGAGGTGAGTAAGAATGTCTGAACATTTAGAAGAGGAACAAACAAAAGCTGAGCAAGAGCATCATGACCGTCCAGCAGTTGGACCTGATCCTAATTTCTCTCAAAAAGTTCTCCAATCTTTTAAAGAACGTCCTTTGACGGAAAGTGAAATTGAGACGAAACAGAAAAATTGGCAAAGGTATACAAAAGAACGACCAGAAGTTCCAAAAGTCAATGATTTCCCAAAGTATTTTTATGCTGGGTTTTGGGTAAGGCTTGGTGCCTTTTTGATTGATTTGTTATGTATAGGTTCAATTACTCGATTGACATTAGGTATCGCTTTGAATCTTGGTTGGATCGATTACGCGGATTCTTACCTAAGTTTCTATGGTGGAGCGGCATTGGTCATTTATTTAGCTTATTTTGTTTTATTGACGAAACTTAACCATGGACAAACGATCGGCAAAATGATTTTTGGTATTCGTGTAGTTGGTTTTGACGAGACAGAATTAAGTTGGTCGACTGTTTTGGTTAGAGAAGGTGCATGCCGATTCATACTAAAATTTCCATTGTTGTTTATAGGTTATCTGCCAGTTATCTTTAGCAAGAAAAAACAGCATATTGGTGATTACTTCTCAAATACGAGTGTTGTAACGATCAATTTGATCAAGGCTTTCAACCAAGAAGTGAATGCATAACATAAAAAAATCATGATAATACAAAAAATATTGTCATGATTTTTTTTATTTGCTACTATTGGAAGCGATGAACTGAAAGGAGGGGGAAGAAGTGGACCAAATTGATTTTCCAGATAAATATGAAAATCTGATGCGTATTGCGCAACAAGCCTTAGCAGACCACCGGTACACACAGGCGAAAGAACTATTGTTACGGGCATATGACCTAGAACCTAACTTTGAGGCAAATAGTCTGCTAGTCTTTTGTCTATTTGAACTTGATGAAAAACAAGAAGCGTTGAGTCAAGCAGTGCTTCATGAAAGTGAATATTTGGCAAGCGAAGAATTTGCTGGATTTTATTTTGATTTATTAATCGCAAACAATGATTTTTTGTATGTCCGCAAATTGATTGCAAGTTGTACTTTCCCAGAAGAATTTGAACAGTCTATTATCAATAAAGTCCAACAAGCGGAGCAATTTTCCAGCCAAATGGAACGGCAAAATATTCGAGAAATCCACCGTTTGGCAGAGTTATTACCTACAATGGCACCGGCTGAACAGTTATTGATGATCAAAAAAATCGAAGAGTTACCCTACCATGAATTTGTTCAGGTAGTAACAAAATTGATCATTATGCCTGAAGTCCAGTTATTGGCGAGAGCGAAGATGCTCGAATCACTGACCCAAGTGAAAGAGTGTCATCCTATTTCGTATTTGACAATCAACGAAACATTAGTCCAATTCATTCCTAAGTCACTGCCTATGCCAGAAAAACAGCCTGCTTATCAAGAGCTTCGTCGATTAGCAGAAGAATTTGAGAACCAAGACGCATTTTTAAGCACAGTTTTGAAAGAAGAGTTTGCTATGCAATCTGCGCTCGTTTATCCGATCTATGATACATATATCAATGATCCCAACAGCTGGTTCAACTTAACTGTAGCAGTATACCGCAACGACCTACCTGCGGACTACACAGAAGTAGAAATAGCAGAATTCATGAATAAAAGAGCGGATATTTTGAAAGAAATGATGATCTTACAAGAAGGGATCAGATACTAAAAAGATAAAAAAGTCATGAAAAACGGGGATTCTAGTCACTCAATATGTTTACAATTTGAGAGGGTTAGTGTACTATTTAAAGGTATGCATGAAACGTTTTTGATGTATAAAATGAATTTCTAAACTCGGAGGGAATTAAATGACTGCAACATTTGAAAAAAAAGGCACAAATGATGGTGTTTTAAAATTTACGATTGCGCAAGATGAAATCCAAAAAGGACTAACAACTGCGTTTAATAAAGTTAAAGGAAACTTGAATGTACCAGGATTCCGTAAAGGAAAAGTTTCTCGTCAAGTATTTAATCGTATGTACGGTGAAGAAGCACTTTATGAAGATGCATTGAATGCTGTTTTACCAGAAGCTTATGAAGCTGCTGTTAAAGAAGCTGGAATCGACCCAGTATCTCAACCTCAAATCGATGTTGAAAGTATGGAAAAAGGCCAAGACTGGGTGATCACTGCTGAAGTAACAGTGAAACCTGAAGTGAAATTAGGTCAATATAAAGACTTAGTCGTTGAAAAACAAGACCGTGAAGTAACAGAAGCAGACCTTGAAGAACGTATCAAACGCGAACAAGAAGCACAAGCTGAATTAGTGATCAAAGAAGACGCTGCAGCAGAAAATGGCGATACAGTAGTGATCGATTTTGAAGGTTTCGTTGATGGCGAAGCTTTTGACGGTGGAAAAGGTGAAAACTACTCACTTGAATTAGGTTCTGGCTCATTCATTCCTGGATTTGAAGAACAACTTGTTGGTAAAAAATCAGGAGAAAGCCTAGATGTAACTGTGACATTCCCAGAAGATTATCAAGCAGAAGATCTAGCTGGAAAAGAAGCAGTCTTCAAAGTGACTGTTCATGAAGTAAAATCAAAAGAAGTTCCTGAATTAGACGATGAATTTGCAAAAGATGTGGATGATGAAGTATCTACATTGGCTGAATTAAAAGAAAAATATCTTAAAGAATTAACTGAAGCAAAAGAAAAAGCAGCAGATGATGCAAAAGACGAAGCTGCTATCCGTTTAGCTGTTGAAAATGCTGAAATCGTTGACCTTCCACACGTAATGGTCCACGATGAAGTACACCGTTCAATGGACGAATTCTTGAACAATATGCAACGTCAAGGAATCTCACCAGAAATGTACTATCAATTAACTGGTTCTACTGAAGAAGACTTGCATAAACAATTTGAAGGTGAAGCGGAAACTCGTACAAAAACAAACCTTGTGATCGAAGCAATCGCTAAAGCTGAAAACTTAGAAGCAACTGAAGAAGAAATCAATGCAGAAATCCAAGAATTGGCTGATTCTTACAACATGCCTATCGACCAAATCAAACGTGTATTGACAGATGATATGTTAGAACACGATGTAACAATGAAAAAAGCAATCGATTTGATCACTGGTACAGCAACTGAAGCAGAATAATTTTTGCTAGATGAAAATCGAAAGTAGACAGGCTATGATCATAGCCTGTCTCTTTTTCCCTTTCTTAGGGATTATGTAGATTGTTTTGTACTTTTGCTTTTATTTAAATTATGTTATGATAGTAAAAGACTGTAAAGTCTGTGATAGTTTCTTGCATGTTCAAGTGCGAGTTAAGGGGTGAAGACCATGTATGATAATCCAAGTGGTAACGAGACCGTACGTTGTTCTTTTTGCGGAAAGACACAAGAAGAAGTAAAAAAAATCGTAGCAGGTCCAGGGGTCTACATCTGTAATGAATGTATCGACCTATGTAAAGAAATCATTGATGAAGAATTTTATGAAGAAGCTGTACGCGAGTTTACAGAAGTACCGAAACCAGCAGAAATTTTAGATGTCTTAAATAGTTATGTGATTGGTCAAGATCGTGCAAAACGATCATTAGCTGTAGCTGTGTACAATCATTACAAACGCGTCAACCAACAAGCGCAAGATGATGCTGATGAAGTAGAACTACAAAAGAGTAATATCTGTTTGATCGGTCCTACTGGATCAGGGAAAACATTTTTAGCACAAACGTTAGCGAAGACATTGAATGTTCCTTTTGCGATTGCGGATGCTACAAGTCTAACAGAAGCGGGTTATGTCGGAGAAGATGTAGAAAATATCTTGTTGAAGCTATTGCAATCAGCTGATTATAACGTTGAGCGTGCGGAAAAAGGGATCATCTACATTGATGAAATCGATAAAATCGCGCGTAAAAGCGAAAATGTCTCAATCACTCGTGATGTTTCGGGTGAAGGAGTACAACAAGCTTTACTAAAAATTCTTGAAGGTACAGTAGCGAGCGTTCCACCTCAAGGAGGACGTAAACATCCTCATCAAGAATTCATCCAGATCGATACTACGAATGTATTATTCATCGTAGGTGGTGCTTTCGATGGTATCGAGACAATCGTCAAAAACCGTATGGGTGAGAAAACGATTGGATTTGGTACGAACAATCAGAAATTATCAGAGGATGAAAGTGTGATGCAACACATCATTCCAGAGGATTTACTGAAGTTTGGGCTGATTCCTGAATTCATCGGACGCTTACCAGTAATGGCGGCTCTGGAAAAACTAACAGCTGCCGATCTTGTTCGCATCTTGACTGAACCAAAAAATGCATTAGTCAAACAATATCAAAAATTGCTATCTTTAGACGATACTGAGTTGGAATTTGAACCAGATGCACTAGAAGCAATTGCGAAAAAAGCAATCGACAGAAATACCGGTGCGCGCGGTTTGCGTTCGATCATCGAAGAAATCATGATGGATGTGATGTTTGATATTCCATCAAATGAAGCAATCGAAAAAGTGATCATCACAAAAGAAGCTGCTGAACTTACTGGCGAGCCAACGATTGTCTACAAAGATTCTGAGAAAAAAGCTGGCTAAAACTTTAGGCTGTTGCGAAAGTCGTTTATCGCTTTTGCGGCAGCTCTTTCTTTAGTATCGAAGGAGCAAATGGAAAAAGCAAAAGGCAGTTTAAAAAAGCTGTTAGTCAAGCATCGAATGATACCACCAGTTTGACTGAGGATTAGTAGTGTTTAAGGAGAGAAGAGTTATGAAAGTACATCAAGCGGATATCGTGATCAGCGCGGTCGCGCCAAAACAATATCCAGAAACAGATCTACCTGAAATTGCTTTGGCAGGAAGATCAAATGTGGGAAAGTCATCATTTATCAATACATTGATCGATCGCAAAAATTTGGCACGTACTTCAGGCAAGCCTGGTAAGACACAAACACTGAATTTTTACTTGATTGAAAATGCGTTGCACTTTGTTGACGTTCCAGGTTATGGGTATGCGAAAGTATCAAAAACAGAACGTGCAAAATGGGGAAAGATGATCGAAACCTATATCACAACTAGGGAGCAATTGCGTGCAGTTGTCTCGTTAGTTGATTTACGCCACAGACCTTCACAAGAAGATATCCAAATGTACGAATTTTTGAAGTACTATGATATTCCAGTTATCGTAGTAGCTACAAAAGCAGATAAAATCCCTAGAGGAAAATGGAATAAACACGAAAGTGAAATAAAGAAAGCACTTGATTTTGATCATAACGATCAATTTATTTTGTTTTCTTCTGTAACGAAGCAAGGAAAAGAAGAAGCGTGGCAGGCTATTGAAGCGGCAATTGCAGAATAAAAAAGTTAAAAAGACTTGTAGCAATTTGATACTCCAACGAATGGAGAAATTCAAATTTACTACAAGTCTTTTTTTATTTCTTTTTCTTGTCTTTTTTTAAATCATCTTTTGGTTTTAAGAAGCGATCGATTTCTTCTTTAGAAGCAACTGTTTTTTCTGGATCAACCGCAAATGATTCGAATAATTTATCAAGATTATCGGTGCGTTCAAATTTTAAGCCCATTTTGTCCACCTCGTTTGAGAATTTATAGCTTCATTTTACCATGGAATATTTGTAAATGCAGTCAAGACTTTAAATTTTAGTTTTTTCTTATATTTGGTTATAATTTAATTATAAAATAATTTGAAAGAGGTGAGAAAGGTATGGAAGAGAATAAATTATTAATGACGATCCAACTGACCGAATTGAATCAATTTGAGAAGAAAAATCAAATTGAGGATTGGCTTGCGTTTATTCGATTGTTGATTACGCCGTCCTATTTCCAATCTTCTCATCAAGGAATGAGACCATTCGAATTGAAGAGATTCCAACAAGTGTTACTTCAGGAGGGTCCGCTGGATTTTGGCTGGTTCATCATAGGAAATGACGGAAATGAATTCAGCATTCATTTTGACGGACAAGAAATAGTGATGAAAAATATTTTTCAAAAGCAACTGATGGATAAGCATGCTGCTGTCATACGAGATTATATCAGAACAAAGATGTTTCAGCATGGTGTTTTTGCGTATATAAGACCTTACGATGAATTCGTGTACAACAATACCACAGATATAGATGAACGTTTGCTCATTGAAACGAAAGAGGAAATTCGTCTATTACCAAAAATCAAACGGGCAGATGGAGAAATCATCGTTGATTGTAATCAGTTTTCTGGATATGACCTATCTTACCAAGGGTTGTGTTTTACTTCTTGCTGGGAAATGTATTACAGTTCCTACTATTATCGTGTGATTCCCAAGCAAATCTTCTTGGATGTGCAACAAGTGGAATGGGTCAAAGAGTATGAGAATCAGGTAGTTGCTGTACAGCTTTATCGCGACCCCTTCAATTGGAAAGCTGAAGTCAATCAGCAATTTCAAGCTTACTATCGCGATCAGTTGGGATTTGATCATTTAGCGTGGGACAATGGCGTAGGACTATTGAAAACTCCTTTTATAGAATATGCCTATACAGACAAAAGTGTTCAATCTGTTCAATATCAAAACAGAATGATGCAGCCTGCCCCCAAGAAGAAAGCTACCTTTTTTGTTACTAGAAATTATAATTTTGAAAAAGATGAATATAGAGAAAAGAGGATAAAAGGTGCATTGAATACTCAAGCTTACTTCCCTTGGGTGGATGAGCAACGTGCGCAAATGATGTCTTATAAAGTAATCGATCCGAGCATTACACTAGATAACGGTATTCAAGCTTATTGTTATTATATCCGAGAGTACTTGGAAGTAGCGGTAGAGGATGAAAAGTATCAAGAATACCTGTTGATTTTGCGGCTTTATGTCCCAAGTGATATTTTAAAAAAAGTGCCTCTGGATGAGATACGTGAGGAATTATCCGATATCAAGTTCAAAAGATTTAGAAAACGAAGAGGTAGATTGGCTTTTGACGTAAAGAAAGATATCCATCATTTGAGAGTAGAGATCTTAGATTATCCTAAGTTAGAACAGTTAGCGACAGCGCAAAAAAGTTGAGGTGAAAAAAATGGATAAACGTTTATACTATCGCATCATGCTACCTACAGCATTACTTGCTTTACTCATTTTTTTGATTCTAAGAATACCGATACGTTCAATTTTGGGATTTTTAGTCATGCTTAGCGGACTGGGCTTTTATTATTATACCCTTCATAAAACTAAAATAAGTAAACAAAAGGAAAAGGTCTAATCGCTAACCAGCTGGTTGACCGAAAGTGATAGTTAAATAAGTGATAAATAACAGAACGTCGAAGCACACAAAAACTTGTGGTATTCGAACTTACGTGGACGTATACAAAGTTCTGTCATTTATCGCTTTTTTTGATATATAGGGTGAATTTTGAATGAAATGATTCGTTTATGGTTGTAAGAGAATATTTTTGAATGTTTTTGAATGTTTTATATTGAATTTATAAAAATAATGTGCTACTATTTGTCATGAGGTGATCGTGGAAATGCTTACAGAGGAACGAAGACAGAAAATACTTCATTTATTGGATCAACATAAGATCGTGAAGTCACAGGATCTAGTAAACCTTCTAAATGCTTCTGAATCAACAATCAGACGCGATTTACAGGACTTAGAAAACGATGGGCTTCTTGAACGTATCCATGGTGGTGCAAAAAAAGGACAGCTTTTAGGCTTTGAACAAGCAATGAGCGAAAAAACGCTCAAAAACGTTCACGAAAAACATAAAATTGCCCAAATCGCGGCGGAATTGATCAATGATGAAGACGTGATCTACTTGGATGCTGGTTCAACGACATTGGAAATGATTCCTTATCTACAGGGGAAAAAAATTACTATTGTCACCAATTCAGTCAAACATGCTGCAAGTCTAGTTGACTTACAACTTCCTACAATCATTCTAGGAGGCATGATCAAGTTATCAACGAATGCAGTATTAGGCTCTAGCGTGATCGAGCAATTAAAAGACTTTCATTTCAATAAAGCGTTCATGGGGATGAATGGTGTCCATGTTGAGCGTGGTTTTACGACGCCTGACCCAGAAGAAGCTGCGGTAAAACGTCTAGCGATGGCACATTCAGAAGAAAGTTTTGTCTTAGTCGATCAATCGAAATTCAATCAATTAAGTTTTACTTTTGTCGCACCTTTAGAAGCAGCTACGATCGTAACCGAGTGTTGTCCATCAGAATATGCGGAACAATATCGTGAACGGACAACAATTAAGGAGGCTATACAATGATTTACACAGTAACATTGAACCCGTCAATTGACTTTATTGTAAAAGTTGATGGATTGAAACTAGGTGATTTGAATCGAATGAAAGAAGACTTCAAACTACCTGGTGGGAAAGGTATCAACGTATCAAGGATCTTGAAAAGGATGGACACGGAATCGACCGCTCTTGGATTTTTAGGTGGATTTACCGGCAATTTTATTTCTGAATGGTTAAAGGAAGAGCAAATCAATACAGCCTTTACCAACGTCCAATCTGATACACGAATCAATATCAAATTGAAATCGGATACTGAAACGGAAATCAATGGATTAGGACCAGTTCTTTCTGAAAAAGAAATTGAAGATTTAAAACAAGCGATGAATAACGTAAAAAAAGGCGATATCGTTGTTTTGTCAGGTAGCACACCAGCAAGTTTAAGAAACGGATTTTACCAAGAATTAATTGAGATTATCCGTGGAAAAGAAGCAGAATTTGTGATTGATACAACAGGTGATGATCTTAAAGATGCTTTAGCGAAAAGACCATTACTGATCAAGCCGAACAATCATGAATTAGCTGAACTATATCACACAGAATTCAAGAGTATTGATGATATCCTTCCATATGGTAAAAAATTACTTGAAGAAGGTGCTCAAAACGTATTGATCTCTATGGCCGGTGATGGTGCTTTACTCTTCACAAAAGATGGTGCGTATCAGTCGAATGTCTTAGTACGTCCGTTGAAAAATTCGGTAGGAGCAGGAGATTCAATGATTGCTGGTTTTATTGGATCTTACAGCAAAGATCAAGATCCAGTTGAAGCATTCAAATGGGGAGTTGCATGTGGAAGTGCTACAGCATTCTCTGATGATTTAGCAACAAAGGCATTGATCGATGAATTAATACCAGAAGTTGAAATTACAAAAATTGATTGATTTCTAGGAGGGTTATCATGAATATTAAAGACTTAATGATCAAAGATGCAATGATCATGGACCTACAAGCGACTGATAAAAAAGGCGCAATTGATGAAATGGTCCAAAAAATGTATGAAGCAGGTCGTATTTCAGATATTAAAACCTACAAAGACGGTATTTTAGCACGTGAAGCACAAACATCAACTGGTTTAGGTGATGGTATTGCAATGCCTCACGCAAAAAATGCAGCTGTCAAAGAAGCAACAGTTTTGTTTGCCAAAAGCAAAAAAGGTGTTGACTATGAATCATTAGATGGTCAACCAACATATTTGTTTTTCATGATTGCTGCACCAGAAGGGGCAAATGATACTCATTTACAAGCATTAGCAGCATTGTCCCGCCTTTTGATCGACCCAGATTTTGTCGGAAAATTAAAACAGGTGGAAACACCAGAAGCTGTTCAAGAATTATTCCAAACAGCAGAAGAACAAAAAGAAGCAGAAGAAAAAGCTGAAAAGGAAGCACAAGCAACAGAAAAAAGTTTAGATCCTAAAAAGAAATATATCGTTGCTGTAACTGCTTGCCCAACAGGAATCGCTCATACGTATATGGCAGAAGATTCGCTTAAGAAAAAAGCAAAAGAAATGGGCGTTGATATCAAAGTTGAAACAAATGGTTCTGAAGGGATCAAGAATCGTTTGACAGCAGAAGATATCGCTCGAGCAGATGGGGTCATCGTCGCTGCAGATAAAAAAGTTGAAATGGATCGTTTCGATGGGAAAAAATTAGTCAATCGACCAGTCAGCGATGGTATCCGCAAGCCAGAAGAATTGATCCAATTGGCAACGAATGACACTGCCCCAGTTTTCCATGGAGAAGGAAAAGATGGTGCAGCAGATGAAGGAAATGCTGATGGCACAGTTGGTCAAAGAATCTATAAAGATTTGATGAATGGTGTTTCTCATATGTTACCGTTTGTTATTGGTGGCGGGATCGCAATTGCTCTTTCCTTTATGATCGACCAATTCATGGGTGTTCCTCACGATCAATTGGCACACTTAGGAAATTATAACCAACTTGCTAGTTGGTTCAATCAAATCGGTCAAGCTGCATTTGGCTTCATGTTACCAGTCTTAGCGGGATTCATTGCTTCAAGTATTGGTGATCGTCCTGGATTAGTTGTTGGTTTTGCAGCTGGTGCTTTAGCAAATACTGGTGGTGCAGGATTCTTAGGTGCATTGATCGGTGGTTTCATCGCAGGTTATGTGATCGTGTTCTTACGTAAAGTATTCAAGAATTTGCCAAAATCATTGGATGGGATTAAAACGATCCTATTTTACCCAGTCTTTGGTTTATTGATTACCGGATTCTTGATGTTGCTGGTCAATGTCCCTATGAAGGCGATCAATGATGCATTGAATAGCTTTTTGACTGGCATGAGTGGTTCAAATGCCGCACTACTTGGTGCTTTGCTAGCTGGAATGATGGCAGCCGATCTTGGTGGACCAATCAATAAAGCAGCATATGTATTTGGGACAGCTACTTTAGCTACAACTGTTGCAACTGGCGGAAGTGTAGTCATGGCATCTGTTATGGCAGGTGGTATGGTTCCACCATTAGCTATTTTCGTAGCAACACGTCTATTCAAAAATAAATTTAGCAAAACAGATCAAGATGCTGGTTTGACAAACATCATCATGGGGCTATCCTTTGTTACAGAAGGTTCTATACCTTTTGCAGCCGCTGACCCTGTTCGTGCTATTCCAAGTTTCATTATTGGTTCAGCCCTAACTGGTTGCTTAGTTGGTGCATTGGGAATTAAATTACTTGCACCACATGGTGGTATCTTCGTTGTTTTCCTAGTAAGTCAACCAATCATGTATCTTGTATTTATTGCTATCGGTGCAGTTGTTTCCGGTGTGATCTATGGTCTATTGAGAAAAACACCCGAATTAGCAAAAGCTTAAAATCAGTTCTAGTAACTACTTGGTTTCCTTTATTGAGGAAATCAAGTAGTTTTTTTGTGCAAATCTTTGACGGCGTAAAATGTGTATAGTATCATTTATTTATAATCAAAAATTAATAAAGTGCATTGACCAATAATGATGGATTTCTCAATTTTGAAAAATTTGAAATTATCTATATTACTGAGAAAATTTTCGTGAATACATAGTGTATCTACAAATATAGCTGAAAATACTATTTGGAATTTTGGTATTTTTTTGTGATAAATAAGAACATAAAACTTAGTGGAGAAAACGAAACCGTTCTTTTTAGTTCGGAAAATGAATGAATGTTATAATTTGATGAGAGTGATTGAGAAGAGAAATCTTTACATTGAAAGCAACCAGTAAAGATGAAAGCAATTAGAAAATGATGATTCATTTTCGTGGGAAATATAATTATCTTTAGTATATAAGTACGTCTAAATTCAAATATATTGGAAAGTATGAGATTGCCACGTTGTTCATTGTATAGTGAGGAGGACAATCATGATGGAAAGGTTGAAAAATAATCGCAAACAGCACGTTGTCGGTATTTTGTTCGTCACAATTCTACTGACTATTACTTGGTTCATTTCTCAGCATCATGTTCAAGGAAAAACAGAAAAAGTGGCTGTTGTAAGCGGGGATTTTTTACCTGAACAAAAAGATGCGCAAAAAATATCTGATAAAGAAATGACAAGACTTGCGCAATCGGCACTGGATAAAAGCAAATTCAATTTGGTTATTTCGCCAGAAGCAAAATTCTGTGAACAAACGTTAAAAGGAGATTTGAAGATCAAAAACCCAAGCAAAAATAGTTACCCTATCAATGTGGAGATTCGGGAGAAAACAACCGACCGACTTATTTATACTTCTGGAGCAATTGAACCTGGTTATGAAGTAAAAGAAGTGACTTTGGAACAAAAGTTGAAAAAAGGGGAGTATCCATCTGTTGCATTGTTTAGTCTCTATGATCCGATTACGAAAGAAAAAAAGGGACAAGTTGCCGCAGGAGTCAATTTAACGATCGAATAGGGAGGATAAGTGGATGAAAAGACTGTTGATTCGTTTATTATTAGTAGGCAGTTTTATCGGAGGCACGGTGCCGATGATCACTCAAGCGGAAGAAATAAACGAGAAAGAACATGCGGATATCCAAGTGAATGGATCATTGGGAGTAGACCGTGAACGGATGGAAGAAATCAACGAAAGCAGTGAAGATTGGCTCAATGTGACGGTAGATACTGCGACGATTTTCTATAATGTCAATGGTCAAAAAAAGATCCAATCGCCAACTTATAATATTACGAATAATTCCAGTCGTCCGGTAGATGTTTCGATCACCAATTTTGTTCAAACAAATAACGAGTCGATTGCGGATATCTCTGCTTTGACTCTGACATCACCCACAGCAACAACAGATGAGACCCTGATTTCAAACGGCACACTAATCAATTTTGGTAGCCCCATCCACTTATTTACTTTAGCAAATAAGGAAGGGAAATTGACTACAGATGGATTGACTAATTATCCGTCTGCAACGACTTTTGGATATGGTGGCACATTGACTTCGAATTCGGTGTCGAAAAGTTCTCCAGTCTTTACGATGACGTTACAATTGGATGCCTTTTCGTGGATGGAACCTTAAAGAACCATAAAAAACGAGGTTGGGACAGAAGTGTTTAACTCCGAGAAATAAGAAGAAAGTAACGAAAATTGCTTTTCAAATTTTTGTGAATTTCGGCTTATTTCCGAAGGAGTTACTTCTGCTCCCACCGTTTATTCGGAGTTAGAGTCTGTGGCAAAACTGATTTTTAGTTTTGTCCCACGCTCGTTTTTTCTTCAATTTTTCTAGAATCTAAACGACTTTTGTCTTGACCTTCTTTTCAACTACGTTTTTCGAAGGATAAACCGAGAGCTTAAAAAGTTTAAGAAGCAATAGTCAATATCTTCTGTTCTTTTCAAGCTGATCGATTCTAGCCGGATGATTTATTTTAAAAAGATTGTTTCAGTGCAGGGTGATACGAACGCTTAGCAATTTCTTTTTTGACTGAAGAAAGATGTGATTCATCTGTCAAAATGACTAAAATATCTCCCATTTGCATGATCGTATCTCCGTGGGTCAATAGTTCGTTTTTTCCTCGAATAATCGAAACAAGCAACATGTCCTGTGGCCAATTGAAATCACGAACCATCAAGCCATCCAGTAAGCTTTCTGCTGTGATAGGAAACTCAAAGGTTGTTTTCCCCTTTAGGAATGGAGGATGTTTATGAGCAAGCAAACGTTCAAGCAACGATTCATAGATCGGATTTCCGCCTAATAGGTCATTGATGATATAAGCGACTAGAGCCACTAAGCCAAGGGGCATCAGATGATTCAAGGAGCCAACCATCTCGGTTACCAAAATAACGGCAGTCAACGGAGCTTTACCGATCGCTGCAAAATAGCCAGCCATTGCAATAACGATGAAATCTTTGATATAAATAGGGTCCATTCCAAATGTGTGCACCAAGATAGTTCCGTAAATACTCCCTAATAAAGCGCCTAAAGTGAGGATCGGTAAAAATATTCCTCCAGGCAGACTGGCACCGTAAGAGACCATTGAAAAAACAAATCGAAGGATAAACAGTCCAAAAATCATCATCAAAGGTAAAGATGAATGACCTAATGAGATAATGATTTGATTTCCGCCACCTAAGATCGTCGGCCAAAAATAGCCAATCGGTAAAATAAGTAAGAATGGAACGAGTCCATGCCAATAAGAAGGCAAAGGTACTTTTTCATACATACGGGGCAAACTGAGTAGTACCTGTTGATAGACAAAACCCAATACGCCTAAAAAGATTCCTAAAACAATCAGAGAACCATAATATTTTAAAGGCAAAGAAGGTAATTCTCCTAGAGATAAAACTGGTTTTAGCCCAAAAAAATAAAGAGAAACAAAATTTGCCGTTACCGCTGATGCAAATGAAGTCAACCAGACTAATGGAGAAAAAGAGTGGTGGATTTCTTCTAAAACGAATAGCAGACCGGCAATCGGTGCGTTGAATGCAGCTGCAAGACCCGCACTTGCACCACTAGAAATCAGAATCTTCTGTTCGGAGGAGACACTGTGGAAGAGTTGACTTGTTCCTTGACCGACCACTGCACCTAACTGTATAGAAGGGCCTTCTCTACCTAAGAACAAACCAGAACCAACAGAAAGTATCCCGCCAACAAATTTCTTCCATAAAACAGAAAACCAGGAAATCGTTAGTTCACCTTGCAATTGACCTTCGACTTGAGGAATCCCACTACCTTTGATATCCGGATCACTTTTGATCAATAACCCTACCAGTAATGCAACAATGATGCTTATGACTGCACCAAGGATCAAGTAAATCGGTTCCCTTTGTGTCAATTCATAGAAGTGTTGCGTGAGTATGCCTAATTTTTCAATGGCTAACCGAAAAAGACTGACGACGATACCAGTAAACACCCCCACTACAATCCCTTTTAAAATAAAATAAAGTTGTGTTTTATCAATTTTTTTTACTGTTGCTTTTTTTTCCATCTTAACGCCTCGCTTCAACTTAATTTATCGCGAAATGAATGATTTTACAAGATTAAATGAAAGAAAAAAATTTCTTTTCATCTATTTATGCAAGACTAGTCTAATTTTCAGCATATTTAGGTGGCGAACATTTTCTTTAAGGAAGAGCCGGAAAATGCTATAATTTAGAAGATTGATAAAAGAAAGGATGTTGTTAATGTCATCCAAGACGGAATTATTGAACGGGATGAACCCTCGTCAAAAAGAAGCGGTTCTTCACACGGAAGGGCCATTACTATTGATGGCTGGCGCAGGAAGTGGAAAAACGCGAGTGTTGACCCATCGGATTGCGTATTTAATTGAAGAAAAAGAAGTAAATCCATGGAACATCCTTGCGATTACTTTTACCAACAAAGCAGCCAAAGAGATGAAAGAACGGGTCAATAAAATTTTAGAACACGGAGGAGAAGATGTCTGGGTATCGACTTTTCACTCAATGTGTGTGCGTATTTTAAGAAGAGATGTCGATTTTATCGGCTACAATCGTAATTTTACGATCATCGATTCGTCAGAACAGATTTCACTGATGAAACGTATTTTAAAGGAATTGAATATCGATCCTAAAAAGTATGATCCAAGAAGTATCCTTGGGACCGTATCACAAGCCAAAAATAGTCTGCAAACGCCACAAGACTTTGCAAAAATGCAAGGAAGTTATTATGAAGAAATTGCGGCAAAGTGTTATGCGGCTTACCAAAAAGAACTACAATACAATCAATGTATGGACTTTGATGATTTGATCATGAATACGATCCGATTGTTTGAAGAACATCCAGATTCATTGACTTATTATCAAAATAAATTCCATTATATCCATGTCGATGAATACCAAGATACGAACCATGCCCAATATACATTAGTGAATCTACTAGCGAAAAGATTCCGAAACTTATGTGTTGTAGGTGATGCGGATCAAAGTATTTACGGTTGGCGTGGAGCAGATATGCAAAACATCTTGGATTTTGAGAAAGACTATCCAGATGCGAGTGTTATTTTGTTAGAACAAAACTATCGCTCTACAAAAAATATTTTAAGTGCAGCGAATCAAGTCATCGAAAATAACAGTAACCGTAAACCAAAGAATCTTTGGACAGAAAATCGTGAAGGAAATAAAATCACTTACTATCGTGCAGATAACGAAAGAGATGAAACACGATTCATCGTTGACCGTATGCAAGAAGAAATAAGAGAAAATCAACGAGATTATGGTGATTTTGCAATTTTATATCGAACAAATGCCCAATCCCGTGTAATGGAAGAAACGCTTCTCAAAGCCAATATCCCTTATAAGATGGTCGGAGGGCATAAGTTCTATGACCGAAAAGAAATCAAAGATATTTTAGCGTATTTGAATGTGATCGCTAATCCGCAAGATTCCATCAGTTTTGAACGAATCGTGAATTCGCCTAAACGAGGAATCGGACCAGGTTCGATCGAGAAACTAAGAAATTTTGCGACGATGCACCAGTGGCCACTGCTAGAAGCGGCTCAAAATGTTGATTTAGCCAATATTAGCGGCAAAGCAGGACAGCAATTGGGCGCATTCGGTGAAATGATCAGTGAAGTGACGCAAATGTTGCCTTATCTGACAGTAACTGAATTGACGAAAGAAATCCTAGAGCGCAGCGGCTATCTAGAAGACTTAAAGATCCAAAATACGTTAGAATCGCAAGCAAGATTAGAAAACTTGGAAGAATTCTTAACCGTTACACAAGAGTTTGACAAACAGTTTGAAAAACAAAATGAAGAAGATGCTGACGCACCAGATGAAAAGCTGACTGTCTTCTTAAATGATCTAGCCTTAGTGTCAGATATCGATAACTTAGAAGAAGAAACTACCCAAGTTACCTTGATGACACTACATGCAGCTAAAGGTCTAGAATTTCCAGTAGTCTTTTTGATTGGTCTAGAAGAAGGAGTCTTCCCTTTGTCAAGAGCACTAATGGAAGAAAGCGAACTTGAAGAAGAGCGCCGACTTGCGTATGTTGGAATCACTAGGGCAGAAGAATCACTGTACCTAACAAATGCCTTCTCAAGGACTTTATATGGTAGAACACAGTATAACCGCCCTTCTCGTTTTGTCGAAGAAATCGATCAAGAGTTATTGGACATCCAAGGAATGCGGCCTACACCGAAAAAAAGCACACCTTTTGCATCAAAAGCAGCTACGCCAATCTACAAGCAGCCTGCTACAACAGTCGTGTCATCAAAAGCAACTACAGGCGGAGAAAGCAATGATTGGAAAGCAGGAGACAAGGTGAAACATAAAAAATGGGGAGCTGGCACAGTCGTAAGAGTGAGCGGTACTGCAAAAGATCTAGAACTAGACGTGGCATTTCCTAGTCAAGGAGTCAAACGATTATTAGCTGCTTTTGCACCAATTGAAAAAGCTTGAGTGGAGGAAAGAAAATGGAACACGAAATGACGATAGACGAAGCCGCTAAAAGAGCGGAGGAGTTGAGAACCCGATTAAGTCAGTGGTCTAAACAGTATTATGTCGAAGATAAACCAACAGTCGAAGATTACGTGTATGACAAAGCATATGCGCAATTAGTGGCAATTGAAGAACAGTATCCCGATTTGATCACATCAGATTCTCCTACGCAACGCGTAGGAGGGAAGGTCCTTACAGGATTCGAAAAAGTCACTCACGATATTCCATTGTATAGTTTGAACGATGTCTTTAGTAAAGAAGAACTCTTTGCTTTTGATCAGCGTGTCCAAAAAGCGATTGGGCATCCAGTTGATTATTGTTGTGAATTGAAGATCGATGGGCTGTCTGTTTCTTTGCGCTATGAAAATGGTGAATTTGTCAGAGGTGCTACACGAGGAGATGGAACTGTCGGCGAGAACATCACTGAAAATCTGAAGACAGTGCGATCCGTACCTTTGAAACTAAAAAATCAGATCAGTATCGAAGTGCGTGGTGAATGCTTTATGCCGAAAAAGTCATTTGTTCAATTGAACAAATCGAGGGAAGTTGAAGGGCAAGATATCTTTGCAAATCCACGTAATGCAGCTGCAGGTTCTTTGCGACAGCTTGATTCTAAAATAACAGCTAAAAGAAATCTGGATACCTTTTTGTACACAGTAGCAGATTTTGGTCCAATGAAAGCAAAGACCCAGTATGAAGCGCTAGAAGAATTAGACAAGATCGGCTTCCACATCAATCAGGAAAAACGCTTGTGCCATTCGATTGATGATGTATGGTCATTTATCGAAGAATACCATGAAAAACGGGTAGATCTTCCTTATGAGATCGATGGTATCGTCATCAAAGTCAACGATTTTACTTTGCAAGATCAATTAGGATTTACTGTAAAAGCACCGCGTTGGGCCGCAGCGTACAAATTTCCACCTGAAGAGGTAGAAACCAAAATCGAAGCAATCGAATGGACAGTAGGGCGCACCGGCGTTGTCACACCAACTGCTATCATGACCCCTGTCCGTGTGGCTGGTACGACAGTCAGTCGAGCAAGTCTGCACAATGGCGATTATATCAAAATGAAGGACATCCGCTTGAACGATACCGTTCAAATCTACAAAGCTGGCGATATTATTCCAGAAGTCGCTCAGGTAGTATTTGAGAAGCGACCAGATGACAGTGAAGAGTATCCGTTACCATCACATTGTCCAGTCTGTCAAAGTGAGCTCGTGCATTTAGATGAAGAAGTCGCTTTGCGGTGTATCAATCCGAAATGTCCGGCTCAAATAAAAGAAGGACTCAATCATTTTGTCTCTCGTAATGCAATGAATATCGATGGACTAGGACCAAGAGTTTTAGCACAAATGTACGACAAAAAATTGGTGTCTGATGTAGCTGATCTCTATAACTTGACCGAAGAACAATTATTGACTCTGGATAAAATCAAAGAAAAATCCGCAAACAATATTTTAACTGCAATCGACAACAGTAAAGAAAATTCAGTGGAACGCTTGATCTTTGGGCTAGGAATCCGTCATGTAGGCGCAAAAGCTGCAAAAATCTTAGCAGAACATTTCGGTGATTTGGAGAGCTTGAGCAAAAGCGATTTTGAAACGATCATTTCTTTAGATACGATTGGTGATATCATCGCAGACAGCGTAGTTACCTACTTTAGTAATGAAGAGGTCCATGATCTATTAGCTGAACTGAAACAAGCGGGAGTCAATTTTGACTACAAAGGGATTCGTCCAGCACAAATCGCAACGATCGATTCACCATTTAAAGACAAAACAGTTGTGTTAACTGGTAAACTGACGCGATTCACTCGAGAAGAAGCAAAAGAGACGATCGAGAATCTAGGCGGAAAAGTAACCGGAAGTGTTTCGAAAAAAACAGATATCGTCGTGGCTGGTGAAGAGGCTGGAAGCAAACTGACGAAAGCACAAGAATTAGGGATCAACGTTTGGACAGAAGAAGAAATGGCAGAGGCGTTAGCTGAAAGTCGGACAAATCCAGAGTGAAGTCCAACTTTTTTCAGATAAATTTCAAGAAACAATTTCAGATAACAAACTCTTATGTTAAAATAGAGAGCAAAGTTTTTAACTCGTGTAGAAAGAAGGGGTAGTATGGCGATCAGTGAAGAACAAGTGAAACACGTTGCCAAATTAGCAAAACTTGCGTTCGCAGATGAAGAACTTGCAAGTTTTACCGACCAATTAGGAAAAATCATTGATATGGTGGAATTGCTGGAAGAAGTAGATACTGAAGGTGTTCCATTTACATCAAATGTGGTTGAAACTGTAAACGTTATGCGTCAAGACCGAGCAAATTCAGGTTGGAATCGCGACGAATTAATGAGAAATGTACCAGAAAAAGAAGATGGCTTTATTAAAGTGCCAGCAATTATTGAGAATGGGGAGGCTGGCGCATAATGACAAAATTGTATGATCACTCTTTAGAAGAATTGCATGCAATGCTTGTATCTAAAGAAATCACTGCACAAGATCTAACAAAAGCAACATTTGACCGTATCAAAGAAACAGAACCAGAAATCGATGCGTTCATTACCTTGAATGAAGAAAAAGCAATGGCGATTGCCAAAGCGCTTGATGAAAAAGGAATCGATGAAAGTAACGTATTAGCAGGTATTCCGATCGGTATCAAAGACAATATCGTTACAAAAGACCTATTGACTACGGCTGCTTCAAAAATCTTATTCAATTTCGATCCAATCTATGATGCCACAGTAATGGATAAAGTTTACCAAGCAGACATGATCCCAGTCGGCAAATTGAATATGGATGAATTTGCTATGGGTGGTAGTACAGAAACGTCTTACTTCAAGAAAACAAAAAATGCATGGGATCACACAAAAGTTCCTGGTGGATCATCAGGGGGCTCAGCTGCGGCTGTAGCAGCTGGTCAAATCCCAGTTTCTTTAGGTAGTGACACTGGCGGAAGTATTCGCCAACCCGCATCATTTAACGGGATCGTCGGGATGAAACCAACATATGGTCGTGTTTCACGTTTTGGTTTGATTGCCTTCGCATCTTCTCTTGACCAAATCGGACCAATGACCCGTACAGTCAAAGACAATGCGTTAGCTTTGACAGCTATCAGTGGGTATGACGAAAAAGATGGGACTTCATCAGGTGTGTCTGTGCCTAACTTCGCAGAAGGATTGACAGGTGACATCAAAGGCATGAAGATCGCATTACCTAAAGAATATCTTGGTGAAGGTGTTGCTCCTGGTGTGAAAGAAGCAATCCTTAAAGCAGCGGATACGTTCCGTTCCCTAGGTGCAACGGTTGAAGAAGTCAGCTTACCCCATTCAAAATATGGTGTAGCTGTGTATTATATCATCGCTTCATCAGAAGCAAGCTCAAACTTGCAACGTTTTGACGGTATCCGCTACGGCTATCGTTCAGAAAATGTAAAAAATCTTGAAGATGTATATGTAAACTCACGTACAGAAGGATTCGGTGAAGAAGTTAAACGCCGTATCATGTTAGGAACATTCTCATTGAGTGCAGGTTATTATGACGCTTACTTCAAGAAAGCCGGACAAGTCCGCACGTTGATCAAACAAGACTTCGAGAAAGTTTTTGCTGACTATGACTTGATCATCGGCCCAGCTTCGCCAACCGTAGCTTTCGGAATCGGTGAAAATATCAATGATCCGATCACGATGTATATGAGTGATATCTTGACGATCCCAGTCAATTTGGCAGGTCTTCCAGGAATGTCAGTTCCTGCAGGATTATCTGAAAACATGCCAGTTGGTTTACAGATCATCGGGAACTATTTTGATGAAAAAACAATGTATCAAGCAGCATATGCTTTTGAACAAGCAACAGAATTCAAAAATCAAAAACCAGCAATCTTAGGAGGGAAAGACTAATGAATTTTGAAACAGTCATCGGGCTTGAAGTCCACGTTGAGTTGAAGACAAACTCAAAAATCTTCTCTCCAGCACCAGCTCACTTCGGCGCTGAACCAAACAGTAATACAAATGTGATCGACTGGGGGTATCCTGGGGTATTGCCAGTCATGAATAAAGCTGCGTTAGAATTTGGGATGAAAGCAGCGCTTGCATTAAACTGTGAAATCTCAAAAGATACTCATTTTGACCGTAAAAACTATTTCTATCCAGACAATCCCAAAGCGTACCAAATTTCTCAATTTGATCAACCAATTGGACATGATGGCTGGATCGAAATCGAAGTAGAAGGCAAGAAAAAGAAAATCCGTATCGAACGTGTCCATCTAGAAGAAGATGCAGGAAAAAATATGCATGGAATCGGTGGGTACTCCTATGTTGACTTGAACCGTCAAGGAACGCCACTGATCGAAATCGTTTCTGAAGCAGACATGCGCTCACCTGAAGAAGCTTATGCTTATTTAGAAGCACTACGTTCAATCATCCAATTTACTGAAGTCAGTGATGTGAAGATGGAAGAAGGGTCAATGCGTTGTGATGCCAATATCTCTTTACGCCCATATGGTCAAGAAGAATTTGGTACAAAAGCAGAATTGAAAAACTTGAACTCTCTTTCTTTTGTTAAAAAAGGACTAGCGTTTGAAGAAAAACGTCAAGCAAAAGTCTTATTATCAGGCGGCGAGATCCAACAAGAAACACGCCGTTTTGATGAAACAACAAACAAAACGATTTTGATGCGTGTCAAAGAAGGATCAAGTGACTACCGTTACTTCCCAGAACCTGATATTCCAAAATTCGTGATCGATGATGAATGGATCCAAAAAGTGAAAGCAAGCCTACCAGAAATGCCAGCTTCTCGTCGCCAACGATATATCCAAGAGTTAGGATTACCTGAATATGATGCAATGGTCTTGACTTTATCAAAAGAAATGTCAGATTTCTTTGAAGAAACATTAGCAAATGGCGCAGATGCAAAACAAGCTTCTAACTGGTTGATGGGAGAAGTTTCTGCATACTTGAATAGTGAAAAACTTGAATTGGCCCAAACAAAATTAACACCTGAAAATCTTTCAGGGATGATCCGCTTGATCGCTGATGGCACAATCAGTTCAAAAATCGCGAAAAAAGTCTTCCGCGAGTTGATCACGGATGGTGGAGATGCACAAGAAGTAGTTGAGAAAAATGGTTGGGTACAACTATCTGATCCAGCAAAACTTTTGCCGATCATCAATGAAATTTTAGACAACAATCAACAATCCGTTGATGACTTTAAAAATGGGAAAGACCGCGCAGTTGGATTTTTAGTTGGACAAATTATGAAAGCAACGAAAGGACAAGCTAATCCTGGTATTGTCAATAAATTGCTTAAAGAAGAATTAGCAAAACGCTAGAGGTAAATGATGAAAAAAGCTCGAGTGATTTATAATCCCACCTCTGGAAAAGAACTATTGAAAAAAAATCTAGCCGATATCCTCCAAGCTTTGGAGGAGTCTGGCTATGAAGCAAGTGCATATGCCACGACACCAGAAGAAAACTCAGCGAAAAATGAAGCGACAAGAGCAGCAAAGGCAGGTTTTGACCTGATCGTAGCAGCAGGCGGCGACGGAACGATCAATGAAGTTGTAAATGGTATTGCATCACTGGAGCAACGACCAAAAATGGCCATTATTCCTGCTGGTACAACAAATGACTACGCACGGGCATTAAAAATTCCGCGTGACAATATCAAAGCAGCGGCCGAGGTGATCAAAAAGAATCAAACGGTTAAAATGGATATCGGTCATACGGATGACAGCTATTTTATCAATATTGCTGCCGGAGGTTATCTGACAGAACTAACCTATGAAGTTCCTTCAGAACTGAAAAGTATCTTCGGCTATCTTGCTTACCTTGCCAAAGGCGCAGAAATGCTGCCGAGAGTAAAACCAATCAAGATGCGCCTGAAGTATGACGAAGGAGAATATATTGGCAATGCCTCGATGTTCTTCCTTGGTTTAACGAACTCTGTAGGTGGTTTTGAAAAAATTTCTCCAGATGCCAAATTAGATGATGGTAAATTTTCATTGATCATCGTCAAAACAGCCAACATCTTTGAGATCCTGCATATCGCTGCGTTGATGTTGAATGGTGGACGCCATGTAGACGATCCACGTGTCATTTACACAAAGACTAGCAGTCTGTTTGTGGAAACCGAAGATGACGTCAATCGTCCTGTGATGATCAACTTAGATGGCGAATACGGCGGTAATGCGCCAATGCACTTCCAGAATCTACACCAACACATCGAATTTTACGCAAATACTGATCAGATCCCAGATGAAGCGATCACTGGAACGGATGAAGAAGTATTAGATGAAGTAGGAAAAGAATTCGTCAAAGAAGTGGAACGCTTAACTGATGAAGACATTGACGGCGATGGCAAAATCGCGGATAATGAAAAATAGTTCAAAAGAGGGAAAAGAAGTAATCAGTTTGATAAAATAAGCCGGATCATCCCGAAAATAGCTTGCGATATTTTCGAGATGATCCGGCTTATTTCTGAAAAAAGTACGATTGATCTTACTTAAGTATGATGAAATACACGAATACTTGGGATAATACCTCTTTATTGTGAAAAATCAACAAAACTGTGGTATGTTAATATCAATAAGGTAGAAAGTACGATTTCGTTGTCGAGAAGCGAATCAACAATGAGGCTGGTACAGAAGTGTCTAACTCCGAGAAATAAGAATTTAACGAAAATTGTTTTTCAAAATTTTGTGAATTTCGGCTTATTTAAGAAGGAGTTGCTTCTGCTCCCACCGTTTATCCGTTTTTAAAGAGTGAGACAAAAGTGTTTCTTACTTTTGTCCCACGCTCATTTCTTTCTACTTAGAACTAAAGATTTTTGTCACGACCTGAACGCATGTTTCAGAGACTAATGCCTTGAACAGAAGATAAAGACAGCGCATGAAAGCTATTTTATACTGTGTCTTCTTAATTTAAAGCTGTACAAGCACTGTACCTCATAAAGGAGTTAATCATGAAAGAACAAACTGTTAAAAAAAATGAACGTTACACCGTTGACATCATTGATTTAAGTTACGAAGGATTAGGTGTAGCCAAAGTAGATGGGTATCCACTTTTTATTGAAAACGCACTTCCTGGCGAACAAGTGGAGATCCTTGTAGTAAAAACTGGAAATAAATTCGGTTATGCAAAGGTAATGAATTGGCTAAAAGAATCTTCTGATCGTCAACCTTTAGAAGATAACCGATTGTTGCGCACGGGAATTGCTCCGTTAGCGCATTTAAAGTATGAACAACAACTTCAATTCAAACAAAAGCAAATCCAAAATGTAATGACTAAAATTGCCAAAATGCCGGAAGTAGAGATTTTACCGACAATTGGTATGGAAAATCCAGTCGCTTATCGAAATAAAGCCCAAATCCCAGTAAGAAGAATCGATGGACGTTTAGCAACAGGTTTCTATAAAAAGAATAGCCATGAACTTATTGAAATCGATGATTTTTACATCCAAGACCCTGCAATCGATCAAGCAATCATTGCTGTGCGAGAAATATTGCAACGTTTCCAAGTACGAGGCTACAATGAAGCAAAAAATGAAGGTCAAATCCGTCATATCATCATCCGAAGAGGACATTATTCTCATGAAATGATGGTTGTACTTGTGACACGTAAAGAAAAATTCTTTAAAGGAAAAGAAATTGCAGAAGTGATCCATGAAGAATTACCAGAAGTTGTTTCAGTGATCCAAAATATCAATGAAGAGAAAACGAATGTTATTTTGGGAGATAAAGAAAAAGTTTTATATGGTAGAAGTTATATTGAAGACCAGCTACTAGGAAAAACGTACCGTATCTCTTCAAAATCATTTTATCAAGTAAATACAGAGCAGACTGAGAAATTGTACCAGAATGCTATTGATTTTGCAGACTTGAATGAACAAGATGTAGTCGTGGATGCTTACTCAGGAATCGGTACGATCGGTTTATCTTTAGCAGACCGTGTGAAAAAAGTCTATGGTATGGAAATGATCCCTGAAGCAATCGAAGACGCTCAGTTCAATGCGTTGACCAATAAAGTTGAAAACGCACATTATGAAGTCGGTAAGGCAGAAACTGTCATGAAAAAATGGCAAGACAAAGGGATTACTCCGTCTGTCATTGTTGTTGACCCACCAAGAAAAGGATTAGATGGCCGTTTTATCGAATCAGCAATTGCGATGGAACCAGAAAAAATCGTTTATATTTCGTGCAACCCAGCAACCTTTGCAAGAGACGCAAAACTATTTGCTGATGCAGGCTACCAAGTTGAGAAGATCCAACCAGTCGATCTATTCCCACAAACGTATCACGTGGAATTAGTCGCCTTACTAACACGTACAGCTTAATACGAACACAGCGAAGCAATTCAGAGTAAGATCTGGGTTGCTTTTTTTGATTTTAGATAGAAATTGCTGATTTTTAGTGTGCTGGAGTGGATTGATTGGTATGTTATATACAAGAAAATGCGTAGAAAAAAGTCTTGTGTTTAGAGCAAAACATCGAAACAAAGCTTAAGCGAGAAATAATTCGACACTTCGACAACTAGCCTTGTACTTAATAAATTTAAGTGGCGTTGAGGATAGGATGTTATTGTGCACTTACTCTTTCTACACATCGATCGGGTGGTATTCTTTTATTTGAAAAATTATAGTTGACAGTCTATGGGATATTGCCTATGCTTAAAAGTAAGTTTAGTAAACAGTAAACAGACGAGGTGCGAGTATGGCAAGTATGAGAGATATTGCAAAAATAGCGGGAGTTTCCGTAGCAAGTGTTTCCAGAATCTTAAATAATGATGAGACATTTAGTATCAATGAGAACACCAGAAGACGGGTCATTGAGATTGCGAATCAGTTGAATTACTCTAAAGAGAAAAATAAATTGAGTTCACGTGAAGTTGGAGACAAAAATACGATTGCTATCATCACTCGACATGATAGTGCATCAGAAGGAAATGATCCTTACTTTAGGATGATTCGTACCGGTATCGAAAAAGAAGCTGCAAAATGGCGATTAAAAACGATTCGCGTCTTTTCAATGCGTGAATCAAACAAAGACTTGGGCCAATTGGCTAAGTATGGTGCGGTAATTATCATTGGCGAAATGACAGCTGAGGCCTTAGCGGAAGTCAGTCAGCACAATGATAAGCTCATTTTGGTAGATAATTACAGTGAAGAACTATTGTATGATTCTATCCAAACTGATTTTCCACAAAAGACACATCAAATTTTGGATATTTTGCAGGCTAAAGGACACGAAAATATTGCTTTTATCGGTGGAGTAGCTAGTCGAGTGACGATCTCTGGAGAAGTTGTTTATGACGAGCAAGAAATCCGGGCGGAAAATTATAAGAAATGGATGCTTCTGAATAAACTGGATAAGTATATCCATGTGTTGCAAGGAAAGTGGTCTCCTGAAACTGGTTTAAATTTTGGGAAAAAAATCGCACGGATGAACCCGCGACCAACAGCGATCATTGTAGCTAGTGACCCTATGGCAGTTGGTGTGTATAAGGCGCTCACTGAAGAAGGGTTGTCGATACCTAAAGATATCTCTGTAGTCAGCTTTGATGATATCGAGATGGCACAGTTTATGACGCCAGCCCTGTCCTCGGTAAAAATGAAAGCAGCGGAGATGGGACAAATGAGCGTGGAATTGGCTAAAAATAAGATTCTTGGTATTCGTACTATGCCAGTTAGAGTTATTTGTGGCAGTGAGTTGATTATTAGAGAATCCATTGGAGAGAGAAAAGATTAGTCAAATGACTGATCTTTTTTTATTTAGGGGTTGTGTAAACATTAACTAAACAGATATACTGATTTCAGTAAACGTTTACAATTAAAAAATAAAGGAGAACAAGTATGAAGTTTATTGATAAATTAGCCGAAAAGATGGTGCCATTTGCTCAGATAATTGCCAATAATAAGTATTTATTAAGTCTTCGAGATGGGTTTATGGTTGCTTTTCCTGCAACGATGTTTGCATCAATTATGATTATTATTCAAAATCTTCCCGCTACTTTTGGACTCTCTGAAAAACTCCCAGAAGGATTCATGACTTTCTTAAATGACTTTTTTGGACCAATTGGGAATGCAACGATGAGTATCACAGCAATTTTTGTCGTTTTTGGTATTGGGTATCAACTTGCTGGTAAATATGGACAGCCAAAATTATTTGCCGGAGCAATCTCTCTATCTTCCTTTTTAATGCTTTTGCCTTATGGCTCTTCGGATGAAATGGGTACTGTGATTCCTTTGTCCAAATTGGGGGCAGAAGGAATGTTTGTTGGTATTATCACGGCCATCATTGCAACCCAGATCTACTGTAAAATCAGTGCCGCAGGGTTAACCATCAAGATGCCGGACTCTGTACCACCGATGATTGCAGAATCTTTTATGGCAATTATTCCTGGCGCCGCACCTCTGTTTCTTTTTAACTTGATTCGCTATTTATTTACCTTTACTTCTTGGGGAAATGCGGTTGACTTTGTCTATGAAATTTTACAAAAACCATTGATGGGCTTAGGCGGGACCTTGCCAGCTGTTTTACTTGCTGTATTGTTCACTCAATTTTTCTGGTGGTTTGGGATCCATGGCACTCTTGTTGTCAACGCCGTAATCGATCCAATTATGAATGCTTTGGCAATTGAAAACTATGAAGCGTACAAATCTGGAGCTGAACAGCTACCACACATCATCAATACGACTTTTATGGGTGTTTTTGTGAATCAAGGTATGCAACTGGGAATTTCGATTACGATGGCTTTCTTTATCGCACGCTCGATTCGGATGAAAAAACTGATGAGGACAGTTGTTGCACCATCTGTGTTCAACGTTTCTGAGCCAATGACTTTTGGACTACCCATTGTTTTGAATCCAATTGCTTTTGTGCCGTGGATTTTAGCACCATTAGTCAGTACCGTGATTTCTTATTTTGCGATTGCTAGCGGATTGGTTCCACGACCTATCGGAGCAACTGTTGTATGGACAACGCCTGTTTTCTTATCTGGTTGGCTTGGGACTGGATCGATTGCCGGCGCGATTTTACAATTAGTAACCGTGGTAGTAATGACACTGATTTGGGTACCGTTCTTAATTGTGATGGACCGTGGTTACTTAAAAGATGAAAAAGATGAAATTGCATCACATGATTAAACAGCCTTATTGTTGAGCAATGAAGCTAAAGTTAACATGGGTGAAAATGACGTTGCAAAGCAAACTCAGAAAGGACTTAACATGAGAACTGATACATTGACCTGTAGTTACCAAATGGATACAACATCTTCGACTTTTTTCAGTATTCTACTTGGTGAACAAGAAAAATTCTTTTTGGCAAAACACTTGACCACATCCTTTGGAGAAGGGTGTCAAATCGAAACCATGATCCAAACTAAATCAGCGCCACAGTTGGTTCCAGCGGTGATGACTGTCAAAAAAATCACAGCCGATGAACTTTGGATAAACACCGTTCATGAAGAAGGCGTCATTGATCAGCGTTACCAAGTGACGAGTCAGAAAAATGGCAAGCTGCAGGTCACGTACTCGGAACAAAGCCATTTCGCTCAGCAACGGACGGCATACAGTTTTATGCTAGTCGCGCTTTTTTACAAATTCTTTTTCAATCGTGGCGTCAAGAAAAGAATGCGTTATCTCGAAGAGCTGTGCCAAAAAGTAGAAACAAGAAAATAGGAAAATTTGAGGAAGAACAATGATAGAAATTATTAACGACACCTTATTTCATTTATATAATGAAAAAATTAGTTATGTGATGTCGATTTTACCGAATCAGCAATTAGGACATGTATACTTTGGTCCATCGCTAGGAAAACTTGCTTCCTTTGATCAAAGTTATCTAGTCAAGAAAGAAAATAAATCAGCGGGTACAGTGAAATTTTTTGAAACGGACAATTTGTTTACATTGGCAGACCGTTTTCAGGAACTGCCAGTCTATGGAACCTCTGATTTTCGGGAAGGTGCGGTATCGATCTTTGAGGAAGCGACACCTTTATATGTGGATTTTAAATTTATACAAGCCCATTGTTTTCAAGGGAAAGAACGTGATCTCGCCCAGCCAGCTAGTTTTGCGAAGACTGATGAAAGCCAAAGCATTATTTTCGAATTAGCCGATACGGAACGGAATTTGAAAATGCACATCACCTATACTATTTTCAACGGGCTAGGCACGATTACTAGAAAGCAAAAAATAATTAATTTAGACGCAAAGCCACGAAAATTAGAACGCTTACTAAGTGGTGTGCTTGAGTTGAGAAATCAAGATTTTGAGTTGCTCCATTTATCCGGTGCTTGGTTAAAAGAGCGACATATCAAGTCCACACTCCTTACTCAGGGCACAATCAGTGTTGGCTCGTTAAAAGGGGCTTCTAGCCACCAACATAATCCTTTTGTGGCATTGAAAGAGAAATGTGCTACCAATGATGTGGGGCGAGTTTATGGTGCTAATCTGATCTATTCAGGAAATTTTTTGGCGCAAGTAGAAATGGATGAATGGGACAATGTTCGTTTGATGTTGGGGATTCATCCTGCGCAATTCACTTGGACCCTTGACCAAGGAGCGTGTTTTGAAGCACCTGAATGTCTCTTTACGTTTACCGAAAATGGACTGAATGGTTTGAGCCAAGAATCTGCTCGATTTGTCGAAAAACATGTGATTTCACCCTACTGGCAAAAGCGTGACCGACCAATCGTCTTCAATAATTGGGAAGCAACTTATTTTGATTTTGATGAAGAAAAATTACTGGCCTTAGCAAAAGAAAGCCATTCTCTAGGAATGGAATGTTTTGTTCTAGACGATGGCTGGTTTGGAAAAAGAAACGATGATCGTAGTTCTTTAGGAGATTGGATAGCTGATCCGCTGAAATTTTCTCAAGGCATTGGTCGATTTGCTGAAAAAATCCATGACATCGGGATGCAGTTGGGAATCTGGTTTGAACCAGAGATGGTCTCACCTGATAGTCAGTTATATCAAACACATCCAGAGTGGGTAGTCAAGCATCCTTATGAACGAATTTCAGTGGGGCGTGGTCAATATGTGCTGGATTTTGCTAATCCGGCAGTTGTTGATGGGATTTTTCACGCAATGAAAAAAATTATTGCTGAAACAAAATTAGACTATATCAAATGGGATATGAATCGGAATATAACCGAAGCATATTCACCATATTTAGCTGAACAAGGGATTGCTCAGACTGAATTTTATCATCGTTATATCTTGGGAGTGTATGCACTGTATCAAAAAATATTGGCTGAGTTTCCTACGATTTTGATTGAAGGTTGTGCAGGTGGCGGCGGAAGGTATGACTTGGGAATCCTATTTTATAGTCCTCAGATTTGGCCGAGTGATGATAGTGACGCCGTGGAACGTTTGTCGATTCAGACTGGAACTTTACTGGGATATCCGCTTTCTTCCTTTAGCAATCACGTTTCTGCTACTCCTAACCATCAAGTTGGGCGAATCACATCACTAACTTTTCGACAAAACGTTGCGATGTTTGGGCCTTTAGGATATGAATTGGATTTATTCAATCTATCTTCTGAAGAAAAGCAAGCGATTAAGACTCAGATTGCTTTTTATAAACAACATCGACAATTATTGACATTTGGTATTTTTTATCAAGTACAGCCGATAGGACAAGGGAATGAAGTTGCTTGGGCAGTTTATGACCCGCAACAAGAGCAAGCATTGATTGGCTTTTTTAGAGTTTTAGCACAAGCAAATCCAACAGCTGAAGCTTTTTTACCGCTCACATTCATCGACCCAACTCAAGTATATCAGGCGAATGATGAAAAGGTTTCTGGCCAAATTTTGAAACAGATTGGGTTACGCAAGCCATATCAGTTTAATGGGGTCAATCCTGGGACTGCTCAAGTAACCGGTGATTTCCAATCCTATGTGTATCATCTACAATTAGCTGAAAAAAAGGAGCAGACGGATGATGAATAAATTTTTTGATCAACACTTTATGCATGGTGGAGATTATAATCCAGATCAATGGTTGGACTATCCTGAAATTTTAAAAAATGATTTGGACTACATGAAGCAAGCACATATTAATACTGTGACTTTAGGTGTTTTTGCTTGGAGTGCTCTAGAGCCAGAAGAAGGTGTCTATCGGCTTGAGTGGTTGGATGAAATTTTCGATCAAATTCAAGCGATTGGCGGTAAGGTCATTTTGGCAACACCAAGTGGTGGGCGACCTCAATGGTTGAGCCAAAAATATCCTGAAGTGAATCGAACCAATGCCCAAGGACAAAAACATACGCATGGTTTTCGCCACAATCATTGCTACTCTTCACCAATCTATCGGAAAAAGGTTCATCAAATCAATGAACAGTTGGCAAAACGCTATGGATCACATCCCGCGTTAGCAATGTGGCACATTTCCAATGAATATTCTGGAGAATGTTTTTGTGGCTATTGTCAGGAAAATTGGCGCAAATGGTTGCAAAAAAAATATGGCGACTTAGCAACGTTGAACCATGCATGGTGGATGAGTTTTTGGGGGAATAACTATTCGGATTGGTCACAAGTCTTACCACCTTCGCCATTAGGTGAACATAAAGTACATGGAATGGACCTCGATTGGAAGCGATTTGTTACCGATATGACCATTGATTTTTATTTGCATGAATGTGAGCCGATCCGTGAGCAGACTCCGGATATCCCGATAACAACTAATTTTATGGCAGAAGGACATGCTACACAAGATTTTATTCCATTAGAAGGTATTGATTACAGTAAATTTGCTCGGTATGTAGACATCGTAAGCTGGGATAGTTATCCTGATTGGAATAACGATTTTGAGACATTAGCTGCTACAGCAATGAAATCGGCTTATGTTCATGATCAATATTGGTCATTGAAGAAACAACCTTTCTTAATCATGGAATGCACGCCAAGCTTTGTCAATTGGCATCAATTCAATAAAGCGAAGAAGCCTGGTGTTCACCAACTGAGTGGGATGCAACAACTTGCTCACGGCTCTGATAGTACGCTGTATTTTCAATGGCGCCAATCTCGTGGAAATTCAGAAAAATTCCATGGAGCCGTAGTGGGACATGATAATTCTGTGAAGAACCGTGTTTTCAAAGAAGTTGCTGATTACGGAGCACGTTTGGAAAAAATTGGAGAAATCCAAGGAACGACAAGAAAAAAGAAGGTTGCGCTTCTCTTTGACTGGGAAAGCAATTGGGCATTGAAACGCGGTGGCGGCTTTGGACGACCAACTAGACGCTACCCTCAGACATTGCAGGAACATTATCGCTATTTCTGGGAACAAGACATTCCTGTTGATATCTTGACTCCTGACCAAGATTTTTCCGAATATTCATTGGTCGTCGCTCCAATGCTTTATATGATGACAAGTGTAACAATGGAAAAACTCAACAAATATGTGGCAACTGGCGGTACGTTAGTTTCTAGTTACTTTACTGGTATGGTCAATGAAAATGATCTGTTATATCTTGGTGGAGTACCACAGCCGCTAAAGGAGCTTTGGGGGATAGAAGTATTAGAGTTAGACACTCTTTATCCAGAGGAACATAATCAAATCAGCTATCAAGATCATTTTTTTGAGACGAAGGATTATTCAGCAGTTATCGAAGCAAAATCAGCGCAAGTGTTAGGAGTCTATCAGTCAGAGTTTTATCATGGCACACCTGCAATAACGAAGAATTGTTTTGGCAGAGGTACAGCTTATTATTTAGCTGCTCGTACCAGTCATGATTTTTTCAAACATTTTTATGGACAGTTGGCTAGTGAACTTAATCTTACAGAAGATGCTATTGCAAAGCCTAATCCAGAAGTGTCGATTCAAGGGAGAACAAATGCTGAGCGAGACTACTACTTTATCATGAATTTTTCTGAGCAAGAGCAGCAGCTGACACTGGTTCGTAACGTGGTTGATTTGGAAACCAACCAGGCAGTGCCACAGCAGCTTTCATTAGCACCTTATGAAGTACGAGTGGTTTACGTGGCAAAAAAATGATTTCAAGGATAATCTAGTCACTTAGGAAGTTTATAGATTAGGGAGTTTTCAATCTATATGGTGGGAGTCAGTTTACGATTTAACTATCCTCTAAACTATAAGAAACCATAGCGTAGTAACTTTTAGTTATAGTTTGTTTGATAATAGATGAAAAATATTTTAGTCCTTTTCATTTTTATCATTTATTGGAGTGATAAGAAAAACAAGAGGTCGAGACAAAGCTAATTTTAGATTTGTCTCGACCTCTTGTTCTTTTGGTGTAAGCAATAAATAATAACAAAGTAAATTAAAAGCAACAAATATCATACATATACTATCAGATAGGTATAATTTATCAGATATCAAAATTAGTAGCGATTTAAGCAGTATTTAATATACGTATTACTTTCGAAATAGCATTATTATACCTCTTATCCTAATGATAAAATAACATTTTTTAATTATTTTTGTAAAAAGTGTAGGAAAAGTGTTTTCAAATCATATTATAATCAAATTGTAACAAAAACCAAAAAAACGGAGGAGAATTATGAAAAAGAAAAATTTGTTAGTTTTAGGAATCGCACTTGGTATGTTTGGCGGGACGATCCAGGGGGCTGCTCAGACGGTCATGCAAGAAAATAACATCCAAGAGGTAGCTACAAGCGTCAGAGAATGGAAAGTGGGTACAATTGAAAATCCAGAGTTATACAATTTGAATGAAATCGTTAGCTACAAGGGTAAGGAATATAAAGTAGTACAGACACATGAAAATACTGGCAACGCACAATGGAATCCAGAAGATGCGAAGGGATTGTTCATTGATGCAAGTGAAGAAACCAATATTTCGTTTGATGGCAAGTTATCGGTGGCTGTGAATAAAGATAACCGAACAGAAGTGTATTTTAGTATTCCGAGAAATAGTACTCAATTAAATGACAGTTATAGAGTTGAAATCAATAATAAATACTATTTTTCAGTGAATAAGCAAGTCAATTATTATTGTATTCTTTCCTTTATAGGTTCAATGAATGTTTATGGAAAAGCCGATAGAGAATTGAATGAAGGAGACATTGTCACATTATGGTACCATAGTGGACCTGAAGCGAAGAAAATCCAACAAATAAAAGTGGATGCTTCTATGGTACCTAGATAGAATCCTTCAACTAAAAAACTAAGTCTGATCTGTCTAAAAAATGAAAAAGAGGGGTAACGCTTGCGTTGGATAAAAATGGGTATTAGTGTTGAAGGGATCATCGTGTATATAATATTTACTGCTAATTCAGCATGTGAACAGTATGATCGATGGGGCGTATAACTTTGGCATCAATGGGGAAAAAATGCCAAAATGTTGACTTGTCAATGTCAAAGCGTAACTAACTGAGCCGAATGAAAAAAGTTAAACAATAAAGAAATAAAAATAACTAATAAATAGTCCTGTTGTTGCTGTTTTTTAGAAAAGTAAGAGCAACATTCTCTTAAAGCTAATAGGAAATGAAGCTACATTAGTCATTCTTATTAGAATTAAATAAACATGAGAAAACCTCATTAAAATCTCGAAAAAGAATCAATTCTGATGGATACTCAGGTTGATTCTTTTTTTATGGTTCACAAGGCGATGTAATATACAGAATAAATTGAATTCTCGAAATTTTCAGAAAATTCATTGACAACTGTTTTCTTTTTGAGTATATTTTAATACATATTCAGCTTTAACTTAATTAGGGGGACACAAAAATGAAAAAAAGAATGATATTTCTAGTAGCAGCGGCTGCATTGGCACTTGCCGGCTGTGGAAGCGGGACTTCCGTAAAAAAAGAGGGGAACAGCGCGGATGCGAAGACCTTTAAGTTAGGTGTGAATCTGGAATTATCTGGAGCCGTAGCAGCATATGGAGATGTAGAATCAGACGGTATCAAACTGGCTGTTGATGAAATCAATAAAGATGGAGGGATTGACGGCAAGAAGATTGAAATCGTCGATAAAGACAATAAATCAGATAATGATGAAGCAGCTTCTGTTTCAGCTAACTTGGCAACCAATGAGAAAGTAGTAGCCCAGATCGGACCTGCGACTTCCGGTGCCTCTAAATCTTCATTGGCTAACCTAACAAAAGCAGGCGTTCCGATGATCACACCATCAGGTACAGATGATTCGATCACAGTTGACGGAGACAAGGTTCAAAAATATGCTTTCCGTTCTTGTTTCCAAGATAGTTTCCAAGGAACGATCTTAGCACAATATGCTAGCAATAAACTAAATTCGAAAAAAGCAGTTATTCTAAGTGATAGTTCAAGTGATTATGCAAAAGGTCTTTCAAAAGCATTCAAAGATGAATACAAAGGCCAAATCGTTGATGAAGAAAACTTTGTAGCAGGCGATAAAGACTTCCAAGCAATTTTGACAAATATCAAAGATAAAGATTTCGATGTTCTTTATATCCCAGCTTATTATACAGAAGCAGGCTTGATTGTTAAACAAGCACGTGAAATGGGTATCAAACAAGCGATTGTCGGCGCAGACGGTTTTGGGGATGAAAAATTCGTTGAAACTGCCGGTGCAGCAAATGCATCGAACATTTATTACACAGCTCACTTTTCAACAAGTGCTCCTGCAAGCGACAAAGTCCCAGCCTTTGTTGATGCTTTCCAAAAGAAATACAATACGGCACCTTCTCAATTTGCCGCATTAGCGTATGATGCTGTTTATATGGTTAAACAAGCAGCAGAAAAAGAAGGAACTGATTCCGCTTCTATCCAAAAAGGTCTAGCGAATTTGAAAGACTTTAAAGGCGTAACAGGGTCGATCTCTATTGATAAAAATCATAACCCTGAAAAATCTGCTGTTGTTCTTGGCTTGACGAACGGAAAAGAAAGTTCAGCTGATGCAGTAAACCCAGAATAATGGAAGAAGGGCAGAGACAATGAAGGTTGTCTTGCCCTTTCTTTTTTGAAAAAAAAGCAACGGGTATGGGATAAAAAATCGTTCCATGATTTTTTTTGTTTTATATGGATCTGGTACGAAAGCATGAGTTGTTTGCTTTTTAAATAAATGATATTGGAAGTGAGTATATGGAAGTCATTCTTCAACAGTTAGTAAATGGCCTTTTTCTAGGAAGCATTTACGCCTTATTGGCATTAGGCTATACAATGGTTTATGGCATTATTGGCTTGATCAACTTTGCTCATGGTGAAGTATATATGATTGGAAGTTTCATTGGTTTTTACTTAATTAACCAATTACACTTGAACTTTTTTATCGCAATGATCATTTCAATGATCGGAGCGGCAATATTAGGGGTAGTAGTCGAATTTTTAGCTTATCGTCCTTTGAGAAAATCAACGAGGATCGCTGCATTGATTACAGCGATAGGTGTCTCGTATTTTCTTCAAAATATCATGATCTATTTCTTCGGTTCGAATAATCGGGCGTTTCCTCAAGTGATCAAAAGAGTCGAATATCATTTAGGATTCATCACGATCAGTAATATCCAATTGTTGATCTTAGCAATTGCCTTGATCTTGATGATTTTATTACAGTTGATCATCAAGAAGACAAAGATGGGGAAGGCGATGCGGGCAGTTAGTGTCGATAGTGATGCAGCCCAACTGATGGGGATCAATGTCAACCGTACGATTTCCTTTACTTTTGCATTAGGATCAGCTTTAGCCGCTGCTGCTGGTGTCTTGATCGGTCTTTATTACAATTCGATCGATCCGACGATGGGAACTGTGCCAGGGTTGAAAGCATTTGTCGCAGCAGTATTAGGTGGAATCGGCAGTATTCCAGGAGCGGCTCTAGGTGGCTTTTTGATTGGGATGATCGAAACGATTGCGAATGCACTCGGGTTATCCATGTATAAAGATGCTGTTGTGTATGCTGTACTGATTTTGATTTTACTGGTTCTCCCTGCAGGAATACTAGGGAAAAATGTTAAAGAGAAAGTGTAGGTGAACGCCATGAAAAAACGATTGAAACTCAATATTTTTTTGCTAGTTTTGTTGCTGGCTATATATGGCGTACTGTACGCCGCTTACAGCAGTGGGTTAGTCAATTTATTTATCGATAATATTATCGTAACGATCGGCATCAATATTATTTTAGCCGTTGGATTGAATTTGGTTATTGGCTTTTCTGGTCAGTTCTCATTAGGCCACGCAGGATTTATGGCGATCGGCGCCTATTGTGGTTCGCTATTTGCGATGAACAATCCAACGATGGGTGGCTTCTTTACAGGAATAGTCGTAGGAATTTTATTATCTTCAGTGGTTGCACTTGTTGTAGGGATTCCAACTTTACGACTAAAGGGAGATTATTTAGCGATTGCGACTTTAGGGGTTGCAGAAATCATTCGTATTGCGATCGTTAATATGGAAAGTATAACAAACGGACCTTCTGGACTATTCGGGATTCCGTCTTTCGTCAACTGGCCTTTAGTCTATGGATTTGTGATTGTTACAACGCTGATCACGGTTAACTATATCCATAGTGGTGCTGGTCGGGTAACAATGGGGATTCGTGACGATGAGATTGCTGCAGAATCTATGGGAGTCAACACAACAAAATACAAAGTTATCGCTTTTGTGATTGGTGCGGCAACTGCAAGTATCGCAGGTGCATTATCTGCAAGCTATATTGGATCAATTGCGCCGAAAAACTTTGCGTTTCAAAAGTCCATCGATATCTTGATCATCGTGGTATTTGGTGGAATAGGCAGTGTGACCGGTTCAATCGTAGCCGCAATTGTTCTAGGCGTATTGAATATGTATCTACAGGATTTTGGTTCTTTGCGAATGATCATTTATTCTTTGGCATTGATCATCATCATGATTTTCAAACCAGGTGGCTTGTTAGGAACTTGGGAATTGTCTGCTAAAAAAATTTTTAGAAAAAAAGGAGGATCAGTAAATGACGATACTAAAGGTTGATCATCTTACTAAAAATTTTGGTGGCTTATCTGCGGTCTCAAATGTGAATCTTTCCTTAGAAAAAAATGAATTGGTCGGGCTGATTGGCCCCAATGGTGCAGGGAAAACGACGCTGTTCAATTTACTGACTGGTGTATATGAACCAAGTGAAGGAGAAATTCGTTTAGAAAAAGATGGAAAGTCGGAACTATTGAATAAATTAGCCCCTTATAAGATTGCTACATTGGGCCTTAGCCGAACATTTCAGAATATCCGACTTTTCAAAGAACTGACAGTTATGGACAATGTATTAATTGCGATGAATGCCAAAAATAAAGAGGGATTCCTTAGCAGTATCTTCCGCTTACCATCATTTTATAAACAGGAAGAAAAGATGGAAAGCAAAGCACGCCAACTGTTAGAAATATTCGATCTGGCTGAAAAAACTGAAACTTTAGCTAGTAACCTTCCTTATGGGGAACAACGACGATTAGAGATTGTCCGTGCATTAGCGACGGATCCGCAAATCCTCTTTTTAGATGAACCTGCAGCGGGGATGAATCCACAAGAAACTGCTGAATTGACCAAATTGATTCGAAAAATCCAAGAAGAATTCCATATCACGATTTTGCTGATCGAACATGATATGAGTTTAGTCATGGAAGTTTGTGAACGAATCTATGTACTCGAATATGGACAGATCATTGCGGAAGGACTTCCTGAAGAAATCAGGAGTAACCAACGAGTGATCGAAGCATATCTTGGAGGTGACCTATAATGTTGAAAGTAAATGATCTATCTGTCCATTATGGTGTGATCCAAGCAGTGAGAGGAATCAGTTTGGAAGTTAATGAAGGGGAAATCGTGACATTGATTGGCGCAAATGGAGCAGGTAAGACGACTGCTTTACGGACGATTTCAGGGCTCGTTAAGCCTTCATCTGGAACGATCGAATTTGAAGGAAAGCCAATCCAAAAGGTCTCTCCACAAAAAATCGTGACCCATGGTATCTCGCAAGTACCAGAAGGGCGTCATGTGTTTCCAGGATTGACTGTTCAAGAAAATTTAGAAATGGGTGCCTTTTTACGAAAAGATAATGAAGGAATCAAAAAAAGTTTTTCTGAAATCTACGAACGTTTTCCGATTCTAAAGGAACGTAAAAATCAGGATGCTTCCACTTTGTCGGGGGGAGAACAGCAAATGCTTGCGATGGGGCGCGCATTGATGTCTAAACCACGTCTATTGTTACTTGATGAGCCATCAATGGGGTTGGCACCGATTTTCATTAAAGAGATTTTCAATATCATTCAGGAAATCCAACAACAAGGAACCACCGTTTTATTGATTGAACAAAATGCAAAAATGGCTTTGTCAATTGCAGATCGCGGGTATGTAATCGAAACGGGGAAAATTGTTTTACAAGGAACTGGCGCGGAATTACTAGCGAGTGAAGAAGTGAAAAAAGCATATTTGGGAGGATAAAGGATGAGCGTAAAAGATTTTATGACGAAAGAGTTGGTCGTGGTAGATCCTCAAACAAAAATATTTGATGCAGTTGATTTGATGAAAAAGTACGAGATCCATCGGTTACCTGTCGTTGAAAATAATAGTTTAATTGGCTTGATCACTGAAGGGACGATCCAAGCAGCAATGCCTTCACAAGCAACCAGTCTGAGTGTGTTTGAAATAAATTACCTATTGAATAAAACCACAGTCAATGATGTAATGATCCGTGACGTACAAACTATTGCACCGAATGATTTATTAGAAGATGCGATCTATCTGATGAGAAAGAAGAATATTGGGGTCTTACCAGTCGTAGACATGAGAGAAAACTTGGTAGGAATCATCACAAATAATGATATATTTGACGCTTTTTTGAAAATCACCGGTTATACAGATGGGGGCACAAGAATCCAGCTTCGAATCGAAAAAGACCAACGAGGCGTATTAGCTGAAGTCTGCCAAGTGCTTTCATCCCATGGCTATAACATTGCAACAGTTGTAGTGAATCGTAATGAAACAGAAACGATCATCGAATTCCAAATCTCTACACAAGAGGTCAAAGAGTTGAAAGAATTTTTGGAAGCAGAGGGCTATACTGTATTAGAAGCAATGCTGACAAACGTAAAAAAATAGGTATGTCGAAAGTCTAAGGATCTCTAAAGGTTAGATGAAAAATCTAATTTTTAGGGATCTTTTCGTTAAAGTAGGGTATATTTTAGAGAAATAGCTAATTTTCTTCTTGAAGACTACTAAAGAGGAAGTAATATTGGTATACTATATCAGTCTTCCTGTAATGGTTAGCGAAAAAAATAATGAAAATCAATAGGATAATCAAAAGAGGTGTAAAATCAGTGGACACAAAAGAGAAAATGCTTGAATTGATCAAAAAGAAACAAGGCGGTGGTCGTTCAAAAAAAATGCAAGAACCAAAAAATGATCGCAGCAATATGCGTAAAGGACCAAAAATATATAACAAGTAGGTTTAAAGAAGAGAGTGGTTGAATGTCAAGAGTATGAAAAGATTCATGTGATTTTCAATATTCTTGGATATTTTTACTTATTTTTTGAAATAACTAGTTATGTTGGAACGATTTGTGCAAAAGAGGTCGAGACAAAAGTCGTTTAGGTTTGAGAAATTGGAGAGAAAAGAGGTTGGGATAAAAGTGTTTCTTACTTTGTCCTAGCCTCTTTTTTTGAAATTGCCGAAAGACCTGATTTTTAGATTTGTCCCACACCCTTTTTAGTTGAACGCACTCAGATTTAAAAGTAGTTGGTGAAGGTCCAACCACTCTTTTTCTTGTGGCAGAGAAGAAAGTGTAAAAACAGGGCAATTTTTCCAATCCTCCCAAAGATGATTGCAGACGATCAATGACACGTCAGAGGGAAGGTCCTTTCTATAAGCATGTGTGCCTGTTGCAAATAATGGCTGGATGGATCGAGGAATGATCTGTTCCACTAATTTCAGCAAGTAAGAGGAGAGACCGGCATTACCATGAAAAGAAAAGAATACCTTGATCTGGGTCGTGTTAGCTGCCTTTAGTAAAGAATAATGGAACATGGTAAAGGACAAAGCAACATGTTCAGGATGAAGAATGGGGAAAAATTGCTGTACATTGGGTGTTTTTAAATAGATATACCAGTCTTCATAAAGTTTTTTTAAATGTAACGGCAAATCAAAGGAGTCTTTTAAGGGATTTTTTTGATAATGGCTAGAAACATGAGACAAAAGCCTTAGATTAACGGAAAAAGCATATAGTTCATCAGTATTTTCAACAGAGGGAATCATTGGTAGAAAAAACTGATGATATGTATCGTAGTGTTCACGGTCTTCAGGGTAGCAGAATTGGTCAGCATCGCTTGAATAGACGACACAATTTAGAAAGACTATGTACAGCCAAATCAACTCCTCATGAGGAATCGTCTGAGTTCTGAAAGTTGCTTTGAATAGGTACCTGACTCTTTTCTTGAACTGAGTGAAGCTTTCTCGAAAAGTAATGTCTTCTTTTAATGCAAGGTCAAGTACAATGGGATATTTATGAGATAATCGTTTCGTTAAAATAATCAGCCAGAGCTGTGCTTTTAGAGGATCGATCGGTAGGCCGATAAGTGTTTGAACAAATTTCATAAAATTTGAATCAACAGGAATGCCTTCTGCCGTAAAATCAATATTGAAACTTTGATAAAAATCAAAAAGAAAGCAACGGATATCTGCCTCACTTCCTTGGATTTTCATAGGAGATGTCTGCCATTGCAAGTGATAGGTCTGCAGTTCTTTGTTCAGTTGTTTGATGATTTTTCGAATGCGTGATTGCGATGAGTAAAGGGTGGCAGCTGCTGATTGTAGTGAGCGTATCCGTCCACGGAAATACTGATCGATCAATTGAAAGACAGGCGTGTGTTTTGCTAGATCTAAAATGATGGTCTCGATTTTTGGAGAACGAGGTACCATAAGTTGGTAACCTATTCTTTTTTGAAATGTGATCGCCATTTCTTTTGGGAGAATCTGTCGTAAAGCTTCAATATCAGAGCGTAAAGTCGGTGACGATGTTTTTGTTACGTTGCTTAGTTCCTTCGATGTAGAAGGGTGGTCTTTCTTATTTAAATATTGAAGGATCAGTATCTGACGTTGGAATTGTTTGTTCTCCTGTAGCCTAAAAAATAAATTATCCATAGAGACCTCCTAGATCATGTAATCACTACTTTTTATATACGTATTTTTTTATTTATCTTTTTATTTTTTAGATGAAATTTTGTCCTTTTTTTTCTTTGAAAGAAAAAAAGAGAAATCTTTTGTCGCAAATAAACAGTAAAATTTAAAGTGCATGATTATGGATGAGGAGGAAAAGACCAATGTTCAGACAGAAATTTTTTAAAGTCTCGCTTGCTTTGATGCTTGCTGGCAACACTTTTATTTCTACAGCGGCAAATCATTACGCAGAAGAAGTTGCTGAACAAGAAATGAGCGTTCCACAAGATGAAGAGAAGAAAGATGATGGGAAGATAGATGATACAGTTACTTCATCTCCAGAAAATAATGAAGAACAACTACCTGAAAAAATACCTGAGGAAGCAACTACGAAGCCATTGGAACCAGTTGAGCCTAGCGAAGAATCCCCTGTCGATGAGACGATAGATATCCCTATTGCGGAAGAGGTTACCGAAGCCTCCCCACCCGAAAATGTACTGATGGATGAGCAAGAAAAAACGGCAATAAACGAGCAAAAAGAAAAAGCGACGGAATCAACTGACATAGCAAAAGATACAGATCTAGCAAGCGGTACATATGGAACGAGTCCTTGGCGTATTGATGCGCAAGGGATATTATACATAGACGGTGGCGAATTAGGTGAAGCTACAATGAGTGTCAGAGCACCGTGGTATATTTATCGCTCTTCGATCACTAAGATTATTTTTACGGCACCTACGCTGGCAAATGCCCACTCTCTTGGCCTGTTTTTTGATATGAACCAAGTGACGATGATTGAGAATCTAGAGTATTTAGATACGAGTCATGTAGGGGATATGAGGTATTTCTTTTACTGGTGTTCTAAATTGACCAATCTGGATGTATCTGGGTTTGACACGACGAATGTGACAAATATGAGCTATATGTTCTATGGCTGTTCACAGCTTGTCTCACTGGATCTATCGACTTTCAACACAAGCAATGTGACACAGATGGGCAGTATTTTTTATGACTGCCATTCGCTCACTTCACTAAATGTATCTTCCTTTGATACGAGCGGAATGACGAATATGAGCTACATGTTTTACAACTGTTCAGAGCTCACTACATTGGATATCTCCAATTTTGATACGAGAAATGTCGATGACATGAGCCATATGTTTCGCAGTTGTAGTAAGCTGACCCAACTGGATGTGTCGGGCCTCGATACACACCAAGTCACGGATATGTCATTTATGTTTTATGGGTGTTCAGGACTAAGGGCACTGTCACTTCAGAATTTTGATACAGCCAAGGTCCTCAACATGCATTACATGTTTTATAACTGCGCCGCGCTGACGTCTTTGCCTGTTGAGGGGTTTGACACAAGTCGAGTAACCTCAATGCGCTACATGTTTTATGGCTGTAACAACCTGACAGATGTGGATGTGTCTAATTTTGATACGCGTAATGTCACGACTATGAGCTATATGTTTTATGGATGTAGTGCCCTTGCAGTGGTAGATGTGTCTAATTTTGCCACACCAAAAATCAAATTTATGAATTATATGTTCACAAATTGTTCAAAATTAAAAGCACTAGATATTTCCGCAGTATCTACAGGAGCATTAGAGGAAATGAACCAATCATTTTCGGGAATGTCACAATTATCGACTCTGACACTTAGACCTAATTTTCAATTTCTGCCTGAGGCCAATCTTCCGGCTATTCCTACAGTTGAACCTAATACAGGCTATTGGCAAAATGTCGGAGCAGGGACAGTAGCGATACCAAAAGGAGACCATATACTGACCTCGGATCAATTGATGGCTACTTATACTGGTACGATGGCGGACACCTATGTTTGGCAAAAAACGCTCAACCTAGAATCGATTTCTGTAAAAGATGCGACTCTCTATGTTAATGACTTATGGGACCCAGCAGACAACTTTATTTCTGCGACTGATAAAGACGGCAATGCGATGGATTTTGATCCTAGCATGGTCACTGGAACAGTAGATACTTCTGTGGCGGGCATAACACCGATCACTTATACGAATGGAAGCGCAAGTCAAGTAAGCACTGTCACAGTGAAAGAAAATATGGAAAGTATCGTCATCAGAAATTCATTATTGTATGTGGGAGATAAGTGGGATCCGGCTGCAAATTTTGTTTCGGCAACAGACAAAGATGGGAATAGTCTTGCATTTGATCCTACTATGGTCACTGGCGATGTAAATGTTAAAGTCCCTGGCAACTATCAGGTAACTTATACGAATGGAAGTGCGAGCCAGCTTGCAGAGGTTACTGTTAAGGAAAATAAAGAAACGATCGTAGTAAAAGATTTGACGATTTATGTAGGGGATACTTGGAACCCGGCGGATCAATTTATTTCAGCGACAGACAAGGCGGGGAGTCCGTTGTTCTTTATAAAAGAGATGGTGAGTGGAGTAGTAGATAGTAAGAAAATCGGAACTTATAAAGTGGTATTTAGAAATGGACAAGCTGAACAACAGACAACAGTAACGGTCAAAGAAAACAAAGAAACGATCCATGCGAAGGATTCGACACTCAGCGTAGGAGATTCGTGGGATCCGATCGATAATTTTCTTTCGGCAACAGACAAAGAAGGAAAAAGTGTTCCTTTTGAGATGAACATGGTTGACGGATCAGTCGACACGTCGAAAGTCGGGATTTACCCAGTCACTTACAAAAATGGTAGAAAATCTGTTTCAGTGTTTATCCATGTCGTCAAGAAAGAAACCAATAGTAAACCTAAACCGCCTAATCAAAATGGTCAAACGCCAACAGACAACACGAACAATCAGCAGACCACAACGCCAAAAGCCACAACTAAGCCAGCAAGTTCTATTGCTAATGAAGGAAAAAACCTTCCTAAAACAGGTGAACGTTATTCTTTTGCAACAGCTTTAGGGTTTGGCATATTGGCTGTAGCGTTGACACTGATTTATAAAAAAAGACAAAAAAGTAAATAAACGGTAAATAGATTTTTAATAGACTAGTCAGACTCCTTTTTTTACGGCATACTGTAAAAAAGGAGTCTGACTTTTATGGACAATGAACTATTGATTATTGAATTACTTTCCACCAAACAAAAAATAATGATGATTATCAAGAAGCAAACGAAAAAAATGAGTGTAATGTTGGGGTTTTATTTTATCGGAGCGCTGTTCTTTTTTTATGGACTTGCGGGAATCGTCCATCAGTATCTACTAAATAGAGGGATTTCTTATTCTTCGATTGATCGTGTAACGAATCTCTATGGATTTTCCAAAGCATGTGGGTTTTTTGTCATATTGATTTTGTTCTTATTGTTTTCTTTTTTATGGGGAAGATATCACTATATTTCCCGGCACTTTGACCAGTGGATCGAAAAACGAGTAGAAAATCATTTCTATGCCAAAGCCCCTATACAAGATCTTCCTTCTATTTTTTTGTTTGAAAAGAATGAATTGAAAATGATCGTAGCAAAAAAGGATTGTTTTTTTCTTTCCAAAACGATTGATGATGTGTCCTTGTTTTTGGGTATTTACAAGTGGTATGGCATGGATCGGTACGCTATTTTTATAGAAACGGATGAAATAATGGAAACTGTTCCTGAAATAAGAACTGTGTTCAGTCGGCATTTTGCACTAGGAGCAGGGTTGTTGCTGTTAGGTCTAGGCGGGGCTTTTTTCTACGCTTCAGGAGGTCCAATCAGTGGGATACATGGATCAACGATCGCTAAAGTCGCAGTGACACATTCTTCAGAACGGTCCGATGATGGGGATCTCTTGAAAGATCCAAAAAAAGAAGTTCAATTGGTGGCAAGTCAAACGAATGACTTGAAGATTGATCAGGAGACGAAAAAATTATATATGACAACAGATCAAGGTAAACAGTGGCGATTTGTACCGCTGGCGCTTGACTGGGTCCGCTTTGGAGACTATACACTGACTTCTGGAACTGTTCCAGTTGGTTACTGGATGGATAAAACATTTGATCTATCTCCTGATTTTTCTTGGTTTCTCTATTCACCTGATCAGCAAGATGTATATATGCTGACTTCGACTGACGCTGGGAAGAATTGGGGCAAAAATCTAATTATGAATCATGGAGAACGAGTGAGGTATAGAAAAGCAACTTTTTTGAACAGTGATCAAGGAATCGTCATGTTGTCTACTGACAATGGGATGTCTGCAGAAAATTTACAGATCTATACAACAAACGATAAAGGAAAGTCTTGGACATCAACTGGTGGCACAGTGATCGACCAACCAATCCAAAATGTTAGTTTTGTAACAACTTCTCTCGGCTTTGTTTCTACCAGAGAAAAACTCTACTATACAGCAAATGGCGGAAGGTCGTTCAAAGAATCTATTGTGACCATTCCTGCGGATTATCAAACAGGAGGATTGGACTTGTTCCAATCGCCGAATGAGGTGACCCAAGTCAGCGCAAATAAGTTAGAAGCAAAATTTTATCTTTTGAAGGCAAATTCGATCGATATTGGGAAAATGTTTGCTTGTCTGTTTACCTCGACTGATAATGGCGAGACGTGGCAATTTGAGCAGCAGTTATCCCAAGTAGATATCAATGATTAGTGAACTAAACGGTGAGGCACACTATTAAAGAAAGTAAAAACATCAATGGACAGATCCAAAAAGAAGGGATCTGTCCAGAAGATGTTTTTGCTTTTTTGTTTGAAGAAAGAACGATTTCACTAAGAACCATGAACAGTCTTTACCGTTTTTACGTTGTTTGAAATTGGCTGTTATACAAGCTAGCATAGAGCGTGGGTTTGCTCAATAGTTCTGTATGAGTGCCTTGTTCCACGATATCACCGTTTTCCATGACGAGGATCAAATCCGCATTTTCAATGGTAGACAGTCGATGTGCGATCACAAAGCTAGTACGGTTTTCTGTCAAGGCACTCATTGCTTGCTGGATCAATGCTTCTGTTCGTGTATCTACACTAGAAGTAGCTTCATCCAAGATTACGACAGCAGGATCAGCTAATACGACACGAGCGATAGTTAGAAGCTGCTGCTGGCCTTGTGAGAGAGTGCCGTTTTCACTTGAGATGATTGTATCATAACCGTTTGGTAAGGTTCGGATGAAATGGTCACATTGCGCTATTTCAGCTGCATGGATGATCTGCGCTCTTGTCGCTTGGCGTTTCCCGTAGGCGATATTCTCGGCAACAGTTCCTTCAAACAACCAAGTATGCTGTAAGACCATCCCAAAATGCTTTCGCAACTCATTTCTTGATAACTTGGTGATGTCGATCTGGTCAAACTCGATTTTCCCTTTTGTTAATTCGTAAAAACGCATCAATAGGTTCACGAGTGTTGTTTTTCCTGCTCCAGTAGGGCCAACGATCGCAATCGTCTGTTTAGGTTTGACCGAAATAGTTACATTTTCCATCAATTGTTTATCTGGAGTATAGCCAAAGCGCACCTCTTTAAATTCGATGGCTCCTTTAGGCGAAGAGAGGTATTGTTCTTGACTATCAGGTAGTTCATTTGGTTCATCCATGATCTCAAATATCCGGTCGATCGCAGCCATCGCAGATTGGATAGCATTGATAACGTAAGAAGCAGTGGAGATCGGTTCTGAAATCTGATTGATGTATTGGAGATATGCTTGTAGTAGGCCGAGGGTGATGCCACCAGATAAAACCAGAATTCCTCCAAGAATGGCACTAACGATAAAAGCAAGTTGATTCATTAGACGAATGACTGGATAAATCGCAAAATTCATAAATTGTGCTTTTTTAAAGGCTTGATAGTGCGTTTGATTGATCTTGCGTATCGACTCGATGGCCTGATCCTGCTGATTAAAAGTTTTGATCACTAGATTTCCTGCAAGATATTCTTCCATTTTATTGTTCAAAGAGCCAAGTTCTGCTTGATTTTTATCTGAGATCTGTTTGTTTTTATTTGCAAATCGGTGGGTTACGTAGGCACTCCCAATAATCAATAGGATAACGAGTAATGTCAACTTTGTATTGATGTAAAATAACATTACAATAGAAAATGTTATCGTCGCCAATGACGTGAGAAATTGGTTGATCCCAGTGAGTAAGACTTGAGATACCTGATTCAATCCAGTCGTTGTTCGACTGATGATCTCGCCCACCTGGTGTTGATCAAAGAAAGCCATCGGTAGTGTTTTGAATTTTTTTGTGATTTCTTTTCGAACAGTAAGGGCGATTTTTTCACTTAAAGTGGCCATTGTCCGCTCTTGGATAAATGAAGTGATACTGCTGAGAAAAGAAAAGGTAATCAGTAATATGACTGGCATCAAAAGGGTATCTTTTATGTCTGAGAGCGACATATCCATCATGCCGACTTCACTGATCCGCTGTAGTAATTGGTCGATGCCGATACCCATGATCATCGGCATTGCGACGACTAATAAATTACCGATCAAACTGCAAAGAAGCAAGCCGTAAAAAATAGGGTGATCTGCTTGGATCATTTTCCAAAAACGCATCAAACTTTGTTTTTTGCTATTCATTTTGTTTTTCGTCATGCTATCCCTTCCTTCACTATTCCTTGTGATTTCGCAAATTCCTGATAAGAATCGCAATTGGCGAGTAGTTGTTCGTGCGTACCTTCCCCGACGATCTTACCGTTATCCAAAACGATGATAGTATCTGCGTGCATGATCGTGCTGAGTCTTTGTGCGACAATGACGAGCGTTTTATCCGACATCTCATCTTGTAAAGCCTGTCTTAAAGTAGCATCAGTTTTGTAATCTAGTGCTGAAAAACTATCATCAAACACATAAATCTCAGCCGGCTTGATCAATGCTCTGGCAATACACATTCTTTGTTTTTGTCCGCCCGAATAGTTGTCGCCTCCTTGAGCCACAAAACTATCTAGACCAGCGGGTAATTTAGCTAAGACTTCTTCCAATTGAGAGATGCGCAGCGCTTGGTTTAGTTGCTCGCTTGATGCTTCTTCATTTCCCATGGCAAGGTTTGAACGAATGGTCCCGCTGAACAAGAAAGCTTTTTGAGGCACATAACTGATTATTTGACGGATCATTGTTTGTTCCAATTCTTGAAGTGGTTGCCCGCCAAGCAGGATTTCGCCACTGGTTGTATCATTTAAACGTAGAAGTAGTTTAGCAATCGTGCTTTTTCCGGAACCAGTACCGCCTACGATTGCAGTTGTTTTTCCTCTAAGAATATCAAAATGTAGATCTTCTAGTACAGGTTCAGAATCTTTTGAATAACTAAATGAAACATGCTTAAAAGACAAAATTGGCTCCTCAGTTAGAGACAATAACTCATTCTTTGGCTGTTGTGGTTCTTTGATTTCAATCGGTGCCTCAAGTATTTCTTCTATTCTTTTCAGAGAAGAAATAGATTTAGGGATGACAACTAAGACCATCGCCGCTGTCATCAAATAAGCTAGGGTCAACATCGAATATTCAACGATTGCTGTAACGATCCCGATCTGGAGCGAACCATTACTTACCAATGTGCCACCAAACCACAAAATAGCACTATAAACGATCCCCATGAGTAAGAAAGCAATTGGAGTCACCCAAGCGAATATCCGATTGACTTTGATCATCTGGTCTGCATACTCTTCAAATGTTTGATTTGTCCGTCGTTCCTCATACTCTTGATTGTTGAATGCACGGATCATGGTGACTCCAGTAAAAAACTCCCTTAAAGTGATCGTGATCCGGTCCATTTTAGGTTGGATCTTTAATGAAAGAGGCGTACCTTTTTTCATTAAAAAATAAATGACCCCAGCATAAACCACCACAGAAGTCAACGTGATTATTGTTAAGGTAAACGAGTATTGGAACATCATCACCAAAGTAAAGACCGCAATGATCGGTGCAGGCAAGATCAATTGACAAAATAAGACAAGCATCTGTTGGACGTTGTCCACGTCATTTGTCATTCGCGTTAACAGAGAACCAGTACCAAAGCGATCGGCATCTTTGATGGATAATTGCTGGAACTTAGCAAAATATCTTTCACGTGTTTGGTAGCCAAACTTAGCGGATACTAGTGCGGAAAAGTAGCTGGAAGCAATTGCTGCCAGTGAACCGAATAATGCGACGATCAGCATTTGCCCGCCAATCGCATAGATTTTCGTTTTCTCACCACTGGCAATGCCGACATCGATCAGTGTTGCGACTAGCTTGGGAACGCCAAGGGTCCCGATGATCTGCAAACAGATAAATAAAAAAGTGAAAAAAAACGATTTTTTTATTCTTCTGTAAAAATTGTTTTAGTAATTGCATATATGTTCCTCCTTTTTTTCTGACAAATATGAATTCTACACCTTCAAGTTGCTTGAAGGTCAATGGAAAAAAAGTTAAACTGCAAATGGGGTGAGAATATGGAAAAACTGTATACGATCGGGGAAGTATCCAAATTGTTGAATGTGCCAAAATCGACGATTCGGTATTGGGACGAGCAAGGCTTGATCCATTCGAGCCGACATGAGGAAAATGATTATCGACTATTTGATATTGATGCTATTTTCCAAATCTATGACATTGATTTTTACCGAAAGCTTGATGTTCCAATCAAACAAATGCAAAATTTATATGGAAAAACGCTGGAAGAACACTATGAAACGATTGCTCAAACAGAACAAAGGATCTATCTGGAAAAAGTAGAGTTGCAAAAGAAGCATGAGGAAATCCTGAAACGAAAAGAGCAATTGAAACTCATGCTTGCACACGAAAACAGTGACTTTTCAGAAGAAACGCCACCTTTTGAGGCCATCGTTGCCGTTGATTCTGACGATATTTTAGATTCGAAAGCTTATTTAGAAACGTATGCCAGTTTTGGCAGTGTCTTTGATTTTTCGATCAGTGATGAAATGATCTATGGTTTTTGTACAGATGAACAGACGAATGCTCTACCCATGTCTAAAACCGTTTGGCGAAAAGATCAAGCCAAAAAATATCGTCGTTTTTTGCTGAAAGTCGAAGTCGGGAACACTAAAAATAACAATATTGATCAGGTGAAAAATGAATTAGAAAAACGGGGACTAAAATCTGGACGAGTAATCGGTCAATATCTATTGACGAATACAACGAAGAAAGATGTGTTCGAGGAATACTACCAAGCATGGCTGGAGATTATGTGATAGGGATGTTTTCTTTTATGAAAAATGAAAAAAACATTGACAATCTGATAAGAAAGTGGGATATTAATTAGCAAATAATGAAGCGTTGAAGAGAAGAGTAGCTGAATGGTGAAGGAACAAAGAGACTCCGGTGGGTGGAAAAGGAGATCCTTTCGTCAGTGAAGATGAACTCTGAGCATTTTGATTTGTTCACGCAAATCAAACGGACTGTGACCGTTATCTTGCCGAGTATCTTAGGTACTGTTGAGACATTGTTTGTGAGAATAATGTGAATCAGGGTGGTAACACGAAGCATTCGTCCCTTTTATCTGTAATGGATAAAAGGGACGGGTGCTTTTTTCATTTTGCTCCGTGAAACTTCACGCGCATTTGTTAAAGAGGAGGAAAACACATGACAACACGTAGAACATCACCATTTCGTTATGATATTGTAGGGAGTTTTTTAAGACCAGAAAAATTGAAACAAGCAAGAGAGGACTTTAACAAACAAAAAATCAGTCAAGCAGAATTGACGAAAGTAGAAGATGAAGCCATCATCGACTTGATCAAAAAACAAGAGGCTCTTGGCTTGAAGGCTGTGACAGATGGGGAATTCCGCAGAAGTTGGTGGCATTTGGATTTCTTCTATGGACTAAATGGGATCGAGTTTTTTGTGCCAGAACACGGCTACTTTTTCCATGGAGAAGAAACACGTCCTGGGACGATTACTGTCACTGGCAAGATTTCAGGAGAAGAACATCCGTTTATTGACCATTTTCGATTTACTCGTGAGCATACTAGCGCCGGGATCGAAGTAAAACAAACGATTCCTGCTCCTGCTCAAATTTTAGTGGAACTGCTTCGTCCGGATATTTTACCAAAGATTCGAGAAATCTATCCAGAAAATGACGAATTGATCAAAGACATCGTTGCAGCTTACCGCCAAGTAATCGCGGACCTTTATCAAGCCGGAGCCCGCACGATCCAATTGGATGATTGTACGTGGGGCCTATTAGTTGCTCCTTTACCTAAAGGCTTTTTAGCAGAAACGCAACAGGATGAACGAGAAGTGCGCAAGGAGTTAGCGCAACTGTACCTAACGATCAACAACGCTGTTTTAGCAGATCAGCCAGACGATTTGACGCTGAACACGCATGTTTGTCGCGGAAATTATCACTCGACATGGGCTGCAGCTGGTGGGTATGAGGATGTGGCAGATCCTTTGTTCACGCAAGAAAATGTCCAAGCGTATTATTTGGAATACGATAGTGAACGTTCAGGTGGCTTTGAACCACTTGCCAAAGTATCCGAGGATAAATTAGTGGTTTTAGGACTAATCACTACTAAAAGTGGGGAACTAGAAGATCGCCAGAAAATCATCGAACGCATTTACGAAGCAACTCGATATCTGCCTTTAGATCGATTATGCCTTAGCCCACAATGTGGCTTTGCGTCCACTGAAGAAGGCAATATATTGACTGAAGAGGAACAATGGGAAAAGCTGGCATTCGTCAAAAGTATTGCAGAAGAAGTCTGGAAATGATTTGTTTAGTTGATCGAAAAAGAGGCGGGGACAGAAGTGTTTAACTCCTAGAAATAAGAAGAAATCAATGAAAATTGCTTTTCAAATTTTTGTGAATTTTGGCTTATTTAAGAAGGAGTTGCTTCTGCTCCCACCGTTTATCCGTTTTTAAAGAATGAGACAAAAGCGTTTCTTACTTTTGTCTCACGCTCAATTAAAGCATTGGCACGCTACTTGTTCTCACGTGTTGAACAGGTAGCGAACCAACGCTTTTTTATTGTCCTTAAGTTTGTTTCGTTTGTGGAATGAAACTTTCTCTTACGATCAGTCGTGTCGGATAGGTGACGATGATTGGTTCTTCCCTAAGGTGGTCGATTCGTTCTACAGCCAATCGAACAGCCGATTTACCAATCGCTTTTGCACTGATGGCAACACTTGTTAACCCAGGGGAGAGAGTCGAAATTGCTTCGATATTGTCAAAACTCACAAGCACGATGTCTTTTCCGATTTGGATCTCTTGTTTTTCTAGTGCTTTGTAAACGCCAAGTGCGATTGGATCACTTCCGATAAGAATCGCTGTGGGTAAATTTGTTTTATTGTCAGCTAGTAGTTCACTGGCAAGTCGTTCCCCTGATTCTTCCGTCCATTCACCCAAATAATGAGTGGTGTGGTTTTCTAAATGATGGTCTCGCATAAAATGAAGATAGGCACGACTTCTTTTTTCATTTTCTGTGATTGTTTTCCCACCGAATTCATCCATATCTACTTGATATCCGCCAATATAGGCAATCCTCTGATGGCCATTTTCTAAAAAAAGTTCTAATACGGAGTTAGTCATTCGTTCTAAATCTGCGTAAACCATATCAACTTCTTGCTGGATGTCTGGATTATCGACTACAACTAAATGTTTGTTTTGTTTTAGGAGATCAGAGATGGATTGTTTCGTCACAGTGCCAACGACGATGATCGCACCTAACTGATCCAAATCTTTCCATTCTGTGGGATTATCGGATAGATTATAGATTCGATTCATGCCGATATGCAGACGGCTGGCTTCTTCTTCCAATCCAGCACGTAATTCTTTATAGTAACTATCTTGTTCTTCACTGGCTTTACTAATCGTTGAAATGACTCCAATTGAAGGTAATCGTTTTTTTACATATTTTCGTTTATTGATATCGTAGTTCAAACTGGCAGCGACTGCAAAAATCCGGTCCCTTGTTTGATCTGCTACATTGATCGTTTTATCCTCATTCAAGACCCGTGAAACTGTCGTAGGGGAAACATTCGCTTTTCTGGCTACATCTCTAATACCAACCATATGACCACCTCGAAAAAAATTTTTTGAATTGTTATTGACAAATTTGTTTAGTAAACAGTATACAGGAAATGTAAGAAAAGTAAACGGTTACTATTTGTGGAGAGGTGAAGAGATGGAAACAGTAAAAGATATAGAGCTTGCTGAATTAGTAACATACGATGAAAAAGACCGAATATTTCATTTGGCGAATGACACGATTTCCTACATTATCCAAATCGAAGAATCGGATGTCTTAGCCCATGTTTATTTTGGGAAGAGGATCAAGGGGTACCGACATCATAAAAACTATCCTAGAAGAGATCGTGGATTCTCCGGGAATACACCGTTAAATGATGATCGTTCTTTTTCAAAAGATACGCTGCCACAAGAATACTCTAGCCACGGCGGGATGGATTACCGCTTGCCTGCTCTGGTGATTCGTAGAGAAAATGGCTCTAATCTACTGGATCTTAGATACCATGATTATCAAATAAGTGAGGGGAAACCTGCTTTATCAGGATTGCCCCATGCCTATGTTTTACAAGCAAATGAAGCGGAAACGTTGGTGATCACGCTAAAGGATCGTGAGTTAGGTGTGTATGTTGATTTGATGTATACGATCTATCGCCATCGCTCGGTGATCACTCGCTGTGTGAATATCAGAAATCAAACAACAGAAACGATCGCTATTGAGAAAGCAGCTTCTTTCCAGATCGATTTTACTCATTCAGGTAGATTTGATGAGGTGATTGCATTACCAGGCGCCCACGTAAAAGAACGGCAAATCTCAAGACAGCCAATTTTGGATGGAATCAAATCCTTTGAAAGCCGGCGAGGGTCAAGCAGTCACCAGATGAACTCGTTTATTGCATTGACGAATAAGCATACGACAGAGTTTGCAGGCGAAGCCATCGGTATACACCTTGTGTATTCAGGAAACCATTCTTTTGAGATCGAAAAGGATCAAATCAATCAGACCAGAGTGATCGGGGGTATCAATCCCTATAATTTCCATTGGCTATTAGCCGCAAATCAAAGTTTTCAAACTCCTGAGATCCTCCTTTCTTATTCTGATCAAGGACTGAACAAAATGAGTCAAGTCACACATCAGTTGTTACAAGAACGAGTTGCCAGAGGAAAACATCAATACCAACAGCGCCCGATTCTAGTCAATAATTGGGAAGCGACTTATTTTGACTTTACGAGTAAAAAATTGGAAGCCATCATCGATGAGGCAAAAGAACTTGGACTTGAGATGTTCGTTTTAGATGATGGATGGTTTGGCAAAAGGGATGCGGATAATTCTTCTTTGGGGGATTGGTATGAATATCGGGGAAAGTTAGCAAATGGATTAAAAGGGCTTGCTGATTACACCCACCAAGCTGGCTTGCAGTTTGGGATATGGGTAGAACCGGAAATGATTTCTCTTGATTCAAAACTTTATCGGCATCATCCAGATTATTTGATGTCTGAACCTGATCGAACACCTGCTGTTTCACGTTCTCAGTATGTGCTTGATTTTACACGTGAAGAGGTACGTGCGGCAATCGAAACGCAATTACGCAAACTGCTGGATACGGTTGACATCGACTATGTCAAATGGGATATGAACCGCTCATTGTCGGATGCTTACTCTGCTTCTTTGGGAAAAGAGAATCAAGGAGAGGTGCTCCATCGCTATGTTTTAGGCTTATATGAACTGATGGAACGGCTTACGACGGATTATCCAGAGATCCTTTGGGAAGGGTGCTCTGGTGGTGGCGGGAGATTTGATGCTGGTTTGTTGTACTATATGCCGCAGTCATGGACGAGTGACAATACCGATGCTGTGGAGCGGATCAATATCCAGTATGGGACAAGTCTAGGCTATCCTATTTCTGCCATGACTGCACATGTTTCTGCTGTACCAAATCACCAGACTGGGCGTGTGACTAGTTTGAAAACACGTGGTGATGTTGCGATGGGTGGCGTGTTTGGGTACGAACTAGATCTGACACACTTATCCGAGGAAGAAAAGAACGAAGTGAAGGAACAAGTCGCTTTTTATAAAGAAATCAGGCAAACCGTTCAGTATGGCGATTTCTATCGTTTGCATGATCCTTTTGAGCAAGCAACTGCTTCTTGGATTTTTGTCGCAAAAGATCAGGAAGAAGCGGTATTGTTTTTAAGCAGAAAATTAGCAAATGCGCAGCCGGACTTCCACGAAATCCGTTTAGCTGGTTTGGCGGAGGAAGATTTTTACCGTGATCAAGAAACTGGGCAGATCTATTCTGGTTCTGAATTGATGACAGCAGGGCTTTATTATCCGGATTTTTATGGCGATTTTCAAACATCGCTCATTCATTTTATCAAAGTGGAAGAAGGAGAGAACGCAAATGAACGCAACAATTGATTGGCTAGATGATCCAGAAGTATTTCGAGTAAATCAGTTAGAAGCACACAGTGACCATGTGATCTATGGCTCAAAATCAGAAATCAATACAGCTAGCTCACGTATCCAATCCTTGAATGGGATATGGAAGTTCAAGTACTCAAAAAATGCACAGAGTCGTCCAGTAGATTTCTATAAAAAGGATTTTGATAGCAGTGATTTTGACGAAATAGCTGTTCCTGGTCATATCGAGTTAGCTGGCTATGACAAGATCCACTATATCAATACGATGTATCCTTGGGAAGGCCATGAGTTTCGTCGCCCACCATTTACAACGGCTAGCATAGCACAAACGAAAGGACTGTTCTCTCAGGCAGAATATAATCCTGTTGGTTCCTATATCACAACATTTCGTTTAGATGAGAAGATGAAACAAGAAAAGGTCTCGATCCATTTTGCAGGTGTAGAACAGGCGATGTATATTTGGCTGAACGGTCATTTTATTGGTTACGCAGAAGACTCCTTTACCCCTGCAGAATTTGATTTGACACCTTATCTGGAAGAAGAAAACCAGCTGGCTGTAGAAGTCCATAAGCGAAGTACAGCAGCATTTATCGAGGATCAGGATTTCTTCCGTTTCTTTGGGATATTTCGCGATGTTACACTGATTGCAAAAGGAAAAAATCATTTAGCAGATATCTGGTTGCGCCCTAAATTAGATGAAACATTGCAACATGGACAGTTGGAAATGGATATCCAGATTGAAAATATCCTTCCTGACAGTGAAGTGCATCTTCGTATCTTTGATCCGACAGAAAGAAAAATCTATGAAGAAAAATTAGTGTTGACTGCTTCACTTTCTCATCGTGTCGATCTAGGAAAGGTTGAACTTTGGGGACATTTCCAACCACGCTTGTATCGGATCGAACTGGAGACCCGTAAGGACGGAGAAGTAACCGAATATACCCACTATCCTTTTGGTTTCCGTAAAATCGAGATCAAAGATAAGATCATGTATCTAAATGGAAAACGGTTGATCATCAATGGTGTCAACCGACATGAATGGCATCCGGAAAAAGGACGGGCAATCACACTTGAAGATATGGAACGGGATGTAAAGATCATTAAGAACGCACATATCAATGGTGTTCGAACCTCCCATTACCCTAACCAGATCGCCTGGTATTATCTTTGTGATCAAGCAGGTATCCATGTTATGGCAGAAACCAATTTAGAATCCCATGGCTCCTGGCAGAAGATGGGGGCATTCGAACCCTCCTATAATGTTCCTGGAAATATTCCCCAGTGGCGTGAAAATGTATTGGATCGGGCAAAAACAAATTTCGAGACGTTGAAGAATCATACAAGTATTTTATTTTGGTCTCTCGGAAATGAATCCTATGCAGAAGAAAATATTCGTTTGATGAATGACTATTACAAAGAAAAAGACCCGGATCGGTTGGTGCATTATGAAGGGAACTTCCCTAACCCCCGATTTGAAGAAACGATTTCAGATATGAAAAGTTGTATGTATGCCTCCCCAGAAGATGTTCGTGCCTATCTTGAAAAAGAAGCGCAAAAACCTTTTATTTTATGCGAATATATGCATGATATGGGCAATTCATTAGGGGGTATGGCCTCGTACATGGAATTGTTAGAACAGTATCCGATGTATCAAGGTGGATACATTTGGGATTTTAAAGATCAAGCAATCCAAATGATCGATCCAATCACGAATCAAAAGGTGATGCGTTATGGGGGAGATTTTGATGATCGTCCTAGTGATTATGAATTTTCTGGAAATGGGATCGTCTTTGCAGATGGAGAAGAGAAGCCAGCTTTACAGGAGGTAAGATATTATTATGGAAAATACAGCAACTAAGTTAAGGGTCATTTACGGGGATTGTACACTGGGGCTGAAAGGGCAAGGATTCCATTATATTTTTTCTTATACAAGAGGTGGCATGGAATCATTGAACAAAAATGGAAAAGAATGGCTTTATCGTGAGACCTTGCCTACTTTTTGGCGAGCGTTGACAGACAATGATCGCGGCAATGGGTTTGGCTATCGTTCATCTGTATGGTTGGGGGCAGGAAAGTATCCAAAAGTCAAACAGATCCAGGTAAAGATAGAAGATGCAGCCATCGAATTGCCGATCGCGCCGGTCAATAATCAGTATTCAAATACAGAATACGTATCTTCTGCAGAGATCTTATTCACACTAGAATACAATACAGTACCAAAAACGGAAGTAGTTGTCAGCTACCGGATCAATGCGCTTGGGGAAATCAAGGTCAATGTAGTGTACCATGGCCAAAAAGGGGTACCAGAATTACCTCTTTTAGGAATACGGTTTATCATGCCAACGCAGGCGACGAGTTTTACCTATGAAGGATTGTCTGGGGAAACGTATCCTGACCGAATGGCTGGTGGAGTAGAAGGTATCTACAAAATAACTGGGTTGCCAGTGACTCCTTATCTGGTACCACAAGATTGCGGTGTCCATATGAAAACAAAATGGGTAGAGATAACGAGAGACACTACATTGAGCAATGTAGAAAAAGAAAAGGAAAAATTTTCTTTGCGATTTGAACAAGTAACAGGAGATTTCGCTTTTTCCGCATTGCCGTATACAGCAGAGGAATTGGAAAACGCGACCCATAGAGAAGAATTGCCACCAGCAAGAAGAACTGTTTTGACGATGTTGGGGAAAGTTCGAGGTGTAGGTGGAATCAACAGTTGGGGTGCAGATGTGGAAGACGACTATCATATCAGTGGAGAAGAAGATCATGAATTCTCTTTTGTGATAAAGTAACCTGACCGCCGTATTCAAAAAAGTAATTAAAAAAGCTAACAAATAGCAACCAAGTTTCTCCATCGAGAGATTTGGTTGCTATTTGTTGTCTAAAAGAAGTCTGAGGGCAAACTGTAGCGGAAAAATCGTACGTTGGTAATGGATTTTTTTACAGAAATTCAGAGTTATTCTATGATCGGCAAAGTGATCCTGACGGTCGTACCGACGCCAATAAAAGATTCGATCGTGAGACCATATGCTTCACCAAAGGATAAGCGGATGCGTTCATCAACGTTTTTGATCCCTATTCCCGAAAAGAAATCAGTCGTTTTTTTCGTTAAACTAGTATCGAATCCATCTCCGCTATCCACTACCTCAAAGATCAAAGAATCGTCATGAAGCTTGCCAAATAACGTGATAAATCCTGTTTTTTTCGATTGAAAAGCATGGAGATAGGCATTCTCAATGATTGGTTGGATCATCATATTCGGGACCTTGAAAGAAAATAATTCCTCAGGTACCATGATCCGGGTAGAAATTTCGTCCCCATAACGAAGTGCAAGAATGTGGATATAACTTTGCACACTGTTCAATTCTTCACCGACTGTGATCAGTTCCTCCTTTTTCCCGATCGTACTTCTTAACAAATCTATAAAATGATCGATCCCAGTAATGGTCTCTTCATTTTTTCCTTGCCAAATCAGGAACTTCAAACTTGTCAATGTGTTGTAAATAAAATGAGGCTGGATCTGCGCTTGCATCGTCTGTATCTCCAAGATACGCTTTTTCTTTTCAGCTTTAATCGATCGCTCGTGGCTCTCTTCGATCGTATCAAGTAACTGATTGATCGTAGAACCTAGTACTTTTGTTTCGTAAGTTCCTTGGATCGATACATGGGCATTCGGTGCCGTTTCTTTGTTTTGTTTGATCGAATGGATCAAGGCATAGATCGACTTCGTCTGGCGGTTCATGTAGCTAAAAACGACGCCTCCCACGAGGATAAGAATGATCAAATTGAAGAAAATGATTGGGAAGAGGATCCCCATCTGATTGGTCACTAAATTGCTATCGACTTTACTGATAAGTGTTGAATTTTGTCGATACAGGGGAAGCCTGGTCAAGCGCGCAGAGCCGAACGTTTTTGTTCCATTGCTTGTCAAATCAGTAAACAAGTCGGAAGTCGTACCAATCATAGCAGCTTCGTTTGATGAAAAAACGGTTTGTTCTTCATTAAGCAAATAGATTTTTGAGATATCTGGATTGATCATGGTGCTGAAGAGATGCGCCATTTGTTTGGAAGAGATAGCAATGACAGCATAGCCATAAACTCGATTCAGCGAAGTCTGCAATTTTTTGACAAAAAGAATACTTTTTTCTGCTTGATTTTTCTGTGTAAGTCCAAAATCAACAAAGACCATTTGAGTTGACGCAGATACCTGATCGATCTTATTGCGGATCTCCAATTGAAAAAAAGCGTTCGCATCCATGCTAGCGATGAGGTCATTTCCAACAAAGGTACGCCCGTTTTCTCCGAAAATCATCAGGTCATAATCGATATAAGGAGAAATAGCGGTGAAGCCGAGTGTCATCTGATGGATCTCCTTTAAATCTGAAAGCTTTGATAACGCAGGCTGGTTTTCCGTAGAAAAGTAACTTTCTACCCCTGAATTTTCGGCAATCGAAGATAATGTCTTTTCGATATTATCATTCAGCATTTCAAAATCTCGTTGGATCTTTACTAAACTTTGTTCATTCGATTTATCAAATAGGTTGATATAAGCCTCTTTTGATTGGTGATAAATAAAAAGTGAAATGATGATTGCTTGAGTGAACAGTGCAATAAACAAAATGATGAATAATTTTGTAAATAATTCGTATTCTTTGAGTTTTGCTTTCATTTCACCATGCTTCCTTTGCGGTAATGGGAAGGACTCATCCCTGTTTCTTCTTTAAAGACTCGTGAAAAGTAGCCTAAGTCGGTATAACCCACTTGAGAACAGATTTCTGAAAGAGGGTCAGTTGTTTCTGTTAAGAGTCGTTTTGCATGTTGGATACGCACTTTTTTTAGATATTTTGTAAAGTTGATGCCGTATTTTTCCGTGAAAATAGTCGAAAGATAACTATAAGAAAAGTGGAATTTTTCTGAAATAGATTGTAAAGACAGGTCTTCGTGGTAATTTTTCTGAACGTATTCATAAATCAATGTTAAAATAGCAGAATTCTCTTTTTTTTCAGGAACGACCCAGACCATCAACTGTTGAATGATGTTGGTAAATATTTGTACAAAACGCTCAATAGCGAAGGCATCAGCAAATTGTGCCGTCAAAGTCATTTTTAATTTGGTCAATTCGTAATGTTTCTCTTCTTCATCGTCCATTGCATGGATCAGCGCATAGAGTCGATTCATTGTTTCATGTTTCAAAAATAAAGGATCGATTCTTAGGATGATCATCGTTTCAACTATAGCGCTCAATTCTCTGATTGCTGACAAATAATCTTTGTTCACGATTTTTGTGAGGTAGCTTTTCGTACTCGTTTCATAATGAGGAACAAGCGGAGTTAGTTGATCTGCTACCAGTGATCCTTTGTGCAAATGATAAAATAACTGCCCCTTACCATTCTTTTTGAGGAGCGTAAACTCAGTATAAAGTTCAGAAAAATCAAGTTCCTTGGAGAGGATACAAAGGGTATCCTTCGTCTTACTGGTTTCTGATAGATAGTCGATAAGTTGAGGGTAAATCTCGGTGCTAGCCGTATTGATCAAGCAGCCGAATCCACGATTGAGGGTCGTGAAAGGGAAAAATTCAAGCGGCCATTCACTGGTTAGAGATTTTTCTTTCAGATAAGTCAGCTCTTTCATTTCGTTATAAACAAGATAAAAAATGGGATAGGAAAATTTTTTTGGGGATAAAGCAGTTGTTTGTCCGGAAAAATAATTCGCTAAATCCTGCTTCAAAGACTCCGTTGTGGAAGGGAGTTTCTGTTTCTTGTGCACTAACTTCGTGATTGCTGAAAGTAGATTCTCCGGGTTCAATTTTGGTTTAAGTAAATAGTCCGAAACGCCACCAACAAAAGAATCTTTTACAAGTTGAAAATCATCATGACTTGAAAGAACAAGGATTTGGACATCTGGTTGTTTCTTTTTGAATAAGCGAGAAAGTTCAATGCCATCCAATTCTGGCATGATCAGATCAGTCACTACGATATCCACAGGTTGATGGTCAAAAAAATCAAGCGCTTCCAAAGAATTGGAAAAGGCACCTACTATATTGATGTCATGGCTAGACCAATCAACTAGATTCGTCAAGCCGTGTAAAATGGTTTTTTCATCATCGATGAACATTAAATTTGTCAAGAAAGTACCTCCTTTAAATAATGCTAATTTTAAAATACGTGGATTTAAAAAGAAATGCAAGTACATTTCAACGAAGTAGTTCATTTTGACCAAATGGATATTTGGATTTTTTTCTTATTTTAGGACTTTTTTTGGAGGAACACGAAAATGAGAGAAAACGGTTACAATGTTTGGTAATATACAAACTGTACCTAAACAATAAATGAAAAAGGACGGGTTGACTATGAATTTCAAAAAGATTTTAGCAAGTGCCGCGATTTTAACTGCTGCTGCAACTTTATTTGCGGGATGTGGGAATTCTTCTGATTCAGCAGCAAGTAATGATGACAAAGTAACAGTGTGGGCTTGGGATGAAACTTTTAATATCAAGGCGGTCAATGAAGCAAAGAAAGTCTATGAGAATGAAGACGTTGATGTGGAAGTGGTGACTATGTCACAAGATGATATCGTGCAAAAATTGAATACGGCATTGGCGAGTGGAAATACCGATGGCTTACCGAACATCGTCCTGATCGAAGATTATCGTATTCAAGGCTATTTGAATTCCTATCCGGATGCCTTTGCGGACCTAACAGATATTGTTGATGAAGATAATTTTGCGGCTTATAAATTCGCAGTGAACAAAGTGGGCGATAAAATCTATGGTGTTCCTTTTGATTCAGGAGTGACTGCTAATTTTTATCGTACGGACCTTCTTGAAGAAGCAGGGTATAGTCAAGAAGATATGCAAAATCTAAGTTGGGATGATTATGTAAAAGTAGCGAGAGATGTCAAAGAGAAGACGGGCAAGAAAATCACTGAAGTCAACCCATCTGACCTTGGAAGAGTTCGAATGATCATGCAAGAGGCTGGTGAATGGTATACAGCAGAAGACGGGAAAACTGTCACTATCGAAAATAATCAATCTTTGAAATATGGATTGAATCTCTTTGCAACATTGTTGAAAGAAGACTTAGTGGAACAAACGTCTGATTGGAATGCGGGTGTAACAGCTATCCAGTCTGGGGCTGTAGCATCAAGTCCTACGGGTGCTTGGTATTCATCAACGATCCAAGGAGCAAAAGATCAATCAGGAAAATGGGCAATTGCACCAACACCTTCACTTCCTGCTGACATGCAAAAAGCACAAGCGTCAAACTTAGGTGGTGCGGGCTGGTACCTGATCAAAGGTGTTTCTGGAGAAAAGAATGCCAAGGATTTCTTAAAAGAGACGTTTGCTACTAATGCCGACTTGATGGGAACTTTAGCGAATGAAATCGGGTTAGTCTCAACGATGTTAAGTGCTAAGGATCAAAAAGTGTATCAAGAACCTTCTGAATTTTATAGTGGCCAAAAAGTATTCGATGATTTTTCTAAATGGACAGCTGAGATACCAGAAGTGAATTATGGACAAGAAACGTATGCGATCGAAGCGGTTGTAGCAGAATCGTTGCACCGGATCATCAATGGAGAAGACACAGATAAAGTATTAGCAGATACACAAAAACAAGTAGAAGCACAATTAGCAAATTAAGGAAATGATCCAACTGAGTGGACGATTCGTCTAGTCAAGACGTTGATGAAATGAATGGTTGTTAAATAAGTAGATAGGTAGCTAGCACGAAGCGCTGCGAAGATCAGCGAGGTCTAAGCAAACTGCTTCGTGTATAGCTCCTACAAAAAAATTCTAACTGTTTTGTCGGGAGCCTCGTAGCAAGAAAGTTAGAATCGGTATAATGAAAGTGGGTAATAGAATGAGAGGAAAAGATTTATTTAAGAATGGGAATGCTTTTTTGATCCTACCAGTCCTAATGATTTCGATCATGGTATTTATTCCTATGATTCTCGCGCTGATCACATCTTTTCAAAGCGGTCCCCCAGTCAATATGACCTTCAATGGGTTGGGGAATTATCAGCGGATGTTGAACGATACGACATTCAAAAAAGCATTTTTTAATACTTTTTTATATCTACTGGTACAAGTTCCAATCATGTTGTTTTTGGCACTTTTTGTATCCAATTTATTGAATGATAAGAAATTGAAGATGAAGGGATTGTTCCGAACAGCTATTTTTTTACCTTGTATCACTTCAATGGTCAGTTATTCTCTAATTATGAAAAGTCTCTTTTCACAATCTGGTCTGGTCAACAATATGCTTGTATCGATTGGATTGATCGATGATCCAATTGGCTGGTTGACTCATCCGGTTTGGGCTAAGGTCTTGATTATTATTTCAATCACTTGGCGATGGACAGGGTATAATATGATTTTCTTTTTATCTGGAATGCAAAATATCAATCCAGAGATCTATGAAGCGGCGGAAATCGATGGAGCTTCAAAGTGGCAACAATTCATTAAAGTAACGATCCCTAATTTAAAACCGATCATTTTATTTACATCGATCACTTCGACGATCGGTACACTCCAACTGTTTGATGAAGTACAAAACATCACTGGTGGTGGTCCTGCAAATGCAACTACCACGCTTTCACAATACATCTATAATCTAAGCTATAAATTCACTCCAAATTTTGGCTATGCGGCGGCAGTTTCGTTTGTCATCGTGATTTTTATCGTACTTCTATCAGTTATACAAACTAAGGTTGGAGGGGAAAGTCGATGAAAGAAGTCGTTCAAAGGAATGAAGTAGTAAAAACCGTTGAAAAAAAGAAAACCAGTTCTTTTCGTTTTCTTGATTTGTTCAAATACACTGCTTTAAGTATCATCTCGTTTATTTCCATCTTTCCCTTTGTATGGATGATTTTGGGAATGACCAATACAGCGATCGATATTTCGGGAGGAAAATTAAAAATCGGCGACAATCTGATCGTCAATTTTCAAAACCTTTTTTCAAATGACTTGAATTTTATGCGCTCCTTGGGAAATTCCGCGATGATCGCAGTCGTCACAACAGTTTTTGCGCTGTTGATCTCTTCTATGGCAGGGTATGGATTTGAGATTTATAAAAGTAAGCGAAAAGAAAAAGTATTCAATATTTTGCTTTTATCGATGATGGTGCCTTTTGCGGCGTTGATGATCCCGCTCTATCGGATGTTTTCACAATTGAATGGCACAGTTTTAGGTATCAACAGTTTCTTAGTAGTGATTCTTCCTTCCGTGAGTACAGCGTTTTTGATTTTCTTTTTCCGTCAAAATGCAAAGTCCTTTCCGAAAGACCTAGTCGAAGCTGCACGATTGGATGGACTAAAAGAGTTAAGTATCTTCTTTCGAGTCTATTTGCCAACGGCTAAGAACACATACGCAGCTGCGGCGATCATTACCTTTATGAGTAGTTGGAACAATTATTTATGGCCTTTGGTTGCTTTGCAATCACCAGACAAACGTACAGTTCCGTTAGTATTGTCAGCAATGGGTGCTTCTTATACACCAGATTACGGCATGATCATGGCTGGTCTAGTGATTGCAACGTTACCGACAGCTATCGTATTCTTTGTCTTACAAAAGCAGTTCGTGCAAGGGATGATCGGTTCTGTGAAATAAGTGTCAATGAAAAGAGCATGGACACGTCAATGAATAAGTCGAATAATCTGAGGATATCTTTTTCTATTTTCAGGATTATTCGACTTATTTTGCGAGTAGACGAGTATGCCAGTGTCTAATAAATCTTTTGATCCTAATGTGTCGTCATCAAAATTTGTCACTCCACTAAAATTTTTGTTATAAAAAAATCGATCAGAAATTCCCAAATAAAATGTGAACGTTTTCTGTTTATGCTCGATAATTGGATGAATATCAGGTAAAATGGAATAAAGGAGGGGGATACATGCTAAAAAACTTTAAAGAAGTTATCACAGCAATAGTACCGATGACCGTGTTGATAGTTATTTTAACGGTTATATTCGCTCCACTCACTTCAGAAGAGATGGGTTCGTTTCTATTTGGAGCGGCGATTATGATGATCGGTATGACATTATTCTTGTTTGGTGCGGACTATTCAATGATGGAAGTTGGCGACTTGGTTGGTAAATACCTGATCAAGAAACGGAATCTACCGATTTTGATCAGTTTAGGCTTCATTATTGGAATCGTTATCACTATTGCGGAGCCTTCTGTTCAAGTATTGGGACAGCAGGTGTATGAGATCTCAGATGGTGAGATTGGCCGATTGCTTTTGATTGGGATCGTGAGTATCGGAACGGGGGTCTTTTTAGCTTTTGCTCTATTACGTGTCGTATTCAAAGTATCTTATTATCGCTTGATGGCAATCGGTTACTTAGGTGTGTTGATTGCATCTTTTTTTACCACTACTGAATTCATGCCGATTGCATTCGATTCTGGTGGTGTGACGACTGGCCCTGTCACAGTTCCTTTTATTTTGGCATTAGCTGGAGGGATGACGAGTATGATCCGGCAAAGCAAAAACGAAAATGATAGTTTCGGTATGGTCGGTATTGCTTCTTTAGGTCCGATACTAGCGGTGATGATCTTGGGGGTGATTTTCCAATGAGTACGATCCAACAATTATTCGCTGGGATCGAAGTGATCCTGTACGAAGTGGTCTTAGCAGTTTTACCAATTGTTCTGCTATTTATTTTGCTGAATTTTTTTAGTTTCCGTATACGCAGAAAACGATTCTGGAACATTCTTAAAGGTTTTTTGATCACGACGATTGGATTGGTTTTGTTTTTGCATGGTGTCAATATGGCCTATGTTCCGGTGGGACAGCATTTAGGAAGCGCGATTGCTGCAATTGAACACAATCATCTATTGATTCCGTTAGGTTTTATCATGGGTTTTCTAGTGGGTTTTGCTGAACCGGCGATCCATGTCATGGTAAAACAGGTGGAAGAACTAAGTGAAGGAAGGATTCGAGCAAAAGTCATGTTGGCAGTGATATCGATTGGCATTGGACTAGCTGTAGGTTTATCTATGTGGCGATTACTAGCCGGTTTTTCTCTTTATTACTTCCTGATTCCAGGTTACGGTCTAGCCTTTATTTTAGGTAGAAAAGTAGACAAACTTTTTTTAGCTATGGCATTCGACAATGGCGGAGTAGCTACAGGGCCGATGTGTTCGACCTTTCTTTTATCCATGTGTGTGTCTATTGCAGCGCAAATCGAAGGTAGAGATCCGATTACCGACGGATTCGGAGTTGTGGCGATGATTGCACTGACGCCAATCTTGTCCACTTTAGTTTTGGGCTATATCTATAAGCGAAAAGATGAAAAAGATCAGAAAGAAAAACTAAAATTACAACAGTTGGAGGAAACACAATGAAAGATTTAGTCGCTTTGAATTTGCATATGATCGTCACGATCGTTGACGGCGGAATAGGAGAAGATGTGATCGACTATTCCAAAGCTGCTGGAGCGGCAGGCGGGACGATCCTACATGGTCGGGGATCTGGCGTGCATGATACGGGCAAATTTTTAGGGTTGGAGATCTCACCAGAAAAAGATATCGTTTTGACCCTTGTTCCTGACAGTATCACAAATGAAGTGATGGATGCTATTGGCAAAGGGATACATATCGATGTACCAGGTAATGGGATCTGTTTTAGTATCGACGTCGACAAAGTGATCGGGATCACGAAGATCCATCAATACCGTGAGACGATCGGCATGAAAGAATTACTAGAAGATGATTCATAAGTAAAATATTCTAATTTCAGGCAAAAAGCACAAACAAGTAAATTACTAAATTTTTATGAAATCCCTCTCTTTTTTCCAGACAACTTCCTTTGAATATGCTATTTTAAAGTAGATAAAGGAGGAGTAAAATGAATTTTTTAGTTGTTTTAAAGGACAAAGCCATTGAACGTTCAACCTTTCTTTATGTTCAATTAACTGAAGATAAAACGCTGTTGCATTTTTCGCCAGAATTCCATTTAGAAGGCTTGACTTTGGGAGAAATTTATCGATCAGAAGGACTGGATGCTATCTTAGCTTTTTTCAATAAAGAACTGGAGTTGCCAGTCAAAGATTACCTTGAGCTTTCATTAGAGAGCTGGGATCAGGTCGTATTTGAATTGTTTCCTAATGGGATGACAATAGAAGAGAACCAACAGCAAATCCATCTGACAGATCAAGAATTACAAGATCAGATGCGTTATCAGGTGGACGAAAAAAATTCTTTTTCCATCTTTCAAAGACAGCAGAAGATTTTAAAAAGTTTCCTAAAAGAAATCGGAAAAAAACGAAATCTATTGAAAACAACACAATTGCTAAAGAAACATTCAGAACTACTGCACACCTCTATACAGTTTCCTCAACTGATCTCACTGATTAGACGCTTTTTACGCTTGAAAGAAGTGCCTTCGAAAAAACTGACGCTTCCTCTAAACGACACGTTTCGTGTGGTGAAAAGAGAAGATGAGAAGAAAGTCATCGTCATTGATTTTACCAAAAATCGAAATGCTCTTCATCGTTTGACATTGGAAAAGGCTAATTGAGCCTTTTCCTTTTTTGCTTTTTTTGACATAATAGACAGGAATAGGAGGAATTCTTATGGCACAAATTTGGTTTGAACGTATAATAAAATTAAGAAGGAATTACAATCGACTGATGCAAGGGAGATATGGGAAGTTCGATGCGCTGAATCGATTATTGCTGATTGGGGCATTGTTGTTCAGTTTATTCCGTAGATGGCTACCTTTTTTTATCGGCTATTTCGTTTTTGCTCTTTTGATAGGCGTAATCCTTTATCGTTTCCTTTCAACGAAAATCTATCCAAGGCTGAATGAAAATCAGCGTTTCTTGAAGTTTGCTGAACAGATAAAAGAGAAGGCACACCGGGTTTCAAGCAAACAACCAAAGAAAGCGACTGTGAGTCACTACACATTCTTTGCTTGTCCAACTTGTCATCAAAATCAAAGAGCACCTAAAGGAAAAGGGCGGATACGTGTGACTTGTAAAAAATGCGGTACTCAATTTGAAACGAAAGTTTAGGTGGGAATGTGATGAAACTAGTATTGTTAAGACATGGTGAAAGTGAAGCAAATTTTGAAAATTACTGGACAGGTTGGCTTGATGTCGCGCTGACTGAAAAAGGAATGGAACAAGCAAGAACTGCTGGTCATAAGATGAAAGAAAATGAATTGCTTTTCGATCACGTCTATACGTCTGTGTTAAAAAGAGCTATCAAAACTTCCCAAGTGGCATTAGAGGAAATGGGGCAACTGTATCTTCCTGTTGATAAGACTTGGCGATTGAATGAACGTCATTATGGTGCTTTAGTTGGGAAAAACAAAGAGGAAATGAAAGCCGAGTTTGGTGCAGAACAAGTGAAAAAGTGGCGCAGAGGGTATAAAGAAGTCCCTCCATTAGCAGCCGAAAACCACTTTGATCGCAGATACGACCAGCTTGATCCACGATTGATCTCCCACGGTGAAAGTTTAGAGATGACCGTTGAACGGGTGATCCCATTATGGCAAGACAATTTGGCGCCGCGGTTATTGGATCAGCAAAACATTTTAGTCGTTGGACATGGCAATAGCTTGCGGGCGTTGACGAAGTATCTGGAAAATGTGCCAGAAGACCAGATGGATACGATCGATATCCCAAATGCGCAACCCATCCAGTACACGTTCAATGATCAGTTGGAAATCATCGAGAAGTCTCTTTTATAAAAACTGAGCGAAAAAATACTGTATAAAGGAAAGAATCACATGGAAATCAAGAATTGCATCTGGGATTTTGACGGAACATTATATGATAGTTATCCAGCAATGGTTGAAGGAGCAGCAAAAGCGCTTCAAGATTTTGGAATCATCAAAGATCCCGGAGAGATTTACCAAACAATGAAGAAATTTTCTACCCGTCAGCTTAGAGAGGAATATCAGCTTGAAGAAGAGGAATTCACTCCGTTATTCCATCAATATGAACGTGAAAGTTCTTTGAAACCACAACCATTTGCGGCAACTGAAGAAGTCTTGCGTTCATTGAAAAATCATGGGGCTAGACATTTTATTCTGACCCATCGTCTCACGGAATCAACATGGGAATTGCTTGGAAAATACGGACTGACAGATCTGATTGAAGAAGTTGTCGGGATCGATCAGAATTTTCCCCGCAAGCCTTCCCCTGACTCCTTGAATTATCTGATCGAACGTTTCGAGATGAAAAAATCAGAAACGATGATGATCGGTGATCGGCGTTTAGATATCGAGGCTGGAAAACGGGCGGGGGTCCTCACTTGTCTATATGATATCGATCATTTTCTCGGAGAAATCCCTGCAGATTATGTTATTGATGACTTGAGGAAAATCCTTGCGATTTAGAGGGAGCTCACAAATAAGTATCCCTCTTCAATCACAGGTATGTTATAATTTGGGAAAGGAGTGATTACATGGAAATCAGAAGACAAAAAGAAGTAGTGGAGTCATTTCATTATGATATGAAGCCAAAAGATCAAGAGGTAGAAACAGACTTGAAGGTAGGATTTTCACCGTTAAAGGAAACCATTGAAAACTATCCGAAAGAGCACAGTATCGTAGGAGCTCGGTTAGAGTTTCGATTGGTTTTCGATACATATGTTTTATCTGGAAGTGTAAGTCAAATCAACCATGTCCTCAATCGTAAAATCGAGGGTCAAAGTGATGTAACACAAGAAGAGGTCGATCAATTGGTCGCTCCGTTATTTGATATCGTTAAACGATTAGCATATGAAGTGACTGAGATTGCCTTGGACCAACCAGGCGTGAAACTGAATTTTCAATCTGAAAAAGAAGCGTAAAATGATCGGTGATAGTTAAAAGCTATCACCGATCATTTTTTCTATTACTAATTGTAAGCAAAATAACTGTTATTTCTTCTCGAATAGTCTAAAATGGTTAAGTCACTGAAAAAATTTTTTTCAGGAAAATGTCTGAAGAGTCATTTTCGGGAACCTTTACTTCCTTCGATGGACTTGTCATTCAAAATTAGAGGAGGAGAAAAATGACAACACTCATCACAGTTTTAGTGGTTCTAGTTTTTGCGGCATTATTATATGTGTTTTATCGAATGCAAAAGCGCCATACAAAATTTTCAACACGTGTCTATACGGCACTAGCTATCGGGATCGTTTTTGGTGGCTTATTACAATTGATTTTCGGAGTAGATGACCCAGTTGTGAGTCAATCGATGCAATGGATCAATATCGTAGGGGAAGGCTATGTGGGCTTCTTACAAATGTTGATCATGCCATTAGTGTTCGTGTCGATCGTTGGCGCATTTACTAAAATGAAAGTCTCTGAAAAATTAGGGAAAATCAGTGCAACTGTTTTAACTTCGTTATTAGCGACGACTGCCATCGCAGCGTTGATTGGGATCGGTACAACGATGCTTTTTGGCCTTCAAGGAGCAAAATTCACAGAAGGTGCTGCGGAAACCGCTCGTATCTCTGAATTAGCCACAAGACAAGAAGCGGTAAGCGGCTTGACGATTCCCCAACAGATCCTATCTTTTATTCCTAAGAATGTTTTTGCCGATCTAGCTGGGACTCGTGCAACAAGTACGATCGGTGTCGTTATCTTTGCTGCCTTTGTAGGGATCGCCTACTTAGGAGTAAAAAGAAAAGCACCGAAAGAAGCAGAATTCTTTTCAAATTTGATTGATAGCTTATATAAAATCGTGATGCGAATCGTCACATTAGTCTTGCGTTTGACACCTTATGGAGTTTTTGCATTGATGACGAACGTATTAGCAACTAGCGATTTCGTTGCGATCGTCAACTTAGGGAAATTTGTATTGGCATCGTATGTTGCGTTATTAGCTGTTTTGATCGTTCATTCACTGATTTTGATTTCTGTAAAAGTGAATCCGATCGATTATTTCAAAAAAGCATTCCCTGTCTTAAGTTTTGCATTTACATCCCGTTCAAGTGCAGGCGCTTTGCCATTGAATATTGAAACGCAGACAAAAGCGCTAGGTGTAGATGAAGCCACTGCAAACTTTTCTGCTAGTTTTGGGTTATCTATTGGTCAGAACGGCTGTGCCGGTGTCTATCCAGCTATGTTAGCAACCATCGTTGCACCAGCTGCGGGAATCAATGTCTTTAGTTTAGAATTCATTTTGATGTTGGTAGCAATTGTAACGATCAGCTCATTTGGTGTTGCTGGTGTCGGTGGTGGAGCAACATTTGCTTCATTGATCGTATTAGGTGCGATGAACTTACCAGTTGCAATCGTTGGCTTAGTGATCTCCGTAGAACCATTGATCGATATGGCCCGAACAGCAACAAATGTCAGTGGTAGTATGGTTGCCGGAATCGTTACAAGTGCAAGGATCAAAGATCTAGATCGAGATGCAATTAAAGATGATTCAAAAGTAATCGACGTAAATGCTTAAATATTAAAAGAAAAGCATGACTGAGTGAGACAGAAACTGTCCGTTCGAGTCATGCTTTTTTATGAACCCTTTGATCAATTTCAGCGCATCGAGGTTTATCATATCTCGATCTATTGATAGAATCATTTTAATTATTCCGAAAAGTGAAAAGGTGGTGGCTAATCTCTTGAAAAAGGGGTGATGCCTATGGTTCATCGCTTTATCCCCAGAAGGGAGTAAACAAGTGTCAACTTTTGAAGCAATTCAACTGATGATTGCTTTTGCGACATTGGTTTTGCTGATCATTGACTCTAAAGACCAAAAAAATAACCATCTAACACTTTAGCAGGCGTAGATGGTTAAACCATTAAAACAAAAGCTACCGTCTTTTTAACGGGTCTACATTGGGGCTATGTTCGAGCATAGTCCCTTTTCTTTATATTAGCTTAGATTGTTGAGTCTTGCAAGTAAGCTGTATATGTACGAACAAAATTATGCAAAGAGGTTGGGACAGAAGTGTTTAACTCCGAGAAATAAGAAGAAATTAACGAAAATTGCTTTTCAAATTTTTGTGAATTTCGGCTTATTTAAGAAGGAGCTACTTCTGCTCCCACCGTTTATTCGAGAGTCTGTGACAAAACTGATTTTTAGTTTTGTCCCACGCTCTTTTTAAAGTAAGGCGAAGTTCTTTATCTTTATCAATAACACATTTCGAGGAAAGAGAATCAACATGGATGACTGGTTTTTGAGATAAGGTTTTCTTACGTTTTAGGATAAAGTTTGAAGGAATTGGTAAACATAGATTTTTAATAGGCTGTATGCTAAACTGGATGAGATTATGGCTCTTTTTTAGAGTAATGTGGAGGGAAAGTATGTTTACCAATGAATTGAAAATCATGTTGTATGTCGATGATGTAGAAAAAAATACAGCGTTTTGGACAGCTGTCGGCTTTAAAGAAATAGATCGTCAAGAAATGGATGGCACATTGATCGTTGAGGTGGCTGCCACAGAAGGTGCTTCGACATCTTTCGTGTTGTATGATCGTGCGTTCATCGAACAGCATTCACCTGAAACGGCTGGAAGTTCACCTTCTTTGATGTTTTATAGTCAAGATATTTTCGGCTTATATAAAAAGATGCAAGAATACGGTGTTACATTAGGTGACCTTGTTCGTATTGGTGAAGAGTATGTCTTTAATTTTGCTGACCCTGACGGTAATTACTTTGCTGTGACAGGAAAAGAATAAACGATCGCTCTATTTGTGAAAAGTAGACTGCCAAGGATATATGTTGGTGGTCTTTTTTTTCCTGTTTTCCAAAGACAAACCGTGATTGAGTGTACGGGTTACAATCTAGCATATAGCGTAAAATTTTGTGACCAACTACCAAATAAAAAACAATAATTATATTATGTAAACTTTGGGTTTGAACAGTAATACACAAGCATAAAAATCGTCAAAGCACACTTCCTTTTTTATACTATTTTGGAAGGAATAGAAGGAAGGAAGAAAAAAATGAACTACCAAGTATTACTCTACTATAATTATACGACAATTACTGATCCCGAAGAATTTGCGAAAGACCATCTTGCTTTTTGCAAGTCATTGAATCTAAAAGGCAGAATCTTAGTTGCGCATGAAGGAATCAATGGCACTCTTTCTGGAACGATCGAAGATACAGAAAAATATATGGAAGCGATGAAGGCGGATGCCCGTTTCTCAGATACCTTTTTCAAAATCGATCCTAGTGAAGGGCATGCGTTTAAAAAGATGTTTGTTCGAGCACGTCCGGAACTTGTTTCACTTAAATTGGAAGAAGATGTCGATCCCAAAGAAATAACGGGTGCGTATCTTTCACCTACAGAATTCAAAGAGGCAATCTTGGACGAAGATACAGTAGTGATCGACGCAAGAAACGACTACGAATATGATCTTGGTCATTTCCGCGGTGCTGTTCGCCCAGATATCCGCAGCTTTAGAGAATTGCCAGAGTGGATGCAAGCACATAAAGAAGAATTTATGGAAAAGCGTGTGGTCACTTATTGTACCGGAGGGATTCGTTGTGAAAAATTCTCTGGCTGGCTTGTCAGAGAAGGCTTCAAGAACGTTGGTCAACTTCACGGCGGCATTGCAACATATGGTAAAGATCCTGAAGTCCAAGGAGAATTGTGGGATGGAAAAATGTATGTCTTTGATGAACGGATCGCAGTAGATATCAATCAGGTCGACAAGCAGATCGTTGGGAAAGATTGGTTTGATGGTACGCCATGCGAGCGCTATATCAATTGTGGCAATCCCGAATGCAATCGGCAGTTCCTCACATCTGTAGAGAATGAAGAAAAACACTTGGGTTCTTGTTCTGTTGCCTGTGCACAACATCCTCAAAATCGTTATATCAAAGAACATCAACTAACGAGCGAAGAAATTGAAGCGAAGCTATCTGTTTTTGCTTAAAATCATTTATTAGAAAAACGGAGAACAAAGCTGTAAGAAACAAGAGAAAAATCATGGATTTCACTTTTTGGATTTTCGAGGATCTCGACATCTAAAAAGGGATATTCGTTCTAGTGTTTAGTCAGTTTAAGAGGAGGAGAAAAAGTATTTTTTTACTTTTGAATCTTCCTCTTTTTTCTGTTCTCTGATAAAAATATGAGCTATACTGAGGAGCAAAGGAGGGGAATGAAATGAAACCTTATATTTATGCAATCGGTGATGTCCATGGAGAGTATGATCTTTTTCAAAAACTTGTTGCACACTATGATCCCTCAATCCATCAACTGGTTCTGCTGGGTGATTTAAATGATCGCGGTCCACGTACAAAAGAGTGCTTTTTATTAGGAATGAAATTGGTAAAGGAAACGAATGCGGTCTATCTTCGTGGCAATCATGAAGAATACTTTTTACAGTTTCTCCAAGCACCGGAAGATTGGTACGCTCCCTACGTACGCAATGGGGGCAAAGAAACGTTTGAAAGTCTGTTGCACCCAGGAGCTACAGAAGAATATTCCCCAACCGAGATTGCCATGATGATCCGTTCGAGATATCCTGAGTTGATCGATTTTTTGTGTGAGCGTCCGCTATATTATGAGTGGGAAGAGTACTTATTTGTTCATGCAGGCGTTGATTTAACAAAAAAAGATTGGCGACAAACAAGTGATCGGGATTTTCTATGGATTCGAGAACCTTTTCATACAGGAAAAAACAATACAGGGAAAACGATCGTCTTTGGACATACCATCACACCTATGTTGCATGGTGATATGCAGACGACTGATCTATGGTATGGTGACAATCTGATCGGTATTGATGGTGGGGCAGTCTTTGGTGGTTCATTGCATGGCGTTGTTTTTGATCGATCAGGGATCGTCCAAGATATCGAATATCAGAATAATGAAGGCGGTTGGAGAGGCTAGAAAACTAGAAAAGTGACAGTTGTTTTGTGTCGCTTTTTTGTTTTGTGATCAGTTCCTATAAAATATGATAAAATAGAAAGGAACTATATTTATTTGGCATTCTTGATGACGGTCACGAGTAAGGATGTCTCTATTTGCAAAGGAGTTTTTTAATGACGGAGAAATTAAATCAAACAATTGTTCAGCTTGTTCAAAAAGAACTGGCTGATTATCATTCAAAACAGTTAGTAACGGTCTTGAATTTATTAAATGAAGGAAACACAGTGCCGTTCATTGCACGTTATCGTAAGGAAATGACGGGCAGTCTCGATGAAGTCCAAATTCGAGAAATCGAAGAACGATATGCGTATTTGGAAAATCTAGAAAAACGTAAAACAGAAGTTATTCGATTGATTGATGAACAGGAAAAACTAACACCAGAGTTGGAAAAGGCAATCACTTTGGCAGTGAAGATGCAGCAAGTGGAAGATCTTTATCGTCCTTACAAACAAAAGCGTCGTACCAAAGCAACGATTGCAAAAGAAAAAGGCCTCGAACCTTTTGCACAATGGTTGCTCCAATTCACGCAAGGGGATATTCGCGAAGAAGCGAAAAAGTATCTAAGTGAAGAAAAAGAAGTACAAAGCGTAGAAGAGGCACTACAAGGTGCGCATGAAATCATTGCTGAGCAAGTCAGTGATGACGCAAAATTCAGAACGTGGATCCGCTCATACACTTACAACAAAGGACTGTATGTCAGTGCCGTCAAGAAAAAAGAACTCGATGAAAAAGGCGTATATGAAATGTACTATGCATTTTCCGAGCCTATCCATAAAATTGTTTCTCACCGTATTTTAGCAACTAATCGAGGAGAAAAAGAGGATATCTTGAAAGTATCGTTACAAGTGGATGAATCGGCGGTGTTGTCTTATTTAGAACGCCAAATGATCAAAGATCCAGATTCACCTGCAGCTGTTGCGGTAAGGGAAGCATACCAAGATAGTTACAAACGTTTTATCCAGCCTGCCATCGAGCGTGAAGTACGTAATGAACTGACAGAAAAAGCAGATGAACAAGCCATTGCGATTTTTGGCGAAAATCTCCGTAACTTGTTGTTACAGCCACCGTTGAAAGGCAAAGTTGTTTTAGGGTTTGATCCTGCTTATCGTACAGGCTGCAAGTTGGCAGTAGTAGATGCCACAGGTAAGGTTTTGGCAATCGAAGTGATCTACCCACATAAACCAGCAGCACAAGCAAAAAGAGAAGCGGCAGGACCGGCTTTTGTCAAATTGATCAATCAGTACAAGGTAGATATGGTAGCGATAGGAAATGGCACAGCTAGTCGTGAATCTGAGTTGTTCGTCGCAGAACAGTTAAAAGCAGCTGACCACAAGGCATATTATGCGATTGTCAACGAAGCTGGTGCATCGGTCTATTCAGCCAGTGACATTGCCCGTCAAGAGTTTCCCAATCTACAAGTAGAAGAACGTAGTGCTGTCTCGATTGCTCGACGCTTACAAGATCCACTAGCAGAACTAGTGAAGATCGATCCAAAAGCTGTTGGAGTAGGGCAATACCAACATGACGTCTCTCAAAAACGATTAGCCGAACAATTGGATTTCGTGGTTGAAACAGCGGTGAACCAAGTGGGTGTCGATGTCAATACAGCGAGCCCGCAATTATTGCAGCACATTTCTGGATTGAACAAAACAACAGCTCAAAACATCGTGACTTACCGTGAGGAAAATGGTGCTTTCGATACGCGAACACAATTGAAGAAGGTGCCAAGATTAGGACCGAAAGCTTATGAGCAAGCAATCGGATTTATCCGTGTGCCTGGTGGGAAAAATGTATTGGATAATACAGCCATCCATCCTGAAAGCTATAGTGTAGCCAAAGAGATTCTAAAAACAAATGGGTTGTCTGAGAAAGAGTTAGGGAAAGCAGAAGCCATTGAGATACTTTCGCATTTATCCGCTACTCGTTTAGCTGAAACACTGACTGTAGGCGAAGAAACCTTAGCTGATATATTAGATGGACTGACTAGACCAGGAAGAGACATGCGTGATGAAATGCCAGCACCATTGCTTCGTTCAGATGTTTTAAGCATAGAAGATCTAAAACCTGGCATGGAATTGAAAGGGACAGTTCGTAACGTAATCGATTTTGGTGCTTTCGTCGATATCGGGGTCAAACAAGATGGGTTGGTCCATATCTCCAAATTAAGTAAAAAGTTCGTCAAACATCCAACTGATATCGTTTCTGTAGGTGATGTAGTCACTGTTTGGATCGATCAAGTCGACACGAACAAAGGACGAATCAGCTTGACGATGCTTTCTCCTTATGAGGAATAAACAGTGACTCAAGAAGAATTGCAACAGTTGGTTGAAAAGATCTCAATCGAAAGTTTCCATTTACCTTTTAGGCATCGCGCTGTTTTTAATGCTCGGTTAAGGTCCACTGGTGGCCGTTACCATTTAAGCGATCATCATCTAGACTTTAATCTCAAGATGTTCAAAGAGGTAGATGAAAAGACAAAGATTGGGATCATCAAACATGAATTGTGCCATTATCATTTACACTTAGGGAACAAAGGCTATCGGCATCAAGATGCCGATTTTAAGAACCTTTTGAAAAAAACTGGCGGTATACGTTATGCGCCGAGAGTATCTACCAATCAGGTCAAAAAAATCGAATGTTACGAATGTCAAAATTGTTCAGCACTCATTTACCGCAAACGAAAAATAAATACAGAACGTTATGTCTGTGGAAAATGTCACGGAAAATTAGTATGGAAAGAAACAAAAAATGTAGCAGAAAAGTCATGCTGATGGGGGAAAAGAATGGATAAACAGGCAGAAAACTATCAAGACTGGAACCAGCTGTTAACTTTTTTAGCTGACAAGAGTTCTAGCCAAATAGATGAGGCTTCTTTAGTGATTCTAGCGGGTAACTGCTTACCCATGTTAGCGGATAAAGCAGCAGAACTTTATCAAAAAGGGCAAGTGAAGAAAATCTTTCTTGTTGGTGGCATCGGACATGCTACGGCAAGACTTCATCGTAATTTTGAGAAGCAGGGGATTTTTTTAGATCCAACATTGAGTGAAAGTGAGATGTGCTTTCAGTATCTCAAAGAAAAATATCGGCTCCCAAACGAGGCATTCCTTTTAGAAACTGCATCTACCAATTCAGGTGAGAACGCCCGCAACGCCTTAGCAATATTGCGTCGAGAGGGAGAACTTCCTCGCCAAATCTTACTGATGAACGATCCTACTTTGCAAAGAAGGACAAAAGCGACTTTTGAAAAAGTATGGCAAACAGAAAATGTCAAATTTATCAATTATGTTCCTTTTGTGCCTCAAGTGGTCGCTATTGGGGAAAAAATCCAGTTTACTCAGCCTGAGTTGGATGGCCAATGGTCAAAAGAATACTTTTATGCACTGGTTCTAGGGGAAATGGTTCGCTTGAAAGACGATGAAAATGGCTATGGACCAAATGGCAAGGGCTATATGAATCACGTAGAAATGCCTGAAACCATTTGGTCAGCTTATCGGCGGATCACTGCTCAATTCGATGAGCGATTCGTTCGGTAGGTCATAGTAACGAAGGTTAGTCAAAGAATGAAAAGTTCCGTCATTTATTTCTGTTTTTTGACAGCCAATACGATTTGATCCTCTTCGAATAAATTTGGTTGAAATTTTCAAAGGTTTATAAGATAATGGGTGTCGTGTTGAATATAGTGAAAAAAATGGATGATAGTTAAGAGAAGAGGATTCAAATGGAAAATCAAAATAAATTGTATCATTTCGTTGGTATCAAAGGATCAGGAATGAGTTCCTTGGCTCTTGTTTTACATGAACAAGGTTTAAACGTGCAAGGATCAGACATTGAAAAATATTTCTTTACTCAAAGAGATTTAGAAAAAGCAAATATCAAAATTTTACCTTTTAATGCGGATAACGTAAAACCAGGGATGACGATCATTGCTGGTAATGCTTTTCCAGATACACATGAAGAAATCCAAAGAGCGAAGGAACTAGGGTTAGAAGTTGTTCGCTACCATGATTTCATTGGAGATTTCATCCAAAATTACACCAGTATCGCTGTTACTGGCTCACATGGGAAAACTAGTACGACTGGTCTACTTTCCCACATGTTGACAGGTATCCGTCCAACGAGCTATTTGATCGGAGATGGTACAGGTCATGGGGATCCTCAAGCCGAATTTTTTGCGTTTGAAGCATGTGAATATCGCCGTCACTTTTTGGCTTATTCACCTGATTATGTCATCATGACAAATATCGACTTTGATCATCCTGATTACTACACAAGTATCGATGATGTGTTCACTGCGTTCCAATCAATGGCTAAACAAGTCAAAAAAGCAATTTTTGCCTATGGTGATGATGCGTACTTGAGAAAATTGGAAGCTGATGTGCCGATCTATTATTATGGTGTATCTGAAAATGATGATATCCAAGCACGTAATATCGAACGAACAACAACTGGTTCTGCTTTTGATGTGTATCATGGCGAGGAATTTGTTGGACATTTCGTCGTACCAGCTTTTGGAAAACACAACATTCTAAATGCACTAGGTGTGATTGCGGTCGCTTACTTTGAAAACTTAGATATTGAAGAAGTCGCAAAAGAAATGTTGACTTTCCCAGGCGTGAAACGTCGTTTTAGTGAAAAAATCGTTGCCGATATGACTGTAGTTGATGACTATGCGCATCACCCAGCAGAAATCAAAGCTACGATCGATGGTGCACGTCAAAAATATCCTGACAAAGAAATCATTGCAGTTTTCCAACCACATACATTTACACGTACGATTGCGTTGATGGATGAATTTGCTGAAGCACTTGATCTTGCAGATAAAGTATATCTTTGCGATATTTTTGGTTCAGCACGTGAAAAACAAGGCGATGTAAAAATCGAAGACTTAGGAGATAAGATCAAAAAAGGCGGACAAGTCATCAAAGAAGACAATGTCTCTCCTTTATTAGATTATCATGATGCAGTGATTATTTTCATGGGTGCGGGAGATGTCCAAAAATTTGAACAAGCCTACGAAAAATTATTAAGCAGTACAACAAAGAATGTTTTGTAATTTCTTGTTGAACTAAATATACGTAAGAATAGCATGTGACAGGAATAGTGAAACTAAGAAAAGAAATCTTTGGGAAATTGCTGGTTGCGATTTTAAAACATTTCGATTTGTTTTTTGAAAAAATTTCTGGAACATGGGTCATTCGATGCGAGAAGGGATGTGACGATATTTCGTCGCATCCCTTTTTTGTGCAATTAGTTAACTAATGCACAAATAAGCGATTTATTGAAAAAAATCCATTGGCAAAGGGGATAACTAGTAGTATTCTTAACTAAATAAAATGGTTTCAAATAACTATAACTAATGGAATAAGAATCGGTTTGCTTGGTAGAAATAAATGTTTTTTGTTCCTTAGAATGAAGGTGAGGGAAAGAATGAATTATCCATTATTAGCACAAAAAATGCCACAGCGCATCAAAAAAGTTTGGCAAAAAAGCATATTCTTAACTAGCGTTATTTTCTTATTATTGGGTATCATCATGTTTGGGATACTCCGTTATTTACATCAACTGTCAGCACTGTGGGGTAGCATACTCATTGGCTATTTTCTCATCGTATTGATTGTGACTATTCTGAAATTCAACCTTGTTCCTTATCGTTATGAATTTCATCGCTATGAGATCACCCCAGAAGACTTGGTCTTTCAAAAAGGGTTTATTTTTCGCTCAACGACCTATGTCCCAATCAATCGAATCCAACATGTCGAAACGGAGCAAGGACCTTTCCTACGCCAACAAAACCTGATTCAAATTGCAATCCACACGGCTGCCACCACCCACCGATTAGCTGGTTTAGATATGGAGGAAGCACAAGCTTTGCGTCAGCAGATCATCGAATTAGTGAAGGTGGCGAAGGAAGATGTCTAAAAAGGTTCATTATCACCCGTTGACCATTCTTCTCCATATTTTATCTGCATTAAAAGCGTGGATACCATTTATAGTCATCGGAATTATCAGGAATGGGTTCAAAGATGGTTGGGAGACGCTTTTGATTTTTGGAGGAGCCGCCATGTTGCTTAGTATGTGGGCCTGCGTAAAATACTTCTTTGAGTCTTATACGATCGATGCAGATAAAATGGTCATCTATGAAGGGATCATCCGAAAAAAGGAAATCGAGGTAACGTATGAACGAATGCAGGCAATCAAGCAACGCCAATGGTTCTTTTTGGTTCCCTTTCATGTCGTAAGTCTACAGATCGAGACTGCTGGAGGAGAGAGCAAACCAGAAGTCAATATTCCAGCCATACCGATCCGGGTGTTCAATGAAATCGAACATTACCGGCAGCATGCAAACGACAAACAAGAAAAAAACTTTCCTGAACAGCAAGCAGATGAAGCGGTTATTGAGAAGAGTCCGCTTTACGAAGAACAAGCTGTTAAATACCAATTAACAAATCGTCAGATCTTTCTGTTTGGCATCACGGATCTAAGTGTGTTTATGGGGATTTTCGTTGTGTTATTGACAATCGAACGGTTTATGTCAAAAGAGTGGGTCGATGAGGTTGCAGATGTGACGATCTCGGCTGTCCAAACTGGTGGACTGTTCGTTGTGGCATTCGGAATTTTATTTATGATCGCTGCGATGCTTTTTGCAATGATCAAAAGCATGATTACGTACTATCATTTCAAAGTGAGCTATTTCGAGAAAACATTGACGATCGAACGAGGATTACTTGAAAAGCATGTTCAAAAGATTCCACTCAACAAAGTGCAAGGGATTCGAATCAAGCAAAATATATTGAGAAGATTACTTGGGATCTCATCAGTGGAATTGATTTTAGCAGGTGGACAAGAACAAAAAGAAAATGCAGATAACACAGCTAAAGTCCTGCTCCTACCAATAATCAGTGAAAGCGAACTATATCCGGTGTTACAAATGATCTATGCTGATTGGCAAATGGCAAAACCAACCATACAAGCTGTTTCACGAGGACGCTGGTTTTATTTTTCCCGCTGGTCCATCGCTGTGCTATTGCCACTAGCAATTATTTCTTTTTTCTTTTACTGGTGGTTGGGAACGATCCTATTGTTGGGGCTGCTCTTTGGCATAGCAACGGACTTACTGAATAGCCATAATCAAGGATTGGCTTTTCTTTCAGAGTCGCGACTTTGTATCCAAAATTACCAATATTTTACAAAAGTCCAAACATTTATTGACCGAGCAAAAGTCCAATCGATCGAAGAAACCAGTACGCCTTTTCTTTACCGTAAAGATTTAGCCCATCTTAGTTTGCAGTTGAGAGAAGGAAATGGGCGTCTAAATGTCAAATTACGCTATATGAAGGGGAAAGATATCCAACGAGTCACTCGTTTTTTTAGAACTGCAGTCTAAGAAAAAGCGAATCATTGTCGGACCAGCAGGATTCTTAAGTATATCTAGTGTTTAGTTAGTGGAACTTGCCTTTTCTGTTTGTTTTGGTACAATGAGTAATGATTAATATATAAACTGGAGGGTTTTTATCTTGAACACAGGTAAACCGCGTAAATTAGGAAAAACAATCAATGAAATCGAGGAAGGAGACTCGTTATCTTTAACAGAATCGATCGAAGATAACCAGTTATTGTTATATCTAGGTTTGACAAATGATGCCAATCCTTTGTATATCCAACATGATTTTGCTAAAAAAACAGAATACCACCAACCAATCGTTCCATCGGTGATGTTGATGGGGATCATTACCAGTGCAATCTCGAAACATCTGCCTGGACCAGGTTCACATGTCGTAAATTTTTCTGTGAATTTTATTGAACCAGTTTTCCATTACGAAACATTGACTTTTCAGTTTGAGGTCATCAAAGTAGACAAAATGAAAAATGTAGTAACAATTTCTGTGGAAGCAACCAACAGTGTCGAAAATCGAGTATTAGATGCTGTAGTAATGGTTCAACCAGCAGAAGAACCAGAATTAGAAATTACACTTGAAAGTGAAGGTGAATAATATGAACAATCAAAATACTATGGCAGCAGGAATCAATCGATTTTATGCCAAGGTTTATGCTTTTCTAGGTGGAGGGCTTGCATTGAGTGCCATCGTGTCTTATTTGACACTTCAAGTTTTCCCTTACCAAATCGCTTCATTCATCAACAACTTCCCGTTAGGATTTATGGGGTTGTGGATCGTAGAGTTGATTTTAGTCATGGTTCTCGGAGTGAAAGCACAAAAGAATCCTAGCTTAGCAATCGGTGGCTTTGTCGCTTACTCATTGTTAAATGGGCTGACATTGGCTGTTACATTATCCTATTATGATATCGGCAGCATTACCAAAGCATTCATCTCTGCTACAGGTATGTTTTTAGGGATGTCAGTTGTCGGGATGGTCACGAAGAAAGACCTAAGCGGCGTTGGTCGTGCGGGAATGGCTGCATTGATCGGCGTGATCATCGCAATGGTATTGAACATCTTCATTTTGCGAAGCAGTGCAGTTGAATTATTCATCTCGCTTCTGCTTGTGTTGATTTTTGCAGGGATCACGGCTTATGACAATCAAAAGATCCGTAGTATCTATGTGCAAAGCAATGGAACAGCCCACAGTGGGATCGCCGTCTTCTTGGCACTACAATTGTATCTTGATTTTATCAACTTGTTCTTAGCCTTTTTAAGAATTTTTGGTAAAAACAATTAACAATAGAAAAAACGTATTTAACAGGGGTGTGACAAAAATCTTGTCACACTCTTTTTTTGAATAAATGGTGCAGAAGCACTTCTGCAATAACCGTATTTTTTATTTATAGAAGAAAATTTCTCACGTTTTTCTTTTCGCTTTCCTACGTATTCTTTGTTAGAATGAAGAAGAACTTTACAGTAAGGAGTTAAACAAATGACAAAACATAAATTATTACTCGTTGATGGGAATAGTGTAGCCTTTCGGGCATTTTTTGCGCTCCACAATTCATTAGAACGCTTCAAAAATAGAAACGGTCTCCATACAAATGCCATCTATGCGTTCCATAACATGTTTGAGAATGTGATGCAAAAAGAACAACCTACCCATGTTTTAGTCGCCTTTGATGCGGGAAAAACAACTTTTAGAACAGAGATGTACGCAGAATATAAGGGTGGCCGTTCCAAAACTCCTGGAGAATTCAAAGAACAGATGCCTTATATCCGTGAATTACTAACTGGTCTAGGTGTGAAATATTATGAACTGCCGAATTATGAAGCAGATGATATCATCGGTACACTAGCAGAAAAAGCCAATAAAGATGAATTTGATGTGGTCGTTTTATCTGGTGACCGTGACTTGACACAGCTAGCTAGTAAAGAAATCAAAGTGGATATCACTGTCAAAGGTGTGAGTGATATTGAAAGTTATACACCTGAACATGTGGCTGAAAAATATGATGGATTGACCCCAAAACAGATCATCGATATGAAAGGACTCGCTGGCGATGCCTCGGACAATATACCAGGAGTAACGAAGATCGGTGAAAAAACAGCAATCAAATTATTGAAACAATATGGTTCAGTCGAAGGAATCTATGAACATATCGATGAAATGAAACAAAGCAAGATGAAAGAAAATCTTATAAATGACAAAGATCAAGCCTTCTTATCCAAAGAACTAGCGACCATCAATACGCAAGCGCCTGTCGAAATCTCTATCGATTCTTTGAAATATGAAGGAAAAGACTTGGATAAATTGGTTCCATTCTACAAGGAAATGGAATTCAAACAGTTTCTTTCTAAACTGGCTATCGTAGAAGAAGAAACGCCAATGACCGATATCTTATTTGAAGTCGTTCATGAGTTCCATGAAGACATGTTCACTACAGATATGGCGCTATATGTCGAAATGATGGGAGACAACTATCATACTGAGGATATCGTTGGTGTTGCTTGGGGAACGAAGGAAAAAATCTATGTGACGAATGATCTGGCTATCTTTGAAAACGAATCTTTCCATTCTTGGTTAGCTGATCCTACTCGGTTGAAGAAAGTGTATGATGCAAAACGCACATATGTTGCCTTGAATCGTTACACAACGAAAACAAAGGGCATTGATTTTGATGTGTTATTGGGAGCCTATTTACTGGATACCAACGAAAAAAGTACAGATATCGAAGGAATCGCCGCTCATTACGGCTATCATGAAGTGCAATCGGATGAAGCTGTCTATGGCAAGGGAGCAAAAAAAGGATTACCTGAAGATGAAGAAGTCTTTTTTGCACATTTAGCTCGAAAAGTCTCTGCTATCAATGTGCTAACGCCTCAATTAACCAAAGAATTAGCAGAAAAGAATCAAGAAGATCTTTTCAGAAAAATGGAATTGCCGTTATCGATCATCTTGGCTGAAATGGAAATCAGTGGGATCAAAGTCGATGCGACTCGTTTACAAGAAATGAAAGTTGAGTTTTCTGATCGTTTGAGAGAAATCGAACAAAAAATCTACCAAGAAGCAGGTGAAGAATTCAATTTGAATTCACCTAAACAACTTGGAGTCATCTTGTTTGAGAAAATGGGACTGCCAGTTATCAAAAAAACGAAAACAGGTTATTCCACAGCCGTCGATGTATTGGAACAACTAAGAGAACAAGCGCCAATCGTTGATGATATCCTAACCTATCGCCAAATCGCCAAAATCCAGTCTACTTATGTTGAAGGGTTACTTAAAGTGATCCAATCAGACGGAAAGGTCCATACTAGATATGTCCAAACCTTGACACAGACAGGACGTCTAAGTTCAGTTGATCCGAATCTGCAAAATATTCCGATTCGTTTAGACGAAGGACGGAAAATCCGTCAGGCGTTTGTACCAAGAAAGAAAGATTGGTTGATTTATTCATCAGATTACTCTCAAATCGAATTGCGTGTCCTTGCCCATATCTCAAATGATGAACATTTAAAAGCTGCCTTTCTTGAAGGGCAAGACATCCACGCAAGTACAGCAATGCGGGTATTTGGAATCGAAAAAGCAGAAGATGTGACACCAAACATGCGTCGTCAGGCAAAAGCAGTCAATTTTGGGATTGTGTATGGTATCTCCGATTATGGATTATCGCAAAATTTGGGGATCACTAGGAAAGCGGCACAACAGTACATTGATACGTATTTCGAAAAATATCCCGGGGTCAAAGAGTATATGGAACGTATCGTTCGAGAAGCAAAAGATCAAGGATTTGTTGAGACGTTGTACCATCGCCGTCGCTATTTACCAGACATCAACTCACGAAATTACAATATCCGTTCATTTGCAGAAAGAACGGCGATCAACACACCGATACAAGGAAGCGCCGCTGACATTCTAAAAATCGCAATGATCGAACTAGACAAGCGTTTGAAGGAAGAGAAATTGGAAGCAACGATGTTGTTACAAGTGCACGATGAACTTGTATTTGAAGTACCTGAAAAAGAATTAGAAACACTTGATCACCTAGTCAGTGAAGTAATGGAACACGCTGTTTCCCTCCATGTACCGTTGATTACAGATAGTAGTTGGGGAAAAACATGGTATGAAGCAAAATAAGTGAAGAAAGAGCGAAAGAATCGAAGGTGAAATAATGCCAGAGTTACCAGAAGTTGAAACTGTTCGAAAAGGCTTGGAGCGGTTAGTCGCTGGAAAAACAATCAAAAAAGTACAAGTATTGTGGCCTAAAATCATTGAACAGCCAGAAACACCGATTTTTGAAGCGACATTGATTGGTGAACGAATCGAGTCAATAGGACGAAGAGGGAAATTTTTGATTTTCCATTTAAGCCATTATGAGTTGATCTCCCATTTGCGAATGGAAGGGAAGTATCAATTTGTTGAAACAAATCAGCCTATTGATAAGCATACCCACGTCCTATTCTTCTTTGAAGATGGAAGTCAGCTGAGATACAATGACGTACGTAAGTTTGGACGTATGACACTCGTTGATAAGGGAGCGAGTGACACGTATAAAGGTATTTTGAAATTAGGGCCGGAACCTTTACCAGATCAATTTTTGCTTGATCAGTTTATTCTGGGTCTTGGTAAGTCCCATAAGGCAATCAAGCCTTTATTACTTGATCAAAAATTAGTTACAGGATTAGGAAATATCTACGTGGATGAAGCGCTCTGGGAAGCGAAAATACACCCAGAGCAACCAGCCAACACATTGAAGCCAAAAGAAATCGAATTATTAAGAAAAGCAATCATTGATGTATTGTCACGTGCAATAGAAGCAGGTGGAACTACGATCAGAAGTTACCTCAATGCATTAGGTGAAGCGGGTAGTTTTCAAGTAGCACTACATGTCTATGGACAAACTGGCCACCCTTGCGTTCGCTGTCATACACCAATTGTTAAGACTAAAGTAGCGCAAAGGGGGACGCACTATTGTCCAAATTGCCAAAGACTGAAAATAAAATAGGGTTTGTATTAGGGTTGACAGGTGGAATTGCTACAGGAAAAAGTACAGCAGCGGCTATTTTTAGCAATCATGGTATACCAATTGTTGACGGGGACATTATCGCTCGTGAGGTAGTCGCACCGAAAAGCGAAGGCTTATTGGCACTAGTCAGTGTATTTGGAGATGTGATCCTCCAAAAAAATGGCACCCTTGATCGGAAGGCGTTGGGACAAATCGTTTTCAATTCTGCCGAGGAACGAAAAAAGATGGATCGGCTACTTGATCCGTTCATCCGTACAGCGATCACAGAAAAAATCGAACAATTGAAAACTGAATATCCGTTAGTTGTGGCAGACATCCCGCTTCTTTATGAGGGGCATTATGAGCAACTCATGGATGCAGTGGCAGTGGTTTATCTGCCTGAAAACATCCAAATACGGCGACTGATGAAAAGAAATCATCTAAGCCTTGAAGAAGCAAAACAGCGAGTCAGCAGCCAGCTGTCCATTGAAGAAAAAAAAGCACTCGCTGATATCGTTTTTGATAATAGCGGGAGTAAAGAGATGCTCGAAGCACAGATCAAAAATTGGTTAGCGGAACCTCGCAATCGATTTCTTTGAGTATATCCAGTAATTTTGCTATGCTGAATATAAATCGAAGAGGAGGATTGCTATGGGGACTTTTAAAAATCAAAAAGATAAAGTGGTTGGCTCAGCAAAAGAAAAGATCGGTGAACTCATCAATAAGGAAGAATTAAAAGATGAAGGCCGTACTCAAGCAGAAATTGCGAAAGAAAATGAAGAAAAGTATCAAGCCAGAATAAATGAAATTGAAGATGAGCAAGCAGAGGCAGAAGCGAAAAATCAAGATTTAACGAAAGAACGAACAGCAAAAAATGAACGCAAAAAAGCACCGCTTCCTGAAGCAGAACATATCCCTAATCAGCAAAAAATCGACGAACAACGTATGAAGCATTATACGGGTATCGAAGAAAAACTTTGATCGATCTACATGCAAAAAATGAGTTGAATAAATACACGAATAAACCAAATCCTTGGTAACACCCGAGGATCTTGGTTTATTTTTTATTTTCTAAAGATAGCCCAGAAGTTCAGTCAATCTCAAAAATGTTCTGATCGGTGTTTATCTGTTTGATGAACGATTGAAGTAATTGTGCTAATAAAATCAAACTAAGCTAGACTTACTGATGGATCAACTAGCCAAGAATAGCGATACAATTTTTAGAAATATCGCCCCAGTTGAATGAGAGCGGGAAAATAATCATCTTAGTCGTACATGATAAAATAGTACAGTTGGGCTGATACGATTGCTCTCGGTGGACAAAGAGAAATAAGACAATATACCTGTCGATCTTACACCGAGTGTGCTCGATGCAAAATAAGCAGCCTTAATGTTCGATAGTGGGGCAAGGCTAGTTGTTTAGGACTCTATTTCACACGTCCAATGTGAATATAGAAATCGAACAAATTACGTACAAAATTGGAAAAAAATGTTCTTGTATTCGCGTTTTTTTGTACAGGAAAGTCGCGTTGAACACACGTTTCGTGTTATAATACAACTAGTTGCAATTTGTAAAAAATGTAAATATTTATAAGAAAAAACGTATTTACTATTGTAAGCAACGATCATTTAATCGAAGTCCATCAAATCAGCCATTTCTACTTTCAAGATTTGGGTATTTGATATGAAAATAGTAGTTTGATAGAAACACTCACAAGAAGAGGTGAAGAAAATGAGATGTCCTAGATGCCAACATAATAATTCTCGCGTCATTGACAGCCGACAGGCAGATGATGGACGAGCAATCCGAAGAAGAAGAGAGTGCGAAAGTTGTTCTTTTCGTTTTACTACATTTGAAAGAATCGAAGCGGCACCATTATTAGTCATCAAAAAGAATGGTGAACGTGAGGAATTCAATCGCGACAAAATCTTGCGTGGGTTGATCCGCTCAGCAGAAAAACGACCAGTTGCGATGGAGCAGATGGAACAAATCGTAAACCACGTAGAAAACCGGGTCAGAAGCCTTGGTGAAAACGAAGTATCGACCACATTGATCGGGGAATATGTCATGGAAGATTTAGTCAATCTTGATGAAATAGCCTATATTCGTTTTGCAAGCGTCTACCGCCAGTTTAAAGATATGTCTGTTTTCTTAAAGGAATTGCAAGATATCGTTGATAAAGCAAAAGAAAACAATAAAGAAAAATAAGAAGTAAGGAGGCCTATTTCCTTGGATAATGCATGGAAAGAGCTTCAACCCAAAAATATCTACCAAGGAAGAAAAAGTCATCCTCTAAAAGAAGATGGAAGATCCGCCTTGTTGTACCTGTATCAGCCATTGATCGGTGGAGAAGCTCTAAGTCTGTACTTGACCCTCTTATCAGAAATATCAGCTGAAAATGGTCAATCACCAGAAGGATTGCATGCAGATCTCTTGAGTAGTTTGAGTTGTGGATTGCCCCAATTTTATGAAGCCCGTAAGCGATTAGAAGGAATCGGTCTTCTAGATGTTTTTTACAAAGAAGACGCCAGCTTAGGAGCTTGTTTTATTTATGAATTATTAGAACCAATGGATGCCTTTGCTTTTTTCAAAGATAGCGTACTTTCCTTCTTGCTTTTAGAAAAGGTGGGAGAACGCCGCTATGAACAGTTAGTCCAATTATTCCAACCAAAGACATTTTCGTCTCAAAGCTACCAGAAAATCACGAAAAAATTTTTGGACGTTTATCGGTTCAGTGAAGCTGCTTATGCTGCTAATCAGGACAAGATCGAAAATGTGCAAGCAGGATTTCAACAAGAAAAACCAGGTTCATTGGTATCTGATTCAGACCAACCTAAACTTGATTGGGCCTTTTTGACAGAGTGGCTGACAAAAAAACATATCCCAGTTCTTGAAGATCCGTTAAAAGAACAAATCGAGATGTACCATCAGCTGTACGGCGTGGATGAATTGACTATCGGTGAATGGATCGTTCTAGCCTATGATTTTTCTGAACAAAAAGTCTCGACAAAAGAACTGCAAAGAATCGTTTTGACAAGTCAAGCACAAAAACCAAAAAAAAGTGATCCAACAAGTCCAGAAACAGGTATAGAAGAAACGGTTACTGCTGATAGTTCGTTACCGAACGCCATAGTAGAGTTGATCAAAGAAGCCCAAAGTATCCCACCAATGAAGTATCTTGAAGCATTAAAACAAGAAAAAGGCGGTTTTGTCTCAAAACAAGAAACATGGTTGATGCAAGACTTAGTTTCTCGTTCAGGCTTATCAAGTAGTGTGATCAATATTTTAGTCAACTATGTGTTGGTCATAAGAAATCAAGCAAGCTTAAATGCAAGCTTCGTCAACACGATTGCGAATGAATGGGCCCAAAATAAGATTACTACTCCAGAAGAGGCAATCGAGCATATCCGTACGATCAGTAATCAAGCAAAACAAACGAAAAAAAAGACAACACAGTCATACGCATCTACGCGGCGCAATGTACGCCGTGAAAAACTCCCTGATTGGGTAAACAAACCCAAAGAGGAACAAAAAATCAGTAGTGAGAAAAAGGCAGAGATCGAACGTAGGTTTAAAGAATATTTTGCAAAAAAGGAGGGCGATAGCTAGTGGAAGATGTCGGAAAAGAGCTAAAGAAAATCATTAGCAGAAGAGATTATCAGCAGAAATTTACTGAGATGATCCAAGAAGTCTTGAACGATCCAGATGTTCAAAGTTTCTTATCAGAACATCAAGAAGATTTGACACAAGCAGATATTGAAAAAAGTTATGCTAAACTGTATGAATTTGTTCAAGAAAAACGGAAGTATCAAAAAAATGATCCTACGATGATCGCACCAGGCTATGAGCCCAAATTGACTCTGAACTTTCACTATGTCGATGTGACGTATGTACCAACAGAAGCTTTGCTTGCGAAAAAAAGACAAGAAGAGATCAAAAGTCGGATCAAAGCAGTGGATATGCCAAAAGATATCCAAGATGCCTCATTCAAAAATTTCGAACGTACAGATGGTCGGAGCTATGCCAGCTTCGAGGCGCTTGATTTTGTCGAACACTATAGTGCTGATCCTAAGGGGTACCACAAGGGACTATATCTAGTCGGTAGTTTTGGGATCGGAAAAACGTATTTACTAGGTGCAACAGCAAGAGAATTGGCTATCAAAGGGTTCACGACCACGCTCGTACACTTCCCGACTTTTGCGGTAGAAATGAAACAGGCGATCGGGAAAGACCAAGTGGCGGAGAAATTAGACGCAGTCAAGCGTTCACCAATCCTCATGATGGATGATATCGGCGCCGATGCAATGAGCAGTTGGATCAGAGATGAAGTATTCGGTGTGATCCTACAATATCGGATGCAAGAACAGCTTCCGACATTTTTTTCTTCAAACTTCACGATGGATGAATTGGAACAACATTTATCTGTCACGCAGCGTGGCGATGAAGAGCCATTAAAAGCCAAAAGGATCATGGAACGGATCCGTTATTTGACCAAAGAAATCGAAATGACTGGACGTAATCGAAGGAATGGTTGAATAATTCTCCCGAGCCTTTAATAAAACATACAAAATTGTGAAAGATGTTTTGTTCAGAAATCATTACACCATATACGATAGTATCAAAGTAAATAGAACAGAAGTATTCAGCTTCAAGAAAAAAGGTTTTCCGTAAAATACTGCTAAAATTTTGTAGGATTTTCGTTTGAAAAACTATTTTTTGAAACATCATGTATTCAAAAAAGAGAGTGTGACAATTTTTGTCACACCCTCTTTACATAATTATATGCACTACCTAAAGGGAAGCGAATCCATCTATTAGGCAAACATATAGTAGTCGGGCGCAACCATCAAAATAAGTCAACTAAAAATGAGCTGGAGGAAATTTTATGAAGATTTTATTTTCAACAATGATTGCGGCTGGTTTACTTTTTACATTAACAGGCTGCGGAAACGAAGACTCAAGTAAAGCATCGATCGATTCGATCAGTGCGGAAACATCGACGGAAGTAAGCAACTCTGCAACGCAAGGTCAAAGTATTTTTAATGGCGAAATCGAAAGTATCTCAGAACCGGATGATTCGACGATCCAAATCAAAGTGATCAACGTAAAAGAAATAAAAGACCCGGAAAATATCGGAAGCTCTTTTACAAATGATGGTGTCATTTTGAATGCGTCTGAGGAGCAACTAAAAGATGGAAAAGAGGCATTCGAGAAAGGTGATCAGATTGAGATCATATTAGTAGAAAATTCCATAATGACAATGTCGATCCCACCGCAGATCCCTGGTAATTCGATTGTCGAAATAGCGCGGATCGAAGAATAGGACCACTTATTAAAAAATCAACTTGAATTAATAGTTTGCTAGTCCACATAAGTACCGCAAAGTTAGGGAAGTAGTGAGAAAAAACTCATATTCGCTTCCTAACGAAACAGAATAAGCAGCGGGAACAAAAGTAACAAATCCAAAGCATAAAAAGCAGATTTTTAAGAATTTGAAAAACAAATTTTTGGAATGTTTGCTTTTTTCTTGTGACATAACACTTTGTCCGAGCTTCTTTTACATAAATGAATCTACATGGACCAAAGAACAACCAATGCAGTTGCTAAAGGCAAATAGCTAGACACGATCGTCAAATAAGTGAACGACAATGATTTGAAGGAGGTATTCATGAAACGTATTTTTTCATCGATAATCGCTATCGTATTCCTTTCTTTGACTGGTTGCGGAAACCAAGAGAACGATTATCTCTCAGAAAAAAAAGAACGGTATGTCTACACTGGAGAAATTTTCAGTATTTCGGAAAGTGAAAAATCGATATTTACTATCATAGTAACGAATATAAAAAACATAGAAGAATCAAAGGATCGTGCTGGTGATATGGTTTTGAAAGCGACTGCTGAAAAATTGAAAGATGGCAAAGACTCAATACATGTTGGTGATCAAATCAAGTTTGTACTGAAGGATTTGCGAATGACCAAGTCGGATCCTCCGATAGTCTTTCTTGATTCTTTGATCGAAATAGCACGTATTGAATCGTAGACAGTAGGATTTTAGAAAAAAATAAAAAAATGAAGGAGATTTGAAATTTTTTCTTTTCGAATCTCCTTAAATTATAATGAAAATGTTATAATGGCGTGGAAGGAGTGAAGGTATGAACCATTTGGAATTATCTAAACGTTTAGCGAAGGTGGGAGAATTTGTTCCAGAAAATGCTCGTTTAGCAGATATTGGCTCTGACCATGCTTATTTACCAGTGGCATTAATGTTAAAAGGAAAAATCCAATTTGCAGTTGCTGGCGAAGTAGTAAAAGGTCCTTATGAATCAGCGAGGAAACAAGTGCGAAAGGACGGCTTAGAAAAGCAGATCACTGTACGTCTGGCAAATGGCTTAGATGCAATCAAACCAGAAGATCAGATTGATGCAATCACGATTGCTGGAATGGGTGGTTCATTGATTCGGGAGATTCTAGAAGCTGGCAAACAAAAAAAACGCTTATCTGGGAACGAACGCCTGATTCTTCAGCCAAATATCGGTGAACGAACATTGAGAAGCTGGTTGCAAGAGAACAATTATCAACTCATTGCAGAAACGATTTTAGAAGAAAATAAAAAAATCTATGAGATCCTTGTGGCGGAAAAGACACAAGAGAAAGTCACCTATAGTGAAAAAGAATTGATGTTTGGTCCCCACTTATTGAACGAGTCCAATGAAGTGTTTCTCAATAAGTGGCAACGAGAACTGAAACAGCGACAAACGATTCTGCAACAGCTGGCTCATGCAACAAATCAGCAAGCCAGAAAAGAACGAATGGAAAGTGAAATCAAAATGATTGAGGAGGTGCTGGGCTGATGACAGTCAACGGCAATGTGTTCATTCGCAAATTTGAAGAATACTGCCCTCAATGGCTGGCAGAAGACGGCGATCCTGTAGGTCTACACATTGGGACGTTGAATAAACCGATCCAACGAGTGATGATGACGCTTGATGTTCGACCGGAAGTCGTAAAAGAAGCCATTGATAAAAAGATCGATCTATTGATTGCAAAACACCCGCCTATCTTTCGACCAGTGAAACGTTTAAATACAGATGTTCCGCAAGAAAAGATGTATGCGGATCTATTGAAACATGATATCGCTGTGTATGCTGCACATACCAATATGGATATCATTGAAGATGGGTTAAATGATTGGTTTTGTGAATTGCTCGGTGTCAAGGTCGAAAACTACTTAGTCAAAACACATGAACGTCATTATAAAAAACTAGCTGTATATATACCTGTGGAACAAGCTGAAGAATTACGTAAAGCATTGGCTCAAGCTGGTGCAGGCCAACAAGGAAACTATGACTCCACCAGCTTTACTACGATCGGCCAAGGACGTTTTCGACCAAATGATTCTGCTCACCCTGCAATCGGTGAAGCTGGTCAACTGGAGAAGGTCCAAGAAGCGAAAGTAGAAGTCATTTTTCCTGAACATCTTGAGCAAAAAATTCTTCGAGCGATGTACGCGGTCCATCCATATGAAGAAGTGGCTTATGATTTGTTTAAAATCGATGAGCCAACTAAAACATGGGGACTTGGCCGTATCGGAGAATTATCAGAAGAAATGCCTCTCGACACTTTTGTAGCCAAAGTGAAAGAAGCGTTCCAATTAGACGGACTTCGCGTCGTACGTCCCACAGAAAAAGAAGTAATGGTCAAGCGAGTGGCAATCTGTGGTGGCAGTGGGGAAAAATTTTATCCTCATGCACTGTCTCAAAAAGCTGATGTTTATATTACTGGCGATATTTATTACCATACAGCACAGGACATGCAGAGCGCAGGTCTTGCAGCCATTGATCCGGGACATTATATCGAATCATTGTGCAAAGAGAAGTTTATCGAAAAATTTGAATCTTGGAAAAAAGAAGAGGATTGGTCTATTGACTTCTTTGTTTCTGAAACAGATACCAACCCATTTCAATTTAACTAAAAGGAGAGAATTTTATGTACGAAAATCTTTTACCTCGTTTTTTACGCTATGTTAAAACAGAAACACGCTCAGATGCAACAAGTCAAACGACACCATCTACTCAAACACAAGTCGCTTTTGCACAAGTTCTAAAAAAAGAACTAGAAGAACTTGGATTGTCGGATGTTTTCTACAATGAAGAAAATGGTTTTGTGATCGGTACATTACCAAGCAATGTGGATCGTCCTGTGCGTTCGATCGGTTTCATCTCCCATATGGATACAGCTGACTTCAATGCGGAAGGGGTCAATCCTCAGATTATTGAGAATTATGATGGGGAATCAGTGATCGTACTGGATAGCGAAGAACGCTATACGCTAAATACTAAAGACTTTCCTAATTTAAAGAATTATGAAGGCCACACATTGATTACGACAGACGGCAGTACGCTACTGGGAGCAGATGATAAAGCAGGGATCGCTGAAATCATGACAGCAATGGAAATCTTGATCAAAAACCCAACGATTCCACATGGTGAAATCAAAGTAGCATTTGGTCCAGATGAAGAGATCGGTGTAGGGGCGGATAAGTTTGATGTTGAAGCATTCAATGTTGATTTTGCATATACTGTCGATGGCGGTCCATTAGGCGAATTGCAATATGAGACATTTAGCGCAGCTCAAGCAGAGATTTCGATCCAAGGAAAAAATGTCCATCCTGGTACAGCAAAAGACACGATGATCAATGCGCTGCAATTAGCGATTGATTTCCATAACCAACTGCCAGCAGATGAAGTACCGGAAAAAACAGAAGGTTATGAAGGCTTCTTCCATTTGATGGCCTTGAATGGAAATACAGAAGAAGCAACGATGAGTTATATCATCCGCGACCATAATCGTGAAAATTTTGAAGCTCGCAAAGCATTGATCACGGAGATCCAAGAAAAATTGAACCGTCGATTTGACCAAGAACGAGTAAAAGTCAATATGTACGATCAATACTACAATATGCGTGAAATCATTGAAAAAGACATGAGTATCGTCGAACTAGCAAAACAAGCAATGATCGATTTAGAAATCGAACCGATCATTGAACCAGTCCGTGGCGGAACGGATGGTTCAAAAATTTCATATCTAGGTATTCCGACCCCTAACCTATTTGCTGGTGGAGAAAACATGCATGGACGCTTCGAGTTTGTTTCTCTTCAAGTAATGGAAAAAGCGGCAGATGTAATTGTAAAAATTGCGGAATTGAACACAAACGTTTAAAATTGAATAGGATGTCGGATCAGTCAGCTAGTCGAGCGGTTCGATAAACGTCGGGGGGAGGACGAATTCCAAGTGGAACCGTCTATCCCCTTGATTTTTGTGTGAAATTAGGAGGTAAAAGAGTATGGAAAAATTGCTGGTCTTTTATAATGAAAGCTCAGGAAATGACGAAGGCGAAAAATTAGCAAAATGGTTCAAAGATTACGTGAGTGAAAAGCGACCAGAGCTAACCGTTTATTTAACGGAAACCGGTCCCTCGGTGAAACAAAAGACACTTGTAAAAAAAGCAGAAGAACACGAAGCAGATACCTTGATCATCATTGGGGGAGACGGAACGATCCATCATATCGTCCAAGCTTTCCAGAAGAAACTAGAACATTATCAAGTAGGATTATTACCCGGTGGAACAGTCAATAATCTAGCAAAGTTACTTGGAATCCCTATAGACAAAGAAGAAGCGGCAGATGTTATTTTAGGGGAAGCCATTCGTAAAATCGATTATGGAAAAGTAAATGATGAAGTGATCATTTCCACATTAACGATCGGGATACTCGCTGATACAGCTGTTTGGATCAGCCAAAAAGAAAAACAACGATATGGATCTTGGATATTTATGAAGCGTTTTGTCAATCTATTGCTGAAAAAGAAAAAATATCATCTAGATATCAAAACAGAGAACGAACACTGGAAAGGAAAAACGCAGTTACTGACAGTTACGATGACGAATTCTGTTGGCGGGTATACGAATTTTGATGATTCTGCTAGTCCAGATGATGGAAAATTCCACATAACGATCATTCCATCTCTTGATATTTTCCGATTTATCTTTTATCTTCCTCGTATAATCAAAGGAAAAATCTATTCAGTCCCTGGGATCACTTATTTGACAGCAAGCCAAATCAATATCCAAGCGCAGGAAAAAAAGGTTGGCACTCGTACAGATGGTGATACCACCGATGATCTACCAATTGAATTAGTCGTTGTTCCCAAGGGACTATCTGTATTTGTTCCAAAAGAAACAAAATAATTTTTCTGACTAGTTGGAGGAAAAAACATGAATGCAATTTTATATAACCCTTTGTGGTTTTATCTGGTACTTGTAAATATTTATTTGTTTTGTTTGATGGGGTATGATAAACGTCAGGCAAAAAAAGGAAAATGGCGCGTACCAGAAAGTAATTTGATCTTTGTTAGTTTACTAGGCGGCGGTATTGGTGGCTTGCTTTCACGAAAAGTCTTTCATCATAAAACGAGAAAAAAGAAATTTACAATTGGATTTATGGCGGGTGTACTCGTTGATTTGATTTTGATTTATTTTTTTCATTAAGGAGTAGTCAATGTCAACTAAAGGAACAAAAACAAAAATAGCCTTAAATCTGCTTTTATTGATAGGAATACTAGCCATTATTTATTATTTGATCAATCAATCATTTGCAGATATATTTGCTGAATTACTATCGACAAGTTTAGTTGTTATTGTTGCAGCATTAGTATTAGGAACACTTTATCAACTTGTAGAAGGACGCTCCATCAAAGAAATTGCAGAACCTTTCGCCAATGATTTTTCTACGATTGACGGCTTCTGGACATCCTGTTATATTGCATTTTATCGGATCGTATCGTTCGGTACAGGAACGTTGATCTCGGAGATTTATTTCTACAATAAAAAAGGAATGAAATTCTCTCAAGGCGCTGGTGTAACTGCATTGCACATGATCATGTACAAACTGGCTGTGATCACGTATGCCATCATCGGTTTGATTGTCCAGTTCTCGTTATTCTATTCTAAAGGACCATCCATGATCTGGTTCATTATTGCGGGGATCGTCTTGACGGGGCTCATTATTGCTTTTCTGTTATTGATCTCAATAAGTTTGAACCTTCAAATTTTCTTTGTCAGTGTGTCAAATAAATTATTCAAAAGTCAAAGATTGCGAAAATGGGTCGATACTTGCAATACACAAATCTATTCACTAAGAGAAACAGTTCAGATGATCGTAAAAGATCGAACAGCATTGCTCCGAATCTATTTTTGGAATATGCTCAAGCTCTTGTTCTGGTATGTGATGCCATATATCTTCTTGGTTGAAAATCATCCGAATATTGATTTCTTACTGACCTTTTCATTTATTAGCTTTGCGGTAGTATTGTCTGGCGTGATCCCGACTCCTGCGGGAATCGGTTCATTTGAATTTGTCTATCTGTTATTATTCAAACCTTTAGTCGGGACTGTCGATGCAGTTTCATCCTTACTTCTCTATCGTTTCAGTTCATTTATTTTGCCATTTATCTACGGGTTCTTTTATGTCGTAGCTGATCGCAGAAAAGTACTAAAAAAAGAGATCAAAGAAGTAAAAAGAGAAAAAGAGCAAAATCATTGATCAAATAAGAGAGGAGGTTGAGACAGAAGTGTTTAACTCCGAGAAATAAGAAGAAATGAACGAAAATTGCTTTTCAAATTTTTGTGAATTTCGGCTTATTTCCGAAGGAGTTACTTCTGATCCCACCGTTCATTCGGAGTTAGAGTCTGTGGCAAAACTGATTTTTAGTTTTGTCCCAACCTCACTTTTTTTGACATTTCCGAAAAAACTGACTTTTGGACGCCCTTTATTCGAGAGTCTGTAACAAAACTGACGTTTAGATTTGTCCACATTCTCTAAACATAGTAACAGGTGGAAGCAGAAGATCACTTTTTGTTTCAGCCTGTTTCTTTTTTAAAAATAGGTAAAGAAGTGTAAGATAAAAGGTAGAAAAGCAACGTTATTCTTTGACCAATATTGACCAAACGAGTATAATAATAATCGTAAAGAATTGATGAAAAACAATTCATACTCTTTATTCAGGAGGTAAGAAGATGAATATTGAAAAAATGACAACTACGCTACAAGAAGCGATTGCCGAAGCACAACAAATTGCTGTCACTCGGAAACATCAAGAAATCGACATTGCCCATTTATGGAAGATTTTTTTACAACCAAATCATTTTGGCCGTAATCTATACACAGATGCCGGCTTAGACGTCGAGGGCTTTGAAAGAGAAGTTGACCGTGTGCTTGACGAATACCCGACCGTATCAGGAGGAAATGTCCAATATGGTCAAAATCTCAGCCAAAATCTATTTCATTTGTTAAATGAAGCTGACCAAATCAGAGAAAGTTTCGGTGACGAATATCTTTCAACTGAAGTGGTTATTTTGGCATTGATGAAATTGAAAAATTATCCGTTGACTGTGTACTTAACGAAAAACGGATTATCGGAAAAAGAACTTAGAAACAATATTGAAGAAATGAGAGGTGGAGAAAAAGTGACCTCAAAAAATCAAGAAGAACAATACAAAGCGTTAGAAAAATACGGAGTGGATCTGGTCCAACAAGTACGTTCAGGTAAAATGGACCCAATTATTGGCCGTGACGAAGAAATTCGTGATGTAATCCGCATCCTTTCTCGAAAAACAAAAAACAACCCTGTGTTGATTGGGGAACCAGGGGTAGGTAAAACAGCGATCGTTGAAGGATTAGCACAACGAATCGTGCGCAAAGATGTACCAGAAAATCTAAAGGACAAAACGATTTTTTCTTTAGATATGGGCGCATTGGTTGCGGGAGCAAAATTCCGTGGTGAATTTGAAGAACGACTAAAAGCTGTTCTTAAAGAAGTAACGAAAAGCGATGGTCGAATCATTCTATTTATCGATGAAATCCATAACATCGTCGGCGCAGGCAAGACCGAAGGAAGCATGGATGCTGGTAATTTGCTAAAACCAATGCTAGCACGTGGTGAGCTTCATTTGATCGGAGCAACCACGTTGGATGAATATCGACAATATATGGAAAAAGACAAAGCATTGGAACGTCGTTTCCAAAAAGTACTAGTCAAGGAACCAACAGTAGAAGATACGATCAGTATTTTACGTGGCTTAAAAGAACGCTTTGAGATCCATCATGGAGTCAATATCCATGACAATGCACTAGTTGCTGCTGCTACACTTTCTGATCGCTATATCACAGATCGATTCTTGCCAGATAAGGCAATCGATTTGATCGATGAAGCCAGTGCAACCATTCGTGTAGAAATGAATTCTATGCCAACAGAGTTGGACCAAGTCACACGCCGATTGATGCAATTGGAAATCGAAGAAGCGGCATTAAAGAAAGAATCAGATGATGCTAGCAAGAAGCGATTGAAGAACTTGCAAGAAGAATTAGCGGACTTGCGCGAAGAAGCAAATGCAATGAAAATGCAGTGGGAAACAGAAAAAGAAGAAGTCAATACAGTTTCTTCTAAACGTGCAGAAATCGATAAAGCAAAACATGAACTAGAAGATGCAGAAAACAATTATGATCTTGAACGTGCCGCTGTTTTGCGTCATGGAACGATCCCACAATTAGAAAAAGAATTAAAAGAATTAGAAGCAAAAGCTAAAGATAGTGACATCAAAATGGTGCAAGAATCAGTGACTGAAAATGAGATTGCTCAAGTAGTCGGTCGTTTGACAGGGATTCCTGTGACGAAATTAGTTGAAGGTGAAAGAGAAAAACTAATGAAGTTGAACGAAACCTTGCATAAACGAGTAATCGGACAAGATGAAGCAGTAGATGCAGTCAGTGATGCAGTGATCCGCTCTCGTGCTGGGTTACAAGATCCAAACCGTCCGTTAGGTTCATTCTTGTTCTTAGGGCCAACTGGTGTCGGTAAAACGGAACTAGCCAAAGCATTAGCCGAAAACTTATTTGATTCTGAAGAGCATATGGTACGGATCGACATGAGTGAGTATATGGAAAAACATGCCGTCTCTCGTTTAGTAGGAGCTCCTCCAGGCTATGTTGGTTATGAAGAAGGCGGTCAGCTAACGGAAGCGGTAAGAAGAAATCCTTATACCATCGTTTTACTCGATGAAATCGAAAAAGCACATCCTGATGTCTTCAATATTTTATTGCAAGTGTTGGATGATGGGCGTTTGACTGACTCTAAAGGACGTGTCGTAGATTTCAAAAATACCGTATTAATCATGACAAGTAATATTGGTTCACAATTATTACTAGAAGGCGTGACAGCGGAAGGTACGATCCCAGAAGAAGTCGAAGAACAAGTGCGAACGATCCTTCGTGGCAATTTCAAACCCGAATTCTTGAATCGAATCGATGATACGATCCTCTTCACACCGTTAAGTTTAGACAATGTAAAAGGCATCGTCGATAAGATGGTGGCACAATTAGCCAAACGACTAGAACATCAAGAAATCTTCTTGACGATCAGCGACGAAGCCAAAACATGGATCGCTGAAAATGCGTATGAGCCAGCTTATGGTGCACGTCCATTGAAACGCTTCATCACGAAAGAAGTGGAAACACCTTTGGCAAAAGAAATCGTGTCAGGTCGTATTACACCAAAATCAAAAGTAACGATCACTTTACTTGATGAAAAACTTCATTTCAAAGCAGAAGAATTAGTTGAAGAAGTATGATACGAAACATTGACCAATAAAATAGATAGTTGAAAATAGCTTCCTGAAGCACATTCCAAAATGAGGCGGGACAGAAGTATTCCTTACTTTTGTTCCACGCGTATTGGATAGGCAACAGGAAGCTTTTTTTTATCCAGTAGAAAGATAAAGTAAATTAGCTTCAGTTTACAAGATCTCCATCAAACTAACCTACAGCTAATGAAGAGAAAAAGGGGATAGGGAAGCAAGTGGTATTTTTATCGCACCTATTAAATCGAATAACCATCGAAAAGTTGATCTTTTTGAAAAAAATAAGTCGAAATTCTCAAAAACTAAAAAAAGTTTTCGCGAATCTCGACTTAATTTCTTAAGATGTCATACAACTGTAAGGTGCATTCAGCTATTTGCTTTTTATGATCTCTAAACGGTAGCTTTCAAAATAAGCCGGATCATTTTTTCCTTGTACCCAAGCAAAAATCCCCATGAGCAAGGCACCAACTGTGTTCGTCAGTAAGTCCCCCATCGTGTCCATCAAAGCAGCCCGACCAACGAATAGTGTACCATCAGAAGCCGCGAATCGTTGCAGATTCATTCCTAAGAATTGATCGCAGAGAAATTCCCAGAATTCCCAAAAGACACCACATAGACCAGCAAAGGCAAAACCGAAAAGCAAGAACAACCAAGGACTTGTTTTAGCAATAGGCGCTTTTTTGAGAAGCAACCCGATCAGTCCATAGCCCAATGCTGTCAGCACCATCGGACTCACCGCATGTAAGATTTTATCCCAAAAAGAAATGATACTGATCAAATGCATCCCAGTTCCTAAAAAGACCGAGATAAACAAGAAAAACCAATAAAATAGCACGATAGCATCTGGAATATGCAAATGAAATAATTTCTTCATGATCTGAGGGAGAAAAATCAATACGATTCCTGCTAAAGATTCAATAATAAATGTAATCCCTTGAGTCGTCGAATATTTATTGGTGATAAATTCAAAAATGTTGTAGCAAACTACAAAAAGACCGAAAACAACAAGGGCAATCTGCACCTTTTTTACTGTTTTACTCATTCAATTGTCCTCCTTTTAAATAGACCTTCAACGCTTCTAGCAGTTCTGTTTCATCAGAAACGATCGATCCGTTTAATTTGATCAGGCCAACTGTATAGAGATTAAGGTAATGGAATTGATTTTCCGCGACTTGTTGCAACGCCTCAAGTTTCTTAGGGTGTGAACCACCTTGTTGACGGCTGTCGGTATACAGACCGATGACCGGGATACCTTTTGCGTAAGCCACACCAATTTCTGAAGCAACGCCAGCGTCAATCGTCAATCCATCAAGTAAAGCAATCATCAAGTCACTTTCTAAAACTTTTTCCGTATCAGCTAAAGCAATCATTTTGCTATCTGCATAAGCTGTTTTATCATTGATAGCTTCATTTTCCTGAGGCAAATAAACAGTCAGATCTTCTGAGACAGCGCGGATCTTCTTTACAAGCATGGCGTTATAGAGTAAATCACTTTTAGCAAATAATGGGGCAGCAAAATATATATTCATTTTTATCATCCTTTATTTAGAAATAATCACTGAAGTAAGCTTCCATATTCGGAATAATCAATTCCAGTGTCTTTAATGTTTCTTTATCTGTTTCGATCCGTTCGATCCTGGCCAAATAAGAAGCTCTGCGATAATTCATCATCAAACAAGTCAATGTTTGAACAGAAAGACGAACAGGTTGGCCAACAGGTTCGTTGACTATTTTTAAGTGTTCATTCTCATCCCAAACCAAGCCAAAGATACCATTGTTCCAAGGAGCTACCGGATCTTCCACGATAAAATGGAAAGGTTTGGCAGAAGCGGCAAAAGGAAAACGTGCAAGGAATTCTTTCACATCAACGATTCTTGCCATAAAATAAGGTTCGATCTGTTCTTTGATCTGGCTATCTTCAATCAAAAAGGCTAATGGTTCATTTTTATAGATATCGCCATGAACCCAGTAGATCATAGAGAAGTGGGCAGAAATGAAATTCCACAGACCATTGCGCGCCTCTTGATTCAAATAGAACATTTCCTTCACATGGAAAATTTCTTCCGCTACCCAATAAAAAAGAACACCAATCGGCTCTTGAGCAGAATTGTAATAAACAGCAGCCGTCCGTTCATCCTCATTCTCAAAACGCCAGTATTCTTCCCAGTGGAAATCACTTCGGAACAATGCACCATGATTTTGACCAGCAAATTTTTGATAAACTTTATAGACATCCGGATGATCAACAGGCAATCGTTCCACCATACCACTCACCGGCACTTGCTTTGGTAACTGGGTATCACGTATCTTGAAAGACAGTTTATCAGACATGATCTCCCAGCCCTTACGACGGTAGTAAGGAATACTATAAGGGTAAAGATAGGAAATCCATTGCTTGTTTTTACGCATATTATCTAATGCTACGATGATCAAGTCTTGCATCAACCCATGATTTGCGTATTCGGGATAAGTTCCCACACCAGTTACACCCCCCATTTTATAAGGCGTACCATGGATATTCACTTCACAGGGATAGATGGCAATCTGTGAAATCAGTTTTTCTTCGTGGAACCAACCAAATACTTCAGATAACTCCAGGATTGGTCGTTTTGAGCGGATAAAGGCACGCTTGCTTTCAAATCCGCTCTCTTCAATATCCGCTTCAGTTACTTGAAAGACATAAGAGAGCAATTCATTGAACTGATCCACATGTTCTTCTGTAACAGGTTTTAATTCAAGATTTTCTCTGAAATCTCTTTGATCCATTCTTTCATCTCCAATTATTTACTTGTTACTAGTATAGCAAAATTTCAGCAAAAAAACTTCTAAAGCCGACTAGGTAAAAAGTCTTTAAATTCATTCTTTTCATTGATATAATGGAAAGTGCTGATTATAAGAAAAGAGGAGACGCTATGGATATAAAAAAAATGAAACAACGCCAAGAGCAAATTCGGAATTTCTCGATCATCGCTCATATCGACCATGGGAAATCTACATTGGCCGATCGTATTTTGGAAAAGACGAACACTGTGACGTCTCGTGAAATGCAAGATCAGCTATTAGACTCAATGGATCTAGAGCGTGAACGTGGGATCACGATTAAATTAAATGCTGTAGAACTAAACTATACAGCTAAAAATGGAGAATTATATATTTTTCATCTCATCGACACCCCAGGACATGTCGATTTTACCTATGAAGTATCACGAAGTTTAGCTGCGTGTGAAGGAGCTGTTTTAGTCGTCGATGCTGCCCAAGGAATCGAAGCACAAACACTAGCAAATGTTTACTTGGCTTTAGATAATGATTTGGAGATCTTGCCAGTCATCAATAAGATCGATCTACCAGCAGCAGACCCTGAAAGAGTACGTCAAGAAATCGAAGATGTCATTGGACTCGATGCAAGCGAAGCAGTTTTAGCCAGTGCCAAAGCAGGGATCGGTATTGAAGAGATCCTAGAACAAATCGTCGAATATGTTCCTGCACCATCTGGAGATTTAGAAGCACCATTGAAAGCACTGATCTTTGATTCAGTCTACGATAGCTATCGCGGGGTCGTATTAAATGTCCGCATCACAGATGGCGTGGTAAAACCAGGAGATAAGATCCAGTTGATGAGCAACGGCAAAACATTTGATGTAACGGAAGTAGGTGTTTTTTCACCTAAAGCTGTTGCAAGAGACTTTTTGATGGTCGGTGATGTCGGTTATATCACTGCAAGTATCAAAACAGTCCAAGACACACGAGTAGGGGATACGGTTACTCTAGCTAACAATCCAGCAAAAGAAGCACTGCCAGGTTATCGAAAAATGAATCCAATGGTTTATTGTGGACTATATCCTATCGATACTTCCCGTTACAATGATCTGCGTGACGCATTGGATAAGTTACAATTAAATGATGCTGCGCTCCAATTCGAACCAGAAACTTCTCAAGCACTAGGTTTCGGTTTCCGTTGTGGATTCTTGGGATTGCTACACATGGATGTCGTTCAAGAACGGTTAGAACGTGAATTCAATTTAGAACTGATCACGACTGCACCATCCGTAATCTACCATGTCAATAAAACAGACGGCTCTATGACAGTCGTAGACAACCCAGCAGATTTTCCTGAACCAGTAACCATCCAAGATGTTGAAGAACCTTTCGTCAAGGCACAAATCATGGTACCAAATGAGTATGTCGGAGCTGTAATGGAACTTTCACAAAGAAAACGTGGAGATTTTATCACCATGGATTACTTAGATGATTACCGCGTAAATGTCGTTTATAATATTCCACTTTCTGAAATCGTTTTTGACTTCTTTGATAAACTAAAATCAAGTACGAAGGGCTACGCCTCACTTGATTATGACATGTCAGGCTATCAAAAGAGCAAGCTAGTGAAAATGGATATTTTATTGAACGGCGAAACAGTCGATGCCTTAAGCTTCATCGTCCATCGTGACTTTGCCTATGAACGAGGAAAAGCAATCGTTGAAAAATTGAAAAAACTGATTCCACGACAACAATTCGAAGTACCGATCCAAGCCGCTATCGGTCAAAAAATCGTCGCCCGTTCAGACATCAAAGCGTTGCGTAAGAACGTTTTGGCAAAATGTTATGGCGGAGATGTTTCGCGTAAACGAAAACTTCTTGAAAAACAAAAAGAAGGTAAGAAACGCATGAAACAAATCGGCTCAGTAGAAGTCCCACAAGAAGCCTTCATGGCCGTTCTGAAAATGGACGACCAGGATAACGCGAAATAGCTTTTCATCAACGATAAATCCTGTTAAATCAACCTTTTCGAGTGGTGTAAAATTCGTGATTTACCCGTTTAAAAAAGTTTAAACTGTCATACGGTTGTCACGGTTGTGTTAAAATTAACAAAAATGGAATATTTTCCTTGAAGGTTTTTAACCGTCAGCGTATGATGAAAGCATCTCATAGGAGGTGCTTTTTTCATGTCTGAAAATATAAGTGGAGAATTTCTTAAATCTTTAAGGAAAGAGAAAAAAATGTCTCAAAAGAAGCTAGCCGACTTAGCGGGGATTTCGCAAAGTGCCTTAGTCAAGTATGAAAAAGGAACAAGGAAAATTCCAAAAGATGTAGATGATACACTAAGTAAAATTCTGAATGTAGAAACTCTATTAAAAGATGAGAAGGATAGAGTTGGGCTTCTTATTGATCAACTAATTGCATACAGAGACATGAACAAGTTGCTCAATAAAGAGTTGGCTACTAAAGTAGGGACTAGTGAAGTATCACTTAGTTATGTTTTAAACGGAAAGAGAAAACCATCGAAGGAAATGCAACAAAAAATTGCTGTGTTTCTCTCTAACGATGGTAAAGAAATTTTGATGGATATAAAACAAGAGGGTGGTTCGTTTAAATTACCCCTTATCGATAAAATAGCGATGGGAAAACGAATCCAAGAGATTCGGAAAAATCGAGGTGAGACACTGGAAAAATTTGGTAAGAACTTTACTCGACCAGCAGGTAAGAATGTTGTGAATAGATGGGAAAAGGGTGCGAACATTCCTGATATTGAAAGATTAATGAATGTTGCCTATCTTGGGAAAGTGACTGTCCCTTATATTTTGTATGGAGAGACTTTTAGCAAGATGTTGAGAAGGGGAAATATGATCAATCAATTTGAAAAGTTGGATCCTTTCCGCATGGGACTAAGATTCAGGAAGATTCGAAGAGATTATCGTTTAGAAAGAGAAGACTTTGGAAAGTTTTTTTCGCCGTCTATTACAAAATGGTCAATGGACAAATACGAGAACGGAAAAGATATCCCAAATACGGATCGCATTATCCAGTATGCCTATATAGGAAAAGTCTCTTTGGAGTTTCTGATATATGGTATCTGATAATTTTTGAAAAAAATAGTTTTAAACATTTGAGACATTCAGAGATGGATGTCTCTTTTCTATTACCCAAATGGGAAAGGAGATTAATTATATGAAAAAACCGATATTTAAAAAATGGCGATTGTTTACGACTTTGGCTCTGTTGGGCCAAACAATTGGTGGAGCGATTGGTCCTACGATTGCTTTTGCAGATGAAATTACTCACCCTCAAGAGGTAACAATTTATTATGACGTAAGTAAACTGTATGAAGTTGATGGAACTTTTAGCGATGGCAGCATGCTCTCAGAACGTACTACCCCGCTATATGCTGAATACAATGGTTCGAAACAAACAGTTTTTTGCATGGAACCGGGAGTTACAATTCCAACAGAAGTTACTCCAGGTTATGTAAAAAATCCATTACCATCAATGTCTGAAAAAGCGAAGCTAGTTTCCGTTCTTTGGAAAAAGGCAGGAACAGATATGGACACAAATATGGTGGCACAAAAGATGATTTGGGAGGAAGTAAACGGTTATACCCTTCATTCAATAAAACGATTAGGAGGTGCAACAGTTGATATAAATTCTATTGAAGGAAAAATTAACAAAGCAATTGAGGATTATCAAAAAAAGCCAAGTTTTAATGATACCACGGTAAAAACAATTTTAGGTCAATCGACAACTTTAACGGATAAAAATGATTTAAATTTATCTGAGTTTGATAAAGTGGTTCAAAATACGGCAAATATTGATTACCGAGTAAGTGGGAATCAACTTGTGTTTACACCAAATCCTAATTCCAAGTCAGGCACATTAACATTAAAAAAATCAGCTGGAACTGGAACTCCAGTGGCCTATAAGAAAGCAGGGGTTCAAACAGTCATGGCTGGTGCAATTGATAAACCTAATAGCTATACGATTAAAATTGACGTAGAAACTGAGGGTTCTTTGAAGATAAAAAAAGTCGATAAAGAATCAGGTGATGTTGTCCCAGGGACAATTTTCCATTTAGATTTTGGGAAAACTTTACCCGCAAAAGATGTGACTACTGATAAAGAAGGCATTGCTACATTGGATGGGATTCCTCATGGTACAAAGGTAACCATTACCGAAAAATCGGTACTGGCGCCTTATACGATTGATACTACACCCATGACTGCTACGATTAAAGCAGGCGAAACCATTTCTGTGACTTCAAAAAATACGCGAGAAAAAGGTCAAATCATTCTGGATAAAACTGGGATTGAAACAGGGAGTGATCTTTGGAATGACAATTACTCTTTAGCTGGAAATACGTTTGTCATTCGCAAAGATAGCCCAACCGGTGAAATCGTCCAAGAAATGACCACGGATGAAAAAGGTCATGCGGAAACACCAAAAGAGATTGCTAACGCGTTGGAATTGGGAACTTACTACGTGACCGAAATCAAAGCATCTAATGGCTTCGTGAATACTTTCAAACCACTAAAAGTCGAATTGAAGTATGCCAATCAAACCGTAGCTCTTGTTACCAGTAATGTCAAAGGGCAAAACCAAGAAATTACTGGGGAAACCACTTTGACAAAAGAAGACAAAGATACTGGAGATAAAACACAGGGTAAAGCAGTCTTCGAGGGAGCTGAATACACCTTGTTTACTGCTAGGGATGGAAAAGCTGTTAAATGGAGTGAAACTTTTAAACCAGAATTAGTGAAAGGAACGCAAGCTTCTGATGAAATAGTGACTTTGACTTTGGATGAAAAGAATCAAGTTGCCGTTAAACACTTAGCAATCAACGAGTATTATTGGCAAGAAACCAAAGCACCAGAAGGATATAGTTTAGATCAAACTAAATACCCTATTTCTATTAAGAAAGTTGATGATAGCGCTGAGAATGCGGTCATTACCCGAGATATCACGGCAAAAGAACAAGTAATTCGCTTTGGTTTTGATTTCTTCAAGTTTGCCGGATCAGCTGCGGGAACTGCCGAAACTGGCTTCAATGATCTGACCTTTAAAGTGTCGCCGTTGGAAGGAACCAATGAGATTACAGGAGCTGAAGATGAATCAATCACTGCTTATAACGAACAATTAGGCTTTGATGGCTATGGCAAGTTTGAAAATCTTCCTTATGGGGATTATTTACTTGAAGAAGTAGAAGCGCCGGAAGGGTTTCAAAAGATTACACCACTAGAAATCCGTTCTACTTTTAAAGAAAACAAAGACAACTATGTGAAGAGTGAGTATGTCTTTACCATTACCGAACAAGGCCAAAAACAACCAATTAAGACGGTGACCGTTCCTTACGAGAAGCTGACGAACAACGAATTTTCCGTTAGCTTGAACCGTTTGATGCTCTATGATTTGCCTGAGGAAGAAGATAGTGTAACTTCTCTTGCGACTTGGAAAGACGGAGACAAAGAATTGACTACCCTTGATTCTACCGAGCTAGTTGATAAATTGAGTTACAATCTTCATGAAATCAAAGAGGACTGGTATATCGTAGCACAAGTCATTGATGTGGAGGAGACAAAAGCTGCTCAAGAAAAAGATGAAAAAGCCAAACCACTCGTGATTGCCGAAACAACGGCCACTTTGGCGAATAAAGAAAAAACAGGAACTTGGGAAATTCTGCATAAATTAACCGCCGAACAAGTTTTGGATAAAACCATCGTCTTGTTCAACTATGTGTATGAAAATAAGGAAGCCTTTAAAGCAGGCGATGAGCCAGTAGCGAAGGATGCTAGTTTGAATAATCAAGCCCAAACTGTCAATTGTACAGTGGAACGTCATGTTTCCATTCAAACAAAAGCGCACCTAGAAGACGGTTCTCAGACCTTTACTCATGGTGATGTGGTGGATATGTTTGATGATGTGTCCATTACCCATGATGTACTGGATGGCTCAAAAGAAGCTTTTGAAACAATTCTGTATGCCTTATTACCAGATGGCACGAACAAAGAAGCTTGGAAATCTGGCAAAATTGATTACGAAGTGAATGACAAAGAATTTACCAAAACTGTGCTTGCAGAAAAAGTAGACACTGGAAAGTATCCAGAAGGAACCAAGTTTACTTTTGCGGAAATCAATTATGATAAAGATGGGAATATCAATGGAAAACATAATGAAGATTTGAAAGAAAAATCCCAAACCTTAACTCCAAAAAAAGTTCCGACCACACCAAGTACACCAGAACAACCGGAAACACCAACTGTTTCAAGCGACTCTCAAGATTCTGGCTCCACAGTGAAGACGTTCCCTCAAACTGGGGAGAAAAATTCCAATGTGCTACTGTTCATTGGCTTTACTTTAATCTTTGCGACGGCTGGCTATTATTTCTGGAATCACCGCAACTAAGGTGATGAGATGAAACAAGTAAATAGGAAAAAATAATGCGCGCGACCGCCTCCTAAAAAAGTGGTCGCGCTATTTTTGTATCCAAAACTAACAATGAAAAGAGGAAAAAAATATGGAATTGAAATTTGTCGTGCCGGATATGGCCGAAACTTTTGGAAAGATAAGTTATGCCGGTGAAGGTGACATTTTAACAGAAGGATATGGTCGGAATACTACGGTGATTGGTCGCAGTTATCATCTATACTCCAGTAAGCAACGGGCCGATGATATTGAAGTGGTGGTAGCTGCAGAAGCCGGCGAAAAGGATTTTGATCAAGACCAACCGCTAAAAGCCGTGAATCCCCACTTGGTTGCCAAAGGCTATGAGATTGAAAACCGCGGTTTTACCGATTACGTGTTGTATGTCGATGATTTAGTGAAAGCATAGGAGGAAAAGAAGATGAGATTAACAGAAGGTATTGTCGTAGATTTAGGACTAACGTTTGGGAAGTTGCGCTTTTCCGCATTACGTCGAGAAGTACGGAAACAAAATGAGGATGGAACGGTTAGTAATGAGGTAAAAGAACGAACCTATAATTTGAAATCCTCCGCGCAAGGTCGAATGATCCAAGTTAGTATCCCAGCAAATGTACCCTTACGTGAGTTTGCTTATGATGCAGAGGTAGAGCTGGTCAATCCTATCGTGGATACCGTTGCCAACTATGTTTTTCGAGAAGGAACAACTGTCAATTGGTTCATTAAGGCGGATGATTTAGTCTTAAAACGCCAACCGAATCAAGGAAATCCTACAAACCAAAATGAAGGAAAGAAATAGGTGAAGCGTATGGAAATTAATGTGGAACATATTTTAGATTGTCTAGATCGTTATAGCAAAGGAGAACTAACCAAAGAACAAGTCAACGAGGATTTGACGATAGATGAAAAAGCATTTCTTATTATGAATCAGGATTTTTTTGAAACTGATGAGGAAGACTTTGATGTACTAAATTGGTTAGGGGAAGAAGAGTCCTTCTTTATGGTTGTCGAAGTAAATGAAAACTTATGTCGGCAGGCGGAATCTGTCTTGGAAGAAATTGGTGTGGAGATGTCGGATGCCATTGAAGGTTTCTTAACGCAATTGGTTGAAACAAAACAACTCTCCGTAGCAGTAAATGACTAGCATAACTTTTTGAAATTGCCCAATATGATTTTATTGGGCAATTTTCGACTGGAGGTGGAAACCATCAAAATGTACAAAGGACATCGCATACGTGCAGGAGATCAGCACTTGGTTTATCACTTTATTCTTGAGTGGCTAATCGCTTTATTCATCGGTTGGATGGGCGTCTTTTATTTTCAAGAGCTTAGACAATTTGAGATTTCTAAAGTAACATTCTCCACTAGTGAAATCGTTTGGTCCATGAAAGATTTACTCTGCTTACTAGGAAGTCTCGCTCTTTCGGGAAGCATGATATTGCTTTATATTCACTTTTTTCAGGACCATTGGCGAAGTTTATGGCATCGACAAAAGCTGGCTCGGATGATTCTAGAAAATCATTGGTATGAAGTGAAGCAAACTCAAAGTGAAGGCTTTTTCAAAGATTTGAATAGTAATCGGACCAGAGAGAGTATCAGTTACTTTCCCAAAATCTATTATCGAATGAAGGATGGTTTACTTTCTATTCGCGTTCAAATTTCACTTGGGAAATACCAAGATCAGCTTTTAAAGTTGGAAAAGAAGTTAGAAAGCGGACTGTATTGTGAGTTAGTAGAAAAGGAACTCAAAGACTCCTATGTGGAATACACCTTGTTATACGATATGATTGCTAATCGAATTGGAATTGAAGAAGTGGTGGCAAAAAATGGAACTCTGCGATTGATGAAAAATCACGTATGGGCCTATGATTCCTTGCCTCGTATGTTAATCGCTGGCGGTACAGGTGGAGGAAAGACCTATTTGCTTCTCACCATTATCGAAGCACTATTAAAGTCAGATGCAGAACTATTTGTTCTTGATCCAAAAAATGCGGACCTCGCCGATTTAGGTACGGTGATGCCTCACGTATACTCCCAAAAAGAAGAAATTTCTACATGTGTGGAAGATTTTTACCAACGTATGATGACTCGTAGCAAGGCAATGAAAGAAATGCCCAACTATAAAACAGGAGAGAATTATGCCTATCTTGGACTTCCGCCAAACTTTTTAATCTTTGATGAATACGTGGCTTATATGGAAATGTTAACAACTAAGGAAAGTGCGGTAATTTTGAATAAGCTCAAACAAATCGTGATGCTAGGTCGTCAGTCTGGGTTCTTTCTGATTTTGGCCTGCCAAAGACCAGATGCGAAATATTTAGGAGACGGAATTCGGGATCAATTCAATTTCCGAGTGGCTTTGGGTCGCATGAGTGAACTCGGGTATTCCATGATGTATGGAGAAGTTGATAAAAATTTCTTTATGAAACGAATTAAGGGGCGAGGCTATGTGGATACAGGGGGCAGTGTTATTAGTGAGTTTTATACGCCACTTGTACCAAAAGGGTATGATTTCTTGGAATCCATCAAACAAGTAGCGCAATCAAAAGAAAAATGACAGCTACAGAGAAATTTAGTATTCTAGGGTATCGGACTAAAAGTATGATAAACTAGGGATGATAGCGTCAGGAGGTGCAATAAAAATGACAGAGGATTATTCTTTACAGTATGCTAAAGAGAACAAAAAAGTATTAATTTCTTCTATTACTGATGGGAAAGAAAAAGAGGAAGAAAAGACTGCCATTTTTATGGCTGGAAGTCCTGGGGCTGGAAAGACTGAGGCTGCACAAACTTTGACGGCATTGAATAGTAATCTTTGTGTAATCGATGCTGATAAATTTCGTGAATTATTCCCAGGTTATGTTGGGAATAATTCAGATGAATTTCAACGAGGATCAGCACTTTTGGTAGATGCGGCTCTCGATTTAGTTCTTAAAAAGGGTTATAGTTTTATTCTTGATGGCACGTTTGCGACTTTTAAGGTAAATCAAAATATTGAACGGGCACTCAAAAAGAATTATAATGTGCTTATCTATTATGTTTATCAAGATCAATTTATTGCTTGGAACTTTACTAAAAAGCGAGAAGAAGTTGAGGGCCGTTTTGTTCCTAAAGAACGTTTTATCAATGCGTTTTTCCAATCGAGAAAAATTTGATGCGGGTGAAAAAACAATTTCAAGAGAAAGTAACTATCAATATCTTAGTGAAGGATTTTCAAAATACGATTTCTGATTTCCTAATGGATATTGATAATGTTGAGTTAGCATTACCAATCAGTTATACGAAAGAAAGATTGGAGGAAGAGCTACATGACTGAGAAAGAAAAAGTTGAAGAAATTATGGAGAAGTATAACCGTAACTTTTCTACACTACAAAAGAATGCCTCTGCGAAAGAGCTGAAGACAGTCTTTAAATTTGTAGCAGATGAATCCAATCGAAAACAACGAGAATTGATTGGTTTGGATAAAGAAAAATAAATTTGAAATTGAAATAGTTTTAAGAGCCAAGAGCAAAAATGTTCTTGGCTTTTTTCTTTGCAATGAATGAGGTGATGTATGACATTTTTAGATTTATTCGCCGGGATTGGTGGTTTTCGCTTAGGTATGGAACAATCGGGCCACCAGTGTATCGGCTTTTGTGAAATTGATGAATTTGCTCGCCGGAGTTATAAGGCAATCCATGATACAAGTAAGGAGGTGGAAATGCATGACATCACAAGTGTATCAGACGAGTTTGTTCAATCCCTCGGACCAGTGGACACCCTTTGTGGCGGATTTCCGTGCCAAGCTTTTTCAATTGCGGGAAAGCGGCAAGGATTTTCCGATACTCGAGGTACTTTATTCTTTGAAATCGCTCGGTTCGCCGCTCTTCTCCGACCAAAGCTTCTATTCCTTGAGAACGTCCGAGGATTGCTCAATCACGAAAGAGGGGCTACGTTCGAGACGATCCTCCGAACGTTGGATGGATTGGGGTATGATGTGGAATGGCAGGTGCTTAACTCAAAGGCCTACGTTCCCCAAAGCCGCGAGCGGGTCTTCCTTATCGGACATTCTCGAGACGCATGTACCGAACAAGTATTTCCTATCATTGGATCGTCTGCAACATCTGATCAAAACATCAGAAACTTGTTGAATATCAATCCTTCCAATCGAGGAATGGGTGGTCAAGTTTATGGATCAGATGGCGTAGCTCCAACCTTAACCGGCGATGAAGGAATCAAAATTGCCTTACCGGTAAATGATGGAATTTCTGTAGCGGGTATGTTGTCAGGAAATTTTGAACAAGGCAATCGGGTCTATGAAGTAACCGGAACAGCTCCCACCTTGTCAACGAAGCAAGGGGGAACGAAGATTATGATTCGGAAAAATAAAACAGAATATCAAGAGGTGAAGCCAGGGGACAGTGTGAACCTGGCTTTTCCTAATTCCACAAATCGTCGAGGCCGTCTGGGAAAACAAAGTGTGCATATGTTACTAACAGGAGACCAACAAGCGGTTGTCACAGATCAGTACCAGATTCGAAAGTTAACACCTAGGGAGTGCTGGCGTCTTCAGGGCTTTCCCGATTGGGCCTTTGACCGGGCATCTCAAGTCAATTCAGATAGTCAGTTGTATAAACAGGCCGGAAACTCAGTCACAGTTTCGTTCATTTTTGATATTGCCAGAAGATTGAAGGAGGTAAAAATAGATGATTTATGATGAGTTGATTGGGGAAATCTATTGGGTGATTGGTAAGATTCAATCCGATCCGGAACTAGAGGAAGAACTATACCAGCTCAATTTCGATATTCGTAAAAACGGGGTGAAGGTCCCAAGTGATTCGTATGTAATGGACGAGGAAACCGATACTCGAATTGAGTTGAATCAAGTCATCAGTGAATTTGAACGGATTGCGGACCTTGCCAAAGAACCAGATATCCGCCAATACTTGTTTGAGATAAAAGCAGAATTGGAAATTGAGGGTATCACCGCGGAGTAATAGGGAAATAACCCACTGATAGGCGCTGACCGCGGGGGATTTGCGAAGCAGAAATCCTCCGTGGTGCTGTGCCTGTTCATGGACGGCGGCAGCCGGCCATGATGTCTCACCCCCTGTATCTAACAGGGGGGTACAAAAACACAAAAAAAAGCAAGCAACCATTAAAAATGCTTGTTGTATCAAGGATATTAAGCGATTTGCATAGGTGTTAACTCATTTGAAAAAGTTAACACCTTGAACTTGGAGGTGAGAACTTGACACAACGGAATTTAGATTATCGGTTATTAAAAGAACGACGCAATGAATATGGTGTTTCACAAAATAAATTGGCTACGGCTTGCGGGCTTAGCCGTCCCTATTTAAATCAGATAGAAAACGGTGGCGTAACCGCCTCTACAAAGACCATGAGGAAAATTTTTGACCAACTGGAAAGTTTCAATCCCGATTTGCCTTTGACGTTACTGTTTGACTATGTAAGGATTCGTTTCCCCACAACGGATGTACGGAAAATTATTCAAGAAATTCTCCATTTGAAATTTGAGTATATGCTTCATGAGGATTACGCCTTTTACTCCTATCAGGAACAATATGTCATGGGCGATATTGTGGTGATGTTGTCACATGAAGAAGATAAGGGCGTTCTTTTGGAATTAAAAGGGCGAGGATGTCGGCAATTTGAAACTTTTTTACTCGCTCAAAAGCGTAGCTGGTACGATTTTTTCGAAGATTGTCTAAAAGCTGGTGGCGTGATGAAACGCTTGGATTTAGCAATCAATGATCGAGTTGGCTTATTGGATATTCCTGAGTTAACGAAAAAATGTCAGAAGGAAGAATGTATTTCCTTGTTCCGTACCTTTAAAAGCTATCGTTCCGGAGAACTGTTGAAAGCTGATGAAAAGGATGGTATGGGAAATACCCTGTATATTGGAAGCCTTAAAAGTGAAGTTTATTTCTGTTTGTACGAAAAAGATTATGAGCAATATATCAAGTTAGGAATTCCATTAGACCAGTCCGAAACGAAAAACCGCTTTGAGATTCGGTTGAAAAATGAACGTGCTTATCATGCAATTCAAGATTTATTAAAAGGTCGTAGCATTGAGAGCACCACGTTTTCCATTATCAATCGTTACTTGCGATTTGCGGATAAGGTGGAAGGAAAACGGCGGACCAACTGGCCCTTGAATGAACAATGGGGGCGCTTTATTGGACGGAATCGGAAGGAAATTCAATTAACTTCTGAACCGAAACCTTATACTATCGAACGAACCTTGAATTGGCTTGGACGCCAAGTCGCCCCTACGTGGAAAATGGCTAAGGAGTTGGATCGATTGAATCAAACAACGTATATCCAGGATATGGTACAGAATGCGCGGTTATCAGACCGGCATAAAAAGATTTTGGAGCAACAAAGTATGGCAATTGAAGACTTGATTATATGAAAGAGGAATTTTGATGGGAATTGTAAAAGATATGTTATTGGTATTTGGTGGTAGTATGCTCGGCGTTACCGTGATGTGCTTGATGAACGCAAGTGCAGCAGCGGATCGAGCAATGGAAAAGAAAGGAAAGTGACAAGATGAATTTCGGACAAAATTTATATCAATGGTTTTTAACCAATGCTCAATCTTTAGTCTTACTAGCGATTGTGGTCATTGGTTTGTTTTTAGGATTTAAACGTGAGTTTTCCAAACTGATTGGCTTCTTGGTGACTGCTTTGATTGCGGTCGGTCTGGTCTTTAATGCTTCTGGAGTGAAGGATGTCTTACTCAATTTGTTTAACCGAATTGTCGGTGCCTGAGGGGGAATCACGATGGAACAGATGCGTGTGTATATTGCGAACCTTGGAAAATACAATGAAGGTGAGTTGGTTGGGGCGTGGTTTACCCCACCTGTCGATTTTGATGAGGTCAAAGAACGGATTGGATTAAATGACGAATACGAAGAGTACGCGATTCATGATTATGAACTGCCTTTTGAGATTGATGAGTATACGCCAATTGAAGAGATTAACCGGTTGTGTAGCTTAGCAGAAGAGCTTGAAGGAACGCCAATTGGTGAAGTTGCTTCTGAGATTCAACACGCTTTCTTCAATTCTTTCGAGGAAATGGTAGAGCATGTGGATGATATTGTCTATTATCCGGATTGCGCTGATATGAGTGATGTGGCGTATTATTTGATTGAAGAAACAGGCGCTTTGGGAGAGGTTCCTATACACCTACAAAATTATATTGATTATGAAGCTTATGGCCGAGACTTGGAAATAAGTGGAAATTATTTGACTACTAGTCGTGGTGTTTTTGAATATTGTATATAATATAACAAATATATTTCCTTGACTAAAAAGGGGAACGAGTGTTCTAATATGTAAAGGGGATGTTTTAGTAAAATAATTAATAAAATTAACGGGTTGTATATATATCTTAAATATGGTTTAAACTGATTTTTTTATGCTGTATAGCAAGCATTCCAAAGAAGGTGTTATAATAATAACAGCACTTTCAAGGAGGCACAATTATGGGGATAGATGAGGCGTATTTGAATTATCAAGCAGATGTTTCTGGGGCACGTTCAAAAAATCGCTTTTCATTTGAAATTTATTGGGGAATTGATAAATTTCTACATGAGTTAGCTATTTCATCTGATTTCACAATGGTTTTTGATTATGTTTGTGATATTGAAATTCATCATCCAGATCGGTTCGAATTTTTTCAAGTTAAAACAAAGAATGCTAAATCATATACTATCGGATCCCTTACAAAGAAAGATTCAAAGAAAAATAATTCAATAATTAGTACCTTATATCAAATAAGACATACCGAATATGTTGCCGGTCACCCAAAATCTAAACTAGCTATTGTATCTAACTTACATTTAGCTGTACCAGGTAATTCAAAATTACCTAACTCGGAATTTCAATTAAGTCTGTTGGATGAAAAAAATAGAGAATCAATTCTGAAAGCTATTAGAGCTGAATTTCCTGATGAAGAAATCGATTTATCAGATATTTTTTTTATTAATAGTGATTTAAATATTTCTGCATATAAAGATACGATGGTAGGTCGTGTTAATTCTTTTTTCATTCAGATGTTTGGTGAAGATCCTATTAAACCTGGAGCATTATTAAATCTTTTAGCGGAAGAGGCACAGTTAAAAGCAAATTATGAATTTTCTATTACTTCGCGTCAAGAAGTATTGGATAAAAAAGGTCTTTCATCAGATCGAGTAAATTTGATTATGGGGCGGTATGCAGAGCAATCCTTTTCTATTGCAGAACAGTGTAAAAAATATATCCAAGATTCTGTAATGAATATGGGGGAAAGGTTGAAATATTTTTCTATGATTCCTGATGTAATTTCTCGGTTAAGAATGGATTATTATTGGCAAAAGCTTGAAGAGAAAATAAAAAAAGATGTAATCGCTAAAGCAAGTGATTTAGAGGCAGATGAAATGTTCAGCTTAGTGAGGCAGTTCATTGAGATTACCGATGTAGATTTTCCAGTTGAATTCTCTTTAGAAGAGATAGAGTTGTTATCTTTGGTAGTTTTGATTAAATTGGAGGAGGTTTTATGATGACGAAGTCGCTGATTGTGAAAAATATATATCTGTTCTCAACAGCATCACAAATGGCAAAGAAAGTATCTTTTACTTCAGGAATTAACATTGTCACCTCTGATCAGGAAGATGGTAATCAGAGAGGGAAATCTCTTATTTTAAAGAGCATTTTTCATACTTTAGGTGCAGATAGTTTTTTTGATGACAATTTAAAAAAAGATTCTGTTACTTTTGTTATAGATTTTATGATCAATAATAGTGAATTTACTATGTTGCGATTAGGGAAATTTTTCAAGTTGTTTGATTCTGAAAAAAATCTATTATTAAGTACGGATATAAGAACAGAGTTGGCTGAGAGGCTGTATTCGTTGTTTGACTTTTCAGTTTATCTACCATCAAGGAATGATAAAAAGTTAATGATTGCTCCGCCGGCATTTGCGTATATGTTGAATTTTATTGATCAGGATCATATGAAAGGAAGCAAGTTTGAATCTTTTTCTGGTTTGGGGCAATTTACAAGATTTCAAGAAGCATTGCTGTATACACATTTTGGTTTGTTCAATCGGGAATATTTTGATTTGAGACTTAAACAAGATGAGTTGAAAGAAAAGTTGAAAGTAAGTGATAATGAACTCGTAACTATTGGGAATATGTTGAAAAAAATTGATCAAGAACTACCAGAAGCTGTTCCAGAGCAAGTAGAGGCATTGCGAGAAGAGTTGAATCGGCAGGAAAAGAAATATAGGATTATATACGATGATTTAAGAAAAGTAAAAAATGAACTGGCAAACCTTAGAAGTAATCAAGTGAATATTATTAAAACCTTGGAGGATGTCAATAAGCGTAAACGTCATGAGGTTAGAGATATAAATCATGTATTGGAAAAACATTCTTGTCCATTATGTCAGCAGGATTTAGAAGATACATTAGATGTACGTATGGTGAAAAATATCAATATCGAAGATTTGTCGCAAGTAAGTCTTGAACTACAACGACTTATTTCAGAAACCAATCGGCATATTGAAAAAAAGGAGCATGTTTATAGTAAACATCTTTCTAGATTAAACGGGTACAATAAGCTGCTTAAAGGAACGAAAGAGAGTCATGATGAGATTCTGAAGATACAGGGATATTCTGATCTTAAGACTAAGTTAGAATTAGAATGGGCGGAGGAAGACTTATATAATAGAAAAATCTCTAGTGAAAATAATGATGTAAGCAAGAAGTTGAGAGCATATTCAAAAAAGAAAAAAGAAGTGAACGCCTTTTATTATAAATCTATGAAGCAAGATATCGTAAAATTTGGCTTGAAAGAAATACCAGATTCATCCATTGAAAAAGTTGAGAAAAATGTAAAAGCTTCTGGTAGTAATAAACCTATTGCAACTGTAATTTGGTATATGAATTTATTAAAAATAAAAAATGAATTCAATCCTGAAGCAATTGAATTTCCAATTGTTATGGACAGTCCCAACCATGGTGAGCTTGATGATCAAAAAAAGGAGACTCTATTTGAGTATATTTTTGAAAATATTCAAACTGATACTCAGTGTATCCTTTCAACTTTAGGGTTTAATCGAAATGAGTACGATGATGATTTAGAACTGAATATTATTACGCTTAATAATGACAAGTATCAACTCATGAATTTTAATGACTATCAAGATAATAAAGAGTACCTTTCAATGCTCATAGATAAGTAATAACAAAGAACTGCAGTGTGTACACTGTGGTTCTTTATTTTAAATTGAGGTGAAATATGAAAAAAATAAAAAGCTACACCAGTATTTGGGCAGTTGAAAAAGTCATTTATGCGATTAATGACTTTCAGCTGCCTTTTCCTGTGACATTTAACCAAATGGCTTGGTTTGTTTTATCCTTGCTGTTTGTCATCGTATTTGCCCATGTGCCTCCACTATCTATGATAGAGGGGGCTTTTTTTAAATACTTGGGCATACCGGTGGCGGTCACTTGGTTCATGTCGCAAAAGACCTTTGACGGTAAGAAACCATTGGGATTTTTACGATCCTTTATCAGTTATCACTTACGGTTTAAGATCACTTTTGCAGGAAAGAAAGTTAAAGAACAGAAGAAACGATGGGACGAACCAACCACCTTAGTAAGGAGTGTGAACTATGTACCCGATTAAGTATATCGAAAATAATCTTGTGTTTAACCAAGAAGGCGAGTGTTTTGCCTACTATGAGTTAGTGCCTTACAATTACTCCTTTTTGTCACCTGAACAGAAGTATCAAATCCACGATAGCTTTCGCCAATTGATTGCTCAGAATCGTGAAGGCAAGATCCATGCATTGCAAATTGCCACAGAAAGTAGTATTCGTGCCACGCAAGAACGATCGAAAAAAGAAATCACCGGTAGACTCAAAGAAGTAGCGAAACAACGGATTGACCTACAGACAGATGCATTAGTATCCATGATTGGCGATAGTCAGATTGATTATCGCTTTTTTATTGGCTTCAAACTAATTGCGACAGATGAAGAGTTCAACCTAAAGAATCTCAGGAAATCTTTCTTTTCTGGACTTCAAGAATTTGTCTATGGAGTGAATCATCATTTGATGGGTGATTTTGTTTCCTTATCCAATGAAGAAATTCGCCGGTATACCAAGCTTGAAAAACTAATGGAAAGTAAATTGGCTCGAAGATTTAAAGTCAGACGTGTCACACCGAGTGATCTGACGTATTTGATTGAACATATCTATGGTGAAAAAGGCACACCGTTTGAAGAATATGATTTTCAGTTACCAAAGAAAAAGCTGAAATCAGAAACGCTGGTGAAACACTATGACCTATTACGTCCCACTCGTTGTTTGATTGAAGAAAAGCCTCGGTACTTACGCATGGAACATGAAAATCATGAATCGTATGTAGCGTATCTGACAATCAATACGATCGTAGGGGAGATGGAATTTCCTTCCTCAGAACTTTTCTATTACCAACAACAACAATTCACTTTTCCGATTGATACTTCAATGAATGTAGAGATTGTGACGAACAAAAAAGCACTTGCTACCGTTCGCAATAAGAAAAAGGAATTAAAAGATTTGGACAACCATGCTTACCAATCCGATAATGAAACGAATGCCAATGTATTAGATGCGTTGGATTCCGTGGATGAATTGGAAACTACCTTAGATCAGTCGAAAGAATCCATGTACAAACTGAGCTATGTGGTTCGGGTGAGTGCCGAATCAGTAGATGAACTAAAGCGGCGATGTGATGAAGTACTTGATTTTTATGATGATACCAATGTAAAACTAGTCCGGCCCTTTGGCGATATGATGGGCTTACATGAAGAGTTTTTACCTTCAAGCAAACGCTATATGAATGACTATATTCAGTATGTTACCTCTGATTTTTTGGCGGGACTTGGCTTTGGAGCTACACAGATGCTAGGAGAATTGGAAGGAATTTACTTTGGCTATAACGTAGATACAGGGCGGGATGTTTACCTGAAACCGGCATTGGCCTCACAAGGGGTAAAGGGTTCAGTAACCAATGCACTAGCTGCGGCTTTTCTCGGTTCTCTTGGTGGCGGAAAATCTTTCAGTAACAATCTCTTAGTCTATTACGCCGTCCTTTTTGGTGGGCAAGCCGTGATTGTTGATCCAAAAGGAGAACGAGGTGGCTGGAAAAAAAACTTGCCAGAAATTGCGGAGGAAATCAATATCCTCAACTTAACTAGTAAACCAGAAAATCAAGGCTTACTTGATCCCTATGTCATCATGAAGAAAAAGAAAGACTCAGAAAGTTTAGCGATTGATATTCTGACCTTTTTAACAGGAATTTCTAGTCGAGATGGGGAGAAGTTCCCTGTTTTACGCAAGGCCATTCGAACCGTTACTCAAAGTGATCAACGAGGATTGCTACAAGTCATTAAGGAACTTCGAAATGAAGGCTCGCCAGTTGCAGAAAATATCGCCGATCATATCGAGTCTTTTACCGATTATGATTTTGCCCATTTGCTTTTCTCAGATGGTTCGATTACCCAGTCGATTAGTTTAGATAAGCAGTTAAATATCATTCAAGTAGCGGATTTGGTTTTACCAGATGCAGAAACCACTTTTGAAGAATATACCACCATGGAATTGCTGAGTGTTTCGATGCTAATCGTTATTTCGACTTTTTCCTTGGACTTTATCCATAGTAATCGAGAAATTTTCAAGATTGTAGATTTGGATGAAGCTTGGAGTTTTCTTCAAGTGGCACAAGGAAAGACCTTATCGAATAAATTAGTTCGTGCTGGGCGGGCGATGAATGCCGGTGTTTACTTTGTCACGCAAAATAGTGATGACTTACTGGATGAACGTTTGAAGAACAATATCGGATTGAAATTTGCTTTTCGAAGTACTGATATTCATGAAATCAAAAAAACCTTGGAATTCTTTGGCTTGGATCAAGAGGATGAAAGCAATCAAAAACGTCTGCGAGATTTGGAAAACGGTCAATGCTTGATGCAAGATTTGTATGGTCGAGTAGGTGTGGTTCAAGTTCATCCAGTCTTTGAAGAACTCTTCCATGCCTTTGATACCCGTCCGCCGGTTCAAGAGAGAATGGAGTGAGGAGATGAAAAAGAAACTTTTTTGGATTGTGGGAATTGTTTTTATTAGCATTGTCACTCTGACAGTTCTATTGGGTTTAATCGGTACGGTAGCTGAGGCGACAGGTCTGGTTGATGATACAGTGGAAGCCGGAAATCTATATTCCAAATATTCACTGAACAACTACCAACTAGATTTCTTTGTGGATAGCTCTTGGGACTGGCTGCCTTGGAATTGGGGTGATGGTCTAGGGAAGAGCGTGATGTATGGTCTTTATGCCATTACTAATTTTATTTGGACCGTTAGTTTATATTTGTCGAACGCCACGGGCTATGTAGTCCAAGAAGCTTACAAGTTAGATTTCATTTCGGATACAGCTGAAAGTATTGGAAAGAATATCCAAACCTTAGCCGGTATTACCGAAAATGGATTACAGACCTCGGGCTTCTACTTTGGGTTTCTATTATTGATGATTTTAGCCCTAGGAGTTTATGTGGCGTATACCGGATTATTAAGACGAGAAACTACAAAGGCTGTTCGAGCCGTGATTAATTTTGTGATGATTTTTCTACTTTCAGGTTCGTTCATTGCGTATGCGCCCACCTATATCACAAAAATCAATGACTTTAGTTCAGATGTTAGCGAAGCGGCTCTTAGCCTTGGGACAGAGATCGTTGTACCTAATTCAGAAAGCCAAGGAAAAGATAGTGTGGATTTGATTCGGGATAGTTTGTTTTCCATTCAAGTCCAACAACCTTGGTTACTATTACAATTCGATGATTCCAATATAGGAGAAATTGGCGAAGGCCGAGTCAATAAGATACTATCCGTGAGTCCGGATGAAAACAAAGGCAAGGATCGGGAAGAAGCGGTCAAGGCAGAGATTGAAGACAATGACAACGCGAATTTAAGTATTACCAAGACCATGAACCGCTTAGGAACCGTGGTCTTTTTGGTGTTGTTCAATATCGGGATTTCCTTCTTTGTTTTTCTTTTAACAGGGATTATGTTGTTCTCGCAAATTCTCTTTATAATCTTTGCGATGTTTTTGCCGATTAGTTTCTTATTGTCGATGTTGCCGACTTATGAAAGTTTGGGCAAGAAGGCGATTATTCGCTTATTCAACACGATTATGATGCGAGCGGGTGTCACCTTAGTGATTACGACTGCATTTAGCATATCCACGATGTTTTTCAATATTTCGGCAACCTATCCCTTCTTCATGGTAGCTTTTCTACAAATTGTGACCTTTGCCGGTATCTATTTCAAATTGGGCGACATTATGAGCATGTTCAACCTTCAAAGTAATGATAGCCAATCAATGGGAAGACGGGTTATGCGAAAACCGCAAATGTTAATGAACCGAAAGCTACGGCAACTTAATCGAAATGTGGGACGTACTTTGGCTTTTGGTGGTGGTGCAGCAGTCGGAAATAAGTTGGCAAAGGAACAATCAAAATCCAAATTTAATCCATCCGGTTCTTCTCTACGAAAGAATTCACGATTATCTAACAATCACGAGACACCGTCTGACTTGAATAAGGAAAAGCCAACTTCAAATAATAAGAAACAATCTCGAATGAATTTGGCCGGGAGAAAAATCGGCAAAGTACTGGATACCCAAGCTTTGGTGAAAGATAAGACCAAACAAGTAAAGGATCAGGTACGAAATACACCAACTAGCTTGAAATACAACCTCCATAAAGGGATCGAAAAGACGAAAAAAGCACCAGAAGAGTTCAAGCGTGGACTGGTCCAAGAAAAAGCGGATCGAGCGGAGTTACGAGAAAAACAACGACAACGTAGAGATGAAAAAATGGCTGAAAAGTACAAAGCATTGAACGAAACAGGGAATCGTCATGGAAAAAGAAGGGAAAATGTTCCGATAAAAACAGAGCTCCAACCTCAGAAAGATAGGCCGCCGAAAAAAGAAACACCAAAGCGGATTGTGAGAGTAAATTCGAATCCCGAAATCAAACGAAAACTCGCTAGTCAAGAAATCATTTCAAAAGGAATAAACCAACCGTCAGGTAAGAAAAATTCTTTCCAACAAGTGAAACAGCGGTCTACTCTTACAAAGATGACCAATCAAAAGCTACAAATAAGAATGAATTCTCGCTCAAAGCCAAGGTCGGGTGAGAAAAAATGAACTTGAAGAAATTGAGTATTATTTCGTTAACTTTCCTGACTATTTCATTTATGGGTATCTTGATGTGTGTGGGTTTGTTGTTTGGTGAAGACAGTGAAGGAAGTGATAGTTCTGGCACTTCTCCTGGCGGAATTAGTGTTTCAGAAGAAGTTTTGAAACACCGTGCAATGGTGGAAAAGTATGCCAAAGAATCAAACATCTCAGAATATGTCCCGATTCTTTTGGCGATTATTCAAGTGGAATCTAGCGGCACAATTGAAGATGTTATGCAGAGTTCTGAGTCAGCCGGGTTGCCACCGAATTCATTAAGTACCGAGGCATCCATCAAACAAGGGTGTCTCTATTTTGCTTCCTTGGTTAAGCGTTCCAAAGAATTAGGTTGTAATCAGGACAGCATTATTCAGGCTTATAACTATGGTGGCGGGTATCTGGATTATGTCGCGAAAAACGGGAAGAAGCATAGTTTTGCTTTAGCGGAATCTTTTTCAAAGGAAAAATCGGGTGGTCAGAAAGTTGATTACCCCAATCCTATCGCAATTAAAGAAAATGGTGGGTGGCGCTATAACTATGGCAATATGTTTTATTGCTTATTAGTGAAGCAATATCTGACCACGACACAGTTTGATGATAAAACGGTGCAAGGAATTTTTGACGAGGCGTTTAAGTATGAAGGTACTGCCTATGTATTTGGTGGCTCAAGTCCAGAAACGGGATTTGACTGTAGTGGCTTGACCCAATGGTATTATGCCAAAGTTGGCCTGAAACTTCCTCGGGTGGCTCAGGATCAGTATGATGTCATGACTCATATTGATTTGAAAGATGCCAAACCAGGTGATTTGATTTTCTTTCATTCGACTTATGATGCCGGTACTTATGTGACTCATGTGGGCATTTACGCAGGAGAGAATCGGATGTATCACGCAGGAGACCCGGTGGGATGGAGGAATCTAACGGAAAGCTATTGGCAGCAGCATCTTATCGGAGCTGGACGGTACAAATAAGAGAAAAGAGGAAAAATAATGAAGATAAAAATTGAACGGAATCAAAAGGAAAAGATTCAAAAAAAGAAGAAAGAACGAATCTTTTCAGTGGGCAAGCATCGAAAAATGGTACTTGCTCTTTGGCTTTTGTTGACTTGTAGCCTTGTTTTTGGCATCTACAAAAATTTCACTGCTATTGATCAACACACGACTCATGAAAAAATAGTTGTACAAGAGAAGGTAGTGAATACTTCTGGCGTTGAAAGTTTTACGAAGGATTTTGCGAGAGAATATTTTTCATGGAAGAATAACAAAGAAGTAATTGAAAAGAGGATGAGTACTCTTGGACAATACCTCACAGAAGAAGGTCTCGCTTTGAGCAAAGATATGGTCCGGGCAGATATTCCCACTAGTTCCGAAGTTCAAGAAGTAAAAATTCTAGATGTAGAAAAACATTCAGAAGAATTTGTCGTTTCATTTTTAGTGGATCAAAAGGTAGTAGAGGGGAAAAAAACGCAATCAATTTCTTCTGCATACCGTGTGATGATTTTTGAAGATGAAAAAGGGAATCATATTGTGACGAGTTTGCCTACCATGATTGCAAAACCAGATAAGGCAAAATATGAAGTAAAACAGGTAGAAAATGATTCAGAAATTGATGCCAAAACAACAGAAGAAATTACTGAATTTCTAGAGACATTTTTCAAGATTTATCCGACCGCATCAGAAAATGAACTCGATTATTACGTAAAATCTGATGCAATGCAACCAATCAACTCTAACTTAAAATTTGTGGAAATATTTAACACCGTTTTTCAAGGAATTGGCGAAGATATTCAAGTCAATGTTGATGTGAAATACTGCGATGTTTTTTCAAAAGCAATTAATTATTTTCAATATAGATTGAAAATACAAAAATACGGAACCTGGATGATTATTGAATCAAAAAAAAGATTTGTAACTAAGAGGTGACTAACCTAGTTTTTTGAGCATTGTAAATTAGTCATGGGAAACCGTATCGTAAATGATGCGGTTCCTTGTAATTTATATTTCATATATCAGAATCGATATAGTTTTTTAGAAATGAAATGATGAGGTAATAATTCAGATAGTGTGGCTAAGACTCATATACAAGTAATTTTGAACGAATATAGTTTTGTAAAAAAACTGTGGAAGGTATTGATTACGCTTGGATACAGGTCTTCTTGTAAGTCTTTTTTCAATCGTTGAGATATTTTACTATTGAAGTATACTGGAGTGGCAGAAAGAAACTTTTTATGAAAGTGTGGTTGGTACAATGAAAAGAGAAGTCATTTTAAGCAAATTAAAAAGGCAGATTTATGGTGGCAAGTTTCTTTTAGGTATTGCTACGGCAACTGGGATGAGTGCAGTTAACGCTAAACAAGGTGGAGCAGATTTAATACTAGCCTTAAATTCGGGCAAATTCAGACAAATGGGGAGGAGTTCACTGGGAGGTTATTTACCATTTGCTAACAGTAATGATCTAGTAAAGGAATTTTCTACAAAAGAATTGTTGCCTGTGTTGGATGATTTCCCTGTATTATTTGGAGTAAATGCAACGGATCCCTTAATAAAATCAGATGAATTGATTCGTTATATCAAAGAATACAATTTTGCAGGGGTTGTAAATTATCCGACGGTTAGTTTGATTGATGGCAAGTTTAGAGAGGCTCTAGAAGAAGAGAAAATTACCTTTTTTCAAGAGGTAGAGTTTATAGAGCTTGCCAAAAATAATGGGTTATTTACTATGGGGTTTGTAACAAATAAGAAGGAAGCTGAACAAATGGATAAGGTTGGACCAGATATTGTGTGTATACACTTAGGTCTTACTGAAGGAGGAAATTTAGGTGCAAAAAAAATGCACTCCTTTGAAAATATGCTCAGTACTATTCAAGAAATTTGTGCAAAGTTGATTGAGCGGAAATCGAAGAGCATCATCATGGTTTACGGCGGTCCAATAAATGACTTAACAGAAGTGCGCTACATTTATAATAAATTTCCTGAAATAAAGGGATATATTGGTGGATCAACCTTTGAAAGAATTAATTCAGAACAAATCCTTTCTTCTCAGATTAAATCATTCAAAGATGCTACGCACACACAACACGATAACTTAACTATCCAGATTTTAGAAGGTATTGAAGAATATTATGATTATGTTGACTTTGTAAAAAAATACATAAGTGAAAATTATTCGACAACCATTTATATTAGTGATTTAGCAGATTTTACCAATTTATCTTCAAGCTATCTAAGTGATCTTTTTAAACGAAAAGTAGGTGTAAGTTTTACTGAGTACCTAATCAAGTTTCGGCTAAATAAGGCTATTGAATTAATGAACTCAACGAACTTAAGATTGGTAGAAATTGCAAGTAGCGTCGGTTATTCTGATTACGCACAATTTAATAAGATTTTCAAAAAATATATGAAACAATCACCAAAAAAGTACAGAGAATCTAATATATAAACTATTTCATCACGATGTGAAACGTTTTCAATCGGTCCTGATATACCTATAATCAACTTGTAAGCAGTTAACTGTGACTAAATAAGGAGGTAAAAACGATTGAAAACTGTTGCCTTAGTAGGAACTTTTGATTCAAAAGGGACAGAGTACCAGTACATTAAACAGCTTTTAGAAAAACTTGATTTGAATGTATTTACCATTCATACAGGGGTATTTGAACCATTTTTTATTCCAGATGTTGATGTTTCTGAAATTGCTGCCGAGGTTCAAGAAAATATTGAGACAATCCGTAAGCGCAATGATCGAGCTTATGCTACGGATGTTTTGTCTAAAGGGTTAGAACAGTTGCTTCCTAAATTATTTAAAAAAGGGCTTTTTGATGGGGTTCTATCCTTTGGGGGAACTGGCGGGACTTCGCTTGTGGCACCTGGCATGAGAAAATTACCGATTGGTATTCCCAAAATGATTGTTTCAACAGTCGCTTCAGGAGATACTAGTGTTTATGTTGGGACCAGTGACATCATCATGATGCCTTCAATTGTAGATGTATCAGGATTAAATAAGATATCAAAACGAATTTTTGGGAATGCTGTTTCAGCGATAGCTGGATTGCTAAATTATCGTATTGAAAATGAAGTGGATGAACATCCTCTAGTGGCCGCTACTATGTTTGGTGTGACAACGCCTGCTGTAAATTTTGCTCGAGAATATCTTGAGCAAAATGGTTACGAAGTATTGGTATTTCATGCAACTGGGATTGGCGGTCAGACCATGGAATCTCTAGTTTCGGATGGGTATTTTGCAGGAGTACTTGATTTGACGACGACTGAATGGGCTGACGAGTTGGTCGGTGGAGTTTTAAAGGCAGGTGAAAATAGGTTAGAAGCTGCAGCTTTAGCAAAAGTTCCTCAAGTTGTATCTTTAGGTGCAATGGATATGGTAAATTTTGGACCATTTGATACAGTTCCAGAGAAGTTCAAAAATAGGAACTTCTATAAGCATAACCCAACAGTAACTCTGATGAGAACTTCTGTTGAAGAAAGTCGAGAATTGGGCAAAATCGTAGCAAAAAAATTGAATATGGCACAGATAGAGACAGTACTGCTTATACCAAACGGTGGTTTTTCTTCTATTGATGTTGTAGATGGCCCATTCTATTATCCAGAAGCTGATAAAGCGCTAATTGAATCAATTAAGGAAAATCTTGACAATGACAATGTAAGGATAATTGAAAAAGAACAAGCAATAAATAATAAGGAATTTGCAGAACTTTCTGCGCAACAATTAATTAATTTAATGAATAAAGAAGGAGACATAATCAATGAATAGTCAAACACGAAAAGAAGTCATTACGAATTTTAAAGAGAAAGTTAATAAGGGAGAGATTCTTGTTGGCGTAGGCGCTGGAACAGGGATTACTGCAAAAAGTAGTGAAGCTGGCGGAGCTGATATGTTGATTGTTTACAACTCTGGTCGTTACAGAATGGCAGGGAGAGGTTCATTAGCAGGCCTTCTTTCCTATGGAGATGCAAATCAAATTGTTGTTGAGATGGGACAAGAAGTTTTGCCTGTTGTGAATGAAACACCTGTATTGGCCGGTGTTTGCGGAACGGATCCTTTCCGAGTAATGGAGATCTATTTGAAGCAGTTGAAAGAACAAGGATTTAATGGAGTTCAAAATTTTCCTACAGTTGGTTTAATCGATGGTGTATTTAGACAAAACTTGGAAGAAACTGGGATGGGGTACGATTTAGAAGTTGATATGATTAAAAAAGCACATGAATTAGACATGTTAACAACACCGTATGTCTTTGATCCTGAACAAGCCCGAAAAATGGCAGAAGCTGGAGCGGATATTCTAGTTGCACATATGGGATTAACCACTAAAGGTACAATTGGTGCCAAAACAGCATTGACCCTTGACGATTGTGTAGAAAAAATTAAAGCAATTATTGATGCCGGTAGAAAAGTGAACCCTGAAATCATGGTAATTTGCCATGGTGGTCCAATTGCTGAACCCGAAGATGCTAAATATATTATTGAAAAAACAAAGGGAATTGATGGTTTCTTTGGTGCTTCCAGTATTGAGCGCTTTGCAGCTGAAAAAGGTATCAGAGAACAAACAGCTGCATTTAAAAAGATTAAGAATTAATAGAGTTTGTTTTTTTATATCAAAATCGTTAATAAAAATTTTCTTGGTTTTTCTAATTGGGACATCTAATGAAATTTGTTTCTAACATATATTGACGATTTTGTAAGAAATCAGTATATATAACATACTAGATACTTTTTTTGAAAAATATAGTTAAGTTGTTTATAGTTTTAAGCAAAGACTAACTTCAAGAGATAGAGAAAAGATAGTATGAGGTTTTTATGTGAACTGATGAAACAAAACTACAGTCCAGCACTCTTTTGAGTGCTGGACTTATTTTAATACTTATAAATACTATTCTGTTTTTGTACTATGGACAGATCAAAATCTTGCTTATTATTCACGATTTCATTGTAGACAGTGAGTATGTTCTCAAAATCTTTTGGAGTAGGATTTGAATGAATAGATACTACGGTACATTCTGGTACGAACAGTGATGGAAGATTGGTTATCAAAAGATCGTACTTACACATTCTTTCTCTAACTGAGGTAAGGCTAGTAGCATCAATCAAATCCACATTCACTCGTGTTTTTAAATGATACATAATATCTTCTTTTAAAAAAAAACAGTGCTCATAGCTTGTATTGAAAAAGAGTCCAGTTTTAATAGTTGGCGATTTTTGTTCCAATTGATCAGATAATGAGTCCCATGAAGTGACTATCATAAATAATAGTCGATTAATAACAGAATCATCTGTATAAATTGGTAAATCTCTATTTAAAAAATAACGAGATATAATTTCTTTAATCCTTTGTGTGAATTCTACGTAATAATTATTGAGATTGATAAAAAACTCTTCATTAGGATTATAAAGAATTTTTGTAGGTCCCCAAATATAAGTGGTTGCGTTGTATAGACAAAGCATAAGTTCTTCTTTATTAGATAGGATTAGATTTTCCTTTTCAACAATTGAATTTAATGTATTTTCTATCGTAACACGAAGATGATTAATTTTTGGATTTAAGGAGCATTTTTGATTTAAATCTGTCATTGACCATGCATATTTGTCATTAAAAAATATATAAAATAATCGATATATGCTCTTTGAGCTTATCTCAGTGTGATAGTGTTGAAAAAGTTTTTGAGTTAACTCTTCTGAAAAAGTAAAACCATGTTTTTGATCATTTCGTGATTGGCTTGGAAGTAAGTGACCTCTGCGAATGCGTATAAAATTAATAAATAACATAGTTCTAAATTTATTTACATAAGAATAGGATTGGCGTGCAGGTGTTTGTAAAAATGGGTAGCGATCCATAAACTCGTGCATGACCTCATCCATTAATTCAACATCGCTCTCAGCAAGTACTTTTTCAATGAGTCCATATTTTTCGATTAAATAGCAAAAATAGAACCAGCAGATTTTTCTCTCATCACCGATTATGTCCATATAAGTGCAGTCAATGTGAAAGTCGAAGGGAGCTAAAAGTTCATTGATTGTTCCTATCTTTCTTTTTAATGTAGAAATGCTGAGGAAAAGATGATCAGCCAGAGAGGTCAAATTGGTATGTCTACTTAAAAAGATTTCTTCAAGTATGGAGAATCTTGCAGACTGATTGTAAAGTGCAGAAAAAATAAAAAAAGGATTTTGATCAGGCATGAGAATTAGACGTACACCTAGTTGCTTACTACTTTCCAGTTTTGCTGGGCTGATGTATCGGTTGATATCCCCAATGCTTTTACGAACTGTACTTTCAGAGATTTGGGTAAATTTCGAAATGGTACTAATTTTTTCCCAGTCTCTATAAATGAGAAATTTAATGATTTGATAGTGCCGTTGTAAGTTTTTTTCTAATAATGTTTCCATATGGAGCCTCCAATAGTTAACGAACGTTAGATTAAAAATGAACTTTCTCAATGAGAAGTATTGTTCTATAGTTATCACCGTTGTTGGAAACATAGGTAAGCTGACAAGCTACAATTATTATAACAACATTAGAGTAAGAAAAACAATGGAAGGTAAGGAGAATGGAAAGAAAAAAACGATCAAGAATTATTATCCTTTTAATTTTGTTGATAGCTCTGTTAGTGGGAAGTGTGTACTACTATTTTTTAACTCATCAAACTGCACCAAATGTAGTTGCTGGCGAAACTGATGGGAAATCAGGTGAGTTTGTTAAGGAGATGAGCGAAAAAGAATTTGAAGAGCTTCTTCAAGCGAAGGCTGATAAAAGCGAAGTACGTTTGAAAATGAATTCTGATATGGTCTTTGAATCTTCATCAGAGGTTGGCGAGGTCAGTATATTAAATCCGGCAAGTAATCAATATGCCATACGCGTTCAGACTACAATTGATGGAGAGAATAAAGTTGTTTATGATTCAGGTCTCATTAAGCCAAAACAATATGTATCCCAAGGTAAATTAAGCACTACCATCAAAAAAGGTGTTTATAAAACACGAAATTTAGTCACCTATTATGAGAACGATAAGGCACAAAAAAAGGTTGGAGAAACCCTAGTAGTAGGGCAATTATCTGTGAATAACTAGAATATCTAGTTATAAATAATAGAAACAATGGAGGAACAAAAATGAAAAAAACACAATTTGTAGCACTTTTCGGTGTAGTCGCGTTTGGAGGAGCAGCATTATTAGGCCCGTCAGCTGCGTTTGCCTATGAAGATGGTCAACCAGATCCGAATACTCAACCACAAGAAGTCAAAAAACAAGATTCTGCTACTATTCCGGCAGAAGGAACATTTAAAGAATTTGATCCAACAGATCCAACAGACCCGACTCAGCCAGATCCAGATCCAACAGATCCTGCATGGGTTGATGTAAAAATTCCAACAAAAATCTTATTTGGTCAAACGGATGTAAGTACAGGTATTATTTCTCCACTTTATGAAATTGAAAATCTTTCCTCAAAAGGAGTTAAGATTTCTGTTAATGCTTTTAAGGATAGTGGTACACCGGGAGGATCTGGGAGTCAAACGGATGCTGAAAAAATTAGTGATAAGTTGACTTTGAACTTAACCAATAAAACTGCAAACAAAGACATCGCTTTGCACACGACAGACCCACAAAATCCTGCTCAATTCCCGGCGGAAATTGGCACTTTGAATCCAACTGGAGACAAGCTTGAATTTAAATTAAGTGGTGGGGTAGCAACAGGTTTTAATTTTGAAAAAAATGCTTTAAATCCACAATATGATTTAGTTCTTAAGTTTGAAGTTCAATAGGAATTGATATGAAAAAATACTATGGTTTTATATTGCTATCGTTAGTAGTCCTTCTAACTTTTATCTGTCCAATCGAGACCTTCGCTGAGTCATCAAGTATTCAGTTTAATCATATTCCGATTGAAGGAATCATTGGCAAAGGAAACGACCAACATTCTAATGTAATTGATGAAAACCAAAATGATAAGATGGATAAATTACCACAATTAGGCAATGAAGGAGATAATAGTAAATTTCTCTCCTTCATTGGAGTGGTCCTTATGCTTATCGCTTTAGAGCTGAGGTTTCTATTGGGAGGCGCTTATGAAAAAAAGTAGCTTTTCTTTGATTATGGCTTTCGTTTGCATTATTGGAAGTTTGTCATTTCCCACATATAGCTTTGCAAGTGATTCTGGTGATACTGCTAGAGACGTAGCGCAAGATGCAACACAGAAAGAATGGAATGACATGAAAGTCTATTTTGAGCAAACTGTGCTTCCAGCTGATGAGGGTTATACTCGAGGATACCAAACATCTACTGATTTTGAATTTTATTGTAATGATTGGCATAAAAATGAGTATGCATATACTGGACCAGCTAAAAGAATTATCAAAAGCATGACTAGTAGTGATCCAAATACTGTGAGTATTAGCTATAATTCAAATAATATTCAATTAAAAAGAGGAAGTGGCTCCTCACCTAAGGTAACAATAAATATTGAATATCAACTAGATTGGTCTTTTCACGTTAAAGAGAATGTGGCTGGAGTTTGGTGGACAGTAAATGATCGCTTTGGTCCAAGCGGGACAATAATAAAGGATTCTTTTACAGTGAATGTAGCACAAAAACATCTTACAGTAATTCCAAAACAGACAAATAAAATCCAATTAAATCTGTTCGATATCAAGGTAGACGATCCTTTAAGCTTCGTGGATTATAGTGGAAACACAGGTGAAGTATCTTATTACATGAAAGAGAAACCTGATGATACAAAAATAGGGGAAACTAGTGGGAAATTTATTTTTTTTGACGATAGCCATACAGTACCTGTTGATATTCCCTTTACTGTTATTGATACCACTCCTCCAACGGGACAGTTGATTAATCCAATTTTCTTGGAATTGGGCACGAATGCTGAAATCAGAGACTTTCTTGAATATGAGCCTTGGGATAATGACACAAAACCTGTTGCTATTTATTCAGATACTGATCCTAACAGTTTGGGCTTGGGAAATCATCCCTTTGAAATGAAGTTAACAGATAGTTCAGGTAATGCATCTTTATTGAAGTCAACAATTGGTGTACAGGATTCTACTCCACCACTAGTTAACACAAAGGAAAAAATCATTGAGTATGGATCAAAAGTAGATGCAAATGATTTTATTCGTTCAATTACTGATAATGATAAAACCGGAAAAATGAGAACTTCGTTTGATCCTTCAAAACCAGCTCCTGATGTAAAAAAGATTGGAAGCCAGGATGTTTTTCTTGTCGTGAGCGATCCGTCTGGAAACAGTACTAAAGCACAAGCAAAGCTAACCGTGAATCCTGATGCTATTGCACCTATCGGGGATGGTATTTTACAAATGGTGCCTGTTAACGGCAGTATATCAACTAACCCACTTGATGTAGTAAAAAATTTGCAAGATAACGATGATACTTCAAAAATAACGGCAAAATATGTAAAAATACCTGATACATCTAAAATTGGTTTAACGTATGCGAAAGTTGAATTATCTGATCAAAATGGGAATAAGTCAGAAGTGACTGTGCCTGTTTTTGTACATGATCATCATAGTATCTTTGATAATCAATATGTATTGAGTTCGCAAAATTTCACTGCCTATTCTAACCAAGTTCCTGCTTCAAAAATTGAAGAATGGATTTTGCAAGAAAGCCAATCTAAAGCGTGGGAACTATCAAGTGGAAATGAAATATCTAAGCAAATTAAAGTGATTAAGCATGATGTAAAGCCTCAGTTTGGCTCCTATACTGCTACGATCCAACTTGGCAATCTTACGAAAGATATCACGATTAATATTTTAGATGCCAAAGATTTGATTGATGTTACTATCCCGCAAAAAGTAATTTTTGGATCAACAGATGTTCAAAACGGTAAGGTATCATCACCGAGTTACGAAGTGAAAAATAATTCAACTGCAAAGCTTAAAGTATCTCTAGCCAAAACGCAGGTGGATCCTAGTTCAACGATTGATGTCATTCGGGCTAGTGATGCCGAACCTGGTGGAAATGATGAAAAAGTAAAATTAAGTCTGAGCTCATTGGAAGATTTTCAGTTTCCGATGATTGAGTTGCATCCGTCAGTAGCAAATCAAGAATTGGGAATTTTAAATTCTCAAGCAGTTGGTGGATTTCAAATTAAAGGAGCATATTACGGAAAATATCAAAATACAAAATGTAACATCCAAATGACCTTCAAATTTGAAGTGATTTAGTAGAGATAACTAGGGTGGTCCCCTGGTTATCTCAGTACATAGATTTCATGAGTAATGAGGCGATGGGTTATGCAAAAAAGATATGGTCATCTGATTATTTTAGATGAATTAATTCAAAATGGCTATAAAAAGTATCACTGCCTTTGTGATTGTGGACAAGAAACAATTGTTTATCATTCCAATTTAGTCTCGGGTCGAACAAAAAGCTGCGGGTGTGGAAATGTTAAAAATCGGCATAGATATAAGGATTTATCTAATAAAAAATTTGGTGAACTAGTTGCCCTTACCCCAACAGAAGAACGTAGCGAAGGAACCGTTGTATGGAAATGCCTATGTTCGTGTGGAAATGAAATAATGGCATCGGCAAAACGATTGCAACGAGGAGAAATCCGGAGTTGTGGATGTCTTAAGGAAAAACAGTTTCACATTGAAACACAAATATTCGGTAACCTGACCGTCATTGAACCATTAAATAAGAAGTTAGATTGGAAAACAAAATGGAGATGTAAGTGTAGCTGCGGTCAATTATGTGAAGTTAGCTATGGCAACTTATCATCAGGTCACACAAAAAGTTGTGGTTGTTTGAAAAGAGTTGAAAGTAGAACTTGTGTAAAAGGAACAATTGTCGAATGTTTGAAAGCTAAATTGGCCAAAAACAATACTAGTGGCGTAAAAGGAGTTTATCGATGTAAGGGAATGTGGGTAGCTTATATTACTTTCCGTGGAAAGCGACACTATCTGGGTACGTATGACAATCTAAGTGAAGCAGCGCTGGCGAGAAAAAAAGCCGAAGATAAATATTTTTTGCCATTGTTAAAACAATTTTCGATTTAATGTCCAGTTTCGTGTTCCCTTTTTGTTTTTAGTAGTGAAAGGGGAAGAAAGAATATGGATATTCGTGATGAAAAATGTCGAGTGTACGAGCAACTGAGACTATTGATGGAGGAAAGAAGGGAGCTTTCAAAACAGTATTTTGATCTAAAAGAATACTTGATTCATTTAGAAGATAATCAAGACACGACAGATTCTGATAAAGCAATACATCGTGAACTGGAGCCGATGAATCTAGAAAATGAAAAGGAGCTCCAAGATTACTTTACTCAGCGAAAAGCAATCGACAACCATCATCGATCTTACAAAGATTACGGGTTTATTATTGCATCAATTTTGAAAGAGGCAGGAAAACCGTTATCCGCCAAGCAAATATATCATGAGTGGACAGAATCGTATGAAATTTTTCCTGATTATCGCAATTTTGTAAATAATATTCTTCCAAAAATTAATCGAGATGAATCAATCCCTGTTGAACGTGCTATGAGAGGATATTGGCAATATAGACTTAAAACCTAATTTGTCCGTATATCTTTTTCCTTTCGAATTTTCAAAGGAAGAAGTGACAGTGATGAATCAGAATTTTGATTTTGCAAATGATGATGCACAGATTATTAGCTATATTCAAAAAACAGTTCATAATACGGCAATTAATTATTTTGCTAAAAATAGCAGACTAAAAGTTACTGAATTTGTTCCTGGACAAAAGGCCCTAGATTATTTTATCGAGGAGCAAGCAATGTATCCACAAGAAACTGTTACGGTAGTATCTGAAAAATTTCCGCTAGATTTCTCTAATTTTGCCTTAGCCAATGAATTCCAAAAACTGTCTGATAAAGATCAATCTCTACTAATTCAAAAATATATTTTTGGATATTCAGACTATGAGATTTCTATTCAACTATCAATGACACGGCAAGGTGCAACAAAAAAGCGCCAACGTATTCTAGGAAAAATTCGAAAACATCTCCTTCCCTAATTTTAAAAAACTATATGATTCGTGCTCCTCCTGAAGCACTAGTTATTGAAAATCAGTGCTAAAAATGGAGGGTGTGTGAAATGAAGTCATTGGCAGAACTCGTTATTCTTGTTCAAAAGGATGATGAAGAGGCTTTTTCTCAAATTGTTAACAGTTTTAAACCCTTATTGGTTAAAGAATCTTGTCGTAATGGGAACTTTGATGAAGATTGCTATCAAGAGTGTATGATCAGATTATATTTAGCGCTAAAAAAATTTGATATTCCAGAATAATCACTTTTAAAGATAATCGTATAGTCAGTTTTTGTTAGCATTCCCGAAAGGTAGGCACAAAGCTATGGACCTACCTTTCTTTGATTTTGAATGATATTAAAAAAATTAGGGGAGGTTTGGTTATGCTTCTGTTTTTATTAGGTTTATTTATAGGATGTATGCTGGGAGCAATTATCATGAGTTGCTTAGCCGCGGGAAAAAATGACGATATAACTTCCGGAAGAGAGTAGACTTACAGGGATAAAAGTAAGGATGGCAGCTGCATGTTGCAGAGGTGGGGGTGAAAATGAAACGAAAACATATTGTGTTGACTTTGTTTGTATTATTTTTATTGGTAGTATATTTTCTTTTGACACCATTTTCTAAGGATGTTGTAAACATGGTGATAGTCATAATAGGAACCGTTTTGATACTTGTAACATTTTGCTATGTTGTGATTAAAAAAACAACTAAATAAGTAATGCTAGGATTTAGCATAATTAACTTTATTACATTCATTTATAGTGCTATTTAGTCGATTGATAATACTAACTTGTAAAGAATAGAATTTTAAAGTGAAAAAGAAAATTTGGAGGAAATATCTATGGAGCATAAAAGAAATAGTAAATTGAAATTCAAAAGACTTCAGCTTATATTCGTGTTATTGATGTTGATTGCATTGTCTCAAAGAAATTATCTTTTGGCCTTTTGCTGTGGAATTATGTCTACAATTTTTTATATTCTTCAAAACAAGTAGTAGCGGGAGCCTTACCTATTTACAAAAAATAACTGCTTTCAAAATGACAGGATGATGCTAATATTTTGGGGAGATTTTAGGTGATTAAATAAAAGGTATGCAGTGTTCTGTAGTTTTGGAGCTACAGTAATAATGTTTTATCTGCTTTTAGGAATTCTCACAAAGATATTTAGTGATTTTGTTTAGGAGAAAGGTGAGGAGAAATGTTAGAGACAGCTTCTAATGTAACAATTATCATATTTCCAATTTTAGTATGCATGTTTGTAGGTATTGATAGAAAAAAGTGGGGATCATGGAATAAAAATAAACGAATTTTTTTCTTCATAAGCTGGTTAGTTATAGCCGCTATTTTAATGAGCAATAATCTTTATATCTTTGTTTTAGTATCAATCATTTTATTTTTCACTGAGCTTTACTTGTGATTAGTTGTAGATTTATTGAACAACGTGTAAAGAAATTTTTTATGCCAATTAATAGAATGACCAGTATTGAATAACTTCATGAGATAGGATAAGCATTGTTAGCAATACTGACTATAGTAGACATTGCAGCTTCGTATGTGTTTAGTGGAGAGTATGAGCCTATATGGATTACTGATTAGAGTTGCCTGTTCTTCAAATATTGCATTAGTATTTAATATGTATTCTATATCAAACATTTTGAAAAATATTAGTTTTCATTTTTGATGAGGAAATTTTCAGAGTTATATTTTTTTCTTATAACCTTTTCAATATTAAGAGTGATAATTAAGGACCTCCAATTAAACTAGGAGCTAGTTTTACCAGCAATATTAATTATACTAACTATTTATTTTGGTAGGAACGCTGTTGGCTACATACTGCAGATAATAGATTATCTAAGATAAACGTAGATAATTCATAAAAAAGTTAACAACATTTTTCGCAAGTGTATGGAAGACAAGTTTGTGTTTGTCATAATAAATTAAAAAAAGGAGTAACGAAGTCGGTTTTGCTAGGTCAACGTTTCGTTTGTCCTTTTTTTATTTGTTCATTATGAAATTAAACTTTATGAATTTTAGAGGAGTATCATTCTACCTATATGATCCATCATATGTAAATATAATTCCATTGAGTTAATCTTTTCTGAAAGCGATATGAAGCGTATAATTAAGTATATATATTTTTAGAGAGGAGCAGTTTTGATGGGTTGCTTGCTTAATGGCGAAATATCGAAGTTAGCACGTTTATCTTGTGAAGATTTAGTAGAGAACATGCTTCAAGTCGATATTGATCATTCAATTCAAGAACAATTATCCTGGAAAAATTCCTTATACTTACTGATCCAACTTCTTAATGATCAAAGTTTTGGCAATTTGTGGCTAGCAGCTGAATATTCACTAACTGCAGATAGAAGAATTGACGCTATTATCTTTGGTTATTCTAGTCAGCAGCAACCTACTGCAATTATTGTTGAGTTAAAACAGTGGGAAAAACTTGCTCCTAATATCGAGAAACAAAAAACGAATGTAAATGTTTGTATCGGGAATAGAAATGAGTATAGGTTACATCCGATTTACCAGACAGTGAACTATACACGAGATTTAAAAGCCCATCATGAAATTGTTGCCAATAAGAAAATCGATTTATATGCAATTCAATATTTACATAATTTTATTGGAGACAAAAATGCCTTTTTCTCTGAAATGTATGAAGACTATCAAAAATTATCTGTCGGTTTTTTTGTTAAAGGGGAAGAGCGACTTTTAGTTAATCACCTAAAAAAACATTTCGATGTAACGATAAACGGAGAGCAAGTCGCTACAGAGTTTCTTGAGGGAAAATACATTATTGGGCAAGTTGGCTTTAACGGTTTGCGGAGTGTCCTCAATCAAAAAGATAATGCGATTATGTTGGCAGATCAAATTGAAATTTCAGCACAAATAAGCCAGTTATTTAAAAAATTCGCTCAAAACCATAGAAATACGGCAATTATTATAAGAGGTGCTGCGGGCACTGGAAAAACAATTATAGGTATTCACTTACTTTTTCTTGCTCAGCAACATGGTCTTAAAATCAATGATATGGTTTTTACTTTCGCTAAAAGTAGAATGTTACGAGAAGTAGTTAAAAATGAAGCAGGTTTGATGCAACATATTCCCTATTTGAATGGTATTGCGTTGAAGGACTATTCATTAGTTGTAGTTGACGAAGCGCATAGAGATACTGATATCAATAAGACTATTAAAAGTTTGTTTAGCTACAGTAAAAGACCCAAAATTGTAGTATTTCTACAAGATGATCATCAACGGGTTTTATTAGAGGAAGTCGGGACGCTTTCAAATTATCAAAAGGCACTATATAAGTTAGGAATTGAACCAGATATTTTCAATTTAATCGTTCAAAAGAGATCAGGAAATCAGGGTGATTATGTAAATAGAATTCATAAATTACTCTTTGATTGTAAAAAAGTAACCTCAAGCAATAATACCTTTGATATTGTGTTATCACACTCTTTGAAAGTAATCGATGAGCAATTATTAAAGATGAAAGAATTAGGTGAAACTGCAAAATGGTTTGCGCCGTATGATTGGCCTTGGAAATCTAAAAATAATCTTACTATTAGGAATGATATTGAGATTCGAGATAAAGATGGAACGAAATTTCAAAAACAGTGGAACCCCATGAGGAATCAGTACGATTGGTATAAAGATACTGATGAAATATCTTTTAATCAAGTTGGATCCGTCTATACAGCACAAGGATTGGATTATGATTACACGGGATTCATTTGGTATGACGATTTACGGTGGGATAAAAGCCTCAGCAAGTGGGTTTTTGATCTTGTAAAAGTTAAAGATCAAACTTTTGTTAAGCAGGTTGAACGTTTTTTAAGTTCGCATAATTACTCTGAAGCAGCTTGTGATGAAGTTTTGGAGATTTTTTTAAACCAATACTATGTCTTGTTAACAAGAGCAAGAAAAGGGATTTTCTTGTGGTTTAATGATAAGGATACCGAAGACTATGTTATGAGTGTTATAAAAAGATAGGTGGGTTCAATTATGTCAGAGATTCAAGAATTAACCGAATTAATTAATAAATTTCGTGATGAGAGAGACTGGCGGCAATTTCATAATGAAAAGGATTTAGCTATTTCGATTTCTTTGGAAGCTAGTGAACTGTTAGAGCTATTCCAATGGAAAACATCAGAAGAGGGAACTGAGAATCTGCTTGCCCTAAAGGATGAGTTAGCCGATGTTTTAATTTATTCTTTTATGTTGGCAGATAATTTAAATTTGGACATCGAGCAAGTAGTAAAAGAAAAATTAAACAAAAATCAGCAGAAATATCCAATCAATAAGAGTAAAGGATCAAAAACGAAATATACTAACTTCTAATTATTTGGTTTAGAGTAGAGAAAATTTGATTATATTAAGGTGGGTATCGGATGGCGAAATATGCCTATATTATGTTGGATGTGGAAGGAACGACGCTTGTTGGATTTAATCAATTACGGAAAGTACAACAAGAAAAATTAAAAAAAGGGGATATTATTTATATCTATAGAAGTACGAAGTCCAATAAAGTGTATATCGGTCAATCAAAACATTTTAAAACTAGACATGAGCAACATTATAACGGGGCTGAAGAAAAATTTAATGAAGCAAACTTTGATCAAGTTATTGTACTTTTTTCTGCGTTGTTCAATGGCTCTGCTTTAAATGATGTTGAGAATCAGCTTATCACTTATTTTTTTGCTGATAATTCTAAATCACGAAGAAATTTAGTTGAGTATGAAACCAGTGAAGTAATCAATCTTACTAAGGGGAACGACACGAATAGTTATAAAGAACGTGAGGCTATTGCTACTGAAGTGGTTCTACCTTTTTGGGAGGAGCTATATAGCAAAGGTTGGGTAAAAACACCTACTATTGGTGAACTTAGAAATCAAGCTTTGGTTAAATATAGTCCGATAAAAGAATTGACCCAACAACAAATGAATCTTATCAATGAAATACTTTCAAATCCAGAAAAGAATTTTGTAATCAATGGAGATGCAGGAACGGGAAAAACAGTTCTATTAACGCATTTGGTTGCAAAATTTTTGGATGAGCAATCTGATAAAACAATTGCTGTAGTTGTACAACCAAATTGGATTAAGACAGCTCAAGAAATTTTCAAAGTGTATGGTATGAATGGAAAAAATCTTACTGTAGCAACTTCTACTCAACTGATTAATCAGGATAAGGACTTTGATGTAGTGATTGTTGATGAGTCTCATAAGCTATCACGAAAATATGCTAAACAAATGGCTTCGTTCAATAATGTATACAAAGGTAGATTCAACTTAGATGATAATCACCTAGAGCCTCTGAAAAAGATTGGGAAGCAACTTATTCTGATGTACGACGTTTTACAAGCAATTCGACCAGCGAATATGACTCGAGAGCAGTTTAGTAGAGCTACAGAAAATTTCGAAAAGAAATATCTGACTACACAATTTCGAATTCAAGCTCCTGAAGGTAAATCGTATACTTCAGATGACTATATAAATGGTATCAAATACTTACTATATAAAGATACCGACTTATTATCAGAAACAAATTATAATCCAAATTTTGACCGGTCAGTATTTTGCGATAGGGATATCGATGCTTATTACGGATTTTTTGAAGATAACCCTTTAGCTAATTTGTTTGATTGGATAGAAGAAGATAGAAATTATCATAGTGATCATGTTAATAGAGTCTTGGGAGGATTGGTTGAACCTTGGAAACAATCAGATGGTAAGGATCCAGAGATTACCCATTGGCACGAAGGGAGTCTTCACAAACGATGGAATTCTACACAAGAAAATTGGATTAATTCGAAAGATCCCGATGCAGAGGACCAGGTCGGATCGGTTTTTGCTGTTCAAGGAATTGACTTGAATAAGGTCGGGGTATTGATTGGAAATGATTTACAAGTCGATGAGTCAGGACGTCTTTTTGGTAATCCCGATAATTTTCACAATGTAAATGGTAAATTTTCAAAGAATGATGCTAATCCGGAGAACAAAAATGAATTTACACTGTTTGTATTGAACATCTATTATATTTTGCTAACCAGGGGAATTGATGGCGTGCGAATTGGTTTTTGGAAGAATGAATCATTTAAGAAATATATGAGAGATACACTTCAAATTGAATAAGAGGATATAATACATCATTTTTAAATAAAATTAGAGTTGTTGATTAAGTGATTCAAGGTATCAGTAGGACTAAAATCAAAATGTATGACGGAGGGAAATAACATGGGAAATTTAAGTTGGTATCAATTAATGACAACTTTAGCAAAAAAAGTTGGTGGACCAAAAATTTTATTAGTACTTGTGGCTACAGGTGGTTACGCAATAATTAGAACTGTAGAAGCAGGGGGGAAGAAAGTAGTTAAATTGGTTAAAAAAAAGAGTGCATCAAAAATAGAAGAAGCCAGTTTGACAACTTTCATTTTTACAGAGACCGGAGTTGGCGATGGTGGGCTTAAATATTCCAAAGGAGAATCTTTTTTTGTAGCAGCAACTCATGATGATGTGATCTTAATTGAAAAAGAAAACGATAAAGATAATCCGTATTTTGTTAGTGGGGATTGGTTGAAAAAAGTTAGCACATATGTGTAAATGAGATAATCAAGCTTTCATAATAGAAACTATAAAGTAAATAATTATTATTTTGATCAACTACAGAACTAGTAAGTTTAGATAATTAAATTGGAGTTGGTATCTTTGAAGATAAGTGAAAAATTGAAATTAGAACGTAATCAGAGTGAATTGGATTTTGTAGATATTGATTTGGATAATGACACAGCTTTATTTTTAGATCCGTATTTTTTATCGATAAGAGAAGACAAGTGGTCAAAAAAGGCTCATAGAACATTGGAAAATTATTTTCAATTTGTTTTGAATCTTTTGGAAAAAGGAGAAGAAAATAAGGCAAAAGAATATTTTAGATTTAATGAACCTGAAGAAGTTTGTTTTGGACTGTCCAAATCGGGGACACATGGTAAAGGATTAGGAAAAGATGAATCTAGCAAACTTTTCAATTATATTATGGAAAGTAAAGCAGTAGAAGACGGTGTAATCAATACGTCAAGTGATATAAAAATATTTGTCCCAAATATTGGTCATGATAAACTATCTGATTTGACGATTAATGTTATTAGAAAACATTTAATTGAATATACAAAAGACCAAATGTACTTACATGGTATATCGTTAACCAATGCTCCGTCTGGAATTTATTGGGACACGGAATTACACTCTTGGAATAATAGTTATGAAGATATGTTAGTAATTGAGGGGAAGCCTGTAATTTTGGTTCCCAAAGCAATAGTATGTAAAATTGAGAACTATTTCTATGATTATAACGTGTATGCTAATAACCCTGTTTACTTTTACCTGAAAGAAAGAGAACTAAGAATTGGTTCAAGTCTAGTCAAGGAAAGAAAAAATGGAGAAAAATACGTTACAAAGAAAGATTTAAAAGAGGAATATGGATTTGATAAAAAAGCTTTTTTGCAAAAGTTTACTAAGGAGCATCCAGAAATATATAGTGAAAATGACCATGTTGTATACACGCTAGATGCATCGAACAGCAAATCCTTCATTGATGGCTATGCAACATTTATTAAACACGGAAAAACGGTTATAGCGAACGGAACAGTAAAGCTAAAAAAAGCATATCCATTCGGCACAACACTCGAGGATGTTTTACCAGATGAATTTGTCGCAAAAATTGTTCATGGCATGCTTACAGGTCCGTCAGGAACAAGTAGTGTATCAAAAGCGATGTACGTGCGAAAAGACTTAGGAACAATTATTACGAATAGCGAATTTGCTGCAAATGAATGGTTTACATTCCACGGTAATTATTGGGTAGGGGAGGAATAAAAATGAAAAATATTTGGAAATACGGACGAACAGGTGGAGAGTATGCTGGACAAGTGCTTGATGATATGGTTATGACTGTTCCATTTACCGATGTTCCACCACTCGAAGGAATTCGTGCTGGTGGCGAACCGCTAACGATTGCTGATCAGATGTTTGATCCTAAACTGAACCAATGGATTGTTTTAGCGAACGCACTAGATCACAACGATTTAAACAATCTCAAAGCGATGTACGAGGCTCTGGAACATGAAAACGACAACCTAAAACAGCTAAATGCCAAACTCATGCTAAGCGATGTAGCAATTAAACAGGAAAATACTGCATTGAAAGAAAAAGCGGATAGTTTAGCACAAATCAATTCAAAAACGATACTTGCTTCGCTTAAAAACAGCAAGGATATTGCAGAAATTAAAGAGAAATTAAATCCATCTTCAAAGGGAGGCGAGTAGCATGTTTAGTTTTAGCGATGTGAAAATGATGTATGATTGGGGCTGTTTTACTGACGATCAAGTTCGACTATTCGTTCCACTATGCATTACAGACGAAGAAGCAGATAAAATCATTAATAAAGATAAGAGCGCATCTTAAGTGATGCGTTTTTATTTAAGGTAAAGGAGTTGTCACATGATTAATTTAGGAGAATGGGGAACAATCGCAGGATCAATCACTGCGATTGTTTCTTTGATTTTATTAGTAATAAGACCAGTCACTGCATCTTTCTCGAAGATTACTGAAACTCTTTCAAAAGTAAGCCGCAATTTAGATTTGCTGACTAAAGATTTAGAATCGAGCAAATCAGATCGATTGATGATTCATGAAGAACTAAAGAAACACGATGAAAGATTAGATACACATACAGAAAAATTGGTGGAACACACGCAACAAATCAAAACTTTGTTTAGGGAGAGAAGAAAATGAATAATAAAACGTTCGAAGTACTAAAATGGTTCGCACTGGTAATTATTCCCGCACTAGCTACTTTCGTGGGGTTAGTTGGTAAAGCGTTCAATTGGCAGTACACAGATATCTGTGTTGTCATTATTACTGGTTTTGGCACGTTTTTAGGGAGTGTGTTGGGTGTATCAAATCGAACCTACAAAATGTTCTCGGCTGAAAGCGAAGAAGGAGGAAACAAATGAAAAAGAAAATAGTATTGTCATTGAGCCTTTTAATGGCTCTTTTTTTGTTGCCAATTAATGGGTTCGCCTATACGATTAACAATGAATTTAATTTAGGCGTTAATGAGGGTAGCTCTCAAATAGCAAATAATCAATATATTTTATTGCATGAAACGGCTAACGAAACAGCAACAGGACGCAATGAAGCGCAATATATGCAACGTTCATGGACTAGTGCTTACACTGCTTACATTGTGGGAGACGGCGGAATTGTTTATCAAGTCGGTCAACCTGGTTATGTGCAGTATGGTGCTGGTTCGTATGCTAATGCCAACAGTCCTGTGCAGATTGAGTTACAACACACACATGATAAAGCAACGTTTGAGAAAAACTACAAGGCATACGTTGAATTGGCTAGAGATTCAGCAATAAAATATGGTATTCCATTAACATTAGATACACCTTATAACCAACCAGGAATCAAATCGCATTTATGGGTAACACAAAATATTTGGGGCGATCATACAGATCCTTACGGTTATCTTTCTGAAATGGGCGTAAGTAAAGAAAAATTAGCATATGATTTAGCCCATGGATTTACAGATGAAAATCCAACTACTTCGAAGGATAAACCAGTCATTGATCCAACTAGAGCAGGTGCAGCAAATCCTACACTGACAGATGGAACGAATTACGCCCACATTGATCAGTTTGGAGAAATCGAAAATGCAAACTTGCATGTGGCTGGATGGCACATTGCTAACTATAAATACGAGTATATTTTCATTATGGATTACAATACTGGAAAAGAATTAGCTCGAGTAAGAGCTGATGGAAATTATAGATCAGATGTAAATCAAGCTTATAATACTTCTGGAAATGTTGGTTATCATGTATCTTTCAATATGCGTAATTTTCCTAATAAGAAAGTCTATGTAATGATGCGTGCAACGAATGATCCAGAAGGGAACACTAAAGGCGGAGCACAAGATTTTCATGACAAGCGTTGGTATTTAAATATTCCACAACGATAAAAAATCCCCCCCTCTTTGAGGGGTGGTACATAAAAATTTATTATTTAGATTCTATAAACATGTGCAACTTATCTAACAACAAAGTATATATTCTACAGAAGTAAACAAATAGCTTATTTTTTAGGATGTACACAAATTGACAAGTATAATAAAACTTTGATAAAATACAAATGTTTTTTTATTTTTATGTGTGATTAGTTAGAACTTACTTAAATCCTATTATAATATTTTTGTTAATGATTTTAATAAAATGATTGGAGAGAAAATGATGGATCAAAAAGCGTTTATCGAATCTATTGATTCTACAATCGATAGATTAAAAAAAGAAATTCGATTTTATAATAGAGTAATTGGTATCGGAAATATTATAAAAATAGTCTTATCAGCTAGTATCCCAATATTAATTGATCAGGCTTCCGAACACAGGTCTTTACTATTGATTGTTTCAATTGCTTCAGCAATAATTACAATTATACAAAGTGGGATGTCTGCATTTAATTATCAAGATAAAGTACAGACTTCGACAGAGTTATTAATGAAAATCGAAAAAGAAAGGTTGTTATATATAACGAAAACATCCCCATATAATAAAACAGATGAAGAAAATTTCCATTTAATCGTTACAACCCTTCAAACTGAATTAAATGATATTATCTCTGATTTTAATCAAGTTAATAACTAAAAATTTATTTAATTAGAAAGTAGTGCAAATAATACTAATTGTACAATTAATAAAAGAGATAAGACTTTACATTTTTTTAGGAATGTAAAGTCTTATCTCTTTTCTTAATGCTATAAATTCATAATAACATTATGGACAATAAATTTTAAATTTATTCAGACTGTAGACAAACTCCTAAATTTAGAGTGTTGTTTGCAGTCTGACGACTCAAAAATGAGTCGTATAAATCAATTATAGTAATAAGTCATTGATTTCTTTAAATTCTTTATCAAGTTCTTTTTCATCATATTTTTCATATTTATCAGCTTCATGAAGAACTTTTTTAATTTCATGAATAGCCTTTCGTTCAACTAACCATTTTTTTAGGTTATGTTTTTTTTCTGTATTTTCAGATAACGTATCAAGTTCGTCTAACTCTTTATCCAGTTTATTGACAACAGAAACAATTTTGTTTACAACTTTTTCTTCTTTGTTTTCTAAATTTGACATTTATCTTCACGTCCTTTTTATTTGATAATTTAAGTATAGAACTTTGATATAGTTTATACAAATAGAAACGCTTCTTCGTGTATTCTGTGATTTTCTTTTGAAATGAGGAAAACTTTGGAGTAAAATGAACGTGGACAGAAAAATATTTAGGAGGAATAAACTATGTGTACGTCTATTACTTATGTAACAAGTGATCATTATTTTGGAAGGAATTTTGATTATGAAATATCTTACAATGAAGTAGTCACTGTTACTCCAAGAAATTATAAGTTGAATTTTCGAAAGGTAAATGATTTGGATACTCATTATGCAATGATTGGTATTGCCGCTGGTATAGCTGACTACCCTCTTTATTACGATGCGACAAATGAAAAAGGATTGAGTATGGCTGGGCTAAATTTTTCTGGGTATGCTGATTATAAAGAAATACAAGAAGGAAAAGACAATGTATCTCCTTTTGAATTTATTCCTTGGATTTTAGGACAATGCTCAACAGTAGGAGAAGCTAAAAAATTGTTAAAAAATATCAATTTAGCAAATATAAATTATAGTGATGAACTTCCTTTATCCCCTTTACATTGGCTATTAGCTGATAAAGAAAAATCAATTGTCATTGAAAGCATGAAAGATGGACTTCATATATATGATAACCCTGTGGGCGTTCTTACCAATAATCCTTCATTTGACTATCAATTATTTAATTTAAACAATTATCGTGTCTTATCGAGTGAAACTCCTAAAAATAATTTTTCAAATCAAATAAGTTTGAATGCCTATAGCCGCGGTATGGGAGGGATAGGCTTGCCTGGAGATTTATCCTCAGTATCTCGTTTTGTTAAAGCGACTTTTACGAAGCTGAATTCTGTATCTGGAGATTCAGAGTCAGAAAGTATTAGTCAATTTTTCCATATCTTAGGTTCAGTAGAACAACAAAAAGGTTTGTGTGATGTTGGTGATGGAAAATATGAATATACAATTTATTCTTCTTGTTGCAATGTTGACAAAGGAATCTATTATTATCGAACATATGAAGACAGTCAAATTACTGCAATTGATATGAATAAAGAAGACTTAGATAGTCATAAGTTAATTAGTTATCCAATCATAGAAAAACAACAAATTAAATATATAAATTAGTTAATGTGTTGTGATTGATTATTTAATATAGATATAATACAAAAAGGCAAAGATATTTTCAAAACATTTTTTCTTGATGTGATATCCTTGTCTTTTTTGTAATGTTTTTAACTTATTGCTTTTGCAAAATTTATTTACCTGTTTTCTGGATCAACGATAGTGTATATTATGCTATCCTTGTTTGGATTTTAGGACGTTTAAAGAGGCACTTTTTTACATAACTTAATCTATAGACCTTTTAAGCATGCTGTGAGATAATAATAAAGAAGAGTTTAAAGCGCACCCCAAACCACTTCCCCATAAGTGTGTTACGCTTTAAACTCTTTTATATTTGAAGCCATTAAAAAGCATACCATATAACTGTAAAAAATAATGGGAAAAAGACTTATAATTGGAGCAGTAGTTAATTAGTGACTTATTTTTGATTTTATAGCACTGATACTATAAAATATAGATATTATCATATTACACAATCTTAATACTAACTTAAAAATATCTCCTTTTATAAGTATGGTGATAAAATCCGTTCCGGGCTACCTTTTTAGGTAGCCTACTTTAATCTTTATACCTTTCTGGATCAACGAAAGTATACTTTATATAGTCATAACGCCGATGATCGCTACGTGCGTCCGGCACGTCAGTCACCACATCAAATAAAAAGTATACATCCTTCTTCATTCTCGTTTTCGCAGCAGGAATTTTAAAGTAGTTCTTATTAGAATAGTAGAGATTGATTAATAAACTGTCTTCAATTGCTAAAAAGAAAACTTCTGAATCCCATACTTTATAAAAATCTTTGATAAATCTATTCGAAGGATCAAATTTAAACCATAATTGTGTCTTTCCTTCTATTAAAATATCTTGGTTATACGCATCTTCTTTGAAATTTAAGGTAATTGATATGTATCCCGACCAAATATTAGGGTTGTTAGAAATTAAAGACCCTAGTCCTAGTGATAATAAAATACCAGATAATTATATAGCGCAACAGTATATTGAAGATATTTACAATGTTAGATCTGAAATACAAAGAGTTCTAGATAGAATTGAAAATGAAATTGGTAAGGTAATGATGGAAATGGAAAAATCGTGATTAATTTTTATATTATTTTTAATAATGCAGCAAAAAAATATTGCCACCAGTTTGCCACCATAAACTGAGATTATCATAGACGATTTAAGAAAGTTTGAAAATAGCAGAGTATAATCGTTCCCTTTGGAACACTGATTAACAGTTAGTTAGAGCGTATTTCAGATTATGAGGGAAGCATATAGTTGCAACCTAGCGAAAAGAAGCCTTCATGGCCGTTCTGAAAATGGATGAGGACGAACCGAAGAAATAGCAAGGGTTTCGCTCTGATGATTGAAACTCTGTGACAACTTTCCCCACATTTTTCCCACATTAAAGTGGGAGATGACTAAAAGACATTATCACGTAGCATCTTTTCGAAGATGTCGATAGTGTCTTTTTTCATTTTTTTAGGGCTCTTTATCAAATAATGTTGGTAAAGAGAAATCTTAGCATAATTTAGACAGAACAGAAAGAAGAAAAAAACTCTTTCTGTTCTGTCTATTTTGGTTAAAAAGACTTTGCAATAACGAATTATAATTGTAGTTTGAAATTATAAAAGCTGCAAAAACCGTACGCATTGCGTTTTAATACTTTGATGTGGTTGTTTAAACATTCCAATGGTCCGTTTGAATAGCTGTAGCTGAGTGCGAACGTGGCGGTACTGTATAGGTTGGAAAGGATGGAAAACCCAGTCAAGCTTAGTAGGTTGTTAGATTACGCCACCTCTATGGATAACTAGCGATTGACCTGTTGTGCCAAGTCTTATATATATATTTCCATCATACTAATACAAAAAATTAAAATCATTTATTTGTGAAGAAAGAACTTCTGTAGAAATATCTAAAACCCAATTTTACTGATCCGATTGTTTTATCAAGTGTAATTAACTCGTACATATCGCTTTTGACGATTAAATAGGGCATTTTTCCATAATAATTAGACTTAAGGACGATGGCGATGTTTTTCTATTGTGGTATCGTGACAATAATAAATCGTATAGGGGATGAACCAATGGTTAAACTAATTACGAAACAATTTGTGCGATATTGGAAGATATGGTTATCTGTACTACCTGTTTTTTTGGCATCTGGGCTAGTTTTTAGCACTTCATTTACTATATTAAATGAAATGCGAGGGGTAAATAGTGTCGATATTGATGATTATAGTGTTTTCATGCAAATGCCTATAATAACTGGAGCTGTTATGTTGCTCTTGTTAACGACCAATACAATGAAACAGTGCATAGATTTTTTTGATGATACAAATGATATACTGCTTCTTTTAGGTGGCTCGCCAGTACAGTTGAGTTTCTTAATGACAGGTCAAATGTTATTGGTTGGCATCATAGGTACTTTTATCGGTAGTCTCTTTTCTATACCAGCAGCACAAGCCTTTTTCAGTGTTTTACCCTCATATTCTGCTAGGCAAACTTTTTCTCATTTAACTCTTCATTTGTCGTGGAATGTCACTTTTATTACCCTCTTACTTCAAATTTCGATTATTACGATTACTTGTATGCGTTATTGTCTTAAAAACTTCAAAAAAAGAAAGGGGATTCTTTCCTCGTACGGTGCCTCAATCAAAACGAGATTGAACGGTAGATTTTTTGGGATACTTGCGTTGATCATCAGTGTATGTGGAACCTTTTATTTATACTTTAAGAATGTACCAGATCCAGCTGTAGTCAAAGAATATACACGAAGCATGAATAATTCGATGAATATATTACTTCTTTTGTGGCTTTCTTTACTTGTTGGGATGAATTTTTTAGTACGACCAATATTTCGAGCGATAGTAAATAGAATTGTTGATTTGCCTAAAATATCAAAGCATCCAATGGTTCGTATTGCATTTTACAACATGCAATACAACGTGGAGGGGTTGGTTAAGTTAATTCGTCCAGTTAGTATCATCACGCTATTGCTTGGAAATTTTATTGCACTATTTCTTAATACAAGATTATTGATTGAAGGGGCTAACAGTGGCTCCTATATTTCCGATCTAATACTCAGTCTTGAATTTTTATTTGGTGCGCCAATAATTATAAGCTTAGCTAATATCTTTGCATCGACTTGTCTGTTTAGAATGAAAACAAGAGTTGAATCAAAGAACTATTTCCATACAGGTTGTACACCAAATTGGATCTTCAAAACAAGAATGATTGAAATTAGCACGATCTCGATCATCTCAATATTGACTACTTTAATTGGAATGGTATTATTTGCGATTCCATTACTGAGAGTTACCTATCTAGGAGGAGGCAATATTTTTAAGGCAAATTGGTCGGTGAATATCTTGTTGTCACTTGGCACTTTTCTTTTGTTCAGTTTGGGCTTTATTGTGATTTATTGGTTTGAGCGTCATTCGTTAAAAAAGTATGTTGAGTAGAATTATAAATAAAAGAATCAGACCATTTATTAAATCAAATAATTAGAGAGCGGCAGCCTAAATTGAAAAAAGCAAGGAAGTAGGTGATTATAAATAGTTTATAGCAAAAAAGTTATGATCTGCGCTATTGTATATGAATTAGATTTATAAACTAGATTGATTTTTATGGAGGTTAATTTCGATGAGACAGATAGTTATTTCAATCACAGGATTAAAAAAAGAAATAGAGCTTGCTAAAGGAAATCTTTTACAGGTGCTTGCTGATATTTCTTTTGATGTAGAGCAACAAGAGTTTGTGTCAATTGTAGGGCCTTCTGGTTCAGGAAAAACAACATTGCTTTATTGTATTTCTAGCTTATTACCTCCTACAAATGGAGAGGTGTTGATCGATGGCAAATCACCATATGGATGGAGTGCAGCGAAATTGGCAAAGTTTCGCCGTAAAAAAATCGGCTTTATTTTCAAGATTTCCAACTGATTCCTTCACTGTCCGCCTATGATAATATGGTTCTTCCAGGAACTTTAAATGGTCATAAAATAAAAAAAGAAAATGTGTATTCTTTGGCAAAACGATTGGAGTTAAAAGCTGATTTACACCAGCCGATTGATGCTCTTTCAGGGGGTGAGCAACAAAAGGTAGCAATTGGCCGCACACTATTAGCGGATCCAGATATCATGTTTTTAGATGAACCTACTAGCACATTAGATACTCACTCACGTGCACTTATTATGGAAATATTGAAGGAATTGGTGAGTAAAGGAAAAACGATTGTTATGGTTACTCATGATCTAGAGTTAGCTAGCCAATCTTCAAGAGCAATCGTTTTAAAGGATGGCCACATTCATGATAATATTAGTTCGCCTACATTGGAAACACTAGTATTTTAAAGGTTATTTCTCTGTTTATTGTTTATGAATAGTCATAGTTCATATTACTGATATCACTATAGAGAAGTTTATATCTAAAAAAGATAAAATTAGATGTCCAATGAAAACAGCCCTTCAAAAATATGAAGGGCAGTACATATTTTAAAAAAGGTAGTTAAAATCAAAATGGGTTTCCATATGTGCCTCTTAATTCCCACTTAAAATCTGGTTAAGTACAGATTCTATAAGTTCACTGTCTTCTGGATGTTCCATTTGTAGTTTTGTTGCCTCCGCAGTTGCAGCACTATTTGGTGTTTGAACAGATTGTTTTACTTGGGGATCTTCTATAGAACTAATGTACTTGCTCTGTTTATTCCATGCATCTTTTATAGCTTGATAATAGTCGCTTTCAAGGCTATTGGTGGTTTGACTATTAGACGATGCTAAGCTTCCAGATTCAGTACTATTAGTAAAATGGTTATTAGAGGATGTCACGCTTCCGGTTTCTGTGCTAGTAGTGTCCGTGCCTGTGGGAGTAGAGGAGGAAGACATAGTTATTGAATTATTAGAATCTGAAGAAGATAGAGCCACAGATGAAGACGAGGTGCTAGAACTATGACTGCTATTGTTATTATTGCCACAACTTGCTAAAAAAATTATTGAGCCTCCGATTATACAGAATGAAACTATTTTTTTCATGGTGTTCTCCTCTCGGTTTTGGGTAGTTCAATTATACCATGTAGCCTATTGGAATGGATTTCTATTTTGACTTGAAGTTCTTTCGTCTCTTAATGTTATATCTTGAAATTTCTATCTTTGCAGATGAGTTATATGCTCCAATATGGTGTGAATTTGTTTGAAAATGAAGCATCTATTTTAAATACTCAATATGATTGTATGTGCTCGTTTCGAACATTATTGTTTTTTGTTTCATGGTTCTAATATTTTAGATTGACTATAAATTATGTAAGGAGAAATCAATATGGATGATAAATTTATCAATAAAAATGATTTAGATTCATTTCTTATAGGATATGTTCCTAAACGCTACTTGAATGAAAAAGAAGCGGTCAAGTATACAGGTACTTCAGCAGGAAGGATCAATGAATGGGTAAAAGCAGGATTGAAAGTAATTATTTTTGGCGAAAATAGCCACCCAAAATATGACATCAAAGATATCGATGAATTTATTGCTAAGCATAAAGTATAAAGAAGTGGGGAAGGGGCTACAAAAGGATATTTATCATTGGAATGACATTAAAAAAACAGCAAGCTATATTATAGCTCACTGCTCGTGACAAATATGATTTGCCCCTGCCAAGGTAATTACATTATATCACATAGAGGAGCGATTTGATCTTAATATAATTACTTGAAGTATTATTTTTGTATTTGTAAAAAACGATTAAATGTGTACTTTGGCGGAGTTATCAAGAAAACATAGGTAATCACTTAATAGAATCAGCAAAAATTCTTTTCAAAGTCCCTTGAAGATTGATAATGAAGCGGTTGAATCTAGCTTTTTAAAGAATAGAGAGTCACAAAACCAAACCCACAATTTGGATGGTAGATTGTTACACATCCGGCCGAGGACCTCCTGTTTACTCATTGTATCTTTAGGAAAAGAGACATTTGAATCCTTGATATCTAGTATTTGTTTGATGCTTTTGTCTATGCTTTCTATTTTCTTGATGTTGGACATCTATTTTTCCCTATAAATTGGTTTGGCGATTTAATTAGAGGATAACCAAGATGTCTTTTTGTTATAAAAAAATAATTGGCATTGCTACTCATAAGAGTAACAACACCAACTATTATAGAATCAATATAACACTATTAAACTATGGTCGAGCGTATTGATTTCCTCGAGTGGCACGACTATACCCAGCATTATCAGCATCTATTTGGCTCATATATTGATAATTATTTGGATTTGTAACACGAGAATAATATTTCCCACTATCTGAACGAGCGAAAACCATACCGTTTGTAGCAACAGACCATTGTCCATCGGCAGTGTATGAATTAGTTTGTTGTGTAGCTTGCTGCTCTTGGGCTTGGCGTTGGGCTTCAGCTTGTTGCTTTTGTCGCTCTGCTTCAGCTGCCTCATTAGATTTTATGGTTGAATCAACACTGGCTAAGCGATTCAATAATTCTTGGTTTTCCTCAGGTATAGATTGAATAGCTGACAATGCTGCATTGTAATTATCTCTAGTTGGCTCTGCTTCAGCTTGTGCTAGAATAGTTTTAGCTGTTGAGGTTTTTTGCCTAATTTCTTCTTGTTTTTTTTCTTCTTGATCTGCTTTGAGTTTAGCTTCTTTTTTTTGTTTTTTCTTAGCTTCTTTAGCTTTTTGTCTCTCTTTTTGTTTTTTCTTAGCTTCTTTAGCTTTTTGTCTCTCTTTTTGTTTTTTCTTAGTTTCGCTAGTTTTTTGTTTCTCTTTTTGCTTTTTCTTAGCTTTTTGTTCCTTCTTAGTTTTTTCTTTAGCCTTTTTTTCTCCAATTTTTTTCTTTTTAACTTCTTCTTTATCTTTTTTTACATCTTTTTCTCGGCTGTCGGAAGAGGCGGATATACTAGACGATGAATCATTAGTTTTTTTATTTACGTCTGCTTGAATAGGTGGGGCAAGAGTACCACCTACTATCATAATTATAAAAGCTGCTAAAATCCCAATACCAATCTTTTTCTTTAAACGTATTTTCTTAGAAAAAAAAGTATATGTTAAAGAAAATACTCCAAAAATAACCCCCAAAAATCCAACTAAAATTAAAAATGTACTCATTTACTCCTCCTTATTGAAAATATGATTTGATAAATAAAGTTGGTACTTTCACTTACGGCAGGCAGTGATAGTCGCCATTAATAAAAAGTATTCAATTTATATTGCGACTTTCCCCACAAAGTCAAAAAATTCAATACTTAATTATTCAAAAATTCAAAAAAACTATAAACATTTTTGAAAACCCATATAGATGAGTTTACAAACTGATTTCTCGCGGATAATATCAGTGTTTCTTAGTATAGATAAAAAATCATTTAGTTCTTGAAATAATCTTTAGATAACATTTTTTGAAAATGATATAGTTCATTTTGTGGGCGCAAATGAGAGAGGCACTATTCATAATGCTTGATTAAACACCAGTAAAAGTGAATAGATACTTCTACACTTACCTTCAATTATTTTTTTTGTATCCTCAACAAATGAACACGATTCATGACTATGAACTATTTTTCACAAATGATAAAAAGCTAATATCATTCCTTAATTTATATCATGGAAGATTGCGGTAAAGATATTTTTTACATATTAGCGCGTTTCAGCTATTGAAACTTACGCCATCTAAATTATAGCTAGAGTCCAGTAATCAACCAGATATGACTAGAGTACTATTGCTAATACACTAGCGATAATAGAGGCTATTTAATAAACAATAGCAGTACTTAAATGATTATACATTTGTTCTTGTAATAATTCTATCATCTTTTTAATACAAAGAGTATCTAAATATAAATAATACCGGAGAGGGGAGAACGTGGTTAGTGTTTCTAAATTGAATATACTGGATATTGAAATTGGGAAGAATTACTATAATTAGTGAGCTATTCTATAGTACTAAACTCTTAAATGGAAACGATTATTTCTTTATTGATATGGATAATAATTTATAGCTAAGTGTCAGACTTCAGTTATGATTATTATCGAGTATGGAAAACTAAAGTTCATAAAAAGTTTTCTCTATTTTAAGAACGAGACAATTTTTTAGTTGCTGATTGTTTATATTTGCCTTCGAATAGTCACAATATTTGAAATATTTCAAAAAATTAGACAAGTCCCTTTATTTTTGAGCGTAACTACCATTCTATTTTGATTATAGTGAGGTTAGTACGCAAAGGGAGCTGATCAAGCATGATGAGAATTAGAAATTATGCGCTGGCAACAAGAGATGTCAAAAAAAAGTTTTAAAATGTGGAAGAAGAAGAAAAACTGGGTCTATGGAGCCATTTTATTTTTAGGTTCAGGAGCTGTAATGGCTGTAAATACCGGAAATGTCCAAGCAGATGAGGTGAATCAAGCAACTCCGATTGTAACTTCGGTTTCCACAGAGAATACGGATTCTACCAATCAGGCGGCTAGTGATTCGAAACCTGTAACAGATAGTCAAAAAGCAACAGTTGGTGAAACGGCACAGTCAGCTGTCACTCCGGCAAACGTTGATACAAGCACAAGTGATGATACGAATGTAAGCGCTAGTGCCGACAATACAAATCCAGCTGTTCCAGATGGTGCGATTGAAAATACTGGTGTGACTGCTAATCACAATGCAGATAATGAAAATGCTGATCCAAGCACGGATACGAATATGAGCGCTGGTGCTACTAGCAACGCTGCTGCAAACCCAACTGTCACTCCTGATACAACTGAAAATACAGGTATTACTGCGAATGAAAATACAACTTCTAGTACAGGTGTAAATCCAAGCACAGATACTACTGTAAATGAAGGAGCAAATGTAATCAATGATACGAATCCAACGGCCCATACTGCTGTTGCGCCTTCTACGAACACAGCCGCGAATACTGTTGCTACACCTGATACAAATACGGCTGCCCCTCTCGCTGCAAACCTTGCAGCAGTACCAACTGTTGCAGCTAGCAGTCCTACTGACAATACCGGAGACTTGAATGCGCAATTTTCCAATTGGACTGGAGTAGATAGTTATATTACTACTGCTGGTACATTTACAGTCAATGAATCAAACTATGAGGTAACAATTAAAGCACCAAGCATTAATAGTGCTACTGTTCCTACAGCAGGAATGTATATGGGCGGATTGATTCCATTAGAAGCAAATACCATTAAAAAAACATCAGAAAATGTTACACATACTTACTCTTACAATAGTGGTAGTGCAGTAACTACCCATTTTTATGTTAGTAATACGAATTCTATTAGCTGGTTAGGCATGGCTGATGAAGATAAGACTAATGTAAAGTATTACACCTCTACTAATAGCGTAGGCAATGGAATGCTTGCTCGTGTCGTTACTACTGGTCCTTATCAAATCGCAGAGACGGTGCAAGTCACGCAAAATGGCGAAATTCGCCATGATGTAACGATCCGAAACAAAAGTTCTGAGGCTATTACTGGGTTGAGCGGTATGGGGGTCAGTCTAGATACTATGTTGGATGGTGACGATAGAATCCCAATCTATAGTGACGGTGATGGCGGGATATACATCCAAAATGATGGGATTACTTTGTATTGTTCGCCAGTGGCTAATAGCAACGTATTTGCTGGTGAATGAAATACCACTGATCGATCTGCATATGTAACTGCAAATGGTGCAGAAGGAACTATTTTAAAAAATGGTGTTGACACGGATATCTTGTATGAAACCCCTGTAACTACGCTTGTTCCAGACCAATCCATTACCTTTAGTTATGCGGAACGGGTACTAGTGAATACAAAGATCGTGGAACATTTTGTGGATGTCACAGGAAAAACGATTGCAGCCGATAAGGTGGTAGGGGGACAACCAGGACAAGCCTATACGATCACACCTACTAACATTCCAGGCTATACGTATCAATCAACTACTGGTAATTTGACTGGTATCTTTGGCATAAAGGATAAAGAAATTACGAACATCTACAAAGCAATCGATTATACTTTGAAGACAGCGTATCTCGATGATTCGAACCGTACAATGGCTCCAACAGTGACTGACACAGCGATCTATCATATCGGAGATGCCTATCAAACACAAGAGAAGGCATTTACTGGGTATGAATTACAGAGTAACATAGGAACTCCTACTGGTAACTTTGGGGAAGGAGATATAACAGTCACTTATATATACAAAAAATCAGACCAAAATGTCACTGTCAAGTATATCGATGATGCTACACAAACGACACTCAAAACAGATCAACTTACGGGAAAATCAGGAGATCCAACCAACTATTCAACGGCAACTGCATTAGATGGATATCAATCGAATGGTTACAGCGTTGTGACAGATGGAGTATCAGCAAATCTAGCATATGATACGGATAAAACGGTTGATCAAGTGTATGATGTCCATCTTACACATGCCATCAAATCAAGTACTAAAAAAACAACGCGAACGATCCATTATGTTGTAACAGACGGTTCGACTCAAGCACCAGCGGATAAGGTCCAAGAAATCACTTGGGCAATCAATACCGATTTAGTGACAGGAGAAGGTGTGGCTACACCGCAAGCCATCTATCAAGCAGTCGATACACCAAAACTTTCAGCAACGAGTGACACAGAAGAAAATCAACGGTCGTATATACCAGATGAAACAAAAGTAGCGGAACAAGCTATTGCGCCAACGACTGATTTGACTTCTTTGAAAGATAGCAATCTAACAGTCACTTACAATACAGCAATTACTGGCAAAGGGATCGAAGTTGATGATGATGCTGACCAAAATATAAGTATCGTTTATGTTGATGATGTGACCAAGGCTACTATAAAAACAGATCAGCTTATAGGAAAATCAGGAGAAGCAGCCAATTATTCAACTACAGCTAGTGTGGATGAATTGCAGTCTAAAGGCTATAGACTTGTTTCGGATGGAGTGCCAGCAAATCTAGCATATGATACGGATAAAACGGTTGATCAAGTGTATGATGTGCATCTTACACATGCCATCAAACCAAGTACCAAAAAAACAACACGAACGATCCATTATGTTGTAACAGACGGTTCGACTCAAGCACCAGCGGATAAGGTCCAAGAAATCACTTGGGCAATCAATACCGATTTAGTGACAGGAGAAGGTGTGGCTACACCGCAAGCCATCTATCAAGCAGTCGATACACCAAAACTTTCAGCAACGAGTGACACAGAAGGAAATCAACGGTCCTATATACCAGATGAAACAAAGGTAGCGGAACAGGGGATTGCGCCAACGACTGATTTGACTTCTTTGAAAGATAGCAATCGAACAGTCACTTACAATACAGCAATCGCTGGTAAAGGAATCCAGGTTTATACAAAAGCAGCAGTTCCACCTGCAGTCTTTGTTGAAGAGTCTCCAACCAATCAAGATGGATCAGTTGTATCACTTACAAAAACCAATGTGCCAACTAAACCAATCATTGACCAATCTAACAATCAGAAAAAGGATATAGCTAAACATCTTAAAGAAAAACAAGCTGTTGTTTCTCCTCTAGCTGTCTCGACACAAAAAGGATCGTCAAAAGGGAACAAGACCTTAGCGAATGGAACTGTAAAAACAAACAGTAACTTTGCGAATACAACTTTAAAATCGAACAGTACCTTAGCGAGTGTTCCTCTCAAGACGAATGAAGCTAGTCAGGAAAAAAGTTATCCTAAAACAGGTGAAACAAAATCAAATCTATCGTTGATAGGAATTCTTGGGATTTTCGGCTTATTTCCAAATTGGTTATTTCTGTTTCTAATCATTTATAAGGATTGAATGGAAGAAGTAGAAATTATTTTTTCTTTTGTACTCATGCATGTTCATTTCGTTTGTTCTGTAAAAGTATAAACAAATGCTCAATGACTGTGGATTTTCTTGTGAGCAATAGAAAAGAATGATCACAAGAAGTGCGTAGTCCATCTAAAAATGAATAAGATCGAATGCCATTTTAGCAAAAATGAAGGTGTAGGTATGTATTTATGGAATCTAAATATAGAGAAATTTTTGGTTCAATTAAAGAATGACAAAGCAGTCAGAAATGTTTTTCCATGTAGCTTTCCGCAAACAGATAGACTATTAGCACTTTACAAGCATTACGCTGAAGAAGCCCAAGCAATTGTTGATTGTGACCCAGTGGCTGATGATTTCCTACCTACTGTAAAGAAACTATTAGACTTAGATGCGCGCCTAAATTATCTTCTTGTTGAGATGTTAACTGCATCAGTTGACGACACATACTCGGAAGTAATGGAAGAGTTTGAGCGATATTATCAATCAGGCTACTTGGAATTGAATCTTTCACTACCTTTTACGAAATATTGTTTAATTTATTCACTTCAAATAATCTGATTCAACTGAAAAATTGAAAAAATATCCTTTTTGTATGGACGAATTGTGTAAAAATTGATAAATTCATAGTATAAGCAGAAATCTAAAACGGCAGAAGTAAGTTGGAAGTCTTTATCCCAACAAATGTTACATGATGACAGCTTTGGATAATTATGCATGTACATAAAAGTAGCTTTCTCCTACCAAATCGATCCTCTCGCTAAACGAAGCAAAGTGGAGGGATTGTCTGCGAGTATCAGCAAGAATCAGTGATTTGTCAAAAAACTCAATTGTACTCAAGATTGGAGTGTTTGGATGTTTGGGTTAGATAAAAAAACAATTTTGAAAAGGAACATCGTGGATATTTTAGATATGGAACTGCAACCAGTCTCTTCCAGAGAGCTTCGGCAAAAAATCGGGGAAGGTTCTTCAGCGTTGATCTTAGATACATGCAAAGAAATCCAAGAGACTTTTTCAAATGTTTATCCAGACGGGCGAGTAAAACTTTTGATAGAAAAAAATGGGATCACTTTACTACGAACAAACTCTAGCTTGCAGTATTTTTTCGAGTCGTTATTTTCTCAAGATTTGTCCTATCAAATTATCAAGACACTTATTGTTCATCGTATATTTCATACCGATGATTTCTGTTTCCAAAATGGGGTAAGCTTGTCCACATTAAGAAGAAAGATACAAATGATCAACCAATCATTGTTGAATTATAGGATTCATATCACAGTGTCAAATAGGACAAGTTTTGTTGGTGCAGAGATCGATATAAGAAATATGACTAATCTGTTTTTATTAGGCATCCATAGGCAGTTTTCAAGGATTCCTTGGGTTGCAAACAAGTCTTTCACACTAGATCTGGCGAAAGATATCCTGGAAAAATTAGCTATCCCTCACTTTGATATCCAGGTGGAAGAACTTGCTATTTGGCTGTTTTGTATCAATCTCTCACGCTCACATAATCAAGAATTGCAATTGGATGAATACCAAGCATCGATTCTTGAAACACTGGAGTTCCCTGAACAGCCTGAGAGTCTTTTCAGTTGGTCACAATTGGATTGGCACTTTTTATACGTAGTCATCTACACCTCCGATATGTATGAGGTTCCTATAACGATCCAGACATTTGAAAATACCCGATTGGAGGCATTCTACCATAAGATTTCGGACGGATGGCTTGAAACGTTTGAGGAATACTTTAAAATACTTGACGAAAGTAAACAGGAATGTGTCAAGCAAAAAATTTATCAGCAGTTCATGCAAGGGGTATTTGTTCCCCAAATAGATGATTTGTTCACGTTGACAAATAGCTTTAATATGAATACCTTCAAAAAGCTATTTCCCTGTTATGCTACTGTTTTTGCGGATTTTTGGGTATCATTTTTGGAAAAAACGAATTTAAATAAGGTCGGGAATGGTTATTTTCGTCACAAAAGTTGGATCTGTCAACCATTCTTTATATTGCGTCCCCATAGTGGCTAACCAGACTCTAGCGTATTCGATCTGTAAATCAGAATAGCCGGCTAAAATGTCAGTTGCAGCAACTGATGATTGGGTGGCTGACTCAGTTGTTGCTTCTGCAGAATTTGTTGTCGTTGTCGATTGAGTATCAGATGTGCTACTTTCTTTTTTGGTGCTACTTGTTACTTGTTTTGTAGATGATGTGCTGCTATCAGTCGAACTAGTCTCAACCGAGGAAGTACTCTCATGAGTTGCCTTTTTTGAACTCGTTGTGTCAGTAGAATCGTTTTGACTACAACCAGAAATCAAAAAGATGATTGGAAGTAGCAAGAGGATCGATTTTTTCATTTAAAGGTCTCCTTTTTTTATATACTCCATTATAAAATAATTTGAGCGACAAAAACAGCATGGAGACGAACACTTTTTTAGTCATTTTTTGTATTTTGTGAAATAAAACACAATAGGCGATAGGAAAATTCCTGAAATAGTATTTATCCTCTATGGCAGCCAGGACAGCAGAAGTAACACCCATCATATTTTACGGTCGGATCTGAGGATTTTGCAGCGAGAATCGCTTGGGTACAATCTGTGAATCTTCCTATCGATAATTGATTTTTTTCATCTGGTAAACGGAAACAAGACGCTTCATGAATTTCGTGGTAGCCTCTATCATCAAGATTTTTATTCGCAATATAAAGTGGCATATTCTTACACTCCCTTAATTTTTTATCAGTGTTATTTATCTGATGATTTAATTATACAACTTGTCTTTATTTAATCAAGCTTTTATTTGTATTTGAGAGTTTATATTTAAAATAGATTTGTTTTTGAATGGGGTTACAAATAATGCTGAGGATAGTATTTATCAATGAACATCTTTCGGATCGTTCAATATAAGAAAACGCTCGACAATGTTCGCCGAATCACTCAGAGAGTTCTGCAATTTAACAGATCAAGAACGAAATGATCTTGCAATTAGACAAATGACGAATGATCTTGCGAATAAAAATAATATATTTTTGACAAACGTTTTAGATTATGGTTTTATTTAAGTAGAAAGTAGAGGTGAATGAAATGGATAATGACCAGAGGGACTCTAAGCTTGCTAAGGATCGAACCTTTGTAACTTGGGGAATCATTCCGATTGTTGGCTTTTTTGGACTTTTAGTGTCGTTGATGATTTTCATTTAATTGAATCTTTAAGTAATTCGCTGCTACTTTATAGTTTATCTTTTAGCTATATATGTTTGGATAAATATTTTAGTTGATGATTTTTTTCATTTTTAGATGATAAAATAGATTCGGCAGAGCTTATAGGAACTAAAAGAAGTGAGTGTCGGAGTATGAAAACCTGAGAAAATCAGCAGGATTTTTACTTTGCTAACTTTTTGAGGACGGTCGTCTATTGCAAAGCGTGGACTTCCTTTTACAACTTTTTTCGGATATCGTAGGTGAGATGAAGTGATCGTTACTTTGTCTCATCTTTTTTTGAATGTATAGTTACATGATCAAAACTTTCAGAAGAAAGTGTCTAGAAATACAATAAAAATGAAACGTGAAGAAAACCTGAGATTCTGACAAATCCTATGAAGGGATAGAAATCAGGTTTTCTGTATCTAAAAAATGGTTCTTCTCTAGTTTTAAGTAAAGATCGATCATGATGATTGAGTTTTTTGTGGGTCAACTAGCCAAGTAGTTATGCCGACGATTGCTACTACGACTAGATAGGAATACCAGCTGATGATATTCAAAAGTAAAAGGATCAATCCAATCAAAATACATAGTAGAAGCATTCCTACATATATAATGTGTTTCATCTGTTTCCTCCTATTTAAGTAATTGGATAATGGTTTGTGTGTCCACTGTAACACCAATTATACCTTAAAGAGAAGATGGATAATAGAAGAGAAGTATCAAAAAAGTATTGGAAAATCAAAAGGATGATGACATATTGAGTGAGATCGAGACAAAAGTCGTTTATCCGTTTTTAAAGAATGAGACAAAAGTGTTTCTTACTTTTGTCCCACAGTCGTTCGCTCTTATACTTTATTTTTTTTTAATAATAAAAAAAACGAAAATCACGTATAGGATAAGCGAAATAACCAACCCTTTAAGATAGTAGTCAAATAATTGTATCGGTTGTTCGTAAGAATATTCAATGATTTTAATCATAAAATAAATTGCTGGAAAAGCGGATAGAAACATCAACGTGTCGTATTTATTCCATTTGGTAAACAGCAGCAAGAAAAGAATAATACTAATAAAAGGAACCCAAAATAATAACTTGCTTAAAGTAATCATACTATCGCCCTCTTATAGCCCCCACATATGCTAAATGATAGCATGTTCTTGTAAATGGGCAAAGAGATTTGAGTTTCTTGGAATAAATCTTCAGTTCTAAGATAGTGAAAGGTTTTTAGGACAAGAGAGAAAAATCTAAAAGAGTTGCCTGTATTAAAAAAATAAGTTCGCAACGCCTAAATTGTGGACGTCATTTTATCGTTGTGAGATAATGAACATGTGAAAAATTTAGGACATCTTCCCAAAACGATCTCCAAAGAGTCGAATGTCCTAAATTTTTTTGCATATAATGAAATAATTTCTTTATGCGTATCCCTAGCAATGATCTCTGTCGCTTTTCGATTTAAAAACGACAGAGATCATTGCTTTTTTAGTCTATTTTGGCATGTTCTTTTTGCAGTTCTTCTCTATAATCTATTTAGCTGTAAAAATTTTCGTCAAGGTAAGGAAAAACTAGCTGAAAATTAGAAAAAACTTAAAGAAACGGCGGAAAATGGTCCTAAAATCAAATAAGCGGATATGAGCCATTTCACTAGTAACTACCATTTTGGTCAGAGAGATACAATACGCAAATCCAATGATTTTACCAGACTTTGACAGACAGGCATCACTCATGCTACTATCACAAAGCGTTTCCTAAACTAGGAGTGTAGGTAAGTATCTGGCGGATGTTTTTTAGAAAGAGGAGTTCATCAAGTGTTTACAAAATTGATCGATGCAAATGAGTTGCATGTCTATAATTTTTTGAGTTATTGCTATGACAACAATAAAGCACATTATTCTGTAAAAGAATTAATGTATGAATTGAATTATACCCAAAGCAAACTGTTATCGGTTATTAGACATACTGAAATGTTTACTACATATTACTCAGAATACAAGCTAACATTTTTTGAAGCAGAGAAGGTGATATTGATCGAATTTAGCCCTTTGTTTTTAAAAAGTAAAATATATGCTACGATTTTAAGTCGTTCTGTGGGGTTTAAGTTGCTTGATTCACTTTTTAAGGAAAAATATCACTCGTTGGAACACCTGAGTCAAAAATACTATATGAGTCTTCGTACGATACAACGAAAATTAGGCGAGATGAACAAGATTCTAGAGAATTATCATCTGACATGTAGCTTGAAACGGATGAATCCACTTGATGGGAAAGAGTATCATATACGCTATTTTTTCCATTTGATGTATTGGCAAATATTTGACGAGAAGGAACAAGAGAGCACTAAGAAAGTAGAAAAAAACCAAAAAATCATGAGTATTTTCACTGAGCATGCGCCTTATATGCGAGAAATCGATAGACAAAAGTTCAATGCTTTCCTAGCAATTTCTTTGCAACGAATCAAAAAAGGGCATTTTCTGCAAGAAATACCTGACAATGTAGAAGTATTTCAGCATCCATTGATAACAAAAGAAAGATTTAAGGAAAAGATCTTAAAGCCGTTATTGGCAGTTAATTTGGTTTCATTAAAAGATATGGCTGAAACAGAATGTGACTTTCTTTACTTTATGTATGGGGTCATGAATACGTATTTAGAATGCGATTTAAAAGATTTAGACATCCATAAAAGGAATGAAGGATGGAATAGTGAAGAAGCATATTTCGTCCATTATCTAGAAAAATATTTTCATGTGACTTTAGCGGATAAGGAAAGGATGTATCTATTAGTTAATTTGACTATGATCCACCGTTCATCGCTGGTATTTGGAACGAAAAATAAAATCGATGCTTTTGGAAATACAGTGCGAGAAGAGGAGCTGCAACGTTCTTTTCCCATGATGTATCCGACGATGAAGCGGTTCTTTTATGAACTTTCTGAAGATAGGGAACAATATCTTCAGTATTACGAGATGAACCAACGCTTGATTTTTCAGTACTGTATGCTGACTAGAGACGTATTTATCAAATACGAAAAACCGCTAACTTTTTCATTGCAATCAAAATACGGAAAAACACAAGAATTATGGGAAAAGAAACGAATACTTAATGCAACAAATCGTCCTTTGGAATGTGTACATTTTTCTGAGAAACCTGATTTAGTGATCAGTGATTATCCTATCGATCTAGAAGTTTATGGGTTAGAAAATACACCTGTTTTTTACTGGAGCGGTCAACCGACAGTAAATGATTGGCGAAGACTTAAATCAGTGATGAAGGAGTTGCGTGGCAAAAATATCCAGTCGCTCCTTGAGTAGATGACACTGACTCATTAAGATCGATCATTTAAACATAGCGTATGTAGGTAGAGAAACTTCGCTTGCATCGAACTGTGTGAGATGATCGATCAGGAGGATGTCATTTAATGCCTGTTTACGAGCTGTTCTCGGTAAAAACAACCTGATTTTATCTTCACTGAATCCAGTCAAAAACTTTTTGTGATGGTCAGTAATGATTGGTCGCTTCAATAAAGATGGATCTTTTTGGATTTCTCGGTAAAGCTCTTCAAGAGTTAGAGAATCTAATTGATCCTTTATTTTTTTGTAGCTGAATGAATGGGTGGATAAAACTTCATTCAAGCCATTTTTAGTTAAGTGAAGCATCATAAAAAATTCTTTTTTTGTCAATGGCTGCGCATTCAAACTTCTTTCTTTGTAATCGATTTGGTGGTCATAGAGCCACTTTCTAGCGAAACGGCATGAGTTGCAACCAGGCATTGTATATAAAAAGATCATTTATTTTCCTCCTTCAAATCTTACTGCACCACTATAGTAGCACCAAAGAATAAAGGTGAATGGACAAAAAAATGATGATTTTTCAATAAAAATGACCGTTGTTATAGATGGAAGAAAATAAAATTGGAAACAAAAAAGCACCTACTTTCAGTTAAAAGTAGATGCTTTTACAGTGAACTAGAACTGCAATCGTTCATTGAGTTTTTCACTCCTATGCGGATTTTTTCAATTCTTGGACAGCTTGTTCGATCGTAACACCTGTAGCCACACGATTTTCATCTTTTTTATCAAATACGATAAATAGATTCAATTGTGTATCCAATGTTACGCGATATTGTAATTCTTTGTTATAGAATGTCATAATTCATTCTCCTTTCTTTGTTTCATACGAAAGGCAACTACACGTTGATAACGAAATTCCACTTTTAAATATAACACAAACAACGAATAATTGCTACTTAAATATTTATTAACAAAATGAGAAGGCAGTAATTGCGACGATAAAATGAGAAAAAATAGCTCATTTTGAAAAAGTATTGGGGTCAAAGAACAAAATCCTGTGGAGTGTAGGGGAGAGAGATGAACAACAGTGTAAGCTTCAATAAAAAGTGCATGGTCGTGAAATGGCAATGATTTAACTGGAGTTTGAATCTTCATTTAGTTGATTGATCAATGAGTCCAAGTTAGAAGACGAGTCTCAGAAAATAATAGTTGAAATAAAGCACATAGATCACTTAATGATCGGGATATTGTTTTATTAGTGAGACAACTCAGATTTATTAAAAACCTCTATTGAATGTTGGACTGATTTATTGAGCAAGAAGTGAAGTGAACCGCCATTTTATTCCCCGACTATTGGAGGATCCATGCGCTTAAAAAAGAAATAGCTAAAGATGCAATCGTTATTCTTGTGTTTCGATTTGAACCATGGTATATTATATAAGTAATCTATTTTGAAACGTAATTCGAGCTACTATTTTAGTTTAAGACTCCTTTTGCCTATCAATAATTTATTGCATCAATCAACGTATTTTGATACGTATCAGGAGGAAATATACATGAATAACGGTACAGTAAAATGGTTTAATGCAGATAAAGGTTTTGGTTTCATCACAGCTGAAGACGGAAATGATGTTTTTGCACATTTCTCAGCTATCCAAGGTGACGGATTCAAAACATTAGACGAAGGTCAAGCAGTGACTTTTGATATTGAAGACGGTCAACGTGGCCCTCAAGCAGTTAACATCGTTAAAGCTTAATCATTGAATGAACAAAAGGCCTCTCTTAAATGAGAGGTCTTTTTTTGTGCAACCGTCCATTTATTAGTGAGCTTTTTTGTTTTGTATAGTACAAGAAGTCGAATTGTTTTGAAATAGTAAATTTTTTATTAAGTATTTATTATAAAAAATAATAAAATTACTTATTCATTTACTCTTTTATTAGAAAGGAGATACATACATATGATTAAAAAAATTTTTTTGTTTTCGGCAATGACGTTAACTTTAGCAGGTTGTACGATACATCGTTCAGAAGAGGAAACTACAACAAGTAGTGTAGAATCAACAAATGCAAAAGGACCATTGGTAATAAAAAAAGAACAAATTACAGTAATGGAAGTAAACAAAGCACGAGAAGATTGGGCTAATGCAGTCATTGCAATCGGTGCAGCAAGTGAAGAAAGTTTGGAAAAAGCAAAGGAAAAAGCGAGAGAAGTCGTGGAATCGCAGTATGCCTTTGACGAAGGAACGGTTTTGTTCAAACCTACGAAAGCAGCACAACAGCCATTTCGTTCTACAAAAGCAGAAGCTATTTCTTATTTTGTGGGAGGCGAGGTGAGTGAAGATCATGGGTTTGCCTTACAACCTTGGAAGAAGGTCCGTTTTGAGAATCACGACACGATCATCGATGAGGACTCTGCTGTAGCTTCAGGAGAGTATTACTTTTCTGATAAAACAGGCGAAGAAACAAAAGCTGAATATACTTTCGGCTTTATTAAAAATCATGAGGGAAAGCTAATGATCAATCTTCATCATTCTAGTCTGCCTTATGGAGGATAAGTAGAAAAAGCTAAAAAGACGATAGTAGCAAAATAAATGAACGAAGAACGAATGGAAATTGATCTTTACGCATATGAAGAGTTGCTAAAGAATTTTTTTAACTATCTGATGGGAAATTAGATGATGAGGTCGAGACAAAAGTCGTTTAGGTTTGAGAAATTAAAAAAACGAACAATGCGTTTTTTGTATTGCTCATTTTTTTGAAATTTCCGAAAAAACTGACTTTTGAATGCCGTTTATTTGAGAGAGGCTGGGACAGAAGTGTTTAACTCCGAGAAATAAGCCGAAGGAGTTGCTTCTGCTCCCGCCGTTTACTTGAGAGTCTGTAGCAAACCTGATTTTTAGATTTGTCCCACATTCATCATCTAAGCATGAATAAATAATGGAAGCAGAAGCAATCTTCTGTTCCAATCTCTCAATTAGTTGAATTGAACACTACTAGAAGAAAAAAATCATTCAACTGGCGGGATAACTAATTCAATTCCTTTTTGTCTAAGATTAGTTAAACATTCCATTAGATAGTTTTCATTATGTTCTGGATAGATCGGTGATGTCTGCTCGACTGGCACAAGATTATGATAGCTTTCACATGATTTTCCACGGTATTCAGCAATCCGCCATTCAGGTGCGGGAAAATAACCACGACTTTCCATTTCTAAAAGGACTAGTTGGTGGTATTGGTAAAGCTTATAAGGTGAATAGTGAAAGACATAATCGACAGTTGCATGCTTTTTGCCCCAACCATTTCCCCGGAGCGCGCAGCATTCTCTATGCTGTCCTAGTAGCTGCTGTCTTGGTAATAAAGAAATTAGTTCCTGATGCCATAATCGCATGGGTATCCACCTTTTCTATAAGTAATTGTCTTCTAAGGTCAAGATAATCGTTCTGGATTTTCAGACCTGCCAATCAAATAGTCAATTGAGACATCGTAAAAATCAGCTATAAAAAGTAGTTCTATCACGGTCGGACATGTGTTGCCTTCTTCATACTGCTGATACTCTTCAAGAGGGATCGCTACTTGTTCAGCCACTTCACTAGTTGTCAGATTGTTCTTTTTTCTCAAAAAATCCAGTCTGCAACGTAATGTATCTAATAAAATCGCTTCTTCAATGCTCATCGATATGCCTCCCATTCGTTTTGATACGATTATCGCTTCTTATTTAAATAAATCAAGTATGCGATTGGTAGAAATAAGGATAAAATAAAGCCAATCAGTTCTTCAACGAATAATTGATCTGACTGGAAATACTGATAGTTTAGTATTTTATTGATAAAAAATAAAGCGGGGAAAGTAAATAGTGCCAAAAGAATACGTTCTTTATTCCATCTTATGAAATAACAAATAACCGGAATAAGAACGATGGTCGGAACTAAAAAAATAAGGCGAACCAATGTTATCATAAGATGAACTCCTGTAATTTTTTTGCTAAACAGCCGCTAAAATATAAAAGGACAATCAAAAAAGCATCATTTACATCGTCTATTAGACGATGTAAAAAAACACCTTAAATAAAAGATATCATTTTCTAGGTAACATAACAAATAATATGCTATGAAATGGAGTCAGATGATATTATTTGGGGAAGACAAGGGGATTGATATCTAAGAAGTTGAGTACGTATAAAAATAAGAAAACAGCATTTATTATAAAAGAGTAAATGATGATTGCGTAGCGTATAGATACGTAACGAATAAACAGCCGAGGTTGGATAGCAGCATATCGTTTCCCTTTATAAGTAATTGTCATAAAACAAAGGATGAGGGTAACGATCCCTTGAAAGATAAGACCGATAAGCAGAAATGTTTCTGTTTGATGGTTTAACTGTAAAAAATATGCACCCGCGGCTAACAGGTCTAAAAGAATAGCGATAAATGGCATAAGGGTTCCTCCTTTTTTATAAGAATAGCATGATTTTTAGATTATACAATTGTTGTGACAATATTGAAAGCTAGAGGAATAATAAATATTAAAAAACAGATGTGATGTTTTATTTGAGATTGTTTCTTCTAAATCTACATGATATAGTGAAAATAGGTTATTTTTAACAGGTACCCTTAGCTCAGTTGGTTAGAGCAGACGGCTCATAACCGTCCGGTCGTAGGTTCGAGTCCTACAGGGTACATCAAGTTCGAAAAAACGAGGATCATTTGGTCTTCGTTTTTTTATATGGAAAAATTTGATTTTTTGCTTTGCCTCACTAAAAACTCAGCCAGAATTTGGCGGAGTAAAATAGATAGATATATTAGTGAAAGATAACCGAATAAAGTGTTGCTAGCAGAAAAACGAGGAAAACGACCAACACATGATCGGACGTAGGTGATTGATCCTATTCTTTCCAGTATAAATAGATTGATTAAGCTAGACAATCGATGATTCTGTGTTTTATTGATCAATTCAGCCGCAAATGTGAGAATAGGTGAAATACTGAACAGAAATCTCAAATTTGTGATGAAAACACGACAAACGGGAAAGGCAGACCAGACACTGAATGTATGTACAGAATAAATGTAATATAATAGAAGAAAAAATCTATTTAATTCGTAAAATAAGCGGGAATAATTGATAAATCAATTGTTTGAGAAAGATTTGTCAAAGTATTTTCAACTAAATAAATGGTGATAGAAGATTTAAAGAATGTGATACAAATCTAAAAATCAGGTTTGTTACAGACTTTCGAGTAAACGGCGGGAGCAGAAGCAACTCCTTCGGAAATAAGCAGAAATTCACAAAAATTCGAAAAGCAATTTTCGTTAATTTCTGCTTATTTCTCGGAGCTAAACACTTCTGTCCCAGCCTCTCTCAAATAAACGGCGTTCAAAAGTCAGGTTTTTCGGAAAATTCAAAAAGAGGTTGGGACAAAAGTGTTTATTACTTTTGTCCCAACCTCTTTTTTCTACAATTTCTCAAACCTAAATGACTTTTGTCTCGACCTCTTTTTAGAGAATCGATACATTGAAGTCCTTTAGTAATTCGATGGCCATTTTACCGTGTTGATTTTCTGATAACAGCGCTGGATCAAGGAAAAAATCTGCCTCTGGAAAAGCACTTTGTAAAGCAATCGTATTAGACAAGACACATAGATTCGTTTCTATGCCCACAACTTCGATTGATTTCTGTTCATCTTTTCGATCAAATAACTGGTTTTTTAGCTCAACAAGTTTTTCTGGTGGCTGAGTGAAATAGTATTTCTTGATCACTCGTTCATTTGGTAGAGGGGCAAGCTTAGGAATCAATTGTAGTGCTGGGATTTCTTCCTCTACGCCTTTTTTTTCGATGGGAATATCTCTAGTAAATAAAACCAATTCATTATTTTCCCTAGCTTTAGCTAAGCGTTGCGCAATTCGATCCACCAACTCTTCAGAACCTGGAACATAAAAATCACTCGTTGGATCAAGCACTTGGTTTTGCATATCGATGATTACTAACACGTTGATCCCTCCATTCACCTTGTGAAACTCAATAATAATTTTTGATGATATACGCAACGCCAGCTTCTTCGTTGGTCTTCGTCACTTCATTTGCGATGTCTTTCACTTGTGGTTGAGCATTGCCCATTGCGATACTTAGTCCACTTACTTTCAACATCGCGATATCATTTTCTTGGTCGCCAAATGCCATGATCTCACTAGGCTCGATTCCCAAGTATTGACCTAAAAAGATGAGTGAGTGTGCTTTTGTGATGCCTTTAGGTGTGATCTCCAAAAAGTGGGGGTCTGAGAAGACAGAGTCGATTCCCTCATCAGCCAAATCACGTTGCAACTGTTGCAGCTTACTCTCATCTCTATCTGTCAAAGCTAATTTCAAATAGCTTAAAGAAGGGTCCTCCAGTAGTTTTTCGATATCTTCAAATGACTGTTTCTGTAAACGGAATTGTTTATAGTAAGGGTCATTTTTTACTAAACTAGATTCATCAAATGTTAGTTGGTCATCTTGGGTTTCGCGACTTGCAATGATCGAGATTTTTGCTTTTTGTGCGAGATAAAAGGCGCGTTTCAATGTTGGCAATTCGATTTTCGCACGTTTCAAGACGTTGACGATTTTTCCTTTTTCCATTTCTGCAACGAATGAACCGTTAGAAGAGATCAGATAGCCACCAATGCCCAGTTTTTCAAAAATATCTTTCGCTGAAATGCTGTTGCGTCCCGTAGCAACCGTTACAATTCCACCATTTCTGTCAAAGTTTTGTAAAGCCTCGATATTTTTTTCTGGTATTTCTCCGCTTCGATCAAGTAATGTACCATCTAGATCTATTGCAGCTAATTTCATAATTTTCGCTCCCTTTGTTGTGTGCTTATTTTAAGATTAAATGAGAAATACCAAAAATGAAAATAAAATGCACTGCGTGATGAATTTTTTCAAAAAAAATTCTCTATTTCCATTTGACTATAAGTAGTAGCAATTTGGTCAATACCTTTGAATAAATAGGCAAAAAACTTGATAAGTTAACGTTTTCAAAGCTAAAAAAAAACATTATTTTTGCAAAATATTCATTGAAAATGAAGCATATATTTTGCTTTAACGTTTGATCAGGCATATTCTAGATATAGAAAAGGTTAGAAAAAGATTAAAAAAAGGAGTGATTTTAATGGAGAAAAAACAGGGGATCGTTCCAGTGGTAACTGCTTCAGATGAAAATTACGCTCCTTATTTAAGCGTAATGATCGCAACAGCATTGGACAATTGTAACAAATCAAGACACATTTACTTTTACGTGATTGATGACGGGATCTCTGAATACAGCAAAGAAGGATTAAGACAGACGGTGAGTGATCATTCGGCAAATGCAAGTATCCAGTTCCTGACAGTTGACACAGATGTGTACGAAGATTTTTTGGTTAGTGATCATATAACGACTACTGCTTACCTGAGAATTTCTTTACCTAAAATTTTAACGAAATACAACTATAAAGAAGTACTTTATCTTGATTCAGATATTTTAGTACTGGATGATATCGTTGATCTATATGACACATCATTGAACGATCATACGATCGGTGCAGTGATCGATCCTGGACAAACCAAAGCGTTGAAACGCTTGGGCATTGATTCTAACGAATATTATTTCAACTCTGGTGTGATGATCATCGACATCGAACGTTGGAATGAACAATCGATTACAGAAAAAACGATCAACTATTTGAAAGAAAATGGGGATCGAATCATCTATCACGACCAGGATGCATTGAATGCTGTATTGTATGGCAACTGGGAACAATTAGAACCACGTTGGAACATGCAGACATCTCTTATCTTTGAACGTCATCCTGCACCTGATGAAACATACGAAAAATTGTATAAGGAAGGCAATGCTTCCCCAGCTATCGTCCACTTTACAGGACACGATAAACCGTGGAACACATTGAAAGACCACCCATATACAACGATTTATTTAAAAAAATTAGCGCATAGCGCATTAATGAAAGTAGGCGAGGTAAATGAATAGAAGAAAAGAAATAGCGATCGTATCAAGTTGTAATACAAAATTTGTGCCTCATCTAGCGGCGCTTTTTGTATCAGTATTAGAAAACAGTGATCCAAAAACATTTGTAAGATTTTATGTCGTTGACGACAATATCGATGCTGAAAGCAAAAAATTATTGCGTTTTTCAGTAAAAAATTCTCGTATGAATACTGACGTAGAGTTTTTGAAAATCAACAAAGAGTTCTTTGAAAATGTCGTAACGAGTGACCGTATTCCGGAAACAGCATATTACAGAATCGCCATCCCAGAATTATTTAGAGGAAAAAATGTCGAACGTATTTTATATATGGACTGTGACATGGTCGCTTTAGATGACATAACAAAATTATGGTCTCTTGATTTCAATGGTGCCATCGTCGCAGCTATTGAAGATGCTGGGTTCCACCAACGTTTGGAAAAAATGGAGATTCCTGCTAAATCAATGCGTTACTTCAATTCTGGCTTGATGCTGATCAATGTCGAAAAATGGTTAGAACAAGATATCACGCATAAAGTTCTAAAATTTATTGAAGAAAATCCAGAAAAACTACGATTCCATGACCAAGATGCATTGAATGCTGTACTACATGATCGTTGGATTGCTCTTCATCCTAAATGGAATGCGCAAGGCTACATCATGGCCAATGCGAAAAAACATCCCACTGCAAAAGGGGAAAAAGAATACGAAGAAGCACGCCAAAACCCATCGATCATCCATTTCTCTGGACATGTGAAACCGTGGAGCAAAGATTTTAAAGGATCAAGTAAAAAATATTACGAAAAATATGCAAACATGACTGCTTTCCGCTGTGTAGAGAAGTTTCCACAATATCCATTGTATGCACAAGTCAATCGAAATCGTAATCGAAATACATTTGTTAAATAAACAATCACTAGGAGATGATGACTATGGAAATCACGATGTCAAAAACTGCTGCCAAAGCATTGATCGAAAAAGTAGGGGAACATTCGAAAATCGCTATAGCTTTGATTGATCATTCTGATCCCTTTTTAAGAGAGAAAAGTGCCTGTGCGAAAGGAAGCTTCTTTCAGATCATCCCGTTTGTGAATGAATTTGGCCAATATATCACTCGGATCGATCATCCAGTATTAGAGATCTATACTTCTAAGCTTGAACAATTTTACTTAGGTAGACAATTAAGTATGGAATACAATCAACAGCTGAATAGCTTTACCTTAGAAAATGAAATTACCGTGTTAGATCGCAATATCAAACTCAGCCACTGCTTCTTTAGTTAATCTGAGGACGAAACAAACAGAAGGGAAGACTGATAATGCTGGACTATTACTTTATTAAAGAAAAAGTAATACAAACAGATGAAAAAAATTTCAATTGGCTTGTGATCAACAACAGTGATACTGAAGAAATCGGAAGAGTCATCGAGAAGTATCAACTTCCAGAAGACATCTTCATCGGGAATTCTTATCCCGAAGAAGTGTCTCGACTGGAATACCTTTCAGGGACCAAGTTGCAGCATCCGATTTCTTTGGTATTACTTAATCTCTCAAGTAAACAGGAAAAAATCGAGAAACGTTTGACGCCGATTTCGTTTGTTTTATCAGATAACCTATTGATTGCTTGTGTCGAAAAAGAAACCGATTTTTTTGAACATTTGATCGAAAAACATCATGAGGACATCGATTCTTTTGAAAAAGTAATCGCATACACAGTGTTAGATATCTATACCCATTATGTGAAAGAATTGAAGGAAATGAAAAAAAGAATCGATTCTTTAGATCAAGAAGCCCGAAAAACAACGGAAAATGAAGAGTTATACAAACAAGCGGATTTAGAAAGAGATATTGTTTATATCGATCATACGCTGAGAGATCAGAAAGGAACAATGGATGCCTTATGGGACTCCAAAACATTCATCGAAGGATTAGCGGATGACCGTTTACTTTATGATGTCCAACTGAGACAACGTCAGACTGAAAAAATGATCTTGATCTACCGTGACCTATTAGAAAGTATCGGCGATCTATTTAACGGGATGATGGACAACCACTTGAACCATCTGATGAAATATTTAGATTCAGCCGCTTTGATCATCTCAGTTCCAGCGATGATTGCTGGGGTCTGGGGAATGAATACTGGTGGACTCCCTGGAAAAAACTCAACATTAGGGTTTTTACTCGTCGTGATTGCCTCAATCGTTATTGCGGCGGCTGTTGGATATCATCTAACCAGAAAAGACTACACGAAATAATCAATAACAGTTTTACTAACATTTAGGAGGATAACTATGACTGAACCAAAATTAATCGACCCACGTAACCTTTATCATACAGAGAAATTTCCAAAACAAGACCAGGATACACCTGCGTTACAAAATGAAATGCGTCCTAACCCTGATTGTGGGGAGGAAACTTATGAAGGCTCGAATCAATTAGAAAACAGACGTGTTCTTATCACTGGAGGCGACTCTGGTATCGGACGTGCCGCAGCGATTGCGTATGCAAGAGAAGGGGCAGATATTGGGTTGCACTTTTTCCCAGGAGAAGAAGAAGATGCAAAAGAAGTAGCTTCATATATCGAAAAAGCCGGCAGAAAAGTTGTGCTGTTACCGTATGATCTACGAGAAGAAACTGCACCAAAAGAAATTATCCAAAAAGTCGTTGCAGAACTTAGGGGATTAGACACGTTGGTCTTAAATGCGGGTCAGCAAATCTCTTCTCCATCGATTGTCGATCTTCCGATGGAACAAGTAAAAGATACGTTCATGGTCAATATCATTGCGATGTTTGCACTTGTTAAAGAAGCTGTTCCACATATTCCAGCTGGTGGTGCAATTGTTACAACAACGTCTGTCCAAGCATCCAATCCAAGCGAGCACTTATTAGATTATGCAGCGACGAAAGCAGCAATTGCCAACTTTACGATTGGTTTGGCAAAACAGTTGGCACCGAAGGGAATCCGCGTGAACGGTGTGGCACCTGGACCTATTTGGACGCCACTTCAACTAGATGAAGGTCAACCTGAGGATGCAATTCCAGAATTTGGTCAAAAAAGTCTGTTAGAACGAGCAGGTCAACCTGCTGAATTAGCACCAGTATACGTTTTCTTGGCTTCAAATAAAGCAAGCTATGTGACGGCACAAATTTACGGTGTCACAGGTGGCGAAGCAATCAACCTATAAGGAAAGATTGGAGAGAGAAAAATGAATAAAGGAATAAAGACCATTGGAACAATCGTTTCGCTTTTACTATTGTCCGTGCTATTGTTTGTGATCTTGATCAGTGCGATCTATCCATTACCATTCCAGTTAGAACGTTTCCGCTTCTTTTCTTTAACGAATTTCTATCTGCGACATTATATTTTTTGGGTGGCAATCGCCTTTTCGATTCTCTTGATTCTTGGCATACTGATCTTGCTTTTCTATCCAAAAACGATCCGCAGTTTCTTACTGAAAAAAGGGAACGGAGAATTAGTGCTGGATAAAAAGGCTATCGAGGGCATGGTTCGTTCACATTTGAACCAAGATGACTTTATCGACTCCCCTAAAGTCAACGTGAAAGCTACTAAAAATAAGCTATCCGTTGGGATCAAAGGCGATTTGAGACGAACATCTTCATTAATTGGGAAAACAGGAACCTTAATGAAAGATATCGAAAAAGAAATCAAACATGTACTCGGAGAAGATGAACCTGTTCAAGTTTCAGTGAAGTATACAGGTTATCAAGAACCAACGAATAAAAGAAGCGCAGATCAAGCGCGAGTAGAATAGGGAGGCTGACGAAATGAATGAATTTATGACCACGTACAAGCTCCCGATCATCTGCGGAGTGATTGGCTTGATTCTAGCAATATTATTATTGTCGATCGGTTTTTTTAAAACACTACTAGTTATCATCATGGCGATCATTGGTGTAGCTGTTGGTATGTACTTGAAACGTACGCATCTTTTAGACGATTATTTCAAATCTTAGGAGGAACATTATATGAATAACAATGAAAAAAACAACCAAAACAATCAAAATAATAACCAGGGAAAACCAGTTTCTGCACATCCAGATCCAGTAACACCAAACCAATCAAATGGAATCACGGATGAAAAAAATAAAACAGCACCTGTATCAGGACATCCGGATCCAGTTGTGCCAAATGTAGAAGAAAAAGTCGAACACGACAAACATCAAAATGATAAACATCAACATGATAAAGACCATGAGGACCATCAACCTGCTCCCCATGATCTACCAAAACCTGGTGGACATACACCTGGTGGACCAGTTCCACCCCATGCGCCACAATCTCCAGCTGGACATGGAAAGGAAGAGCACATGAACGGCGATTTGACTTACGAAGATAAAGTGATCCAAAAAATCATCGGGATCGCATTAGAACAAGTCGATGGATTATTGTCAGTCGATGGTGGTTTCTTCTCAAATGTTGCCGGGAAATTAGTGAATACAGATAATACGACTGCTGGGATCGATACCGAAGTCGGTAAAAAACAAGTTGCTGTTGACTTGTCGATCATCGTGGAATACGGGAAAGACATCGAAGACATCTATCAACAAATAAAAGAGATCATTAGTAAAGAAGTACAAAACATGACTCATTTAGATGTGATCGAAATCAATGCCAATGTTACAGATATCCAGTCAAAAGAAGAATTTGACGCAAAACAAGAAACAGTTCAAGACAAAGTAACAAATGCAGCCAAAACTACCGGACAATTTGCTTCTGAGCAAACGGATAAGGCAAAACAAGCAATTGCTGAAAAAACAGAACAAGCAAAGGACCATGACTCCGAAGTTAAATAATGCGCAATCGAAGATAGATCCTAACAGAACATGAGGTAGTTAGTTGAATGAACGTTCTTTAAAGAAGAGCGAATTGAACAAACGCAGTCATGTTGAATAATTGGATATTTACACCAAAAGTATGCTTTGCAGGCTGCTTTTGGTGTTTTTTCGTTTTAAGTACTTCTATATTAAAAGTAACGAATAGGTCCTTTACCTATATAGGCCCAATTCAAATGTAACGAAATCGATAGAATAACGCACAGACGAGGGATGATTCTTTCAATTGTTCCGTATAGATATAGAAAAAATGACATTTCAATCATACGTGAATTGCTTTAAATTTAAGAGGATAGAGCTTTTTCAAGTTCGGTCAAATAAAAAAAGCAAGTCTTTTTTTGAAATTTATTGCTAGAACATAATCTATCTTTCGATCATAAATAACAAATAAAGGATAGTTTGCTTTTTTAGATGTAATTACATATGCACAAAATGAAAATCTATTGAAAAAAGCTAGGTGACTAGCAATCCAGTGTTTCAAGGATAAATGAATAAAAGGAGGAGAAATAGTTGAAAACCAGTAAAAAACTGTTACATAGTTCCTTGATTTTAGGGCTGACTTTTGGCAATATCAGTGGTCCAGTTGTTGAGGCAGTCTCGTCGCTAAAATCCGTTGAACGTTCCACAATTGGAAGCACGAGTAAAACAGATAGTACGAGTACCTCAGAAAAGAAGAAAGAAGAGACGACATCTGCAACAGCTAAAGAAAAAAGTACTACAAACGAGAGCAAAAAGAAAACGGAAAAAGCCAGCACTCCCTTGCTTGAGGAATCAATATTGAAAGGAGACGACCTGACCCGTTCGTTGGCTAAACCGATTCCAGATACCCTTTCAAGGCCTACAGGTAGTGATGTAAGACTTACGAATTGGATGGTCAACTATGTGGCAGGAAGAATCACAGCTAAATTTTCGACAGAAAAGGATAATTATGTTGTGGGAGATACGATCTCAGTTGATGATATATTGTCAGGTGTTAGTGCGATCCATGTTCCAAATAACTATCCAGGTTTTCCTAATCTAAGTTATGATGTTAGATATATAGGTATCTTAAAAGAAAGGGGAGATGCACCTGTCACCATTTATTATATGGATGTTGTTTCTGAAAGTGGAAATTGGCGAATGCGTATGTTGCCTGATGATGCTGCTACTACGGGCAGTACGAATGGGCAGATCAATGCTACGTTTACTCGATTAAAAGTAGCTCCTCCTCAACAAGAAGTCTTTAAGGTTTCGAAGTTGCCCGTTTCTTTTAGTTGGTGGGATCACGACAGTTCTGATGAGGGTTTTACTACAGTGGGTGTTCAAACTGAGTTCAAAGTAGATATCCCATTGAATATTGGTTCATTGACTGCTAAAACTAAATCAGGGACACATGTGCTTGAACAACACGTGCCAGTGCCTGATCCGAAAGATTATGTTGATGTTGGAAATTCACGTGGGAATGTATCCTATCAATGGGAAGTAGCACCTGATACTAGCAAAGTTGGTAGTCAATCAGTCAGGATTCGGGTAAGCGATCAGACGGGAAGAAGTGCAACAACATCATTCAATATCAAGATAGATACATTGCTCACCCCTAAAGCAGAAAATTTTGATATTTTACAATATGACAAAGTACCTGATCCTAAAAATTATTTTGATGTAGCAACGGCAAAAAATTATACATTAGAATGGATAAATAATCCCAATACTCTAAGTGTGGGAGTCCAAACATGGAAAGCGCGCGTGAAAACGGCGGATGGTAGAGAAGAAGAAGCAGAGATAAAAATGAATATCCAAAAAAATCAAGGGTTGACGATTAAGCTAAAACCGATAGAGGATCGGCTGATAGGACAAACATATCCGACACTAGCAACTTTTTTTAAAAATTATGTGGAGTCTGTTACCATGCACGGCCGAGAAATCAATATGAATACCGTACAATTTGTACCAGAGGAGTCAATTGAACCAAAAAATGACGTTGTAGGTAGGCAACCGGTAAAATTTACCTTACAAATGAAACATCCTGATAGTGATGTGCTAATCAAAGGATCAGCTGAAACCTCGGTGAATGTCTTTTGGGGAAATACTATCTTGATGCGTACGCAAAATGGTAGATCAGCAGGTGCTTTTTCATTGAATCTAAATAAAGCGAATACCTCTTCTGCTACCATAGTGATGCGTCGTGGCTTGGATTCTCCATGGGATGAAGCGGTCAATCCCAACGGACTACAGTTTGCACCCTATTATAAATTTGAGGTGTTAAGAAACGGGAATCCAGTATATGCACAAGAGATAATTAATCGGTCCACACTGCAGGAAATTACGAATGCTTTTGGAAATAACAGTAATGAAATTACCGTTCAAATGAACGATATCATCAAAATCACCCACCCAGAAAAATCTGCAAAAAGTTCAGTGGTAATGATCGATGAAAAAGAACATGATTTTACCTATGGTTCAGATTACGCGTATTATCGAGTAACACAAAATGGTCTTATACCAGCACCAGTAGTAGAAGCCGAAAGTGCAGGGAAGGTATTTGTTTTAGGTGAAGACACGCGCAATATTGATTCAGCGAGCTTAGTCGAAAATGCAACAATCAACGGTGAAAAACTTGATAAAAACCAATACACAGTAGAAGCACTTAGTCATTTTGATACAAGTACGATTGGTTCTCGAAAAATGCGTGTCCGGATCACGATGAAAGATGGGATTGCTTCAGAAGAATTTGAGATCAATTATAGCGTTGGTTGGGGTAGTACGTTTGTCTTGAAAGGCTTGAATGATACTACTGTAGGTGCATATAGCTTATTAAATCAAAACGGTCAGTGGGCACTTCAGTCAAGTCAAGGTATCAATGGAACGAACTTAAATGGTTTCGTCAATAATCATTTTGGGCGAGAGACGTATTACAGTATTGAAGTGTTAGATGGGAGTACCAGAAAATACAACTATGAAGTAGCAGGAAATAGTTCGATTCGTGAGGCAATCAATGGCTTCAATAATGGGCAGCCTCTGATTGTGGAGAAAGGGAATGTGATCAAGGTCTATCACGCAGAAACCAACGGGAAAAATCTGTTGATGGAAGACGAGTTAGTCAAAGATTTCACTGTTGGTTCAAACTATGCGTATTATAAAGTGACGGACCACGGATTAGAAGCCGTTTTAAATGTTGAAGCGGATGCTGCTCCTCAGGAATTTTCTCTAGGGGAAACGACGAAAGGAATCGATGGCACCAAACTAATCAAGAGTATCAAAGTCAACGGAATCGAATTAACGAATAATTTGTATACTGTTACTCAATTAGAAGAGTTTGATACTACTTCTGCTGGATCTAAAAACTTACGGATCAAATTTGAAACAACAGATGGCATGGTCTCTAAAGAAATCACTGTGCCGTATGAAGTGAAATGGGGCAATACGATCCTGATGCGTTCGTCTACTGGAGACGCTGCTGGTGCCTTTTCGTTACGGATTGGGGATACGAGTGCTTCATCGGTCCAGATTGCCATGACGAAGGGACTAGCAACAACGGGTGAAGATGCAGTGGGACCTACAAATGATCCATATGGACTTTACTATTCTTTTGAGGTTTTACGAAATGAGCGAAGTGTATATGAATATGAAGTAGCTAATCGCTTTACAGTAAATCAAGCAATAAAAGATTTTAATAATGGCAATGGATCATTGAATGTTCAACTCAATGATGTCATTAAAATCTACCATCCTGAGAAAACAGCGAATAGTTCAGTTGTTATGATCGGAGAGCAGGAAAAAGATTATACCTATGGAACAGAATATGCTTACTATAAAGTGACACCTCAAGGATTTGTGCCTGTCCCTGTAATGACAGCTGAAGGAGCGAAAAAAGAGCTTCTGTTAGGGGAAGAGACGCGCACAATCGATGCAAATCAGTTGGTTTCAACTGTCAAAATCAATGGGCAGGAGATCGATGAAGATCTTTATACGGTAGAAACATTATCAGATATAAGTACGCAGACTGTGGGTACGCGGAAAGTAAAATTGAAAGTGACAGCGAAAGACGGCTTGTCATCTGACGAGATCGAAGCAGAATATACTGTAAAGTGGGGAGATTCTCTCGTATTGAAAGGACTGAATAATGCCACTGTTGGTGCGTTTAGTTTAGTTAAACAAAACAAACAATGGTTGCTTCAATCAACTCAAGGTGTGGATGGCACCAACTTAAGTAACCCAGTGAATAACTTGCTCGGGCGTCAAGTCTATTACCGCTTGGATGTGATAAAAGGAGTAAGTAGTAGCTTTACCTATGAAGTCTTAGGGAATAGTACGATCGGAGAGGCAATCAAGGGCTTTAACAATGGTAGCTCACTTGCGATGGCTGTAGGGGATGTCATCAAAGTCTATCATGCGGAAACGAATGGCAAAAACCTCTTTATGATGGACGAAGTGGTGAAGGACTTTACAGTGGGTTCCAATGAAGCGTACTATGAAGTGACGGAAGAGGGACTTACACCGATCTTAGCAGTGAGTGTGGATTCATCACCGCAAGAATTTACATTAGGAGACATCACGACGAACGTTGACGGAGCTAGTTTAGTGAACAGTGTGACTGTGAATGGTAGTCCATTGACATCGGATCAATACACAGTAAAACAACTAGGCAAATTTGATACGACAACGGCTGGCAAAAAAGATCTGCGGATTCAATTTGATACGAAAGATGGTAATATCTCAAAAGAAATCACTGTGCCTTATGAAGTCAAATGGGGCAACACGATCTTGCTTAAGTCAGAAAATGATCATTCAGCGGGAGCCTTCTCACTGCATACAACGAATGGTTCTGGACGTCAGTTAGCGATCCACACTGGCTTAGACACACCAGCGAATGAACAAATTAGTAGCGACTCTTCTTTGTACTATTCAATTGAAGTCCTTCGTGATGATCGGATTGCGTATAGTCAGGAAATTCCTGGCAGTGCCACGTTGCAACAGGTAATGGATAACTTTGGCACCAATAAGGCGATCAGCGTTCAGTTCGGGGATGTCGTTAAGATTTATCACCCACAACGAACAGATGGTAGTTCTGTGTTATATGTCAATGAATCAGAGGAAGATTTCACCTATGGTTCACCTTATGCGTATTATGAAGTAACCGCCTATGGCTTCAAAGCGTTACCAGTGATGGAGGCTGAATCTGCCAACAAGGAGTTCTTCTTAGGCGTAGAAACAACTGAAACAAAATTGAATGACTTGTTTGCGGATGTGCGGATCAATGGCGAGACCGTAGATGAGGAAGCATATACGATCAAAAAATTATCTGATTTTGATACAAGTACGATTGGGGATAAAACGATTAAAATCCGCCTTGAAATGAAAGATGGATTAGCTGATCTTGAGATGGACGTGCCTTATAAAGTACGTTGGGGCAGTACGGTCATCTTAAAAGGACTGGAAGATGCTACAGTGGGTGCTTTCAGTATGATCAACCAAGATGATAACTGGTCGATCAAAGCAACAAAAGGGGAAGATACGACTGTTCTGGAAAACCCTGTCAACAATGTTTTTGGACGAGATGTGTATTACCGGATCGAGGTCGTGGAAAATCCTGATGCGAAGAAAGTTGCCTCGCCACTTGAAGCAATCAGAACTTTACAAAATGGAGAAATGACTGAAACCAGCGCGCCTACTGTAGCTTCAGAACCGCCACTAGTGATCGTTAACGAGGGAATGCCGTTAGCTGAATCCACAGATAAAGTGAAATACAGCTATGAAGTGACTGGCAATATGACGATTGGGCAAGCAATCAAAGGCTTCAACAAAGGGCAGCCTTTGACAATCGATGAAGGAGATGTCATCAAAGTCTATCATGCGGAACCAGGAAGTCGAAACTTATTGATGCGGGATGATTTGGTCAAAAACTTTACCGGTGGCTCGAATTATGCCCATTATCAAGTATCGAACCATGAATTTGAACCAATCACAGATATCGAGGCAGATACAGTGACACAAGAATTGACTTTAGGGGAAGATCCTAGTGAAGTAGATCCGACGAAATTGATCGAAAATGTTCGATTCAATGGTCAAAAATTAGCCGAAAACCTTTATACTGTAGAGCAAGTGGATGCATTTGATACGAACACAGCTGGACCAAAAACGCTGAATGTCAAAGTAGCGACAGCAGATGGGGTGACTGCAAGGGATGTTTCGGTGCCATATGAAGTTAAATGGGGCAGCACGATCCAGTTGAAGAATCGTAATGGGGATACTGTTGGTTCATTTGGCTTATTGAAGAAGAAAGAACAAATGCAGATCCAATCCATGCAAGGCAACGATCAGACTACGTTATCCAATCGGGTAACAGAATTCGATGACAACGAGGTCTATTATGGTATCGAAGTATTAAATCGTTCAGGTAGCAAGTATAAATATGAAGTCCGTGGAACCCAAACGATCGAACAGGCGATTTCACGATTCAATAGTGGAAAGCCGCTAAATGTTACAGTTGGCGAGATCATCAAAGTGTATCATGCAGATTCCAATAGCAATTTACTGATGTCTGAAGAAATGGAACGAAACTTCACCTATGGCTCGAACTATGCGTATTACGAAGTAACAGAATACGGATTTGAGCCAACAGGCGAGTTCATCGTTGAGCCAGCAGAAGCGAAGTTGGTCAAAGGGACAGAACAAGTGGATCTAAAATCATTGCTTAAAGAAGTGAAATTGAATGGAAAAGATATTCCAAAAAATGCGTATTCTGTCACGCTTGATCCAGAGATGGAAATCGATACCTCAAAACTTGGGTCGCAAACAGTAAAATTAACGGTGAAAGCAGATCGCTCATACGGTGGATTTTCAGCAGACACAGAAGCCACGTTTGAAGTTGTGGAAGAAGGCCAAGCAGGTCAAGGAAACGGCGGTGATGGCGCAGCTGATGGAACAACTGCAGGAGGAGCTGGTGATGCAACCGGTGGTGCAGCTGCCAATAGTAGCAACCTTCCTAAAACCAATGCAACCAGAAATGCTGCTTTTTCAATCTTTGGTGTCGTTCTTGTGGCAATGGCTAGCTTCCTGATGTTTTGGAAGAAACGAAAAAAAGAAGACAATTCAGAAAATAAAAAAGTAGAGTAACGCAAGACCATTTTTTATTGAATTTAGAAAAAATAATTTTCTATCCCGAACAAACTTCTCTAAAATAAAGAATAGAAGCACTCAATTAGATGAAATACTCTTTAATTGAGTGCTTTTTAAATTTATTCAAGATGAAAGAATACGGTGAATAACATGTTCGATATTTTATCAAATAAATTAAAACGTCAGCTTCATTTATTAGAGTTGCTTTTTGAAAAAGAAAACTATCGCTTTCAGGACATAGAAAAAAAGCTGGCCTGTTCTGCAAAAACAGTAAGAAACGACCTAAATGATATCATTTCATACGCAAAAGAGATCCATATCCAAATGGATCGGGATGTCGGTGTCACTGTAACGATTGCGCCACATATCACAGAAGATTATATCTATCGGACGATATTGAAGGAATCGATCGAATTCCGTTTCTTAGAGGCGATTTTATTGAATCACTATGGCTCGTATTTGGAACTATGCGAAGAATTGTTCATTTCAGAAAGTACCTTGCGACGGATAGTGAAGAAAATCAATCAGGTACTTAAAAAACATCAGTTGACTATACGTGGGCTAATCAAGATCATCGGTAAAAAAGAAACCATCACTCAATTGATGGCTTGTTTATTTCAAGAAAAGTATACTTGCTTAGAAGAAGTTTTTTCGCCAACCATTTGCCAAAAAAGCCGATTGTTCCTGACAGAACTTGGTATGTACCACCAGCTTCAGGAAAGAATCCTGCAACTAGATCAAAAAGAAAACGACTTATTGCTTTATTACATTGCAAGTACACTCACACAATACGAAAGTGTGGCAGAACAAGAGAGGAAAGAATCTGGGAAGGACAAAGAGACTTGGGATAACTGGTATAAAGAGCAGATCGAACAAATGATCCACCATCCCTTTCTTCGTAAAATCTTGCGGTTGGATCAACAGATGATTCATGAAAAAATGAGCCAAATTCAGGCGATCATCGATTTAGCTATCACTTATCTGGAAATAAAATATCAAATTTTATGTACCGATCGTACTGATGTAATCGAAAGAGTTGCTTATGGAAGCACTGGTAGGCAAGAGTGCTCGTATATCTTATATGACAGGTATCGGATATTTTTTCAGCAATTCCATCCCTTTATCAAATCCATCCAAGTGGAGCTAGAAAAATATTTGGTAAGAGAAGAAAAAGCCGATGAAGTAGATAGTGAGATGCTAGAAAAACTCGTGACCTGGCTGGTGTTTCATTGGCCTGCGGTGATAAAAGAAAGAGAAGTTGGGAAACAAGTGAAGGCGTTGTTAGTTATGGATGGTATCCATCATGCAGATTACATAGTAGGTAAATTAAAGCTGTATTTAGGGAATCGTTATCGGTTCATAAAGAACGATCTTGGATGTTTGAGCGATCAGGTAAGACTCAAAAACACATATGACTGTATCATATCAACAGTGGCACTCAGTCAGTCTTCTGATATACCGGTCTTTGGCATTTCAGTTATGCCAAGGACAAGAGAAATACATAATTTAATCAAATTCCATCAACAAAATGTTAATGACTTTTCTCTTTGAAAAGTAAGCTGTTACTGATCTTTTTTATGGTGTAGCATTCCCAAAATTAGACGAATGATCCATTTGGGGAATGCTATACCGTGGGAAAAATCGGCTCTTTATCAATAAGGACTGATGAGTTGTAAAATGAAATTTGGATGAGCTCTCCAAAGATTTGCATTTGCAGACATTTATGAACAAAGCAAATAATTTTAAAAACTTAGAAGCGTATTTATTGATGCAGGAAAGCTTTCAAGGAATAGGCTAGATTAGTTTAAAAATTTTGTCGATTATTATCTTTTTCTAATTACGGATGATCCTATAGCAACAATTAATCAAGAAAAATATGTAGTTGAATGATCAGAAATGAATGCAGAATCTAAAACGGTTGTGTTGTACAATTTTTCTGAAGTTCTTCATGAAGATGGAGTGGATATTCCTTTAATTAGTACAGAGGGGCAGTCATTTATTCTATCAAATTCCTCTGTGGATAGAAGATACCAAAATGCACTTCTTAAGATTTTAAAATATATTTAGGCACAAAGATCATTTCTAGTGAAAATTTGATTTCAAAAAAAATGTGTGGCCTTTTCTAATTTTAAAAAACATTAATGAAGATGAAATTGTATTACGTGAACATGAAGACGCAAGCTTGAGAACTATGGATTAGATTATTTGCAAATTAGCTAAAAAGAGTATATTATAATCGTAAATATAGTATAATGGCATTATAAAGAGTATAAAACACTCAAAGGGGGGAAGTAAATGAAGGTAAAAAATTCAACTGAAAAAAGTAGGATACAAGTTGGAATAGACAAAGAACTAAAAGAGAATGCAGAAATGATACTGGAGGAGTTGGGCTTAAATGCTACAACAGCAATTACAATTCTTTACAAACAAGTTGTCGCTAGAGGCGAATTTCCAGTAGATATAAAGCTAAGTGAAGAAGAAAAGCAAGCAATCAGATTGCAACAGCTAACTAAGAATATGCCGGTGGATGTTCTAGATACAGATGAAAAGTTAGATGTGTGGTTCGATGAAGCGTAATGAAATAGTGACGGTATATGTAGCATTTAAAGATGGTGGGAAAAGAAGACCAATCTTGGTAGTTAGTGATAAAAAAGATAGGGTAGAGTTCTTTGGAATCACAAGCCAATATGAGAATAAATCAGAAAAAATAAAAAGTGTGTATTTTCCAATTACTGAATGGAAAGAAGCAGGCTTACAAAAACAATCATGGATTGACGTTGGTACTTTAAAGGCTATACCCAAAAGTAAAGAGAACATAACTTTTAAAAAAGTTGGAATGCTATCAGTTAATGATATGAAAAGGTTAAATAGATTTATAGAGAAAAATCGGCTCTTTATCAATAAGGACTGATGATTTTTTTTAATATCTAAAATGAACAGAGGTCGAGACAAAAGTCGTTTCGGTTTGAGAAATTGGAGAGAAAAACGAACAATACGCTTTTTGTTTTGTTCGTTTTTTTTTGAAATTTCCGAAAAACCTGACTTTTGGACGTTCGTTTATTTGAGAGAGGCTGTGACAGAAGTGTTTAACTCCGAGAAATAAGAAGAAATTCACGAAAATTACTTTTCAAATCTTTGTGGATTTCGGCATATTTAAGGAGGAGTTGCTTCTGCTCCTGCCGTTTATTCGTTTTTAAAGCATGATACAAAAGTGTTTCTTACTTTTGTATCATGCTTTTCTTTTGAAATTTCCGAAAAAAATGACTTTGGAAATTTCGTTTATTCGAGAGTCTATAGCAACCTGATTTTTAGATTTTTCCTATACTCGATGACTACACTAAGGAATCAGTTTGACAGCTTTTTTGTAGTTATTTTTCCATTGGCTCATCTTTTACATATTCGATAATATCTCCAGGTTGACAATGCAAGACTTCACAAATTTTGTCGAGGGTAGAAAAGCGGATCGCTTTTGCTTTGCCATTTTTTAAAATAGAGATATTGGCCATCGTGATCCCAACCTTGTCACTTAAGTCAGTTACACTCATTTTTCGTTTTGCTAACATCACATCCAAATGGATAATTATTGCCATCTCCTCACTCCTCACACAGTTAAATCAGACTCGTTCTTTAAATAAATTGCTTCTTCCAGTAGCCGACAAATGGTAGTCGATAACACATAAATAGCGAATGGGAATAAAATGATACAACCACCGAGAAGCATGATCCCAGGTGAATCACTCAAATCTGCTAAGAGATAAAACTTAGGCAATAAGCCACAAACAGCTAGAACAATCAGCAGTAAGGCACCACGTAGTTGTTTGAAGATAGCTAAGCTGGCTGAGGAAAAGACTTGATTATTCGCTGCTTGGGTCAATAATCGGAATAATCTACTGCCAATGAATAGACAGTTCAAAAGAATAAAGTAAAGCATACCCACCATTAGAAGGGTTTGCCAATCATAGGTGTGGGGGGCGCTTGTAGTCACTTGGACGGTTAAAAGCAATCCAAGAAGGATAAAACCAAGATTTAAGAGAACCACCATTATTTTTGTAAAAAATACGTTCATATACATCATTCCTTTTCGTTATACGATATATCTTTATTGTTTATCGATAAATAGAGAGGTGAACGAAAGCCTCTTCTTTTTGAGAAAAGGCGATCTAACGAATCAATATTATTATTTAAAGCTGTAAAACCATTACTAAAGATTAACTATTTCTCATTTAAACAATGTATTCCCTAACCACTAATACATCCTTGTAACCCTGAAGTTACGCCAGTGGGATTAAATTTCAACAAAACAAATTAAAATGTCGCATAACATATTTTTCGTACTTTGTTTATTATAGCATGATATGCACAAAATAAATAGTTAAATCTTTCATAGTCCTACTGATCGATGCAATAGTTCTTTAAAGATTGTACCCTTTGAAACATTCAGCAACAATAGAAACGTACGTATGATTGGTTGAGAAAAAAACTTGTAAAATTTCTTACTTTTTTCGATAGTTCTGTAATAAAAGAACAAAAATAAAGAAGAAAAAGGATTCCCAAAGCGTAGTCGTCCAGCTGAATTCCTTCGAAACACCGAAAAACAAATTACCAACATTTGACACTATTAGATAAATTATTGTTGTTATACAGGCATAAACGATTTTTTTTACCATGAGAGCACCTCACTTATCGATTCAAAAGAATCTGTTTTTTTTAGGTTATTACATTCAAAAAAATTAGATGAGCTAATTTCAGTATAATTCATTTTATGCTTTTTTGAAAAGGGTAACAACGTTGAAAACATCATGTTTTTGATTCTTGCATAAAATCCTGTAATTGATGAATAATCAGAAAACTCTAATAATTTATTTATTTTTTGTAATATTAATTGAGCATTATCTTTGCAATTTTTAATGTTGGATACTATCCTTTAACTATACCCAATAGAAAAAAAGCAAAAAATACTTTTGAGTTTATTCGTTATTTATGTTTATCAGGCTAGAAGTAGAGAAAACGCCTATCCGAGTCAGTAATGGTTGGTAGCGCTTCGATATTCTAGGCAGTTGGATTTTTTAGATAACGAAAAAATATCATCAGTATAGTAAGGGTAGGAGGTGGAAAATGAATAAAGGGTGGAAGATAATCGGTATTATCGCAAGTTTGTTTTTATTATCCGTACTTCTAGGTGTAGCTGTGATCAATGCCCCGTATATCATGCCAAAACAGTTGGAAAGATTTCGCTTCTTCGTTATCACAAACTACTATATGCAGCAATATCTATTTTGGGCAGCTGTCGTTTTTGCTATTCTTGTGTTTATTTTGTTATTGGTCGTACTATTCTATCCAAAATCAAAAGGCACATTTGTACTAAAACAAAAGGACGGTACACTGACGTTGGACAAGAAAGCAATCGAAGGATTGGTTCGATCACAATTGCATGAAGAAGAATTTGTTGGTTCGCCGAAAGTAAAAATACGTTCAACGAAAAACAAAATCAACGTTCATGTGAAAGGCGATTTAAAACGTACATCTTCATTAGTTGGAAAAACAAGTGCATTGATGCGAGAAATCGAGCAAAAAGTCAGAAACGTACTTGGCACAGAGCAAAATATTGGTGTAGCTGTGACATATAGTGGCTATGAAGAGCAAAATACTAGAGACAACAAGCACTCTCGAGTAGAATAGGAGGGACTTAAAATGAAAGAATTATTTTCAACATACAAGCTCCCGATTATTTTCGGGGGACTTGGGTTACTACTAGCTATTTTATGGCTTACAGTAGGCTTTTTTAAAACTCTTTTGATAATCATCATGACTGCGATTGGCGTAGGAATTGGTTTTTATTTAAAAGAAACAAAAATTTTAGATCATTTTTTTAAATCATAGGAGGAATAAAAGATGGAAAACAAAGAGATGAAAAACATGAACGTAACTGCTAACGGTACTCACACAGAAGACAGCCATATCTCTAAAGGTGAATTGACTTATGAAGATAAAGTCATCCAAAAGATCATTGGTTACGCATTGAAAGATGTTGACGGATTATTGACACTTGACGGCGGCTTCTTCTCAAACATTGCTGAAAAATTAGTCAATACAGATAACGTTACTGCTGGTATCAATGCAGAAGTCGGCAAAAAACAAGTAGCTGTTGATTTAGACGTTGTTGTTGAATATGGCAAAGACATTGAAGACATCTACGAACAAATCAAAGACTTGATCAGTCGCGAAGTAAACGACATGACTCACTTAGATGTGATCGAAGTGAATGTGAACGTCGTAGACATCAAAACACAAGAAGAATATGAAAAAGATCAAGAAACTGTCCAAGATAAAGTGACAGATGCAGCAAAAACAACAGGACAATTTGCTTCAAAACAAACAGATAAAGCAAAATCTGCTGTAAGCAAAGGAACACAAAAAGTAAAAGATAACGCGGAACCTCGTGTACAATAATAAAAAGAAAAAAACTGGAAAAAGTAGCATATAGGAGGAAATTAAAATGGGATTTATTTGGTCATTAATCGTTGGTGGTATTATCGGAGCAATTGCAGGAGCAATTACAAATAAAGGGTCTTCAATGGGCATCATTGCAAACGTGATCGCTGGTTTAGTTGGGTCTGCAATCGGACAAGCTTTACTAGGTTCATGGGGTCCAGTAATCGGTGGAATGGCAATCGTTCCTTCATTGATTGGAGCAATCATACTTGTATTGATCGTCTCTTTCTTTGCTCGTAAATTATAAGAGGACTTTTAAGTCGATCCATTAAGTAAGAATATGTAGTAGGGACAGATGTGTGAAGAGGATAAAAAGACTTTCCTAAAAATCATCGTTGATGAATTTCAGGGATTCGACTTTATCTCTCGGAGTACAACACATCTGTCCCTTTCTCTATGGATAGAAAGAGTTCAGACGTCGTTTGGACTTTTTTGTCTTCATTGCAAACAATATTTTTACTTCTAATAATAGTATATACGCATCTGATACTTATCGATTGCCGAAGATTTTTGTCGTTCATGATGCTTTTTCAGTATGTTCGGAGACCTTCACAACAACAGAAAATCAACATGCTAAAATCGAATTGTACATAAATAAACTATAGAAAGTTGGGAATGACGTGGAATCGCAAATGTCGCGAAAGACAAAACTTTTCTATTTAGTGATGAGTTTGGTCATAACATTGGGAATATTTTTTTTCTATTGATGCAGCTATATCAATAGAAGATCCAAGGACCTTTAAGTTTTCAGGAAATATTTATAGAAGCAAAGATGGAGAATGAAATACTTTTATACAGAAGAAGCTCAGAACCGAAATGAAGAGACAGGCTCCTTCTTTTCATAATATCCGCAAGTGTTCACAATGAAAAGAGAAAGAGCTGTTTGATGAAAAATTTTAGAAAGTTACATATAGATGTTTACTTGCTAGAAAAATCGCTCCTCTTTTTTTTATTTTTTTTGAAAATCCCCTTGACTTAGAGTTGACTCCAAGTAGTACAATGATTCCTGTGCTAGAAACTCTATTTTCTTGCAAAAAGCAGCGCGGATAAGTAGCTGATAAGGGAGAGAACAATTCATGACTACAACTGAACGTATATTGGACAAAGTAAATGGTCCTGCAGACGTTAAACAATTAACAATTGAAGAAATGACGTTATTAGCTGATGAAATGCGTCAAATGATTTTACAGAAAGATAGCGCAGTCGGTGGACATGTGGGTCCTAACCTAGGAGTAACTGAATTAACGATTGCCTTTCATTATGTATTTGATTCACCAAAGGATAAAATTGTTTGGGATGTGTCCCATCAATCTTACGGGCATAAATTATTGACAGGCCGTAAGAACGGTTTTGAAGAAGGACATTATCATGAAGTAACAGGCTATTCTAATCAACATGAAAGTGAACATGACTACTTTACGGTAGGGCATACATCAACTTCTATCAGTTTGGCTGTAGGCTTAGCAAAAGCCCGTGATTTGAAACATGAAACAGGAAATGTGATGGCATTTATCGGTGATGGTTCAATGAGTGGTGGTTTGGCATACGAAGGATTGAATAACGGCGGAGCATTGGACTCAAATCTGATCGTATTGGTCAACGACAATGAAATGTCGATTGATGAAAATCACGGTAGCTTGTATCAAAATTTGGCAGAATTGCGTGAAAGCAATGGTCAAAGTGACAATAACTTGTTCAAAGCGATGGGATTTGACTACCGTTATGTAGCAAATGGAAATGATCTTGAAACAGTTATCCAAGTATTTAAAGAAATCAAGGATATCGATCATCCAATCGTTCTTCATGTGCATACTGAAAAAGGTCACGGATATGAACCTGCAATTGAAAACAAGATGAAATACCATTGGCATGTTCCTTTTGATCTAGCAACTGGTGAAGCAAAACATCCAGCAACTGGCGAAACGTTGAATCAAGCAATCATTGCCTACTTGGATGAAAAAACAACGAATAGTGAGACACCAATCGTTGCTGTCAATGCGGCAATTCCAGGTATGTTTGGTTTGAAAGAGTATCAGAAAAAACATCCAGATCATTATTTTGACGTAGGTATCGCGGAACAACATTCGATTACTTTTGCATCAGCTTTAGCTTCACAAGGGGTTCGTCCAGTAGTGTTCCAATCAAGCACATTCTTACAACGTGCGTATGACCAATTATCACATGATTTAGCAATCAATGAAAATCCAGCCGTGATTTTGGTTGGGGGTGGAACGATCTCTGCAAGCGATCGTACACACCAAGGAACATTTGACATTGCGTATCTTTCAAGTATCCCTAATATCAAATATCTTGCACCTGCAACTAAAGAAGATCTACTTTCAATGCTTGACTGGGCATTGACGCAAACAAAACAACCAGTAGCAATCAGAATTCCAACACATGGCGTACAACATGGTGAAGCAATTGCCAAAGATTACTCGACACCAGCGTACCAAGTGTTGAATGAAGGTGAAACTGTAGCTGTTTTGGCTTTAGGTGGGTTCCTTGAACTTGGAAAAGCAGCAGTGGAAGAATTCAAAAAAGCAGGGATCGATGCAACATTGATCAATCCTGGAACAATCACAGAATTTGATCGTGAAACATTGGATCAGTTAAAAGAAAACCATCAAGTTGTTGTGACTTTAGAAGATGGTAGCCTGGCAGGTGGTTTTGGCGAAAAAATCAGCCGTTATTATGGTGATTCTTCTGTCAATGTCTTGAATTTTGGTTCTAAAAAAGAATTTACTGATAGCATTCCAACGCAAGAACTCTACGAACGTTATCATTTAACGCCTGCACAAATCGTTGAAGATACACAAAAAGTACTTTCTAAATAGTATTAGTGGTACTATCCGTAGAGCAACGAGTGAAGAACTTTAAGAACTAAGAGGAAGTCTAGAAATTGGCTCATTGATTTTTGTCCAATTTTACTTTTTGGTGACTGCTGTTCTTCTTGAGTATTCAAAATAAAAAATGAGGTAAAAGTGAGTGATTACTTTTATCCCATTTTTTTATTTATGAAGAGAGAAGTAGATAACGACATAATATTTACTATATAAATATTATGTAAACTAACTTTTGAATAAGACAGTAGGCTCATAATAAGTGAAGATTAAGCAGGATTATTCTAAAATATCTTTAAAGTAACGAAAAGAGCAGCCCACCATAGGTTCAGAAAGAAACCTTTTGATGGGCTGTTCTTTTTATCTAAAAATCTCTTTTTTCTTTAGGAAGTAGTGGTCAATTGGGTCAATAGTTGTGAATAACCTAATTCTCTAGCATAGTCCTCAGCTGTCTTTCCATAATTATCCCGTAGCTCCTTGTTTGCTCCGTTATCTAGTAATACTTGAACGATTTCCTGATAGATAGCAGAACCATCTCTCAAAGCGACTGCTTCGATCAGCGCTGTGTACCCGTAGTTGTTTTGATGATCGATGTTTACTCGTTCATCTGCTAAGAGGAGTTTGACATTTTCTAAATGTCCTTTTTCTGCAGCGGGTATCAGTGCATTTCCACCAAAGCGATTCACGATTTGCTGATCTGGTTCGCCATTTTTTAACATATAGTCTAAAATTTCTGTTTTCCCTTGCGCGCTAGCATAGAGATAAGGACTGTCTTGTATCCCATCTTGTTGATTGATATCCGCTCCATGATCAATCAATGTCTTTGCAATATCAAGCTGATTCAGATGAGTAGCGATCATCAACGGAGTTTCACCAGCTTCATTTTGTTCATCAATGGGGTAGTCTGGATTTTTCAATAATTCTTGTACTTGTTGAAAATCATTGGCAGTGACAGCTTGTAATAAACTTTCTGGAACAATCGGCATGACTGTTTCCTCCTTTGTTGTTTGACTAGATTCTAATTGAGCAGTACTTGAAGTCACGACTGTTGTTTGTGAAATAGGGGAGTTCTCTTTTTGAGGATCAAGAATACAAGCACTGAGAAACAAGGGACTCAGGCCCAAGAGTGATAGTATGAAGAAACGTTTCATAAAAGCGCCTCCTTTTAACTATCATATGGATAAATGTACATGAGGGCAACTATTATACTTGGGAAGTATTGAGCATCTAAAAACATGCGTTGCTTTTGCTAAAAGGAAGAGTTTCTTGACAAAGAGACAGCCTTCATAGATAGTTAAAAGCAACGTTGACTTGCTACGTACAAGCAATTATTGAAAGAAAGTAGGGAGATTTAGTGATTACACGTATGCCTTCAGAATTATCTGAAAGAGAAAATTATAAATTATTGATCGGCTCGGTGATTCCTAGACCAGTAGCCGTCGTATCGACAATTTCTGACAAAGAGGTGTTGAATATTGCGCCATTCAGCTATTTTAATATCGTGAGTTCAAATCCACCGATGTTATCCTTAGCAATCCAGAGAAAAGATGGTGAAATGAAGGATACTGCAAGAAACATCGTAGGAAGAAAAAAAGCGGTGATCCAAGTACTTGATGCAGAAATTTTACTTGAAGTGAACAAAACAGCGGCAAGTCTTCCAAACGACGAAAGTGAACTGGCCTTGACGAATCTAACGACAAGAAAGTCAGAGAATACACCGATCCCGATTCTGAATGAGGCGAAAGTTACCTTTGAAACGAGTCTTTACGATCATGTAGAAATCAAAAATGAAACAGTAACGACCGCCGATCTATTTTTGCTATCTATTGAAGCGTATCACTTGGATGAATTGGTTTATGATCCAGAAACAGGACGGATCGATCCTGAAGCGCTTCATGCAATCAGCCGGCTTGCTGGAAGTGATTATGCTACGATTGGTGAAATCATCACGTTGGCACGACCAGACTAACTGTTGGGTAAAAAATACTGCTGTTATTTTTCTTTGTTTATGCTAAAATAAATTAATTTATAAAAGGGTAACAATCGTTATCCCATAGATAAGGGGTCTTTAACATGTTAAACATTTATTATCAAGTAGCAGAAGATGCAAAACCAATGGAAAAAGAATACGGATCAGTAAATGAGTTTCTTCAAGGTCAATACCTAGAAGTACCACCATTACAAGACCATTTCAAAGTCATCAAAGCAACGATCGATGGGGAAGAAGTCACACTAAAAGATCAAACGATCGGTGGGCTGTTCAATCTATTGAACAAGTAAAATAGTTCTTTTTATTCCGAAAAGTGAAAAGCGATTCCTCTAAGCACTAAAACATATATAGTATCTTAGAGGAATTTTTTTATGTAGAGTTCAATTGATGAATAAATATCTTAAAGATTGTTTAATTTCGTTTTTTTATCCCAGAATTTATTGCGTAAAAACGATCAGACGATTACTATTAATCTGTAAAAAATAAAAATAGTAATAACCTTGTTAGGTGAGGCTCCTATACAAACACAAGCTATTGCTCAGAAACGTCGAAAGACGCCAATGGGTCAAACAGGAATTGTCGGATTAAGGCTTTTTCAAATAGCTAAGGATTTTTCTTTACGTTGTATAGTGCTAAAACTCGGACGATGAGATGATGCTAGGTCAGAATTCTTGTTCGAAAAGGTTTCTGACCTTTTCTTGTGCTTAAATAACTGATGCTTACCCGCTCGTGGTTCACCTAACTTGTGTCAAAGAAGGGAGAAATGCGATGTGGAAAAATAGAAAGATCGACTGGTTGATTTTAGGTCCATATATGGCCTTGTCAATTGTCGGTCTTTTAGAAATTTATAGCGCAAGTTCGTATCGACTGCTCGTGACGCAAGAAGATCCGAAGAGTCTGTTTGTTCGTCAATTCTGCTTTATTCTGCTTAGTTGGTGCATGATTGCGTTCACATTTTCTGTCAGGTTGCGCATACTGCTGAAACCTAAACAAATAAACTACGGTATCATGGTGTCTATTTTACTATTGCTCATGATGAAAGTCGGTCTATTCGCTGTCACAGTCAATGGAGCGCAACGATGGATATCTATCGGAGGGATTCAGTTCCAGCCTTCTGAACTGGGAATGATCTTTTTGATTTTATACCTTAGCCGTTTTTTTAGAGATGGTGACAAGGTGCCAGATAAGATCCATAAGCCGCTATTACTCGTTGGCACAATGGCGCTGCTTGTTTTATTTCAACCTAAAATAGCAGGGGCAATCATGATCTTAACAATTGCTGGAGCAATGATCTGGGCAGCAGCGATTCCAATAAAAAAAGGAGTAGTGCTTATCTTTTCTTCTGTTGCTGGTCTGATCCTGATTGCAGGACTGGTAATATTATTCGAAAAACATGGACTGTTACCCTCTTTTTTTGAACACGCCTATAGCCGTATTGCGATGGTCCATGATCCGTTCCTCGATGAACATGGGGCAGGATATCAAATGAGTAATTCTTATTACGCGCTTTATAATGGTGGGTTATTTGGACGCGGATTAGGAAACAGCATCACAAAAAAAGGCTATTTGCCAGAATCTGAAACAGATTTTATTTTTTCGATCATTGCAGAAGAATTCGGATTGATTGGGGCGTTGCTTGTATTACTATTGCTTTTTCTGATGTATTTTAGGATTTTTCAAAGGAGTGTCCAATCACAAAATCAGCAAGCAAGTTTGATTTTGATCGGAGTCGGTACGTGGTTACTCATGCAAACAAGCATCAATGTCGGAAGTATTTTAGGCTTGATCCCCATGACGGGAGTACCATTGCCGTTCGTTAGCTATGGTGGCACGAGTTATTTCATTTTATCCTTTGCAGTTGGTTTAAGTCTGAATATCACCTCTAGACAAACGCAAAGAAACAAACAGGTCGACGAGTTGCAGCTCGATCGACCCAAAGTACTAAAAAAGAAGAACTGAGAATTTCTCAGCTTGGATTATCATAAAGGACAACGATCGATTTTTCAAGTAAGAGATTCTTATTAGAAAGAGGAATATGAAATGAAAACATTTCAAAAAATAATTCTAGTTTTTTTGGCAACGATCGCCATCGTAGTCGGCTATTTTTCCTTTGAATTCGTTCATGGATTCTCATCTGGGAACCAATCAGCTGGTGTCCAAAAAGTAGAAGCAAAAGATGTACCTACGATCATCAATGTTGCATTGATAGGTTCAGATGCTCGATCCAAAGAAGAAGAAGGGCGTTCGGACTCTTTGATGGTGGCACAGTATAACCAAAAAACAAAAGAAGCAAAATTAGTATCGATCATGCGTGATTCATACGTCGATATTCCTGGTTATGGTATGAATAAGATCAATGCGGCCTATTCATACGGAGGCGTGGATCTGCTTAACAAGACCTTAAAGGAAAACTTCAAATTTGAAGCTCCTTATTATGCAAGCATCACTTTCCAAGATTTTATTGATTGTGTGAACGAACTATTTCCAGATGGTGTGAAGATCAACGCAGAAAAAGATCTGGATTTAGATGAGGTCTATATCAAAAAAGGGGAGCAAACCATGGATGGCAATACATTGCTGCAATATGCACGCTTTAGAGAAGATGAAGAAGGCGACTTTGGCCGTATCAGACGGCAGCAACAAGTGATCAAGGCTCTCTCTTCACAGCTTAAAGATGTGACTTCGATTCTCAAATTGCCAAAAGCGGTGGGCAAATTATTAGGAAGCATCAAAACAAATTTACCGGAAAGCGTATTGATCGATTGCGGACTTGATTTTTTGAATGAAGACAAAAAAATATCTACGTTATCTGTTCCTGTGGATGGAAGTTGGGATTTCAATAACGATACGCCTTCTGGCAGTGTATTGGAATTAGATTTGACCAAAAATCAAGAGGCTCTCAAGCAATTTTTAGATTAGTAAGTTTTTCGTAAAAGAAGCTAGAACAAGCAATCAAAGCTATGTTCTAGCTTCTTTTCTTGTGTTAGAATGGAACGGAATATATTTGACGAGTGGAGGGAAAAGATGAAACAAAGTGATACTCATCGAAAGAAAAAAACAGGTCTGATTGTTGGTGGCGGAGTTATTCTGGTTCTTGCAGCGGCTTGTGGCGGCTATTTTCTTTACCAGCATCAACAAGAAGAAAAGGCAGTCAAAGCCAGTGAAAAAACGATCCAACAATTTGTAACAGAGCTAAATAAGGGCGACTATGAAAAAGCAGTGGCACTTATCCAAGTAGATAATAAAGGCAAGAATAGCTTTTCAAAAAAAGAAGTTTTGGAGAAGTATCAAAATATCTATGGTGCAGTCGATGTCAAAGGAATCGAAGTTTCAAATCTGAAAATCGATAAGAAAGACAGTGACACGTATACATTTGGTTATAAAGCAAAAATGAATACTACGTTAGGAGAGCTAAAGGGTCTTTCTTATGAAGGGACTCTATCGAAAAAAAATGATCAAACCAAAATCAACTGGCAACCTAACTTGATCTTCCCTCAAATGTCAGGCAACGATAAAGTAAGCTTGACCGCTGAAACAGCAAAACGAGGAAATATCTTGGATCGCAATGGAAAGCCTTTGGCGACAACTGGCAAATTGAAACAGTTAGGAATCGTACCAGGTAAATTAGGAGAAGGCGAAGAAAAAACAGCGAATATCTCGGCTATCGCTAAATCGTTTGATTTGACTGAAGAGGAAATCAATCAGGCGATTTCTCAAAGCTGGGTACAACCCGACTATTTTGTTCCCCTAAAAATCATCGATGGTGAAACACCAGAACTACCTAGTGGTGCCACTATTCAAGAAGTTGACGGTCGTTATTATCCATTAGGCGAAGCAGCTGCCCAGTTGGTCGGCTATATTGGAGAAATCACTGCCGAAGATATCAAGAAAAATGCAGAATTAAGTAGTAATGGGAAAATCGGCCGATCTGGTTTAGAAATGGCGTATGACAAAGAGCTGAGAGGAACGAATGGCGGAAAATTAAGTATTACGGATGAAAATGGTACAGAGAAAAAAGTGTTGATCGATCATGAAGTAAAAAACGGGCAGGATATCAAATTGACTCTTGATGCAGATGCACAAAAAATAGCCTATGATAGCTTAGGGGGAAAACCAGGATCGACTGTTGCGACTTCACCAAAAACAGGAGATTTATTGGTATTAGCAAGTTCGCCTAGCTATGATCCAAATAAAATGACCAATGGTATTTCTCAGGAAGACTATAAAGCATATTCAGAAAACAAGAACCAACCATTCATCAGTCGTTTTGCGACAGGCTATGCTCCTGGATCGACGTTCAAGATGATCACCGCAGCCATCGGTTTAGATAATCAGACGATCAATCCAGAAGAATCTCTAGCAATCAGTGGGTTGAAATGGCAAAAAGATTCGTCATGGGGTTCGTATCAAGTAACACGGGTGAGTGATGTCCCTCAGGTAAATCTAAAAGATGCGTTAGTATATTCTGATAATATCTATATGGCACAAGAAACGCTGAAAATGGGCGAAAAGGCCTTCCGTGATGGGTTGAATAAATTTATATTTGGCGAAGAACTAGATCTACCGCTTAGTATGAATCCCGCGCAAATCTCTAATGAGGAAAGTTTCAATTCAGACATTTTGTTAGCAGACACTGGCTATGGACAAGGGCAGCTGTTGATCAATCCGATCCAGCAAGCAACGATGTACTCTGTCTTTGCCAATAATGGAACGCTTGTGTATCCAAAATTGGTTTTAGATCATGAAACAAAAGATAAGAAAAATGTCATTAGCCAATCTGCGGTGCAAACGATCATCCCAGATTTGAAGGACGTTGTCCAAGATGTAAATGGAACGGCCCATTCATTAGCTTCACTGAATATCCCGATCGCTGCAAAAACTGGTACAGCAGAAATTAAAGAAAAACAAGATGAAAAAGGCCAGGAAAATAGCTTCTTGTTTGCTGTAAATCCAGATACGAATGGTTATTTGATGGTCAGCATGCTGGAAAATAAAGAAGAAGGGGATTCTGCAACGAAACGGGCCCCTGAACTGTTACAATACTTGAATCAAACCTATCAATAAAACCAAGTCATTGATCGTAACTATAGCTGTAATGAAACTAACTGATGACTGGCTGTTCCCTCGATCGGCTTTGGGTTCAAGTACGCTAGTAGCTATACGATCCGCTTGATCTAATAAGTAATGATTGGAAGTGTCTTCGGTCAACCAAGGGATATTCTTTGGTTGATCGAAGCTTTTTTCTTTATCGTTGATAGGGAGTCAAATCGGAACGACTTTTCTGCTTTAATAAGAAGAGAGAGTAGATCAGTAAAAAGATACCCATAAGCGCGGGAAGTCCATGATGGATACTGGCATAAAGTTGTCCACCGATAATGGGGCCGATTACTCTAGCCAATGCCTGGATGCTTTGAGCGCCGCCTTGGATCTTTCCTTGGTCGCGAGCATCTGCTTTTTTGGAGAGCAGCCCATTGAAGGAAGGTCCAAAAATGGAGTCACCAAAACCGAAGAAGATCATTCCTATGATGAAAAGCCAGACTTTCGGAATAAAAACGGATAAAAAAATCAAACCATAGCCAATGATTTCGTTACTGATCCCTAACTGGATGATCTGCTGATCTTTTAGATACTTCAAGAGTAGGGGCATGACAAAAGTCTGAGAGAAGATGTCCATAATGCCCATCAAAGAAAATGTAAGGCCAATTGCGAGAGGTTTCAAAGAAAAGGTATCAATCGAAAATTGAGCAAAAATAGCCTGTAGTGAGCCATTAGGTAACCAAATAAAAAAGCCGCAGACCATGAGCCATTTCACCGAGGTGATGGAAAAAATCGATCGTAACTGCTTGAAAGGATTGAGTTGTCCTAAAAAAATCTTAGAAGCCCGTTTTGTTTTGTTCAAGCTTTCAGGCATCAAGAAATAACCATAGATTGCATTGATGAAGGTAAGGAGGGAAGCCACAAGTAACGGGACAGCAGAACCAAAATGGCTGAGAGCACCGCCAATCAATGGCCCCATAGCTGTTCCGATACCTGCAACTGCGCTGACCCAACCAAAATATTTTGTTCGATTTTCTTCAGTGGTGATATCTGCGAAGTATGCAAATATCGCGGAAATCTCACCGCCAGTCAGTCCCTCAATGAGTCTACCTAAAAATAGCACCCATAACGCACCACCGAACCCGAAGATCAAGTAGCCAATGGAAGACCCAATCAAGCTACTGATCAAAACGATTCTTCGTCCAAAACGGTCACTTAAAGCACCAAGTATAGGACTAGCTAGAAACATAGCAAATGCATAGACGGAAGTCAGCAATGAAACTGCCACCGCTTGTTGATGCGGTGAAGTGGTATAAGATGCGACTAACGATGGGACAACAGGGGTGATGAGCGTTAAGCCAAGCCCCACCATGAAGACAGATGTGAAACCAAAGATCAATGAATGTTTTGTTTGTATAGTTGTCAAAAGAATGCCCCTCTATTTGTTTTTTTGTTTCCTAGTAAACAAATAGTAGTGTAGATGATTTTTGTTTCCTTGTCAACAAAAAAAGAGGACTCAACCCTTAAATGGCTGAGTCCTCTTTTTTTGCGGTTTTTTTTAGCTGTTCTCTGAAACGTCCGATAAAGCGGAAGACGGTATCGAATTCATCTGCAGACATCTGCTCAAATACGGCTTCATTTTCTTTAAGGAATTCTTGATGAAGCTGCTGATGTCGGTCGTTCAGCCGCTTACCTTCTTCCGTTAAACGAAAATATAGTTCTTTTTTATTTTCTGGTTTTTGGTAACTTTCAATTAACTGTTTTGCCAAAAGCTTCTTTGTTTGTTTGCTGATAGCGCCACGTGTCAGGTAGCTGGCAGCTGCTAATTTTGTGACATTGGGTTCAGGAAGTTTCGCTATCTTCTCGATCAACTCGATTTCATTTAGCGGATATCCCTCGATGGCCTCTTCAAGTTTCGGCTTGTTTAACCAAGTGATTTCATTTGCTAAATCAAGCATCTCACTGATCAGATTTATTCTCTTGTCCATTGAGCAACCTCTTTTTTCTTTTAGTTTAACGAAGATCCATTTCCCTAATCATAATATACTATAAGGCGCTTTGCTATACTTCATGCACTTTTTTCGTGAAATGTTTAAGCACTAAAGGTGAAATCAAAGTACTTAGCAGAACAACGATGACAAGTGGAGAATAGTAGTGAGGCTCGATCAATTTGCTTTGCTGTCCAATCTGTAAAATGATCAATGCCATCTCACCACGAGAAATCATTCCTGCGCCGACCATCAATGAACTGTTTGTTGAAAAACCTGCTACTTTTGCGCCTAAATAGCCTCCAAAAAGTTTTGTAAGGATAGCAATGATTGTCAATACAAGAATAAATAGAAGTTGTTCACCAAAGTTTGAAAAATCAACTTCTAATCCAACACTGACAAAGAAGACAGGAATAAATACAGCGTAACCTAACGCTTCAACATTATGATAAACTTCATGTTTGACTTTCGTTTGGCTGACAGCGATACCTGCAAAAAAGGCGCCGATGACAGAACTTAGGCCAATCAAATCTGCAACAAACGACATGCCTAGACAAATAACCAATGAAACGATGATGATAGCCGAATTCGCGTAAATTTTTTCAGCAAAGGACATCAAAAAAGGTGCGATCCATTTCACCAATAAGAAGATGAAAATGAAATAAATGACTTGTTCAGCCAATAACAGCGGAAGGGGAAGGTTGCTGGAAGACTCCCCAGTCAAAAAGGATAAACTAAAACTTAGCACCAAGACCACTAAAATATCATCAACGACAGAGGCGCCTAAAATAGTCGAGCCTTCTTTCGTGTTGACAACGTTCAATTCTTTCAATACTTCAACGGAGATACTCACTGAAGTTGCCGCTAAAATGATTCCGAAGAAAATCGCTTCATTATTGGAAACTTGGAACGCTTCTCCTGTCAACCAACCAAACACGACAGGGAACAATATACCTAAAATCGCGACGAACATCCCTGGCTTAAAGTATTTTTTCAGTAAAGAAAGGTCACTTTCTAGACCAGCTAAGAACATCAATAAGATGACCCCGATTTCAGAAAAATCATGGACTAATACACTAGGATGGACCCAGCCTAACCCAGCTTCTCCAAGTAACACACCGACTAATAACTGTCCGATCACTGCCGGGATACCGATTCGTCTTGATACATGCGAACCAATAGTCGTTGAAATCAAAATAAGACATAGAATACCGATGAATTCCATAAAATAGAACAATCCTTTCAATCGAATAATCAAACTTCTGTTTAATAACAAATATTATTTAAAAAGCAAGAAAAAATATTCTCTATTTCAACAAAAAAACCTTTAAACACGAAAGGTGCAAAAGGTTTTTTTGCTTTCTTTGAGAAACCTACGAATACATTTTACGTACTCGGAAAAAACTGACAATTTCTGATATACCCATAAAAATCAAAATAGCGCCAAAAATTTGGAAAAGGAACATCAAGCTTTTGAAGGGATTGAATAATAAGATCAATCCGCCGATCAATAGCAAGACACTATATAAGCTCCAACCTTTTGACTTAGTATTTAGGCCAAAGAACAATTGAAATAATCCATTTGAAATAATCACTAGTCCAAGAATGATTGGTAAGATCGATACAATAGCAGAGGCAAAAACTAGAACGATCAAGGCGATGATCAAAAAGACGATGCCACTTACCAAGCCAAATCCCCAATCACCTGTTTGTTTTTTATTTTTATGCGCTTCTAAAATATTTATCAACCCTAGTAGTGCAAAATATGCAGTGATCAGATAGCCGATAAAGTGAAAGACCGCAGTCGGATTGATCACAATAGCCAGACCGGCGATAATGTAAATTGCTGCTCGTAGAAAAGCGTAGCGTTGGAAATTCTTTCGCACCATATCAAACATAACACAAACCTCCTTTGATTCTATTCTAACTGGAAAAGTTGTTTTTACCAAATGATAACTTATGGGAGCCTTTAATTTCTAAGGATTTTTTCCATTTTCTTTCCTTTGGCTAATTCATCGATCAACTTATCTAAATAACGAATATTCTGCATAAGTGATTCGTCGATCTCTTCTACGCGGATACCACAAATGAGTCCTGTAATCAAATCACGTTTAGGATTCAAATGGGGTGCTTCAGCAAAAAAAGTACGAAAATCGACTTTATTTTGTATTTGTTGGCTCAACGCATCTTGTCCATACCCAGTCAGCCATTCGATCACTTGATCAACTTCGTTTTTTGAACGTCCTTTTTTCTCGACTTTTGCAATGTAAAGAGGATAGACAGTAGAAAAAGGCATAGTGTAAAGTTTATTTGTCATAGGTTCTCCTTTCTCCTTTTTCTTCATTATATTGATTTACATGAAGAAAGGGTAGTAAAGAGGATTTTTCTTTTTAAAGAATAGAAGGTCAAAAACAAAAGAAGTGGAGTGTGGAAAGAATAGGTAGAATAACGACTAAAAGTGAAGTGGATAAGCAATTGGAACAAAAGTGGAGCAATCGAATGTGGAGTAAATCTAAAAAATCAGGTTTGCTATAGACTCTCGAGTAAACGGCGGGAGCAGAAGCAACTCCTTCGGAAATAAGCACTTCTGTCCCAGCCTCTCTCAAATAAACGGTGCTCAAAGGTCAAGTTTTTCGGAAATTTCAAAAAAAAACGAGCAATACAAAAACGTATTGTTCGTTTTTTTTTGAAATTTATCAAACCTAAATGACTTTTGTCTTGGCCTCTTTTTTTCGTGTTTAATTGAGGTAGTTGATTTGTTCTTGTTCAATTAACGGATAGGTGAACAATTTTGAATCGTCTAACTCTACTTTATGCATATCGATCGCTGTGATCTGGCTATTTGTGTAGGTCGTATAGTAGTAGATTCCCTTGTCCATATTGCAACAAGAGGAATAGATAGTGTATTCAAATTGACCATTTCCAACATCGCATAACCCTTTTTGTTGTTCCACTGATTTTAAGATATGGAAAAATTGTCCAACGCTTTCGGCTTCTGAATCTCCTGAAACTGAGTTTAGTTTGGTAAACGCAGCTTTGATAAATCGGGAACTAGAAGATAAGTCGCCTGGTAAACCAATGCTACCCATGCCGCGACTGTAGACAGTCAACTCTAGATCTTTAGAAAAAGTGTTCTCTGGGGTATGAGTAGAGACATGTCGATAGTTGTTTAAATTAAAGAGTTGGTAATCAAAAGTAGGATTGTTCGTCAATACACCAATAGGATTATCGTATACTTTCAATCCATCAACTGTAGATTCGACCACGATCGACTCTTTTTGATCTGCTATCATCCAGTGTAAAGGCGAAAGTGGCAAGTCTTCACTGAAATCGATGTTGACTAAGTTGATTTCCTTTAATAATGCTCTTGCTTCGAAGACATTTTGGCATTGACTTAGGACCCAAGGGATAAACTCAAATGGAGAAATGTTGGTTTTTTCGGACATTTCTTCAAAGAAATGCGCATTCCCAGGGAAATTTAGTCCTGCCATGCTTAAACCAGTTTCATTCGTTGCTTCATAATAGAGAGGATAGTCATTGACAACAGTTGCCATACCAATCAATGCATAATGGGTGGGGATATCCGTCACTCTCCGAAATTTAAATGGATAATTTCTAGGAGTGATGGTTACCACTTCATGATAAGAAATCTCCAAATCCAAATTACGACCAAAATAATGATCTTTCGTTGAATAAGTAATCGATGTACACATTGTACATTGCCTCCTTTGATGATGGTAATTTAATCATAGGACGATTTTTCATTTTTTTCCACTAATAACTAAATAGATGATCAAAAAAGAGTGAATGTGGAACAAATCTAAAAATCAATTTTGCTACAAACACTCGAATAAACGGCGGGAGCAGAAGCAACTCCTTCGGAAATAAGCCGAAATGAACAAAAATTTGAAAAAGCAATTTTCGTTCATTTCTTCTTATTTCTCGGAGTTAAACACTTCTGTCCCAGCCTCTCTCAAATAAACGGTGTCCCAAAGTCAAGTTTTTCGGAAATATCAAAAAAAAACGAGCAATACAACAAGCGTATTGTTCGTTTTTTTCTAATTTCTCAAACCTAAACGACTTTTGTTTCGACCTCACTCTAAATACGAATAAGCGCTAGGTCAGGGATTGGTTTCCTTTGTGACGTGTTGAGGAATTTCCTTCACCTTTAAGACATCAAGGAAGAAAGTGAAGATCGGAATTCCGACGATCAAACCCCAGACGCCGAAGAATCGTTCACTAACTAATAGAACGATAAAGGTGTAGAAAATCGGTAATTCTGTTTTGCTTGACATCAATTTTGGGTTCAAGACATACGACTCAATCAAGTGGACGACTAAGATCGTTAAAAGTATATAGACGACATCTTTGATCCCTCCCTGAGAATAAGCAATGAACGAAAGAGGGACACATGAAACGATCACACCTGCAACTGGGATCAGACTTAAAAAGAAAACCATGATGGCTAAGCTTAATAATTGGTTGAAACCAAAAGCGGCTAAGGCAACGGTTGTCAATAATGTATTCAGTAAGGCAATAATGAATTGGGCTTCTAAAACCAAGCCAAATGTATTGACGAATTTATAGGCAAAATAATAGATATCCTGGAAAAACCAAGCAAATTCACTCTTTAAAAACAATCGGGAGAACACAACTGTTTTTTTCTTCTCGATCATAAAGAAGAAACTTAAGATGAATGACATGGCAAAAGCAACGGCTAACTTACCGATATCTTGTAAATAGCCTAATGCGATTGATGCACCATTTTGTAGTTGCTCAAAAAAATCGTTTCGTTCAATGTAATTATGGATATACAAGAGAACAGGATCAGCATCTTTTGGCTGATGTTCGTAGAAATTGATCACTGATTGGATCATGTCGAATGTCTGATGGATCAGCACAGGGATATACTTTGTAAATGCAAGATAGATCAGATAAACGACTAAGGCATAAATGATGATCGTCAATGCGCCAGTCGGAACTTTCACAAACCGTTGGATGACTTGAACTAAATGGATCATCAGATAGGTAAAAATAAAGGTAAGTAAAATAGTGGTGATCATGCTCCTTACAAGAAAGAGAACAACGATGATCGATAATAAAACAGTTAAACGACGAACTTTTTCATTCGCCAGGAAACGCTGATAAACAGACAACACAACAACCTCCAAGTGTAATGAAATAATAGCTTATGTAATTGATTATAGTGTGGATTCCAAGAATAAGAAAGAAAAACTGCTGACAATTTATACAAAAAGTCAGCAGTAACTTCAAATCAAGTAGTATGACGAAAATTATTCACCATTTTAGTTGTTAGTTTTTGCAAAAGGACTAATTCATCAGGTTCTAAAGGAAGATGAGCAAAAATCTCTGATGGAATCGATTCTGCTTTTTTTGCTAGAATCCTACCATTATCCGTTAAACTGATGCGAACGATCCGTTCATCTAAAGTGCCTCTTGCCCGTGTAAGATATTCTTTTTCTGCTAGCTTTTTTATCACTGGTGTCAACGTACCAGAATCTAAACAAAGGATTTTACCCAAATCTTTCATCGTCACTTGATGTTTTTCCCACAAGACAAGCATTACTAAATATTGCGTATAGGTTAGTCCTAATGGTTTCAATAGTGGCGTATAATATTTGGTGATTTCTTTTGAGGCTGCATACAAAGGGAAGCACAACTGATTTTCTAAATATAAGTCTTCCATTTTCATTCACCCCATTCATTAGAATCCTTTGTTAGCATAGCTGATTTTTTTAAAAATGTCTAGCCTTCAACGGCTGTCAAGGTCACTTCGATATTTCCTGCTGTTGCTTTTGAATAAGGACAAACCTTGTGAGCTGCTTCCAATAATTCTTGTGTTTCTTCTAATGATAGACCATCAACATGTCCTTCAATTTCGACACCTAAAACAAAGCTCATTTCGTTTTCAGCATACAATGACACTTGTGCACTGATAGTAGAAGCTCCAGCAATGTTTTTTTGGTTTTTGATCAATTCCAACGCACTATTGAAACAAGCACTGAAACCGGCAGCAAACAATTGTTCCGGATTTGTCGCATTTTCGACACGACGTCCAGGGGCAGCAATATTTAATTCGAATGAATGGTCAGGGTTATGCACTTCTCCAGAACGTCCACCTGTATTGATCATTTTTGTAGAATACATTTTTTTCATAAGAAACACTCCTTTAAATTTAGTTGTGTACAATTTAATTGTATACAACTAAACGGAAAAGAGCAAACTAAAAGATTTCAGTACTCGTTAAAAAGGTCATTGAGAGAAACATAATAGCTTGGAGAAGGACAAGAATGGCTAAAGAAAGACCCAGATTGCCAAAATAGAAACGTCTGTTTCAGGAATCTGGGGCTATGCTGTTTCGTGTGGATCGTTCAGCAAACGATCAGGAGAAAAAGAATGAAAAAAGATTTTTGGGATAACATCAAAATAAACACGTAACCTTAAAAAAGAGGTTGGGGCAGAAGTGTTTAACTCCGAGAAATAAGAAGAAATTAACGAAAATTGCTTTTTAAATTTTTGTGGATTCCGGCTTATTTAAGAAGGAGTTGCTTCTGCTCCCGCCGTTTATTCGTTTTTAAAGCATGAGACAAAAGTGTTTCTTACTTTTGTCCCATGCTCTTATGGATCAGGGTCACTCGATTGGATGGTACGTAAAACCACTACCCATTACCTCAGCTACACTATTGACGATAACGAATGCAGTTGGATCGATTTCTTCAATCAATGGTTTGATTCGTGAAAATTCATGATCAGTGACAACAATCAGTAACACTTCTTTCGACTTTCGATTATACCCGCCTTTAGCTTCCAAGAGAGTCAATCCCCGCCCAATCTCCGCACTCAAACGGCGTCTGATTTCTTCTAGCGAATCTTCGCTCATGACCATGATCGATTTTTTTCGATTCGTTCCTGTTTCGATATAAGACATGACGATTGACGTGATGACGATAGAGAGGATCGCATATAAGAATTCTTCAAATCCAAAGACGAATAAATTCAGCGAAACGACAACAGCATCAGTAAATAGTAGGCCAATTGAGGTATTTAAATGGAAATATTTTTTGAAGATCAGTGGAGGGATCGTTGTACCGCCGCTTGATGAGTTATTTTTGTACAAAATTGCTACACCGAGTGCAAAGATGGCACTACCGAAGATGACCGAGAGCAAACGATCAGGAGTAATCATTGTTTCAGGAATGATGGCAATGATCAGCGGGAAGACAAGACTTCCAAAGAGAACTTTAAAGAAAGGTTGTTTGCCTAAGAAAAGAAGAGCCAATACTAGCATAATGATATTCAGTACCAAGATGACCATTGCACGGTCAAATCCTAATGCAGATTCTAAGAGGATACCAAGCCCGCTTACACCGCCTGCTGCAATATGATGGGGCCCTAAGAACATATTGATACTTACCCCTAAGATCGTTAACGCAAAGACTATTTTTATGTAAGTCCAAGTGATTTTTTTATATTATTCATCCATTCACTTCCTCATTCTATTTTAATTTTATTGTTATGTTATTAGTATAACCTAATAATCTCTAAAAGTTAATAATAGTTTAACATTTAAGTTGGATGCGCCTAACTTTTTTTGCTACTATTGTCTTGCTTTAGGCTAATAAGGACTCATTAAGAAATGTTAAAGGAAGAATAAAAAAAAGGGAAGAAGTTGAAGAGGTTTCTTAAAAAAGTAAATGGAATAAAGGAAAGAAACGCTTTTATTTCATGTCTTAAATGTAGATAAACGGAGGGAACAGAAAAAGAATCAACGGAAAATAAGTAAGGATTCACCATAAATCAAAAAGCAATTTCTGTGAATCCTTGTTTGTTTCTCGGAGTGAAGTACCTTTAGTAATAAGCTTTTTTGCGAATGGGAAATGGTAAAAGTCTAGTTCTAAGTGGGGAACATGTCTTTTTTCTCGGTAAAGGAAAGTGTTTTTTTACTAAAGAACTATTTTTTATAAGCATTTATCAAGAAGACGTGATTTCTTTGATTGCTAATGTACAAGTACCGTTGGCAATCATTATATGTTCATCTAGCAATACTTCTGCCGACCAAAACTGGATGTTTCTACCGATTTTTTTTGGGATGGCAATGACTCGCAAGGTGCCATACCTAGCTTTGTCTAAGTGTTGCACATGAAGATCGATCCCTACAGCGGCGTGCGAGGAATCCAAGTGCTGATTTGCACCCATACTGCAAGCTGTCTCGACTAAAACACCACTGACCCCCCCGTGTAAGTACCCGAACGGTTGGTGATGGATATCGGCGAGAGAGAGTAGAAGTTCCACTCGTTTTTTCGAGAGTACAACTGTCTCGATTTTTAAATAATCAATTAAATTCATCATATTCAATCCCTTAAGTATTTTTGCTTAGTATAACAGAATTTTTTTAAGTAATGATAAAATTACAAACGTTTTCTTTGAGTTTTGTGTATAATGGGTATGTTCAAATAGAGGAGGAATAACATGAGAAATTGGCAAACAATCAAAGAATATGAAGAAATTCTTTTTGAGCAATACCATAGAATAGCAAAAATAACAATCAATCGGCCAGAGGTCCATAATGCGTTTACCCCGAAAACTGTTTTTGAGATGATCGAGGCATTTACTATTTGTCGGGATCGTTCAGATATTGGTGTAATTATTTTGACGGGTGCGGGAGATCTTGCATTTTGTTCTGGTGGAGACCAGAAAGTTCGAGGAAATGGCGGCTATGTTGGCGAGGATCAAGTTCCAAGATTAAATGTTCTTGATCTGCAACGGTTGATTCGCATAATCCCTAAACCGATCATTGCCATGGTCAAAGGGTGGTCCATTGGTGGCGGTAATGTGCTGCAACTCGTGTGTGATATCACAATTGCAGCTGAAAATGCAAAATTTGGTCAAACGGGACCTAATGTCGGTAGTTTTGATGGTGGGTACGGTTCGGGCTATTTAGCACGGGTCATCGGGCATAAAAAAGCAAAAGAAGTCTGGTTTATGACGAAACAATATTCGGCACAAGAAGCGCTAGCTATGAATTGGATCAATACCGTTGTTCCTTTGGATAAGGTGGAAGACGTGACAATCGAATGGGCAGAGGAAATGCTGAAGAAAAGTCCGTTAGCCTTGCGGATGATCAAAGCCTCATTGAATGCGGACACCGATGGTCTAGCAGGTATCCAACAATTAGCAGGTGATGCAACTTTACTTTACTATACAATGGATGAAGCGCAAGAAGGACGAGATGCATTCAAAGAAAAAAGAGAACCAGATTTTGAACAATTTCCCAAATTCCCATAGTAAAAGACCAAATAGCTGGTTACAACAACAAGCTTTGCTTCATCCAGAACAACCAGCTCTTTATTCTAAAAATCGCTGTCTAACGTTTAGTGAATTAAATCACTATGTCCAAAAATACGCCCAGTACTATTTACAAAAAATAGATAAAAATGTGCAGCGAGTGGCAATTTTAAGTGAAAACTGCGAGGAGATGTACCTATCGATCTTAGGACTCTGGGAGCTAGGGATCGAGATCCAATTTTTGAATACACGGTTGACTAAAAATGAGATCTTGGACCAATTGAGTCATGCACAGACGGATGTGCTAATTGCACCAGTAAAGCAAGCTATGAGAGAAATCCAAATGATCTTCTTACCCAAGATCAAAGAGGTAGCAGCTATTTCTACTGATTCTACGATTGATAGTGGGTATATGAATGAATCGATTGCTTCGATCATGTATACTTCAGGAACAACAGGAAAGCCAAAAGGAGTGCCACAGACTTTTGCCAATCATTGTGCGAGTAGTTTAGCTACGAAAGAAAAGCTGTCTGTAAAAGTTGGCGATTCTTGGTTATGCTGTGTCCCTTTGTACCATATCAGTGGGTTATCGATTGTCCTACGTTCACTTGTTTTGGGAATAAGTGTATACCTTTTGCCTAATTTCGATGCTGAGAAAATCAATAAGATCATCTTAAAGGGGAAGGTGAACCACATTTCAATGGTTACCAAGATGCTTAAAGACCAACTCCCTCTAATTCCTGTAGGAGGCTATCCAAAACAGCTCTGTACAGTTTTATTAGGAGGTGGGCCTGTAGACACAGCAGTGATTCGTGCGTGTCAAGAAAAGCATTTGCCGATTGTACTGTCTTATGGAATGACAGAAACTTGTTCACAGGTTGTTGCCACAAATAAGGAATGTAAACCTGGATCATCAGGCTATCCATTGGCAAATGTGCGTGTAAAAATAAAGGGGACTATCGAACCGTATGTTGCGGGTGAGATTCTGCTACGTGGTCCCTCAATCATTTCCAATTATCTCGATGATGAACATGTCCACGAAGTTTGGACGTCAGATGGATGGTTTTGTACCGGGGACTGGGGATATTTAGATGAAGAGGGCGAATTGTTTCTTGTTAGCCGGATGAATGAACAAATCATTTCAGGTGGAGAAAATATCTACCCAGCGGAAATCGAAGAGGCGTTATTGAGAAGTGAGAAGATAAGTGAGGCGGTCGTCGTCGGGAAAACAGACGATACTTGGGGACAACGCCCCGTAGCATATATAAAGTTGCTTGATCCTCTAGAAGAGCCAGAACTTCGCCAGTTATTACAACCATTAGCGTCGTATAAACATCCAGATGAATTATTTGTTGTTCACACTATACCAAAGACGCCTTCAGGAAAAAATATAAAACGAATTTTTTTGACCGAAGAAAGAGTGAAATATATTGATTACCGACTTTACTGAAGATATGTTTGATGATCTTCCTAAGAGAACACGTTATTTAAGCTATAGTTACATGATTCCTTACCAACCACTTGAAGCAATTTTTGCGAAGGCAAGTGCCTATAAAGGAACACGCTTTTTTTGGCAAACACCAGATCGGCAATTTGGATTGGTCGGGCTAGGTAAAAATCTTTTAGATGAGCCAACCATAGGGGATGTACTACAAATCAAGCAGCTCAAAAAAGAATTTTTTAAAAGTTTTTACTTTATGGGTGAGAGAAAAGAACGACCAGTGCTTTTCGGGGGCTTTCCTTTCAATAAAAATAATCGGGAAACAGAAGCATTTTGGGCGGACTTGTCAACGGGATATTTTGTGTTGCCTAGTGTATTGATCAAACAAGTAAAAAAAGAATTGAACGTTGTTATAACAGTAAAAAAAAAGGGAAAGTCTTTAAAAAGACTTTTTGATGAAATAACAGATTGGGTACAGATATTGGATCAGCTACTTGAGAAGGTCACTCCATCTTTTCCGCAAACACAAGTTTTGTTAGAAAAAAAGAATTAGATGTAACAACATTTCTTCAGTCCATCAAAGAAAGTGTAGAAGAAATACGTGACCCAAGAAATCCAATGGAAAAAGTGGTGCTTGCAAGACAAATGGACTTGAGGATGGAGCATTTTTCAGTTGAGCGTTTGATTGACAATTTGATCAGGCAACAAGCGAACACTTACGTATTTGCTTTAGAAACAACAAAAAGATGTTTTGTCGGAGCAACTCCTGAACATTTACTCCATGCTTCAGCTACTCACTTTTTTACGGCAAGCATCGCGGGCTCGACTACTCGTGGAAAAAATGACGAAGAAGATCGAATACTTGGGGAAAAACTTTTAAAAAACTCAAAAACAATAATGAACATGCCATTGTCGTGAAGAAATTGACAAAGCAGTTGGCAAATTATACAGAAGGAAACTTGAGTGTTTCTAACAAAAAACTTTTAAAAAACCGTGATATCCAACATCTTTATCTGACAATCTCTGGGATTAGGAAACCAAAAGTCTCTCTTTTCGATGTGATTCAAGCACTCCATCCTTCCCCAGCGTTAGGTGGAGAACCAAAGGAATTGGCAATACAGTGGCTTGCAAAGAAGGAACCATCTGGAAGAGGATTATATGGGGCACCTATCGGTTGGTGTGACGTTATGGAAGACATTGGTGAGTTTGCTGTAGGGATTCGCTCAGGCGTTTTCAGCGAAAATTCTGGGCGATTATATGCAGGGTGCGGAATTGTTGGTGATTCAGATCCAGAGGAAGAACGCCAAGAAACACAGTTGAAATTTCAACCGATGCTAAGAGGAGTGAAAGAATGACGACAAAACAAGAAATGACGAAGTACCTACTGGCTTTTATCCATGGAATGAAGCAATCGGGGCTAAATAAAATCGTGATCAGCCCTGGATCTCGTTCTACACCCCTTCCTCTTTTGCTTCATCGTGATCCAGAAATCGAGACGTATATCAATGTTGATGAACGTTCGGCAAGTTTTTTTGCTTTGGGTTTAGCAAAAGGGGAGAGAACAGTTGTGGGATTATTATGTACGTCAGGAACGGCTGCTGCAAATTATTATCCAGCAATCTGTGAGGCAGAAGCTTCTCAGATTCCGCTAGTCGTATTGACTGCAGATCGTCCACCTGAAGCGCAAGGAGCTGGGGCGCCACAAACAATGGAACAACATAACCTCTATGGGAGTCATGTGAAGAAATTTTTGTCGTTAGCTCTTCCAGAAGCTGGACGAGTAATGCAACGCTATAGCTTTTGGCAAGGAAGCGAACTTGTTGCAATCGCTAAAGAATATCCAGCAGGACCAGTCCATGTCAATCTACCACTTCGAGAACCTCTATTGCCAGACTTAACGCAAACGGATACTACTGATCTTGTTAGAACGGATATCCAGCCTGGAAAATCCTTGTGTTTTGAACTGCCTGAGTTGCCAACTTGGCTAACCAAAAAGGGGCTGATCATCGTCGGTCGAGAATTGACTATTGAACAAGCGCAGCAACTGATCGAACTTGCAGAAATCGTTGATTGGCCAATCATCGGGGACCCGCTAACGAATCTAAGTGCGTGCGGGAAATTAAGCAAAAACTATCTTCCCCACGCTGAACTGATTTTTTCATGGCCTATCACAGAGCAGCCAGAAGTCATTTGGCAATTTGGTAATTTGCCTGTATCAAAAAACAGCTTGCTTTTTGTTGAAAAACAAGAAAAAGCAACGTATGTGGTCATTGATGAACGTGCAAAGCGACAAGACTGGTTACACTTAGGCAATTACTATTTGCCAGTTAGCATACCAAGCTTTTTAGAAGCGGTGCAACAAGTTGCTAAGAAAGTTGCTTTTCCTGAATCGAGCGAATGGTCAGCGATTTGGCAATCTTACGCAACAAACGCACATGAAGTAATCGAAGAACAGTTAGCTTCCGCTGTTTTTAGCGAGAGTTCAGCAAGCAGAAAATTATTTCAGCTGATTGAAAAAGGAGAAAGCTTGTTTCTCTCTAACAGTAACGCCATCCGCTTCATTGACCGATTGGCAACACCAACAGAACGTTCCTTCGTGATTTATGGAAACCGTGGTGTAAATGGGATTGACGGGATCGTTTCAACAGCGGCCGGCATAGCAGCTACTCAAAAGCAACGCCTATTTCTATTGATCGGTGATTTGGCATTGTTCCATGACATGAATGGGCTTCAAATGATCAGACAATTAAAGTTGCCCGTCACATTGGTCGTTTTGAACAATAATGGCGGAGGGATTTTTTCTTTCCTGCCACAAAACAGTTTGACAAAAAAAGATTTCGATCCACTCTTTGCAACACCACTGAATCTTGACTTACAAAAAGTAGCAAATTTATATGATGGCTATTATTATCAACCAAAATCAATGGCTGAATTTGCAAAAAGCATTGAAGAAAGCCGCAAGCAGGCGAGTTGGGCGTTAGTTGAAGTAGCAGGAAAACAAGAAGATCCTGTCTTGCTGTGGAAAGACATACTGAGAGAATATGGTGAGAAAAATGCGTACTGAAAAGATGACAGTGAATGGAGTCGACTACGCCTACAGCAAGTTGAATCAATGGAAACCTAATCAACCGGTGCTAGTATGCTTACATGGTTTTACTGGTACGATGGCTACCTTTACTTTTTCAATACCTTCATTCAATCTTTTAGGGATTGATCTGATTGGCCATGGAAAGACGGATGTCTTTGTCCATCCATATCGGTATCAACTGTCGTCATTGGTTGTGGACCTTTCTCAACTAGTTAAAAAATTGCATATAGACTCTTTCTATTTACTTGGCTATTCAATGGGGGCAAGAACAGCTCTAGCATGGACACTTGAGCAACCTGAAGGGATTCTTGGGGTGGTTTTAGAAAGTGGGACACCAGGGATCGAAACGGCATCGCTAAAAAGGCAACGTCAAAAGAAAGACAATCGCCTTGCTCAAAACATTATGACGGCGCCACTTTCTCATTTTGTTGAGCATTGGACAGCTTTGCCGTTATTCGAAAGTCAAAAGCATTTGCCTCTTTCAGTAAGAAAAAAGATAGAAAAAGAAAGACTGGGGCAAAAGCGTTTCGGACTCGCCATGAGTCTGTGGTATATGGGGACGGGTAAACAGAAAAATTATTGGCCTTTCCTCCCAGATTTACAGGTACCGGTACTGTTTCTTGCCGGTGAATATGATTGGAAATTTAGAGAGATCGGGCGGAAACTAGTTACAAAGAACGACCGTTTTGAATTTGTTGTTGTTCAAGAGAGTGGTCACTGTATCCATATCGAACAGCCTAGCTTGTTTGAATCGGTGATGAGTGATTGGTTGGAGGAGAGAAAAAATGAGAATTGAAAAAGCAGAACTTCTTCAGTTACACTTACCTTTGATAGCCCCATTTCAAACGAGTTATGGCGTATTGACTGAAAAGAAGTTTGATTTACTCATACTAAAAGACGAATTGGGGAACCAAGGAGTAGGAGAACTAGTTTCATTTGATCAAGCGAATTATATCGAAGAGACGATCGAGATGAGTCGTGCCATCATCAAAAAAGAGCTGATTCTCTTATTACAGGATCATGTATTTTCTGCACCCACTGAAGTTCATTCGCTTTTTCAAGGAGTACAAGGTAATTTCATGGCAAAATCAGCTATTGAAACGGCTGTTTGGGATCTTTACGCAAGAAGAAAGGGTGTTAGTCTGCAACAGCTTTTTGCTGGAAGACAAATGCAACTTTCAGTAGGTGTGAGTATGGGGATGGAAGATAGTGATGCACAGCTTTTGAAAAAAGCAAAAACATATGTCGAACAAGGATATACACGTTTGAAATTAAAGATAAAACCAGGGTATGATCTTCGGCCACTACAACTTTTAAGAAGAGAATTTCCAGATCTACTGTTGATGGCAGATGCTAATTCTGCGTATACGATAAATGATCTAGCACTTTTCGATGAACTGGATCAGTTGGAGCTGTCCATGATCGAACAGCCTTTTGCTACACGGGACTTTGTTGATCATGCACGACTGCAAAGAAGATTAAAAACGCCGATTTGCTTAGATGAGAATATCCGTACGCTAGAGGATGTCAAAACAGCTCATGCTTTAGGTAGTTGCCGAGCCATCAACTTGAAGATTCCGAGAGTAGGCGGCATTACTGAAGCTCAAATGATTGTGGATTATTGTCGTGAACAGGGTTTGCTTGTTTGGCTAGGCGGGATGTTTGAATCGGGTGTTGGAAGAGCCCTTAATTTACAATTTGCAAGCCAGCCGGAGTTTACTTTTCCAGGAGACATCTCTGCTTCGAAGCGATACTATCATGATGATATCGTTGAAGAACCTGCAGTATTGAGGGATGGCAAACTGGTTGTTCCGAATGGGAGCGGTAATGGGATAACTTTGGCGCCAAAAAAGATCGAACGGTATTGCACGAAAAAAGAACGATTGATTTCATAGGAATTTACGAAGCAGTTCCATTAAGTAAGAGGTGATTTTTCACTATTTGGAACTGTTTTTTTCTTTTCTTAAAATAAATTCTGTTACCGATAACATTTTTGAAAGCGTTGTCTTTTTCTTTTTGGTCTTTTATAGTGAGTACGTAATCTTAAAAAAAGGAGGAAATATATGAATACGGCAGCAATTTATCACCGTCCAGAAAGTGAATATGCTTTTTTGTACGAAAAAGATACGTTTCGAATTCGTCTGCGTACTAGTAAGGACGATGTTAAAAAAGTTTATGTTATCAGTGGCGATCCTTATACCATTACGTCTAAGAAATGGTATTTACAGGAAGTTCCGATGAAAAAAGGATTGAGTACACTCGTACATGACTATTGGGAGATCGAACAAACGAGTGATACGAGACGCTTACAGTATGGCTTCCATATCGTTGGAATCGATGGAATGGAGTGTTTTTATGGAGATCAAGGTATTTTCCCTTACGAGCCAGCTACTTTAGCAGAGGCAAATTATTATTTTCGCATTCCTTATTTCCATGAGATCGATCGCTTCAAAGTTCCACAATGGGCGAAAGAAACCGTTTGGTATCAAATTTTCCCAGAACGTTTCGCAAATGGCGATACTAGTAATGATCCTGAAGGTACGTTGCCTTGGGGCAGTAAAGCGCCTGACCGCGATGATTTCTTTGGCGGGGATCTTCAAGGGGTGATCGATCATCTAGATTATCTGACGGATCTAGGAATCAATGGAATTTACTTTTGTCCGATCTTCAAAGCAATGTCGAACCATAAATATGATACGATCGACTATTTCGCAGTTGATCCCGCATTCGGGACGGAAGAACAATTGAAAGAATTGATTGAAAAAGCGCATCGAAAAGGGATGAAAATCATGCTTGATGCGGTGTTCAATCATATCGGTAGTGATTCGCCACAATGGCAAGATGTCGTAAAAAACGGGGAACACTCTGAATATAAAGATTGGTTCCATATCCATTCTTTCCCTGTAGATACGTACCAAATGACGGAAATCCCCGAAACTGCGGCGAATTTAGCTTATGACACGTTTGCGTTTACGCCTTTCATGCCGAAGTTGAATACAGCAAATAAAGAAGTGCAAGCATATCTGCTGGAAATAGCGGCTTACTGGGTGAAAGAATTCGATATCGATGGTTGGCGCCTAGATGTAGCGAATGAAGTCGATCATCATTTTTGGAAAAAATTCCATGAAACGGTAACTGCAATCAAACCGGATATTTATATTTTAGGTGAGATCTGGCATTCTTCACAAGCTTGGTTACAAGGGGATGAATTCCATGCAGTGATGAACTATGCCTATACGGATTCTATAAAAGATTATTTTGTGAAGCAAAAGATCAGTGCGCAGCAAATGGTAAGTGGAATGAATCATCAGCAAATGCTGTATCAAGACCAGGTCAATGAGGGAACGTTCAATCTATTAGATTCCCATGATACTGCTCGAATCTTGACATTATGTCAGGAGAATAAAGAGCTGATGAAGTCAGTTTTGACATTCATGTTTCTGCAAAAAGGGGCACCGTGCATCTATTATGGCACAGAAATCGGCTTGACTGGCGGTGAAGACCCAGATTGTCGTAAATGTATGATCTGGGAAGAAGAACAACAGGATTTGGAATTATATGGATTTACTAAAGAATTGATTTATTTGCGTAAACGACTATCTGAGATTTTGATCAATGGAACAACCTGTTGGGAGTTGGTCGATGACAGTCGAAATGTCATCCATTTTTCACGAGAATTAAATGGACAAAAAATCCATGCCATCTTCAATCAGGGACAAGAAGCGTACCTCATTGAGCAACAAAGCGAAGTCATGTTCAGTCAAAACAGCGAACTGCTGAATGATGGCAAAGCAGAGATCCAACAATATGGATTTTTGATTATGTGTGAATAAGTTGTTACCGGTAACATGCAGAAAGCGTTTGCAAAAGGTGGTTTTATAACAGTATACTTTTTATATAGCAACGAATCCAAAGAAGCGGAGGAAAAGAAAGTGAAGAAAAACTATGTGAAAAAATTGGGGTTAGGTTTAGTGTCACTTGGTATTCTAGGTGGTTTAGCAGCTTGTGGTAACGGAAGTTCTTCAACAAGCAGCAGCGAAAGCGACGAAAAGACTTTAACGGTATCGGTCGATTCTGGATACAAAGATTACATCAATGAAATCAAAGGTGATTTTGAAAAAGAAAATGATGTAAAAATCAAATTAGTCGAAAAAGACATGTTCGAACAATTGGAAGCACTTTCGCTTGATGGACCTGCAGGAAAAGGACCAGACGTAATGATGGCGGCTTATGACAGAATCGGTGCGTTAGGGCAACAAGGACACCTAGCAGAGGTAAAACTAGGGAACGAAGCGGATTATGACGAAACAGACAAAGCTCAGGTCACTTACGATGGCAAAATTTACGGAGAACCTGCAGTTATTGAAACATTGGTACTTTATTACAACAAAGATCTAGTAGAAACAGCACCAACAACATTCAAAGACTTAGAAGCATTAGCAAAAGATGATCGTTTTGCTTTTGAATCTGAATCAGGTAAAAATACCGGCTTCTTAGCGAAATGGACAGACTTCTATTATTCTTATGGCTTATTAGCTGGTTATGGCGGTTATGTGTTCGGTGATAACGGTACAGATCCTTCTGATATTGGTTTGGATAACGCTGGTTCGATTGAAGGGATCACGTATGCAACAAACTGGTTCCAAAATGTATGGCCTAAAGGAATGCAAGATATCAAGAGTGCTGGAGACTTCGTTAGCCAACAATTCATGGATAACAAATCAGCAGCAATCATTGACGGACCTTGGCAAGCACAAACATATAAAGACAATAAAATGAACTATGGCGTAGCAAAAATCCCAACATTGGACAACGGTGAAGCATATCAACCATTTGGTGGCGGAAAAGGCTGGGTTGCAAGTAATTACTCTAAGAACAAAGAACTTTCTCAAAAATGGTTGGATTATGTGACAAACACAAAGAACCAAGAAAAATTCTTTGAAATGGTCAATGAGATCCCTGCAAACCAAACTGCACGTGAAACAGCAAAATCAAAAAATGACGAGTTGACTACTGCGGTTATTGACCAGTATGAAAATGCGCAAGCAATGCCAAACATCCCTGAAATGGCAGAAGTTTGGACTGGTGCTGAAAACTTGATGTTCGATGCTGCTTCTGGAACGAAGACACCAAAAGAATCTGCAACTGATGCAGTTAAGACAATCAAAGAAGCAATTGAACAAAAATATTAAAATCACGCACTAGAAAGTAATAGAGTTTTCCATTAAAAATAGATGTTCCAAGCAAAGCTTTTATCAGAAAGTGTAGAAGTTGTAAAAGAAGCGTTTTGATAGAAGTGAGAAAAAAGAAAACTCTCGAAATAGTTTTTCTTATTTTGAGAGTTTTTGATTTATTGTCAAAAGACAGGGATAGCCGTTTGACGAGTTGGATCATTAAGTAGCAAGTTTTGTATAGATCAGCAGTATAAGGGGGCATCAAGATGCAACAAGACAAAAATGAAGTCAATGTAAAAAAAGTGACCTTACTATCACTTATCCCCGGCATAGGGCAATTTGCCAATGGACAAAGATTTAAAGGAATTGTCTTTATCGTTATTTTTCTAGCATTCATCATCCAAATGATTTTAGGTGGGTTTCAATCATTGATAGGATTGATCACATTAGGTAGCGTACCGATGGAAGACCATTCTCTATTTATTTTGATTCAAGGAACGCTCCAATTGATCATTACGATCATCTTTTTCATTTTTTATGGATTGAATCTACTAGACGCAAAAAGAGTCGCTACTTTGCGTAAGGAAAATAAAAAAGTAAATCGTACGATGAAGGAAGTCATACATAATGTAGGGGATGAGGGGTTTCCTTATTTACTTACGCTTCCAGCATATCTCTTAATGATTTTTACCATTATTTTTCCCGTATTAGTGACATTGTTCACCGCATTCACAAATTATGATTTCAAGCATATCCCTCCGGCTAGTCTGATTGACTGGGTGGGAGCAAAAAATTTCTTTAGTATCTTTTTCTTAAGCTCTTATCGAAACACATTCCTATCTGTGTTCTCTTGGACAGTGATCTGGACACTTTGTGCAACAACGCTACAAATCACATTAGGGATTTTCACAGCAGTAGTGGCACATCAAAAGTTCATCAAGTTTCGTCGGATCTTTGGGATCATTTTCCTTTTACCATGGGCTGTGCCAGCATTTATCACTATCATGAGTTTTTCGAATATTTTCAACGACAGTGTCGGAGCAATCAATACACAGGTCATTCCTTTTTTGAATAATCTGCCATTTGTCGATATTTCTGCTATTTCATGGAAAACAGATCCTAATTGGACAAAAGTAGCAATCATCATGGTCCAAGGCTGGCTAGGGTTCCCGTATATCTATGTGATGGTTACAGGGATATTGCAGTCGATTTCGGAGGATCTATATGAAGCAGCAAAAATCGATGGAGCAAATGCTTGGAAACGTTTTTCAAATATCACTTTGCCGGCGATTTTTCTCGTAGCTGCACCAACGTTCATTACTCAATATACAGGAAACTTCAATAACTTCTCAATGATCTATCTGTTTAATAATGGTGGTCCTGGTAGTGTTGGTGGCGGTGCCGGTTCTACAGATATTCTGATCTCATGGATCTATAAATTGACAACAGGAACGTCTCCACAGTATTCCATGGCTTCTGCGATCACGTTGATCATTTCTGCGATCGTTATCTGTGTCTCCTTGCTGGTGTTCAAAAAGACAAATGCATTCAATATGGAGGACTAAACGATGAAAAAATTTAATTCAAGCGCAAAATTCCAACGAAGAGTTTCTCATTTTTTTACCTATCTATTTCTTATTCTTCTATCGATCATCATTATTTATCCATTGCTGATCACTGCTAGTACGGCATTCAAATCAGGAAATATTGCAGCATTCAGTTTAGATCTATCGAGTGATTGGACACTTGATAATTTTACTCGGTTATTCAGCGAAACGTTATATGGCACATGGTATAAAAACACGTTGGTCATTTCGATCTTGACAATGGCTATCCAAGTAACGGTGGTGACATTGGCTGGTTATACGTATAGCCGCTATCGTTTCGTTGGTCGAAAATCAAGTTTGATGTTCTTCTTGGTGATCCAAATGGTTCCGACGATGGCTGCATTGACGGCCTTCTATGTGATGGCGTTTCTACTCGGTGCATTAGATCACTATTGGTTCTTGACGATGATCTATATCGGGGGAGGAATCCCAATGAATACCTGGTTGATGAAGGGGTATTTCGATACAGTCCCAATCGATTTAGATGAATCCGCTAAATTAGATGGAGCAGGTCATTTCCGTATTTTCTTGCAGATCGTTTTGCCGTTGGTCAAACCGATGCTCGCAGTTCAAGCTTTATGGGCGTTCATGGGACCATTTGGTGATTTCATGTTAGCGAAATTCTTGCTTCGTACACCAGAAAACCAAACAGTCGCTGTAGGGTTACAAACGTTCATCTCGGATGTAACGAATCAGCGGGTCTCATTATTTGCCGCTGGAGCCATCTTGATTGCGCTACCGATTTGTTTATTATTCTTCTTTTTACAAAAAAACTTTGTCACAGGATTAACTTCTGGAGGAACAAAAGGATAGAGGTGTTAATATGCAAACATTCCCATTGAATTATTTTTCTGCTTTAATTGGACCTAGGCAGTTGTTTGCAGGAAGAAAACAGCTTTCGTGGCTTAACTTCAGTTTGATCTTTCTTTTCTTAGTATCATTGATGGTTGTGCCTGTTACCCTATTTTATGCCAATCAAGTAAAAGCAATTCCTATGGCACAATTTTTGACAGTTGAATCGCTGATCGATCAGTCAGGAGTCAATCGTTTTTCACAATTAAAAGTAGTAAATGGTGAATTAGAGTCAGCGCCAATGATCATTAGTGAATCGGATGAACTACTCATTGGTACTGATCTATTAAAAGCACAACAATCAGAAAAAAATGCATTCATCAACTTTGAAAAAAACAAATGGACGATCCAACAAAAAGAAGGGGATACAACCAGAACATATCAAATGAATTATCTTTCTTCATTTGACCCTGCTAGTGTGACTACGCCGCAAGAATTTCAACTCTTTCTTGAACAAGCGTTTTATGCCAGCAATCGGCCGACGATCATCCTTTCATATAGCTTGAGTCTTGGGATCATTTTGTTCATCATGACTGCGCTGATCCTATTTGGCGCTGCATTCTTTTTGTGGATGACACGAAAAAGTCGTTTCTCTTCCATTCATACATTTAAAGAGAGTGCGAATCTGATGCTGAATGTGATCGGGGTTGGTTCAATTATTTCTGCTGTAGTAGGGTTGGTCCATTTTGATTTTGTACTGATGTTAGGAATCCAATCAACGGTTGCTGTGTTGCTGCTTTTATGGATTTTTGCTAAGACTGGATTTAAAGATGAGCCGAACAAGTGACGACTATCTTGAATTATGAGAAAATGTATGCGAAAAAAATGAAAATTTGACGTGTTTTGAGAAAAATTTCTGAAAAAAAGAGACCTTCTTAGTTGATTCTTTTAATTTTTAGTATTAACGTTATAGGGTAGTTTTTTTTTAAGGAGGAAAATCATGTTAGAGAAGACTTTATACAATCAATTATTTTCACATTCTTTCTCACTTCCAGTTGAAGTTACTTATTGGGATGGTACGACAAAACAATACGGAGATACGGGTAATCCTCCCCAAATCAAAATCAATATCCACGAAGAAATCCCTATGAAAGAGATCACCAACAATGCATCTCTTGCGTTAGGTGAAGCTTATATGGATCATCGCATCGAGATTGAGGGAAGTATCCAAGCATTGATCAATGATGCTTATCAACAAGCAAATAGTTTTTTACGAGGAAAAGATTATCTAAAATGGCTTCCTAAAAAAGAGAAGCATACCAAGCAACAAAACAAAGAAGATATCCACTCTCATTATGATCTAGGAAATGATTTTTATGAAATGTGGCTTGACCCTACATTAACTTATTCTTGTGCATACTTCGAAACTCCAGAAGATACGCTTGAACAAGCACAAATCAATAAAGTACACCATATACTAGACAAATTGTTCATTAAAGAAAATGAAACATTACTTGATATCGGTTGCGGCTGGGGAACATTGATGTTTACTGCAGCGAAAGAGTATAACTTGAAAACGACGGGTATCACATTGAGTGAAGAACAATATAACCACATCACTAAAAGAATCAAAGAAGAACATCTTGAAGATCAATGCCGTGTCCTACTCATGGACTACCGCGAGCTTAAAGGCGAAACATTTGACCATATTACCAGTGTAGGGATGTTTGAACATGTCGGTTCTGATAATCTTGAAGGTTATTTCAAAGTAGTGAAAAACTTATTGAATCCTAAAGGAACCGCGTTGATCCATGGAATCAGTCGTCAACAAGGTGGCGCAACAAATGCTTGGATCAATAAATATATTTTCCCTGGTGGTTATGTTCCAGGTGTCACTGAATTAGTCGATAATATCACTAAAAACGATCTTCAATTGATCGATTTGGAAAGCTTACGCCGTGACTATCAATTAACACTAGAACATTGGACGAAAAATTTCCACGCGGTACAAGACAAAGTCACTGAAAAAATGGGTGATTCTTTTTACCGAATGTGGGATATGTATTTGCAAGCTTGTGCAGCTTCCTTTGAATCAAGCAATATTGATGTAATCCAATATCTATTAGTTCAACCAGGTAACAATGATATTCCAATGCACCGTGCATAATCGTTGAAAGTAGTAAAAAAAATGAATGCCTCTCAAAAGTTAGAACAAACTAACTTTTGAGAGGCATTTTTGATTTCTTTGCTGCTTTTTTTATTTAAAAGAACAAATAGTATAAAAATGACTTTTACTTTTTTCTTCTGTATACTGAAAGAAACCGGATTATTTATGAAAGAAGGGATATGAAAAAATGAAACCAAAAGTTATTTATTGTGGGTTATTTTCTTTATTTCTACTTGCAGGTTGCCAGCCGACAAAGTCTGAGAACACATCTGTAAGTCAAACGACAGCTACTACTATGACAACTAAGACAAGCGATACAACAAGTACAGGAACTTCTGCTAAAGAAAGCAGTCAAAGTAGTACAGGAAATGAGACAAATCAAGTGATCAAAGTTTCTGTCACAAAAGCAATTGAACTTTTCCAAAATAAATACCCAGATGCTGCAGTGACGAGTTTAGAATTGGATAGTGATTGGGGAAGCTATTTTTACAAGATCGAAGGTGCCGATGACCAAAATGAATATGAAGTAAAAATCGATGCCAACACAGAAGATCTGGAAGCTCAAATGCCTGAAAAACTCGATCCAGATGACAGCCAAAAGAAAGAAGAAGATGCTTTAGATACAACGAATTTGTTGTCAACGGAGGAAGCTGCTCAAAAAGCAGTTGAAAAAGTTGGTGGAGGTACAGCAACTGACTGGGATCTAGATAAAGACTTAGGCACCACTTATTGGGAAGTAAAAGTCGAAAATGGGAAACAAACAACGAAGGTGAAATTAAATAGTCAAACAGGTGAGGTTCTTTCCACAGAAACAGAGGATTGATTTTTATCAACTCTTAGTTGCATTTTTTAGAGAGAATGATACACTGGAAAAAATGATTTATCAAAGGAGAGAATAACTTGACGCTAGAAACGACTTTTTTCAATCACACTTTTGCAAATCCTTTTATGAATGCCTCGGGTGTTCACTGTATGACTGTCAGCGAATTGGCTGAATTGGACCGTTCATCCGCAGGAGCTTTTATTACCAAGAGTTGTACACTCACTGAACGTGCCGGCAATCCAGAACCACGTTACTTTGACGTTCCACTAGGTAGTATCAACTCCATGGGATTACCAAATCTTGGCTTTTCTTATTATCTTGACTACGCATTAGCATATGAGAAAGAAAACGAAGGGAAACAGCCTTTGTTCTTTTCGATTGCGGGTATGAGCGCAGCTGAAAACTTAGAGATGCTCACGATGATTGAAAATAGTGCGTTCAAAGGAATCACAGAGTTAAATCTTTCTTGTCCCAATGTTCCAGGAAAACCTCAGTTGGCATATGATTTTGACGCTACATTCGATTTATTGAAACAAGTCTTTGCTCGCTTCACGAAACCATTAGGAATCAAACTTCCTCCGTATTTTGATTTCGCACATTTTGATCAAATGGCAGCGATCTTGAATCAATTTCCGTTGACTTATGTCAATTCGATCAACAGTATCGGGAATGGATTATATATCGATCCGAAAAGTGATTCAGTGGTCATCAAACCAAAAGACGGTTTTGGTGGATTAGGCGGCGAGTATGTAAAACCAACTGCGTTAGCCAATGTTCGAGCGTTTTATACACGATTGAACCCTGAAATCAAAATTATCGGTACAGGGGGTATCCGTAATGGGCAGGATGCCTATGAACATCTCCTATGTGGCGCCACGATGCTGCAGATCGGCACGGAACTCCATAAAGAAGGTCCAGCGATTTTTGACCGTATCACAAAAGAATTAGCAGTGATCATGGAAGAAAAAGGCTACGATTCGATTGCTGAGTTTCGTGGAAAACTGAAAACGATGAATGAATGAAACGAATGATGTGATGCGAGTTTTAAAAATCAATTGCAATGGAAATGGATTTTAAAACTCGCATTTTTCATTTTTGCTATGTTGAAACGTTTGTGCGAAGCGATATCAATTTTTACCAATGGAACACAAAAACCACTCTATTCACAGTAGAGTGGTTTTCTTTTACATTAGTTGCGACTCGAATGTGTGGGTCAGTAGCAACTTGCTTTTAGTCATTGTCTTTCTCATCTGACAGTGAGAGATAAAGAGGCTTTTTCCGATAATAAAAGAGAGTATAATTTGGCTAGATACAGGTATGGAATGGAAGATAACATATAGTTCAGTAAACATAAAAAATAAAGGCAAAGAATATTGTATTTGTGATAACTTCCAAGCTATTGAAGTACCTTTCATGGATGTAAATTCTAGTGATATAATGGAATTATGGGCGTCCCAAAAGGTTTACCTGAAGACACAACTATGTCTGTAACAGTAAATATTTCAGGGATTAGACTTAATGGTCAAGAATTAAGAAATACCATTTATTCCGAACTTTTGTTACAGAGACAAAAAAGAGTTTCTAAATTTGGAAAACGCCAACCAACAAAAATGGGAGAGTTACATTAAAGCGACTGCAACAGACAAGAAATATTGCAAGAAGCTTTGAATTGGTTGAGTAAAGGGTAAGTAGCTTAAAAAATAGAATTGATATTACAATGGAAATTAATAAGGAGAGTAGTTTATGAAAAAAGAGCACAGAGAAGGTAGTCGTAATCAGTTTACTAAAGAAAGGGATAAAAAATCTTTAAATGATTTAATGCTAAAGTATTTGGGTAAAAATATGAACCGAGATTATTTTATTGATAATTTTTTTGATGAAGATCACAATTATCTAGCTATTAATGAGTATAGTGACATCGATAATTTTTCATTTACGGACTTTGTCGCTGGACTAGTAGGCGCTACTAGGGGCCATTTAACTTCCACTTGCCATTTCAATAATACTTACATTGATCATCAAAGATCAGAAAGATATTTTATTTTTGGTCATGGGAAAGTCAAAATTAATAAGTCTAAATTAGTCTTAGATTACAATCCTAGTAATTACTTCGGCTGTTATGATATCGAAACTTCAACGGAGTGTGATGAGGCCCTTACTAATATGGAAATTCTTAGCAAAGATATCTTTGAAAATAAATATACATTTTGTGGATTATACAATGAGTATGATAGTTTTGATTTAAACAGTGCAAAAATAACTAACAATATAGAGTATTACAGTATTAATTTAGAAGGCAATATTTGGCGTCAATATTTAGTTCAATCATTTAAATTCTTTAAAGCAAAAAGTTTTCAGACAGCATTTTTATTTGCTTTTATTTCATTTGAAAGTATGGTTGATTTAATAATAGATAAAACGGCAATCTTATTTGAACAGAATTACAATAAAACGCTTGATTTTTTTATAAAAAGCAAGCAGAAACAGGATCTTAAAATTAATAGACAAGATTTTGAACATTTTATTAATAAAGATGAAAATTATCTGCTTTTAAAAACTTTAGAAAATAAGAATAGAGATTTAATTAATGAAAAATTATATCAATTGATTGAACTAGCTACATTGAGAGATTCTCATGAAATAAAAAAACATTATTTAAATAGAATGAGTTTTTTCAATCTTTTAAGAAATTGTTTAGCTCATGGAAATGGATTTATAAAATTAGAGTCAAGTCCACTTTCACGAAGGTATTTGAATTATCCAAAAGGTAATATTGATTATAAAAACATAAATGAACAGGATATTGATTTTGAAAAAATTTACGTAGAATTCATTCTTTCTATCTTTGATGTATGCTCAGTTTTATGTGGTTATACGGATAGAAAAGACTTCATTAAGAATTTGTCAGAAGTATAGCAATATATAAATCAATATCTTTGAATTAGTTTCATATGTGTAATTTAGTCAGTTATCAGACTTGATCATAATTGGTCCTATAAATTATTGAGTCAATATTACAAAACCAGACAAAAGTGTTCCTCGCTTTTGTCTTTTTTTATGTTCTTGTAGAGATAAAGGCTTCCTTAGCTGTCGAGAGGATTTGATCCTATAAAAAGCTTTCTTTGACAACTAATAAACAAAAGCATATATTCATAGGGGATGGGGGGTACCCCCATAAAACTATTTTGGAGGGGTTATTGTATGTCACATTTGATCGAACACCATAACGAAGAGTTGATCAAACGCTTGAATAAAATCGAAGGACAAGTAGTGGGTATCAAGAAAATGGTCAACTCGAATAAAGATTATGCTGATATTTTGATCCAATTGAATTCCGCGCGATCAGCGATTCAAAAAATAAGTCAGATTCTTTTGGAAGCTCAAGCCGATCATTCGTTGATGCATGTAAGTGAAGGTGCTGATTTATTGGAAGAGATGGACCATTTAAAACGTGTGATTACCCAATATAATAAAATGAATTGAGTGATGGATGATGGATATAAGAGAGCCAGGATCAAATAACGACTCAACTATTAAAAGAAAATTGATCAAGTTGGCGCTTCCTGCCACGATCGAAAATATATTGGAAACCTCTGTTGGGTTCATCGATTCTTTGATGATCGCACAAATTGGGTTGTTTGCTGTGGCAGGAATAGGTATAGCCAATGCAATATTAAATGTTTATATTGCTGTATTTATTGCTTTAGGGATCGGCACATCCTCCTTGATTTCTAGAAATATCGGAGCGGGAGATAGTGAAAAAGCAACATTGATTGCTAAACAGTCATTATTGTTAGCAATTGTTTCAGGTCTAATCTTAGGTCTAGTAAGTTTTCTGGTAGGACCGCAGCTGTTGAATTTAATGGGTGCGACAAAACAGACCTTTGACTATGCATTACAATTTTTCAGTATTGTAGGTGGCGGATCAATTGCTATTGCCACGATGATTTTATTGGGAAGTATGTTACGAGCAATCGGTGATACGAAGTCCCCGATGAAAATCGGTTTTATCACTAATATTCTGAATATCATCCTTGACTACATATTGATTTTTGGTTTAGGACCGATACCGGCTTTTGGTGTAGTGGGAACAGCTATCGGCACGCTTATTGCAAGAGTCTTAGGAACTATTTTATTGTATCGAAAAGTGCAAGCATCCGTTCTAGCTTTTCCTTTCATGTCACTATTCCAACGCAGCAATTATCTGGAATTACTGAAGCTCTCATTTCCTGCGGCTTTAGAGCGCCTGGTTATGCGCTTAGGACAAGTATTGTATTTTGGCTTGATCGTAGCCATTGGTGCTAAAACTTATTCCGCCCATTCGATTGCAGGAAGCATTGAAAGTTTTGTCTATATGCCAGCCTATGGATTAGCTACCGCTGCCGCAACTTTAGCAGGAAACAGTATTGGAAAAAAAGAGTTTGAAGAAACGAAACTTGTGGCTCTTTATGCTGTTAAATACGGGGTCATTGTATTAAGTATACTGGGTATAGGATTGTTTTTTGGCACACCCTATATTGCTCCTTGGTTTACAACCGACGCTGAGGCAATCAAGCAAATCACTATTGCGCTTAGAATTGATGCATTCAATCAACCAGGATTAGCTATCAGTTTGATATTAGCTGGTGTGTTACAAGGAATGGGAGATACCAAAACGCCTCTCTACAGCACGGCCTTCGGGATGTGGGTCACACGAGTCTTAGGTGTGCTACTGTTGGGGAAAGTATTGAATCTAGGAATTGCAGGTGTATGGTTAGCGATTGGGATTGATTTATACGTACGTTCGCTTTTTTTAACTTATCGTTTCAAACGAAATATCCGAATGTTAAAGAAGGATCAAATGCCTTCGCTATAAAAAATTGGTGGCAAGTAGCAAATCGGAAGAAGACGCACTGGTTGCAAACGAAATCATTGTACAATTAGAAGGGTTATGGGAAAATTATAGAAAAGGAGTGATATACTTGAAAGATGGAATTGAACTAGCAAGGCAACTGAAAAGCAAACAGTTGAGTCATGAGGAGTTAATGGCAGATATCATAAAAAAAGTCAATGAGAAGAATCCTGTACTAAATGCTCTAGTCACTTTCGAGCCTGAGAAGATACTGGATGAGAAGAGACAATTCAATGAAAAATCAGACCATCCGCTACATGGTGTACCATTCCCGCTGAAAATGCTTGGTCAAGAGAAAAAAGGCTGGCTGGCAACTTTTGGCTCCAGATTATTTCAAACACAACGAGCATCAAAAAATTCCAACTTTGTCAATCAAGTGGAATCTATCGGTCTTATGCCATTAGGACAAACAAATTCACCAGAATTTGGCTTTAAAAATATCACCGATGCTCAGATCTATGGTCCAGCTAGAAATCCTTGGAATACAGATTATTCACCTGGTGGCTCAAGTGGTGGTGCAGCAGCAGTTGTCGCTTCTGGTATCCTACCATTGGCTGGTGCCAGCGATGGGGGAGGATCGATTCGGATTCCAGCGTCTTTTTGCGGACTTATCGGGTTAAAGCCTTCCAGAGGAACGATGCCTGTAGGTCCACAAGCTTGGCGAGGGTGGCAAGGTGCGGCAATTGATTTTGGCTTAACCGTTTCGATGAGAGATACAAAAGCGTTGTTTACGGGACTACGAGGAATTCACACTGGTGCTCCTTATCAAGTAGCGCCAGCAGAATGGCAAACGCATGAAAAGAAAAAACACTTGAAAATCGCTGTTTGTACTGCATCACCGATTGGATCAGTTATCAGTGAAGAAGCAAAGCAAGCTGTAGCGAACGCAGTGCTATTTTTAGAGCAACAAGGACATGAAGTAATCGAGATCAACTATCCATTGGATGGACGTCGGCTTATCCAATCGTATTATCAAATGAATGGAGCAGAGACCGCGGCGATGATCCAGTCTATCGAGGATGGCTTAGGTCGACAAGTCCGACAAACAGAACTTGAACCGATCTCTTGGACATTATTACAGTATGGAAATAAAGTGTCAGCGTCTACTTATATTCGCTCGTTGCATGTTTGGGATCATGCAGCTATAACAATGGAAGAATTATTCCAAGAGGTTGATCTGTTTCTTTCCCCAACCACTGCCTTTTCTGCTCCTGAAGTAGCAAGAGATCTCCAAAGCGATGCGATTCGAGAAAAAATTGCAAATATCCAAGAATACAATGAAAAAGAAAGCTTAGAAGTCATCTCAGAGATGTTTGAAGAGAGCTTGCAAATTACGCCATATACTCAACTAGCAAACTTGACCGGTCAGCCAGCAATTAGTTTACCAACACATCTGACGAAAGACTCCTTACCGCTGGGTATCCAATTCATGGCAGCTAGAGGAAGAGAAGACTTGCTGTTTCAGATAGGTGAGTTATTTGAGGAACATGGAAAATTCCATTTACCACCTAGCTATCGGTAATAATGCAAGAACGAAAGAAAACACGCAACAGATAAAAAAGAACTAGCACTGTAACTCTAAGTAAGATCGATTGAAGGACGGGAACAAAAGTCACCGCTTGAGGCACTTTGTTCCCGTCTTTTTTACTATTTATATCCAGATAGATTTTTTCTTGGATTTAAGGTACAATAAAAAAAGCGAAAATACGTTCGGAGGTGGGGGTCTTGAAAACTCCTTTGACAATCGAAATGGAATCTTCTCTTTATCAATATTGTATCGAACAAGGTGGGATCGTCGTAGAAGAGGTAACCATGCCAGAAGATCAAGGAATCGTAGATACGTTAAGTTGTCTGACAAAATTCGATGGCAGTAGAGAATGGCGTTGTTATGAATTAAAAGTAACGAAGGCTGATTTCCGTTCAACGGCAAAATTATCTTTTGTAGGCCATTATAATTATTTTGTGTTACCAAGCACGCTTTACGAAGACGTCAAAGATGAAATCCCCACAGACATCGGGGTGTTGGTCTATCGTCCCTATGCGTTAGAGGAAGAAATGCCTGCTTCAGGGACTTTTTTTATTGCAAAAAAAGCAAGAAAAAGAGAGCTGGGTGTGGCAGAGGAGGCATTGACGAATCGTTTCATGGCTTCATTATTCCGAGAAGTAAGAAAAGCGAAACAAATGGAACGTGGCGTGAAGTATTTTCCAACGGATCAATTGTATAAAGAATTAAAAAAGCGCTCTGATAGTCAAAATCCTTTTGCTAAAGAACGGTATTATGAACGTTTTATTGAAGAAACGGAAAATCAAGCGATCCAAGATTTGAAAGAAGAAGTCTATGCCTTACAACAAGACTATGAATATCTACGTCAACAAAAACAAGTCAAACGTTTACCGACGGAACCATTGGAGTGATAAATCATGTATTATCCCTACTTAAGAGGGAAACAATTCGATCTACTGGCGCTCAAAGAAAGTGTGAATCGAGGGCTTCTTTCGAAGAGGATAGAACCGATCATTGAACCGGTTCGTGATTCGGCTACATTAAAAGGAGTCGTTGAATTATTCCAGAAAAAAAAGCATCCTTTGACGATCATCGATAACCCGCAAGTAGGACAATTTAAACTCTTTGACCAACATCTGCATACATGGGAGGTTCTCGAAGATAGTTCATTACGTAATGCATCGATCATTACACCAGAAAACTACGAACGGCTCATCGATCATCCACCTGATATGATTATCTTTGATGGACAACACCAACCACAGGAGATACAAATTTGGAAAGCTCTAGCGAACACACATGCACAGTTTCTGATTCCAGATAATAGCCGTATTCGTATTTGGCTGCCTGAAAATAAAATCGTGATCAAAGAATCGTTTAAAACAAGGAAACATGTAGAAGCCTATGGTGAAAAAATAGATGATTTCTTTAGCGATGATTATCTCTTTTTTCGAGAAGATGGCTATATTGGTTTCTCTGATTTTACCATCGAAGGGAGTCACTACTTTGACAAAGGGTTTCCCAGACGAGCTTTAGCATTGCATGTGACGTATATCGATGCTTATGGAAATTTGCGGGTGAAACACTTTGTTTCTGATACCAATGAATCTGCAAAAGACCAAGCGTTGAAATTTTTTGAAGCGGCGGAAAAACTAGAAAGATGGGTCATGAGGAATCATAATCAGCTAGTGATTACAGAAGGACTCTTAGAGTTATTGATGATTTACCATCAACAGAAGTTTCCAGGGCTAGGTGTACTAAAAAAATGGACGTTGTTGCATCATTTAGAATTGATCAGTCAATTATTGGATCGTCCTCATTCTTTCTTTAGGAATGACAAGAGGGTAGAAGCACTTTATTCCATCGTTGAGGAAAAGTAAAAAATAATCGCTAGAAAAATAGCCTAAACAAAAACAGTTGCTAGTAAGGCATCTTTTTTGTTTAGGCTATTTGCATGGTTTTTTCGATAATTTTGACAGGCACTTTTTTTGCTTCATGAAACTGATGCTATTTGAGTTGTGCATAAAATTGGGTGACTGCATCTGAAAGGTTCCCATCATTCGTCAAGCAGATCAATTTGGGCAGTTTTTGTAACGCGATCAACTCTTCTAGATCTTTTTGGAATAACGCAAGTCGTTGGTTTATCTGTGTGTCGGAGTCGCCGCGACTTCGCAAGCGTTCTTCCAATTTAGTGTGAGAGATCGTGACGAAGACCGGTTGGATCTTTTCACCAAAAACAGCATGAACTGCCCAAAAACCTGGTGCTGTCAAAATCGTGTAGCAATCATCCTGTGCCAGCTTTTGTGTGATTTCTTCTTTGCTAGATCCATATTTGTTTCCAGCGTACTCATCCCATTCAACAAATGCACGATCATTGATCATCTGATTGAATTCTTCTGGAGAAACAAAATAATAATCTTTTTGATCTTGTTCCCCAGTCCGTGGACGTCGAGTGGTATAGGTGATGATTTTTTGGTCTTGACGAAAAATTTTTTCGGCGATCGAAGTTTTTCCTGAACCTGAAGGACCGATAAAAACATAACATTTATTCATCTTTCTACTCTCCTCACGCTTGTAGATAATCCTTGTAATGATTGATACTCCTTAACAAAAATTGCATTTCTAAAAATCGACAGTGCGTATTTTCAGAAAATGCAATTGAATGGTTGCTTATTATACTAATAGACCTGTGACGATAGCACTTAAAAAGCTGACTAAAGTTGCTGTTAATAGAATTTTCAGCCCGTGTTTAGCAACTAGATTTCCTTTTTCTTCATTCAATCCTTTCATGGCACCAGAAATGATCCCAATCGAAGAGAAGTTGGCAAAGGAAACTAGGAATACAGAAATGATTGCTGTAGTCCGTTCAGTGAACTGGAAATTGCCTTTTGCTAATTCAGTCATCGCAACGAATTCATTCGTTACTAATTTAGTTGCCATCAGACTTCCAGCATCAACGGCTTCGTTCCAAGGTATGCCACTGATGAATGCGAATGGGGCAAAGATGTACCCAAGGATTTCTTGGAAAGTCACCCCGAATATCCCACTAAAAATCGCGTTGATCATGGCAATCAATGCCACAAAACCGATCAGCATCGCTGCAACGGTGATTGCTACGTGGAAGCCATCCAGAATATATTCACCCAACATTTGGAAGAAGGTTTGTTCTTTGTCTTCTTCGATGATCAGCTCATCTTCTTTTTCATCCAACTGGTAAGGATTAACAATCGATGCCAGAATATACCCACCAAATAAATTCAACACAAGAGCAGTAATCACATACTTTGAGTTGATCAGTGCCATATATGAACCAACGATGGACATGGAAACAGTGGACATCGCAGAAACACTCATGGTGAACAAACGCTTTTCAGATAAAAATGGTAATTCTTTTTTGATGGAAATAAAGACTTCAGATTGTCCTAAGATGGCAGAGGCGACGCCATTGTATGATTCAAGTTTACCCATGCCGTTGATTTTACTTAGACCTAACCCAACGCCTTTCATAAATAGGGGGAGGATCTTGATATAACGTAAGATTCCAATGATCGCAGAAATAAACACGATAGGCATCAAAACAGTTAAAAAGAATGGTGCACTCCCTTTATTTGCTACCCCTGCAAAGACGAAGTTTACTCCTTCACCTGCAAAGGCTAATAGCTGTTCAAATAGTTTTGCCAGTAACGAAACAACCGTCGTACCGAACGTGGTTCTCAATAATACGAAACCGAATACCAATTGTAAGACGAACATCACCAACAATGGTTTCATTTTGATTGCTCTTTTGTCCGTACTAATCAAGAAGGCAATCCCAAAAATAAAAATCAAACCGATAATTCCTAAAATATGACTCAAAAAATCACTCCTAATCAAAATTCCGTTTAATTTTACCTGTTTTACGCTTAAATTACTAATTTTTCTGTTCAATTTTCATCTGTTTTTTAGAGTGAAACGTATACATGAGAAAATCAGGGCCTATACAAAATAAAAACTCTTAAAAGTTTCTGCGAGCATGTTCTTTATGAGCAACATGACACGAAACTTTTAAGAGTTTTTTTGTGGATTCCAGTCCTTGGACTCGAATTATTGATAGTATAGATTTTCAGAAGGGAAGAGTGGTGCGCTAGTGATATCGATTCCTAATTGTTTTAATGTTTGTTCATCATTTTTATTGACCATCACTGTTGAATGGGCTTGAGCGCCATCTAGTTCTGCAAGTTTTTCATAGGCAACTTGTGCGATTGGATTTGTTACAGCGCTGATGGATAGAGCAATCAATACTTCATTCAAACTTAGGGTATCCACAGAAGAATGAAGCGCAGTTGATTTCATTCCTTGGATCGTTTCCAAAACAAGTGGTGAAAGCAACGGGATATCATCAGCGATATGTGCCAAATGTTTCACTGCATTCAAGATGACCGCAGCCGAAGCATCCATCAATGAACTAGTACGTCCGGTAATGATTACTTCATTCGGCAATTGGATCGCAATGACAGCTACAGGGTCTTTCGTAGGGCTTTGGATCGTTTTGGCGTAATCGTGTGCGGGCAGCACCACTTTACGATCTTCAGGACGCAAGCCGACTTCTTCCATGATCAATTTGATTCGATTGACTGCTTCTTCATCGATCAAGCCCTTTTTGAAATCACATTCTGTTTGGAAGTAACGACGGATGATTTCTTGTTTCGATGCTTCTTGGACTACCGCATCATCTACGATACCGAAACCAACACGGTTCACACCCATATCTGTTGGTGACAAGTAAACAGATTCTTTGCCTGTGATTTTTTCAATGATTCGTTTGATCACAGGGAAAGTTTCAATATCCCGATTGTAGTTGACGGCTATTTTGTTATACGCATCAAAATGGAAAGAGTCGATCATGTTGACATCTTTCAAGTCAACTGTGGCTGCTTCATAGGCGATATTCAATGGATGCTTCAATGGAACATTCCATACAGGGAAGGTTTCAAATTTTGAGTACCCGGCGGCATGGCCTTTTTGACTTTCATGATATAACTGATTCAAGCAAGTTGCTAATTTTCCGCTACCGGGACCAGGAGCAGTAACGACAACGATTGGTTTCGTCGTTTCAATATAGTCATTTTTTCCAAAGCCGTCTTCTGAAACGATTTTTTCCACATTTACAGGATAATCCTCGATTTCAGCATGTTTATAGACTTTGATGTTACGTCTTTCAAGTTTATTGATAAATACTTTTGTTGCTGGTTGACCATTATAACGAGTGATCACGACGCTGTTGATGGATAAGCCGTAGCCACGGAGTTCATCGATCAATCGCAAGATATCCATATCGTAAGTGATACCATAATCTCCACGGATCTTGTTGCGTTCGATATCTCCTGCGTATACGCAGATCAAAATTTCTGCTTGATCTTTCAATTTTTGTAACAGTTTGATTTTTGCATCTTCCTCAAAGCCAGGCAATACACGTTTGGCATGTTTGTCATCTACCAATTTTCCGCCAAATTCTAAATACAATTTATCATAGTGATTTACTCGTTCTAAAATATATGCAGACTGTTCTTCAATATATTTCTCTGAATCAAAACCGATTTTTTTCACTAGTTTCCCTCCTTAAGTACTAAAGCATTTTTTCATTTTTTTTCGATTTCGTCAACTACCAAAGGGCAACTTGCGAAAAGTATGCCTAATTTAGCAAAAACTTGCTTGTCTAGTAAAACATTCATTGGTATGATAGTGAGTGATAAGGAAGGTGTCACATGAAAAAAAGACAGAAAAAGAAAAACGCGTATAAACAATATATTCGTTCTATTTTTACCGGTTATGAAAAAATGCTAGAAAATACTGATTTAGAAGAATTGAAATTTTCTTACTTGAATGAAGAAACACTTTTAACTCGTGATGAGAATCAGCGTATCCACTTCACAACCAGAGATCTGCCTAATAAATAAAAACTTTCATTAGTGCGAAAGAGTGGGACAACTCCCGCTCTTTCGTTTTACTTTTACCTTGCAGAAAGTCAAGAGAACTGAACGTACAGCGAAACAAAATGAATTTTACATAGGAGAAGATGCCCGTTGTAACAATTTTTTCTATAAAATGGTACTATTAAAGTATCTATACAGAGTTTTTTTAAGAATGTAAGGAGGTAAGTAGGATGAAGGAATCCAATCCAATAGAACCACAAGAAACGATTGATCAGAATGAAGAAGGAGCTTCTTTTTACGATATCAAAGAAAAAGCAAGCACCAATCTTTCTCAGCTATTAGAAGCATTACAAGCCTTTGAAAAAGCTGTTAGGGAAGAAAACATTCCAGAGATCTATCAGTTATACAATAGTGAATTAACGGAAGAACTGAAAAAAAGTTCAAATGAAAATCATGAAATCGATCAGTTATTGATGCGAAAAATCCATGATCGTTTTATTCAAGAATTTCCTTTTATGGAATTAGTCGAAACGATTTCCCCAACTATGAGCTATTATAAGATTGGCTCTTATTATCATGAAAGACCAACGATTGGGATCGATGCAAGTTTACCAGAGATTTTTGTCCTACCAAAAATCGATGAGGAGTGGGGCTTTTATGCTACACAACAACCGAATGATTTTAGCAAACAGGTCAATGAACTGGATGCCAAGGTGATCACGGCTAAGGCGGAGATCGAAAGACTAGATGAAGAACTAAAAGAAATCAATCGTAAAATCACTAGTTTAGATGATAATAAAGGCTTCTTGAACCGTAAAAAGATTGAAGAGGAAATCCAAGAGCTAGAGAAACAAAAACAAATTTTATCAAATGAAAAATTAGGCTGGCTACCTTATATAGAAGAACCTGAAAAAATCCAGCAACAAAAAGAAACACTATTAAAAGAAGCAAAGTCAGACCAACTTCGAGCGGCAATCGTCGAAAAAGAGCAACGACAAATCAAGCGTTTCTTTGGTGGGAAAGAAGGATTCAGCCAAGCCATCCACCACTTTTTGATGACTTATTTAGGTAGTGAAAATCCTGAACCAACGTTTCAAGAGGGAGGGCCTGAGGAATGAGCCATAAGGATGAAACAAGACCAATAGAACAAGAAAATGAAGCAATCGAATCGCTAGATGGACTGGCTGAACAAGAAAATGAAGAAACAGTAGAAGCTGCTCCTGAGGTAGAAACAGAATCAATTACTGATACCATCGAAGAGAATGAGCCAGTAGAAGAACGTAAACCCGCGGTCGATGAAAATCAACTTTACCTTGATAGCAAAGAAAAAGACCATCTGGATATTGTGAATATGATTGAAACAGCAGAGATAGAATTAGCAGATCTGCGTTTACGGAAATATCTGATTGAAGCAGATTTCTCAGGATTACTAGATTCTTTTGACCGTTATTTACTTAAAGATGAGCCGATTTCCCCAATTGGAAAGACAAGCTTGATCGAGTACTTTACTTATGAATTGTTGAAACCCCTGAACGACATTGGGTTAGAGTTATCGACCACTACCTACGATCGTTGGGAAACCAGACATTTCTCCATCAATTATAGTTTAGATGAGCAAAATCATTTGATCTTTTCTTTTGTTCTACCTACAATCGATCAACGCTACCAAGTAGAATCGATCAATTTATTAGAAGTGATCCCAGAAACGATGGAGGTCACCGTTCAGGATGATCGGGTGTTATCACTGATCCGTTACTGGTCAGTCGATCGGGTCTTTTCTGCAGGACAGATCACGATTTTCAATCACAAGCTGAACCAGCTTTTAGCACACGCAAGAAAATTAGGCTTCATCGTGAATCAAACATTGCTTGATAACACTAAACCACTTCACTTGAATCTACAGAGTGAATTTGAATTTAGCGAATCAGTATTGGATGATATCTTCATTGTTGCAATGAAGAATCCACAGTATGATTTCGAAAAATTGACCGAGGAAAAATTCAAAGTTCTGTTAGACAAAGGTCAATCGTTGACGATCACGAAGAACGAACAGAATCAAACGGGATTGACGATCTCATCTGGCGATTACCATCGATCTGTCATTGATTTCTTTATCAATTATGAATTTTTAGTACCACTGATGGTTCGCAAGAACTAGGTGCTTGAGTTAGAAACATGTGACGGTCAGATTAGCGACCGTCACATGTTTTTTTGTTCCGTATAAATAAGCGAAAGGGGAGTTGCCAAAAAATGACGACCAAAAAAATAGCTCAGTTGAGTCTGTTATCTGCAGCATGTGTGGTTGGCAGGATCATTTTTCAGTTAATTCCTAATGTGCAGCCGATGACAGCCATTTTTCTTTTTGTCGTGCTGTACTTTGGTCTACAAGATGCATTGCTTGTCATGACGCTATCGCTCCTTTTAAGTAATCTTTATTTTGGGATTGGCCCGTGGATGATCGGACAATGGATTAGTTTTAGTCTGATTTTAATTCTTTTTTGGGTTGTACAAACACACCTTAACCGAGAGAAAAAATGGTTGACGGGTAGTTGCTTTTTTTTGGCAGGTTTATTCTTTGGCTTGTTCATGACGATTTTTGATAGTATACTTTATCAGTTAACGAATCCTTTTGTATACTATATCCAAGGACTCAGTTTTGATCTGTTCCATGCGACGGGAAATCTTGTATTTTTTCTACTTGCTTTACCCGTCATCGAACGGTTTGATCGATTAAATGGGAGGAAAAAATGAAAAAAATCTATTTGTTCAGTCTTGTCGGCTGTATTCTTTTGTTGTTGAGTGGCTGCACAACTGTTGATTCATCCAAAGAGGAAAATCAGCAATCTAAGACGGAACAGACACAACAAAAACAGCAAACAACGACCATCATTATCCAGGAAGATGGTAAACAGCTCTCAAGTAAAACAGTGTCTTTTAAGACGGGTGACAACCTTTTGACTGTTTTAAAAGAAAATTTTGCTATTGAAGAAGAGCAGGGATTCATTACATCGATTGATGGCCACAAACAAGATAAGCAGAAACAAAAATATTGGACATTCACGATTGATGGAAAAAGTGCAACGAAAGGCGCAAAGGAGATTGTGCTAAAGAAAAATCAGCAGATCGTATTTGATTTAGCAAAAATCTAAGCATTTGTAGTCGCACCAACAAGAAAAGGAAATGAGCTTGGGACAAAAGGAAGAAACACTTTTGTCTCATTCTTTAAAAACGAATAAACGGTGGGAGCAGAAGCAACACCTTCTTAAATAAGCCGAAATCCACAAAAATTTGAAAAGTAATTTTCGTTTATTTCTTCTTATTTCTCGGAGTTAAACACTTCTTTCCCAGCCTCTGTTAGAAGAAAGAAGGAAAAACAATGGAAAATTTAAAGAAAAGCGGGATGTTTTCAGTGATTGCTGCGCTAGGAGCGAATATCCTAGTGGCCATCAGTAAATTTATCGGCTATGCGATCAGCGGAAGTGCAGCAATGCTAAATGAAAGTATCCATAGTATTGTCGATTGTAGCAACCAGATACTATTACTTTTTGGAGATAAACGGGCAAGTCGCGGGCAAAGCGAACTGCATCAATTTGGTGAAGGGCGAGCAAAATACTTCTTTAGTACGATCGTAGCAATGATGCTTTTCTTCGGTGGTGGTGCGCTTGGTGTGATGGAAGCTTTCGAAAAACTGACACATCCTTCCCATGAAGTTGGTAATCCACTAATCGTAATTATCATTCTACTTTTCGGCTTGGCAATCGAGGGCAGTTCTTTACGTATTGCGATGAAGGAAATCCATGAGTTGAACACTGAAAAGTTATCGACACTTAAATTTTTACGTGAGAGCCGTCATAGTGAAATCTTGATTATTTTCACGGAAGATTTCTGTGCAGTGATTGGTTTAATCCTTGCTTTGCTTGGAACGATCTTAACGATGGTTACTGGTATTGCAGAATTTGATGCAATCAGTGGCATGTTGATCGGTTTACTTTTGATGGGCGCAGCCATTTTCTTGGCAAAAGAATTTTACAGTTTGATCATTGGAGAAAGTGTCACTGCTAGTGACTTGCTAAAAATCAAAAAAGCTTTTGAGCGACCTGAAGTATCCCATTTGATTGATGTCAAAACAGTTCACTTAGGCCCAACTGAAATACTAGTAGCCGCAAAGATCGATATTTTTGAATCAAGCGAAAGTGAAGCTTACAGGATCGTCAATGAGATCGAAAGATCGATCCGTCAATCTCTAGTAGATAAAAAAGTATATATTTACATCGAAACGGATAAGTATGATCCAAATTATCAACGGATTCAATAAGAACCCTTGGGGATTTTCACAGTATTATTTATGTGGAAATCCCCAGTTTTTTGATGCAATATTTCAGGAATTAGTCGGAAAATGAGAAAAAAATAATTTTGTTTTTAGATAAAACGGCTACATTTTCGTTTTTTTATGTTACAATGAATCCGCTGTTTATTTGTTGTAATTGAAGGAGACATTTTTGATGGATAAAAAGAAAAGTGCGCCATGGCTTCAGTCTTTGCACGCAGTAATGCCACTTTGTTTAAGTTATATCCCAGTTGGATTGGCTTGTGGAGTGCTATTACAAAAAGTTGGCTTTGATCCAATTTTAGCTGGACTGCTGTCTATTTTGGTTTTTTCTGGCGGGGCGCAATTTTTAGTTGCTTCGATGCTTACAACACAAGCATCTTTTGCAACCACACTTTTGATGGTATTTTTCTTGGAATTACGCTATACATTGTTAGGATCAAGTCTTTCCGGATTTATGAAAAAAGAAAAAAAAACGTTTTTTAGCTGTTTTTTCACAGTCTTTAAATGATGAAAATTATGCAGTCAATTATTTGAAATATTCAACTGATCCTACATGGAACAAGCAAAAAGCGTTATATGTAAATTGGTTTTCAATGGCTTCTTGGGCAGGTAGTAACATGATTGGGAACTTCTTTGGATCAGTCATTCGTGTTGATGCAGATCTTGTTCACTTTGCTTTGACAGCAATGTTTATCTTTATGTTCGTGATGCAGATGAAAAATGCGCTGCTGATTTTGACAGGTGTCCTTTCAGGTGTTTTAGGTGTCATCTTCATGGTACTTTTCCAAAATACGTTTGGATTGATTGCTGCGACGATCATTGCTTCTTTAGCTGGATTTGGTCTGGAAAAAGCATTTAAGAAAGAAAAAGCGAAGAAGCTAAAGAGACTAAAGAATCGTGGCAAACATGTCAACGAACCGCTTTTCAATTTCCCAGATCAGGAGGTCAATCATCGTGACTAAGACGTATCTGTTGCTTTTAGTATTAAGCTTGTTCGTGGTAGCCTATGTTCCTAGGCTGTTCCCGATGCTTTATTTTACACACCGTAAAGTACCATCTTGGTTTAGCGAGTGGATGAAATATGTACCGGTAGCACTTTTTGCGGCTCTAGCGTTCAAAGATGTGTTCATTACCCATGAGCATTTAGATATCGCATGGAATATCAAAGTCCTAGCGATGGTATTAGTGGCAGGAGTAGCCTACAAATCACGCTCGATGGCTTTGTCGGTATTAACCGGATTAGCTTCTGTATTTCTATTATCCATGTTATAAAAGTTCGCCTTCTCTAAACTTAGAGAGCGGCTTTTTTATTTTCATTGCGCATAAAATTTCAGCAGTGATTTGTCCTCTCGCTTTTTTTTGCTATAATAGGGGAGATATTGATTTAACTATAGATAGTCGAGGAAAATTTAATGAATAAAAAATTGATGCAAGGAACATTCTGGTTAACGTTTGCCAATTTGTTATGTAAGGTCTTAGGAGTCGTTTATCTGATTCCTTGGTTAAGTATGATGGGGAACAACCAAGATGGCATGTTAGCAACAACACTGTACAATGTCGGGTATCTCCCATATGGCTTGTTTTTGATGTTAGGAACAGTCGGCTTTCCAAATGCTATTGCCAAGAAAGTGGCAGTTGCAACGAAGGAAGGAGATCAAGAGGCATGTGGCGTGATTTTCCGCAGTACGATCAACATCATGTTCGTGATTGGGATCGTTTCGGCAGCATTGATGTATCTTTTTGCACCATTGCTTGCTGGAATCAGCCCGATTGCCAATGTGAATAATGGGATTCTAGCGATTCGCAGCCTGTGCCCTTCATTAGTGGCAATCCCGATTCTTAGTGCAATGCGAGGTTATTTTCAAGGAAAGAACAACTTACGCCCTTATGGTAGCTCTTTGATCATCGAGCAAGCTGTACGTGTGCTAGTGATTTTAGCAGGTACGTATTATTTGCGCGTATTAACAGACGGTTCGATCGTTGAAGCGGTATTGATCAGTACTGTGGCATCATTTTTTGGTGGACTCGCAGCGATCATCCATATGTATTTTGTAGGACGTAAAAATGACTACTTTAGATTGAAAGATTTCTTGATTTCAAGTCGATATTTCCAGAAAGAAAATCGTTCTGCTTCTGTATCGATCATTCGAGAAACATTGCCTTTTATTTTCGTTGGTTCAGTTATCACGATCGTTCAAATGATCGATCAAGTAACGATGAAGCCATTGCTCCATTTCTTTCGACCAGCGATTGCAGATCAGCAGTTAGAGTTTTTATTTAGCCGAGCATCTGTCAATCCAAATAAATTGACGCTGATATTGATCTCTATGGTGGGTACCGTGGCAATCAGTAGTCTGCCGATCCTTAGTACTTTGAAGAAAAAAGACCGACTACAAATCGAAAAAACAGTCGGTGACAGCTTTTCGATTGCCGTTTTGATCTTATTGCCGTCGTTAGCAGGCATGTCCTTATTGGCAGGTCCTTTATACACGTTGTTTTTCGGGTATGATCCAGACAGCGTGGGCTATTTCCAATTTGCTCTGTTGGCGTCGTTATTCTTTTCTTTATTTACGATTTTATCGACGATGTTGCAGTCCTTGAACCACCATTTAGTAGCGATTCGCTTAACAGTGGAAGCCATCATTTTGAAATTGGTGTTCCAAGTGATCGGGTTAGCTTTATTAGGCGGATACGGTATGAGCTTTTCAAATACAATTGCTTTTGGGATTGTCTTTATTCGCGGGTACCAGTACATGTGTAAAGAATATCGAATTGCGCCATTTGTGCGAATCAGTCAGTATTTCTTAAAAACATTCCGCTCAACTTTCTTCATGCTGGTGGTATGTTCATTGGTCTTCCTAATGCTGAATACACAACTTTCAATGACCTCAAAAGCACATACAGTCGTTTATTGTGGGGTCATCGGGATCGTTGGTGGCATCACGTTCTTATTCGCACAATTCGGGAGAAACGGGTTGCAACACGTACGCAACTTCAAAAATCGCCACCAAGAAAACTGATTATGTGGTCTTTTTAACAAATGATTCGACAACTTTTCTGAAAGAATATGAAGAGAGAGGGTGAGAGGAAAGTAAAAGTTGCTTTTTTCTCACCCTCAAAACTTGAATGATATGAATAGAAGTTATTATTTTTAGAAATCAGCTGAAACATTCCAAAACATGAAAAATGGTTTTAACAGATTCCGTTTTTTCACTTGGATCTGCTTTGGTATCTCGATCCAAAGTAGATTCTTCACTTTTTCTTACAAAGGTTCAAATATAAGTCTTCTTATGATATAGTTAGGAAGACTGGTAAAATTCTTTGAAACGAGGAACTTAATTAAATGAAACTTGCAGTAGTTACTGATAGTACGGCATATTTGCCGGAACGAATCAAGAATCATCCAGATTTATTCGTGATCCCAATCCCAGTGATTTTAGATGGTAAGATCTACAACGAAGGAATCGATATTGAAGCGGATGAATATTATGGACTCTTAAAAAATAGCAAAGATTTTCCAACGACTTCACAGCCAGCTGTTGGAGAAGTTTTGGCACTTTACGAAGAGTTGAAAAACAAAGGATACGATACGATTTTAAGCATCCATCTATCATCAGGTATTTCTGGCTTTGTGAATACATTGCACGGGCTGAAAGAAGATGTGGAAGGTGTCACAATCGTTCCGTATGATTCAAAGATCACAAGTATGCCCATGGGCCATATGGTCGAAGCAGCGCTAGATATGAGTAGTAAAGAACATTCTTTAGAAGAAATCATTGCCCACGTAGATCGGATTAGAGATAATACCTATGCGTATCTGATCGTGGACGATTTAAACAACCTTGTGCGCGGTGGTCGTTTGACCAACGGAGCGGCTTTGATTGCTGGGCTTTTAAAAATCAAACCAATTTTGACTTTCTCTGAAGGAAAGATCGTTTTATTTGAAAAAATCCGTTCAAGTAAAAAAGCTTTTGCTCGCGCCGAAAAAATCATCGGTCAAAGAAATGAAGAAATTGCACCACCTGTGAAACTATACGTCATTCATGCAAATAATTTAGAAGTAGCAAAAGAAGAAAAAGCCAAACTACAAAAACAATATCCGAATGCAGAGATTGAAATCGGTCATTTTGGCCCAGTAATCGGCAGTCATTTAGGCGAAAAAGCAATCGGACTTGCTATCTCAGCGCAATAATTCCTCTTTATTCTATTCATTTGAAAAGAGAAGCAAGAAAGACTAGTACTTGAAAGTATCCTTCAATAGAGAGAACTGTTCTCTTGAAATCTCGTAAGTGTTTTGTAAAGAGGCATGGCCTACTCAAATACTTAGCTATTGATTAACTAAGAAAAAGAAAACCAATGATTCGTTCATTGGTTTTCTTTTTTTGTACGATTACGATCATACAGATGAATAAACTAGCGAGACACTCGTTTTTGCTTTTTTATTGCTCCTGTCGTATAATCAAAGACAAATTTTAGTAAACTAGTAAATTACTAATTTAGTAAATTACTAAATAAAGGAGTGCTTAACCAATGGAAATACCAACAAACTTAAAACATAAACCTGTAATCGTTGTAGAAGATTATGATAAAGTAGACGGAAAAAATGCGCTTCATACCGATGCAAAAGGGCTCTCACTGGGATTGGCCCAATGGAATGATCGAGGAAAAGTCGATATATCTGGAAAAGTATGGCGCCATACTGGTGAAAAATGGTCACGCCAATCAGAAGAACTTCCAATCACACGTATTTTGGATCTAGCGATACTGGCAGCACAAGGAAGCTTGTATTTTCAAGATGCATATCGCTATGAAAAATTCTATGATCCGGAAAATCCGATGATCGATATCATTGGCCTTCAAGGAAACCGGATGACTGTAGAAGTCGATACCAAAAATCCTAAGATCGATGAAGATATCATCTTATATTACGATACTTTACAAAAAGATGGCGAACTGATTGGTGAACGTTTCCGTATCTTAAAACGTCTATTAGATGATTTAGGGTATTAGGAGGAAAGTCATATGGATAACTTTTCATTAACAGATCATCGCTCATTTTCAACAATTGAACGACAAATGATCTGGCAAAAGCCTGCAAGTCATCGAACAAGTTCTGTGGAACTAAGGATTGCGGCTGAAATCAAAGAAAACTGGGAAGACCCAGAAATGAAAATCAGTAATATTTTATTAGAAGGTGATGCAGGGTCTGGTAAGACACAATTAGCAAAAGCTTTGTCTGCTGATTTGCAACTTCCTTATACAAAAGTGACTTGTTTTGCAGATATGGACAAATCGGATGTTTTTGGCGCTCTTTTGCCAGTCATTGATTCCGACGAAGAAGAGGACCAAGCTTTGATCGATGCCATCAACCAAACGGATACGCTAAATGCTGTTTTACAAGTTATCAAGGATCACTATCAAGTGAACGACGATCTAGCAAAACAAAAGTTAGCTGACTTTGTGCAACGTATCGATGAGCAAAAGTCAGAAACAGTCCGCTACAAATATTACCCTTCTGAAATCGTACATGCGATCGAGAAAGGGTATTTATTAGAGATCCAAGAACCAACAGTGATCAGAGATGCCTCTGTCCTAGTGGCCTTGAATTCTGCTCTAGAGCCTAATGGGCTATTGAATCTACCAACAGGAGTCGTACCTCGCCATGCTGATTGTGTAATCATCATTACCACAAATCGCAACTATCAAGGAAATCGTCCGCTGAATGAATCTTTGCGTGACCGGATGCAGCATGCTGAAAAAATGGATCTACCCACTCTTGAAGTAATGGTTGAACGTGCAATAGGAAAAACGAATATCCAAGAACCAGAACTGTTAGCTAAAATGGCTGAGATCATCCGACTTCTAGATGAAACTGCTAAAGCAAATGCCATCAAGGGCGTTGCCGGCATGCGTTCCTATTTCTATTGGGCAAATACCTGGAAACAAGGGCAAGATGTATTGGAATCCTTGTATCCCAAAGTACTGTATAAATTAACTACTGATCCAGAAGAATTAAAGATTTTGACCCAACGTTTAGAAGAGAGTGGTCTTTTAGAAGAACTGCGCACACTTATTCAGTTACAAAAATGGGGAAAGCCTTCTGACGTTCAAACGTCTGCTCGTGGAAGAGTGTTAACAGCTGAAGAAGCGGACCAAAGGAATATTGACCAATTAGCAGAAGAAACTTTTTCCCTTTCTGAAAGTGAAAAGAAAATTGAAACAGAAAATGAAGCTACTGAAAAAGCGCTAGAAAAAGAGCACACAGAACTGCAAGAGGAAACTTTGCCCGTTTCGCAGGAAGAACGCAGCGAGGACGTAGAAGGGAAAAGTCAAGACGACCAAGATCAGGCAGAAGATATTTCCAACAAGATGTCTGTATCCGATATGGAAGCTCATGACAAAGAAATCAAGCGTGAACTAAACAAAGAAGCTCGTCAAGCAATGAAAGGAACCATTCACGAAAAAGAAGGGCTGATCATTCATCGACCAACATTTACGCCAAATGATCCAGAGGCACGTAAATTAAGGAAACAAGTGTTACCAGTGGTCGACTCTTTAAGCAGACAGATCCTCGATCTACTTGAAAACGACGAATCAGCGACCTATCAAAAGAGTAGATATGAAGGGCAGCGTTTCGATGCCAGTCGTGTGGCATATGGTGATCTTCGGAATTTCGATAAGAAAAATCCTCCACACGAACAGCCTTCATTGGCAGTTGCTATCAGGGTCGATGAATCTGGCTCGATGATCCGTGATGATCGGATCGAAGCCGCCAAAAAAGCAACGATCGCAGTCGCAGAATTTGCACAGCGCGTAAATATCCCGTTGATGATCTATGGGGATACCGCTGACGTATCTGCAAGAGAGAAAACATCCTTATTTTCTTACAAAGAATTCTCAGATGACTTTAGTTGGTTAACAGATAAGTTAGTAACGATGAAAGCACGACAAAATAACCGTGATGGCGCCACATTGAGGATTGCTGCAACTAAGCTTAGCCAGCAAGCTGCAACGACAAAATTGATGCTAGTGATCAGTGATGGACAACCTAAAGCTTTACCTGATTATACAGGGAAGAAAGCAAAACAGGATATACAAGAAGTCTTATCAGAGTTTGAGCGCCAAGGCGTGGTCTTTGTTTCTGCAGCAATCGGACAAGACAAAGAAGAAATAAAAGTAATCTATGGTGAAAATCGTTTCCTTGATATCACCGACTTGAATGAGTTTCCGAAACAATTGATCCAATTGATCTCACGTTATTTATGAAATACCGTAAGAATGATCGGTTAGGTTTGAGAATTAGAGAAAAAAACGAGGTTGGGACAGAAGTGTTTAACTCCGAGAAATAAGAAGAAATTAACGAAAATTGCTTTTCAAATTTTTGTGAATTTCGGCTTATTTAAGAAGGAGTTACTTCTGCTCCCACCGTTTATTCGAGAGTCTGTGGCAAAACTGATTTTTAGTTTTGTCCCACGCTCGTTTTTTTTTGAAATTTCCGAAGAACTTGACTTTTGGACGCTGCTTATCCGAGAGTCTCTAGCAAAACTGTAGATTTGTCACACATTCGTTTTCGGAACTTTTTTGCCGACATTTTTTAATTTGATTCTTTATCTGCAACTATTTGAATGGCATCAAAAAAAGACCTGCTACAATAAATGCTTTTTCCGAAACGTACTTGGGGACATCTTGAAAATCTTCTTAAAGTATTTGGACAGATAGTATCCATGTTTAAAACCCGTTAGTTCTGCAATCTCTTCCATAGGTAAATTAGTTGAGATGAGGAGATTTTGTACATTTTTTAAGCGGACCTTCAGCAAATATTCTTTTGGTGAATAGCCTGTTTCTTTTTTGAACAAACGAGAAAGATAAGACGCATTGAAAGAATATTTTTCACTGAGTTGTTGGATCGAAAAATCCTCTTGATAATGATTATCGAGATAATGCAACAAGTCGATAATACGTGAATTATGGGTCCGCAGTGGGGGAATCGACTGATTCGGTTTTTGATAAGAAATACTGCTGAATAGAAGTATGTCCATGATGCTATGGGTTCGTATAAAAAAACTGAATCCAGACAGATCATAGACATATTGTTTTAGAACCATTTGATCCATGACTAAACGTTCTTTCGTCAATCGGTGCATCCCAGCGGATAAATTCAAATAGGATTGGTTAGGGACAACATCCAGACGGAAAAAATGAAAGGAAAGAGGGGCAAGAACTTTTCTTTCAAAAACAGTATGGGGTGGACAGATCAATACGCAAGGACTCTTAGCAATCCCAGAAACCTCGCCAATTTTATAGTAGCACTCTCCTTCAACCAATAAATACAATACCCAAAAACTATCTTGGTCTTCTGCCAATAAAAATTCTTCTTTTTCTTCCCACCAGATATGATCGATTATTTTTATCACTTCCATGTTTTACCTCCAAAAGTCAAAAAAAGCCAAAAACAAGACTAATTTGTATATTGTTAAATATATCACAAAAATTATAATAAAACTATCATGAATTAGGGAGCGGTTACATGAAAAAGATACAAAGTGAAATCATCGTTATTGGTGGTGGCTTAGCAGGCATCTGTGCGGCAATTGCAGCAGCAAGAGAAGGAAAACAGGTAGTATTGATTCAAAATCGCGGTGTTCTAGGGGGGAATTCCAGTAGTGAGATTCGTGTCTGGGTGTGTGGCGCCACAAAACACGGTGTAAATCGATACGCACGCGAGACAGGGATCATGGGTGAATTATTTTTAGAAAATCAGTTTAGAAATCCACAGGGGAATGTTTTTCAGTGGGATCTGTTATTGCTTGAAAAAGTCAAAGAAGAGCAAAATATCCAACTTTATTTAAATACGGAAGTCACTGATGTTACAGTAGAAGGACACACGATCACATCTGTGATTGGTCGAACACAAGGAGCAGAAAATACCTATCAGTTTTTAGGAGAGTACTTCATTGATTGTACAGGTGATGGCATAGTTGGAGAGGGTGCAAAAGCAGAATTCCATATGGGAAGAGAAAGTCGAGAAATGTATGATGAATCTCTTGCACCTGAAGTTGCAGATGATCGAATGTTAGGAAGCACATTGCTTTTTTATACAAAAGATACCGGAGAAAAGACTAAATTTATTGCACCATCATTTGCGAAAAAAATCACAGATACTACCATCATAAAAAATCGAACATTGAATCCAACTGATAATGGTTGTGCCTATTGGTGGATTGAATGGGGCGGGGAGCTGGATACGATCCACGATAATGAAAAGATCAGAGATGAACTGTTATCAGTAGTGTATGGTATTTGGGATCATATCAAAAACTCAGGAGAATATGAAGCTGATACATTAGATTTAGAATGGGTAGGGACTCTTCCTGGAAAACGCGAGTCACGTCGGTTTATTGGCGATTACGTGCTTACTCAAAAAGATATCGAGGATCAAACATTTTTTGAAGATCGCATTGCATTTGGTGGTTGGTCAATCGATCTACATCCCTCAACAGGAATGTACACAGATGCAGCCGGCGCTCGTCATGTCGTAGCAGATGGAATCTATCATTTACCTTACCGGATGCTGTACTCAAAAAATATCGAAAATCTCTATTTCGCTGGCCGTAATGTCTCAGCTAGTCATGTAGCTTTTGGAACGATCCGAGTAATGGCTACTTGTGCAATCTTAGGCGAAGCAGCAGGAACAGCAGCAGCAATGGCTAGTGAATTGCATTGCTCGCCTAGAGATATCTATACGTCATATCTCAATGAGTATCAGCAAAGAATGTTGAAAAATGATGCTTCAGTTATTGGACTGAAAAATAATGACTCCAAAGATTTAGCACGTACTGCTCAGATTAGTGCCACAAGCTCTTTGCAAACGATCGATACGGAGGCTGAACAGCTGCAAGAATTTCCACTGACAAAAAGTGTCGGCTTCCAATTTTATCTGGAAAATCACCCAAAAACAGTGAATCTCTTATTAAAAGCAGAAGCAGAGACAGAATTAGAAATTGAATTTTACACGACTGGTAGGAAAGAAAATTACATTCCAAAGAAAAAAGTAGGGGCACAAACGGTTCAACTGTCAGCAAAAGGACGTGCATGGTATCCTGTTGTTTTACCGACACTTGCAGAACCAGAGAACTTATTTGTAATATTAAAGAAAAATCAACATGTAGTAACGTATCTTAGCGAAACAGTTATCCCTGGAGTGTTAAGCTTCACTGAAGACCCGATCCAAGAATTACGTCAACCAGAGTTACATGATTATGTGCGAGAATCACCTATCCTTTATTGGACAAATCAAAAAATCAATCGTAAAAATGTGGTATTCAATGTTCCCACTACGAGTTATTCAAAAGAACAGATCACAAACGGGTATAAACGTCCATTTGGTTCGCCAAATGTATGGGTATCTAAGCTTGGTTCAAAAGAAACGGAAGTCCTTTGTTTCAATTGGGAGACACCGCAAACGATTTCAGAAGTTTTATTGACTTTAAATGATGACGTCAATGAAGACCTCGTGAATCTTCATCATCACCGAACTACTTTTGACATTATTCCTGAATTGATCAAAGATTATGAAATTTGGGCGCTTGTTGATGGAGAGAGAGTACGACTTGCAAAAGAAGAGGATAATCGTAGCAGACAAAAGAATCATCTATTCCGAAAAGTGAAAACAAACCAATTAGAACTACATTTACATCAAACAAATGGTAGCAATTTCAAGTCATTATATGAAGTCCGAATCTATGGAGGAGAATAACATGAATACACTACAAAATGTTGAAAAACCAAAAAATAAGTTTAAAATGCGTTATGTGATTCTAGCTTTAGTTTTTGTTAACATCGTTATCAATTATATGGATCGTACGAATGTATCAATTGCAATGCCCGAATTGGCAAAAGAAATTGGCTTATCGACAGTCCAACAAGGATTGATTTTTTCAGCATTTGGCTGGATTTATGCAGCCATGCAAGTGCCAGGTGGAATCCTGCTAGATAAGTTTGGGTCGCGAATCATGTATTTCATTAGTTTATTTGGTTGGTCACTAATGACACTATTTCAAGCAAGTATCCATAATTTTGGCCACTTTTTAGGATTACGTTTAGGGGTAGGTTTCTTTGAATCTCCAGTTATGCCTGCAAATAATCGTGCAATTTCCTATTGGTTCCCCGAAAATGAAAGAGGAACAGCAATCGGTATTTATTCTTCTGCACAGTTTTTAGGATTAGCATTTTCCATGCCAATCTTATATGCGATCCATAACTCCATCGGTTGGCGAGGATTATTCATTGTCACAGGAGTGATCGGGATCATTTGGGCATTTGTTTGGTACGTTTTGTATTCTGATCCAAAAAAGAATAAATGGGTGAGCCAACAAGAATTGGCTTATATCAAAGCTGGTGGAGCAGTTTTTGAAGAAGTCAGCGATACAGCTCCCAAGGCTAGTTTAACAAAAGAAAATTTGAAAAAATTATTTACAAAAAAGCTGATCGGTATTTACATTGGTCAATTTGCTATTAGTGGAACATTCTGGTTCTTCTTAACATGGTTTCCATCCTATTTGACTGAAGAAAAAGGTATTTCCTTGAACAAAACTGGCTTTTTATCAAGTATTCCTTATCTAGCTGCCTTTGTCGGAGTTATATTAGCTGGCTATGTATCGGATAAATTAAGTAAGCGTGGTTTTTCTAAAAGTATGTCACGCAAAATACCTGTCATCACAGGGTTACTATTGACTCTATTGATCATGGGAGCAAATTACACATCAAATCCATATCTGATCATCACTTTTATGTCAGTTGCCTTTTTCGGAAATGGACTTGCAACAATCACCTGGGTGTTTGTTACTCTTTTGGCTCCTAGTAATTTGCTTGGTCTTGCTGGCGGTATCTTCAATCTATGTGGCGCTCTTTCTTCCATTGTTATTCCGATCGTCATTGGTTACCTTGTAGCAAATGGGAATTTTTCTTCCGCACTTGTTTTCATAGCTGCTATTGCATTAGTTGGTGCATGCTCGTACATCTTCGTAGTGGGTAAATTGGAAACAGAGGAATAATCAAAAGGTAGGTAGCTTAAAAAATACGATGATAAATCGTGAGCCATTGACTCTATCTGAACTGGCTTCCTTCTATATGTTAACGGTAACAGACACACAATTGGTGCAACTTCCTTTATAATGAAAGAAAGTTACAGGAAGGAAGGTCTGCAAAATGACATACGCAAAAGCATGGTGGAAGGAAGCTGTCGGCTACCAAATTTATCCTGCGAGTTTCAAGGATAGCAATGGGGATGGAATAGGAGATCTAAATGGGATCCGTGAAAAAATCCCTTATTTAAAAGATCTTGGCATCGGTTTTATTTGGATCAATCCTATTTATCCTTCACCGTTTATTGATAACGGTTACGATATCAGTGAGTACCAAGGGATTCTTGGTAAATTCGGGACCATGGAAGACTTCGATCTATTATTAACAGAAGCCCATCAAGCAGGTATCAAGATTATCATGGATCTGGTTATCAATCACAGCTCCGACCAGCATGAATGGTTTATTGAAGCAAAAAAATCAAAAGAAAATCCCTATCATGACTATTATATTTGGGTCGATGGCATACCTGAGGAAAAACCGAATGAGTGGCAATCGATTTTTGGTGGATCCGTTTGGGAATATGAGCCGGAAATCAAACAATACTATCTGCATATTTTCGCAAAAGAACAACCAGATTTGAACTGGGAAAGTACACAGTTGAAAAATGAATTGTTCACGATGATCCGTTGGTGGTTAGATAAAGGTATCGATGGCTTTCGTTTAGATGCGATTTCCCATGTCAAAAAAGATAAATACTCCGTGAAAGCTACCGAAAATCCTTTTTCACCTTTTCAAAATGTCTCAGGAATTGAAGAACATTTGAATGAACTAAAAGATGTCTTTGACGAGTACGACATCCTGACTGTTGGCGAAGCCAGTGGGGTGACGGCAGAGGAAGGACCAGAGTGGGTAGGACCTGATGGCTATTTTGATATGATTTTTGAATTTGACCATATCTCGATATGGAAACATGAAAAAGAAGGCGAACTTGATGTGTTGCAGTTAAAAAAATCCTTGAGTGCCTGGCAGACTTCTTTAGATGGCAAAGGCTGGAATGCTTTGTACATGGAAAACCACGATGTTCCTCGTTCGGTTTCTGTTTTTGGCGATACGAGCGAAGAATTTTGGGCGATTTCTGCCAAAGCAATTGCAATGATGTATTTCTTTTTACAAGGCACGCCTTTTATTTACCAAGGACAAGAAATCGGCATGACCAATGCACCTTTTACATCAATTGAGGAAATCGATGCAGTCGACTCCAAACGTCTATTCAGACAATTGATTCAAGAAGGAAAATCAGAGTCAGAAGCGCTGGACATCGTTGCAGACACGACCCGAGACAACGGTAGAACACCAATGCAATGGTCAGCAGAAGACTTTGCTGGATTTTCGACTAATCAGCCATGGCTAATGATCAACCCAAATTATCCAGTATTGAATGTGGAAGATCAGGAAGAAGATCCCGCATCGATCTTACAATTTTATAAGAAAATGATTCGAATCCGTCGTGCCCATATGGGTTTGATCTATGGTTCTTTCATCGAACATCTTGCGGAGCATTCACAGGTATATAGTTACGAAAGAGTCTTAGAACAAGATCGTTACTTAGTGATCGTCAACTTAACGAATGATCCTGCAGAATATACATTCACTGAAGAAGTGAGCCAACATGCTTGGCAATTGTTGCTTACCAACACAAATCAGCAAAATCGATTATTCAAGAGTTCGGGTACATTAGAACCTTATGAAGCATGCTTATATAAGAAATTGTAAAAAAATACAAAATCCACTAAATTATAAAAGTATATTTTTCATGTGATATTGGTTTTGCAGAGTAAGGGATTGCTTTTATAGTAGACCGGAAACATATCGGAAAAAATTCACTTTGACTAAGTTAAAAGAGGTTGGGACAGAAGTGTTTAACTCCGAGAAATAAGAAGCAATTAACGAAAATTGCTTTTCATATTTTGTGAATCTCGACTTCTTTAAGAAGGAGTTGCTTCTGCTCCCACCGTTTATCCGTTTTTAAAGAATGTGAGACAAAAGTGTTTCTTGCTTTTGTCTCACATTCTTTTATTTGTTTATTCAATGACCAAACCCCGAAAATTTTTTGTCTTGTCAAAAATACTTGTTGTATCAGATAGCTGTAAATCTTTATATGAGGTAGATGGGCTTGTTTCTTTTTTGTGCTGATTGATCTATGCTTGATGCGTTTCGTTATACAGAATCGGATACTTGGGAATATCTATAGTTATGTCATAGCTAATTATCGAGATACTATTCAGATTTAGCACTTAGGAGTAGCATGAAAAAATTTGTGAAAATTTTATTTATTTCATTGCTTTATGGAAAGTAATGGATTAAAATAAATTAATTTTATAAGAAGAGAAAACCTTCAAACCGTCCCCCGAGAAAGCAGGTGTTACCCGTGAATTATTTTACAACTTTATTTTTGACAGAACGCAAAAATCCAAAGTTTCTCGTCTTCTTTTTTATGATTATCAGCTTGACATTGATCAGTTTCGTAGCTACTTTAACAGCAAAAAATGATTTTTTGTTTGCTGAAATTCGAGCCGATCGTGGTGGAGTAAAAAATACGCTAGCAAATTTTCAGCAAGATACATCGACCTCTACAAATGATAAGATATTGGTTAAAAACCTCAATCAACAGACAGAATTATTGGCTCGTATGGAGCAGTCCCTTTTGTTTGAAGACAATGATTTATTTAATCAAGCGGCGGTAGAAATGACTGCGGTTCGGGCTGAATTCTTCCGTTTACCACAAGCAAAAAAGTATGCTACAAATTTTCCAACTCCGCAACAAAACGCATTGAAACAAGTTTTTTATCAAAATATTAAAGCCACTAAACAACCATTGTACGCAAAAAATGATCGCGTGATTTTGGCGGTCTTAGTTTTTTTTAATTTTTTCAGTTTTGGATGGTTTTTACTAAATTCGCTACTGAATTGCAATATTTGGCTGAGCGATCAGTTGCATCTACGAACAGTACAAGGATTTCCCATTTCAAAAACTCAACGGATTAGTACAAAATTGATCTTTTACTTGACGGTTAGTTTGATTGGTCTCCTGATTCCTGTAATCATTGCTGGAGCCACCAGTCTATTCGTACCTAGTGGAAGTTTGACTTATCCAGTCGCAATCTACCTGAACACTTATAAGACCGTTCCTTTTTGGCAATACACTGGCTTTTTGCTAGGACTAAGCTTCTTGATTGCTCTTTTTTCTGCAATATTTTCTTATAGCTTGAATCTTTTGACCAAGAATCTATATTTATCGATTTTTCTCTCCTTCGCAGCTTTCTTTATACCATATTTCTTAGGTGATACTACAAAAATGCTATGGTTTTTACCTTTTAATTATTTGAATCCAGTAGCTGTTTTAGAAGGTTCACACTTAGCTACTTCACAATTAGGGAATTATTGGTCAGGAATTGCTATTTTATTTTTATGGGCCGGTATTTTATTAGGGCTAATCAGCTGGAAGTGGCCAAGGAGGATGAAAAAATGAAAAATTATTTTAAGCTTGAATTGAAATTTTTCTTTCACGACCGAAAAAATCAAGTAATTTTTATTGTTACTTTTTTTGCCAGTCTGTTTTATGCATGGCACATATTTCCCCAAGAAACTCCTATTGAAGTCGTCAATCCGTCAGCAATCCAAGTTCGTTTTCAAGAACGCCAAGCCTTTTTAGATCAACTGGATGTATCTGAAAATTCCCATCCGCTAGTTAAATTTGCTCAGCAAACTTATCCTAAATGGAACCAGCTAGACAAGAAACGCTTGGACAGTTTGGCAGCTAAGAACTATCAAGCATATGCGGAAACAACGGCGAAATGGTACGCTTTTAGCGATAAGATCTACCGACAAAAACTCGTCGACAGCTTACGTTATCCTGATCAATATTATGCCGAACAGAATCCATATGGGTTTTACGATGGTCATTTTGCCTTTCAACGAGAAATTGCCAAGTATCAAGCTCTAGCTAAAAGCAAAAATCCACTGACTATCAGTATCTTCAATGAAAAAACTGCTTAGCAAACTATTTATCGATTGAGCCAGAGCATTCTGCCTTTGTTATTATTAACGATAACGGCTTTTTTTGCTGGTAATTCTTTAGTGAAAGACCGTGAACGACAAAGCATCGTGGATGGCTATCCATTGGGGAAAATTCAGCGATTATTCATTAAAACACTTGTAATTTTTACGGGTATCATTGGTATACTGCTATCTTTTCTCCCAAGTTTCTTGTTGATTGGATTACAAAAAGGGTTTGGAAATCTTTCACTACCGATTCCAATCCATACCAATGACTTTTTAAATAATGGACACTTCCACACCATATCTCTGGGAAATTATTTATTGATTTGGAGTGGCTTCCTGATTTTGTGGTTACTATTTTTGATTAGCTTAAATTTTTGTTTGAGTTTTTTCTTCAAAAACGAAGTACTTAATGTGATGATACTTTTATTACTGATTTTTTCAGAGCAGAGCTATTTCCGTCGAGGGATCGGTAGTTATTATCACTTTGATTGGCTACCCACTTCATATGTCCGGTTCGGGGAGATCATTACCGGCTATCGCAGTTTTCTCTATAGTTCCATTAGCTATACGTTACAAAGTGGATTAGTTACTTTATTTATTAGTAGTGCCATCATGATTTTGATCGTGAGCATTTTTTCTCGAAGAAAGGGGAGGTTATTATGATTGAAGTTAAAGGACTGAATGTCCAATACCAGGATAAAAAAGTTCTAACAGATTTATCGGTCATTTTTCCAACTGGTTCGATTACTGGTTTGGTGGCGCCAAATGGAACAGGCAAATCGACTTTACTGAATACATTAATGAATTATGTACAGCCTTCTAGTGGCACACTGACTTTTGGTGAGGATAAAATAACTTATCGATCCGTAAAAAACGAGCCAAAAATTCATCAACTGATTTCCTTGATGCCTGATCAAAGTGACCTTTACGATTATCTTTCCGGTTTGGAACACTTAACAATGTATCAAAAAATGTGGTCAGAAACCTCACTTGACCCGCAACTTATAATAGAAAAACTACACATGTCCGGTTACGTCAAAAAGAAAGTCGCCCAATATTCTTTAGGGATGCGTCAACGTTTATGTTTTGCGATGCAGTTAGTTGCTAATACCCGCTATATGTTGATGGATGAAGTAATGAACGGTCTGGACCCTACCAATGTGGAATTGATTTCTCAGATGCTATTAGAAAAACGAAGGGAGGGGAAAACCATTTTACTTGCTTCTCATTTACTGGAAAATCTCGAAAAATACAGTGATACAATTCTCTTTTTGCGAGATGGAGGCTTCATTTATCGTCAAGAAAAAGAAACAGTGCAAGAACAAGTTCTATTATTTCCCAAATTAACCCCAGGCTTACAATTGTGGCAAAAAGAAAATCAGTTGGATTTGATTCTAATTCCAAACGGTAAAGTTTATTTACCTTTGACGAAACAATCAGCAACGATTACCGTTCTGCTAGATTCATTATTAGCGCAAGGTATTACCGATTTTTCCCTTGGACATTTGCCTTTAGCGGATCGCTATTCCCTTTATTATGAGTGAGTTTTAAAATGAGAAGTTGTTTTTCAATTGTTATCATAACGTGATGCATCAACATTTCCAGCCTAAAACAGTGAAAATCATATTTTGTTTTTTTTTACTCATTTTTTACATTCATCTTATAGATAAACGGAAGAGAAGAATAACAGAAGAAAAGAGTTCAGGAATTTATCTACAACATACAGCAGTTAGCTACATTGAGTAGGGGATTTGAGCAACAAAATAAAACCACGTATTTACTTGATTAAACATTCGCTATCTTCTATCATTTTAACCAAAATTTTTTGATAATAGCGATTGATTTAATAGGTTAAATAGAAAAGAGGGCCATATGATTCGAAAAGTATCTATTAAAGATGCAAAATATCTAAGAGATATAACAGCTGAAGAATTAGGGTATGATGTAACACTAGAGTTGATGGAACGTCAGATAAAAAAATTGGGAGTGGATGAAGAAAAGCACTTTATTATCGTTTATGAAAAAGAGGAGATAGGGATTCCTATTGGCTATGTTCACGCTGAATTGTATGAAAGTATCTATTCAGAACCAATGTTTAACGTTTTAGGTCTAGCTGTAACGAAGCACTGTCAAACTTCTGGGGTAGGCAGAGCCTTGATGGAGGCACTTGAAGAGGAAGCTAAAAGAAGAAACCTTGTTGGAATCCGGTTGAATTCATCGGAGAAGAGAATGAATGCTCATCAGTTTTATGAGCATATAGGTTATATATCCGACAAAAAACAATAAAGATTTTTAAAAGTTTTTTGAAGTGAATAGATGAACCTTATAACTAATCAACTCAATTAAACAAGTGGCTGGGACAGAAGTGTTTCTTACTTTTGTCCCACGCTCATAATCATGCAGTAAGTCTACCGCGGCCATCAGTTGGTCAGCTTGGTAGATACCAAATACTTCTTTTTGTGTTAGTTGAGTATGTGCTGGTATCGATAAGAAAAACTCTTGTTCGATTTCCTCATCACTAGGGGAATACATTTGATACTCAGTGAAGTAATCTTTATTTGCAAATAGAAAATCCCGAAATTCCGTTTGATCCTGTGGCCAATCTAATTTTCGCCACTTCATGCAGTCACCACCCAATAAGTTTTCCCATCTTTCGTCCGTTGCATAAAACCGTATTCGATCAAATAGCGGCGAAGAGTGACAAAATCAGCAATAAACCGTTTCAGGATCTCATTGACTGCTTTTTCTGAATAGTTTTTAGCAGGTTCAAATTGCTTTGCGATTTCTCCTAAAACGATAATCTTGCGCTTTTCTTTGCTAGGAAATTGGCGGAGGCGGCCACCCTCAGTAAAGTAATTGGCGATGATGGTTGCTTTTTCGCTAGCAGTGATCTGGTAGCGCTCATCTACCATTTTTGCACCGATATGTGGTGGCAAGTAGTCCTCACTTTCCAATAAATTCATCATACTTAAAAAAACACGAGCTTGTCGTTCTTTTTCTCTCAATTTGAAGCGATGGTTGCGGACAGTTGAACTAGAAATTCCTAGACGTTGTGCAATCACGGTGTCACTCAATCTCTGGGCAAATAAATTCAAGATAGTTTGTTGGATATCTGTCAGTCCACTAATTTCGCGATTCTGTTGTAACAAAGCAAAAAGAGGGCCTTGATGAACCTGCTGTAAATGTTGTTGCATCGCTTTTTCTGCCGTTTTCCAAGGATCAGTTGCTGTCTCACTAGGATAAATCAAACCATTCTCAAATTCTGCTTCACAATACAAACAATGGAAGTGATCCTGGTCCTGATAATACCCCCGAGCATAATCAGCTATTTCATAAACAATATCATTTTTAATCTAACTCACTCCAAACAAAATTTATTATGTTTGAAATAAGCTTAATATTTTTACTATTGTTTGTCAAATGGCAAACATTACATTATTTTGTTTATATAAACACAAACAATAATTAATTGTTTACATAATCAGAGATTGAGGTGTTTTCTGTAATGCTGAACTGGGCGCTTTACGGTTCAGCAATTCATTGGAGGAACCATCAACAGATCAAACCAGAAAATTATGTAGTACAAATGTTTCCTTTGGTTGATACTTTTAATAAAGACTATGCCAATCAACTATAAACATCATCTTTAGGGAAGGATTGCATCACTTATTTCGAAAGTGTGTGTAACTCCAACACCATTTAGAACTAAAAAATTTTAGCACCAAATAGCACCAAAAATTGTATATTAGAGAATTAGTAGTATTTCAGGAGTACTTTCCTACCAATTCAGGATCTTTAGGAACAAAGAAAGCGTTTTTTGGTAAACTATATATAATAATAAAGAAAGTAGGAGGGGAGTATAGTGAATCTTTTTGATTTTTGGGGTTTAATGTTTGGCGGTACGACGAAGGATTCCTATGATAAGAAAAACGGAGAACAAAAGTTATGGCCTAGTGTACTCCTGATTGTATTAGCTGTGAGTGGTATATTTATCCTTCATCTGCTCCTATCCGTTTTATGGAAATAGCTGCAATAAGCTGATCCAGATTAGTGTCAACTACTTTCTATAAAGAATCGTAACGTGGCAAATCGGGAACAGCTAAATTTTTGCCTTTTCATTAATCAAAATTTATTAAATAAAGTGAAATCTAATATATGTTTGTAGCAACAACTATTTCACTCGTTGTGGTCCATCTATTCTTACTGATTTCCCCACTTTATAACAGGTGATATGATAAGTATATTCAATGGAATAAAAATTCGATTGAAACTTTGTTTATCTATTGATATAGTTGAACAAACACTGTTGAACTGAGGTTAGAATAGTATGTTCCAGATATTTGGTAAAGAAAACCAAACGTGTGGATTGATTATTTATGAAGGAAGCTTTACTAAAAAGCATTTTGAGACACCGTACTTTATTCTTCATTTGGTGCGAGGCAAGTTGAAAGTCCAGATACATGGTTTCGATAAGACTATACAAGATCAGGGTATCATGGTCTGTGGTACCGATGATATCCAAATTGAAAGTATTGACCAAGAGACATACTTGATTATTTACCAATTATCAAACAAACTTTTGAATACGCATTCAAACAAGTCCACTATCCAACTCGAAACAAAAATCATCGATGTAGAGGAAACATCAGGTAGATTGCTAATGGATAAGTTGAATGACATCATTCACTATATTAGGCAGAATAAAGGACAAATGGATTTTCATTTATCCGCATTATCCTTGGAAACTCTACAGATACTCGTAAATAATTTCTCCGTCAAGCGATTTTTCCAGAATAGTAGTTCAAATGAATGTATTTTTGACATACTGCTGTATATAGAAAATCATTATTCTAGTGTGATAACTCTTGATGATATTTCTGATCGCTTTGATTTCTCGCCAGCATATTTTTCAAGATATTTTAAGAAAAAAACCGGAAGTAATTTTTTGGAGTATCTAACATATTACCGATTAGAGCAAGCAACTAAAAGTATAATAGACTCCTCTTTGAAAATTTCTGAGATTGCTACTCAAAAGGGGTTTAGCAACATCAATAGCTTTAATAAGAAATTTAAAGAGAAATACGGTTGTACACCTAAGGAATATCGGAAAAAATTTTCTCAAGATGAAGGAAATTTAGCTAAAAATACTATAAATAATCAGATTGAACATATTCCTGATCAGGTCATGCTCCAGACTAACGTTCAACATTTCAAAGTATTTCCCTCCCAATCGAGTGAAATAAATCGCTGGCCATGGAAAAATATCATTAACATCGGCAGTGCAGAAGATCTTTTACGAGTTGATTTGAGAAAACACATGACATATCTGAAAGAAAATCTTAGATTTAAATATGTGCGATTTTGGAACCTGTTTACAAAAAATATGAATATGGATCCTTCTATCACTACAAAATATAACTTCGAGAAAATCGACAGTGTCTTGGATTTCATTGTTAGTGAAGAGATGTGCCCGTTTATTGAACTTAGGTATAAAATTCGAAGGATTCATCGGTCAGTTCGAGAAACATTGATACTTGAAAATGAAGACTTCAAGTTTATTCTGAACAGCACGGAATGGTTCGATATGATTAATCAGTTCATGAAACATGTAAATAATCGTTATGGCCGAAAAGAAGTTAATCAATGGATGTTTGAGTTTAGTTTTGAACATTATCAGAATGAGAAAGAGTTAGATGAATTAATCTCTCATTATAAGAAGACGTATCAAACTATTCGAAAAAGTAATTCTTTTGTTAAAATCGGCGGACCGGGAACGATGGCTCAAAATGACGAGTTCTTTAATTACAAGAGAAATTTACACTATTTTAATCAACAAAGAGTAACATTTGATTTTATTTCCTGTTTGATTTATCCCTATCAAGTAAGAGCTGGCGGTGAAAAAAAATCTGTTCGTGTTGAAAATGATGATTTTTTAGAAAATATCGTATCAGAATTAAAAGAGGTTGTTGAAGAATCACCTTATCAAAAAAAAGAAATCATCATTACTGAATGGAATAATACTATATCCAATCGTAATGTCATCAACGATAGTCTTTTTAAAGGAAGCTACTTAATTAAGAACTTTGCTTCGATTATGGATAAAGTTGATGGAATTGCTTATTGGGTAGGATCTGATTTGTTTAGCGAATTTATTGATTCTAGGGATGTTTTGCATGGTGGAGCCGGCCTGATTGCTAAAGGTGGAATACCTAAGCCAGTATTTCATGCATTTCGGTTCATGAATTTCTTGAACGATCACATTCTTTTAAACGAAAAGGGTCTAATTGTTAGTAAGGATGAGGATGAGCGTTATGGAATTATACTACATAACTATATTTCACCAAATATAAAATATTTTCTGATTGGAGAAGATGAGATTGAAATTTCAGATCTTAATAAACTTTTCTCGAATGACAAGAGCAGAAATATAGAATTAATTTTTTATTTTAAACCTGGGAAAAATTTTGAGATAAAAAGCTTCAAAGTAAATCAGGAATATGGCAACATTATTTCTGGGTGGAAGGATATTGGTTATCGAAGTTCACTTTCTAGTAAGGACTTAGAATATCTAATGATGGTATCTGTTCCAAAGATCACCATCAAGCAGGTCTCTAGTGATCTCAATGGCTATCTAGTTTTGAATGAATGTTTAGTTCCTAACGAGTTTACATATATTACAATCAGTCCTATGGAAGAATAAAGTTGTCAAAAAAAGATGATCTTTTTTTGACAGCTTTTTTTGTTTGTGCGGTAAAAATGTAAAAAATAAGTGATTACAGAGCAAAAAGTGAGAAGTTTTCTTCTTTCTAAATTGATAAACTTTAGTTGTAATCATTAAGAGGGAGGTAAAAAGAGATGAACATCAAATTAGGAATCATCGGTTTTGGTGGCATGGGAAAATGGCACGAAAAGAATGCTACGTGTGTGGATGGTATTGAAATCAAAGCCATTTGTGATATTGATCCAACAAAAATTATTAGTATTGAAGAAAAAGGATATCAAATTTATAGATCAGCAGATGAAATGATCGAGAAAGCAGACATAAACACAGTTTTATTAACACTTCCTAATCATTTACACAAAGAAATGACCATCAAAGCTGCCAATGCAGGTCTTAATGTTATAGACGAAAAGCCTGCAGCATTGAATGTGAAAGAATTTGACGAGATGATTGAATCAGTAGAAAAGAATAATGTGTTCTTTACGGTTCATCAAAATAGACGATGGGATCGAGATTATCAAATTGTAAAAAAGTTAGTCACCGAAAAGGAATTGGGGGATGTTTATACGATCGAGTCAAACCTACATACTGCTAATGGTCGAATACATGAGTGGCATTTATATAAGAAATATGGTGGCGGAATGATGTATGACTGGGGAGTACATCTGATTGATCAAGTAATGCAGATGATGAAGGGGGCTAAATTACTCACTATTTTTGCGGATATCAGAAGTATCATCAATGATGAAGTAGATGATTATTTCAATATTACATTGAAATTCGATAATGGAGTCACTTATCACATTGAACTAGGAACTTATTTTTTAAAATATCAACCACGATGGTTAGCTGCTGGAAATCGTGGAACAGTATATATCAATTCTTTTGGCTGCGATGGCGGAATTGTAAGAACGAGTGAACTCCTGAATAAATTACCCGCTCGAATCGCGGAAACAATCGCAGGACCAACCCGCCAATTTGCTCCACAACCCTCGGGAGTGTTATATGAGGATCCACTACCGGAAGTAGAGACTGAATGGACTGACTTTTATAAGAATGTTGTTGCTGCAGTTAATGGGAGAGAAGAACCATTAATAAAAGTCTCGGAAGTTCGAGAGGTTCTTTCGATAATGGAAGCAATTTTTCAATCGAGTGAAATGAACCAATCAATAAGCTTTGAATAAGGAGGAAAGATAATGAAATTAGGAATTGTCAGTGCAATTTTTGATCAAAGCAATTTTGAAGAAATGATTGATATTGTTGCGGAAAATGGATTGGATTGTGTTGAAGTAGCATGTTGGCCTAAAGGAAAAGTGGAACGTCGATATTCAGGAGTTTCACACATTGACACTAAAAATTTAACAAGTGAAAAGGCGCAAAAGATTTTAGCGTATTGCAAGAAAAAAGGAGTTGAAATTTCCGCTCTTGCCTACTATCCAAATCCACTCGATGAAAATTTGGAAAAAAGGAAAGAAGTAATCAAGCATCTTTATTCGGTGATTGATGCATCGAAACTCTTAGGCATCAATTTGGTAACCACATTTATTGGAAGAATGCCAAGTAAAACAATTTCTGAGAATTTAGAAGAAATAGCAAAAGTGTGGAAACCGATCATGAAATACGCCGAAGAAAAAAATGTTCGAATCGGTATTGAAAACTGTCCAATGCTCTTCACTGAAGTTGAGTGGCCAGGCGGACAGAATCTAATGACGTCACCAAGTAATTGGCGTAAAATTTTCTCTTGCATTGACAGTGATTACCTAGGAATCAATTACGATCCTTCTCATTTTATTTGGCAAAAAATTGATTATATCAAGCCATTATACGAGTTTAAGGAGAAGCTTTTCCATGTTCATTATAAAGATATCAAGGTCTATCAGAATAAGTTGGAGGATGTCGGAATGATGGCAACTCCATTGGAATATATGAGTCCTAAACTTCCAGGTTTAGGAGATGTCGATTGGGGTAAATATGTATCCGCTTTAACAGATATCGGTTATGAAGGAGCTACCTGTATTGAAATCGAGGATAAAGCATTCGAAAAAAATTATGAAGACATCAAAAAATCAGTCACATTAAGCACACGCTATCTTAGAAATTTCGTGATCTGAACGAAAGAAAAGAGGAAGAAAAATGGCAAATCTTAAAATTGGAATTATTGGTTGTGGTGGCATCGCGAATCAAAAGCATTTTCCCGCGTTGACACTACAAAAGGACAAGGCTGAAATGGTTGCTTTTTGTGATACTAAGGTTGAAAGAGCAAAAGAAGCTTGCGAAAAATTTGGAGTTGAAGGAGCGAAGTATTATAAAGATTACAATGAGCTACTCGCTGATTCATCCATCGATGTCATCCATGTTTGTACCCCGAACATAAGTCACAGTCCCATCACTGTTGCAGCATTTGAAGCTGGAAAACATGTTTTATGTGAGAAACCGATGGCACACAATACAGAGGCTGCGCAAAAAATGATGGATGCTTGGAAGAAATCTGGTAAAAAATTTACAATCGGTTATCAAAATCGATTTCGTGAAGAAGTGCGATCTCTGCATGAATCCTGTGAAAAAGGCGGTCTTGGAGATATTTATTTTGCAAAAGCTCATGCACTTCGACGAAAAGCTGTGCCAACATGGGGAGTATTCCCTGATAAATCGCAACAAGGCGGTGGACCATTAATCGATATCGGTACACATGCGTTAGATATTACATTATGGATGATGAACAATTATGAGCCTGAATCTGTAAATGGCTCAGTCTTTCATAAATTAGGAACTTTGCCAGGGGCGGATGAAGGGAATATGTTTGGTCCATGGGATACGGACAATTTTGAGGTGGAGGATTCTGCATTTGGCTTCATTAAGATGAAAGATGGCGCAACAATTTTCTTAGAAACTTCATGGGCTTTGAATATTTTAGAATCGAAAGAAGCGGCTACGACACTATGCGGAACAAAGGCAGGAGCACAAATCAATTCGGGTATGAGTTATAAAACGAATGAATTGATTCTGAATCAGTCTCATAATGGGATGCTTACTCAAGAGGAATTGAGTTCAGCCGGAAATATTGCTTATTTTGAAGGTGCCAGTAATGCACCCGAAGTATTAGAAGCAAAACAATGGTTGGAAGCAGTCTCTAATAATACTGAACCTTTAGTTAAGCCAGAGCAAGCGTTTGTTGTTACACAAATTTTGGATTCAATTTATACATCAGCGGAATTGGGTAAAGAAGTGAAAATCGGATAAAGATGATAGGAGGAATTACGTAATGGCTTTTGCGATGAAAATGCGATTTGTAGATGTAATTACCGATCACACATTAAAAAATAATTGGGCGAACGGAGAAAAAATAGGCTATCAGTTTGATATTCGATTAGGTTACTATCGTGGACATTATCTATCAGCAATTGACGAGTTTGAAGTAACGGTAGATGGAGAAAAAATAGAAAATCAAAATCTGAGGTTTTGTATTAACGGGAAAAAATTTGCGCCTAATCAGTTAAAAGAATGTTTCACTGAATTTTGGAATCTAACAGATCCAGCGACAATCATGGTAATAAAAAAGAATGGTCTGACAACCGGAACTCATCAAATCAAGGTTCATTTGATGCTGAGAATTCCTTATATGCAGATTGGACAAGGGCATCAGTTTATGCCTTTAGATAGCGGACAAGAAAAAGAAGTACAATTATTCGATTAAGGAGTGAGAGGATGAGCAATATTAAACTTGGTGCAACTCTTTTTACATTTACGATGGAGTACGCTAATGGCACATATACATTTGAAGATTGTGTAAAAAAAGCTGCTGAATGCGGCGCAGAAGGTTATGAAATTGTAGCAACCCAAATGATTCCATCTTATCCTTACATTAGTAATGAGTTTTTAGAATTAGTCAACGACTGCAAAAGAAAGTATGGAATTGGACCAATTTGTTACTCTGCTAGTAATGATTTAGGAATGAGATATGACCGTAATTTGACTGAAGATGAGTTGCTAGAAGCAGCAATCGTTGATATTCAAAGTGCACACAAATTAGGGTGCAGTATTTTAAGAGCTCAATTTGTGCTCCCTCCGACTGTTCTGGAAAGGCTTGTACCTTATGCAGAATTGTACGATGTAAAGGTTGGAATTGAAATACATAACCCTGAAACGCCTTCTACACCATATATTCAAGAAAATTTGGCAGTGATTAAAAGATCTGGTTCTAGTCACATCGGATTTATTCCAGATTTTGGTTGTTTTGCCACAAAACCGAATAAACCACATTGGGATAAAGCAATCGCAGCAGGTGCCTCTGAGGAACATTTAAAAATAGCAGCTGAAATGCGTTATGGTGATGAACCAATGGATGTAGTGATGAAAAAGATGCGTGAATTAGGTGCTGCTGAAGCCATCTATCCAGCAGTTCAAGGAATGTACGGTTTTGTTCAATTCAATAAAAATTGGGACAAAGAAGGTCTGAAAGCAATCATTCCTTACACGTTTGAATTCCACGCAAAATATCATTGGATGTTGGAGAATAATCGCGAGGCAAGTATCCCTTATGAAGAAATTTTACCTGTCATCCAAGAATCTGATTTTTCGGGATATATCATGTCAGAATTTGAAAATGAAGCGTATGTCAGTGGTTATGATATGTTACAACGTCATATAATTATGGAAAAAGAAATTCTTGGAAAATAGACTAAAGAAATAGGCGCATGGGACAAAAGTAAGAAACACTTTTGTCCCATGCTTTAAAAACGAATAAACGGTGGGAGCAGAAGCAACTCCTTCTTAAATAAGCCGAAATTCACAAAAGTTTGAAAAGCGATTTTCGTTGATTTCTTCTTATTTCTCGGAGTTAAACACTTCTGTCCCAACCTCCTATTTCAAATATCTGGAAAAGAGGGAAAGCAGTGAAATTATATTTTGTTCGTCATGGTGAAACTTATTTAAACAAGTATAAAAAAATGCAAGGGTGGTCCGATTCACCATTGACAAAAGAAGGTGAAGCCATTGCTCGAAAAACAGGAAAAAGGCTTGGAAATATCCCATTCTCTGGAATCTATACAAGCGATTTAGGACGAACGATTCAGACCGCTCATTTGATTTTGGAAGAGAATAAATATGTGAATTCAGGTGCTACTGTACCTATGAAGGAATTTAGAGAAACTTTTTTTGGATCATTTGAAGCTGATTATGGTTGGAATGTTTACCCAAAAATAGCAGAAAAGCACGGAATACTGGAGAAGGATGTATTTCAACAACTCTCTCTACAACAAATTTCTGATACGATGAAAGAATTAGACCCGTATAATGATGCAGAGTCCTATGGTGAATTTCAACTGCGCCTTGAGCGAGGGATAGCAAAAATACTTGAAAATGCAAATGAAATGACAGATATCTTAATAGTGACACACGGAAATACGATCCGTCATATTGTAAATAAAATTAGTCCCGATACAAACGTTTTCCAAGAAATTACCAATTCAAGTGTGACCATACTAGAATATCAAGATAAAAAACTACGATTGCTAGCTTTTAACCAATAGAAAATGAACATGTGATTTAAAGAGGTGACAATATGCTAGATTCAATCGTTGAAAAAGATTTAGATGGGGTGTCAATAAAAATTGGACTGATAGTAACTCAAGAAGAAATAGTTAAGTAGTAGCCGATTATTTCTTGTGTCAAGTAGCTAGAAAGGATAAAGAAATGTTTAACTTTTTTAAAGGAAAATCAAATGACTGTGCATTTTATGCACCAAGTACAGGTAAATTGATAAAAATCAGTGACATTGATGACCCGGTATTTTCTAACCGATTGTTGGGAGATGGTTATGGAGTCGAACCAAATCAAGAAATAGTTTATTCGCCTGTTTATGGAACGATCACGACGATATTTCCAACAAAACATGCAATTGGGATTCAAACAAAAGCAAAAGATGAAATTCTTGTGCATATTGGGATTGATGCCGTTGAATTAGCAGGAATACCCTTTGAAATATTTGTAAAAATTGGAGAAAAAGTTACCCCAAAAACGAAAATCGCCACTATTAATTTGAAAATGTTGAAAGAGTTAGAGAAACTTGCAACAATTATCGTGGTTTATACAAATCGTCCGAGCGTAAAGGAATTTGAGAACTTAGAAAACAAGAATGTAATAGCTAGAGATAAACTAGGAGAACTAAGTCATTAATAGAAGGAGAAATCAGAATGAACAAACGAGAATCGGTTGAAAAAATTATTGAATTTGTGGGCTCACAAGATAATATCCATTCTGTCAGTCATTGTTTCACAAGACTTCGCTTCAAATTATTGGATCGCACGAAGGTTAACGATAAAGAGTTGCACGCTCTTCAAGCTGTGATGGGTCTATATGATCGCGGCGGAGAATTACAGGTAATTATAGGAAATAAAGTTACCGAGTATTATCAAGAAGCTGAAAAATTGTTAGAGGGAAAAACACAGGGATCTGTTGATGAGCAGTTAGATGATGGAGCACCTGATAAGAGAATGGGAATTATCGATACTATCTCAGATATTGCTTCAGCAATTTTTATTCCAATTATTGGTGTACTTGGTGGATGTGGTACGTTACAGGGTATTTTAGCTCTCTTAACCTTTCTCGATGTAGTTGATACAACTAGCGGTACTTACTTAGTTATTAATGCGATGGGCAAAGGGATATTTTACTTTCTGCCATTCTTCTTAGCGTATACGGCTGCCAATAAATTTGGCGGGAAACCATTCATTTCTATGGCAATTGCGGCAACTGTTTTATATCCAGATATTTTGTCAGCGGTTACAGGAAAGAGCACAATGACTTTTGCTCAATTACCTTTGCTTCTTAGAGATTATAGCAGCAGTGTTTTTCCAATTATCGTTGCTGCATGGGTAGCATCGTTAATTGAGAAACGATTACGAAAGATTATTCCAGATATATTGAAAATGATTTTTGTCCCAATGTGTACAATCATCATTATTGTACCATTAACTTTATTAGTTTTAGGGCCAATTTTGACTTATGCGATGGATAGTGTGACTTATGTGATTAACGTTTTATATAAAATCAGTCCAATTTTGACAAGGACTCTCGTAGGAGGATTATGGCAACTATTAGTATTTATGGGAATCAGCAAAGCATTCATCTCTATCTTTGCTACGGAGTTTGCTACTAACGGCTTCAGTTATTTTGGAGCAATTGTTTTCTTTGTTGCAGCCATGGGCCAAACTGGAGCAGTTTTTGCAATCGCCAAAAAAACAAAAATTAAAAATATTAAATCTGTAACAATGGGAGCTGGTATCTCAGGACTATTTGGGATTACTGAACCTGCTTTATTTGGGATTAATATCCCAGCAAAAAGGCCATTTATAATTGGCAGCATCAGCGCAGCTATAGGCGGATTGATTACATCACTATTTGGTGGAAAACTATATAGCCTTGCGACAGGTATATTAGGAGTCCCATCTCTGATTAGTCCTGAAGCGGGGATCGACAAAGGATTTCTTGCTACCATCATTGGTTCGTGCGTGACGTTTATTTTAGCGTTTATATTTACATATAAGTTTGGGTGGAACGAAAAAAATGACGATATTTATAAAACAAGATTGTAATAAGCTGAAAGAATGTGGGAAAAATTTAAAAATCAAGTCTGTTACAGAGGCTAATTCCGAATAAACACCGTCCAAAAGTCAGGTCTTTTGTAAATTTCAAAAAAAGAGGCTGGGAGATAAGTGTTTCTTACTTTAATCCCAGCCTCTTTTCTCTCTAATTTCTCAAACTTAAACGACTTTTGTCTCGCTTTCTTTTCATACTTTCATTTTTATATCGTTTTTTCTTTTCTATACCTGTATACTTGAACAGCTCTTACTAAGTTTAAGCTTTTTATTCATAAACGGCACGAGGACCGCCAATAAATTTTGGACGTGAGCGCAATGCTGTTACATGAGCAGCACCAAGCGTGTTGTTTCTAGGGCGAACAGGTACTTGAACATGTTTGACATGCATCCCGATGGCCGTATCGCCAATATCAATACCAGCTTGAGCAACAACATGTTCAACTTCCACAGGATCTGAAAACTGTTCAAATGCTGCGACAGAGCAGGCGCCACCTGCATGCAGAGCTGGTTTGACAGACACGATCTCAAATTGTTTGTTTCCGGCCACTGCTCGTTCAACAACTAATGCTCGATTCAAATGTTCGCACCCTTGGACAGCTAGTGAAATATTCAAAGGATCAAGTATTTCTTTGAGTGTCTGGATGATCCATTGTCCAACTTCAGCGCTTGAATTTTTACCGATATGACCACCAACAACCTCACTCGTGCTGCAACCTAATACGAAAAGATCACCGGCTTTTAAATGTGCTTCGGTCAGAACATCGTTGACCATTTCTGTTAATTGTTTTTTTAACTGAGTTTCTGTCAGTTCCATAATTACCATTCCTTTTTTATATACAACCATTTTTATTTGCTGATTTTTTTATTTAATTGCAGACGTTGGATCGCTGAAGTCAATGGGATTGCTAAGCCAATTCCTACAATGTTTTGAATCATGTTTCCTGGGATAGAAGCTACGCCAGAAGGCCATCCATACAAAAACCACCCAGCGAACAAATAGCCAACGACCATGACGAATGTACCCAAGACTAAGCCAATGATCCAGCTTGTTGTTGATTTTTTAGCAAAATAGCCACTTATCAAGCCTTGAAGACCATGGATCAAAAAAGAAAAAATAGCCCACTGAGGATAACCTGAGATCAAGTCGATCAAGAGTCCACTGGCTGCACCCACAGTCAGACCGCCGAGCGGACCGAATAGGGAAGCAGTCGTATAGATTCCCGCTTCACAAAGAGTAACAAATCCGTTTGTTGCTGGTACTGGAATCAATACTGTCAGTGAAAGTGCCACAGTTAAAGCAATCATCAAAGCATAAATTGTTATGTGTTTAGTAGTCAATCCAATCATCCTCCTTTATTTCGCCACCTGACCAGACACTTCCTGTGCCATCTTTCATCATGACGCCGTTTATAATGCATTGGTACACGTATTTTTTACTATTAGCGACTGACTTAGAAAGGGAAGTACCATTCACAAGATTAGCTGTTATAGCAGAAGAGAAAGTACAACCAGCACCGTTAACAGTTACTGAAGATCTTTTTTTCAAGTGGAAGCTTTCGAATCCCGCTTCACTATATAATACATCAACTGCATCTTCACCAAATAAACCAGCGCCTCCTTTGACTATCACCGATCGACTGCCAAATGAATATATTTCTTTGGCCATTTTTCGTATTTCCTCTAGTTGGAATGAATCGTTTTTACCGGTAAGCAAGGCAGCCTCTTTTAAATTTGGTGTAACAACATCCGCCAACGGGAATAAGTGATCAACTAAATGTTTACTATACGTATCTTGAGCTAGATCGTCTGTTTCCTTGAAAGCCAAAACCGGATCAAGAACGATAGGGATATCTGTCTGTCTCTTTACAAATTCTGTCACAACATCGATTGCTGCCATAGAATTTAGGAGGCCGATCTTTATTCCATCTAGGTTGACCATCTGATCAATTGAAACAAGTTGTTGCTCCAACCATTCAGGCGAAACATTTTGCAAAATAAAATCACCTTCGTTATTTAACATCCCTACGCAAGTAAGTGCGCTCATTCCAAACTGATGATAGTTCTCAAACGTTTTTAGATCAGATTGGATTCCGCCACCCGCAAAGGGATCCGATCCGCCAATCGTCAATATCTTTTTCATTCGTTTCCCTCCACTTCACAAGGGTCAGTATACCTAAATTGAAAGCAGAAGAAAACAGCCAATTGGAGGATATTCAAGTCAGCCAATTTTAGATACATGGTTTCCGTACGAAGTAAAGATTTTGCTTCATACCTCAACCTCATACTAACTATTGAAAGAAGAAAATAATTATTCCAAAAATAAAAGAAAAAAGTTTCAGTTCTATTTCAAATGTCTACTATACTGTGTGTAACAAAATATGCTGATTTCAAAAATGAGAAAAAGAATTTTATGAATAAATAGACTCACTTTTTGGCTGATACAGTATAAAGAATTGTGCTACTTAACAAAATAAATAAAAAGCGAGGGATTTATTTATGGTACTTTATAAAAATCATGAGAAGAATGTAGTATATTACAATGCGATGATCGCTAGTACAAAAAACTATGAATTTTCCAAAAAAAAAATGGAAGAGTTAAAATCACAGGTTACACGAGAAGTCTATCGAAACCTTAAAACTTGGTCGGGGAAAGAAAGATTGAAAACTCAACTGGAAGCTATACGAGAAGAGATATATGTCGGACCTGAAAGCAACTTGGAAACTATGCAAGAAGAAATATATGGTGAAAGCGACTTAGTAAGTCAATTGGAAGCTATGCAAGAAGATAGTGAAACCGAAAGTATCTGGGAGATGCAACAGAGAAATAAAAAGCACCTCCAAAATTACTTGAAGAACCTAAAAAAGAAAAATGCAGAGGATAACCAAAGCAAACTAGAGAATATAGACAAACAGCTGGCAGAAATAAAAAAAGTGTATATAGAAAAGAAAAAAATTGAGAAGCAACTTTCAGAGTATCCTTTTAAAGAAAAATATGGAAAAAAATCCACCGAAGTCAAGCAGCTCATCTGGGAGAAGCAAGCAAAAGAAGACAAACTCAGAGAACTTTGTGGAACCAGTCACCCTTTTACTAAAAAAGGAAAGGAACAATTGAACGTTCCCTCTAATTTATATCAAGCGAATGAACTAGATAAAAGTGAGGCAGAACAAAAGGATTTTGTGTTAGTCCCTAAAAAAGGATTATGGGCGAAAAAGCAGAATAATCGCTATAAGAAGGAAACGTACACTTACACTAACTATGTGAATGAACGCAAATTTACAAAAATGACAGATGAAGCACTTCAAAAGAATCCATTAGTCATGTGTATCAATAATGAGAATCCTAAACTTATTCCATTTGAAGATGAATATTCGGTAATCGCTCGTTCCTATCAAAATCTTTATGATAACTGTTTGAATAGCGATAAGAAGCTCATGTCAGTTCCAGAGGTGCAATCTAAGATCCAGAAACATATCATCGACTATTTTACTGAAACTCTTGCTCGATATTCGCCCTATAACGATGAATATGGAATTATATGGGCGCGGGTTAAAGTGCCCGTTGGTTATTCTCGCAAAATTCGGCTTGACGAAGATTTAAATACGTGGGAGTGTGCTACAGTTTATACTTATGATTATCGACTTCAATTTAACGATAGAAGCTATATTAATGAATTACATAATTTTCTACTAACCGAAAGAACTGAATATACAGAATTACGAGACTCTACACTTAATTTTCTTAAAAAATATGAACAGCAACTAAAAATAGAAACAAATGAACTTAAACAGCAGTTGACGCCAGCAGCCTATTCAAAATTCAAGGAGAATTTCCAAGGTTTTAGCGACTTGATTGGTCAAGTAAAAAAACATCCTTATTTAGATCTCAAACCATTCTTGAACGATATACTAGAAAAAAACAAAGATGCATTAGTGCCAAAAATAGCACAGATCAATAACTATAGGGACGAGGCAATTAGGCTCTATCGTGAAAAAAAGGAACTTGAAAAAACACTAAACACTTTTCCTTATAACAAAAGCTCTGATGAATACAATCTGGTGAAAACTGAAAAGACGCAAGTAGAAATGAGACTGAAAACTCTCTGTGGAACAATCAGCCCATTTACAGACAAAGGAAAACAAATGATGTACTTCCGCTCAAAAGAGGAACAGAACAAATCACCTCATGTCTTTTCAGAGCCAAATTTATCCGCTACTAATACGAAGCTCCTCAAAGATAGGATGGACCAAGCGAAAGAGAAGCGAAAAAATGTTTCTAAGAGTAATGATATAGGCAGAAGAAGGACAGAACCAGAAACGATGATTACCCATATATGATATGTCTAGTAGTTAAAACATGCTATTGGAGTGTAGAAACCTCTGACTAGTCTCAACTAACTGGGCGAAGAAGAGTACTGTATGTAACAATATGTGCTTATTCAAAGAGAAGAGGTCAAATAGCAGAATAGTGCTCCGCTATATAAAAACTAGTGCGGGTAATACTTGATTTAACAAAAGAAGAAGGAATTTACTTATGACATATGTAACATATTCTGATAAGAACTTATTACGTTACGCTGTACTTAAAGAGATTGAAAGCGATTATCAAAGTTTTAAAGAAAAAGCGTTAGAAATAAAACCATTGCTCACGCGAACGGCCTATCGAACGCTGAAAAATCGATCAGTAAAACAAGAGCTGTCCAACCTATCAGAAAATCTTCAAACAAGATCAGGCACACAACTTAAAAGATATATCAAGAATATAAATAGACAGGATATCCCAAACGAAATAAATCGTATGGATGAAGAACTGAAAAAAATCAGAAAGGCGTATTTGGAACTGAAAGCACTTGAAACTAATTTTTCAGATTACCCTTTTAAAGAAAAATACGGAAAAAAATCCATCGAAGTGAAGAAAATAATCTGGGATAAGCAGAAAAAAGAAGATGAGCTAAGGACACTCTGCGGAACCAGTCGCCCATTTACTAAAACTGGACGAACAAGGTTGAACTTAGCCACTAAAACTCCTAAACGAGACGTTTCATTTATAGGTATAGATTTTGGTATTGCTTTGACATTGATCCCTAGAGAAGACATATGGGCGAAACATCAGGGTAAAGATTATGACAAAGAAATGTTCTCTTACACTAAATATGTAATTAAACATAAATTTACAAAAATAACCGATGCTTCACTTCAGGACACAGTATTAGTTGCATGTATCAACAATAAAAATCCTAAACTTATTCCACTCGAAAAAGAATTTTCTTTGATGGCTCGAACCTATCAAAAACTCTATAATCTCTGCATAAAAATCGATAAGGATTTTGTGTCGACTCCAGAGATACGTTCTAAAATCCAAAGCCATATCATCAACTATTTTAATGAGCAACTGACAGAATATCCCCAAACTGAAAAAAGGTGGGAGTGGATCAAAAAAATGCATTCCTCTATCCTAATCTTTCGTTTTTACGATGACGATTATTATATCAATAAGCTACGTAAATTTGTGAAAGATGAGAGAACCGAGTATAAAAATGTGAGAAACACCGCACTCAATTTTCTTAAAGAATACGAGAAACAAATAAATGCTCAGACAAATGAACTTGAACAACAACTTACACCAACAGCCTATTCAAAATTCAAAGAAAATTTCCAAGGATTTGGTGACTTGATCAAACAAGTAGACAAACATCCATATCAAGGGCTCAAAAAATTCTCAAATGATATCCTAGAAAAAAATAAAGACTCACTAGAACCAAAAATAGGACAAATCAATACATACAGGGATGAGACAGTGATGCTCTACCGTAAAAAAAAGGAACTCGAAATAATGCTAGAAACTTTTTCTTATGACAAAGGCTCTGAAGAATACAACATCATAAAAACTGAAAAGAAGCAAGTGGAAAAGAAATTGAAAGCTCTTTGTGGAACAATCAGCCCATTTACAGACAAAGGAAAACAAATGATGTACTTCCGCTCAAAAGAGGAACAGAACAAATCACCTCATGTCTTTTCAGAGCCAAATTTATCCGCTACTAATACGAAGCTCCTCAAAGATAGGATGGACCAAGCGAAAGAGAAGCGAAAAAACGTTTCTGAGAGTAAGGATGTATGTAGAAGAAGGACAGAACCAGAAATGATGATTACCCATATATGATATGTCTAATATTTAAAACATGCTATTGCAGTGTAGAAATCTCGGACTAGTCTCGATTAACTGGATGAAAAAGAGAAGAATCATTTCGAAAAACAGAAAAAAGCGCTGAGATCATAATCCTCAACAAATCAAATCAAAAAGGAGGGATTTCCTTATGGCATCTATCCCATATTCTAATGATAGCTTATTGCGGTATACTACACTAAAAGTCCTGGAAAGAGAGTATCAAAATCTCAAAGAAAAAACGCAAGAAATAAAACTACAGCTCACACGAAAGGCTTATCGAAAGCTGAAAGCCCGATCATCAACAGAAGAACTGACAGCACTAGTAGAAAAACTTCAAACAAAGTCGGACATTCAACTTGATTCATATATAGCGGGTATAGATAGACAGGATATCCCAAACGAAATAAACCGTATGGATGATGAGTTGAAAAAAATCAGAAAGGTCTATTCGGAGCTGATAGCAATCGAAGCTAAATTCTCAGGTTATCCTTTTAAAGAAAAATACGTAAAAAAATCTGTCGAAGTGAAGGAGATTATCGGAGAAAAGCAGAAAAAAGAAGAGGAGCTAAGAGCACTCTGCGGAACCAGTCGCCCATTTACTAAGACTGGACGAACAAAATTGAGCTCAACCGCCAACAAATCTAAAGAAGATCATTCGGTTAGAAATAGTGGTATTGAACCAAAACCGGTGACATTGATCCCTAGAAATGACACTTGGGTGCATTACCAAGACAAACATTATAAAAAAGAAATAGACACTTACTCTAGATATATAAAAAACCACAAATTCACAAAAATAACCGATGAAACACTTCAAGAGAATCTATTGGTTGCATGTATCAACAATGAAAATCCTAAACTTGTTCCACTCGAAAAAGACTTTGCTCTGTTGGCTCGTACCTATCAAAATCTTTATGATGACTGTTTGAACATCGATAAGGAACTACTGTCAGTTCCAGAAGTGCGATCAAAAATCCAGAAGCACATCATCAACTATTTTAATGACAATATGAAGTACCATCCAACTTACGATAAAGATTCCACCAGATGGAAGTGGTTCAGGAGACCTAATACTCATCACCAGCTTTATTTTAATGATATGCGCTATATGGATGATCTACTTCGGCTGCTGCTAAACGAAAGAAGGGGATACACAGAGTTAAGAGACTCTACACTCAAGCAGCTTCAAAAGAACGAGAAACAAATAAAATCACAAATAGCTGAACTTAAACAAGAATTAAAGCCAGTAGCCTATTCAAAATTCAAGAAGAATTTTCAAGGTTTTGACGACTTGATTCAGCAAGTAAAAAAACATCCCTATTTGGGCCTCAAGCCATTCTTGGATGACATCCTAGAAAAAAATAAAGACTCACTAGAGCAAAAAATGTGGCAAATCAAGCAATATAAGGGCGAGGCAGTCATGCTTTATCGTGAAAAAAAGGAACTTGAAACAGCGTTAGAAATTTTTTCTTATGGTAATGGGGACATAGAATACAATTATAAAAAGATGCAAGCGGAAAAGAAACTGAAAGCCCTCTGTGGAACAACCAGCCCGTTAACAAAAAAAGGAAAACAAATGATAGCCATTCGCTCAGATGAAGAAGATCTACATACCTATAACAATTTAAATTATATCCTTTCAGAATGGAAATACCCAACTACTGATAGAAGACCCTTAAGAGCCATACTAATAGAGGCAGAACATAGGGATAGAAGGCCGATCGAAAAGCAAGACTCAGGAAAAAAAGAGTAGAGCCAGAAGAGGATATTACCCATATGTGAGTTTTTCAATAGTAACAAACTATATGTACCAACAAGAAAAGAAGTTATACCTAGAAGCGGATCACTTCTGGTATAACTTCTTTTTTGATCTTTGTTTCTTTTATTGTGCTTTCAAGTCTTTTTCGATTTGCAACCGTTGGACTTTCATTGTCGCTGTCCGAGGAATTTCGTCATAGTCCATGATGATTGGTTTATTTAAACGTGGCAACTCATGTACTTGATTCCACCAACGATCCCAATCCATTGCTTGTTTTGGTGCTAAAGCGATGATAGGTTGTGGTGCATTTTCCTTATCCCGTACGATCACAACTTCTGCTAGAAAGTCTAGGGAATCAAGTAAAAAATCTTCAATGGCTAGATTGCTATTGATCGTATCGATCAAATCGACTTGCCGGTCTTTTAAGTATAAATGGCCATTTTCATCCATACTGCCATAATCTCCGCTATCCCACCAAGCGCCATAAACATTTTCTTGGAAACGTTGGTCTTCTTTATAGTAGGTCAACGCCCGGCCTTTAGATAAAAGCTGGATATGTCCATCCGTATTTACAGGGACAACTTCGCCACTTTCATCTGTGATACGCGCTTTTGTCAACTCTCCTAACCCCACACCCATATCTCTGGCGTTACTTGTCTGTAAGCTTTCAAGTGTATGCGCTTTAAGGATCATCGGTCCACATTCGCTTTGGCCATAGACTTGTAAGAATAGAGCATCCTTCGTATCAGAAGTATTCAGGAATGATTCCATCGTTTGATTATTGATTGCATCAAAAGTAGAGTGGTAGTATCTTATACCAGCAAATGCTTCAGGATGTTCTTTTGCGGTAAAACTCCATTGAACAAAATTGTTTGGATGCGTTTCTAAAGCAATCGGTGGATATTTTTGTAACATCGATACCACATGTTCACCTTGAGGATTCGCCAAAGGCATCATTGGGAAGCCCATAGCCATCAAAGAAGAAATCCCGATATTGAAACGAGAATGAACAGGGGAGATATGAAAAGCCACTAATTTTTTTTCTGCAATTTTAGTGAAGACTGTTTTTTGCCATGTTGTTCGCCAGCCCATTGAATTAGCTGAATGGCAGATCAATTTAGGAATACCCGTAGTTCCTGAAGTATGGGTCATGTAAGAAATCTCGTCATCAGGTAATTGTTTTTGTTCTACTGGCTCAGCAGATTGTTCCAGTAATTGAGTAACAGAGATTTTCTTTGCTTTTGTTCCATTCGTGATACCCGCGACACGTCCGGCTGTTTCTTCATCGAATAAGATAAAAGGATCTTCTAAACGATCAACAAAGACTTCCATTGTCGCCGTTGGTAAATGGTACGAAGTCATTACAGGTATCGCACCTAAATAAGCAGAAGCAACAGCAAGTAAATAAGTGTCGAAAGCAGAACTTTTATAGATCATGATCTTATCCCCAAGACCAACTCCAAGAGAAGCCAATTGATATGCACGAGTCAATACGCGAGCACAGGTGTCGCTGTAAGTGCTTTTAAAACCAAGTTCGGGAAAAGCGGAAAGGGGCTGATCAAAGATGATTGCAGCATCTGGTGTTTGATTTGCTGCGTCTTGAAAATTTGAAAAAAGATTTAGTGGTGAATAAGCAACAGTTTCCATAGGTCACACTCCATTTTTCTTTAGTATACAAGATGGAAAGCAGATTTATTATGTGAAAATAATCACTTACTTTCCAAATACAGCTACAATCTTAGCATAAATACCAAACAAAAAATAGATAACTTTGTGAATTTTTTGTCATAAGTTTAATCCTGTACATATGTACTATAATAAATTTTCAGAGTGTGCAAAGCTTAAAATGTTCAAGATGTTTATTGCAATTGGCGAGATTGCGAGAGTATCTTAGGGGAGTTATTAAAGGAGGGAGAATCAAAATATATGTAGCAAAATACAAGCCTAAGAAGGATCAAAAATCGAACTAAAAATAGCGTTTGTTCTCGAGATAACAGTATACATTTTTAGAATAAGATATATAGTAAAATTGAAAGGGCGCTTTCTTTAAAAAAAGCAAGAGGGAAAAGCGATGAAAAATTTTTTAGTCTATTTTTATTTTGGTAGTTTCTCTTATTGGCATTGGGATTTCTGGAAATATGGTTAAAGCTAGCGCAGTTGTCGAACAATCAGGTGAGGTATCAAAGACAACAGGTGGGGGAATGTACTTCAACTGGAAAGAGGCAGTATTACAGTGTGAAATTAGCTATGCAAGTTTATGACATATTTTATGTAGGAACAGTTTCTTATACGGCAGGAGGATAGACAAAATGATTATTTCTTACTATGCTTTAAATAGAAACAATGATGAAAATCTTTTTGTTTTTCAATCATTACACGAGGATACGATGTTAAAGGAATTTTATAATCGGACAAAAAGTAAACAGATAGAAACGAATCTATATTTTTTAAATGACTCTATCTTGCCTTTTATTAGTAATCCTAAAATTCTTTCTTTGTTGGAAACAAAAGATCTGGAAAGTTTACCGATTGTGGTCATTGATGATGAAATTATAAAAACTGGGGCTTATTTGACCGTCGAAGAATTAGAAAAAATCACTGATATCGGGATAAGTGTTCAGAAAGAATAACGATCAAAAATTCGCCAACTACTCATGCGGTGACGAATTTTTGATCGAACATATATCTATATCATTAGGGAGTGATTGTTCCTCCGTGCTTCTTTCGCAAATTCTCTATACGAAAACTCCCGCATTTTTTCACTGATCTCTTCAAAGGAATGAGGATCAAGGTAACGATTTCCATATAAATAATTGACAGTATCTAAATCATCCAAATAAAGCCCAACGTAATAGCCAAAGGTTTTTCTGCATAACTCAGGCGATAGGTTGTTGGCTATTGTAACTTTACTTAAGATTTGTCGTATCGTTCGTGGAGAGATCTGCTGATCATGAGAGGAACGAAAGACAAATGATTCGGCTGTTGTATCTTTTTCAGTAAGTTCAAGATAATGGGTGAGGTAAGGTAGGGCTTCATTGGGAATAACTGCTTTGTCTAGCCGATTTACCTTTCGATCGATGTAGATCATTTGTTTATTCAATTCGATGTTTTTTCTTTTTAATTCGACAATTTCGTGGATTTTTAGTCCGCAATAAAAGAGAACAGCTAAAATCGCTAGATTCCTTGGACGATTTTTTTCTTCAAAACTCGCTTCTCTTGTTGTTTTAAACCCCTTTTTAGGAATAAATAAGGTATCGAAGTTCTCAAGTAATGAAGCATCCACATATCGCGGTGCGGCTGATGTCGTTTCAGGCAAGGTTTCACCCAAAAGTGAGATCTCTTTTTTTAATCGGCCTGTTTGGTAAAGATAACGAAGAAAATGATTCAAAGAATATTGTTTTCTAGATAATCCATAATAACCGTTTTTGAATTGCTGATTCGTTTCTTGTTCAGCGGTTGTTTGAAAAGAACGAGTATGGCGATAGACTTTCTGTAAGAAATTCAAATAGTCCCTTTTTTCTAAATGAATGATCAGCTGATCGGTCACATCTTCTGCATAGGTATCTCTTAAGTAATCTGAAAATAAATGGAAGTCTTTTGCGTATTCATAACGGCTGCTCAATGACAACGTCTTTTGATTTTCCTTTAAAAATTCCTGGAAGATAGGAGGCAGCTGCATCGTACGTTTTTTTAGCTTTTCTTGAATATTTTTTCTTGTTTTCTGATCCATGAAAACACCTCCGTTTCTTTAGTAATATTGTACCTTATTTTTACTTTTTTCCCCAGTTATAAAAGACTTAAGTCATTTGTAAGCTTACTAGTTTAAATCTCAATTCTGCCAAAAAATAAATAAAAATTCAGGTTTTTCGGAAATTTCAAAAAAAACGAGCGGTGGACAAAAGTAAGAAACACTTTTGTCCACCGCTCGTTGGCTCTGTACGAATAGAAATCGGGTTATTTGATGGGAATCTGAACTTTAAAATCGACTCCACGCGGCTGATGATCTGCTACTGTCAGTTCACCTTGGTGTTGTTCAACGATCTGTTTAGCAATAGCAAGGCCCAGTCCGTATCCACCAGTTCCTTTAGACCGCGAGTGATCTTCTCGGTAGAAACGTTCAAAGATCCGTTGTTTCTCTTGATTGCTGATAGAAGGACCAGTATTGATCACATGGATCGTCCAGTCTTTGTGTGTCGTACTGGAAGTAAGGATGATCTGATCGCCAGCTTGTGTATATTTTAGCGCATTGTCTAAAAGGATCACTAGTACCTGATGGATCTTTTTAGCATCCACTTGCACGTTTGCATCTTTACCTAACTCACAGGTGAAACTTTTTTCATCGATTTTTGCCATTTCTGCAAATGGTTTGACTAGTTCGGTTAAAAATGTTGTCGACTGGATCACCGTTTTGTCAATCGTTCGTTCATCTGAGTCATTTCGTGCAATCGTCAATAGATCAGAGGTTAGTCCTGTAAGTCGCCGTGTTTCAGCAAGTGCTTGCGCAATACTTTCCGATTCATCTAGGATCGTGTGATCTGGCTTCGTAAAAAGATGTTCTAAACTATTTTGAATGATCGTCAAAGGTGTTCTTAATTCGTGGGAAGCATTTTCTACGAATTCTTTTTGACGGCGCCATGATGCCAAGATAGGGCGCATACTTAAATTTGATAAGTAATAACTGATAGCGATCGAGATCAGCCAAAAAAACACCATGCAAGCAATCATGATCGTTCGAAAATTAGCGAGTGAATTCTTGATCTGATTCGTATTGGAGAGCACTTGGATATAGGCTACTTCTCCTTGATCTGAACTCGCTTTTTGGGTCACTGAACGAAAAGATAACGGTGCTTCCGAACCTTCTGATTTTAGTTCGATGGACTGGATCGTACCGAGATTTTTCGTGTCGAGCTTCAATTCTTCCAGCTGGTTGAATCGTCCCCCTATAGCATCTTTATTTAGGATGTCACCAGAAGCAGACCAGAGAACGATCTGTGTGTTGAAACGATCCCCTATAGGTCCTAATTGCTGCGACGAATTTTCCTGTCCAGGAGGGGAGACATTCAAAAAAGGATTGCCTTGTTGATAACGGGCAATTTCAAGCTGGACCATTCGAGAGTCGGGCTCTATTTTTTCCAGTGAAAGATCCGTTTCTCGATAAGCGGATTGGTTCAAGACTTGGAGCGTGATCAAACCTAATAAAAAGAAAATCAGGGCAAAAGCTGTGACGTTGGCTAAAAAAAAGCGCCTACGCTGTTTTCGAGAGATACTCCCGTTCATCAAATCACTCTCCTTGCATGATATAACCGACATTCCGTAATGTTCTGATTTCTTTGTCGAGTCCTGTCTGACGCAGATGTTTACGTAAATTACTCATGTAGACCTCGACGACAGTGATCGTCGTATCCGAATCAAATCCCCAGATTCGGTCAAAGATCTGTTCTTTGGTAAGAATGATTCGCTGGTTTTGTAAAAAGTAAACAAGTAGTTCAAATTCTTTTCCTTGGATCGGCAAAACCGTTTCAGCAAAAGTAACAGTATTTTTGTGTAGATCACAAATCATTCCTTTGTATTCAAACGTATTTTCGTCGAAGAGGCCTAACGACCGTTTTAGTAGAGCTTTGGTCCGCATGAGCAACTCTTCACGGTAAAAAGGTTTAGTCAAATAATCGTCTGCGCCGCGTTCAAAACCTTGGATCTTATCGTCTAAGCCATCTTTAGCAGTCAAAATCAAAACTGGGGTCTTTATTTTTGCCTTTCTGGCAAGTGCTACTACTTCATAACCATCCATTTCAGGCATCATCAAATCAAGGATAGCTAGATCATAGACGCCACTTTCTAATTCATAAAGTCCCTCACTGCCATCATATACTTGTGTGATATCGCCAATGCCTGAAAGAATTTCTTTGATGTTGTCAGATAATACACGATCATCTTCGACTATTAGTAATTTTATCATTCGTTCACCTCATTATAGTTGGTCTTCTCAAGTTTATCATGGATACCATAAAAAAAACTTAAAGCCCGTTATTTCTATAAATATTCGATAAAATACCTTCTATTCGTTCTGATCTTACTCTATTTGACTAAGAGGAGGAAGTCAGAAAATGTGGAAGAAAGGCTTCAAAAAAGAGAAAAACTAAAAAATTTATTTTTTTCAGAATATATCAAGTGACAAAATGTCACTCGAGGGATATACTTTCATCTGTAGTGACAATTTGTCACTTGGAAGAAATTGGTTAGAGGAGGAAGAAAGATGTTTTTAGCAATGAAAGAAATGCGGTATGCGAAATTACGCTATGGTCTGATCATCGGCATTATGTTTTTGATCGCGTACGTCGTTTTCATGCTGTCAGGACTGGCGAGTGGACTTGCCGAAGAATTCAAAAAAGCCATCGATGATTGGGGAGCCCAAGAAATCGTCTTATCAGAAGATGCCAATCAAGTATTTGCCGCTTCACAATTGACCAGAGGGGATCTTGACCACGTCGATGCAAAAGAAAAAGCACCGATTGGCTTATATAGTGGGGCAGTGAAAGGGAAAAACAAAGAAAATGTCGCTGTTTTCGGAACGACGAATGATGCATTTTTACTTCCCAAAATAACAAAAGGTCAGATGTTTACCAAAGAAAATGAAATCATTATTTCTCAAAATCTGGCGGAAGATACGTATAAGGTTGGAGATAAATTGAAGATTGGCAGTTATGATCAGGAATTAACGATCGTTGGGATTTTCCCAGAAACGTACTATACTGTTTCTCCAGTGATTTATACAAATTTAGCCACTTGGACCCACCTGAAATTTGGTGATCAGCCATTTGCTTCTGAAAGTCAGGCACCAATCAATGCCATCGTGACAAAAGAAAAGGCTACGATCAATCAGGATGCTGCGTCTAAAACGCTCCAAAAATTAGCGATCCCAGAATTTATTGACAGTTTACCTGGGTACTCTGCACAGAATATGACACTTAACGCAATGGTTTATTTCCTATTCTTAGTCGTTGCGGCAGTTGTAGGGATCTTTATGTACGTGATCACTTTACAAAAGACAGCAATTTTTGGCGTGATGAAGGCACAAGGCATCCGCAATGCTTTTATTGCAAAATCATTGATTGCTCAATCATTTATTGTAGGGGTCATCGGTGTGGTCTTAGCAGTAGCATTTGCTTATCTTACTAGTTTGATCTTGCCAAGTGCGATGCCATTTGCGATCTTCTGGAATCAATGGCTACTATATAGTGGCGTTTTGATCGTAGTTGCTATGCTCGGCGGCGTATTTTCCGTTCGGACCATTGCAAAAGTTGATCCAATCACGGCAATAGGAGGATAAGAAGATGAAAGATATTTTAACGATGAAAAATATTGTCAAAAAATTTGGCAAAGGGCACACAGAAGTAACCGCCTTGAAAGACATCAACTTTACAGTGAAGCAAGGAGAATTTGTCAGCATCATCGGACCTTCTGGATCAGGGAAAAGTACCTTCTTGACGATTTCGGGTGGATTGCAGAATCCAACATCAGGAGAGATCACGATTAACGGGCAATCGTTTTTGAATCTATCAGAGAAGAAACGGGCGGATCTCCGTTTTAAAGAAATTGGGTTCATCCTTCAAAGTTCCAATCTGATTCCCTTTTTAAAAGTCAAAGAACAGTTTTATCTAGTAGATAAGGTCAGCCATCAAAAGAAAGCAGAAACAACGATCGATGAGTTGCTGAAATCGCTGGATATCTATGAATTGAAAGACAGCTATCCAAAAGACTTATCTGGTGGAGAAAGACAACGTGTAGCAATTGCTAGGGCACTGTTCAATGATCCTAGCCTGATCTTAGCAGATGAACCAACTGCAAGCCTTGATACTGACCATGCATATGAAGTGGTGAAATTATTGGTGAAAGAAGCGCATGAAAAACAAAAGGCCACTGTTATGGTCACACATGATGCGCGAATGATCAAATGGAGCGACCGTGTGTATCGCATGAAAGATGGCTACTTGGTGGAAGAAGACATGGCGGACATAAAATAACGAAAGGAGTTAGCTGATGCCTAAAGAAACCTTTCTAAACTTGGCTGAAGAAAAGCGACAAGCGATCATCAACGTCTTACTAAAGAACTTTTCAGAACAGCATATCAGTCAAGTCAAAGTCTCTGCTATCGTTTCAGGAATAGGAATGTCTAGAGGGGCATTTTATAAGTATTTCGAAGACCTAGAAGATGCCTATCGTTTTACTATCTCCTATTTTTCCGCACAGATCCACCGAGATATCCTACAGTATATCGAGAAAGATAGCCAAGATTTTTTTCTTGGGATCGAAAATTATCTTGGGTGGTGTGCTACATTGAAGCCTGGGAGCAATTACTGGCAAACAATCAAATTATTGACCGAAAGCACCGATTTAAATAACCACCGAAGAAGGGATATCCCGGATGATTCATCCATGTTGAAGGAATGGTACAGCTTATTGGCTGCCAATCACTTTGCAATTGACTCCAAAGATGAGGCCTTGAGTTTTCTTTACTTCACGATGGACCTAACAATGGATACGCTAACTGATTTTATCGCAAATCGGTGGAGCAAAGACCAATTGATCCAAGAATTCCGTTTCAAAAGAAAGTGGCTAGAATCAGGAATTAAATAACTTAATACAATAAAAGTAAGACGGAAGATTCTGAAAACAGTTTGCGTTGTTCTCAAAATCTTCCGCCTTTTTTGTGAAAAATAATTTGTTTATTGCTACTAGTGTTCTACGTTAGGAAATAATCTGAAGATTGAAAAATATGAAAGAATGTCATAATCCAAATAGATTGATCAAATCATCTTCATCACTGAATGAAATACTATCATCAATCAATAAACTTGGTATTTGCGTATTGGTAATGGGCTGGTTCGACACGACTAGATCATAGTTTGTCAGATCAAATGACTTTAATTGTTCATCTGTGATCGCATCTGTGATCGAGCGCACGCGATGTACAGCCAAGACATCGCTGACGTAAGACTCAACATAACGACTATGTTGGATGCCTAGGTCACTAACGACCAATATCCGCTTCGTGACTAATGACTGATTCGCATCTGGATTAATGACTAACATCCAAAAAACATAACTCGATAAATAATTCAAGAAATCGGTATCCAACAAGGTAGAAAAAAACTGTAATTCTGCTCGTAAGCGTGCATAAAGTGGCGTGTGTCTAACTCGTATTTGTTCCGCAAAAAAAGTGGCACGATACGTCAGATGTGTCGTGTCAAAAGGAAACAGACGAGAAAAAAAATAAATGTTAGTCAATAAGTGAACGATGAAATCCAGATTGTCTGAATCCCACTCAGCCGTTTTTGAAAATACACAAATTTGTAAATTTCTCTGTATTTTATCTCTGATATCTTTTTGCTCTGAAAAAGAGAACTGTTGAAAAATAGAACGAGTAAAATAATCTATAACTTTTTCATAACTATCATAATTCAGATTAGTTAATTCTTTTTTTAAAAGTAGATAGTCCTTATTCTTCAATTCATGCATGTTTCGCAAATCCTTAGATGGCATATGATCCAAGTAAAATCCTTGTGTTTCCCGCATTAGATGCACCATGAAATACATAATATAAAAAGACTGTTCATACGTACTCCCTTGACCGCATAAGCTTATTTGGCAGTGATTTCTTTCCATGATGTCTTTGACCACCGCTTTATCGATCGTATAGGGAAGTTCATGACGTCCATAAAAATTCAAAAAGAAAAAGGTAACAAATATTCTCAATTGGATCTCGCTTTTTTGACTGGTTAATTGAAAACCTTGATCAACAATGATTTTCAATAAATAAGACTCTAAGATCTCATTACAGCGTTTTAGCTTGCGCGTAAACGAAGAGCGACTGATTGAGAGGGTCTCGCAATAGTATTCGATCGTTTGGCCAGGATTCATGATGATCTCATGTAGCAACTGGCTGTTCGTTGAGCTTTGTGCCATATCCATCAAAACATCTAGGTAAATTGCTGCATTAAAATGTTCGATCCGATAGCCTAATTTCCTTGATGTTTCGATCGTCACTTTCGTTCCCCAACGAATTTTGATCTCTTCGATATAACGAATAAATGTTGACTCAGAGCTTCCAATTTCTTTTGCAAGTTCTTTTTTTGTCATCCACTGGTCAGAAATGGACAACACTCGGATGATTTGCTCCATTTTTCTATAGTTTTCTTCCAACAACCTGATCATAAGTTTTCTCCCTCAACCCTTTTATATAATCAAACTCCCATCGAATAGAGGAATCAATTCCACAAATGAAACTACCCAGTCTGAAAATTGGTGTGATTATCTTTTGAACCATTCGTATAATAACTATCAGTTTATAATAAATAAAAAATAAGAGCAATTATTTATTTTAATCTCATCGTTTTTACATTGGAGTAGATGAAAAATTAAATTAGGAGGGGAAGAATGATTACTTTAAAAAAGAGGTTAGGGATAATTTGTGTGCTATTTTCATTAGTTTTCTCTTATTTTATTCCTGTTGCTGCGATGGCTGAAGTATCAACTGTCTTTGATATAGCATCAGCTAAAATCACAACTGAGAATGAAAACAGCCATTATTTGGATTTGGAAGTAAATGTAAATAATCAGACGGCGGAAAAACAAGAAAAAATAATTGGTCTAGGAACGAATTATTTATCTCTCACAGATCCTACGAAAGAAGAGGGCTATTCGTACCATGTAGACAGTCAAGGAATCACGCTACAAATCGAGCCACATATTCGTCAGTCTATTCGTTTATCCTTAAAAATCGACGAAAAATCATATACAAACAAAGCAAATGAACTCTTGGTAGATGACAAAAAAATACCAATTACACCGTTAACACAAGGAGAAGAGGCAACGAAGACAACAACTAGTGATGCCAATTCTGCACCTAGTTCTTCTACAGAATCTGCCACAACGGAAACGACCGCAACAGATTCACAGGAAACGAATCACTCTCCAGCTGTCAAACCTTTCAGTTTGCCAACTCTAGCCGCAAATGGCGCACCCCTAAGAGTGAATCAAACTATCCACGCAGATTATACAACAGACGCTCAAGGAACTTATCCAACAGCTAGTTGGCAGCCAGCGGGCAACACTGATGTTTTGAATCATCAAGGAAATAGAAATGCCAGTGACCAATGGGATGGTGTAAAAACATGGGATGGCGACCCAACAAATAAAACCAATTCATACATTGAATATGGCGGAACAGGTAACGAAGCTGATTATGCTGTTCGTAAATTTGCGGAAGAAACAACTACTCCAGGGCTCTTTGATGTTTACTTGAACGTCCGAGGGAATGTCCAAAAAGAAACAACACCTTTAGATATCGCCTTAGTTGTTGACTGGTCAGGCAGTATGAATAACAACAATCGGATCGGTGAAGTCCGTGATGGCGTCAATCGTTTCGTAGACACATTAAGCAATAGCGGCATCACAGATAAAATCAGCATGGGCTATATCGGCTATTCAAGCGATGGCTACAATAACGGTTCTGTTCCAATGGGGCCATTTGATTCAGTCAAAGATCAAGTGAAATCTGTGACACCTTCCAGTACTAGTGGAGGGACATTCACACAAAAAGCATTGCGAGATGCCGGAACTATGCTTTCTACTCCGAACGGTCATAAAAAGGTCATTGTTTTGCTGACTGATGGTGTGCCAACTTTTTCATATAAAAACCAAAAAGTATTTACAGAATCAGATGGTAGCTATTATGGTACAGAATTTTCAAATAATGAGGAAGGTTCTGGGAGCACCTCTAGAATTTCTCCCACCTATAATGTTGATGACCAAAACGGCAATCGAAAAACGATCAATAGTACATTCATCGCCACGATCGGTGAAGCAATGGCACTGAAACAACGCGGTATTGAGATCCACGGCTTAGGTATCCAGTTGCAAAGTGACAATCAAGCGAACCTTTCCAAAGCACAAGTAGAAGCCAAAATGAGACAAATGGTCTCAAGTGACCAAAATGGCACACTTTATTATGAATCTGCAGATCATGCATCAGATATTTCTGATTATTTAGCTAAAAAAGCGGTCCAAATATCCGGTACAGTCGTTAATGGGGCAGTGACAGATCCAATTGCTCAACCATTTGTGTATCAACCCAATACGTTAAGCGTAAAAAGTGTAGGAAGTAAACAACTGACAGTGACACCATCGATCCAAATGGATGGCACGACTATCAAAAGCAATCAAATCTATTTAGGTAAAGACCAAGAGATCCAAATCCATTACCAAGTACGTATCCAAACAGAAAGTAAAAACTTCAAGCCGGATTATTGGTATCAGATCAATGGCACCACAACGTTCCAACCATTATCTGATTCAAGCGAGATAGCAGAATTTGGTATTCCTTCAGCGAAAGCACCTGGCGTCAAACTAAACTTTACGAAACAATGGGAAGAATTCGACCATGATAAAAGTAGTCGACCAGATCATGTAACGTATGAAGTGAAACGAACCCAAACGATTGATCCCAACAGTTGGCAAACAGGCTTTGTCCAATTGAATAAACCAGCTAGTGACACAGGGGATACATGGACACGAAATGATGTCACCCAACTTTCTGAAACAAGCGGAGCTGGCTATCAAGAAAACCTGTTCTTACCAAAGTACAACAATCAAGGGAAAGATTTTACTTACCAAGCTATCGCGGAACTTGATGTGCCTGGTTATACCTCAGATATGCTGAACAACACGACTTGGAAAAACATCAAACAGTTTACACCATTGAACTTGAAAGTAATCAAACAATCATCTTCAGGTGAACAACCTCTAGAAGGGGCTGTTTTTCAATTGAAGGGTGGGACACTTGATGTAACACTGAAAGATAACCATGACGGCACTTATTCTTTACCAGACAACGCACGGTTAGACAAAGGGGAAACCTATACTTTGACCGAACTAAAAGCCCCACAAGGTCATGAGTTGTCTCAGAAACAGACTTGGACGATCAAGGTATCCGATGAAGGAAAGGTGACCATTGATAATAAAGACACGTCGATCAAAGACAATACGATTACACTTACGGTCACGAATCAGTTCAAAAAGATCCCAATAGGCATTCGCAAGTATACGACCCAAGAAGGAAAACAAGTCAATCTAGCAAAGGCAACTTTTGATTTACAGAAAAAAACAAGCACAGGAAACTACCAGACAATAGCCACAAAAGAGACAGATGCTGCCGGGTTGGCCTTATTCAGCGCTAATGATCCTGGAGAATATCGAATCGTAGAAACCAAAGGACCAGAAGGCTATGATACGATTCCTGGTAACTATATGTTTACGATCGATAAATATGGGGAGATCCACTATGACGGAAACAATGTTGAAACAGCAGATCAGTGGACATTAACACATGAAAATCACTTAAAATCCTTTGACTTGACCGTTCACAAAAAAGAAGACAATGGAAAAGCATTACCTGGAGCAAAATTTCGTTTACAAGGTAATGGTGTGGATATCGAATTGCCAAAAGATGGACAACCAACAGACACCTTCCTATTCGAAAATCTACAGCCAGGTACGTATATCTTGACAGAAACATACACGCCAGAAGGCTATCAAGGACTGAAACAGAGTGTGAAAGTCGTGATCCAAGAAAATGGTACAGTCATGATTGATGGCACTGCAGTGAAGAATGTCTTAGTTGATGGAGAACAACATAATCAAATCAGCTTAGATGTCACGAACCAAGCAAAAGTACCGCTACCTGAAACTGGTGGCTCCGGCCGCCTTGGCATCTATCTAATAGGACTTATTGCTCTAGGTCTTTCAGGTGTTTATCTCTTCATGAGAAATCACGGAAAGGGCGTGATGAAATGAAAAAACTAAAATGGCTCGTTCTTTGTTTGATTCCATTCTGTCTCTTTAGTTTCCCAAAGGAGAACCAGGCACAGAGTGAAACACGCACTGTTCAATTCACTCTGCATAAATTACTTTTTGAAAATGGAAAATTACCAGAGACTCAACTAAACACCGGACAGGAGCAAACTTTTTTACAGAACTATCGAGGATTGAATGATGTGACCTTCGCCGCTTATGACGTGACTGATACGTTCTATCAACTGAGAAGAGACGGAATGAGCGTGGAAGACGCGCAACAAAAAATTGCTGCTCAAGGTGCTAGCACAGGTAACCAAATAGCAGAACAAGTGACCCAGACAGTGGGAAATGAAGATGGTATTGCTAATTTCCAACTGCCAATCAAAGACAACCAAGGGCGTGATAGTGTCTATCTCTTTGAAGAAGTGAAAGCACCAGAAATAGTCAAAGAAAAAGCAGCCAACCTTGTTGTTGCTCTACCGATCAATGATGCAGACAACCAAGAATTGGCAACCATTCATTTATATCCTAAAAATGAAGAAAATACCTATCCAGCACCACCTTTTGAAAAAAAAGTTGAAGAAGGCAAACGTGATTTTGCGATAGGTGACAAGATCAATTATTCATTGAATACGACTATACCTGTGAATCTTCTCGATTACAGCAGGTTCAAAATCAGCGATCAAGGAGATGCCGCGTTGACACTTCTACCTGAAACAATCCGTCTTTCTATCAACGGCCAGAAAATGACAGAAGGCTATCGCTTACACACAGAATCAAATGGATTTACGGTCGATTTTGATCTTACATTCTTACAGAAATACGTTGGAAAAGCACTCAAACTCACGTACCAGATGTGTTTGAACGATAAAGCAATTCCAGATGAAACAATCAATAATGAAGGAAAATTAGACGTTGGTTCTTCTTCATACATTGACAAAGCTGTTGTCTACACAGGCGGTAAACATTTCATCAAAGTAGCCAACGAAAATCAAATAGGTTTAGCTGGTGCCACCTTTATCGTAAAAAATAGTGAGGGAAACTATCTATCTCGCAAAAGTGGACATACTACATGGACAACGAAACGTGAGGAAGCTACTACAGTCACTTCTGATAAAGACGGGAAATTTTCGATCATTGGATTTGCTTATGGAAACTATCAGTTAGAAGAGGTCCAATCACCAGTTGGGTATATCTTAAATAAATCCCCGATTCTTTTCGAGGTAACCAAATACAGCTATCAGCAATCTGGAAAAGAAACAGCCCCTTTAAAAGTTATAAATAAAAAAGAAAAGGGAAAAGGATTCTTGCCTAAAACAAATGAACAACGAAGAACACTATGGTTTGTCGTAGGGCTTGGTATGATTTTATTCGTTGTAAGTATGCTTATCAAAAGAAAAATAGGAGTGAAAAAATGAAAAAGAGAATTGTAATAAGTGCATTATTGTTGATCGTTCCGATCCTAGCAAGTTGGTTTAGCGCGGCAGATGTTTATGCAGCTGACACGTCAGCACAAGTCATCATCCATAAGAAAAAAATGACCGATCTACCAGACCCGCTGATCCAAAACACAGGGAAAGAAATGAGCGAGTTTGATCATTATCAAGGATTGGGTGATGTGACATTTTCAGTTTATGATGTCACAACAGAGTTTTACGATCACCGCAACAATGGAGAATCAGTAGATGACGCGAAACAAGCGGTGCAGTCTTTGACGCCTGGTAATCCAATTGCGACAGGTGTAACAGATGCAGCAGGAAATCTTACTTTGTCTTTACCAAAAACACAAAACGGAAAAGATGCCGTATACGTCATCAAAGAACAGCCAAAAGCTGGGGTCATTCGAGCAACAAACATGGTGATTGCTTTCCCAGTTTATGAAATGATCAAACAATCAGACGGTTCTTATAAATATGGGACAGAAGAATTGAACACAGTGCATGTCTATCCTAAAAATACAGTAACTAGTGACGGTACGTTAGTTGTCAAAAAAATCGGTACAGCTGAAAATGAAGCATTGAACGGCGCAGAATTCATTATTTCTAAAACAGAAGGGGCCATAGTGAAATATATCGAAGGTGTAAAAGACGGCCTTTACACTTGGACTACAGATAAGAATGCCGCAAAACATTTCGTGACTGGAAACGCCTATGACATCGGTAGTACAGACTTCACTGAAGTGGCAACAGATAAAGGGAAATTGACAGTAGATAGCCTAGAAGTAGGTTCTTACATTTTGGAAGAAGTCAAAGCACCAGATAACGCAGCGTTGATCGACAATCAAACAAAAACGCCATTTGAGATTATCGAAGAAAGTCAAACACCTGTTGAAAAAACCATAAAAAATGATACGTCACACGTTGAAAAAACAACGCCTCAACTAGATGGAAAGGATGTTGCTATCGGAGAAGATATCCAATATGAGATCTCTGTCAATATTCCACAAGGGATTGCCGATAAAGAAGGAACAGCAAATAAATATACTAAATTCAATTTAGTCGATACCCATGATGCTGCTTTGACCTTCAGTAACACACCAACTGGTAAAACTGGATACGTCTTATATGATGGCAACACGATCATCGATCAATCACACTATACTGTAACAGAACAAGGAAACGGCTTTACAGTCGCAGTGGACCCAGCTTATATTCCTTCTTTGACACCAGGAGCTACATTGAAATTCACTTATTTCATGCATTTGAATGAACAAGCTGATCCAACAAAAGGATTTACCAATGAAGCAAATGTAGACAATGGACACACTGAAGACAAAACACCACCAACAGTGGATGTCGTAACTGGTGGAAAACGGTTTGTTAAGATCGATGGAGATGTTTCTGCTGATGAACCTTTAGCTGATGCAGAATTCGTTGTCAGAGATCAAGATTCAGATAGTGCAAACTATTTAGTGATCGACCCTCAAACAAAAGCAGTCAGCTGGACAACGGCAAAAGATCAAGCAACAGTTTTCACTACGAAAAAAAATGGTTTGATCGATGTTACTGGTTTGAAATACGGAACGTATTATCTTGAAGAAATAAAAGCACCTGAAAATTATGTACCGTTGACGAACCGCATCTCATTTGATGTAAACGACTCATCTTACCAAACAACTGGAGAACTGGTTTCACCAGAAAAAGTGCCTAACAAACACAAAGGAACACTTCCTTCAACTGGTGGCAAAGGGATCTACCTTTATATCGGTATCGGTGCGGTACTTCTTGTAATTGCAGGTATCTACTTCACAAGAAGAAAAAGTTATTAATCGAATTCTTGAAAGGAAGTCAAGACAAAAGTCAGGTTTTTCGGAAATTTCGAAAAACCTGACTTTTGGACACCGTTTATTCGGAATTAGCGTCTGTAGCAAAACTGATTTTTAGATTTGTCCCAGACTCCACTAAATAAGCCAGAAATCAAGAAATTTGTTTTTTCAAATTTTTGAGATTTCTGGCTTATTTACGAAATGAATACTTCTATTACCGTTATTTATTCAGATTTTTTAGATAAAAGAAAAGAGATTTTTCATGCTACAGATTTTTATAAACGAAAGGAGAGAAGTATGAATAAGAAAAAGAGAAGATTCTGGGATTGTCTCATGCTTCTAGTGTTACTCGGAGGTATTCTTGCATTAGCCTATCCTTTTGTCAGTGATGCGTTGAATAATTATTTGGATCAACAAGTAATCAGTCATTATCAGAAACAAGCAGCCTCAGAAAACAAAGAAAAGATGACACAAATCCAAAAGAAAATGGAAGAAAAAAACCGACAATTAGCAAAAGAAGGCAATAACCCGGGAGCAGATCCTTTTGAAAAGACAAAAGAGCAACCAGAAAAAGCAGATGATACCTATTTGCAAAAACATACGTTGGGAATCTTGACGATCCCTAAAATCAATGTTCGGTTACCTATTTTTGATCAGACTAGTGCAGTACTTCTGGAAAAAGGTGCATCATTGCTTGAAGGTACCTCCTATCCAACAGGCGGGAAAAGCACCCACGCAGTTCTTTCAAGTCATAGAGGATTACCCCAAGCAAAATTATTCACTGACTTACCGAAATTAGTACTTGGGGATACCTTCTTGATTGAAATCAACAAAAGTATCCACGCATATCAAGTCGATCAGATCAAGACCGTCGAACCAACAGATACAGATGATTTGAGGATCGAACCGGACAAGGATCTTGTTACACTCTTGACTTGTACGCCTTATATGATCAATAGCCATCGACTATTGGTTCGCGGACACCGGATCCCTTATTCTCCAGAACAAGCAGAAAATGCAACCAAAAAAGTACAAAACCAGCAACAGCTCTTTTTATTACTACTGATTGGAACACTTTTACTTATTGTTGGACTAATCACTTATCTCGGCTATCGTATCTGGGGGAACCAAGTGATTCGTCACACTAAATATCCTTTGTCTTTCCAACTACAAAACGAAACAATCCAGTCAATTACGATACAAAGCTTGAACAAAAAGAAGCCTTCCAAAATCAACGTGACACCAAATGAAGAAGGACAAGTGAATGAAATGCTATCAGGCGGAAAATATGCTATTCTTTTTGATAATGGTGGGAGAATCCGCGCATCCATCAGACATCCTAAAGACAAACAGTTCCGATTGAAACGACAAAACAATAAAGTAGTCATTCAAAGAACCAAAAAAGAACCTTATATCTATTACATCAAATGATTCTATGAATAAAACCATGGAATAGATGGGAGACTAACATGGAAGTACTCGAATTATGGGAAAAATTTGTAACGATGCATCCTGAAGCTAAAGACAGCACATATGAGGTATGGGCTTTCGGGAGCAATCCGTCGATGGCAGATAGTTTACTTGCCTTAGTGTTGGAGGGGAAAAAGACTGGAACCTGTTCTGCCAAAAAGTTATTTGACTACGACGATGAACCACTTCCCAAGGAAAAAGAATACAGTATCATCCTGGATGGCAAGAGCCAACCCAAGGCAGTCATCCAAACAATAACTGTAGACGAAATCGCTTTTTGTGATGTTCCAGCCGATTTTGCTTACCTTGAGGGTGAAGACGATCGTAGTCTTGCGCAATGGCGCTATGCCCATCTGAACTATTTTCAAGAGGTGTTTCATACCTATGGGCTGACCTTTACGGAAAAAGAAATCCTCTATTGTGAAACATTCCGAGTCTGCTATCGTGCTTAACAGTTATCGATCAGATATTTTGATCGAAGGATAAAATCTTTTTATACTTTACCCTTTAGAGTTTTCCTTTTTTATGTAGGGTGCTAAGATTGAAGTGTATAAAAGAAAAGGGATGACACAAATGAAAAAAATCATTATATTTGGCGATAGCATCGCTGCAGGACTTTTTGAAGGAGAAGTCATACACGCCTTAGATCAGCAGCTTTTGAACACGCTGCGTGCGTTAGGGTTACCAGATTTTACTATAACCAATCTAGGAAAAAGAGGTGATTCTACGACTAGCGCTTTGGAACGATTGACACAGATTGACCAAGAATTAACCGCTGATTATGTCGTTTTGAACATTGGCATCAATGACGCAATCAACGATCGTAAAAACAAAAAAGCATTTCAAGAAAATCTGTTGGACATCATAGATCAATTTAAAGACAGTCGGATCATCTTAGTAGGACCAAGTTATGTAGATGAAAAGATTAAAACTCAGACAGATCCAGTCATCCTAGTGGAATACACCCAACTAGCTAAAAAAGTAGCGGAGCAAACCGCTAGCGAGTTTATCGACTTCTATCAGTATGAACGTTCTTTCACTGATCCAACGATCTATTTACAATCAGACGGATTACATCCATCACAACTTGGCTATCATTTTTTAGGTTCGCTGATTGCGCAGTTGATCCAAAGAAACGAGCAACAAAAATAAAGCGAAAACTAGCTCCTGCTGATTGGCAAGTGGTTTTTATCACTTCCAAGACAAGCGGGAGCTAGTTTTTTATTGACGGTACTCCTTCAATAACCCATGTTGGATCAATTGTTGCTTTTCTTTCAAGTTTAAAACATTCGCCGTATAATTTTGGGCATACATGATCGAATATAGCGTATTTAAAACATAATCAAAAGCAATCTGGGAAGAAAAAGTAGCGACTTTTACAAAATCCAACTCGCCTTGAGAGATTACGAGACACATGCTCGCCTTTTTTGCCATTTCAGAATGCTCGTTTCCTGTCAGAAGAAGGGTGGGTGTCCCTACATGTTTCAAGTAGGACATGATTTTCTCATAGTGGTGGATTCTTCCACTATAACTAATAAAAACAGCACAATCTTCTTTAGTTAGATTCGCAGCATTCCAAGACGAATCACTATATTCTTCAGCCAAGATCAAGAACTTATTTAGTTTGACCAATTTATTTTGGAATTTCCTTGCAGTGATCTGGGAATCTCCTTTGGCAAAGACAAAAATCCGCTTCGCCTGTGTCAATTTTTCCGCAATTGTATCTAATGGCTGATCTTCAATTTGTAGCTGTGCCTTCTTCACAGCCTGAATCGATAATTCAGCCATTTTTTTCGCTATCGTTGCTCCATCATCTTGCTCTGAGAAAGGGAAATTCGCATCGATCGTTTGATCAAATTGCGCTAGTAATTGATGGACCTCACGCCCTAATTCCAAGCGAAATTCTTTAAAACCGGTAAATCCTAATTTTTTACATAGCCGAATGATGGCTGAATGAGAAGTATAGGTCGCTTTAGCTAGTTCCTCGATAGTCATATAGACGGCAGCTTCAAAATTTGCTTGCAAATAATCAGCAATCCGTTTCTCCGTTGTCGTAAATGTATCTTGGCGAATCAATTTATCTTCAATTAACATTTCAATCACCTTCCAACTCTATCATACTGAAAATCCACGTGTTTGACTATCCAAATCAAAAATGTACGATTAAACATATTTGTCACCGTGCGAAGAGATTTTCCTGAGTTACTGAACATTTTTACCTGTTTGTCCTGAAAACAACCAACGCTTGCGATTTCCTTGTATACTCACAGTATCTACTAAGGAGGGATAATTATGCTAACAATCGCATATTTAGGTAATGGAAAAAGTACCAATCGTTACCATCTGCCATTTTCACGAAAACTAACCGATAAGATCAAGATCAAAAAAATCTTTTCCCCATCAAAACCAGTTTGGGAAACATTTGACGATATTGAATATACAAATCAGCTATCTGATCTTTGGGATGATCCCGAGATTCAATTGGTCGTTATCACTACGCCTAGTCAATTCCACTATGAGTACGGAAAAATGGCTCTTGAAAAAGGCAAAAACGTATTAGTCGAAAAACCATTTGCAGAGACGTCAAAAGAAGCAAAAGAATTGTTTGCGTTAGCGAAGGAGAAAGGGCTATTCATCCAGTGCTATCAAAATCGCCGCTTCGATTCCGATTTTCTCACGGTTCAAAAAGTGATCGAAAGCGGAAAACTTGGTGACATCTTAGAAATCGAAATGCATTATGATTATTTCAGACCAGAAATCCCAGAAAATACTACTGAATTTTCAACAGCGAATAGTTATCTTTATGGCCATGCGTGTCATACAGTAGATCAAGTCATTTCTTACTTTGGTGAACCAGATACGATCCACTATGATGTTCGTCAATTATTGGGTAAAGGACGTATGAATGATTATTTCGACCTTGATTTTTATTATGGTACGATGAAAATTTCAGTCAAATCCAGTTATTTCCGAATCAAGGAGCGCCCTAGTTTTGTCGTCTATGGAAAAAAAGGCATGTTCGTCAAACAAACGAAGGATCGTCAGGAAGAACATTTAAAAATGTTCTATATGCCTGACAATCAAGACTTTGGGATCGATTTACCTCAACACTACGGCACTTTGACTTATATAGATGGCGAAGGAACCTATCATGAAGAAAAAGTCATTTCAGAGATTGGTGACTACAGCCGTGTATACGAAGGCATCTATGAAACATTGATCAATGGTGCAGAAAAAATCATAAAAGACGAAGAAACCTTGCTTCAAATGAACATCTTGGAAGAAGGAATCAAAGAAATCCAGGAAAATGAAAAAAGCACTCACTGATGCCACATTTTGTTTCGTAATCAACGAATAAAAGGGAACATTTCTAATACTCACAATCAAACACAGAAAATGAGGTCGAGACAAAAATCGTTTACGTTTGAGAAATTGGAGGAAAAACGAACAATGCGTTTTTTGTATTGTTCGTTCTTTTTTGGAATTTCCGAAATCCTATGAAAATGTCTGTAGGAAGAAATAGCGATATGTACAGAACTTTTCTCTGCCGGTCACAAAAAAATAAAATCAGTTAAGATGTTACAAATGCTACGCAGATTTTTTGGATTGTTTTTTATAGAAAAAAAGAAACATCCTGATTGCTGATTTTAAAAAAAGAAAGAAAAGAAACCCTTTTCTATTCACATATTTTGACAGTTATTTTATTCTTATGTACTATAAAGAAAAGAAAGACTAGGAGGTAGAACTATGACAAATTACAATGGGGAAAAGGGAAAACGTCTGAGAGGTTCAATGGCGCCTAAATCAGATGATGAAGTAGCATTGGCTGGAACAAATTCTGGCGAAACAGAAGAAAAACAAGAAGCATTATCTGGTACAAACTCCGGCGAAGAAAAAGAAGTAGCATTATCTGGATCAAATGCTGTAGAAGAAGATGAACCAACAAAACCTAATCGTTTCGAAAATGAAGTAGAGAAACTGACAGATGAAGTCAAAGAAAAATTTGAAGAATTGACTTCAAAAAAAGAACACAAAGGCTAATTGTGTGATACTTTCTTTAAAGAGTGTTTAAATCAAAGCAATAGAAGTCGCAGACCCAGAAGCAAAAAAATGGGTCTGTGGCTTTTTTACTGTCAGCGATACAATTCGGTGCCATATTGCTTAGAACTAACAAATCCTATTGTTTTTTGACCTCAAAAATGATGACCAAAATTAAAAAAACACTTTTTCCTGACTTAGAAAAAAGTGTTAGTCGCTTAGTTTCTTTTTATATTATGCTTTAAGATGTGAAACCAAATTACTATTCTCAACTCAAACTAGGAGGCATTATATGGAAACCTTTTGGCAACAAACAATCAAATCAGGTGTCGTAGCACAGACTGATCTATTCAAACGATTCTCTGACTATTTATCCGATCATTTAGTGTTTATTTTAGGCGGACTCGCAGTAATCATTATTGTCACACTGTTACTTAGTAAAAAAATGACAGCAAGTGGACCAGCAAACAAAAAATCATCAGGAAAAATGACGACAAAACAAGGGCAATACAAAAAATACAGATAAACGTAACTAAACTAGGGGAGGTAGTACAGCGATACAGCCTCTTTTTTATTACTTATAGGAGAAAATAAATGGATCTACTTCTGGCATTCTTATTTTATCAAGATGGATTACCACCCATGAATCATCTAGCAGAATCCTATGCTTACTTTTTCCTCTATATTCTGCGGTATGGTTTTTCAGCCTTTTTTGCTATGTACTTATTTATTGTGATCCTTCGTGCCTTTATGAAGTATTTAAAAGGGCAACGCCACCGAAAACATCAACGAAAGTTTAAAAAACAACTAGCAGAAGCTTATAGACAACAAGAACAAACACTACTCGAAAATGCAAAAAATAAACAAAAGCCCTAATAAAATAACCGATTCAACAGGAGGAGAGAACAGTGAAAAAGTTCATATACCCGATCCACAAATTCTTTCGTACGAAGACTTATCAAAAACTAAAAGAACAAAAAGAAATGAGCAGTTTCAATAGCTCGATAAGTAACTCCAGTAAAGAAACTCTTAGATCTATGTCCACCGATACAAGCTATCTTACTATAAGCTCAAATTCTTCTCTACATGCTAGAATTACTCATGCAAAAAAGAATAGGCAAGGAATGATTCAAAGAATAGCATCGATGGAAGACCTGCATGCTACTATTGGTAAAGAACAGGCGATACATACTGGGAAAAGAAGAAGTTGGGAACGTACCCAGACAATCTAGTTGAGTTTTTCTATAAATAAAAATTATAGTAAGTATAACTTTCATTATATTGATAAATGACATAGTCGGCATTATAATTTTCATGAAAATAACATAAGAGATGAAAGGGAGCGTGTTATATATCATGAAAAAAACAAGTAGAAAAGTAGTCATTGTTGGTACTGGTTTTGTTGGGACAAGTATTGCTTATGCAATGATCAACCAAGGAATTTCTAATGAACTCGTTCTAATCGACGTGAACCAAGAAAAAGCAGAAGGGGAAGCATTGGACCTTTTAGATGGTATGGCTTGGGGAGAAGAAAATGTCGCTGTTTGGTCAGGAGATTACAGCGAATGTTCAGATGCAGATCTAGTCGTTATCACCGCAGGAGTAAACCAAAAACCAGGACAAACTCGTTTAGATCTTGTTAAAACAAATTCAGTCATCATGCGTGACATTGTCAAACAAATCATGGGATCAGGATTTGACGGGGTATTAGTTGTGGCATCAAACCCAGTGGATATTTTGACCTATATCGCTTGGAAAGAATCAGGATTACCAACTTCACGTGTTATTGGTACTGGAACTACGCTAGATACTACTCGTTTCAGAAAAGAAATCGCATTGAAATTAAAAATAGATCCACGAAGTGTCCATGGGTATATCTTAGGTGAACATGGGGATTCAGAGGTAGCTGCATGGTCACATACAACAGTCGGTGGAAAACCAATCATGGAATTTGTTGAAAAAGATCACCGCCTCGAAGAAGCTGATTTAACGATCATTGCAGATAAAGTAAAGAATGCTGCATATGAAATCATTGATCGTAAGAAAGCCACTTACTATGGGATTGGGATGAGTACAGCACGTATCGTCAAAGCTGTTTTGAACAATGAACAAGCTGTATTGCCAGTTTCAGCTTATTTGACTGGTCAATATGGAGAAGAAGATATCTTTACAGGTGTTCCTTCAATCGTCGATGAGAATGGAGTACGTGAAGTAATCGAGTTATCTATCACAAAAGATGAAAGAGCACAGTTCCATAAATCCGTTAGTGAATTACGAAATGTTTTGAATACTGTATTATAAAAAATGATTGCAAAGAATATGCTTTTGAAAGTCGGGATATATTACTTATCCCGGCTTTTTTTATAGAACAAATTATTCTAGCATTTGAAATTATCGTTTCATTAATCCGTTTTCCAGACTATAAAATAAAGATATGTCTACATATTGACCGTTGCAACCTAAAAACTGGAGAAGGGAACAAACAACGTGGATTTTAGTTGGATAAAAACGATGTTCAGCGATTTGGACGAGCATTCTATCAGTACAAAAATCATATTTATCCTTATAACGATTGCTACATTAGGTTATGTTTTGCGAATGATCATTCCTTTAATCTATGCAATAATTGATATTTTTAATGAATTATTTGCTTTTAAGAAACGTCATAGATACAGAAGTTTAGTAAAAAAAGGAATGCAAAAACAGAAAAAAACGATTGAGGATAATTTCGAAAAAGGAAAAACTGATTCAAAAGAATTTAAGAAAAGTTATTCTAAAACAAATTAATCGGATCAATCAATAGAACCAAGTAGTTAAGAGGGGGATCTATGGGAATTAGTATAATTAACGAAACAGTCATAAAAATAGGAGGTATCGCCTTTTTATTATGGTTCGCCACTTTCATTATGATTGTACTAGCCATTTTTTGGAAGCGAAAAAAAGGAACATTCAGTTGGGAAAAGAAGACAGGAGCAGCCATCACACCTTTAGTTATTGCTTTAGTATTATTGATCATATTAGCCGTCTATATTTCGTTGATTTTCTATCATGCATTTGTTTATCGATTTTAGCTTAAATTGCTTTTCTATACGCGAAATTGAAGGGACCAACATCAAAGAGAATGGCAATGCTCAAAAAATAAGTTCAGGATACCCGTAGTGACCTTTATAGGCGAATATTTTTGGAACGTTTTACTATTCTCCTAAAGTAGTTATAATTGAAGGAAATACGTTATTAAGGAATTTCTCCTTCTAAACTAAAAGAGAATAGGTGAGGAACAATGTCTATGGATAGTTACTCTGATTTGTTAAAACTAACAAATGAAACGGAAAATAGCTACTGGTATAAAAAATCAGTACCTGAAAATACTACACTTCTTTACGAAGGAGAAGTAGCAGATAAAATCTATTTTATTAAAAAAGGAGCTCTTCGTCTTTGGAATAACGATGACGGAAAAGATATCACGTTTCAGTTTTTCTTTGAAGGGCAAATCGTCGCTTCTTATGAAAGTTTTCATCTTGGGAAACCAAGTATATTTACCATTGAAACAATTGAAAATACTGATTTATTAGTCTTAGAAAAAAGAAAACTGGAGCATTTATTAGCAGAATCACCTGATTTAATACATCTGATGATGAATCAGTTATCGGAACGTTTTATCGCTTATACCGAATATTTCTTATCAAGAATCAAAGAATCCCCAGAAAAAAGATATATTTCATTGCTCGAAAAAAGACCAGAACTAGTACGACGTGTACCAGATCATTATATTGCTTCATTTTTAGGGATCACGCCGGTCTCTTTAAGCAGAATAAAAAAGAGAATCAAATCGTAGAATTATCTTTTGTTAATTACAGTTATATGATTTCCCTGTATTCTTTAGTCACAAAAGAAAAAGGGAGATCGAAACGAATATGAAAACATTGATTATCTATAACCATCCATATGAAGGAAGTTACAATCACGCCATTCTGGAATCAGTAGTAAAAGGAATCTCAAGAGCTCAAGGGAAATATGAAGTCATTGATCTAGATAAAGAGAACTTTAACCCTGTGATGACTTCCGCTGATCTATTAGGGTTTGTAAAGCATCAAGCAGTTGACCCTATTGCTATAAGCTATGCAGAAAAAATCAAAGAAGCAGATTATCTGGTCTTTATTTTCCCGATTTGGTGGGAAATGATGCCAGCATTAACAAAAGGGTTTATCGATAAAGTCATTTATCCAGGATTGACTTATGACTACAAAGAGAATGGGATAAGTATGGTAAGTCTTTTACCCAAATTAAAGGCCACAACAGTTATTACAACGATGAATACACCTAAGATCATGTACAAATTAACCTATGGGAATGCCTTAAAAAAAGCACTTATAAAAGGGACATTCAAGAAATCAGGTATGAAAAACGTGAACTGGATCAGTTTAAACATGGTCAAAATGAGCAAGGTAGAAAAAAGACAAAAATGGCTAAAGAATATTGAACAGAAATTCGCAAACATGTAATTAGGATAAACAAAGATTGAGGTAAAAGTGTTTTTTACTTTTATCTCAATCTTTTTAATCACTTTAAAGGAAGGAGCAACTCTGTATATACAAGCATTGAATATGTAATCGTTCACAAAGTCAATATTTATGAGGTAAATCGTTTTGGTCACAAATGGTATACTCAAACATTGATTTTTAAGCTTCCAGAAGATAAAAAACGTTTGTTTTCTTATCATGTGACAAATAAGATTGATATTTCCCATTTGAACAAAGGAGACAAGGTCATGCTAAATCTTCATGTTTTTGGGAAAGGCCGTTCAACTTATTTTAAACCAGAATTTTGTGTAGATGGCATACTATTAATTGAATAAGTTTCAAGTATGACTAATATAGGACAAAAAAGCTGTTTAGATAATCAAGATCCAATACCAATACATAATTAATTTAGATGCGGATGACTGTACACACAAAATACAGCTTAAAACCGAACAAATGAACAACAATTATAAAATTGTTGCTGCGCAAATCATTAACAATAATTTATTCTAAAAAATTTTTCACAGAATACGATATAATTTCAACTATTTGAAAAATAAAATCTTGGAATATGTAACGAACAAATCAGAAAATTTTTCTAGCAAATAAAGATTTACGAGTAGAAACAGTGCAAAATTTTTTTATAATTTTGAATAAGACAAAAATAGCAAATTTTGGTTTAAATTGGTATGAAGTAGGTTTGATTTCACATTGAATCTACTCCTGAATAGTAAAATAAAGCGCAACAAACCTCCACAAACTTATATTGATGCTCGTTATTTAATATGATACGATTTGCCTGCATACTGCAGGGAGTACGATTTGATTATGAACACAGATATGATAGCCTTGTATCGGCTGAGCTGACTTGTCTTAAGTTAGCTCCTAGTTGGAAGCGGATCTCATATCTGTGAAGGTTCATTGTCAAATCATTCGTTGCCGTAGTAATTAATAGAGCAAGGGAGCTAGTTTGATACATGGTATATAAACATTTAACCGCTGAAGAGCGTGGAAAAATTGAAGCCTATCTTGACGAAGGATTACGACCAGCTGAAATAGCACGTAGATTAGATCGCCATCGTTCAACAATCACTCGGGAGATTCAACGGGGGACTGAAGCTAGAAAAGCCAACAGTATCGCACGGTTGCCTTATCAAGCTTCAAGTGCACAAAATATCGCTAAATTGCGGAAAAAAAACTGTGGAGTTACTAAAAAAGCCACGATTCACAATACCAAAACTATTTTAAAATATCTGAATCTAAAATATTCTCCAGAACAAATTGCACATTCCATTAAAAGCGTAAAGGTATGTACATCCACGATCTATAACTGGATTTACTCAAAAACCATTGATTTCAACATCAAAAAGCTTAGGAGACATGGAAAAAGATATAAAGTAAAGTCATCTGGATCGAAGATTCGCATTGATCGAGCTTTCTTTGAAAATAGAACCATTGATTTGCGCCCAGAAGCTGTTCAGCTTCGTACAGAATTTGGTCATTGGGAAGCTGATACAGTAGTTTCAAAACGAGGCATATCAACCTGTCTAGCAACTTTTATCGAAAGAAAGACACGACAATACGTAGCAATTAAACTCCCTAATAAAACAGGCCGCGCTATGATGGCAGCGATTAAAAAACTAATAGAAATGTATCCTCAAGGGGTAAAATCTATTACTTGTGATCGAGGAACTGAATTTGTAAATCAATTTCAAGTCGGTCTTATTGAAGACACCTTCGGGTGCAAAATTTACTATGCAAATCCGTATGCACCTCATGAACGTGGTTCTAACGAAAATCATAATGGATTACTTAGAGAATATTTCCCTAAACCGTTTAATTTTAAGAATGTCTCGCAACGTATCGTCGATGACGCTGTAGAAAACTTAAATACTAGACCAAGAAAAATTCTAAATTGGAAAACACCAGCTCAAAAGTTTAAACTAGAATACGCGAGAATTACATGATATTTTCAAGAGATTATTTCATTTGTTATAAAATGTTTTTGTCGAACAATCGTATCAATTTAAGTTTACCGACAGGGTTTAAAAGAGCAAAAGACGAACTATATTTATATAAAAGTAATGTATAGTTGCGCTTAATCTTAACATTCGCCACATTGAATCTACTTTGTATAATATATATTATGTAAACTAGAATATGAAAATTTTATATTAGGCTATTCTCCCCACTATTTTACCTATCTCTAATATCTTTTAATGAACGTAATTAGCAAAAAACGAAAAAAATAACCATTTAACACTTGTAGGCATAAATGGTTAAAACCAGAATGTTGATTTTCCTTTATAGATAGGTTTACTTTTTCTGGATTTTATTTGTTTCTTTCAAATAGATTGCAATATCTTTTTTTAGAATATCAAATTCTTTTTTGCTAGTTGTGATAGCTAAGATAAATCGAACTGCTTCATTCTGAGAAAAAGCAGTCGTATAGCCGTTTATTTCAAGGAATGTGACCATTGCTAGCAGTGCCGTTCGCTTATTACCATTATAAAAGGGATGTTTCTTTGCGAGGTTTATTGCTAATATGGAAGCTTTGTCATAAATGCTTGGGTATAAATCTTCGCCCAAAAATGACTGAGACGGTTGATTGATTGCCATATCTAAAGCGCTGGAATCTTTTACAGCAATCATTTTACCTTTAGAATAACGAAGAATAACTTTACATTTAAACATAATGAACTACAGGAAAACTACTGGAACTGCTGTATGCTAAAATCATAAATCAACTAAATCTTTCAAAGGTTGATTATATTGATCCATAACAGAATCAACTATGCTATCGATATCGAGTTTTTCCTCAGCTTTTGCTATTTTTACTGTATTATCTGTTTGATAAATATAAATGATTGATTCTCCAGTTTCTACACCTATATATTTTTTTGTTTCTGGATGAATAGTCGTAATATCGCTATTGCCAGATTTTCTAATTTTATACTTGCGTGTCATTTTCAATGTATCTTTCCCCTCTTTTCCCTCTCAAATGCCTAGTTTATCAATAAAGTACTTGGAAAAGTGCTTGGATTTTTAGCATTTACACTTTTTCATTTATTATTTACGTACAAAAATCGATTTCTATCTTAATCGATCAGATAAATTCGCTAGTTAATAGCGGTCGCAACTAAAAAACTGATAAAGATTTCCGTTTCAAAGAAATTTTATCAGTTTCGACTTGTAACTTGCCATGAGAAATTGTCTTAGTCACAGATTTTATTAAAGAGCGTGTTTATTGGATCATATCGGAATCGAACGATTTGTTTGGCACACTCGATTTGCACAATAAACGGTACAGTTACTAGATCATCAGCAATCAAACCTAAAAACTCAAGTTCTGAAATTGATAGGTTGATGTGGAATTGCTGATTTTCGGTTGGATAAATCGTTGATTTATCGAATCCTACTAATATTTTTGTCCTAGGGAGCCATTTATTGGTGTATTTTTTCAAATAAACTTGAATAACTTCTTTGCCATCAATCGCTGAGTCATTAGCGATAGTTCCAGACACAATGATTTGTTTTCCTTCTAGAGAAACTTCAGAATGTTTGAGGACGAAGTTGCTATAACTTAAACCATAGCCAAACCGATACACTGGTTTTCCTGATAAATGAAGATAGTTCTCGTTAAAAGCGGTATCTCTAAAATTATAAAAAACCGGTAATTGTCCTTCTGCATCTGGTATCGATACTGCTAATTTTCCACTAGGATTTCGTTTGCCAAAAATTATATTCGCTAAAGCTTCGCCACCATATTGCCCAGGATAGCCCACATAGAGTAAAGAATCAAAATAATCTGCTAGCGGCGAAACAATGACTGGTCTTCCAGTAATGACCACACCAATCAAAGGCTTTCCAAGTTTTGCTAGTTCCTGGATCAGTTCTGATTGGCAATCAGGTACACTTAAGTCAGACAGATCGATATTTTCCCCACTAGTCATTTCGTTCGAACCACTCAATGCTGCACCATTCGTATCAAAAGTAGTCTCAAACTCACGTATGCTTGAACCACCGAATGTCACAATGACTACCTCTGCTTCTTCCGCTATCTCTTTTGCTTCTTCTAATAACTCCCTACGACCAGAAGTCATTCCACACCCTTTAGCCTGTGTAAATACGATATTATCCTTCTGGTACTGCTGTAATCCATCCCACAAAGTCGAACATCGCTCTCTCATCTTGAACGGCGTATAATCTCCTAATTGATGGTAAATACTTTCATTATGCGGACCGATTACTGCAATTTTGCATGATTCTGTTTGACTCAATGGTAATACACCTTGATTTTTTAACAAGACCACCGATTCTTCTGCTAATTGGATTGTTAACCGTTTCGTTTGTTCGATATCTACTTCCGCTATCTTAGGCAACTGTTTCCTGAACAGCCCCATCCTCTCCTTCAATTTCAACACACGAAAGACGGCATCATCTAACTCTTCAACAGAAACCTTCCCCATTTCGATAGCATGTTCCAATCTTGGGAAGACCTGATCCCATAAACTGATGTCCACCCCACTTTTTAATGCTTCTGCTGCTGCACGTATGGGGTCACCAAAGTGTTCAGCAATACGATCTAACGCACATCCATCTGCCATGACGATACCTTCAAACCCGCCCTCTTCTCTTAAAAACTTCTGCAATAAAAAGGGATTGATATGGCAAGGTACTCCATCTATATCATTATAAGCAGCCATGATTGCTGAAGTGCCTGCTCGAATACTTCTCAGCGCTGCCGGAAGATGCATTTCACGTAATTCTCGTTCACCAATGGCTACTGGTCCCGCATTATGCCCACCCATACTGGCTCCTTGGGCGGCAAAATGCTTTAGCACCGCCAAGACTAAAGGATGCCCATCTTCTTTTTGCAGTCCTCTAACAGCTGCTTCCGCAAAACAACTGGTCAGAAAAGGGTCTTCGCTAAAGCACTCTTCCGTTCTCCCCCATCTTGGATCACGAGCAATATCAAGGGCAGAAATCAAGCCGACATGCGCCCCTGTTGTACGAATTTCTTTTGCAACACATTCTTGGACTTTTTGATAAAGTCCAGGATTCCAACTGGCTCCACTGCAAAAATTAACAGGTACTGTCGTAGCATCTAGTCCTTGATGTCCATGGGGGCATTCTTCAGTCAAAAAAGCGGGGATTTTAAGTCTTGTATGTTCACTCAAATAGGTTTGGATCATTTGGCTGACTTCAAATGCTTCTTCTTGCGTAAGGCCTGTATTCAAATCTCTGTTCGTCCAAGGATCTGCCCGAAAAACACCATAGATCCACCCAATCGACCCAAAATATGCTACTTCTTTTTTGAAGTAATCAGTCAATTCGATTCTTCCATTTACTTTTTCGTAAACTTGCCACCCGTAGAGACGTTGATTCAGTTGTCCTACTTTTTCCCTTATAGTCATCTCTTTAAGAAGGTTTTCGATCATCTCATTACTCCATATACAATTTGATTGTGTGGATCTCATATGGTTTGAAGTTGATGCTTACACAGTTTCCATTCACCGGTAACTCCTCTTCCTCTTCTTCCAATAAATTACATAGAAAAGCGCGTTCAATATGTCGTTTTGCTGACAAGGAACCGACTGTTTGACGATTATGGTATTCATATAATCGAACAATGACCGCTTCTTCCTCTTCTGCTTTTTTCACTGTATCGAGTAAAATATTTTTTTCGTCAACAGAGAAATACGCTGTATCTTCACAATCTAAAAGAATCGGTAAGATCAACGCAGGAACATTCAAATCTAGGGCTTGCTCCATCGTATCTGCTTCCTTCCAAGTCCCATGATGTGCATACAAGGAATAGGTGAACTTATGGATTCCCTGATCTGCGTCTGGATATGGATCAGTTGCTGCTTTGATCAAAGAAATCCCTACTTTTTGATATGCTGTGTTGAATCCATATTTCGAATCAGTTAAAATGCTGACTCCAAACCCTTCTTCTGATAAATCGACCCATTTTTGACCACAGCTTTCAAAACGTGCGAGATCCCACGAAGTATTTTGATGAACTGCTCGCTTGACATTCCCGAATTGGATATCGAAAGTTGCTTCTAAGGTATTGACAGCGATCGGCATTTGCACTTTCAATAGCAAATGGTGTAGATGCCAGTCTACAGTGGTTTCAAAATCAATACGGCCAGTATCATGGTAAAAATGAATGAGTTGGCAAATCGCGGAATTCTCAAAAGGGCGAATGACTTTGATCGTATCTCGAATAGGCCCCTTTTCAACTAGCTTGGCTTCACTTAGCTGATCGACAAAATATGCTTTTTTATCGTAATAGATATCGATATCCCACGCATCGTAATTCATCGGTAGGTCTTCATAAGCAATTAGTTGATTCAGTATCGTGCCTTCAGGTAATATTTCTCGCTGGTATCTTTTGTCATATAAAGAAATGATCTCAAAAGAACGGTTGAATTTTACGATAAAGTCAGTTGTTTCAAACTCTTTTTGTATAGGCTGGACCACTTGTGCTTTCTTTGTGTTTTCCACGAGTTGAACAATCCGATTACTTAGACTAGCCATATGAGGTAGCTTCACCAACAGTTGTCCGTCGTGCGTTCGCTGCTGGAACTTTGCATCTTTGCTTTGTTTCTCTGCCGCAAAACAAATGATTACATCTCGTTGGATCCCTAATGGATTATAGACTGTTAGGTATTCCTGTCCTTTCAAAGAAGGCAGTCGATCCTTATTCTGTTCTGCCAGAAAATCAGTTAATTGCTGGATCAATGCATTTCCATTGTTTGTGATCAGCTGATAGTCTTGATCTGTTTCTTGGTACACTTCTTTTATAGAACTACCTGGCAAAATATCATGGAACTGATTGAGTAAGAGTTTTTTACATAGGTTTTCCAACTCTTGCGGGTAAATCGCCAGTCCATAGCAACTATATAGTTTCTCGATCGTTTGAAGAAAAAATTCAGATTGACGATTGGCTTTTTTGTTTTTGCCAATCGAGGTCAATGTTCCCCGGTGGTATTCAAAATATAACTCACCGTACCAAACAGGTGGATCATCAAGATTCAACGAATGTTCCAATCTCTGATAAAACTCGCTTGCTCGATTCCCAGTGATCGTTGGCATCTCAGGTAGAGGACGGTGCAAACGTCTTTGGACTTCCAACATCTGTCTTGTGGGACCACCGCCACCGTCACCATATCCATACGCCACAAGAATTTCATTGTGCGCACTTTTTTGCTGATACCGATCAAAGCTGCCCTTGATCGTATAAGGGTCTAAAAGGCCATTATATGTCGTGTAATAGGGAGTAGGGCTGTAGCCTTCACTGATAGTTGTGATAAAATGTGTCAGCACTCTACTGCCATCGATTCCCTGCCAGTAAAACGAATCATAGGGTAGTTGATTGAATTGATTCCAAGATAGTTTCGTTGTCATAAAATAAGGCGTGTTCGTTTTTAACAACAGTTGTGGCAAAGCTGCAGAATAGCCAAAAACGTCGGGTAGCCACAAAATCTGACTATCGATGCCAAATTCTTTTTTGATGAATCGTTTTCCATAAAGGAGTTGGCGAACAAGCGATTCCCCTGAGGTCAAGTTACAGTCTGCTTCTACCCACATCGCCCCTTCTACTTCCCACTTTCCTTCAACCACTTTACGCTTGATCTCATCGTACAACTCTGGTGCCTGTTCCTTAATGAACTGATACATTTGCGGTTGGCTTTGAAGAAAAGTATACTCAGGAAACTCTTCCATCAGTTTGAGGACAGTTTGAAAACTTCGTTGCCCCTTTTCGATTGCTTGCTGTACCGTCCATAACCAAGCTAGATCGATATGTGTATGTCCGACTGCCGTTACCCTTTCTTCAATTGCTCCCGCAGAGTGATAGAGTTCTTCGAAAATTCTGCGAGCGCTCTTTAGACTGCTGTAAAAAAGAGTAGAATAAGGTTGTCTAAAATCCAAGGAATTGACTGCTTTTGTTACAAATTTCTGGTACATCTCTGTTTTACCGCCGAATTGTCGAATTGCTCGCCAACAGTCAAGGAACGTGAAAAGATCGTAAATCGTTTGCTCCACCTCTGGATCGATTTTAATCAATGAAACGTACAAAGGAAACTTTTTTTCTGTCCGTCCAGCCCACAGTTCGATCGATAGATCCAAGGAACGATCAAAAAAGAAGTGATCCAAGATGATTTCTCTATGATTGACATCGATACTTTGGATAAGTGTTCCATCGATCGAAACATTCATCTGTGGGTTAGTCGTATTATCCCATTCCCCTAGTACTGTCTCTATTCGTAACGCTACCGTCGCCTTTTTCCATTCGCTAGGCACTGAAAAGCTACCTTTTAATGTGTAATGCCTGTTCTTTTTTCCAAAAAAAGTGCCTTGTTGATAGAGTTCCCATGATTCATCATTTTTCTTATAGATTGGTTCGATACGTTGTTCTTCTTGTACGCGATATTTTTTTTAATTCTCCTAAAATTCTTTGGGCACGCTCAAATTCAAATGGTTCCATCTATTTTCACATTCCTCCTACGTATTTCATGTTTCATTTGCATCAAAAACCTGGACCATCCTCGTGTAGAAAATAGTCGCAGGTCTTGTGCCTCATATCGCTAGTTTTCTTTCCATCGGTTATAAGCTGTTTGATAGACTTCAAGATATTTTTCGATGCCCATCGACTCTACCGTTTTCTTAAAATCGTCCCATTTACTAAGCGGTTCGACTCCCGTAATGAATTTTGCTTCCATTTGTTCGATATAAGTCGATAAATCGGTTGCCGTTGCCGAAACTTGGTCATTTTCTTTCACCGTTAGATAAAGAAGAGGAAAAGGAACTTTTGCAATATCGTTCATTTTCTCTTGTGTTTCCTTTGCTACCCACTCATCAAAACGAGTGTCTTTTTCTTCATCTGGTGCTGTTAAAAGTTTATATTCTCCAGTGTCGGTGACGATGTTCGGTGTAGTCAATCCGTATGCTGGCGTGATTTTCCCCCGTTCATCTTCCGTATTTTTCAGATCGATCCCTTTTGTGTACACGCGAACCTTCTCACCGGCAGCATTTTTCTGATATTCCCATAAAGAACCTTCTGGACCTTGTTCTAAATATTTCGATCCTTCCTCTGAATAAAAATAATCTACCCAGCGCACAGAAGCTTCTGGTGAAGGATTCACTTTCGTCAATGCGAAAGTCCCTCGAGAAAGACGAGGACTTCCTGGAATCACTGCATCAGTTGACCACTCAGACGTCAAAGGCTGGAACATTGGGTCATTCAATGCTTCTATTTCCGTTCGGCCCGTGGTGAAGAAACTAAAGTAGTCGGAAAATATCCCTAGTTGATCATTCTGTCCCTTCGCTTTTTTCTGTTCATCCGATTGTCCATAGACTTCTTTGTCAAGTAACCCTTCGTTATAAAGTTTATTCATGAATGTCAAATAGCCTTTATAGTTTTCAGTGGTGGGGGTATAAATGACCTGATCATTATCGACTTGGATCCCTCTTGTCCTCAAACCAAAAGCCGCAAGCAACCAGACTCTTGTTCCATTCATATCCACATCAGTTAGCGGAATCTCATCTGCTTTACCATTCCCATTAGGATCTTCATTTTTAAAACGAAGGAGAAGTTCATAGAATTCATCTATTGTCTTTGGCAGCTCCGTCACATTCAGCTTATCTAACCAAGTGCCGTTATACCACATTGGTCCTTGCCACCAAATCGATGTTGCATTTCTAGTGACCATCGGTAGAGAATAAACGTGTCCGTCTGGCGTCGTGATCGATTTCAATAAAGACGGGTCTTCTTGCGTCAATGCGTAAAAATTAGGCATTAGTTCTGGAGTTATGTATTCTTCTAAAGGAAGTAAAATCCCCTGTGAACCGTAATCGATTTCCATAGCAGAAGTCAAAGAACCCGAGCCAGCCCCATAAACGATATCTGGCAAATCACCAGAAGCAAAAGCTAGATTCAAACGTGTACTGAAATCAGCTAGGGGCGGTGTCGTATATTTCAATGAGATCCCTGTTTTTTTCTGATAATCTTTGAGTGTTGGCATATCTTCCCATTCTGCCAAACCAGCATTGGGTGCCATCAGATTCAATGTTAATTTTTGACCCTTTTTAATGATTGGAAACTGACCATCTGTATTCAATTCAGCCTTTGTTGTTTTTGCCGTATCCTTTTTGTCAGATTTTCCACAGGCACTGATTGCTGTAACACATAAAATAAGACAAATGATCCGTATAACTTTCTTTTTCATAGTTTTATCCTCCTTCTTAGTTATCCTTTTATTGAACCTACCATCATCCCTTTGACAAAATATTTTTGCAAGAAAGGATAGACGATGATGACTGGTAACGTTGAAACAATCATGACACCATATTTGATTACAGCAGCTAATTGCTGTTTGCTATACAGCATGTTCGCTGTGTCCGCACTTATATTGCTCACTGTATTTGAAGACATATCTTGTAAAATCAAGATTTCACGTAATACCAACTGCAAAGGATACATTGATTTGTCTGAAAGATAGATCAATGCACTGAAAAAGCTGTTCCAATGACCAACACCATAAAACAAAGCCATCACAGCGATGATCGGTGTCGATAATGGTAAAACGATTTTTAGGAACAAACGAAAATTAGAACAGCCATCCACGATAGCGGCTTCTTCCATCTCTCTAGGAATCGTTGTCTGAAAAAAAGTTCTTGTGACAACGACGTTATAGACTGATACACATCCCGGAATCACGAGAGCCCAGACTGTATTCAACATCCCTAAACTACGAATCAGCAGATAAGAAGGAATCAGCCCTCCAGAAAGAAACATCGTTACGAGCATAAAATTGGTAAATGCTTTTCTTCCATAGAAATCTTCCCTTGCCAAAGCATAGGCACAGGGCAATGTGACGAGAAGGTTGATCATCGTACCTAGCGAAGTATAATAAATCGTATTTAAATACCCTCGCCAAATGTTACTATTTCCCAACAACGTACGATAGCCTTCTAGAGTTACTCCCTTTGGAAATAGCCACATCTCCCCCGAATTTACAAGGTGCGGGTTTGAAATCGAGGCACTAACGATATAAATCAAGGGATAAAGCACGATCAATAACGCAATTGCTAAAAAAGTGTATAGGACACCCAGGAATAATTTATCTGCTTTGGTATCTTTGATAAGAGTGGTTGTTTTCATTTTTTCACCTCCTTTTTACAGCAGACTGGAATTACTCAAACGTTTGGCAATGCTATTTACTGAAATCAGTAAAATGGAATTGATCACTGAATTAAAAAGTCCGACTGCAGATGCAAAACTATATTGAGCATCCAACAATCCCTGCTGATACACGAATGTTGCAATGACATTGGACGATTCCATGTTCAAGGGATTTTGCATTAGAATGACTTTTTCGAATCCTACCGACATCAAACTACCAAAACTCATGATCAATAAAATGACCATCGTTGGCATGATCGTTGGCAAATTGATGTACCAAACTCTTTGCAACCTTGAAGCACCATCGATCGTGGCAGCTTCATGTAATTGGGTATCGACACCAGATAAAGCGGCTAAATAAATGACAGAGCCCCATCCAGTGCCTTGCCATACACCTGATAAAACATAAATCGTTTTGAACCACTTAGGATCAGTCATAAAGTTGATTCGTTGCAGACCAGCGAACTCCAACAAATGGTTGATCACCCCAGTTGAAGGAGATAAGAAAGCAATGATCATCCCTACCATGACCACCACCGCAATAAAGTTGGGCGCATAAGTCACTGTTTGCGTGATTTTTTTAAACGGACCATCCTTGATTTCATTCAATGCTAAAGCCAAGATGATTGGAAGCGGAAACCCAACGATGAGGGAGTACACACTGATACCTAAAGTATTTTTGATTAGATCCCAAAAATAGTAGGATTCAAAAAAACGCTGAAAGTGTTTCAACCCCACCCAAGGACTACCTAATATACCAAGAGAAGGCATATAATCTTTAAAAGCAATGATGATCCCATACATCGGTCCGTAAGAGAAAATCAGGATCACCAGAAAAGCGGGCAAAACAAATAAATAAAGTTGTTGATTCTTTTTCAGTTTCAGTTTGAGTTGCTGGAACTTTGTTTTTTTGCCTGTCGATGGTACCTGAATATTTGGATAACCCATTGGTTAACCTCCTTTTTACAAATAGTTTGCGCTTTCATTTTTATTTGTTATTTGTTATTTGTTATTTGTTATTCGAAGTCCGATTGCTCCGTTTGCGGGACGTGTGATTTCACTGCTAAGTAGATGATATTCGCCATCTATCTCATGAAATGACAGTTGCTTTTCTGTTGCTAGATCTACAACGACTGTGTCTATACTCGCTTTGATTTCACTTAACTTGATAAAAGATTGCGGTATTTCCAGAATGCTACGAAATGCGTAATATGTATCTTTTTCTTTATGCGAAGTAAAATACCATCCCTCGGTATTGTCACTCTGTTTTTTTTCTAGAGGTCGCGTATGATAGATCCCTTCACCATACCTTTGCAACCATGCACCGATTTCTTCTAAGATGAATGTTTCTTCCTTGGTGATCGTTCCTTCTGGAGTAGGCCCTACACCTAAAATCAAATTTCCACCTTTACTGACAACATCAATCAGCATCTCAATCAATTCCTGACTTGTCTTGAACACGTCATTTGGCACGTACCCCCAGTCGTTTCCTATAGGTATGTTGCTTTCCCAGGGTTTTGAAGGAATCTCATCATGCGCAGGTATTTTTCTTTCTGGCGTCACATAATTTTCGTGACGTCCCCCCATCATTCGATCTACAATGATCAATTCTGGTTGCGACTCACGGGCAATCTCTGCCAAACGGTCCATCTGTAGATCTTCTTTGCCTTGTCCACACCAACCAGCATCCAACCACAGAAAATCGATCGGTCCATAGTGAGTAGTGATCTCCTTTATTTGATGATGAACAAAAGAAACATATCTTTCCCACAGTTCAGGGTGCTTTTGTGTATCATAGCTGACATGCCGACCTTTGATAGTTGAATCATCTAACCAATAAAAAGGCGAGTACCAATCAGCTTTAGAATAATAGGCACCTGTCGCTAACCCCGCAGATCGAAAAGCAGTGAAAACTTCTTTAAGCACATCTCTTTTAAAAGGACTTAATTTACCTCCGATTTTGTACTCTGTTTCCAGTGTATTGTATAAATTGAAGCCATCATGATGCTTCGCTGTGAATAAACAATACCTAAAACCGGCCTTTTGACAAAGTTCCGCCCACTTTTCGGCGTTCAATTTTTTGGGGTTGAATTCCCTTATAAGTTGCCAATAATCCATTCGTAAATCTGCTATATTCTCTCGATAGGCTCTACCAGCTCGTGCCCATTCATCTTTTTCAGACAATTGCCAAGACTCCACGATACCTGCTTGCGCATATAGTCCATAGTGAAAAATGACACCGAATTTCAAATCTTGGAACCAACTTAAACGTCGTTCCAGCATTTTTGTTTCTGGATAAATCTCTTCTTGTTCATCTCTATTTTTCGATTGTTCAATATCGCCTCGGATTTTTTCCATTACACACCTCTCCTTTGTTTTAAACCTACTGGGCAAAGACAGAAAAAACAATATGTAAAAAAAGCCAATGTGTAATATCAGGAATACTATGGTATTCGCAATTTTTTCATAGTATCTTTTTAGTAAATAAACGTAGCAAGGAGGATCTTATGCCTACATCTAACGCCTTTTATGACCTATCTTATCGTTTGGGAACGTTTCTGATACTTTTGCTTAAACTACAGTTTTTCTGGCTACTGACTCTCTTGAAAGGCGGGATCATTTTTGGATTCTTTCCAGCGACTGCTACCATCTTTCAGGTTTTTCTATTCCTTTTTACGAACAAAGAAGTGCCTCAAGAATTGGCATCATGGTATAAAAAAACGACTAACCGTCAGTTCAAGGCAATCAATCGATTAGGATTCTTCTACAGCAGCATCTTGCTTTTTCTTTGGTTCGATCTACGAATAGCTGCACACTTTCTGTGCCATTCATTCGTTCATCTGAGTTTATTGCTCTTTTTATGTCTGTTCATTCTGGCAGGATTCTATCTTCTGCCTGTCTTTCTACGATACCAGCTAACATTTAGCCAATACTTCATACGTGTATTTCTCTTGATGTTCTTAAATCCTTTCCAAACATTAGCGATGGTTGTCAGTAGTATCCTCACCTCAGCACTTGTATTCTGGTGTCCTTTATTCTGTTTCTTAGCTATCCCATTATTTTTGTTTCCAATCGGCTTTTTTACTTTTCAGGCGATGCAACGTGGAGAGAACCTTGTGAGGAACAAGACATGTACAAAATGATTCGAATTTTTATTTTTTTACTCATTTCTTTCTTTTTGTTTTTCATTTGGCTAGGTAGTGATCACCAAGATACAGTATCAAATAGGCAAACAACTGCTACACTTTCAGGAAAGATAACGGATAAAGAAAGTGCCCAAAATTGTCTCGACTTAGTAAAAAAGAATTTAGCCGCAGCCACTGAAAAAAACCTTGAAGCTTATCTGGCTACTTTGTCTGACAAAGCGCAGGCAGACACAAAAAAAGAACTATCAAGTATTGATTCTTATGATCTAGAACACGAGCTGATAGCTTTCAAGGTACTTGAGCAACGGCCAGATTCTTTGTTTGTTGAAGTATTCCAACGAACGAGTAATCAAGGAACAACCCATTATCAAAACCATATCGCTCAAATCCATTACACGTTTATGATTGAAGCAGGTGAATGGAAAATCACTGATGCCATCATTACCAATATCGAACAGATCGACTAAAAAACAGCTTTCCAGGGTTAGACTGTCCTACTCAAGGACGTCAATCCATAGAAAGCTGCTTTTTGTTTTCATGTTCAAATAGTGCAAACACCGCTTATTCACGGTTCATTTCTCGATATTTACCTGGTGTCATCCCGACGATCTGTCGGAATTTTCTTGTAAAATTAGAGATATCATAATACCCATTCTGTTGGATGATCACCTTGATGGGCAACTCAGTTTCTGCCAATTCTTGTTTTATTTTTCTAAAGCGCAACATTTGGATATATTTTGAAAAAGTCAGTCCGCTTTCTTTGCGGATCGAACGACTGACGAAGGAAACTGAAACAGAAAAAGCTGTAGCTGTTGATTCTAAACTAAGCTGTGCCGATTGGAAATTCTGCTGTAGATAGACCAAGATTTGTTCTTCCAAACATTCCGGTTGTTTTTTTGGTATCTCGCCCATTTTTTTACAAATTCGTTCTGCTAGTTCGTTTAAAAAGTTTTCAAGTTCGATCAAACTAGAAAAATCAGGCAATTCTTCCAAGTGATGGAAAATCCCTTTACCGATGAGTTCGTTTCCTATTTGGAGGATCGTATTAAGTAGATAGTATCCATATAACTTTTGCAGATTTTCTGATTTCAAGTTCAGTTCTCCATAAGATATCAGTTCTCTGATAGTTTCTAAAACGTGATCAAACTCTCCATTTTCAAGATAGTTCACTAATTTTAAGCGTAGATCACTAGGATACTCGATACTCAGAGCATTATCTTTAGTAGTTAGTTCTGAATAGTAACGGATTGTTCCTTTCACATTCGGATAACGTAGCGCTGCTCGCGATTCAATATAGGAACGATTTAACTGACCGAGACTATGAACGATAGAGCCAACCCCGATCCGAATAGGTTGAGAACATCTTTCGGTAATCATTTGGACGAGTTCAACCTGCTCGTCAAGAGATGTACACCCAATCGCGAAAACAAAGGTCTGATTTTCTATATTCTCGACTCCATAAGCACAATAGTTTTTTGTGATTGCTTCAGCCCACTGATTATTTACTCGTTCTTTCGATTGATCCAACTGTTTGAGATCAATCGTTGCAATAAAATAATACTCCGTCGAAAAGTTGATATGGACAGCTGTCAGTAACTGCTCCAATTCGGAATCGATCACTAATTGACTGTTAAGCAAGCGCTGGAAAACTTGCTCCCTTGCATATGGGATCTGTAGCTGATTCTGAATAGTCAATTTTTGGTGTGCAATGAGAAATTTTGCTAATGTATCAGAGACTTCTTTAAGTGAAGAAACCGTAAGTGTGGGGTCTTCTTGAAATTGCTGTGCTAAGTACTCGATTTTTTGAATAGGACGCAAGTTACGCATACTAAATAAAACGACGATCACTAACCCCATAAACAAAATCACTAAGATCAAAACAATCATTTTGGTCTGAACTCGTTCGATCGTAAGCAATGCCGTTGTTGGATCGACAAGAGAAAGGAGCGAGAGATTCAAATAAGGATTCTTCAAACTTTGGATAAGATATCGTTTTTGCTTGATCTTCACATTTTCTTTTGTCATTAGTTTCTCTACGGAATAAGGCGTACTGAGAAAAGTATTCAGCTCCTCACTTTTCGTCTTTGTCACTAATTGATAGCTTTCATCGATGATATAGTTTAGATTTGTACTAGCAGGACTATACGCATCGAGTACTTTAGTAAGAGTGTTCTTTTTGATTTCGTAGATTGCGATACTATGTACGGTACCTTCCTTGTTTTGTATTGGAACAACATACAGATAGGAAGAAGATGGCAATTCCTCATCAGAAGCAATAGTGATAAACTTGGCATCAGTCGTAGCCAATTGTTCTTGTAGTCTCTTTTCCAGCTGATGATCGTTCTTAACTGTTTTTCTAAGAAACAGTTCCAGTGAGTAATTTCCTGATGAGGAGTAAAGCATCTCGGGGCGGTCATTCCGATAATAGAGATAGACTTCCTCAACTAATTCACTAGTTATTTTGTATGTATGTAATATTGATTTGCCTTCTTTGATATAATACGGATGATCCAGCGAACTTAAAGCGAGTTGGCGATTGTCAGTGATCCGCTCCGTGAGATGTGCCAACTTCAAAAAGTTGCTCTCAAGCGAGTAATTGATCTGCATCATCTGATTTTTTGCCATCAAGCGCACTTGTTGTTCTGTACTTTCCGTTGCTGTAATATACCAGATCCACGAAACAGATAAAAATGGAAGTAAAAAAGCAACGAGATACGAGCCTAATATGCCTAGAAGTCTTCGAACATTGATTCTTTTTTGTTTAATCCTTCTGATCAAGTCCACCTCCAACTTGGTTTATTGTTATAGTAGTACATCAAGCTACAAACTCTTCCTTCTATCTCTTCTATTCCAACATAAAAATAACGATTTAGCAATACAATATGGAAAGGATGAAAACATTATTAGGTATGAAAAAAACAAGTCCATCCTATGTATTTTCTATATTTAAATAACTCGAGTGATTATTTCTAAAGACCTATCACTAAATCAAAGCTACATCCAGACAAAAGACCAATTTTTAAAGTTTCGCCGAAGGGACGTTAGCATCAAGTTCATCCCTCTATTAGAACTAAGAGGGATTTTTCTGATTTAAATGTAAGATGCAATCTTTTTTTCAATCATTTATTCTTGATCTTTTGTTGCAAATTTTTTTGATGTTTTTTTATGTGTTTCATAGTTGCTCTTTTTATATCATGCAAGCGTTCTCCTAGTTCGATATATTCTTTGACAGTTTCAACTACTAGTGCTAGTCTTTAGTTATTCTAATAAGAGGTGACCTAAAATGAGTTCCATTGAAAACAAAGCATTAAAGGATATTGTAGATTTATACTCCCTTTTGAGAGAACGCAAAGATCAGACACCAGAGATGCTGGATATCACTGATGTATTGCTAGAAGTATCAAAGAAATTGAGAACGACAAAAAATCCAGAAGCTTTGATTAACAGACTCGTCCAATATATTCGCAGTACTGCAATCAAAGGAAAAATCTATTTCCCACCAGAAGAAGAAAAAATCGTTATAAGTCTGAGTGCCATTGGAAAAAAAGCTGGTTTAAATGGATTATATATGGCAGATTTTTCAGACAAGACACAATTTTATAATTGGACAGAGCAGGTTCCTCGTCATTGAAATAAACAGTTTCAGATCGATCTCTGAAATTGAAAAACGATCAGCCATACGAATGAGCAATTTCCATTAGAGAGATTGCTCTTTTTTGTGGGATTCATCACTCAAAAGAAGAAAAAGCGACATGTAAAACCCATAACTCGTGGATTTAGATTTCAGTACTGCATACACTTAAACATACGCAAAAAATACAAATGCTTCCGAACATACGAGTATGATGAGCTTGCATGGATCACTACTGTAAATCAACACAACGGATAACCGTATAACCTGAGGAAATATTAAAAAGATAATAACAATTTTTCGAATATAAAAAGCAAAAAAACAGTCCCTACTCGAAGAATCGGAAACTGCATTTTGCCTTTTCGTTTTTTATAATTCTAACTATTTCTGTAGAAAATAAAATTACATCTTAAAACCCGTGTTCATAATGAGGCCATACAGAAACAATAGTAATTGTTTTATTTTGATCCTCTACGCTATAAACTAAACGATATTTAATATTTATGCGTCTCGAATAATAAAGTAACCCCATTAACTTTCATAAGGTGGTGGATTCTGATAAGGGTTTTCTCTAATGACTGTAATTAGCTCATCAAACTTGTCATTCAAATTGGCACCTTTCAGTTTGGGCAAGTCTTTCCGGCATTCTTATTAATTTTTATATTGTATCCCAATCAATTTCACCCAAATCTTCACTTTCTTCATTTTCAAAGTGATGGATTTGATCTAAAACACCCGCATTCTGTAAGTAAATTGTTTCTTGTAAGGAGTTCCAGTCACTTTTGCTAATCATAACAACACTTTCGCCATCTTTTGTACTAGAAATTTCAATAGGCTGGCTGTCTGACACAACATGCTTGATGATTTCATAAAGATTTTTTCTCGCATTTGTTGGAGAAATAACTTCCATACTTCACCCTCCCCTTTTTACAATTGTTCGTAAACCAATTATAGCGTACGTCAAAAAATAGATTTTAGCTTATATTAGAGTCAACTATAAAATGCGCAAAAAGTGATAAAAATTTTGATCTCTCTACCAACTTTCTGAATAAAAGATGGAAACTTGAGTATCAACGGAGGGTATGCATTTTATCTCCCAAATCTATTGCTATAGCAAGTAAACAATTAGAAAATCGACTCATTTTGACAAGGATGAACGATTCAGGATTATTTCTTTTTTGCAGTTCTCCCAGTTATCTGTTGATAATTTTCCTTAACTGTTTGTCCCACCAACGCGATTTGACAAAGAGCCATAAACAGAACAGAAAGAAGGTTTCTTCTTTCTGTTCTGTCCAAATTATTCTAAGATTTCTCTTTATCAACATCATTTGGCAAAGAGCCGGTTTTATCTCCAATTTCTCAAACCTAAACGACTTTTGTCTCGACCTCAAATCAATGATCAGATGTATTGATGAAACAGTTGTGTTAGAACAGGTAAGAAATAGATGATGACCATCGCGATAACCACCATGATCAATTGTTTACGTTGTTTTTTACGTTTCAGCATACTACTTGTCTTGTGTAAAAAATAAGTAGCGCCTTTTGCTATTGCTGTCAAAGTAGATAAAATCAATGTTGGAGAATAAGCTGTAGGATCTTGTTTGATCGACAATAATTTTGTCCCATACTCTGGGTATTTAAGTAATGCTTGATAGATAGCAACGATCATGATTGCTCCCATAAAATAGTTTAAAAATGAATGAACTTTTTTCAAATGGTAAAACTCCTTATTTCCCTAATGATTTTATTTGCTCGTGTATTGGTAGTGCGGCTTTTACGTACTATCTGAATGTGAATCACTTTAAGTCTCTTTTTTTGTGTCTCCTGTTTTGTCCATCCAGGGAAATGAAAAACCGATCGTGAGATCATCTTTCAACACTAGCACAGCATCAAATTTACCTTTTTTGCCTGTAAAACCTTTGATGACTTTGCTAGTTTTCCCTTTAGACAATAACTCTCGCAAATTTGTTTTAGTCAATTTCTTTTTCGCGATCGTTGGCCATAGTTTAAATTCGCAAGCTGGATTTGTACAAGTTGCCACTTTAGGATACAACATGATGATCCCTTGCTTGCACTTAGGACAATGTCCCAACTGATCATTTTTCTTCTCCATTGCTTTGATTTGTCTTGTGCCAGTGATTTCTTTAGACAAGTCGACTTTTTCTATTTGTTTTGGAACAGATTCCAATAAATGAAGAATGAATTTTTTGATATTTTCAAGGAATACTTCTGGAGTTCCTTCGCGATTTCCGATTTTTCTGAGATAACCTTCCCAACGGGCTGTCATCTCTGCACTGGTCAATAGTGGCTCACCTGTTACGGCTTTGCACAAGGTAATCCCTTTGGCAGTCACCGTGATTTCATTCTTGTTGACTTCGATATAGTGACGCTGCTTTAAGTTTTCGATGATATTGGCTCGGGTTGCCTCTGTACCGATGCCCTCTACTTCTTTCAATATTTCTTGTGCCTCTTCGTCATCCAGCGTTTTTCCCGCTGTTTTCATGGCAGTAATCAGCGTACCTTCGTTGTAAGGTTTAGGCGGTTGTGTTTCTTTTTCGATACTCGCCAAATCAACTTCAACGACTTCATCTTTTTCAACTGCTGGCAATTGTTGGAGGTCTTTCTTTTTATTTTTTGTTTCTAAAATAGCCTGCCACCCTTTTTTGACAGGAATTCTACCAGTACTTTTCAATCGTAAATTTTCTATGCCTGTCTGAATAACTGTTTCTTCATAGATGTAGTTTTCAGCAAACATGGCGATCGTAGTTCGTACGACTTGAAGATAGATTGCTTGTTGCAAACGAGATAATTTAGCGAAACGTTCCTTTGAAGGAATCGTCTTTGTTGGAATGATTGCATGGTGTTCTTGCACTTTCTTCGCATCAACATACCTTTTCTTCGCATAAGTATCGGGCGTTGGAACATTTTCGATACCTAAAAATGTTTTGTACTTGGCAAGGTTTCTTACTAAATACTGGTGTTCATTTTCTGTGATGTAAAAAGAATCTGTTCTAGGATAACTTAAAAATTTGCTTTCATATAATCCTTGGACAGCATCGAGAGTCGCTTTTGCGCTTGCTTTCATCAACTGATTCATTTTCGACTGCAAACTTGATAGAGAAAATAAACGTGGACTGCTGAGCTGTTTCTCTTTTTTTGATACGTCTAAGATTTTTCCAGGCTGTTTCCCTAGATGTGCCCCTAACCGTTCGATTTCTTTCACTAACTCTTCTGATGTCTTGAAGCTTTTCTTCGGGTCCATCTTCCCAATGAATCGGCCATTTTTAGAAACGATTTTCGCTTCACTTTCAAAATAAGGTTCTTTTTTGAAGTTTCTGATCGATTCTTGCAGTTGATAGATCATATAAAGCGTTGGGGTTTGGACACGCCCTAAAGAAAAACTGCCATCGATCCCTTTTTGTTGCAGTAACAAGCTATATAAAGGACTGCCATTCATACCAATCAGCCAATCCGCATTTTGTCTTGCTTTTGCTTCTTTATACTTAGAGAAATAATGCTCCCCCGGTCTAAGTTGCTTGAATCCTTCATAAATCGCTTCTTTTTCCAGCGAATTGATCCATAAACGAAGGTATTTCTTTTTTTTCGTGAATGCTTTTGCCTGTATGATGATCGACCAAGCAATTGCTTCTCCTTCACGATCACCATCAGTTGCAATGATGATCGTATCTGCAGATTGAAGCTCTCTTTTTACGATTGAGAATTGCTCACGTTTATCCGCAGGTACTTCGTAGCGAAATTCCTCGGGGAAAATCGGTAAGTTCGCCAAAGACCATTTCGCCCAACGCTCTTCGTAAGCACCAGGAGGCAACATATCGACTAGATGACCGAATCCGTAAGTGATCGTAACTTCACCAGTGAACAAAGGATCAGCGATTTCGTAATATCCTGGGTGACGTTTCCTTTGCTTGAACGTTTCAGCATATGCTTTTGCTTGAGAAGGCTTTTCAGCTAGAATGACTGTTTTCATTGCTTCTCCCTCCGTTATCTCTGCCTTTTTTCAGACTTCTTTATTATGGAACAAACATTCGCATCTGACAATAAGAAAATCGTTTTCTTATGAAAAAAGGTAGTCCACTCTTTCCGATCCCCAAAAAATAAAATCGGATAGTCTGAAACCGACTAAGTACTGCAAGTCCTCAAAAATCAGCTTACTGAACCTCTTTTTTGAGTTACATTTCTTATCTTTGAGATGATTTGATTTCTTAGCTATCAATAAAACAAGCGAACGAGACAAAAGTAACTATCACTTTCATCTCATCCGCTCAATTCGTATAAACGATTTTACTTTATTTACTTAAAAATTCACTGATTGCCGATTTATTTGCTTCATTATCAATAACTAAAATACTTCCTGCATACTCGCTATTTCCGTAATCCCAAGAACCGTCTACAGGAACACTTAATCGATCGATCCCTCCTGCTCCACGAGCAATCGAGAAAAGATTTTTGGCAATGAACAGCGCAGTAACATCTGTTGACGTATAGCCGATTGCTTTACCAGCCGCATAAGGCGCACGAATAAGATTCAATGGATTTTTCAACTGGCTAAAAATAGCGTTCATTACTTGCTGTTGTCTTCTTACTCGACCAAAGTCCCCTTCTTCATCCATTCTGAAACGAGCATATTGAAGAAGGACGTGTCCATCCATTTTTTGGACTCCTTTTTTGATATCCACTCCATCAAGATTTAGATCTTTTTCCGCATCGATTTTAACACCGGTCATAAACAATGCATCGATCACTTTCTCAAAAGATTTGAAATCCACTTTTGCGTAATACTGACAGTCGAGCCCAAAGTTTTCTTTGAGTGTTTGTCTTACAAGGTCTGCGCCACCATAAGCATAAGCAGAATTGATCTTGTTTTGCCCGACGCCGGGGATCGTCACAAAACTATCTCTCATAAAGGAAATCAGTTTAGGTTTGTGGGCAGGTCCGTCTAATTGTAAGACCATGATCGTATCTGCCCGTCCAGCATCTTCTCCTCGCGTATCGCTACCTAGGATCAAGATATTATGGGCCCCACTCGAAGATTGGACACCATTAAAAGTTTCCGTCGTTGCACTTTCAAGACTTTTATCATGTTCTGCAACAAACTTGCCAACAAAGAACGAACCAATCGAGTAAATAAGAAGAAAGAAAATGATTCCTAGTACGATTCTTTTCCAGGAATGTTTTTTTCGTTGTTTCGGTGGTTTTATCCCTTTGTTACGGTGGAAGAAGCCTTTTTTCTTAAAAGTAGACTCCTCTTGTTCAGTTGCTTTTTGATAGGTGTAGGGTGTTGATTGCCGCTGATGTGCCGCCTCTTTCTCATCAAACCTGTTGGAAGATTCCTGATGATTTTGATAGATACGTGTAGCATCATCTTGTTCAACATACTTTTCTTTTTTTCGTTCTCTTCTAAAGATACTGCTTGAATCGTCTTTAAGAGGTTTTACTTTTTTATGGATGTTCTTATAGCGATCCATCCGACTCATGTTCGTTCCTCCTTGTTTCATATATAATTAAAGAATACGATATCAAGGAATCAAAAACACTGAAAATGACAACAATTTAATAAAAAATAACGAAATCAGTTCTAAGCATTCTCTTCTTTGATTTTTTTCATGGCGTCTGTCATGATCTTGACTTCCTTCATCATCCGTAGATAATGTTTTTCATTCAATGATTGCGGGCCATCTGACCAAGCATGAAGTGGGTCAGGATGGATCTCAACGATCATGCCGTCTGCTCCACTTGCAACTCCAGCTCTAGCCATTGGGGAAACGAGATCCCACACGCCTGTCCCATGACTAGGATCTACGATGATTGGAAAATGACTTAATTTTTTGATGACTGGGACTGCGCTAAGATCGAAAGTATTCCTTGTAGCTGTTTCATATGTCCGAATGCCTCGTTCGATAAAAATGATTTTTTGATTTCCTTGAACAGCAATATACTCAGCGGCATTCAACCATTCATCAATGGTTCCAGAGATGTCACGTTTCAATCCAATCGGCTTGCCCGTTTTCCCGGCTGCTTCTAATAAGCGAAAATTCTGCATATTACGTGCACCTATCTGTAAAATATCGCTGTAGTGCGCCACCATGTCGATATGTCCTTCATCCATGACTTCTGTGATCACCTGCAGCCCACATTCATCTGCTGCTTGGCGAATGTAGCGGAGTCCTTCTTCTCCTAGACCTTGAAAAGCATAAGGAGAAGTTCTCGGTTTAAATGCACCACCCTGTAAGATCTGCGCACCACCTTTTTGGGCCATTTTCGCCGTTTCCCGTATCTGCTCTAAACCTTCAATGGAACAAGGGCCTGCCATCGTTACAAAATTTCCAGCCCCGATTTTCACACCATTGACATCCACGACTGTATCTTGAGGATGAAAGATACGAGAAGTTAACTTATACGTATTCGTGATCCGTTCTACATTTTCTACTCCTTCATAACGTAGAAAAGCTACATCTTGGATCAACCGTGTTTCTCCAACCAATCCAAGGACTTGTTGTTCCTCTAACCGGTTCACTTGGACAGTTAGTCCTTCTTTTTCGGCTCTTTCAATGACTTTGCGGACTTCACTATTAGTTGCAGATTTCTTCATTATTATTATCATTTATCTTCCCTCGATCTTTTCTCTCACTAACTGTACTGGCATTTCTTTTTGTGTCCAGAGTTCAAACGCAATCGCCCCTTGATGGATCAGCATCCCTAAACCATTGTATCCTTTCGCACCAATCTTCTTTGCTTCTTGAAGCAGTCTTGTTTCTTTAGGAGAATAGATCAAATCAAATACTGCTAGATCAGCATGTAACAATCCGACATTCGCAATTGGTAAACTGTCTTTTTTTGTCCCCATCCCGATATCCGTCGCATTCACTAATACATCTGATGACGCGAGATCTTTAGCAAGCTGACCTTCATCCGCATAATCCCACACACGGATCAGACATCCTGTTTGAGCTGCGACCTGATCGAAATAACTCTTCAAAGATAGAAAAGTCGCATTTTTTCGTTTATAAACGACGATTTCCCGCGCGCCTTCTAAGGCCATTTGGACAATGATTGCTTTTGCAGCGCCACCGGCTCCAAGAACAGTGATTTTGCGATTTTCGATTGAATGCCCAGTTTCTTTTACAGAACGTACAAAGCCCATCCCATCCGTATTATAACCAGTCAAGCGACCTTCGCGATTCACGATAGTATTCACTGCTCCAATCAATTTGGCTTCAGGACTTAATTCATCTAAATAATCAATCACTGCTGTTTTGTTTGGCATCGAAACATTGACACCTAGCATAGAAAATGTGCGGATACTTGCCACCGCCTGTTCAAGACTTTCTTGATCGACATCAAAAGCCAAATAGATGGCATCGACACCACAGGCTTCAAAAGACGTATTGTGCATCATTGGCGATAAACTATGTGAAGCAGGTGAAGCAAAAAATCCGGCCAATTTTGTTTTTCCAGAAATCATGATGTTCCTCCTTTTATACAAACTGCCATCAGATGTCATCGTTCGCATGAGGAGTACGATGACATGGATGGCAGTGAATCATTTCAGGTAAAATTATATAAGGTAGCACACATCTGTACCCTAAGAAAGTCAAAGTTCAGATGACTTGACGTACTGCCTATCAGCTAAATAAAAGTAATTAGTCTAATACTTCTTCAAAGAATTGTAATAAGTCGCTCATGGAAAGTTGTGCTTTTTCCTCTTTCGTCAAATCCTTGACAATACGTCCTTTTTGTAACACGATCAAGCGATTCCCGTAATTCAACGCATCTTCCATACGATGAGTGATCATCAAGCAAGTTAACTTTTGTCCCGTGATACGTTCATTTGTTAGTGTCATCAGCTGTTTCGCTGTTTTAGGATCTAGTGCAGCGGTATGTTCATCTAATAACAACAATTCAGGAGCTTCAATAGTTGCCATCAAAAGGCTCAATGCTTGACGTTGTCCGCCTGAAAGCTCTCCAGCCGGGGTATCAAGATGTTGTTCCAACCCATTTCCTACCTCTTGACATAATTTGAAGAATTGTTCTTTTTGGTTCTTTAAATTGCGCAAACGGAATTTACGTTTTTTACCTCTATTTTGAGCAAGCAATAAATTTTCAGCAACGGTCATTCGAGGGGCAGTCCCCATCTTTGGATCTTGAAAAACACGTGAGAGAAAAGCAGCTCGTTTTTCTTCTGGGTATTTGGTAATCAGCTGATCTTTAAAAGAAATCGTTCCTTGGCTGAGTTCCAACGTGCCTGCGATGGTATTGAAAAGTGTACTTTTTCCTGCACCATTTCCACCAAGTACCGTGATGAAGTCTCCTTCATGGATTGTCAAATTGATATCTTCTAGTAATATTTTTTCTTCATGCATCCCATTACTAACTACTTTTTTTCCATTTTTGATCGTGATGATTGCTGTCATAACTAGACCTCCTTTTCGAATCCAGTTTTAAGATTCAAAGCTTTCTTCATTTGTGGAATCATCAAACAAATTGCTAAGATGATTGCTGAGAACAGTTTTAAGTATGTCGTGTCAAATCCAAGTTTGATAACGATCAAGATCAACAGCTGATAGATGATGCTGCCGACCACAATAGCAATCAGACGCTCTGCTAATGTCAATTCTTGGAAAATCACTTCGCCAATAATGATAGAAGCTAAACCAATCACGATCACGCCAATTCCTTTATTGACATCCGCATAACCATCATTTTGGGCAATCAATGCACCTGATAATGCAATCACGCCATTTGATAGTGTCAATCCTAAGATCTTCATGCGATCAGTCTTGATTCCCAGTGAACGTGCCATTGTTTCATTATCCCCAGTTGCAATATAACCTTGACCTAAATCTGTATTGAAAAAGAAGAGTAAAACACTGATCAAAATACCTAAAGCAATCAAGCCTAGTAGAACAGTATCGAAATAATCTGGCAAGTGTAGTCCTTTAAATGTATCTTGTAAAATCGGATGATTCAACAATGATAAATTAGGTGTTTTCATCACAAAGAGAATGACTGAATTCAAACCTGACATCACTAGAATCCCTGCAAGGATTACTGGAATCTTTCCTTTTGTATAGAGAAGACCTGTGACCAATCCGGCAACCATACCTGCAAGTACGCCTAGAATCGTTGCTAAAATCGGTGTGACTCCATAAGTGATTGCTGTTACACAAACTGCTCCGCCTAATGGAAATGAACCTTCTGTCGTCATATCAGGGAAATCAAGAATTCGATACGTCATGAAAATCCCCAGACCTAAAATTGCCCATAACATCCCTTGTGAAATTGCTGATACGATCATTTTTCATCCTCCTTTGTTGACGTTTCTGTTGTGTCACTCGAAACGATTTTCGCATTTTTCTTTAATTTATTTGGGATCGTTATCCCTAAGAGTTCCGCTTGTTTTTCGTTGATGATCGTATCGCCTTTATCAAAAACGTAAACAGGTGTTGATGCTGGTTTTTCTTTACCTGTTGCTAACGTTGCTGCCATTTTTCCACTTTGTACGCCTAAATCATATTGGTTGATGCCGATTGTTGCTAATCCACCTTGTTCAACCATCGTATCAACAGATGGAATAACTGGTATTTTTGATTTGTTGGCTTCCTTCACTACTGTCTGCATAGCGTTCGCAATCGTATTGTCCAAAGGAACATAGATGAAGTCGACTTGTTGACTCATCACTTGAACTGTCTGAGCAATTTCATTTGTTGATGGAACAGCATATTTTACAGAAGTCAATCCTTCTTTTTTAGCCGCTGCTTCTGCTTGGCTCACTTGATATTTTGAGTTATCTTCAGAAGAGGCGTAAAGAATCCCAATCTTTTTCGCATTAGGTAAAATTTCTGATGCCAATTTGATTTGTGCTTCTACAGGGGGTTGATCCGATACACCTGTGATGTTTCCACCTGGTTTATCAAGGGATTTCACTAACCCTGCACCCACGGGATCGGTCACAGCACCTAATACTAACGGAATCTTTGTCGTCACATTCGCTAAGGATTGCGCTGCTGGTGTCGCGATCCCAACTAATACATCAGGATCCGCTTGAACCAGTTGTTGACTCATCGTTGCTAGTTTGCTTTGATCTGCTTGACCGTTTTGGAACTTGATTTCAAGATTTTTTCCTTCTTCAAGGCCCGACTGCTTCAATCCATCTTTGATTCCTCGATAAATCTCGTCTAATGCTGGGTGGCTCACATATTGTAATACCCCAACTACTGTTGTTTTTGTTGTTTTTTCTGCTGATTCTGTGGAAGAATCATTTATTTTTTCATAAATGAATGTTCCGACTAAATAGATCATTATAAGTGCTACTACTGTTATCAATCGCTTATTTTTCATTTTCTTTCCCCCCATGGACTCCTTAATGACTAATTATTCAAGATTGGTTTACATACGAACTTACGAAAAAAAGACAATTACCTAGACGGCAATTGTCTTTTTACATACAAAAAACCGCATAGACGTTATCTATGCGGTAGTCAAATTTCTTGTCTAGCATAGATACAAATTTTAGATTTGTACTCTAAAAAGTTGTATCTACGGTAAAAGTTCGCCATCAATACAACTTATCTACGCCAGTTACGCCAAGCTTGATTCGTTACTGCTAAAAATTGGTTTGATAAGTTCATTGTGGATCACCCTTTCCTTAATAATTGATATTAGTCTAATCGAATTTATCCTATACGTCAACTACTTTTTACAATTTTATTTTTGCTCTTCTCAATTATCATCAGTTGAGCGAGTGGTTGTATTTGTTTGATCCTCTGTTATTTTTGTCGAGGCGGACTCTGATTTCGCCATTTCATCCTCTAGTTTTTTGATATTTGCTAACGGAAGTCGGTTCAATTCTGGAATCATTTCTTGTGCTAACTTTGCTTGATTGTCTTTTTTTTCTATCGTCAAGCGATTTGCTTCTTTACCGTCTTTAAAAAAGATCACCGTGGGTTTCTCCTGATTGATCTTATATTTTTGTTCCGTTTCCTTTATATCGTAAATAAGCGGATAAAAATAAATCGGCCGATTCAATTCTTCCATTTCTTTTGGATCATTAAAAATTGCCAATAACGTTTCATATTGCTTACCCTTTGGTACACAGAACATCACAGAAATTGCTTTATTTTCAGCAATCGTCTTGGAAGCATCACTTAAAACTAAAGGTTGCAGTTTGGTAGATGTGATATCTGCATAGACTAAACTATCGATTTGTTCCTCTCTGATTTTTTCTGGAAAAACAAACATCATGATGGTAAGCATCCCAGAAAAAAACAATACCAACAGTACTCGGGTAAAATATGTTGTTGGATTCTCTGCGAAATCTGCAGCAAAATGAGTATAACTTGCCTTGATTCTTTTGCCCAATTCTTCAATCATCGCCAAGCCACTGTCACCTTCTTTTCATCTTTTCTTTTATTATAGCTAAAAACTGCCAAGATATGAAAAGAAACCTTTACTTTTTTTACTCTTCCTCCATTTTGTTTAGAGAATCTCGCTTTTTATGCCCAAACTTTGCAAATTGGTCTTTCTGCTTTTTTTTCGTTATAATAGAACTACTTATGAAAAGAAATGAGGAATGAACCATGTCCTTCGATGGAGTATTTACCCATGCAATGGTCAATGAATTGCGTGAAACTCTACTGTCTGGTCGAATCTCCAAGATCCACCAGCCTTATGAAAATGAAATCATTTTAGTTATCCGCTCACGCGGTAAAAATCATCGCTTGTTATTGTCCGCGCATCCTAGTTATGCACGCGTGCAAATCACACAAATCGACTATCAAAATCCCGACAATCCGCCTAATTTTGTCATGATGCTTCGAAAATATTTAGATGGTGCAATTTTAGAAGCAATCGAACAAATCGATAATGATCGAGTGATCCATTTCCATTTTTCTAAACGAGATGAACTTGGAGACCTGCAAAATATTGTGTTGATTGTTGAATTGATGGGTCGTCACAGTACGATCGTCTTGGTCAATAAAGAAACAGGTAAAATCTTAGATGCGATCAAACACATAGGAAGCTCTCAAAATACCTACCGTTCATTGCTTCCTGGGGTTGAGTACGTTTCACCTCCCGAGCAAGAACAACTTGATCCTTTTAGTGCAGACAACGAAAAAATCTTTCATCGTCTCTCACAAACCGAGCTTTCACCAAAAGCGCTCCAGCAACAATTCCAAGGACTTGGTTTTGATACCGCACAGGAACTAGTCGCACGTTTAGCAGAACGACCAAATGAAAAAATGCTCGTTTGGCAAACGTTTTTTTCCGCTGTAGAAAAGGAACTAGCTCCTCATTATTATGAAGTGGAAAATAAAGATTATTTCACACCCATCGCCTACGACTATTTTGCAAAGTCAGCCACTTCTGAAGAAACATACGACACCCTCAGTACATTGCTTGATGCTTTTTATCATGACAAAGCTGAAAAAGATCGTGCAAAGCAACAAGGTGGCGAACTGATCCGAAAAATCGAGAATGAATTGAAACGAAACAAAAATAAACTAAAAAAACGAGAACAAACACTGAAAGATTCTGAGAATGCGGAAAGTTATCGTAGAAATGGTGAGTTGTTGACTACCTTCATGACACAGGTTCCAAGAGGTGCAACAGAAGTAACGCTCCCTAACTATTATGAAGAAGACCAACCAATCAAAATCAAACTTGATCCTGCACTCTCGCCTAATCAGAACGCACAAAAGTACTTCCACCGCTATCAAAAACTGAAAAATGCAGTCAAGTTGATCGGCCAGCAAATCAAAGAAGCCAAAAGCGAGATCGATTACTTAGAATCTGTCCTCTCTCAATTAGAGATTGCTGGACCAATGGATATCGAAGTAATCAAAGAAGAATTAACAGCTGAAGGTTATCTAAAAAAGAAGACACAAAAAAAACAAAAACGAAAAAAACCTTCGCAACCCGATCAATACCGTTCTTCAGATGGCACATTGATCCTGGTTGGGAAAAACAATTTACAAAATGATCAGTTAACGATGAAAACGGCGAAAAAGACGGATTATTGGCTCCATGCAAAAAATATCCCAGGTTCACATGTTATTATCAAAAGTGATCGACCCACAGATGAAACAATCACACAAGCTGCCGAATTAGCCGCATACTTCTCAAAATATCGTCACTCGGCTCAGGTACCTGTTGACCTTGTTCAAGTTAAACATATCCGTAAACCAAATGGAGCAAAACCAGGATTTGTCATTTATGAGAATCAAAAAACGATCATCGTGACACCTGATGAAGAAAAAATCAATCAACTAGAAAAAGAGTAACGCTTATCCAAAAAACGGCTGAAACAAAAGTAACTCCGAAAGATAAACCAAAGGAGCTACGTCTGTTTCAGCCGTTTATTCGTTTTTTAGAACGCGAAGTAGAATGCCGCTTACTGTTGATACACACTCGTTGATTTTATCATACGATTTTATCATACATAGAAGCAAACATGTTTCCAATCCATCCGTGAAGTATAGTTTGTGGCACCACTTCTTCTAAAATCCTCAATACACGAGAAAATAAGCTCAATCAAGTGCCTCTCTTCGACGATAGTCACTTGGAAGAAACTATTAGCCTGTACCTTTGAAACGTAAAATTTTTTCCATGATGATGCCGTATACGAGCAACAGAAAAATCGGGAACAACACTACCCAGATGTTCAATGACAGATCAATACCCTCATTTATGTGAAAAGTAGTCGCATTCGTGTTGAACACTTTCGGATAAATTGTCAAAATGATATTTTTCAAGTCGAATCTCCCTAATATCGGTAAAAACAGAGTATATGTACTTAGTACAAATAGGCTCACTAACATATTTTTTGTAACTAGAGTAAGATAGAACATAATCAAAAGATAGAACAGGCTATTTCCTAAAACAAAAAGGATCTGATAGAGTGAATGATGCATAAAGGAGAGTTGATTTATGCTGTCTAACTCTATCAAAGGAATTACTTCCACTGGGAATAACCAAGGCGTCAATAGCTGTAACACGACGAAAACCATAATTGAAATAAGTAATACGCTAGTCAGAGTTACCATACTAGCGATTAGTTTCGACTGGTTGATTTGCCACTGCGAACAGATTGTTCGATGCACTTTGTTCGTTCCATATTTTATTTCTGCGTTTGCGATAACAACTCCGTAAATACCACTCATAAAGGGAAAAATAATAAAAAACGAAGAAGACAATAATTGGTTGATTCCGTTTTTAGGTAACATCGCTACTAAACTTGCTTGATATGCCATAAAATAGTATTTTGTAGGATTATCGATTATTTCTATATTTTTAGAACGTTCTAAACGGAAATCTCCGTCTAACAGTTGAGTAATGTTTTCACCATTTGCTACGGCATCCTCCACTGCTTGATAAAAACTGCCTAAATGGCTATTCACCAGATTTCTTTGGGATAGATACATCATTGCAGTCACAAAAATCGAAATCACTAAAAAAATCAAATAATTTTTTGACTTCCATTGATAATGCAGTTCACTCAGCAACAGCCCCACCTTCTTCTACGACAGAAAATAATGTACGCACTTTGTGTTCCGGTACAACTTCGATCGTTTTATTCTTCACCCATAAATGCTCATCACAAAGCTTTAAATACAGTGATTCATGCCCACTCATTATTATCAACGTTCCTTGTTTCTTTAAATATTTTAACGTCTTGAAAAGAAGCAATCGATTCATTTGATCCAATCCATTTAGAACTTCATCTAACAAGAGAATTTTAGGATGGAGCAATCTCACAAGTAGTAAAGCCAACATCTTTCGTTCGCCTAAAGAATAGGTTCTTACACGTGATTTATACAGCAATCCTTTCGATAAGTACGAAGACTCTAATTTTTCTATCTCAAATCGTATATTTTTATTTTTTGTAAAGAAAACTAGGTTATCCACTCCAGTCAAATTTAAAAAGAATGGCGTATCATCAAAAACACAAAATATACTAGATGATTCTTTATCGATCATCCCAGTAAATTTTTCTTGTCCTAATATACAATGGAACAAGGTCGTTTTGCCAATACCATTTTCTCCGTAAATATAGTAAGTTACGTTTTGATAAAAAGTGAACGAAACCTTTTCAAAAAGTACTTTCCTTCCAAAACTCTTTGAAAAATCACTCAGCTTCAGCATCCTATTTTCTCCTTGCTTTAATACCAACTGCTACCACCATTACTATGCACTCCATAATGATCTGTATAATCATAATTATAAATTTTGATATCTCCCCATGGCGTAACCGTGCCAGCTCCAATTGTCTTTTGACCACGCCATTTATGTGTGGAATTAGTCGTACTATACCTGCTTATTCCTTTTTTTCTAACAATATTTGGAAAGACCCACCCAACTTCCTGACGTCCACTGCTACTAGTCACTCTTCCACCACTATAGTTAAAACTGATGATATCCTTTGACCACATCAGTGCACTTCCACGATTAAAACTTACTGTTTTACCTGCACGCATTTTTTGTTCAACAGTGTGCGAGGTTTGTTCAGTAAAATTTTTTATTAAATCTTTAACTTCTGTTGGTGGAACTTCTATATTTTGGCTATTAGCAATAGTTTCTGTCACTTCTTGTATAGTATTCTCTGCTGCATGAGAAGTTAAAGGATTAAGAATATTAGTTCCTAATACTAGTAACCCTGTTAACATGATATATCTTGCTTTCATTTGAATATCCTCCTTTATTTATAAAAAGATTATTTTTATAATTCGAAAATAGCAGCTATTGGCCAGTCTAACCTGATTATTGAGTCTTTTCCGTAATATAGTAATCACACTCAGTGAAAATTATGAATTCAATCCTCCTCTCCTATTAGTCCTTCATTAAATAAAAATAACACATCAAATTTTGTTACAGGCAATTCATAGCTTAGCCAACAACAGACTATCTACTGCTTATTAAGTCCACAATACTCTTTATAATAAGTTTATCTCACAACGAATTAAAAAAGCATCGGTACATTGTGTAAAATTCTATATTGTAAATTGCACAATATACGGATTCTCAAGTAAATTTAAATACAGTAAAATAGAATGGGTACATCCAAACTACACGTTTCATAAGGAACTCATTCTCTTCGTGATTTTGCCAACTTAGTAGCAAAAAATGGAACACTTTGCTATTCCTAAAATGAAAAGCATACATACAAATCAACGGCCTAAGTACTACATTTATGATTCCAATCGATGGGGAGTGATCTAGCCACATGCATATTATTTTATTTGATGATCATACACTTTTTGCCCAAGCGATGCAGTTTTCCTTATCCACTTATTTTGAACGATTTGATATTTTTTCGGAAAAAGTTGATATTTTAAAAGTTATTATTAAGAATAAACCAGACATTGTTCTGTTAGATATCCGTATGGGTAGTGTCAACGGATTAGTTGTCGGAAAAGAAATTATGGAACAAGTCCCACATACTAAACTGATTTTTCTTTCTGGTTATGATTTACAAGTCTATCGTAATGAGGCATTCAAGCTAGGTGCTAAAGCCTTTATAAATAAAACTGTTTCTCTAGATGAGTTGATCACCAAAATCAAATTTATTTCCAAAGGTCATACACTCTTGTCACCAGATCAATCGATCGCAAATAAAATCACGGATAGAGAATTAGAAGTCTTGAAACTAGCAGCTACTGGACAGACACAGCATGAAATTGCCAAAAAATTATTTATAAGTCGCCGTACTGTCAATTCCCATATCTGCTCTATCAACAATAAATTAGAGGTGAACTCAACAGTATCTGCCATCATCAAAGGGCTTGAACTGGGGCTGATACAGATCAAAAGTTAGCGTCCTCCACCTATCGATAACTACACCATAGCAAAAAATCAACCATCCAACATAGAAAAAAGATACAATCCCTTCCCTTACTGAATGGTTGTTTTTAGCCTCGTTCCCTTTTCGCATCAAAAAAGAGGTTGGGACAGAAGTATTTAACTCCGAGAAATAAGCCGGAATTCACGAAAATTGCTTTTCAAATTTTTGTGAATTTCGGCTTATTTAAGAAGGAGTTGCTTCTGCTCCCACTGTCTATTCATTTTTAAAGAATGAGATAAAAGTGTTTCTTACTTTTGCCCCACGTTCTTTTCGAATACAAACGTTCAAGCATTCGATGCGTGTAACAAAATGACTTTTCTTTTGTACTTCCCCCATAGCTAAGTTGGCACCTATTAAATTCTTTTTCCCATTCAAAGCGAGCGGATCCCTCTAAACTTTTTGGGCAATGACTCATGTTGGAACACTAGATGATTCGACCCTATCCAAGCTTGGTGTATAGGGTTTGATATCCAATGCGTGTTATTCTTGGCATCAATGTAAGGAAGATGAATGACTCATATTTGCTAGAGGCAACTATTGCTCTTTTTTCAAATGGATCTCTTTGAACTCAAATTTACTGATTGAAGCCAAAGAACGAGCAAAAACACCGATCTCTCGTAAAATTCCAGACATTCTTTATTCTCCCACTGGTAAATAGTAGACTTCCAACCCTAAGACTTGGATGATTTTTTCTAGATCCGCCACTTCCACGACCATCGTTTGATCAGGTCTTCCAGGTGCAAAGACGATTTTTTGATGGGATAGTAATTCTTCATCAATGATTACAGGTACATGGAACGTATAGCCAAACGGAGAAACAGCACCTGGTTTTTGACCTGTCAATTCTTCCATTTTTTCTGAAGAAACAACAGAAACTCTCTTACCGATCAGCTTACTTACCTTTTTAAAATCGCTTTTTTTAGTGGTAAAGGTCAAATAGATGTAATAGTTGTCTTTCTTATCTTTCAAAAAGAGGCTTTTTGTTTCCGTTCCAGTAAATCCTTGCTCTTTTTTCACGACTAGTGCATCTTCATTCGTATAAATCGCCCGGTGGTCATATAGTTCAAAAGGGATATTTTCTTTTAAAAATTTGTCTTTTAATGAAATCACAGCACTCACTCCTAGAAAAATTGACAGTTTTTTTAACCGTATTTCTTTTTTGTAGAAAAGTCAACAATTATACCAGGTCTTTACTATCCTTGATATAGCAAAAACTACTCTCCAAAGATGAAAGAGTAGTTCAAAAAATCATTGATTGTTTTATTGTCCCATTATCGGGGGGAGCCATCATTTTTACTGTACTTGAAGAGTTTTATGTTAGAAAGTTAACTGTACTCCTTAGCTAAAATCTAAAAAGCGGGAATATTTGAACTTTTTGAATTATTTTTGATGTAATCTGCTACTTCTTGGGTAGTCATTGCTTTTTTGAGTACCTTGATTTTTTCGCTGTCTTTTTCACCTTCACGCGTAACGAGTTGCAATGCGTAATGTTCACTTGCTTCTTCATCTTCTAATAGCACCGCATCTTTAGTCGTTAAACCAGCGGGCTCCAAATAAGCAGGATAACAAAAGACCATAGCGATATCTTTTTCATCATAGGCTTTTACTAAATTCAATAAATCAATGCTTTCGAATGTAAGATTTTTAGGATTTTTCACAATATCAGCGACTGTCCCATCAAACCCTACACCTTCTTTTAATGTGATTACTCCATTTTTAGCAAGAATTGCCAATGCGCGGCCCTCATTCGTTGGATCACTAGGTATCCCTACTTTGGCATTTTGAGGTAACTCATCTGCTGATTGATATGACTTAGAATAAAATCCTCCAGAGAAATAATAAATCGGTTGAACAGCTACAAGATCAGCTTTCTTCTCTTTATTGAACATCTCCATAAATGGTTCATGCTGTGCGAAGTTCGCATCTGCTTCATCATGTTGGACGGCATCATTATATGCGACATTATCACTAACTTCCATGATATTGATTGTGTAGCCTTCTTTTTCAGCTGTCTTTTTCGCAATTTCTAAAATATCTTTTGATGATTCTAACTGGACAGCTACCGTGATTTCTTTGTCTTCTTTCCCCTCTTTACCTCCACCACAAGCAGCCAAAATCACAGTTGCAAGAGCAGCCAATACAATCAGATAAACCTTTTTCATTCTTTTTCCTCCTATTTTCGTTTGTCTAGTGTTTGGGCAATGAAATTACCGAACATTTGTAAAATGAAGACCAACGCAATCATGATCACGATGGCGACATACATCATACCGTATTCATAACGCTGATAACCTACACGTACAGCGAAATCGCCAATTCCGCCACCACCAATGACTCCCATAACAGTAGAATAGGAAACCATACTGACGGTCGTGGTCGTATAAGCCAATACTAATCCACTACGTGCTTCAACTAATAAAAAATACCAAACATATTGTAATCTGGATGTTCCTAAGGAGTTAGCCAGAGCACCAATCTCTTTTGGCACATCTAATAGTACTTGCTCGACTAACCGAGCAAAAATCGCAATTGCTACGATACTCAATGGAACGGATGAAGGAACAGGGCCAAAAGCTTTCCCTAGGACAGAACGTGTAACTGGAATTAAGGCAATCACAAACAATAAATACGGAAATGAACGGACAACTGTAACTAAAAAATTGAGTAACCAATACAGCCATGGGTGATGACCCTTCATTTTTGGGTTTGTCAAAAACAAACTCAAGCCTAATGGCAAGCCAATCAAAAGGCAAATCACCATTGAAATCGACATCATGATCCCTGTTTCCTTCAAACTTGTTAGCAATGCGGGCCAATACTCCATAAAACTAGTATGTGTCAATGGTCAAGCCCCCTTTTTATCTTTTCAAAATAAGTAAGGTTTTCCTCTTCAAAGTATTCGGGATTGTTGGATAATTCGCCAATCAGTTCTCCATGTTCCATAACGAGAATCCGTTTACAGAGGCTTTTGACTGTTTCAAGTTCATGACTTACAAAGAAAATAGTCGGTTGGAACGCTTCGTGCGTTTTTTGCAATAGGCGTATAACGCTTTCAGTATTTTCCTCATCCAATGAACTGGTCGCCTCATCACATAATAGGATACGAGGATCTCTACTTAATGCTCTGGCAATCGAAACCCGTTGCTTTTCTCCTCCAGAAAGATTTGCTGGGTAAGCTTGCGCTTTGTGGTTCATATCAACAAAGTCTAATAATTGTGTAAGTTTATCCCCATTGACTTTTTTTTGTAATTTCAAAGGTAATGCCACGTTTTCGTATACGCGTAAATTATCCAATAGATTATAATTTTGAAAAATCATTCCCATCCGTTGTTTTTGCTGACGACGCCCATTTCTTGTGAAAGTTTGACTATCTACGCCATCCAAAAGTATTTTTCCTCCACTCGGGTCCTCCATCAGATTCAACAGGCGAAGCAACGTAGATTTCCCAGATCCACTTTTCCCAACGATTCCAATGATTTCTCCTTCATCGACAGAAAAATCAATGGATTGCAATGCCTGAGTATTTCCATACTGCTTAGATACATTCTTTAGCTCAATCATGGCAACGCTCCAATCTATGATTATAACACCTTCAAAATCTGTACAACAAAAATAAGTAAGAAAAAAATAATTTAACTAAAAAAATCCAATTCAAACGAAGAATTAATGAAAAATCTCCATTTTATAGCTATATAATCCCCTAAAACCAAAAAAAAAGCAATATTTTTACTCACTTCATGAGAGAAAACTGTTTTTACAACTGTACTATTTTTCACTCATCGTATTTTCCTCTTTTTCACTATTTCATATGCTAAAAGTAGGTCAAGACAAAAGTCATTTCTTGCTTTTGTCCCACGCTCAAAAAAAGAGGCTCTATACTTTTTGATGTTGGTGAACTTTGCCAACATCTTTTTTTGTATAAAAAAATATAGAAAAGACACCCTGAAATCCTTTAGAATTAATTTGGCTACCAATTCATAGGAGGATTCAAGATGTCTCATACTCAGCTTATCAAAGATACCCTAAATATTCTAGACCTAAATATCTATTTCGAGGAAAATTGTTTAACTAAAGAAAAATACAAAGGACAAATTTGCTTGATTTACAAAGGAACTCTTCTGTACAAGCCAGAAGAGTGTCCCCATTGTCTTTGTGTCGTCCCCCAACGAATGATCCTAGAGGGGACGACAACCGTTCGGTTGTTACTGAATGATGTGTCTGAGTATCGCACTTATCTGGAGTTGAAGAAACAACGATTTAAATGTAAGTCTTGTCAAAGAACATTCGTAGCGGATACCTCTGTCGCTGAAAAACACTGTTTCATTAGTCAAAAAGTTCGTTGGTCTGTCATTGCTCGCTTAAAAGAGAATACTTCCATGACGGAAATCGCTCGTCAGAAAAATATTTCCACTTCTTCAGTCTATCGTGTTATGAAGCGATTCTACCGCCCATTGAATCCTTTCAAACAGACTTTGCCAAAGGTCTTATGCTTTGATGAATTCACATCGGTTCGAAGTGTTGCCAGTGCAATGAGTTTTATCATGATGGATGGACAAAGCCATGCATTATTGGATATTGTCGAAAATCGACGCTTGCCTTATTTAGAACGCTATTTTTCTCGGTTTTCATTAGCGACTCGTGAAGCCGTTCAATTGATTGTTATTGATATGTATGCGCCTTATGTTTCGTTAGTTAAAAAGCTTTTCCCGAATGCTCAGTTGATCATCGACCGTTTCCACATCGTCCAACATATTGGCAGAACCTTCTTGAATCATCGAGTGAAAGAAACCACGGCACGGCTTAAAGGAACTGCCCACTCTCAACGAGGGTTAGGGAAAAAATTGAAACGCTATTGGAAACTCCTACAAAAAGAAGAAGCAAAGTTAAACTACGAAAAACGGATTTGGCGTGCCAGTTTTAAAGATTATTTGACTGAAAGTGAAATTGTCGATCGACTGTTAGCTGCTTGTCCCAACCTGCGCCAAGGCTATCAGTTATACCAAGACGTTCTTTATGCGGTAAAGAAAAGAGATCAGTCACTATTTGAGGATTGTTTAACTAGAGACATTAGAGGTCTGCCTGAAACCTATACAACCACTTTACGAACGTTTAAAAAGTTTCTGCCACAGATTCAAAATGCGCTTCGCTACAGCTATTCAAACGGACCATTGGAATGTTTAAACAACCACATCAAAGTATTAAAACGCAATGCGTACGGCTTTCGCAGCTTTTACAATTTCAAACTACGGATCATGATTCGTCATGGCAAAACATTTTTAACCAAATAAACAGAACAGAAAGAGGTTTCCTTCTTTCTGTTCTGTCCAAATTATTCTAAGATTTCTCTTTACCAACATCATTTGACAAAGAGCCAAAAAAGAGCGTGAAACACGATGATGCGCTCCCCGTCTAGTAGACACAGAAATATAAAATTCCTATATAGGGGAGCATAGCATCCTTCTCTCACGCTCTTTTTCTATTTTTATAATAAGTCAAGTATTTCTTGAGGAGAGTCAATAACTATGTCGACATTTTGAAAATTTTCAATATTTTGGGCTCCCCATTTAGCTAAACCAAAAGTGACTCCACATGCTTTCGCACTTTTCATGTCATATAATGAATCACCAATATAAATCGTCTCTTCTTTTTTTACATTTAGCTCGTCAATTGCCTTTTGTATTGGATCTGGAAAAGGTTTATGCAAGTTAGTATCTGAAGCTGTAATTTGTATATCAAAATACTGATTTAAATCAAATCGGTCAAATTCGTTCTTCATTTCTTCCTTTGTTTTAGATGTAACAATTCCTAGTTGAATCCCTTTTATGTGCAACTTCTGTAATATTTCTGCTACATGTGGAAAAACTCGGACATTCTCTGCTAATAAGAGAACATTTTTACCCCATTTTGATAAGAGAATATCCTCTTCTTCCTCAGTATTTACAAACTTTTTAATCGCTTCTCTTCCAGGAATCCCTAAAATATAATGTAATTCTTGGATTGGGAGCTCTTTCTCTAGTTCTTCACGCAACGTTTTTTGTAGAGAATGTGTCATAACATATTCTGTATCAATTATCGTTCCATCAACATCAAATAATATCGTTTTAATCATGGCTTTTCTCCTTTGTGTAGATGATTTTATCTTTTCCTATTCTAACGGCTAAGTCTTCAGGAATTATTTTATCCGTTATCAAGTAGTCAATTTCTTCAAAACTGTAGACAAGGTAATTATGAGATAAATTGATTTTTGTATGGTCGCATAACAGCACGATTTTATTGCTTTTCTCTCGAATTGCTTGCTTCATTGCGATGTCTTCTTCATGTGCATAATAGATTCCGTAATTATTGATACCCGCACAACTTAAGTAAGAAATATCAAACTGATATTTAGTTAATTCCCAGATTGGGTATCCGCCAGTAACTGAACGACTTTCTTTATTTAATGTTCCACCAAGGATTGTAGTAGGGATTGAAGTAGTCTTTAAAAATTGATCAGCAATGTCAATCGAATTCGTTACAGCTTTTTTTATGTTTCTATTCGCTAAATATTGGGGCAAAAGAGAGATTGTGGTCGACACATCTAAATATACGCTTTGTTTTTCTTCTAATAGTTTACTTGCTTCTCGAGCTAGTTCTTTTTTTACTTGAAGTTCTTGATTTGTTCGTCCTAAATATCCATCTATTTTATTAAATGCATTTGCTAAACTAATACCTCCGTAAGTTCTGATCACGAGATTGTTATCTGCTAGTTTTATTGTATCTCGCCTAGCCGTGTCTCTAGAAGCACCCGTGAGTCGCATCATATCTTGTAAAGTTAACGACTGTTCTTTCTCCAGTCTTTCCATTATTATCAGTAATCGTTTTTGTTGATTCATCGATAGAACTCTCCTTACGAGAATAAGTGATTTTAAGTATATTTCAATAATAACTTAAACAAACTTAAATGTACAATAGTATATCATACTCATACATCACGCGTTTCTGTACACTCAGAATTTAATTTCTGAAATAGCCTTAACTGTTTGTCGATTAAACAGCAATTATATAGCATAGTTTTGTTACGTTAAGAAGTGCAGTTAGTTAGCTAACTCAGCTAGTTCTTTAACAAAAAAAAGACAGCCTATTTTTTATAGGAAACTGTCTTTAAAACATGTAGTAGTTAATTGTATCACTTACCTTATTTCCATAAACAAGATAGGATACGGATTTCCCTGTTCATCCATCTCTGACCTTTCACGAACTTTAAATCCTATATGTTCATAAAATCCTTTTGCCTGTGGATTTTGTTCATTGACAACGAGTTCTTTTATGCCATATTTCGTCATTCCATATCCCAACAGCTTTCTACCTAATCCTCTGCCACGCTCTTCTGGAGCAATGAACAGCATTTCCAGTTTTCCGTCATCAATTCCCATAAAAGCGACAGGCATTGCATTTTTATCAGTTTCAACAAGCAAGTGTGGCACGGCCATCAAGGCAGTCGGCACAAATTTTTTTATCTCTTCTATTTCCTCACCTGATAAGAAAAGATGCGTTTCTCTTACCGATTTTTCCCATACATCAACCAATTGCTCGACAAGCAAAGGAGTTCTGTCTTTGATTTCGATTTCTTTCATAATCCTACCCTTTCTGCAAAAACGATGTAGTTTATATCACACCATTTACTGTTATACCGCCTAAATAAGCGATTTTCACGTCTGGCGGAGGCGAATAGATATTGTAGTCATGCGGATATTCTTGATTTTTTGTTCGTTTTTAGTATAAAATCAGTTATTTTCATTCTAAAAAACATGACTAATAGACAAATAGTCAGGATGACATTTTCGTATTCAGGTAATTGTTGTGCTATGACAAACCCGCCAATCAATGTACCTACAAAAATCACACTTGCGATAACACTTCGTCTAGACAGTTTTTGTTTCATCACCTCACGCCTTTCTACTACTTTTTTCGTTTCCTACTACTTTCAATCCTATCATTTACAATGCGAAAAAAACAGACAAAAAAACAATTGGAACAATAGCTTTTACAAGCGATCATTCCAATTGTTTCTAATGAGGTTCTTCCTGTTTGATTAGCTGTGTGAGATGGTGGATGAACCGTTGAGCGATTTTACTTAATGGTCGTTTCACGGAGTAAATGATCACCAACTCATTTTCTTGACTATCTGCTAGTGGGATCAATCGAAGGTATTCTTTCATCTCGCCGATCACGATTCCAGAACCAGAAGCATAAGCATCTGTTTCCAGAACGATATTCATCAATGTACCACGATCACTCGTATAGATCACCGTTTCTTGGTCAGGAATCTCGATCAAATCCTCATAAAAATAAGGAAAATTACTACCATCTTGAGTAAATCTCACTTGGGGATATGGAAATAGCTCCTCTTTGGCTATCTCCTTTTTTTGGCTTAGTGGATGTTCTTGACGTAAAAAGATATGTGTCTTGAAAGTCCCTAAAGCCTGTGTCACCAATTCTCCTTGTTCCAAGTATCTTTTGATCCCTGAACGATTGTGTTCATTCATATAAAGGATACCAATTTCACTATGTTGCTCTTTGACTTCTTCTATCACTTTTGCAGTAGTCGTTTCAATGATCCGAAATTGTTTGATTTCTTGTTTGAATGAAGTAATCAGTTTTGCTGTCAAAGGGCCTAAAAAATCATAGTGTTGTGAGGCAATAGAAAAACTGTCTCGCTTTTCATTCGCAAGATAATATCCTTCTAACGATTCCAGTTGCACTAAGATTCGTTCTGCTCGTTTTAAAAACTCTTGGCCTTCTTCGGTTAAAAAGGCGCCTCGATTGGTTCGGGTAAAAAGAGTGATCCCAAGCTCTGTTTCAAGTTCCTTGATGCCTGCCGACAAGCTAGGTTGTGCAACATATAGTTTTTTAGCCGCTTCTCTAAAACTTCCATTGTTTGCCACAGCAACCACATATTTCAATTGTTGAAAATTCACTGATTTGCCTCCGTGTAATAGTTGATTTCTCGGTTTTTCAGCGGTTGGATCGGTCGATTATTTGGTTGTGCATATTGCCCTTTAAAAGGAATCAAAAAGTCCTTATTCAATTTTTGGATCTGGTCCATTACAAACCACTGTATAGGACCGCTAGTCGGCGGTGTGGTTAACGACCCGACATAGTGATAATGGCTCTTTTGCTCTGGGAATAAAACGATTGGGTTCGTCCAATGTTCGTGTTTCTCCACGTCCCAAGAATCACCATTCTCGCGATCATATAACCAACCTTCTCCAGTTGCTAAATGATACATGACTCCTACGACCAAATTTTCTTTTTTGGCATTCATATGCACAAAGTGGAACTCAATATCTTCCTGTTTTCCATTGATCAAATGCTCAGAAGGCATATGGAAGTGGATATCAGTCAAATAAAATTTTTGACCTTTAAATTCAACGTAACTAAGTTGATCGTAAGGAACTAAATGAATCGTATTTTTAAATTCTTTGTCCGTGAATCGTTGCCTTTCATAGTGGAAAGATAATGTTTCACTTGACTCGCCTGTTTCCTCACATGTAGTTAATTGAATAGGTGACTGCAAAGAAAAAGCTGCTCCTTTGGCAAACCAATCACATAACTCAGCCCAGTGTTCAGGTCCTCTATCTCCCGAGTAGCCCCATTCAACATCCATATTTTTCTTCAAATCCATACCTCCAGAGCTTTCTTTTTCGTTTTATTTGTTGGTCTTCTTGACAATAGTCGAAACTGTTGCTAAAAAATCTTCTTTTCCATAGAATTCTTGGTTCAGTAATTCTGGGAAGATCTCATTGAAGAAATACTGAACAGATGGACGATGATCAAATGACTTGATTGTCGTGACCGCTTCGATAAACATTTCTTTATAGACTTTTTCCGGATTGTTTTTGATGATTTCTTCAAAAGATTCATACAATAAATCGACTTTATCAGAGATTGCTAGTAACTCTCCCTCAACCGTGTCATCTTTTCCTTCAAAAAGACGTTTACGATACGTTTCCTGAAATTCTTCTGGAATTTCCTGATTAATAAACTCGTCCGTCATTTTCTCTTCTACCGTTTGCAACATCCCCCGCAACTCTTTACTTGCATATTTTACTGGAGTTTTGATGTCACCAATGAAGCGCTCGGTATAATCATGGTTCAGTGCCTTTTCATAGAGCAGTTTCCAGTCGATCTTTTGACCATTTACTTCTTCGATATCCCCTAAAACTTGAGCAATCGAAGCCACTCGATACGAGTGTGCCGCTACCGTATGCTCGGTGAATTTAAAGAAACCAGGAGCCCGAGTGATTTTTTCTAAGTTGTTCAATCCCAAAATAAATTCATTCAATCCCATAAATAGACCTCCCTTAATGGAATACTTTTTCCGATAATCCTACCATTAAATAACTAAAATTTGCAAATAACACGTTTTATTTTCATTGATTTTTTTATAATTTTAACAAAATCATCCCCAATTTATATAAAAAAATAGAAACCAGAAGAAAGCATTCTAGTCTCTACCACTCGTATATCGTATTTTCAAATAACACTACCCAAAAACAGTTGCTGACTTGGAAACATTCAAAACAACATAGCTCTAAAACAAACCGCCATTCGCGCCAGCCATGACAATAGTTTTGGAAGCATTCAAAACAACATAGCTCTAAAACCTCGTAGAAAAAATTTTTTCTACGTGATTTATCACCGAGCTACTCGTCCATAGCAAAACTTTCGTCTTGAATACTTCTTTATTTGTTGTTTATTCAACACTAGTATACCATTTTATTTCTGAGGCTAAAATATTTTTTACAGATATTAAGCAATCAGTTTTTCTTCCAGTTTTCAGGATCTTGTTTCCATTCCTTCAATAGGTTTAATTCTGTTTCATCAATGTATTTTTCTTCAAGTGCTGCTTCAATCAGCACGGAATAATTCGTAAGGGTCAATAATGGCATTTCCGCATTAGCAAAGTTTGCTTTTCCTTTTGGTAATTCATACGTGAAGATAGCAGCCACACCTAAAACATTCGCCCCTTCACGTTTAGCAGCTTCTGCTGCTTCTAGTACACTTCCGCCAGTGGAAATCAGATCTTCGATTACGACCATTTTTTGCCCTTCAAAAATACGTCCTTCGATTTGGTTTCCTTTACCATGATCTTTCGCTTTACTTCTGATATAAACCATCGGCAAATCTAAAATTTCAGCTACCCATGCTGCATGTGGGATGCCTGCAGTAGCTGTTCCTGCAATGACTTCAACATCTGGATATGCTTCTTTGATTTTGTCTGCTAACCCTTGTGCAATTTCTTTTCTAACTTTTGGATAGCTCATCGTGATCCGATTGTCACAGTAAATTGGACTTTTGATGCCACTTGCCCAAGTAAAAGGTTCACTAGGGCTCAAAAAAACAGCTTCGATTTCTAATAGATCTTTTGCGATCGTGGTTTCAATTGACTTCATATTAATGGCTCCATTCTTCTTTAATTGATTGATACGCTTGATATGGATCTTGCGCCAATGTGATCGGACGACCAACGACAATGAACGTAGAACCGATTTCATGTGCTTTAGCCGGTGTCACAATTCTTGTTTGATCTCCTGCAACTGTTCCTTCTGGACGTATCCCAGGGGTTAGACAGATAAATGATGGGTCAGTTTGTTCTTTGATGGATTTCACTTCCCATGCGGATGAAACTACTCCGTCAAGACCAGCTTGTTTGGCACATCGGGCATAATGAATGACACTTTCCTCAAGAGGAACATCGATCAATTGGTCATGGTGCATTTCTTCTTCACTTGTTGAAGTTAATTGCGTGATTGCCAACAACAGCGGGCGTTTTTTGTCTTCTGGCGTACCTGCTTCTAATCCTCTTAGAGCAGCCTCCATCATTCGGATGCCACCAGCTGCATGGACACAAGTCACGTCTACACCTAATTTAGCTAGGCCTGTCATGGCTTTTTCAACAGTATTCGGAATATCATGGAGTTTCAAGTCTAAAAAGACATCGTGTCCGGCGTCTTTTAACCAACGAACAATGATTGGTCCTTCTTGGTAGAATAATTCCATGCCGATTTTTACAAATAATTTCTCATCTTCTGGGAATAATTGTAGAAACTCTTCTACTTCTTGCCAAGTTGAAAAGTCTAACGCGATAATTGGTCGTTGATTCATTGATTTCGTTCCTCTCTTACTTCCTTGATTAATTGCTCTAATGATTCGATACCAAGTTCTGCCATTCGAACTGGCAACCCTTCAATCAGTTTAGGACAGATGTAGGGATCGGTAAAGTTAGCCGTTCCAACAGCAACAGCACTTGCACCTGCCATGAACATCTCTAACACATCGTCAACAGTTTGGACACCACCCATTCCAATAATCGGTAGTTTTGAAACGGACGCCACCTGATTGATCAAGCGAATGGCCACAGGTTTGATTGCTGGACCTGACAGTCCCCCTGTTTGATTTGCTAAAATTGGTTTTCTGGTTTTAAGATCGATCCGCATGCCAAGTAGTGTATTGATCATGGTGAAACCATCGGCTCCGCCACTTTCGATTGCTTGAGCGATGGGCACGATGTCTGTCACATTAGGCGAAAGTTTCACGTACACTGGAACTTTTGCTACTTTTTTGACCGCTTGTGTCAATTGAAAAGCAACTTCTGGGTCAGTACCAAAAGCGATACCTCCATGTTTGACATTTGGGCAGGAAATATTCAATTCAATAGCTTTCACATTCGGTGCGTCACCGATTTTTGCACAAACTTCTACATAATCTTCTTCACATGCCCCTGCGACATTCGCAATGATCGGCAATTCCTGGTAGTGAGCTAATTCAGGTAATAATTCTTTCATCACAACATCTAGTCCAGGATTTTGTAAGCCGATCGCGTTCAGCATACCAGAAGGTGTTTCTGCTACTCTCGGCGTAGGATTGCCAAATCTTGCCTTAGGTGTCGTTGCTTTGACCATGATCGATCCTAGTTGATTCAGATCATAATATTTTCCATATTCTTTTCCGAAACCAAAGCATCCACTGGCTGGCATGATCGGATTTTTCAAATCTAACCCTGGAAGTTTTACTGCTAAAGGATTTCCACTCATAAAATGACCTCCCCAACTTTGAAGATAGGTCCTTCATCACAGACCTTCACACTTTTCGTTCCTGTCTCATCATCTGGCTTATGGCACACACATGCGTAGCAAGCACCGACGCCGCAAGCCATCCTAGATTCTAATGAAAGCTGGACATTGGGATGGTCTGAATAAAGTTGTTCGACGGTCTTCAATAGTCCATTTGCGCCACAAGCAAACACTGCTTTAGGCTTTTTATTTGTACTCAACAATAAATTTCCGACATTGCCGTGGATTCCGTAGGTGCCGTCATCTGTTGCAATGCGAGTCTCTCCTAATTCATTGAATTCTTCTTCATAATATAATACGTCTTTTGAGGCGAATCCTAGAAAATGAATTGGAATGATCCCTTTTTCTTTTAATTGCTTTGATAACTCATAGAGAGGAGGCACACCAATCCCACCGCCAACGATGAAGACTTCATCTTCTGGTTCTAATCCTGACAAGTCAAACCCATTGCCTAAAGGACCTAACACATCGAGTGTATCGCCCATGTTCAATTCTGAGAAGATCTTTGTCCCTTCTCCTTCGATTCGATAGATAATCCGACAAGTTTTATGTTCATGATCAATCTGGTTGATACTGATTGGTCGCCTTAGTAGCAAATCAGCAAGAGGCACTCGAACATGCAGAAACTGCCCTGGAGAATTCATTTCATTGACTAATTCTCCTTTTAACGTGAGTTCATAAATGCGTGGTGCCAGTTGTCTTTGATTGATAACCTTCATTAATTCTTGTTTCATATCTACTCTCCTCATTTGAGACGTTCCAGTGTGTGTCCTGCCTAAGTATCAACTAAGAAGAGACTCTTCTCAATTGATACCTTTGTACATGACTTTTCACATTTTCATTATCTCGTTTCTTTTTAGATCGCTTTTGTTGAAAATGCTCGTGATTCCATTACTCGAATGATTGCATCTGCAGTATCTAATGAAGTAAATAACGGAGTTCCATGTTCAACAGCCTCTCGGCGAATGATAAAGCCATCTTTCGAAGCATTTCCTCTGTCTTTGTCAATGGTATTGACTACGACTTGCGCTTTTCCTTCACGGATCAAATCGACAACATTTTTTTCATGGACATGCTCAGAAATTTTGGCAACCTTCGTAACGATCAACCCATGTGATTCGAAAAAGGTAGCTGTATTTTTCGTTGCTAACAAGCTGTAGCCGATTTCTGAAAAGCGTTTGGCTAATTCTAATGCTTCTTCTTTGGTTTCATCCGCAATCGTGAACAACACGGAGCCATAATCTGGTAACCGAAGTCCCGATGCCTCAAATGCTTTGTACAATGCCTTATCGAGATTTTGATCTGATCCCATGACTTCCCCAGTCGATTTCATTTCAGGCCCTAAATACGTATCTACTTTATGAAGTTTAGTGAATGAAAAGACTGGTGCTTTTACGTGGACATTCTCAGTTTCAGGATACAAGCCAGTTTCAAAGCCTAAGTCTTTTAGTTTCTGCCCTAAGATTGCTTTTGTTGCGATCTGTGCCATCGGAATACCTGTAACTTTACTTAAAAATGGTACAGTACGACTTGCACGAGGATTCACTTCGATCACATAGACTTTATTATCATGGATGACAAATTGGATATTCATCATGCCAATGCAGTTCAACCCTCGCGCTAGGCGGATCGTATAGTCTTCGATCGTCTTCTGGATTTCAGCGGATAGTGCTTGTGGCGGATAAACAGCCATCGAGTCACCTGAATGGACGCCTGCACGTTCGATATGTTCCATGATTCCTGGGATCAGTACTGTTTCTCCATCACAAATGGCATCTACTTCACATTCACTACCAAGCAAATAACGATCGATCAGTACAGGATGTTCTGGGGAAGCTTTGACTGCATGTTCCATGTAGTCTTCAAGATCGTGTTGATTTTCAACGATTTCCATTGCACGTCCGCCTAAAACATAGCTTGGTCTGACTAATACTGGGTAACCGATAGTTGAAGCAATTGCGACAGCTTCTGCTTTACTTGTCGCTGTATCTCCTAACGGTTGTGGAACATCCAATTGCTTCAATGCCTGTTCGAAAAGATCACGGTTTTCTGCATGATCCAAATCTTCGATCGTTGTCCCTAAAATTTTCACACCAGCTTTAACAAGCGGCTCTGCTAAGTTGATCGCAGTCTGACCACCGAATTGGACGATCACACCCATTGGCTGTTCAAGATCAATAACGTTCATGACGTCTTCAAAAGTCAATGGTTCAAAGTACAATTTGTCAGAGATAGAAAAATCAGTCGATACGGTCTCTGGATTACTGTTCATGATGATTGCTTCATATCCAGCTTGTTGGATTGCTTTGACAGAATGGACAGTCGCATAATCAAACTCCACTCCTTGGCCAATTCTGATTGGTCCTGATCCTAAAACTAGGACTGATTCTTTCTCGGAGCGGATACTCTCGTTTTCATATTCATATGTGCTATAGAAATAAGGCGTTTGTGACTCAAATTCAGCGGCACAAGTATCCACCATTTTATAAACGGGCAGGATATTTTGCTCAGTTCGCATTTGTCTGATCTCTTTTGCGGTAGTTTTCCACAAATCCGCGATCTTTTGATCCGTAAATCCATTTTGTTTCACAAACGTTAGTAGCTCATGATCATTCGGTTGTGCTGCTAGTTGGTTTTCTAATTCGACGATGTGAAGGAGTTTATCTAAAAAGAATAAATCGATTTTTGTTAATTCCGCAATTTCTTCGATCGGGAAACCTCGACGGATTGCTTCTGCTACGTAGAAGAGACGATCATCTTGCGCTCTGACCATTTTTTTGATCAATAGATCATCTTCGACATCCTTTAACTCTGGCAATTCAATATGATAAGTCCCGATTTCTAGAGAACGAACAGCTTTCAAAAGGGATTCCTCGATGTTTCTCCCGATTGCCATTACTTCACCAGTTGCCTTCATCTGGGTCCCTAACACTCGTTCACCATTTTCAAACTTATCGAAAGGCCAACGTGGGATTTTTGCTACAACATAGTCGAGTGCAGGTTCAAATTCAGCATAGGTCGTACCTGTTACCGGATTTTTCATCTCATCAAGCGTCAGCCCTAAAGCAATTTTAGCTGCCAATTTTGCAATCGGATAGCCGGTTGCTTTACTTGCTAATGCAGAAGACCGTGAAACACGAGGATTCACTTCAATCACATAGTAGTTGAAACTGTTTGGATCTAAAGCTAACTGCACATTACAGCCGCCTTCGATTTTCAACGCTCGGATAATTGAAAGCGAAGCATCACGCAACATTTGGTATTCATGATCAGATAATGTTTGGCTTGGTGCAAAAACGATCGAATCGCCTGTATGGATACCAACAGGATCAAAGTTCTCCATGTTACAAACAACGATTGCATTATCAGCTGAATCTCGCATTACTTCATACTCGATTTCTTTGAATCCAGCGATACTCCGTTCGATCAAACATTGTGTCACAGGGGATAAACTCAGGCCGTTTTCAGCGATTACACGTAGCTCTTCTTCATTTTCGCACATGCCACCGCCCGTTCCACCTAATGTGAAGGCAGGTCGGACGATGATTGGGTAGCCGATTTTATTTGCAAAATCAACAGCTTCTTCTACTGTTGTCACGATTTCAGATTCGGGGATTGGTTGATTCAATTCTTCCATCAACTGTTTGAATAAATCTCGATCTTCCGCCTGATCGATTGCGGATAATTTTGTACCTAAAAGTTCAATATCTAACTCATCTAAAATACCAGATTCAGCTAGTTCCATTGCCATATTCAAGCCTGTTTGGCCTCCTAATGTCGGCAACAATGCATCAGGGCGTTCTTTTCTTAAGATTCTCGACACGAATTCTAAAGTGATCGGTTCGATATACACTTGATCAGCAATTTCTTTATCTGTCATGATCGTCGCTGGATTAGAGTTGACCAAGACGACTTCATATCCTTCTTCTTTCAAGGCTAGACAAGCTTGTGTTCCCGCATAATCAAACTCAGCAGCTTGTCCGATGATGATTGGTCCTGAACCGATCACCATGATTTTTTTGATATCTGTCCGTTTTGGCATTCTTATTGCTCCCTTCCTGCATCCATCATTTCCATGAATTCGTCGAATAAATGTAAAGCATCATGTGGCCCAGGTGCAGCATCTGGATGGAACTGAACACTGAATGCTGGATAATTTCGGTGTCTGATTCCTTCTACTGTTCCGTCATTCACTTCAACATGGGTCACCATCAATCGTTTTGGGTCCACCGTTTTCTCATCCACTGCATATCCGTGATTCTGTGAGGTAAAATCGATCCGCCCAGTAGCGATTTCTCGCACTGGATGGTTCAATCCACGATGGCCAAACTTCATTTTATACGTGTCTGCTCCATTTGCTAATGCAAAGAGTTGATGCCCAAGACAGATGCCAAAAATCGGGATTTTTCCTTGGATACCTCGGATCATCTCAATTGCTTCTGGTACGTCTTTAGGATCACCAGGACCATTCGTCAGCATGACTCCATCAGGCGCTAAGGATAAAATCGTTTTTGCATCCGTATTATAAGGAAGGACAGTCAAATTACAGTTACGTTTACTTAGTTCTCTTAAAATGCTGTGTTTCAAACCAAAATCGATCACCACGACATTTCGTCCTGTTCCAGGACTTGGGTAAGGTTTATTCGTTGATACTTGTTGTACTTGATTGGTAGCAAGCACAGTTGCCTTCAATTGATCAAACGCATGCTCAAATGAATCACCTGCATCAACGATACTCGCTTTCATCGTTCCCACTTCACGGATTTTTCTCGTCAGCGCTCTCGTATCGATCCCAGAAATTCCTGGGATACCTTTACGTTTTAAAAATTCATCTAGCGTCATTTGGCTGCGCCAGTTTGAAGCAACTCGTGCATGTTCTTTCACTACTACACCTTTGCAAGTTGGAGAAATGGATTCGTAATCATCGCGATTGACGCCATAATTTCCCACCATTGGATAAGTAAAAGTGATGATTTGTCCATTGAAACTTTGGTCAGTGATCGTTTCTTGATAGCCTGTCATGCTAGTCGTAAAAACGATCTCGCCAAAGACGTTGTTTTTTGCACCAAATGCTTTTCCTTTAAATACCGTACCGTCTTCCAAAATCAGTAATCTTTCCATGCGGTTATTCCCCCTTTTGCCAAGCAAGTTTTCCGTCAACAAACGTCAATAACGTTTCTCCCTTGACCTTCCACCCAACAAAAGGTGTGTTTTCCCCTTTGGAAAGGAAATCTTTTTTATCGATCTCGCTAAGGTGTTCGATAGCGAAAACGGCTAGATCAGCAGGCGCCCCGATCGTTAATGTGCCAGCATGCAATTGGAAGATCTCAGCTGGTTTCACAGCCATCCAATTGATGACTTGTTCCAGTGTGAAGCGTTTGGTTTCAACGAAATGCGTGTAAATCAATTGAAAAGCTGTTTCGCTTCCCACGATACCGAATGGTGATTCTAAGAAACTCTTACTTTTTTCTTCTAATCCATGTGGCGCATGGTCAGTGGCAATGCAATCGATCGTTCCATCGAGTAGCCCTTCGATCAACGCTTCACGGTCTTCTTTTCCGCGTAAAGGCGGGTTCATTTTCCAAAAGCCAAAATCTTCCGGTATATCTTCATCGATCAGGATCAAATGGTGCGGTGAAACTTCCGCAGTTACGTGAATTCCTGCTTTTTTGGCATCACGAATTACCCGCACACTTTCTTTTGTGGAGACGTGACAGACATGATAATGAACGCCAGTCGCTTCCGCCAATAAGAGATCGCGTGCGATTTGTGAAGATTCAGTTACACTTAAAATACCCGGCAAGCCCAATTCTTCTGCTTTCTTGCCTGCATGCATCACACCGCCAAACAATAATGATTCATCTTCGGTATGTGCGACTAATGCTTTCTTGTTTTTGGCTGCTTCTTTCATTGCAAGATACATCGTTCCTGCTGTCTGGACACCCACGCCATCATTCGTAAAAGCAAATGCTCCTTCAGTGATCAGTGCTTCTTGATCTACTAATACTTCACTGCGAAGGTTTTCGGTGATGGGTGCATATTGTAACACTTTCACCACCGCATTTTGTTTGATCAGATCATAGACATTTTTCAATTTTTCTGCTGTATCAGGTACTGGATTCAGATTAGGCATTGCACATACAGTCGTGAAACCGCCTCTAGCAGCTGCTTTCGAACCGGCTTCGATCGTCTCCTTGTATGTAAATCCCGGCTCTCTCAAGTGGACATGGACGTCTACTAAACCAGGGGTGATCAATTGCCCTTTTGCATCATACACTTCATCAAATTCAGTCTCGGAAAAACCAGTTCCTATCGCTTTGATTTTTCCATCTTCGATCCAAATTTCTGCAGGTGTTGTTTCGTTGTTTCTAGTATTGATTTGACCGTTTTTAATGAGTGTTTTCATGTTTTCTTCCTCCTAGCTTTACGCTTTTCCGTTTAATACCGCTTCTAAAATCGCCATTCTGACAAACACACCGTTACTCATTTGCTGAACGATTCGTGATTGTAACCCTTCAACTAGTGAATCTGCCAATTCCACATCCCGGTTGACTGGCGCTGGGTGCATGATAATTGCATGTTTTTGTAATTTTTTTGCTCGTTCAATCGTCAATCCGTATTCCTGATGGTAAGCTTCCTTCGAAAAGCTTTCTTTTCCATCATGACGTTCATGCTGAACGCGGAGCATCATCATTACATCAACTGTATCTAATAATTCATCCAGTGGAACGTAATGGCCGTAAACTTCAAATTCTTTATCGTACCATTCTCTAGGGCCTGAGAAAAAGACTTGAGCACCTAGTCGTTTAAGCATCTGCATATTCGATTTCGCTACACGAGAGTGGGTGATATCCCCTACGATTGCTACTTTCAATCCATCGAAATGGCCAAATTCTTCATAAATCGTCATCAAATCAAGAAGGCATTGTGTCGGATGCTGACCACTTCCGTCGCCGCCATTTATAATCGAGCATTGGATCGTTTTGCTTTGGATCAGTTCGTCATAATAATTTTCATCTCCATGTCGGATGACCGCAACATCGACCCCTAAAGCTGACATCGTCAACACTGTGTCGTACAAGGTTTCACCTTTTTGTACAGAACTCGTGCTTGCTTCAAACTCGATGACCTCTAGACCCAATTTCTTTTCTGCAACATCAAAACTCTTGTGGGTTCTTGTACTATTCTCAAAAAATAGGTTCGTTGCAAAATATTGTGATTTTTGCGGTGTCCAGTTTGCTCCTTGTTTAAATTCTTGCCCACGACGGATCAGTCCCATTACTTCCTGGTCCGTTAAAGCTTCCACTGTCAATAGATGTTTTAAACTAATGCGTTCTGATTTGATGATCACGATGATTCCTCCTTAGTTTTCTTCGCTACGTGAAGTTTCTGGTAAGATAAGATTTAAGATGATACCAAGTACAGTTGCTAAAGCCATTGCTGATAAAGTGAACGTGCCAACCTCGAAGACTAAGCCTCCGATACCGACAACCAAGATCACTGAGGCAATCAATAGATTTTTCTTTTTGTCAAAATCAACTTTATTTTCAATCAAGATCTTCATCCCGCTTGCAGCGATGACACCGAACAAAATGAAGCTGATTCCTGAGATAACTGGTCCAGGGATACTTAGGATCAAAGCACTTAGTTTCCCAACAAACCCTAAGATAACTGCGAAGACTGCAGCACCGCCGATTACAAAGACACTGTGTACACGAGTGATTGCCAAGACACCGATATTTTCACCGTAACTTGTTACTGGAGGTCCACCGACAAATGCAGCAACGATCTGTGCCAGACCATCTCCCATTAATGTTTTGTGTAAGCCTGGATCTTCGAAAAAGTTCCGTTTTGTTAGTTTGTTCAAGACCATCAAGTGACCGATATGCTCTGTCATCGTGACAAATGCGATAGGTGCCATCGTTGTGATTGCTCCTAGATAAAGTTTCGGTTCATATTGGACAAATGGTATTTCGAAGTTCGGTAAAGCAAACCATGCAGCATCAACGATTGGTTTCGTGTCGACGATACCGAATAATAAAGCAACGATATATCCGCAAATGATTCCTAGTAAGATCGGGATAAGTCCGAGAAAACCTTTTAACCACATATTGAAGAAAATCGTTAGTGCCAATGTGATCAATGCGACCGCGATATATTTAAAATCGTATTTTCCTTGATTGTACATTGCGTTCGTTGCCGCATTAGCCGCAAGCCCTAACCCAATAACCATGATAACTGGCCCAACGACGATAGGCGGCAGAATTTTATCCAACCAAGACGAGCCGATTTTTTTAATGATAAAAGCGACGATCAGATAAACAAGTCCTGTAGTGACCGCCCCTTGAGCAATCGCCGGATACCCATCGGTTTTCATCAAAAGCTGCATCGCTGCGATGAAGGCAAAGCTACTTCCCAAGTAAGCTGGGATTTTTCCTTTTGTTGTCACAAGGTAAACTAATGTTCCTAATCCTGAACTCACCAAGGCGATCCCTGGGTCGATACCGACTAAGATCGGTACAAGCACGGTTGCTCCAAACATGGTGAAAAGATGCTGTAAACTCAATCCTACCCAGTGGCCTACAGTTGGGCGGTCGTGGATATCTAATACTACGTTATCGTTATGGAATTCTTTTTTCTCTGACATACTGTTCTCCCCTATTCTTCCTCTTTCAAGATCATGATTCGATCTTGCCCATCTAGCTCTTGCATCTCCACAAGAATTTCTTCGACTTTAGATGTGGGAATGTTTTTCCCCACGTAATCGGCACGGATCGGTAATTCTCTGTGTCCTCGGTCAACAAGAACCGCCAGAGAGATCTTTCTTGGACGTCCGAAGTCCATCACTGCATCCATCGCTGCTCGGATCGTTCGTCCTGTGTATAAAACGTCATCAATCAAAATGACTTCTTTTCCTTCTAATGAAACAGGGATATCAGAAGAGTGTAGTTCCGGTTCATCTGGTGTTTCTTTTTTATCATCGCGATAAAGTGTGATATCCAATTCTCCCACTGGTACCTCGATACCTTCCAATTGTTTCAAGCGTTCAGCGATTCTTGAAGCGATGTATATCCCTCTCGTTTTTATGCCCACAAGAACGACATCATCGATACTGTGGTTTCTTTCAATAATTTCATAAGTGATTCGTGTCAGTGCACGTTTCATCGTTACTTGATCAACAACTTCTTTTGCTTGCATGTGGTCCCCTCCATTTTTTACACAAAAAAACTCCTGCCCTAAGAGGACAGGAGGAATGTTTTAGACTGAGCGTATACTTTGGGTACACTTATAGTTATACTCTGCTAGAGAGCAACGTTCGATATGGCGCACCATATGTCGCTTTGCTCACACCCTTCTTAGCCTCACGGGACTAAACTTAAAGGAAATCATATTTAGTTTTTTTATGCTTTCGTTGTTAAATACTATACCGTTAACTTATTTAAAAAGCAATATCTTTTCTCAATTTTTCTAAAGTTTTTTCAAAAACTTCTGGAAGCGGTGCTTCAAATACCATCTGTTGTCCAGTGACGGGATGTTCAAATCCTAATAATCTCGCATGAAGGAATTGTCCATGTCCCTTTAATGTCTTCTTCGGTCCGTAAGTCGGGTCACCTGCTAAAGGGTAGCCGATGTATTTCATGTGTACACGGATTTGATGTGTGCGACCGGTTTCTAATTGTAACTCTACCAAAGTATAATCGGCAAAGCGTTCCAATACTTGAAAATGTGTCACTGCTGGTTTTCCATCTTCACGGATTGCTTGCATCTTTCGATCGACTTTTGAACGTCCAATCGGAGCATTGATCGTTCCTTTTTCATGTGGGATCACACCATGGACAAGTGCCACATACTTTCTCAAGGAAGTCTTGTCTTTCAACTGTTTGGCTAAAGATTCATGGGCTTGATCATTTTTCGCGACCATCAATAAACCTGAAGTATCTTTGTCGATTCGATGGACGATCCCTGGACGGATCACGCCATTGATCGATGAAAGATCTTTGACATGATACATCAGCGCATTCACCATTGTTCCATGTGTATGCCCAGCAGATGGATGAACGACCATACCTTGTGGCTTGTTGACCACTGCGACAGCTTCATCTTCATAGACGATCTCCAACGGAATATCCTCCGCAATGATATCTAGAGTTTCTGGCTCTGGGATCAGTACCACTATTTCATCAGCTGGTTTTACTTTATAGTTTGCTTTCACTGGTTGCCCGTTGACGGACACTGCTCCTTCTTTCAACCAGAGCTGTATTTGAGAACGGCTATGGTCAGGGAACAAACCTGTGAGTACTTTATCGATCCGGCCAGTTTCCTGGTGGATCGTTGCTTTTAATTCGGTCATTTTTTCTTTTGGTCCTTTTCATCTAAAATAGTATAAATCAAAATACAGATCACTCCACAAACAAGTGTCACATCTGCTACGTTAAAAATAGGGAAGTTTATAAAATCAGTCTGGAACATGTCTACAACATATCCCAACCGCATACGGTCGATGAAATTACCGATCGCCCCTGCTAAAATCAAACTTAATCCGATCATAAACCAACGATTGCCAGTTTTACGGTTTTTGACCATCAATGTGATGACTACAACTACCGCAATGATCGTTATCAAAGCGAAAAACCACATTTTGCCTTCTAACAAACTCCATGCGGCTCCTGTATTACGAATATGGTTCAATGATAAAATATTAGGAATCAACGATCTTGTTTCTCCCAATGCTAAATCATGGACGATCCACCATTTCACCCACTGATCAAGTCCGATCAACAAGCCACTGATAATAAAATAAATAGCTAACAAAAAATCAATCCTTTTCTACTTGATGATAAATATCTCTTGGTCTGATGATTCCTAATAAATTGCCATTAGGATTACCATCTTTGGTAATCAATATTGCTTCCAATGTACCTTGCTCACGAAACATCTCTTCGACTTCAAAAATATAAGTACTCGCTGAGACAAAGCGATAATTCGTATACTTACCATCTTTAAAAATCAAGTCGGCAGCTTTTTTCCGTGTAAGATCGATCGTTCCTTTTTGACTTTCTTTCGCTAGCCAAAAACCGATCACCCGTAAAGTGATCAACGCTTCAAATTTCCCTTTATTATAAAGAGGAAATTGGGAATAACGTTTTCTCGCAATCGTTCCTAGCAACTCTGACAACGGGAGATCCCGTTCGAAACCAGTCACATGTTTTGAAAATCGAGGCAATACGTTCTCTGGTTGGAGCAACTCTCCTTCGATCTGCTGTATCTTATTGACTGCCCAGTCATTAGGCTCAGCAATCACAAAATCTACTGCGATACGATCATGAACGATGGCGTTCCTTAGCTGTGCCAGTTGTAGTAAATCTTCTTCGTACTTCTTGATCACCGCATTTTTTCTCTGCGTCAATCTTCGTACCAACTCAGTGAACCCCATATTCCGAGCATTGCCCATTGCATCTCTCATCCATTTTTCGATGCGATTGAAACTACTTAAAAAAATGTCAGAGTTTGCCATTTCATTCCTCCTTGATTATATACGCCTGGTTTTTGATATAAAAAAAGAAAACCAGCATGACTAAGATCACTACTAAACTGTAAACGAACTGTTGCACGTACACAGCACTTAACCCACTAGCCAAGAATAAGAAGGGATAAAGTTGTAACAATAAGAGATTCATCTTTACCACATAGCTAGCAGCCGGATGTGTGATCGTATAAATAGGACTTTTTAACCAAAAAAAAGTGATTTGCATCGTAAATGGTGCTGTTACGTCAAGAGTGATCGACTGATTATTACTGATACTTTTCGTCTTCTTGCCATCGATCCACAAAACAAGCGGGCTGCCCATTCCATAAAAACCAGTTTTTCTCGTCAGTTTGATCTCCATCATGCACCCTCCTATTCTGTTTTAGTATACCTTAAAATACACCAACAAGAAAGAGTCAGGCAGTTGCCCACTGAATTTTTTCCTTGATCCCATTGTAGGCAAAGGATTGGAAAGTCATAGAACTTCCCGATTATTTACTCCACTTCTTCATTCACAGATATCTACTCATAATAAAAAGCCAAATGATCTCGAAAACACTCTCTTTCGGATCATATGGCCTATTAATTCGTGTGGTTCTCTTTGAACATAAATGTTTAGAAATTACTCTGCCCATAGAAGATGGGCGATGTCTACCTAAATTACGTTAAAATAATCCAATGACTTCGCCATCATTTGTAACATCCATATTCAAAGCTGCTGGTTTTTTCGGAAGCCCTGGCATCGTCATAACATCGCCAGTTAGTGCGACAATAAAACCAGCCCCTAGCTTTGGAACAAATTCGCGGATCGTTAATGTAAATTCTTCTGGCGCACCCAACAAAGTAGGATCATCAGAAAATGAATACTGTGTTTTTGCCATACAGATCGGCAATTTATCCCAGCCATTTTTAGCAAACTCTGCAATTTGTTTTTCTGCTTTATTGCTGAGAGTGACCCCTTTACCACCGTAGATTTTCTTGACGATAGCAGCTGTTTTCTCTGCAATCGTGTCTTCTACGTGATATAGTGGGCGGTAATTGGCGGGTTGACTATCGATCAAGTGCACCACTGCTTTAGCAAGTTCAATACCACCGTCTGCACCATTTTCCCAGACACTTGTCCGTTTTGCTAGCACACCTTGATCTTCACATAGCTCTTCTAATAGTGCCAGTTCAGCTTCTGTGTCTGAAACAAACTCATTGATGGCTACGATAACAGGAATACCATAGCTTTCCATATTACGGATATGGCGTTTTAGATTACTAAAACCTGATTTCAAAGCTGGAAGATCTTCTGTCTTTAGTTGATCTTTCTGTAACCCACCATGCATTTTCAATGCACGGACAGTTGCTACGACCACGATCGCATCGGGTGCTTTTTTCAAGTTGGGAACTTTGATATCTAAAAATTTCTCGCCACCCAGATCTGCACCAAATCCGGCTTCTGTGACTACATAGTCCCCTAATTTAAGTGCAGTATGTGTCGCTAAAATACTGTTGCAGCCATGGGCAATATTCGCAAATGGACCACCATGTATGAATGCAGGTGTGCCATAGATCGTTTGTACTAAATTCGGCTTGATTGCATCCTTCAATAAAAGTGCAAGTGCCCCTTCTGCTTTTAGATCCCCGGCAGTCACTGGCTGACGATCGAATGTATACCCAACCACGATTCGAGCCAGACGCAATTTTAGATCATCGATATCAGTAGCTAAACAGAGGATAGCCATGATTTCACTAGCCACAGTGATATCAAATCCATCTTCTCTTGGCACACCTTGAATCGGACCGCCTAGACCAACAATAACTTTTCGCAATTCACGATCGTTCAAATCAACGACACGTTTCCAGATAACTCTTCGTGCGTCGATATTCAACTCATTTCCTTGATGGATGTGATTATCCAAAATTGCAGATAACGCATTATTTGCCGAAGTGATCGCATGCATATCTCCAGTGAAGTGCAAATTGATATCTTCCATCGGTAACACTTGTGCATAGCCGCCACCAGCTGCGCCTCCTTTGATTCCCATAACTGGACCTAAAGATGGTTCTCGTAGCGCGATAACTGTTTTTTTATCGATTTTATTCAATGCATCACCTAGGCCAACTGTCACTGTCGACTTTCCTTCACCAGCAGGCGTTGGGTTGATCGAAGTCACTAAAATCAGCTGTCCGTCTGATTTCTGTTTTAGATCATTGATCGTGGAAAAATTGATTTTCGCTTTATACTTTCCGTATAATTCTAGATCGTCCTCCTGGATACCAATTGTTTTTGCAACTTCAATAATCGGCTTTAATGTTGTTTCTTGCGAAATTTGTAAATCGCTCTTCATCAAAACACTCCTTTTTACGAACTATATTTCCAAAAAATAGATCATTTGTTAAGATAATAGTAATTATACCTGTTTTTAATTTAAAAAAAAATAGCTTTTTTAATTTATTTGACGTACCTATAAATACTCTTTATAATAAAGTCTATGATCAGACTTTAGAAAGGTCGTGAGTGCTTTGACCACAGGAATCGTGAAATGGTTTGACAATAAAAAAGGATACGGATTTATCAGTTATGATGAGACAGAAGAAATATTCGTCCATTTTACTGCAATCGAAGAAGAAGGTTTCAAATCACTTGAGGAAAATCAACCTGTTGAATTTGAAGTGATTGAAGGAAATCGTGGTACACAAGCGGCCCATGTAAAGAAACAAGTAATTGATAACTGAAGATACTGAAACGGCTATGTATAAACATAGCCGTTTTTTTAGTCTTTATTCAAGCTCGCAGCTGCTGTAGTTTATCTAAATAGTCAAATCTTTTGAACAGCTGAAAGATCCCTGTTTTTCTCAGTTATTTCTCCGAACTAAATCCTCTTGTTGCCGCTTTATTTTCTAGTTGCTCTTGTCGTTCATTGTCTTTGAAAAATGACACAAATGAAGCCTGAGCTTTTTTTTGCATTAGATAAAAGGAAGGTTCTGTCTTTCCTACGTACTTGATTTTAACTCCTCGCTTTTCTGGAATGACTTTGTCGATCTCTTGTACGGTAATCACACGATCTTTCCAAAATGCAGCATACCTGATCTTTATCGAATGAGAGTTCAAAACAAACGCACGTCTTAGACCAAGAAATAGGAAAATTAAAAATAGCCCCAAGACTAAATTACTTTTCCAATACGGTCTAGTATTCTCAAGAGATAAGATCAAACTGAAAAATAAAATAATCAAGGTCAATGACCAATAAATGATCGTCTGCGCCCATTCAGGCTGCCAGCGAATTATTTTTTTCATCCTTCAACCTCGCATCAATTAGTAATGGTATAATTATAGCATAACACTATTTTTATAAAAAGGAGTGTGTTTCCCTTATGATAAAAGTATATATGGATGCTTCGACAAAAGGCAACCCCGGCCTTAGTGGCGGTGGGATACTGATTGTCCACGAAAACCGACAAGAACAGCTTAAGGTCCCTCTTTCAGAAGGCTCAAACCATCAAGCTGAGTTTGAAGTCTTTTTAAAAACTTTAACAATTCTAAAGGAAAAAGGTCTCACAAAAGAAACCATCTTGTGTTATTCAGACAGTAAAGTGTTAGTTTCAACGATCGATAAAGATCATACATCCAATCAAAATTTTATCTCGTACTTCCAAGCCATCCAGACACTTCTCTCGGAATTCACATTATTGATACTTCAGTGGATACCTGAAAGTAAAAATAAAGGAGCCGACCATTTAGCCCGACAAGCCTTACAAGCACTTTTGGATAAAGAGGCTGGGACAGAAGTGTTTAACTCCGAGAAATAAGAAGAAATTCACGAAAATTGCTTTTCAAATTTTTGTGAATTTCGGCTTATCTAAGAAGGAGTTGCTTCTGCTCCCACCGTTTATTCGTTTTTAAAGCATGGTACAAAAGTGTTTCTTACTTTTGTACCATGCTCACTTTCTCATTTTTAACCATTCAGCGTAAAATCAAAGAGTCTTTTAAAAGACTCTTTAATACAGCAAATAATTATGATCAAATGTGATATCTAAATCATAATTGCCGATTCTTTCCTCGATCTGGACACGAAGCACACGCTCTAATTCTTCATCAGAAAAGTTGAACTTCTCAGGTACCACCACATCGAACTGCAGTTCCTTTCCATTACGGATCATACGAAGATCATGGAGTTTCAAGCCTTCTCCAGTTTCCTTGATGATCTTTTTAAGAACTTTTAGTATTTCTCGATAATTTTCATTGTTTACCGGCACTGGATCAAGGTGACAAACCAATTCTACATCTAAAGTCTTTTTAAAGTCTTTTTCGATGATGTCCATGATTTTATGGGCTTGGTTCAAATCAAGACTGTCATCTACCTCGATATGAACAGAAGCAAATTTTTTACTTGGACCATAATTATGAACAAGGAGATCATGGAACCCTAAGATGTTCTCATAGGATAATAGCAGTTTTTCCATCGCTAAAATTTCTTCTTTTGTTGGTCGACTTCCTAATAATTCATAAACAAAGTCACGTAGCATCATGATGCCACTTAACAGGATATACCCTGCCAAAGCAAACCCAACATACCCATCGATTCGCCAGCCCATCAACCATTCGATCCCTGCCGAAAGCAAAACTGCTAATGTTGTATAAACATCGTTGTAGCTGTCTTTAGCTGTTGCACGTAAGGTTTCTGAATCGATGGATTGCGCGATCGTTACATACATTCGTCCTTGGACAAATTTTAAAATGATGGAAAAGAGTAACACTATAAAAATAATCGGAGAAAGTGTAAGACTTTCCGGATGGATGATTTTTCCAATCGAGGTCTCTAAAAATTGAAACCCGACATACGTGATAATGATCGAAACAAACAAACCGCTGATATATTCAAACCGCTCATGGCCATAAGGATGCTCTGGATCTGCCGGTTTTGCCGCAATCTTAAAACCCACTAAGGTTAAAATCGACGAAGCGGTGTCTGACAAACTGTTGATAGCATCTGCCATGATCGAGACACTTCCAGAAAAGAGACCAATCGTTAACTTCGAAATAAATAAGATCAGATTGGAGAGCAAGCCTAAAACGCCAGCTAAGATCCCTTTTTTTGTTCGTTCCGCAGATGTTATTTTCTTCTTTTTTGTCACTTTTTTACCCTTTCTCTCGTTATTCTGGTTTAAGGGGTGTTGCTGAAAATAGTGCTTTTGCAATCAACGGGGTGATCACACCTGCACCAATTGCTTCTGGAATACCATTGATTGCAGCGATTCCTGCTAATGTTTTGAATAGCAAAGAAGAATCGACTCCATACGCTTCTGCAGTAGCCCCCGTATAAAACAATCCCATAAATCCTAAAACCAACACTGTGTTTACCAGTGAACCCAATACGCCAGCAACTGCCGAACCAACAACTATTGAGTGATATCTTCGATAGATCCAGTGAAAAACAAGACCTGCCACTAGACCTACTAAAACACGAGGAACAACAGAGATGATCGGATTCGTAAAGACAAGTGTATCAAATGGAGTCGTTGGCATTGCATATGCGCGAATGATTGTTGCTATCCCCCAAAACAAGCCAATAACCATCCCGTCTTTTGGTCCTAAAACAACGGCTGCTACAATTACTGTGATATGGATGATCGTCAAGCTTATAAAACCTAGTGGAATGAACCCTAACCACGGTACCATTGCTTGAACAATGATGATTGCTAATAAAATCGCACGAATGACCAAACGAAATGTTTTATTTTTAGTATTCATCTGTTTCCCTCCTTATTTTCTTTATCCTAATCGTAAAAGGTTTTGCTTATTTGTCAACTAATTGGTTACAAATCAGCACAAAACAAGAAAGAGGTTGGGACAGAAGTGTTTAACTCCGAGAAATAAGAAGAAATCAACGAAAATTGCTTTTCAAATTTTTGTTAATTTCAGCTTATTTAAGAAGGAGTTGCTTCTGCTCCCACCGTTTATTCGTTTTTAAAGAGTGGGACAAAAGTGTTTCTTACTTTTGTCCCACTCTCTTAGTATTGCACATTCAAATTAGGTAACTGTTCTTATTGATTCGCCAACCATGCTTTCGCTTCTGACAATGCATCTGGAATACCCGCTGGATTTTTTCCACCTGCTTGAGCCATGTCAGGTCGACCACCGCCACCGCCGCCAACTTTTGGTGCGATTGCTTTGATCAAATCGCCAGCTTTCAAACCAGCTTCATTCATTTCTTTTGTCATCGCAGCCAATAAGCTGACTTTTCCATCCTGTTCGTTTGCTAGAACAAGGATGTCGGAAATCGCTTTTTGTTTCCATTGGTCTGCTAATTGACGCAATTGGTTCATGTCTTTCACTTTGACTTGAGCTGTGATTATTGTTTTTCCATTGATTGTTTCGCTATTCTTGAATATATCGCCTGCTTGTTGATTTGCCAACTTGCTAGCCAATTGTTCATTTTCTTTTTGCAGTTCTTTCAGTTGTTGTTGCAATTGTTCTGTTTTAGACACTACTTCTTTCAACTGAGGAGATTTTACGATTGCAGCGACATCTTTCAACTGTTGTTCTTCTTCTTCAAGAAGTTCATATGCTTCTTTACTTGTTACTGCTTCAATACGACGAACACCTGCACCAATACCAGACTCAGAAACGATTTTGAATATCCCGATATTTTCAGTATTTGCTACATGCGTTCCGCCACAAAGTTCGATCGACCAATCACCCACATTGACTACACGGACTTCACGACCATATTTTTCACCAAATAGCGCCATAGCTCCCATGTTTTTAGCCGTATCAATATCCGTTTCGATCGTTTCGACTGGAATAGCTTCCCAGATTTTTTCATTGACGATTTTTTCCATTTTGATCAATTCATCTGTTGTGATTTGACCAAAGTGAGTAAAGTCAAAACGTAAATGGCCTGGAGCAACTAATGAACCTGCTTGATTCGCATGTTCTCCTAATACTTCTTTTAATGCTTTATGCAATAAATGGGTCGCTGTATGATTTTTGATGATTCGATTTCTTCTAGGTGCATCGATCAATAAATGGTAGACTTGTCCTTCTTTGATCGTTGAAAGAACCTCGACCGTATGCATAAATTGACCATTTGGTGCTTTTTGTACATCAACGACATTTGCCACAATATCACCAGAGGCATCAATGATCCAACCAGTATCTGCTACTTGTCCACCCATTTCTGCATAGAATGGTGTTTCAGCAAAAATAAGTTGTGCTTCACCTTCTGTAAGCTCGCTTACAAGTTCTTCACCTTTGACGATCACCAAAAGTTCGCTATTTGATTCAATATGATCATAGCCGACAAATTTACTTTCAACCTTGATATCTGTCAATAAAGCGGATTGTACGCCCATAGACTTTTCAGTGCTACGCGCAGAGCGGGCACGTTCTCTTTGTGCTTCCATTTCTTTTTCGAAGCCGGCATGATCTACTTTTAGCCCTTCATCTTCCGCCACTTCTTCTGTTAATTCGACTGGGAATCCATAGGTATCATAAAGTTTGAAGATATCTTTTCCAGAAAGTGTTGTACCGTTTTCTTTTTTGACATCCGCGATGACTTGATTCAGGATCTCCAATCCTTCATTGATTGTTTCATTAAATCGTTCTTCCTCTGTCCGAACCACTTTTTCAATGAATTCTTTTTGTTGAAGGACTTCAGGATAATAGCTAACCATGATCTCTCCAACAACTGGCACAAGGTCATATAAAAATGCTTTTTCGATCCCTAATTTTTTACCATGCATCACAGCACGACGTAGTAAGCGACGTAGTACATAACCGCGTCCTTCGTTAGATGGTAAAGCCCCGTCTCCAATAGCAAAAGACAATGCACGAATATGATCGGCAATAACTTTATAAGAAATATCTGTAACAGGATTTTCACCGTATTTTACTTGCTTACTTAATTTTTCTACCGCATGGATGATCGGTAAGAATAAATCTGTTTCGAAGTTCGTTGGAGCATCCTGAACAATGGAAACCATCCGTTCAAGCCCCATTCCCGTATCAATGTTTTTATGTGGCAATGGTTCAAATGTATTATCTGGTTTGTGGTTGAATTCAGAAAAAACAAGATTCCAGATTTCTAGGTATCGTTCATTTTCCCCACCAGGATAATTTTCAGGATCATCTTCTGCTAAGTCATTATAAGCTTCTCCGCGATCATAGAAGATTTCTGTATCTGGACCACATGGACCAGCACCGATATCCCAGAAATTATCTTCCACGTCAATGATATGATCCATTGGTAACCCAACTTCTTCATGCCAAATACGTTTTGCTTCTGTATCTTTGGGATAAACAGTCACATATAGTTTCTCAGGATCGAAAGCCATCCATTCAGGACCAGTTAAAAATTCCCATGCCCAGTGAATAGCTTCATTTTTAAAGTAATCCCCGATTGAAAAGTTCCCTAACATCTCAAACATCGTGTGGTGGCGAGCTGTCTTCCCAACATTTTCAATATCGTTCGTACGAATCGATTTTTGCGCATTTGTGATTCTTGGATTTTCTGGTACGACTGAACCATCAAAATATTTTTTTAATGTTGCAACTCCAGAGTTGATCCATAATAAAGTTGGATCATTCACTGGAACTAACGATGCACTCGGTTCGATTGTATGCCCTTTTGATTGAAAGAAATCTAAAAACATTTGTCGAACTTGCGCACTACTTAATTGTTTCATTTCATAACCTTCTTCCTTGATTTTAAAGTACAAAAAAACACCATCACAGCCAAGGACGAAAACTCGCGGTACCACCTTGATTGCAATGATGTTCGATCATTACCTCTTAAACTCGATAACGCTGAGTGGCGTTGATATTGCTATCAAGAGAAAAAAGGGAGCAATTTGGATGTAGACTATTCTTTTTCCAGCCTAGAAAGAATTTTCTGTCAGTCTTTGAACAAACAAACCATGTCCTTTTCGTACCTTATTAGTATACGTATTCTCATTTCTTCTGTCAACAACTCTCGAAGATTTCTTTCCTTGTTCCATAAACATTTTTTGTTCAAATAGCCTTGAAAGATTATAATCACAAGAAATCCTTTCAAAAAGAGAAAGCAAGCTTGCTATTCATCAAGAAAAGCAACAGCCTTATATTTATCCAAAACAACAGTAAAACACCTGACAGATCAAGGTAGATTGGTATCTAAAATCTAGATAAGACAACACTAACACTCAGTATTATTGATTCAATCTATTTATCCTAGCTTAGAGATTGTTAGATTTACAAGAAAAAAGCGAGCCAGGATGACTAGCTCACTTTTGAAGTTTTATTTATGTGAATTTTTCTTGTTCTTCTTAGCAGTTCTTGTTTGTTGTCTTCGTTCGATCTTGCGTTCTTGTTTGTTTTTCTCCGCAATTGCCCAATCGATTTTTTTCTTATAACCTGGTTTGATTTTTTTCTTTTTCTTTTTCACAAGACCAATCAATGTTGGATCAAGAGTATCTTTTGATTTTTCCCGTTTCGTTCGGCGGTTTCGATCATACGTTTTAACGATTTCGTCATTCTTGATCTCCATCGGTTCAAACGTCACACCGATTTTTTCAATACCATCGATTGCTTGTTCATCACTTGGAGAATATAACGTGATTGCTGTTCCTTTCAGCCCATTACGTCCTGTACGACCAACGCGATGGATAAAGAAATCTAAATCATCAGGAACTTCCGCATTGATGACATGGGACACTCCTTCGATATCGATTCCACGAGCAGCTAGATCCGTAGCAACAACATATTGATACTCTAAGTTTTGTACCTGACGCATCACACGTTTTCTTTCTCGAGGTGTGATTCCCCCATGAATTTTTGCGACTTTAAGACCTTGATTTTTCAAGTAGTCCGCAATTTCATCCACATTTTGCTTAGTATTTGCAAAAACGATTGCCAGATAAGGATGACCGATCGTTAGCAATTGATAGATCATTCGATTTTTATCTTTCCCTTTAGTTGAAATCAACCAATTTTCAATATCTTCAGAAATGACTGCTTTCGGTTTGATTTCTTCAATGATCGGATTGACCATATATTTACGTAAAAATGGACGTAGTTTTTCAGGAATAGTTGCTGAGAACACTAAGAATTGCAGTTTTTCAGGTAAACGACTGGCAATTTGATCGACTTCATTTAAAAAGCCCATATCTAATGTCATATCCGCTTCATCCACTACAAAAGCAAAAGCTGTGTGGATCTTCAACGCTTGCTCATTCATCATGTCTAAAATTCTACCTGGTGTACCAACTACAACATGGGGTTGTTGGTGATGCAAACGATTCAATTGACGTTGCTTGTCTGTTCCGCCGACAAAATTTGATACACGGACTTCTGGACTTGAAAATTTCGCAATCTGACTAGCAGCATCATAGATTTGCGTTGCAAGTTCCCGACTAGGGGCAGTGATCACCACTTGAACTTCTTCTTTTTCAGCATTTATTTTTTCAAATAATGGCAATAGGAATGTGTGTGTCTTCCCTGAGCCAGTTTGTGATTGACCAATGATATTCTTCCCTTTAGCGATCAATGGGATCAATCGTTCTTGGACTTCAGTGGGTTGTTTGAACCCTTTTTCCATCAATGCTTCATTGATATATGGTTTAAAATGGAATTGTTCAAAATTACTCATTTTAGCACCTCTTCTCTTTCATTTTTTCACGACTTTCGAATTATAACACATACGGGAATTTTTTGCTTCCTTATTTCAAGCTCTGCCTCCCTGAAACTTATTGTTTATGCTTGTCTTCAATCGTACTGATCGTATGCGTATGGCTTGCCTTCTCATAAAATAAGACTCGTTTTTTTCGGATAAAAGATAGAATGATGTTCAAAACGAAAATAAATTGTGCAAACAAAATCCCAAGATATATAAATACTGAAGTCATCTGAGTCACACCCGTTGTATGATTAGAGATTTCTTGCACTAATTGTGCGGTCCAGCTTAAACCATAGAAAATAAAGTAGAGATACGCATAGCGGACAAACAATGATTTGAAGCGAAGTTTTGAGTTATCATCTGCTACGATCTTTATACGAACGATTCTCTTCCCAAGGGTTCGCCCATTAGTCAAATAAGGTACTAGCATAAAGTATAAGATGACTTCAATAAATATCCATCCACCACTTGAAGTGATACTTCCTATTTTAAAAGCCGCTTGCAATAACAACGTAATGATAAAAGTCAAAACAGACAAGAAACCCCAATCAATCAAATAGGCGACCAACCGTCTAGTAAGCGAAACCGTCTTACCCTTTTCATATGAGATTTCATCCATTCGTGCTCTAGTTGGTAACATAAAGGTGAAAACTGGTTCGATGATGAAGCCCAATGCGCCACCGAGGGTATTTGTGAGAAGATCATTTACATCAAATAAACGATATGGTCTAGGGTAGATAAAATAAAGACCACTCAACTGTGTCAACTCAAAAAACAATGAGAGACAAAAGCTTGCAATGACAGTTTTGATAAAAGAAAAACGGAAATAGTACCTTAAATAGATACCAAAAGGCACAATCAGTAATAAATTGAACACTGGCTCTAAGAAAACACTTTGTCTCATCGCGGGCAAGTACGTACTTGGATCGGATAAAACTAAGACTGTATTTTGTCTAAAATGTTCCCAAGTAGCGAATAAGTGCAATTCCATTTTTGGCCCTGTCATCTGTGCCACAGCTTCTTTCGTAGGTAATGGCAAGATCACCAAAAAATATGCACAGAGTAAATAAAAGACAAATGAGTACAAAACAATTGCTCTCGTTAAAATAAATGTTCCATACTTTCGATATTCATAAATAAAGAAAACCAATGAGATCGCTAATGCTAAAAACGGAAAAACAATCAGCGCAAATCGTATCGGTTCAATATAACTTGACATAAAAATCCCCCCACCAGATGTATATTTATCTTATCAGTACCGTTACAAAATATGCAAGTAATGGAGGTATTATTTTTAAAATTAAATCAATTGAAGTATGATAAACATGAAGGGGGAATGAACAATGTTGAATATCTACTTTGTTTTTGGGGTTCCTATGTTTTTATTGATCCTTTATTTTGTTTTTGCGTACATACGCAAAAAAACGACTATCCACTATCTAGGTTTTATCCTCCTGATCATCTCAGGATTTATGCTGGTTTTCAACCTTCAAACGTGGCAACAGGCCTTACAAGAATTGGATCAATTCTCAGTAAAAGCTCTTTCTGAAAGAGTAGGTTATCCGATCTATCTGATTTGGGTACCAATTATCATTGCGATTTTTTTGATCATACTCAACCTTTTGCGGGCGTTTCGCCGCTTCAACTACTTAAAAAACAAAACATAAAAAAACGACTTTGTGTGATTAGGTAGCTTCCTAATACTCAAGGTCGTTCTATTTTTGATTAGTGTAATGTGATCAGTGCAGATTCATCTCGATACCGGGGCCTAATGGAATATTGAATACATAGAAAAGAATGAACAAAATCACCCATGTAATAATCAAGCCGACTGAGTGAGGCAACATCATCGAGATGATCGTTCCCACACCCGTTTTTTTCTGATACTTTGCTGCAAATGTCACGATCAGTGCAAAATAAGGCATCAATGGTGTAATAATGTTGATTGGAGAGTCTGCTACACGGTAAGCGGCTAAAACAGCTTCTGGCGCAATCCCCAATTGATACAATAATGGAACAAAAATGGGGGTTAAGATTGCAAATTTAGGCACAGCTCCTACCAATACAAAGTCAAGCAATAATACTAACGCTAAGAAACTGAGCAACAATGACAAACTACTTAAATTCATTCCTTCGATGATCGTCGCCGAGTTTACTGCCCAAACCGTTCCTAGATTGGTAAAATTGAAGTAAGCAATAAATTGGCTGATGATCAATAGCAAGAAGATCATCCCACCTAAGTTACTAAATACTTTGATGATTGGCATAACGACGTCTAAACTTGATTTGATCTTGCCAATTGCTTTTCCAAAGCAAATAGCTGGAACCAAAAAGACGATCAGGATCAATGAAATCAAACTATCCATGAAAGGCGTAGAACCAATCAATTCTCCAGTTTCTGGATGGCGCAACGCTGCTCCTTCTGGGATCGTGATCAGTAAAATAAATGTCAATACAACTAGAAAGCCGACCAATGCCCAACGCAACCCTTTTGATTCATCCTCGAGTTCGTCATTTGCGATGGCTTCCTCTTCTTTGAATGTCCCTAAACGTGGTTCGATCAATTTTTCATTGATCAGTGTACAAACGATGACGATCAACACACTAGAAACAATCGAAAAATAAAAATTAGCCATCAAATCAACAGAGTAACCCGGGTTTATGATATGTACAGCATCATTCAAAATCTCAGTAAGCATCCCATCTATCGGTGTAATGACAAGATTGACACCGAACCCGCCTGAAACACCAGCAAACGCCGCCGATAGACCAGCTAAAGGATGCCGTCCCACTTTATAAAAGACTGCTGCGCCTAGTGGAATCAAAACTAAGTAACCCGCATCAGAAGCGATACTTGACATGACTCCTAGTAAAACTAAGACTGCAGTCAAAGATGATTTAGGAACAACTTTCACTAATTTGCGGATCATTGCACCGATCAAGCCAACTTCTTCTGCAAAACCTACGCCTACCATTGCCACTAAAGTCACACCAAGTGCTTGAAAACTCATTAGATTTGAAACCGTTGAAGTTAAGATAAAGCGAATACCTTCTCCGCTAAACAAACTCTTTACGTGAACTGTCGTTGATTCCAACTGTCCACTATCTGAATTAAATACTTCATAAGTGGCATTCTGCCCCATCATTTGAAAAATTTGTGATAATACAGCCACAAACACGATGAGCATCAAGAAAATAATTGCGGGATGTGGCACACGATTCCCCAGTTTCTCTACACCATCTAAAATTTTATCTAATTTTGAATGATTCTTTTTTACGCCTTCTTTCATTGTTTTTATCTCCTTTAAAAGTAGCCGGTTGGCAAAGAAGTTGATTCTTCCTTAAACTGATGCACAAACTTACTTGATAGTAATCCCTACAGGAATAGCTTCATTTGAATGAAACATATCAAATGAATAGTGCCCATCCTAAAAAGGACTTGATCTTCTACTCGCTATACCAACCAGCTCATCTATCCATTCTTTTTATTGTTTTCCAAATAATTGTGCTGCAATTTTTCTACCAGTTGGTGTATCGGCTAATCCACCTTCTGCCGTTTCTTTGAACATGGTTGGCATCTTTCTTCCCACTTGATCCATCGCTTGTATCACCTCATCTGCGGGTATCGCACTCTTGATACCTGCTAAGGCCATATCTGCCGTTAACAAAGCAAGTGACGCCCCCATTGCATTTCGTGTGATACAGGGAATCTCCACTAGTCCTGCGACCGGATCACAGACTAATCCCATCGTGTTCATCAAAGTCAGTGCTACGGCATGACCGCATTGTTCAGAGGTACCCCCAGCAAGCTCAACAAGGCCTGCACTTGCCATTGCACTAGCAGAACCAACTTCTGCCTGACAGCCTCCTTGGGCACCACTAATAGACGCCTGATTGGCAATTGCTAATCCTATTGCTCCTGCAGTAAACAAAAAGTTGACTTGCTGATTTTCATTCACCCCATGGACTTCTTTCATCATTGTAATGACGCCAGCACATACTCCGGCACTTCCAGCGGTTGGAGTTGCGCAGATCACACCCATGGATGCGTTCAATTCATTCGTTGCAATAGCGTTTCTTGCTGCTTGCAGCGTGTTTTTCCCGCTAAAAGGCGACATTTTTCCTAAATAATCAGTGAGCTTCGGTGCATCACCACCTGAAAATCCCGTCACAGAGGCTACACCAGTCAAGCCTTTTTCAACTGCTTGTTCCATTGCCACTAAATTTCTCGCCATTTCTCCCCAGATGTCTTCTTTTGTCCGTCCGCTTACTTTCATTTCTAAATCAATCATCACTTCAGCTAGACTACTATCAGCTGCTAGAGAAATCAGTTCAGCTATTGTTACCATTCTTTTATTCTCCCTCACTGTCAGCGATATCACACTTTCTATTGGACTAAACGATAAATAGCATCTGCATAGATAGCAGTCGCTTGATAGATATCTTCGACATACATATATTCATTTGGTTGATGCATTACATTTTCACGGCCAGGGAAAAGAGCGCCAAAAGCACAACCTTTTTCTAGAACTCTGCCATAAGTACCCCCGCCAATCGTGCGCTCTTCTCCTTTTTCACCTGTATGTTCTTCATAAACTTCCAATAATGTTTTGATAAAAGGATCTTCTGCAGAAACATAATGGGGCAGTTTGATATCCCCAATGATTTTTGCTGAAACAGCGAATGGTTGTAACAATTCACTTATCTCTTGTAAAATTTTTTCATTTGTTGTTCCTTTTGGATGACGAATATTGATAATGATTTGCTTTTCATCAGTATCATATCTGAATACATTGGCACTTGAAGTCACTTGACCCATCACTTCATCTTCCCAATAAATATTAAGCAAATGTCCATTGAAATCTTTATGTAGATAGTTGGCAATCACAGAAAGGTAATTTGACCCATCCGAATCAAATTGATAACGGTTTAAAAATTCGCCTAAATAAGTAGCTGCATTGATTCCCTGTTTAGGGTCTTGTGCATGGACTGCTTTTCCAGTAACTTTGAATGTTGCGATATCCTCCGCTAATTCAAATGTACCTTTCAACTGGTTTTCTTCTAAAAAACGATCAAAATCATGTGCCAGTATATCGATCAACTCTAGTTTTATTATATTTACGACCGCAACAGCCTCGCTAGGTACCATATTTGAACGTAACCCCGAAGTAAAACTTGCCAATTTCAGCTTACTCGCTTCACTTTTTTGACTTTCAAACGATAATTCACAGGAGATGATACCCTTCTCTCCATTGATGATCGGAAAGTTTGCATCTGGTGAAAAGCCAACTTTTGGTAGTTCTTCTACTTCTTTATAGCGATGGATACCTGTCCATTCACTTTCTTCATCTGTTCCGAAAATAAAGCGGATTTTTTTATTGATTGGCAGATTCAATTTTTTGATCAGTTTTACAGCGTAGTAAGCAGCAAGTGAAGGTCCTTTATCGTCACTTGACCCTCGGGCAAATAGTTTTCCGTCTTTGATGACCGGCTCAAAAGGATCGGTGTCCCACCCCTGACCAGCAGGAACTACATCGACATGTCCAAGAATCCCGAACATTTCTGCTTCTTCAGGTCCATGATCGATATGTCCAGCTAAATTACCGATATTTTTCGTTTTGAATCCATCTCTTTCGCCAAACGCTAATACTTTTTGTAATGCTAAAGCTGGTCCAGGTCCTAAGGGATATTCTGCCGTTCGATGTTCAATGTCTCGTACGCTATCGATAGCCAAAAGTTCTTTTAGATCATTCATTAATTCTTCTTTTATTGACTCTACTTCATTTTGCCAATTGATTTTCATAGTAACCTCCTGATGATTCATAGTTATGTATGTTGGATCGTCTCTGTTTCGTTATATTCTTCTGTTTTACAGATCTCAATGTTTCCACCACCAATTGAGATACCAGTGACAGCTACACTTTTATTGATCGATTTTAAGATGATTTTCACTGTATTGGGATGATCCATTTCTTTTTTTGAAGGAATAAAGCATACCTCGATTCCTTCGCGATAAGCTAGTGCAAACGACTCTCCTAAGTTAGGATCATCAGGCAGCATTCCGAGGAGTCCACCCACTAAGGCAACGTCTGTCCCATGTCCGCGATAGGTTTTCCCAAAAGAACCATATAAATAGATATCGACCTCTGTCGGTTTTTCCTGGAACATTTCTCTGGCAAACTTTCCGATCCTTGCAGCACCTGCTGTATGGGAACTACTAGGACCAACCATGATCGGGCCGATAATATCGAAGACACTCGAATACTTATCTTTCATGTTCTCTCTCCTGGTCCATGTTTTCTCTTCAAATAGATATAAATTGGAATGCCTGCTAATGTTATTGCGATCCCGCTAGCTGCCAGCACTGTTTGGGTTACTAAGGTACTAGCAACGATAAAGATCCCGCCCACGATTGCGACCAGTGGGATCACTGGATAGATGGGTACTTTATAGGGCCTTTTCAGGTCTGGTTCTTTTTTTCTTAAAATAATCACGCCAATAAAGACCATCGTGTAAAATATCCAGATAACGAAGACGAGCATATCTGTCAGCATATCAAACCCACCAACCATCATCATCCCTACAGCAATGCTCAGTTCTAAGATACCTGCTACTAAAGGTATTTTCGTCTGATTGGTCAATTTGCCCAGATACTGACTAAATGGTAACCGTTTTTCTTTCGCCATCACGTATGGAAGGCGCATACCAGTCAACGTATAGCCATTGATTGTTCCATAAACAGAGATCAAGATACCGATCGTGACTAACTTACCGCCAAAACCGCCAAAAATCATTGTTGCTACTTCACTAGCTGTATTGCTGTTGCCACTGACACCTTCGATTGAAGCAGTTTTTAAAAAGACTGCATTGACTAATAAATAAACCACCATGATACCAATGATTCCTATAGAAATAGCTTTAGGTAGATCTTTGGCTGGCTTCTTCAATTCACCGGCAAGATTCCCCACATGGATCCACCCATCATAAGCAAACATCGTCGCTAAAAGTCCCGCTCCTAGTGCCGAAAACAACGGAAGATCTTTCCCTGCTTCAAATGGGAAAAGCTGAAATTCTACTCCACCACTGCGAGACAGTCCAAATAAAACGATCAACAGTAAGGGAATCAATTTGCAAACTAAAGTGATCGACTGAAAGGCGCCGCCCACTTTTGATCCTAGAAAATTGATCAACATGATCGTTACAGCTGCAATGATAGCGACTGGCACGATCGAGGAATTTGTCAAGCCAAAAAGATTGACGAATTGCGTACCGAAAATAATGGATAGTGCGGCAACATTTGCGGGAAAATAAATGATTACTTGCGCCCAACCTAGTAAAAATGCAGCAGTTTTTCCATAGATCCGTTCGATATATTTGATCATTCCGCCTGTTTCAGGTATTGCTGCTGCTAATTCTGCACCAGTCAATCCTGCACAAACTGAAATCACTCCTCCTAAAAACCATGAGAACATATGTAAGCTGACAGAGCCCGTCACTTCGGCGACGCTTGCCGCTTTAAAGAAAACTCCAGCTCCGATCACCGTACCCATCACAGTGGATAGAGCAGTAAAAAAGCCCATGGTTCTTTTTAAACCTTCTTCGTTTCCTTCGATATTTAATTGTGCTACTTCGTTATTCTCCATCTCCCTTTTCCTCCCTGAGCGTGGGATAAAAGTAAGAAACACTTTTGTCCCATTCTTTAAAACGAATAAACGGTGGGAGCAGAAGCAACTCCTTCGTAAATAAGCCGAAATTCACAAAAATTTGAAAAGCAATTTCCGTTAATTGCTTCTTATTTCTCGGAGTTAAACACTTCTGTCCCAGCCTCTTTCCTACGTTTAGTCAAGTACTTTTTTATATTTTTTGAAGGGGTTAGACTGTGGTCGCTAATTTTTCTTGAAGTTTCGTCAACATATCTTGTGTCATCGCGTGTAGATCATATTTCGGACAGAAGCCCCATTCTTCTTGTGCACAACTAATATTCAATGAGTCTGGCCAAGACTCAGCAATGGCTTGTCTAACAGGATCTACCTCATAAGTCATTTCAAAATCAGGGATGAACTTTTGGATTGCTTCCTTGATTTCCTCTGGTTCAAACGCCATTGCTGAGATATTAAATGCATTGCGATGGATCAATTTCTTTGGATCAGCATTCATCAATTGGATGATCGCCTCGATCGCATCTGGCATATACATCATATCCATTGAGGTACCTTGACCAATGAAACAAGTGTATTTCCCCTCTTTGATCGCTGAATAATAAATATCCACCGCGTAATCTGTCGTACCTCCACCTGGTAGAGTTTTGTAAGAGATCAAACCAGGGAACCGAACACCTCTTGTATCCACCCCGTATTTCGTATGATAATAATCACAAAGCAATTCACCGGCGACTTTTGTTACTCCATACATCGTAGTAGGGCGTTGGAGTGTATCTTGTGGTGTACTTTTTTTCGGAGTATCCGGACCGAATGCGCCGATCGAACTTGGCGTGAAAAACTTCAAATCAAATTCGCGTGCTACTTCTAAAGAATTGACTAAACCTACCATATTAAGATCCCAAGCAAATTTCGGCTTTGCTTCAGCGACAGCGGACAATAACGCTGCCAAATGGATCAACGTATCTACTTGATAGGTTTCTACTAAGCTACGCATCTTTTCATAATCCATGACATCTAAAATTTCGAATAGTTCATCATCCGTACTTTGTTCAGGTAAACGAATATCTGTGGCAATAACATTTTCTTTTCCTAGATCTTGTCTGAGACGCGTAACCAATTCTGATCCAATTTGTCCTAAACATCCAGTAACTAACACTTTTTTCATCGTAAGGCTCCTTTGCAAATTATTTTTTCTATTCTTATCTAGCGAAAGCAAATCGATTTGTGGCTCTCGTTGAATAGCTACGGCAAATGAAGGAAATAATTTTTTTCTTAAATGATCCCCATCTCTTTTCCTACCTTCAAGTAAACAGCGATTGCTTGGTCTAACATCTCTTTTGTATGTTCCGCAGTCGGCATATTGCGGACCCGCCCGGTTCCTAATGGTACAGTTGGAAAAACGATTGGCTTCACATAGATCCCTTGTTCAATCAATTTGCTTGAAAAACGTTGGGTCTTTGTTTCATCACCTAAAATAACTGGGGTAATCGGTGTCTGTGAAACGCCGATATCATACCCGATTTTTTTCAACTCGTTTTTAAAATATTCTGCGTTTTCCCATACCTTATCAACTAATTCGGGATGATCTTGCATTAGTTGAATAGAAGTTAAGGCTGCGCCTGCGGCTCCTGGTGTAAGAGAAGTCGAAAATAAGAATGGGCGACTGCGCGATTTTAACCAATCAATCAGTAACTTCGAGCCTGCCACATAACCACCGACCACACCAATTGCTTTTGATAATGTTCCCATCTGCATGTCGATTTTATGATTCAAACCGAAATGTTTCACTGTACCAGCTCCTTTGCCCATTACTCCAGATCCGTGGGCATCATCTACGTAAGTGATCAAGCCATATTTTTCCGCAATAGGTATCATATCTGGCAAATTAGCTATGTCCCCATCCATTGAAAAAACACCGTCCGTGATATACATTATTTTTTTATAACGTCCACTTTCCACTGCTGTCTTGGCTTTTTCTTCTAAGTCGGTCATGTCCTGATGCTTCACTCGAATGATCTTCGCCCCTGATAATCGACAACCGTCGATGATCGAAGCATGATTCAATTCATCTGATAATATGGCATCATCTTTCGTCATGATTGCTGAGATTGCGCCCATATTGCAATTGAAACCAGACTGAAAAGCAATCGCTGCTTCCGTTCCTTTAAACTCGGCAATTTTATTTTCTAACTCTTGATGAATCTGTAACGAGCCATTGATCGTCCGAACTGCTCCAGCACCAACGCCATACTTTATAGTAGCCTCGATACATGCGTCCTTTAGTTCTGCACGGTTGGCAAATCCTAAATAATTGTTAGATGCTAAGTTGATCAACCGCCGTCCTTCAACATTGATGATTGCTGCATTCGCTCCTTCTAGAATGTCGATCGTATTGTACAATCCTTGGTCCTTTAATAAAGATAACTCGCGATCCAAATAATCTGACAGTATTTCTGAAGACATTTCGCCACCTCCATTTTTTTGAAACAAAAACCTAGGGATTCACTATATGCAGAATAAAACAGTATCCTCCCGTCTGTTATTATGCCCGTTATTGGTAACGCTTACATCAATAATGAGAGTTATCTAACCGCTTTTTTCAAACATAACGTTTTATTATGAAACGATTATTATCCAACCAACTTATTTAATTTTTTGATTCCAAGTTATTTTTAGTTTATTTTTTTCTACATTGTATAGAAATGCTGTTAAGGCAATAGAGAGAAAAATAGTAACTATTTTCTGAATTTTTTTGTAATTTAAATACTAAATCACTTCTTCTTGACTTGATAAAAAAACAATTAATCATCGTTTTTATTAGTGTTTTCTCATATTCCATTTGCAATGCAAAATTTTTGTGTGAGGCATGCTCTATGTAAGAAAATTTTGCAGGATATCTCGTAAAAAAAATAGCAGATTACAAATAAGACTTGTTCAGCGATTATTTTTAGTTTATTGTTTATTTAACAAACTAGCGACCATAGGAGGACATAGGGTGAAACGTGAGAAAATAGGTATCGGTGTGAAGTTATCGGTCTATCTATTCGTATTATTTGGAATAAGATATGTAACGAATACTTTTGTGATAGGGATTGCTTGTGCTTTTGCAACTCTATTAATGCTATATGATATTTATACAACCATCCGTGATGTAAAAGCACTTAAAAAACATGGTTCATAACAATTGAACATTCAACATCTTTCATACCGCGCTCCGATTGAAATGCAAGCATTGCTTTATCACATAAGAATACCCTCTTGTGAAAAACTTTATGCTTAAATAGCCACTTGAAAGGAGCAAGATCGGTGGGAACAGATTTTGTGAGCCAACCAATGGATTGATGATTTTAGACTATAATCAAAAGGAGAAAAATTTCATGGCCTTTTTACCACCTAATAAAACAAAAGCTGAAGAACTACTTTTGGCGAATAACTTGCACCCCCGTAGTAATTACATTCTTGCTAGCAGTCGAATGAATCCTGTTGCTAAATCCGCTACTTGGTTGTTTTTATCAGCTCGAACCTCAATTATCACCAATCTGTTTGAAAAACCTTATTGCCTAGTATTTATAAAAGATAAAATAGTTGCAATAAAAATTTCGGGAAAAGCATCCGTTACAACTTATAACAAAAGTGACATAACTAATTTTTCGGTAAAAGATGGGCTAAATTCTACATTGATAATCGACTTTTTTTATCGGGGCGAACCAATTTCTTTTTATACCCATAAAAACGCTGGTTATCGCATTGCTTATAGCGCTGAAAACCTCAAAAAATTAGAAATGGATTCTTGGCAAGGTTACCTTAGAGAAACTGAATGAACTCGTTCTGCTCTCAACAACAAGAAAAAAATTCATACTTTCTTTATACTTAAAAAAGCTGAATGTGGGACAAATCTAACAATCAATTTTGCTACAGACTCTCGAATAAATGTCATCCAAAAGTCAGTTTTTTCGGAAATTTCAAAAAAAAGAGAGCGTGGGACAAAACTAAAAATCAGTTTTGCCACAGACTCTAAATCCGAATAAACGGTGGGAACAGAGACACTCATTTGAAAAAAATACTCAACCATTTGAAAGGTCGTGTCCGTAAAATTCGTCTTGTTTCTTGTGTATCAGCATCGTTATCCAAGATTCAAATAGCTTTTACAATTATACTGGCAACCAGTAAGATAATTCTAAAAACAAAGTTGAAAGCCGAGGTTTGTTTCGGCTTTTTTTTACATGCTCTTCATCAGTATGACTTCTTTATCCAACTATCCGGTGTAAAATCCGGATCATCAATGCCCCACTCATAAAAAAATTCGACCAAGAAATCACGCATGAAACGTTCTCGGCGCTTCGCTTCTTCTTTGCCATATGCTGTATTCATCAAATCTGGTAATAAGAAGAGTTTTTCGTAAAAGTGATTGATAACAGTTGATCCCTTACGGTAGTCGGCTTTATTGGTATAATTTGTCGGCTGGATTTTTGGATCAAAAATCGGGTGGCCATGTCCTCCACCAAAATAGGCTGTTCGCAAAATGCCGATCGCTCCTAATGCCTCGATCCGATCTGCATCCTGAACGATTTGACCTTCTAGTGATAGCACTGGCGCCTGTTCAGATATCCCTTTTGAAAAAGACATATTTTCAATGATGAAGAAAATTGCATCGATCGTTTCTTTTTTTAAATCGATTGCTATTAGAAATTGTTTTAATTCTTGTTTCGCTACTTGTTCATCTTGAACAACTTTATCATCGATCGTATCATGCAGATAAGCAGAAGCAAGCGTGATAAATGGATCAGCTTGAGGTTCAGTCACTAGGATCCTTTTGGCTAACTTGACCACCCGTTTCGTGTGGTCACTTCCATGACCCGTCTGATCATTTGCCAACTGCTTCATGCTATATTCAGCAATTTGAGCTAGTTTTTCCATAAATGATACTTCTCCTTGTTTTTAATCGACTTGGTAGACAGAAAAATAGATTTTTTCCATGTAATCGATCAAATATTGAGGATTCAATCCTTCATTTGTAGCATCCTGGATCAATTGAGTTGGTTTACGTGACGCACCGTATTGATGGATATGCTCTTTCATCCATTCTTTGATCGGTGAATAATCATCTGAAGCTAAGATTTCATCAATTGATTGTTCTTTTTCCATTTCATGTAGCAGTTGTGCTGCATACATATAGCCTAATGCATAAGATGGGAAGTAGCCAAAACTAGCCCCTGACCAATGGACATCCTGTAAGATACCCTCTACATCATTTTCAGGACGAACACCCAGATATTCTTCATATTTATCATTCCAAATTTCTGGTAATTCTTCAATGGCTACCCCTTCATTAAAGATCATTTTCTCGATTTCATAACGAATAATGATATGCAACGGATAAGTTAAGCTATCTGCTTCGATCCGTATTAAACTAGATTGTGTTTTTTTTAATGATCGGTAAAAATCATCAAATGAGATATCATCAAATGTACCTTCTGCACATTCTTGGAAAAATGGATACTGTTTCTCCCAGAAATTGCGGTTGCTTCCAATAATGATTTCATTGAAAAGGGATTGTGACTCGTGGATTCCCATAGAAGTACCTTGATAAATTGGCGTATATGCATATTTTTCATCGATATCCTGTTCATACATCCCATGGCCAGCTTCGTGGATCACACCAAAAACTGCCATTTTGAAATCATGCTCATTCCAACGTGTAGTGATCCGTGCATCATTATGATTGATACCAAGCATAAAAGGATGGATCGTATCATCTAAACGGCCTCTTGAAAAATCATAGCCTAATTGCTCAATGACGCTGACTACGAATTTTTCTTGCTGCGCTTTTGTCATTTTTCGTGAAAGGAAATCTGTTCTAGGCTCATGTCCTTTTTCTTTTAATGTTTGACGAATCTTGAGGATTCCCGCTTTTAACTGATTAAATACCCGATCTAAGATCTCAACGGTCATTCCTGGTTCATATTGATTCAACAAAACGTCATAGTCCGTTGCTTCGTCTTTTTTCCAATAAGGAATCAATTCTTTCGTCAATTCGATATTCTTTGTTAGCGCTGGTTGGAAATCCGTAAATTTTTTCGATTCACGAGATTTTTGCCATTGCACTTGTGCGCTAGAAGTTGCCGCTGTTAATGCCGTCATCAGTTCTTCTGGTACTTTATATTCTAACTCATAGTCTTCTTTTACTTTTTCAAAGATGACTTTTCCTGTTTCAGACAATTCATCAGGATGTTCAGAAAAGTAATGAATGGCTTCTTTGATTTTAGGACCGATTTTTTTTGAGAAATAAATACTATAGAGATAGCTATTTACTTCACTTCGCTCATTACTTGCCTTTTCAGGCATCCCTGTTTGGATATCCCAATCCAAAATCCCTAAGGCTTGTTGCAGTAGATTGATTTCTTTTAGTTCTTGTAGCAATTCCTTTTCCTTCATTACTAATTCCTCCAAACATCCATTTTTATTTTTTACGCTTCTTTACTTTTTCTTGGAGGACGCGTTCCCCAATATTGAAATAGATCCGTACGCAAAGCACCATTATATAATTTACGTTTTTTTGTTGCTTTTTGTCCGTAATATTCTTCAAAGGCAAGATCACTTGTCAAAATATACTTGCTCCATGTTTTGAGTGGTCGGAAAACATCGCCCATTTCTTCATACAAACGTCTAACTGTTTCTTCTTCTCCAAGACGTTCCCCGTACGGAGGATTTGCAACGATCACGCCATATTCTTTTTCAGTCTTGAAATCCTTCACTGCTCGCTGTTTGAAGGTAATTGAATCCCCTAAACCGATCTCTTCAGCATTTGCCTGAGCAATTTCGATCATTCGGCCATTGATATCTGAGCCAGTGATATCTAGTTCGATGTCATAATCTGCTTTTTCTTCTGCTGCAGCTCGTACATTTTTCATCACTTCGTTGCTGAACCAATCCCATGATTCACAGGCAAATTCTCGGTTGAATCCAGGTGCGATATTGTGACCGATCAAAGCTGCTTCGATACAAATCGTTCCAGAACCACAAACGGGATCATAAAATGGACGGTCTTTTCTCCAATTCGTCAGCATCACTAGGGCAGCTGCCATATTTTCTTTTAACGGTGCGCCACCTTTTTCCAAACGATAGCCTCTTTTAAACAAGCTTGGTCCAGTCGTATCTAAAGTAATCATCACATGGTCTTTCAACAACGCAACCTCTAATTGAAAATGCGCACCTGTTTCCGTTAATGGCACTGAAGCTGGTCGATGATAGTACGTACGTAGACGATCAACGATGGCTTTCTTAGTGATTGCCTGACAATCGGGGGTACTGTAAAGCTTCGATTTGATCGATTTGCCCGCCACTGGGAATTCGGCATCTAGTGGAAGAAAGTCTTCCCATGGTAAAGCTTTCACATTCTCGAACAATTCATCAAAAGTAAACGCATCAAACTCGCCAACAACGATTTTTACTCTATCCGCAGTTCTCAGCCACAAATTGGCTGTCGCGATCGTTTCCATCGTTCCTTTGAATCTGGCTCTCCCATTTTCGACTTCGCACTCGATTCCCAAATCACGTAACTCTTTTCCGACCAATGCTTCTAGGCCGCTTGCAGCCGTCGCCACAAGATTAAATTCTCTATTAATGTCCATATCATTCTCCTTATTTATAAGAAAAGCTGAACGATTCGTCCAGCTTTTGAAAAATCAAAACGAAAGTTTAATCTCAAATGTTAAAAAAACCTTCACAACATGGTTGGAAGGTATTCCCTGTTTTATTGCGGTTTTCTGTAAGCCATGTTTTGTACGTCCTCCTTTTCAGGGAAGAAAGGAGAACGTGGTAACCATCTATCTGCAGTTAACCTGCCCTTTTGTCTCGTTCTTAATTCCCCGACAAAAAGCGCCCCTACCGTTGTTTGGGTTGCTCGCTCGAGGGGTTTACCGCGTTCCACCGAATAAGTTTCCCTATTCGCTTCGTCACTGTGGCACTTTCAAGGATACTAAAGCATAGTCATATGACCTTAGCTCGTTTTCCTGCCGTTACTCCCGAAAGAGTACCTTAGCTTATTTTTTCGCTAAGCACGAACACTACAGACATCACAGTCTGTGCGAGCATGGACTTTCCTCAGCCTGATCAAGTCAGACCGCGATTACCCGAAAACCGCAAAGATCGTTCATTTGTTAGAATTGACGAGTTTTTTCATTATCATCGTCATCACTTACATTTGTGTAGTTATTTGGATTTGGTTGGGAAACTTTTACTGCTGCTTGTTGATCCAATTTTTTTCCAAAAACTTCACGTTCAAGATTTGACAAACGTTTCAAGATATCGAAATTCGTTACTGCTGTGCTCTTAGGTGTTTCAGTTTGTTGCACCCGTGTTGGAGCAGCTCCTTGAGTTTTTGATAATTGAGCGATTTTTGCGCTCAACTTATCGTTTTCTTCTTGTAAAGCAAGGAGTTCTTTGCTGTAAGTTTCATAATCTTTGATAATATTGTCTAAGAATTCATCGACTTCAATGGGGTCATATCCACGCATTTTTGTTTTAAATTCTTGTTGTAAAATGTCTTTAGGACTATAAACCAAGTTCGCCATATTTACACCTCTAGTTCTCATTTACATAATAACATTTCTACTTTCTCATTGTATCGGAAAAATATTGATAAATCAAACACTATCTCATTTATTCACTGAAATTTTGTAAATCGTCCATACTGATCAAACGAATTTCATAGGGATGTTCTTCTTGATATTTTTCTGCATCCCTTAAAAAATACTGGGTTTTCCCAGGAAATTCTTCGTCATAAATCAATAGACAACCATCTGTGTGTTCAAGGAGAAAACGGGTGTGATTTCTTAATTGATTTGGCGACTGGTAGGGCTGATGACTTACAGCTTCAACATAGTCAGAAAGTTGTTCTGCTAGTCTTTTCTTTTCTTGATTGTTTTCATTCCAATTGCTACCGAATGCCATGAAAGGATAAATGATCCCTAGATGCAACTCGGGGTAATCAAGTTTCAATTCTGCTACGATCTCCGTTGCCCACAATTCCACACCAAGGTTCCCACTTACAATGATCCATTCCAATCCTTCTTCTGCTAATTGCTGGATCTCTCTTTTTAAGACTTTTTTAATAACTGCTACTTTGGGATCATTTTCTTTAAATACACCAAGTTCAAAACTCCGATATCCCGAAAAGTAAATGACTTTTACACTATCCATCTCAGTTTCCTTTTCTTTCTCTCGCCTTTTTTGCTATAATATGGCCTAGGAGTGTGATTAAAATGGTTTTACGCTATCCGAATGGCCAACCATACCATAAGAATGCCTCTTTAGAAGAGAAAATTCAAGAAAAAAGAAAAGCACCGATAGAATTCGGCAACCGAGGTATGCGTTTTGAAGAAGCAATCAACGAAAGTAATGAGTATTACCTTGCACGCCAAATAGCTGTTATCCATAAAAAACCAACACCAATACAAATCGTTAAAGTAGATTATCCTCGACGTAGCGCCGCTGTTATTAAGGAAGCATATTTCACCCAAGCTTCCACAACAGATTATAACGGTGTATATCGAGGTTTCTATTTGGATTTTGAAGCAAAAGAAACGAAGAATAGAACTTCTTTTCCATTTAAAAACTTTCATGCGCATCAAATCAGCCATATGGAAGCTTGTCTGCAACAAAATGGGATTTGTTTTGTCTTATTATGGTTTTCATCTTTGAAGCGCTGCTTTTATTTAAATAGTACACACCTGATCGACTATTGGCATGCTCAAAAGGAAAACGGTAGGAAATCTCTGCCGCTCTCTTTGATAGAAAATGTGGGGATCGAGATCCAAACTGGCTTTTCGCCACGTATCCCTTATTTAGATGCAGTCGATCAGTATCTCTCAACACTAACTATTGAAGGAGAACACAAGAATGGCAAATGAACAAACTAGAACTTCCAGACGTAGCAGTACCCCTTCTTCTAAAAAAGGACCGAAGAAGTCTGGAAAAAAACCTAGGAAAAATACGAAAAGCCTGATTGCACGAATCTTTCTGATCGTGCTGTCACTAGTATGCGTAGCATTTTTAGCGGGAGTCGGACTTTTCTGGTTCTACGCAAAGGATGCACCTGCATTGACTGACAAGGCGTTAGATGCCACCGTCTCTTCTAAACTTTATACCCAAGATGGTGAACTGTTCGAAGACCTAGGTGCAGAAAAACGCGAAAAGATTTCTGCAAATGAATTACCAAAGACGCTAGAAAATGCAATCGTTTCTGTCGAAGACCGAAGATTTTATAAACATATCGGGATCGACCCTGTACGGATCATTGGTTCTGCTGTCTCAAACTTTACTTCTGGCGGACTGCAAGGAGGAAGTACTTTGACACAACAATTGATCAAACTTTCTTACTTCTCGACAAACGCTTCTGACCAAACATTAAAAAGAAAAGCACAAGAAGCTTGGATGGCTGTGAGGTTAGAACAGAAAAAATCAAAACAAGAAATATTGACTTATTATGTGAACAAAGTATATATGTCAAATGGACTATATGGCATGGAAACTGCTTCAGAGATGTATTTTGGTAAGAAACTAGGCGATTTATCTTTGCCACAAACTGCGTTATTGGCTGGAATGCCGCAAGCACCATCTGCCTATGACCCTTATCAGTATCCTGAACAAGCAAAGAAGCGTCGTGATACTGTTTTGTACACGATGTTGCAAAATGACAAGATTTCTCAAACCGATTATGACAATGCGGTCAATACACCGATAAATGAAGGTCTCCAAGAATTGAAAAAAGAGGCAGATAATTCAAAAATCGTTGATAACTACGTAAAAGAAGTCATTAATGAGGTCCAAGAAAAAACAGATAAGAATGTCTATACTGACGGTCTAGATATCTATACGAATTTAGATTTAGATGCACAAAAACAACTTTATAACATTGTGAATACGGATGAATACGTCAATTACCCGGACGACAAAATGCAAGTTGCATCGACACTGATCGATACCAAGACCGGAGAAGTGAAAGCACAGATCGGTGGTCGCCATGTTGCAGATGACGTGACTCTAGGAATGAATCTAGCAGTGAATACTTCACGCGATTTCGGTTCTACAATGAAACCTGTCACTGATTACGGCCCTGCATTCGAGTATTTAAAATACTCAACTGGAAAAATGATTACTGACGCTCCTTATAACTACGAAGGAACTTCGACTCCTGTTGGTAACTGGGATAACAGCTATCTAGGTACGATCACATTAAGACAAGCATTATATCTTTCTAGAAACGTCCCTGCCGTAAAACTATTTAATGAAGTCGGCTCTGATAAAGTAAGCTCATTCTTGAAGGATCTGGGCATCGAGTACAGTACGATCCATCAGTCAAATGCAATCTCAAGTAACACAGAAAAACAAGATGGGACAAAATATGGTGCATCATCACTGAAAATGGCTGCTGCCTACGCTGCTTTTGCCAACGGCGGAACCTATTATAAACCACAATATGTCAATAAGATCGTCTTCCAAGATGGCACTGAACAAACGTATGAACCTGAAGGAAAAACTGCCATGTCACCAGAAACTGCCTATATGGTCACTGATATCCTAAAAGATACGATCACACAAGGAACTGGATCGAATGCACTCATCCCTGGACTTTTCCAAGCTGGAAAAACTGGGACATCTAACTATACCGATGAGGAATATGCAAAAATAGGTCTTTCGAGTGGCGTGTATCCTGATATTTTATTTGCCGGCTACACACCAAATTATGCGATTTCTGTTTGGACTGGATACAACGAGAAGCTAACGCCTGTAACATCCGAATCTTCTCATGTAGCTTCAGATGTTTATAGAGAATTGATGAAATATGTATCGGCAAATGTGACAAATGAAGATTGGGAAATGCCAAGTGGACTTGTTCGCTATGGTGGCGAGTTATACTATCGAGATCAAGTGAACAATACGCAAAGAAGAACCACACCGTCAAGTACAGTTCCATATTCGACTGTTACAATACCAGAAAGTTCAACATCTTCTACTACTGAAAGTACTACGACTCAAAGTTCAACAGAAAGCACGACATCTAGTCAGAGTTCTGAGTCATCAAGTAGTAGTGAAACATCATCAAGTACTGCACCTTCATCATCAAGCAGCACTCCGCCGGCATCTAGCTCATCGGCACCACAAGAGTCCTCTGAGCCAACGACGCCGTCAAGTAATGCGAATGAATCACAAGCTAGTGGCAGTTCAGCTGGATGATATGCTTAATAAAATCCAGGGATTCGCAAAAAACAATGCGAATCCCTGGATTTTGCTCTACATATGAGGTAAGCAGACAACATGGTTTCAATAAGTCTGTTGCTACTGTTTATGCAAAACGAATGAGGTCGAGACAAAAGTCAATTCTTATTTTTGTCCCACATTCGTTCGATTTTTATCGTTCGATCTTCATGACTTATCTTTATTATGCAACTTCATCCTATTTTTACCTTCTTGGCACATATCCAGTAGCGGACATACTTCACAACGCGGGTTTCTTGCCGTACAATGATACCTACCAAAAAAAATCAAAGTATGGTGTGTTTTCACCCACAAGTCTTCTGGTATTTTTCTCATGAGCGTTTCTTCTACTTCTAGTACCGAAGCGTTCAATTTACAGATTCTCAGACGTTTCGACACTCGTTCGACATGTGTATCGACAGCAATCGCCGGGATACCGAATGCATCCCCAAGGACAACATTGGCTGTTTTCCGCCCTACTCCAGGCAATGATACCAATGCTTCTCTAGTAGTTGGCACTTGACCGCCAAAGTTTTCGATCAGTTGTTGTGCGCATGCTTTGATATTTTTTGCTTTGTTTCGATAAAGGCCGATCGTCTTGATTTTAGGAATGATTTCTTCAACTGAAGCAGCCGCTAAGTCTTCAGGCGTAGGAAATGCCTCAAACAGGGCAGGAGTTGCTTTATTTACAGAAACATCAGTGGCTTGAGCACTCAAGATGACTGCTATCAGTAATTCATAAGGGTTGTTATGTTGTAATTCACCATGAGCCTCAGGAAACATCTGATACATTTTTTCAATTGCTTCCATGGTTTTCTGCTTACTTAACATATTAGTCCTCCAACCAGTTTTTCAATGATACTTTGGGAAGCTCCTCTTCTTGTTGATTTGATGAGTCCACTTCTTTTTGCAAAAGCTGTTGCTTTCTTCTTTTTTGATCTTCCTCTACTTGCTGTTTTGTCTTGAGATTTTTACGCTCCCAAGACAACAAAATCCGATCTACATAATTGAAACTGTATGCCTGGTTCAAGACAGCTTCACGTAATGCTAGTTTGATGATCTCTGGTTGGTAATGATCTTCTTCAAGCCATTGACCGATCCGCTGAAATTCAATCGCAGACAGAGGCCGCCCAAACTCTTGTTCAAACATCTGGTAGACAGACTGGACTTCTTTCTCCTGACTCATATCTTCTAGTTTACGGCTTTGTTTTTCCAAAAAATCTCCCAGAACATCATATATCGGATAAAGGTCATAGCGATCCACTTTCTTACCATCGATCGTTTCTGTTTTGATATTTATAAAGCCATTGCTGACTAATCGATTCAATAGTTGATAAATACGGTCTTGCTTGACACCCATGTTTAGAGCAATCATCTGCAGATCTGGAAATGAATCACCTTCTAGCTGTGCCATGTGTATCTGCAATATAAATAAAAATTCTTCTGACTGGAGTCCAATCCGATGATAATTTTTTAGCAATAAATTCGATATGATCGTTTGACCTGATTTTAAATAATTTTCTAAGTTCAACATGGTTTTTCCTCCGCTTCATTCTCAGTATACGTAAAAAAATTAAATGAAGCAAGTGACCATCCCCTTGGGTAATTTGGTTTATTTTTTTGTTTTTATTTTGCAGCTTTTCACTTTTCGGAATAAATAAAATGGATTTGGTGTTTCGGTTTCTATAAAAAATGACCCATCTATTTCAAAAGTTTTTTTGAAATAGACAGGTCAATCGATTCCCTAGCTTAGCTATAGCTAAAAGCATTATTTTTAAAAATCATCTTCCGTTTGTAAAATATAGGGTTCGCCTTCGTAAGTATATTCTGTGTTCAACGTTCCATCATTTTCATCTGAATAGATACGGCGAGAAAATGGGAAGCGGTGAGATACGCCATCTTTTGCTTCTTCTGCAGGCATCTCATAATAATCTTCTTGTGTCTGATTCAATTGGTTGATTATCTTATCCGCTAGCGACTCAATCGTCACATCTTTTTGCGCCGCTAATTGTTGATAATCCTCCATAAATGCCTCTTGTTGTACAAAATATTCTTTCTCCATCTTACTATTCCTCCCCATCAATCATTCTTGACGATCCATGTTCGTTTATCCATGAGTTGTCTTTCTCTATTTATTTTGGCAGAAAATCCTTTAGAAAACAACTAATTCGTCGCACTACCCTGATTTTAAAAAAAGAAGAGCATGGGACAAAAGTAAGAAACACTTTTATCTCATGCTTTAAAAACGAATAAGCGGTGGGAGCAGAAGCAACTCCTTCGTAAATAAGCCGAAATTCTCGGAGTTAAACACTTCTGTCCCAGCCTCCCTTCATCATTAACTAAAACGAAAAAATACACAGGTGCCTTCTAACTATTGTGCTGTTTCGATTTCGCCAAGAGCTGCTTGAGCTAACAAGTTCAAGTAGTTCCAAGGGCGATCAAAATGTGGTTGGAAGAAAAAGTCAGAAAGTGCTAGATCTTCGACGGTCATTTTATTTTGAACAGCTAACGACATCGTATTCGCAGATTGCGTAATATCGTATTTAGACATAAATTGAGCGCCAACGATACGGTTCGTTCCTTTTTCATAAACTAATTCCATCATGACTTTTTCAGTCGTTGGCATAAACTCAGGACGATAATTGTCTTCAAAGACAGTTGCTTCTACATCAAGATTATTCATAGGTGCACTTTCTTTTGTCACACCTGTTGAACCAATCGTCCACCCAAATAAATAAAGTCCAGACGTACCTTGTGTACCACGATAGGCCATTTTATGTTCCGTTAGATTATTTCCTACAAGCAAACCTTGACGTACTGCATTCGTAGCAAGAGGAATATAGTTTTGTGTTCCACTTGGATTGTAATTCACTACCGCAGAGTCTCCAGCCGCAAAAATATCTGGGTCACTCGTTTGCATGTACTCATTCACTTTGATGGCACCATTTGGCAATGTATCTACTTTACCCTTAATCAAAGTAGTATTCGGTCTAAACCCAACACATAGAATAACCATATCTGCATCAAATGTTTCTTTTGGAGTTGCGACTTGTTTCACTTTACCGTTGTCATCTGCAATAAATTCGGAAACATTTTCTCCCAAGGCTAATGTGACGCCACGATCGACAAGTTCTTTTTCAAGGATGTCTGTGAATGGTTTATCAAGGTATTTGTTAAGAATACGATCAAGTCCATCGATCAACGTCACTTGTTTACCTGATTCAACAAATGCTTCGACTAATTCGATCCCGATGTAGCCTCCACCTACGATCACTACGCGTTTTGCTTCTTCAGCCTTGGCAATGATCTCATTCGCTTGATTATAATTTTTACATAACAGAATGTTTTCTGATTCGATTCCTTTGATTGGTGGAATGATTGGCCATGAACCTGTAGTCATGACTAATTTATCGTAAGAAACGGTTTCAACTTCTCCCGTATTCAAATCTTTCGCTGTCACTTTTTTATTTTCAGTATCTACATCAGTGACATCATGTTCCATTTTTACAGTTGCCCCTAAAGAATGAAGCTCTTCAGGATTAGAATAGAATAAACCGGCTGGGTCTTTTACTACACCACCAACATATAATGCGATCCCACAGGATAAAAATGAAACATTGTCATTTCGCTCATATACCGTAACATCTGCTTCTGGATGATTTTTTAAGATACTTTTTACGGCTGCTGTTCCTGCATGTGTGCAGCCAATTACTACAACTTTCATATGTGAATCCCTCCGATTAACGTTTTGTCCTTTGACAAACTTCACTATATCAAAAATAAAACGGATACAACAGTTTAATGCTTGTGAATTCACAAAGATAAGCTTGTTGTATTGCAAGCATTCTTTTAGATAAACACCGATTTAATAGCTCTACTTATGTGAATAAACACACAATTGTCCTTTAGTTTGTGAATGATTAAGAAAAAAATAAAAAAAGCTAGTGACTTTTTTGTCAAACTAGCTTTTTTAACTTGGTTCATCCATATTTGTTTACTGTCCTAAGCAACCCAAAACTACTTCCCCTTGCATTCTGGGCAAAGACCATATAATTCTAAACGATGTTCTTTGATTTCGAAGTCAGTTAAGCGACTTGCCGCCATTTCGATATCTTCCAAGCCAGGATAATGGAAATCCACGATTTTCCCGCAGTTTTCGCAAATGACATGATAATGACGTTTTGAACTGAAATCGAATCGACTAGATGCATCCCCATATTTCATCTCTTGTACGAACCCGATTGAGGTAAACAATCTCAAATTATTATATACCGTTGCGACACTCATATTTGGAAAACGATGCTCCAGAGCTCGATAAATCTCATCGGCTGTTGGATGAGAATGATGTTCGATCAGGTATTCTAGCACCGCGTACCGCTGAGGTGTAATTCGTATATTTTCTTTTTTTAACTTACCAATTGCTTCTTCGACTATTTTGTTCTCCATTTTTTAAACACCCCAAAGTTGTTATTCTCGTCTTATCATACTATTTTTATTTTTTAAAATCTACTTTTCGTGAAAAGAAATTTCAAAATAATTAAAATATTGCGAAAAAAGGCGTAAATCAAGAATGAATCCCTCTTTTTACGCCTTTGACTCTATTATTTTATCCTAAACACTTATTTATCATCAACTATCTTTTTTATTAAAGTTCTTGATACAACGGTGTAGACAAATAACGTTCTCCATTATCAGGAACGATAGCCAATACTTTTTTGCCTTTTCCTAAAAGTGCAGCTTCTTTGAGTGCCGCTGCAATTGCTGCTCCAGAAGAAATTCCGACTAAAATGCCTTCTTCTTTCCCAACACGTCTCGCAGTCTCCATTGCTTCGTCACCTGTGATGCCAACCACCTTATCATAAACAGAAGTATCTAGTGTACCAGGAACAAAACCTGTACCGATTCCTTGGATTTTATGTGGTCCCGCTGCTTTTCCTTCTAAGATAGCAGATTCAGCAGGTTCGACTCCAACGATTTCAATTGATGGATATACTCGTTTTAACTCTCTACCTGCCCCAGTGATTGTTCCACCTGTACCGATCCCAGCCACAAACGCATCTAGTCCATTGACGCCAAAAGCTTCTTGGATTTCATGTCCTGTTGTTTTTTCATGGATCGCTGGATTCGCTGGATTTTCAAATTGAAGTGGCATGAAATAGCCGTGTTCTTCTGCTAAGCGTTTTGCTTCTTTGATCGACCCACTGATTGCTTCTGATCCTGGAGTCAAAATCAATTCTGCTCCATAGCCCTTCATCAATAACCGACGTTCCATACTCATCGTTTCAGGCATGACAATAATCACTTTATACCCTTTAGCTACCCCTACCATGGCTAAACCAATACCAGTATTACCTGAGGTTGGTTCAATGATCGTATCTCCAGGTTTCAGTATTCCATCTTGTTCTGCTTTTTCAATCATACTTAATGCGATCCGGTCTTTTACACTGCCGCCAGGATTAAAAAATTCAAGTTTCACATAAACTTCCGCTGACCCTTCAGGAACCAAGTGGTTTAGCTTGACGATCGGGGTTCTCCCAATCAACTCTGTAATTGAATGATATAATTGTGTCATGTGTATATTCCTCCTCATCTCGTCTTCTTCTTTATCATAATACAAATCAGAAGCTTCTGGCGAATAATTCGTCTTTCCTATTATAATACAAAAAAGCAAAGAAATATCATTTTAGACATTTCTTTGCTTATGAATAATGGCTCTATAATTTATGGGACTGATGAATCAAAATTGATTCTTCAGCCCCATTTTTCATTTTAGGTATTAAAAAACATATCGTTCTCTAGTATGATTAAATCACCACAAAATAAACTACGAGAGGACGATATGTTCTATGAATGATTCTATCAAAAAAATGTTGCGATTAATAGACCAAAATTTAGTAATCACTGAAGTTTCTTACGAGCTGTTTCAAAACAAAAAAACGATGGTCATCGATGCGGTTCTCTCTCCTGCTCCTTGTGCTTGTGCACATTGCGGTTCCTCTGTAATCGATGCTCACGGTCAAACGACCATTGTGAAGAATGGCAAGAAGAAAACTATTGTCCGCTTTGAAGAATACAACCACATGCCACTGATCATGCGTTTGAAAAAGCAACGCTACACCTGTAAAAACTGTTTGCGTCATTGGACAGCCCAAAGCTACTTTGTCCGTCCTAGACATTCGATTGCCAATCATGTCAAATGGAAAATCACTGCTTTACTCGCCGAAAAGATGTCTTTATCATTGATTGCCAAGCTTTGTCAGGTATCTTTGACGACTGTGATTCGTACATTGAAAGAGTTGAAAAACTATCTTCCGAAGCCGTCAAAAAGGACCCTGCCAAAAGTATTGATGGTGGATGAATTTCGTTCGCACGCTTCGATTGAGGATAAAATGAGCTTTATTTGTGCGGATGGCGAGACAGGAAAACTCATTGATATTTTGCCTACACGTAAATTATCGCGTTTGACACACTATTTTAGTCGCTGTACGAATCCTGAAGCGGTGGAATACTTAGTGACAGATATGAATGCCGCCTACTTCCAATTGACAAAACGTGTCTTACCGAATGCGAAAGTCGTCATTGATCGTTTTCATATCACCAAACATCTGAATCAGGCATTCAATGATTTTCGTGTACAAGAAATGAAAAGATTACACCAGTTAGGGCAACGAAGAGAAGCCGAGAAAGTGAAAAAGAACTGGCGCTTTCTTCTAAAAAACCGTCAAAAAATCAATTACTATGACTACAAAACATGGCGCAGTTTTCGTGCACCTAAATACCCGCTACTCACTGAAGCAATGATGATCGATCGATTACTGGCGTTTTCAACGCCTTTAAAGGAAGCCTATACTTTTTTCCATGAGCTGACCGAAGCCTTTCGAGACAAAGAACCTGACTTATTTTTTACCTTATTAAAAAATCTTCCTGAAACACTTGATGTCCAATTTCGCACGAAACTTCAAAACCTTTTAACTTACGAAGAAGGGATTTACAATGCTATGATTTACCCGTATTCTAATGGCAAAATAGAGGCCAAAAATACCCATATCAAGACACTGAAACGATTATCTTATGGATTTAAATCATTTGAGAACATGAAAATCAGGATTTTTTTGATCAATCAATTGATTCAAGTGAAATAACAAAAAAATCTGAGACAGAAGGTTAAGTCCTTCTATCCCAGATTTGATTTTACAAAACTCATCAGTCCTTATTGACAAAGAGCCTGAATAATAAGTAAAGCTACACATTCAACTCTTGACCGACTAGTAAAGAATAGTTGGACATCGACATTCCATTTTTGGCCATTAGATCGTCAACAGACATTCCGTACTTTTGGGCGATATCCCATAAAGTATCTCCTGAAACGACCGTATAAGTACCACCAGAAGATGCAGTTGATTTGCTACTCGTTGTCGTCGTTGTGGTTGTACTTGTTGTCGTCGTAGTACTTGTTGAAGACGATGTTGATCCAGTAGATGGTGTATCAAAACGAGTTAAATTATACGTATTAATCAATGAGTTCAATTTTGTACCATAATCAGGATCAGTCGCGTATCTACCTGTCAAATAGGCAGTCGCATCATAGAAACTAGTCGTATTGCTTTTCCATACGCCAGAATAATGATAATCGCCAGTTGAAAAACTAGTCGAACGTAAAACATTCGCATGATCTTGGAAAGACTCCCAATAAGAAGAATACTTGCGGAAAGGTTCATTCATCGTTACCCATTGTCCATCAATATATTCTTGCGTAGCCATATAAACAACCTGCCCACCATAACTACCTTTTACACCGAATAGATTATAATTCGGAGCACTGGATAATCCTGAAGTTCCATAAGCACTTTCCAATAATGCTTGGGCTATCATTACAGAAGCGTACAAGTCATTACTTGCAGCCACTTCTGAAGCAGACCAACCAATTTGATTGATAAACGCTTGAGGATCAGTTGTATTTTGCGGCGCTTGTTCGTCTGCACGTACATGTTGTGGTGCTGCTGTAACCATCATTGGCCCAACGAGCAATGTTGTCCCTACTAAAGGAGCAATTGCCTTCTTATTGATCACCAAAGTTCTTTTACTTTTCTGGTGTCGGGCACTGCGGGTCTTCAGCTCTTGCATTCGAATTCCTCCTCAAAAAATAAAAAACTCTAAATAAAATTTTCTATCTTTAAACAAACTTAATTAATTAAATTATACTTTTAAATTTCAGGAAACTCAAACTAATCTTAAAAAATTTACTTTTTGTAATCTTTAAGTAACATTAGCGAAATAATCCGTAACATAAATCGATCGTAAAACAGAATACCGAACACCTTCTGTTGATGCGATAAGAAACAACTTAATCTAATTTGAAGCATTTGTCAAGTTTTCTAGTATTCGGCTCCCTTGATGAACAAAGTTTTCCTGTTTTTTGCCGTCTCCAATCACGCTGTTTTCATCATTTTTTGATTCTCACACGAGCCACCCTTGCTGATCATCTACTCGCACACAAGAACTACATTGATGACTCTTTCCTTATGAACACAAAACTATCGACCGAGGATTTGTGCAGAATCTCGGTCGATAGTTTTTTCTCAGTGTTTGGACGTCAACTCATCATTCTAAAACACATTAGAAAACAGAGGATTCAAACACGGATTATTTTTGAGCCAAATATATGACAGTATTTTTTATAATTGTTCAAATGTACGAACGACATTTTCAACAGTGAAGCCAAATTCTTCAAGAATTTTATTTCCTGGAGCAGATGCACCAAAATGATCGATCGTGATCGTTGTTCCTTCTGTGCCGACATAACGTTCCCAACCAAAGGAAGCAGCAGCTTCAATTGCTACGCGTTTCTTGACATTTTTTGGCAAGACACTTTCTTTGTATTCCGCTGATTGTTTTTCAAAAAGATCAAAACTTGGCATTGAAACAACAGAAACATCTTTGCCAGCATCAGCAAGTTCTTTTTGTGCTTTTACAGCCAAATCTACTTCAGAACCAGTAGCAATCAAGATACCTTCAGGGGTTTCTCCTTTTGCTGGTGATAACACGTATGCACCTTTTTTCACCATTGTATCCGCAACTTCTTTTGTCGTTGGAAGTACAGGTAAGTTTTGGCGACTCAATACTAAGATCGTTGGTGTATCCGTTGATTCCATTGCGACTTTCCAAGCTGCACGAGTTTCATTTCCATCAGCTGGGCGAATCACGTGAACCCCTGGCATACATCTTACAGATGCCAATTGCTCGATTGGTTCGTGGGTTGGTCCATCTTCACCAACAGCAACTGAATCATGTGTCAACACATAAATTACCGGTGTATTCTGGATAGCTGCTAAACGAACGGCTGGACGCAAGTAATCAACGAATACGAAGAATGTACCACCATAGATACGTGTGCCTCCATGTAATTGGATACCATTCATCGCCGATGCCATTGCAAATTCACGTACACCAAACCAGATGTTACGTCCTTCATAGTGTTCAGGAGTGAAATCTTTGTCTGCTGCGACCATCGTATTGTTTGAACCAGATAGATCAGCAGAACCGCCCCAGAAGCTTGGTACTGCTTTAGAAAGCTCTTGGATCACTTCTTTACTTGATACACGACTTGCTTGACTGCTGCCTTCATCATAAGATGGTAATTCAGCATCCCAGTTTTCAGGCAACTTCCCAGCAAACGCATCTTCAAATTGTTGCGCTAATTCAGGGTACGCATGTTTATAGTTTTTGAACATTTCATGCCAAGCAGCTTCTGCTTTTTGGCCTTCCTCTACCATTGTTTGGTGGAAACGAGCAGCTACTTCTTCAGGAACTGTAAAGTCTGGATATTCCCAACCATAGACGCCTTTTGCCATCTTGATTCCTTCATCACCGATTGGCGCTCCGTGAACTGCTGAAGTCCCTTCTTTCGGTGATCCATACCCGATCACTGTTTTTACTTCGATCAATGTCGGTTTGTCTGTCTCTGCTTTAGCAGCTTCGATTGCTTTAGAGATTGCTTCAAGATCATTGCCATCTTTGACTAAAATATGTTGCCAGCCATATGCTTCATAGCGAGCCCCTACATTTTCCGTGAAGGCTTTTGACGTTGGGCCATCTAAAGAAATATCATTTGAATCATACAAAACAATCAATTTTCCTAGTTTCATGTGACCAGCCATTGAGCTAGCTTCTTGAGAAACGCCCTCCATCAAATCGCCGTCACCACAGATAGCGTAGGTGTGATGATCCACGATGTTGAAGTTTTCTCTGTTATATGTTGCTGCTAAGTGTGCTTCTGCCATTGCCATCCCAACAGCCATCGCAATACCTTGACCTAATGGACCAGTAGTTGCTTCGACACCGTCTGTATGGTTCACTTCAGGATGTCCTGGTGTTTTTGAATCCCATTGACGAAATTGTTTTAAATCATCAATCGAAACTTGATAACCCGCCAGATGCAATAAGCTATACAACATCGCAGAACCATGACCAGCTGATAATACGAATCGATCACGATCCGCCCAGTTTTTAGAAGTAGTCGGATTTACTTTCAGATGTTTTGTCCATAGTGCATACGCCATTGGTGCTGCCCCCATCGGTAGCCCCGGATGTCCAGAATTTGCCTTTTGAACTGCTTCAATACTTAATGTACGAATCGTGTTTACGCCTAGTTGGTCGATTTTGTCAAACAAAATAACCCCTCCTATTAATTTAGGTTTTTTTTACCTTTATTACTCACATACCATTTTATAAGATACCACTAGAAAAAGCAATGATTTTTAGTATTTTTTACTAAAAGTTGTTTTTCCGGTTGTGTAAGCCTTTTTTCTTCTGGATTTCTTTTAATTTATCTGGTGTGACATCATTTCCTTCAGGATCGACGATTTTCATTCCTTCAATATGATGTCTCATTCCCGAGCGAAAGGCATTTAAATACTCTTCTCTTAACTCTAATTGTTCTTTTTTTTCCGCTTCTGATAAGCCTTTTTCTTTCTTTATCCGAGCCAATTCGTTGATTCGCTCGATTTTTTCGGGTGATAGCATATGGAGACCTCCTTTTACTCTACTTCATATTATATAAAAAACGGAAAAAAAACAACTAGATAAACTAATATAAATACGAACATTTGTTTGAAACAAGACCTTTTATATGATATGATTTAGTTATTAATTGAAAGAAGGTGTACCTTGTGGCCCGACAAACTGAAACTAGACAAATCGAAGTCTTACGATATATCCATGAACAAGTGTCTCGAAAAGGTTACCCACCAACTGTAAGAGAGATCGGGGAAGCCGTTCAGCTTTCTTCTACCTCTACTGTACATGGCCATTTAGCAAGGCTTGAAAAAAAAGGCTTTATTCAAAGAGACCCAACAAAACCTCGTGCAATCGAATTGACAAAACAAGGATTGGCAAAAATCGGGGTTCGACCTTCCACGATTCCCGTACTTGGGGTGGTTACTGCTGGGGAGCCGATTTTAGCAGTCGAAGATGCTTCGGATTTTTTCCCTGTACCGCCTAATCTTTCTTCTGAAGAAGGCAGTTTGTTCATGTTAACGATCCGTGGCGAAAGTATGATCAATGCAGGTATTTTAGACGGAGACAACGTGATTGTCCGTAAACAAGAAACTGCACAAAACGGTGATATCGTCATTGCCATGACAGCAGAAGATGAAGCAACATGCAAACGATTCTACAAGGAAAAAGACCACTTCCGACTACAGCCAGAAAATGATTTGTTAGAACCAATCATTTTGGATCAAGTGTCCATTCTCGGTCGCGTAGTAGGTCTTTACCGCAGTCATATTTACTAGAATGCTATGAATTTTCGAAATAGATAAAAGCAATGAGCTGTGCCGTAAAAAGGTGTAGCTCATTTTTTCAACTTCCCTCTTTACAAATCGAACAAAAGTTCGTATACTATAAATACGAACTTTTGTTCGCATAAAATAATGAGGTGAGAAATCATGAAATCAATGAGACGTCTTGGCTTGGTATTAATGGTATTATTCTTAGGTATTGTTATTGGTAACTTTGGTATTCGACCAGCACTTTTAGTGTTTGTTCCGTTGTTTGCTTTGTGGTTCATGTTGTGGGATGAAAAGAAATACCGTCAGTCTGAACGACGTCGGCATCATGATGATCCCTTTTATCAAGAATCCTACTACAGTTCCAGACACTCCTAATGAACCAAGGAGCTGATTGTTTATTTTCAGAATAAAAATCTACTATTCCTCCCCCTTCTTCAAAAAGAATGGGAGTGGGACAAAAGTTGTTTTGATTTGAGAAATTGAAGAAAAAAACGAACAATACGCTTTTTGTATTGCTCGTTTTTTTTAAATTTTACGAAAAACCTGTCTTTTGGCCTTTCGTTTATTCGAGAGTCTGTTGCAAAACTGATTTTTAGTTTTATCCCACATTCTTTACCATGTATAACTGACGGATGTTTTCGTTGTCTCTTGGTTAAGCCTTACTGAATTCCATAATGTAACTCGTCTTAAAAATGGCTGTTGCAACTATCTATTTCAAGTTCACATGTTTGTCGAATCTCTTGATTACACTTTCCTATTTTATATATTCAATAGCGCTTGTAACACTTATTTTTAGGTGAAACTTCTGCAGTTTAAATCAGAAAACGACTGTCTATTTATCCCTAATTTATTGCTAGCTCCCCAATTTTCGAACTTTTTCTATTCACTGATCTTCTAGCATTGCTTTTTTCTATTCCTGTTGCTATAGCCTTTAATATACTTCTCTTCTCTTCTTCTCTTTTCACATTTGGTGTATTTTTATCTTTTTCCTTTTCTGCTTCCATTTTCTCATGAGGATCAGCACTATTTTTTATATTCTCTTGTTCTTGTGTTCGATTCAAGTGAGGACTTAAGTGATATTGATCTAAATTAAAAAGAGAAGACAAGGCGTAATTTTTAAATATCGTTGCTAGTTGGTCTGCTAATGGTTGCTCATCAAGATTTCTTGTTACCCTTTTTTTAAAGTCAAAACTTCTTTGCTCGGCAAGGTCTCTGATGATAACTGCTATCATTTCAGCATCTTCCATGTGAAAATTCACTCGTAACATATCATCGAAAATCAAAGCTCTCTCAACTGCCTGTGGCGATAAATTCGGCAAATTTTGCTGTTCTGCTAATCGATCGACAAAATTATGAAAGGCCGGAGATTTTACTATTTGAGGAAAGTTTTTATGATAATCATCTAACAGCTCCTTACCACTTATTTCATAACCTTTCCGTGGACTCGGGGCTAGCGCTATATCACCCGTACGTGCACCAAGATGTGTCGATTCATGTAGAATTACTTTGAATAGATCCCTTCTTCTCTCAATAACTGGATCAGGTGGCAAATGAAAAGTATCGGCCAGAAAGACCATTCTAGCTTGTGGATCAGTTGGTATCACGAATGCATAAACTCCCACTTTTTTTACTAATTGTGTTTCGTATCTCCCTGTATTTTGATTCAAAACCAAATCAGTAGATGCAATCCAAATATTTTCAAAGCCTGTATCTATTGTTGCTTGAAGGATTCGTTCCCCTCTTTCTGCTATTGATAGCAATCTTTGATTAATCTCTTTTAGTATCTGATTTTTATCTATTGCATGTTCTATTGTGAACATTTGTGCCAAATATTGCCCTTCTTTGGTAGCTGAAATATCTGGGACACTCGCCAATTGTTGGCATCGATCTTTTAGATATGAAAATGCGCGTCTTCCCTTATCAACTCCCTTTTTAAGATCTACTTGAAAATCTTTGAGAAAATCAGGTGAGTTCCTTGTATCGACTCCCTTGATTACTTGAAAATCGAGCTTAGGCCGGTTAGGAAGTGAAGTGAAGTGGGGATTCAGATCATTCTTCATCATGCTTGTCTTTAGATAAATCTCGTTTTCCAAAGAGGAGGCCAGAACCTCATTAGGTCTATTTGGAATAAAATTAGTCAATTTCTGAGGTTGTACCGTTAGATCCATTGGAACCGACAATCGTTGTATCATTATTTGACTTAGAGGCATTTGATTTGATGGAGGCAGTACAGATGCTTGTCTTACGGCATTCCACATATCTGATCTATCTGGACCAATAGGAAGTTTGTCTATCTCCTGTATAAAACTGAAGCGCGTACTCAAATCGAATTGTGGCAGGGCTACTTGTTGTGATCCTCCTGGTTGCGGTCCTACTGGTTGTGATCCTCCTGGTTGTGATCCTCCAGTTCTGTGATAATTTGCCTCAAATTTATCATACTCCAACTTAAGTTCAGCTTCCCAGATTTTTCTCTCCAAGACTGTTTCAACACGAAATTGATTGAATTCTGGGTGGAATCTTAGAATCATCATGGGGCTATTCGCATTTTTTTTCACCAAATGGTAACGTCTTGCTCTCTCATCCAATAAGATGAGCGGTACATAATGATTTTTTATCTTAATATACGTTCTTCCCGAAGCATCTCGCACTAATCCTCTCTCATTAGGTGCCGAAAACAGGATTGGCTTTGAATGAGTTTCGAAATTTCTGAGTTTTTTTCCAATTTTGTTCCCCACTTTTTTTCCTAAAAAAGGCGAAGTCACTGCTTCAAAATACCACTCGGCACCGTTGAAGTTTACAGGATACAGGATTCCCTCAAACTCTACATCGTAACGTACACTGTGCCCTGCAATCACCGTTTCTTTGACTGGAACCCATTGATTGTTTAATTGAATCAAGCGTTCATCTGGTTTATGAGGATAGTCGGATACCGTCCTGACGTTCCCTTCACCATACGCTTGAGGGTTTGCATTTATTCTGTCATACACATTCAGATCATCATTTATTTTGACTGCTACTTGATTAATCAATTTTTTCTGATCTTCTGAAAATTTTACTGGACCTTTATAAACTTCTAACTGTTTATTTTTCAATAGGTAATATTGACCGAATTTATCTCCATTTGAATTTATCACCTGTACATATAGACGTTTATCTATGAGTTTCACTGGTACCTCTGGGCCGCCTTTTGGCAATCGGGCTTTCACAATGGATCCCGAAGCAACTGAGGTTTCTTTTGTTAGTTTTTCTAACGACGTAACCAGATTCTTTATTTCCGTGCTTTGGACTCTAAATTTCAAGTGCGTTAATTTGGGCAGCAATTTGCTTATATCATATATAGTTTCAATACCTGGATCGATGTATCGAATCAGTTCAATCCCCAAACTTAATAATTCAGCACGGGTAGGGAGAAAATATTTGCTATTTCGTAAGACACCTTTTATCCCTCCTTTTAGAAGTTCTCTTAACACACCTGTTCCAAATTTTGCAGTCATTGCAATCGTCTGTCCTACTATTGGAAGCCATAAAAGAACATCCATCACACAGGCTGGAACCGCCTTTTCTGCATCTTTTTCGATGATTCCTGTCACACAGTCATAAAAAGGAATAAGACCCAAAAGGATGTCAATCCCTTTTTCTCTCCTTGTTTTTTCATCTCCACTTTTATACATTCGGTCATAGAATTTATCATAGTGCAGCGTGCCTAAGCCTCTGGCAAATATCTCTTGAGCACTAAGAGATTGACTATGCAAAGAGCTAAATAGCTGACTGTCTTTATTCACACTAAATTCTAATCGATCACGCGTATAGACGTACTTCTCCGCAAAAAACTCATGTTTATTGTACAATTCTGGATCCTTGTCTACTCGATAGACAGCATACCCTAAGTCCTTTCCCAACTTTTTCAATCCATACACTCGTTCTTCCTTACCACGTTTCGCCATGAACAAATCGGTGTCTTTTAATGATAAATTTTTCCACATAGGAAATCCTCGACTAGTAGCAGTTTCTTTTCGAAGTTCTGCAGATGCTTCATAAATCTGTGTCTTTTGCGAAAAAAGAAATTCGGACTCAGTTGAATTCATAGCATGCAGTGCTATTTCAATCATCTTCTTATCCAGTCGCGCATAAGTATCTGCCACATTTTTTGTCAACTCTTTATATTTTTCTTCCAAAACAGGGAGCGGCCTCTTCAATGTTGGACAAGGATTTTCTCCACTTAGATAGTAGTCGATCTCCTCTTCGCGTGTTTTTTGGTGAAACGGTGGAGTGCCCAATGGATGGAGAATTACATCGCCCACGAGTGGTGCATCGGCATCATAGCACGCTTGAATCACTTCTTCTGCTAAAGCTTTTTTACTACGCCAATTAAGCGCTGCTTTTTGATAGGATTGTAACAAAGTATTTACTGCTTTTTGTTCTTCAACTACTCTGAAATAACCTCTTTTCCAGTATCCAAAGAAAGTACTCAGGGCCACTTCTTTATAATTTCCTTTAGTGAAAGCTTCACGTAATGCTTCTGGTTCTAGTTGTGCTGTTGCAAGCAATGCGGGCAGTAAAATTGCCTGTAACTCAACAAAACGTAGTTCTTTTTTTTCAACTACGCTATCCATGAAAGCTACACCTAGACTTTTCTTTTGTGAATCATTAATTCCTTTAGGATTCCCTACAAACTCTAATAGTTTTCCCCCTATCATCTGTGGAAATAGTCCAGAACGAGAAATCAAATCCTGTTTTTCTAGCTGATTAATGTCAACAGATAGTGATGTTTGAATTAAATTTTTCCATAGCATAACAAAATTATGTTGCTGTTCGATTACCTGATTCTTAAACTCATCTACAGGGATTCTACGGTTGAAGTCAGATAAAGCGCCGTAAAGATCACTTTCAAGTTGAGAGACAGTAAACATGGATGGATCTGGTGCTTCCATAATTTTCTTAGCTAAGTATTCTTCGAATGATCCTCCGAGTATATTCTCAAATACCCACTTCCTCACCATCATTTCGGCAACTTTATCTGATATTTCCTCGCCTTTTCCTCCATAAAAATTCAATTCTTTTGTTATTACTTTGACGAATGCTTGAAGATTTTCTTTGTGAAAAACATTTTTATTATCCTCTGGCATGAGCCATTTCCCTGCGGCAATTAATACTGTTTCTTTTATTGCTCTGCCAGGTGGCAACAAACTCTCTTGACGCAAAAAAGCTTCCACTTTTCCCAGCAATTTTGGGCTTTGCCATACAGAAGTAACACCACTAGGTATGAACTCGTCTTTTGTTCTAAGTTCCTGTAATTCGGTCTCTTCTTTAGTTGTATCAGCTAGCCATTCACCTACAATGTCATTTGCTAGTTCTTCTGAGATTTCTTCTCCTTCCTCCTTTTCAAGGAGCACATTGGCTAATTGCTTGATTTTAAAAGCATACAATGCTTCTGGGCTAGTTTCCTTAATTCCAAGAGAATTCGATGGTTCTGAGTTGGTTACATCTAGCTCAACAGAATGCACTAGCTCCGAATTTACTGTCCCAAAAAACAGCCACTGTGTGACCGCTTGAATAAGACTTTTAGGATCAAAATACACGTAAGGCATTCCATTTTTAGCTAACAAAGAAGAAATTTCTATACGCTGATTCTCTTTTTGTTTTTCATCAAGTTCAGGTAGTTTTTTATTTAGTTGTGGGACTTCAATGTCATTTTCCCGAATAAAATCCGCGATTTTTTTCTCAAGATTCTCTGTTTCAGTTGCTTTATCTTTCGTGGATTCGCCATCTTTTTCCTTTTCAACTTCTCTAAAGCTGTACCCTACTTGTGCATTGTTATCTTCCCATTGCAATAAATAGAGCCGTGCCATAGTGGGAGACATATTTTCAGTTGTCCCCCCATATACTTTACAAATTAACTCAGCAACTTGATGTTGTCTTTCTATAATCGTTCCATAATTTTTTCCCGCAAAGATCCATTCTTGCACCTTTTGAACTAATTCTCTTGACGATGTAAGATCCTTTGAAAATTTTTGACTAGCAAGAAAGTGCCAAACTTCTTCATTTACCTCTTCTGTTTTTCCACGTGCATGAAACAAACTATCCTCATGATAGATAGGAGAGAGTATCTGAGTGCTAGGAATAGTGTGTGGTACCCCCTTCGTAAATTCAGCGAATATGCAATCTCTTTCTTTTTTATATTCATTAAAAGCAGTGACTAAGATGGGGTCTGTTTTAGACAAATCATATTGACTCGTCTTACCAGTGATTTCTTTGTATGTATAATCTTCTAATAACGTATTGGTTTTCCACTGTAAAAAGATATCTTGCAGTTTACCGGCAGATATAAATTCTCCCCACCTCACGTTCTCTATTCCGTAATTTTCAAGGATAATGTACGCCAAAAAATGTTTTCTTTCCAATTTATCTATCTCTTTATTTCCAATCCATTTTTGAGCAATTTCTAGTAATTCTACATCGGGAGTAGTATCGTTCGCACATTTTTCTTTCATGAAAAATTCTTTAAGTTTTTTATTTACGTTACTTGTTTCATTTTTCCTCTGAAAAAGTTCGTTATTATAAAAAAATATCGGTAATGGCTCTGGAAAACGTGTGAGAAGTAATTGTTTAGTGATAATCGTTTCATTCATTTGATCGACTTGTTTTCTCTCAAAGTCATCGGTCAAAGATGTTGGTCTATCAGATTGTTCGTCCATTAAAATCGCTTCAGTTGATGTCATCAAAGATTGCTCTTGCTCGGAAAGTGGCTTTGCTTCAATACCAAAGGTTGGGATTATTCTTTGAACAAAGCTATCTAACCTGGTTGCTAGATCACTAGTTAACTGACTAATCTTTGACAAAAAAACTACTTCGTCTTCTTTCAAAACAAACTCATTTTGTTCCGAAGTTGAGGGTTTATTTTCTGGCTCCGACGGGTTCGTTTTCGTTGATTTTGGGGTTTCGGAATGATTTGAGATATGTGAATTGATAAGCCAACTGACATCTCGTTTCGTTCGTTGAGCCACTGACTCCGGGTTCTCATAGTGAACCGAAAAAGTCCGCATCATCATACTTAAAAAGCAATCCATAATCGAGTCACCTGGCGCACCTCCCTGTTGTTCTGAATAGGTTGTCTGTTCAAATTGACTAAAAAAAGAAGAAAACGTTTCAGTTAGTTCTTCCCAAAAAGATGCCTGCTGCGAAACCACATTATCGTTAGAGTTATGGCTCTGTGCATATTCTTTTTCAAAGAATGCTTGAAAGTTTTTTCTCAACATTTGAGCTGCCTCTCCACTTGAAAAAGAATTAGCTGTTCCTTTTTTCTTTTCCGAAGAACTTGCAAACAAAAAGTGTTTAATCTCCTTTGATTGAATTGGATCCTGTTTATTCACTTGATTAGATTTAGCAGTTGCTGTTTGACAAATCGTATTAAAATGAGTTTTTTCAATCGTTCCACCTAACTGAAAAGTTTCTTTTTCTGTCGTACAATTTGAAAGTTCCTTAATACCATAGGCTAACTTATGGAGTTCCAGGCTCAGGTTATGAACTTCTTCTGACAAAATATAAACACGTCTCGAAGATCCTGATGATGATTCTTGTATGGCGTCACTTTTTTCTGTTCGATTCAGCGGTGTAGGCTGATTCACACGTGTAGTGTTCACCGTAGAACTTGATAGAAATGAATCAATTCTTACTTTTTCTCTTTCATGCCTCGTTTGTACCACCGTGTTTGCTTCAAACGCTGCGGAGGTTTTTTGAACAGCATTTTCTTGTTTTGGTCCCCCTTCTGAAGGTAATTCTAAATTTTGTAAGATACTTAATAGAAAAAGTATTCCTGTTGGAGATAACAGGGCTTCTCGTGTTGGTTGTTGGCCAATAGAATCGGCAATAAAATTCAGCTTTTCTTGTGTGGCCTTTGGACTATAGTTCTCATCATTCATCTCATTATAGAATCGACCAGTTTTTTCTCTAAAATCTGTCTGGGGCATTTTCATCATCCTCTCTTATTAATAACTCAAATCTGCTCAACCAAATTTAACCGTATTTCAGACTACCAACTGCTGAAAGCTTCTCTAAGGTAAAACTCAAGAGTCTTAATATAATAAAAATGATAATCCCCACGAAAACACTCAAGCTTTCCTATCTTTGATTATAGGATAGAAAATTTTGATGTGCCTTTTCAAAATATAGAAATAATGAGTTAACTACAACGAAATAACATTATTTTATTCAATTAATTAGAAGTTGATCAGGTTTAATTTCTTTTTATGAATTTGTATGCTTAGTATACTTCCTCCACTATTATCGCTATAACAGCAACCCAATCAGCTGCTTACTTTCAAAATTCATTCTCTGATAATAACATAATGAATTATTTTTATGATTCCTTTGAAAAGGTTCTCTACCTTGCAGAAAAAACAAATAATTATCCAAACAATAATTTCTTTTTTTTAAAAAAAGTGACGATAGACTGTGGACAATCACCTAAATTCGAAGTGTTGTTTTCAGTATTTTTATTTTTATATTAATCGTATAAATAACTTTAAGAGTAATTGTATTAGTTAGAAAACAACTCATTGAACGAATTTTTGCAGATAAAAAAAATCATGGTACAAAACGCACTACATAGCGGACTATGCTTTTTTCAAATTTGTCTCCACCAACACGATTTGACAAAGAGACAAAAAACGGCTCTATACTTTTTGATGTTGGTGAACTTCGCCAACATCTTTTTTGTATAAAAAAATATAGAAAAGACACCCTGAAATCCTTTAGAATTAATTTGGCTACCAATTCATAGGAGGATTCAAGATGTCTCATACTCAGCTTATCAAAGATACCCTAAATATTCTAGACCTAAATATCTATTTCGAGGAAAATTGTTTAACTAAAGAAAAATATAAAGGGCAAATTTGCTTGATTTACAAAGGAACTCTTCTGTACAAGCCAGAAGAGTGTCCCCATTGTCTTTGTGTCGTCCCCTCTAGGATCATTCGTTGGGGGACGACAACCGTTCGGTTGTTACTGAATGATGTGTCTGAGTATCGCACTTATCTGGAGTTGAAGAAACAACGATTTAAATGTAAGTCTTGCCAAAGAACATTCGTAGCGGATACCTCTGTTGCTGAAAAACACTGTTTCATTACTCAAAAAGTTCGTTGGTCTGTTATTGCTCGCTTAAAAGAGAATACTTCCATGACGGAAATCGCTCGTCAGAAAAATATTTCCACTTCTTCGGTCTATCGTGTCATGAAGCGATTCTACCGCCCATTGAATCCTTTCAAACAGACTTTGCCAAAGGTCTTATGCTTTGATGAATTCAAATCGGTTCGAAGTGTTGCCAGTGCAATGAGTTTTATCATGATGGACGGACAAAGCCATGCATTATTGGATATTGTCGAAAATCGACGCTTGCCTTATTTAGAACGCTATTTTTCTCGGTTTTCATTAGCGACTCGTGAAGCCGTTCAATTGATTGTTATTGATATGTATGCGCCTTATGTTTCGTTAGTTAAAAAGCTTTTCCCGAATGCTCAGTTGATCATCGACCGTTTCCACATCGTCCAACATATTGGCAGAACTTTCTTGAATCACCGAGTGAAAGAAACCACTGTACGACTTAAAGGATCTTCTCAGTCTCAACGAGGACTAGGGAAAAAAATGAAACGTTATTGGAAACTCCTACAAAAAGAAGAAGCAAAGTTAAACTATGAAAAACGGGTTTGGCGTGCCAGTTTTAAAGATTATTTGACTGAAAGTGAGATTGTCGATCGACTGTTAGCTGCTTGTCCCAACTTACGCCAAGGCTATCAGTTATACCAAGACATTCTTTATGCGGTAAAGAAAAGAGATCAGTCACTATTTGAGGATTGTTTAACTAGAGACATTAGCGGTCTGCCTGAAACCTATACAACCACTTTACGAACGTTTAAAAATTTTCTGCCACAGATCCAAAATGCGCTTCACTACAGCTATTCAAACGGACCATTAGAATGTTTAAACAACCACATCAAAGTATTAAAACGCAATGCGTACGGCTTTCGCAACTTTTACAATTTCAAACTACGGATCATGATTCGTCATGGCAAAACATTTTTAACCAAATAAACAGAACAGAAAGAGGGTTTCTTCTTTCTGTTCTGTCCAAATTATTCTAAGATTTCTCTTTACCAACATCATTTGACAAAGAGCCCAAAAAACAAGCCGAACCCTCCCAAAATAGTTGTTCCAATTTTGGGAGGGTCTGACTTGTTCAAAAAATGGTTCTATAATTTTTGGTGTTGCTTAAAAGAAAGTGATTTAGACTAGTGATTTCGGTTTAGCCTTCTTATCAGGTCAATCGAAATTCAATTAGTATTCCATCAATGTGATCATGTCATAGCCTTCGATTTTTTCGCGGCCTTTTAGTTCCATCAATTCGATCAAGAATGCACAGCCAACTACAACACCACCTAGTTCTTCCACTAAGTCGATCGTTGCTTTGATCGTACCACCTGTCGCTAGTAGATCATCGCAGATCAATACGCGTTGCCCTGGTTTGATTGCATCTTTGTGGAGCGTCAATGTATCTGTACCGTATTCAAGACCGTAAGTTACTTCGATCGTTTCACGAGGAAGTTTGCCTTTCTTACGTACTGGAGCAAAACCAACGCCCATTTCATAGGCTACCGGACAACCAACGATAAATCCGCGAGCTTCAGGTCCAACTACCATGTCAATTCGTTTTTCTTTTGCATAGTCCACGATTTGTTTTGTGGCCTCGCGGTAGGCATCTCCATCTGCCATAAGTGGGGAGATATCCCGAAAAATGATTCCTTTTGATGGGTAATCAGGAATGCTTGCAATATAATCTTTTAAATCCACTCTTTGTTTCCTCCTAGGTTGTTAACCTTTTTTTAATAGTTGGAATATCACTCAATAGTAAAAATTCCTCCACTTTGATCTTCTTAAGTCGCCGCTGATAAAGCGGACTTTCAGTCAATGGATGACTTTCAGGTTTTTCGACTTTTTGTAAAACGCCATTTTCTATTGTAACAAATTTCAACTCAAAAAACACCTGAATCATAAAAATTAATAATTTTTGTGGTATTTTCAAATAGGTTGAAATTGCTTCTAACTTATAACGGATATCGATTTTATCTTGCGTATGGATCAATTTGAACAATTTCGCATACTGTTCTCTTGTACCGACACCATTTAAATACGCTTCATCATGGGAAACCCCTAATAAATACATTCGATCAAATGAACCAAACGTAAGGATTTCTTCCAAAACAAGGAGATCAGTGGGACAATCAACGAGCAGCAATGCGTGGTAATTTTTTCCTTCAATTAACTCTTTCGTCTTTTCAAGGCTTTCAAAGAGTATGATCTTCTCTCTTATTTCCTTGTTCAACTCTTTAAGAGAATTTTTTTCAAAAGCCAAGTAAAAGATATCTTCTTTGAATTCGGTTAGGGTTCTATACCGTTTTGAACGCCAATCGAATATCTGGAAACCATTGACGCCAAAATCCGTTACCATCAACTGCGGTTTCTTGCGGCCATTCCATTCATTGACTGAAAGTTTCCCCACCACATCAATGGGGTTATTCAATAGTTCGTTTTCTTCACTACCAAATCCGAAAGCAACAGCATCCAATTGTGCACCATCGTCTACTAGCGTTAATTTTAAATGTTGTTGCGCTGTACCGATCCTTTTTACATTTTCAGCTGAAGTCTGACGGAATAGAAACTGCGGAACCGGATTATCCGTTCCAAATGGTGCGAGTAACTTCAAGGCATCGATCAACTCTACTGTTGCATCTTTTGGTGTCAAGATTTCATCAATCCTTAAAGCAGGACCCTTAGTTAAATCGATTCCTTGTTCTACAACATAGTGATTCATGCGTTCTTGTAAAGCTGAGATATTTTCTTTTGGCATCGTTAGACCGACAGCTGCATGGTGCCCTCCGAAGAATGTAAATAGATCACGCATCTTATCCAACATTTCATATAGATTCAGTGCGTCAACACTGCGACCAGACCCTTTAGCTGTTCCATCTTCTTTTATACCCAGAACAATAGTTGGTTTGCCTGTTTGGTTCATGATTTTACCAGCTACGATCCCCAAAACACCTTCATGCCAGCTAGGGTGTGCAAGTAAATGGATCTGATTCGTTTCGTCGATCATCCCTAGTGCTTCCTGAGCGATGTCATCCACTATTTTTTTTCTTTGATCATTGATCTCATTTAGTTTCTTGGCTTGTCTCGCTGCATCTTCTTCATCAAAAGTAGCCAATAATTCCACAGCTGGATTTGGATCACCCATACGGCCGATGGCATTCAATCGAGGCGCAATCGAAAAACCGATCATTGTTTCATCTGCCTCTTTCGCCTTCACGCCACTTTCTGAGAAAAGTGCTTGTAATCCGATGCGTTCAGAGTGCTTGATAGCATCCAAACCTAGAGAAACTAACACACGGTTTTCATCCGTCAGCGAAACCAGATCGGCAATCGTACCTATAGCAACTAAATCTAAGAATTCAGCCGGAGGTTCTTCTAGTAGAGCAGTGGCCACTTTAAAAGCTACACCTACTCCAGCAAGATCCGGAAAAGGATAATTTCCTTCTGGATGACGGGGATGCACGATGGCATAGGCCTCTGGTAAATGATCAGGTAACTCGTGATGATCTGTAATGATCACATCCACCCCAGCTTCCTGTGCATAGGAAACAGCCTCATTCCCTGCTACGCCATTATCGACAGTGACGATCAATTGGACCCCTGTTTCGATTTTTTCTTTGTATACAGTAGGATTTGGGCCGTATCCATGGAGAAAACGATTGGGTAAAAACGTTTCGACCTCTGCCCCTAAGAGTTCCAGTGTCTCTTTCATTACTGTCGTGCTAGTGATTCCGTCTGCATCATAGTCGCCGTAAACCAAGATTTTTTCTCCCTCGATCACAGCTTTTTGAATCCGACTGATGGCTTTGTCCATGTTGTGCATCAAGTAAGGATCATAAAGAGATTGTTCTTTTGGATTTAAAAATCGTTGTAATTCCTTTTCTTCTCGATAACCGCGTTGCCATAGCATCTTGCCGATAAAAGGAGAGATACCTTGTTTTTCGATCATTTGGAGAAAGGATGTGGAAGGCTCCATATCACTTAACTTCCAATCATAGTTTGCTTGTCTCACGTTCTCACTCCTAACTTAGTTATTATAGCAAAGGAAAACGCTAAAAAAAAGAAGAAAGAAACAAAAAGAAAGCCCGAAAAGAGGAAGGAATCCTAAAACTTTTTCGGGCCTCGCAAGAAATAGTCTTTATCAATTTTCTTAGCCTAAACATTCATGATAAAACCGATCAATCAAAATAATTATAGCTTTGTTTAGGTGATGGCGTATTATTTTCCTTTGGTGTTTGTAACTGTTGCAGTTGTTCTTTCGTTGCTTGCAGTTCTGCTTGATAAGCAGCTTCAAGTTCTGCGCGTTCATTTCTGAATTCACGCTGTTGTTCTTCTTTTGCCTCGTTCACTTTTGCTTCAACATCTTTTTGGGCTTCAGCTAGTTCTTGTGTCAACTGTTTGATTTGTTTTTTTTGTTGCCATAATGTCGTTGAGGCGGTGACAAAAACAATCAATGCGCCGATGATCGCAGAACCTATGATGACTAGGATCAGCGGTGCAGAAAACGAAGCAACACCGAAACTAACAGGCACATTTTTGTTATTCAATACCGCAAATAGTACAATGACTAAAACAAGTAGAAAACCGATGATCACACCACTTTGTTTTTTCACTTTTCTTCACCTACTTTTTATTGAAAATACCACTCGCTAAATAATCGCCAATTGTTGGGAAGAGCGTGTAAAATTTAGCTGCGATTTCAAGGATCACTGGTTTATTGATTTCACGTTTCGGATATTTCATATTACGAACGATTGCTTTCGCTAATTTGGTTGGATCCAAAACAAGTTGATCTACTTTTTCTAAATAGCTGCCACTAGGATCTGCTTTATCAAAGAAATCTGTAGCGACAGGTCCAGGATTGACAGTAGTAACGGCTACGCCTAATGGTTTCAATTCTAATCTCAATGCATTGGAAAATCCCAAAACAGCAAATTTCGTAGCGGAATAGATCGTTGATTTAGCTGTAGCCATTTTGCCAGCCATCGAAGCGATATTGATGATATGCCCTTGTCTTCGCTCAGCCATATCAAGTGCAAATTTTTGAGTCAAGACCATCATTCCCAACACATTTACTTCAAACATGTCGTACGCTTTGCCTAAATCAAAGCTTAGAAAATCTTCGAAAATACCGAAACCCGCATTATTGACTAACACATCGACTCGACCGACTTCATCCATTACTTTTTCATACAATGCATCGACACTATCGGGATCACTGACGTCTACTTGAAAAGCATAAGCCTCTGTTCCACTCAATCTTTTGCATTCTTCTTTTACTTCGCCGATCATCTGGATCCTTCTCGCACATGTAATGACGATTGCCCCTTGTTTTGCTGCTTCATAACAAATTTGAGCGCCTAATCCTCCAGAACCACCTGTTACTAGCACTACTTTATCTTCTAGATTCACACCTATTCCTCCTCACGAAACGGTACTTCAATTGTTTCAAAATCTTTCATGATCAACGTATTAGGAAAGATTTCTTTTGCTTCATTTTCAAGTTCCAATGCTGCTTTGCCTAAATAACGAGCACTGATATGTGTCAATAATAATTTGTTAGTTTTTGCTTCCTTCGCGATTTCCGCTGCTTGATGCGTAGTTGAATGGTAATAATTACGCGCCATTTTTTCCTCATTTTTGTTAAATGTACTTTCATGAACGAGTACATCACTATCCTGAGCAAGAAGGACAGAATTACCTGTTTTTCGAGTATCGCCTAAAATCGTGACGATCCTACCTTTTTTATCCGGTCCCACAAATGCTTTGCCATCAATGGTCCGTCCATCATCAAGAGTGACTGTTTCACCTTTTTTTAGCTTACCATAGATCGGTCCAGCTGGAATAGCTAATTCTTTCAGTTTGTCGACTTGCAATTCTCCTTTATGGTCATGCTCCACGACCCGATAGCCAAAACTATCGATGCCATGATCCAGTTTCTTTGTATAAACAGAAAATTGTTGGTCTTCAAAGATTGGCTGATCCTCAGTCAATTCAATAAATTTCAACGCATAACCTAATCGAGTTTGCGAAACAGCTAAAGAAGTTTTGATAAACGTTTCGATTCCTTTAGGTCCGTATATTTCAAGCGGTGTATCTCCCCCTTGAAAAGAGCGGCTGCTAAGTAAACCAGGTAATCCAAAAATATGATCCCCATGTAAATGGGTGATGAATATTTTTTCGATTTTTCGTGGGCGGATACTCGTACGCAAGATCTGCATCTGTGTTCCTTCCCCACAATCAAATAACCAAACTTCATTTCTTTCATCTAAGAGTTTTAATGCAATACTTGTCACATTTCTATGTTTAGCAGGTACTCCTGCTCCTGTTCCTAAAAATTGTAATTCCATAATCTACCTGACTTTCTTTAAGTTCCCTATTAATTTTATGGGAAAATCAACTGATAATCAACCGAAAGTCTAAAATGCTTCAATAATCATAAGAAATAAACCAAAATCGAAAAGGAGGTCGAGACAAAAATCGTTTAGGTTTGAGAAATTGGAGAAAAAAACGATGTTGGGACAGAAGTGTTTAACTCCGAGAAATAAGAAGAAATTCACGAAAATTGCTTTTCAAATTTTTGTGAATTTCGGCTTATTTACGAAGGAGTTGCTTCTGCTCCCACCGTTTATTCGTTTTTAAAGAATGAGACAAAAGTGTTTCTTACTTTTGTCCCACATTCATCGTTATTCAGCTGGATGATCGGAATCAGCATCCTGTTGAGGATGTTTGTCTTGCCAGTTTTTCTTGGCAGCTTCTTTTGCTTTATCCTCGACTTCTCGGGCATCATGGACATCTTTTTCTACATCATCGTAGTCCAAACGAGTGATTTCTCCCCCTAATTCCATTGTCACTAATTGATTCAATGGACGGTTGTCTTCTTCTTCAGCAATCAAAATCAGCCCAGTCGTACCTTCACTGATTTTACTTCCTACAAAATCGAAAACTGTCTGTGCATCTTTGATTTCTTTCGCGTCTTGTGTTGCTCCGATCATTCCGCCAGCAAACCAGCCTAACAGAATCCCTAGTGGTCCTCCCAGAATGCCAACCAGCATGCCGATCAATCCGCCAGTGGATGATTTGTTGTTGCCTGTAAAATCTAGAAAATCTTCAATTTTGAATTGATGGGCCCCATTTGGTTCATGACGGATGACTGCCATTTGCTCTCCTTTGATCGAACGAGCAGCATGGAATTTTTTGATTTCAGAAAACGCTTGATAGGCTTGACTCTCTACAGGAAAATTTAAAATGATTACTCGTTTATTCATCGAAAACACTCCTTCTTCTTTTTATTCATTCTACCGTTTATTTCAAAAAAACAAAAGAAATACCCTTTAAAAATAACAAAAAAGAGCAAGAAAAAAGCAAATCTACTTTTCTCTCACTCTTTAGATACTCAAAAACAAACTTTTATTATTTTACTACTTGAAACAATTTACCATTATTCAACGAATTCAAATTCAAATTCGCCGATTCTTACGAGGTCGCCATCTTTAGCTCCTCTAGCACGTAATGCTTCGTCGACACCCATTCCACGTAATTGACGGGCAAAGCGCATAACTGTTTCATCATGGTCGAAGTTTGTCATTTGGAACAATTTCTCGATCTTTTCACCAGATAAGATCCAAGTAGCATCTGGATCACGGTCGATCTTGAATTCTGGCTCATCTGGATTAAAGCCATATTGTACTGTTTCTTCCTCGATTTCTTCATCATATAGAGGAAATTCTGGTGTAACCTCAAGTAGATCCGCTGTTGCATTCAATAATGGATCAATTCCTTTTCTAGTCACGCCTGAAATTGGGAAAACAGGAATGTCATCTGCAAACTCGTCTGTTTTTTCTTTGTTCAATTGCTCTTTGAATTTTGCCAAGTTTTCTTCAGCGTTTGGCATATCCATTTTATTTGCAACAATGATCTGTGGACGTTCGAGTAAACGTAGATTATAAGAAGATAATTCATGATTGATTGCTAAATAATCTTCATATGGATCTCTTCCTTCCATTCCACTCATGTCGATCACATGTAGGATAACGCGCGTACGTTCGATGTGACGTAAAAATTGAGTTCCCAGTCCAACGCCTTGGGAAGCTCCTTCAATCAGACCTGGTAGATCAGCGGCTGCAAAACTTCTGCCATCGCTGGTTGTAACCATGCCGAGATTCGGAACAAGGGTCGTAAAATGATACGCACCGATTTTCGGACGAGCTGAAGAAATCACTGAAAGAAGTGTGGATTTACCTACAGAAGGAAAACCAACCAAACCTACATCAGCCAGTACCTTCAATTCTAATTCGATTTTTCTTTCTTGACCTGGTTCGCCATTTTCGGCGATTTCAGGTGCTGGATTTCTTGGTGAAGCGAATCGGATATTTCCACGACCGCCGCGGCCACCTTTTGCTACAACAAGTGTTTGACCATTTTCAATCAAATCACCTAGTAAAGCACCTGTTTCTGCGTCTCTCACTGTTGTTCCCTGTGGCACCTTGACATACGTATCTTCTGATCCACGGCCATGCATACCTTTACTCATCCCGTTTTCTCCAGGTTGAGCTTTAAAATGACGGTTGAAACGAAAATCCATCAATGTGCGTAATCCTTCGTCAACAACTAAGATCACCGCACCCCCGTGTCCGCCATCACCGCCAGCAGGACCACCATCAGGTACATATTTTTCTCTGCGGAATGCCACCATTCCGTCGCCGCCTTTACCGGCTTTCACATCGATCGTCACTTGATCTAAAAACATGGACATCTTTAAGTCCTCCTATTAATTTATTTATATTTAATTACTTGACTGCCTGAATTTCCACAATAAACAAAAGTCCTATTTATTTTATCGGTGAAAAGCCATTTTGTCCATCTTTTCAGCCAAAGTTTCTCCCTTTTGTCTGTTTTATCTCTGATTTGACTTGCCTACTTACTTGCGAAGACTCAAAAACGGAAATAATTAAGGTTACTTTACTTTTGTAAGTATAATTTTTTGACAAATGAAAACAACAGGAGGAAAATAATAGATGTATTAATGAAGATTGGGCATTCGACAATCTCCAAATAAAGGAGGAACTTTTGATTATGACAGTAAAAGTAGGTATTAATGGATTTGGACGTATTGGACGTTTGGCGTTCCGCCGTATCAAAGAAGTATCAGATGATATTGAAGTAGTAGCAATCAATGACTTAACTAGCCCAACGATGTTGGCTCAATTGTTACAATTTGATTCAACACACGGTACGTATCCAGGTACAGTTACTGCAACAGAAGACTCAATCGTAGTTGATGGTGAAACTACACGCGTGTATGCTGAACCTGATGCAAGTAAGATCCCTTGGGTTAAAGAAAATGGTGTCGATATTGTTTTAGAATGTACTGGTTTTTACACTTCTGAAGAAAAAGCACAAGCCCACTTGAACGCAGGCGTTAAACGTGTCGTGATCTCTGCACCAGCTGGAGCAATGAAAACGATCGTTTATAACGTAAATGATGATACGTTAGATGCAAATGACAAAATCATTTCTGCTGGTTCTTGTACAACAAACTGCTTAGCACCAATGGCTTACTTTTTAAATAATGAATTTGGGATTGAAGTAGGAACAATGACAACTGTCCATGCTTATACTTCTACACAAATGTTACTAGACGGCCCAGTAAAAGGTGGTAACTTACGTGCTGCTCGTTCTGCAGCAGATAACACCATCCCTCACTCAACTGGTGCTGCAAAAGCAATCGGCTTAGTTATTCCTGAATTACAAGGAAAACTTCAAGGACATGCACAACGTGTTCCAGTCGTTGATGGCTCATTAACAGAATTAGTTTCAATCTTAAAAACAAAAGTAACTGCTGAAGAAGTTAACGAAGCAATCAAGAAACATACTGTTGATAATCCTTCATTTGGGTATGACGATCGCGAAATCGTTTCTGGTGACGTTATCGGAACGACTCAAGGTTCAATTTTTGACCCAACACAAACTGAAGTAACTACAGCAGGTGATTTCCAATTAGTGAAAACAGTTGCTTGGTACGACAATGAATATGGGTTCACTTGCCAAATGATTCGTCTATTAGAAAAATTTGCAAATCTTTGATTTTAATTGAATAATGACATAAACAGAGAGGTTGGGACAGAAGTGTTTAACTCCGAGAAATAAGAAGAAATTAACGAAAATTGCTTTTCAAATTTTTTGTGAATTTCGGCTTATTTCCGAAGGAGTTGCTTCTGCTCCCACCGTTTATTCGAGAGTCTGTGGCAAAACTGATTTTTAGTTTTGTCCCACGCACTCTTTTTTTTACACTAATACTGACTGATCTTTTTTTATAACCTGACTTTGTGTAGAAACGCTACTTTTTTTGCTGATTGTCTGCTTGTTCTGCCTGTTCATTTTCCTCTACTAAATAGTAGGTGAATCACTTGAATGTGCTTTTTCATAAAAGGCTGGATTGTCTATTCCACCTGACTTAGCAGGCAACTTCCGATGTTTTTTGATTGTGTCCATACTTTTTTGGAATGCACTAAGTTTTTTCTCCTCTATTTGCTTTTTTTCATGAATACTAAAGGATTTTTCATACGAAAGATCAGATGCCTTTATATTTTTTATCGCTATCGCTAGATTATTTTTCTGTTTGCTTGTAAATGTCGGTGAATTTTTTTCGATGCCTTTAAGATGATCAATAACTAGTTGATGGATGATTTCAACATTTTCTGGAAGTGAAAGCATCTGCGGTTCTTTTACCAACTCCTCATTGAAAATCCCCGAACAAACTGCATAATTTACTGCACATTCAAAATTTTTGATATCGCCTTTATCCACGGTATCTACCTCTTCGTATTTTCGAAATTCTTTCTGTACGCTTATCTTATCCAATCCATCATATGTAGAAAACTTATTATTGCTCTCTCTTGTTGACGTTAACAGATCTGCTATAAGATGTGTTCTAACGGTTGGAACAAGATACCTAGTTAGAGCAACATTAGGCCCCTGTGATAAAAATTTTTCTAACTCTTTGTTCCTTATATCTTTAAAATAAGTATTATGTTTATCTATGACAATTATTTCATAGTTGATGTCATCGATCTTACGGATAACGACGCCACCTACTTTCCCCCTGTTAGTATTTTCAGACGTGAAAAAAGCTGGATAGACTAAAAATGAAGACTTGGTATTTGCACTCAATTCATATAAGGAACGAATGGTTCCATATTTACTTGTTAAAAACATTGCACTCTTCTCTAGCGAAACACTCAATAGGTGAAACAATATTTTTGGAGTATTCATCGGATTTAGTGCGTCTTTTGTTAAGCTACCGTTTTTAAATAGAGTTGCCCAATAGGATAAATACGATTTAAACTCTTCGTTAACAAACGATTGCTTCTCACTTTTGCTACACGCTAAACCTACCATTCTTGCATGATACTGCTCGATTTTCTCAGGCCCTTCATCTTTCTGGAATAATTCAGTAAAAAAAATCCTTGTTTCCTCCTCCGCTTTCCTCTGTTCGCGAGAGATAGTTTTTCTATTTAAAGCTTTTTGATAGTGATATTTTTCTTTCAAGGATTCTTTTTCTATATTTTTCTGTCTTTTTTCCGATACTTGATAATTTTTTCCTAACAAAGGTTTCTCATCCATTTGGATCCTCCTTTATATTTTATTAGTGGCTCGCTGTTCCCACAATTATGACCACTAGTATACTTCGCATATTTTCCAACATTTAATGTAGTTTTCTGACTACTAGTGTATATTGTAATGCCAAACAAATAGTCCTTTTTTTATTTGTATCTGGAAATTTAGTTTTCTCTAGAAGATACACCTTGAATAAGCCTAGCAGATAACTAATGAAAAATGGCCTATCGACTATTAGAAACAGATACTAGCTATGATCGTTTCTTAAACACTTTGGTTGGGGTACATACGAAAAAAAAGACAAAGGCATCTACTTATCTTCTTCGCAAGAAAATAAATCGATACTTTTGTCTACAACGTAAAGCTTGCTAATGATAAACAACTAAGTAACCAGTATTTTAACTATTTCACTTTTTTTATCTTGATCGAATCGGATCGTTGAAATTTTTACCCTTCAACGATTTTCTCCTCATCCGATCGTACGACTAGCCACTCAACAGCAACTAGTCGACTTTTTACCGAATCCCTCGAAATCTACTCTTCACACTTATCCCCATAGTGCGATTGTTTGACACTTTCTACACCGCCGACAATTTATTTCTTTGAGTTTCTCCCACTCGATCCCCCCTCGCTTTCTATTTTTATACTAAAAGAATAACAACAAAGTGACCTTTCGTGTTAAAAATATCCTTAACACATAAAAAAACGTCTTGTATGGAGTAAAAATAAGTTTGATTATACATGTTTCTTTTTTTATATATCACAGACAGGTCGAACCAATCTCAGTTTCATTTGATCTACGAGAGTGGGACAGATCTAAACAACTTTTGTCTCGACCTCATTGCGCATCTCGATGAAGTGTTCAACTATAAAAAACAAGCCGAACAACCACCAAAAAGAAACATTCTTGGGATCATTCGGCCTAGTGCCATTTGTTGATTTTAAGAGAAACTTTCGTATATTCCGTTCGAGCACACGGATTACAAAAATTTTATTTCAACTGAAAATCATTGGACATATTTATTTAAGAAGTCTTTTACAACCGTTTGGTATTTTTCTGGATCGATTGAATACGCCTTTGCGTGTTCAGCACCTTTGACTACGTATTTCTCTTTTGGCCCTTTCGTTGCATCATATACTTTGTCCAACATTTCATAAGGAACAAAGGTGTCCGCATCCCCATGAATAAATAACATTGGTCGCTTATTTTTTTCTAACTGATCGACCGCACTAGCTTCGCCAAAGAAATACCCTGCTCTGACTTTCGTCATTAAACTCGTCACTGGGATCAATGGGAATGCCGGCAGATGAAACATGTCATCTAATTGATAGCTAAGTTCATCGCTAACGGAAGAATATCCACAATCTTCAATGATTGCTTTTACATTATTAGGCAGTTTCTCCCCGCTAGTCATCATAACAGTAGCTGCTCCCATACTGATACCATAAAGAACGATTTTTTGCGATGGCCCCTCTTTTTCTATGATTTGATGGATCCACTGGACATAATCTTTTCGTTCTGGCCAGCCAAATCCAATGTAATCTCCTTCGCTTTCTCCGTGGCCGCGAGCATCTGGGACTAACACGTTATAGCCTAAATCATGGAACATTTTTGCGTAATTTGCCATTGTTTCTGCGTTGCCCATATAGCCATGAGCGGCAATCACTGTTTTCTCACTTTTTGTTGCTGCCGGTAGATAAATGGCTGAAAGTTTCAAGCCATCTTTTGAAGTAAGGTGCCAATAACTGCGATTTTCTTTGTCATTGAACCATTTTTGTGCTTCTGTTTCCTTCACTACCTGTGATGTACCTGGTGTGTCGTCTTCTAAAAAATCTTTTTCAGATGGTACGACTGCGTAATTATAAAAATAATTTCCTGCAAATAATAATGCCACGATAATCACTATGATGATTCCTATGGCTATTTTGATCCAAAGTTTCATGTCATACCTTCCTTTATTTCAATATTCCAACACTCTTTTCTAAAATCAGTATAAATAATCAGCCCCATAGATGCAAGCCTACCTAATAAAATCAGATAGCTTGATAACAGATAGATCATATTCTTCGTTTTTTATCAAAGAAAGTTCTGCCCGCTTTTCTTTTGGTGTTAAGCTAGAATAAAAAGGAGTGATCTTATGGATACTAAATTAACTGACGCGACTGCGTGGAACGAAACCATTACTGCCACCTATCGCAAAGATCCCAATTATAGTCGCCGAATGCTGGAAATACATAACCAAGTCCTTGATCTAGTAGAAAATCGACTAACCCCTCACCCAGATGATCTCAAAGAACTTTATTCTATCTATTTAAATATAATTAAGAATGATCTTTCAAGAAAGTTTGTCGAGAAAAAAAATCGGTTGACCGTGGCTAAGTCAATTTATCGAAGTATTTCTGTATATCCTAGTGTTCAGCTTTTAAAAAAAGCACTTTCCAAGTTAGATTCGGAAAACAAACATTCCTTTCTACTTTTTCCAACAGGATTCAATGTATCAAAATACAGTGGTCACACTTGTTGCTTCGTTTGTACAAAGAAAGAGAATGAATCATTACATGTCGACCTTGTTGATACTCTGGCACGGTATCACCTAAGTTATCCTTTGAAGCACACAGCTCCGGTTCATCGTTTTATTATTCCAATGAAAAAGATCCATCGATTAGCAACTTATTTAAACGCTAGCGCTTTTATGCCCGACTTAAAACACGACGAGAAATTTGTTATCCAGAAGCAATTGCTCAAGATTTCCCAGTCCAACAGACCACTGGATTTCCTATTCAAAGAGGAACAAAAGGTCGGAAATTGCTACCTTAAACAATCCCAATTTGGCTTGCAATATGCACTCTGGGCAAGAAATACTAAAAAAACAAACATCATCACTTGGCCCATTTCTACAAAAACCATGCATCAAAAAATTAGTGAAACAATGATGAATAACCCCCGTTTAAGCGATGAAATCAAAAATCAGATGAAAAACTTTTTCCTCTTTTATCAAAAAAATAATTTACATGTACTAAAAAGAAAGGCCTTTGAAACACGTTGGCAAAACGCACAACTAGAAAATAACTATGAAAAACAGTTGTTTTCACAAAAAGAGGACCGCTAGATGCCTTCCTCCCAGTAGCTGTTCTCCTAAAAAAGGCACCTCATGATACACCCACTTTGATCGTAGGGATAACATGAGATGCCTTTTCGTCTATTCTATCCATTTTTTGGTGAAGGCCGGACTATGAATTGTATATTTTTAATCGTTCATTGGCGGTTGTTTTTTCGTATCAAAGCCAACTATTTATTTTCGATCAATTTGAAGTTTGACCATGGTTTCAAGAAATCTAACAAGAACAATTCATCATCAGCAATGCGTCCAACAACGTTCACACGTCCATCATTTTTCATTTCTTTCAACGCAATTTGTGTTTCCCCTTTATATTGACCATACCCTACGTTATCGATCAATACATCTCCATGGGTCATATCACGCGTATTATGCGCAGGAAACGGTTTGTCTTTGTAATATACACGAGTCATCGTTGATCGTAGGATATATTCCGAGCGGTCACCGCGATAACTATGCAGATTGTCGAACAAACAAATTCGTTCATCTTCTGTGATGTCTTCTGCCACATCAACTTTCAATGTAGGATAATCTGCTTGGAATGCTTCTGCCATCGCTTGTAGTTCAGCCTCGCTTGCGTAAGCATTTCCAATAGAGATATCGTCGATCAGTCCTGTCAGGATCAAGTGTTTGACTTGTGTAGAAATCTCTAAGTCGCGGTGATCTTCTAGCGTACATAAACCATCTTGTGTTGGCCATGGCCCAAAATCAGCAGCCTGTGAGTTCACAAAAGCCATTGTATTTAAATTATACTTTCTGAACTTTTCTGAGCAGTAAACAAAGTGATCATACCCTAACCCAGAATAGCGATGAGGATAGAAATTATGGGAACCTAACAAGTTTGAAGTATTTGGTGAATAGCTCATGATGTTGTCCACATAGTTCGTTCCTGAGCTCATATTGATCTCAATTTTTATGCCATAAGGATTACGCGTCATCTTCGCTTCTTCAGCACCAGTAAATCCTACATCTAAGCGAATACCATAAGCACCCATCTTATCAAAGAAAGATAGATCATCGTATGATATCTCAAGTTGATCAAATAAGGCTGGATTGATGTCCACCATTACTTCCATCCCTAAGCTGTTAGCATACTCCACGACTTTAGTAAAATCAGCTAAGACTTGCTCTTTATCTCCATCGATTTGAAGTAGACTTGTAAAAACACGTTTAAAGCCATATTTATGTGCTAAATCAAGATAGGCTTTATCCTTTTCAAAAGTTGAACGTTCTGGATAGATCGAAATACCTAATTTTCCCATCAATAAAATCCCCCTGTGTTTTCTTTTTGTATCCACTTACATTATAACAAAAGCACTTCAAATGGTCTACACCTTTCCTCTAAAAGAAAATTTAACGAAAATTTTATAGGTAAAAAGATAGGTATTCGTACCATAGTTTGTTATCATTATAGATAACAATAATTTCAACTTGAAAGGAAAGAAAAATGAAAGCAAAAAAATTATTTTTAAGCATTGGATTAGCAGCAACCTTACTATTCTTCGCAGGTTGTACACAAAATAATTCAGAGAGTTCTTCTTCAACTACAAATGACTCCACTGAAAAAACAACAGAAACTAGCACGAAAGAAAGCGTGGATCTTAATTCTTTGACTTTGCCACAATTGACAAATGAAGTAGCAACTAATGAAGATTTGGTTGAAATGGTCACAAATAAAGGGACGATCAAAATCAAACTATTCCCAGAACTTGCACCTAAAGCCGTAGAAAATTTTATGACCCACGCCAAAGATGGCTATTATGACGGGTTGACTTTCCATAGAGTCATCAAAGACTTTATGATCCAAGGAGGCGATCCAAAAGGTGACGGTACTGGCGGTGAAAGCATTTGGGGCAAAGGCTTTGAAACAGAGATCTCAAACCAGCTTTACAATATCCGTGGTGCCCTATCAATGGCTCGCAGCCAAGACCCAAATAGCAACGGCAGTCAATTCTTTATCGTCCAAAACTCTGACGATGTCCATGACGGACTTTTAAAAGATGACTATCCTCAAGCAATCATCGATGCTTATAAAAAAGGTGGCTACCCTACATTAGATGGTCAATATACTGTCTTCGGACAAGTAATTGAAGGCATGGATGTCGTTGACACGATCGCCGCTACTGAAACAGATAGTTCGGATAAACCGAAGGAAGATATCAAGATCGAGAAAATCAATATTTTACAAGAAGCAAAATAAACGAAAGGGTGAGTCCAAAGCAAAATTGCTTTGGACCCACCCTTTTTCAATCTAATGTAATGACAGAACTAGAAGAGATTACGCCAATAATAAGTCGTATTCATAAAAACAAATATCTCATTTCTACGATTACATTTTTATTTTTTTAAAATCCTCTTTCCATTCCTACCCTTTTCTTTAAGAAAATTTATTATTTACTTAAGCATCTTTGTTAACGATAAATGTAAATTCACATTCACATACTTTTTTGTCGTCGACATATGCTGCGGATAACGCTGTTCCCACCGCACCCTTCATCTTTGTGATCTCAAAGTGGCATTTCATCACATCACCTGGGACTACTTTTTGACGGAATTTCGCTTTATTGATCCCTCCGATATACGCTCTTTTACCCAAGAATTCTTCCGATTTCAAAATAAGGATAGAGCCTGCTTGCGCTAAGGTTTCTAAGATCAATGCGCCTGGCATTACTGGATTATCTGGAAAATGTCCTTGGAAAAAATCTTCATTGATCGTTACATTTTTCGTGGCAACGATTTTTTTCCCTGGTTCCAAAGTATCTACATAGTCGATATAACAAATTGGATAGCGATTAGGAATCAAGTCCATCACTTCTGTGGCTGATAATACGTAAGACATAAATTACTCCCTCTTCCGGCTAAACGCCTAGTTTATTACTTTGATTATCAAAGTATCATATTCTTAAAGTTTTAGCAATCTTTTTTTATTCTGTAAAAAAATAGTTTGACAATCAAAGCATTTTGCCTAATAATAGAAAATCAAGAGGTTATTTATTGCATTTATTTTTTCATTATTACGACCTATCAAATTTTTCTAGGATCAAAGGAGTGTCAATATGTCTTTTTTAGAAGGAAAGAAAATCGTCATCATGGGAGTTGCCAATAAGCGTAGTATTGCTTGGGGCTGTGCTGAAGCGATGATGAAACAAGGTGCGGAAATCATCTATACTTATCAAAATGAACGAATGAAAAAATCATTGGTTAAGTTAGTCGGTGAAGACGCATTTACGGTTGAATGTGATGTGGCAAGTGATGAAAGTATCGAAACAGCGATGAACGCGATCGGTGAATATGCTGGAGAGATCCATGGATTGGTGCATGCCATCGCCTATGCCAATAAAGAAGAACTATCAGGTAACGTATCTGATATTTCCAGAGATGGTTATCAATTAGCGCAAGATATCAGCAGTTATTCTTTGATTGCTGTTTCAAAATATGCGCAAAAGTATCTTGCACCAAACAGTGGGATCGTCAGCATGTCTTATCTAGGATCAGAACGTGCGATACCAAATTACAATATGATGGGGATCGCCAAAGCATCACTAGAAGCCGCTATCCGTTACTTGGCAGCAGAATTCTCACCTAAAGGGATTCGTGTCAACGGCATTTCTGCGGGAGCAATCAAAACATTAGCCGTTACTGGTGTGAAAGATTATCAAAAACTGATCCAGTTATCTGAATCACGTACACCTGACCAACAAGGTGTTACGATCGAAGAAGTTGGGAACGCCTGCGCCTTCTTGATCAGTCCCCTTTCAAGCGGGATGATCGGTGATATCATCTATGTTGATAAAGGTGTTCATTTATCTTAATCATCTAACTAAAAAGGAAAGAATCCGTATGATGCGGATTCTTTCCTTTTTTATTAAATTTTTTTCCAAATGGTTTATCCCACCACTTGGATCCACCCTTCTGGCGCTTCTACATCGCCAAATTGGATGCCTGTCAATTCATCATACAAGCGTCTTGTCACAGGCCCGACTTCCGTTTCACTATAGAAAACATGAAGATTGTTTTCATAGTAAATACCACCGATTGGCGAGATGACAGCTGCTGTACCACATGCGCCTGCTTCTGCAAATTGATCCAACTGATCAATAAAGATATCCCCTTCAACCGCTTTTAAGCCCAAACGTTCTTCTGCTAATTGCAACAAGGAATATTTCGTGATACTTGGTAAAATAGATGGTGATTGTGGCGTAATGAATTGACCATCTTTCGTGATTCCAAAGAAATTCGCAGCCCCTACCTCTTCGATCTTTGTGTGGGTAGCAGGATCAAGATAGACACAATCAGAATAATCCAATTCCTGTGCTTCAGTTCCTGGTAACAGGCTTGCGGCATAGTTACCGCCCACTTTAGCAGCTCCTGTACCTTTTGGCGCAGCACGATCATAATCAGATACGATAAATTTTGTTGGTTTCAATCCACCTTTGAAATATGCGCCTACTGGTGTACAAAAGACAACAAACAAGTACTCTGGCGCTGGATGGACGCCAATGTTTTCTCCTACCCCAATCAATAAGGGACGTAAATACAAAGTGGCTCCTGTACCGTATGGAGGCACAAATTCATCATTTGCCTTAACGACTTGTTTGACCGCATCGATAAACATTTCTTCTGGTACCATCGGCATCAATAGCCGTCTTGCACTTTGATTCAAACGTTGACTATTTTGGTCTGGACGAAACAAGTTTACTTTTCCATCTTTTCTTCGGTAAGCCTTCAATCCTTCAAAACATTGTTGTCCATAATGAAGCGCTGGAGAACCTTCGTGGATTGTTAAATAATTATCTTCTGTCAACTCCCCTTTTTCCCATTGCCCATCTTTCCATTTTGCTACATAGCGCCAAGGAGTTTTAATATATGAAAATCCCAAATTATTCCAATCCAATTGCATATTCATTCCACCAATCATTGCTTTTTGAATATTTTAGCACTATCACTGTTATTTGTCATTTGAATTTTTGTGAATTTCTGAAATTAAGATATCCCGTTAAAATATTTTCATGGAGATTTTCTTTTGTGTCAGTTATTGTTACAATACAAGTACATCAAATAGTATAGAAAAGGGGATTTTATGCTTTTACAAATAGCTACTGCTTCATCTACCACTTCTACAGGAGAAACATTGACGGAACAGGCAGCAAACCAGGTAAATGCCTTTCAACGTTTTTGGAACGGTATCGATTGGGATGGGATTCTAGCCACACTTATCCAAAAAGGACTTTATTTAGTCTTTTTGATCATCTTATTTGGCATAATCAATCGGATCGGAAAATATCTGATGGATAAATCATTTAAACAGTATGCTAAAAAGACGGTTCTTAACGAGAGTCGTTTAAAAACGTTACACAGTCTTTTAAATACCATTTTTCATTATACGATGGGTTTCTTCTTCATCTATGCGATTTTATCAGTGATCGGTGTTCCAATTGGCTCACTATTAGCAGGAGCTGGAATTGCCGGGGTTGCTATCGGGTTAGGTGCGCAAGGATTTATGAGCGATGTCATCACAGGCTTTTTCATTATTATGGAACAGCAAATGGATGTCGGTGACTATGTAAAATTGGCGAACTTGACGATTGAAGGAACAGTTGTTTCTGTCGGTATTCGAACATTGCAGCTAAAAGCAACGGATGGAACAGTCCATTTTATTCCTAACCGTAATATCACAACGATCAGCAATCTTTCACGGGCAAATATGCAAGTTTTATTAGATATTCGGATCGTTCCAGAAGAAGGATATGACCGTATCTACGGTATCATCGAACAAGTAAATACACGTTTAGCAGAAAAATACAATGATGAACTACAAACACAACCAGAGATTTTTGGTCTAGTTGATCTAGGGAACAGTAACTTTGCGATCCGCACGGTTTGCTACGTGTTAAATGGGAAACAGTTTGCGTTAAAAGAAGAATTTCTAAGCTCTTATGTCAAAGAGCTCACTGCTGCTGGCTTTACGATCCCTAATACACCGATCGTTTTAAAATAATCTAGATTTGTCATTCTAGTAAAAGCAGCTTAAGCAAAAACGTGACTTTACTCTTGCCTCACTCATCTTTATACCAAAAAAGTGTTTCAAAAGCGCTTTGAGAAAATTGAATCCTCTGAAATAAGTTACTTTTTTCAGAGAAACAGCTTCTCAGTGGGTGCTTTTGAAACACTTTTCATTTAAGGTAGAAAGTCGACTGCCTTATTTTTACTCATTCGTCTAACTGACGATATTGATTTTCTCTTTTAATTCTTCTACTTTAGGAGAGACGATGTTCCGACGCTCTAATTCATGAACCATATAGTTCACAGCCTTCAATAATTCTTTTCTGGTAATGATCCCCTTAAAGACTTTTTCTTCTGTCACAACTGGTAAAAATGGCGAATCCACCAGCAAATGCAAGACATCTTCTAGTTCCCAGTTCTCGTCGATCGTTGGAACATTTGTCTCCATCACATCGGCTACTGTCAACCCTTCTAAAGGATCCATACTGATCGTTTGAAGGTCGATCATCTTGTTTACCACATCGGATAGACTAACTAATCCAACAAAACGGTCATCTTTTCCTAAAACAGGAATCTTCGTGTAGCCAACTTTCGATAAAACGAGCAACCCATGTGATAAAGGATGTTGATACATCACATTTGCTACATTTTCAGCAGGAATCAAAAAAGTTTCCTGATTTTGTAGTAATAAATCTCTTACAATAGGTCCAATCATCGGATGCCCTCCATTTCTATTTCACTCAACAATCTTATTTTACCGAAAACGGATGCACAAATCATAAAATCAATTGATTTTTTAGCAAAAATTAGAGAATTTTAAGTTAGCGTGCATACGTAAATGCCAATTCCTCTACTGGTTGGTGTGCACGATTATAGTACTGTACCTCTATTTTGGTTGCTGTACTATCAATAATTGCATACGATGGGATTTGGATTGGGCCACGAGGCTGTGAAATACTGCCAGGATTTAAATAGAGAATGCCTTGGTCAAATTCACAACCGATTTGATGAGTATGTCCAAAAAAGACCATATTTGCTCCTAGTTCTTTAGCTGCCATCGCTAACTGAGTCAGGCCAAAACGGACATTCGCTAGATGTCCATGAGTAATCAATATTTTATCGACCCCTGTATCGATAAATTGCTTTGTTTCGTATCCTGGACCAAAATCACAATTGCCTTGAACGACATTAAAAACATTCCACAACACATCTTCTGCTGATAATTCTGAGTCCCCACAATGGAAGAAATGATCTATCTTTCCTTGGTAACGTTCGACCAGCTGTACTAAGATATCTCGATCGCCATGATTATCACTTACTACTAAATACCGCACTTATTTCCCACCTTCCAGCCATGTTTTCCATTGTTTGCTTAGTTTTTTCATCGCTTGCGCACGATGGCTTTTTTTATTTTTTTCTTCACTTGGTAATTCTGCTGCTGTTTTATCAGACCCATCTGGTAGAAATAACGGATCATAACCAAACCCATTTTCACCTTGCGGAATCCTAACGATCTTCCCTGGCCATTCTGCCTCCACTACTAAACTATCCTTGTTTGGTGCAGCAAAAACCAACGTACAATGAAATTGGGCAGTTCTTTTTTCATCTGGTACTTCCGTCAATTCATAAAGGAGTTTTGCATTGTTTCCAGCATCACTTTTATGTTCCCCTGCAAAGCGTGCCGAATAGATGCCTGGCATGCCCCCTAAAGCATCCACCTTTAATCCAGAATCATCTGCTAACACAGGTTGATTCAGTAAATGAGCAATCGTTTCCGCTTTCAAGCGTGCATTTTCTTCGAATGTCGAACCCGTTTCTTCCACGTCTGGCAACTCTGGATAGTCGAACAATGTCTTCACTTCGTATCCTTCTTTACCAAACATCGCTTTGAACTCTTCTGCTTTTCCTGCATTTCTAGTAGCGATGACGATTGTCTTGTCTTTTTCCAAAGTATCTGACACTTCTGGAGTGAACAAGCTGTTTTTTTGTTCCAAGATCAGCTGTTCAATCGCACTCTTTCCATAAAAAAGCATTTCATTCAATTGTTCGCCATCAAAAGTGGCTTCTTCACCAGTCCCTTGGATCTCCACAAACTTTCCTGATTCAGTCATCACGAGATTCATATCCACCAATGCAGCAGAGTCTTCTTCATAATCTAAATCCGTTGCACAGGTTCCATCTGGAAGAATCCCTACACTGATTGCTGCTAAGTGTTCTTTGATAGGGTCTTCTTTTAATTTCTTCTCTTGAAGCAATTTGTCGACAGCTAGTTTCAATGCTATAAACGCACCTGTGATACTTGCTGTACGCGTCCCGCCATCTGCTTGTAAAACATCACAATCCACAATGATACTACGTTCTCCTAGTTTTTCTAGGTCAACGACTGCTCGCAAAGAACGACCGATCAAACGTTGGATCTCCATCGTTCGACCTGATAATTTTCCTTTGCTACTCTCTCTGCGGTTTCTCGTATTCGTCGCACGAGGAAGCATGCTGTATTCAGCAGTGACCCAACCTGTACCGGTATCTCTCAAAAAAGGAGGAACACTGGTTTCAACCGTTGCAGAACATACAACAGTCGTATCACCAAACCTGATCATAACAGAACCTTCCGGATGTTTAAAAACATTTGTTTGGATCGTTACTTTTCTTAACTCCTGTGTCTGTCTTCCATCATGACGCATGTCTCATACTCCTCCTAGATCAATATGTTCTACTTTTATATGGTCGATCGGTAACCAGTCTTCTGCAATCTCTTTAAAAAGTTTCGCAGAACCTGTTGTATAAAATCGACAAATCTCTCTGCCATTTTTTGGCGAATTACTGATTTCAAAATAGTCTAATAACATGGATACTTCACCTACTGTTTCAGCTCCTGAATCAATCAGTGTAACATCCTCTCCCATGACATTTTGAATAATCGGACGCAACAATGGATAATGTGTACATCCTAAAACAAGCGTATCGATATTTTTAGAGAGAAGCGGTGTCAAGGTTTCCGCTACTATTTTTTTTGCCACTGATGAATGGTACTCATTACTTTCGACTACCGAAACAAATTTCGGACAAGCCAAACTAGTCACTACTAATTCCGGTACTTTTTCTTTAAGGGCTGTTTCATACGCACCACTTTTTACCGTTCCTAGTGTACCAATGATACCAACATTTTTATTTTTTGTTTTCTTCACTGCCGCTCTTGTTCCAGGTAGGATCACTCCGATAACTGGAATGGGAAGCGTTTCTTTGATTTCTTCCAACGCAACCGCTGTCGCTGTATTGCAAGCAATCACCAACATCTTGATTCCTTGCTCCACCAGATGGTTTGTCATTTCCCACGTAAACTTGATGACCTGCTCTGCGGGCCTTGGACCATAAGGACAACGTGCAGTGTCTCCCATATATAAAATATTTTCGTTTGGCAATTGTTTCAAGGCTTCTTTCACTACGGTCAAGCCGCCGACCCCTGAATCAATAAAACCGATTGGGCGCTTATCAGTCACTCGTATCATCCTTTTTTCAATAAATTCTATCTTCCTTATTGTGGACTTTTTGCCCTTATTTTTCAAGTCCTACATTCTTAATTGATGTCCGCTATTTCTATAGTTATTATTTGAAAACCGAATGTGGTACAAATCTAAAAATCAGGTTTGCCAACAGACATATAACATGGTTAGATATAGATTTTGGTCACCGCTGATACAAGTTATAGGTATAAATCAATTCGTCCTCTATTTTCGTCTCATAAGTAAAATCAAGTTTCTCAAGCAATCTGATTGAAGCATCATTTTCTGGTAAAACACCCGCCTTTATCACCTTGCCTCCTTGATCGATGACCCAATTTATGGTTCCAGTCACTGCTTCTGATGCGTAGCCGTTTCTGGCATATTGTGGATGAATAGTATACCCGATCCAATAGGTATCATTTTCCTTTCTCAAATAGATATCCCCCACCAACTGCTTTTTGTCTGTATGAATGATTGCAAGCTGCAGCCCTTTTTCCAAAGAGACATCCTGAAGTAATTCAGCTTCGTAGAACGCCTTTGACTTTCCTTTAAACCCTTGATAACGCATCCAGTCAACATTGTTTCGATAGTCCATAAAGCTATCGATGTCTCCAGAAACAAACTTCCGTATGCTGAGACGCTTCGTCTGTATCTCCATTTCTGCTTCTCCTCACATCCAATTAGACTTAGTGAAATCTCTGATCGCTTTTTGGTTATATTCTGCCATTTTATCAGAGATAATGCTGCTTACTTTTTTAGAAAAGATGTCAAAACAAAACTTATTAAGACAAATCGATAACTTAAGCTTGACTGCAAAATAACTTTTGTCGCTACTAAAGTAAATATCACATGTGTTTTATTCAAAAAAACCGTTACTCGTAAAATGCCCCGTTTTACGAATAGCGGTTTTTTCTAATGATCGTGGATTTATGCTTCCCTTTAAAGCTTGAGATAGCCTAGATTTTGGCTGGTTTAATAACTGTATTTGCTTCTTTCTAGATAAGAAGAAAGCAATGATAATGCATAACAAACAACGAAGTACATGAATGTCATCGCGACGAACATCGGTAAGACATAATTCGTGTTTTGCCCGTAGATGATTCGTGCTTGGTGTGTCAATTCAGGTAATGAAATGATCACTGCCAAAGAAGTGTCCTTGATCAATGAGATCAATTGGCTGACGATAGCAGGAATCATTGATTTAAAGGCTTGCGGTAAGACAATGGTTCTCATGGTTTCAACATAAGTCAAACCTGTCGAAAGGCCTGCTTCCATTTGTCCTTTAGGAACAGCATTCAACCCGGCACGAAAAATTTCTGATAACATTGCTGATTCAAAAATCGTTAATGCTGCAACAGCTGACCAGAAGATATTCATTTGAATCCCGATCTGCGGTAAAGCAAAATACGTGAAAAAGATGATCAGCAATAACGGTAGATTTCGTATGATATCTATCACAAATCCTAAGATTTTTGAAAAATAAGGAATATTCGAGAAACGGATGACCCCTGTCAAACCGCCAATCAAAAAGCTAAAAACGATCGAGAACAACGATACTTCTACCGTGACTTTTAGTCCTTCTAATAAAAAGCGGATATTCATCCATGAAAAAGCGCCACTAAAATCCATTCTGTTCTCCCCTTTCTATGAACGAACTGCCCATTTTTTTTCAAGATAAACCATCAAATAAGACAATGGCAAAGTAATCACTAAGTAAAAGAGCCCAACAATGATATACGTATCGAATGTATTGAATGTTTCACTCGCAATCAAGTCTCCTTGGTACATTAGATCCAAACCGGCAACAATGGCCAAGATCGAAGAATTTTTTACTAAATTGATAAACTGGTTGCCAAGCGGCGGTACCACGATCTTAAATGCTTGAGGCAAAACGATATAACGCATCGTCTGCGAATAAGTAAGACCCGCAGACAATCCAGCCTCTGTTTGACCTTTTGGCACTGTTTGGATCCCTGAGCGCACTGTTTCTGCAATAAATGCAGATGTATAGATTGTCAAACCGATCGTTCCTGCCTGGAATCCGTCAAAGCTGATCCAATAGAGAGGAACAACGACATAAAAAAACATCACAATGATCAATAATGGAATATTTCTAAAAAATTCAACATAAGCTTTTGCTAAACCGCTGATTAGTTTGTTTTTCGACAATTGGAAAATTGCCATCAATGTACCGATGATCAAGCTGAATAACAAGGCTAAGATACTTGAATAAATCGTGATTTTAAATCCATCTACGAAGGTGGATCCGTATGTTTGTATCAATTCACCCATTCTTTTTCCTCCTTAATCCACTTTCCCTTGCGTTGAACCTGGGAACCATTTTTGGTAGATTTTTTCATACGTGCCATCTGCAAGCATGTCCTTCAACGCTTTGTTGACAGCATCCAAGAAATCCTTCTGCCCTTTATTGATTGCGATCCCATATGGCTCATTCGTGAACGCTCCTCCAGCTAAAGTGTACTCAGGATTTTCATCTGCCATCCCTAATAAAATAGCATTATCTGTTGTCATCGCATCCCCTTGACCTGACTGCAACGCTGTAAAAGCTTCTGCATAGTTTTCTAGTTCAAGGATCTTTGCATCTGGCGCATGTTTTCGGATATTGATGGCCGAAGTTGAACCTTTAACCGCTAATACCGTTGTATCCGCGTTCAAATCATCCACACTTTTGATTGGACTTCCTTTTTTGACAAGTAATGACTGCCCTGCATCAAAATAGACTTCCGAAAAGTCAACTTGTTTTTTTCGTTCATCCGTGATCGTCATCGTCGCAATGATTGCATCAATGTTCCCATTTTTCAATAGGGGAATACGTGTTTTAGATGTCACTTCCACAAATTCCGCTTTCCCTTGTTTGCCTAGAATCTTCTCAGTGATTGCTTTAGCAATATCAATATCAAAGCCTTCTACTTTGCTGCTTTTGATGTCCATCATACCAAACAATCGGGTATCATATTTTACGCCCCAAACGATCGTATCTGTTTTTTTACTACGTTCTAATATGTTTTCATTTGCAACACTTTTTCCTTTACAGCCAGTCAATACCAGAAACATGAGCCCTAAAAGGAAAAATAAACGAATAATCGATTTTTTACGCATCTTATTCCTCCTACTGATGATTAATGATTGATTACTTTGCTGATGAATTGTTTTGCTCGCTCTTCTTTTGGATTTTCAAAGAAATTCTTCACATCACGACTGTCCTCTAACACTTCTCCATCAGCCATGAAAATCACGCGGTCTGCTACTTCTTTAGCAAATCCCATTTCGTGAGTAACCACGATCATTGACATGCCATCATGTGCTAATTTTTTCATAACATCCAAAACGTCACCGATCATTTCTGGATCAAGTGCAGAAGTTGGCTCGTCAAAAAGCAGCATTTCAGGATTCATCGCAAGTCCGCGAGCAATCGCTACACGCTGTTGTTGACCACCAGACAACATTGATGGATAAGAATCTTTTTTATCTAACATATTGACTTTCTTCAAAAATTTTTCTGCATTTTTTACAGCACTTGCCTGATCTTGTTTCAACACTTTGATTGGTGCCAAAGTGATATTTTCTAACACAGTTTTATTTGGATAAAGATTGAAATGTTGAAAAACCATCCCAACATTTTTACGTACTTCTGTTAACTTTGTCTTTTTATCATGTAGATCGATATCATTGATCAACAGCTTTCCAGAAGTGATCATTTCTAATCCATTGATACATCGAAGCATAGTGCTCTTCCCAGATCCAGAAGGACCAATGACAACGACGACTTCCCCTTTCTCAAACTCAAGGTTTATGTTTTTCAAAGCTTGGAATTTGCCGTAGTATTTCTCTACGTTATCAAATTTAATCATTGCCATCACATTACACTCCCATTATTATTTAGTAAGATTTCCTTTAAAGATATATAATAGAACATATTATATCTGATAGGTAAGCTACTTGTAAAGTTTCTTTGAAATTTTCCTAGATACTTTTTCCAGCAAGTCTTTGACTATCTTACCGTTTTTTTCTCTATTTTACTTGAATTTTGATTGGCAACTGTTGTGTCTTCCTCTAAAAAACGGTAAGATATGAAGTGCTTAGTCTTAGAAATCGTAAAGAGGTGTCTTTTTTGAAAAATATTATTTTAACAGGCGATCGACCAACAGGAAAATTACACTTAGGTCATTATGTTGGTTCATTAAAAACACGGGTCGACATGCAAGCAGACGAGAACAATCAACTATTTGTGATGATCGCTGATATGCAAGCATTGACTGATAATGCTAAAAACCCAGAAAAAGTATCTTCTAATGTCTTAGAGGTTGCACTTGATTATTTAGCAGTAGGACTTGATCCAGCAAAATCTACGCTCTTTATTCAATCTCAAATACCAGAATTAGCAGAGTTGACGATGTACTATTTGAATCTAGTCAGCGTAGGTCGTGTGCGTCGTAACCCTACAGTCAAAACAGAAATTGAACAAAAGAAATTCGGTGAAAGTGTTCCCACTGGGTTCTTCATCTATCCCGTTTCTCAAGCAGCTGATATCACAGCCTTCAAAGCAAATCTAGTTCCTGTAGGTGAAGACCAAAAACCAATGTTGGAACAAACACAAGAAATCGTGCAAAGTTTCAATCATACGTACAGTGATGTCTTAGTTGAACCAAAAGGTGTTTTTCCACCAAAAGGAATGGGTCGCTTACCTGGTATTGATGGTAACGGAAAAATGAGTAAATCATTAGGCAACGGAATCTACATCTCTGATCCTGCTGATGTCGTGAAGAAAAAAGTTATGAGTATGTATACTGATCCAAATCATATTCATGTCGAAGATCCTGGACAAGTTGAAGGAAATATGGTCTTCACTTATTTAGATGTCTTTGGAAAAGATAAAGAAGCAATCGAAGAGATGAAAGCTCATTATCGTCGTGGCGGACTTGGTGATGTGAAGATCAAGCGTTACTTGATCGATGTTTTAGAAGAAGAATTCGCGCCGATCCGCGCCCGTCGTGAAGAGTTAGCCAAAGATCCAGATACGGTCATGGCGATTCTTCGTGAAGGAAGCGCAAAAGCCGCAAAAGTAGCAGCGAAAACATTAGCAGAAGTCAAAACTGCAATGGGTATCAACTACTTCAATTAATCGGATAAACAAAAAAACAATGACTAAATCGTACTGATTTAGTCATTGTTTTTTTATTATCGAATATTTGCTTGGACTGTTTCGGTCAGTTTTTTCTCTACTTTAGCCATCGCTTGATTGATTTCTTCATCAGTCATTGTTGCTTCTGGGTTCGTAAACGTCAAACTGTACGCCAACGATTTATATCCTGGTTCAATATTTTGTCCTTGATAGACATCGAACAATTGGATACTCGTTAAAAATTTCCCTGCTGCTGCACGAATGACAGTCATTACTTCTTGATTTGTCACTGTTTCTTTCACTAACATTGCAATGTCACGTGTCACACTTGGGAATTTCGTCACTGCTTGGAATGTGATACCCTTTTGAGCGGCTGACACTACTGAAGACAAATCGAATTCCGCTACATATGTTTCTGGAATATCATATGCTTTTGCTGTGCTTGGATGAACTTGACCGACAAAACCAAGATACGTTTCTCCTAGATAGATTTCCGCAGTTCTTCCGGGATGCATGTCTTTCATGGTAGTAGTTGGCTGATAAGAGATTTCATCTGCCACTGCTAGTTGTTCAAACAAGTTTTCCAATACACCTTTGATCGTATAAAAATCAACTGTTTCAGGTTTTTCTTGCCAGCTCTTTTCCTGCCATGTCCCTGTCAAGGCTAGAGCAACATGTTTCACTTCTTGTGGCAAGTGTGTCAACGGATCATTTTCTTGGTAGAAGACACGACCTACTTCATAATACGCTACATCACTATTCTTTCTTGCCACATTGTAGTTGACATTATCCAATAGACCACTGATCAAGTTCATTCTTAAGACAGAACGTTCTTCACTCATTGGCCAGTCCAGTCTTGTGATTTGTGATTCCTTTGTTGTGAATTGGCGAGATTTTTCTTCTGTTGTCAATGCATAGCTGATTGCTTCACTTAATCCGCTACCTTCTAATAAAGTACGGATCTTACGTGTGGCTGCTTGTTCACTCGTCAAACTTCCTGCGACAGTTGCTCCGCTAGGCAATGTAGAAGGCAAACGATCATAGCCGTAAATCCGAGCAACTTCCTCGATGATGTCAGCTTCGATTTGAATATCCCAACGTCTAGGTGGAACAACGACCGTATATGTCTCCTCGGTCACTTGATAACCAAAACCTAACGCCTCAAAAATTTCATTCACTTCAGTTACTGTTAATGCTGTTCCTAGATATTGGTTGATTCGCGGCAAGGTGATCGATACTTCTACTTCATTTGCTTGATATTCAGAACCTTTGACAGCACCTTCTAGTACTTCTCCTCCTGCTAGTGACTGGATCATGGCAGCAGCAACATCACTTGCTTCACCAACCGTTGCTTTGTTGATTCCTTTTTCAAAGCGTGCAGAAGATTCACTGCGCAAATTGAATTGTTTTGCTGTACGACGGATCGAAACTGGATCAAACAAGGCAGATTCCAGTGCAACTGTTGTCGTTGTTTCTGTGATTTCAGAGTCAAGGCCACCCATCACACCAGCTAATGCAACAGGTTCTTTTCCATTTGTGATCACTAGATTATCTGATGTCAAATTACGAGTTTCTCCATCTAATGTGACCATTGTTTCTGCGTCTTTTGCATGGCGAACAACGATTTCTTTAGAACCTAATTTATCATAATCGAATGCATGAAGCGGTTGTCCAAATAAGAGCAAGATATAATTTGTGACATCCACGACATTATTGATTGGACGAATGCCTTCATTCATCAATAGATTTTGCAACCATTGCGGACTTGGTTGGATCTTGACATTTTCAATGATCCGAATCTGGTAGGCAGGGACTAATTCTTGATCCTCTACGGTTACATCGATTTTATCCGCTGCTTTACGCGCAACTTCAACTAGTTTTTCATCTGCAAATTTCGGTGTTTGACGATAGATTGCTCCCACTTCATAGGCAACTCCGCGCATAGATAACGCATCTGCACGGTTTGGTGTGATCGACAGCTCAATGATCGCATCGTCCATATCAAGGTAAGAAAAGACTGGTTCTCCATTGACCGCATCTTGAGGCAAATAATAGATTCCTTCTGCATACTCTTTAGGAACGACGCTATCAGAGTAACCAATTTCTTGTAACGCACAGATCATTCCATTTGATACTTGTCCGCGCATTTTTCCTTTTTTGATTTTTACATTTCCTGCAATGCGTGAATTTGGTAAAGCAACGATCACTTTGATCCCTTTTTTCACATTTGGTGCACCACAGACGATTTGTGACAGTTCTTCTTCACCGATATCTACTTGGCAGATCGACAAATGGTCAGAATCTGGATGTGGCACACACTCCATGACTTCACCAACGACGATTTTTTTCAAACCTTCTTCTGGAACAGTGATTCCTTCTACTTCGATCCCTGTCACAGACATTTTATCAGCCAGTTCTTTTGGTGAAACTGCTGATAGATCGATATATTTATTTAGCCATTTATAAGAAACTAACATGCTTTTTTTACTCCCCTTTGAACTGACTTAAGAAACGTAAGTCATTTTGATAGAAATTACGGATATCATTGACACCATAACGTAACATTGCCACTCGATCTGGTCCAAGACCAAAGGCAAAGCCAGAGTATTCTTCTGGGTCGATCCCTGACATTTCCAAGACATTCGGGTGAACCATCCCTGCACCTAAGATTTCGATCCAGCCAGTGTGTTTGCAGACATTACAGCCAGCACCACCACATTTGAAACAGCTCACATCTACTTCTACAGAAGGTTCAGTAAATGGGAAGTAGCTTGGGCGTAAGCGGATTTCACGGTCTTCTCCAAACATTTTTTTCATTACGACTTCTAATGTTCCTTTTAAGTCACCCATCGTAACGTTCTTATCAACTACTAGTCCTTCAATTTGATGGAACTGGTGGCTGTGGGTTGCATCATCTGTATCTCTACGAAAAACTTTTCCTGGAGAGACCATTCGAAGTGCACCTTTAGAGAAATCATGTTTTTCCATTGTACGTGCTTGGACAGGTGAAGTATGCGTACGGATCAAAATATCCTCAGAGATATAAAAAGTATCTTGCATGTCACGGGCTGGATGATCTTTCGGTAAATTCATCCGTTCGAAATTGTAATGGTCTGATTCCACTTCATTTCCTTCAACGATCTGGTAACCCATTCCCACAAAAATATCTTCAATTTCTTCCATGATCTGTGTCAAAATATGACGTGTTCCTTGTTTTACCTGACGACCTGGTAAAGTAATGTCGATCGTTTCTTTTTCTAATGCAGCATTTAATGCAGCTTCTTCTAATTCTTGTTTTTTACGCTCGATTTCAGCTGTTAAGAGGTCACGGATCTCGTTTGCAAAACTCCCTACTTTAGGACGTTCTTCTGGACTAAGATCTTTCATTCCACGTAAGACTTCAGTGATTGGTCCTTTTTTTCCTAAAGTTTCTATACGGATTTGATTTAATTCTTTCAAATCTTGTGCAGTCGTGATTTTAACGATTGTAGCTTCTTTCAAGCTTTTTAGTTGTGCTTGTAAAGACATTTGCCTGTTTCCTCCTTCAAAATTCAAATACAAAAAAGACCTCATTCCTGTAAAGGAACGAGGTCTTCGCGTTACCATCCTAATTTACGGTCGAAACCGTACACTTACTTTCTTTAACGACAATTGCCGGTCTGGATCATCAGACGAACTCGGAAAGTGAACTTCATTTTTCAAACACAGGATCTGCTTACAGTCTATGACAGATCTCCCTGGTCAGGTTTATCCAAATTACTCTTTTTCGTCATCGTTCTTTATCTATTCAACTAACGTTAGTTTACAAGATTTTCTAAACAAAATCAACTGCATTCTTCCTCAGTGACCCACTTCTCACTCCAAACTTGCAATTGGACCATTGCTTTTTGGAGATCTGCGCCTTTTTCAGTCAGCATATATTCAGAACGACCAGAATCATTACATGAAAGGTTTCTTGTGACGATTCGTTCTCGTTCGAGCTCTTTTAATCGTTCAACTAAAACGCGATCACTCACCATAGGTATTTTCGCTGCGAGATCAACAAAGCGTTGCGGACCGTTTTCGAGCAATACATCGATAATCAACCCATTCCATTTTTTTCCTAATATCGAAAAAGTTTTTTCAAATTTAGGACATAGAGTGAATTCTGTCTGTGTTAGCTCCATCTTACTCACCTCTTTTTTAGAGTATAGCATATTACTTACAAAGTGTAAGTCGCAGTTGCTCAATTATTATTATTTATTAAGATTTATTATTTTCTTCGCACCCAATAAAATAAGATACACATTTGTCACTGGTTTGTCTAGTGCTTCTGACAAAGCTTTTTTGTATAAATTCAATTGCCCTTGATATTTTTGGACGATTGTTTCTATTTCCGCTTGATTTTCACCATTTGAAATATAGTCAGTTTTGAAATCATACAACTCGATAAACTCTGGAAATTCGATGTAGCCATCGACGATCCCATGGATCAGCAATTCATCGTCTTCATTTGGATACTGATCGAACACTTGATCAGCAGACAAGAGCATCGAAAATGGCTGTTCTCGTTTCACTAGTTCGCTGTGTTGCACCAACCGTTTCCCAAGTTCAGTCTGATAAAACCACAAAATACCAGAAAGATCGATTTTTTTAGCGACTTTTTCATCGACTAGCCGTTTAGCGACCAACTCTTCTAAGAGAGAACGGATGGAGTCGTTCGTTGGCATCTCTAATGGAAGCAACTGCAATAAATAGTGTGTAGCTGTTCCAATAGAGGCAGCAGATATTTTTTGGCTTTTTTGTAAGAATTTCGGCTCTGCCAAAGTGTCTTGTGTATAACGGAATTGCTGATTATATCTCCGTTTTTCATTGTTTTCCCAAACTAGTTTGGAATCAGACGTATCATCTGGATCTTCAAATAAACGCTTGATTTCTGAAACGGATTGGTAACTTGTTGTCTGGGTCGATGCTTTGTAGGGATAACTGTAAGCTAAACGGGCTTTCAATGATTCTTGAAGTGGTGTTTGATCTACCTTCACTGATTCAAGTTCTTTCTTCGTCTCACTTGCCAATGATTGGCGGTTCTCTACAATATCTTGTTGCTTCATCCATGTGATCGAAAAGCGGCTTTCCGACTGTCCCAACTGATTATGGACCGTTGTATCTTCCGCGTATTCCTTCATTTTAGGATGACGCATCAAGCTGTAACCGATCCAGTTCAGCAAACTGCCCTTTCCTTTCAAACGAGTCGACGGCTCTAAAACAAGGGAGGTTTGGTCAGCCACTTCTGACCAGATTTTCAACGTGTCTTCCTTATTTTTGTAGGAACCCACGATAAACAGTTTTTGTTCGGCACGTGTCAATCCTACATATAATTTACGCATTTCTTCAGACAATAATTTATTTTGTTTAGCTAATTTTATTGCTTGATACGGCAATGTGTCGTAGAGAACGCGCGTATCAGGATCCATGTAACGGACACCTGCCCCTAGTTTTTCTTCAAAGGCATACCTTTTTCTTAAATCTTGGAGATTGAATTGTTTTGTCATATCCAATAGAAAAACAACTGGGAATTCCAACCCTTTACTTGCATGGATCGTCATGACACGCACTGCATTATCTACAGATGCAAGAACTGGTTCTGCAAGATCTTTGTCTTTTTCCTGCATTTTTTCGATGAATCGTACAAACTGATAAAGACCTCTGAATGAGCTTTTTTCATAAGATTTTGCCCGATCGACTAACGCATAGAGATTTGCTTGGCGTTGCGCCCCGGCTGGCAACCCAGCTACATATTCTAAGTAACCTGTCTGATAATAGATAGACCATAAAAGATCTGTGATGGAAGAACGGCGGGCTAGTTCGCGCCATATCTCCAACTGTTCACCAAAATGATTCAGCTTATCTGCAAGTTCGTCTGTATGTTCAGCTTGATAAGCAAGTACTGCTTCATAATACGTATGTGACCGATCTGCTAAACGAATTCTAGCAAGTTCTGGTTCGATCAATCCAACGATCGGTGAACGTAAAACAGATACTAAAGGAATGTCCTGATAAGGGTTATCGATCAATTGCAGTAAAGAGACCATCGTTCGGATCTCTGTTGCTTGAAAATAGTTCTGTGCGTCATTCATTTCCAAAGGGATATCAAATGTCTTGAATATCTCTAAAATCGTCAGATTATTTTTCTTTGTAGGGGTCAAAAGAACGATATCTCTATACTCGATAGGTCGATTTTTTTTCATTTTTTTATCATAGATCATGAATTTTTCATCGATCAATTGGCGGATCTTCAATCCAGTCATGAACAATTCGCCTTCTGTTTTGTCTTCTAAAATATCATCCACTGGCAATTCGATCGTCGTTTCTTCCTGTTCTTTTTCGTAAATCAATATTTCTGGTTCAAATTGTTCAGTTTCTGGAAAATCAGGAAAACCAAGAACAAGTTTTGCCGCATCATCATACGAAATCTGACCTACTACTGGGTCCATGATTTGTTCAAAGACTAAATTTGTGAATGAAAGTACTTCTTTTCTGGAACGGAAATTTTCTGCTAAAACGATACGGCGTCCTCCTTCTGTTTTAGAAAAGGCTTCGTACTTTTGGATAAATAGGCTCGGGTCTGCTAAACGAAACGAATAAATGGATTGTTTGACATCCCCTACCATAAACATGTTACCGTTTGTTTCATTTGGTTCACGCAACCAGTAAAGAATGGCTTCTTGTAACTGATTGACATCTTGATACTCATCCACCATGACTTCTTTGAATTGCTTGCGATAATGATCGGAGGCTTCGCTAGGCAACCATGTATCATCGGTTTTTTTCGTTAATATTTGTAAAGCAAAGTGTTCTAGATCATTGAAATCCAATAGCCCTTTTTCACGTTTACGCTGGCTAAAACCATTCATAAATGCCTTTGTGACTTTTGTCATTTCTTTCACTAACGGATATGCTTTTTGGGTCAACTCTTCCATTTGTTCTGGTGACACAGGAAAGTAGTTTTTACCAAGTTGCTGAATGATTTTTTTTGCACGGTCTCTTAACTCTTTGACCTCAGCAGAGCGTTCTTTCAATTCGGCTTTCCGACTACTTTTAAACGTTGTGAATGTCAGCGCCTCTAATCCAGAGTAGGCTTCTGGAATCTGGTCTTGTAACAGATATTCATAGATCACTTGTATCTGGCCTTTTTCACCAGATACCTGATCGTACATTTTTTCAAGACCTTCTTCCTGTGCTAATTGCACCATTTCCTCATACAGTTGCACGCATTGATGCATATCAGCTAAAATCAGCGGACGAAGCTGTGTTTTGTATAGGTCAGAATCAGCGAGTCCATTCTCTAAGCGATAACTCTCACTTAACTTTGTTAACCACTCTTCTGGATCAGGATTCGCACGAGCAAATTCATAAAGCGAAAAGACCAGATTGGTTAGGCCATCATCTGAACGATCATTCGAGAAATTCATCGTCAATCGGAAAAATTCTTCCCTATTTTCAGCATAGAACGCCTCTCGTAATTCATCCCAGACATCTTCTTTCATCAAGATCGTTTCGGTTTCATCTGTCAACATTCGAAAAACCGGATCAATGTCGATCAAATAGTAATAACGGCGTATCACTGTCAGACAGAACGCATGCAATGTTGAGATATTGGCCGTTGGCAATAGGACCAACTGCTTAGTGAAGTGCTGTTGTCGAATGGGATCACTTTCTGTATTGACTGCTTCTTGTAGTGCCTCCTGGATTCGTTCCTTCATTTCTCGTGCGGCCGCTTCGGTAAACGTCACTATCAGCAACTCGTCCAGATTGACCCCCATCTTCAATTTCTCGATGACTCTGCGTACAAGTACTGTTGTTTTCCCAGAACCTGCTGAAGCTGAAACAAGCAAGTTGTCTCCTTGATCAAAAATAGCTTGCCATTGTTCATCGGTAAATCTTTCATTTTCTGGTTTTAAAGGAATTTGATTCACTCTTCTTCGCTCCTTTTTAGTATTCTACGCAGTGCTTCTTCTTTGTTCAATTTTTCTAAGCGGTGATAGTTGTTTTCCTTCAGCATCACATCAAATGTGCATACACTTCTAAACGGACAAAATTGACAAGCAATTCGTTCTTTGTCCTTATATGCTGGATTCAGCTTGATTTCACCAGATGTGATCTTGTCTCCCGCTAAACGCATATTCGCTCGGTTATGCGCCATAAAAAGCTGCAACTCTTCTTCTGTATAGAATTTATCTTTGCTGAAACTTCCTTTTTGATATTCGTCCTTCGCATTCTTTTTCACTGGGTAGATCAAAGAATTTTCTTTAGCTTCTAAAGAATGGTCCAACACTTCCAACAATCCTGGATCATCGACAAACACACCATCATAGCTGAATTTCTTCAATGTGTCTTTTTCTACTTCGTTAGTATCCGTCAGTACCGGATTATGGACATGCAGATAGTAGGAACCTGCAGGACGAACAGCTGCCTTGCCTGTGAGACGGACAGCATCCATCAATGCCACATCTAAGTAGGTCAATAATTGCATTGCCATCCCATAATATGCTTCCGTCACATCAAAGGAACGACCACTAGATTTATAATCAACGACACTCAACCATGTTTCTGCTTCTTCAACAGCGACATCCACTCGATCGATTTTTCCACGTACATGTAATTTCCCGCCATTGTTCAACGGAAGTTCTAAGCCAGGGATACCATTTGCACCTGCGATTTGACCAAATAAAATCTCTGTTTGCAATGGTTTCAACCCAGTATTTCTACTTTGTTTTTGCAACGCCCAAGCTACTTTTTGAATCGTTTGCCCCAATTGATAACGAATGTAATTCATACGGGCAGAACTATCCAGAATCTCAAAACGTAATTCGCCAAACACTTCCTGCAGTACTTTTTCCGTAAATTCTTTTCGCTGTTTGTCCGTCATTTCAACTAATGACAACTGATTTGAGAAAAGCAATTTGAAGAAACGGTCTAGCGACTCATGGTAAAAATCTCCAGTAGCCGCTGGCGTTAGGCCATAAACCATCCGTTCTTTGAGTTTCAGCCCAAACTGTACAAAGTATTTGTACTCGCAATTATAGAAGTTCTCCATTCTGGAAATCGACGTATAGATTTCCTTGCCATAAAGCTCTTCTGGCATCTTTTGCGGCAGTGAGACAGGTACGTTTAAATGATCTTGGCTTTCGAAAATACGCAAAGCAAAATTACGCCATCTCGACTGTAAGACTACAGTCCGCAACTCCTGCCAGTAAGCAGCAAGTGGTTGTTTCTCTTCTTTAGCTAAACGATAGACACCATTGATGATATTGATCGCACTTCGATACGTGCCGACATAACAACTAGGATCGCCATCCAAGTGGAGATGTTCTTTTCGTTCGATTGGGATCGTTAAATATTCAAGGATACGCCGTAGATACGGAGACATTTTCAATGTATTCGTATCGTAACTTTCCGCATAACTCAAGTACAAACGTTCCGTAGCAGAAGAAAAGACGAAATAGGCTTGTAGAGGCTCGAAGGACATCGTTTCTTTAGCTGGATCAAATAGAAACTGTTCTTCTCCCAATCTTGCGTTCAGTGTTTCTCTTTCTTCACTTGAAAGCAGTCCTTTCGTTTCATGACGATCAGGGAAAACTTGATCATTTAGGCCAATGGCAAAAGTGATTTTCGCCTGGTTTGGCCGAACAAGTTCCAAACGGTTGATTCTGACCTGATCGATTGCCGTTGGGATCTTCCCATAGCTTAAATTCTCTAATCCGCTAGACATGATTTCTTGGAACAAGCTCCAATCAAATGGTGTTTCTCCGTAGATCAACGCATATTCATCCAATAGATCGATCAATGCTTCCCATGTTTGTTCATGGTTCCTTGCTTCTGCTAGATTCCCACGTTCGATTTCCTGATTGCGCCAAAACAGTAATTGCTGCTGGACACCACTCTGAACTAAAAATTGGTAAAAAACGGACGCACCTTCTTGTCCAGTCTTACATTCTTTGATTTTTTCAAAAAAAGGAGGAACCATTTCTTTGAAGAAGTGGCGGATCTCGTTTGATTGTTTTTCTAACTTTTGAACGTCTTCTAATTGTTCTGCTTCAAAATCATAGGAAACAAATTGCCAGTCCTTTTCTTTCGTCCAATAAGTTCCCTGATAGTTATATGCTAATGCGACGTTTTCTGTCACATCCAGTTTTGTGCGGAATTGGTTTCGCATCACCTGCCAATTTTTTAAATCAAGTACCTCATCTTGTCGGCAGATGAACAGCTCTGTTTTGAAAAAACGCATGATGTCATTCAAACGATACGCATAACGATCTAATGCAAACAAACTATTGATCCATTCAATGAGCGGATGATTCTCCATCAGCTGATCTTCATCGACATAGTAAGGGATCGCCATTTCTTTAAAGATAGGTTGCAGCAGATTCGCATAAAGCCCCATCTCCTTCGTCAAGACTTGGATATCGCGATAACGATAATTTTCTTCACTGACTAATCGGCGGATCTCAACAGCTAATTGTCTGACTTCTTCAGTTGGATTCTCAGCCTCCCATATATGCAAGTCTTCTTGCTGCCCCAGTTTTATCGGCTTGGCTTTTTTATTGCTTGAAGTATCTTCCCAGACCGTTAATACACTCTGCAATGCAGGTGGCAGTGCTCGATCGACAGCATATTTTTCAACAAAAACCGGCACTTTTCGTTCTTTTGCGCTAGTGATCAACTGAAAATACAGTTTTCCAGTTTCATGGAATAAAGTCAGTACTTCTGGCATCTCGGCAATATAAGGTCGATCAAGTACCAGATCCACGACTAAATGCCCTTTTTCCATCATGAGTTGCAACAATTGGTATTCCTGTGCGTTCAATCGAGAAAAACCGCTGATGATAAATTTGACATTTTCCATATCTAGCGTCTTCATGTAGCTCGCTAAAACAGTCAAAGTATCTTCAAACTTAAGCGCCCGCTTCATCAATTCCTCCTCGAACTCAGAGAAGATAAGCTGGAGGTCTTTTAATTTCAATTGCTGGTCTTCTTCCTTTGGTGTTCTCTCTTCTTTGAAAAGAACTAGATCGCTTGGAGAAATATTTCCCACACGCATTTCATTGTAAAGATCCTGCAATTGTTGAATAAAGCCTTTTTTATTGATTTCCCCACGAAAAATCGTTAATTTTTCTTCGTTTTTTTCCAATATTTGCCGTAAGATCATTGCCGAACCCGCTTCTGAAAGCTCATTGCCAGACAATAGAGTCGTTTGTGCTAACAGATACCAGGCTAAACGATAAAAACTAAAGACTTGAACGTTCGTTGTGCTGAATGTTTCCTTACCATTTTCTTTACGCAACTGCGCCAAAATCTCTTGCTCTTGTTCAAATTTATTATAATTGGGTACAAGGAAAAATACTTGATGGTCTTTTTCTTGCGCCAGCCACTCCATCGCTTCGGCGATCAACGTGGCGCGATGATCCTTCCGATTCGTTCCAAGAATAAATTGTAAAGTCATTTTCCTCCTCCTTAATGATCGAATTCCGTTTCTTATCTATTATAGCAAAAATGAGTGAACATTTGTTCTTTCATCTCTATTTTGAACAATAAAAAAAGAGACAATCGATAAACGACTGCCTCTTTTTAATGTTTATGGATTAACGGATCGATCCCATCAATTTTTTGATTGGTTCTTTGATCGTAAAGAGTAAAACAGCTCCAACGATTGCTACCACACCGACAATTCCAAAGTACATTGATTCTGTACCTGGTGTGTAGAAACGAGCGATTTGCGCATTGATTGCTTGCGATGAAGCATCAGCTAAGAACCAAATGGCAATCGTTTGCGATTCAAATGCTTTTGGTGCAAGTTTTGTTGTCGCAGATAAACCAACTGGTGATAAGCATAATTCAGCGATAACCACGATCAAGAAGCTACCGATCAACCATAATGGGCTAACTTTACCAGATGTTCCATAAAGCATACCTGGAAGCATCATCAATAAGAAAGACAACCCTGCAAATAGTAGTCCTAAAGAGAATTTAACCACTGTTGACGGTTGACGGTTCCCTAATTTTGTCCATAATGTGACGAATACTGGTGTTAGTGCAAAAATAAAGATCGGATTCAATGATTGGTACCAACTTGCTGGAATAGTCATTCCAAACAATGTAGATTGTGTACGTTCACTAGCAAACAACGCTAAAATCGAAGAACCTTGTTCTTGTAGTGACCAGAAGATGATTGCTGCAATAAATAGTGGGATGTATGCCCAAACTTTTGGTTTTTCATCTGTTGTTACATCTTTTGAAGTCAACATTTTGATAAAGTAGTACAACGGCAACAAAATACCTAAGACACTGATTGTATTTATAAAGAAATCAATTGTTAAATGTCCTGTAACTTGTGCACCACCAAAAATAGCTACGATAACGATCAACGCAATCACTAAGTTGCGGATAAATCCTTTACGTTCTTCTTGAGACAACGGATTTGGTGCGACTGTTCCAACACCATCCAACGTTTTACGTCCTTGGATCACATATTGCAACAAACCGAAGAACATACCGATAGCAGCTAGTGAAAAACCTAAATGGTAGTTATAATTTTGACCAAGCGTTCCTACAATGATTGGAGCGATCATCGCACCTAAGTTAATCCCCATGTAGAAAATAGAGAAACCTGCATCACGACGCAAGTCTGTTTTCGAATAGAGATGTCCAACCATTCCCGAAACATTTGGTTTCAAAAAGGCTGTACCAATAATGATCAAAGCCATTGAAATAAACAATGTAGAAACTCCGAATGGCAAAGCAAGAACGATGTGTCCAAGCATGATGAAGATACCACCGAAAAACACTGTCCGTTTCGCACCTAGAACGCGGTCAGAAACCCAACCACCAACGATACTTGACATATAAATCAATGAACCATAAATGGACATGATCGCCAATGCTGACGCACGAGGTAATCCAAGGCCCCCGTTTGTAACAGTATCGTACATATAGTAGATAAGTAATGCACGCATACCATAATAACTAAATCGTTCCCACATTTCAGTAAAGAACAGTGTTGACAACCCCTTCGGCTGGCCGAAGAAGCCTTTGTCTTGCTGATTTTCCATAATCTATACCCCAATTCTTTAAATTTTCAGAAAATAACATATACACTTCCCGAAAAAAATAGCTAAAAAACTTATTTTAGAAATATATACTTATTTTCTATAAAAATCAGTAAAAAACGATTGGAAAATAATAAGAAAAAACATATACGAATTTAATAATTATATAGATGTCAATCTTGAAAAAGCGAATTGAAGTTCGTTTAATCGCAATGTAACCGTTCCCTTATTTATTGTGTTCGATTCATTTTTCATAGAGAAAAAATTTATTTCTTTTTACTGAGCATTTCTTTTTACTTACTTTTTGTAAGATGATATACTCCTTTTTGTACTCATAAAAAATATGCACTACGCAATCAAAGGAGATTTTAACATGACAACTTTTACAAATACATTGAAAAACCGTCGTTCTATCTATCATTTAGGACGTAATGTCACTTTATCTAATGACGAACTAACTGCATTGATCAAAGAAGCAATCAAAGAAAGCCCAACAGCATTCAACGCACAGTCTACTCGTGCCGTGATTCTTTTTGGCGATGCACATGAAAAACTATGGGAAATGACTGAAGAAGCACTTCGTCCATTGACACCTGCTGAAGCATTCCCAAACACACAAAACAAATTAGCCGGATTTAAAAACGGATACGGAACTGTTCTATTCTTTAAAGACACTGATGTAGTCAAAGGACTTCAAGAACAATTTGAATTATATGCAGATAATTTCCCAGATTGGTCAGAACAATCAAACGGGATCGCTACTGCAAATACATGGGTTGCATTAGCAGACCAAGGACTAGGCGCTAACTTACAACATTACAATCCAGTAATTGATGATGCTGTAGCTAAAGAATGGGACATCCCTTCAAATTGGAAATTACGCGCTCAATTAGTATTCGGTTCACCAGAAACACCTGCTGGCGAAAAAGAATACATGAATGACGAAGATCGTTTCCGCGTATTTGACTAAACAAGCATCCTAAAGAAAAGCTAGGTAGTTACGAAAACCGTAACTACCTAGCTTTTTTAAGGTCATTTCTAAATCATGATCTCTTCTATGCTTGTTCACAACAACACACTATCCTTCATCTGAATCGATCATGATATCGATCTCAGCATCCTCATTTAGATGTTGCGCTAAAAAAGAAACTAATTCTTCCATCGAAACAGAGAATTTCATTAGTGGACCCCGCCAACCATTACGAAAAAAGTTCATTTTGATTTCGTTTGAACCTTTGGGCTGATAAAGAACAATCTTGTTGATTTCAGAAAACGGCACTCCTCGCTTATCAAAACTATTTAACACTAACCCTTCTTCCGTTATCCCCCGACTATCGAGTAGAAAACTGATGAAGACTAATGCTGATAAAATCCCTTTCGCTAAATCATCTACACTTGGTTCACTGATAAGTGTAAACCATAACACTAATATAGCTAAGAAAGGCACCACTAAATATACCCAGCGATTTCTAACTGTCTTATAGATGATTTCTCTGCGGACAAGCCAAAGAAACAAGCACATCGCTAGTACAAATAAAAACAATAATATCGTAAATAGACTAATCATTTACCTACACCTCTTTCCTTTTCTCACACAGAAAAAGAAATAAACCTCTACATAGTAAAAGGACTTGCAGCATCAAACCTGTTGTTGCATGTCCATATTTTCTTTCTTATTCAAATGTATCATATTTTGCCACAACCATACTGGCTTTTTCTTCTAGTAAATCTTGGTCCTCAGAAGCGCATTGAGCAACTTTGACTACGGCACAGTTTGTCATTTTTGAAACTACTTCGCCAACGACTGTCTGTGTAAACCCGATTGGCTTACATGAGTATTGCTCTCCTAAATTGATCATTTCTTCCGTCATCAAAATCCTCCTAAACTGCTAAAACTCTTACAGACGAATAATCCTCAAAAAAAGTAGTAGTACTATCTCAATTTTCATTGTCTTTAAAAGTTCGTTTTTTATTAATTGTTCTTTAACCTTATTGGCATTATAGCGTATTGATTTCGTTTTCACAATTAAAACAGTTGGCAAGTCAAAATATTTTATTTATTTTACAGAACAATCGTTATTTCTTAAGGGAAACTTGTTCTTTTTTAATTAGAAAAGTCAAATTTCATTTGTTTTTAAATAAAAACCATTATACTATATGACAGACTAGACGAAGGAAGTATTCTAATGAAAAAAAAACACGCAAAAAAAATCATGTTTTTAGGTAGTCTAGCATTGATTTTTCTTTCTAGCACGTACTATGTTCTGCATCGAAACGAGGGTGAGAAAGCCTCTCTCTCCACAGCAGAACAAGTCAGCAACTCCTCCTCAAAAGAAAAAAAAGAAGTCTTGCTTGATGTTCCTTTAGAAAATCAATTTGATGCACCCGCTTTAGAAAATGGATGTGAAGTAACTTCCCTTTCGATGCTTTTAGCTTATTATGGATACACTACGACGAAAAACCAATTAGCAGATCAGTTGACTTATGTCCCTGTCTTCAATGCAGACGGTACTCACGGTGATCCAAATGAAGGCTTCGTTGGTGATATTACTGGCGGTGATTGGGCAATGGGCGTCTATGTTCCTCCTATTGCTGCTTTAGCTCAAGAAATCGTCGGCACAGATTATTATACTGAACCAAAAACAGACGCGACCTTGAAAGATATCAGAAAAGCGTTGCAAAAAGAAGAACCGGTATGGACTTCTGTCACTATTGATTTTCAGGTACCTACTGACAGTGATTTCACAACATGGACAACCAACAATGGTGAAGTCAAAGTAACCCCTTTGATACACGCTTGTGTGGTCACAGGTTATGATGATACAACGATCTATGTCAATGATCCTTATGGAGAAAAAAATCGAGCTGTTCCAATAAACGATTTCAATAAAATTTTTACGGCAATGGGCGGCCAAATGCTGACTTTAAAGAAAAGCTAGTATTTTTTTGAAAGTATCTTATACTCTAGCTAAAGAAAAAGAGAAAGGAGCAAGGGAAATGGAACGATTTATTCATAAAAAGATAGACCCAAATGACATGCCGATTATTTTTGTTAGAGATACCAAAGGGAATGTTCAACGAAAAGTATCAGTAAAAGAATGGACAACCCGCTATAGCCCTGCTTCTCTCAATGAGCTGGAAATAAAACTTTATCGTCAAGCTCTCAGTTATTATTCTGAGAAAGACTATTCAAAAGCGATCGATCTTTTAAAATTTTTGATCACTCGAACTGGTTATACGCGCTTTGAGTATATTGAACGCTTAGCTACAATTTATCAAATACTCGGCAACCAACAGGAAGAATATCTGCTTCTTACTACAGTATTATCTGCAGCAACGTTGATTTCTCTTCCGTCCAGTTTGATCAAAAAAATAGAGAAACGAGTAGTCCTACTTAAAGAAGTACTCTACACAAAAGATTAATAACTTGCGTTTTTTAATTAAGTGCTAAACTATTTTTGTTGATTGAATGGGATGTAGCCAAACTGGTAAGGCACTTGACTCTGAATCAAGCAATTGTAGGTTCGAACCCTGCCATCCCAATAAAAATAGTGTAAAGGCACACCACTACGCGAAACAAGCCAGATCATCCGAAATAGCTTCGTCTATTTCTTAGATGATCTGGCTTGTTTTTTCAAAAAAAAACAACGAGTTTATGATTTAACCATTCGTAGGTTTACATAATAAAAATATAGTTTATCCAATAATTGCTAATGCTTTTTCTGGTACTGCTTGTTTGTCTATTTCTTCGTAAGTTTCAACATGTGCGCCTTTATTCGTGATTTTTAAATAGCAGTTCTCTTTTAAAACTGAAATGCCATTATATTCGATTGTCCGTTCATTTCCGTCACTGTCGGCAGCCGTCTGGACATATTTAGCTGTACCGTAAGAGTTGACCTCTTCAGGCTTCGTGGTTTTCACATATACTTCTCCCCTAGTCACAAGGGGATTTAGCTGATCCATGACTCCTGCCATCTCGCTATGAGAATGTTGCGTATATATTTTTAAACCAAATAACATAACACCGGCCATACAAGCAATGCCGACTAAAATCTTTAATACCTTCATTTTTTTCCCTCCTAGTTGATTACTTTTCCATTATATAAATAAAAAAACAAAGGCTCATCCGTCTATGGTTGTAATTTTCTCTCATACTTTGGCTCAGAAAATAGCAGATACTCCATAAAAAAACAAATGTATTCAGATGTTTGTTGTCAAAAAGATGGTGTGTATGATGAAATAGAACAAAAAACAGACAGATGTACAACCCGATCTCCACAAAAAAGATCCAACTGCCACAAATTAGGAAACATTTTGTGGTAGTTGGATCTTCTCTTTTCGTACTGATTATTTCGAGCAGCTTACTTAATATAAACGTGTTGGATCATAATGATAAGTTACATTGCCATTGAGTAGCGCTTTACCTACAACATATTTACGATCCTCTAATTTGAGCCATGCTTCACGAAAGAGCATGACATCTTCTCTATTGACATCTATTTTCTCAATTTTCCCATCAATCAAATCCTGGATAAGTGCTTCATATGGATTCATCGTTTTCCTCCGTTCCCCATCAATAAGTGGTAAAAATTGGGTCGTGGACTGTTTTTGTGTCGAGATCCTTCCTTACATTCACCGTTGTGTAAAGTACTTTCTCAACTGGAATACTATAATAGCTATCTTCTCCATTACTAAAATGATGAACATCTTTTTTTGCTAATATCCCGTTGATTTTGTTGATTAATACTCTTTTTTCTACGCTGTTACTTACAAGATAGTAAATGACGCGGATATTGTTTACTAAATGTAAATCGACTTCTAACATTACTTGATCCATGAAATTTTCATCCTTTCTTTCGACACAATTATAGCAAGAACAGAGGAGATAATCAAAAGAATGAAAAAAACAACATTTATAAAGAAAACTTCCACGTATCGCTTGCGTATAATCTCACAAAGTGTTATTTTGTATCAGGGATTTTAAATAATAGGAGGCGTTATATGATTGCAATCGGACAACTGATATTTTATATTCCTTTTTTTATCATGTTGAGCATCCTTTTTTACTACATAAAATGGACGAAGAAAAAATTTTCCATTTTAGTTGCTAGCCTCCCTTGCGCTTACTTCACTTATCAAATCTTTTCCTTTCGACATTGGGAAACGCCCATTGTCCTGATGAAGAATACCGCAGGACTACTGATATCTTCTTTACTTCTGATTCTTTGGATTTACTACTTATATAAACAGCAAAAGTAATATATATCAAATTCAAAGAATAGTTGGATGGGCCTGTTTGATCCAAGACATCTAACTATTTTTTACGTATAACAATAGATTTTTTCATTCTTAAAATGAACTCTTTTTAAGCTAGATTTAAGGTTGGATTCATATAGTTTACTCATCCCAAATAACCTTTTTTCATTTTTTACTCCTGAAAGAGCGAGGTTGGGACAGAAGTGTTTAACTCCGAGAAATAAGAAGAAATTCACGAAAAATGCTTTTCAAATTTTTGTGAATTTCGGCTTATTTCCGAAGGAGTTGCTTCTGCTCCCACCGTTTATTCGAGAATCTGTAGCAAACCTGATTTTTAGATTTGTCCCACATTCTTCCTACGTTTAGTCAAGTACTTTTTTCTATTGGTTTTTATCAAGAAAAAAGTATACGAAATAAGCCTAATAAATTAGAAATTTTTTTATTAGGTATGCTATAATTCTAGGTAAGGATATATTCCTTATTGGTCGTTAGAGGCCGTGTATGAGTAATCATACGGACTTGAATGTCGTACCATCGAATGGAGACATTTCAAGAGCTTGTTGATGCAGGCGACGAGCGCAACCTTATGCTTTTTGGGCGAAGGTTGCGTTTTTAGTTTATAGTAATAGTCCACAAGATGATTGGGCCCCGCCGCTTGTTGTCGAATCATGTTCATCATAATAAAATACAAATTTTTTCGGGCCTTCGGATTCCCATGTTTATTCATGTGTTCTTTGGCTGTATATTTTCCAGATTGATATCTTCTGGTATCAACACCGACGAAAGCATTCAATTGCTTATGAGAAGAAAAACGCCGAATATCCCCTAATTCACCAATAATGAGTCCTGCAGAAAGTTCACCAATTCCAGGGATACTTTGATAGAAATCAAATTCTATTGTTTGTTTCGCAATGTCAACTAGCTGTTTGGCGAGTTGTTCTTTTGTTACAAGCAATTGTTTCAATTGTTGGGCATAATACACGACTTTTTGAACAGAAATACTTTGTCCAGATTCAGCTGGATAAGAATTTTGCGCAAGTGAAAGTAAGGTTTGTGCTTTAGCCAAGGCTTTTTGATCGGAGATTTTTTTATCCGTATTTTTCTTTAACACATTTTTTACCTTAGTTTGGCTTAAGTGTGCCAAGTAATCAGGGTGGGGGAAAAGTTCGACAAGATTCAAGGCGAGTTTTGATAACCTGTTCGTGAAAAGTGTTTCCAATTCTGGGAAAGTCAATTGTAAAGCGGTATGCAGGTTCATTCTCGTGCGTTTAATGTCCCTTTCAATTTGTTGATAAAAGCGTGCAAAATCGCGTGTTTGTTTATAGACTTCTGTTTGAGATTGTTTTTGTTTCCGCAAAAATTGACCGTGTGTTTGTGCCAGTCGATGGGCATCTCGTTTATCCGTTTTGACTGAACGTAAGTCAATATTCAGTTGTCTTTTCGCTTCTAAAGGGTTTAATAAACAATAGGCGAAATGATTCTTTTGACAAAAAGTTTCAATGACTCTTGAATAAACCCCCGTTGCTTCAAAAACGATTTGTGGTCGTTCTGGAAGAGCATAAATTTCTTGAAGAAGTGCATTGAAATGTGTTTTATCGTGAAGAATTTCTTGTTCAAAAAGACAAGTATTTTCATGATAAATAACGACATAACTTTTTCCCATTGAGACATCTAAAGCAAGTACATACATAATTTTCATCTCCTAAGAAGTGTTGAAAGATTCTTCACTGCTTCATTTCGTTCCTAATTTCCTTTACACGGGCTCGAAGCCCCAACATACTTAAACCAGGTTTTAAAATGACAGTGAAGAAGACCATTTTTTGTTTGGGACTCGTAGTCCAAGAAAGTGTGGTCGGTCTTTCTTTCACAACCAACTATACGCTTAAAAGAGCGTTAGAGGGTAATTTCATCCGTCGATGAATTTACCCTCTAATCTTAGTATGTTTTATTTGTCCAAATCCTCAATAAATCGCATCGTACTGATCAATTCTTTGTAATCTTTACTATAAAGTTCCGTTAATTTATCTGGTAAAACGAACCATGCAGGATGGTACCCATTTACTGTTACTGGGAATCCTTTGTCCTGTGCATCGTCCCCATCCCATCTTATAGCGATTGCTTTTTTTGCATACCATTTGACTAAAGCAACGGAATAGCCTTTTCTTGTTTTTGTGCCATCTTCTAAAATAGCAAGCACTTCGATTTTTTCCTTTGGTGCCTTTACTTCTTGTGGACGTACCATGATAGTTCCCTCCCTCTTTTATTTCACTACTAATACACTGCAAGAGGCATGAGCAACGACAAAGGAAGCTGTCGAGCCAACCAATGCTTGTTGGATTGCACCTTTTCCGGTAGCCCCGATCACGATCAAATCCACATTTTCTTGTGTTGGAAAAACAGTACCAATCAACTGTCGTGGATCACCTGTCTCAACAATTGCATGGATTTCAGTCAAACCATATTCTTTTGCATCATGGATTTTTTTTAACATTTCAACTTCGATCCTTTGTTTCTCTTCTGCATAGATCTTTGAGAAGGCATAAGCACTATGAGTCAACTCCACTTTATTGATAATAGAAACAATGATTAACTCTGCTTCATTATCTTTCGCTAAATCAAGGGCTTCCAAAAATGCCTTTTCCGCTTGCTTTGATCCATCCACCGCTACCATTATCTTTGAATATCTATTACTCATATCATCGCCTCCTTGTTTCTTTCATTGTAACATCCTCCTTCAAATTAAAAAAAAAATACGCTGTTTTGACTATTTTTACTCATTTTTTTTAGAAAAAAAGTGTTTTATTGAACTTTTACCTTTGATTACTTTCTAATTTTGATAGCCCACATCCGCCCCTATAATAAAACTTTATGGCTTTTTTCTCATTTTTATTCACATTTTACGATAACCTGTTTGTTACAAAAAACGTAGATTTGTCACAAAGTGTCATGAAGCTATTACCTATGAAATATTTCCACGTGTTAAAGTAATCCTCGTTGAACACAACAAATACTTTTTAAAACGACGAAGGAGATTTTACATGAAATCACTTAAAACATTATTTTTAGGAACAACTTTGGCTGCCGGCACTCTATTCTTTATGGGTACATCTGCACATGCGGACGAAGCTTATACCGTTCAATCAGGTGATACACTATCAACGATTTCTCAAAAATACGTTGGTGACAACTCCTTGATCCAAACTATTGCAGAACATAATTCGATTTCAAATATTAACCTGATCTATTCAGGTCAACAATTAACGATCCCTACAGGAGACCAAGCAGCAGTTGCAGAAACAACTTACTCTGCACCTCAAGAAACACAAGCACAACCAGCTGCCGCACCTGTCCAACAAGAAGCAGTTCAATCTGCTCCTGCAGAAGCAGCACAACCTGTTGTGACTGAAACTGCAGCACCAGCTACAAGTAGCTCAGCGAAAGAATGGATTGCTCAAAGAGAATCAAGCGGTTCTTACACAGCAACTAATGGCCGTTACATCGGACGTTACCAATTAGATGCTTCATACTTGAATGGTGACTACTCTGCTGCTAACCAAGAACGTGTAGCCGATCAATATGTTACTTCACGTTATGGTTCATGGGATGCTGCCCAAGCATTCTGGTTAGCTAACGGTTGGTACTAAGCTAAAAAATAAAAAGATAGATAGCCTTTTGACAGGTTATCTATCTTTTTTTATTTTTTCAGAAAAACTGGTCTTCCATCTTCGTACTAACAGAAGTAAAATAAAAGAAACATTTTTAGGAGGTTTCTTTATGCCCATTGAGCGCACCAATTCAACCATATTATCCGCCCAGATAGAAGATAAGCTACTTTCTCAAGTCAATAATTTCCAAAACAGTCCGGATTTTCAATCACAAATGAAATGGCCTTCCTCTTCATTCGTTGATACCCCCTGCACATCTGATTTTCATTCAGAACATTACCTTGCTACAGAAGAGTATCAGCTTTTCGCAGACCTTAACTTCGTATCTCCAAATGACTCATATAGCAGTTTGCGGGTAGACAATACAATACCTCTCTCTTTAAATCAACAAGAAATCAATCCAACAATACCAGTCGGGAAAAATAATCGCAAAAGATCGTTTCGCTTTGAGCGAACACAAAAAGCAGCCCACGCACTTTTGACTAACCCTAACCACTCCTACAAAGAGATTGCTAAAGAATATCAGATTTCATATACAACTATCACCTACATCAAAAAACAGCTAGGAGTGAGATCTACCTACCGTGCTGAGAAATTCCAACGTGTTGAACAAAAATTGAGGGAACATCCAAATTCCACTTATAAAGAACTCCAGGAAGAGTTTAATATATCCACTAAAACAATTTATAAAATAAAAAAGAAGCTGTCACATCTATCTAATCAGCAAAGAAAAATACATAAAAACTTAAGCCATACATCCTCTCAAATCGAAAAAAACAGCATGAAAAAAATCCAAGAAAGATTCTCTTTAGAAACAAAAGTCATTCAACAGCCCAGAAACGAAACAATATCACAGCCTTTAGTGAGATATTAGTCTTTCTTCGATTCCAAACTAGACTAGCACTTACTACTTCTGAGATTGCTTTATTTTTTTGATCGCCCAATCATAATGGCTAGCTGTCGAAGAAATAAAGTAACTCCCTAGAGTCGTGTTCCCTGTCCAGTCAAATTTTTTCTTTTCAAATAGCTCAGCATTATCAAATTCCTCTGCTAATGACATCACTTGTTCATGTGTTTGATGCACGAAGGATTTTGCAACGGAATTTTCTCTTGCTTCCGATTCTTTTGGACCCAATTTAGTAAAAGCTGATGCCACTCATAAAGATGGATCAAAACATCTTTTAAGTCTTTATCTCTTCGCCAATGGGCCTCTTTTTTCTTCGCTAAAAACGCTTCATCAAATAAGAATGGTGCTTGCTGTTCTTCTTCACTCAATTTTGCAATCTGTTCCCATAGTTCAGAAAATTTTTGATTCGCTGCTACAATCAATTCATCTTTTGATTTTGGTCTCATGTACTTCCTCCTATTATTTTCTGTCTTAACACGTTTTATTTTTATATTTTGATTGTAACAAACACTCGCAGATCCAGCGAATGATTACAGGTATTTGGAAAAAAGCATTGTAATTCCCATGATATTTTGCTAAAGTACGTCTCAAACAGACAAAATGTATGAATATTCTGACTAATCACCCATTACTCGTTTGTTTAGAACTTTTAGGAGGTATTTTTATGAACGCAATTTTTAATGGTCAACTTATTCCCAAAGATGAAATCACTATTTCACCTGATGATCGCGGCTATCATTTCGGGGATGGTCTATATGAAGTAGTCCGTGTTTACGATCAACAGATGTTCATGTTTTCAGAACATTTCGATCGTTTAAAGGTTGGGGCTGAGAAAATCCATTTAACTCTTCCATTCGAAAAACATGAACTTCAAGAACAATTTCAACAACTTATCCAGAAAAACCATGTGAGTGAAGGAGAAATCTATTTTCAAATTTCTCGAGGAATCGTATCGCCCAGACAGCATCTGATCCCAGATTCTAAGAAGACAACACCGATTTATCTCGCCTACACGATCCCCATTGAACGACCCGTTGCAATGCAAAAAAACGGAATCCGCGCAACGGTCATTGAAGATACCCGCTGGTTACATTGTGACATCAAATCATTAAGTCTGATTGGCAATATCCTCTCACTCGATGAAGCTGCCAGAAAAGGATTCGATGACGCTATTTTACAAAGAGACGGAAAGATCACAGAAGCATCTGCCTCAAATGTCTGGTTTGTCGTTGACGACATTTTATATACCCACCCTGATGGCAACCTTGTTTTGCCAGGTATCACTAAAATGTAGATTTTAAAATTAGCCCGTGCAAATGGACTAAAAGTCTGTGAAACTCCTTTTTCTGTCACTCAGTTAGATAAAATCACTGAATGTTTTATTTCCAATAGTATTTATGAAATCGTACCAGTCATTTCAATCGACGGTAAACAGATTGCTGATGGCCAGTGTGGAGCAATCACCAAGAAACTACAAACACTTTATATTGACTCTATCCGCACTTCACATTGATTTTTTCAATCTATTCATTGATCGTAACTCAGGATAAAAATTGGAGGAAATGTCATGGTATTAAATGAAGATTTTCAAGTAGCTGTTCCTACTGCTTTTTATGAAGATGAAACCTTAAATTTAAAAGCCACGTTACAACATATTGATTATTTGGCTACTCAAGGTGTTCAATCAGTTTTAGTAGGCGGCTCAACTGGCGAACAACATTCATTGACGTTACTAGAAAAATTACAGTTACTTGACGCGCTAAAAAAGCTAAATACACGTAATGATTTGGAAATCATTTTTGGTGTATCTAGTATTCGCCAAAAAGAGGCAGAGATCCTCGCTCAAAAAATCAATACTTCGAATGAAGTCACAGGAATCTTATTAGGTTTTCCTCCTTATATTCTTCCTTCACAACAGGAAGCTATTTCCTATGCGAAATCGGTGATCTCCTTCGCCAATAAGCCAACGATACTCTACAACAATCCGCGTCGTACCGGCTTTGACATTACTATAGACACCTATTTGACACTTTTAAAAGACGATTGGGTCATCGGAATAAAAGAAGCCGGAGATCCAGCTCATCTTCCTGAACTTCTCGCCAAAATAGAAAAACCTTTAAAAGTCTACATGGGTGGTGAATCAGCTGTAACAGAAAAACTAGCTTTAGGATTCAATGCTATTTCTTCTATTGCTGGAAATATTTATCCCACAGAAATCAAGCAATGGTTTACTGAATTGAAAAATAAACAACCCTCCTCTGATCAAACGATTGCTACAAAAATCGAGGAGTTATACGCCCATTCCCCACTTCCTTACGTAAAAAGCAAAATAAGCGAAAATGAAGGTATTTCTTTTGGAATCTGCCGCCGACCATTAGGAAATAATGAATAATGTAGATTAGCCAACAATAAATATTTGTAAAAATAATCTCACTCCAATCACTCATTCATCTATTTTGAGAGTGACTTACTGCGTTCTTATCCTTCTATCAAGTTCGTGTCAAAGAGACTGGGACAGAAGTGTTTAACTCCGAGAAATAAGAAGAAATGAACGAAAATTGCTTTTCAAATTTTTGTGAATTTCGGCTTATTTCCGAAGGAGTTGCTTCTGCTCCCGCCGTATACTCGAGAGTCTGTAGCAAAACTGATTTTTAGATTTGTCCCACACTCGTTTTAATTTTTCATTTGCTATGAACAGACTATTCTTTACACTTTACAGGTGTTCATGCTAGATACCTATTTTCTATTTTTAGCAACAAACACGAAGCGGTGTTGCATGTTAAAAATGCTACCATGCCTCAACAACTCTTCATACAATGAAAGTAGCTCTTCAAAATTTTTTTCCACTGAAAAATCAGGATATTCCCATTTGATCGTTCGTAAATAATAGATCAAACCAGGCATATCGAAAAAAAGTTGTTTTAAATAGGCTTCATCCTCCCGTAAAATGTCAAAATCAGCTTTTTCCAATTCTTTTTTTACAGTTGCAAGATGAAAATCAAAACTTTCCTTCTTATACCCTTTAAGCAACCGCGAAGCTAGATTTACTCCATTGAAATCCCCAACTTGCTGCGAGATAAACAAGCCATCTTTTTTAAGCACGCGTTTTACTTCTGTTAGCGAAAATGATTCATGGGAATTGATAACCAAGTCGAATGAGTCATCTGGAAACGCTAAATATCCATCTTTTTCTACAAATTGAACTGTCACACCTTTGGGCTGTAAATCGTTTACTAACAATTCATAATTAGGTAAATAGCCTTCTGTTACAGCAGTTTTTCTATAAGGATGATGGAAAGTCTGTAGTAACTCCCCTCCACCAGTTCCCATATCCAAAAGCATCATTTCTTTACTTAAATGTGTTAGAACCAACTCTCGGTAATTCCAAACTGGCTCTTCGCAGTACCACCGATCGTTTAAATAGGAAAAATCCCAGCCAGAAAACTCTTTTTGTCTCTTTTCACTTTGTAACCATTCTTTTTTTAATCGTTGTTCATCCATTTGATTAGCTCCCTTAGTCTTTGAGTTTTTTTAGGGTCGATATCAATTGGTTGGATAACTCCAGTACTCGATATAGTTCTATCCAACCAACTATATCAAGTAGTTACTTCGACGTTTTGCCATTTGCTTTCTCCTTATTTGTTTATGTAACTATCATATCATGAAATCGCTTTCTATAATATATCTATTTAACTTAACCCAGAACGAGTACTCGTTAAAATTTAAAACTTCTATTTAGCTATCCCGTAATCTTGGTTTTAGAATTTATTCATTGCTATAATGGCGTATAAAAACATATACTGTTTAAACACGTTAAATGGTGCTAGATATCAAGAAAACAAGGTATGCAAGCAACGCTGTCCTCTGATTTTTCAGTATGCAAGTCATGCTTTCTTGAAAAACAAAGAGGAAATTCTTATGATGAACTCACATCAAGGAAGGAAAATAAAAAATGGAATTTGGCGATAAAATCAAAGAACTACGTAGACAAAATAAACTCACACAGGAGCAATTTGCAACAAAATTAACTGTTACTAGACAGGCGGTATCCAATTGGGAAAACAATCGAAACCTACCTGATCTAGAAATGTTGATTTTGATTTCCACTATTTTTCATCTTTCACTTGATGAATTGATTTTAGGAGGAAACAACATGAATCATCTGACAGAAAAATTAATCAACGACAGTAGTAAAACAAAACGAGCAAAGTACAATATGATCACTGCTCTCATTGGTTCCTTGTTATTATTCTTAGGATTCTTCTGCTTTTTTATCAAATCCACCTCAGTTGAATATATCGACACTGCAGGAATCCTACATGAAAACTTTTATTTACTTGGGCTTGGCTACATCTTTTTATTCTCCGGTATCCTAGTTTTTCTAGGAACAGGAATCAGCTATCTTCTAGCCGTTGTAAAAAAACGATCCTAGCATTTCAAGAAAAATATATAGAAAATAAACTAAGTAACTTATCATCGAATCAGACCTTTGCGGTAAATTACTTAGTTTATTGTGGAAATGTAACTTTTTATTTCACGTGCAAATCAGATATCCTCACTACATCCCTTATTTTGATTCAATAACTTCTCAATTGCACTCTGCTCCCTATTACATAGACAATTTATATCGTTAGACATTCTAAAAAAACAGGTAAAATCATCACTTACTTTTTTAAGAATTCAATTTTGACACTCAAATTTGTGATGAGGTATTTCTTCTAACTATAAATACGATTAGAAAAATAAAAGAATGATTTTTACTCATTTGTAGAAAGATAGCAGAAACTATTTTGCTATAATAAAATGTAAATCATTACTTTAAAAAATCTAATTCACCACAGTGATTCATTGATCTACTCCCACTGTCTTTTTAATGATTACTATTTTTTAAAATCACTCTTTAATAATTAAGCAAAAAAAAATTTTTTAAATGCTGTTAAATCAGTATTTCCAACTATGTAAAAGAACTTTTACACTGTTTTTTCAACTAAAATAAAGATATTTGATAGTTGAAAAAAAACGATTGATCTATTCTTTAGGAAGAAGGAGCGAATAAAATGAACCTAAGTAAACAAATCAAAAAATTTAGGAAGCAATGTGATTTTTCACAAGAAGAATTAGCCGAGAAGTTATTTGTTTCACGACAGACTATTTCCAACTGGGAGAACGAGCGTAGTTATCCTGATGTCCATAACCTGTTATTACTCAGTGTTCTTTTTGATGTTTCTTTAGATGAATTAGTCAAAGGAGATGTTGAAAAAATGAAAGAAAAAATTTCTGCAGTAAACATGGATAAATATACTAAAATCATGATGATTTTTAGTATATTATCTGCTATCTCGATTGGACCATCCTTATTTTTACCAAATTATTGGTGGATCGCCCCACCACTTATACTATGGTTGATCTCTATGTATGCAGCATTGAAAATCGAAAAAATAAAAAAAGAAAGCGATGTTCAAACGTATAAAGAAATCGTGGCATTTATCGAAAATAAAGATGTTGATTCAGTTAGAAAATTAAGAAACAAGAAAAAAGATCTTATGTCAAAAATTTTCATTGTATCTATGTACTCGCTCATCTTCGGTATCATTGTATTGATCATGTGTATCCCTTTTATATTGAGTCGTTGAGCAAATCAAAAAAGCCAATCAATTTGGAAACTTACCCAATAACTTGAAACAGAATAAAACGTGTCTCTTGCTGGATGACTTTAACCCAGTAAGAGACACTTTTTAAATGGAAAGTGGAAATAGCATCTTAGTTACTAGTTGGCTGTGCTTTTATTCCAGATTGATGCTATTGTTTCCTTCAAAAACCTTTTTTGCTCTTTTAGCAATCGCCCATGTCGTTGAAAAATCAATAGACGCCCCTACACCAGCGCCTACAACCGGAACTACTTTTACTAAATTAATTGTTCCCTTTGCTCCAGCCTTAGTTATAAACCTAAATCCTATTCTTTGATTTATTTTAGTTAAAACTTTACCCGGAATTTTATTTACCGCGTTTAAAGCAATTTTATTCCCTACTTGCACACCTGTGTTTTTAAATGTATCTGCTATAGCATTGCCAACTAAGCAACTATAAACAAAAGTCTGAACCTCATCATCTCTCAAATCATACCCTCTAATCAATGCAATAGCAGCTACCATTCTCATTTGAACATATATAGGCAACAACCTTCTTGTTCAAGTTTCTTTATTTTATGATGGACATCAAAAAGTGCGCTCCCTTACTCAGGAAACGCACTTTCTCCATATTTTTCAACTTCTTGAACCCGCCGATACAAGCTATTAGCGTGAATCTTTAGCTGTAGACTAATTTCTTTTACAGAAAATACTTCTTCAATGACTAGTTTTACAGCGACAATTTTAAACATTTTATCACATGAGCATCTTGGTATAATCTGGATTCTCGCTTTCCCTTAACTTTTTATCTAGTTTATTATACCAAGTCCAGTTTTATGAGTGTACTACATTTTGGTCTAACTTTTAGAGGTTAATACAATTTTCTTACCTGAATATCTAATTGTTTCCTCCCTCACCAATGATCAATTGTTTCTTTACATTGTACAATCTTGTATACTTTTCTAATAATGAATGCATCTCAGATGCTCTTTTTGGATTTGGTGAAAATTTTTCGTAGACTGTTTTCGTAGAGAAAGTTGGATATGCTGATTTTAATGCACCGAACGAAACTGCTTCGTCCATCTTTATAACTTTTACCTCCATATTTAAAACATCAGCTTTCATTTGTAGCCACAAGGAATTATTAATAGCTGGACCAATCACGGCTAAACGTTTTATACTTTCTAAAGGAAAACAATTAGCTACGTATTTCATCTCCAAAGACAATCCTACTAAAATTCCTAGCAAGATATCTTTTGACGTTGTATCAAGTTTCAAACCGTACAAAAGCCCTTTCGATTTACTGTTTTTAAAAGGTGCTCCTGAACCATTTAAATGAGGCAGAAACAATAATGAGTCGTTCAGTTTTACATGATTATTCATATAGTCTTGATACAAATTTTCACATTCTTTTAGAAATGATAAATTACTCTTATTGAATAACTCTTGGTACCAAGCAAAAGCGCTACCTCCAGTAGGCATGGAAGAGAATAACGTATAATATTGAGGCCTTGTATAAATTCCATTCGATAATGAATGTTCCAGGTGTTTATTATCGTTAAAATTAGTATCACTAATCAATAGCAACCCTTCCGTTGTTCCTGTTGAATTTAACAATTCATCAGGCTCTAATCCTATTCCCAATGCTCCAACCATATGATCATGTCCAGCAATTCTCACAGAAATATGCTCTTTATTTAATTCTCCACTATCTGTATAACCCACTATCTCTCCAGAACGGACAACTTCAGGAAAGCAAATTATCTCCTCGAGTTCAAACATTTTCAAAATTTCTTTTGACCACTGTCTTTTGTTTAAATCATAGCAAAGTGTTCGACTTGCCATAGAAAATTCAGTTTTCATTTCCCCTGTCAAAAAGAAGCACAGCAAATCAGGAATATTGAGCCAAGTTAACGGCTGAGATGTAGAGATTTTTAACTCTTCCACCATCCATTTTATTTTAGGTAAACTATAATTAGTATGCGCAGGAAGCCCAGTAATATCATAAATTTTTTCTTTTTCCTCGTCTGTTAAACGATCAATATATTTGGTAGCTCTCTTATCATACCAAGCAATCAACGGCGTAATGATATCTCCATTATTATCAACAAGAACCCCAGCTTCACCAACACTGGAAATGTTGATTGAATCAATATTTCCAGTGTTGGTAGAAATAAACGTTTTTAAAATCGTTGAAAGTCGATACCAAATCGACTCTAAATCAAATAGCTCTCCAAAAGTATCTTCTTTTTTATCTGTTTGAAATGTTTCTCTATCAATTAATTTTCCTGTAGTAATTTCAAATAAAGATACTTTAGAATTCGTTGTTCCAACATCAATTGTGATAGCTAGATTTCCACTCATTTAGAAGTTCCTTCATCGATCAAATGAGTTTGTTTATACGTTACTTTATAAATCCAGAATATAATTACTCCAACTACAGGAATCAAACCAAGAGCAAGAATATTTCCGTTGAATATTTGTAATAGCCAGAATCTTAATGGATTCCCTCCATCTAAGAAACTAGATACTAATCCACTCGATCCTTCTGGAAAACTGAAATTTACATCTTTTGCCATGCCTGTAATAAAAGGTGCAATTGCTGATGCAATATACAGATCACCAATTATAATTGGAATAGCAATTATTACAGCTCTAAATACATTTCCTTTTGTTGATAAAACAACCATTGAAGCCATTACAGCTAAATTTGCTAAATCACCTAATGGCAAAACAGTATTTCCAGGTAAAACAAATGCTAGAAGAACTGCAATTGGTGTTAATAATAAAGCTGTAGAAATAATTGCTGGATTACCAACAGCGACTGCAATATCTAGCCCTATATATAAATCATCTCTATCTGGATATCGTTCATTTAAAAACTTTTTGATTGCTTCTGATAAAGGCAATAATCCTTCCATCAAAATACGCACCATACGAGGCAAAATAAACATTACTGCACCGATACTAATACCTGTTGTTAAAATCCCTTGAAGATCATATCCCGCAACAATACCTAGAAGCAAACCAAGAACTGTACCTACCATCATTGGCTCACCAAAAATGCCGAATCGTTTTTGAATTGTCATAGGATTGATATCAATATTTCGGACACCAGGAATCATATCAATAATTTTATTTCCGATTAAACCAATAGGGAAAAAGGTAATTGAAGAGACCGTTGGTAATGAGATTCCTTCCAAACCAAAATATTCTGCTCCCATTGGCGCTGCCCAGTCTGCTAATTTAAACACAATAATCGCAATGACTGCTGAAGCTAATATTCCCAACCAGAAACTACCTGTGCTATAATATACTAAGGTTCCTGCTAGTGCAAAATGCCAGTAATTCCACATATCGACATCAACTGTTCGTGTTTGTTTAATGGCAATCATGATAACATTGATCAACATAGTCAAAGGAATAACGAATGGGGCGATTGGTGATCCCCATGTAATTGCTGATAAAGGCGGCCAACCTAAGTCAACTACAGGGAGATTAATGCCAGTTTGTTCTACCATAGCTTGTGCTGCAGGACCTACATTGTTTGTTAAAATATCGAAAATTGCATAAATACCAACAAATCCAATACCAACGGTTAATGACGAGCGTAATGCTTTGGCAGGCTTTATTTTAAAGAACAATGCTAAAATAAATAACACTAAAGGCAACATTACAGTGGGACCAAATCCTAGAATATACTGCACACCATCATACAATTTTGCTCCAATATCTCCCATATTATTCACCTTCTGTTAACTCAGAATAAATACTGTTCAATACTTTATCTTCATTAATTCCTGTAATTAAAGCTAAACCATTGATAATAGGTACATCTAATTCGTACGGAATTTTTAATGTTGAAACAATCAAGTCTGCATTATCAGAATTTGACTGTACCGAAGCAACATTTGTCTGAGAGTAATTGACATCTGTTAACCCTCTTTCTTTCAAAAATCCCATTACCTTTTCAGCTACAGCTGTTGAAGTTGCAATTCCTGTTGCACATACAAATAATAGATTTTTAGTCATTTTATTTCCCTCCAATTTTTAAAGTTGAATCTCTTCTTTTGCAATTTTATAAATTTCTTCTTTTGTTCCATTTTTTATTTTTGTCAAAACATCTTCTTGATTCAAAATACCCATTAATTTTTGCAACACATTTAATTGCTTATTTGAATGCCCTAAGGCTAATAAAAATATGATGGAAACATCGATTTTTTCATCATTCATTCCACCCATAACTTCCATTTGAATTGGAGTTTTTAATGTGGCAATGGTTACTTTATTATTTATTACAAATTCTGCATCTGTATGTGGAATTGCTACTCCATAGGGTTGAGTTGGTAACCCGGTTGGAAAAGTATGTTCACGGTCAATAACTTGGTTAGGAAAACTTTCTACAACATCTTCATTTTTAATTAATGGTTGAGCCAATAATGGAATCAATTCATTGAAGTCATTGACTTTTAAATCGACAAAAATATTTTCTAATTCTGTTAATGATGTACTCAAGATTTTTGCACCACACTATTCATATTTAAAATCTTATTATAAACGGTCTCTAACACTGAATCTTCAGCATGCTGTAATACTTTAATTAGATTTGCTTCATTGGGATTAGATTCATACGCCCGCCCTACGCTTCGAATATAACTTTGTCGCAAATCACTCGCAATATTGATTTTAGCAACATTATAATTCACCATTTGTTGAATATGCTCGTCAGGAATACCAGATCCTCCATGAATGACTAATGGTACTGGAGAGACTTCATTTATTTCTTTCAGTAAACTAAAATCAATTTTGGGTTCATCCTCCAAACCATGTACATTTCCTACTGAGATCGCTAGCATATCGCAACCAGTTCGTTCCACAAACTCTTTCACTTGAGTTGGATCCGTTTTACAATCAGCTTCTGATACATGGTCATCTTCTTTTCCTAAAATTGCCCCTAGTTCTGCTTCCACTGGAACACCATATGCTTTTGCAAAATCTACCGCTTTTTTGGTAAAAGCAATATTCTCTTCAAAATCAAAAGCTGCTCCATCGATCATAACCGAAGTAAAACCTGCACGAATTGCTTTTTTTACATCTTCAAATTTTTTCCCGTGGTCTAAATGTAATGCAATAGGTGTATCCATATTCTCGGCATAACGAGAAACCATGTCTACTAGATAATCATATCCAGCTAATGAAATATTTGTAGGTGCAACTTGAATAAATGTGGGAATCCCACTTTTTTCCACAGCTTGTAAAATTCCAACAGTGGTTTCTAAATTTGTTGTATTAAAGGCACCTGCAATTACTTTTCTTTCTTTGATAATGTCCAATAATGTATATCCATTTACTAATGGCATTTAAATTTCCTCCCTTTGTAGAATTGTTCCAAGGTAGTATTTATTAGCCTTTAACCATACATTACCGAATTCGATTGGCGTTCCTCCTTCCAAGTAAACAAGCTGTTCAAGGTGTAATACTGGTGAGTCTGGAGCTACTTCCAATTCTTTTGCTCTTTTTTCCCCAACTACTCTTGCAGCATATCTACTTTCAGAGAAAGCAATTTTTGTACCAGTAATCTGCTCTATTACTTTAAATAAACTTTCTAAATTAAAATCATGCTTTTCAATACCTTTACATAAATTACTATTTAATCGATTTTCGATTAACATTACTTTTTCGCCTTCAACATACCGAATTCGTTTCATATACAGATACTCATCACCAACATTAATACCTAACTTAGAAGCAATTTCCTTCGTTGCTTTATGAAATTCAGAAGCGATGACTTTGGTCTCATAAGACAATTTTTGGCTTTCCAACGATTCAGCAAAAGATAAGAGTCCTTTCCCTAATGGGTAAGAAATATTCCCTTCAGTTACATAAGTACCTTTTCCTTGAATTTGCTGTAAAAGTCCTTCTTCAACCAGCATATTTACCGCTTTCTTCACTGTGCCTCTACTCACTTCTAGATCTGCCATAATTTGATTTTCAGACGGTATTTTTTCCCCCTTTCCCCACTCTTCTGCGTAGATTCCATTGCGTAAATAATCTGCGACTTGAAGATAAATTGGCTTTGAGACTTCACGATTTATAATCATTCAAACACCTCCTTATTTCTTTACATACAAGCATACACAACAGTAGACAACTTTGAACCATCATGTACAACTGTGTACAAGTAGATTGTAAACGGTAACAAGATAAAAGTAAAGACTTTTTTGGCTAATACTATTTTTCGCATAAGCAATAATTCTCCATTGTCAAAAAAGAGACAATAGAAAAATAGGCTCTATACTTTTTGATGTTAATGAACTGTGCCTACATCTTTTTTGTGGGACAAAAATATAGAAAAGAGACACTGGAAAGCTTTAGTTTTGATTATCGCAGCTTCTATGATTTTCGTGCACGGATGTACATCAGGGACTGATCTTTGAAACCTAAAAAATATGCGACACACAGCACACGCCGCATATCGCACTAAGTTTTATCCAAATTTGACTCCACCAACACGATTTGACGAAGAGACAAAATTCTGCATAACAAAAAACTCTTTTATCAACTTTGTCTAAAAGTCAATAAAAGAGTTCAGAAGTTATTTACTCATTAGATATGGTAACCGTATCGAAAATACCCTCATTTCATCTGGTATCCGAAGTCCAAAAAATCAGCTCAGACTACATACTCAATGAATAACGTTGTTAAATCAACGAAAATCTTTATCGGATCCCCAATGCGATTCTTGCATAACGACTCATTTTATCAGTCGTCCAAGCTGGGTACCAGACAAGTTTCACTTCAACTTTGGATACTTCTGGTACTTCTTTCAATGCATCGTGGATGGAATCAGTCAAGATATCAGCTAATGGGCACCCCATCGTCGTCAATGTCATTTTGATGACTGTTTCTCCATTTTCTGGATCAAAATCTACTTCATATATCAAGCCTAGATTGACGATATCGATACCTAACTCTGGATCGATGACCATTTCTAATGCGGCTAAGATTTGTTCTTTGATTGCTTCAACTTCTTGTGCTGACCATTCTCGGTTCGCTTCGCTCATTCTGCACACTCCTTCATGCGATTTTCATTTATCATACTCTTTTTTTAGATGTTTGTAAATGAGAATCAAGAACATCTATTCTCATTTAGCTTGCTTCCTCAACAGTAAAAACTACCGCTAATCTAAAATAAGTACATTACTTATTTTTTTCGTGCAGTATTTTTTATTTCTGGAAAAACACCCGTTGACCGGTACATTTTTTGTTCGGATTCATTCGCAAATCGGCCAAAAACAGAATGGGTCGGCAAAATGTTGATAAAGGCATCATCATCTATTTCATGTACGATTTGATCTAGATCATACATTTCATAACGCGTGATCACCATCATGATCATTTTTCCTTCTTTTTTAGAATATCCACCGACTGATGGCAGCAAAGTCATTCCACGTACCATTTTTTGTGAGATAGCTTCGGTCACCAAATCGGGTCTGACTGTCACGATCATTGCCGTGACCTTTTGATGGCTCGTATGGATAGCATCTATCACTTGTGTCATGGCATAAATCGAAATAATCGTATATAATGCACTTTCCCAATTAAAGAGGAATCCGGCAATCACCACAATGATCCCATTCAGTAGCAACATATAGTTTCCAACTGTTTTACCTGTAGTTTGTGACAGAACCAATGAGATGATGTCCATTCCACCAGTCGTAAATCCCATCTTTAGTGATAAGCCAACTCCCACACCTAGTAAAACGCCGCCTACTAATGCATTCATCAATATGTTATCCGTAACTTGTCCTGTAGGTAATAGTGTAGTCATTACCGAGACTGCTACGACATTGACAAAACTCAGGATCGTTGCCCGTTTCCCAACTTTCAGAAAACCTAAGATAAAAACAGGGATATTCAAAATAAAGATAAAGGCACCTGTATCCACTTGTATGTGGAACCATTCAGATAATAGCGAGGCAATGATCTGGGCGATCCCATTCATCCCTGCAGAAAAGACGTTTGCAGGAATCAAAAAATAATTCAAGGCAATCGCTGCGGTCAGTCCGGTGACTAAAACGACCACTATTTTTTTCAATTTTTCATTTCTTTGATACACAGTCATGATCTTGCTCACAAGCACCTCTTCCTTCCATTGTTATTCCAAGTGTAAGAATAACAGGTTCTCAATTAAATGAAAATACTTCGCACATAAATGAGAAGAATTTTAGTAAAGATTCAAAAAAAATTTCTTGCTATGATACAATAAAAGAAAAAAGTAAAAAGGAGAACGTATATGGCAAAGGATGCAAGTTTCGATATCGTTTCAGAAGTATCGATGGAGGAAGTAAAAAATGCGATCCAACAAACCATCAAAGAATTAACGAATCGTTTTGATTTTAAAGGTTCGATGATTGAAATCAAGCTAGAAAATAATCAACTAGTAGTCGTTGGAGACGATGATTTTAAAATTGAGCAGATCAAGGATGTCCTTTTAGGAAAATTGAACAAACGGAATGTACCGATTAAAAATATCCATTTTTCTGATTCTAAACATGCACTAGGTGGAAAAGCTCGTCAAACGGCTGAATTGGTGAGTGGCATCGACCGTGAAAATGCGAAAAAAATCACTACAGAAATCAAGAACTCTAAAATGAAAGTCAAAGCACAGATCCAAGAAGATCAAATCCGTGTAACAGGTAAAAACCGTGATGACTTGCAGGCTGTTATTGCTTTGTTGAGAAAGTTAGATTTGCCGATCGAATTACAATTCACGAACTACCGTTGAGTGAGAATCAAGTTAATGACACAACAATGCATGATCTGGATTCCAGAGAAGTTAATGCTTCTTCTAGGACCCAGATCATTTTTTATATTTAAGCGAATCATTCGTTCAAAGCTCTGCGGGGATTCAACCCTTTCTAGTTGTCCAAAATCGGTGGATTTCACTAGATAGTTCATTTATATTATTGACGTTTTTAGCCTGGTGCCAATGGTTTGGGAACAATTGACGGTAATTTCTGGTTGCGAACCGTCGATCAGCTAAGACGACGATTCCTTCATCTGTCGTATCTCGAATGACACGACCTGCTGCTTGTAATACCTTGTTCATGCCTGGTAACTGATAGGCATAGGCAAATCCAAGATTGTCTTTTTCATCGTAGTACTCTTTGATCAATTCTTGTTCATGGTTCATTTGTGGTAATCCTACACCGACGATCATGCTACCAATCAAACGTGTTCCTCTTAGATCGATTCCTTCCGAAAAAATGCCTCCTAGGACACAAAATGCCACTAAGGTCTCTGCAGGATCGATTTTAAAATTGGCTAAAAAATCTTCTCTTTCCGTTTCGTTCATCACTGTCTCTTGGATCAACACACGAACTTCAGGATAACGCTCCTTAAATGCCTCTACTGTTTGATCCAGATATTGATATGATGGGAAAAAGATAAAGTAGTTTCCTGTTTTCCCTGATATGAATTGGTTGATAGTTTCAACTAACCTAGGTGAACTTTCTTCTCTTTTTCGATAAGTCGTTTCGATATAATTAGCAATCAATACCTGTTGATTTTCTTCTGGAAAGGGACTTGGTAAACGATAAGCTAAACTCTCCTTTCCGCCTAGTGTTTCTTGATAATAGGACAATGGTGAAAAACTAGCAGAAAAAAGTAGACTGCTTCTCCCCTTATCTAACGATTGCTCTAAAAATAAACTAGGATCGATACAAAACTCTTTGATCACAAAATCGTGGTAAGTCTTCTCGACCGTCGTTTCATAATGATCATCATAGAATTCACTGATTTTTAAAAAATGTAGGAGATCGAAGTAGAATGGCAGGATCGTTTCTTGAATCGCATGTTCAGGAAATTCTGCCAACCATTCCTGTATGACTTCACTCAGCTGATACCCCGCTGTGATCAAGGATTCAGCTGGCGCTTTTTGGTGGTGGTAGTCCCAACCGCCTTCGTTGGATAGCTCTTGGATCTTATCAAATTCTTTCAACAATTTATTGATGCGCCGACGAAGCTTTTTAAATTCTTTCGGCACGATCGCATAGACATTCTTCGCACCTCGATAGGATAACTCTGCTGAATACATTTCTCTGGAACGATTGACTAGATTATGTGCTTCATCAATGAGGAAGATATTGTCCTCGTTCTTTTCTTCTTCAAAGAACCTTCTTAAATAAACAGTGGGATCGAATAAATAGTTATAATCACCGATAATGACATCGCACCATAGGCTAACGTCTAAAGACAATTCGAATGGGCATAATGTATGTTTTTTGGCATACGTTTCAATGACTTCTCTAGTTATCTGATTTTCATGATTCAATAGATCCCATAGTCCTTCATTGATGCGGTCATAATAACCATTTGCATACGGGCATTGATCGGGGTTACAGGTGGTTTCATCTAAAAAGCAGATTTTATCTTTTGCGGTCAACGTCACACTTTTAACTTCAGCACCCGCATCATTGAATGCGACCATCGCGTCTTCTGCGACTTGTCTCGTGATCGTTTTAGCTGTCAAATAAAATACCCGTTCACCTGATTCCTCACCGATTGCTTTCAACGTAGGAAACAAAGTCGAAACTGTTTTCCCTGTTCCTGTTGGTGCTTCAGCAAATAGCTTTTGCTTTGTCTTGATCGTTTTATACGCTGCTACAGCTAGTTCCCTCTGTCCCTTCCGATAGTTATCATGGGGAAATTTCAGAGCCATCAACGAGGCATTTCTAACCGTCCGCCAGTTTTCTCGAAAAATCATCCATTCTTCATAGTCTGCTATCAGTTTTTTAAAAAACTCGTCTAACTGTTCAATAGTTTGATACTCCGTTTTTCTGGTGATCTGCTCTTCTGTTGTTTGAAAGTACGTCAATTGTAAATTGATTTCTGTTAATTCTTGTTTATGGCAATAAATATACGCATAAACTCGCGCTTGATGAAAAAATAGATCAACTTGTTCCTGTTCTAGATCTTCAAATCGAGGTTCTGAAGTTTTGATTTCATCTATATAATAAAGACCATCTTTTTGAAAAATACCATCTGCGCGACCTTCGATTGTTAATTGAATATCGTCTAACTCTACAGTTGTTTTTAAAAAGACTTCCTTTTCGTAGGTTTCCCCTGCTTCTTTTTGTAATTTTCGATGGATCTTGGCGCCCTCTAATGCGGTATGGTTACTTTTTTTACGATTATCGATACTTCCGCGCCTCAAGATGAATTCTACTAGATTTCGTACCGAGATTTTTGACTGTTTCACCCATTCCGCCTCCTTTGTGTATAAGATTACCTGAAAAAAGAAAGTTACGCAAAGATACAAAAAAACACCCTGCTGATTAGGCAGGGATATAGGATATAGAATTTGGATTTTTGGATGAGTTAACTGTAACAAGTACATATTAAAAAGCAATGAAAACTTCCTTCCCTTACGTTTAAAATCTATAAATACTTTTCATATAGTCTGATAATTCAGATAATCTTCAAATGAAGGGAGCATTTTTGTTTCCTCTCATCAATTGAGTTATACTAAAACAAAGAACGCATTGGGAGGAACGTCTATGCACATTCAAAGATTGAAAACTGGGATGATCGAGGAAAACTGCTATCTCGTCTATAATGACGAAGCATTGTTGATCATCGACCCAGGAGAAGATGCAAATATGCTCAAAAATCAAATCGAAAAAACACAGCAACAACCAGTCGCTATTTTACTGACACACACCCATTATGATCATATTGGAGCTGTTGAAGAACTTCGCCACTTCTATCAAATTCCAGTCTATGTTAGTCCTTTGGAGCAAGAATGGCTGGGTGATCCAATTTTGAACCTCTCTGGGCTAGGCCGCCACGATGACATCCAAAACATCATCGTCTCTCCTGCTGAATATGAATTTGAGATGAAAACTTATCGTCTGGGAAATATGAGCTTTCGGGTCGTACCGACCCCTGGCCACTCGATCGGTAGTGTCAGCTTCATTTTTGATGATTTCGTTGTATCAGGAGATGCATTATTTAGAGGTAGCATCGGTCGAACTGATTTGTATTCTGGCAATTTAGAACAATTATTACACAGTATCCAAACACAATTATTCATTTTACCTGATGAATTTATCGTTTATCCCGGGCATGGAGAAGCAACAACGATCGAACATGAAAAACGTACGAATCCATTTTTCAACACAACCTACTAATTTAACATTCAAGGAGGAATAAACATGACTAAAACGACCCTTTATATCGTCAGACACGGAAAAACGATGTTCAATACGATCGAACGAGTACAAGGTTGGTGTGATACGCCATTAACGAAACAAGGTCAAGAAGGAATCCACTATCTTGGGAAAGGATTGAAAGACGTCGATTTTTCTCTGGCCTATTCCAGTGACAGCGGGCGGGCAATCGAAACTGCTCGAATCATTTTAAGTGAACATGCCAAAGGAAAAGAGATCCCTTACTTTATCGATCAGCGTATTCGTGAATGGTGCTTTGGTTCTTTAGAAGGCGGCTATGATATGGAGATGTGGGGAGTCATTCCTCGTGTCTTGAACTTCAAAACATATGATGATATGTTTACTACAGATGTCACATTTGAACAAATTGCGCATGCGATTTACGATCTCGATACAGCTGGTTGGGCAGAACCTTATGAAACTTTGAAAGCGCGTGTTTGGTCTGGTTTCGAAGATATTGCCCATCAATGCGAGAAACAAGGCGGCGGAAACGTATTAGTCGTATCTCATGGTTTGACTATTGGTTTTCTACTGAACTTAATCGATGCCAAACAACCAGTACGTGCAGGACTTCTAAATGGTAGTGTCACAAAAGTTACCTATGAAGATGGTACATTTTCTATCGCTGGGATCAATGACGTCCACTATATTGAACAAGGAAAAACGCATACGAAGGAATCATTTCTATAATTCGTTCAGCGCGATTATCTTGTCCTATCAAGAAATTGGGACAGAAATGTTTAACTCCGAAGAATAAGAAGGAATATACAGGAAATCTGTTATGACTTGTGTGAATTTCGGCTTATTGTTCAAGAGAGCTACTCCTACTCTCACCTCTTATCCCATTTTTAGAGCTTGAAGCAAAAGTATTCTTACTTTTGTCCAAGCTCTTTTTCTTTGGAAATTCTCAAATTTTTCTTAACTTTGAGAAACAATTTGGTTTTAGAAACAAAGAACGGTATACTAAATGATGTATTTTTATTTGGGAAGGAAGGAAACTATGTTTTTTGCAAATATCATTAAAGCAGCAATTCTTGGTATTATCGAAGGGATTACTGAATGGCTGCCGATCAGTAGTACTGGTCATTTGATTCTGGCCGATCAGTTTATCAAACTGGATGCTAGCACACAGTTCATGTCGATGTTCAATGTCGTGATCCAATTAGGAGCGATCTTGGCAGTCGTCGTGTTATATTTCCACAAGTTAAATCCCTTTTCACCAAGCAAGACAACAATTGAAAAAAAGGATACATGGACTCTTTGGTTTAAAGTCGTTGTCGCTTGTATCCCTGCTATTATTATTGGTCTTCCATTAGATGATTGGTTAGAAGAACATTTCCATAAATTCTTGCCAGTAGCAATCGTTTTGATTGTTTACGGGATTGCCTTTATCATTGTGGAAAAAAGAAATAAAACGAAAAAACCGCGTTGGACCACCCTTAACGACTTTACTTACCAAGCAGCATTGTTAGTTGGATTATTCCAAGTACTAGCACTAGTGCCTGGCACTTCACGTTCTGGGGCAACGATCCTAGGAGCTATTTTGATTGGCGCTTCAAGATTTGTCGCAACTGAATTCTCATTCTTCTTGGGTATACCGGTAATGTTCGGTGCAAGTGGTTTGAAGATCGTCAAATATCTTGCTGAAGGAAATTCTTTCAAAACAGAAGAAACGATCGTCCTACTTGTAGGTACTTTAGTCTCATTTATTGTTTCAGTATTAGCTATCAAATTCTTATTGAATTACTTGAAGAAAAATGACTTTACTGCTTTCGGTTGGTACCGAATCATCTTAGGTGTTATTTTGATTGGATACTGGTTCATCGCCATGTAGTAGCCTCTCATGAATAAGCTTTCTCTGCTTTTAGAATCAGGTATTACCTATTCGACTATATCTTTTAAATCGGCTTATCAGAAAATAGTTTTCACTATTTTCGAGATAAGCCGGTTTATTTTTATTCTAGTGTTTATAATAATTATAATTTAAATTCGATAAATTACCGGAGTATAGCTAATTGATAACTATTATCGTTCTCAATTAGCTAATTTTATTATCAATTAGACTCATTATATGTTATATTGATTTTGCAAAGGAGGGAGAACAATGAACAAGATAAAATACAATCCATTTATGTTAGCAATCGCTTGTCTTTTACTAATGGTTACAGGTTGGCTTTCCGATCACTTTATTGCTAGTCTGGCACCATATCTTTACCTAAGTGCCATTATTGTCGGTGGGTTCAAGCAAACACGAGAAGGTCTCTTAGAGCTATGGAATGACCGAACATTGAATGTGGATCTATTGATGGCTCTTGCTGCCATTGGTGCTTGCTTGATCGGTAACTTTTTTGAAGGAGCCATGCTGACATTCATCTTCTGTCTCAGTGGTGCATTAGAAGAATATACTACAAGTAAGAGTCAAAAAGAGATCACTGCTTTGATGAATATCCAACCGCGGATCGCACAACGTTTGACCGATTCGGGTGAGATCCAAGAAACAGGAATCGAAAATTTGTCTATTGGTGATCGCGTATTTGTCGCAAAAGGCGCTACGATCCCTATCGACGGCCTATTAGAAAGCCCACGAGCAATAATCGATGAAGCAACGATCAGCGGTGAATCGATTCCAGTAGAAAAAGTTTTTCAAGATGAAGTTTTAGCGGGTACATTAAATCAAGGCAATCCTCTAACTATCTCTGTCACAAAGAAAAGTGACGATACCGTTTTTGCTAAAATCATCAAACTAGTCGAAGCAGCACAAAATACACCAACTAAAACTGCCTCCTTCATTTCACGTATCGAAAATACGTATGTCAAACTAGTCTTGTTGATTGTCCCTTTGATGATCGCCATTTCTTATTTTATTTTCGGTTGGAGTTTTCAAGAAAGCTTTTATCGTGGGATGGTGTTATTAGTCGTTGCCTCCCCTTGCGCCCTTGTAGCATCAGCCACACCAGCTACCTTAGCCGCTCTGTCTAACTCGGCTAAAAAAGGCGTATTGATAAAAGGCGGCATCTATTTAGAACAGTTAGCTGAGTTAAAAGCAATCGCTTTTGATAAAACTGGTACGTTGACCAAAGGCAACCCAGTCGTCACAGATAGTTACTTTTTTGCAGAAAAAGAGCTTTCTCAACAACTCCTTGTTTCAATGGAGAAAAAGACCACTCACCCATTGGCCCAAGCAATCGTCACTCATTTCGATTTGGAACTGCCACAAGATATACAGCAACTGTCCATTGAAGAAATCACAGGTTTGGGTCTCCAAACCATCTATCAAAACGAACATTGGGCTATTGGCAAATTAAATAAATCAGCTCTTTCTTCCGAAGATGTAGACAAAATCAAAACGATCCAGCAGTTAGAGGAGCAAGGAAAAACAGTGATTGCTCTGACTAAAAACGATCAATTGATGGCGGTGCTCGGTTTACTAGACGTACCAAAAGAAAATGCGAGTGAAGCAATCGCCTACTTTCGTTCACAAAAGATCCATACTAGCATGATAACTGGTGACAATGAAGGTACTGCAAAGGCAATTGCCTCTCAAGTCGGAATCGACTCTTTCTATGCGAATTCTACACCCGCTGAAAAAACAGCCTATATCCAAACTGAAAAAGAAAAATACCAGACAAATGCGATGGTTGGAGATGGAGTGAATGATGCTCCTGCACTTGCTACTGCGTCTTTAGGGATCGCCATGGGCCAAGGAACAGATGCAGCGATGGAGATTGCGGATATCGTATTGGTCCATAACGCCTTAGATAAGTTAGTCTATGCACACCAGTTGTCCTTAAAAATGAAAAAGATCATCAAACAAAATATCATTTTCTCCATTGCGGTGATCTGCTTGTTGATTTTATCTAATTTTTTCCAATTCCTGACGCTACCCTTTGGCGTGATTGGGCATGAAGGTAGTACGATCTTGGTCATACTGAATGGACTACGCTTATTAAAACCGTTAAAGGAGTCGAAAGAAGCTACCACTCGTTGTGCAAATTGTCCTTTATATAAGGTCCACCTAACTTGATCTGCCTATTATTACCTCCTTCCCTTTTGTCCGATATAAAAAAATGATATGATGGATTGAAGGAAAGTGAGGTTCTTTATTTATGGAAAGTTGGCTTTTTTTAGGACTGATCATGCTCGTCGCATTATTAGCTAAAAACCAAAGTTTGATCATCGCCACAGGCTTTGTTCTGTTACTCAAGTTACTTCCCTCATCAAAGTTAATCTTGACTTGGCTCCAAGGGAAAGGGATCAATATTGGCGTTACGATCATTACGGCTGCAATTTTAGTTCCTATCGCTACTGGGGAGATCAGTTTAAAAGATTTGTTAGATGCATTTAAATCACCGATGGGCTGGGTTGCCATCTTTTGTGGCGGTTTGGTAGCAGTCCTTTCATCAAAAGGAGTTGGACTGATTGCTTCTGATCCGCAGATTACTGTAGCCTTAGTCTTCGGTACGATCTTAGGCGTTGTTTTCTTAAAAGGGATTGCCGCAGGTCCAGTAATTGCTTCTGGGATTGCCTACTGTATCCTGCAATTGTTTGCATTTGGGAAATAGCTATTTTTAAAGTGTTTTGGCTGAGTGATTCCAGCTGTTCGTGCTATAATTATTCTGAGGTGATTACATGTTAGAAAAATTAAGATATTTTTTCGGTACGATTGGCTGGTTTTTGTTAGCTATTTTATTGATTTTAGGATTAGCTTATCTCCTATTTCCCGATTTGATCCAAAATGTATTTAATACCTATTTTTAGCTTGTCAGCTGTTGGGCAGTTATGACGTGTATGCTATTTTATTCTTTCTATCAAACAGACAAATTGCAAAAAACTACTAGACATGATAAAAATTCTGTCTGGTAGTTTTTTTTATACTTTTTGCTAAATACGAGAGGCGTTAGAGAACAAATTATTGTTTCTTTTTGCCTCCTTCTTCTTTTTTTTGTTATACTAGACTGCAGAACAACTTTATCTCTTATTATGTAAAAGTTTGTTCCTATGTTTCAGCTATAGAAAGGAAGACGCTCATGGAAACTTTTGAAGGTCTTTTAATTGATACGTATGTTTTACAAGAGCAACCAATGATGTTGACTGGGTTGAATCTTCAGCTTGAAGATCGAGTGATCAATGGTCTTTTGAAGGATCGTTATCTTGCCAAATATATTTTACGCTTGCCATTAAACAAATATGTTTTAGAAGTTAGCGGAAAATGGAATCGCCGGAATCAATTAGTCATCAAAAAAATGATGATCAAAAATATCGATGAATATATTAAAATTATCGGCACTCCAGAATAATACCAGTAATGCCAACGGTTACAGGTTATAAAATAACTTTAGTATGGTATCGTTCTAATTCCTTTATCAACAAGGTTCGTATCCCTTTTCAAAAAAAGCTTTGCAAACGATTATCCTTGTTATATAATGTTTTGGTACCAAACAGTCCCATTCAAATTTTGTTTAAAAAGATAATCTTATCTCGTTTGGTTGAACGCTATTGTCTCCCACAATAGCGTTTTTTGGTTGTGTAACTCTTTCGTAACAGGCACCAATTTATTAAATCTTTCTTTCTTTTAGTGTTAAGGAAAAAAACTTGTCATGTTGATATTGCAAAGATAGCATGATTTAGGTATAATAATGAATGTTGAATTATGCGGTAACACGCGTAAGAACTTATTTTATCGGAGGTGAAACTAATGCCAAACATTGAATCTGCAATCAAACGTGTTCGTACAAGCGAAAACGCGAATGTAAAAAATTCATCTCAAACAAGCGCTATGCGTACTGCAATCAAAAAATTTGAAGATGCTGTAGCTTCAGGTGCTGACAACGTAGATGCGTTATATAAAGAAGCTGTTAAAGCTGTTGATATGGCTGAATCAAAAGGTCTAATCCATAAAAACAAAGCTAACCGCGACAAATCTCGTTTAAGCAAGAAAATCGCTAAATAAGGAAATCGGCTGCGGCCGGTTTTTTTATTTTATTAAAATAAGCAAGAGGCTGGGACAGAAGTGTTCAACTCCGAGAAATAAGAAGAAATTAATGAAAATTGCTTTTCAAATTTTTGTGAATTTCAGCTTATTTAAGAAGGAGTTGCTTCTGCTCCCACCGTTTATTCATTTTTAGAGGCTGGGACAAAATTGTTTCTTACTTCTGTCCCACGCTCTTTTCTCTCCAATTCCTCAAACCTAAACGATTTTTGTCTCGACCTCTTCGATTGACTCGATTTCCTTCATAAAAACCAAAGCCCGCCTATTTTCTTTTATCGTTTCAATAATTCCCCTGTCCGTAATACAAAAAGTTGAAAGCTTAATTCTTTTTCAATCTTTCCACTTTTGATTTCATAATCCATTTCCACCAATTCATCAAATAACCTTCTCAGGGTTTGTTCATCAAATTTCCGTACCTCTTGCATCGCCAATTTTACTCGATAAGGATGGATCTTCAATGTTTCAGCGATGTTCGCTTGCTGATAACCTATCTTTACTAAGAATTTTGTTTGTAAGAACAAACGTATCTGGGAAAGAAGAATCGCATTGATTTTGATTGTTTCCTCCCCCTGAGTCACTAAGTCTTGAAAAAGTCGCAATGCCTGTTCCGTACGGCCGGATAAGATATATTGCGTCATGTCGAACAAATTGTGTTCTAATGTTTTTGGCACTAATTGTTCAATTTCTTTAACAGTGATCACTTCTTGTTCTTGCCCATAAAGTAAGATTTTTTGTAATTCTCGCATCATCTTCGACAAATCAAGGTCCGTTAGCCGCAAAAATAAATCGATGGCTTGTCGATCCATCTTGATTTCTGAATTCTCTAATGTATTCAATAAATACTGTCGCACTGCTTTTTCATCTAATTGTTTTACATCAATTGTGATTGCTGTTTTCTTTAACTGTTTCGTCACTTTTTTACGTTCATCTAACTTTTCATAAGGGGCAAAGATGACTAATACAGTTGTTTCTAATGGCTCTTTCAGATAATTCACTAATAGGTCCGTATTTTGATCGATGCCATTCGTTCCTTTTTCTCCAGTTAAAAAATAGGGATTTTCAACAAAAACCAACCGTTGATCCCCAAAAAAAGGCAAGGTTTCAGCTTCAGCGATGACCTCATCAATACTTGAATTTTCCATATCGAAACTCAAAAAATTCAGATCATCTTCTCCATCAATCTTTATTTTTTTCAGGATTTCAGTTCTCACTTGATCTTGTAAAAATTTTTCTGTACCTAAGACAAGATAACAAGGAGCAAGCTTTTCTTTTCGGATTTTTTGTAAATCTGCTTGGATACTCATCTCACTCACCACTTTCCAATTTATCCTACCATGTGCGCGAATGAAATGCTAGTCCAGCATTGTTCCTATCCTGCCTTTAGGTGCCCAAAATGGATGCCAGGTAAAGGAAATGCTCCCTTGTGTATCTGTTCTTAAAATCGTTATCTGTAAACGATCCATCTCCTGCAACACTTCAGCATGTGGGTGCCCGTATCGATTGTTTTGACCACAAGAAATGATCCCATAGGTTGGATTCAACTGTTCGATAAAGTTACTACTGCTAGACGTCTGGCTCCCATGATGGCCTAACTTCACCACATCCGCTCTTAATTCAGGATACCTGTCCCCTATACGCTCTTCTGACTGTTTATCCAAATCTCCCAGAAAAAGAAAAGAGTGCGTTTTATGTAGCATAGATAATGCAATGGAATCTTCATTCATCCCATCCCCCTTCTTATCAGGCGATACTACGAACAAGTTGAAGTACCCTTCGATATAGTCCCCTTGTTTGACTTCAGCGATCATCGTTCCAGCCTTTTCTAAATCTGAGAGATGTGTTTTAAGAGGCTCAGTCCTTCCTGCTCCCCAACCGATGTACACCTTACTGATCTTAAAATGCTTAACAAGTGTTCCTAGTTCACCTATATGATCGATATCATCATGGGTTAAAACCAATTTATCAATTCGACTGATACCTTTTCCTTTTAAGAATGGAACCAAATTGTATTCTGCAGATGGTCTTACAGTCCGCTTCTGCCAGTCCTCTTTCTCAAATGTAAACATGCCTCCAGTATCAATCACTATTGTTTCTTGATGATGTGGCGCAGTCAGTACCATCCCATCTCCTTGTCCAACATCAATAAAGGAGATACTAGACTCTAATCGAAAATAACGCATTCCTAATAGGAGAGTTGGTACAATCGATGCCTTTGCAAACAAAGGGAATAGCTTCTCTGACTTCTTTTCATTCAGCCATAAAATATAGACAATAGCGAAAAAAACGAATAGCAACGGTGGACGTCCAGTGATCACATTGGAAAAATCCAATGATCCAAGCAAATGTTCGAACAACTGGATGCCAGTTTCAAGCCAATCAAGACACTCATTCGGAAAAGAATGACCAAAGAGAAAAAGCAGGACAAAAGAAGGAAGAAAAAAAGAAATAAATAAAGGAGAAAAAAGAACCGTGAAGACGCTCCCTAGAATAGGCCATTCGTAGAAATGCCAAGCAGTTAGCGGAAAGACTGCTAAAGTAAATAGCAACAGCCTTCTGATTCCTTGATATTTTTGTGTACTGCTAAATAATTGAACAAAGAAAAAACTGATCAGCACACTGAGTTGCCCACCTACTTGAAAAAGTGCAAGTGGTTCAATCAATAAGATGATCCAAAGTGTAAGTGAAAAACAATCTAATGAAGACAGCTGGATATTCAAAAGCTTCAAGACTAGTTTTATTAAAAAGAGACTGCTTGCTCTTAAAACAGAAATCGAGCCTCCCGCTAAAATCGCATATCCCATAGTTAACATCGCTAACGGAAGAAAGCTGACCGATAGTCTAACCCCAACCCTACGAAAAAGATAATACATACACCCCAAAAAATATTGGATATGCATCCCTGATAGGCTAAAAAGATGTAACAGACCTGTTTCTCTAAAAAGAGGCTCCGATTCTATAAATCGGTGATCTTTATAACCAAATAAAAGTGCATTCATATAAACACTTGTTTTGGGCTGGAACCTTTCCTCGATCCCACGAGTAAATTCTCCCTTTTTTCGTGTTAGAAAGTTTTTCCAGGTTGTCTTTTGTCTGACATTTTGGATCGCTGCCACTTTAAAACGCCCACTTATTCGATGATTTTTAAAATATACTGTCTGATCAAAAGCAAATTCATTGCTCTTCCTTTCAAGGGCTTGATATTCACCAGTTACTTTTAGTTGAACGGTTTGTTTTGTCATTTGGATAAATGAATCCCGTTCTTGCTGCGTGTCTAGCTGATAGTCTAATTGGATCTTTTGTTGCTTTGCTGTCTTTCCAAAAAAGGTCACTTTATCGCCATTTATTTTGATGGAATCTGAAATAACTCCAACAATTTCTATTTTCTTTCGAAGATCAATCGCTTCTGTTTCTCTGATCCAACAAGAAACCAATACCAATATACTGCATAACATACAGATGGATGCGACCCACTTTCCTTCTTTCATCAGAAAAAAACAAAAAAAGCCAGCGAAAATCATTCGACAATACCCTTGGTCTACGTAATAAAGTAAACAGATAAAAATCGAAGAAATCGCTGGAAAAATCAACCGATTTTGCAATCGATCGCAATATTCGTTAAACATGTTCCCCTGATAATTCTTTTTGTAATTTTGAAAAATGAGTTGAATCTAAAGACACTTGGTGAACGGATACACCTAGTTGCTTGATCAGATCTTGTGCGTAAGGATCATTTCGATAGTCATGAAGATAATTGATTTTTTTGATCCCCGCTTGTAACAAGGCTTTCGTACAAGCCAAGCAAGGAAAATGTGTCACATAGATTTCCGATCCTTCTGTCGGGATACCTAGCTTAGCACATTGCAACAATGCGTTCATCTCTGCGTGGATGGTACGCAAACAATGACCATCTACTACATAACATCCTTCGTCGATGCAATGGACATCGCCACTGACAGCTCCGTTGTAGCCACCTGCGATGATCCGCTTTTCTCTGACCAATGTAGCACCTACTTCTAATCTAGTACACGTACTTCTCAAAGATAACAGCACTGCTTGAGCCATAAAATACTGATCCCATGGGATACGCTCATTTGTTTGTTTTCCTGATTCATTGTTTGTATGGTCTAGTCTCTCATTATTTTCCATCATCCATTAGCACCTCGCATTTTCAAAGTGAAAGTTATTTACATTTTTAATAAATAGTGATTCTTTGATTCGTATAGCTTACTGATTGCGTTCCCACCTGTTAAAACTATTCAGCCGTACTTACTCACTGAATGAGATCTAGTCTTCACTTAAAACATACGTTAGTTGCGAAACTATTTTTAGTTTGTTGAACATTTTTTAGAGTCATGGGAATCTATTAATCACTATAGGTAAATCATCTACTGAAACTTTACCACATTCCCTCGATTTTTGGTATATGTGCTGCTAAATATATACTTAGACAACTGCAAATCATATGATCCATTCTAATGAAATAAAAGTATGTAAAACTGTGGACCGTAAGTGTTTGAATAGTTCATTCACCAGTGACTGTGACCCAATTTCTAATCTGTTCGACTGTCTTTGCGCCTATTCCTGTTATTTCTTGTAATTCTTCTATTTTTTGAAATGAACCTTTTTCTTCCCTATAGCAAATGATCTCTTGCGCTTTTACGTTGCCGATCCCCGGTATCTGCTGTAATTGTGCCAAGTCTGCTGTATTGAGATTTATCTTTTCTTCCTGACCGTCTTTTTCAGTCTCTTCTACTGGATGAGACTGTTGGCCCTTAGCTGCTACAGGTATCTCTTCTCCAATTACGGGTACATAAATCAATTGTTGGTCTATCAACTTTGCTGCTAGATTGATTTGATTCCCATCAGCTGTACCCGTCAATCCCCCGGCTTTTTCTATTACATCATGGACTCTTTCTTCCAAAGAAAAGGAATAGATGCCTGGCCTGTTCACTGCCCCTTTTACATCTACATAATTGATCACCAGAATAGTTTCTTTACTTGTTTCTTTGTAAGTTTTCTTCTCCTCCCGCATATTTTCTTCTGTAACTATAGAACTATTAGAACTGTTAGAACTGTTAGAACTGTTAGAACTATTTAAGGAAAGGTTCAATGGCACATGTCCATCATCCTTTTGACTAATGATCCTCCCCACTAATAGCCCTGTTCCAAGAAATAAAAGAGCTATGCTCAATAAAACACTGATAATAAGCTTAGGCGAATCAATGATATGTTGGTAGATTTTTTTCATTCATTCAATTCCTTTCACTGAATATAGCGAATACCTCTGTCTTCTTAGTGATAAGTGCTACTTTGCTCTTCACAATCAAATACGTAAAAAAAAGTTGGATTTATCATTCAAACGATCATTCTTTCATAAAAAATAATGTGGGACAACTCTACACTTCTGTCACAGCCTCTCTCAAATAAACGGCCTTCAAAAGTCAGTTTTTCGGAAATTTCAAAAAAAAAAAACGAGCGTGGGACAAAACTAAAAATCAGTTTTGCCACAGACTCTAACTCCGAATAAACGGTGGGAGCAGAAGTAACTCCTTCGGAAATAATCCGAAATTCACAAAAATTTGAAAAGCAATTTTCGTTCATTTCTTCTTATTTCTCGGAGTTAAACACTTCTGTCCCAACCTCGTTTTTCTCTCCAATTTCTCAAACCTAAACGACTATTGTCTCGACCTCACTCTATGAATAAAGGCAGACTATTTCATGTTTTCTAAATAGTCCAATGCATCTTGTACTGTTTTTACAGGAACGATTTTCATTGATGAATTGAGTTCTTTCGCTGCTTTTTTTGCTTCCTCATAATTTGATTGTAACTCTGGGTATTCTTTTTTCATTTCCTTAGAAATCTCATCATCTGGTGCAAAGAATACTTCGACACCTGCTTGATCTGCACTAGCAACTTTTTTGTCGATCCCACCGATCCGACCAACTTCCCCTGCACTATTGATAGTGCCGGTCCCAGCGATTTCTTTGCCTTGACGAAGATTCTTTCCTGTCAATTGTTCATAGATCTCAAGTGTAAACATCAAACCGGCAGATGGTCCGCCAATCGATCCTGAATCAATCGTTACTTGTGTATCAGATTTGATGGCTGTATGATCTGTCAAAGTGATTCCGATACCTGCTTTTTTATCAGTTGGAAGTTTGATCAGTTTCCCTGAAGTTTCCTTTTCTGTCCCATTATGCAGATAGGTGATGCTGACAGTGTCCCCTACTTTTTGACTCTTCACATACTCCATAAATGCTTCTGCACTCTTAAAGCTTTGTCCATCAACTTTTGTCACGGTATCTCCTACAGATAATTTACCGTAGAAATTAGAGTTTTTCTCTACACTCATGACGTAGACACCTTTAAACTCCATCTCATAAGGGAGCTTTGCTAACTTCAATGCTTGCTCGATTGCTGCATTTTGAGAGGATTCCATGTAATAACGCTGCATCTGATTGTATTCTTCATTCGTCGCACCACCAGTCAACTCTTCTTCACTGATCAAGTCTTCAAATTTAGATAATTTTGCTTTTACTGCAAGAAAACCTGTTGCTTTGCGAATGCCGACAGAAGTCAAAGAGAATGAACCAGATGCTTTATCCTGTTGATCATTCACTGTGATCAGTTCCTTTAAGTTGATCGTTGCTCCTGGTGACTCTACATAGTAAGGCAGGGGAACGACTACGAAGCCAACGATAAAGATTCCCAGAAAAATAACAAGAATCGTTTTTAACCACTTTTTAAAGTTCATTAGATTCACGCTTTCTAGCTAATGCTTCGTTGATTGCATCTGGTAAATATTCTGTTACATCTCCGCCAAAATAAAGAACCTCTTTCAATAAACTAGAACTGATATGACTATATTTTGGTTCAGCTAATAAAAGGACGGTTTCAAGTTCGTTAGACAAATGATGATTCATCTGTGCGATATCTCTTTCATATTCAAAATCTTTGATATTGCGAACTCCTCGGATCAACACAGTTGCACCCAATTCTTTAGCTGTCTCTACCGTCAATTGACTTTCCTGATGAACGACTCTGACATTCGGAATATGTAGGACTGACTGTTTGATCAATGCCACTCGTTCCTCAGCAGGAAATAGGCTTTTCTTTGAGGTATTCACAAACACGCCAATCACTACTTCATCAAATAGTTTCGCTGCTCGTTCAATCGTATTCAAATGTCCATTTGTCAATGGATCAAAGCTTCCTGGAAATAGCGCTCTTTTCATCTATCGTCCTCTTTTCGGTATATTGTCACAGAAGTGATTCCGTAAGTTTGTTTTCTGATTTGCTCGAAACAAGTGATTTTTTCTGGCAATTCCACTGCTTTGTCTGTTTCACAGACAATGACAGCTTCCTCTTTGAAAAGATCAAGTGCCGACATTTTTTCGATTTGTTCGATGATCTGTTGTTTAGCATAAGGTGGGTCAAGAAAAAGATAGTCAAACTTTTTCCCAAGTTGCGCTAATTTTTCGATTGCTTTGTCTGCATCAAGTTTCAGCGTAGTAAATTTTTCTGGCTCTTTTGTTATTGCAATATTTTCTTTGATGATTTTCAACGCTTGGTAGTTTTTATCTACACAAACAGCATGCGAGCAACCTCGAGATACTGCTTCGATGGCTAAACCACCACTTCCGGAAAACAAGTCTAATACTTCTTCTCCATCGAAATAAGGGCCAATCATATTGAATATTGATTCTTTTACTTTATCTGTTGTCGGACGTGTGTTAGGCCCAGACAGGCTCTTCAAGCGCCGTCCTCCATACTCTCCTGAAATGACTCGCATTTACTCACTCCTCTTAAAATCGTACTGCTACTAGTATACCAAAAAAAGCGAAAAAAAAACTTGGATTCCCATTAAATTAGTGGAAACAACAAGTATATTACTCACACCTATGGCAATTACGAATATGTGATTCTTCGTAGAACAAGGTTTCATATTATCTTTCCTCTTTCATCAAACGTTACCGTAAACTAGACATTTAGAACGAACATATTACACGATTATTAGCAGTGGATTCATCTCCTATGTATTCTCTCATCCTTTTCCAAAAACTAGTATGGGTTCAATCAACGATAAGATCAAAATTTTCAAATGGGTGGTTCTAAAGCAAAAAGCCATTAGCTAGAATCACTTTTTCTGTCTATGAAACTGCGATACATTTTTTACAATATACAGACAATTTCAGTTTCTTGTCATTATATTGTCTTGACTTTTCCATTAAAATAACTAAACTATATTTAAGTCTTAGAACTAGTTACCATTCTATCAAGGGTGGTGAGCTGATTTACTCCCAGCAAATAAAGAATTATATCATAACTATTGGCTAATTGGTTTTCTGTCATTAAGTAGATGCGTCGATAATTCCAATGAGACAAAAGCTATGGCTAAAGTTAAAACTGATACTAAATTTAAAAATGAAGGTCTCCAGTAATCATTTAATGTTTCAGAAAGTGGAAGAAACTACGTAAGAGTCAAACAGCAGTTTCTCGTCACTTTCGACTCTCGCTCTAGACTTCGTCGATTTAGAAATACCTTCAAAATGAAAGGAGCGAAAGTCTCTGACAATATTACATCAATCAAAAAAAGAACTTCTACGATCATCTTTGGCGCTCAAATCTACATCTCATAATTCTGAACATACCGCTATGATCGATACAATACCGACATAAGAAATTTAAAACATAAGTCTTAAGCTCTACAAGACAAGATTATTTTAAAGAAAAATCTAAACATCAAGCGAGGTATCCCTATGGAAATTGACAGTTATCTAAATCCGAACATCCACTTAATTATTTTTTGTGTACTTTTATTTCTAAACTTTTTTCTTGCGATTCTTCGAGGCAGAAGAAACAAAACCAGAATAGATGAACAAAATGCTTTATTAAAAGAGAGATATCCCGATTTATCTGATAAGGATTTGAAATACAGACAAGAGTGTATTAGAGCCTACTTTAAAATTTATTTTACCGGTTATTCTAATTTTAAACTCGTAATTTTTTTAACACTCTTGCTATTTATTACAGTTGGAGTAGGGATAGGATTAATCATTTCCGATAATTTTATTGGCGAGTATATCAGTTTAGGATTACTCTTCATCTACATCTCAGTGATCGCTTTGTCTACACCAAAGCCTGATAAAGAACATGCATTCTGGATGGATTATTTGGAAACCCACCCTGATAACCCATTGATGGTTGTTTTACGTCCTCTTGAAACAATGAATAAAGTGGTTCGATCAGTCAGACTATTAGGTATTTTAAATCTTATTTGTGGCCTCTACGCGTTTTTTATAGCCTATTTGATTTCTTATCTATATTTTTAGAGCTGCATACCCTCAATCCTTTTCTCAAAAAATGATAGAGATAAGATAGACACTCCTTTTGATCAATGAATCGTTACAGCTATTCATTTAGTCAAAAGGAGTTTTTTAGTTTCGCAAAATTTACAATAACGCTTTTTTGGCTTTGTTTTGGCACAGTCTTCGTGTTCTTTCCCTAAAAAAAGATCCATACGTGTGTTCATGTTCCTTTTAGTGATTCCTCGAAAGACAAAAAAACCGTGAGACAAAAACAAGAAATGCTTTTGCCTCACAGTCTAAACATGCACAAATGATGGAAACAGGAGTAACTGCTTTGAGAATAAGTCAAGCTTATTTCTCAGAGTTGAATCCTGCTATTCCACCCTTCTAAATTTATTTTTCGTGTTGCTTTCTTCGTAGATAAGTGGCTCCAACGATAACTAGAACAAGGATCACCCCTCCAATGATCATGATCATGCTTTTAGTCTCACCAGTTTTCGGATAATATCCTTTTCCAGATTGCTGGTGCTTGGTAGACTGATCCGGTTTGATTGATTGATCCGATTTGGTCGATTGAGTCGTTCTACTTTGAGTATTCGCACTATTTTTTACTACTACCTCCATTTGTTTGGGTTTACCGTTGTGTTTCGTTGGGATCGTAAATCCAACTAGCTTATCTGACAATTGGTAGCCCTCTGGCGCTTTAGTTTCTTTAAAGAAATACTTTCCAGGTGCCAAATCGTTTAGCGCTAGTTTTCCTTCCCCGTTCGTCTTAAGTTCTTTACGCAAGACTGTTTCCTTGCTATCAAGTAATTGAAATTCCGCATTCGCCAAATATTTGTTGCTATCCTCAGCGTCGATTTTTATTAGTTCAACTCCGCCTTGGTAGTTTACAAAATTAGCAGTCACTGCCGCTGGCTTTCCTGCCGATGTTGTATCAATGGTAAATGGTAACGGTTGGGTGTTGAGCATGTACCCATTTGGCGCTTTGGTTTCGACAAATTGATACGCGCCAGGAGCAAGATTTTTAGCTGTAACTTTCCCATTCTCATCAGTCACTAAATTTGTTTGGACTGTTTTTCCACTACTCGTTTGGACTTCAAAGATAGCATCTGGTAATAATTCCCCAGATTCAGATTTCTTTGTTACTGTCGCAGTTCCTTGATAATTGATCAATGCTTTGCCATCATTCAACTGGATTGGTGCCTCATTGCCAGTTGCTATTTGAGGAATTTCAAAAGCAATTTCTTCCGTATTCAAGTAGTAACCTTCTGGTGCTTTGCTTTCTTTCAATTTATACTTCCCTGGGGCTAGGCCAGTTAGATTCAACTGTCCATTATTATCTGTAATATAAGATTTTTGATTCCCATAATCACTAAAATCACCTGTATTTAGTTTTGCATGTTGCAAATTGAACTGGGCACCAGCAAGAGTTTTACCTACCTCATCGGTTTTCTTCAATACGGCTGAACCTTGGTAGTTTTTTAGCGTCAATACGCCATCTGAGACCACTTGATCGTTTACGAAAACATTTCGTGTATTGTCGGCATTTTTCTTTACTTCAAAATCGATCGGTGTTTAATTGATTTGGTACCCCTCCGGTGCCATTGATTCGCTGATTTGATATTGGCCGTCGCTAAGACCTGATAAATCTACGCCTCTTTCTCGCGCTGCAAAAGTCTGTACGGAAACATAATTTGGTGCTTCTTTAGTTCCTTTATTTTTTAACAAACTAAATAATCCGCCAGATAGTGGCTTCCCTTCTCCATCTGTTTTATTAAAAATTAATTTGATAGGTTCATTTTTAATAAAAGTAGTCAATGGAGTGCTGTCCGTATTGATCGATACTTTTTTTCCTACTAGTAGCTCAGGAGAAATTGTATAACCTTCTGGTGCTTCGATCTCCTTGACAGAGTATTCATATATTGGGCTAGTAGCAATCAAATTACCAAATATGGCCATTCCTTGCTTGTCTGTTGTTACTTGGTAAATGATATCGGATTGGTTGGTCTTAGTATTTTTTCGTAGCAATTGTAAAACAGCATTAGGAACGACTCCCCCCTGCCCATTTTCCTTTTGAACAATGATTTTTCCTTTTGTTCCATACGCTAAACCATTGGACTCTTGAATAGTCACTTGAACATCTTTCTTTGTGTCTTTCCCAGGTAATTCAGCACCCTCACTTGAAATGATGGCATCATTAGTGACCGTTTCAGTTTTAGATGTAAAATTCGGTTCAGTTTCATAAACCAACACATACGGTTTTTCGATTACTCCGTTTAAAAACTCGTTCTCATGATTTGGATCCTTTTTTTCTTTGATACCGGACATATCTACAGTAAATGTTTGTTGTCCTACAGTCGAGTCAGTATCGATCTGAACTTTGTATTGATTGGTCGGTACGGGCTGATCTGGCTCCACAGTGATCGAACTGCCCGTTCCTGAGTATTTTCCTGTATAAAGTTTGAAGCTGCTTGCTTTTATGAATTGATTCGCACTTGGTTTGTCTTCAACTTTAACGTTTGATAGCCATGATTGATTTGGATTGATCACCAATTGCCAATCAACTTTACCAGTTTGTGCATTGTATTTTCCATCTTTTAAAATAGATTGTCCGCCGAACGCCACGGAGACTGAAGCGGGTAAATCTTGTTTAATCCCCTTGACATCAACATTTGCCACATTACTATACGTAGATTGATCGTACACAATCTGATTTTTCAAAGATGTTTTGAACTGGATCTGAAAGACCATTGGAGCCCCTGTCACGTTCCAGCCTTGAATGTACTCTTCATCTGTACCCAGATCTATAGTTAATGTTCCTTGGTTCTCGCTGGTTGGTGCTGGGTCAGTTACTTTAAGATATTTTTTCCCCACCTGATTGCCTTTATAGGGATCACTGGTAGTTGCCTGAAACTGCCCGTTATGATTGATTGTTCCTCGTGTTACCTCTAATGAATTCGGTTCATAGACTTGATTTCCAGTGATTGGGTCATGAAAATAAATTCTTGATACCCCTAAGTTATTATAGTTGGTCACGATCGTCCATGTGAATTCTTTCGTTGCTGGATCATAGCTGCCAAACTTCATTCCTTGTTGTGTTTCTTGAGTGTTTGTTTTAAACTCTGCACTGCTGGAAGCTTCATAGGATTCACCGTTATTGTCAAAATTAACTTTGATTGTATTCGCATAATTGATACTCGTATTTGGGTCTTCGAACTCTTCATTAAACTGATTATAGGAGACATAATATTCCATTTGGAACTGATGTCTCGTCTTTGTGTAGCTGTTTTGGAATTTTATCTTAAAATCCGTATATCCTTTTTGAGACTCAGTTAAATGCACAGAAAGAACATAGTCAGCTGTAGTTTCATCCCCTATCATGTTCAGTACATTTCCATGCACATCCAAAAATTGGACTGCTCCTGTCAAAATGTGATCATTTTCTGAGACATCACGGATGATCACCCCATAGTCTGATTGCTTGTCTGGTACTTTTACTTTAGTTGGAAAAATTACATACCCCTCATCTGTGTAGCTCATTGTATCAGTAAAAAGGGCATTTTCCAGTTCATACTTATTTTTATTTATATCAACCACATAATGAGCTGATTTCCTTCCTACATCAAGTGTTGGTTTATTTTTGATGATTACTTGTTGTGTAGGGTTCGCTTGGACTTCTGCCGATGAAGAGAGGTTTTCAGTCCGTGCCTGATTCGTTATCTTTATACCAGAGTTGTCTGTGACGATTTTATTGACCTTTGTTTTGTAGGTGATATTGATTGCTTTTTCAGCCTGTACATTATTTTTAAATGTCACTTTAAATGGATTATTGGTCGTGTCAATTGTATAAGCACTCGGATCAATTGGTGCGCCATTGACTGGAGTACCATCACTGTCAAAATTGACCTGGTAAATAGCAAAGCTATCTGGATCGACATCCATATTTGCCGAATACGTGTCTGAGATCACATTGTCAGCTGTTAATTCTTTTTGACCATAGTTGTAACGAATCAGCCAACTATAGACTTGTTCGACAGGATCATAATCAGTTTTAACTTTTTCTAATGCTTTTTCATAAGTAAGGTCGACAGAAGCCGAAGCTTGTAGATTCGTTGTATCTGTAATTAATTCCACGTTGTTTCCTATTGTTAGCTTTCCACCGTCACTGGGTTTTACTGAATCTTTGATCGTTGTAGTATAAACGATGCGGTAAGGTTGTTGGATAGCCATATTGAATTGAATCGAGCCATCATTCTCTACTGTATATTGTTTTGGATCAAGAGGTATCGTGTCTACTCCCACCACGTTTCCATCAAAATCCAGATTCAACGGATAAACAGAAACTGCGCCTTTCTCCTGTTTATCAAATACCAGTTGATCAGGAAAATGTTCACGTATCAATGGCTTAGATAAGTCGCTATAATCTTTGTTGAAGTCTATATCCCAAATCACTTTATCTGGACTATTTACTCTATCTGGATGACCTGCTTTACTAAGAGAGGCTCCACTAGATGGTTTTATTATGAAAGTAGCAGGTGGGATATTCGTTTTACTCGGATAAGTGATCGTTGTCTCGCCTGGTTGAGTGATTTTCTTTTTATCAAAATGTACATCAGCTGAAACTGAACCACTGCTGGCTGGCAAAAACTCCATACTGTCTTGTTTCGTAAAAACAATACGCAATTTTTGCGTATTTGCATCAAACTCGTAAGTACCATAGCTATTTTTATTCTTATCCAGTAAATCTCCTTTTGGTGAAGGGTCCCTGATTTCTAATCCTTGTGTAAAATCCATCTCGTAATAATCACCAGGCATCATTTCAGTTCAGACAGTATCAGGAATCTCAAAGTCCAATTGAAACACAACGACTGAATCGATCGTTGCTGGGTTAGTCTCAGTTGTCAATTTAATTTTTTTCACGAAGTTGTCACCAGGAGCATACTTCTCAAATAATTCATCCATTTGTTTAGAATCCTGTGTTGCTCCAGCATCTTCACTCTTTGTTTCGGGTGAAAGGACTGCTTTATTCACATTCTTACTTTGATTACTACTTGCGTTTTTAGTCCGTTCAGTGGTTGCCGTTGTTTGAGTGTCAGATTGACTATTCTCGGTTGACGTTTCTTTGGTTTCGATTGTCTGTGTAGTAGACTCTGTTTCTTTTGGCAAGTTTAATTGAAATATTTTTTTATCTTTTTGATAAAAATCAACCGTTCGATTTGGTCCGCGTGTATTCGTCCCTAGTAAAACAAGCCGGAAACGGTTATCGCCTTTACTTAGTTTATTAAAATCTAATGTAAATTGGGTACCATTTTTCGTTGTATCAACCGTATACTTTCCGATTATTTCTTTTTGGTCATTCAGGATATTCTTCTCTTCATCTTTGGCATCTTTCAATACAAATAACTTAGCCATTTCAAAAGTGATCGCTTGATTGTTTTCAGTAGAACTAGTGATATTTCCGACTAAATTCAATGCTAATTCATTCTTCTCAGCTGTACTAACAAACTCACTTGCTTGATCAAACTGAAGGTGATTCTCGACGGGAATACTTTCTTCAGTACTTGATGACTCTTTAGTAGGAGGAACAGATTCTGTCTGCAGTGTTTTTGGGGTATCACCTGATGTAGAATTTATGGTTTTTTCACTTGCAGTAGTAGATACTCCTTCTCCGTTTTCCATCGCTGTTGCAACGATGGGTGTGAAAAAATTACCTAACAAACTGAATAACATCATAGAATAGACAAACTTTTTCATTGTAATTACACCTTTACCTTTCTAATTACTGAGTTGTTCAATTGTTTGTGGAAAAAAGCAACAATACACCCACTATTATTATCCTTAAATTTTGTTAACTATACAAATAATAACACTTGTTTCATCTACCTGATCTATTTTTGCTGAAGATGATCCACCACTTATTTTGACTGATTAAAAGACAGTGTTGCATTGTATCTATGAATCAAATTTACGTGTGGACACTCAAAAAAGGGGTTCTATAATTTATGGGACTGAAGAATCAATTTTGATTCATCAGCCCCATTGTTCATTTTAGATATTAAAAAAACATATCGTTCCCTAGTATGATTAAATCATGACAAAATAAAGGTTCTATAATATTCGGAGTTGTTACTCTTAGGAGTAGGAACGCCAATTATTTTTATAACAAAAAGACATCTGGTTGTCCTATAATTAAATCGCCGAACCCAATCATAGGAGGAAAACCAAATGTCCACTAATAAGAATATCAAAATGAAAGAAAAAAGCATAGACAAAATGATCAAACAACTACTAAATATTAAAGATTCGAACATTTCTTTTTCTAACGGCAAACTGGAAGGTAAAAACAACTTGATCAAAGTCATCAAAAGAATCGCATTTGGCTTTAGAACGTTTTGTCATCTTAGAAAGAGAATTCTGATCCAACAAAATCGGCTCTATAATTTATGGGACTGATGAATCAAAATTGATTCTTCAGCCCCATTTTTCATTTTAGGTATTAAAAAACATATCGTTCTCTAGTATGATTAAATCACCACAAAATAAACTACGAGAGGACGATATGTTCTATGAATGATTCTATCAAAAAAATGTTGCGATTAATAGACCAAAATTTAGTAATCACTGAAGTTTCTTACGAGCTGTTTCAAAACAAAAAAACGATGGTCATCGATGCGGTTCTCTCTCCTGCTCCTTGTGCTTGTGCACATTGCGGTTCCTCTGTAATCGATGCTCACGGTCAAACGACCATTGTGAAGAATGGCAAGAAGAAAACTATTGTCCGCTTTGAAGAATACAACCACATGCCACTGATCATGCGTTTGAAAAAGCAACGCTACACCTGTAAAAACTGTTTGCGTCATTGGACAGCCCAAAGCTACTTTGTCCGTCCTAGACATTCGATTGCCAATCATGTCAAATGGAAAATCACTGCTTTACTCGCCGAAAAGATGTCTTTATCATTGATTGCCAAGCTTTGTCAGGTATCTTTGACGACTGTGATTCGTACATTGAAAGAGTTGAAAAACTATCTTCCGAAGCCGTCAAAAAGGACCCTGCCAAAAGTATTGATGGTGGATGAATTTCGTTCGCACGCTTCGATTGAGGATAAAATGAGCTTTATTTGTGCGGATGGCGAGACAGGAAAACTCATTGATATTTTGCCTACACGTAAATTATCGCGTTTGACACACTATTTTAGTCGCTGTACGAATCCTGAAGCGGTGGAATACTTAGTGACAGATATGAATGCCGCCTACTTCCAATTGACAAAACGTGTCTTACCGAATGCGAAAGTCGTCATTGATCGTTTTCATATCACCAAACATCTGAATCAGGCATTCAATGATTTTCGTGTACAAGAAATGAAAAGATTACACCAGTTAGGGCAACGAAGAGAAGCCGAGAAAGTGAAAAAGAACTGGCGCTTTCTTCTAAAAAACCGTCAAAAAATCAATTACTATGACTACAAAACATGGCGCAGTTTTCGTGCACCTAAATACCCGCTACTCACTGAAGCAATGATGATCGATCGATTACTGGCGTTTTCAACGCCTTTAAAGGAAGCCTATACTTTTTTCCATGAGCTGACCGAAGCCTTTCGAGACAAAGAACCTGACTTATTTTTTACCTTATTAAAAAATCTTCCTGAAACACTTGATGTCCAATTTCGCACGAAACTTCAAAACCTTTTAACTTACGAAGAAGGGATTTACAATGCTATGATTTACCCGTATTCTAATGGCAAAATAGAGGCCAAAAATACCCATATCAAGACACTGAAACGATTATCTTATGGATTTAAATCATTTGAGAACATGAAAATCAGGATTTTTTTGATCAATCAATTGATTCAAGTGAAATAACAAAAAAATCTGAGACAGAAGGTCAGTCCTTCTATCCCAGATTTCACTTTACAAAACTCATCAGTCCTTATTGACAAAGAGCCACAAAATCTTTACGAGATCATTTAATTACACAAAAAAGGAAACGCCGAAACGTCTCCTTTTCATGATTTAATTCAAAACAACACTATTTGACTTAGAACCTTTTATTCATATAGAAAATTAGAATACATGGTCTGCCAAGCGAATTTTGGTATTGGCTTCTTCTACTTCGAACCCATCATCTTTCACTTGTGCTTTTGATCCGATTTTTTCTGCAAAATTCATTTCAATATCAGGGCGGTATGAGCGCTCTACATTGCGTACAAAATGTAATTTTTTGATTCGTTCTTCTGTTTGATCGAATGTTTCTTCGTTCAAATAGATGACCACGTATTTCATTTTCCTTGAAACATAATGAAGCAAGCCAAACTTCTTGAGATTCTTTAGTTGTTTCAGGCTATAGACCCAGACGATCAGTCCACGTCGCTTCGTTATTTCAAATTGATTGTTTTCTGTTTCCATGACAGTTTCCTCCACATCCAGCATGTCTTCCTTTTTCAAATAAAGGATTGCCTGCATCGATCTTGATCTCCGAAGAAACAGCTTGTGCAAGCTCTCGACTGATTTCATCGAGTATATTTTGAAGTTGGGTTTCTTGTATCCGAAAGGCGGCGACTGAGTCATTCAAATCAAGTTGTCTTTTGGCTTTTCTAACAGCCAAATACGTTTCTTTGTACCCTGGTGCGCACTCTTTGTAGGGCGCAATCTTTTCATAGTCTTCTTTTTTTTTGAAGAAATCAGCTTTTAACTTCGCAACTTCTTCCGATTGCTCCATCTGTTTTTTTGTTTTCATGTATTCGCTCATTGTATGACTTTCAATGATACATTTCGCCAAACGTTTACATTGATCTTCTAAAACAAATAATTCTTCATTGATTATCACTGCTATCGCTACTCTCCTCAACTTCTTCTTGCATCAAGACTATCATATTTTCTTTAGAAAAAGCAATTCCTAACTGATCAGGGGAATCAAGCAAGAAACGATCATGATAGTATGGATCGCTATACAAAAATAAAAAAGTGAACGTTGGATCGATGACAGGGTGAGTAAATACACCATTGACATGCTGTAATTTGCCTTTTCCTGTTAACTTATCCAGTTCGTCTTTGGCTAGGGTGAATTTTGTAGCCGTTTTTGCACTACCCAATGTTTGCTTCCATTCTGCTAACCGATCTTCTGAAAGAAATTCTTCTGGCTTTTTCAAATAATCGTGTAGTAATAAATTCGTTTTATCGGAAAAATTGATGTTTCTTCGATAGAGTGGTAAATCATCTTGTTTTCTCAAAGAATTCAACAAAATAAAACTTTTATTTTCCTTTGCTTGATTGATTTCTTCCCAATCTGCATCATCCTCTAATTGATAATGAGGTAACCCTTCACCAAACACTTGATAAGGCAACAATTTGAGTAAACTATCTTTACTCAAATATACTACTGAGAACAAATCACCTGTACTTTGATCAAAAAACAAAATACCAAAAGTCTGATTGTCAAAGGCGAGCAGTGGTCGATAATTCATATCCTCTTCCATCAGCTCAATACCGACTTCTGTATCTTGATACTCAAATGTGAAATTTGTATAAATGGTCGTGATATCCGTTAAATCTTGCATCGTCATACCAAGCGTAAAAGGTGCGATCGTTTCATGATCTGCTTTTAATACTTTGACGGCTTCTACTTTATCATCTTGGATATTTGCTTCGAAAGACCATTGTCCTTGGGTATCCTGATAGTATCTAGTTTCAAAGCCAAATCCAGAAGTTAAGCGATCATATGGTTTTCCAAAATGCTGTTCTAACTCTTCGATTGGCTTTCCGATATAGGTGGAAAAACCAGTTGCTTTAAGCTCCTGGTATTTCCACGTCGTCATCTGGTTTTGTGTCTGTTGTTCTTGGCTTTTTTTTGCCTCTAGCACGGGTGGGAACAATACCGGCTGCATGTAGAATGCGACGATCACTGATAGCAATATCAAGATAAATAATCCTAGCCGTTTCATGCTGACCCACCACCTTTATTTTTCAGTCACTTCGATCAAGAGGTCACCTGACGCAATCGAATCACCGTTTGCCACATAGATATGGGCAATTTCTCCGTCAAAACGGGCTTCGATCGCCGTTTCCATCTTCATCGCTTCTGTGATCATCAAAGTGTCACCTTTTTTCACTTTATCGCCTTTTTTCACTAACACTTCTAGCACAGAACCTGACATCGTTGCCCCGATTTGTTCGCGATTCGTTGGTTCAGCTTTCAAACGTGTTTGAACTGAACTGATGATCGAAGTATCCTTGATCAGTATTTCGCGGCGTTGACCATTCAGATTGAAGAACAACACGCGATTTCCTTCAATATCTGGTTCACCGATCTCATCCAACCGAATGATCAAGATTTTTCCTCTTTCGATTTGGACATTCACTGTTTCACCCAAGCGAATCCCTTGGAAGAACGTTGGTGTATCTAATAAAGTCACATCGCCAAATTGATTGTATGCTTTTTGATAATCTAAAAAGACTTGAGGATACATCAAATAGCTCAAAACTTCTTCATTTTTAGGCTCATAACCGATTTTTTCAGCTAACTCATTTTTGACTTGTTCAAAGTCGACTGGTTCAGCTAAAGCACCTGGACGGACATTGATTGCAGGTCTTCCTTTCAAAATGATCTTTTGTAATTTTTCAGGGAATCCGCCAACTGGTTGTCCCAACTCACCTTGGAAGAAAGTGACAACTGATTCTGGGAAACTCAAGGTGTCTCCTTTTTCATAGATATCGTCTTCCGTCAAATCATTTTGGACCATGAATAACGCCATATCCCCCACCACTTTTGATGACGGTGTTACTTTAACGATGTCACCAAACATTAAATTGACTGTGTGATACATCTGTTTGATTTCATCCCATTTGTGTCCTAGACCGACTGCTTTTGCCTGTTGTTGGAGATTTGAATATTGTCCCCCTGGCATTTCGTGCATATAGACTTCTGTTTCAGGGGCGTTCAACCCATTTTCAAATGGTTTATAGTACATGCGTACATCTTCCCAATAATGGTTCAATTGTTGTGCATTTTGGATATTGATCTCAGGTAAGCGAGGACCATTGACTAACGCATAATATAAACTGCTCATGCTCGGTTGACTCGTATTTCCACTCATCGCACTCATGGCTACGTCGACAATGTCCACCCCAGCTTTGGTTGCTGCTGAATAGGTGATGATCCCATTTCCGCTAGTATCATGTGTATGCAAATGGATCGGTAAAACAGTTGTTTCTTTCAATTCACTAATCAAACGATAGGCTGCCTGAGGTTTTAATAATCCAGCCATATCTTTGATTGCAATGATGTGCGCTCCTAGTTGTTCAAGCTCTTTTGCCATATCTTTATAATATTGCACATTGTATTTTGCGCGACTTGGATCGTTGATATCGCCAGTATAGCAGATTGCGGCTTCTGCGATTTTCCCTGTATCTCGGACTGCTTGAATACTTTTTTCCATTTGAGGTGTCCAGTTCAAGCTGTCAAAAATCCGGAAGACATCAATTCCTTGTGCCGCCGCTTCTTTCACAAATTCCACTAACACGTTATCTGGATAATTCGAGTATCCTACTGCATTCGATCCTCTGAACAGCATCTGCAATAAAGTGTTAGGCATCAAGGAACGGATTTTTCTTAGTCTTTGCCATGGGTCTTCATTCAAGAAACGATAGGCCACATCAAAAGTAGCGCCTCCCCACATCTCACTTGAGAAAAGTTCTGGAAGTCCCTCTCCTGTTAAACGGGCAACTTCTTTGAAATCTTTTGTCCGTACTCTAGTTGCCAATAAACTTTGATGCGCATCTCTAAAGGTCGTATCAGTCAGTAGCAGATTTTCTTGGTTCTTGATCCACTGGACTAATCCATCAGCCCCCTCATTATCTAAAACATTTTTCGCAGTGAGATACTCATCCCGAGTGATCAGTTTTTTAGGTAGACGTGGTTTATCATAGAATGGTTTTTCCCCTTTTTTGATTCCTGGGAAGCCATTGACAGTGATTTCACCGATGTATTTCATAGTTTTATTGCCACGGTCTCTCAAACGTGGAAATTCAAATAGTTCTTTTGTATTATCAATAAACGTTGTTTTTGCATTACCGGATTGGAACACAGGATGAGAAATAACGTTTAACATAAATGGAATGTTGGTTTTTACTCCACGAATCCGAAATTCTTTCAGACAACGTGTCATTTTTTGGATCGCAGTGTCAAAATCAGCTGCATGCGTACAAACTTTAACTAATAAAGAGTCAAAATAAGGAGTAACGACATAACCAGAATAAGCATTCCCGACATCTAAACGGACGCCGAATCCACCTGGAGAACGGTAAGTATCGATTTTCCCTGTGTCAGGAAGAAAATGATTCAACGGGTCTTCTGTCGTGATTCGGCACTGGATCGCCGAACCATTAAGCTTGATCCCTGATTGTTCTGGCAAACCGATTTCTTTGTGCAGATCTTTTCCTTGTGCAATCAATAATTGTGTCGTTACAATATCGACATCTGTGATCATTTCAGTGATCGTATGCTCTACTTGCACTCGAGGATTGACTTCGATAAAGTAAAAATCGTCTCCTTCAACCAAAAACTCGACTGTTCCAGCATTGACATAGCCCACATGTTTCATCAATTGGACAGCAGCTTCACAGATCCGCTGACGCTGTTCTTCGTTCATGGACACACAAGGTGCGACTTCTACAACTTTTTGGTGGCGTCTTTGAACAGAACAATCTCTTTCAAATAAATGGATCACATTGCCATGCTTATCTCCAAGGATTTGGACTTCGATATGCTTAGGGTTCGCTATATATTTTTCTACATAGACTTCATCGCTACCAAACGCTGCTTTTGCTTCGCTTTTTGCACGTTCATATCCTTCTCGAGCGCTTTTTTCATCATGAGCGACACGCATCCCACGTCCGCCACCACCTAAAGCTGCTTTGATCATGATTGGATAACCATAGCGTTCGCCAAAATCTAGTGCTTCTTCTACACTCGCAATCGGGCCATCTGTTCCAGGAATCGATGCGATCCCAGCTTCGATCGCTGCTGCTTTTGCTTTGATTTTATCTCCAAAAATATCAAGATGATGTAAATCGGGACCGACAAAAGTGATCCCCTCTTCTTTACAACGTTGTGCAAAACCTAAATTTTCAGATAGTAATCCATATCCTGGATGAATAGCATCTGCTCCGCATTGTTTTGCAATCGAGATGATCCCTTCAATATCTAAATACGCATCGATCGGTTTTTTCCCTTGTCCAATCAAATATGCTTCATCTGCTTTGAACCGGTGCACTGAATACTCATCTTCTTCAGCGTAGATACCAACAGTTTTAATTCCTAATTCTGTGCAAGCACGGAACACACGTACCGCAATCTCTCCTCTGTTAGCAACTAAAACTTTTTCCATCGAACCACTCCTACATCTTTTTTAGTATAAACCTAAGCTTTTTCTTTTCTCATCTGCACTGATATTCAATACAAAACCAATACAGATCGAGAGCATCAAGAGACTAGAACCGCCCTGACTCAAAAATGGGAAAGTAATACCTGTCAATGGGATAACACCAGTGATCCCTCCAAGGTTTACGAACACTTGAACTAAGAACATTGCTCCGATCCCGATACACAATAATGAATTGAATGGATCTTTTGAACGCGTCCCTACTAAAATGATCCGAGTGATCATAAAGAATAGTAGAGCAAGGATCAGGATCCCCATGATAACACCTAGTTCTTCTACTACGATCGCGTAGATGAAATCGGTTTGTGCTTCTTGTAAGAAGCCTTTTTTCTGGATACTATTCCCTAATCCTCGGCCAAATAGACCGCCGTTGAACATCGCATAATAGCCGTTGACCATTTGGTGCCCTCTATTGAGTTCATCGGAAAAAGGATTCTGAAAAATAGCAAAACGATTATAGATATATTGCAATCGTTCAGGAAGAAATTTCCCGTGAGTGATATTGACTAGCCAGATAGTAAACACACTTAAACCAACTCCACCAAATCCAACGATCAATGTATATACATAGTTGATACCACTTGCTAAAAGCAAAACCAACGTAATCAAAAAGATGACAGTTGCGTTCCCAAAATCGGGCAAGATTGCAACGATAGCCGTCAATACCAATACCAAAGCAAGAGGTCGTTTGACCGTGCCGATAAAATCTTTTTGGATGCTGTATTGTCGTTTGGAAAGAGTCCAAGACAAATACCAGATTGCGATGATCTTTAAATACTCTGCAGGTTGGATCGTAAATCCAGCGATCTGAATCCATCCTTTTGCACCATTGATCTCTTTACCAAAAAATAAAACGATCAAAAGTAAAATCGTCAGCACAGCGATTGCTGCCATGATCAACCGCTGATTCTTCAAAACATCGGTTTTCATTTTGTAAAGCAGCCCGATTACAATTAGACTCAGGACCCAAAAAATACTTTGATTAAAAAATGATGCGGAAGGGCTTGTCCCGTTTTCCATTAATAAATATGATGACGAACTATAGACCATGATCAATCCCAATACACATAGAATCAAATATGGGATCAATATGCTATAGTCTAATAAATGCCTTTTTTTAACTTTCTTAGGCAAGTTTACTCCTCCTTGCCAATTTCTTTTTTATCATAATTTTCTTGGTAAACTTCACTATATAAATGGTTCAGTTCACGCTCTAATTCACTCAGCAATAGCTGACCTTCTGTTTTTTCGACTATCCCCACACGTATCGCAAAATTGACTTGTTGTGAGAATCCATACATTTGCGTATCCACTACTTCTTCAAAAGCTTTACATTGCGAGATACATAAGCTGTTTTTTTGATTTTTGATCAAGCGTTTGATCCGTTCAGCTTCATCTTTCAATACTTGGACTGCAAATTCATTTGACAGAGAATCCATCTACGCCTACCCCCATTCTAAGTTTATTTATTATAACATACTTAAAAATCCAACGGGGAAAAATCACGGTTTTCGTAAGGTGATTTTCCCTTTTTTTATCCTTTTGTTTTGCACGATGGACGCACTTTTCATTTTTCGCTTTGTGCTTCTTTGATAACGGCTAGGAATGCTTCTCCGTATTTATCTAATTTACTTTGACCGACACCTTTTATTTGCAGAAATGCCAGTCGGTTTTGTGGTCTTTGTTGGCTCATTTCTTTTAACGTCGAATCAGAAAAAACGACATATGGCGGAACACCAGCTTCAGAAGCTAAGTCTGTTCGCAGTTCTCGTAATGTTTCAAACAGACTGTCTGCAGCTTCATCTGAAAGTTGAACTACTTTCTTTGGTTCTTTCTTAAATACTTGTTTTTTTCCAGTAAGAACAGCGATACCTGACTCTGTGACCTTCAAAACGGGGTACTCTCCACTCACAGAGAGCAAGTAACCACCAGAGATAAGGAATTCGATCAGCTGCAAGATATCTTTTTGCGCGTATTTCTTTAATAAACCGTACGTAGAAAGTCGATCAAATCCGAAGTTTTTCACTTTTTGCTCCTTCGATCCAGCTAACACTTTCATCAACATCTGCTTCCCATAGTTTTCGCCCATTCGTTTGATACAAGATAAAACCATCTGTGTTTCCTTCGTAACATCGATCAACTCTCGATCATCTAAACAGTTACCGCAACGCTCGCAAGGTACACCATCTTCTCCAAAATAAGCTAAGATATATTGCTGCAAACAATCCTCAATGTAGACATACTCAGTCATAGCTTTTAATTTTTCATATTCTTTTTGCTTTTGAGAATCTTCCCGTTGTGATTGCTGGATAAAAAATTTCTGGATCTGGATATCTTGCGGTGCAAATAACAAGATAGCATCACTTAGAAGACCATCTCTTCCCGCTCTACCTGCTTCTTGATAATAAGCCTCCAAAGAACCTGGTATTTGATAATGGATGACAAAGCGGATATTGCTTTTATTGATCCCCATTCCAAAAGCATTGGTAGCCACCAATAACTCTACGCGGTCGTACAGAAAAGCTTCTTGCATTTTCGTTCGTTCCCGTTCACTCATGCCACCATGATACCTACCAGCATTGAAACCAAACTTTTTTAATAAATGATAGATACGGTCAACTTCTTTGCGTGTTGCCGCATAGATGATGCCGGATTGTTTCTGATTCATACGCAGATATTCGACCAAATATTGTTCTTTTTTTTGATCCTTGATTACTTGCAACCGTAGATTTTCGCGAGCAAACCCGGTTTGGATATGATTTTTGACCGGAATCTTTAAAAGTCTTTTGATGTCTTCGGCTACAGCTATCGTTGCAGTTGCTGTTAATGCAACAATGATTGGCCGTTGGATCAACTCATTCAACTTTTCTGCCATTTGAAGGTAACTTGGACGGAAATCATGCCCCCATTGGGAAATACAATGTGCTTCATCAATGGCAAGCAGTTGGACATTCCAATGTTGCATCGAACGAATGAAATCTGGCATGATAAAGCGTTCAGGTGCAACATAGAGCAACTGGATCTCCCTCTGTTCAAGTTCTTGGAAACGTCTTGCTGTTTCATAGCCATTCAACGAACTATTGATAAATGTTGCAGCTATCCCTAACTGGTTAGCCGCATCTACTTGATCTTTCATGAGGGATATCAAGGGTGAAACGACGATCGTCAAACCATCTAGCATCAACGCTGGCAACTGATAGCACACCGATTTCCCACTTCCTGTCGGCATGATACCCAGCACATCTTCATGTTCCATCACTTTTTGAATGATTTCCCTTTGCCCTGGGCGAAATTCGTCATAGCCAAAATATTTTTTTAGTAATTCGTTCATCTTATCCCTACTTTATACATATTTTAAGAAAATGATGGCAATATTTCATTCATTTAAATAGATTACGCAAGAACTATTTTACTTCTCGTTGTCACTCAGAACAACCCTTTTATCCGTGAAACAAAATGCATCTATGAAACATCAGAGAGCTTATTTTGAGTTTTTAAAAAGTCTTTTAATAGACTTTTTCCGTTATTTCGTGTGTTTTTCTCTATTTCTAAATCTACTTCTCCACAGAAATAGCTGAGCATAATCACCACAATCGAATTTTTAGAATAAACTATTTTCTTTCCATGTTAGGTGACACATTAGCTGAAACGCGCACTTCATCACGCCCTTTGATTTTTGCAGCCTCTTTGTAAAATAGCATAGCTAAAGGCTTTTTATCCTACTTAGTCGACAGTGATAGCAGCAATTACACACTTGTTATCTTAAGCATACCAAAAATATTTTTTATAGATAAATAACACTTAACCTGATGTACTAGATCACTCCATGCTACGAACTTTTTATATTTGAACAACATTACTAGAGAATCAGATATTTTCAGCTATGTACAAAACCAGCTAGATTTATCGGTTTCGATTGTAGTTGTACTTTTATAATATCGCCTAAAGAATCATTTTCTTTCAGTACTGTGACTGATAAACTAAAAAAGGAGGGGATTTTATCCCCTCCTCCTATGATGCTTGATCACGCATTATTTTTTCTTTTTAGACGCTTTTTCACGAACATTTTTGTTCAAGATTTGTTTTCTTAAACGAATGCTTTCTGGTGTTACTTCACAATATTCATCATCATTCAAGAATTCTAATGATTCTTCTAATGTTAATTGTTTTGGTTTTTTGATGACAGATGTTTGGTCTTTCGTAGCAGAACGTACGTTAGTCATTTGTTTTGCTTTTGTAATGTTGACAGTCAAGTCATTTTCACGGCTGTTTTCGCCAATGATCATTCCTTCGTATACTTCTGTACCTGGTTCAACAAAGACTGTTCCACGTTCTTCAATACTCATGATGGAATAAGTTGTTGCTTTCCCTGCATCGATCGAAACAAGAGCACCTTGGTGGCGTCCACCGATTTGTCCTGGTAACATTGGTAAATATTGATCGAAGGTATGGTTCATGATTCCATATCCGCGTGTCATAGAAAGGAATTCAGTAGAATAACCGATCAAGCCACGTGCTGGTGTTAGGAATGTCAAACGGATCTGACCATTTCCAGTATGGATCATGTCTTGCATTTCGCCTTTACGTAGGCTCAATGATTCGATTACACTACCCATGTATTCTTCTGGAGTATCGATTTGAACACGTTCAAATGGTTCGCATTTTACACCATCGATGATTTTTTCTATAACTTCTGGACGTGATACTTGTAATTCATAGCCTTCACGACGCATATTTTCGATCAAGATCGATAAATGTAGTTCCCCACGACCTGAAACAGTCCAGGCATCTGGAGAGTTTGTTGGTTCAACACGTAGTGAAACGTCTGTTTGAAGTTCAGCCATCAAGCGTTCTTCAATTTTACGTGCAGTGACGAATTTACCTTCGCGTCCAGCAAATGGTGAATTATTTACTAAGAATGTCATTTGTAAAGTTGGTTCATCGATGTGTAAGATCGGTAATGCTTCTTGGTGATCAACAGGTGTAACTGTTTCGCCGACGAAGATATCTTCCATACCCGACACAGCAATCAAATCTCCAGCTTTTGCTTCTTGGATTTCTAAACGTTTTAGACCGAAGAAACCGAACAATTTCGTTACACGGAATTTTTTAACTGAACCGTCAAGTTTGATCAAGGCTACTTGGTCCCCTACTTTGATGGTTCCTCTGAAAACACGGCCGATCCCGATACGTCCAACATAGTCATTGTAATCTAACAATGATACTTGGAATTGTAAAGGTTCGTCGCTGTTATCTACTGGAGCAGGGATCTTTTCAACGATCGTATCGAAAACTGGTGCCATCGTTGGTTCTTGGTCAGCAGGATCATCAGATAAGCTTGAAGTTCCATTCAATGCCGAAGCGTAAATAACTGGGAAATCTAATTGATCATCATCAGCACCCAATTCGATGAATAATTCTAGTACTTCATCAACAACAAACTCTGGGCGTGCAGATGGTTTGTCGATCTTATTTACAACGACGATCGGTGTAATATGTTGTTCTAATGCTTTTTTCAATACGAAACGTGTTTGTGGCATCGTTCCTTCATAAGCATCAACAACTAGAACAACGCCGTCTACCATTTTCATGATACGTTCAACTTCGCCACCGAAGTCCGCGTGTCCAGGGGTATCCATGATATTGATACGGTAGTTTTTATAATCAACCGCTGTATTTTTCGCTAAAATAGTGATTCCACGTTCTTTTTCCAAAGCATTTGAATCCATCGCACGTTCTTGTAATTGTGTGTGTGCGTCTAATGTATCGGATTGTTTCAATAATTCATCAACCAATGTTGTTTTTCCGTGATCGACGTGAGCGATGATCGCTACGTTACGGATATCGTTTCTATAGTTCAATGTAACTAACTCCTTCTCGGTTCTTTATGACAGTGCAATTTTACTCGACTGTTTATTATAGCAAATTTTTTTCATGAAATATAGTAAAATGTTTTCATTTTTTCGAGAAAATTAATATTCTCGCCATTTTTCTCTTAAACTTACGGTTTTTTTATGATTTTGAGGATTGTGAATCGTTTATCAATCGTCGCATTTCTTCATAAGCCTTCTCGGTCCCAGCGAGATAATATTCACGTCCTGCGAATTTTAATTTATCACCGAGTATGCCACTGTACTTCATTCCGAACTCTTCTAGTAAGATATTCCCCGCTGCATAGTCCCAAGGGCTTAGATTAGAGATATAGCCAATATGATGCCCTTTTAGCATCGCAATCAATTCTAGACCAGCACATCCATAAAGGCGGGCTCCCATACTTTTTTCTGCAATCGTTCGGACATTGAATCGGTTATGACTAAATAAATAACCATTTACTCCTAATAATCCTTGAGATAATCCAATGTTGGAGGGCTTTGGCAATGCTTCTTCGTTTTTATACACTCCTATTCCATTACCACCCCAGTAAAGTTCTTCTTTGACGACATCGTAAATAAACCCTAACTGACCTTTACCATCTTCGTAGACTCCTAACATAATACAAAAGTTCTCACGTTCTACGACAAAATTAAGTGTGCCATCGATTGGATCAATCACGAAAAGCTGTCCTGTAAAATCGTTTACCTTACTGTATCCATCTTCTTCTGCAAGGATTTTGGCTTCTGGATTGAATCTGTGGATTTTGTCGATCAAGAAAGCTTGGATTTCACGATCCATATTAGTGACGAGATCATTTCGACTAGTCTTTTGATCAATCGTCAACTTTTTATTTTCAGCATTTTTTATTTTTTCTCCTGCTTCATAAAGCCACTCTTTGATCACACTGATTCGTTTTTCCATGCCTTCACCCGTTTATCTTCAAGATTTTATTCGTATTCTTTTTTGCTTCCTGAACCGTTCGGTATAAGGAATAGCCAGAAGCTTTCTCAAATTCTCTGCCTAGTCGTTTTTCTTCACCGATCGATTTGATCACTGTTTTAAAGTTTTGATAGGTTTTTAGAAACTGATCGTTTGCGATTCCTTTTTCATTTGCAGTTTCTAGGTCCTCCCACATTTTCATGACGATCACCATTTCTTCGGTCGTCCAATCAAGGTCTAATGGATATTGATACTCTTGCATCGCTCATTCTCCTATTCATCATAATCAAAATCAGTGTATCATAGAAAAGAACAAGCAACCAACTATTTTTACTTTTTTTAGTTTACATAATATAATTATGTAACATGAAATTAAACTTCCATATTCCCTATCCCCGTCATTCTTTGAGCGTGGGAGAAAAAGTAAGAAGCATTTTTGTCACATTTTTTAAAAACGAATAAACGGTGAGAGCAGAAGCAACTCCTTCTTAAATAAGCCGAAATTCACAAAAATTTGAAAAGCAATTTTCGTAATTTCTTCTTATTTCTTGGAGTTAAACACTTCTGTCCCCGCCTCATTCCAATCACGGCAAAAAATCAGGCAATTTAAGTCATTGCCTGATTTCACTCATTTTTTGTTCGCCTCTTGGTGGATTTTTCTTCGTTCATCAATATGTTTTTATTAGGGAGAAGTTGTTGCTCACTTGTAACTAAAGAACAACCACTACTCATCTATCATTGCCCTGTCTCGCCGGTTTTGTATAAAAATTGATCAGATTGATAGGCTTATCTCTACGTAGATTTTTAAGACAAGCTTCAAGCGCACGTGCGGCAAAACGCACATTGTCTCTTCTTCTTTCAAAGTTCTTCGTTTCTTCAATAAGGCGGTTGAAACTTGGCGAAACAATTTCAGCGATGCAATATCCATTTCGATGATAGGCATTGAAGATTGCAGTTTCCGCTTCATCTCGACAGGCAAGATATAGTTTTTTTACTGCTTCTTTTCGCTGTTCTTCATATTCTGGCAAGAGTACTGGAGCACGTAGAATGTTTTCTCCTTTTCGTTCAACCATTTCTAATAACGAAGGAACAGACAACTGGAACTTGTCAAAAATGATTTCCTCAACTTTAGCGTAAACTTCAGGTTCTTTTACAAAGAGATCCGATAAATGACGAAAGAAATTTTCCTCACTTCGAACAAATATCTGCCGTATCTTATCACTTTGAGGATGATTTCTAAGATCTCTAGTTGTTGGCGTTACATAAACCTCTTCAGGATTTTTTTCTGGGTTATTCACTTTCTCCACTCCTTTTTTATTCAAGCAATCTATGATTGAAAGCAAAAAACTACGGTTCTCCATTCTTTCTTACGTTCTAAAGATTTACTCGCTAAGAGAATCTTAACAAATAACCAGATAGACAGATGTCCCATTTTTTCATATTTGAGAATTAACGTACATACAAAAAGCCAAGTACCTAACTCAATGGAATTAGGTACTTGGCTCGTATTGATAATCAATTATCACTCAATGATAGAGAGAGTTCTCTTTAATCTTTAAATATGGATCGGTAATCCTAATGCTAATTCTGATGCATCCATTGTGATTTCTCCAAGGGATGGATGTGGATGGATAGTTAAAGCGATATCTTCCGCATTCATTCCTGATTCAATGGCTAAAGCTAATTCTGACACCATATCGCTGGCACCAACACCACCGATTTGTGCGCCAATGACCACATTATCGTCATTTGTTGTGACTAAACGAATGAAGCCTTCAGTTTTCGCAAGTGACAAGGCACGACCATTTCCAGAAAATGGGAATTTATAAGCAGTCGCTTCTAGTCCAGCTTCTTTTGCTTCTTTGATCGTCATTCCGACAGAAGCCAATTCAGGATCCGTAAATGCAACTGCCGGCATTGCTTTATAGTCGACAGCTACCTTTTTGCCTGAGATAGCTTCAGCTGCAATTTTCGCTTCATAGCTTGCTTTATGGGCTAATGCTGCACCGGGTACGATATCGCCGATCGCATATATATTCGGAACATTCGTGCGCCCTTGTTTATCCACTTTGATCAATCCGCGTTCGCCAACTTCAACACCAGCTTGTTCTAAGCCCATGTCATCAGTATTTGGACGGCGACCAACTGTTACCATGACATAATCAGCCGTCACAGTTTCTTCTTTCCCGTCAACAGCATATTTGACTGTTACGCTATCGCCATTATCTACTGCTTCTTTTGCCATGGCATTGGTTACAACGGTTACTCCTTTTTTCTTAAAGTCGTCTTCCACTAGTTTCACCAAATCTTTTTCATAAGTTGGTAAGATTTGTGGCGAACCTTCAAGAATCGTTACTTCGGCTCCAAGATTTGCATACGCACCACCGAGTTCCGCACCAATGACACCGCCACCGATGATCACAAACTTCTTAGGTACTTCTTTCAATGCTAGACCGCCAGTTGAATCAAGTACACGTCCACCAAATTTGAATCCTGGAATTTCGATAGGGCGTGAACCAGTAGCAATGATTGCATTGTTAAATGAATACGTTTGTGCTGAATCTGGATGGATCACACGCAATGTATGATCATCCACGAAGAAAGCTTCTCCTTCAATCGTTTCTACTTTGTGTTTTTTTAGTAAGAATCCAACACCGGAAGTAAGTGTTTTAACTACCTTGTTTTCTTTCCAATCTTGTGTTTTCTCAAAATCAAGAGTAACATTTTCGCTTGTTACACCAAAAATAGTGGAATCAAGTGATTCTTGATAATGATGTCCTGCAGCAATCAATGCTTTTGAAGGAATACAGCCGACATTCAAACAAACGCCACCGATATATTCTCTTTCGATGATTGCAACTTTTTGACCCATTTCAGCAGCGCGGATGGCTGCTACATAGCCGCCAGGTCCCGCACCGATTACAACTGTATCTAATTCTACAGCAAAATCTCCAACTACCATTTGTTTATCATCCTTCCATCATTAATAGCTCTGGATCAGCTAAAAGACGTTTGATATTGTTCATTGCTTGTTGTGCTGTCGCACCATCAACGATCCGGTGATCGAAACTTAGAGAAAGTTTCATTACTCGACCTACGACGATTTCACCTTCACCATTCACGATCGGTTGTTGTGCAATTGTACCGACACCTAAGATCGCTACTTCTGGGTAGTTGATTACTGGAGTAAACCAGCCGCCACCAACTGAACCGATATTGCTGATGGTGATCGTTCCATTACGCATATCATCAGCAGATAGTTTTCCATCATGAGCTAGTTTTGCTTTTTCGTTGATTTCGTCAGCGATGGCAAACATTCCTTTGCGGTCTGCATCTTTCACGTTTGGCACATATAACCCATGATCTGTATCTGTAGCGATACCGATATTATAGTAATTTTTATATACGATTTCTTGTTTTGCATCATCAATCGAAGCATTCAAGATAGGGAATTTTTTCACTGTAGCTGTCAATGCTTTCACCACGTATGGCAAGAAAGTAAGTTTTGTTCCATTGGCTGCTGCAACTTCCTTGAATCGTTTGCGGTTATCCCACAATTTAGAAACTTCAACTTCATCATGTAACGTCACATGAGGCGCTGTTTGTTTGCTGTTGACCATGGCTTTCGCAATAGCTTTACGTGTAGGAGTCAATGCTACGCGTTCTTCTAGATCACCTAGATTTGACTTGAATGCTTGAGCTGGTTTCGCTGGTTTTGTTTCAGCTTTTTCAGCAGGAGCAGTTTCTTTTACAGGTGCTGCTTCTTCTGCTTTTGCAGGAGCCCCACCAGAAATGAAGTTTTCAATATCTTCTTTTGTCACACGTCCGCCTTTTCCTGTAGCCGTCACTTGAGAGATGTCAACATCTTTTTCACGAGCGAATTGACGAACAGATGGCATCGCCAACACACGTTTATCTGGATCTGAAGCTTCGACAACAGCGGCTGATCCCGATGTTTCGACTTTTTCAGAAGCAGGTACAGCTGGTTTTGCACTTGATGGAGCAGTGTTATGACCAGGGGCATCGATTTCAACTAATACATCCCCTACATTTGCCACTGTGCCTTCTGGTACAAGAACATTTTTGACTGTCCCTGTTACTGGAGAAGGAATTTCTTCAACTGATTTATCATTTTGTACTTCTAATAAAGTATCGTCTTCATTGATCGTATCTCCTGCTTTAACAAACCATTTGACGATTTCACCTTCTGCGATACCTTCACCGATATCAGGCAACTTGAATTCAAACATGCCACCGTCTGTCCCTTGTGTTTCAGTGTCAGCAGTCGGTTCAGCTGCAGGCTGTTCTGGTGTTTGTTCTTTGGCTGCTACACCAGCATCGCCACCGCTTTCCTCGTTATCTTCGTGTCCAGGAGCATCGATTTCTACCAATACATCCCCTACATTTGCTACTGTGCCTTCTGGTACAAGAACATTTTTGACTGTCCCTGTGACTGGAGAAGGAATTTCTTCAACTGATTTATCATTTTGTACTTCTAATAAAGTATCGTCTTCATTGATCGTATCTCCTGCTTTAACAAACCATTTGACGATTTCACCTTCTGCGATACCTTCACCGATATCAGGTAATTTAAATTGATATGCCATGATTTAATTACGTCCCCTCTTCTTAGAATTCTGCGATTTCTTTCACTTTTGCTTCAATATCAGCAGCATTAGGTAACCAGATATTTTCTGCTTGTCCAAAAGGAAAGACAGTGTCTGGTGCTGCAACACGGCCGATTGGTGCCTCTAAAGAAAGGATCGCGCGTTCTGAGATTTCAGAAATCACTTGTGCACTTACGCCAGCTTGTCTTTGTGCTTCTTGCACAACTACAACACGACCAGTTTTTTCAACAGATTGAATGATCGTGTCGACATCCAATGGTGCTACCGTACGTAGATCGATGATTTCTACTGAAATATCTTCTTTTGCAAGATTGTCTGCTGCTTTGATTGCTTCACGAACCATTGCACCATATGTGATGATCGAAACATCAGACCCTTCACGTGTGACAGCTGCTTTATCTAAAGGTACTTCATACGCTTCATCTGGCACTTCCTCGCGGAACGAACGGTATAGTTTCATATGTTCCAAGTAGACGACTGGGTCATTACTTCGGATAGCTGAAATCAATAGTCCTTTTGCATCGTACGGATTTGATGGGATGACTACGCGAATCCCTGGTGACTGAGCAATCAATCCTTCTAAATTATCCGAGTGAAGTTCTGGTGTATGAACACCCCCACCGAATGGTGAACGGATCGTGATCGGTAAGTTTCTTGTTCCCCCCATGCGGTATCTCGTACGTGCCATTTGTGCAACGACTTCATCCATTGCTTCGAAAATAAATCCGAAAAACTGGATTTCTGGTACCGGACGGAATCCTTCAAGAGCCAATCCAAATCCAAGTCCAGCGATTCCTGATTCCGCTAAAGGAGTGTCAAAAACGCGTTCTTCGCCAAATTTTTCTTGCAATCCTTCTGTTGCACGGAATACCCCACCGTTTTTACCGACATCTTCACCAAAAACGAGAACATTTTCGTCATTTTCTAGTTCCAACGCTAAGGCATCTGTGATTGCTTGAATCATTGTTTTTTGTGCCATGATTATTTCGACTCCTTCGCTTCATAGATTGCAATTTGTTCTTTGATTGTTTGGGGAGAAACTTCAAACATATTTTTCAAGAAATCTGATACTTTTTGTTTTGGCATTTTATCAGCTTCTGCAATTGCTGCTTTGATTTCTTCTTTTGTTTGTTCAATAACTTGTTCTTCTTTTTCTTCTGACCATAATCCTTTTTCAGTCAAATAATTACGGAAACGGATCAATGGATCTTTTTTCTGCCACTCGTCATCCGTATCTTTCGTACGGTAACGTGTTGGATCATCTCCTGATAATGTATGTGGTCCGTAACGGTAAGTTAACGTTTCGATCAACACAGGGCCATTACCACTTACTGCCCAATCGCGTGCCATCTTAGATACAGTGTAAACTGCTAATGGGTCCATGCCATCAACTTGGATACCTGGAATACCAGCAGCGACAGCTTTTTGTGCTAGTGTTTTAGCAGCTGTTTGCTTTTCACGAGGAGTTGAGATAGCGAAACCATTATTTTGAATGTAGAATACTGCGTTGGCATGGTAAGCACCAGCAAAGTTGATTGCTTCATAGAAATCTCCTTGTGAAGAACCGCCATCACCTGTGTAAGTGAACACTACATTTTTCTTATTACGTTTCTTTAAGCCAAGTGCTACACCAGCCGCTTGAACATATTGTGCGCCAATGATGATTTGTGGTGGTAGAGCTTTCAATTCTTCTGGATAAAAGTTTCCTGCCGCATGTCCGCGTGACCACAAGAATGCTTGCGATAAAGGTAAACCATGTTTAACCAATTGAGGGACATCACGATAACCTGGGAGCAATACATCCTCTTTATCAAATGCAAATGAACTTGCAAGCTGACTTGCTTCTTGTCCTGCTGTTGGGGCGAAAAATCCTAAACGTCCTTGACGATTCAAAGCGGTTGACCGTTGATCTAAAACACGAGACCAAACCATATTCGTCATCAATTCAACTAATTGTTCATCTGATAAATCAGGAACAAGGTTTTCATTTACTACTTTACCATCTTGGTCTAGTGCTTGGTATACTGGAAAATCTGAATTGACTTCTTCTAATAATGCAGTGAAGTCGATAGGTGCTTTCTTGTTTGCCATTATCACACATTCCTCTCTCATCTATAAGAAAATCTCTTCTTTCTGCGATTGAAACAGCGATATAATCTGTATCACTATTTAACCGTCTTCATTTATAAATTATCACGTATCATTAAGAAACACAAGCTTAAAGCCCAAATTTTCACGATTTAAAAAAATTACAGATATCCGCTTTATTACAACATTAGTGAAGTCAATCACAATCAAGAAAGCGGTTTACATTTTTTTGCCATTATCCCTTGTTTTTTTTGCCTTCACTATACTAGCTGTTACTATAAACAAAGCTTATTGTTATACCTTTTTCACGAACCAAGCAAAAGCTCTAAAGATATTAGTGATAAAATAAACAAACACTTATATTCTAATTTACTCCTATATGTGCATTTTTTTCAACTAAAAAGCAACAGTCAGGTTTTTTCCAAACTGTTGCACTATTTATTCCTTCATTTAGTTCATGCTTGCAACCAACCTGCCAATTCTTCCATTCGTTTGGCAAAAACAATCATTCGATCTTGGTCAAGTCTGCTGAAATTGATCCTTATCCCATTCGTCTCCCGACCAAATAACCAACTAGGGGCTACGCCTAACCCTTTTGCCACCGCTTCACTTGCAATTTCTGCCGTCATTTTCTTTCCTTCCCATGTTACCCAGGCATAATATCCACCTTTGATTGGCCAGACATTGAAAAAGTTCTGCTTCTGTGCCCATTTCTGCAACAACAAACTTTTTTCCTGCAACTGGTTACGTACAAGCGCTAGTTTCGCATCATAACTTTCTTCGAAAACTGCAGTGGCAGCAATTTGTGTAAAGATACTCATGGAGAATTCCATCATTTGTTGCGCTTTGGCTAATTTGAAGATCAACGTTTGCGGGCCGATTATCCAACCGATTTTTGTCGTCTTCCCAAGTAGTCTAGATAAAGAACCAACATATAGAACATTTTCAGGATCGAGTGAATGGATAGAAACAGGGCTTTTTTCAACTTCCTGAAACGAAAGATCACTAAAAACATCATCTTCAACAATCGGGACCTGATACTTCCTACACAGTACGACTAGATCATTTCGCCGTTTTTGCGACATGACTTTCCCGGTAGGATTTTGGAAATTAGGGTTGACTAGTACAGCTTTGATTTTATTTTTTTGGATGGACTTTTCTAAAATAGCCAAATCTATCCCCTCATCATCCATCGGGATACCAAATAGACGAGTCCCTGTTGCTCTAAACAAAGCCAAACGATAGAAAAAGGAAGGTGATTCGACTGCTACTGCATCTCCATTGGAGAGAAGTGTTTGTAAAATCAAAAAAATAGCTTGTTGCCCTCCCACCGTCACTAATAACTGTGTGCGGGAAAAATCAAATTGAAACTCGTCACTTAAATATCCTTCAATTTTTTCTACTAACGGAAGATAACCTAGATCCGTCATTTTTTGCTCTTCAGTGATCATTTCTGCCATCGTATGTGCCGGAAATTGTACATCAGGCAATAGTTTATTCGGCATTTCACTGGAGAAAAGATCCAGAAAATCTGGTTGTTTTTTTGCTTCCTTGATCCGTTCTTCATACCAGTCATCTACTTGCTCATAGCGCTGAGAAAAAAGTTCACGCCAATTGATTCGCGGAACAGAAAACTTTCCCCATTCCGTTTGATTGACATAGCGTCCGCTTCCCTGTCGACTAGTAAGAACTCCCAGATCACGCAATTCATCCAACGCACGTACCACTGTTGTCCGATTCGTCCTAAAAGCAGCCGCCAATTTTCGTTCAGAAGGCAATCTTTCCCCAGGAGCTAGATTGCCATTTTCGATATTTTTCATTATCTGATCCATCATTTGCCGATAGATTGGTCCCTTCGTTTTATCTATTTCTTTCCACATGTTTTTTCTCCAGTTTTTTTCTTTATTTTAACGGATTTTCCGTAGAAAGAAACAGAAAATAAAAAATAAGAGCACGACAAAAGGAAAAGTCACCTTTGTCGCACCCTCTAAATCGGAGCTAACCACTGCTTCGTGTCAATAACATAAGATTCTTAGGAATTTGAAAAACAACTCCTCTGAATTTTTTCTTATTTATTGAAGTCCACTTTCTGCTAGTTCCGTTTTTATTTCATTGATCTTCTTTAGATCGTATCTCCGTTGAAAATCGAATTTTTCACGATTACATAATCTACTTTTCGAATAGCTTCAAGGTCTCTTCCACCTGCGTAGGAGATCGAAGACTGTAGATCTTGCTGCATTTCAATCAGCGTATCTTTTAATGATCCTTTATGTTGGATCCAAATTTTCTTGCCTTCGACATTTTTCTTTTCACCTTTTTGGAACTCTGATGCAGAACCGAAATATTCTTTATATACGACACCATTTTCCACTTTAGTTTCTCCAGGTGATTCTTCATGTCCTGCAAAAAGCGAGCCAATCATTACCATCGTTGCACCAAAGCGTACTGATTTCGCAATATCACCATGCGTACGAATACCACCATCTGCAATAATCGGTTTTCTTGCTGCTTTTGCGCACCATCTAAGAGCCGCCAGTTGCCAACCACCAGTACCAAACCCTGTTTTGATTTTAGTGATACATACTTTCCCAGGTCCAATGCCGACTTTCGTGGCATCAGCACCGGCATTCTCTAATTCACGGACTGCTTCTGGCGTACCAACATTTCCAGCAATCACAAAAGTTTCTGGCAAATGCGCTTTGATATGTTGGATCATTTCAATGACAGAATTTGAATGACCATGTGCAATATCGATCGTGATATAGTCTGGCGCTAATCCTTGTTTGGCTAACTCTTCTACAAAAGAATACTCTTCCTTTTTCACCCCGACACTGATCGAACTGATCAATTGGCGTTCCTTCATTTTTTTGACAAATGGGATTCTTGCCGCTTCATCAAAACGGTGCATGATATAGAAATAGCCATTTTCTGCTAGAAATTCTGCAATCGAGTCATCGATGATCGTCTGCATGTTCGCCGGTACTACAGGCATCTTGAATGTGTGTTTTCCTAGAGTAACGGTCGTATCACACTCTGAACGGCTATTCACGATACATTTATTAGGAATTAGTTGGATATCTTCGTAATCAAATACTTTCATTGACATGATCCTCCTGATGTTCGAATACGGTAAAACACGAACATTATTTACTTTCAAAGCACTTATTTTTAGCGCCCTATGTAATTTAACCTAATTGAAATAAAAAATCAAGAGAAAAAGCAAACAAAAAAACAAAATCAGCATTTCCCCACAGATTTTGTTTTTTTTGCCCATTGTTCGTTTTTAAAGGTATTTACGTAGTTGATTATAAAAATGAGCGACCCGTGCCCTTAGAGCATCGAGCTCCTATCAGGTTGGTCAACTTTTTTAGCCGTTTCCCGATTTCTTTTTATATAGGACTCATTCGTGCTGTTAGCGACTGCTTGATTGATGACGACACCAAGTCGCCGAGAGTTGATCGACTGATTACTTTGAGCACGTTCTATCACCGGATGATTAAGAGTTTCTTGCTGTATTTTTGGAGGTTGCGTATTCTCGACAACTTCTTTTTCTTTATCGACTTTCGCTAAGAGCTTGCCCATTTTTTTAATGCTTTAGCTATTCTCTCTCGACTGCTTCGATTCGTATAAACATCATAAAATTCAAGGATTTGGGGAGATTGATACTTTTTAAGCGCCAATTGAAGATTTCCAGCAAACGAATCCTGTGTGTAGTTGACTTTTTTGAGTGTTTGACTAGCATTGATATACTTTATTTTATTCTCTGTATTCAAAGATGTATGATGTACCAACGCTATTCTTGTTTGATGAAGCTTAGTTCTTACTTGATCCAGAGCCACAAATTGATCGATGTATGTAACAAAACACTCGCTATGCTTGACACACAACTTCTGATACTCCAATGTTTCAAGCTCACTGATCGTTTTGCCAATGTCTTCACAACTGTTGAGAATACTTGTGGTAGCTTTATCTAACTCCTTTTCACTTATTTCAATCACCTTTATTTGTTCTTTCACTTCTTTATTCAATCGAGCTTTTTGCGTATGTAGGACTCTTCGGCTAAGGGAATTGTTTTTGGTATATGTACCTGGATATAGTTTATTTTTCATTGGATGTACAGGTATAACTGTATTTAGGTGAACGTCATCATAAGTGGTATTCAAACGCTCGATATACTTTTTCAACGGAGGAGGATAGTATATTCCTTCAGCATTCTCTAATTTCCATGTAGCCCACCCTTCTTCATAGTTCAGTCTTTTGAATGTATGGCTACCCTGATAATAGGAATATTTTTTGGCGTAATCGATATCTTTTTCAATTTGTTTCACCCTGCGTAATCTCGGCAAATGATCATCTATCTTTTTCCTATATTGATTCAACAAATCAACGACCTGACTATCTACGTATTTTTGCTCTAAAGTTGTTCTATCTTTGCTATTCCCATAATTAACGTGGACTACGATCGCTTTTTGTAGTTGATCAAGTTCATGAGTTTCTTTCCTAACATTGGAAAGTTCCCTCACAAAAAGCTTGTTCAATGCTTTTTTCTCTGCTTTCAACAGCTCTTTATGTGTCGCCATGTTCTTCTTCCTTTCTTTATTTGTTTATGTGTTTTTTATTCTATGTAAAAAAGCCGTTAGATCAACCTCAACTGACTAACGGCTTCATATTGTTTAAGGAAGGATATTTCCTGCTGCACGATAAAGTTCATACCAATCTTCGCGCGTTAATTGGATTTCTGACGCTTTCGCAATTTCTTCGATCCTTCCAGGATTCATCGTCCCAGCAATTACTTGCATATTTGCAGGATGACGCAAGATCCACGCCGCTGCTAAACCGGTCGGAGTCGTTCCGTATTTTTCAGCTAAGTTATCCAATGCTTGATTCAACTCAGGGAATTTTTCATTTCCAATAAATACTCCTTCAAAAAATCCGTATTGGTAAGGAGACCACGCCTGGATAGTCATATCATTCAAGCGTGAGTAATCTAATACACTACCGTCATGGTCAACGCTTCCATCATCAGTCATATTGACATGGATTCCTTGGTCGATCATTCCAGAATGCTTTAAGCCAAATTGCAATTGATTGGCTAGTAATGGCTGTTTCACATACTTCTTAAGCAAGTCGATTTGCATTGGTTTTTGATTGCTGACACCAAAATGGCGAACTTTCCCTGATTTTTCTAATTCATCAAACGCTTCAGCCACTTCGCTAGGATCGACTAAAGTATCTGGACGATGGAGTAAAAGCGCATCTACATAGTCCATTTTCAAACGTTGAAGGCTTCCTTCTACCGATTCAATGATATGTTTTTTTGAAAAATCGAACATAACACCAGGAACTATCCCGCACTTCGTCTGGATAAATAAGTCTTCTCGTTTAAGCGACGTTTTTGCCAACGCATCAGCAAAAATCGATTCACATTCTCCGCCTCCGTAAATATCGGCGTGATCAAAAAAATTGATTCCATTATCGTAAGCTGTTTCAATCACTTTTACTGGATCCTTTGCTCCGTTGATTCGCATACAACCAAGAATAACAGAGGAAACCATCTGACTTGATGCACCCAATTGAATCTGTTTCATCTCAAAACTTCCTTTCTTTTCGGGATAATTTTACCACAACTTTAATGAAAAGGCTTTAAAAATAGACACCGTATTTTTCTATTCTCCAGAAAAATACGGTGTCTTGCCCTAGTCTCAACTTTTCGATGTTACGCGTAGCCCTTTTGCCCCAATATCTGTCCGATAGAATGTCTGATTCGTATCTTTTGCCGCAAGCGCTGTGTAGATGTTTGTTCTTGCCTCAGTCAAGGTTTTACCAGAACTCTCTACCAAGTAGATTCGCCCACCTGATCCAACTAAATTACCCTCTTCTTTCCTTACGCCTGCATAATAGACGGTCACATCCTCAGTTGAAAAATCAGGGAGTGGCATCCCTTTTAAGTAGTCGCCCGGGTACCCTTCAGCTGCAACAACTACACCCACGTTATACCCCTCATTCTCCCATACAAGTTCACTTGGTGCCTGCCCTTTAAGCAATTCATCAATTACTTGGACAAAGTCACTTTTCAAACGGGATAAGACGACTTGCGTTTCAGGGTCTCCAAATCTTGCATTGAATTCAATCACTTTGGGCCCCGTTGGTGTTGCAATCAAACCAGCATACAAAATACCAACGAACGGACGTCCCAGTTCTACCATTCCATCAGCAGCTGGCTGAAGGATTTTCTGAATCGCTTCTTCCACTAACTCGTCGGCGATTTGTGGCACTGGCGTATACGCACCCATTCCGCCTGTATTTGGACCTCGATCCTCGTCGTATGCTCGTTTGTGGTCTTGTGAGATCGGCATCGGATATATCTCATTCCCATTGACGAATGCCAGTAAAGAAAATTCCTCTCCCGATAAAAATTCTTCAACAACGATCAATTTTCCGCTGTCTCCAAAGCGATGATCTTCTAACATTTCTTTCGCAGCTTGAACTGCTTCTTCCACTGTCAAAGCAACTACGACACCTTTACCAGCAGCTAGTCCATCCGCTTTGATAACGATAGGTGCCCCTTGTTCTTCGATATATTGTTTTGCAGCTGTAAAAGTCGTAAAGTTCTTTGATCTAGCTGTTGGAATACCAAATTTTCCCATCAGTTCTTTTGCAAAACTTTTCGACCCTTCGATTATCGCCGCAGATTGAGTTGGGCCAAAAATTTTTAGACCAGCGGCTTGAAAGTCATCGACGATCCCATTCAACAATGGTTGTTCTGGACCAACGAACGTCCAAGTAATCTGATTTTTTTTGGCGAATTCAATCAAGTTTTGATGATCCAGTTCATGGATATCTACTTGTTCGATGCCATCGATGGTCATCCCTGGATTACCAGGTGCACAATAGACCTTGTTAACTTTCGGACTCTGTTTTATTTTCTTTCCTATCGCATGCTCTCTGCCACCAGCACCTATAATCAATATATTCATCTGCTACTCCTTTGTATTAGTGTCTGAAATGACGTACATCAGTAAATACCATTGCCACACCATATTTATTTGCCATATCGATGGATGCTTGGTCTTTGATACTCCCCCCTGGTTGGATGATCGCTTTGATTCCGTGTTTTGCGGCATATTCGACAGAGTCATCCATTGGAAAATAAGCATCACTTGCTAACACCGCATCCTTGGTCTTAGCTCCTGCTTGTTCAATAGCGATCTTAACAGAACCCACACGATTCATTTGTCCCGCACCGATTCCTACTGTTTGATGTTCATTTGCCAAAACAATCGCATTTGACTTCACATGTTTCACCGCTCGCCAAGCAAAAGCCATAGCAGCTAGTTCCTCTTCAGTCGGTTTTCGATCAGTCACTACTTGCCAATCTTGTTTCTCTTCCATCGCAACATCTTTGTCTTGGACTAATAATCCACCTAAAACAGAAACCGTTTCTTCCGTATACGTGGACTCTTTCACAGTAAAATCAACAGTCAGCAAGCGAATATTTTTCTTCGTCTTCAATACTTCTAAACTCTCTGGTGTAAACGATGGTGCAATGATGATTTCTAGAAAAAGCTTATGCATCGCTTCAGCTGTAGGCAGATCTACTTCTCGGTTGAGAACGATGATTCCGCCAAAAATCGATACAGGGTCTGCTTCATAAGCAGCATTCCAAGCAGCAAAAATCGTTGAAGCAGAACCAATCCCACAAGGGTTCATATGTTTCAACGCAACAACAGTCGGTTCTTGATACTCTCGCATGATCCGTAGCGCCGCATCCGCATCACGAATATTATTGAAGGACAATTCTTTTCCATGAAGTTGTTGTGCTTGGGCAATCGAATAACTTTCCGGCAATGCCGTTTCATAAAACGCTGCCTTTTGATGACTGTTTTCTCCATAGCGAAGATCCTGTTTTCGATCAAAGGTAAGCGTCAATTTTTCTGGTTCTCGTTCAGCTACTTGACCAGTTAGATACTGTGCGATCAAAGCATCATATGCAGCAGTATGGCGAAATACCTTTGCAGCTAATTTTTTTCTCGTTGCAAAGGACGTTCCCCCCTGTTCTTTCAATTCCGAAAGAACCATAGGATAGTCTGCAGGATCAACGACTGCTGTCACAAACTGATGGTTTTTAGCTGCGCTACGCAACATACTTGGTCCACCAATATCGATATTTTCAATTGCTTCTTCTTCCGTTACACCGGATTTCATGATCGTTTCTTTAAATGGATATAAATTGACACAGACAAAATCAATTGGCGTGATCTGCGAAGCTGCCATGGCCTCCATATGACTAGCTAGATCTCGACGACCCAACAATCCCCCATGGATCTTTGGGTGAAGGGTTTTGACACGACCATCCATCATCTCAGGAAAATCCGTTACTTCTTCAATTGAAATCGTGGGAATACCTGCTTCATCAAGCACTTTCTTCGTCCCACCAGTAGAGATGATCTCAATGCCATTTTCTATTAGCCCTTCAGCAAACGCAATAACGCCTTTTTTATCTGACACACTTATTAATGCTCTTGTCATTTTATATGAGCCTCCATCGTCTTCATTTCTTTTACAACTTGTTCAATCACTTTTGGGTAGATTCGATGTTCTACTTGATGGATCCGCCTTTCTAACTCTTCCAGTGTATCCTCTTTTTTGATTTCTACACTTTCTTGACAAATGATCGGACCAGTATCAACACCTTTATCAATGTAATGGATCGTCACTCCTGTTTTCTTTACTCCTGCTTCAAACGCATCACGAATACCATGTAATCCTGGAAAATCAGGTAATAAAGAAGGATGGATATTGATGATCCGTGATTCATATTGATCTAGTAAAGTAGAACCGATGATCCGCATATATCCTGCTAAAACAATCATATCTACTTCTTTGTCCAACAAACATTCCAATATTTTTTCTTCGTATGCTTTTTTCGACTGAAATTCTTTTGGAGAAAATACACTTGTCGAAATATCCAGTTTACTCGCACGTTCTAAAACGTATGCATTCGGTTGATCACAAAAAAGCCACACAAATTGATCTGTTAACCCTTTTTCACGGAAATACTCAACCAACGCTTGAAAATTACTGCCATTTCCCGAAGCAAATACTGCGATCCTCATCTTGTTGCCTCAGCAAATTCCACTTTTTCTGTTTCTAACGGTACGACTTCTCCAATACGATAAACAGCTTCCCCTTGTTTTTGTATTTTCGCCATGATCTCGTCAGCTTCAGTGGCTTCTACTGCTAATACCATCCCAATGCCCATATTAAAGATTTCATACATTTCATTCGTCGGGATTTCGCCGTATTTTTCCAAACAATCGAAGATCGGCAATGTCGGCCAAGAACCTAGTTGGATGCGAGCCGCTGTTTCTTCAGGCAGCATGCGGGGGATATTTTCAACAAACCCACCACCAGTGATATGAGCTGCGCCTTTGATTTTTTGCTCTTTCATAATAGGTAATAGTGAAGAAACATAGATTTTTGTAGGTTTTAGCAACTCTGCACTAAGCGGTTCTGATAATCCGCTGATCGTATCAGATAATGTAAAGTCATGTTTCTCAAAGAAGATTTTGCGCACCAATGAATAGCCATTAGAATGAATACCACTAGAGGGCAAGCCAAGAAGGACATCCCCAGCTTTGATTGCTTTTCCTGTGATCAATTGCGCTTTTTCAGCGATGCCTACCGCAAAACCAGCAAGATCATACTCGTCTTCTGTGTACATCCCCGGCATTTCCGCTGTTTCGCCGCCGATCAGAGCCATATTGGCCTCAACACAGCCAGTAGCTACTCCCGCTACGACTTTTTCTAACTTTTCTGGAGAATTCTTTCCTGTTGCCAAATAATCCAGAAAATAGAGTGGTTCAGCACCTTGCGCAAGAATATCATTCACACACATCGCTACACAATCAATTCCGATCGTATCGTGTATCCCAGATTCGATCGCTAGGAGTAATTTCGTTCCCACACCGTCTGTACCAGAAACTAGGACCGGTTCCTTCAAATGGCTGAATGAGCTAAGCTCGAAACACCCGCCAAAACCGCCAAGAGCCCCCATTACACCAAGTCGTTCTGTCCTTTTGACATGCTTTTTGATCCTTTCGACTACTTCATAACCTGCTTCGACATTCACACCCGCATTCGCATAAGCATTTCCCATCTCGTTCGTGTCCTCCTTAATAATCAAAAAAACGATACTTTTTCTTTTAATGATTCCTGGTACTTTTCTTCGTAATCGTAGAGTGGAGTAGGATAATCCCCATTGAAATAAGCCATACACAAACCAGAATATGGAGCATCCTCCGCTAGACCGATTGCTTGGATCAATCCTTCTTCACTTAAAAATTCAAGTGAGTCAGCTTCAATACATTGTCTGATTTCTTCTACACTATGATTCGCTGCAATCAGCTCTTTTCTTGTTTGGATATCGATGCCATAAAAACATGGATATTTCAATGGTGGTGAAGCAATCCGGACATGGACTTCTTTCGCCCCTGCTTCTTTCAGCAAACGAACGATCCGCCGACTCGTCGTTCCTCGAACGATCGAATCATCGACCATCACGATCCTCTTTCCTTCGACCACACCGCGAACTGCTGAGAGTTTCATCCGGACACCTTGTTCTCTCAATTCAGGGGTTGGTTGGATGAATGTGCGTGCAATATATTGGTTTTTGACTAAACCAATTTCATAAGGAATACCACTTGCTTCAGCATAGCCGCTAGCAGCAGACAAAGATGAATTAGGAACACCAACTACCATGTCAGCATCGACTAACGCTTCTTTTGCTAAATTCCGTCCCATATTCTTACGCGCTGTATGGACATTGACCCCTGCAATATTGGAATCGGGGCGCGCAAAATAGATATATTCCATTGAACAGATGGCTAGTTGCGTATCTTTTGTATACGTTTCGATACGATAACCTGAATCATCGATGATCACGATTTCTCCTGGACGAACGTCACGCACAAACTTGGCACCCACTACCTCCAGAGCACAAGTTTCCGAAGCAATCACATACGCACCATTTTTCATTTGTCCAATCGCAAGCGGACGAAAACCGTTAGGATCAAGAGCCGCAATCATGGCGTCTTCTGTCAGTAAAAGATAAGCAAAACCACCCTTCACCTCATTCAACGCATGTTTTAGTTTGCCAAGAAACGTCTGCTCACCACTTCGGCGTATCAAATGCATCAGGATTTCTGTATCAGAATTAGAATGAAAGATCGCTCCATCTTTTTCTAATTCTGTTCGTAGTGAGCGTGCATTCGTTAAGTTACCATTGTGCGCTAGACCAACTGACTGATCATAAAATTTAAATAGGAAAGGCTGGATATTATCGACACTTCCATTTCCCGCCGTTGCGTAACGGACATGTCCGATCGCAGCCTCACCCGATAACGCCTTTAATTTTCTTTGATCTTTGAACACTTCCGAAAGCAATCCGAGATCTCGATGACCTAACAGTTTCCCTTGATCATTCGATACGATCCCGGCTCCTTCTTGCCCACGATGTTGCAAACTATGAAGACCAAAGTAAGTGATACTCGCAGCGTCTGAATGCCCCCATACGCCAAATACCCCGCACTCTTCATTTAAACTCTTTACTTCATAAGGCATTCGATCGCTTCCTTCCAGTTTCTGTAGGCAACTTGAGTAGCCACATCAATTTTCCCATCAGAAGCTTGGATGGTGATTCTTTTTTCCGTGGTTACCTGCCCGATCAATGTCGCTTTTTCGCCTACGATTGTTTCAAAAGCTGCTTTATTCTCTGGCGAAGTCGTCAAAACGAATCTTGACTGTGTTTCAGAGAATAGTTTCGCTGTTGTCATTGTCGTCCGTACGTCTAAGCCGAATCCTTTAGGAAAAGCTGCTTCTGCCAAGGCAACCGCTACCCCGCCTTCTGCGCAATCATGCGCACTTGCGACTACTCCAGCCTTAATCGCTGCTAACACTATTTGTTGGTTCTCTTTTTCAATCGTCAAATCAAAGTGTTCGATATCTCCTTGGATTTTTCCTAATTGTAATTTTTGGAGTTCACTGCCATTGAAGTCCTCGTAAGTTTCACCAAGCAGATAGATAAGATCCCCTGCTTCTTTGAATTCTTGTGTCGTGATATTCTGTTGTTTTTCAATCAAACCGACCATTCCGATCATCGGTGTTGGATAGATTGCTTGACCATCTGTTTCGTTATAGAGAGAAACATTCCCAGAAATAACGGGCGTCCCTAGCACTCTGCACGCTTCAGAGATACCTTCAGCAGATGTTTTTAATTCCCAGAATACTTCTGGTTTATCTGGAGAGCCATAATTCAAACAATCTGTGATTGCTAGTGGTTGCCCACCGCTTGCAACGATATTCCTTGCTGCTTCTGCTACAGCGATCTGCCCACCGATTTCAGGATTCAGATAGATATAGCGAGCATTACAGTCAGTAGTCATTGCCAATGCCTTTTCTGTCCCACGAATCCGTAAAACTGCCGCATCACTTCCCGGTCTGACCACTGTATTCGTTTGTACTTGTGAATCATACGTTTCATAAATCGAATGTTTCGAAGCAATCGTTGGCTGACGTAATAGATCAAGTAATACTTCGTTAGGATCAGTGAGCACTGGCTGATATTGACCCAATTCTTTGAATTCTTTAATCCGGGCAGGTTCTTTTGCTTCCTTTTCATAGACTGGTGCATCTTCTGCTAACGCATCAACTGGTAAATTTGCTACTTCTTCCCCATGATGGTATAGACGATAAAGTCCATCATCTGTCACTTTACCGATCGTCACAGCATCTAGATCATATTTTTTGAATAACTCTTGTACTTGTGCTTCTGCGCCTTTTTTGACGCAAATCAACATCCGTTCCTGTGATTCAGAAAGCATCATTTCATAAGGTGTCATATGGCTTTCCCGTTGTGGGACATCGTCTAGACTCAAAACCAAACCCGAACCAGCTTTAGACGCCATCTCAGAACTTGAAGAGACCAAGCCAGCAGCCCCCATGTCCTGGATCCCCACTAGGATATCGGCATGATCTAAAACAAGTTCTAAACAAGCCTCTAATAAAAGTTTTTCCATAAATGGATCGCCTACCTGAACAGCTGAACGTTGTTGTTCTTCTTCTTGACTGAACTCTTCAGAAGCAAATGTCGCACCGTGGATACCATCGCGACCGGTTTTTGCACCAACATACATGATTGAATTCCCGACGCCTGAAGCTTGTCCCTTTTGGATATTTTGATGATCGATCAAGCCTACACACATTGCGTTAACTAATGGATTCCCTTCATAACATGGATCAAAAGCAATCTCACCACCAACAGTTGGGATACCGATACAATTTCCATAACCGCTGATACCAGCTACAACTTCATCTAATAAATATTTCGTACGAGAATTATCTAACTCACCAAAACGCAATGAATCTAGAATGGCGATTGGTCGTGCGCCCATACTGAAAATATCCCTGATGATTCCTCCAACTCCTGTAGCTGCACCTTCATAAGGTTCAACTGCTGAAGGATGGTTATGGCTTTCCGCTTTGAAAACAACTGCTTGACCATCACCGATATCAACGATCCCAGCCCCTTCACCAGGACCTTGTAAGACTTGCGGACCGCTTGTTGGGAATTTACGTAAGATGGGCTTCGAGTTTTTATAAGAACAATGTTCGCTCCACATCACAGAGAACAAACCTGTTTCTGTATAGTTAGGCATTCTTCCTAGAATATCTTCTTCGATCATGCGATATTCTTCATCAGTCAACCCCCACTGTGAATAGATTTTTTTCTCTTTGATTTCTAAAGCACTCGGTTCACTTAATGTTTTCATTTCAAACAGTCACCTTTCCAAAGTTCTTGATCATTGAAGCAAAAAATCGTTTTCCATCTTCTGAACCCAACAATTCTTCCATCGCTCTTTCTGGATGAGGCATCATCCCTAGTACATTCCCCTTTTTATTCGTGATTCCTGCGATATTTGCTACACTGCCATTAATATTTTCAGTAGCGTAAGTAAAGGCAATCTGATTGTTTTCTTTCAATTCCTGTAAGGTCTCTTCATCACAAAAATAATTTCCTTCCCCATGTGCTACAGGTAACTGAATGACTTCATCAGCCTCATATTCCGAAGTAAAAGGTGTCTGGTTATTCACTTTTAATGGCACTGATTTACAGATAAAGCGTAAAGAATCATTTCTTCTCAAGACACCTGGAAGCAGGCCTGCTTCAGTCAATATTTGGAAACCGTTACACGTACCAAAAACTGGTTTTCCTTCATTTGCAAAACGAATCACTTCTTCCATGATCGATGAAAAACGGGCAATCGCTCCACAACGCAAGTAATCGCCATAGGAGAATCCACCAGGAAGCAAAACACCATCAAAACCTGCTAATGAAGTTTCATCATAACGAACGTAATCGGCTTCGACACCCATGATTTCACGTATTGCCCATAACATATCTGCATCACAATTTGATCCAGGAAAGACGACCACAGCAAATCTCATATTAGATTTCCTCCAATTGTTCGATTTCATAACGATACGTTTCCATATTGACATTCGCCAACAATTTGTCACAGATTGCTTCGATCGTTTCTTCAACTGCCTGTTTCTCTGCAGAGACTTGGATCTCGAAGTATTTGCCGATTCGAATCTCTTCTACAGTGTTATACCCTAAACGATGAACGGCATTCTTGACCGCTTCTCCTTGAGGATCTAAAACAGAATCTTTATAGGTGACATAGACTTTTACAAAATACATGTGCTTTTCTCCTTTTACCCATTGTTTTTTTATTGATTGATTTTTTCTAAGCGATTCAATACTTCTTGATATACAGGAACGATCTCACCGATTTTTCGGCGGTAAACATCTTTGTCCATGTGGGCTTCCGTTTCTAGATCCCAAAGGCGACACGTGTCAGGAGAAATCTCATCTCCTAAAAGAATAGCTCCAGCACTGGTTTTACCAAATTCCAATTTAAAATCGATCAGTTGTAAGCCGATCTGTTTGAACAATGGTACCAAAGCATCATTCACTCGTTTTGCTTGTTCCTTTAATTCAGCAATTTCTGCCATCGTTGCTACCTTCAAAAACAAAACATGTTCATCATTGATAAATGGATCATCTAGTTGATCATTTTTGTAATAAAATTCAACGATAGGCTGAGGTAACTTTTGTCCTTCTGGTATCGCCAAACGTTTAGAAAAGCTCCCTGCAGCGACATTACGCACGACTACTTCTAAAGGAATGATATTTAATTTTTTTACTAATTGTTCGTGTTTTGATAGCTGTTTAATAAAATGATTCTCAATACCTTGCTCGTTTAGATAATTGAATATCTTACTTGTGATTTGATTGTTCAGTTCTGCTTTACCAACGATCTCATCTTTCATTGCACCGTTAAGCGCAGTAGCTTGATCGAGATACTCGATCCAAATCACTTCTTCATCACTAGTACGATACATTTTCTTGGCTTTTCCTTCATAGAGCAAATCTCTTTTATCCACAGTTCCATCTCCTTAGTTACTTTACGTTCATCAGCAAACCGCTTCTTTTTGTTCGTGTTTTCACTTTTGATTTTAACAAGGCTTGTCAGATCAATCAATAAAAATATGTACATTTTCACCATTAAAATTGTCTAATGTTCGTGTTTTTATCTTTTAAAGCTGATGGAAAATCTTGACAAGCGTTTACACAGATAAAAAATGGTGCTATAGTAGAATTAAATAAACTTGGATACTTTGTTCAAGGAGGTAATTGAATGGAAGAGTCAACCTATGCCAAACGTTTTTTATCTGAATTATCACCAGAAGAGAAAGCCCGTCTGTATAATGACTTGCTCTCAATCAAAGATGTCTATTTATGTAACAAAGATACGAGCTTTTATACCTTCCGTAAAATCCGCCGTGCGGCTAAACGACGAACGGAATGCCGTAAAAGAACGTTTCAGTTCCAAACAAACACGAAGCATCATTTGGTCATCTGCCAAATTCATGAACAAAGACTTTTTAAAAACCATTATCGAATTCAAGTGACCTACGATCAACAAGAATTCACTTATACTTTTATTGAAGAATTATTACAGCTACTTCATACACAACATTTTGCTTATGGAGATCATGCTGTTTACGCGTAGTTTTTGAACCTTGCAGTCATAGATACAAAAAAGGGTACGACAATCCGTTTGTCGTACCCTTTTTGGTTATTCTGATAGTTCGCAACCGATCTAGTGATCGTTGCAATGCAGTAACTTTTTTATATTCAACTATTCGTTGTTTATTCTAATCCTACCCGTTTAAAAATCACATCCACATTTTTCAAATGATGACGATAATCAAACGCGTCATCGATATCTTCTTTCGATAAAACCGAAGTAATGGCTGGATCTTCTTCTAATAACGGACGGAATTGTACTTGGTTGTCCCAAGCATATGCCGTTTTTGGTTGCACCAAGTCATAAGCTTCTTCCCTTGTCATACCCTTGTCGATCAATTTGAGCATGACACGTTGGCTATAGATCAAGCCAAACGTAGCAGACATATTTCGTTTCATATTTTCAGGGAAAACCGTTAGATTTTTAACAATATTCCCAAAACGATTCAACATATAATCCAATAAGATCGTCGTATCAGGTAAAATGATGCGTTCTGCTGAAGAATGTGAGATATCTCTTTCATGCCACAATGATACATTTTCATACGCCGTGACCATATGACCGCGGATCACTCTCGCCAACCCAGCCATATTCTCTGATCCAATCGGGTTTCGCTTATGAGGCATTGCAGAGGACCCCTTTTGACCTTTAGCGAAAAACTCTTCTACTTCTCGTGTCTCAGATTTTTGCAATCCTCGTATCTCCGTCGCAAAACGCTCAATACTCGTTGCAATCAAGGACATTGTTGCAAAATATTCTGCATGTAGATCCCGTGGTAAAACCTGTGTAGACACTTCTTGTGGGCGAATACCCAACTTGTCACAAACATATTCTTCGATAAAAGGCGGGATGTTGGCAAACGTACCCACTGCACCAGAGATTTTGCCAGCTTCCACTCCTTTGGCAGCATGTTCAAAACGTTCGATATTTCTCTTCATTTCAGAATACCAAGTAGCCAATTTCAAACCAAAAGTCGTTGGTTCAGCATGTACCCCATGCGTTCTCCCCATCATGACTGTCAACTTATGTTCTTTTGCCTTTTCGCCAATAATTGCTGTAAAACGTTTCAAATCTTCTCTTAAAATATCATTTGCTTGTTTGATCTGATAGCCATAAGCTGTATCGACAACATCTGTACTTGTCAATCCGTAATGGACCCATTTGCTCTCTTCACCTAACGTTTCCGAAACTGCACGTGTGAAGGCCACAACATCATGACGTGTCGATTTTTCGATTTCTAAAATCCGGTCAATATCGAATGAAGCATGTTCTCTGATTTTTTGTACATCTTCTTTAGGGATTTCTCCTAATTCGGCCCAAGCTTCATCAGCTAAGATCTCCACTTCAAGCCATGCTTGATATTTATTTTGTTCTGTCCAGATATTGCCCATTTCAGGTCGTGTATAACGTTCTAGCATCAATTATTCTCCTTTAATCCCAAATATTGGTTTTCTTTATTTCATCCAATGTTTGTTGGATATCTTCAGTCAAAATGGTGATATGTCCCATTTTACGTCCTTTTTTCGCTTGTGATTTACCATAAAAATGAAATTGCCAGTCAGGCTTCTTGTCGATGAGATGATAACTTTCAAGCAGTTGTTCTCCTAATACGTTTACCATGACTGCATCGCTGAGCAAACGAACTTTGTCACTCAACGGCCAACCACAAATTCCACGGATATGGGCATCAAACTGACTCATCGAACAAGCTTCGATGGAGTAATGTCCTGAATTGTGCGGACGTGGTGCTAGTTCATTCACGTATAATCCACCTGATTTCGTCAAAAACAACTCGACACCTAGAACGCCCGACAAGCTCACTGCTTCGGCAATTACTCGAGCGATCCGCTCTGCTTCTTCGATTACTTCACTAGAAACATGAGCTGGTGCAATCGTTTCGTGTAAAATATTGTTACGATGGATATTTTCAACTACTGGAAATGTACTATATTCGCCTTGACCATTCCCTGCTACCATGATCGAGATTTCTTTTTCAAAAGGGATCCATGCTTCCAATACGCAAGTCCCTTCTCTTAACAGATCCATCGCTGGAGCAAGATCTGTGCGACTTCTCAATACATATTGTCCCTTTCCATCGTATCCTCCTCGCGTTGTTTTCAATACACAAGGGTACCCGATCCCGTCAATTGCATCTTGGATATCCGTTGGGCTAACGATTGTCGCATAAGGAGCGATGACGATGTTGTTTGTTTCCAAAAAGGACTTTTCTAACAGCCGGTCCTGTGTGATAGCCAATAGATCCGTTCCTTGGGGGATAAATGACATTGGTAAAATCGCATTAAGTGCTTCGACACTGACATTCTCAAATTCATAAGTGATAACATCTGTTCTTCTAGCAAGTTCTTCTAGTGCAAACGTGTCATCGTAGGTTCCTTGAATCGTCCAATTTGCCACTTGTGCAGCTGGACAATCAATTACAGGATCAAGAACACCTACTTTAAAGCCCATTTCTTTCGCGCTGATCGCCATCATGCGGCCAAGCTGACCGCCACCGACGATCCCGATCGTTGATCCAGGCAACAAAGGTTTAACCAAGTTGATCACTACTTTCTATAACAGTTTCTGCTAACATTGAGCGTCGTTGCGCTAATTTAGCCTCCAACTTTAAATCATACATTGAAAGCATCTCTATCGCAAGTAGTCCAGCGTTAATTGCCCCTGCTTTTCCGATTGCAGTCGTTGCAACTGGTACTCCTCCAGGCATTTGAACAATCGATAGTAGCGAATCCAATCCATTCAATGTTCGTGTTTGTACCGGCACACCAATAACTGGTAGTGTCGTTTGAGAAGCCACCATCCCCGGTAGATGAGCAGCACCACCTGCCCCCGCAATAATCACTTTGATTCCTCTCTCACGTGCTTCTTTCGCATATTGAAACATCAAATCAGGTGTCCGATGTGCAGACACCACCTTTTTTTCGTAAGGAATCTCGAATTCATCCAAAATGTCACAAGTATTTTTCATCGTCTCCCAATCGGAGGTACTTCCCATAATCACAGAAACCGTTGCACTCATGTCTTTCTCCTCTCTCTCTTTTACATCCATATTTTAGCAATGAGTTTTTTTGTTGTCAAAGAATTTTCGAATATTATCTAAATGATTTGCAAAATCGTTCGTGTTTTATCTAGAGCAAAAATATAGAGCGTGGGACAAAACTAAAAATCAGTTTTGCCACAGACTCTAACTCCGAATAAACGGTGGGAGCAGAAGCAACTCCTTCGGAAATAAGCGAAATTCACAAAAATTTGAAAAGCAATTTTCGTGAATTTCTTCTTATTTCTCGGAGTTAAACACTTCTGTCCCAACCTCTATATTTGATTTTTTCTATTTATTTTTTCTTGTTATCGCTTCTTCCAGTATTTCTTCATCTTTTTTGAACCCATTAAAGATCAAGTTTAGAATAATTGCAGTCACACTACTCATGACGATACCGTTTCCTGTAAACATTTGTACTGTTTCAGGCAACTGACTGAATAAGTTCGGCATGATATTGAAACCTAGGCCAAACCCAATCGAAACTGCGGCAATCAAAAGATTTTTATCATTTGTAAAATCAACTTCTAATAACATACGGATTCCTTGGACAGCAACCATACCGAACATAACAAGCATGCCGCCACCCAATACTGGTTCAGGGATGATCTGTGCCAATGCACCGATTTTAGGAAACAGACCCAATACGATCAAGAAAAAGGCAGAAAAATAAATTGGTTTTCTAGTTTTTATACCTGAAAGTTGAACTAAACCAACATTTTGAGAAAAACCAGTATAAGGAAATGTATTAAAGATCCCACCCAAAATCACAGCTAGACCTTCTGCACGATATCCTTTTTTCAATTCTTCTTCTCCGACTTTTTTGCCTGTAATATCCCCTAATGCAAAGTAAACACCTGTTGATTCAACCATACTGACCATTGAAATGATGATCATCAATAGGATCGACCAAACATCGAAGGTTGGTTTACCAAAGTAAAAAGGTTGCGGAACATGGAATAATGGTGCTTGACCGATCGCACTCAAATCGATCAATCCCATGAACGCTGCTAAAAGACTACCACCAACTAACCCAATCAGGACAGCAATCGAACGAACGAAGCCTTTTCCTAACATTTGAACCCCCACGATCAATAAGATGGTCACAAACGCTAATAACAAATTCGTTTTATCGCCAAAGTTTGAGGCAGCTGAATCCCCGCCACCCATTTTTTCAATAGCAACAGGGATCAATGTTAGCCCAATAACAGTGATAACTGTTCCAGTGACGATCGGCGGAAATAATTTTTTGATTTTAGAAAAGAAACCGGCAATCAAAACAACGAAGATCCCCGAAGCAATGATCGAACCATAGATGGCACCAACACCTTTACTACTACCAATCAAAATCAAGGGTGCCACTGCTTGGATCGCACATCCTAGCACGACCGGCAAGCCAATACCGAAAAAGCGGTTGACAGTCAATTGTAGCAGCGTGGCTAATCCACACATAAAGATATCGATGGAAATAAGATAAGTCATTTGTTCTTGATTAAACCCTAAGCCTGTACCGATCAACAATGGAACAGCTACAGCACCTGCATACATCGCCAGTAAATGTTGTAAGCCTAGGACAGCGGCTTTGCCATTTTGTGTTTCTTTTTCCACGATTATGCGTCCTCCTCAAGAAATTCGACTTGCCCATTGGATAAAGAAGCAATCCGCGCAAGTGAAACAACTCTTAATCCCATCTCTTCCAATAATTGACGACCATCTTGGAAAGATTTTTCGATGACGATGCCAATACCTTCGACTTCTGCTCCAGCCTGACGACATAGTTCGATCAACCCTTTTGCCGCTTGTCCATTCGCCAAAAAGTCATCAATGATCAATACTTTATCCTCTGCAGACAAAAACTTACGAGAAATAGAGATCGTACTAGTTACTTGTTTCGTAAATGAATAAACAGATGCTGTCAATAATTCTTCATCCATTGTTAAGCTTTTCGCTTTTCTGGCGAAGATCATCGGTACATTCAACTCTTTTGCCGCAAATAAAGCTGGGGCGATACCAGAAGCTTCAATCGTTACTACTTTTGTGATCCCTTGTTCTTTGAATACTTCTGCAAAACGCTGTCCCATTTGTTCCATCAATACTGGATCGACTTGGTGTGTGACAAAGCTATCAACTTTTAACACTCCTTCACCCAAAACATGTCCATCTTTTTGAATACGTTCAACTAATTCTTTCACTTTATTTGCTCCTTTTTCATTTATTAATACAAAAATAACCACTTTTCACAGAAAAGTCCAATTATTCCTATTTTCCGCTCGGTTCAGCGTGAATAAAAAACACCCTTTTACTTAACGATAAGTAAAAAAGGGTGTACAAAACACTCTTTTACTTATAGTCCAGTATTTACGGTACTGGCTAGATACTGTCAACCTTATCATGACGATATATAAGTAGAGGATGATCAGAAAAACAATTATAACCAACTACTAGAACGAAGCATACGCTAGCTCTTACATAATCAAACAATCGTTTTTCTGACTTTTATTATGAAAAATGCCAAAAATAGGCGGATAAATCAAGATAGTTTTTTTCGTAGTCATCCAAGTACTTGAACGACTGTTATGTTTCAAATATTGAAAATAGTCTAACATTTGTTTCTGAAACTGACAACCAAGTTTCATCGTTTTTTTCTAAAATCTAATATTTCTAATTTTGAACGTCGATTTTGTTCGGGTTTTCTTAAAGATCAAACTAAAAAAATAAAGTCAGAAGCAATAAAGACTGTTTATCCCACTCTTTTTTGTTTCCAACTTTATTTAGGAATGTCAAGATTGATCATTTTTTTCGATTTTTCGATATTTTTCCATTTTCCGACTGAATAGCTCACCATTACTTGGCGGAGTGTACGTAATTGCGTTGGCACCTGCTTCTATCGTTTCTCTGATACTTTCTTCAGTCGGCCCTCCTGTAGCTATAATAGGCAGCTTTGGGTATCTTTCTCGAAAATATTTGACTGTTTCAGCAGTTTCTTTTCCTGCACTAATGTTAATGATCGTGATTCCTGCTTCAAGCTTCTCATCGATTTCTGTATATTTCGATGTGACCGTACTGATTACAGGAATATCCACCACTTGGCATACTTCTTGGACCGTTTCTAATGGCGTTGGACCATTAAGTACTACCCCGAGGGAACCTTGCGCTTCAGCAAACAGACTCATATAAGAAGACCGCGCACCTTGAGTAAGACCACCGCCCACACCAGAGAATACTGGGATATCTGCTGCTTCAATAATGCTTTTAGTAATTGCTGGATGTGGCGTGAATGGATAGACGGCAATGACCGCATTTGCATTTGTATTTCTGACAATTGCTATATCTGTGGTAAAGATGATGGAGCGGATCAATTTCCCAAAAATCTTGATTCCACTTGCTTCCATGATTACTTCGGGTACTTTTACGATATCTTTACGTAATTCTGTCATGATCTCCGGAATAAATTGTTCCGCCATAGTGCCACTTCCTTTTGACTGTTATTGATCGTACTGATCCAGATGATATGTCTCAATGACTTGAATGATCTTTTGTGCATAGGTCGGGTCCGTCGCATACCCTGCATCTTGCAGTGCTTGTGCGGCTTCACGATAATTCGTTGCTGTAATTACTTTCTCGTATAATGCAGGGTTCCAGTCCACGCCATTCACAAAAAGTTGTGTGTGATCATCCATCGATTGCTCCCAAGAATCATATACGCGAAAATCGCCTTGGATCGTGATCCATTCTTCATTCACATATTCTTTGGTTTCTAGATTTACTTTTTTTTGATCCCCGTATGCTTTGATCCCAAAAAGGTTGTGGTATTCGCTAGCTAAGGTGCTTTTTCCCCAATTCGATTCAAGGATCGCTTGTCCTAAAATAATGCTAGGCAAGATTCCATAACCGTTTTGTAATTCTTTCGCATGAGGAGCAAGCTGATCAATAAACTGTTGATGGCTTTTTGCTTCAGTTTCTTGTGGTTGATCTGAAAAAGGTGTGGACAAACTTCGTAAAGAAAGAACAAAAGCCATCATGATCAATATGCCACCCAAAACAACAGCAATAATACGGACATTTTTACGCTTTTGCTTTTTCCATTTTTTTTTGGCCATCGGATACTCCTATTTTTCTTTCAATTGATCCAAGTACTCTTCCAACGTCAGATCATGCTTCGTGATATATTCCGCACTTTCTTTTCCTACATAACGCAAATGCCATGGCTCATAAGTGATTTTCGTTATATCCTGACGATCTTTTGGATATCGAACGATGAACCCAAACTTCGGCGCATTCTCAGCGATCCATTTCGCACCTGGCTGGTCGCCATAACTTGCGTCTAGCAGTTGAGAAGTATAATTGTTGTACCAATTGTGATCTACTACATCGACAGCCAGCCCCGTATGATGTTCACTATACCCAGGAACTGTGATCGTCTGCTTTGTGATCTTTGTTGCTTCATCTTCAGAAACACCTTTACTACTCATCACTTGTTGTACATTTTGGGAAAAGACAGCTTGTTGAGAGGAAACTGAACGATAAGCCGAGACCATCACTAACGGAAACCCTGCTGCTTCAGCTGCTTTCTCAAGTTCCTCGTAATTTGCTTTGATGCGTTTATCGATCATATACCCATTGTCTAAAGCAGTCAATTGTGTTGCTTCATCAATTTCTTGATCGAGCTTATGATCGGGTCCAACAAGAATCAACTCCCAGTCCTCAGCCTTAACATCTGGTAGGTTATTTTTTGTTTTCTTAGTTGAAGTACTTGTCTTCTTTTCATTACTGGATGAAGTTGTTGTCTGAACTTTCTCCGTTGTTTGTTTTTCAGCTTCTACGGCAGTTGATGTATGTTGCTCACTGACTATGACATACCCCATAGCCCCGATCATGATCACGACCGCTGCAAATCCTAATACTTTATTCAATTAAAAAATCCTTTCATTCTTCTTTTGGTTCTTCCTTTTCATGAACGTAAGTTTCTTCTAAATTTTCGTTTACCCAATCCAGGAGTTCCACCTTTTCTCCTTCGATCTGCTTTTGGATATCAGCAGGCAGACGAAAATTCAAGATGTCATCATAACCCCATTCATCATAGTTAATACTTACTTTCAAGTCAAGAAACCGACTGAGATATTGATCATTTTTCAACGGAATCAATTCTACATTAGCGATCCCTGCTCCTAACCATTTTTGAGCGATCCTCGTTTTGATTTGTTTATATTCTGCTACAGCAGTCGTCCTTTTTTCAGGGAAAATGATCGTCTGACGTAAAATCTTTTGTGTCAGCATCCATTCATAATCTGTAAAGAGATTTTTGATCTTTTGCATGGCTTCAGAAGGAAGATTCTTTTCTCCAGTTTTCCAACCTTGCCACTGCTCCTCGCTAATCAGTAAATAATCATCTAAAAAATTCTTTTCTGTCTCGAATTGTTCGAGTAATACACTAATAATAAGATCAACGTATACTTGATGCACGATAATCTCCTCCTCTAATTTATTTTACTTAAAATTCCTAAAAAAATCACTACTTCTTTATTCTTTCTTACTAAAGTGTTTTGACTGAAAAAACAAAGAGATATTTGCTATAATCAAGTCAGGAAACACAGAGTGCTAAATGATAAGACTCTCTATTAAATATAACACGAGAAGGAGTTTTGAAGTATGAAAAAGTATCAATGGGGCATCGTCGGTCTAGGTTCGATCGCCCATGAATTTGCCAACAGCTTTGAACAAGAAACGAGCGAATTGGCAGCGGTTGCCTCAAGAACATTAGAAAAAGCAGAAACTTTCGCCAAACGCTACGCTATTCCTAAAGCATATGGCAGTTATGCAGAACTTTTGAATGATGAAGCAATCGATATCATTTATATCGCTGTTCCTAACCGGCAGCATATCGACTATATTTTGCAAGCACTGCATGCAAACAAACACGTCTTGTGCGAAAAAGCAATCACAATGAATAAAGATGAATTAGCAAAAGCCATGAAATTGGCAGAAGAAAAGCAGTTAGTTCTAGCGGAAGCTATGACCATTTTCAATATGCCACTTTATCAGCAATTACGCTCTTTGATCGACTCCCAAAAACTAGGAGCGTTAAAAATGATCCAAGCACCCTTTGGCAGTTACAAAGAACCTGACCCAACCAATCGCTTTTTTAATCCAGAACTTGCTGGCGGAGCTTTGTTAGATATCGGTACCTATGCAGTGTCCTTCGCTCGTTTCTTTTTAAGTTCTCAACCAGAAGTCATCGCATCCAGCATGGTTCCCTTTAAGACTGGCGTCGATGAACAATCTGTCACTCTTTTAAGGAACAAAGAAAATGAAATGGCGACGATCAGTCTTACATTCCAAGCCAAAATGCCGAAAGTTGGGATCGTTGCCTTTGAGAATGGTTACTTAACGATCACCGATTATCCTCGTGCTGATCGTGCAGAAATAACCTATAACGATGGCACCAAAGAATGGATCGAAAGTGGTTATACTGCACAGGCAATGAACTATGAAATTGAAAATATGACTAAAACAATCGCCGGTGAGCGCCCTAACAAATCACTTTTCTTAACGAAAGATGTCATCGCTATCCTCGATGACATGCAAAAACTTTGGGAAAAAGAAAAATAGGCTCTACCACACATTAAAAATATGGACCTCCAGTATCAGTAAACCCAACTGTCGCGTATATCGCTTCTGTTCCACATTGGTTACAACAAAAACTGGAGGTTTTCTTTTTTGCGCGTCTCCATAAAGCTTAGAAACATCAAGCTACATTAGTGATCCACCTAGAAATGTACTGTTTCTCCGTCTGTTATCCAGTGATTTCTCTTCTAAAAACTAACTTGTTGCGAAAATTCTGCTTTTATTTCAATAAAACTCTTAAAAGATTGTAGAAATTGGAATAACTCTGCACGTTCCTCAAATTCTAATCGATCTTTTGGTAATGGCATGTCACGATATAGGTCATACACTGCTTCAATTCGTTCTAGCAACTCTTTCCCATCATTTCTTTCAGAAAAAGTCTCTGCAGTATAGATCAATAAACCGTAGATATGTTTGCCATATAAATCTGGGCGTTTGATTCTTTGAAGCGTATCCTGCATATCTCTAATCACATTCACTTGCGCACGTCTCATCGAAAAATAAGTCTCATAATATTGTGTCTGTTTCAACCAAAAGTTTTCTTGGTGTGTTCTGGCATCTGTTTGACTAGTACGAATAAAAACAAGCAATTCTTCACAGGCTTTTTCATTCTCTATCTGCTCACCTGAAAGAAGAAACTGAGCCATATTCTTTAAGATCATGCGAAATCTTTCTTCGATCACCAATTGTTTTTCTTGAAGTCTTCGTTTGGTATTCGGCATATAGATATTTGCAAGCAGGGCAAATAAAACGCCAATTGCCATCAACCCTGCTTCGTTGCCGATCAAAGACCAACTCATATTTTGTTCACTTAAATAGTGTGTAACTAATACTGAATTGACAACGATTCCCTCGGTCAATTTAAAATAGACTGTCACAGGTATGAACAACAATAAAAATAACCCAAAACCTAGAATCGTATATCCTAAAACAGAAAAACTAATAAAAGCAACCAATGTAGCAAGAATAAAGGCCGTGATTCGATAGATACCTGTGTATAAAGTCGACCGTTTCGTATTCCCAACACTCAATAATGCAATGATCCCTGCTGAGGGCCAAAACAACAAGGAACAGGCATGGGCAACCGCCATCGACAACATACTGCTCAAAACCGTTTTCACTGTTCGTAATCCAATACGCATAAGTCACCTCTTCCTTTTCTTAGGATTATACTAAAAGCAACAACGAAACACTAGCAATCTTCCCGAAAATTAGTTATCCTATTAAAAAGGAGAATAAGGAGATCACTCTATGCAATTTGGTCGTTTTCGCCTCGGTATGCGAACCACAAAAACTGCTTTAGCCGTTTTCTTATGTATTTTGTTTTTTCATGTATCTAATCGCGGCCTTCCTATGATCGCCGCTTTGTCTGCTGTTTTCTCATTAAGACAAGATTTGACTACTACAGTTTCCTTTGGCCGTTCACGAATCATCGGCAATACATTAGGAGGACTCTTAGGGATTTTCTATTTTTTTGTCAAAAACTATTTTCACAATGATTTTCTCGTAGAACTTTTTTTGCTTCCTCTTTTAGTTATCGTTGTCATTGTTGTATCTGACGGAATCGATAATAATCCAGGTATCATTTCCGCCATCTCTACGCTACTTTTGATTTCTTTAAGTATTCCGCAAGGTGAATCCTCCTTGTATGCGATTCAAAGAGTCCTAGATACTTTTATCGGAACATTTATTGCAATAGGAATCAATTTCTTCTTGCGCCCGCCAGAAATCGAGAAGAAAGAAGAATTAGCAGAAGACCTTGTTGAACTAAAAAAAAGAGAAGAACGACTGCGTGAGGATCTAGCAAAAGTCGAGGAACAGATCAAGAAACAAAACAATCATCTTGACCAGTAATACATATAAAAAACTAGTGTCCCCCCATCAGATATCCCTAAATATTTCTTTAAAGCTAAAGGGAATCTATCGGATAGAGACACTAGTTTTTTCATTATCCATTTATTCGATGTTATTTTTCTGAGTCTGCTTTTGTATCGTATAGATTGACTTGTTTCATCGTTCCGCGATTGGATAAGTTCTCAATGATGTCTTTGATATCTAACCCAGTCGTTTCTTTTAATGTTTCTTGAGTGGATGATAAAAGATTCGTTGCGTAACTTGTTACTCGATTCGCCCCGCTATTTTCTCCAGTACCGCTACTTGTATCCACTACAGAAATCTTTTCGATATTCCCTAAAGGCTGCGCAGCTTCTCGCATCAATTGTGGCAACATTTCGATCACCATACTCAACACAGCAGCTTCTCCATATTCTTTGAAAGCATCTGCAATTTTTTGTTTTGCTTCGGCTTCTGCCTTTCCTTTGGCTAACGTTGCTTCCGCTTCGGCTTGCCCTGCCAATCGTGTTTGATTCGCTTCGGCTTGTGCTAACGCTTCTACTCGGAACTGTTCAGCTTCCGCTTCTGCTACTTCTCTAGCTTTTTGAGCTTGAGCTTCTTGTTCTTTGGCATAACGGTCTGCATCTGCTCTTTTCTTCACTTCTGAATCATATTGCTTTTCACGGCGGATGATTTCTTTTTCTTCTAATTCGATTTGTTTTTGTCTTTCAACGACTTTCACTTGCATTTCTTGTTCAATAACTTGTTGTTGCGCGCGTGCACTTTCCAAATTATAGGCTTGGTCTGCTTTGGCCTTTGCTATATCTTGTTCTTGTTTGTAAGTAGCAAGTTTCAGTTCTTTTTCTTTCAACGCTTCAGCGATTTCTGTTTGTCGTTGTAATTCAGCAGCTTGTGATTCTTTTTCTGCTTCAGCTTTTTTGATACGCGTTTCTTTAAACGCTTCGGCTTCGGCAATATCTGCATCACGCTTCACTTGAGCGATTCTTGGTTTCCCTAAAGAATCTAAGTATCCATTTTTGTCTCGTACTTCTTTGATTGTGAAGGAAACGATGATCAGCCCCATTTTTGCTAGATCCACTGAGGCGACTTCTTGAACACTTTGGCTAAATTTATCACGATTTTGATAGATCTCTTCCACAGTCATTGAACCTAAGATCGAACGCAGATGTCCTTCTAATACTTCTCGTGCTTCATTTTCTAGTTCTTCTTTTGTTTTGCCTAAAAACTGTTCAGCAGCAGTAGCGATTTCTTCTACGGACGAACCGATTTTGATGATCGAAGTTCCATCACACATCACAGGGACCCCTTGTTCCGTGTAGACTTCTGGCGTGGATACATCCAGTTTACTAGAAAGCAAACTGATGCGGTTCGAACGCTGAAACACAGGTAAAACAAACGCTCCTCCGCCTCGTACGATCTTGATTTTATTGTTGCTGTCATCGGTATGGACATTTTTACTTCCTAAGTAACTACCGCTGATGATCAGCGCTTCATCTGGTTTAGCTGTTTGGTATTTTGCGACAAAAACAATCAACAACATCAATAACACTAACACTGCAACACCTATTACTACAAAAATCTCTGGTACTATCATCCAATACACTTCCTTTACATTTTTAACATCTCTTCATAAGGTGTGACGTAACAGACCCTATCTTTCACTTCAATAATAAGTACTCGTTCGCCACGTTCAGCAGGTGAATCTTGTGGTGCATAAAAACAGGCAGGTCGGCTGATCGAACCAGTGACACTTTTTAGTCTGATCTCACCCATTCCTTTTACCGGTATCGGTGTGACCACCTCAGCCATTTGCCCTTCTAATGTCTTTTCGGACGCAGATAAGGTCGATTCAGCGTTCTTCATCGGCATCAGCACGTAAAAATTAAGCAAAAAAACTAAAGCGGTTGCAATAACGCCACTAATAATAAGTATCAGTACGGAATGCAACGGTGTTAAACGTTCTCCTAAAAAACCAAACAAACTAGTAAACGTCAACCAAGGAACGATAAGCATCGGGTCGATCGGCCCATCAAAATCAAATACATCTCCAAAAACGACTAGAATGATTGCTATTCCAGCGCACACCAATAAGGTATACCAATAGATAACTTCTAGTGACACTCCCCCTATCATTTTCTCGCCTCCTTCATCTTCTACGTCTATCATACCAATAGAAGAATTTCCTGTATAGCTTCTTTCGCAAATAACATCGATTTATTTGTTCTTCGTGTTCTTCTTTGCCTGCATTTGATTATCGTTTATACTAATAATCGAGGTGAAAAAATGAAAAACTTAACTAAACTGTGGGGAACATTGGTCACCCTACTGATCGTTGGCGCAGCCAGCTGGTATGGACTTGATCCATCCGCTCATGATACTTCGCAAAATCAAGTATCTGAGAATACGAAAATCACGGATAGTTCAATTGGACACCGAAGTTCTGGATTACCCACTAAAGCAGACTTAAAACCCGTGGGAACCAACAGTGGGCCTCAAGAATCAGGTCCTGCCACTTTTACCAACAGCGAGCTAAAGGATACGTCAGAAGGCTGGATCAGCTACGATCCGCTTGATCATTTGAAACGACCAACTGGCGCAGAAGCTTTATTGAAAAAGGCAATGATCAATACTGGAACCAGTGCTAATCGAAAAATACGCCCACCTGGTTTCATCTCTGGTCCAAAATACGATCATTCCCGTGGTCATTTGATCGCAAAACAATTTGGTGGTAGCGGTGATGACCCTAAAAATCTGGTCACTTTATATCAGTATCCTGTAAATGATCCATATATGAACTATTATGAATTAAAAATTCGTCATGCTTTGAATAAAGGGGAAACGATCCGCTACCGTGTGATTCCTCAATATTCAGGACAAGAATTGATCCCAGAAATCATCATTTTAGAGGCAAAAGGACTGGCACCTAACACAACGATCGATTTCAAAGTAGTTATCCCAAATAAAAAGTAGGTGTTTATTCTGTTTGAGCAGTTATCCAAAAAAAAATATTCCCTTGACGAGACACTCGAATGGTTAAGAAAAAAACAAATCGATGCTTTCGAAGAATTAGTGTTCTTTCCCCCACTACCGCATTTAAAAAATAGTATCTTTTCAACAATGGCTGACCAATCTTCTGATACCCTATTTTTCGAGCAACTATTCACTAACTATCGGTTGGTGGCTCGAACGATCGATGGCGATCATTTATTTGCGAATGAAGAACAAGTATTGTTGCTTCCACGTTCTCATTTTCCAGATGAGATTCTTCACTTTCATGCTAGTTTCGCCCATCTACTAATTAAATACGCAAACTCTACTCAATCGATCACTTATTTTTTCTCTAAATAAAATCATTTGATCGATTGGTCAGTTCAAAGGAGCACTACTTCAAATAAACCAAAATAGAGCGTGGGAGAAGAAGCAACTCCATCTTAAATAAGCCGAAATTAACGAAAATTTGAAAAGCAATTTCCGTTAATTTCTTCTTATTTCTCGGAGTCAAACACTTCTGTCCCAGCCTCCATTTAACCATCCGTTGTTCAAAAATTTAGCTAGTCGAGTCTGACATTACGCTAAGCTTAACTTTTTCATTCGTAAATATACCAACAAATCGCTCCCAAATTTCATTCCCAACATCACCATCGCAATCAAGCTGATATTAGCGATAAAAGAGTGAAAGAAAAACATATTATCCCGACTCATCCATAACAATACTTTGTCTATTTCAAAAGTGTTGATTGGGAAAAGATAAAGAATTTTGTTTGGTAGACCAGTCACAAGAAGTTGCTTCAATGCTTGAGGGACAAAAAACAGCCCCAAAGAAATTGCCAACGTACTAAAAGGCGAACTACACAAACTCGATACTAACATCGTAAAACCTGAAACAAATAGTAAGCCGATAAGGTGGAAGCAAATACCAAATATATATGTCTGTAACATATTCCATTCAAGAGGAAAATCGACTATTCGCCAATCTAGATTAGCCTGTACGCTTGTATCCCATCCACTAAATCCATAAAAACATCCAAATACAGTAAGAATAATCAATTGAGCTACCAAAAACGTACCGATAGTCAATACCGTGCCAACAATAATTTTTGAACGGATCATTTTTGTTCGACCAAATCTGGTGGATAATAACAATGGAACTAAATTCTTTGATGTATCATTTGCAAATAAGATGGAACAAAACAAGATGACAAATAAAGCAATCGGAATAAATGCGTTAGCGCTAACTTGTAATAGATCTGTCCAAGTCATAAAATTACCAATATAGATTGGAAATTTTTTTGTTTTATAACCGACATCGTGCATTGATAAAATCTTTACATTATCAATCGTATATGTTTTTTTTGCTCTAACTGAATCGATCATTTCCATGTAGATATCTTGTTCAGTAACAGGTGTAAAGGTATCGACAACCGTCCATTGGAAATAATCAAAAATTTGCTTTTTTTCTTTTACCTTTTCTTGGTAGATGTCCAAATAATCTGTGATGATCGTTTTTACTTTTTTATCTGTCAGTTCACCTTTGTACTTCTCTGCAAATTCTAGATTTCTTTCGACAGCACTTCGCCCTGAAATTGATGAATGCTTGTCACTCATCAATTGTGAGTGAAAAAAACCAATGAATATGATAGCCATAATACTCATCAATAGAACGACCCAAGCACCAATGAATGATTTATTTTTAAAAATCTTTAAAAATTCAAATTTTAAAATCTGCATTCTCCTAAAACCTCCGTTCTGAAATAATAAAGGTATAGATCCTCTAGATTTGCTTTAGCTTGGACCGCATTATTTGCTGGTTTTTTTGCGGATATTATCCGTAATACCACATCATCTCCCTCATATTTTTGATTACTGATAGAAAAACTGTGATAATACGATTTCATTTCTCTCTGTGTTGTTCTCACTTCCCAAACACTATTTTCAATTTTTTTCAGTAATTGATTCACGGAACCTCGATCCTGGATAACTCCCTTATTTAAAACAAGTACCTCATCCGAAATAGATTCAACATCCGAAACAATATGAGTGGATAAAATGATTATCTTATTATCTGATAACGAACTGATCAAATTTCGGAATCTCACCCGTTCTTTCGGATCTAACCCAACTGTAGGTTCATCAAGAATCAACACTTCGGGGTCATTGATCATCGCTTGTGCAATACCTAAGCGTTGCTTCATTCCACCTGAATATTTCTTGATTTTCTTGCCTTTTTGCTCCGATAACCCAACTAAATCAAGTAATTCCAAGGATCTCTGTTTCGCTAACTTTCCTCTTAAGCCTTTTAATGCAGCGATATAGAGCATAAACTTCAACCCTGTAAAGTCTGCATAATAACTGAAATCTTGGGGGAGAAACCCTAATACTGATCTAAACATCTCCCCATTTAACGAAATATCTTCACCATTGTAAATAATCTTCCCTTCATCTGCCTTAATTACTCCGCAAATCAGTCTGAACAACGTTGTTTTTCCTGAGCCATTCGCCCCTAGTAATCCATAAACTCCTGGATTTAAAGTAACTGATACATTTGTTAAAGCTTTTGCACCATCAAATGTTTTTGTTAAATTTTTTATTTCGAGTTTCATATGAATATTCCTCCCGTATGATGCTGTTTCATCATCTGTTTGGCTAACAATACCAATCCAAATAACGTCATTACACATGTAATTGCCCAATAGTGAACTGGCAGCTCATAGACATTTAGTAAACCTTCCAATATTATCGTGAGCCCAACCATTGCTCCCGAACTCCCCCAAAGTAAAACAGTAGATAACTTTTTTCGTAAAACAGTGAATACAGAAAAAAGAACAATACAAAAAATATTGAATGGAACGAATAAGAAAAGAGCAAACTGCAAAAAAGAAATTGAAAAAAGCTCTTTGGCAAAAAGTGAGAGTACTATAATCAGTAATAGATCAAAGCTCCCAAAAGCAAGCATCTTCATCGTTGTATGTTGTCTCAGATCATACTTAAAGGTCTGTTCTAACTCCCACATATCGCTGGTATAACTCTTGAACAACGCATCTGTAAAAAAAACACCAGAAAATAAAACCAGACCTGTTATACCTTTTAGTACATTCTCAAAATCCGTTTCAGTATTCGCATTTAAAAGTAACAGAGAAAAAATAAATAGAAATGTTTGTATCCCCCAAAGTTTCCATCCTACAAATCTTATCGCTGAAAAAAATAGACTTAGGTAAGATGTTTGGCTTAATTGATTTTTGAGCATTTGTTTTGTACCTAATTCAATTATCTTTTTTTCCAACTCATTTCGACCAGAACTTTTTTCTTTTCGCTCTATTTTATTCAAAATAAAAGTCCTCCCTTTTTAATAATCTCTTTAGCTTATCTAGGCCTTGTTGAATTCTTGATTGAGCTGTGGCCACGCTTGTACCAGTAACCATTGCTACTTCTTTCACCTTCATGTCATAGTAAAATCGCAAGATGATTGCTTCTCGTTGATATTCTGGGAGAGCATCTAAAGCATTCTGGATCTCATCCCCTTTACTATCCGCTACTTCTTTATTTTTTGAGTTTAGATTGGAGTGATCGGCATAGGATTCATCAAACTCCGATTCTTCAAACTTCTGTTTTTTGCTGTAATTATTGCATGCATTTACCGCTACAGTGAAAAGGTAATTGAAAAATTTCCCAGAAAATTTATAGGAATCAATGTTACTTATCACTTTTAAAAACACATCCTGCGTCAGATCTTCTGCTAAAATCGTGTTCCCAAAAAATCTTCTTCTGCAGTAATTGAAGATTGTATCGTAATATTTTTCTACTAGTAACCCCCATGCATCTACGTCTCCCGATTTAATTCTCAATATTATCACGTAATCTTTGATTGCTCTCACCTCCTCGCTAGTTTTTTTATTTTGTGAAATCACTCTATTTTTAAAAAATGAACACCAGAAGAGCGTTTCTTTACATATCTGTAAAGTCTGATGCCTACTATAGGGATAGTGACCCCTAGTATCCCACGACAAACTCCGTACATAGGACTTATCTCATTTTGCACTAAATTAAATAATTGTATTGGAATCATGTGAAGCAAAAATATTCCCTGACTATAGGACTTTATGCTTTCAAAATCTCGATTTGTATTTTCAGAAAGTAAAAGAATAGCAAACAAGCAGCCACAAAATACAATCGTAAAATACATAAAATTCTTATCTATTCCTTGATTTCGAAAAACAAGAATTCCCTCTGCTACTCCTAACAAACCAGATATGACCAATCCCAAGTAAAACTTATTTTTCATTCCTACTAATCTATTTCTATTATCCGCTAAATAGCAGCCAACCAAAACAAAAATCGGACTGAAAAACAACCCATTTCTCGTTGTAAGGAATAAATCTAAATACTTATGTAAAATCGAAACTACGGTGTAATTAGATATATATGCTGAATATGTCTCCAATGATCCTACAATGAATAGTCCGCAACAAATACTAAACGTACAGCTATAACCAAGTTTATTGATACCTATTCTGACAAACAATAGTGAAAAAAGTAGAGCTGGAAAATACCACAGATGATAAAAACTTCCTGAATAAAGAAAGCTGAAAACTACGACTATAGGTAAATAGTTCCATTGATTATCCATTGACTGACTTATCAATTGAATGCCAAAAGGTATGTATAGCAGAAAAAATTTTAAGTACGTCTTTAGTATTTTTACTAACCATCTTTTTTTATAGCCTGACTTAGAGGCGTTTATGTGAAAAAAATAAGCATTATTGATAAAGAAAAAAGGGACAGCTAACCGACAGATCATACTTTTCAAGATGAAGTGTGCAATTGGGTTTCCTATAACCGTTCCAGAATGAATCATTACCACAAAAATAGTCGCAACAAACTGAGCGAGGTATAGTTTCTGATTTTTATTTTCCATATTTCTCCCTTCTGTTTTTGACCTTTCACTAGTAATGAACAACTAGCTTCCCAAAATCATTTAAACATTAGGAATTTTTAATAAAAAACGACCAGATTTTAAAATGGACCCTAGATAATGGTTTCACTGACATTTTTTTACCAGTGTCTATTATCTAAGATCCATTTTATTTTGGAATCATTCTTCGTATTCAACTATCATTTTTGTGTCATTTAAGTTAGAGTTATTGCTTGATAAAATGAATGTGGACAAATCTAAAAATCAGTTTTGCTACAGATGCTCAAATAACCACCGTCGTTTGCGAATTTTTCTATTCCTAAAATCTCATTCTCGGAACCAATAAAAGAAATGAAAAATCAAGTGATTTTTTCTGGAATTTCTCATTCATATAGGAAGCTTTTTTCTCAATGCTATGACATCATTTCCAATTAAATAACCCGCCCCTCACAGTTAACGAGAGTATTTTTTGATCGTAAGCTAATCGATGACAATGGAATCTGTTTCTTATCTTACTATCAGATTAGCGCCATTTGATTCAATCAATTCCTTGTACCAATAGAAACTATCTTTCTTGTAACGCTTCAATGTCCCAGTACCATCATCATATTTGTCAACGAAAATCAAGCCATAGCGTTTCTTCATTTCACCTGTAGAGGCACTAACGATGTCCACTGCACTCCAAATCGTATAGCCAAATAAATCGACCCCGTCCTCTAATGCTTTCTCCATTTCAATAATGTGCTTTTGCAGATAATCGATGCGATACTGATCGTGGACCATTCCTTCTGACGTAAGTTCTTCAGACACTCCAATCCCATTTTCAACAATCATCATCGGTAAGTGGTAGCGATCATAGATATCATTTAGCGCAATGCGTAAGCCCACTGGATCAATCATGGCGTTCCATTCTGTTTGTTCGAGATAAGGATTGTTTACACCAGAGCCGCCGATCATGCTGTGTCCATTTTTTTCTACTTCGTCATCCGCGGAGACGCATAAGGTCAAGTAATAACTAAATGTATAGTAATCTACCGTTCCTTCCGCAAGTATCGCAGCATCTTCTTCAGCAAATGTGATGTCAATTCCATGTTCTGCAAAGTAGTTTTTTGCATAATACGGATATTTCCCAGTTACTTGAACATCTCCACAGAATTTTGAATGCATGTTTTCTTCTTGTTTAGCCAATAGGACGTCGTTTGGATGACAGGTATATGGATATCTTGGCATATAGGAAATCATACAGCCCATATGGAAATGCGGATATTTTTCCCGTGCTAACTTTACCACTTTCGCACTGGCGACAAATTGATGATGTAATGCCTGATATCGCATTTGTGGATCATCGGGTTGTTCAATGAAGGGAGACTCTCCAACCTGCAGACCAAGAGAAAGAAAATTGCCAATCGTTAATGTCGCTGTGTTTATTTCATTGAAAGTGATCCAATAGTTGACCTTGTCTTGATAGCGATCAAAAATTGTCGCAGCGTAGTGTTCATATAGATCGATTACTTCTCGACTAGCCCATCCATTGTATTGTTCACTTAAATACGCAGGGACATCAAAATGAGCAATCGTTACTACAGGTTCAATCCCGTATTTTTTACATTCGTCAAACACCTGATCATAAAATTGCAGTCCAGCTTCATTGGGCTCTTGATCCATCCCTTTTGGAAAAATCCGCGTCCAGTTGATCGATAGACGAAAGGCTTTAAAACCCGCTTCTGCAAACAAGGCAATGTCTTCTTTATAATGATGGTAAAAATCCGTTGCTTCATGACTCGGATAGAGTAGCTCTTCTTTTACAGTCGTCGTAATTTGGCGTGAAGTAGTATGACTTCCTCCGCTGATAAGATCCGCACAGGCCAAGCCTTTTCCGCCTTCATTATATCCGCCTTCATATTGGTTGGCAGCAGATGCACCGCCCCATAAAAAATTTGTTGGAAAACTCATTTATCTTTTCCCGCCTTTCTTAAAATACAGCCAAAAATTGCTCATTGGCGCTTACTTGTTTACTATCCGTCGCTGGTATGACATCCAAATAATCTGATGTATTCGTTACTGTGATCATCACAGTATCCTCATAACCTGCCTCTCTGATCTTTTGTGAATCAAAACGTAGCAGTTTCTGACCAGAGTGAATGTGATCGCCTTCATTGACCTCTCGAACAAAAGATTCTCCTTGCATATTCACAGTGTCGATGCCAATATGGATCAACAATTCAATTCCAGAATCACTAGTCAGACCAATGGCATGATTCCCGGGAAAGACTGCGGATACTGTTCCTGAAAAAGGAGCTACGATTGTATTGTCTGTCGGTTTGATTGCTAACCCTTTCCCTAAAGCTAAAGAAGAAAAGGCTTGATCATTCGTTTCGCTTAAAGGAATCACAGCACCTGATAATGGTGCCTCGATCATCGTTTCAGTCGCCACCTGTTTTAAAAGTTCCGCTTTTGTTTCTTTTTTTTCAGCAGTTTGATTACTTGGTATATTCGCATTTGGAAAATCAGCATCTTTCACCATGATCCAAGTATAACCAAAGGCAATAACAAACGTGATCAACGAACCAATCACCGCATGTAAAACATTGCTGTAAGATGGCAAGGCAACAAAAGAGGCAATGATGACGGTAGTATTGATATTCATCAATCCGAAATACAGACCCCCAGCTGCTCCACCTAAAATCATACCGATAATCGGTTTCTTCAACCGCAACGTCACACCATATAAGGCTGGTTCAGACACACCCATCAAAGCTGTGATTGCAGAAGAAAAGCTCAATTGTTTGAATTCAGTATCCTTCGCCTTGATTCCAGCAGCCAAACAAATCGCTGTTTCAGCTGCTAACCCCAAAAGCATTCCTGGTACAATCAAATTGTCGTAGCCATAAGTAGCTAAAGAGGTTAATAAAATTGGTGTCAATGTCGTATGCATTCCTGTCATCACAAGCAATTGTGCAAAGGCTCCCATAAACAAGACTGCCAATGGTCCAAAATTATTTGTTAAGTAGTTTAAGAATTCTGCTACGTAGTTCCCAATCATCACACCTAAAGGGCCTAAAAGCAATAAAGCAAAAGGCGTGATCACAATCACTGAGATCAGCGGACGCAGGATAAACTTTACACTGTTGGGTAAAATTTTATCTGCAAATTTGTATACATAGGACATCAACCAAACACTTAATAGTACTGGAAGTACTGATGCGTTATAACTGACATTTGGAATCGCGAAGCCTAATAGAGAGATTCCGCCCTTTTGACTGATCAATTCAGTCAACCCCGGCATCACAAAAATAGCACCAATAAAGCTACCCAAAAATGGATCGATTTTCAATCGTTTGGCAACTGAGTTACCTAAAAATACCGGAATAAAGAAGAATGCTGCTTGAGAAACTTGATAAAGCACAAGGTATGTGTCATCTGTTTTTGCTAATAATCCGGAAAGCTGTAATAAAGACAATAATACTTGTAGCATCCCACCAGCTGCTACAATTGCGATCATTGGTGTAAAGCATCCGGCAATAAAATCTAACAACCGTGAAATAACTGATTGTTGTTTTTCAGCTGTTTCTTCAGCTGTTCCCGTCCCTGGTAATTGTGCATATACACTGGAAACATCTGGTCCGATAATTACTTGGAATTGTCCATTTCCTTCGACTAATCCAGTTACACCTCGTAGCTGTTTGATCCCTTCTGCATCCGCTTTTTTACTATCGGCTAATGTAAACCGTAAACGGGTAGCACAATGTGTAACATGTTGAATATTTTTTGCTCCGCCAACTTTTTCATAAATGTCAGCAGCTAATTGTTTGTAGTCCATGACTTTACCTCTTTTCAATTTGTTCTGTCAGTTTTTGGATGTGCAAGGTTAAATAAATTTCTTCATTCTCAGAAATAGTTATGTTATAAGTATTTTTAATATAGATTTTGATTTTCCCAACACAGTGAAACGCTTTAGGATACATTTTTTCTACTTGCTCGAATAAATCCGTCTGCTCATAGCTAGGCATGGTATGATTGATCACATTTTGAGCAAAATAATGTAGATGTGTGACAAATCGTGAAAAATGAAAGCTGTTTTCGTCAAAGCTTTGAGTGTATTCATAGCGAACGATAGTCAAGACATCTTCAATAAATTTTGTGATTTTATTGGTAACAGTCATGTCTCTTTTCGTCGATTGAATATTTACAAAATGCAAGGCAATTGAAATAGCTTCTTCGGTTGGAATTTCCAAATCAAGTTCTCGTTCCAGTAATTGCACTGCGTACACCCCGATTGCATACTCGTCAGGATAAAAACGCCGAACCTCATATTGTAGCGGACTTTTGAAGACCATATTCTCCCTCAGACGTCTCACTGTAAAATCAATATGGTCCAGAAGAGTCAAATAAATATAGTCGTTCACTCTTAAGTGATAATTCTGTTTAGCGTACTCAACGATTTGAGTAACTAACTTTACATATTTGGGATCACACTTGCTTAATTGATAGCTAAAATGTTCCAGCATCGCGTGGGTATCCAAGACAAAAATCTTTTCAAAATCGCTCTCCTCCACATCATCTCCTGTTTTTTTCTTGAAGCTGATGCCTGTAGAAAATCCGATGATTTCATTACTACCCTTTTTTAATAACACCACATTATTATTTAAAAACTTTTTGATTTTCATGTTTTCCTCCATTTTTAGGCACTAAAAAACCTCATACTTCACCCCTCGGGTACAAGTATGAGGTTTGCCTTCTGACAGTAACACGCCTCAAGGTTACAGCACGTCTGCAACCGTTCTCTATTTATAGGATTATAATAGCACAGATAAAGAGTGTGTCAACCCTTTTTTGATACGCCACTATTAACCGTACCAAATAAAGCAAGAACGATTTCATTTTTTGTTGAAAAATATCACTAACGTCAAACATCTACCAACTGAGATCTTACAGAAAGACCCTTTTCTCCATAAGTGAATCAGTTTCACCACTTTGTGTCATTTAAGTTAGAGATACTGATCGATAAAATACCAAGCTTTTTGCAAGATGGATATTTTCTTAAATGAAATCATTCCAATTAACTTTGTTTGTGTATCTTTCTACTTCTAAAATCTCATTTTCGGAACCAACCAAAGAAATAGAAACAATGTGAGGTTGGGACAGAAGTGTTTAACTCCGAGAAATAAGAAGAAATTCACGAAAATTGCTTTTCAAATTTTTGTGAATTTCGGCTTATTTCCGAAGGAGTTACTTTTGCTCCCACCGTTTATTCGAGAGTCTGTGGCAAAACTGATTTTTAGTTTTGTCACACGCTCGACCTCTTTTTGATTACTCTTCTCATTGTACTTGCAAGGCTGGTAGCTCATTTTTACTCAATTTTCCCAAGTAGGGAACAAGCATGATTACACCAGCAATAAACGCGATACCTTCTGTAATCGTCATTGACCAGATCAAACCATCCAAGCCGTAGAAGTGATGCAATAGCGAAACAACTGGAATAAAAAAAGTGCCTTGGATCGTTGACATCACGCCTGTCTGAAATCCATAACCAGAGGCCTGGAAGATGCCAGTAAATAGACCTGAGAAGCCGTTGAACACTGAAGAGACCAATTGTGCAGCCAGGATTGTCAATCCTACTTGGATGACACCTGGATCACTAGTAAATAACTCCAATACAGGCACTCGGAATAGGTAAACAATGAGCGCAAAGAAAACGGAGATACCTCCGATCCACAGCGAAACTTCCTTCAACGATTCTTTTAAACGTTTTGTATTATGGGCAGAAAAACTGTAGGCAAATAGCGGCATTGCTCCTAGGAATAAGCCCATTGTCAAAAATTCTGGTAACTGAGTGATTCGAACAGCAATACCAAAGCTGGCAACAACATTGTCACCATATTCAACAGAGAAATTATTCAATAATAATGTTGTAACGATCATAAAAGCCGATTTAAACAATTCAGAGATACCAATTTTATAGACTTCTAACCGATCTTTGAATGAAAGTCTAAAATGCTTTAAAAAACCTTGCAATGATTCACTTTTATTCTCCAAAAACCAAATATAATAAATTGTAGAGGCAAGATTTGCGATCACGATCGATATCCCTGCGCCGATTACATGGAGGTTAAAGATTAAAATCAGCAAGGCATCTAATATGATACTGACCGCAACACTAATGAACATACCGTACATTGATTCTTTCGAAGCCCCTTCTGAACGAACCAATTGTTCTAAGGCAAAGTTCAAGATAAAAGCCCCGCCACCAGCAAATAAAATCGTGATATATTGTTTAGTATAAAGCATAGTTTGACCATCCGCACCTAGTACATGAACAATGGGATTCATAAAAATAATCGCTACGATACCGATGATAATCCCCAAAATGATGCTTGCGTAGAAAGAATAGCCAGCAACTTTCTTCCCTTTTTGGGTGTCTCCGTTACCTAGCAACCGTGTGATAAAGCTGCCTCCACCGACGCCAAACATATTTCCAACAGCCATTAAAATAATCGTGATAGGCATCGCTAAGGTAATTGCGGACATCATATTCGTATCGTGGATCAAACCAATGAAGTACGCATTGATCAAATTGTAAATCGTTGTCGCTGAGATCCCGACCATCATTGGAATCGATAAATGAGCAATGGCTTTGCGAATCGGACTTTCTTTTAAATAATAAATATTTGATTCATTCACTTCAAATTCTTCCATGGTAATTCCTTCTTTTGTTAGATTTTCAAATGTTAGATTTCTAACTATTTTGCTACAAGCAGGTAAACACTGCTTGTTGATTAAAGGCTGCGATCGATTTTTCTTAACAACTCCGTCAATTGTTGGACTTCTTTTTCATTCAGCGCATGGACCAATTCTTTCTCAGCTGCATAAAAGGCTTCATTTGTTTCATCAACTAACGCTTTTCCTTTTGGTAGAACATAGATATTTTTTTGTCGCTCGTTATCTGCAGGAATGCGTCGCTCGATATACCCTTTTTTCTCTAACCCTTGCAACATACTCGTGATGCTTGCTCCACGGCGTTGAAATACTTCTGCTAAGTCCTTTTGAATCAAACCCTTGTCTTCATTTTGCGCAATATAAGAGATCATTCGCCCTTGTTGCGGACTGACATCCATATCCTTGACCCGTTGCTCCATCGATTCGCGAGATTTGTTCATGATTGACCGTAGTAAATTGGAAACGACCATTTTATCCAAAATGAATCCCCCTTTTCAAAATAATTAGATATCTAACTATTCGAAATGAATATACACGCATCATACAAAATTGTCAACAAAATAATTACATTTCTAATCATTAGATATCTAACAATAAAGAAAGTACCTAGAGCTAATAGTTCTTCTATAAAAAAGCGAGGCAATAATCAAATTGTCTTTTGATCATCGCCCCACTTTTTATCATACTGAAACGCCTTCTATGAACCAATCATAAAAAGAGTTCCACTATTTTTATACATTTTTTATTTATAGTCATTGAATTGGAGTCTACTTTATTTCTCCAATCGGTTATGCTCTACTTTATTTTGCTGTTAACTGTTCCATTCACGCTTAAGCAATAGGAATTTAAGCGTGGAAACGTTCTACACCATCTAAATATGTGGCATCTAACGTCATATCAGGATTCAATACGATAAAGTCAGCATCGCGTCCTTTAGCAATTTTTCCGCAAGTATCATCGATCTTACAGCTGATAGCTGGAACTAAGCTTGCCATCATCACTGCTTGTTCTGGTGTAGCTAATCCCCAGTCAACGACATTTTTGATTGCTTCTTTTAATTTTAAGATACTTCCAGCAAGGTTACCAGACTCTAAACGTGCTGTACCTTCTTTTACTACTACAGGAAATTCGCCTAGATTGTAGTTTCCATCTGGCATCCCACCAGCCATCATACAGTCAGTGATCAATGCCACATGGTCATGGCCAGCTTTTTCCATTAGGATTTGTGCAGCATTTGGATGGACATGATGCCCGTCACAAATCAATTCTGAGAAAACATGTTCAAGTGACAATAATGCCCCAACCATCCCAGGTTCACGATGATTCAACCCACGCATACCGTTATAAGCATGAACAAAGACACTTGCACCAGCTTCAACTGCTTTTTGTGCTTCGTCAAGCGTTGCATTACTGTGACCTAAAGAAACAACCACGCCTTCTTCAGTTACTTGTTTAACAAACTCTTCTACACCATTACGTTCTGGAGCTAATGCGATCTTTTTGATCAAACCGCCAGAAGCTTCTTGCCATTCATGGAAAGTATTCAAATCTGGGTCACCAAAGTAACTTGGATTTTGCGCACCTTTATGTTCCTCTGTAAAGAAAGGTCCTTCAAAATAAATACCTTTGATTTTTGCTCCTGGAGCTTCTTGATACATCTTACCGATCGTTTCCGCAACGTCACGTAAGCGTTCTTTGCTTGATGTTAACGTTGTTGGCAAGAATGATGTAACACCACAAGACAACAGGCCTTCAGACATCGCTTTCACGCCTTCTGCATCGTTATCCATCACATCATGGTTCATATAACCATGGATATGTGTATCCACTAAACCAGGTGCGATCCATTTTCCGCTTTGGTCGATGATATTGACTTCTCCCTCTGGTGTTTTTTGAGAATAATCTCCAAAAAGTCCATCAGTGATTTCAAGATAACCTGCATTTTTGACACCAGATGCCAAAAAGAATTTGTCTGCATAGATAAATGTTCTCATTCTACTCTCTCCTTTGATTTGCTACCTTTAAGGTACTCTTATTTCAGAGAGAAGTCAAGAATGGTCTAAACCATTTATAAACTTTTTGAGATTTTTTTCACCGCTTGCGCTAATTCCTCATAGAACAACGCCTTATTTATTTCTCCTTTGTTTTTAAAAATCAAACTTTTCAAAATAAATAGATCGTTCAAGTAGTAATAGCTGTTCTTTTCTTGCGCCCATCTGATTCCCTGATTCACCTGTTCTAAGGCAGCCTCGATTTCTCCTTGATGCAATAAAAAGCTTCCATAGTTATAAAAAATCTGCGTAAATTCGCTCTTTGTTCGATCCTGGATCGATTCATGGAATAATTGGATGCTGCGGCTCAGATAATACCTTGCTTCACCACTTTTTCCAGCTACACCGTAAATTTTTCCAATGCAACTGATCAATTGGATCTCTACATCTGACACTTGGATACGATCTTTTTGGCTTGAATAAGTTAACGCTTCTTTTAAATAACTAAGTGCTTGAGTAATATTTTTTCGAAGAGTGAACTCACACACACCTAAATAATAGTAATATTTCTGATAATCTGCTGCATCATAGAGATTTTCGATCATCGTTGATGATTTGATCACTTGTTCTAATTTTCGATAATCTCGCTGCTGGAAGTACAAATCTGTTAATTCGAATTGCTTCAAGGCAGAACGAACTTTTCCCTTTGATAAATTCATGACATGATCGATCGTTACCCCTAGTCGCTGGCAGATTTGTGCCATTACAACAACATTTGGTAATTCTTCGTTATTTTCGATTCTGCTCAAAACGCTTTGTGAACAGATATCTTGCGAAAGCATCTTTTGTGTCATTTTTTGTTCTTTTCGAATTTCTTTTATGATTGTACCAAAGGAATCGACTAACGTTTCCATAAGTATCCTCCTCAAAATATGCATATTCGCATTATACAAGTATTTTACTTTACGACTGAAGAAACATCAAGAAAAGACCCATCATAATATTTTAGTCTTCGCTAGTTTCTACTCCTCACTCTATTAGCCTTCACACCAAAAAGAGCCTAAACCTTTGCGTTTGGCTCTTTTCAGGTAAACACTTTGCTTTGAATTTTATTGTTGTCGATAGGTTGATAAAAATTCACGCATTTTAACAGCGGTTGTTTTTAAATCATCCATTTTTGGTAGATAAACGATTCTAAAATGGTCAGGTTGAGGCCAATTGAATCCTCCACCGTGAACAAGTAAAATATGGTGTTCATGGAGAAAGTCTAGTACAAATTTTTCATCATCGAAAATATTGAACCGTTTTGTATCGATCTTTGGAAAGATATAAAATGCTGCTTTAGGTTTTACTGCTGAAAGCCCTGGAATATCATTGATTGCATTGTAGATATATTCTCTTTGTTCATAGATTCGACCACCCGGCAGAAGTAATTCATCCACACTCTGGTACCCACCTAATGCGGTCTGGATGATTTGTTGCGAAAGGACATTCGAACAAAGACGCATCGAAGAAAGCATGTTTAGTCCTTCTATATAGCCTTGTACATTTGATTTGTCGCCACTTAACACCATCCAGCCAACGCGAAATCCTGCCACTCGATGTGATTTAGATAACCCATTTAAGGTAACGACAAAAAGATCAGGTGCAAGGGTCGCAATTGGAATATGTTCCCTACCATCCATAACGAGACGATCATAGATCTCATCTGAATAAATGATCAAATTGTTTTGTCTTGCGACTTCTACGATTTCTTCTAAAAGTTCTTTTGGATAAAGCGCCCCAGTCGGATTATTAGGATTGATGATGACGATTGCTTTCGTACGACTTGTCACTTTCGCTTTGATATCTGCAATATCTGGATACCATTCTGCTTCTTCATCGCAAATATAATGAACTGGATTACCACCTGCCAAAGAAACAGAGGCTGTCCACAAAGGGTAATCTGGCATTGGAACTAAGACTTCATCTCCATTATCCAACAACCCTTGCATACACATAGTGATCAATTCACTGACACCATTTCCAGTATAAATATCGTTGATAGTCACATTAGGGAATTTCTTGACTTGACAATATTGTTGGATTGCCTTTCTTGCCGAAAAGATCCCTTTCGAATCAGAATAACCTTCTGACTCACGGGCGTTCATAATCAGATCACGAATGACTTCATTCGGTGCTTCAAAGCCAAAGGGAGCTGGATTCCCAGTATTTAATTTTAAGATGCTGACCCCTTCTTCTTGCATACGTTCTGCTTCTTCCAGAACTGGGCCACGTACATCGTAACTGACACCTTCTAGTTTATTGGATTTTTCAAATTTTCTCATAACGCTATCCAATCCCTCTTTTCAAAAAAAGTTAGAAATTTCTGATTTTTTATTATTTACATATTTATTCCAATATCATACTCTATTCTTTCCAAATTTGCTATATTTTTCATAAAACCAAAATAAAATTTGTTTTTTATTTAAAATTTTTATTGTCATTTTCTTTGTTTTAGCGATATTTATCCCATAAATTTGCTAACCAATCCATCGCGATGCCAATGATGATTCCAAGTACGATACCAAACATCAAATTTTCGAAAATCATCCCAATTGGAATCCCGATAAGCATCCCCAATAAAGCAAATTCACCATCGTATTTCTTCATGTTTCTACTCCTTTTTCGGCTTGACATCTAACTCATTTCTCGCTATCATTAATTGTTGTTTCTATTATAACGTAGGCATGCTTTTTATTGGTAGGACTATAATTTTTAGATTCACGCAGATGTGTTGGAATTGGCAGACAAGCATGATTGAGGGTCATGTGAGCTAACGCTCGTGTGGGTTCGAGTCCCATCATCTGCATAATAAAAGAGGGCTAGAGAAAAGTGATCAGCTTTTCTTGCCCTCTTTTTTGTTATAAAAAGTTCATTTTGATTCTTTATCGTTTTCTCATAGGAGGAATACACGTCCCACCAAAAGAGCAACAGTGACTCTCTCAAAGATGTATAAGGAAACTTATAAAAAAACGTAATAGCATTTTCAGTTATCTATCTACTTTCTGATAAATGTTGAATCTTCTTGAGGAATTCCATTTTCATCCGTTATATAGCGTTCTACTTTCATATGCAGATCATATTTTTCTCTCAGTTCAGCAATACGGGTCATCATAGGAGAATCATGATGATGATCAATTGCGCGCTGATCCGTCCAGCTGTCAATCAGAAGGACCGTTTCTTCATCATCCATAGGGAAAAAGTATTCATATTTAAGATTACCCTTTTCTGCACGAATCGCATCGACAGTCCCAGTTGAAATCATTTCTTTTGCAAATCTTTTTGCATTGCCATTTTTGCCACTATAATAGATATTCACAGTAATCGCCATTTTTCCGCCTCCTCACTTCTTATCTGAAATTCTTATAAGACTAAATCCTATGACTGAATGGTGTAAACTCCCTGAGCCAGCTGACTCCATAATGAGAACACTTTGCAGCTAGACGGCAACTGTTGCAAAACAGGCACCTCTCACTATTCAGCTTACAGATAGAGTAAAAAATAAAAAACAGACCCAATAAAGTATAAGGTGATATAAATATCTTACCCGCACTTTTTGAGCCTGTCAATTTTCATATGTAATGTATGGAGACAGTTTTACGACAAATAAAAAAACCACCCCATAAGAGGTGGTTAAAGTTCAACATTATTTTACGATATTTACTGCTTGAGGGCCACGTTGACCATCTTCAATATCAAAAGTCACTGCTTGACCTTCGTCTAATGTTTTGAAACCTTCGCCTTGGATAGCTGAGAAATGTGCAAATACATCTTGTCCATCTTCACCAGTGATAAATCCAAAACCTTTGTCTGAGTTAAACCATTTTACTGTACCGTTATTCATATATATTTCCTCCTAATACGTATATCATACGTGTTTTGTTGCAATTAATATTACTTAGTAAAAGGAGTTTTTATAGTGTGAATATATCGCTCAGATTACGTTTCAAATTAGATTACTTATTTAATATAGCATGGATATCCAAACAATGCAAGGATTATCTTCTATAGGTTCCACAAAATGTCAATTGATCAATAATGGATCATACCTGTAGATGACCAATCTTACTGATATAACGACCTCATCATATTCAGTAAAGCGTGGGACTGCCATGTGAGAAACGCGTTTATAGGTACCTTCGCTTTTTTTGATAACTTTTAATTCCCTCTCCCTATCCTCTTCATCTATAAAGAGAATTTCTCTCACTCGCAAAAATTATATTATATAGAAGAAAATAGTCTAACCACATCCTTCTAGACGATACGTTTTCTATAAAAAAGCTATGTTCCTTACAATCATCTATTTTGAATAATTTCTCTTTGGATACTTGCTCTTTTCGAAAATCACAGCAATTTTGGATTTACCTAAGACCGTATAATCCCTGACAACGAATTGATTTCGCTGGTTATAGTAGCCTTTCACATATAGCTTCATTCCCTCATCGACTTCTGCCAAGAAGTTTAGACTATGGGCAGCAATCAAACAGTTCACGTTATCTAAGGTAAAACGGATCAATGGACGGGCATTAAGTTTGAGTGTTCTGATTTTACTTACAGTTCCATATTTATGTTCCATTTTACTCACCTCTTACAATAATTATACGAACACAAGTTCTCTTTTGCAAGAATTATCTGCTAGTTACTTGATAAAAGTTTCTTGCTGTGTTCGAAACTTTTCACCTTCACCTATTAATCCTCCCTCTCAACTCTTATATGATCCACTCACCTTATGCTTTGAGAATGCTTTTCTTATCGGGGTTACCATTGTTAGGGTACAATCAGCACACAAACTTTATTCGAAAAATAGCGTATTTTTCAAATAAATTGCTCCATCACTAAAATCCTCACAAGCAGTATTTTAGCCGTAGCCTCTAGATTCGTTTATAATGAACTTATGTCAGATAGGAGAGGAGAAATAACAATGAAAACATTAGACGTAATTGCTTTAACACTATTGATCGTTGGAGGATTGAATTGGTTATTGGTTGGGTTATTAGAATTTGATCTAGTTGCTACGATTGCTGGCGGTTCTACAACAATTTTAGCGAAAGTCATCTATATTGTCGTAGGTATTTGTGCTATTTATTGTTTGAAATTCTTTCCGCTACTTACAAATAGAGTCGAACGATAGATCCATTCATATAAACAAAAGAGTGTAATAGAAACACTAAATAAATCGTAGAGGGTAAGATAAAAGTGATGTTGCTTTTATCTTACCCTCTACACTTAGTTAAACAGTGGTATCTATTCAAAAAGAAGCTACTATTTCTTAAGGATTAGAAATACAAATTTTTAGCGTTCTTTCTTATTTTTTGAAAATAAATCCTAAGGTATCGAACTCTGCTTTTTTATGTTGATTCTCTAAAATCGGTGCAAATAATATAATTAACCTACCTATTTTACCTTTTCTTAATAGTTTGGCTTTGTGAATTTCATAAATTTAGTTACTTGATTTAAAAGCAAAGAAAGCTTTTTCAATTACATATATTACTTCGTTTATTACAAAAAACGTAGATTTGTCACAAAGTGTCACGAAGCTATTACCTATGAAATATTTTCACGTGTTAAAGTAATCCTCGTTGAACACAACAAATACTTTTTAAAACGACGAAGGAGATTTTACATGAAATCACTTAAAACATTACTTTTAGGAACAACTTTGGCTGCCGGCGCTCTATTCTTTATGGGTACATCTGCACATGCGGACGAAGCATATACCGTTCAATCAGGTGATACACTATCAACGATTTCTCAAAAATACGTTGGTGATAACTCCTTGATCCAAACTATTGCAGAACATAATTCGATTTCAAATATTAACCTGATCTATTCAGGTCAACAATTAACGATCCCTACAGGAGACCAAGCAGCAGTTGCAGAAACAACTTACTCTGCACCTCAAGAAACACAAGCACAACCAGCTGCCGCACCTGTCCAACAAGAAGCAGTTCAATCTGCTCCTGCAGAAGCAGCACAACCTGTTGTGACTGAAACTGCAGCACCAGCTGCAAGCACAAGCTCAGCGAAAGAATGGATCGCTCAAAGAGAATCAAGCGGTTCTTACACAGCAACTAACGGCCGTTACATCGGACGTTACCAATTAGATGCTTCATACTTGAATGGTGACTACTCTGCTGCTAACCAAGAACGTGTAGCCGATCAATATGTTACTTCACGTTATGGTTCATGGGATGCTGCCCAAGCATTCTGGTTAGCTAACGGTTGGTACTAAGAAGTACAAATAGAAAATAAAAAAATTGGCGGGAATCCTTAGGTTTCAGCCAATTTTTTTGCGTATTTTTTTTGTTGAAACTTTGTTACTTTCTGATTGGGCTCTTGGGTCGAAAACAATTGCTTTTCCAATTGCTGGATATTGTTTTCAGCTTCTCGAATGACCTTCACTAAATAATTTTTTTCTGCTTTTAGTTGTTTTACTAAATATTCCAAATAATCATTTTCTTTTTGAAATTCTTCTATTGTTTTATTCTTTTTTCTCATAAACTTGCTCTGTGGATCTCGTTTATTTTGCTCTGGCTTTTTTATTCCAATTTCTGAGGGCAAAATAGATGTATTCACGATTTTGTCATAAAGCTGCTTGTATTCTAAACGCTGACTATTCGTATTTAAAGAAATATGTGCTCTGGATGTGTTGTTTCCAGAAATTACGGTCTTTTTTTGTTTGAGAATCATCTCAAGCTTCAAAGAAAGTTCAGTTTCCAACTCATTCTTTTTATATTTAGTGATCATTTGAGCAGAATTCAAACGTCCTTCTTTCATTGGAATCAGACCGATATGTAGATGTGGTTGCTCTTCATCAAAATGTACACTTGCATAAATAATATTTGCTATACCATAAAATTTTTGAAATGTCTGTACGACTTGTAAAAAGAATAATTTCATTTCTCTACTTGATAATTTTTGTAAAGAGTACTCCTCGAACAAGACACGCCATTCAACCAAGACTGTCCAATTAGAACAGACTGACTTAGATGCAGATAGATGTGTCAACCAACGTTTAATGGCTTTCTTATAGTTTATATTTTTTTTGTTCAAGACATCATAATTCAAAAGGGTCTTTTCAGAATGAACGATCAGTGACTCGCAAATTTCTCTTTGATTGTGTATTTGAACCTTTTCTAATTCATAAAAACGATAATTTTTTCTTTCTAAACTAATTGGCTTGATCTTCTTCCCTCCTCTAACTCAAATTACTTATATACTTATTTTATGAAATGTCGATCTTAAAAACAAACCTATATCTTCCTACCTCTAGGTAAAAATATAAGCCGCCTTGCCATAAAAAAGAGGACTTCTTCCCCAAAAGAAATCCTCTTTAATCATTAGCCAAAATGAGTAATCAATGTGTACTAGCACTACCCCAAAGTCTATGCTACCCATTATTTTGAATCATCAACTTACGATTATGGTTCCATCAATCGTTGTTGTGTTGATCAATTCTTGTTTGTCGTACATTTTACAATAGATTTTTACAGTATGCTCCCCTTTATTCGGTATGTTTTCAAAAGGAACAGTGGCGATTCCATTATTTGGCGGTACTAACCCTGAAACGTACAATTTTTTCTGATTAGTGGCTAAATAATATTCTACTTGGATGTTGTACGCATTCTCTCCACTATTACGAATATCGACATTTGCTTTCCCGTTCTTGTCTACTTCAATCTCATGTTTTAATGTAATCCGAATATTGTCTTTATCTACTTCAGTTTGCATCAATTTCAATAGATCGTCGTTGTTCAATTTAGAAATATTCTTGTCTAATTCTGGAAGTCCAGTAACGACCTTTGGGGGAGATTGATTAAAATAATAGTATCCACCAACTCCGAGTGCGAAAAACAACACTATTAGAGCTATGAGGATATATGTTCTTTTTTTATTCTTGTCTTGTGTTGCATTGTTACTATGTGCTATTTTAAACACTCCCTTCTCTGTCGTTGCTGAAAGTTGCTGCTTTTGCTTTGATTTTTGCAAATAGTGACATTTTTAAGTTGATGTTCATTTCGAGTAATCTTGCTGCTCTATCGACTCGTTGTTCACCTAAAAAATATGTGCGAAAACACCTGATCACGGGTTTCCAAAATAACTCTATGCTACATTTAACTACTTGGCGTCACTCAATTTTTTAAAGCTGTAAAATTGAACGTCATTGTATAAGAAGGTTTGATGACTTCATCCGCTTTGAATCCTTCAGCGATCTTACCTTCGAATTTCAAATATTTACTTTGTCCCATACCGATAGTCGATAAATGAGTCGGTGTATCTAATAACTGTCCTGCAGCACTTTGTAAACGTACGCCTGCTTCATTGACTGGTGTAAAGAACAAGTCTTGTTTGACACCTGATTTTCCTGTTTCAGAAAAACTTGCTACTTCAACCATCACATCACGTACTTTTGAATTATTTGTGATCGTATATAGCGGAGATAAGATATCTGGAAGAATTTTTCCGTCTTCAGACATCGCATTCGCATAACGAACTGTTGTTGGAACAGTGATATCTACATATGTTTTATCTTCTGGATCTACTGGCGTCCATTCTCCGACCCATCCAGAAACAGCAACGCTTGCATTGTCTTCACCTTTAATCGTTTGTCCTGGTGCAGGATCTGGTTGACCAGGGATCCAACCTAGATCTTCTGCACTAGCATTCATCGTTCCAACAGCCAAGCCGCCTAGTAAAACAGACGATAAAAGAATCATACTTGTCAATTTTTTCATTTTTCTTTTTTCTCTCCTTATTGAAATAGTGAATTATTTCGTTCTGATAGCGATACCCACTTTGCCCCAACTGTCTTTTTCCCGATTCACAGTGACGAACATCACTACCGAAAAAATAGAAAGCAGCAATCCGATTGCTAGAATATGACCTTGTTTTTTTACGCCAGTTTGTGGAAGATTTGCAGAAGAACCTGAATCAGATGGTGGAATTGCTATAGTTGGTTTTTCTTTTGTTCCAGCGCCATTTCCTTGATTGTTTGAACTGACATCCCATGGTCCTATCGTTGCTTCGACACGAACATTTTGTGTATCTGTGGCTTGCGCATGACAGTTTGTTGTAATACCTAAATTGATTAGTATAATACCTGTCAAAATATACAAAAATTTTTTTATTTATTCTTCACCTCCATTACTTAATGACGCAACTTCCACAGCTATAATTATGCTAAAAAGCGAAAAATAATTAAAACCAAGTTTTACCGATAGGTTGGTAAATTGACGAAAAACTCACTTGAACATCCTGTTAAAAAATGTAAAAAGCGCTTCAACAAAACGTCAGTCATCCAGATCATACTTACTCTCTCTTGAGTGTTCATCTGTTCATACTCTGGCTCCTGCATTCAATTTAGTGTGATAATAATCAACTAATTTATTGATCACATCTTCATCAAGATAGTCTGAGATACCAATGGTAGGAATACCAAAATAGTCTTGCGAATAGATATCTGTTAAAATACAGTCGAACTTTTGCAAATAATCTTTTTGGATTCTCGTTGAAGGATTCATTATCTCTATTTTGATATTGTGTCTAAAATAAAACTGGATTTCTTCTTTCAGCATCCTCATGTGATCATACGAACTATCCAATAAAAGGGCGACCTTTATGCTGACTTTGCTGGCTCTTACTTGGACCCATAACTCAGACCAGGAAGTAAGCAATTTAAAAACAGATTGATGGATCATTTCATCCAAATAAGAAAGAAACGGATTTCCTAACGAAAAATAAATATCAAAGAACTCATCTCTTAATGCATTGATCAAATCTGGACTATCTCTCAACGTATTTTCAAAAAAATCTGCCTTCTTATTATGTAGGACGTAAGTTGGCCTGACAGCACTTAACGTAGTCCAATAAATATCATGAACAAGCTTATCTTTATTCTCGCAAAGGAGATGGAACTGTTCTTCTAGTAAAGTGATGACAGCTTTGATTTCATTTTTGATTGCTACAGAATCAATGTCGATTCCTTCATAATTGAATCGTGCTGTGGGATGGATTGGTTGATAAAATTCATAGAATAATTGTGGAAGATTCTCTTCTTTGATTTCTACATCAAATATATTATGTATATTGGTAATTATTTTCTTTTTGTTTGATAGATGTGAAAAACTAAACGGAGTAATATCTGAGGGCATCTTGTACCCTTGCTTCAAGCGGGTTAAGCAAACAAACAATTGGAATTTTATATTTCCTAAAAATAGATGATTGTCATTGTATACGATTGCCCAGATCATATTTTCTTTAATAAACAATTCAATGATATCTGAGATCAAATTGATTTCGTCTTTCTGGATCAACTTCTCAGGCAAACTATATTTTTCCGAAAAATAGACTGCAAAAAAGTCCCGAATGTTTCCCTCATTACCGATAATTTCCAGTTGCTTAGTTATTTGAAAATCAAAAAAGCGCAACTCATGGTTGATACGGTTAATGACACGTGCCACCTGTGTTTCTGAAACGTACAAGATGTCACTTAGCTCTTCTTTAGAATGGACAATTCCAAAAAATACTGTTTCTAAAAGTGTGTATTCTAAGCTCTTTTCGAGTATCTTAGAATAAATAAATGACTTTGGGGTCATCAGATCTTTTTTTAAAATGACGCCTGATCGAAAAGAGGTTTCAATAGACAACGGAGCGATCATCTCATTCACTTGAGAAAGATCATTTCTGATCGTTTTCTCCGAGCTATCAGCTTTTTCTGCTAATTCAGAAGTCGTGATCCATTCTGTTTCCCAAAGTATCTCTAAAATATTTAATTGACGTTTCAAGCGCCCGTCTAATATTTCTCTCATTTTTCTTCCACCTCTCGTCTTAACGAAAAAACTCTTCTAAATAATTTTTAGCACAACCGCTCGCCTAAAAATAACCGTAATATACCGAGCGCTTGGTAAAATAACATTAGCAACGTTACATTTTAGTTTTTTCTATGTCAAGACTTCTTACATTTCCTAGTCGACCATTTATAAATAACTCCAATTGGAATTGCATTTTTTCATCTGTTTTTTTCAAATAATAAAAATAGGATACATAAAAATCGTGTCCAAGAAAAAAACTCAAAAAAATAGAGATAGGCCTGATTGAACGTATCTCTTTATGTATCTTATTTATTCTTCTATTCCTCAAGACCTATGTCAAAAGTGTTGCTTTAAATCCTTCGCTCATTTTTTTTACTATTAAAAAAAAGATGCAATTTCTTTATGAACTCTTCTCCAAAATAGTTTGGTATACCAATCACGCTTACTTCTCCCAACTCATCAATATTTAATAAATTAGTTAAAATACAATCATAGCAATTCAAGCGGGAAAAAGTGATTGGATCATCTGGTAATAAAATATCTACTTTATACATATTTCTAAAGTGATATTCGATTTCTTCTTTTAACATGATCATATGTTCTTCCGGCGCATCTAGTAGCAATGCTGCTTTGATTTTCATGATCGTCTTACGAATCTCTACACGAAACTCATGCCATTGGGTCACTAATGTATAAATAGACTGGTAAAGAATATTATTTTTATCCTCAGCCGATAGGGATAGGTCAGAATAAATGTCGGCAAAATATTTTTGTAAGTCATTGGCGATTGCTTGCTTATCTCTCAATAATTCCAACACGAATTCTTCTTTCGTATTGTGTAAAATATAACTTGGACCAACTGTTAGAAAACTACTCCATAAAATTGCATGGATCAAAGCATCTTGGTTTCGGCATTCGATTTTCAGTTGCTGACAAATCCTACCAATCAATTGTTCAAGTCTAGTCTTTAAAGCAAACTGGCTCGTTCCTAACTCAAGACAGGTTTCAGTGACTTTAAAAGGAGCATAATAATGTTCAAAAATGTTATGCAGAACTTTTTCTGTCAATGAGATTCCAAAGACAACTTGCCACCGTTTATTCAATTCTTTGTCTTCAGTAATCATCGTATAATCGAAGAAATGTTGCTTTTGCTCTAAAAAATAGTCTGATTTACAACGATAGATCGCCACAAGTATTTTCATACGCATTTTATTCAATAAAAAATGATATTGATTGTTCGCAGCAATGATCGCCGTATTTGCTTTATAGAATTTTCGGATCACCTGATCAATCAATTGAAATTCTTTTTCTTTGAAAAAATGGTCTGGGGAAAGATATTTCTCATAAAATAGACTTGAAAGTAATTTACGGATATTCCTTTCGTCCCCAACAATTGTTAAATTAGTGGTGATTTTTATGCCATATTTTTCAAACCCTTTATTTAGTTTCATTTGCAATCGATTCAATTGTGTTTCAGAAATATACAGTCGATCACACACTTCTCCTTTCGTGATATGAGGATTAAAAAGAATCATTTCAAGTAGCTGACATTCAACACTCTTTTGTAAAAAGAGCGCATACAGATGTGTCTTAGAAATACACATTTCTTTATTTAAAAAAACGCCATGTTTAAAGGATGTCTCTATTGTTAATGGTTCAATAATCTCATTTAGCTGTTTGATATCTGTGCGGATCGTTTTCTCAACCCCGCCGATTTCCTTGACTATTTCAGAAACTGTCACCCACTCTTTGTTCCACAACAACTCTAATAAAGCGAGTTGTATCAAACTCTGCTTATTTAATACTTCCTCCATTTTCCCCTCCTGATAGAACTATTTGCCATTTTATTACTCCCCCATAATTCAATTTTAATTTACTAAACGAAAGATGTCTATAACTAGATTAAGATATAAACATAGTAATATTAAAAATCATTTTATAATTACACCAATGTGCACAATTATGTTTGAATAACAGTACTAAATTTATTAATAACAAATATAACTATTTCAAATTAGTTTCTATTCTAAAAAACTGAACAAAACCGTTTCAGCTACCGACCTTTCTGTCTCGACCTCTTCTCACTTCACGAACTAATACGCTTCGGCACCATTCACTTCAACTTTCTGTCTTATTGTCCAGTATTCTATAAAACTTTTTTAGAAAAAAACTTTACATCCACTAGTGTACTACGTATACTAGTACACGAGGGTACGGTATCAAATGGAAGGAGCAACGCCATGATTACGATTGATAAAAACAGCAGCAAACCCTATTACGAACAGTTGATGCTTAGCATTAAAGAAGCGATTCTCCAAGGTATTTTACAGCCCGGTGACAAGATCCCCTCAGTACGTGAAATGGCAAAACAACAGTTGATGAATCCTAACACAGTCAGTAAAGCGTACAAAGTTTTGGAAGCCGAGCAAGTTTTAATCACAATCAAAGGCAAAGGAACCTTTGTCAAAGATTTTGCAAAATTGCCGCGCGATGAACTTCGCATTGCACAGTTAAAAGACCAGATGAACGATCTGGTCATCGAAGCAACACATCTTAAAGTCACAGAACAAGAGCTCATTACTTGGATTGAACAAACTCAAGCAGCCTTAGGAGGTCCTGAACATGAAAGTCATGAAACTTTCCAAAATGATTGAAGGTAAACAAATTCTCAACGACGTTCATTTTGAACTTAAAGCAAACGAAATCGTCGGCTTGATTGGTCGTAATGGGTCTGGCAAAACCACTTTGTTTCGTACACTGACCGGTCAATATTTACCCGACAAAGGAGAGATCGAACTTGATGGTATCTCGCTGTTGACCGCAACACAGTCAAAATCAGAATTGTTTTACATTGATGAAGCAGAAAATTTTTTAGCACCCTACACGTTGAAAACGATCAATCAGTTTTACCGTACTGCCTATCCGAATTTTAACCAAGATTTATTTCTTACATTGACAGGCTCGCATCAGCTGCCCTTTCATGTGAATTATCATGGCTTGTCAAAAGGTATGCAGGGTTTGTTTAACATGATTTTAGCTATCAGCTCGAACGCGCGCTTTTTATTGCTTGATGAACCTTTTGATGGCTTGGACGTGATTGTACGCAAAGATGTCATCGGCTTATTATTAGAACATATCAGTGACAATCAGCGCACCGCATTGATTGCATCACACAATTTAAATGAACTTGAAAATTTAGCTGATCGCGTCTTGTTGTTGAAAAATCAAACCATCATTAAAGATTATCGTCTGGAAGAAATGCGAGAATCCGCAAAAAAAATCCAAATGGTTTTCAAAACAAAAAAAATCCCATCACTTGTCAAAGAACACTCAAGATTATTGACCATTCAAGGACGTGTCATAACTGCGATTTTTGAAGATTTTAATCAAGATTTGGCTAATAAGATCCAAACACTTCAACCAGTTTTATTTGAAGAGCTGCCCTTAAGTTTAGAAGATTTGTTCGAAGCCAACTTAAAAGAAAAAATGCCCCGCTAGAAAGGAAGAATCACATGGTAAAAAATATCTATCTCACGCGTTACAGTAAAATCTTGTTGCCATTGATTGGTTTGATATTGCTCATGTTTGCCTTCAATGCTTGGAGTAATGTTAAAAATTGGCATGATAACGAGCGCTATCTAACTACCGACAAAGAATTAAAAGCAGATTTTAACGCCTATCCGGAGCACTACACTTATTTGGATGAGAAAAAACAAGAACATATTCCCTACGCTTCATTTGAAAAATATATCGAACACCAACTGTATGTCTACCATAAAAATGATTTTTCAGACAAAATATCGCAAAAACCGACCCAAATCAAACTTATTTCAACCAATCGAGCAACTTAGCTACACTGTTCGCACTTTTTTTAGCCTCTTTTATTGGTTTTTGCTTATTTTTTGTCGATCTGAAAACCCATTTCACACGCTTTTTATTTAGCTTACCTGTCAGTCGGAAAGAATTATTCGCCAAAAAGCTGCTCTACCTTGCCTTACCATTTTTAGCAACGATTTTCGTTGGTCAACTCATCTATTTGGCTATTCTTCGTTTAGGAATCCCACAACCGTACTTAAATGCGAGTCTAGGAGATATGTTCGCCTCTGTTGTGAATAGTTTTTCGTTGATCATAGTGTTCTTTTGCCTAAGTGTCTTTGTTGGAGTAATGGTAGGTAATTTGGTGTTTGGTCCATTGACTTGGTTTGTCTTTTTGATTTTTTTATGTCAAATTCCAAGTGCCGTAGGTGGTCTATTGAGTATGATCCGCATGCTACACGCACACTTTTTACGTGATTTCGACTTCAACACTTTATTTATTTTTGAAATCGGCAAAACGACTGGACATTGGTATATGAGCCTGTTGTTTTTACTTATCAGTATTTCTTTCATCTACTGGGCATACCGCAAGTTTCAGGTCATCAGTTTGGAACATGAAAGCGAGTATCTTTTAACACCTGAATCCCGTTGGCAAATTTGGTTTTTCATGACCGTACTCACAAGTTTTGTCTTAGTGTTTGCCATAAAAAATCCTTGGTCTTATTATCTGAGCGGCTTGCAGTACAACTTTGAAGTGTCATTCATGAGTACGATGATGACAACACTTACTATAATTGTCATTTGTGGCGGGATTTGTTTTGTGGTCGTTTTCTTTTCTAGCATCAAGCGCTTTTTCCGCTCACTTAAAGCTCGAAGATTGGCGCGTTAGTATCCAAAATAACCCTTAAAGGAGGATGACGTGATGCAACAACAGCTTTCTTTACTCGACTCAATTTTGGACTTATTTGTTATCAGTCCACTCAGCATCTTGGGCTTGCTCGTTTTGCTCGTTTCCTTGCACTTCTCGTTGGTAAACGCCAGTTGGAAGCAAAAACTGCGCGTCAGCCTGGCATCATGTTGCCTGTATTTTTTTTGGGTGATTGCCTTAACAAATATCTTTGGTACCCCAAGTTTAGCGGAATTTTTCCGCTTGCATGATTTAGATGAGAAAATTTTCAATCCTAACATCGAATGGGGCTTTCTCGCAGATGGCTTTTCCCGCAGCTTTATTTTGAACATCCTCATTTTTATGCCTATGGGATTTTTAGCCCCTTGGATTAGCCCAGTTTTTCAAAAGCTGAAAAATACTTGTTTGTTGGTCTTTTGTGCTTCGCTTGCGATTGAACTCAGCCAACTGTTTACCTTGCATCGAGCAACTGATATCAATGATTTGCTCGCAAATACCTTTGGTGGCGTCTGTGGCTTTGCTTGTTATTGGTTATTGGCCAAGATTTTTACTACCAACAAGGAAAGTTCGCCTGCTAAACCACGCTATCTGCCAATCATGATTCTTATATTGGGCGGTCTGGTGACTTTCTTTTAAGATTCCAGAATTTCTAAGAAAAAGAATGAGCCAAACTTCATCATTCGCAATTCAGCGGACAGAAGTTTGACTCTTTTTTTGCAATCATTTTTTGATAAAGAGCACCATTTTGACTTAAAAATTCGCTGTCAAAATCAACTCGTTATGCAAGGACAGTACATTGCATAGACTCAACAAAAAGAAATCATAAGCATGTTCAAATCCTTAAAAACTCGAACAAATTCGTTTGAACTTGTTTCTCTAACTTTTCTTGAGAAACTTCCCTAATTTTACTGATCTGATGGAAATGGTCTTCAAGTAGCATTAAGTATTCCTTTGTAGGAGCAGGAGTTCCTAATGCCCATTCGATTGCCCCTAATCCGTCTGTTTCGACTAATAGACGATTGAAAGGGACTCCTTTTGCTAGTCGTTGCACTGCCTGATTTATTTTTAAATCGACACCGATCGTAAAATAGCAACCTGCTTCGATATATTCCTTTTGTAATTCCAGAGAAGAGTACCAATGAACAAGATAGCGATTCGGATATTCTTTGATGAACGTCAATATCTCTCTTTCACATCCTTTGGTATGCAAAACAACTGGTTTATCCGTTAATGCGGCATACGCTAGTTGTTTTCGGAATAATTTGACTTGGTGCGTTAAAGGAATATTGGTCCAAACACGATCAAGCCCTATTTCACCAATGATGGCTGCTTGTTGAAGATAAGGGTAGATTTCTTCAAAAGTATAGTCTTCTGTTTTCCAGGGATGGAGACCAAAACTTAGATATTGATGACGACCAACAGCTAATTGCTGATTCTTGTGCCATTCCTCGGGAGAATCACAATTGATGATCGTCAAGACATCATTTTCTTGTTGGAGTGTTGCAAGTTCTTGGTTTCCTTCCAAGTGGCAATGGGCATCACTAAGCAATCGAATCACCTCCCAATAACTGGTAGATTTCTTGTTTTAAAGCAGCTTGACCGATCAGCCATGCACGTGTTCTTTCCACCGAAGGAATCTTGATGGTGGTCAGAACTTTCGCCGGTCGTGGCGACAAGACAAAAATCTGATCTGAAAGATAGATTGCTTCCTCGATATCATGGGTGACTAAAATAGTCGTCCGTTTCATTTCTTCTGGAAGAGAAAGTAACCAATCTTGCATCTGTGAGCATGTCATCGCATCCAACGAGCCAAATGGTTCATCTAATAAAAGGTAGGGTGCCGGATTTAGCATTGTTCGCAATAGCGCTGTTCGTTGCTGCATCCCACCTGAAAGTTGCGGTGGCAAAAAATGCTGATAGTCTTTTAACCCAAAAAGTGCTAAATCATCTAATACTTGTTTTTTATCAATTGTCTTATGGTTGATTTTTTGATATAACGTCACATTTTGGTAGACACTTAGCCATGGCAATAGCATATTTTCTTGTGGCATATAACTAAATAGTGTATCCAACTTACTTGTTTCTTGACCATCTATCAGAATTTTGCCAGAGGAAGGTTCCAGAATTCCTGTCAACACTTTCAATAAAGTTGATTTTCCGGCACCACTTGGAGCAATGATCGACGTAAATGTATTTTTGGGGATGGACAGATCAATCTCTTTTAAAATTTCAAGTTGATTGATGGTTACGCTGAGGTGTTCAACTTCTATCGACATGCTTCCTTCTCCTATTCGATAAACTGATTCGTAAATAATTCTTTCGCAGATACTTTCTCTTTGATCAGACCATTTTCCTTCATAAAGTCAGTATAGTTATCCCATACTTTCGCATCCATCATTCCCCACTTAGCAGGATCATCCGTATAATTTTTCGATAAGAATTCTTGTGAAGCATCTAAAAAGGATTGTTCGTAGTCACTTGCGTAATTGTGTAAGATTTTTGCGCCTTCTTTAGGATTTTCCATCGCTTCTTGATAACCTTTTTTAGTAGCATCCATAAACGCTTGGACTGTATCAGGGTCCTCTTTGATCATCTGATCATTCGTGATGATCAGCGGAGTATAATAGTCTAACCGTTTATCCAATTCTCTTAAAGGCATATAATTCAAGTCGATCCCCAACTCTTTTGCTTTGATCATATCCCATCCTTCAAAGTACCATTGGATATCTGCTTCCTTCCCCAAGCTTTGAGGACCTTCACCATTGCTGCCAATGATCGTCAATTTAGAAAAATCTGCTCCCTCTTTGTTCATCGTGGCTTTCAGTACAGCTTCTTCGCTTGGACTTTGCCACCCTGCATACGTTTTTCCTTCAAAGTCTTTGGGTGAGTTGATTCCACTATTTTTTAGTGAAACAAATCCTGATGTGTTATGTTTGATAATCGTGCCGATCGCCTTAACGGGAATATTTTGACCATCCACATGTGCATACGTCACATCCTCTTGATAACTGACACCAAACTGAGCTTTGTTTGCGCCGACTAGACCGATGCTCGTTGAATCATCTCCTGGTTCGATGACCTTCACATCTAAGCCTGCATCTTTATAATACCCTTTTTCCTTTGCCAAATAGATACCGGTGTGATTTGTGTTCGGCACATAATCAAGTACTACTGTAACTTTCTTTAATCCTTTTTCTTCCGGTGCTGCTTTTGATCCTGTACTACAAGCTGTTAAAGCAAATAATAAAGGAATGAGTAACCAAATTTTTTTCATTTTTTTCTCCTTTTATGAATGATATAAGATATAGTAATATCCTTTTTTTAACAGTACAGTGAGCATATTTAACAATAGACTTAGGATGATCACACACAAAATAGCTGCAAAAACCTTATCGATTTGATAACTATTTTTTACACGAATCATATAATACCCTAGACCCGCTTGCGCACTTAGCCACTCTCCAACGATTGCGCCACTTACACAATAGGTCGCAGCTACTTTCAATCCCGAAAAGAAATCATTTGATCCTTGCGGAATCTTGATGATCCGATACAGCTGCCATTCATTCGCTCCCATTGTTTTAAAAAAGCTGATCTGTTCACTTGAAACTTTACTTAACCCATCGGCAAAAGCAACCACAATAGGAAAGTAGCTCATCAAAATAACTAAAATCACTTTAGGAAACAGCCCAAACCCGAACCATAACGCCAAAAGCGGTCCAAGGACCATGATCGGTAATGTTTGTGAGACGACTAAAAGTGGATACAAAGAATTTTTAAAAATTTGCCAGTGGTCCATAGCAATAGCCGTCACAAAAGAAAGTAAGGCCGCAATGACCAAACCGATGACGGCTTCTTCTAACGTTACGAGAGAATGATAAACGAGCGTAGCCCCATCTGCGAATAGTGCTGAGAGGACATTTAGCGGACTTGGTAAAATAAATGCAGGCGTGTGAAAAATCGTTACTAGTAGTTGCCAAAGGGCTAGTAAGAAAATAATGCTTACAACTGGATAAATTTTTTTCTTCATTTCTCCCCTCCTTTTCACATGTTTCAAGGGCACATCAAAAACGCCTGAAATCGGGCGCAACATAGAAAGCCCAACTTCAAGCGTTTACTACGTTTCTCCCTTCACCAGTGTTAACTGACAGGTTCGATGGGTCTAAGTTCACAACTTACTCTCATGTCGTCGACGACATCCCCAGAAACAATCTTTATTTTCGTTTAGTGTAACACAACTTATTTTTAGTAACAAGGTACTTTACTTCAGCAAATAGGAAAGATCACTAGCTAAAGTTGGATATCCGAGAATCCATTGATCTAGCTTTGCTTTTTTTACTTTTTGATTGATCAATAGAGTTAGATCATTGATCAAATCATCTGCTTGTTCGCTGATAACAGCAGCACCAACTAAAAAATCATTCGCATCATAGGTAAGTTGAGCCTTCGCTAGAGGTTCGTTTACTCGACGGTAGGTGAACCAATCTGTCATTGATACATCGGTCACTTGGTCTTTTTCAGTTGCCTGTTTTTTTGTTCGTCCGACCTGTGCCACCTTCGGACTGCTGTAAACGATCGTTGGGATTACCGGATAGTGGATAGGTGCTGTTTTCCCCGTTAAATAATCAGCAACATAAGTCCCTTCAAACGTCGCAACAGGCGTTAGTTTGGGTTCATTTTTTGCGATAATATCCCCACATGCAAAGATATTCGGATTACTCGTCTGTAAATACTCATTGACGACGATTCCTTGCTTCACTGTGTGTACACCTGCCTGCTCAAGTTGCAGATGTTCAATATTCGGTCTTCTACCAGTCGCAACGAAAATTGCATCTGCCTGTAACTCTTTGTCTTTTGAAACAAGACGATACGTAGATGCTTCTTGAATGACACGCTGTGACTCAAAGTCAAAAATGAAAGTGATCCCTGCCTTTTGCATTTGCTCAACTAAACTGTTGACCAACTCTTCTTCAAATCCTTTTAAAGGTTGCTGATTATGATGAACGATTGTTACTTTGCTTCCAGCAGCATGAGCAATCATTGCTAATTCAAATGCAATATAACCTGCACCGATAAAAATAATCTCTTTTGGCAATTTTTCCAACGCTAAAAAGTCCGTACTAGTTTGCAGAAATTCTTTTCCTTCAATAGGTAAAATAGCTGGTCGCTGCCCAGTCGCAAGGATATAATGCTCAGCCGTGATGGTTTCTTCTCCCACTTTGATCGTTAGTGAATCGATAAACTGAGCAGTACCAGATAAATGATCGATTTTTGCAGCCGCTAGTTCTTCTTGGCGATTTTTAGAAACAGGATCTGTGAATGTTCGTTTGAATGCTTGCAATTCTGCCCAATCAACAGGAGGTACATCCGAGAAACCTTTACCAATGAGTTGTTCGATTCTTTTTCTTGCTTCAACACCATTTAATAGAATTTTCTTCGGGTCACATCCTCTATTTGGGCAAGTTCCGCCCCAAAGGTTTTCTTCCACGACAAGCACCTGTTTTTCTGCCGCTTTCAACCCATACGCAGCACTTAACCCAGCAACTCCTGAACCGATGACGACCGCATCATACTTTTTCATTGTCTTCTTCCTTTCTACTTAGAAAAGCAAACATATCTCCTCTCGTGATTTCACCAGAAATACGTTCATTTTCCTGAATATTTACAGATTCATGGTCAACCAGCAATGCAAAAACTTCATTCAATGGTGTATTGAATTGAACCACAGGACGATCTTTTTCGCTGATTCCTTTTGTGTAATTCTTGGCCAAGAGGATCTCTTTTACAGTTTGTTCTTTTTGAGAAAGGGAATCATCAAAAAAGCTTCGCACAAACTCGTTCTTCGGATTGGTCAATAATTGTTCCGGTGTCTCGCATTGGATCAACTCTCCATCCTTCATTACCGCTATCCTTGTTCCTAGTTTGATTGCTTCATCCATATTATGCGTAACGAAGACGATCGTCGTTCCTAGATCCTGATGCAAAGACAATACCAGGTCCTGTAAAGAGGCCCGTGACAAAGGATCTAGCGCACTAAATGGCTCATCCATCAAAAGCACCTCTGGATTTGCTGCTAATGCTCGAATAATCCCGATTCTCTGTTGTTCTCCCCCTGATAGTTCCTGAGGCATCCTGTTTCTATAGCTAGTGGGATCAAGTCCAACTTTTTCTAACAAACGATCTGCCGTCTGTTCCCTTTTCGTTTTTTCCCAACCTAGCATTTCTGGAATGACTTCAATGTTTTGTTTGACCGTCATATTCGGGAACAGTGCAATTTGCTGCAGTACGTACCCCATATTCCATCTCATTTTTTGCAGATCATAGTCTTTCAATGCTTTCCCTTTGAAAGAGACTTCACCTGAAGTAGGCTGAGAAAGACCATTGATCATCTTCAATGAAGTCGTTTTTCCACTACCAGAAGGGCCCACTAGCACAAAGATTTCTCCTTCTTCGATGGCTAGATCTAATTCTTTAATTGCGTATTTGTCCCCATATTTTTTTTGGACTTTATTAAATTCAATCAGCTTGGTCATTTGCTTTCCTCCTTCAGTAGTCCCTCTTCTATCAAGAATGCATGAGCGACTTCTGCAGGTTGTTTTTTCTCCACGTTTACTTGGTAGTTCATGTCGATCATCTGTTCTTCAGTGATTTTGTTTGAAAGTTTCTCTAGTGCTTTAACGATCCTCGGATGTGTATCGGCAAATTCAGTTGTCATCAAAGGTGCCCCTTGATAAGCTGGAAACAGTCCTAGATCATCTTCTAAGGTGACTAACCCATATTGCTTCAATTCACTATCAGTCGAATAGCCATCCACGATGTTCACATCACCATTATTGATTGCTTGGTATCTTAGACTAGGTTCCATACTCTGTACACTTGGAAAATCCAATCCGTATGTTTCTTGAATGCCTTTATAACCATCTGATCGATCAATAAATTCTAGAGTAAATCCTGCTTTGATCTGATTTTCTATTTTCTTCAAGTCAGAAATCGTTTTTAGTCCATTTTCCTGTGCAAAGCTGGCTTTAACCGCTAGTGCATACGTATTCTGATAAGCCATCGGTTGCAACAAACGCATCTTGAATTGTTCATTCAATAAAGTGTTGGCTTGCTCATAGGTTTCTTCTTCATTTAATTTTTTATTTTTTAAACTGTCAGGAACCTTCACTAAACTTTCCAAAACAGTTCCTGTGAATTCAGGATAAATATCGATTTGTTGATTCTCCAAAGCACTGAACAAGAAACTTGTTTTACCAAAATTAGGTTTCAGTTCAACTTTAGTGTCTGTTTCTTCCTCAATCAATTCCTTATACATCTCGATCAATATATCTGGCTCCGCCCCAAGCTTACCAGCAATAGTGATCTTTTCTTCCTTGAATATCTCACTCTGAGCCAATGAAGCACCACCGATTCCTAACAGGATAACGATCAATGTAATCACTGTGTATCTAGGCTTTAAATGTTGCAGAAGTCGGATCAAACTACTAAAGACAATGGCTAGTAACGCTGAACTGATCGCACCAATCAACGTCAAGACAGGTGTATTACGGTCGATCCCTAATAAAATGAATGTTCCTAAACCACCAGCCCCGATCAAAGCTGCTAATGTAGCCGTACCAATGATCAACACTAAAGCTGTTCGAATACCTGAAATAATGACAGGAAGCGCAATAGGAAGTTCTACTTTGATCAGCCGCCTCATTCTAGACATACCAAATGCGCGAGCTGCCTCTTCAATTGACGGATCGATCTCACTCAGACCAATATACGTACTTTGAAAAATCGGTAATAGCGCATAGATGACCAAAGCGATCAATGCTGGCAAAGTACCGATTCCAACAAATGGAATCAACAACCCCAATAACGCCAGTGAGGGTATAGTTTGAAGAACACTTGTCGTTTGTAGTAGTACTTCAGCCATTTTTTTATGGTTGACTGACCAAATAGCAATTGGTATCGCGATCAAGATCGCAATCAACAACGCAATCAGTGATATGGATAGATGTTGAAAGGTAGCTGTCAGTAACTCACCTTTTCGCTCGTTGAGCGTTTGTATAAAATTATTCATAAGACCTTCCTTTCTAGCTATAATTCAAGTATAAACAACGAACAACAATTCCCCAACTAAATTGACCTCGTACAAAAACAGCATGGATAAATACTTTCTGCTTTCCTCAAACATTCTCATTTATGGGAAGAGAATCTGGTACAAAAAATATACATTGATCCGTACCTCTTCAAAATTTCTTCCGACTTCCTCATATTCTTTCTTTGAAGATAGTTGTTTGGAGAAAGGCAAAAAAATACACACCTTATGTTCTAAGACACAAAGTGCGCGATTATCGAATATAAATTAAAACAGCCAGTAAATATTGGACCTCGTGGGGGAGATTTTTTTTACTGGCTTGTTCAACGATTATTATACTGGAAAACCAACTATTTTTACTAAAAATGTAACAATCAGTTGTTTTGAGATCATAAACGTTGTACTTTTCCCCTTATTTCCTAAATAAAATAAAAATATTTTGTTAAATGATCAACTGTTGATCCTTCTCTTTTATTCCATATAAAGGTAATTTTTCTTTATCTTTTTGATAAAAGATTTCTTTCTCACGATTTTTCATCAAAAAAACCAATAGTTCTTTCATCGGAAGTTGTTTTTGTCCTTGGGTAAATAAAAAATTGCATTGCCCAGTTTCAGTTATTTCGACACCGGTCAAAGGATAGGATCGACTGTCGGCTGTTAATTCGATGCTTTCGTAAGTTTTTTTTGTAGGTGGATTTGACAAAACTGTCAACAAATCTGCAGCGCGCATCTTTTTCCCCTTTTCTGACTATTTTTTTATTTTTCCTATTGAAGAATAAGTATCTATCAGTATAATAAAGAAGTTGCTGAAAATTTTCAAAAGGAAAGAGGTTAGACATGAAAAAAAACAATTTATTGATTGATCTAGTTGGTATTACTCTGGGGGCTGCACTTTACAGCTTAGCCGTGACCGGGATCAATATCCCATCAAAGTTAGCAGATGGCGGCGTTACTGGTATCGCACTTTTATTAAATAATTTATTTGGCTTTGCTCCATCTATCACTTCCTTGTTGATCAATTTACCTTTATTACTTTTCTCATTGTTCATTTTTGGAAAGCAAGCATTTTTACGGACAATTGTTGGTACTTTTGCTTTGGTTTTCTTTTTGCGTACATGGGAAAGTCTTCATATACATTTTGCGGTGCAGAATCTTTTGGTGAATAGTCTGATGACTGGGCTCCTTTCTGGGATTGGTTGTGGGCTTGTTTTTCGCTTTGGTGGAAGTACTGGCGGAACAGACATCCTCTACCAAGCGTTTGAAAAATATTTTCAGATAAAAATCGGAAAAAGTTTATTTTTGATCACTTTTAGTATCTTAGTCGTTTCCTTGCTCTATTTGGACCTACGGCATTTCTTCTATACATTGATCAGCTGCTCGATCCTCTCATACACTTTGAACAAAGTGAAGTATCTGGAGATCCCACTTTCATTCAAATCTTTCAAGAGAACATCCTCTGAACCATTTGAAGGATTGGATTCTGCCGAACAATTTGACTGATTTTCAAAAAAAAAACGAGCAATACAAAAAACGTATTGTTCGTTTTTTTTTTTCAATTTCTCAAACTTAAACGACTTTTGTCTCGGCCTCTTTTATTTTTTGAAATAACTGTTTTCACCTAACGAATTCCCTTGGTCTTCGATCAATCCTTGTAAAGATCGTTCCAAAATACCGTGGCTACGCTCTTTTTTACTTTGTTCTGGCGTGCTCTTTTCTGCCTTATGGAAAAGTTTGACAGAAGGTTCATCTACTTTTTTTTCTTGATAAGGTACTTGTTCATTATCAAATAATAAATAAGAATCTTCCGTTTTTTTCATTGATTGGATCAATTCGCTATCCGGAATCGTCTGCTCTTTCGGTTCGGAAATAATCGACGCTGGCACATATTTTGGCACAAAATAAGAACGTTCTCTTCTCGTTCTATGCGTCTCCGTTGTCCTTTGCGTACGTCCTTCATTCGAAGATCTAGTCGTTGAAAATGACCGGTTTTGGGTCTTCGGTAACGTTTTTCCCACTTCTTTGTGTCCTGTGTAATCAGGCAGATGTTCTTTGTATTTTTCCAAATCTTCTTTGACGACAGTTGTTTTCTTGGAATGACCTACTTTGCGCCGTTTGCGTTGTTCTTTTTCACTATCCTCTGCAAAATGGAATTCTTGCATTGGTTCAAACATTGGTTGCTTTGTTATTTCTGTCAATAACTCATCATGTCCATCAAACAAGACACGTTTTTCTTTTTTCGGTAGCTTTACACCTGTTACATCATCGTAGGCGGGAAAACGAAAATGCTTTCGTCTAATTTCTTTCATTTAAACCATCCTTCTCATCAATGGAGCTTTTCTAAATAATAGCATAAATTTGGTGTTTTCAATAGTAACCTCGTCTAAAATCCACTACTTTCTCATTCAGCGAGTGGTTTCTCTTAATATCAACTCAGGGAAAAAGCGACGATATCCTTGACTCTCACCTTTTTCAGCGATTTTTTTCAGCAACATTTCACCACATACTTCTCCCATTCGAACAATGTCTTGCTTCACTGTAGTCAATTTCGGTGAACTGATTTGATCAAGAAATACACCATCAAAGCCAATCACGCCGAAATCATCTGGTATTCGCCCTTTTTCTTTGGTGATCCCTCTGACGATACCTAGGGCTAGTCGATCAGAACTACAGATGAAACAAGTTTTTTCTTGAAAATCCTGCCAATTTTCTGTCAAATAATTTTCAGCCATCGTTGAATGATTCGGAAACCGTAAAATCTTAGATGGAAGATCTTGATCCTTCATTATGGAAAGATAGCCCTTCTCTCTAGATAACTCAAAAGGCTCATCTTCATCGATACCAATATAAACGATCGTCTGATAACCGTTATCTAACGCATATTGTGTAGCTTTTGCCGTTCCATAATGGTTGTCACTATCTACATAGTCGTACCCAAAACGATTTTCGCCAAACAATACCACAGGCTTTTCCAAACGATCGATCCAATCAAAATCTTTCTCTCTAACACCAGTAATGATATAGCCGTCACAGGAACCCACATCGAAGGCATCGTTTGTCACTAATTGTAAAGAGTAATGGGCTTTTCCGATACATTTTGCGATTCCCATCAGCAAATTCATATAGTAAGGTTCGGTGGTATCGATCTCTTCCAAGATGAATAATTTGATTATTTGGGAACGATTTGAAACAAGTGCTTTAGCAGCTATATTCGGGCGATAATCTAGTTCTGCCATTGCAGAAAAAACCAACTCTTTCAATTCGTCTGTTACTTGTTCAGGATGATTGATCACTCTGGAAACAGTCATTTTGGAAACATTGGCCTTTTTGGCAACATCGGCTAAAGTCGGCATAAAAAACTCCTCTCCATGGTAAAAACGTTTTATTCATTAAGAATAGTATAGCAAATTTCCACCCGTAATTATGCAAAAAATCAAAAATACAGCAACTTAGATCAAACAAATAAACCGAAATCCATATCTAGACCAAGAAATGGCATTTCGATTTATTTGTGCTATTCTTTTATAGATAAAACTGTTGCATCCTCATTCTATTTTATCCATCATCTTAGCTAGAAAATCAGCAGCTTCTTCCATCAAAGGTACCTTCACCATATGTCGTTCGGTTATAGAAGAACGAAAAACGATTTTCTCACCAAAAGCTGTATCTCGGTTTTCATCAACGAATTCTTTCGTATGTGCAAATGGGATCTTTTCATCTTTTTCACCATGCCAAAAATACAATGGGCGTCCACCTAATTTTTCTGGATGTAAGGACAAGTCGTATTTTTCGACCCAAGAAATCAAATCAAAGTAATCTGCGGGCAATTTATAATGGTATTCATTTGCTCTTTTTTGGATTTCTTTTCCATATTGAATCGGTGCTGGTGACCCCATCAAACAGATACCGCCAACTAAACGTGGATGTCGAGTCAACAAGGCACAAGTGGTCATCCCGCCCATCGATACACCACCTACCGCTACCTTTTCGTGGAGTATTCCTCTTTTATCTAAATGTTCGATCAATGTACTAAATTCGAATAAATTCCCATAAATACTACTCCAAAAAGTATAGGATGGGACAGAAGACACTGGCTGTTTTCGTTCACCGTGGTTCATCGCATCCGGTAATAAAACACGAATGCCCTTCTTGGCAAATTTTCTTCCTTGTGTCAATACAAGTTCTTTACTGGTTTGCCAACCATGATAATAGATGACTATCGGAATCTTTTCATCTCTTAACTCTTCCAATACGACCTCTAGAAGTGGAATATTTTTTACTGTTCGTTTCAATATGAGTGGACTCAAGTGATTACTCCCCTATCTTCATAAGTGTCACATACCGAAATAATAGCCAGATACTAACTACAATTTGGAATAAACTGATTATACCAAATAAAATTAAAAATAAATTAAAAGATTTAGAAAATAAAAGAAGTGCACAAATTCCTGTCACACCTAATCCTAAAGAAAGAAGAGGATAAATCGAGAAATTCAAGAAACTTGCAATACTTCCGAAAATATTTCCGATAAATATGGTTGCAAACAAAAAAATGCTTAAAATCAATCCATCAGTCAACGATATTTGGAATAGTAGATCGTTTGTTTCGATCGGTTGTTGTATGGAATATACACCGAGATATACACAAGCGACAATACTAGCTATATGAGTTATACTGATTATTCGATTGATTGTTTTCATTTCTATCACCATCTTCCTGTACCTGTATTATATTTTTCTATAATTCTATTATAATCATTTTATCATTTTTTGTGCATTTTAAAACTCATTTTTTAATTTTTTCTATAATTTTTAGGATAATATGGACTTTAGAACGAACTGAAGGGAGATTATTATGGTCGATACACGTATGTTACTGATGATTTTTTTTATTAATTTTGCTTATATCACACTTAATACGCTACGCTTTATGTTAACAATGAAGGGGTACCGTCTGATTGCCCCGTTAGTCAGCATGGTCGAGATCACGATTTATATTCTCGGGTTATCTCTTGTGTTAGACCGTCTAGACAATCCTTTGAATCTGTTTGTCTATGCCCTAGGCTATGCTGTTGGGATCAGCGTTGGCATCTTGATCGAAGACAAGTTAGCACTAGGTTATATCATGGTCACTACGATCTTGCCAACTAGCAGTACAGTAGAACAACATCTGCCACTCATCTTGCGACAACACGGGTATGGCGTTACTCAAAGTTCTGCTATGGGTCTTGAAGGAGAACGTGTTGTACTAGAAATTCTTTCTCCTAGAAAAAATGAAAGAGAACTTTATCATTTGATAAAAGAAATCGAAGCACGAGCATTTATCATCTCTTATGAACCAAAATACATTTCTGGTGGATTCTGGACGAAAAAAGTACGTAAACGTCAATCACATTGAGCGTTTCTTTCAACGATCAAAAGAAATAAAATGAAATTAGTCTGTTCCTATTAGTCGTTTCTTTTCATTTTGATTAAAACCCATCGACATATACTCATCATTTTGTTATTATATTCATATCAATCTATTTTCAGGAGAACTTATGAATATAAAAAAAAGAACCACCAGATTTTTACTGACAGGCTCTACTTTTGTTTTATTAACTACTATCCTATTTTTAAGCTACGCTTGTTTGAAGACGTCTAGCACTCCCTGCAATGCGTTTGGTTGGTTATTATCGAACCACTCTGAGCTTACTCAGATAGAAGAATTCCCTTATCTATTGATTCTTTCATCGCTGTGCGGTTTTTTGTTTTCTGTTTACTTTCAAGCTTATGTATTTTACCAATTGCCAGGGACGATGAATGAGGCTGCCGGAGTTTTCACTGCATTGAAAGTTCTTTCTTTGATCAGTGTTTTCTTTTATTCGTTTGATCAGTCCTCATTATTCTTTTTTATAATCAATGGATTAGTCGTCATCTTATCTATTTTCACCTATTTTATTTTCTCATTGGTTTTTAAAAAGTTAAAGTTACCGCGTTATATCCAGTTCATCCCACTTTTTTGTTTTGGTTATAGCATGTTTTCTTTCTTTATTTTAGCGTTAGCACCAACCTTTGACCCAGAAAATATTCAAATCACCGGCAACTTTTTAGATTTGTTATTCATGTTGAGTCTTGGGTGGATGATGTGGAAAGTGAAAAAAGAGGCGGAAACAGAAGTCATCAACTCCGAGAAATAAGAAGGAGTTGCTTCTGCTTCAGCCTTTTTTATTTAGAGCGTGGAACAAAAGTAAGAAACACTTTTGTCTCGACCTCTTTTATCGTTTTTCTAAAATGTAAGAGTAGTCAGTCAAAGATAATTTTGCAATCAAAGATTCATATACTTTTCTTTTTATATATGCCCGTTCTGCTGGAACGATCTTGGTGTCCAAAACAGGGAAAACGATTTTTTCTTCACTTGGATGAAAGATTGGTAATCGTATTTCTTCGATTTCATTTGTTTCTATAGTAGCCGATAAAACAAGTGCATCAAAAAAGATGCTTGGTCGGCGTTTTTTGTATTTTTGTTTTTGGATTCGTTCTAAGTTGACCTCGATCTGGTCGAAGAAATAGGATTCGTTCACATCACCGATAGTATGTGCTAAGTCCGTAAAATTCTTTGGCATTGGTAGTTGTTCTTTCTGAATGTAGAAATAATTTGCCAAGGTGACTGGTAGTTCCTTCTCATGGTTCACTGAAATAAACTGATACTCTTCATTTCCAGCACTTACTTTGTTGACAAGAAGAATATCCGCAGTTGTTCCATAAAAATAATCTTCTTCACCTTCAAAACAATAACGCCAAACCTCTTCCCCCATAGCTAATTGCTGTTCTTCTTGTGATAATTCCCGCAGTTGTGGCAGGAGTTCTTTTGTGATGTTTTGACTTTCAGTAAGGTCTTTTTCATTGTTGAAGATTGGAAAATTCAACATGTATCGTCTATTTTCACGGAGCACCAATTTTTCTTCGATCAATTGATCTAAAAAATGTTCGAATTTTTTCTGAGGAAATTTTGTTTTTAGTTCTCTTAAAATAATTTCGTGCTGTTGATTTTCATACATATATGCCACAAATTCCGAAAAAATCGGTTGCTCGATTATTTTTCCTAGCTTTTTTTTCTTGCTATTTGAATAGAAATAGTTCATTTAGTTCCCTTCTTCGTTGTTTTCTCATTGAATAAAAAAGGCGGGAGAATCGTCGCGTTGACTTTCATCCCACCTTTTCACTGGCCACTATTTGATCATTTTTTAGTTAAATGCCGCTGTCAATTGAGGGACAACTTGTTTCTTACGAGAAACAACGCCTTTCAATAGTGCCCGATTATTTGTTAATTTTGTTTGGAAAGCTTCTTCGACTTTATCGATTGCATTTCCTGCTACCAATAATTCAGAATCGCTATCTAAAATATTTGTAACAACTAGTACAAACAAATCATATCCATTCTTAGCCATCTCTTCAGCCATCGCTTGTTCAAGCTCTGCTTGGCGATCCATGACTTCGTTTAGGTCAACGGTATTGATTTGAGCGATCCGCACATTTGCTTCACCCATTGGGAAGCTTTTTGCATCTAAGTCTAGAAGGACTGCTGCTGTTTTATCGCTTAAGTTCGTACCAGCTTTTAGCATATCTAATCCATAAGCTTCTAACTCAACTTCGGCTAATTCAGCAAGTTCTTTCGCTGCTGCTACATCTTCTGGTGTGCAAGTTGGTGATTTGAACAACAGTGTATCTGAAATGATTGCAGACAACATGATCCCAGCGATCTCTTTCGGAATAGCCACTTGATTTTCTTTGTACATCTTCAATACGATCGTACTTGTACATCCGACTGGTTCTGCACGATAGTAAAGTGGGTTCGCTGTTTCAAAATTAGCGATACGATGATGATCGACAACTGACAAGATCTCAACATCGGCAATATCAGAAATACTTTGTTGGAATTCGTTATGATCGACAAGCATCACTTGTGCAGCTTCGTCTTTCGCAGAAGCTACGACACGAGGGGCAGCAAGTTTGAAATAATCTAATGCATATTGTGTTTCTTCACTAGGTTCTCCTAAAGCCACAGCTTCAGTGTCCTTACCTAATTGATTTTGCAAATGTGAGAAAGCAATCGCTGCTCCAATTGCATCTGTATCCGGATTTTGGTGTCCAAAAACTAAAATTTTTGACATTTTTTTCGCTCCTTTGTGATTTCTCCTATTTAATAATAGCAAAAAACGGAAAAGAAGCAATACTTATCTTCTTTTCCGTCCCTCGCTATTTTGTAAGATATCCTTTGTATTCTTCGGTATGAAGCAAGCGCTTGGCGTTTTCAACACGCTCTTTTGTTGGTGGTTCGATACCTTCTAAAGGATATTTCAAGCCAAGTGTTTCCCATTTATATTTTCCCATCGTGTGATAAGGAAGGATCTCTACTTTCGCTACATTCGTCAATGTTTTGATAAATGCATCTAAGCGGATCAAATATTCATCATAGTCACTTCGCTCTGGGACCAACACGTGTCTGATCCAGACTGATTTGCCGGTTTCAGAGAGATATTGAGCCATGTCCAGAATATTTTCATTGCCCCAATGCGTTAATTTTTTGTGTTCTTCATTATCGATATGTTTGATATCAAACAGTAATAAATCAGTATATTTCATCAACTCTTGGAAACGAGAAAAGAAAGGTTCATCACGTGTAAAAGGTTTACCACATGTATCTAGTGTGGTGTGTATGCCGCGTTTTTTTGCTTTTTGAAATAGTTCGATCAAGAAATCGATCTGTAACAACGGCTCTCCTCCACTAACGGTGATACCGCCTTCTGAGCCCCAATAAGAACGATAACGTTCAGCTTGATCTAAAATCTCATCTGCCGTATATTCTTTTCCTCCGCCGATATTCCACGTATCAGGATTGTGGCAAAACTCGCAGCGCATGCGACAGCCTTGCATAAAAACGACAAATCTAACTCCAGGGCCATCTACTGAACCAAACGTTTCAATCGAATGGACATAGCCAATTGTTTTTTCTACCATAGGGATCACTTCTTTTCTTTGATTTCATTTTATAAAAATATTCTTCTGAGCAAAGCTAAAAGATGAGGGCAAGGACAATGAGTCGTCCTGCCCTCAAGTTGATTACATTCTGTCGTGTGATGTTCTCATCAAGACGTCTAGTTGTTGTTCTCTTGTCAAATCACGGAACTTAACAGCATAGCCAGATACACGAATTGTTAAGTTAGGGTATTTCATTGGATTTTCCATCGCATCGCGCAATAAATCATTACTGAATACATTCACGTTCAAATGGTAAGCTCCTTTAGAGAAGTAACCATCTAATACATTACGTAGATTACCGATTCTTGTATCTTCATCTTTACCAAGTCCAGTTGGGTTGATCGTTTGTGTATTTGAGATACCATCACGAGCATATGCATAATTGATTTTAGCTGTTGAGTTCAAGCTTGCTAATAATCCATTTTGTTCTGCATTATAACTTGGGTTTGCTCCTGGTGCAAGAGGTTTTCCAGCTTCACGACCATCCGGAGTATTCCCTGTATTTTTACCGTACACTACATTTGAAGTAATAGTTAACAATGATGTTGTTGGTGTAGAGTTGCGGTAAGTTTTATGACGTTTGATCTGTGTCATGAAGTATTCTAAGATCCATTCTGCTAATTTATCTGCATTATCATCGTCATTACCATATTTAGGGAAGTCGCCTTCTACTTCAAAGTCTACAGCGATTCCTTTTTCATTACGGATTGGTTTTACTTTTGCATATTTGATTGCAGCCAAGCTGTCAGCAGCATGTGAGATACCAGCGATACCTGTTGCAAACGTACGTTTCAATTCTGAATCCATCAATGCAAGTTGTGCTGCTTCATAAGAATATTTATCATGCATGTAGTGGATGATGTTCAATGTATTGACATATAATTCAGCCAACCAATCCATCACATTCATGAAGTTATGTTTTACTTCTTCAAAGTCTAATGTTTCAGAAGAAATCGGACGATATTCTGGTCCAACTTGTGCGCCTGTAACTTCATCTACACCACCATTGATAGCATATAATAAAGCTTTCGCTAAGTTTGCACGGGCACCGAAGAACTGCATGTCTTTACCGACAACTGTTGCAGATACACAACATGCGATCGCGCAGTCATCTGAACCCCATTGTTCACGTAATAGATTATCATTTTCAAATTGGATCGAAGAACTTTCGATAGCGATCTTGCTTGCATAAGTTCTAAATCCTTCTGGAAGATGTTCTGAATACAAAACAGTTAAGTTTGGTTCTGGAGAAGGTCCCATGTTTGTCAATGTATGCAATAGGCGGAAATCATTCTTCGTTACTAATGAACGGCCATCTAAGCCCATACCTGCAATGGAAAGTGTTGCCCAGATTGGGAAACCTGAGAATAATTGGTTATATTCTGGCGTACGAGCAAATTTTACCATACGAAGTTTCATCACTAAATGGTCGATCAATTCTTGTGCTTCTTGTTCAGTGATCACACCATTGTCTAAGTCACGTTGGATGTAGATATCTAAGAAAGCAGAAACACGACCGATAGACATCGCAGCACCATTTTGTGATTTGATTGCAGCTAGATAACCAAAGTACAACCATTGTACAGCTTCTTTTGCATTTGCTGCTGGTTTTGAAATATCATAGCCATATTTAGCAGCCATTTCTTTCATTTGAGCTAATGCACGATATTGTTCTGTGATTTCTTCACGAAGACGAATCACGTCTTCACTCATTGTATGGTAACCAGTCATATCATGATCTTTTTTCTTTTGTTCCATCAAATAGTCGATTCCATATAAAGCGATACGACGGTAGTCACCAATGATACGTCCGCGGCCGTAAGCATCTGGTAAACCAGTGATGATCTTGTTTTTACGTGCAGCACGCATTTCAGCAGTGTACGCATCGAAAACACCTTGGTTATGTGTTTTTCTCCAATCAGTAAAGATATGTGTCAATTCATCATTTGGTGTATAGCCATTACTTTTTAGTGCATTGTTTGCCATGTTGATTCCACCAAAAGGCATGAATGCTTGTTTCAATGGTTTGTCAGTTTGTAAACCAACAACTTTTTCTAAGTCTTTATCCAAGTAGCCAGCGTCATGTGAAGTGATCGTTGATACGATTTCTGTATCCATATCGTAAACACCGTTACGTTCGAATTGGATATCATTTAATTTTTGTAGTTCTGCCCATAATTTTTCTGTTGCTTCTGTTGGTTTTTCTAAGAAGCTGTCATCCCCACGGTATTCCGTGTAGTTATTTTGAATAAAATCGCGTGTATCCACGCCTTCTTTCCATTTCGTTCCTTTAAATCCATTCCATTGCTCCATTGTATGGACCTCCTATTTTCTGTTTAATGTAACAGTTTTTACGTGATTAGTATAACACAGAAGCAGACCTTTGCAAGGGTTTTCTTGTTTTTTATTTAACAAAATAAAAGCTTTTTAGTATAGACATTGGACCAACGTTGATTTACCAGTGTTTAGCCATTGTGAACACTTTCATATTTTTGAACAATATCTATTAATATTTTATTAACAAACGTGAAATAAGAGGGTTATCTGTATTAGTACAGATAACCCTCTTATCAAAAAATACCATAACAGTTTACTCGTCAATCGAAATCTCTGGTGAATCAATTACTTTGATGACTTCGCCACCGCTTTTTTCATCCATTGCAAAGGAACCATTGGATGTTCTGTCACCAATCGGATAGTCCGTTGGATCAATGACTAGCTCTTGTCCTTTTTGGTTGATCACTGTCATCTCTTTCGATTTGCCTTCCGACATGTAAATGATACGATGCGGATTTTTCTTTAATTCACGCAAAACTGTGACACCACGCTTCGCACGCGAGGTTTGACTGATTTCTTGTGCTAACATTCGTTTAACGGCTCCACGCTGAGTAACGATCACGATCGGTGTATCTCCTTCAGCAATCACTAAGAGTCCATTGACCACAGTATCTTCTTCTTTAAGATTGATCGATTTGACACCAGCTGCTTTTGTCCCAACTACTGGCACTTCTTGGAGCGGATAACGTAGTCCCATGCCCTGATGTGTGACTAAAAAGACATCTAAGGCTGTCTGACCGTCTTCAAGGTAAACGGCGACTAATTCATCGTCTTCGCTCTTCAGCTTCATCCCGCTAAGCGGACGGCTCTTGTACGTACGCCATGGTTCGAATTCTGTCATTCTCGTTTGTTTGATCCATCCTTGTTTACTGATGAACACAAATGTTTTCTCCGGATCGATTTTTTTGTAAGGAAAGACTGCCAAAATCGACTCATCTACAGAAAGATTTAAAATCGTTTGCGAGATATGTTCCCCTGCATCCTTCCATTTCAAATCAGGCAACTCATGGACCGGACGATAAATGACATTAGCTTTGTTCGTGACGAGGAGAAGATGATCCAATGTATTCAGTTCTCCGGAATATAGCAAGTAATCGCCCTCTCTCATCCCGATTTCTTCAGGTTTAGAGGCGCTATATGAACGTAGACTAGTTCGTTTCACGTAGCCTTCTCTGGTCACACTGACAACAACGTCTTCTTGTGCCACCAATACTTTGGTATCGATTTTGATTTCTTCGATTTCATCTTCGATCTTCGTCATACGAGCATTCGCGTACTTTTTCTTGACTTCGCTAAGTTCTTTTTTCATCACAGAGAATAGTTCTTTGTCATCAGACAAGATCTTATTCAATTCAGTGATTTGAGCAATCAGGCTTTCTGACTCTGCACGTAACTCCGTGATATCTGTATTCGTTAAACGATACAATTGCAGTGTCACGATTGCTTCTGCCTGTTCTTCAGTAAATTGGAAAACATCCACTAAATTTTTCTTTGCATCTTTTTTATCTTTACTTTCACGGATCGTCGCAATCACTTCATCAAGGATCGATAAAGCTTTCATCAATCCTTCAACGATGTGCTGACGTTTTTGCGCCTTTTCCAAATCAAATTGACTACGCTTCGTGATCACCTGTTTTCGATGGTCGATATAACTACTCAAGATATCTTCCAAGCCAACTTGATGAGGTGTCATATGATCGATAGCGACCATATTGAAATTGTAGTTGATTTGCAGTTCTGTATTTTTGAATAAATAATTTAAGATTCCAGGTGCATTTGCATCTTTTTTTAGTTCCACGACGATTTGTAACCCTGTTCGGTCACTTTCATCCCGTACCTCAGCGATTCCATCGATTTTTTTATTCAAACGGATCTCATCCATTTTCTTGACAAGCGTTGCTTTATTTACTTCATATGGGATCTCAGAGATCACGATTTGTTGTTTGTTCCCTTTGATGGCCTCGATTTTTGTCTTTGAACGAAGTATGACCTTGCCCCGTCCTGTTTCATAGGCTTTTTTGATTTCATCTTTCCCTTGTAAGATTCCGCCAGTTGGGAAATCTGGTCCTGGGATAAATTCCATCAACTTGTCTAAACTGGCTTTTGGATGGTCGATCATGTAGATCGTTCCATCGATCACTTCCGCTAAGTTATGTGTGGGGATCTCTGTTGCATACCCTGCTGAAATCCCTGTCGATCCATTGACCAGCAGATTAGGGTATCTGGCTGGTAAAACAGTAGGTTCTTTTTCTGTATCATCAAAGTTCCAGACAAGATCCACTGTGTTTTTTTCGATGTCTGCCAACATTTCACCACTCAACTGTGATAATCGGGCTTCTGTATAACGCATGGCAGCTGGTGGATCTCCATCCATACTCCCATTGTTTCCGTGCATCTCGATCAAGACTTCTCTTAGTTTCCAATCTTGACTCATACGAACCATTGCTTCATAGATACTGCTATCTCCATGAGGGTGATAGTTCCCCATGATGTTCCCAACAGATTTAGCAGATTTTCTAAAGCCTTTATCAAAAGTATTACCATCTTTATTCATGGCAAATAAAATCCGTCTTTGAACGGGTTTCAATCCATCACGAATATCAGGCAACGCTCTTTCTTGGATAATATATTTTGAGTAACGTCCAAAGCGGTCACCCATTACTTCTTCTAGCGTTAGCTCTTGTACTTCTTGACGATTTTCCATCAGGTGACCTCCTATTCTACAACAATTTGATCTGTTTGTTTCTCTTCATCCAGTAATTCGTTTGAAACAGATGGTGTGATCTCAACTTCTTCTTTTTTATCAAGGATACTTCCATCTTCTTCCAAAGTAAACTGGACATGGGTTTCGATCCATTTACGACGTGGCTCGACTTTATCTCCCATCAACGTAGTGACACGACGCTCTGCTTGGGCTGCGTCATCGATCCGAACGCGGATCAACGTACGTGATGTTGGGTCCATCGTTGTTTCCCATAATTGTTCCGCATTCATTTCTCCAAGCCCTTTGTAACGTTGAAGCATATAGCCTTTACCGATCTTCTTGATCGTTGCTGCAAGCTCATCATCCGTCCAAGCATATTCGATTACTTGTTTTTTCCCTTGTCCCTTAGATACTTTGTATAATGGCGGTAGAGCAATGTAGACTTTCCCGGCTTCGATCAAAGGTTTCATGTAGCGATAGAAGAAAGTTAACAACAATACTTGGATATGTGCACCATCCGTATCTGCATCGGTCATGATGATGATCTTGTCATAATTGCAATCTTCAATCGAAAATTCTGGACCGACACCCGCACCGATCGTATAGATCATGGTATTGATTTCTTCATTTTTTAAAATATCTTGCATCTTCGCTTTTTCGGTATTGATAACTTTTCCTCGAAGCGGCAAAATAGCTTGGAACTTGCGATCTCGTCCTTGTTTCGCTGACCCACCGGCTGAATCCCCTTCGACTAAATACAATTCATTCTTTTTGGGATTACGTGATTGCGCAGGCGTCAATTTCCCTGATAAGAGAGATTCCCCTTTTTTGCGCTTCTTGCCGTTGCGGCTTTCTTCTCGCGCTTTTCGTGCTGCTTCTCGCGCTTCTCTGGCTTTTACAGCCTTTCGAACAAGCATTTGACTCATTTCACTATTTTCTTGTAAATAAAAGCCCATTTGTTCACCAATGACGTTATCTACGACGGTCCGTGCTACTGGTGTCCCTAGTTTTTCTTTTGTTTGTCCTTCGAATTGAAGCAGGTTTTCTGGCACGCGAATTGAAAGGACAGCGGCGAGACCTTCTCTAAAATCACTACCTTCAAGGTTCTTGTCTCTCTCCTTCAGCAAGCCCACTTTTCTAGCATATTCATTGTATGCTTTTGTCATAGCAGTTTTCATTCCTGCTTCGTGGGTACCACCATCTTTTGTTCGAACATTGTTAACGAAAGACAAGACATTTTCAGAATAGCCATCATTATATTGATAAGCTACTTCCACTTCGATTCCGTCTTTTTCACCAGAGAAATAAACAACTGGTGTCAATGTATCTTTTTCTTCATTCAAATAATCGACAAATTCTTTGATTCCTTCTTCATAATGAAAGACTTCATTAACTGGCTCTTCTCCACGTAAATCAGAGAGAGTGATCCGTACGCCGCGTAATAGGAAAGCTGATTCTCTCAAACGTTCTGATAATATTTCATAAGAAAATTTTGTGGTAGAAAAAATCGAATCATCTGGCAAGAAATGGACGGTCGTGCCATTTGCTTTTTTAGTTTTGCCGATTTTTTTCAGTGTGCCGTTTGGTTTTCCGCCATTACTGAATTTTTGTTGATATTCAATGCCATCACGTACGATCGTGACAACCAGCCATTTTGACAATGCATTTACAACGCTGGCACCTACACCATGAAGTCCTCCAGAGGTTTTATATCCTCCTTGGCCGAACTTCCCGCCGGCATGCAATACCGTAAAAATCACTTCGACTGTTGGGATACCTGATGCATGCATCCCTACTGGCATTCCACGTCCGCTATCTACGACGGTGATACTATTGTCTTCATGTATCGTTACGCCAATTTCATTTCCATATCCTGATAATGCTTCATCTACAGCATTATCGACGATTTCATAGACTAAATGATGTAAGCCTCGGCTGTCAGTCGACCCAATATACATCCCTGGTCTTTTTCTGACTGCCTCTAATCCTTCAAGAACCTGGATTGACGCATCATTATATTCGTTCTTTACTTTTTTTGCCAAGGCAAACGCTCCTTCAATAATACTTTGCGGTAAAAACCGCACCACGATAATCATACTAGAAAAGCTCCTGAAAAAAAAGAGGGTAGAAGCGAATTAAAAACTATTTAATACCTCGTTTCCTACCCACATATGCTCTTTTTGAGCCATTTCTCTTTTGGCATTTCTCTGTCTTTTGAGTTTTTCTAACCATTGTTCTGTTCTTGCATTTTGTTCCACTCGATCTTGATACAACGGTCCATCACGACATCTTCATGATTTGCTTTTTGGAGTATGTTCGCTGCTTCTTCATTTTGGATCCCTAACTGCGCCCAAAAAACTTTTGCATTCGTCTGTAAAAACTCTTCGGCGATTTCTGGTAAAAATTCACTGCGACGAAAAATATCGACAATATCGATAGGTTCATCTATATCTGAAAGACGTGCAAATACTTTTTCTCCTAAGACTTCCTGTCCTGCTAAAACAGGATTGACTGGTAAAATTCGATATCCCTTGTCTTGGAGCAACTGAGCAATTTTATAGCTCGTACGCTCTTCCTTATTACTTAAGCCTATGACCGCGATCGTTTTCGCTTCTTTTAAATAATCAAAGATTCTTTCTTGCGTTGGATTTTCAAATGCCATCTATTTTACGCTTCCTTTCGTCTGATCTTTCAAGTTTTTCCGATTGTTCCTGCTTACTATTCATGCTAAAATAAACCTTAGTTTTCAACTTGAAAGAGGGTTAAAAATGAAATTGATCTTATTATTTATTGTAGCATACCTTTTAGGTTCGATTCCTTCGGGCGTTTGGGTAGGCAAATTGTTTTTTAAAAAAGATATTCGTCAACACGGCAGCGGCAATACTGGCACGACGAATACATTCAGAGTACTAGGTAAAACCGCAGGAACCATTGTTTTGTTCATGGATATCCTGAAAGGAACATTGGCAACTTGTCTGCCGTTTATTTTCCACGTTACGAGCATTAATCCGCTTTGGTTTGGTGTTTGTGCGATTTTAGGGCACACATTCCCGATATTTGCAGGATTCAAGGGCGGAAAAGCTGTAGCTACAAGTGCCGGCATGCTTTTGGGATTCAATCCACTCTTTTTCGTTTATTCGTGTATTATTTTCATCGTTAGTCTTTTTTGTACAAGCATGGTTAGTTTGAGCAGTATGATCAGTGCAGTGTTGATCACATTATCCACGATCTTCTTGCCTTATATTGCCCCTAGCATTTTACCTGAGCCTAACTGGTTGCTTACGATCATTGCCTTCTTAGTGTCATCTTTTATTTTTTATCGTCACAAAGACAATATCAAACGTATCAAAGATAAAACTGAAAGTAGAGTCCCTTTTGGCTTGAACAGCAGCAAAAAGAATAATTGAAAAGCAGAGAGCAAGTGAGACAAAAAGAGGTTGAGACAGAAGTGTTCAACTCCGAGAAATAAGAAGAAATCAACGAAAATTGCTTTTCAAATTTTTGTGAATTTCAGCTTATTTAAGAAGGAGTTGCTTCTGCTCCCACCGTTTATTCGTTTATAAAGAATGAGACAAAAGTGTTTCTTACTTTTGTCCCACGCTTTTTTTTATTGTTTTTTAACATATTTCTTGAAATTCTGTTCTATTTTACTGTAATCGAATATTTTGTTTTAAAGATTTCATGTGCCCCTAATTGATTGATTCCGGCTTTTTCCATCAGCTTACCTGTGCTGTCCACTGTATCCGCGATCCCACACCAAGGTTCGATACATACGAACGGCGCTTCTTTGGGATAAGGAGACCAAATACCCACGTAAGGCATATCTTTGTAGCTCAAAGTCACACTATGACTCGATTTTTCGCTTCTGATAGCATAAGCGTTCAACCCTTTTGTCTCAAAGACCAACGCATCCTGATCGAATAATTCACGCATCAATGCAAGATTCGTATTTGTCTGGCCCAATGTTTTTTGATCCATATCGATATACGGACCATTTAGAGGTAAACGCAATCTAGATTTTCTTGGTGAGAATGCAAGATAAAAATCTTCAAAAATCAATCCTTCTTCAAGTGGAACGTTAAAGGCAGGATGCCCACCAATCGAAAAGAACATTTCTTCTTCTCCAACATTCGCTACTTGGTAATGAACAGTGATCCCATCCCCACCTAGTTCATAAGAAATGACGAGTTCAAAATCAAATGGATAATTTTTCTTTGTTTCAGGAGTACTTTTTAGCATAAAACTAGCTAATTCCTCGCCTTGCTCAATGACCTCAAAATCCATATCTCTAGCAAAGCCATGCTGCCCCATCGAATAAGTTTTCCCTTGATAAGTATATTGGTCATCTTTAAGGCGACCGACAAATGGAAATAATACTGGCGCATGGCGTCCCCAGTATTCAGGATCACCTTGCCAAATGTATTCCAAATTTGATTCTTTTGATTTTAAACTAATCAATTCTGCGCCATGTTCAGCGATTTCAGCAATCAATTGATCATTTTGAATGATAACAGTCATAGTAATTCCTCCATCATTAAATCCTAAAACCTGAGACGATAGCTGTGTCTCAGGTCTATAAGTTTTTCCTCTATTTGAATAAATGTTGAACTGCTTTTTTAGATTGAATCAGTTAATAGCTGTGCTTAGTCAATTCTTCTTTAAAGCGAGAATTCAAAACTTTTAGATACGTGCCCTTCATCCCCAGAGAACGAGATTCAATGATACCGGCTGACTCTAATTTGCGTAATGCATTCACGATCACTGAACGAGTGATGCCGATCTTGTCAGCAATATTTGAAGCCGTCAAACGGCCTTCATCTCCCTCTAATGCATCAAAAATCGCCTGCACCGCTTTTAACTCACTGTATGATAACGTATTGATCGCCATCTGGACCGCAGTCGCACTGCGAACGTCGGCTTCGATACTTCGAGATTTTTGATACAAGATCTGCATCCCAACTACTGTTGCGCCGTATTCAGCCAATACTAGATCATCATCATTGAAAGCTTGTTCCATTTTCGCAAGAATGATCGTCCCTAAACGTTCCCCTGCACCAAAGATCGGTACAACAGTGGTTAAACCAAAAGGATACTTTTCTCTGGTTTCAAAAGGAAAAGCAGTGATTTCACTGGTGATAGGAATATTCGCTTCTGTTTTATTTAGTTGACCAACAGTGTCTGTATAAGAATCGGGAAATTGCTTTTCAACAAACATGCTTTTTACACGATCGTTGTTTACATCGTGACGTTCATTATAACCTAAAAGTACACCATCACTACCGATGATATATACATTACTATCTAAAATAGCACCTAGAGTAACAGCCATCTTATCGTAAGGTAAATCTGCTTGCATATCAAAAGTATTTTTTTGTTGCAAGAGTTTATTTATCTTGCGGGTCTTTGTCAATAAATCCGTCATTTTCTTCCTCCGATTTTATAAAATATAGCGGCTTAAGTCTTCGTTTGCCGCGATTGAGCCCAACTTTTCATCCACATATGCTTCTGTGATGGTTATTTCCCCCATCTGCATATCAGGTGCTTCAAATAGTAGATCTTCCAATAGTTTTTCAAGAATCGTGTGCAAGCGACGCGCACCGATGTTATCTGTGTCGCGGTTCACGTCATAAGCGATTTGTGCAATTTTCTCAATCGCTTCTTTTGTGAACGTTACTGAGACATTTTCTGTACCGATCAAAGCCACATATTGCTTGATCAACGCATTGTTTGGTTCAGTCAGGATCTTGATGAAGTCTTCTGCCGTCAGATCATCCAATTCAACACGGATCGGGAAACGTCCTTGTAGTTCAGGGATCAAGTCGCTAGGTTTTGACAGATGGAACGCCCCTGAAGCAATGAACAAGACATGGTCAGTCTGGATCGTACCATATTTCGTATTTACTTGTGAGCCTTCAACGATTGGTAAAATGTCACGTTGGACCCCTTCTCTTGATACTTCACCGGATTGCTGTGATTTTGACGTGATCTTATCGATTTCATCAATAAAAATGATCCCGCTTGATTCTGCTAATTTGATTGCTTCACTATGGATATCCGCATCTTTGACAAGTTTAGCAGATTCTTCTTTTGTCAATAATTCTAAGGCTTCTTTGACTGTCACTGTGCGTTCGACCTTTTTCTTAGGTGTCAAAGCTCCTAGTGTTTCATTCAAGTCGATACCCATTTGCTCTAGTCCGTTGTTCATCATTGGTGCTGGTTTCTTTTGATCTTCCACTTCAATCGTTACTTCGCGATTATCCAAAAGACCTTTTTGTAGCTGTTCCAATACCGTTTTGCGATTCACTCGGATGTCTTCAGTGACATCTTCTTGAGGTTCTGCATTATTTTGCTGCGCCATATTGAACATATTCATCATCTGTTCAAATTGATTGCCAGATTGTTTTTGTTCTTTTTTGATACCAGGAACCAACACTTTTACTAAGCGTTTTTCAGCATTCTTTTTCGCATCCATATATACACGGCTATATTGTTCTTTTTCTACGATTTGGATCGCATTTTCAACTAGATCACGCACCATCGATTCGACATCGCGCCCTACATAACCTACTTCAGTAAATTTAGTTGCTTCGACTTTGACAAAAGGTGCATTGACGATTTTCGCTAAACGGCGGGCAATTTCTGTTTTACCTACCCCAGTCGGTCCGATCATCAACATGTTTTTAGGTGTGATATCTTGTTGCATTTTTTCATCTAGTTGTAGACGGCGGTAGCGGTTACGTAATGCTACAGCAACTGATTTTTTAGCGTCATGTTGACCAACGATGTATTGGTCCAATTCGCTGACGATTTGTCTTGGTGTTTGTTTTAATTCATTCATAGTTTGTTCACCTCTATATTTCTTCCACGATGATATTATGATTTGTGAAAATACAAATATCTGCTGCGATATTCAATGCATTTTCTGCGATTTCTTTTGCACTCATATCATTTTGAGCATAGTTTTTCATTGCACGGGCGGCAGCTAATGCGAAGTTACCTCCTGAACCGATAGCCAAAATACCATCATCAGGCGTGATCACTTCACCAGTCCCCGATACTAGAAGCATTTCTTTATCATTCATAACGATCAGCATTGCTTCTAATTTTTGCATCGATTGTTGTGTGCGCCATTCTTGCGCCAATTCTACTGCTGCTCTTTGCAAGTTGCCGTTATATTCATTTAGCTTTCCTTCAAACTTTTCTTCTAAAGTAAAAGCATCTGCCACACTTCCAGCAAAACCGACAACCACTTCATCATTGTAGATGCGGCGTACTTTTCTGGCAGTGCCTTTCATAACAACAGATTCTCCCATCGTTACTTGACCATCGCCCGCCATTGCGAACTTGCCGTTTTTTTCAACAGCACAGATTGTCGTTGAATGGAATTGTGATTCTACCATAGTTATTTCCTCCTAAATAGTTAACTTTCTCTTTTATCTCACGCTCTTGGGTGAAAAGAACGGTAATTTTTTTGTAAGCTTTCTTTGGTTACATGCGCATAGATTTGGGTCGTTGAGAGGTTCGCGTGACCAAGCAATTCTTGCACCGTACGCAGATCTGCACCATTATTCAATAGGTGGGTTGCAAATGTATGTCTAAGCATATGGGGATGAATCGAACTATCTAAGCTGCTTTTTTTTATTATTTGGTTTAGAACATATTCAATGCCTGTTGGTGTGATTGGTTCTCCATGATGATTGACAAAAACGATATCATGCTCTTTCTGATACTTCGTCATCAGGACTCGACGGCCATTTTCAACATAATCTATTAAAGCATCATGTGCAAATGATCCAATCGGCGCATATCGTTCTTTGTTTCCTTTCCCATGGACCAGCATGACTTCCGAATCAAGATCGATATCCGACATTTTCAGATTGCTGCATTCACTTAAACGGATACCCGAACCATAGAGAATCTCTAATAATGCTCGATTTCTCAGTTCCAACGGTTTTTCTCCCGTTACACTATCGAATAGTGCCTGCATTTCATCTTCATAAAAAAAGCGGGGCAATTTTAAATTTTTCTTTTTGAGGTGCACATAGGAAAAAGGGTTCTCAATGATTAGCTCTTCTTTTAAAAGGTACTGATAAAATGAACGTAGACTGGCGATCTTTCGACTAATCGAATTTCTGCTGTACATCTCATCAGTCAAGTAGCTCAAATACACGCGTACATCCATATGTTTTACTTTTAACAAATCGTCATCACCAGAGTCAGCCAAAAATTGATGGAAGTTGTTGATATCTTCTTCATACGCTTCCCTTGTTTTTTCGGAATACCCTCGTTCAACGATTAAATAACGTAAAAATTTTTCTTTCCATGGTTGTTCTGTCATTTCATCACCTTCCTTTTGATCCCAGAGATAAATTTAGCATAGCAAAAATAAAAAGACAAATAAATTGTCAGAATTTAACCAATATTTCTAAGTTTATTCACAATTAAAACAATTATCTTGACAAAAAGAAGGCGTCTTCTTTTATTTATCGACCATTGAAAAGAAAAGTTCCCCACCAAAAGAAGAGCGTGGACAAAAGTAAGGAACACTTTTGTCTCACACTCTCAACACGAGTAGAGGGTAGAAGAAGAAGCTCCCTCGAAAATAAATCAAAATCCACAAAAATTTGAAAAGAAATCCCCATGAAATTTTTCTTATTTCTCGTAGTTAAACGCTTCTACCCTCTTTTGTCTAATTGGCAGGAACTTCTTCAAATAATTCACGTTTGAATTGTTCGCCCACTTCCAATGCTCTTTGAGCAATTGTTTCATAGCGTGTTTTTTTATCACGAATACGTTTCGGTAACTCAGGGAACAATCCATAGTTTGCATTCATCGGTTGGAAATGTTTGCCTTCTGCGTGTGTGATATAGTATGCCATGCTGCCGATAGCAGTTTCTTGTGGAAATTCAATTGGCTCTTCAGATTTTGCCAAACGAGCGGCATTGATACCTGCAAGTAGACCACTGGCGGCACTTTCAACATACCCTTCGACACCCGTCATTTGTCCGGCAAAAAATAAATCTTCGCGTTTTGTCGATTGATACGTAGGCTTCAATAATTCTGGCGAATTCATGAAACTGTTACGGTGCATCACACCATAACGCACGAACTCAGCATTTTCTAATCCAGGGATCATCCGGAAAACACGTTTTTGTTCGCCCCACTTCAAATGCGTTTGAAAACCGACGATATTATACAAAGATGCTGCCGCATTATCTTGGCGTAGCTGAATGACTGCATACGGTCTTTTGCCCGTTTTTGGATCTTCTAATCCAACTGGCTTCATAGGACCAAACAGCATTGTTTTGAAGCCTCTTTGTGCCATCACTTCGATCGGCATACAGCCGTCAAAGTATTTTTCTTTTTCAAAAGATTTCAACTCGGCAACTTCTGCTGTCGTTAATGCTTCATGAAAAGCCTTGAACTCTTCTTCTGTCATTGGACAGTTTAAATAAGCTGCTTCCCCTTTATTGTAGCGAGATTTCAAGTAGACTTTGTCCATGTCGATCGTTGCTTTATCGACGATTGGCGCAGCCGCATCATAAAAGTAAAATCCTTCTGATCCATTGAATTCTTTAATACTTTCCGCCAAAGGATGAGAAGTCAACGGACCTGTCGCAATGATCGTGATGCCCTCTGGTATGGCAGTTATTTCTTCGTTGACGACTGTTACCAAAGGATGTTCTTTGACTTTTCGCGTAATGGTTTCAGAAAAGGAATCACGGTCAACCGCTAAAGCTCCTCCAGCAGGAACAGCTGTTTCATCAGCTGAAGTAATGACTACGGAATTCAAACGACGCATTTCTTCTTTCAACAAACCGACCGCATTTGCTAGACTATTGCCTCTTAGGGAGTTGGAACAGACTAGTTCAGCAAAATTACTTGTGTGATGTGCCTCAGTTGATTTTACTGGACGCATTTCATATAAACGAACAGGGACTCCTGCTTGCGCAATCTGCCACGCAGCTTCACTTCCAGCAAGACCTGCTCCTACAACATTAACAGTTTTCAATGATTGACCTCTTTTCATTTCTTATTTTTGGATGTCTTCTTCGTAATCGCCATTTACACAAACGACTTGTTTGCCGCCTTTAACCTTTTTCTCTACAAGATATTGGTCACATTTTGGACAATTTCTGCCGACAGGTTTATCCCATGAAGTAAACTCACATTCTGGAAAACGAGAACAACCATAAAAAATACGATTTTTCTTAGATTTACGTTCGATGACCTGTCCTTCATGACAAACTGGGCAAGTTACACCGATTTCTTTGACGATTGGTTTGGTATTTCTACATTCTGGAAAATTACTGCATGCATAGAATTTACCATACTTACCTAATTTAATGACCATCGGATGTCCACAAATGTCACAATCAAAGCCAGCAGGTTCATCCTTGATCTGGATCTTCTCGATTTTTTCTTCTGCATTTGTTAGTTCTTTTTCAAAAGGTTTATAGAAACGGTCCACTACTTTGACCCAAGCTTCTTTTCCTTCTTCCACTTTATCTAAATCGCCTTCCATTTCAGCGGTGAAGTGGATATCGACGATTTGTGGGAAGAACTCGCAAATCAATGAATTGACGATTTCACCAAGTTCTGTTGGTTCAAAACGTTTTTGCGTCAATTTGACGTAATAACGACGTTGGATCGTATCTAAAGTTGGTGCATACGTGGATGGACGTCCTACTCCATTTTCTTCCAATGCACGAATCAACGTTGCTTCACTAAATCGTGCTGGTGGTTGAGTAAAATGTTGTTTTGGTTCAATATCAGTAGATTGGACAACGTCTCCTTCGGCAAGATCTGGCAAAATATTTTCTTTGTCTTCTTTGCCGTCATCACGTCCTTCGACATACACTTGCATGAACCCTTTAAATTTAACCTTTGAGCCATTCGCAATAAAAATCACGCCGTTTTGTTCAATGGTTACCTTCATTGTGTCTAAGATCGCCGGTGTCATCTGGCTTGCTACAAACCGTGACCAGATCAATGTATAAAGTTTCAATTGATCTTTATCTAGATACTGCTTGATTTCATCTGGTGTACGCAATACACTCGTTGGTCGTACTGCCTCATGGGCATCTTGTGCCCCTTGAGCGTTTTTGATTTTACGATTGGCATGACTAGAAAATTCTTTTCCGTATGTTTCTTCGATAAAATCAGCCGCTTCCGCTTTCGCTGTTTCAGCAATACGTGTCGAGTCAGTACGCATATAAGTGATCAAACCAACTGTTCCTTGTTTTCCTAAAGAAATTCCTTCGTATAGTTGTTGAGCGACCATCATCGTTTTACGTGTTCTAAAGTTGAGTTTTCTGGCAGCTTCTTGTTGAAGACTACTAGTCGTAAACGGATTGGCTGGATTTCTCTTCCGTTCTTTTTTCTCAACTTTTTGAACAGTGAAATCTTGTCCATCGATTCGCTCAGTGACTTCTTTCACGGATTGTGCGTCTGGTAATTTTTTCTTTTTCCCGTCGATCCCCCAAAAATTCGCTTTGAATTTTTTACGCGCTTTTTTGAAATTCCCATCAATACTCCAATATTCTTCTGGAATAAATTCACGGATTTCCTGTTCGCGATCAATGATGATCTTCAGAGCTATGGATTGAACTCGGCCAGCACTTAGCCCCTTTTTCACTTTGCGCCAAAGAATCGGACTGATCGAGTAACCTACTAGACGATCCAATGCTCTTCGTGCTTGTTGGGCATCGACTAGATCAACATCGATCGTTCGTGGCTCTTTGAAGGCTGCTTTAACCGCATCCTTTGTGATTTCGTTAAAAACTACCCGATTCTTGTCATTTAAGTCTAATCCTAATAAATAAGCAAGATGCCATGCAATTGCTTCCCCTTCTCTATCCGGGTCACTTGCGAGATAAACTTTTTGTGCTTTTTTGGCAGCAGACTTCAAACTTTTGATGACATCGCCTTTACCGCGAATTGAAATATAATGAGGCTCATAGTTGTTCTCAACATCTATCCCCATTTTGCTTTTAGGTAGATCACGTATATGGCCAACACTAGCCATTACTTTATAATTACGACCAAGATATTTTTCTATCGTTTTGGCCTTTGCAGGTGATTCAACGATCACTAAATATTTATATGCCATTACTGAATGGACTCCTTTCCATTGTCGTGTTCCTACTATATATATATAGGATTCATACAAATCGTAGCTTATCATATCCATTCAGAAAACGTTTGTCAAGAAAAGCCAATGATAAATTCGTTGTTATTCTTTTAATTCAACCATTATATCTTGACCAGAAACCACGCAAACTGCGCCATCTTGTATCAATTGATGGGAACCTTTCGAATGTTCTGTCAAAATATTTCCTGGAACAGAAAAAATGGGTTTTCCCAACTCCAAAGCGTACTGGACAGTGATCAGAGAACCACTCTTTTCTCTTGTCTCAATCACACAGGTTCCTTCTGATAAAGCTGCGATGAGCCGGTTTCTCATCGGAAAATGATATTTCTTCGGTCCTGTATCAGGAAGGAATTCACTGAGTAGCAAATGATTTTTTCCTATCTCTGCTTGTAATGCACGATTTTCTTCAGGATAGACTTTATTCATCCCTGTGCCAATGACAGCGATTGTTTTGCCAGAGTAATTGATTGCCGCTTGATGTGCATAGGTATCGATGCCTTTTGCACAGCCACTCACGATCACAACTCCTGCTTCAACGACTGGAGCCAATAGATGGTGCACTACTTTTTTTGCTAAAACAGACGTTTTTCTTCCACCAACGACACTGATCATCTTTCTCTCCAACAACGAAAGATCACCTTGGTAAAAAAGTGCAATAGGGGGCGCTGCAAGATGCAGTAGTTGCGATGGATACTTTTTATCTAGGCATGTCACGACTGATTGTTTTGACAAGCTATCTGCCTGTTTTGCACAAATCTCTGCCCAGCTCTCTTCAAATAGGTGACGGGAGTCGCCGATTTTTGCAATAGCAATGATTTCTGTTAGGGATAATTCTTTTTTCCCAGATTTCAGCAGCTCTTGAATCACTTGCCATTTTCTTTGGATGCTCAACCCTTTAACGCATGCTAATTTTACCAAAAATAAATCTATTTTATACATAACAAAGATCGCCTCTCTTTCTCATAAGTAACATGCGCAAGAGGCGATCAATTATTTTAAAGCAAATAGTTTTTTACAGGCGCAAATGTTTTGCGATGGATCGGTGTCACGCCTTTTTCTGCTAAACCAAGTAAATGCTCTTTCGTGCCGTAGCCTGCATTGTGATCAAAACCATAGCCAGGATACAACTTGTCATACTGTTTCATCAGATCATCTCGATAAACTTTGGCAATAATACTTGCCGCAGCAATCGATACAGAACGTGCATCCCCTTTGATGAGCTTTTCTTGTTGGATCGGTAAGTCAAGCGTCATCGCATCAATCAATAAATACGTAGGCTTTACAGCTAGTTTTTCAACTGCTTGGATCATCGCAAGTTTACTTGCTTCGTAAATATTGACCTCGTCAATCGTCTTTTCATCAATTATCCCGACCCCGATAGCAATCGCTTTTTCTTGGATTTGCGCATAAAGCAATTCTCGTTTTTTCTCTGACAATTGTTTGGAGTCATTTAAACCAAGGATTTCTTCATTTTTAGGTAAAACGACTGCTGCAGCCACAACTGGTCCAGCTAATGGTCCGCGACCTACTTCATCGATCCCTGCGATCCATTCATGACCACTTTCATAGCCCTTTTTTTCAAAAATCGACATTTCTTGATATTTTTCTTTGATCAATGCTTCTTTTTTTAAGCGGTTCTCAAAAGCAACCAATGCTTGCTTTACGCCTTTACGTGAGTCCTGCCGAAATTCTTCAATAGTTGGATCTGTTAGCGAATGAATGGCTTTTAAGCGCTCTTTGATACTTTGAATCGACTCACTCATGTTCTTCTTGAACCACTTCTTCGTAACGGTCTAATGTGTAGCGTCCTAATTTTCCTTGACGGATGTCGAATACGACGACTTCACTCCCACGTTCATAGTCATCCTTATAGCCCCGTTTAGCGGTAATATCCATCAGGAGTTCAGAACCTAATTTCTGTTCTGGATCTTCCAATATGTTATAGCGTTCTGCTATTCTTCCTGGATAATAGCGCGCAAAAAAATCTAGTCCATAGATCGCTAAATCATCTAAATGCACAAGTTGATCTTTGATTGCACCAGTCAATGCCAATTTTTTGCCGATTTCTTCATCTTCAAATTTAGGCCATAGTATCCCTGGGGTGTCTAATAATTCGAGTTCGCTGCCTAAACGCAACCATTGCTGACCTTTTGTTACGCCGGGTTTATTCCCTGTCTGTGCAATTTTTTTCCCAACTAGTCGATTCATCAATGTTGACTTACCCACATTGGGGATTCCTAGGACCATTGCCCGTATCGCACGAGGCTTGATCCCTCTAGCTGCATCACGTTCCCGTTTTTCTTTTAAGGCTTCTTTTGCCGCAGGAATCAGTGCTTTGATTCCTTTACTTTCTTGTGCCGTGATTGCAAGTGCTGAATGACCTTGCTTTTTAAAATAGTCTTGCCACAATCTAGTCTGCTGGGGATCTGCCAAGTCTGCCTTATTCAGTAATACTAATCGTGGTTTTTGTTGGATGATCTGGTCCAGCATCGGGTTTCTTGAAGATAAAGGTAACCGCGCATCCACCAATTCAAAAACGATATCTACATATTTCATTTTCTCAGATACTTCACGGCGTGCTTTCGCCATGTGACCTGGGAACCATTGGATAGTCATAGTGTGAAATAAACTCCTTTCGTATCAAGGTTTCTTTGACCCTGATCTTCCATACTTTTAGCTAAAATTGCCTTCATAAGTTTCATCAATTTAAAAAAACTCATTCTCATCATATGTTATTTTATAGCTGAGTATCTTTCACATTTTATCATAAATTGTTTCGATATTAAATACTAACCCCTGTTTTTGGCAGTTCCTTGATAATTTTGTTTCCCATTATCCCGCGTGTATTGGATACATTAATCTATACGTTAATCTAGTTCACTTTTTCTTTTTCAGCAACTATGAGATATCTTTTATTTCTGACAACTGATTATTCTTTAGTTGTAATACTGTATCAAATGAGTGAATAAACGCATGATTTTCAGAGTGTGTGACTACAATTACAATTTTATCAGTAATCTCATTTATAATGGTTGAAATCAGATTTTCATTTTCTTGATCCAAACCAGATGTAGGCTCGTCAAATATGAATACATCTGCATCTGAATAAATTCCTCGTGCAATGTCCAACCGTCGCTCTTCTCCACCACTAAGTTTATTTTCTGAACTTAAGTAAAGAGGTTCATTATTATTGTTAGAAATATACTTATTCAAACCTGTCTTTCTTAATGATTCTTTTAACAATACTTCATCAGCCGTTTGGAATAATGTGACATTTTCGACAAATGTACCTTCAAAAATAGCAGTTTTCTGTGGGATATACGCAATCTGATCAAATAAACTACTTCTTTTTATTGTGTTAATCTCAGTTTCATTCATTCGTATCTTACCCACTGCGGGTTGTCTGATCCCCATAAGTAGCTCAAGTAACGTACTTTTCCCGGAACCACTTTTTCCTTTTATGGCATACGTTTTTCCCCGATTAAACACATAATTTATATCGGTTAGGATGCTTTGTTTATAGCCAAATGAAACATGTTCTAGGCTGATATTTTGAATATTCGAAATTTCATTGACACGCGTGATTTCTTGTTTGTCCTCATTGATAATTGATAAGAGTTGATCTGCGATTGGTTTACTTGAAGTAATTTCAGTATAACACGTTGAAAAAGCTTGGATTGGACCGGCAATCGTTCCCATCAATGTCGTCATAGCAATTAGTTCTGGTAATGTTGCTCGATTAGTCAATACAAAGAACCCTCCCACGATCCATGTTCCTGAATAAACAATACTTCCTAAGCCATAGATGATCGTGAAGGTCTTGCCCTGTGAGGATTCAAAGTCGATTGCTGCAGTCTTAGTTTCATTGCTACTAGTTGTCAATCGATTCTTAAAACGAGTTGTTGCATTGCTCATTTTAATGAACGGAAGGTTCATTGAGAACTCTTCAAATTTTTTTAAATAACTATTCTTTTTTTTCTGCCAATTTGAACGTTTTCCTTTTAAGACATGTTTACTCAATATTGGACTAACTAATGGGATAAAAGCCAATAAAATCATTACACTTGCTAATAACCCATTGACAAGGAATGATGAGAACAGGGCAAAAACAAATACTGCAATAACTTGTACTGAGTAGACCAGTTGTCTTAAAAAATTCATTTCAACGATCTGTAAGTCATTGGTAACATGGGCCACTCTAGTTGAAGAGGGCTCTTCTATATTCTTTTTTAAGTCATCTTCCATGTAATGATCAATCAAGTCATCTCTTAGCGAATCCATGATGGATTGGACAAGTCGAGTTGAGGTAAGTCTGGATAAATAATCCGAAATCACTTCAACAAAGAAATAAATAAGGGCAATGACCGCGATCTTGATGAAGTGATCCATCTCTCCTTTGGTGGCTGCATCGGATAACAGTTGATAAATGAACGCAATACAAACTGTCATAAAAGAAGCAAAGATGGCTGCAAGCAGATAAGCAATTGTTAAATATTTGTGATTCAAAAAATAGTTTTTCATAAAGGCCTCCATTTTTCACTACTAATAGTGCTGTTGACCTAAGTAGGTAACCAATGGATTTGATCATCCTCAAGGAATATGTATCAGGAGATAGACTAGCCTGTGTGTAGTCACAACGAGTTGTCACTTTACACTCTTTGATACGATCAATCGATTAACTAGCGGTTTGAACACTATTCGTTTATTTTAGATGATAAAAAACGTTGAACAATCATTTTTATCCCTCCTGCAGAAGTCAAATTTTTCTGATATTAGTATCTATACTATCCTAGTACTAAGGCTGTGGTGGAAGCTTCTTTACTTTTACCACACCTCCTTCTTAATTATAGTACAGACCATTGAAGATTTATATACATTGATAATTATCATACAAAAATAATCCTATTTAAGAATTAATATACATTTTTTAAAATACATACAAAAGCAGAAAAACAAGAAACTTTCAGGTAAATTCGTATATATTCCTTAAACAAATAGTTGAAATTTTTTGACAACGTTTACAAAAAGGCGGATGATGAGTAAAAGAAAGGAGCTGTTGAAAATGAATAGTATGGTTTTTGTTAATTTTCCAGTGGAGAATGTGGATGCTTCTGTCGCTTTCTATGAAAAATTAGGTTTTACAAAAAACGAGGAATTTTCAAATGAACAGGCGAGTTCGATGGTTTGGGATGATACCTTTTGGATCATGCTACTTTCTCACGATTTTTATAAAAAGTTCTTGAAAGATAAAGAAATTGCAGACAATCACAAATCTAGTGGGGCCTTGATTTCGTTTAGTGTAGAAAATGCAGATGCTGTCAAAGAATTTGCAGAAATTGCAAAAGCAAACGGCGGTAACTATCATGCAGTCGATATGGGGATACCAGAGGAAGAAATGTTCTCCCTGGAAGTCCAAGACTTAGATGGAAACACTTTAGAACCAGTTTGGATGAAGATGCCTTAACAAAAAAGCTCTCATAGCGAGCGACACGAGCAAAAAAAGTGTAACAATATCTTTTACTGTGTTCATTCGCATATTGAGAGTTTTTTAATTTTTATTCAATAATATATATTTAATTTTTTGATTTTTACCAGTCAAAGGATAATGCAACTATTCTAAACGTCCTCTCCGAAAAGTAAATCAAGTAACCCTTCCGTACTAAAATGAGTGATATACTCTAAAACATTGACCTCATTCAGCTTAGTTTTAAGCGATTCATATAGAAATGGCTGACCTTTAAGAACCTCTTCAAGCTCTCTGATATTCTTTTGTCCAAAAAAATCGCCGAAAAAACGGATATCTGTGATTTTCCCTTTTTTTGTTGCTAAACGGATGTCGATGATCCCTATTGCTGGAATGCGTGTACGACGAGTCAAAGTGAACACTGGTGTCTCACCGTAGATCCACTCATCATTGCCGTAGCGGTCATTCACTAATTCGCTGATTTTTTGCTTATCTGCAGAAGTCAGTACTAATTTTTTATCTTCAATTTCAGCTAAATCAGTGACATGATAAAGTTCTTTTAAAAGCGCATCACGGAAATCTTCAATATGCACATATTGGAATTCAGGACTTAAGTATGGCTTGATGTTTGTGACGCTTTTCCGTACTGATTTCGTTGCTTTGGACTCTATCTTTTCTTTTGAGACTGTCAATATCTTATCTAATACAGATAAATCCACATCATACATCAATGTTCCATGGGAATATAACCGATTCTTTTTCGTATACATTGCATTACCTGAAAATTTCATACCATCAACATACAGGTCATTGCGTCCACTAGCTTCAACAGTTGTTGCGCCCATGTTTTTTAACGCTTGTACAATAGGTGAGGTAACAGTTTTATATTCGCCAAATACTGTCTGATCTTTCTTTGTGACAAAGCTGAAACTAAGATTCCCAAGATCATCATACACCGCTCCGCCGCCAGAAGTTCGCCGTGTGATCGTGATTTTTTTCTGTTGTACGTAAGTTTGATTGATTTCCTCGTAAACATTTTGATTTCTGCCGATGATCACACATGGTTCCTGAATGTATAACAGCAATAATGGTTCGTTGCCAGCATAATGATTCATTAAGTATTCTTCAGTGGCTAAATTTTTACGGATATCTCGACTTTCCATGATATGGTACCGCATGAGCAACCCCTCTTATCTGATGTAATTGTTGGTTCTATCTTCTCTTTTCTCCTTCAAAATGGCAACTATTTTGACTAATTACTGTATTATTCACCTCAAATATCTGTACTAAAATTTATTTTTAGTTTAGAATAACAGTCTTGAAAGAAAGAGCGTAAAATAACTATTGGAAACAAAAATAACTCCTTCATAAATAAGTCAAAAGTCACAAAAATCTAAAAAGTGATTTTCGTTATTTTCTTCTTATTTATTGGAGTTATACACTTTTGCTCATTCGTTTTTCTCATCATATAGCCAGATTCAGCTAATCCATTTTATCTCGTGTAGTGGATAATAAACGAACCGAGCTTTCCCTAAAATATCTTCTTGCGAAATCGTACCAAATGATCGACTATCTTTTGAGACCCGCCGATTATCTCCTAAAACAAAATAGCTATTCTCTGGCAATTTTTTTTGATTGATCAATTCTTCTAAAGTAAAATCTGTCGTATACGGTAAACTTTCATGGTCTGTTTTGATATTTTTTGTCAAAAAAGGTTCTTTGACTATTTTTCCATTTACTCGTAACTGATCATTTTCGTAGCTGATTGTTTCACCAGGTAAGCCAATCACTCGTTTGATGTAAATCGTTCCATCTGCCAATTGAAAAACAACAACGTCGAACCGTTTAATTGTTGAAAATTTTTCCATTACTACCATATCGCCTTGCTTCAGTATGTTCTCCATTGAATTTCCTTCAACTGGAACTGGAATCAGAACAAATCCTCTGATGATGAATACAATAAAAATGGAGCAGAGGACATATTTAAATACAAGCCAAAAACGGTCTATATATTGTTGTTTTTTTGTCAATATCCATCAATCCATCCTTTAATTTTTTCCTTCTTTCTCCATTATAGAAAATCTAACCAAAAAATGCGACTAGCTGAGTAGCTTTTTTAAATTTTTAACAAATTGTGATCAGTCGCATTTTTTTACTTTTATGCGTCCTCATTTGAAAACACTATCTTTACAAAAAAAGAGCGCTAGGCAAAAGTAAGGAATGCTTTTGCCTCACACTCAAAACACGCTTAAACGACAGAAACAAAAAGCATCTCTTGCTAGAAAGTTGCACACTTTTTTGTTCCCGTCTCTTTTTACAAATGATTCAAAAACATCCGCAAGATGTCCAGTTACAATAACCAATGCGATGTTCATGCGACCCAAAGAGCTCATCCAATTATCTACGCAGACAACCTGCTCAATGACTATTTTCTAAATATTTTTCCCATACTTCATCAAAAATATCCATTGAAGGTAGGTAATCAACATTCAATTCTAAGTAATCTGAAATTTCTTCGTAGCTTGTACTGTGTTTTGGGAATTGAATATCCTTCCCAGCATCGGTTGCAAAAGAGGAGATCATATCCGTATGTTTTCCTCCACGTAGTGTCATCAAATAATGGTAAAAGCTTCGGTTCACTCTTTTTCCTCCCAGTTATCTTTTATGAATGCTGCTCTTCTTGCATGGTTTCGTTCATAATTTTCAGGATTTCTTTTATAGTAATCTTGGTGTTCATCCTCTGCTAAATAAAAAGGCTTCGCAGATTCGATCATGGTAACAATTGGTTCATCAAATCGTCCACTTTCAGCTAATTTTTGCTTACTTTTTTCAGCAATCACACGCTGCTCCTCTGTAGTATAGAAAATAACAGGTCGATAATTTTCTCCTCGGTCTTCAAATTGTCCGAATGCATCCGTGGGGTCCGTTTGTTGCCAATAGATTTCCAACAATTCTTCATACGTGATCTTTTTCGGATCATAGATGATCTCTACTGCCTCTGTATGCCCTGTTGTCTTAGCCTTTACTTGTTCATAGCTTGGATTTTGGACATGACCTCCTGTATAGCCTGACATGATCGTGTGGATTCCCGGTAATGTATCAAAGGGTTGGATCATACACCAAAAACATCCACCAGCGAAAATAGCTCGTTCCATTTCAATTCCCCCTAAAAATCATTATTGTTTGCTACTCTGTGTTGTACTTTTACTATCAGTTGTTTTTTCATTCGTTGATTCTTTTGTTGATTTTTGCTTCGTATCTTTAGGAAGGTATAAGCTAAAACGAATGTCATCATTGACCAGATCGATTTTGTTCGCTTTGATATACATACCATTTTGCATACGGAACTGATCTAAACGAAGCATGATCGTTAGTTCGTCCGTGTTGATTTCGATCCAATCAGGTAATTTGTAATTACGTTTGATCATATTCATGACATCTTTGATCGGCAAGCTGAGTGTCCCGATTGAAAGGCTTCGAGCTTTTAACTGGACGTTCCCATTTTCCATCACATAAGGATCAAAATAAAGATAAAAATTGATTGGAAAACCAAGTACTTCAAACGTACCGTTCAACATTGCTTCATTTTCTAAATAAAATTTATACTGGATATCTTGATCTTTTTGATAGTCAGATAAAAAGAAGCTGATCATCTGATTGACTTTTTCTTTATTCGTATTGATCGTTAAGACTGGATCACCTTGTCGTTCAGTGATTTCCGGTACTTTGGCAAACTCAGGCTCTCGATTAGCAAAAATCCGAGTACCTAAAAATATAGACGAACCGAGTACGATTCCTAAAAGGATCAAGAAAGCGAATTTCCAGTAATTCTTCTTTTTTGATTCCGTTGATACATCTTTTGAGCGTTTTTCCATCGCTACTTATCCTCCTTTGGCAGCCATTGTTCTTGCGTTTCTATCAATTTATCACGAACAGCATTTGCCATTAACTGATAGCCTAGATTATTGGGATGGAAATGATCCTCTTCATATAGCACATTATTCTTTGTGCCAGAAGAAGATTCACCTGTGCTAGATTGGGTCGTTCCTTCTTCAGCCACTCCAACTTCCTGATTCAATCCTTGGTAGAGCAGATCATTGATTGGGATGAAATAGCAATCTTTAGAATCTTTAGTAACTTTTTCTGTACTAGCATTCCAGTTGTCCACAATTGTTTGCATATCCGTTATTTCTGGGAAATTCAAATAGAACGGATTATAGATACCAAGCACGTATATCGGTGCGTGTGCATTGAGAGATCTGATTTCTTCGATCAATTTTGTTACATTTTCTTGGTATTTTTTCATTGGCTTCTTGAACGAATTGATGCTGATTCCAAAAAGATCATTTTGGATGACCTTCATCAAATCATTTCCACCTACTGTCAATGTAATAAAATCTGCAGATTCGATATTTTTTTGGATTGCTTCTTTTTTCTTCACTCTTTTTAGGATCTGGTCGCTTCGTTCACCATTTACTCCATAGTTTTCGATTTCAACAGCTGTCAAATCATATCGATCTTGCAAATCATTTGCAACCAATGGAACGAAACCACCTTGTTTCGTTTGATCGCCGATTCCTTCGGTTAAGGAATCACCGATTGCTACATAATGGATCTTTTCCTTGTGATCTGTCGCCTTATTAGCAGTTGCTGCTGGTTTTAACAAAGGCGCCGCTTTTGGGACCGATAACGATAATCCCGCAAAAACGATAACGGCAATCAGTAGCGGGAACAAAACGAGCAATACCTGTCGTTTTGTAAATTTCATTCTTTTCACCTCATATTATTCGATTGTTTCTTATGTTATCAAACTTTCCACTAAAAAAGTAGTAATTACGAAAAAAATAAATAATTTTTCCAAAAGAAAAAGAAAAAGGATAAGACAATGGACCGGCCACTGTCTTATCCTCTCAAATTAAACTAATCGACGTAATACATGATCGCAAAGGCGTTTTTACCTGTATGCGTAGCAATAACCGGATTTGTGTGCAAAACGGGGATATTCATATCTGGGAATAATTCTTGCAGCCCTTCCTTAAACTCTTGAGCGAGTTCCGCGGCATCAGCATGTGAGATACCGATTTGTCGAACATTTGGTAAAGCTTTTAGTTCTTTTTTCAAATTGTTGAACCATTTATCAAATGTCTTTTTGCCTCTGCCTTTTGCAACTGGGATCAATTCACCATGGGTAAAATTCATGACAACGCGGATATTCAAGACACTAGAAAGTAGCCCAGTGGTCCGACTGATCCTGCCACCCTTGACCAAATTATCTAAAGTAGATATTCCAATATAAAGTGTTGTATTTTCTTGTACTTTTTGGACTTCTTTTAGAATTTCTTCTGCCGATTTTCCTTCTTTTGCTAATTCAGCTGCTCGGATAACTTGGAAAGACAGCCCTTGGTCGGTGGTGTCGCTATCGATCACCGTTACTTTTGTTTTTGTTAGATTACTTGCTTGGCGAGCAGCTTCAACAGTTCCACTTAATCCTTTTGTCATATGGATCGAAATGACTTCGCTGCCATCTTCTCCAAGAGAATCATACATCGAAATAAACTCCCCAATTGGTGGCTGACTCGTTTTTGGCAATGACTTTGCTTGTGCCATCATTTCCATAAACTTTTCTCCACTTAACTGATCATCATCAGGATAAACCACACCGTCGATCATTATCGCTAACGGCATCACGTGGATATCTAAATTATCTCGCACACTTTTTTCGATTGTACAAGAAGAATCTGTTACGATTTTTACGTTTGTCATTCTATCTCACTCTTCCTTTAACAAGATGCCTTCTTCGTGGTAAACTAAAATAAAGGCAATTACTCTTTTTAGTATAACAGACAAGTCTGGTTTTTTCATTAAATACATTCGGGAAGGAGCCGTTTTCATGGAAAACACAAAATTCAATCGTACCTATCGTATTTTAAACGAAGTCTTCAATGCTGTCACACATGGTATCGGAACTGGGCTAAGTATTGCTGGTTTAGCGATTCTTTTAGTGAAGGGTGCTAGACTCCATTCATCCGTCCATGTCGTCTCCTATGCCATTTATGGCTCTATGATGATTTTGCTATTTTTGACTTCTACCTTGTTTCATGCGCTGATTTTTACGAAGGCAAAAACAGTCTTTCAAGTACTGGATCACAGCACGATTTTTCTGTTGATTGCTGGTAGTTATACTCCTTTTTGTTTGATCAGTATCCGTGGCTGGCTAGGTTGGACTTTGTTTGGGGCCATCTGGCTATTTGCGATTTTGGGGATCATTTATAAATCATTGACCCTTCATAAACAACAGCGAGTCTCAAAAATCTCCACGCTTATTTATATTTTGATGGGATGGCTCTGTGTAGTGGCAGCGGGTCCTTTGTACCACTCGTTAAGTCTAACTGGGGTGATTTTGCTAGTTGCTGGCGGTCTCTCCTATACCATTGGTGCCTTTTTTTATAGTTTGCATTCCATTCGTTTTATGCATGTGGTGTGGCATCTCTTTGTTATGTTAGGTGCTGGTTTTATTTACTTTTCAGTCTTGTTTTATACCTAAAAAAAGAGACCGAAACAGAAGTAGTGAACTCTGTGAAAGTCACTTTCTGTTTCGGTCGTATATTCATGCTTGAGTGTGAGGCAAAAGTATTCTTTACTTTTGCCTCACACTCATCTTTTTTATTCAGGAGACTCTTCTGATTGGTTTTCTTTTCTTTGATAGGTTTCAAATTGGTGATTGTAACGATTTTTTTCATCTGTTTCTCCTTGACTGACATTGATCATTGACCAATCCTCCCAGTCAAGCGTAGGAAAGTAGCTATCGCCTTCGAACGTGTGATGGATCACTGTACGATAAAGGACTGTACAAAAAGGGAGAAATTCCTTGTAAATCGTTGATCCTCCAGCAATAAAAATAATTCCATCCGTTTCCTTCTCATACGCTAACACTTCGTCTATACTATGCATCACCATTACACCTTCTGCTGTATAATCCCGATTGTGCGTCAATACAATCGTGTGACGATTTGACAGCGGACGACTCCCCATTCCTTCAAACGTTTTTCTGCCCATGACCAGAGTGTTCGATTCAGTCATTTGTTTGAAGAATTTCAGATCGTTGGGTAATCGCCAAGGTAGCTTATTCTCTTTTCCAATCAAACCATTCTCATCTTGTGCCCAGATTGCAGCTAACATACGCTCATCCTCTCTATCTTATACTGCGATAGGTGCTTTGATAGAAGGATGTGGATCATATCCTTCTACTTTGATATCTTCCATATCAAAATCAAAAACAGAGGCTTTTTCTGTGTTCAACTTCAATGTAGGAAATGCACGAACCTCGCGTGATAATTGTTCTTTCATTTGCTCGACATGATTGGAATACAAGTGTGCATCGCCTAAAGTATGGATGAATTCTCCGACTTCTAGACCTGTTTCATGTGCGATCAGATGTGTCAATAACGCATAACTTGCAATATTGAATGGTACGCCTAAAAAGACATCGCCACTCCGTTGGTATAACTGACAGCTGAGACGACCGTCAGCAACGTAGAACTGAAACATTGTATGACACGGTGGTAATGCCATACTTGGTACGTCTTCTGGATTCCATGCTGAAACGATCAAACGTCTTGAATCGGGTGTTTTTTTGATTGATTCAATCACTTCTTTGATTTGATCAATGAAGCCCCCTTCTTTTGTTTCCCAATGACGCCATTGATATCCATAGATGTGTCCAAGATCGCCAAATTTTCTAGCAAAGGCATCGTCAGTCAAGACTTTTTCACAAAATAGCTGATGTTGTTCTTTGTATTGCTCGTTGAATACTGGATCAGTCAAACTGCGGTGACCAAAGTCTGTCATGTCAGGACCTTGATATTCGTCGCTTTTGACATAACGTTCAAATGCCCACTCATCCCAAATGTGATTATTGTTTTGCAACAGAAAACGGATATTCGTATCTCCTTTTAAAAACCACAGCAATTCACTTTTGATCAATCCGAAAGGAACACGTTTAGTCGTCAGTAATGGAAAGCCTTTTTGCAGATCAAACCGCATTTGGTACCCAAATATGCTCCGTGTACCTGTACCCGTACGATCGCCTTTTTCATGTCCTTCTTCGAGTAGTTTTCTTCCTAAATCGAGATATGCTTGCTCCATGTTACTCCTCCTATTCTTCTGCCCATTCACTTAGGTATTCCCATCGTGCCATCTTTTCTTCTAGTTTACTTTCAGTCTGTGAAACCTCTGTTTGCAACTCCTGCAAGCGAGTAAAATCATCTCCTTGATGATTCATTTCTTCTTGAAGTTGGTCGATCTTTTCTTCAAGTACAGCGATCTCATCTTCAATCGTTTCCCATTCTTTTTGTTCCATATAAGAAAGCTTCTTTTTCGTTGCCGCTTCTTTTACTGGTTCTATTTTTCTTTTTGTTTTGTCACTTGTTTGCTCTGCTTCTTTTTGTTTGCTCAAGTAGCTCGACATATTTCCATAATATAATACTTGTCTTGCATCTCCTTGGAACACCAACAGTTTTTCTGCAACTTTATCTAAGAAATAACGGTCATGGGAAACTGTGATCACAGCTCCTGGGAAACTTCTAAAATAATCTTCTAAAATCGTTAAAGTCGCAATATCCAAATCATTCGTTGGTTCATCTAAAAGCAACACATTCGGTTGTTGGATCAATAATTTCAACAAATACAAGCGACGTTTTTCGCCACCAGAAAGTTTCTTGATCAACGTTCCATGCATAAATCGTGGAAACAAAAATCGTTCGAGTAATTCTGCTACACCGATCTGCGTACCATCCGCCGTTTGTGCTTCCTCTGCCGCTTCCTGTAAATAAGCAATCATCCGTTTTTCAGGATTCATTTCTTCATTTTCCTGCGTGTAGTAAGCGAAACGTACTGTTTCTCCTACCGACAGTGTTCCTTTGTCTAATGGGATACGACCTGCTAAGATATTCAGTAATGTTGATTTTCCAGCACCGTTTTTCCCAGTAATACCTAGTCGTTCCTTTGATTGGATCAATAACTCAAAATGATCCAATAGCTGTTTGCCATCAATAGCATAGCTACCGTCTTTTATTTCTAATACTTTTTTCCCTAAACGTTTTGTTGCGATATTCAACTCAAGATCTTCTTCGTGATTCACTTGATAGAGATTTTCTTTGAGGTCCTCAAATCGATTGATCCGTGCCTGCTGTTTTGTTCCCCTTGCTTGTACTCCAGCACGCATCCAAGCTAATTCCTGTTTGTAAAGACGTTTTCGTTTTTCTTCCTGCTCAACTTCCACGCGGTCTCTTTCTGCCTTTTCTAGTACATAGGCTTCATAATTTCCTTTGTATTCGTGGAGTTTTCCAAACGCAAGTTCAAAGATTCGATTTGTCACGCGGTCTAGGAAATAACGATCATGTGTGACCATCAGCAATGCGCCGCGGTATTGTCTAAGATAATTTTCTAACCATTCGATTGCTTCATAATCAAGATGGTTCGTTGGTTCATCTAATAATAGTAAATCAGGTTCATCGATTAACACTTGAGCTAAACTTACGCGTTTCTTTTGCCCACCAGAAAGTTCACCGATTTTTTTCTCTAATTCACTGATGCCTAATTTCTGTAAAATGATTTTAGCATTTGTATCAGTCGTCCAAGCATCTTCTTTGTTCATCTGTTCTTCGGCTTTTGAGTAACGTTTTTGGATTGCTGGATCATCCCCATTTGCAGACAGAGCAATCAGCGCCTCTTCGTATTCTCTTACTACACGGATCATCGGGCTATTCCCTTGAAAAACAGCTTGTAGCACCGTTAAACCTTCATCCAATGCTGATGCTTGTGAAAGATAACCAATTCGGTAATCATTCGGATAAAAAACAGTCTGACGATCTCCGTCACCTGTATCGATTCCCGCTAAAATATTTAATAGACTTGTTTTCCCAGTCCCATTTGTCCCAATCAGACCAATACGATCTTTTTCATGGATCAAAAAGGAGATTCCATCGAACAAATCTTTTTCTCCATAAGTTTTTTTGAGGTCAGTTACTTTTAATTCTTTCAATACATTCCCTCCTCGTCTTGGACATTGTATCATAAACAATTTGTTTTTAGATATGTTTTTCTAATAAAAAGGAGCGGTCGAGACAGAAATATTTCACGCCAAGAAATAAAAAAGGATTCATGGAAATCGCTTTTCAAGTATTTGTGAATTTCCATTTATTTTCCGATGGAGTAGCTCTTTGCTCTTCCAGTTTTGTCTAGATCGTAGTATAAAAAACAGCGAATAGCCGAAAGAAAGTTTTCAACTATTCGCTGCTAATCAACGAATTCATTTTTCATTGCTATCGTTCATTTCTGCTTCAGATAAAGGTTTTCTCCTCTTTCTTAAAGCAAATCTAAACGAAAAATTATCGGTTGGTTTATTCATTGTATAGGATTCTAATAAGTTGATATTTTTACGGTAAATGTTCGCAGAAAATGTCGTTATCTTTTCTGCTTCTTCATACTCATCAACGATTTTACGTTCAAGGTAATAGCCTCGCAGCATTCTTTTCGAAAACAGACTATCTTGTTGGATCAGCCACGCTGAAATAAGATTTCCTGAAACCATTTTGATTCCTTGGATTTTTCTTTGTTGAATAAAAAAATCAACCATTGTTTCATCGTAAACATCTGTTAAGTTTTCTAAACTTTCAATGATCAATTGTGTATTTTTTTGATAGGTATTTCGGATTTCCTGTATATCTTTTTCTGAAATAAATGTTTGTCGATCAGAATGGCGTCGTTCCCAGAACATCTTAGGATGCAAAATGATCCGGATCAATCGACGAACGAAGATAAACCAAAAACCGACGAATGAGAGAAATTGACTAGTGATCGAGTGCTCGAAGTTCGAAAGAAAACGAGAATAAAAACGATAGCCATTAGCAGAAAGCTTTCCTGAACGAAAACTTTCATCTAATCCGTCACGTTCGATCGATAGTATGAGTGCTTGGATCTCCTGTACTTCTTGTTTCTCATCGTCAGAAAGATCTGCTAAATATAAATCACGAATCCGTTCCTGATAGTTTTCGATCACCGCATCTGTCGCTAAAAATTCTTTGGAATCCTTGTCTAATTGTTTCATTTCAGATTTTAATATAGCAACAACTTCTTCTAAGATCATCAATGCATTCAGATCCGTGCTTTTCGCTTCTTCTGTTTCAGTCAACATTGGTAACACAACGATACCCACGATCAGAGTAACCAAGATCACTCCGGCGGTCAAAAACAAAAGTAACGATCGTTGGTAGAACATCATGTTATTGATCGAAAAAGGTAGGATAAAGATCGTTGCTAAACTCACTGTTCCTTTTACTCCACCAAACGTCAAGATCAATATTTCATTCAATTGTTTTTTACAATTTTCAAAACCATCTTTGAAGATATAAAAGAGGCTGATCGATACAAAACGGATCACAAACAAGATAACAGAAATCAACAAAATCGTTGCTAGGAGCAAGCCGTTTGGATAGACACCATCTCCCCAAACAGGTGAAAAGACTTGTGTAAGTTCGATCCCTAGAAAAATGAACACTAACGCATTAAGGGTAAAGGCAATCGTTGTCCATGTACTATTGGATAAACTCGATAATTCTGCATCAAACACCGTGATTTTTCTAAAACCGGAAGCCTGTAGTATTCCGGCTGCCACTGCGGCAATGATTCCTGAAACATCAAATACTTCTGCTAAAACATACGCTAAAAATGGCAATAACAATTCAATCAATAAATAGCCTGTGACATCCCTAGCCGAAGCTTTCTCAATCAAGTTGATGACTTTTCTTTTGACCCAAACAAGTAAGAAACCCACAACTGCTCCGCCTATACTTGAGATCACTAAACTAAATCCAGCATGGACTGCTGAAAATGAACCGGTGATCAAAGCAGCTAACGCAAATTGAAACGCGGTAACGCCAGATGCGTCATTCAACAATCCTTCGCCTTCCAAAATGTGCATCGCCTTTTTAGGGATATTTACTCGTCCAGACAATGAGCTGACTGCTACAGCATCGGTCGGGCCGAGTGCTGCACCAAAAGCAAAACAAGCGGCAATCGGGACACTTGGTAATAGAAAAGATAAGGTCACTCCAACTCCGACCAGTGTCAAAATCACACCACCGAAAGCTAAAAACAAAATCGTATCGAAGTTTTTAAGTATCGAGGAGATATCTGCTTTTTCACCTTCTCTAAATAGCAATGGGGCAATGATCATGACCAGAAATAATTCCGGTTCAAAATTGATGGATTGCCCCCATTTAGTCAAGCCTAAGACAATTCCTAGGAATATTTGTATCAGTGGAGCTGGAATCATTGGTAAGATGCGGCTAGCTATATTAGATAGCGTAATCGTTACTGCAAATACAATAACTAACTCTGCAAATTCCATGGTCCATCCCCTTTATTTTTTATTTTGAGCAAGTACCTTCAGAAATTGTTCTTTCTTTTTCAATATTTTATTTTCTACCGCTTCGACTTGAATCGCATTTCCTTCCAGTTCACACTGTACGCGTTTGGATTCCAAACGCAATAGATCATGTTTCAAGCGCTCTAACTGGCGGTACATGAGTATATTTCTTTTACGTAGCTTACAAAGAATTTGACGACGATCTTCCATTGAAAACACGCCGTAACGATCATACAACAATTTTTTTTGTTGTTCAAAACTCTCTCTCATTTTTAAGATCTCCTATATACAAACTTTTACCATTATAACAAAAGCTAGTGTAAATGAAAAACAACCAAGTTTCTCTTAAGCTATTCTATACTTTTAGCTGTTCATAAGTTTGCTTCAATTTCCGAAGCTTATTCTATTCCAAAAAACATAAAATAGCAAGTACAGAAAAAAGCCAAGAAAATGGACATTTATACGCGACTGTCCTCCCCTTCTTGGCTTATGATCGTCCGGCTCACATGACGGATCTATTCAAAAAATTCTCCATAAACATCATCTACTCGTTGCTCTGGATTGATTACGATATAAAGATTGCCTGTTTTTTCACTGATTTTTGTTGATTGATATTGATTATCTAGACCTTCTGTTCCTTTATCAAGGTATGGGAAATAAACAAGGTCTGGCGTACCATTACGGTATAGGATTTCCATGCGTTCGATATCTTCATATTTCAATGCGCGATTGAACATTCCCATCTCAAGTCCGCCCAAATTGATATCATGCGTTGCCACTGAATCCCCTTCATGGAAGATTTCGATTTTAAATCCAGCACATGGATGGATCTCCATGAACTCACTGCCGTTGATCCGACCAAAGCTAGTTGTAATTTGTTTGATCCACAAGTCCCCGATATGGCGACGGTTGATTGTCCAAGTTTCGCCGTTTCGGAAATAAAATTTTAGCGCTGTCATTTCTTTACTCATTAAAAAATCCCCTTTTTGACGTCATTTATTCTGGTTCATCTTTAGTTTAGCATAAACATCGCTTCATGGTCACATCTAACGTTTTTTTACCAGAAAATCCTCTACGGGAATGAGGCTGGGATAGAAGTGTTTAACTCCGAGAAATAAGAAGAAATCAACGAAAATTGCTTTTCAAATTTTTGTGGATTTCGGCTTATTTAAGAAGGAGTTGCTTTTGCTCCCACCGTTTATTCGTTTTTAAAGAATGAGACAAAAGTGTTTCTTACTTTTGTCCCACACTCGTGAGCAATACCTTTGAATTGTCAGATTCCTATATTTTGCTCTTTTAAATAAACAAGTAGTTCATCTTTATCGTTAGCAACTGCTCCTGTAATAACGCCAAGTTCAGCTAATTGCAACGCTTCACTTACCCATTTTCCAGGCTTTTTTTGACTTGTTTCTAACAATAGATTTCCATCAATAGAAAGTTCACTTAACGATTTGATAGGAAGCTTGTCATAATTTGCCGCCACTTGCTGCAACTCAGGTGTTTCAGCAAAATAGCCGATCAGCTCCTCTACGTTCAAAGCGGATTCTCTTCCCAAACGGTATAAATCAAGTGCCTCTAAAAAGTGCTGTTTACGTTGTTTCAATCCATATACTAATAACTGGACCTCTTTGATCATCTGATTGGAACATTTCCATTGTTTTAAAAATGAACGGATTTCTTTTTCTTCAAGACCTAATTGATCGATCAGCAATGTCCATGCCTGACTTTCTGTTCTCAACGGTTTTTTAGGTAAATCAGCGAAACGCAATAATGCTTCCCCATATTCCTTCAATCCTGGACAATAAACGTAGCATTCTGTTTCAACAAAGGCACGAAGTCCTGCCGAACGCTCTTGTCCTAGCAACATCTTGACAAACTCGACATTGATACGTTCTACAGAGATTTTTTCTAATAGATGATGGTTTTCTTGGATTGCTAGCGCCGTCTCTGCCTCAAGTTCGAATCCTAACTGGCTAACAAATCTCAAGCCACGCATCATGCGCAACGCATCTTCATGGAATCGTTCATGGGGGTTTCCCACAGCTCGAAGGACCTGGTTCTCTAAATCAGATAGTCCGTCAAACAGATCAATGATTTGTCCATCTTCCTTTAAAGCAAATGCATTGATGGTAAAATCCCGTCGCTTGAGATCTTCTTCCAATGAACGGACAAATTCAACACTATCAGGTCTTCTATAGTCCTGATACGTCGATTCCGTACGAAAGGTGGTGATTTCGTATTGCTCATCGTCAACTAGAGCCAACACTGTGCCATGTTCGATACCAATATCGATTGTTTTCGGGAAAAGTTGTTTGATTTCTTCTGGAAATGCGCTTGTAGCGATATCCACATCATGAATGTTTTGTTTCAAAAGGGTATCTCTGACACTTCCTCCCACAAAATATGCTTCAAAACCTGCATTCTCTAGTTTTTTCAATACTGGGATGGCTTTTTCATACTCCTGTGGTAATTCTTTTAATTTCATCATTTTCCCTCTTCCGTGTCTCTTATTTCTCTTCATTTCGTTCAAATCGATCATGATCTCGCTGATTGAATTTCGCCATATTCTTTTCAAAGATCTCCGTTAGATCTATTTCTAAAGAATTCGCCATGATCATCGTCACAAATAATACATCTCCTAATTCTTCCGCAACAGAATTGTCAGGTTCAGAGGCCTTTTTACTTTTTTCTCCATATGTATGGTTCACTTCTCGTGCTAGTTCGCCTACTTCTTCGGTTAATCGAGCCATCTGCGCCAGCGGTGAAAAATAGCCCACCTTGAATTGTTGGATATAGTCATCTACTTCTTTTTGCATACTTTTTAATGAACGTTCGTCACTCATCTGTTTCACCTCACACACTATCTTACCAAAATTTTCTGTCAAATCCTAGGCAAGAGCAATTGTGAAAATGAATATTCCATGCTACATTATGTAAGGAAATGTAAAAAGTTGAAATATTTTGAAAAATTAATCATTTGAAAGTAGGGATTTGATGACTTCATTAAAAACAATCAAAGAGATAGTGCTTATCATTATCGGGACAAGCATCTATGCTTTTGGTCTAGTTTATTTGAATATCGCTAATCAATTAGCAGAAGGCGGTGTATCAGGTATCACCTTGATACTTAAAGCACTTTTTGGGATCGATCCCGCCTATTCTACCTTATTTATCAATATACCGTTGATCCTTATCGGTGGTAAGATCCTCGGTAAACGTTCCTTGGCTTACACCGTCTTAGGTACGCTCTCGCTGTCTGCATTTCTTTGGATCTGGCAACGTGTACCTTTACAGATCAATCTACAACATGATCTGCTGATCGTATCGTTACTTGCTGGATTAGTTGCTGGTATCGGTAGCGGTCTCGTTTATCGGATGGGTGGAACAACCGGTGGTAGTGACATCATCGCACGGATCTTAGAGAAAAATTATGGCATCTCCATGGGGCGTTCGCTGTTGGCGCTAGATGTCATTGTCCTACTTGCTTCCCTTTCTTATATTGATCTAAAACGAATGATGTACACCTTGATCGTCTCTTACGTATTTAGTCGAGTCATTGATTCGATTTTAGACGGTGGCTACGCTGCTAAGGGAATTTTGGTCGTATCGAATAAAAATGAAGAGATTGCCCCACTCCTTATGACAGGTTTAGAACGCGGTGTGACGTTTTTATCTGGTGAAGGTGGTTTCTCTGGACAGTCGAAGAAAATCATCTACATCGTCGTTAGTTCAAGTGAAATAACCGAAGTGAAGCGAATCATCCATGATATTGATGAAAAAGCATTTGTTTCTGTGATCAACGTCCATGAAGTAGAAGGAGAAGGGTTCACTTATCTTAAACCTCAAACAAAATTGTTGAAGCGATTATAATAACCAAACTGCCTGATTTCGCCATCAAAATAACCCCGTATTTCCTGACTTTGGAAATACGGGGTTTTAAAATACTTTTTTACGCCTTGTTACGGACGTTCTCGTGTATGCTCGCTCATTTCCGAACTATTTTTGAGAATGAGCCGATTGACCTCATCTGACAATGCAAGAAATGCATCTTTGTCTTTTTTTTCTAATGCTTGATCGATTTGTGCATAGAGCATCTTCAACCGTGCTTCTTGCTCTTTTTCTTTAAAGTAATGTTCGATCAATTCTGCATCTTCTTCACTGATCGAATCATCCCATGAAGCAAAAGGATTATCCTCCAATATCATTAAATACTCTCGTGTTTGCCACGCATTCTCAAATAAGCATTCTACATATAATGGTCTTTTCCAATTCAAACGGATCTCATGAAAAATTTGATCTGTATCGGTAAATTCTTTTCCTTCCAAAAACAGCTTCATTGGCTCCCCATCGAAAGACAGATCACTAATCTGTAAGCCGCGGTTTGCTTGGTTGGCTCCCTCCACGAAGTGAACATTACTCAATATCGCTTCATGGTTTGCTAAATAATTTAAGATCCAAAAAACTTCCCTTCGACTAAAAGAGACGTGATTCACCATCCAAGTCAAAAAATTCTTTTTTTCTCTTACATCTATCAGCATCTTTCTCACCTCTCTGCTAGATCATCTAAGACTGACAATGCCTCCAAATCTCCAGGTTCATGTTCTAAATAATGGGTAAGTAATTCTCGTGTTCGCTCTAGTTGTCCTTCCTCACGTAAGAAAAAGGCATACTCTTTCAGAAAGTCTGGTTCATGTTCTAGTTCATGATACGCTTGTTCATAATGGACAGCAGCTACAGCGAAATCTTCTAGTTCATTATACGCATGGGCTAGATTCCATTCTGCATAAGGATTAGCTGTTTCCTCCATCTGGTTCACGACTTCGATCACATCTTCATATCTTTCATCATCTAGATAAAGATTACTTAACGTCAATAACGTTTCATCTTGTTTTTCTCCTAACTCAAGCGCTTCTAACAGCAGCTTTTCAGCCTTTTCTTTATCATGAAGTCGAAACGCATTCTCTGATGCCAAGTGATAAAGTTCTACTTGATATGGATTTTCCTTTATTCCTTCTTCTAAAACTTTTTGAGCCTCTTCGATCAGTTCTTCTTCCTGTAATGCTTGTCCTAAATAAAGATATAAAGACTGATATTGCGGATTGACTTCTCGCAACTCTTGGAGGTAATTGATGGCTTTTTCATTTTCTTTTAGTTGAAGATTCGTAAAAGCAAGTTGGAAAAGACGGTCATCTGTTCGTTCCTCTTGGAGTGCTTTCTCTAATGGTTCGATCGCCGCTTCAAATTCTCCTTGCATGCTAAGCGATTGACCCATGCGTTCTTGCATAGAAATACCAGAGATTTCATCTATGTCAGAAGATAGCAGACGTTCATAGATCATTGCTGCTTCTTTAAAACGATCAACTGAAAAATAAAGTTCTGCTAAAGCAAATTGGATCAGCGGTTCTTCTGGTAATAACACTGCTGCTTCCTTCAATTTTGCTTCACTGACCTCTGGTATGCCAATTACTTGATATAGATCAGCAATCGCTAATAAAGCTTGTGGGTAATATTCACTGTCTTTAGAAATTCGTTCTAAATAATCAAACGCTTGATCGATCTCATTGTCTTCGATCGCAATCTCCGCTAATGGAATATTCAACTCGTCATTTTCAGGATATTGTACGAGTAACTGCTCATAGATTTGTTTCGCTTCTTCTAAGAAACCGAGCGCTAATAATTCTTCTCCCAATTCAGCTAATACATCTGCTGGATCTTCTTTTAGAGCCTGTGCTAGATATAGCTGTGCTTGCGTTAAGTCTTCCTCTGATAATGCTTGTAGCATCTTTTCACTATTTGTATTCATTTAATCCCTCTTATCTCATTGACAATCTTTTCGTAAGTTGCCATAGTTTTCAATAATTCTTTCTCAGTTGGTGATTGGTAACCACCTATTATACCGATTTCTTCCAAAATGAGAATTTTTTTGCTTTTTTCAGCTAATTGCAGAACATTTTCTAAATAATCCGTTTTCGATAGCTGCTCTGGCCAACCGATTGGATAATTGAGATGCTTTAACCATATAAAAAAATTTTTTAGTTGAAAAGGCATCTTTGTGATCTCTACGTTCCAAACAAATTGGAAAAGCATCCCTAGTAATTTTTTCATACTAGCAGATAATAAATGCCCGTTTTCTGACAAATAAAAAGCTTGTTCAAACAGTTTACCATAATTTGTGAGTTTGTCAGCCTCTTCTTGATAAAAATAGATCATTTCTTCCAACATCCCAGTAAATGGCCGATGGTATAACTGCTGCGTAGTTGGATAATTTTTATATAATGTCTGTAAAAATGAGTGGTCGCATAGGATCCCACAAAAAGCAAAAGTCAAAAAATCGATTTGTTTGCCACTGATTTGTTTTTCACTGATGGTTTGATCGTAGACGATTCGTTCTGGGAGGGTCTGCGTTTGAAGAACAACTTGGTTAGGCAGCTGCAAAATGATTCGCTCTGGTGTCAATGCCCGAGCCATCGAGCGAATAGATACTGGAATAAGCCATAGCTTCGATTCCAGCGGTGTATGTTTTTGAAAAAAGCCAGCCAAGTCCATGATCCCTTCGTTTCCGAAACCAATAATGAGGAATGCTTCATTTTCAGGATAACGTTTGGCAAAAGTAAGTAGATTGCTTAATTCGATCAAATGATTGCATTGCGTGTTTGCACAGATGTACCAATCAATCTTACGAGGATTCGCAAACAACTGATTGATTTTATCAGCAAATAAGTCATAATACCGCTGATTCGTCAAAAACAGCACAGATTGCTCGATCTTCAGCGACTTTAACTGACTAACTAAAGTTTCTGCATAAAAGATTTTAGCTGTTTCACCATGCAACTCATAATCCAATTCCATGTGCATCCCTCCTTTCCCTTATTTTAACATTAGTAAGTAAAAACGAAAAAGGATAAGATATGTATAAAGGTTGTGAAAGAAGCGCACAGCTCCGAGCAAATAAGAACTAGATTTCTAAAATAGCTTCTCATATTTTGGAAATCTAGAGCTTATTGCTGAGGAGTTGCTTCTTGAACACCGTGGATAAGGTTGTGAAAAGAGCATTCAGCTCCGCCGACAATAAGAATGGATTTTTTCGAAACAGCTCTCCATGTTTTGAAAAATCCAGACTTATTTCAAGGAGTTGGTCTTTGAACACCGTGGATAAAGGTTGTGAAAGAAGCGCACAGTTCCGAGCAAATAAGAACTAGATTTCTAAAATAGCTTCTCATATTTTGGAAATCTAGAGCTTATTGCTGAGGAGTTGCTTCTTGAACACCGTGGATAAGGTTGTGAAAAGACCGTTCAGCTCCGCTGACAATAAGAATGGATTTTTTCAAGGAGTTGGTCTCTGAACACTATGGGCTAAGTTGTAAAAAGACCCGCTCCACGAAACTTTGCTAGTTCCTACAACTCACGGGAGCGAACGAGGAGCCTTTCTCATTTTTTATGCTTAGGCCCCACGTCATGTATAAAGAAAAGCACCTGTAGCAGGAGAGCTACAAGTGCTTTTTAGCTGTCTTATTTAACAGCATCTTTCAATGCTTTACCTGGTTTGAATGCAGGTACTTTGCTAGCTGGGATTTCGATTTCTTCACCAGTTTGTGGGTTACGTCCTTTACGAGCTGCGCGTTCGCGAACTTCAAAGTTACCAAAACCGATTAATTGAACTTTTTCGCCGTTAGCTAAAGCATCTTGAATAGTTGAAAATACAGCATCTACTGCTGCAGTTGCATCTTTTTTAGTTAAGTCAGTAGCTGAAGCAACTTTTTCGATTAATTCTGCTTTGTTTGCCATGGATAGATTCACCTCCTCCACAAGAGATATGATGTAAAACATCAGTTTAGTTAAAAACATTCTGAGTGGTCCAGAAGTTTAAAAGAAATATTGATCAAGTTCAATATTCTGTTATCACGATATCATATGAACCGCTTAATAGCAAGGTTTTTACCAATTTTCACATGCTTTTTTTAGTCATGAAAACGTAATATTTAAAACCAACTATTTTTTTTGAAAAATTCTACTTGATGTGTTAAAATGCCTATTTTCTTCTTCTAGGAATGATGCGAATCGATGTCCCTTCAAAGGTAAATGCTTTTCGAATTTGGTTTTCTAAGAAACGTTCATAAGAAAAGTGCATCAACTCTTCTTCATTGACAAAAACAACGAAGGTCGGTGGCTTAACAGCTACTTGAGTTGCATAGAAGATTTTTAAACGTTTTCCTTTATCCGTTGGTGTCGGATTGATGGCCACCGCATCCATGATGATATCATTAAGAACAGCAGATGATACCCGTAAGTTTTGATTCATGCTTACATCTTCAATCATTTCAGGCAAACGTTCAAGCCGTTGCTTTGTGACTGCAGAAACAAAAACGATCGGTGCATAATCGAGATAGCGGAATTCTTCGCGGATTTCTTGTTCAAAATCACGCATCGTATTCGTTTCTTTCTCGACAAGATCCCATTTATTTACCACAATGATCACACCACGGCCAGCTTCATGAGCATAGCCCGCTACTCGTTTATCTTGTTCGCGGATTCCTTCTTCTGCGTTCAATACCATCAAAACAATATCAGAACGATCGATGGCACGCATCGCACGCATCACACTGTATTTCTCAGTATTTTCGTAGACTTTGCCGCGCTTTCTCATCCCAGCGGTATCGATCATCAAGAATTTTTGACCATTTTCTGATACAAAGTGCGTATCGATTGCATCACGTGTAGTTCCTTCAATATCAGAAACAATGACACGATCTTCTCCCAAGATTGCATTGATCAAAGAAGATTTACCGACGTTTGGACGACCAATCAGACTAAACTTGATCGTATCATCATCTTCCTCTTCATTCTCATCAGAAAAGAATTTCACTGCCTCATCCAAGATATCACCAATACCTAATCCATGGCTCCCAGATACTGGGTATGGATCGCCTAACCCTAATGAGTAGAACTCATAGATGTCATTTCTCATTTCAGGATTATCTACTTTGTTAACAGCTAATATCACTGGTTTGTTACTACGATATAATATTTTTGCAACGACCTCATCCGCGTCAGTGACACCTTCACGTCCACTAACCACACAGATGATCACATCCGCTTCTTCGATGGCGATCTCAGCTTGGTGTTTGATCTGATCCATAAATGGTTCATCACCTAAATCGATCCCACCTGTATCGATCACGCTAAACTCACGACCTAACCATTCACCTTTTGCGTAAATGCGATCGCGAGTTACTCCAGGAGTATCTTCGACAATCGAGATACGCTCACCAGCGATGCGGTTAAAAATCGTAGACTTACCGACGTTCGGGCGGCCAACGATTGCAATTGTTGGATTTGCCATAGTTATTTCCTCCTCACAAGTTTCCAATCTTATTCAGTTTAACGAATGTCTCACTAACTTTCAAGCATAGACTGACAAATAAACAAAGTATTTATCTTCCTTTCAGTCAAAAACAGCTTTTTGATCGTAAAACCTGTCCTATTTGAAAGTTACAATCAAAAAAAGTCTATTCTAGCCTACTATACTAAAAAGTTCTCTCGACGTTACGGATTCATATTTACTATTTCCGCTACTTCCCCCTAACTTCAAACAACCATCAAAAACAAAAAACGAATCAAAAACCTTTTTAAGATTTTCGATCCGCTTGCTTTTGATTTTACCAAACGATACGATTATTTTTCTGAATCGTCTGATGTGTTTCCTTCTACTTCTTCTTTTAATGCATCCCCTAAAAGATCTCCCATTGTAAATCCAGTGTTTTCTTCTGGCAATTCATAAGATTCTACATCTTTAGGTTCTTCTTCAGAAGCTGGTTTTTCTTCTAAAGCTTTGATGCTAAGAGCAATACGATGCTCTTCAGGATTTACTTCTAGCACTTTCACTTTCACATCGTCGCCTTCATGAAGAACTTCATGAGGTGTAGCGATATGTTTATGTGAGATTTGAGAAATGTGAACAAGTCCTTCTACCCCAGGGAATACTTCCACAAAGGCACCAAAACTTGTCAAACGCTTCACTTTACCGTCTAAGACTGATCCAGCTGGCGCTTTTTCTTCGATATCTGACCAAGGTCCAGGCAACGTATCTTTGATCGATAATGATACACGTTCCTGTTCTGGGTTGATAGATAGTACTTTCACTGTTACTTCATCGCCTACAGCTAAGACATCACTTGGCTTAGCAACATGGCTATGAGAAATCTCAGATACATGGACTAGTCCATCGATTCCGCCTAAGTCAACGAAAGCACCAAAATCAGTAAGACGTGCTACACGACCATCGATCGTGTCGCCTTCATGAATATTTGCTAAAACTGCTTTTTTCTTCTCTTCTTTTTCAGTTTCGACAACTGCTTTATGTGAAAGGATCAAGCGATTTTCTGAAGGTTCGATTTCAACGATTTTGAACGTCAACGTTTGCCCTTTGTATTCTGAAAAATCAGCAACAAAATGGTCTTCCACCATTGAAGCTGGTACAAAGCCACGAACGCCTACATCAACGACCAATCCGCCTTTCACGACGTTTGTCACTGGTGCTTCGATCACATTTCCAGCTTGGAAATCTTTTTCGATATCTTCCCATACTTTTTTCGCATCTAAACGACGTTTGGAAAGTAAATAGCTCCCGTTTTCTTTATCTTTGCCAATCGTACTGATAACAACTAGATCCAAGACATCTCCAACTTTTACTATATCGTTGATCTCTTCGACAGGTGAAGTTGACAACTCTTTTGCAGGAATGACGCCTTCTACTCCAGCCCCTTCGATCCCTACAACCACTTGTTTGTCTTCGATTACTAACACTTCGCCTTTGACAACATCACCGACATTTACTTCTTGGACGCTATTCATTGCATCTTCCATCGATTGATTGTTATCTGTTTGATTTTGTTCAAATTCTGTCATAACACTTGTCCTCCTAACCAACATTCTGCCGTAACCACGGTACTGCTTTAAGTTTAATTGATTACTTAAAAAAAATAAAGCGATTTCGTTTGTTTTACTCTAAAAAAAGCGGAATTTTCGTAATTTTTCATTTTTTCACAAACGATAGCCTTTTTCGTTGACTACATCTTTGATTGCTTGCACGACTTGCGGGATCGATTTACCAGTGGTATCGATTCGAACTGCATCTTCTGCTTGTTTCAATGGTGATGCTTTTCTGGTGGAATCATAATGGTCGCGTGCTTGGATCTCTTCCGTCAATGTCGCTAAATCTGTAGGGATTCCTTTTTCGAGATTCTCTTTATATCGTCGCTGTGCTCGTTCAGTGACACTGGCAACTAAAAAGATTTTCACTTCTGCCTGTGGCAATACTGAAGTTCCGATGTCACGTCCATCCATCACGACTCCTCCGTCTTTAGCAATTTGACGTTGGATCGCCACTAACGCTTCACGAAGCTTTTTATGTGCTGAAACTTCCGAAACAGCTCGAGTCACATCTGGTTGACGGATAGCTGTTGTAACATCTTCGTCTGCTACCCATACATGCTGCCCATCAATTTCTTGACTAAAAGAAATCGGATAGTGATCCAATAATTCTACTAACTTCGTTTCGTCTGAAAAAGCAATCTGATGAGTTATAGCCAGATAGGTCACTGCGCGATACATTGCTCCTGTATCAGTATAAATATAGTTGAAATCTTTTGCTAAAATTTTCGCAACAGTACTTTTTCCTGAAGAAGCAGGTCCGTCTATTGCAATACTGATTCTTGTCATTTTCTAACTCCCTTTTCTCAAAAAAGAAGGGGCTGCGACCAAAGTCACTGCGCCTTCTTTTTTTACAGTCAACAGTGCAAACAACTTCATGGATGCACTCTTTTTTTATCTACCTTCATACAAAAAGAGACTGTAGAAAAAGAGTCTTGAGTATCAGATGACTCTTTTTCTAACATGTCTCATGATTATTTAATTCGTAACTCTTGTCCTGGGTAAAGGAAGTAGTTGTTTGGATCGATTCCATTTAATTCAAACAGTTGATCGATCGTAATACCTGCACGCTCTGCAACTTGTTTAGGACCTTCACCTGATTGGACCGTTGTAGTTGAACCTGCTGGCGCAGTAGATGAAGAAGATGGTGTCGTTTCAGCCGCCGCACTACTTGAAGGTTGTACTTCCTCTTGATCTACAACAGATGAAGAAGGAGTTGCTTCTCCTTGACTAACACTGCTGCTTGAAGGAGTAGTTTCCACTACTGCTTGACTCTCAGAAGTACTTTCAGATTCTTTACTTGATTCTACAGCCGAAGATTCTTCTTTTGTGGAAGAACTTTCAACCAATGATGATGTTGTCGAAGAAGATGATGCACTTGATGCACTATTCGTTGAACCGTTTCTGATCCAGAAATAAGCTCCTGCTGGAATCGCGATACATAAAACTAATAGAACTAAAAAGAGAGACAAGAATAATGTATTGCCTTTCTTTTGTTGTCGTTGAGAACTTCTTGAAGAAAATTCATCTTCCGTATCATAGATCGGTTGTTCCCATGGTTCTTGTGTTTCGTTATTTTCTGATGATTGATGTCGATCTTTTCTGCTCACCTTGTTAACCTCCTAAATTCTTTCGTGAGTATTATACCATAGTAAGAACTCCATTGTCTTAAAAAAATGCTATCCGTTGTTTTTTTTAAACAAATTTAGTAAAATCTCCTGCCACGAGCTTTTCTGTACAATTGGTGGTGTTATTGTTTTTGCTTCTCCATATAACTCTGCTCCGTCTTTATCACAACATTGTATTGGCTTGTCGACCAATTTTTCACCAAAATAATCAAGAATCAATTCTCTTCGACAAGTTTCACTATTGATATAATGAAGCATTTGCTGTAAGCGATACTGCTTTGCTTTTTCTTGTGCCTTTAATCGATCCACCCATTGTTGCGGATCAGTCATTTTTTCAACGACCTCCAACCACTTTTGCTGTACTTCATCAAAAAATTCGTTGTTATCAAGATTATTTTCTAGATAAAATTCAAATACTTGGCGTTGTTCTCTTGACAATTGGTTAAAGAAATAATGGATACGCTCATCGTTTTTCTTGTATAACAAAATTGCTTTGCTTGGTTGCTGATCCCTGCCGGCTCGACCAATCTCTTGGACATAATTTTCTAAACTATCTGGCAGATCATAATGGACGACTGTTCGGATATCTGGTTTATCGATACCCATTCCGAAAGCATTGGTAGCAACTAGAAATTGTAATTTATTTTGACTGAACTGTAACTGCAACTGTCTCCTTTGTGAAGCATCTAATCCACCATGATAATAGCCAACTGAAAATGATCCTCGATACAATTGATACAGTCGTTCCACTTCTTTTTTAGTCGCACAATAGATGATCATTGAGCCATTCGCCTGTTTCATCAAAGTAGCTAATTCTTCATCTTTGTCTTCCGTTTTTCTGACAAATAAAGAAATATTTTTACGATTGACAGAATGTCTCACTACTTGCGGTGGCAAAACAAAAAGCACCTTTTCGATATCCTGTTGAACAACCGTTGTCGCCGTTGCCGTCAATGCGAGCGTCACGGGTGATCCTAACCGTTTACCAATCACTCCCAATTGCTGATATTCCGGACGAAAATCCACCCCCCACTGAGAAACACAATGGGCTTCATCAATGACATATAAGCCGATTTTTTGTCGTTGCAAAACATTCAGAAGCTCTTTTTGAGTCAACATCTCTGGACTTAAAAACAAAAATTTATATTCTGCTAGATGTTGCAGCACATATGCTTTTTCTGATTTAGACAATAAACTATTGTATGCGACTACTCTTTTCTCTCCTTGCTTTTGAAGCTGTGTGACCTGATCTTCCATCAGCGATAGGAGTGGGGAAACGATGACTACTATCCCTTCCCTCAAATAGCCAGTTAGCTGATAGCATAGACTTTTCCCATTGCCAGTTGGTAAGACAGCTAGCACATTTTGTTCTTGCAAAAGGGCTTGGATAATTTCTTCTTGACCTGGTCGAAAAGATGAAAAACCAAATCGTTTGCGTAGCTCATCGATCAGTTCCATGTTCAAGTTCTCCTTTCAATAGACCAAGTTGATAAAAGCGGAATTCTCCGTAATCTAAAGAGAACTGCGCATTTATTTCTCGATAATTCCAAGAACGGACATCCTTCAACCGACTAAGAGAGTCCACTGTTTTCTTTGAAATCATCGTTGTGTAAGGAAAATCATCAAAAAAAAGCAACCATTCAATCAAATGATCTGTGACTGTTCCTTTTTTTAGTTGACGCGCAGACATCACTTGCTCAACAGAATATCCTTCTAAAATAAGCTTTCGCGTAATCAGCATACTCTGATTTAGATTCTGATCAAATAGTGGCTTGAGCAATCTAAAAAGCAAAAAGTCATTTCTTTTTTCGAGATTCTGTAACATGACATGAATTGCTTTTGCTTCGAATAACGTTGCTTGATTTTCTTGTTTATCCGTCAATTGATAAGGTAAAAGCCCCAAGTCATGTTCTCCTGAAAACTGATTGGCTAGAAAGTCAGCCAATTCTTCTGGCATCCCAGTAAACAACGCTACGAATTCCTGATAGATTTTTTCTGATAATTCTTCTCGGTTCAACTTTGTACTAGCTAGCCATCTTTTTATTTGGAATGTATAAAACGGACTTGTTTCAATCGGTAAATAATTTGCTGTACCATTTGTCAGATTCGAGACTACTTGGACAGCAAACTTGAGGAGACGCCAGCAAGTCAAATAGGTCCTGCCATATCGATCATAGTGCACTCCTTGATAAGAAAATTCGTTTTTTTCTAATTTCTTCTTCCCAAGCGTGGTGATTGATGCGTGGTTATCAATCAGAACAATCAGCTTTTCTTGCTCCAAGCGAGTAATGATCGCCAAAAATTCTTCTTGCTTCAATGTTGGAAAACTCCCATGAACCAATAAAAGATCATTCAAAAAACTATAAATCAAAACAGACGTCGTACGCTTCCCACTAATTAGTTGAAATAAGCTAGATACCCTTAGCTTGTTTCTTGATAAAAATAAAGATAAAATAAATTCAGTCATATTAATCCCCTTAAGAATAGGATGGTTAGAAATGTCATTACTATGTAAACTCGTCCCTGAACGTTGCATCGCTTGTGGACTTTGCCAAATCGAGGCGCCAGATATTTTTGATTATGATGAAGAGGGCATCGTGCTGTTTGCACAAGAACCAGAAGCCCATCAACAATTCGTCTCTGAAAAAGAAAAAGAACCCGTACAAAAAGCCTACCAAAAATGTCCGGTAAGAGCAATCTTACTAGAAAGATCATAATACAGCTATCTCATCAACAAGAAAAAATTTAGAAGAAAGGAGAGACTGGGACAGAAGTGTTTCTTACTTTTGTCCCACGCTCCTTCTTCTTGTGTCTTATTTGATCCTAAACAGCGACTGAGCAGATCATAGTCCAGCTAACCAATTCAGTAGAGTGTTGACGATTGCCGTTTGTTGATCTGCGTTCGTGATCTCCGCTTTTCCGTCTCCCTTTTGTTCGCCATAACTCCCAAAGCCCCCATGATTTCCACCTTCGATCGAAACATATTCTGTCTGCGTTGGCAAGTATTCTTTCGCTGACTCATAGGCTTCTTGGTCCAATACCTGATCGTTGGAAGCAGTGATGCTCAAGATAGGTAATTTACTTTTTGCAAGTGTTCCTTTTTTGTCAGGGTAACTTGCTAAATAAAAGATCCCTTTTAATTGTTGTTCTTTTGAGTTCGCATTCGCATAACGGCTTGCCATCACGCCACCCAGCGAATGGCCACCAATCACGTAATTTCTATCGGGAAAATCTTCTCTGATTTTATCTGCGCGGTTTCCACTCAAAATGGCTAAATCTAGCGGCATTTTGGCAATAGCAACAGTATAGCCGTTTTCTGCTAAATCATTTGCCCAAATACTGTAACTTTCTGGTTCTACTAATGCACCTGGGTAAAAGATCACTAAAGGTTCCTTTTTATTGTTCTTTTGTCCAAATAATAAGTAGTCTCCTTCATCTTTGCCATGTTGAGAAGCTTGAGTTGCTTGCGTGGAAGGCTCATACGTACTCTGTTGCAGATAGTAATAGCCAGCGCCGCCTGCTATGCCTAATATGATGACTAAACCTATAAGTATTCGTTTGAATAATTTCACTGTCTCTCCCCTTTTTCAATCAATTTTATCTGATCATTATAAAGTTACACTAAGGAAATTACGCTGAAAATGCAACTATTTTTTACTGATTCCTGAGGTAAATAAATAAAGCGATCCTCAAGTGTTAGATTTTGCACTAACCTTTGAAGATCACTTCAAGAAATTTCTGATTCACACTATTTTTCAAGAAAACCTAGTGAAACTTATTTCCCACACAAACGATAAATCGCTTCTGCATAGATTTCCATCGTTTTATACATACTGCTCAATTCCCATTTTTCGTTTGCTTGGTGCATTAGGTCTGGCGTATCAGGGAATAAGGCACCAAAGGCTACACATTGATTCATCGTCCGCGCAAATGTAGCTCCACCAGACACAAGTGGTTCGGTCATATCTCCAGTGATATCACGATACGTTCCTAACAATTGTTGGATCAATTCGCTATCTTTTGGAACATAAAGTGAATCAAGGAAGTCGAATTCTTCATATGTCAAATCGTATTTTTCAACAGTTTCTTTCATTTTTTCAACAAGATCTTCTTTTTTGAATGAAACAGGGATACGCATATCTACACCAATTTCTGTATGTTCTGGTGTGATTTCCAAATTAGCAAAGTTCATTGTCAATTCGCCTGACTGTTCATCGATTGTTTTACCTACCACTTTTTCACCAGTCGCATTTTCTTGTACTAATTGACCTAAAAATTGGATAGGTGCAAAATCAAATACTTCTGAAAGGGCAATGGCTAAACGTGAGATAGCATTGACGCCTTCTGCCGCATCTTTTGCGTGGATACTCTTACCAAGGACCACGATGCCATCATCTTTGTCTTCAAAATCGAAGTGATGTTTGTTCAATGCATCTTTAACTTCCGCTAATTTTTCACCTGAATAAGGTGCTTCATCAGGAACAACATTTAATGCTCCACCAGCATGAACAGAGAATTCACTTGTTCCAGGTCCAGTTAAATAAGCTTGTAATAGGCCTTTTTCTGCATAGATCAATGGGAAAACAGCATCTGGCGCAAAACCTTGTGTAACGCCTTCTTCTTTTTCGTTGTATTTTTCTAGGCAACGCCATAGATTTTCTTCGTCTGTTCCGAAAATGAAACGAATACGCGTTTTGAATTCAACACCTGCATCCATCAGAGCTTTAACAGCATACATCGCCGCCATCGAAGGCCCTTTATCGTCTTCTGATCCACGTCCGATGATGAAACCATCTTTTACAGTTGGATCAAATGGTTTTGTCTTCCAGTTATTTTCATCTCCGGCAGGCACCACGTCCATATGACATAAAATACCGAAGAGTTCATCTCCTGAACCAACTTCTGCATAGCCATAGTAGCCTTCAGGATCTTTAAACGATTTGAATCCTAAACCTTCGGCGATTTCTAACACTTTGTCTAAAGCCGCAACAACTTTTTTACCAAACGGATGACCTTCACCAGAATCTCCTTCATCTAAAACAGACGGGATTCGAATCAATTCACTTAAAGATTCTACTGCTTGTTCACGATGTTGTTCAGTTACAAATTGTTTCATGTTTTTAGCCTCCTAATATAATAAAAAGGTCATGTCAAAACAACAGACACAACCTCTTTTTTCAAAAATAATTAGTCTACAAGAGCTTGGATCTTGTAACGTGTAGGTTATTGCTACACCCCATATTTCCTCTACAAATCTAAAATTTGTTAGGAGAGGATCATAACATTGCTGCTACACCTAAGATAACACAAATGGCTACAAAAAGGATAGCAATCAACTTACCAGTAAATTTCCACCATACTGAGATATCGAAGCGGGCAATTGCTACCGCACCCATCACGATTGCAGAAGTTGGTGTGATCAAGTTCACTAAACCTGATGCAGATTGATAAGCCGTGATAACTAAGTCTTTGCCGACTCCAGCAAATTCACCCATTGGTCCCATGATTCCCATCGTAGCAGCTGCTAAACCAGAAGTTGATGGAATCAAGAATGACATTGGGATATAGAAGATGAATGTCAAGATCAAGAAGACACTTGATGATAATGAACTTAGTCCTTGTTCGCCCCAATGTAAGATCGTATCTGTGATCAAACCATTGTTCATTACGACTTGGATACCGCGAGCGACTGCTACAACGATCGCTACACCGATCAAGTCAGAAGCACCAGCTAAAAACTCAGAGATAAAATCTGATTCTTTCATCCCATAAGTAAATGCCACAATGATTGCCATTACTAAGAATAGCATCGTGATTTCAGGGAAGTACCAATCACCTAGCGGAAGCATGTTTTTACCTAAAACTGTACCAACAACAGGTATACCTGTTATCCATTTTGTCAACGATTCAAAAATAGTGAAGTTTGAATTCAAAGTCGTCCAAGGAATCAAACTGATGATCATGATACCAAATGTAATAAAGAATAGAACGTTTACATGTTTTTGACGTTTCGTGATCGTTTCTTGGCGACCAATCGAATCGATATCAAAATGTTTCATGTCTTCGTCGCGTTGGTTGTAAACCAGTGATTTTGTCGGATCTTTTTCGATCTTTGATGCATAACGATAAACATATAGAATAGAAATCGTGATCAATACAACGAACATCAAGAAACGTAAGCCAATTCCTTCACCCATAGAGATACCTACAGCCTGTGAAGCAACCCCTGTGGCAAATGGGTTAACTGTTGAAGCCAAACAACCCACTTGTGAGCCTACTAAAACGATTGCAACAGCAACTACAGTATCAAAACCAACTGCCATCATTACTGGAATAAGCAACGCATAGAATGGAATCGTTTCTTCTGCCATCCCATAAGTTGATCCACCTAGAGCAAACAAGATCATCAATACAGGAATCAACATTTTTTCTTTGCCTTTAAACTTTTTCACTACAGAAGCAATCCCTGCATCTAGTGCACCTGTCTTGTTGATGATCCCTAGGAATCCCCCAACAACCAAGATAAAGAAAGAAATTGGAATAGCCGCTGGTGTTTCTTTTGTTAGTTCTCCAGCAGGAACCCCTAACATCCCATTGATTGGTGCCATGAAAATATCCCATAGTCCTTGGGGATTTTGTTGCACTCGTTCATAAGATCCAGCAATAATATTCCCATCAGCGTCAACACCATAATGTCCTGCCGGGATGAACCATGTCAATACAGCGATAATCGCAATAATGATGAATAAGACCGTATACGCTGAAGGCATCTGAAATTTTTTCTTTTTTGTTTGTTCCATGTTCTTCTTCCTTTCTTATTTCTTTAGAATCTTTTTAGTTTCGATTCAAATGTTATTTTATCAAAAATAGCTGAATAACAAAAATAATAACTCGTAGAATCGAAAAGTTTTATTCAAAAAGGTTCGTTTTTTCTATACCTCCTTCTATAAAATTATTGGAAAGCTTTTTCATCTTTATTGTAGCGGTTTCTTTCAGCTAATAAATAAACCTATTTATCATTCAAAAAGCGATGATTTTCACACTTGTTTGTATAAAATACATTTTTATGCATTAAAGAAGAAAATACTCAAACACCATCTATAAAACGCTTACATTATTTTATATAATGTATTTTTTTTCATAAAAATAATGCGAGAAAATTTTCATTTTATTTGTTGATAACTATTCTATTCACAATTCCAACAAAAAAATTGAGGCTGGGACAGGAGTGTTTAACTCCGAGAAATAAGAAGAAATCCACGAAAATTGATTTTCAAATTTTTGTGGATTTCGGCTTATTTAAGAAGGAGTTGCTTCTGCTCCCACCGTTTATTCATTTTTAAAGAATGAGAAATGAGACAAAAGTGTTTCTTACTTCTCACGCTCATCGGGAAATCTACTTGGGTCCACTAAAAATGTTGGTCTTTACGTTTATTCATGATTTTCTCAAATCTTACTATCATTTTTCTATTTCACTGTCGGTGATTCTTCCAATCAATACGTATACAAATGAAAATTATCCAATAGTTCTTTACTGCGCTGATATTCTAAATACCAATCATTTTTTTCTTGCCGGTCTTTCTCTGTGACACCGATTGCTACATATATTTCTAGAAAAAGGCGTACACAGTTGAGGTGAAAGTAGTCGACTTGTTCTTCCACAAAAACCAATAAAAGCTCTTCCTTATTTTCCAATGAAGGGATCGGATTAAAATGACTCTGACCAACCGAAAAATACAATTCTGATGCTGTTTCTCGTTTGATTTGATACACTTTGACATGTAGCTCCATCCACGAGAGTTTTTGCGTATTTTTCATTGAGACAAGAGCATTGAAGCATTTTCCTTCGTAAGTAGACTTGGGAATCATCTCTGGGTTGATCTCTGTTAAGGTAAATCGCTCGTTCAAAATTTTTAATGCCTGTGGCACAAGTCCCTTCATGTATCGTCCCTCCTTAATTGATCGTTGCTCCGCCTGAAAAGTTCATTAAGGTTCCCCAACCATCTTTCATTGAGTCAGCCATCGTACCTGTAGTTGTCACATACCCTCTTGTTTCTCCTAATGGTATGGACAGATAGCCGATTCTTTCCGTTCCATAACGATTTGCATCCAAACTTTGTAGTACTGAACGAAAAGTAGCGTACGTACGTTTGTTTATTGATCAAATCCAAGTTTTGCACCTTTAATTGGTCCCACCAAATAGTCTTGATCGAACTAGTCGCATTAAATCTTGTTAGTAGCTCACAATTTGTTGTATTGCCACTGCGAATAATGAAATAGGTCAAGGCAACACCAGTTGCTCTCAGCAAGAGCTGTCTTCTACTCTCATGTATTCTCTCTAATAACTCGTGCTTTTCTGTTTCTGTTAGTGGCACGTTTGAATCAATGAAAAATGTTTGGCTTACTTCATTGGTTGTTTCTTCGATCGTTAGTTTCTTCGTCATCGTTCGATTTTGTCCTCTCTCACTGATAGCGATATCTGCAAATGCATACTCTGAAAAACCAATAATCAAAAAGGTTAAACAAATCAAGATGATTCCTTCTATTTTTGACATCATAAATCACTTACTCAATTTATTGTCATTAGCTACTTCTTTTTGCTATACTCCTTCCTGATTTATTTTTTCAATGTAGCCAAGTTCAACCATTCCTCGTACCTCGAATGACTATTTCAAGAATGCTAATCATCAACTAAAGAGAATAGATGTTATTTTAAATAGAATTTTTTCTAATTTTCCCCTTAACTAGTTTATATGTACAGTATAATTCATCCTCTGTATCTTTACTATAATAACAAGGAATATGTAATTTTAAAACAGCAAAAAAGCTTAGAAGAAACATCATTATCTACATGAGATTCTTCCAAGCTTTATATTTTATAAGTTATTTAATGATTGATCAGCTATTTTATTACCGTATGTCGCTGTTCCAGTTTATGTTGTTTGCGACTTAACCAAGGGAGTAGTTTTGCATGCAACACTAGGAACGCTGCACTAACGATAAATCCTTTGATCAAATTAAACGGTACGATACCGATCAACACGTAATTTGTTAAAGGCATCCCCAACATTTGATTCGCATTTAACCCAAGAAACATCAGGTATAATGGCGTGATCACGAAATAGTTGGCTACGCTCATGAACAAGGTCATCGCAAGAGTACCAGAAATCACTCCAGCAAATTTATTTCTGCCTTCATTTTTTTTCTTTCTAAAGAAGTAGAATATCGGTAATGTAAAGATCGATGTTGCTAAGAAACTTGCCGCATCTCCTACTAGATTATCTGGTGAAAAGCCAGTAGTCACTAGATGTAAGATTGAACGCAAAAATGCTGTGACTACGCCTGCTAGTGGCCCAAATAAAAACATACTGATCAGTACTGGGATATCACTAAAGTCGATCTTTAGAAAACCAAAAGCTGGCATGATTGGAAATGCAAAATATTGCAAAACCAAACCGATCGCAGCAAACATTGCTACAGCGACCATTTTTTGTACACGGGTGTTCTTCATTTGAAATCCTCCTGTTAGGACTCCTCTTCAGCGAACTTTTTTAACGACTCGATCATTTGCAAATAAAAAAACTCTCCTTAGCACAGGGAGAGTTAGAGTTATTTGGCAAAAGTCTGCGTCAAATAAGCTCTATCTTCTTTATCCAGACTGTACTGTCGGTACCGGAATTTCACCGGTTCAGCTACTTGAAAAGTAGGTCGTGGACTTTAACCACCGGTCGGGAATTTCACCCTGCCCCTGAAGACGAACCATTTATGATTTTTTGTTTACCCTTTCATTATACATACCTTTAGAAAAAATGCAATCTTTTATACTTATAATTAGTAAGTAATTATTTTGAGTGATTCAATAAACTGCTTACTTCCTTTTTGTTCAACTCACGATAGTCTCCAGGACGCAAGCCTTGAAGCGTCAAATCACCATATTTTTCACGCTTTAGTTTTTGGACGGGTAGCCCTACTGCCTGCAGCATATTTTTGACTTGGTGGTTGCGGCCTTCATGGATAGTCAATTCCACGATACTATGGTTTGTCTTTGGATCTACAGACAAGATTTGATATCTAGCTGGAGAAGTCCATTTTCCTTCGATTTTGACACCTTTAGTGATCGGTGCTAGGTTAGACTTCGTGGCAATACCTTTTACTTTAGCAACATATACTTTATCTACTTCATGTTTTGGATGGGTCAAACGTTGTGCAAAATCACCGTCGTTTGTCAATAACAGGATGCCTGATGTATCATAATCCAAACGTCCAACTGGGTAGATCCGTTCCTTGACCATCGGAAGAAGATCGGTCACAACTTTACGTCCTTTATCATCAGCGACTGCTGAAATGACCCCTCTTGGTTTATACAATAGATAGTAGCCAAATTCTTCTTGATAGATCGGCACTTCATCTACTTCGATCATATCATTTTTCGTTACTTTGACCCCTAGTTCTTTGATGACTTGGCCATTGACTTTCACTCTGCCAGCTAAAATATATTCTTCTGCTTTGCGTCGTGAAGTTATGCCAGCATGGGCAATTACTTTTTGTAGTCTTTCCATTACGATTGTTCTCCTTCATTCATTCCATCAAAAAATAGATCTAATGGTGCATCTTCTTTTAATGAAAGTTCCATTTCTTGTATATCCGGTAATTCTTTCAGCGATTTGAGACCAAAGTAATCTAAGAAATAAGAAGTTGTCCCGTATAATATCGGACGTCCTGGTCCTTCTACTCTCCCTTTTTCCTCAATCAGATTGTGGGCAGATAGACGTTGAACGGCCCCTGAAACTTGTACACCTCGGATTTGTTCGATCTCGACTCTTGTGATTGGCTGTTTGTAGGCAATGATTGCCAAAGTTTCAACAGCTGCTTGCGAAAGCGTATTTGACGTTCCTTGAGCATACCGTTTCAACAACGGCGCTAGTTCTTTTTTGGTCGTCAAAACGATATGCGCCTCTGTCTCCAAAATATGTAATGCACTCGTTGTGTCATTTTCATATCTCTCTTCTAGCTCTGCGACCAGTCGTAGTGCTTCCTCTTTGTCGATTGCTAAAATATGGCTGATTTCATCTAAGGCGATTCCTTCTTCACCGACTATAAAAAGAATCGCTTCAAGTTCACTTAATTTCGTCATTGTTGATATCTCCTATTGCTGGATAAAGCATGATTGATTCATAATTTTCTTCTTGTTGGGCAACGATCTGTCCATTTTTCATCATCTCTAATATTGCCATAAAGGTTGTCACGATCTCTGTTTTTGAGGGCGATTCAAAAAAAGAATCAAAAGTGCAACCTTGTTTGTTTCTTTTTAAACGCTCTTCAACAAAGATGATCCGCTCCTCGATCGTTGTATCGTCTGGCGCAATGGTCTTTTCAATTTTTTTCGAAAATTGCTTTCGTTCCAAAATCTTCTGCATTGCACGAAACAAATCGACTTGCTTCACTTGTCCACGTTTCAACGGCCTTTCCTGTCCGATCAAGTCATCAACGGCTAGTGGTTCTTTTGTAAAATACAAGCTTCTTTCCTGTGCTTTTTCTGTTAGTTTTTCAGCAGCATATTTGTATTTCCGATATTCAAGCAACTGATTCACTAACTCATCGCGCGGATCTTCTTCCCAATAGCCGTCTTCTTCAATGATTGTTTCTTGAACAGGCAGTAAAGTCTTGCTTTTGATAGCCATCAAGGTAGCAGCCATCACCAGGTATTCTCCCGCAACTGCAAGTTCTAGCGTCTTCATGGTATGGATATAATTCATGTATTGTTCCGTGATCGTCGCAATAGGGATATCATAAATATCGATTTCCATTTGCTGGATCAAATGAAGAAGGAGATCCAATGGTCCTTCAAATACATCTAATTTGATATTGATCTCTGTCACCGTGTTCACTCTTTCTTTTTTTTTTCATTCAGCCATTTGGTAAAATAGGGCTCTGTGATCTCTGTGGCACGAATTTTCTTTTCAGGATATTTCTGTTCAAGTTCATCCAACATTAGAAAGCCCATCTTTTCTCCACGATAAGAAGGATTCAACGCTACATCATGAATGACTAGTTCCTCTTCATCTCCCCAATAAACGCCAATGATCCCTTGGATATTGGTTGAGCCTTCAGGAGTGAAGAAGAAAATCTCATACTTTTCTTCTGTTTCATACGTATCGATCTCTTTCAGCCGGTTTTCTTTATCCGCTAATTTCTTGTGGAAACTTAAAAGTCCCATAGCGATTTTACGATTTTCTTTTCGGTAATGTGTTAACATTTTTTCACCTTCCTATGACTAAGCCCTTGGAAAATGCTGCTTATAAACATCCGTCATTCTTTTCTTCGTGATATGTGTATAGATTTGGGTCGTTGATATATCCGCATGGCCTAGCAATTCTTGAACAGTTCGGAGGTCCGCACCGTTTTCAAGTAAATGAGTAGCAAAACTATGGCGTAAAGTATGTGGCGTCACTTCTTTTGTGATACCGGCATCACGCACTAATTGTTTCAAATTTTTCCAAATACCTTGTCGTGATAATCCTGAACCATGATTATTCACGAAAACGTGGACTTCAGTAGCGTCTTTGACAAGTAATGGTCTCACTTCGTCTAAATAACGTTCCAACCATTGGATTGCATAATCACCTAAAGGAATGATTCTTTCTTTATCTCCTTTACCGATCGTCTGTACTAACCCTAAAGATAAATGCAGATCGCTCAATTTCAAACCGATCAGTTCACTCACCCGCATTCCTGTAGCATACATGACTTCCAGTATTGCGCGATCTCTGATCCCCAGATTTTTGGTTGTATCTGGAGCTTCGATCAGACGTTCAACTTCTTTCAAAGACAGTGTGCTAGGTAACTTTTGGGCTTTTTTAGGTGTATCGATATGCTGCATCGGATCATGATCAGTAATACGTTCTTGGCGTAAAAATTGATGAAATCTTCTTAAACTTGTGATCATCCGTGTGACAGTCGCGGGTGCTTTTTTTTCATCATGCATTTTCTCTAGATAACTGATCACTATGAAACGATCGACATCTTGCCATGCAGTAATTTTTTTTTCCTCCAAAAAATGAAGGTATTGCGCTAAATCACGTTCATAACTTTTTCTAGTATTTAATGATAATCCTCGTTCAATCGTCAGATAGTGGAGATAATCATTGAGTTCTTCTTTCATAATAATCCACCTCGTGCTACTCTATCATATCAGATAGCCTTCATTTTCGATAGTCTCTTTTAGGTGCAGACAAAGAAAAAGCCGTCTGTTCCATTAGACGGTTTTACTTTCTTTTTCCTGATTATAACATTTTTGGCAGATACCGTGAAAAGTTAAGCGATGATCTTTTACTAAAAAGTGATAGCGATCCTCTACTACTTCTTCTACCTGAATCAATAGATCTTCTTCCACTTCTTCGATCGTCCCACATTTCAAGCATAATAAATGATGATGAAAATGTTTAGCCCCTTCTTTTCGCAAGTCATATCGTGCAACACCGTCGTTAAAGTTCACCTTATCGATGATTTTTAGATCAGTTAATATTTCTAATGTACGATACACTGTAGCTAAACCAATTTCTGGGCTTTTCTTTTTTACTAGAAAAAAAACTTCTTCTGCGGATAAGTGTTCTTTTTCATTTTCTAACAGAACAAGCAAAGTTGCTTCTCTTTGCGGGGTCAGTTTAAACCCAGATTCGTGTAACTGCTGTTTTGTTTTTTTCATTACTGACATAGCGTTCATAACCATTTTTTTCAACCCCAACAATTTATAATAATTATAATTAACCAGACTATTTTTACTCTCTAAATTAAAATAATTATAAGCTAGTTAAGAAAAACATGCAAGCCATTCTCAATTAGAATTTTTATTTCGTTTCGTTACACCATCTTCTTGCTTGATCAATCCTTGTTTCAATAGATTGCCTAGTGCACGTTTGAATGCTCCTTTGCTGATTCCAAATGCTTTCATGATTTCTTCTGGATCTGATTTATCTGTGAAATTGATTTGCTGATCGGCAGATCGTTCGATGATCGTTAAAATCATTTGTGCATCATCAGAAATTGCTTCATATGCTCTTGGCTTCAAAGATATGTTTAGTACCCCATCTGGTCTGACACCGACTACCCGGCCTTTTACCTGTTCTCCGAGTCTTGGTTCATTGTATCGTTCAGATGGATGGATGAATCCTAGGTAAAAATCATCTGTCAATATATAGGTACCAGTTAATTTTAAGCGATACGCTGTCCCAGTGATATCTTTGTTTTTCATTTCTTCTGTTCCAAATTTACTTAATGATTTAAAGATTTTTTCATCCGCTAAACTACCCCAAATACGATCCTTCGCATCCACTTTTAGAGAAATCATCAAACGATCGCCTTTTTTAGGCCAGAGTTCTGTCATTGTAGGTAATTCATCTAGTGAAACGACAAAATCTTTATCGGGCAAGCCGATGTCTACAAAAACCCCTAGATCTTTTCTGGAAGAAGTGACTGTGCCAAACGCGTAATGTCCGATCCGACTTTTCGGGATCACTGTTGTAAAACGGTTTTCGTGCTTTTGATTTTGGTAGCCGAATCCCTCAACTGCTTCACCGATCCGATGTTCGCCTTCTACTTTACTTAATCCAAAAGTTTGTCCATTTTTTTGAACAAAATAATTTTTTTCATTTTCATCAATTACCATACCGGTAAATATCGTTGCTAATAATTCATTCATTTTATTTCTCCTTTATACGAAAGACAGGTTATCTCTGCCAACTTTCTTTGCTATCATACCATAATGTCCCTTTGATTAGTAGCGTGTTACCCGGCAATAACTACAAAAAAACTTAGGTCCCTCATTTCCCAACATACTGAATAGAGATCCCCTACTCATGTTGAATAGAAAAATAAAGTAAACCTAAGTTTTTGTTCTGCGTATCCTTTTAACGACTGCCATTACCGCCAAACCAGCCTGTTTTACAGTTGATCGTCACAATATAAAATGGTAATGCACTTTCACCGATTCCATTCATTAATGAAGATTTGGTAGAAGTTGCATAAAGATTGTAATACCCTTGGCCATTTTCAATTCTAACTTTTTCCAACCGATAACCGCCTTGAACGATGTAGCCTCGCTGAATACATGTATTAATCACGCTTTCTTGAACACCGGGTGCCCAATTCCAAGCTGCATTTGCTGTATCTGCTACATCACTTTGACGTGTAGCCATGATTGGCTGATTCGCAGAATTTTTATTTACTGAAGAAGAATTCGCTGCTTGCTGTGCAGCTTGCGCTTGTGCTGCTTGCTGTGCTGCAGCCTGTGCTTTTCTTGCTGCCTCTGCTGCTTCTGCTGCTTTCTTCGCTTCTTCTGCCTTTTTCGCTTCCTCTTCTTTTTTCTGTTGTTCCTCTTTCTTGGTCAATATATCATCTACTTGTTTTAACTGATCTTTTAGAGTCACAGCTAACTCTTGATTTTTCACCTGATCTACAGCCTTTTGTGCATCTGTATATTGCTCACGAGTTGCAGAGTCTGCGACTTTATCATCAGCAAAAACGATATTGGTTTTCTCTTTCGCCGTTTGCAGTTGATCGTATTGTGCCTCAGCTTCATCTTGCGCTTTTTTTAGCAGTTGTCCAAAATCAGAATCGTCTGTTGCAAAACGTTTGATTTCTTGGTCTGCTTTTAATTTCAGATCATCAGCTAAGTGATCATCAATGATCGCCTCAGTAGTAAACAACTCGTTGACACCTTTGATATCTTTTACCTTTGTTTGGATATCTTCATACGTTTTTTCTAGATCAGCATAGCCTTTTTCTCCTTTGACCTCATTCAACGATGTTTTTAACTTCGTCAAATCTTGATTGATCATAGAAGTACGTAAAAACTGATGCGCCCCATCATAGTAAAAAGTAGCGAGTGTCTTCTTCAACTCATTTACTTTTTGCTGTTGCTTTTTCGCTTCTGCTGCAATTTGTGCTTGAACCGTTTGCTGGTGATCATAATACGCCCAGCCGCCCGCTCCAATCAGTACCGCAACTGCCAATACTATATACGGGATTTTTTTTGATTTTTTCTTTTTAGCCGCTTTTTTGTCATCCTCATTTTCTTCTGATAATGGCAATTCTTCCTTTTGAGGCTCTGTTTCAGGAGTCGGCTGTTGTGTTTCATTTTCTTTCGTATCAGTTGCCTCTTCGCTATTCTTGATAGAAGCAGCAATAGGTGTATCTATCTCTTTTTCCGAATCAGAAAGTGGCTTATTCGTTTTTATTGGCTCTAATGGTCCACTGTTTTCTTCTTTTACTTTATTTTCTTCTTTTACTTCTTCTACTTCTTTTTCCGCCTTTTCCTCTTCCTTTATGGATTCGATTACTGGCGGCACCTCTTCTTCCAATCGTGCTTTTGCTTCTAGCGGTTTTGATACCTCTGCTTTTTCTGATGCAGATGCATCTGTGACTTCTTGCATTTGAACTGACGATTGACCCTCTTTTGCTGCGATTTTATCGTTGATCATCTTCATCAATTCTTTTGCATGCTCTTCGGTCGTATCTTCACGATGGGCTTTGATGTAGGCAGCTAAGATGGAATTTTCTTCTTCCTGATCCACAAATTCCTTTAGTTCCGCCACTCGTTTTTTCTGTTCAGTATCTATTGTTTTTTCAAGAGACTGGTCTTTTGGCTGATCTTTTGTTTGTTCTTCTTTCACCAGCTTTTTCTCTATCGTCAGCGATTGCTTTTCTTCTTTATCATTCAAGTTCGTTGCCGTTTGCGACATTACGTTTTCTTCAGGGGTTACATCATTTTTAAAGATTTCCATCACAGATTCCAAAGGTAGATCTTTTAGTTCTGACCACTCGATTGGATCATTTAATTCACTATCTGGAAAAACTTCTTCTGAAGAACCCTCGTGTGACTGGGAAATTGATTCGTTTTCTTCATTGGTGTGTTGATCTATCTCTTCGATTTGATAACCGCAATCAGGACAAGTCGATTTGTCCTCGATTTTATCTGATCCACACTTTGGACATTTTTTTATCACTTAGGAATCGGCTCCTTTTGTTAGGTTTACGCTATCATTAAATCTACCATATTCTGAACCTCACGCCAATAGCCTATTTTTATGATTTCCATAAAAATGCTGCAAACAATTATTTTCTTTTTTAGAATTATTGTTTTTTCCAACCATTGATTCTAAAAAATGCTTGATGTAATGTGATGGTCTGTGATCGAGAAATTCTTATTTATTCAGTAAAGATGGATATTCAATAGTGAATCGAAAAAGCAAAAAACCAGGACAGAAATGTATAATTTCTGTCCTGGTTGCTCTACTTTGAATGATTCCACGAAGAGTGTGGGAGCAGCAGAAGCAACTCCGAGAAATAAGCCGAAATTCTCGGAGTTAAACACTTCTGTCCCAATCTTATTGCAGATACTATTCTAAGAAATCTTTCAATTGTTTTGAGCGAGAAGGATGGCGTAGTTTTCTCAATGCCTTCGCTTCGATTTGACGGATACGTTCTCTTGTAACCCCAAACACTTTTCCGACCTCTTCTAATGTTCTAGTGCGTCCGTCATCTAAACCAAAACGCAAACGCAGAACATTTTCTTCACGGTCAGTCAAGGTATCTAATACATCTTCTAATTGTTCTTTCAATAATTCATACGCTGCATGTTCCGCAGGACTCGTTGCTTCTTGGTCTTCAATGAAATCACCTAGATGTGAATCGTCTTCTTCACCGATTGGTGTTTCTAAAGAAACTGGTTCTTGCGCAATTTTCAATATTTCACGTACTTTTTCTGTAGGGAGATCCATTTCTGCACCGATTTCTTCAGGCGTTGGTTCTCTTCCAAGGTCTTGCAGTAATTGACGTTGGATACGGATCAATTTATTGATTGTTTCAACCATATGCACTGGGATACGGATCGTACGCGCTTGGTCAGCGATGGCACGAGTGATTGCTTGACGGATCCACCAAGTAGCATACGTAGAAAATTTAAATCCCTTACGGTAATCAAATTTTTCAACAGCCTTCATCAATCCCATGTTACCTTCTTGGATCAAGTCTAAAAATTGCATACCTCGTCCTACATATCTTTTAGCAATACTTACAACCAAACGAAGGTTTGCTTCAGCTAAACGCTGTTTTGCTTCTTGGTCGCCTTCTTCGATTTTCAATGCTAGAGCTACTTCTTCTTCTGCTGTTAAAAGGGACACACGGCCGATTTCTTTTAAATACATTCTTACAGGATCATTGATCTTTACACCCGTTGGCGCAGATAGATCTTCGGTCTTCGCTTGTTCTGCTTTTTTCTCTGCACTCTTTAAACTGTGAACAGATGGTTCGCCGTTTTCATCAACGACACTGATTCCTGCATCTTCCACTTTTTGGATCAATTTATCCATTTCGTCTGCATTCAACGTGAATGGTGTCGCAAGTTTATTTGAAAGATCATCATATACAACTTGTTTTTTTGGTTTGTTTTCTTTGATAAAAGCTGCTACCGCTGCTTCATACTTTTTCTTTTCTGTTACATTTGCCATAAAAGAAGGCCCCCCTTGAGTAGCTATTCGGCTTTTTTTAACTGTTTTGTTAAATCAATGATTTCAATCGTCAATTCCAACTCCAACTGCTTATTACCAGTTCTTCTAGCTTCTTGCTGCATCTGTTTTTTTATCATTATTTCATCAGCTAAACCAGATTTACTGATCACTCGCAATAGGTCTTGGATCTCCCTTGGCGTACTTTCTTCTGCCACGCGCAAGTATTCGATCTCAACCACTAACCGCCTTAATTTTTCATCTTGCAAAAAGTCTAAAAACTCTGCAAGGTTGAATTCATCATGTTGTGATACAAATGCATCGAATAAAAAATAGACCTCTGCATAAGTATCATGGATAAACTGGAAATTCTGCTCTTTTAGAAGATTACGAACAGAAACCTCTTTGAATATCCGATACAAAAGTATTTGTTCTGCTTTTTCAACCTGGGTCAGTGGTCTTTTTTTCGCTGTACTTGTTTTGACAGCTTGTCTTTCTGGGACCACCGTTGGCTGTTGTTCTGTGCGACTTCGCTGATTTTCTCGTCGAAGTTCTCTCAATTGCGTCTGGATCGTTTCACGGTTCACTTGAAATTCAGCTGCTAATTGCGAGAGATACATATCTTGTTCGATCGGTGACACGACCTTACTTAACTCCGTGATCACCTCTTCAAGATATTCTATTTTATCTTTTTCATTGTCTAAATTCTTTTCTTGCTTCAAATAGCGGCTTTTAAATGTAAATACCGTTTCTCGACCATGAGAAAGCAATTCATTGAAAGACTCTTTTCCATATTTACGTAAATATTCATCAGGATCAAGTTTTTCTGGTATCACAATGATCGATAGGCGTAATCGACTATTTTGCCGAAGCAATTCAATTCCTCGATTTGTTGCTTCAAAACCTGCCTTATCACCATCATAACAAAAGACTAGCTCTTTTGTTAAACGTTCGATATGCTGGATCTGTTGATTTGTTAAACTAGTCCCCATAGAAGCAATGCCATTTTTTATGCCTGCTTGCCATGCTGCAATCACATCCATGAAACCTTCAAATAAAAGAACTTCACCACTTTTTCGGATTTCACTTCTGGCTTTGTCCAAATTAAACAACACTTGTCTTTTATTGAACAACTCTGTTTCAGGACTATTTAAGTACTTAGGCTGGTCTTTTTCTTGTCCTTTTTCTGGTGCGAGCCAGCGCCCAGAAAAACCAATCGTTCGTCCCTGTGGATTCTTGATCGGAAACATGACTCTTTGATAAAACCGATCTGATAATCGGCCATCATCATGGGATACAAATAAACCAGAACGTTCCAAAACTTCTTGATCATAGTTTTCATTTTTAAATACTTGATTTAAAAATGACCGCTCATTTGGTGCAAATCCAATTTTGAACTCGGCAATCAGTTCCTCTGTCAGCCCTCGTTGGAGCAGATAGTTCAAAGCTTGTTCACCTGCTTTTGTATGAAGCAACATGTGGTGATACACTTCTTCTGCTTTTTCATGGGCTAAAATCAGTTTTCCGTTTATTGAGTCACTGTTTTCAACAGGTAACGTTTGATTACGCCACTGTTCTTCCAAAGGGATTTGTTCAAAATCAGCAACTTTTATCACTGCTTCCGGAAAATTAAGCCCTTCTAGCTCTTGGAGAAAGGTAAAGACATTTCCTCCTTTTCCGCAACCAAAGCAATGAAAAATCTGCTTATCTTCAGCCACTGAAAAAGATGGCGTTCTTTCTTCATGAAATGGACATAACCCTAAGTAATTTTTTCCAGATTTTTTTAATTGGACATATTGCCCAATTACCTCAACGATGTTCGTTTGACTTCGGATCGATTCAATGACTTCTTGAGGTATTCGCTGAGCCATGTTTTCACCCCCTGTAAGCAATACTTGTAGTATCTTAAGAGAGATACTCTCAGGAGAATAACCGGTAAAAAATCGCACTAACGAAAATCAGTGCGATTTTAAAGGACACAATTATACATCGTTCATTGTACCATAATTCAATACTTTTTCAAGCATTATACTCACGATTCATTTTTTGCCCATCTACTCCTACGGAAAGTAGCACTATTGCTTACTCAGAAACTTTAGTTGTTGCAAATTTATTGAGCAAATAATTTTGGATATCTGCCTTCCAATAAAGCAAACGTAAGACGATATTTATCCCCATGAACCCGACAAAGTATGGCCAAGTCGTTCCTAGACCAAGATTGACTTCTAGTAAATGATGGAAAAGCATTGCTGCAACATATATACCGATCACCGTCGTGACTGCTAAGAATATACGTAACGGATTGAATGGGTAGCAAGCTTTGATTACTGCCATACAGCTGATCCCTATCAGCAAGTAATACATCAGTGTCGTTGTTTCCAGATTCGTAAACGATAAAATGTCGCCTAACAAGTACACCACAATGATATTTAATACAACTAACAACGCATTCGGTAATGCATTGATCAGAGCGGTTGGTAAATAGCGATAAGTGACTTTTCTTCGATCTTGTTCAAACGAAAGGAAGAAAGAAGGATATCCTTCAATGGCTAGATCGATCAGAGTGATTTGGATTGGGATGAAAGGAAAACCAATCGCTGTCACTGCACATATAATAGACAAGATAAACGAATAGATCGTCTTGATGAAGAAGATCCCTGAAACTTTCGTCACGTTATTTACTACTCGTCGCCCTTCAAACAAAACTTCTGGTAAAGTAGTAAAATCGGAATCCAACAAGACCAAATTAGCGATTTGACGAGTTGCACCATCACCTTCCGCCATTGCAATACTACAATCGGCCTCTCGCAATGCTAAAACATCATTGACGCCATCGCCTGTCATGGCAACTGTACGTCCACTTTCTTTTAATTCGTTCACTAAAATTTTCTTTTGTTGCGGGCTCACTCGTCCAAAGACGGAGTATTCATGTACGGCGTTTCGAACTTCTGATTCTTCCGTCAATGTTGAAAGATCAATATAAGAATCATAGTTTGGTAGACCTGCACGTCTGGCAATATTCGATACTGTAAATGGATTATCGCCTGAGATGACTTTTAGATCGACTCCTTCATTATGCAGGTAAGCCAATGTTTGTTTGGCATTTTTACGGATTGGATCATCAATTTCAAATAAAGCAAGTGGTTCCACGCCATGTGGTGGCTCATCTGTCAGCCGCTGATTTGGTGCAAGTCCAAGCATTAGTACACGATATCCATTGGCTTGCGCCGACAATAAACTTTCTGGTAATTGTTCCTCTGAAACTAAACGCTCAGGCGCCCCAACATAAATGACTCCCAACTCAGGGAATTCCATTGCTCCCCATTTACGATCGGATGAAAAAGCTAGTTTTTCCCTGACATCATAGCGATTTGAAACGTCAAAATAATCTCTTAACGCACGCATCGTGATATTATTGTCGCTGCTCTCAGCTAAATAAGTGCCCATGATTTCAGGAATGGCATTTTCATAGACAGGATGAAGTGCTTCAACTCGTTGGATACTCATTTTACCTTCTGTAATCGTTCCTGTCTTATCTAGACAAAGTGTGTCGACATGCGCGAGTGTTTCGATCGAATACATATCTTGGACTAAGATTCTTTTTTTCGCCAGTTTTGTGACACCAGTCGTTAAGGCAATACTGATCAAAAGGACTAAGCCCTTTGGCAACATTCCTAATAAAGCAGCTGCCGATGCAATAACTGATATTTTGATCGATGCATCACGAATGAACAATGCTTCTAAAAATAAAATAATACCTAGTGGGATAATGACAAAACTAGTGAATTTTGAAACCTTACGGATCGAATCCACCAATTCTGAATGGATTGCTTTGTGTGTTTTTGCTTCACTGGTCAGGCGGACTGCATAATTGTCTGCACCAACTCGAATCGTTTCTGCAAAGACGGAGCCACTTGTCAGATAACTACCTGACAGTAATTCATCACCTGCTGTTTTTACGATCAAATCTGATTCACCTGTCAATAACGCTTCATTTGCTTCAGCGCGACCAGATAGCACCCGCAGATCTGACGGGATTTGTTCCCCTGCACCGATTTTGACGATATCACCTAATACCAATTCTTTTGTACTTAGGGATAACTCTTTCCCTTCGCGGATAACTAAAACTTCCGATTGCGAAACAATCGATAATTTTCGCACGAGATTTCGGGCATGGATTTCTTGATAAATACCAATGATGATATTTACCATGATGATTGCTAGATATGCCATATTCGAGTACGCACCGACAAAGAGTAAACATACTCCAATACCAAAGTTCAAAAAATTAAAAAGCGTCAAAATATTATCGCTGAAGATCTGCCCAGTACTTTTCGTAGCATCCTCTTGATAATCATTTTGTTGTCCAGAGGCAATTCTTTCTTTCACTTCTTCCTGAGAGAGACCTCTTATTTCTTTATTTTCCATTTTTCGCCAACTTTCAAAAAATAATCAACGTAATTAAGTCTAGCTTGTTCCAGTAGCAAAAACAACTTATTTTTTTATATTTTAAACAAAACAAAAACACACGATCGAACACCAAGCATTTGTTGCTGGTCTGACCAATCATGTGTAAAGCAACCGTTTCTATTTATATCGTTCTTCCAGACGACTCATCCACCAACCGAGCAGTGCTCCGGCAATGAATAAAACTGGACAAAGTAAGATTCCCAAGAGTCCAAGTCCAGAATAATCTGTTGGAATGATCATGATCGTTGAAGCAAAGACGACACCTAGAATAAAATGGAACAGTTTACTATAGGCTTTAGAGAAAATATAGTCCATGATCTTTGATAATCCCAACACACAAACAATTCCGCCCAATGCAATCGGTAAAATCACGTCCAAACGCATCTCTTTAAAGCCATCTGCCATTGCTTTATAAAGACCCATGTATACAAGGAAATTAGAAGGGCTAAGTCCAGGAACGATCATTCCAAGACCGATCAGTCCGCCTGCGATGATCCAAGTAACTGTATTTTGCTCCACTTGACCATCGAAAAGTTGTGCCCCATAAAGTAGAAAAAGATAAGCAACTACAAAAGTGACGACCATGATCACGACATCCGTCGTTTGCCGCCCTTTTTTCCCTGCCTCTTTCCACAACGCAGGAACTGTTCCAGCGATACAACCGACAAAAAACCAGAGAATGGTTGTTTCGTACGCCCCTAATAAAAAGCTAACTAAAAATGAAAGTAAGAAAACACCGGTGATGCCTCCAAGTCCCACAGGCAAAAAGAACCAAACATTTTCTTTGAAATTCTTCGTGATGTGAGCCAAAAAAGAAATCAACCGTTCATACATACCAAAAACAGCAGCTAATGCGCCACCACTTACCCCTGGCAAAATAAATCCAGAGCCAATAAACATTCCTTTGATAAAACGTAAAAGCCAATCTTTTGATCCATTTCTAGTGACATTTTCTGTTGCTTCTTGTCTATTTTCCACCTATATTAGCACTCCTTCTTTCTTAATCATTCAATACTTGGAACTATTTCCATACTTTTTCATATAATTCGATTAGTTTTTCGTTCATATCCACAACATCTGAATAGAACATGTTACCTCCATTATGATAGAGATACCCACCATTGTAAAGCAAGGACTGGACTCGCCAATAACGATATTTCGTTTTCCCATTATTTCCTAGTAACGGGCTTAGTACGTTTTTGGAATATTCTTCTGCTAATTCTACGCTATTTTTGCCTCCATGCTTTTTGACGTAAGCAATATAGTCTTTGCCAAAGTTATACGCCTGGATAGCCGTAGCAAGATCACAGCCTTGTTCGTTTGCCTCAGTGATCATTTCGGCCAAATAGCTAACTCCCTGATCAATGCTTTCTTCTTGATTGTTGATCATATTTGCTTTTCCATAGGCACTTTCCGAGCTTTGCATCAAATCAATACCCTTACCCTTTGATTCTGTGAGAATGATCCCTTTGATCAGATTTTTGTAATTTTCCATTTGATATTTTTTTGTAGCTACCGCAATTTCCGAATCGTATTGTTCCACCTGCTTGATGGATGTATAGGTTCTTCCTCCGATAAAAAGGATACCTACAAGCACCGCAATGGCAAGCAATCGTAGCGGCCATCGAAAAATCGATTTTCTTTTTTTCTTCATAAAAACTCACCTAGTTATTTTGACATCTTATTAATCTTACTATTTATTATCTTCCTTGGCTATTTAAGAGAGAAAATTCGTTGCTTCTCTTAATAAAAAATGAAAAATTCTCTATTTTTTATTACCTTACGAAATTGATCGTTGTTTTTTTAGGAAAAGCATTGTCCTTATCAAAGAAAAGTCGTTATAATTTAACCAGTAGGTGATTATGTGGAAAATGAAAAGAAATATGCAAAAATGGCTGATGGTAGTGAGATTTATTACGAAAAATGCGGTAAAGGATTTCCGCTTTTCTTACTTCATGGTAATGACGGCAGTGGCCGCTTTTTTTCAGAACAAGTACCTGTTTTTAAACAGTTTTATACAGTATATCTGATCGATAGTCGCGGACACGGTCGATCAACGAACAATGCAAATACCTTGAGCTTCCGTTTAATGGCTGAAGATCTTTATACCATCATGTTGTTAGAAGGGATCACAAAGGCAAACATTTTAGGATTTAGCGATGGTGCAAACCTCGCTTTAGTATTTTCAAGTTGTTATCCTGAAAAAGTGCATCGGCTGATTTTAAATTCAGGAAATACTCTAGTAGAAGGTGTTCTTTTTTCTGCAAGAATAGCTAGTTACTTGCATTATGCATGGGTTTGGCTGCTATCGATCTTTCGTCCAACGCTTAGAAGGAATCTACTAGTAATAAATCTATTATTGCAAGATGTGGGACTTTCTACAGCAGATTTGGAAAAAATCAAATCGAAGACATTGATCATTGTTGGGAAAAAAGATGTGATCAAATTAAAGCATTCACTTTACTTAGCCAAAACGATCCCAAATGCTTCCTTCGTTCTTGTAAAAGAGCAGGGGCATCAACTCGCTAGAAAAGATCCAGAACGATTTAATCAAGAAGTACTAGAATTTTTAGCTGAATAATAAAGAATAGTAGGTGATTTTTTTGATAAAACAGACCGTGCAGTGGATCAAAAACCATTTAGGTCTCTTTAAAATGATATTTTTGATTTCAGTCATCGTAATTATCGTTAGTGAACTAATTTCAATTGGAAAGACATTATCTGTTGACCAGTTAGCAGAGACATTCGCCACCATTCCTCTTTGGAAAACCGGATTGATGCTGCTCATCGGCTTAGTCGCGGTACTTCCTATGATTGGTTATGATCTTATTTTAAATCGACTGCTTGGACAAAAGCAAAAACCGCAATATTTATTTGAGACAAGCTGGCTGATCAATACCATCAACAATATCGCAGGATTTGGCGGATTCGTCAGTATCGGCTTGCGTTCTGAACTTTATGGCCACAAAAAAGAAAGTAAACAGCTGATGCAAGCCCTCTCTAAGATCTTTCTTTTCTTGATGGCTGGTCTTTCGGTTTACAGTCTGATTTCCTTTTTCATGGTCTTATTCAGTCCTGTCGCTCCATTCCTTAAACAATACTGGATCTGGTTGATTGGCGGAGGATTGTATTTCCCGATCGTGTTCATTGTCACTACGCTGAAAAAAGAAGGTTATGTCGGCGGGCTTTCCTTAAAAACACAAGGTCAATTATTGCTCGTATCTTTTCTTGAATGGTCAGGGGTATTATTTAGTTTCCTAGCAGTAGGCTATTTGATGGAAATCAGGATCGATCTTTGGCAAACGATTCCTCTGTTTATTGCCGCTTCGGTTATTGGGATCGTCTCCATGATACCCGGTGAAATCGGTAGTTTTGACGTCATGATGATCATCGGCTTATCCGCGATTGGCGTACCTAAGGAAACTGTCGTTGTTTGGATCTTACTTTATCGGGTCTTTTATTATATTATCCCGTTCTTGATTGGGATCGTCTTTTTCTTTAAAAATATCGGCTCAACTTTTGATAAACGTTACTCAGGTATCCCAAGGCAATTAGCGACAGAAATCGCGCATAAAATCGTTGTTGTCCTTTTATATTTTTCAGGCATCATGTTGGTTCTCTCTGCAACGATCCCACAAGCTTTTACTGAGTTTCGCTGGTTGCACAGCTTGAATCCTTTGAGGTTGCACTTGATCATTCAATTTCCAAGTATCTTATTAGGCTTTTTATTTGTAGTCATGGGAAGAGCAATGGCAGCTCGCGTAAAAAGAGCCTACTGGCCAACGATTGGCTTGATCCTCCTTTCACTGATCTACGTTGGTATCACAGATCTTAGCCTAACAGCAGTTGTTTTTCTAACGATCCTATTGTTGATCATCGTTGCTTCCAAAAATGAACTATTTCGGGAACAAATCATCTATTCTTGGGAATGGCTGACAGTAGATGGTCTGATCACCGGCACTTTATCCCTTCTTTACATTATTATCGGGGTATACAACATGCCGGAATTCCCCCATCGGAAGCATCACTTTATCTCGTTTTTCCTTTTCCCTTCTGAAAAGATTTGGTTCTCTGGATTACTTGCAATTATCGCTGTAAGTTTCATCATCATTCTCCTCGTTCATTTTTTACAAGGCAAGAAACAACAGATCGGCGAACCATTTAACGAGGAACGAGCATTGTCAGTATTACATTCTTTTGGCGGAAATTCAGATAGTCAACTGATTTTCTTAAAAGACAAGCGGATGTTCATTTATGAAAAAGATGGGCAGCCAACTGTCTTACTGCAATTTGCTTGCTATAACAATAAATGTATCGTGATGGGTGATCCTTCTGGGAAAAAAGAAGATTTTGCTGAAGCAATCGAGGCATTTATCGAAGAAACAGACCGTTTGTGCTACCTCCCAGTTTTCTATGAGACAAGTGAAGAGATCGTGATGATCCTTCATGAATTTGGGTACGACTTCATTAAAATGGGCGAAGAAGCGCACGTAAAATTAGCCGATTTCACTACTTCCGGCAAAAAAATGAAGGGATCTCGGGCAATCTTAAACCGAATCGAACGTGAAGGATTTACCTTTGAAGTCATCCAACCACCCTTTTCAGCTAGTCAAATGGCTGACTTGAAGAAAATTTCTGATAGTTGGTTAGGTACGCGAAAAGAAAAAGGTTTTTCCTTAGGATTCTTTTCAGAAGATTACTTGCAACGAGCACCGATTGCTATTGTGAATAGTCCAGAAGGAGAAATGGTTGCTTTCGCCTCCATTATGCCTACCTATACAGATAATAGAATCGGCACGATCGATTTGATGCGTTACGATCTAGACCGAGCACCATCTGGAAGTATGGATTTTCTCTTCTTACATCTCTTCGAGTATATGAAAGAAGAACAGATCGAGTACTTTAATTTGGGAATGGCACCTTTAGCAAATGTGGGAACTTCGAGAAAGAGTTTCATTCAAGAGCGAATCGCTTATCTTGTCTATGAATTCGGTTCTCACTTCTACTCATTCCATGGGTTACGTGAATACAAAGATAAATATGCAACCAACTGGATTCCACGCTATACGCTTTACTCAAGAGATAGTTGGATCACCTATGTCATGATCGCATTATTGATCATCGATAATGCGCCTGTAGAAACTCCAAAAAACCGATTATTCGGATTAAAGAAATGGTTTCGCAGACGCTAATGCGAATAAAAAGAAATCTTAAAAGTATTGTTTCTCAAGAATCCTATCTTGCAAATACTTGCCATCTTTCATCGGAAACGGTAAATCAAAAGCAGCAGTTATCTTCTTACTAAGAAGATAACTGCTGCTTTTGTCTATTTCGTATTCCTCCATTTCACTCCGCAAAATATGTTCTTTTGATCCTAATCGTCACTTCTAGTTTCATTCTTGATTGGACTACTCTCCTCGAAAGATGCTTCTACTTCAATAATGTTTCATAGCTTAACTTCCTCGTAACTCCTCGTACAAGCAACCAAGCAAGGAGGATCAAAGCAATACTCAATCCTAATGTGATCCAAGTGTTTACAAGCATGATTCCCATAAACTGCCCAATGATAAAAAGCAAGATAGGTAAAATAAGAAAAACAGCGCGCTGCTGTGCTTCTTCTACAGTCTGCGCTTTTGCAGATCCGCGTACAGTAATCGTAATCGCGATAAAAGATATTGCAGGTGACGCCAATAACAGAATGACTAGCCAACTTATACTAGGTAAGAACATGGTACCCATCAAAACAAGTATTTCAACTTGCGTCACGATCATCATGGCAAAAAAAGAAGTAAAGGAAACGATCATACTTAATAGAAATGCTGCCGCTATTTTTGATTGGAAAATTTTTTTTAGTGGAAGAGGACAGTAAAGCAATGTTTCCAAGGTCTGCTTTTCCTTTTCTCCCACGAATGAGCTTGCCGCCATAACAGACGAAGCCATGATGGGTATCATCAAAAAGAACACAGGCATGATATTATTCATCAATAGCTTGATCAAACTCTGTTTGACATCCTGATCCGCACCTGTCCGTGGGATCATCTCTAATAGTGCTTGTAAATTGAGAGAATCTAATGGGACAAAATGGACCATCATAATAAAAATAGTGGGTAGAACAATCGTCAATGCCAAAGGAACCATCAATATGGTAACAAATACCTGTTTGTTGGTCGTGATACTTTGCAAATCTTTTTTGATGATGGCCCACTGCATAGTATGCAACATTTTACTCGTTCCCCTTTCGTTTTTCGATCAAGCTGAAATAGATATCTTCCAACGTTGGCTGCTCGGCAGAAACATGGTAAATATCCCCACCTGCCTCCACGATCTGCTTCACAAGTGAAGGGATTTCTTTTTCTGTCTGAACGTCAACTTCAAACATCCCTTGTTCGATTTTTCGATAAGACACACTATCCGGCATATAATTCGTCTCGATTTTTACCGTCATACCAGAATGGATCTTTGTACGAAGCTGTTCAAGTGTGCCTATTGCAAGTAGTGCTCCCTTGTCGATCAAACCATAAGAAGTACAAATCTCCTGAGCATAACGCAATTGATGTGTACATAAAAAAATCGTCATCCCTTCTTCTTGGGCCAATTTTCGAATCATGTGATTGACGCTTTGGGCACTTTCAGGGTCTAACCCAGAAGTAGGTTCATCTAGAAACAAAATTTTAGGTTGATGAATCATTGCACGCGCAAGAGAAAGTCTTTGTCTCATCCCAGTAGAATAAGACCCTAGCTTGCGATCTTTTGCTTCAGTTAGATTCAGTCTTTCCAAAAGTGCAGTAGCACGCTTGAAACTCTCACTCTTATTTATACCGAATGCTGCTCCATAAAACATAAGATTCTCAATACCTGACAAGTTATCGTACATTTGTGCATGCTCTGTGACTACACCGGCCAACGCATGTACTTTTTCAGGATTTTCCATAGGATCGATATCGAATACCCGGCACTGCCCTCCTGATAGTTGAAGCATACCATTGAGTATCTTCACAGTGGTAGTTTTCCCCGCACCATTCGGACCTAAGAATCCAAACACTTCTCCTGGTTCAATGCTAATCGTTATATTGTCTATCGCTTTATTTTTATCAGGAAATACTTTTGATACATTCTCAAGCAAAACTGCTTTCATCGTTTCTTTCCTCCTACAACCATTTTGAGTTCCACCGCATCCCTACGTTCATCATTGCTTTTTCTATAAAACTATTCACTCTGACTGGATACACCTGGATCAAGTTGTAAACGACAATCTTGATCTGCGCATCTTGAACAGAACTGGATGTTCGTAGAACTACTTCGTAAAAAGCAAACGTTATCTTTTATTATAACAAAAAAACTGCAGATCAAAGAATTTTTTCTTTGTCTGCAGTCTTTTATTTAAATAGATTCTCTTTAATGAGCAAATTAGGCTTCGATTTCTGTTACGATACCTGAACCTACTGTACGGCCACCTTCACGAATAGAGAAAGTTGTTCCGTTTTCGATGGCAACTGGATGGATCAATTCAACGTCGATCGTTACGTTATCTCCAGGCATAACCATTTCAGTGCCTTCAGGTAAAACGATTGTTCCAGTTACGTCAGTTGTACGGAAGTAGAATTGTGGACGATAATTATTGAAGAATGGTGTATGACGTCCACCTTCTTCTTTTGTCAATACGTACACTTCTGCTTTGAATTTTGTATGTGGTGTGATTGAACCTGGTTTTGCGATTACTTGTCCACGTTCGATATCTTCACGTTGGATACCACGTAACAATACCCCAACGTTATCTCCTGCTTCACCATAGTCTAATGTTTTGCGGAACATTTCGACCCCAGTTACAACAGCTTTTTGTGTTTCAGGTTTGATACCGACGATTTCGATTTCATCACCTACACGAACTGCACCACGATCGATACGACCTGAAGCAACAGTCCCACGACCTGTGATTGAGAAGACATCTTCCACTGGTAACAATAATGGTTTGTCTGTATCACGTTCTGGTGTTGGGATATATTCATCAACAGTATCCATCAATTCCATGATAGCTGCTTCTGCATCAGGATCTCCTTGTAAAGCTTTTAATGCTGAACCTTTGATGACTGGTGTATCGTCACCTGGGAAACCATATTCGCTTAATAATTCACGAACTTCCATTTCGACAAGATCAATCAATTCTTCATCATCTACTAAGTCGATTTTGTTCAAGAAGACGATCAAATATTTAACACCTACTTGACGTGACAATAAAATATGTTCACGTGTTTGTGGCATTGGTCCATCTGTTGCAGATACAACTAGAATGGCTCCGTCCATTTGAGCAGCACCTGTGATCATGTTTTTCACATAGTCCGCATGTCCTGGTGCATCGATGTGTGCATAGTGACGTTTTTCAGTTTCATATTCTACGTGCGCAGTATTGATTGTAATCCCACGTTCACGTTCTTCAGGTGCCGCATCGATACTAGCATAGTCTTGAGGATTTGCTAAGCCTTTTTTACCTAATACTGTAGTGATTGCAGCAGTCAAAGTGGTTTTACCATGGTCGACGTGACCAATAGTCCCAATGTTTACGTGTGGTTTACTTCTATCATAATGTTCTTTTGCCATAATTAACAAACCTCCTAAATGTTTTAGAGCTCGATTTTCGCTCTCACTTGTTCATTATAGTCCTTTTTAGCTTAAATAAAAAAGATTATGTCCGCCTTACTTTTTGTAAGTATTGAACAAACCCTATTATACGTCAAACTTGGTCAAAGTCAACTAAGAACACTCGCCTTGTTGAACAGTTCGGTATTTGAAGAGCGCACATACACAACCGTTGAAATTTCGGCAATTAAGTCTTTTAAAAATAACCTTGCCATTCATCAATGATCACTTGAAAAAGTAAGGGGTATTTCGTGATCACCAAATCTGCTTGTAACAAACACACACTGATCGGTTCGTTGGAATCAACTGAATACTGATATTCTTTTTAATATTCTTTATAAAAGCAAGCTACTCCTTGTTGCTCTGCTAGATGGAACCCATTTTTTTCATAGAATCTTTTTATCACAGGGTCATTTTCTGCCAGTAATACTTTTTGCCTCACATCTGGATAAGCTTCTACCATCTGCTTCATCAGTTCTGTCCCAATGCCTTGCTTTTGATAGGCAGGGTGTACCAACAAGTCTTGAATGTAAAGAATTGTTTCACCATCCCCCACACTGCGGATCAGTCCAATCAATTCTTTCTCTTGCCAAACTGTGATGACCTTAAGTGACTGCTCCACCGCCTTCGTTAGTTGTTTGCTATCTGTTGTATATGCCGTCCAGCCAACAGAGCCATAAAGTTCTAGTAATGATTGTTCATCGATACATTTTTGTTCATGAAAATGCATAACTACACCTCCTTCATCATACATAGCATTATTTCTTGTGCTTAGCGAAAACCCTTCAACGACTTTTGAACTCTCAATCAGCTGTAAGCTCAATAAAATTTCCCTCTGGATCTTGGATCACTGCCTCATAATAACCATCTCCCGTCGTTCTTGGACCACTTAGTAGTGGATAGCCATCAGCGATGAATCGTTCCGCAAATGAATCCACATCTTCTTTTGTTCCGACTGCTAATGCAAGATGCGCATAGCCTAATGTATCTACTGATCGATCAGATAAAAATGGTTTGGTGATCAATTCGATTCTGCCACCAGTAGGAAAACTTAAAAAATAAGATTGGAATCTCGTTTTGGGATTGGTATATTTTTCTGAACTTTTTGTGCCAAAATAGCCCTCGTAAAACGCTCTCATTTTTTCTAAATCCTTTGTCCAAATCGCAATATGCTCGATATGCATCAATTCCACTCCTTTGTATTTTAAATCTAGATAATTATTTATACCACGCTTGATAATTCACATAAAGCGTCATCTTCTATTTTTCTATGATAAACTAAAATGAACAAGAATGTGGAACAAATCTAAAAATCAGGTTTGCTACAGACGCTCGAATAAACGGCGGGAGCAGAAGCAACTCCTTCGGAAATAAGCCGAAATTCACAAAAATTTGAACAGCAATTTTCGTTCATTTCTTCTTATTTCTCGGAGTTAAACACTTCTGTCCCAGCCTCTCTCAAATAAATGGCGTCCAAAAGTCAGTCTTTTCGGAAATTTCAAAAAAAAATGAGCAATACAAAAAGCGTATTGTTCGTTTTTTTCTCCAATTTCTCAAACCTGAACAACTTTTGTCTCAGCTTCTTCTTATCTACTGATGTAATACAAAAGTTACACGAATTATCACTCTATCTAATGTGCTTGTTTCATTTGACGATTTTCGATCAATGTTGGTTTTCCTTCAATTAGTTGATCTGCAAATAAAGCGACGTCTTCTCCTGTGATATCGAGAACTGTTTTCCCGCTTTGTGCCCCTTCTTCGAACAACTCTACTAATTCAGAAAGCACACCATCCTTTTCAGTCACACCAATCGGTGCTACTTTAAAAAAATATTTTTGGATCTCTTTATAAACGATTTGATAGTCTTTCGGTAAACTCTTGACACGGATCATGTGGACACGCCACTCTTTTTTTTCATCGATCATTTGTTGGATTCCCATAGTTTATCCCTCAATTCTTCAGTTTTTTAGCTACGGATTCGTTTAATTGCTTCCGCCATTTATCGCGGTAATTTTCTGCACCTTCAACTCCTGCGACCGCTGCACTGAATTTCTTCGCATCCCCATCAATGATTTGATCGATTGGGATTCCATCCAGTGCAGATTCTTCTAGTAGTCCCAGAATCCCATCCAAAATAGGGACTAGGTTCCTACCGGAAAAATTCGAATAGTCCCACAAACTACTTTGGATCTCTTTCCATGCTATCTGATAATCTAGCGGCAGTTTATCTGAACGCACATCAAATTCCTGATACGCTCTTCTAATATCATTACCTGTGATTTTGTCATAAAATTTCATTTTTCATCTCTTCTTTCTTCACTTGCTTCATTTGCCTTTACTTTTGCCAATTGAGAGACTAAGAAACGCCATTTTTCCCAAAATTCTTCTAGATATCTATCACCCTTATCATTCAACTGATAAAACTTCCGTGCTGGACCAAGTTCTGATTTTCTCTTTTCAGTCGTTACTAACCCCTTCTTTTCCAATCGCAATAAAACAGTATACACTGTTCCTTCCACGATTTCTGAAAAGCCAGTAGCCACTAGCTCATTCGTGATCTCATACCCATATGTTTCCTGCTTGTTCTTGATGATTTGCAGGACGATACCTTCTAATGAGCCTTTTAATAACTCGGTCATCCCTTTCAACTTCTGTCACCTTCTATGTGTAAAAATACTTTGTAGCACTTAGTACTGGAGTATCATAACAACATCATCAAAAAGAATCAACTACCTAGTATTAAAAAGTAGAAGATTTAATTTTTCTTTATAAAGTTTTACATTCCAATTGATTCAATAGACGAATCGACTATTTTATTGAATAATAAGATTGAGGTGAAATGGATGATGAAAAAATGGCTTGGCGCGCTCATTGTAGTTGCGATTTTTTTAGGCGGTAGTTTTGCTACTTATCGTTATTACTACATGGGAGAAACCTATTATACAAAGATCACGACAAATGGCGAAAGACATACAGAGGGCGACCGAAAAAACACGTACTATACGTATAAACAACCGGCTTATAATGAAGAAGGTCAAGAAAAAGAAGTCTCTTTTAAAGAACTAAGAGAAAGACCATTGAAGATGAACGCATATCTCAAATTAGAAGTGAACGAGAGAAAAGGCGTTTTGAATTGGGAAGAAGTAAAGGTCAATGAGATTCCAAAAGCTGCTGCGCAACAGTTAGAATAATAAAATAGCCTGAACACTACGAAAATAATCATTTCCGCAGTGTTCAGGCTTATTTGTTGAAAATCTAACCGACTTTTTGAATCGTTCAGTCGTGTCCTATCGTGTCCTATAAACGATTTAAAACTTCATCGACATTTTTGATCATGACTGAAATCGTTCCATCTGGATTATTCACGAATTCGATCAAATCAGGATTGCGGTAAACATCGACAGGAACAATCAATTCGATTCCATTTGATAGTTTAAATTTTTGTTTTCCAAATTTTTTCTCGGATATTTCTTGTACTTCTTTAACAGGTGGTGCTTCTGGAACAAAACCTTGTTCCTGTACTTCTTCTTGGAATGCCAATTTTGCTGTGATGTTTTCTTTGAACACCTTTTCGGCAATCATTTCATGATCTAATCTGCCCTTTTCTTCGATCGTATCATAGACGGCTTCCTTCAAATCTGCCATGATATCAAACTCTTCCGTTTCAAATTTTTTACCTAGACTCTTGGCAACCTTTTGGATAACCTTGACGTTTTCTTCTAATGAGGGAGCGGGAACACTCTCGATCACTCTTCCAGAAAAGTAAAGTTCTTTTTTCCCAGAGAATTCATATTTCTTTTCGATCAATTCATACGTCAAGTCAGTTAAGTTCACAGCAAGTGCTTCATCCGCTTTCTGTGATTTTGAACCAAGGATCGCCCTATTCAAAATCAAACGATTATCGATTCCTGTTTCATCTGCTTCGACATAGTGAGTATATGATTCTCGGTAATTTACTTTTAACAAAGCTAAATACATGACGGTATCCATCTCGTACAAGACAACAAAAACATCCGCGCTTGGTGCCTCTTCACTTTCTTGATAGACGTCAAACCACCGCTGTACAATCAATTCACTCGCTTCAACAAAATTTTCTTCACAGTTTTTTAAATGTGTGCCGATTATACTTTCTTGTGTCAACTGGCCGGTCTTTGTTTGTGCAGAAGAAATTTTTTGGATTTTCTTTTGTAAAAAATCTCGGGTAAAATCTTTTGTCAAATCCAATTCTTTTTGAGAAAAAACTGGAGAACCAGTTTCGCGATCAATAATATGCAAAATTGCTTTTTTTAAATAGATATCCATTCTCTCATTCCCTTCTGATTTAGTTTACGTAATTTACCGGCAAAATACTAGAATGAAAAACATTTTTTTATTGATTTTACTAAAATAAAAAAAGAAGAAACAAAATGGATTCTTTTTTGGGGAAAATGAGCTAGAATTAAAGAGGAAATAAAAATTAAGGAGTTGAGAGTATGGATTCATTAACAAGTACGTATCGTTTAGCAAACGGCTATAAGATCCCAGTCGTTGGTTTTGGCACATGGCAAACACCAGATGGAGATGTTGCCGTTGCATCAGTAAAAGAAGCATTAGCAGCAGGGTATCGTCACATCGATACTGCACAAGGCTATAAAAATGAGGAAAGTGTAGGACAAGCAATAAAAGAAAGCGGCATTCCTAGAGAAGAAATTTTTCTTACTACAAAATTGTGGAATGCAAATCACAGCTATGACTTAGTGATGTCTTCCTTTGAAGAATCCTTGAAAAAATTGCAAACAGACTATGTTGATCTATTCTTGATCCACTGGCCTAATCCCGTTGCATTTCGCGACAATTGGGAAGAAGCAAATGCAGAAACATGGCGTGCATTTGAAGAATTATATGAAGCTGGTAAAATCAAAGCGATTGGTGTCAGCAACTTCTTACCTCACCATTTAGACACTTTGGCTAAAACAGCAAAAGTAATGCCAATGGTCAATCAGATCTTCCTTGCTCCAGGAGAATTACAACCTGAAGTCGTGGATTATGCTAAAAAACACGATATGATCTTAGAGGCTTACAGCCCACTAGGAACTGGGAAAATTTTCGATGTTCCTGAAATGCAAGAAATTGCAAAATCACATGACAAGAGCATTGCTCAAGTTTCTCTTCGCTGGTCTTTACAACACGGCTTTTTACCATTGCCTAAATCAGTAACACCTAGCCGTATCAAAGAAAATACTGAGCTATTTGATTTTGAATTGTCCGAAGAAGAAATGAAACAAATCGATCAATTGGACGGCGTAGTTGGAAAAGCAAAAGATCCAGATACTGCTCAATTCTAAGTTAAGGAAGTTGGATAGCTATGGACCCAATCGAACGTTTAGACTCTCTTCCTGAAGAAATCACACAAACGTTTCATCCTGATTTTGTTTTTTTGGTCACACCAGACAAAATCCAGCATTTTCCATTGAGGAATGCTACTTATGAACAAAAATTAGCAGAAGTTAAAAATAGATTCGATCATTCTTTGATGGTCAAGACTTGGCAAGGTCATAAAGTGATTTATTCCCCTGACCTTGAACAATTCGCTTTGATCCCAAGAGAATAATGATGTGAGAGTGGGACAAAAGTAAGAAACACTTTTGTCTCATTCTTTCTTTAAAAAAGAATAAAAGGTGCCTTGAAGAAGTTCGCAATATGCGCTACTCCTTCAAGGCACCTCATTTTATTTTACCTTCATTCATTGCTTAGCGATCATTGATGGCTGTTGCCGCAAATTGTTCGATCAGTGGAATCAAAGTCAATTTCACTTTATATTTACGTTCTAACGCTTTTTCGATCGTAAACTCATTTTCAGCTGTCATAGATATCTCAGCTAGTTTGCGAGGTTCATCCGCTGCTTTTTCATAAATCACTACGGATTGCTCTGTTTTTTCTGTATAGAATTTTGGATATTCAGCTACTTCACTTGAAAAATCAGCAAAAGTCAAAGCGGTAGTGTTTGTTGAGCGTTCTTTTTCAGTTGATTCCGCTGTTGGTTTGTCTTCTGCTTCTTTCACTGGTTCTTCCATTTTGGCCGTGTTCGTTTCTTCGACAGTCGTATCGCTTACTGGTGTAGAAACGGTTTGAGCAGTTGGCTCATCATTTTTAAGACGTTGATCGTTCCAGTAAGAAACGATTTCGATCAATAAGTTGTCGCGGAAGCGATCAAAAATATCCTTTTCACCTGAACGAATACGTTTTAACACAGTAGTAAAATTATCATCGATAGGTACATTGATACGTGTATCTTCGTTTGATTGTCCTGCTAACCCAATAGTCAATATTTGTCGATTTTTAGGATCAAGCATCACTTGTAAAGGTAGTCCGTAACGTCGTAAGCTTTCCTCTTCCAAAGAATGGAACAATTGACTTCTGATGCCGTCTAAAGAAGGACGGAATTGATTGAGTAATTTTTGCTTTTGTTTTTTCTTCATATGTTCTCTCCTTCGCTCATACCTTTACGATTATAAGAAAAAAAAAGACAAATGAAAAGGATTATACCAAAAAAACTTAGATATATACGCAAAATCATTAAAAATGAGCCGTTTTCCAACTATTTTTTAAGAAAAAAGAACCTAAGGCATTTATCTGCCTCGGCTCTCTGATTGGACAGGTGTCAAACAACGCTTCCTCATTCATATAACAGTTCAAAGAGGTCAAGACAAAAGTCGTTTAGGTTTGAGAAATTGGAGAAAAAAACGAACAATACGTTTTTTGTATTGCTCGTTTTTTTGAAATTTCCGAAAACCCGACTTTTGGACGCCGTTTATTCGAGAGAGGCTGGGACAGAAGTGTTTAACTCCGAGAAATAAGAAGAAATGAACGAAAATTGCTTTTCAAATTTTTGTGAATTTCGGCTTATTTCCGAAGGAGTTGCTTTTTGCTCCCGCCGTTTATTCGAGAGTCTGTAACAAAACTTATTTTTAGATTTATCCCACATTACCCATACGAATGCACTGATCAACATCAATCAACACGATTTTTACTAAAAAAAATCAAGAACGGATTTCTAGCAAATAATCACTTGCAAGCTGTTGATTCATGGTATCTGCTTTTCTTAAATATGCCGCAACTTGTTCGATTTCATCCCCAGTTGCACCAACAGTAATGGCTAATACTCGTGCTTGTAAGGACATATGCCCCTTTTGGATGCCTTCTGTTACTAAAGCTTTCAATGCCGCTAAATTCTGAGCTAATCCCACAGCCGCAATTACTTGTGCCAATTCTTTTGCAGAAGAGACATCAAGTATTTCAAGTGCAAGTTTCGCTTTAGGTAAAATCTTTGAAGCGCCTCCTACGGTCGCAACAGCTAAAGGTACAGTCAATTTACCCACTAACTGTCCATCAACTATCTTCCAATCGGTCAATCCTTGGTAAAAGCCATTTCTTGAAGCATATGCATGAATAGCTGCGGATGCCGCTCTGGTATCATTACCAGTTGCTAAGATGACCGCTTCGATCCCATTCATGACACCTTTATTATGCGTTGCTGCCCGATAAACATCTAGCTTTGCATATTCCGCTGCCTGTTGGATCTTTTCGGCAACTTGTCTTCCAGCTTCTTTGCTTTTACCTAAATATTCAAAAGGAATCGTGCAACATGCTGTAGCAAGAGATTCGGTTGCTAAGTTACTCAAAATACTGAATAAAATCTCTTCATCTGGGAACCAGCTTCTCAATTGGCTGGCGACTCCTTCTAAAATCGCATTGACGATATTCGCCCCCATGGCATCTTTGACATCGATCAAGAAATCGATTGATACATAGGCATGATCACTTCCCATGAATTCTCTCGTAGATATATCTCTCACTCCGCCACCGCGTTTAACAATGGAAGGATAGCTATTGTTTGCACACAAAAACAGTTCATCTTTTCGTGTGTTTATTGCTTCGATGATTGTCTGATATTCAGACTTACCGGTCAACACGATCTGGCCTCTCATCAGTCTTTGTGGCGTTTTTGCAGTGATATTCCCACAAATTTTCGCTCCATTGCTAGCTGCTGCTATAACAGATGGTTCTTCTGTTGCCATGGGAACCCATTTTTTTTCACCATTGATCTGAAAATTTTGGGCAACGCCCATAGGAATCTCCACTTGGCTTATTTGATTCTCAATCAAATGGTTCGCAATGTCTTCAGACAAACGTTCATTTTTTAGTTGATCCGCACTTTTTTCAGCAATCACGCCTCCGCGAACTAACTGACTTCTACGTTCTTCTGGTGTCAGCTGATAGAACTTTTTTTTTTCGTCGAATGATCCTGCTTTTTCTTGATTTGCCTCAAGTAAGACTGCTAGTCCCAGACCTCCACCGATACATAAAGAAGCGATGCCGTATTTTTGCTCATTTCTCTGCAATCCATAACTCAATGTCGTCAGGATTCTTGCACCACTAGCGCCAATCGGGTGTCCTAAAGCAATAGCTCCACCATCACTATTTACTTTTTCTGGATCAAGTTGAAGTTCACGATTAACAACGATGGACGAGGCAGCAAATGCTTCATTGATCTCAAATCGATCAATCGCATCTAATGAAACATCTGTCTTTTCTAACAGTGAATTGATCGCATTGATCGGTGCGATTCCCATGATACTAGGATCGATACCGATTTCCGCCACACCTTTGATCGTTGCTAGATACGGAAGATCATTTTTTAGTGCATACTCTTTTGAAGCTAGGATCATTACTGACGCACCATCATTCAATGGAGAAGCATTTCCAGCTGTGACCGTTCCATTTTCTGAGAATACCGTTTTTAATGTTCCTAGTTTTTCTAATGAACTATTACCACGTATCGCCTCATCATTTTCCAACCATGTTCCATCCGTTAGTGGAACAGGTATGATTTCTTCTTTGAATACATTATTTTCCGTTGCCTTGGCTGCTTTTAATTGTGAGTCTAATGCATATTGGTCTTGCTCTTTTCTCGTCACTCCGAACTGTTCTGCTACATTCTCAGCAGTTAACCCCATATGCGTGTTTGAAAAAGTATCAGTCAAACCATCGTTGACCATGCTTGAAATTGGTCCATTATATGAAGTGGTTTCAGAATCAAATTGTTGTAGTAAAGGCGCCCGGGTCATACTCTCTGTTCCCCCAGCTATTACTAGATCTGCCTCACCTAATTGAATCAGCTGACGCGCTAAAATCACTGCTTTCATCCCTGAACCACAGACTTCATTGATAGTCATTGCAGGAACATCTACAGGAATATCACTATTGATCGAGATTTGACGGGCAACATTTTGGCCATTTCCCGCTTGTAAGACATTTCCAAAAATCACTTGGTTGATCTCATCTTTTTTGATACTTGCTTTTTCTAGCAATTTTTTAGTAACCATTGTCCCTAATTCAACTGCAGAAAAATTGCTCAAACTACCTTTATATTTACCAATTGGCGTTCTTGCAGCATCTATAATTACGACTTCCTTCAAGTAAGCCACCTCCTACAAAAATATACCATTGTTTTCGCCAAAAACAAATAGTACATTACTTCTTCAAAATAAACGAGAAACAAATTTTAACAATCCTTAAATATTCGCTTTTTTGTATTTCTTTTAATCATTTTATGATACTTTAGTAAAGTAAGTTTTTTTATCACAAATAAAGAGGTGTTGAAATGAAAATAGGGATCGATCGTCTTTCCTTTTTTATTCCAAATTTATATTTAGATATGACAGAATTAGCCAACCATCGAGGAGATGATCCTGCTAAATACCATATCGGTATCGGTCAAGATCAGATGGCTCTTAACCGCGTTTCGGAAGATATCATCACATTGGGTGCAAATGCTGCCAGCAGGATCGTGTCGGAACAAGACCGCGAACTCATCGATATGGTGATCGTTGGAACAGAATCAGGTATCGATCACTCGAAAGCAAGTGCTGTGATCATCCACCATTTGCTTAAAGTCCAACCTTTTGCTCGTTCCTTTGAAGTCAAGGAAGCTTGTTACGGCGGAACGGCAGCCTTGCATATGGCAAAAGAATATGTGAAAAATCATCAAGATCGTAAAGTTTTGGTCATTGCTAGTGATATGGCTCGTTATGGCTTGGCAAGTGGCGGCGAAGTCACACAAGGCGTTGGTGCTGTCGCAATGATGGTCACTGCTGATCCACGAATCCTTACAATCGAAGATGATAGTACCTTCTTGACAGAAGATATCTACGATTTTTGGCGCCCAGATTATAGTGAATTTCCTATAGTAGACGGGCCATTATCAAATTCAACTTATATTGAATCATTCCAAAAAGTCTGGAATCATCATAAAGAACTCACTGGTCTTAAACTAGAAGATTATGACGCATTGAGTTTCCATATCCCTTATACAAAAATGGGAAAAAAAGCGTTGCAAAGTGTATTAGATCAGACAGACGAAGAAAACCAAACGCGTTTGTTAGAACGTTATGAAGAAAGCATTCGGTATAGCCGCCGAGTCGGTAATTTATATACTGGCTCGCTCTATCTAGGTTTGATTTCTCTTTTGGAAAATTCTCAAACTTTATCATCTGGTGATCGTATTGGCCTATTCAGTTATGGTTCTGGCGCAGTCAGTGAATTCTTTACAGGCTATCTAGTCGAAGGCTACCAAGAATTCCTAATGACCGAGAGCCATCAAGAAATGCTAGATGCAAGAAAACAAGTCACTGTTGCCGAATACGAAGCGATCTTTAGCGAAAAATTACCAGAAAATGGCGAATCTGCAGAATATACTTCTGAGGTACCTTTTTCAATCTATAAAGTAGAAAATGATATCCGCTATTACAAACAGTAATACGCCTTTTATCAATTAAAGCAGTGAGTTGTATATAAGCAACAAAAGATTCTAAAATAAATGACGACGATCAGCCGGAGGAACCAAAATAGTATTCTTTATTTTGAGTTCCTTCGGCTGATCGTTTATTTACATAATGGGGGTAACATCCCCAATTTTTACGTATCCAGTACTACTTTTGCTTTTGCCCTCTCAATTTACTTTTTATTGGATCAGCAACAAGCGGTAGGTCAAACGGGTTGTACTGATTTGTTCATCTTGGAGAAAATGCTGGTCAAGAAAATCAGTCAGTCGTTGATCTTCTTTATACTCTTCATAGTAATCCTCCATCAATGAACGAGTGATTTCTTCTTTGAGAACATACGTGAAATCCTGTTTTTGATAGGAATAATCATTTTGTGTTAAAAATGTTTCAAAAAGATCCATTAAATCTGGAGAAACCGTCGGATCTTCTTCAAAAATCCCTAACCGTTCTTCTAAAGGAATAAAAAGATCATCCCTTGAGTGGACGACTCGGAGGATTACACAAGCCTGATTCATTTTTTTCAGCATTTGTTCTAATTTTTTTGTATTATCCAATGCTGGATTTGCAGCAGTAAAAATCACTTCAGCACTTTCTTTATTTTCTAAAAAATCTTCGAAAGACTGCTTCATCATTTGGACGTTTTTCACCCCCAGCTTATTTGCTTCTTGTTGGGCAAAGCGCAACATTTCGGTTGAAAAATCAAATAATTTGTAGCTTCCTACTTCTTTCGCCATAGGTAAATAGCGCCCAGCACCACCTGCTACATCTATCAGGTCAGATGCAGGTAATACTTTCTTACTTTTTAAAAAGGCGATAACATCTTCTACGATCGTCGTGCGTGATTCCAGTTGATTTTGATAATACTCGGGGGCAAATTCATTCCAATCTAATTCGTCCATGGTTGATTCTCCTATTTGTTTTTCCACTTTTCGGAATAAATAATATAACTTAGTAAATTTCATTCTTATGTTGAGATTCTAACACATTGATCTATTTTTCAAAAAGATATTCAAAAAAATTGGCTTTTCATTTGATTTTCTTTATCTACATACTTCACTTATCCAGATGTTATTTTCTTGAATATGTTTTTATGATAGACTGTTTCTTATTAAGAGTTGCACAAAGATACAAATGGATTTTTGTATTTTCTAAGCAGCTAAGAATCAACGGGATGAAGAAAAATATATATTTTGAAGGAGTATCTTAATGAAAAAATTTACTTTGTTGTTTGTTTTCTTTGGTTTATTCTCTTTAAGCGGGTGTGTTACTTCTCATGATGAAAGTAAAAATCAACCGAAAGATACAACCTCTTATGAGAATCACTCATCGACCAGTCACACTGACTCTGGTAGTTCACCCATTGAGTCCACCACCAGCAGTATTTCCACTTCTACTACAGATAATACAGAAACTAAAATTTCTACAAATCAATCTCTCACCACCTATACGGATGACCAAATCGAGTATGCTCGGATCTGGCTACAACTTGGCGCAAATCAAGAAATCGATACATTGTATATTCAAAGAATCCCTGCTGGCACGTCCATTGTTCCTTCTATCTCCAATAGTGCTGTTTTTCCAGAAGATGTGATTCAATTATCTGGTGGACGTAAGATCGATGGCTCTGTCACATATGGTAGTAATCATAATGGCACGATCCATCTCTATGATGTACCCACCAATCTCTATTGGGAATTTACATCAGCTGGAACTCCAGAAGCAACACTTCAAGACGAATCTCAAAAAGTTCTTACTACCAAGTTAGTATCAGTGGATACTGGGGATACTTCCCAAGTCATAAAACTAATTAACCTGGAAAAATACACTGGTGACATTGATTTATCAAGAATAAAGAATAAGTAAAATTTTTTTTCAAAAAATTTAGCGATGTGACAGATCTGATCGGAGTATTGAAAAGCACCTACGCATTTCAATACTCCGGTCAGTTTTATCTTGAAGACGCCAAAATTATTTTTCATTGGCTAGTGTCTTTGCCGATATGCTTCTTTTTTGAAAAAAAGAAAAATCGTGCCAACTAGTATAATGATCCTTAAACAACATTTTCCCCAATCAAATGTAGTCACGCTAACATCTATTACGTCCTTATAATATATTAGTGTGAATAGTATTAGACAAACAGATGTTAAGATTTTTATGTAGTCTCTGTCTAAAAAAACACTAATGATGGTTTGAATACTTGAAACAATAAAAAACGTTGGAATAAAAAAGACACTTACTCCCATAGCAAGAAAAAAGAGATCAATAGATGATCTAAAGTGATTGGTAACAATTGAAAAGAAGTAAGGATTATTCCAGTAAATTATTCCCAAAAACCAAAAAAAATATTTGATTTTTGGATTTATAAGTAAAAAATAAATCAACGTTAATGCAACTGCAATGACTATTGCTAATATCGACATGTCAAGTATTTCCTTCTAAAGGTCTATTAGAAGTACATTTTAACAATAAATCGAAAACCATAACTATACATAGCTGTAGTCTTATGTAAATTATAAACTACTAATTTTCAGCAGTTGCTAAATAAATACTTCTGTTTTTAAAACTCTGTACCGCTCTTATTTTACTACTATATCTTCCTCTACTTTTCCATCAAACTTTTTATCTACTCTCTCTTACTCTTTCTTGATATTTATCTAATTTTTTTTTAGGCGATACAATCATCCCATTTTTTCCTTCAAAGCTCTGTTTACTCTATCAAAACAATCAATAAAGCCGACTGATTTATTTGATACTGTTCATTTTTTCTAACTCTGTATATTCGCTTATTTATCATTTGTCTAGGTAATGATTTTAAATTTTTGTAAATTCCAACTTACGATGGAGTTGCTCCCACCATTTATTCATGAAAAGAGCGTGAGATAAAAGTATTGCTTCTATCCCACGCTCTTTTCATATTATGACCTTTTCGTTTGATCTGCTAGAGAGACGCAGCGCTCTCTAGTGCCATCACACCAGACAAATGGTCAGAGAGACAAACACTTTCTGGCTTGTTTTCCAACCAATCACGGTACGCTAAGAGATACTCTCCTCGTTTCCCATGTTCGGCTAAAATCTGACAACTTGATTCAATGAATGAACGGATAAATTCTGCATGTGTTTCTTTGTAAAGCAGTTGCAAGTAGCGGTACTCGATACCTTTGAATAATCCGATATCTCCACCATCTCCTTCATCATTGAATACCCCTTTTTCAACAAGGACTTCAATAGAGGTTTGTGCACATTGCAGTGCTTCTTCCAAATAGCTAGTATCTTTTGTAACATGATAAAATTCGATCAATGCGCCAATATAGACACCTTGATTATACGTGAACTTCCATTGGTAATCGATTTTCCCATCGCCGTTACGATTGACCCCATCCTCTACAAACTTAGAATCCTCTTGTACTAATGTCTTTTTCATCCAAGCGAGTGTTTTTTTACTCATTTCTAAATAGATAGGATTTTCTTCGATTTGATACAAGCGTAAGGCCAAAATCATGATTGGGCCATTTACAGGTGTGTTCTTGTAGTCAAGTCGTGTTCTTTTCCACGCAAAACCGCCATCCATTTGGTCATTCCAAGCGGTGTCGAAAATATCTAAACAAACTTCGCGTGCATCAGCCAAATACACTTGTTTATTGGTCTGTTGGTACAGGCGTAAGGCTGCTAAAGCATTCCAAAGCATATCATCATAATATTCATGTAGTAATGTGCCGTTATTTCTTTCTTTATTATAACGATAAGTTTCTTCGGCTAATCGCAGATATTCTTCATTTTTTGTACGTAGATATGCATCGATGCGTACGTCGATCAGATGGGCCATCCACCAGTAATGGAAAGTTTCGTTTTGTGCTTGGTCTGTTAATGGATACACGTTGTTCAACCACTGTTTTTTATCCTTTGACAGATAAAAATAATCAATACTATTTTGTGCTTGTTCAGCTAATTGTTCAAATTTAGTCATTCGTCGATCCTTCTTTCAAAATTTTATCACCTTGTTTTTGCGCATTTTCTAAGGCTTCTTGAGGTGTTTCTTTTTCTGCTAGCATATTTTCCAATTGTGGATTAACAGCCAGTTTCTCAAGATCAGAATACCCTGCAACAGTCGGACGGATTTTGGCAAAATCCATTGTTTCCACAAATGCTTTGTATTTATCATTCTCAAGGAAATAGCTATCTTGCGCTGCGGCTTTGTTTGCAGGAAGCCAGTTTGATATCTTGGCAAATTCGATACCCACTTCTGGATTCGTCGTCCACCATTTGATGAAATCCCAAGCGGCGTCTTTATTTTTAGCAGTTTTCGGGATGACTAGACCAAATCCGCCAGTTAATGCGCCTTTATCGCCATTGGGACCTGTAACAGGAGGAACAACTCCGTAATCTAATCCATCGACTTTGTTGTAATCTGAAAGTGCCCATGGTCCGTTGTATGTCATTGCGACTTTCCCCGCAGCAAAAGCATCCGTTCCATCATTGAATCCCTGTTGATAGACTTTTTTCTCATTCAATAACTGATTCCAAAAATCAGCGACTTCTAAACCAGCTTTAGAGTTGAAAGCTGTCTTTTTCCCATCCTCAGAAAGCATCGTACCGCCAGCTTGTTGCAACCACATATTGAATAGTCCTACATCGTCCAACGAGAAACCAGCTTGAACAAGTTGATTTCCGTCCCACTTCGTTGTTTTTTCAGCAACATTCAACAATTCTGCCCACGTTTTTGGCGGTGTAACTCCTGCTTCTTTCAGTAGTTTCTTATTGTAGAAAAGTGAGCGGTTGTCCACTAATAATGGTATGCCATATTGTTTCCCATCGTAGGACATCTCTTTTACTGTTTCTTCGTAAAATTCATTTAAATCAACTTTATCTTTCTTGATCAACTCATCTAAATCCATTAAAGCATTTTTTTGGGCATACATTCCCGTATTGACACGATCCCATAAGATCACGTCAGGAATTTCTCCGCCAGCCATACCTGTCAGAAGCTTTTCTTCTACGTTATCTTGGACTTTATAAGTAACCTTATAAGAATCTTGACTCTTATTGTATTTCTCGATCAATTGATTCAATTGATCGACTTGCGAACCACTCCAAGATCCCCAAAAAGTGATGTTTTGTTTCCCATCACTTGCCCCACCAGACTGTGTCTCCTTTTTACCACAAGCACCAAGTAATACAAGTAAACCAATGATCATCAGGCTCTTAAAAAATTTTTTCATTTTTCTACTCCTTTTATTTTATTCCTGCCTCTGCTAATCCTTGAACATAATTTCTTTGGACCATTATGAATAGTACTAGGACTGGTAAAGTAGCTAAGATCGTCCCTGCCATCAATGGCCCGTAGTTTGTACTGTAATTGTACTGAAACGCAGCCAGCCCCACCTGAACCGTTTTCATTTCATCCGAATTCAAAACGATCAGAGGCCACATAAATGCATTCCAACCAGATTGAAAGGTCATGATGCCCAATGTTGTTAACGCCGGTTTTGCCAACGGGAAATAAACTTTCATAAATATCTTGAACTCACTAGCCCCGTCAATTCTGGCACTTTCGCCTAATTCATGGGGTAACTGTTCAAAAAACTGTTTCATGAAAAAGATGGAGAATGCGCCTGCTGCCCCAGGAAGTAAAATCGCCCAATAGGAATTGATCAATCCTAGCCCGCCTGAACCGGTGAGATCATTCCCACCCATCAGTGGAAAGCCTCTTAGTACAATAAACGTCGGGATCATCGTGACGATACTCGGGATCATCATGGAAGCTAAAAAAACCAAAAACAGTGCTTTTTTCCCTTTAAATTTCAACTGTCCAAAAGCATAACCTGCTAACGAACCAAAAAAGAGATTCGTTACTACACCCCCTAGCGCTAAGATCAAGGAGTTTTTCAGATAGGTCAAAAATGGCATCGTTGAAAAGACCTCTTTATAATGGTCCAATGTAAACTGCTTCGGAAGAAAATTCATCGTTCCACTTAAAATTTCACTATCCGATTTGAAAGAAGTAGAGATCGTCCATACGAACGGCAATACAGTTGTTAGACTGATAATAATCACTACGACATACCATAAACAGAGGTTCACAGTTTTCTTCTTTAACATCGTTGTTCCTTACCTCCTTCAATTGATTTCTTTGTTCGTCAATTTCATATTCACTAAAGAAAAGACAAAAATAATCAAAAATAGAATAAATGAAAGTGCAGAGGCATAACCCATTTCCAGTCCGCCAAAACCTTTATTGTAAATATAATAAACTAAGGTAATCGTCGAATTTCCAGGACCGCCCTTCGTTAACATATATGCTTGATCAAAAACTTGGAAGGCGCCGATGATCAACTGTGTCGTGACTAAAAAAGTCGTTTTTGATAACTGAGGCCACGTAATGTGTCGGAATTTTTGCCAAGAGCTTGCTCCCTCTATATCGGCGGCTTCATAAAGGGCGGGATTGATTCCTTGAAGTCCAGCCAAGAAAATCATCATATTCCCGCCAAAGGTCATCCAGACACTCATAATGACGATGGCTGTCATCGCCCAATTCGAACTATAGAGCCATGCAGGACCATCAATTCCAATGAGTCGCAACAGCTGATTAAGCAAACCATACTGCGGATTCAATAGCCAATACCAGATCGTTGCAGTCGCTACCGTTGAACACAGTACTGGTAAGTAAAAAAAAGTGCGAAATAGATTCGTGACTTTCACTTTTTTATTTAACAGGATCGCCGTTCCTAAAGCGACTATCAAACCTAAGGGAACATACAAAAATGTGTAGACTAACGTATTTCTTAATGAAACAAAGAAAAATTCATCTTGAAAAATCTTTTGGAAATTAGCGAAACCTATCCAGTTAGCGGGTTCAATGATGTTGTAGTCTGTGAAACTAAAGTATAAAGCCATTAAAATAGGAAAAATACCAAAAATGAGAAGCAAGCTAACTGGTACTAGAATAAATAAATAGGCAATATTTTGTTGTTCATTTATCCCCCTACGTTTCTTTCCTTTGTTCGTTTGTTCCATTTCCCCTCCTCCTTTACATATACTTATAAATCATTTAATATATTAAATATCTTACAAATTAGATTATATATATTAATTCTTATTTGTCAACGCTTTCAATCGTGTTTTTTAAAATAAATTACTTGATTAAAATATATGTTATATTTAATATATATATATATAATCAAATAAATGAATGGAGGGATCCTATTGAGCGCACCATTATATCAAATGATCTACACAGATTTAAAAAAACAGATCGAACAAGGGCACTATGAAATAAATGACCTTTTACCTACTGAAAAAGAATTAGCCGCCTTATATAGCGTAAGTACGATTACAGCAAAAAAAGCACTAGATTTATTAAAAGAAGAAGGCTACATCCTCAGAAAACCTCGAAAAGGTTCAGTGATCATCAGTAATCGCAAAAACGAATCAACTTTTGAAAAACTGATCATCGGATTAGTCATCACCAATTTTTCTGATTTTTTTGGTACACAGATTCTCAGAAGTATTTTAAACTACGATGCGGAAAAGCTGAATGTCATTGTTAAAGTCACTTATGGCGATTTAAAAAAAGAAAATGAATATATCCAAGAATTAATCGATTTAGGGATTCAAGGATTGATCCTTCTACCTACATCTTCTGAATATACTTCACCAAAAATCTTAGAGTTGATTGCCCGAGATTTCCCAGTCGTAGTCATCGATCGCCTAATGGACCAACTTCCTGTATGTAGCGTCCAAACAGATAGCTTCTCTGCATCAAAAGAATTGACAAACTATCTATTCGATCAAGGTCATCAAAAAATCGGCTTACTTACCTCGGATAGTCGTGTTTCTACGATTGACGAGCGTGTTGACGGCTTTCTATCTGCTCATGTCGATGCAAACCGAGCAGTCAGTCAAAAGCAGATTTTTTCAGTCATTGATTCAGTTGTCCCAGGTTCTTCAAGAAGTATCACAGAAGATGTCGAACTGATTGTTGAGTTTTTACAAAAAAATCCAGAGATCACTGCACTATTCACTACAGAATACAACATTGCTTTATTAGCCAAAAGCGCAATCGAACAACAAAACAAAGCTGTTCCAAATGATTATTCTATCGTCTGTTTCGATCACCCAACGATCAATTTATTCGATTTGAACGCCTTTACTTTCACACACATCGAACAGGACCAAACTTCTATTGGCCATGAAGCAATGACCTTATTACTAAGGAAAATCAAAGATCCTACGCTGATTGAAAAAGTAAATCTTGGCTATCAACTCATCGAAGGTGATTCAGTTTCTTCTCTTTGATGTTAGACAATCATAGTCATCCTTTAAAAGAATTGTGCTTACGGGCTATAAGTCCTTTCTGAATGTGGGATAAATCTAAAAATCAGTTTTGCTACAGACTCTCGAATAAACGGTGAGAGCAGAAGCAACTCCTTCGGAAATAAGCCGAAATTCACAAAAATTTGAAAAGCAATTTTCGTTCATTTCTTCTTATTTCTCGGAGTTAAACACTTCTGTCCCAGCCTCTCTCGAATAAACGGCGTCCAAAAGTCAGGTTTTTCGGAAATTAAAAAAAACGAACAATACAAAAAGCGTATTGTTCGTTTTTTTATCCAATTTCTCAAACCTAAGCGACTTTTGTCTCGTCCTCTTTTATGCCAGTTTATCGACTGAAACTAAATTTCGTCCATAGTTAAGACTATTTTCCCGAAATTTTGACCTTTTTCAATCCTCTCTAACGCTTTATTCACTTCTCGTAATGAATATACTCGATCGATTACTGGATGAATTTCTTTTTCGTTAACAAGTTTGATCATCTTAGAAAAATCATCCATACTGCCCATTGTTGATCCAATTATGGAAATTTCTTTCAGTGTCAACGAGGGTAAAAACAAATTGTTAATAGGACCTCTGGTTGATCCAAAATTTACGATACGGCTTCCGATTTTACCAAGAGTAATCAGCGACTTAAAGCTGTCACCACCAACACTATCTATGCTAAGATCAATTCCCCCAGTCAACTCCAGTAGCTGTTCTACCCAGTTTTCTTCCGTATAATTGACTCCTCCGACAGCTCCTAACTCCATTGCTTTATTAATTTTATCTTCTTTACTTGATGTTACATAAACCTCTGCACCTAAAACATGAGCGAATTGGATGAGGAAAGTCGCTACACCCCCACCAGCACCAGGAATTAGAACTTTTTCTCCTTTTTGTATTTTCCCTTTTGTAACTAAAGCTCGATACGCAGTTAATCCTGCTAAGGGTAGAGAAGCTGCTTCCTCCCAAGACAAGTGAGCGGGTTTTTCAACTATATTTTCTACGGGAACTTTTACGTATTCAGCATAAGTACCATTTTGAGGCATTCCCAAAATAGAAAAATCAACATTTTTTTATTGTTATCCTTCCCCCAATTTAGACCGGGATTGATAATTACTTGATCGCCAACAGAAAAGCTTTTCACCAGATTGCCCAATGAATAGACTTCTCCAGCACCATCGGAACCAAGAATTATCGGAGCTCTTGCCCCCTGATATTGACCTTTAGCAATCATTAGCTCACGACGGTTAACAGCTGCTGCTCTCAATTTCACAACTACTTCTCCCTCTTCCGGTGAAGGTACATCAACCTCTTTATAGTTTAAACTAGCAAGATTACCTAATTCATCCAAAACTACTGCTTTCATCATAAAATTCAGAACCTTTCTCAAGTGATATTTTTATTCGAATGACTAAGATTAGTTGTCTCAATCATCAATATTATAAAAATAATGACCTATTTTACCATTCGTTTATTACACTTGGTAAAGCAAATATTTCATCAAGTTTCTTTAAAAATGGTACCAGTGCACTGAAATCCACTGCACGATGATCAAATACTAAAGTCATAGGAAGAACTTTTCTAATACCGATTTGTTTATTTCCATTTTTATCACTATAGACTCCTGCGCTTTCCTGAATAGCACCAATACCTACAACAAAAACTTCTGGAGGTATGATCTCAAGTAATGAAAAATGACCTTTCTGTTCTTTGTAAAGGGATCCAATGTTTGATACTGTCACGGTCCCTCCTTTTATATCTTCTATTGTCAAGCCGTCATTGTTACTTGAATCTGGTGTTCCTGTTGCGAGCATCCCCACCAATTCTTTTAAATCAGTCTTTTCAACTTTTTCTCCAAGACGTGCTATACTTTCAGCAATTTCAGTTAGTGATAACTCATTCACTCTATGGATTGCTAATGGAAACATTGTTCCGTTAGGCATTTGCCATGGAATTGAAATATGAATATCTTTATTATATTGAATTTGACCTTCTTTCGTTTCATCGTCGTATTCCAAATGTGCATTCAAAGCTGGAGCTGCAAGTAACCCCTCTGTAATAACTTTAAGCATAATCGTATTAATTGTAATTTTATCTTTCTTTGCTATTTTACGGTACTCCGTATAAAAATCCGTAATATCAGGTTGGTAAACATAAGATACATGCGGTACTTCTTTCCAAGATTTAGATGTCATGTGAGCAACCATCTTTCTCTGTGAATCAAAAACTTCATGATGGTCTGTTGTGTCTGAATTTATCATTTTATAAAATCCTCCTTTTTTTATTTTAACAGCACCCTACTTTAGAAATACTTACTTTGCATTTTCTGGTAGAGTTAAATAAACTTATTGTACATGCCTAATTAAACGTGTATCTTCAATATGATCGTAGAGCCGAGAGTTTATACCAATGTTGAGTAATCAATGAAATGCCTATATATAATAAGAATGTGTCATTTAGCCCTTTAATGAAATGATCTGCTACCATATGAAGTACAATCATAACTAACCATATGACAACTGTTTTCCAAGTACCTTGACTATATAAAAGCCCATCTGCTTTCCAGACTCTGCTTGTATAGGCTCTTAAAAATGCAAGCCCCACAGCCAGAAAAAGAAGCACAAAAACCAATCCCAGTGTTGAGAACGGAGTAAAGATAAAATCACCAGATAAGACACCGTTATAGAAAGTATAAAGTCCTATAAAAAAAAGCACATATTTTCCTTTACTATTGAGATCAACTTCTTTTGGCCGCAACTGATTGATAATAACCCAAATCACAATAAGTAAATCAATAAGATTAGTTCCACTCATACTTTTACATCTCCATTTTTTGTTTAAGTTGTTCTAAAACGAAGATAATTTTATCTTCGTCTATAATGAGTTTCTTGTGTTGACACCTTATTCGAAGTATCATTATTTGAGGATATATGCTATCCTAGTTCAATAAGAATCTTTAGACATTGTATATCCTCGGATAATTTATGTCAACGAAAAAGGAGAGAGTACACTTGAAATTAAGTAAATCCTTTATCCAATCAATAGGTATACTGGTTATGCTGGCAGAATTACCAGAAGGTGTCACGCTGAAGTCGCATGAAATTAGCAAAAGAATGGACGTCTCACACACCTATCTAATTAAAATAGCGAAAAAATTAAAAGACCAAGGCATCATTTTATCTATTTCTTCAAAGAATGGTGGCTATTCTCTGAACCGTCCTATTGAAGAAATCAGTTTCTGGGATATTTATGAAGCTGTTGAACCTCAAAAAAATTTTTTAGACGGAGTAAATTTTGAACCTATCTATTCCATGTTTTTATCTAAAGATATAATAATGGAACAAGGACAAGTCTTCAGATCGATTGTTTCTGAAGCAGAAACAGGATTTAAGGAAATTCTTGCTCAACATTTTCTTTCAGAAGTTATGCCAAAAGATGAGGATGGAAAACCACTCAAGATTGATTGGACAAAAATGATTGACGAAAATTAAGGCAGGCAATATCTTTATTACAATTAAATAAAGGTCAGGAATACTTGAGCTTTTGTCTCCTCCAATGAAATGTACCAAAATCCATTAGCTACATTTTTTGATTGAGAACAAAGGGGTTGGGACAGAAGTGTTTAACTCCGAGAAATATGTGGCGCACAGAACACACCGCATATCGAGCTAAGTTTTGTTCCATTTTTTCTCCATCAACAAGATTTTGATGGAGAGCCATTATTCGAAAATTGGTCATTACCAACATCATTTGTCTTAGAAAAAAAAACGCTCGAAACATTGCTGTTTCAAGCGTTTTTTGGTTTTATTTATTCTTTTGTACGTGGACAAGGATCATTTTTGTGATTTCCATCAAAATAACCGTCACTAAGGCAATTCCGATACATGTAAAGACTTCAGTTAAGCCAAAAGCAGCTGGAATTGAGAAGACTTGTTTTAACCCAGGAATCATGGTCAAGCAGTATAATGCACTACATACGACAACAGCTAACAAGACACTTCGATTTGAGAAGAATCCAGCTTGGATCGCTGTTTGTGTATTGGAACGTGCTGGAAATGTTTGTAACGTCCGGCACCAGATCAATGTAGAGAAGGACATTGCTACACCAAATTCTGGTGAGTGTTGCATCCCTAACCATTGAGCAAAAATAACTGCGATCCCGATCAATACACCACGGTAAGTTACTGAGATCAACGTTTTATCCGTAAAAATACCGGAATTTGGATCTCTTGGTGGTCTACCCATCGTTGCTGGTTCCGCTTTTTCCGTTCCTAAAGCAATAGCAGGAAGAGAGTCGTTCACTAAGTTGATAAATAGTAATTGTAATGCAGTGAATGGGTTTGACCAATCCGCAACTAAAGCAAAGATAATCGCAATGATTGCACCCAAGTTACCTGAAAACAGGTAAGAAATGGCCTTCTTGATGTTATCGAAGACATTTCGTCCTACTTCAACGGCACTGACGATCGATGCAAAGTTATCATCAGTCAAGACCATTGCAGCAGCATCTTTCGCAACATCCGTACCTGTTCCCATTGCAATACCGATATCTGCTTGTTTCAAGGCTGGTGCATCATTGACACCATCACCGGTCATCGCTGAAATATGGCCTTTATTTTGCCATGCTCGTACGATCCTAATTTTGTTTTCTGGTGAAACACGCGCATATACGGTCACTTTTTCTAGTACTTCGTTCAGTTGGTCTTCTGTCAGATCATCTAATTCTGTACCAGTCAACGCTTGATCGCCTTCTTCAAAAATGCCGATTTCTTTGGCGATTGCTACAGCAGTCGTCTTATGGTCACCTGTGATCATGATCGTCTTGATACCAGCACTTCTTGCTTCTTTGACGGCTTGTGTCACTTCTTCTCTTGGCGGATCGATCATTGCAAGCAATCCAACTAAGATCAAGTCATTTTCATCTTCAAATGAAAGTTCTGTGCTTTCGATTGGACGATACGCAAAAGCTAAAACACGTAACGCACGATTTGAAAAAGCTTCATTTTGTTCTTTGAATTTTGTCATCAGTTCTTCTGTCATTGGCACAACTTCTCCATTGACCAACGCTTTTTTACTACGACCAAAGATGATATCCGGTCCACCCTTGACGAACAAATATTGGCCATTGTTGATGTTATGTGCCGTTGACATCAATTTACGATCAGAATCAAATGGTAATTCTGCTTGTCTTGGATAGGTATTTCGGATTTCTTGATAAGGCTGGTTCAACTTTTCACTGAAATCAATGAATGCCACTTCTGTTGGATCACCTAGTTTTGTACCATCTTCACTGATCGAAGCATCATTTGCTAAGACACTGATCTCAATCAAACGGCGTTCATCATCGGACCATTTCGCTGGATCATTCGTGAAGTCTCCTGTAGCACCATTTGCCAAATAATAATCAACTACCGTCATTTTATTTTGAGTCAACGTACCAGTCTTATCGGTACAAATGATACTTGTTGATCCAAGTGTTTCAACCGCAGGTAACTTACGAATGATCGCATGACGTTTTGCCATTTTATTTGTTCCTAAAGACAAAACGATTGTTACGATCGATTGCAATGCCTCTGGAATAGCCGCTACGGCAACAGCAACTGCGAACATGACTGCACTAACGATATCTGCAGTTAGATCCCCTGTTCCCTCACCTAAATAGATACGGAATAATTGGATACCTAAAATAACTAGTGATAAAGCTAGGATCGCCAAACTTAATTTTTTACTGAATTTGTCTAATCCACGTTGTAGAGGAGTGACTTGTTCCGTTGTTGATTCAAGAAGCCCAGCAACTTCTCCGATTTCTGTATTGTTCCCAGTAGCAGTTACTAAGAATTTCCCGCGGCCATAAGTGATGATCGTTCCACTAAACACCATATTTATACGGTCGCCGATCGGTACTGTTTGCTCAATCGATACAACCTCTTTTTCTGAAGCTGTCGATTCACCAGTAAGCATTCCTTCATCTACTTTTAATGAACCAGCTTCTAACAGCCGCCCATCAGCAGGTACATAATCCCCTGCATCTAATAAGACGATATCCCCAACAACTAACTCATTTGCTGGAATCGTCCGTTCTTTTCCGTCACGGATAACACGCGCATCAGGTGCGGAAAGACTTTTTAATGCTTCTAAAGAGCCTTCTGCTTTTTTTGTTTGGATAACACTGATCACGGAGTTCAACATCAACACGGCAAAAATAACTAAGAATTCGATGTAGTCACCCATGACCATTTGGATCAATGCGACAATCAGCAACACGATGACCATAGCGTCTTTGAATGTTTCTAAGAACAATTTCCATGTCGGTTTCTTAGGTGCTTCCTTTAGCTGATTCAATCCATCTCTTTCTAACTTTTCTTTTGCGAGCGTCGTACTCAATCCTTCGGTCGAGCTCTGCGTTTTTTGCATCAGCGAGTCGATTGATTCCTTGTAGACGGCTTGCTGAGCCTGTTCCTTGTTTTCCAAATTTCATCCCCCATTTTGATTTTTAGTTATCGGCAATTGTCCTGACTGAAAAAAAGAGACCTAAGACAAATGCGGATTTGTCTTAGGTCTCACCATTTCATACAATACCAGATAACCATTTGGTTAACTTACTGTTGATATTATCACAACAAATGTTGTCGGTTACTCCCCTAAGGAGATATTCAACTGTACTATTATCCTACCTGAATATAGGCCAAAAAGCAACCACTTTAGCTTAGTTTACTGGATATTTTCAACCTTGTTTACAAAAATGGCGTTCTTCATTTGTAGGCTTCTTTTTGTTCTCATGCTATACTATTGTTATTGTAAAAAAGGAGGATTTGACTGTGGGAACAAATATTATTTATGTCCTTTATTTGATCAACGTCATCATTGCTTTAGTTATTATTTTGATCAAACCACGTGATGTTGCTGCTATCTGGGCATGGTTACTTGTACTTTTCGCGCTTCCCGGTATTGGGTTTATACTCTACCTTTTCTTTGGGCGTGGCCTGACAGATAAGAAAAAATTCTATTTAAGACAAAGTGACTTGAAAGAATTAGAAAATTTTCAAGATTTCAAAGGAGACACGATCGATCACTATGATCCATTGATGGAAAATCTGGAACATCAACAATTCGTTGATTTTTTCTCTTCACTCAATCGTATGCCACTGACTCGAAAAAATTCGGTCACTTTATTGACAGATGGACAAGAAAAACTGGACGCTCTATTAAAAGATATCAAAGCGGCCAAACATTCCGTCCATATTGAGTATTATGCCTTTGTAACAGACAATATTGGCCAACAGATCTTGTCGTTACTTGAAGAAAAAGCAGCAGAAGGAGTAGAGGTCCGTTTACTGTATGATGCCTTTGGCTCCAACGGAACAAAACCAAAGGACTTCAACAAACTAATTAAAAATGGTGGACACGTTCACACATTTATTACTTCTCAACGTGCATTGCTCCGTTTTCGCCTAAACTATCATGATCACCGCAAAATTGTTGTGATCGATGGAAAAATCGGTTATATCGGTGGTTTCAATATTGCTGATCAATACGTCAACGTAACCAAAAAATTTGGGTACTGGCGTGACACACATCTTCGAATCTATGGAGCTGCAGCATCGCTCTTGCAATTACGCTTTCTAACAGATTGGAATGTTTCAGTTCCTGAACAGAAAAAAGTCGGCTATCATCTTAATTACTTTTTCCAAAAAGAACCAGGGAAAGACTATAAACATGAAAATACATCTATTCAATTAGTATCAAGCGGTCCGAACAATGAACGTGAGCAGATCAAGTTATCCTTCATCAAACTGATCACTTCAGCGAAAAAACGGATTTGGATCCAAACACCCTATCTTGTACCTGATGAAAGTGTACTTGCAGCTTTAAAAATTGCAGCTGCCTCAGGTGTCGAAGTCAAGATCATGATTCCAAACAAGCCCGATCATCCCTTCATCTATCGCGCTACTCAATATTATGCTAGACAATTGATCAAAGAGAACGTGCAGATCTTAGTGTATGAAAATGGATTTCTACACGCAAAGACACTGATCATGGATGATGAAATCTGTATGGTGGGCTCTGCCAATCAAGATATTCGTAGTTACCGTCTGAACTTTGAAACTAGTGCTGTCATTTACGATGCAGACTTCTTGAACCAATTAGCAGACCAATTTTTGGTTGATGAAGAAAAGTGTACACCGATGACAACTGAAACAGTCAAAGAAATGTCTAAGTGGTTATTGTTCAAACAACAAATTTCACGTTTGTTCTCACCAATTTTATAGTCTGGATAAGTTATTCCCAGTATTTTTCATCTAACACTCTTGGTTCTCATAGATCACGTATCAAAACGATCAGCTGTTCGTAAAAAAAGTTGGCTACTCAAAAAAATAGGAAAGCCTATTTTCAAAGTAGTCAACTTTTTTCTATTGGTTTATTTTCATTTTCGACCCAGATATATGTTAGAAATCTGCAGATTCCTTCAATGCTCCAGCTGCCCAATGATTGATTGGTCCATATTTATGCCCTACGTTGATTTCTTCTCGTATCGCAACATTCACATATTCTTTCGCAAAACGAATGGCTTCCTCAACAGATTTTCCTTTAGCTAATTCTGCTGCAATACAAGCAGATAAAGAATCCCCTGTGCCGTTGATACGATCAGTAGGATAAAAAGGTGCACTTAACCAAAATGACTTTCCGGATTCAAGCAAGACATAATCTTTTACGTCTTTTTGGTCTGCATCCTTTAAATGATGCCCTTTGATCATGACATTTTTTGCCCCCATTTGTTGGAGTTCCTTTGCTGCTTGAACGTAATCTTCCTCTTCTGACAATGATCGGCCAGTCAATTTTTCTGCTTCATAAAAATTAGGAGTCAAAACTGTTGCTAAAGGTAAAAGTTTGTCTTTCAAGCTTTGTAAAGCAGATTCCTCTAATAACAGATTGCCATGTTTGGTCACGATCACAGGATCAACGACTAAAGGACCGAAGTCATACTTTTGGTAATTCTCAACAACTGTTTCGATCAATGTAGAATCAGCTAACATCCCTGTTTTTGCTGCTTTTACTTGGTAATCTTCTGCAATCAATGCAAACTCTTTATCAATAAAGTCAGTTGGCAGCGTCACACTTGCGCCAATGCCATATGAGTTTCCTGCCACGCAAGCAGTCATTACAGAGACACCATAAACGCCTCGAGTAAAAAACGTATGCATATCTGCTTGCATCCCGGCACTGCCATCACTATCTGAACCAGCGATGGTCATTACTTGTAAATATTGTTCTTCCATCATGATCATTCCCTTCGTTCTTTTATCTATCATTTTTGATTGATTTTTTCTTTTGCAGTTACTATACCACTACTTTACTCCTACAATCAAATTTATTTGAAAATACTTTGGATTTAGCGTTTTCATACCAATGATAAAGAAATAGACACTAAAAAAACTTTTAAGGAAAAGCAAGAAGCAATTCCTTAAAAGCATTATTATTAATTGATAATGTTATTTAATTACGAGCACATTACATGGTGCATGGTTTACTACATAGGAAGTTGTTGAACCAACTAACGCTCGTTCCACTGCATTTAACCCTGTCGCACCCATCACGATCAAATCGATTGGTTCTTTGGATTCATTGAAGTTTGCGATCAATGTTTTTGGATAACCATATAAAATATATGTCTCGATATCTGTCAATCCTTTTTCAATTGCCAGATTTCGATGCTCATTCATTTGTTTTTCCGCTACTTCATCTAATTCTTCTTGAAGATTTGGTGTCAGGAACCCAAAGTCACCGAAATAGTTGCCAGTCACTTCATTGACATACAAAATGTGCAAAGTTGCTTGATTTCTCTTAGCAGCTGCAATCGCCTCCATAAAAGCCTTTTCAGCTTTTTCCGAACCATCAATTGCAACTAAAATATTTTTATACGCATCTAACATTGTAAACGCCTCCTTGCCTTAATTCTAGCACTATTGAGTCCCCATAACAAATATTTACTTGTATCATTTTTATATAAAAAAAGGCCAGAATAGAAATGAACCTATCCTCAAGAAATAAGCCAAATCCCACGAAAATCATTTTTCAAATTTTTGAAGATTCATGTTTATTTTTTAAGGAGACAATTTCTATTCCCGCCATTTATTCAAATTTCTTGCATACGAGAAACGCTTTTACTTCTGTCATTGCTTCTTTTTATTAGAAGTTCGTTTCTAGAATCCGTTGTTCTTAGCCACTTCGCTGAACCAATGACCAGATTTCTTGATCGTCCGTTTTCCATCTTGAGCAAGATCTACTGCAATAAAACCATAGCGGTTCTTATATGCATTTGTCCATGACCAGTTATCCATGCACGTCCACATATGGTAACCAACACAATTTGTGCCTTCTTCGATTGCTTGATGAACATATTTTAGATGATCCGTAACAAATTCGATGCGGTAATCATCTTCAATCACGCCATTCTCATTGATAAAACGTTCTTCTCCTTCAACCCCCATACCATTTTCGGAAATATAGCATTTGATATTTCCATAATTTTCTCTAGTATTCGTCAAAATATCATAAATTCCTTTTTCATAGATTTCCCATCCACGATAAGGGTTCATTTTTTTATTTGGCAGATCATAATTATCAAAATAATCATCTGGCATAGGACTATTTTTTGTATCCACTGGCGTTTCTTTCGCTTTGATCCGTCGCGGTTGGTAATAATTGATCCCTAATAGATCGACCGTATTTTCTTTGATCGTTTCCAGATCCCCTTCTTTTATCTCAGGTAATAAATCCAATTCTTTGACAATCTTGATCAAGTCTTGCGGAAACTCGCCTTTTACAGCGGGATCAAGGAACGAACGATTAAAGAAAGCATCCGCGATCGTTGCGGCTTTCACATCTTCTTCATTTGTTTCATCTCTCGGGTAGCTTGGTGTCAGATTTAAGATGATCCCGATTTCTCCATCTTGTGCCAATTGGTGATATGCCTTGATCGCTTTGGCACTCGCCAGATTTTCATGATAGCCAACTTGAATAGCCTCTTTCATATTGACATGATTTGGATAATGGAATTGATACAGGTACCCTCCTTCAACTGGAACGATCGGCTCATTGTGGGTAAACCATTTTTTTACAAGATCGCCGAACAAGTCAAAACAAGTAGTCGCATAATCCACATATGCATCGACAGTTTTTCGGTCTAACCAGCCACCATTTTTTTGAAGTGTCAGCGGCATATCAAAATGATAGAGATTCACAAAAGGTTCAATACCATTGTCTAATAGTTCTTTGAAGTACGCACGGTAAAAATCAACTGCAGTCTGATTTACTTCCCCAGTTCCATTTGGTAGTAGACGGCTCCATTGGATAGATGTCCGGAAAGTATTGTGGCCTGTTTTCTTCATCAATTGTACGTCTTCACGGTATTTAGTATAAACCTGACTCGTTTTTTCCGGCCCAACTTGATTGAAAAACTTTTCTGGTTCTTGTTCATACCAGTAATCCCAAATATTCTCTCCTTTGTGATCGCCTTGGATCCTTCCTTCTGTTTGTGGCCCGCTAGCTGCGGAACCCCACCAAAAATTCTCTGGAAATTTATACTTCGTCATTTTTTTGCCCTCGCTTATTTTCTTTTGATACCGTTATGATAACGAATATCAAAAAATAAATCAATACTTTTATAATAAATGACTAGACATTTAATAAAATACCAGTTATACTATTTTTGTAATCGATTACAAAAATAAATTTGAGGTGAAAATAATGAACGGTTTTATGGATAAGCTTGCTCAGAAAATCATGCCTCTAGCAAATATGTTAGGGCGAAATCGTTACTTGACGGTTTTAAGAGACGCATTTATGCTGTCTTTTCCATTAACGATGTTTGGTTCTATCGTGGTAGTTATCAATAATCTTCCATTTTTCAGTGATAGCACGAAAGGAACTTTAACCACTCTATTTGGAAACGGTCAAAATGCAACAATGAGTATCATGTCTGTCTTTGTTACTTTTGGTATCGGCTATTATTTATCGAAATCCTATGACGTTGAAGGTATTTTTGGCGGAGCAGTTTCCTTTGCGAGCTTTTTGATTCTTACTCCTTTTGTCATGACTACACCTGGAGGCGAAGAGGTTTCTGGTGTCTTGTCGCTTGATCGACTTGGCGCTAAAGGGATGTTCATTGGTATGATTGCTGCATTTATTGCAGGTGAAATCTACTGCCGTATCACAAAACGTGGTTGGCAGATCAAAATGCCTGACGGTGTACCACCAGCAGTATCAAAATCTTTTGCTGCTTTGATTCCAGCCGTTGTGACATTAACTGTTTTCTTAGTTATCAACGCGATTATGACTGGTGTCTTCCATGCAAATCTTCATGATGTGGTTTATGAAGTAATCCAAAAACCATTGACTGGATTGGGAAGCAGTTTACCAGCTACATTGATTGCTTTGTTCTTTGTTCAATTCCTATGGTTCTTCGGACTTCATGGTCAAATCATCGTCAACTCTGTAATGGATCCGATCTGGAACACTTTGATGCTTGATAACCTTGAAGCTTATCAACATGGAAAAGAATTGCCACACATCATCACTAAACCATTCATGGAAACTTTTACCGTTGGTATCGGTGGTTCAGGAATGACGCTAGCAGTTGTCCTTTTGATGGCATTTGTTTTGAAGAAAAAACAATATCGTGATGTTGGTCGTCTAGCTCTAGCTCCCGGGATCTTCAATGTGAATGAACCTGTGATCTTCGGGTTACCAATCGTTTTAAACGCAACGATCTTGATTCCTTGGGTCATTGCACCACTGATCGTCACTACATTCAACTACTTGATCATGGCAGCTGGAATCGTACCACCACCAACTGGGGTTTCGGTGCCTTGGACTGTTCCAATCATCGCAAGTGGCGTGTTAGCAACCAATTCTTGGTTAGGCGGGCTCCTTCAAGTTGTTGACTTTGTGATTGTAGCTTTCATTTGGTATCCGTTCCTTAAAATCTTGGATAAACAACCAGACTTGGATGTCTTGTAACAACTGCTTTTACTACATCGAAAAAAGGTCGAGACAAAAGTCATTTAGGTTTGAGAAATTAGGGAGAAAAACGAGCAATACAAAAATGTATTGTTCGTTTTTTTAAATTTCCGAAAAGCCAGACTTTTGGACACCGTTTATTCGAGAGTCTGTAATAAAACTGATTTTCAGATTTTTCCCACAGCTTTTTTAACTATCGACCTTCTTTTTCGATTACTTGTTGTCGAAAAAGATATCTTTAGTTATACTCAATTGTGAGGTGAATAACGTGCCAAAATACGAAGAAATAGCCCATATATTAAGAGAGCGGATTCGTTCAAAAGAATACCCGCCTAATAGTTTTTTACCGAATCAAGTGGACTTGGTGAAAGAATTCGGTGCCAGCCGCATGACGATCAAAAAAGCAATCAACATTTTAGCAATGGAAGGATTGCTTTACTCTCAAAGAGGCTCTGGAACAAAAATATTGAATCATCCTTTTATGGAAAAAGATACTTCTCCTGCCAATGAATACGAAGGTCTAAGCTATCAAATGCATAAACGCCATCGTTCTCTAACAAGTCAAGTGATCCATTTCGACGTGGAGTTTCCGAATGAATATATCCAGGAGCGCTTGATGGTCGATGCAGAACAACCCGTTTATAACATCCATCGCCTACGCATACTGGACAATGAACCTTACATTTTGGAACACACATTTATGCCCGTTAACTTAGTACCTGGCTTAAAAAGAGAACACCTGCTTTCTTCTATTTATGATTACTTGCATAAAGAATTGAATATTCACTTTGCTGGAGCCTATCGCGCAATCTCTGCAGATAAAAGCACCACTTTTGACCAAGAATATTTAAATTGTAGTGAGACCGATCCTGTACTGGAAGTCCAACAAGTCGTCTACTTAAAAGACGGCCAACCTATTGAATATTCCTCAAGTCGTAATCGGTTCGATGTTCGTAATTATTCTGTACTTGATGTCCGTTCTAATTAAAATCATATAGCCCTTGCAAGAAACAGTCGTTTCGTGTAAGGGACTTTTTTTATATCATTCAGCCAATAAAACACAAAGACAAATTAATTGCATTAACTCCCCTCTCCCACTATACTGTATTTATCATCACTTACTTTTTGTAAGTTAACAGGAGGAAGCAGTATGGACACACAAATCAGAGGAATCCACCACGTTACAGCAATGACTTCTAGTGCCACAAAAATCTATCGTTTTTTTACTGACATTTTGGGTATGCGTTTAGTGAAAAAAACCGTCAATCAAGACGACATCGAAACTTATCATCTTTACTTCACAGATGAACATGGAGCACCAGGAACTGATATGACTTTTTTTGATTTTCCAAATCAGGCAAAAGGAAAAAAAGGTACTGATACGATTTCAAGAGCTTCTTTTAGAGTTCCAAACGATGAAGCATTGACATTTTGGCTCGAACGATTTGAAAAATATGGTATCACTCATTCTGAGATCAACGAACGCTTTTCTAAAAAGTATTTAGAGTTTGAAGATTTTGACAGTCAAGCATACCAACTGATTTCAGACGAAAATAACCACGGCGTCGCTTCTGGTATCCCATGGAAAAACAGTAACGTTCCATCAAAATATGGCATTACTGGATTAGGCCCTATTTTTGTTCGAGTCAAAAACTTAGACCATATCCGCGTGATCCTAGAAAACATCTTAGGATTTAAAGAAACAGCTCATTCAGATGCTTTTTATCAATTTGAAGTAGGCGAAGGGGGTAATGGGGCTAGTATCATCATCGAACACCGGACTGATCTTCCAGACGCAATAGAAGGATTTGGCAATATCCATCACTTAGCTTTACGTGTCGCAGATAAAGAAGCGTTGGAACACTGGATTCGCTTGATCAATAAAGTTGATTTACCAAATTCAGGCTTTGTTGATCGCTTTTATTTCCAATCAGAATATTTCTTAGCCGCTTCTCACGTGTTATTCGAATTAGCTACAGATGGACCTGGATTTTTTGGTGATGAACCAACTGAAACCGCAGGAGAGATATTGTCCTTACCACCTTTCTTAGAAGAGAAACGAGCAGAGATCGAAGAATATGTCCGTCCATTCGATACTAGCGATGCGAATAAAAAACGTGAATAACTGTTTTCTATGAGTGAAAAAAGGAGGCGCCCCATGCACTATTTATTCGAAAAAGGTAGCCCTAATGGCAAAAAGTTACTCTTGCTTCACGGTACAGGTGGAGATGAATACTCTTTAATTGATATCGCCCACTTTTTAGCTCCCAATAGCACACTTCTCTCTTTTCGCGGTTCCATTAATGAAGACGGTATGAATCGTTTTTTCAAACGAAATGGATTGAATCAATTTGATTATGAAAGTTTAGAAGAAGAGTCAACAAACTTGCACGAAGAAATCAAAACAATCAGTGAAAACGAACGAATCCCTTTGAGTGACTGGATCGTTGTCGGTTACTCAAACGGTGCAAATATTGCTGCGCATTTGATGTTAGAAAGTCAAACGGGTCTAAAAACAGGCCTCTTTTTCCATCCAATGTCATTAGGTAACCATCAGCAAACCTTTTCATTGGCGGACAAAAAAATCTGGCTTTCCTACAGTGAAGACGATCCTATTGTCTCTTCCACAGCTATTTCTGCTTTAATCAACGAATTTGAAACTCGTCATGCCCAATTGACCGTAACCAACACAAATACAGGACATCAATTGACGATGGAAGAGTTAACCATTGCTAAAGAGTGGCTAGATAAAAATAGTTGATCCCTAGAATAGGAACTTACTAAGAATGATCCGCCAGAAGAAAAACAACTAACCCTGTTTTCTTCTGGCGGATTCTTTTGATGTTAAGTCAAGCAACCTACTAATTTATTAACACGTTTAGAGGCTGGGACAGAAGTGTTTAACTCTGAGAAATAAGAAGAAATTCACGAAAATTGCTTTTCGAATTTTTGTGAATTTCGGCTTATTTAAGAAGGAGTTGCTTCTGCTCCCACCGTTTATTCGTTTTTAAAGAATGAGACAAAAGTGTTTCTTACTTTTGTCCCACGCTCCTTCTTTTTTGCATTTCATTATTTAGAGTTGAGCAATCAAACTATCAGTCTAAACTAGGCGGTGAATCTACTTCTGATACTCAAAAAACGATTCCAAACATGAGTTATCTTCTGACACGACCAAAATAGTGACCCTTAGAGAATCAATTCTCGATGAAACACTGCAATTCCGCATAACCAAATTAAAAATCAGGCAATTCATTTATAAAATGATGATTCACAGACTTCTCTTTTTAAGAGCTCTAAACCAAATCAATTGGATGATTGCAAGAATAATAAAGAAAATAACCAGCATAGCTATAGAAACCATTTTATTATTTGTTGTATTGACAACTCCGCTACCATCGACTTTTCTAAACCACAAGAATAAAATACCCACAACAAAAATGACTAATTCTAAAATATTAACAACCTTCCACAACTTCATATTTTCCACTCCTCTGAATAGTAGTAGAAACGCATAAAGAATGATTGGAATTGAAATAAAATACGCTTCTTCTAATTTCAGCTTCTAAACATCGTTTACCATTTCCATGAATCAATACTAACATAGATTTCTCAACTCGCTTTCCTCTTCTCAAAAGAAAGTGAAAAATAGAAAACCTCATCGATAGAGAAAACGCTTAAAAAATATACTATTCAATACAAAGGAATTACGTTTCTTCATACGGTCTATACGTTTCATGCTTTTGTTCGTATTCACTAATCGAGATGATCATACCTCCATCAAATTCTATGATTGAAACACCATAGAAACTGTATTTTGCTGTCTCTTCAGCATAAAAGTACCACTCCACCACAAAAATATCATCTAAAACATCAAGTATCCGATAGATGTGCCATGCAATAACCCTTTGTTTTGTTCGCATATGACAAAGCCAACTACTGATTTCATCCATACCATGATATACTGGCCCGTAACATTCTCTATACACGATATCTTGATGAAAGTATTCAGGTATTTTGGAAAAGTCTCTTGTGATCCATGAGTGAAAATAGTTTTGAATCATTTTTCTTTTGTCCATAATACTTCTCCTTAGAAATCAATTGTAGTATCTATAAAAAGGTGAAAAATAAAGACTTGCATCAAAGAAATCATAAACCGTTTTCATTCATATCAGAGATAATCATTTGGACCACTTGTTCTTGAGTCATTTCTGACGTGATCAACATTTCATTTGAGAAATTTAATACATCTTTTTCCACCCACCATTTTTTCATACGCTCAGCACCAAATTCTTTTGCTTTTTCTCGTTGTCCATGACGTGCCACAGTTTCTTCAAATGAAATATCATAGTAGTAAGTGTATACCTCATCAAAAAAACGACATAAGTGTTCAAAAATCTCTTTGTAAATGTGAGAACCAAGAATACCTTCAACAATCACTACATCAAATTTATCATATCCAAATTCAGCAATCAGTCGAATTAAATCAGCAGTCGGATTCTCTTTACGATCTTTGACATTTAAAATACCTAAACGGATCTCATCTTGAGAAATGAGCATCACTTTTCCACGTGGAAAATAATTTTGTATAGCCTTAGCAGTAGTTGTTTTGCCACTACCAGAGTTTCCTCTTAAAATAATCAACTTACTCATATGTCTTCTCCTATTAACACGTTCATTTGTTTTCACAAATAAATATAGCATAATATGAAAGAGACACATATTTTTGACAAAAGAGGTTTCCATTGAGTGAAAATGTATTCTCCTATTTTTTTCAAACAAAAAAACACTAACATAAGAATATGTCAGTGTGCCATTACTTTTCCTAGAAACAAAAAGAAAACCCAAACGTAAAACTACGTTTGGGTTAGGATACCGGCGGCCGGGGTCGAACCGGCACGATCGTGAGATCACTGGATTTTGAGTCCAGCGCGTCTGCCAATTCCGCCACGCCGGCGTGATAAAACTGGGGTAGCTGGATTCGAACCAACGCATGAGGGAGTCAAAGTCCCTTGCCTTACCGCTTGGCTATACCCCAAAAAAGAAGGGCGAATGATGGGAATCGAACCCACGAATGCCGGAGCCACAATCCGGTGCGTTAACCACTTCGCCACATTCGCCATAATAAGATATGTTATTTTATTTCTCAATAAAAAACTAAGATGGGTTCATCTTAGTCAATACCGGCGGCCGGGGTCGAACCGGCACGCCCTCAACGGGCACTGGATTTTGAGTCCAGCGCGTCTGCCAATTCCGCCACGCCGGCAAGTTGATTTATTAGTACTAAGGCGGTAACCGGATTTGAACCGGTGATGAAGGTTTTGCAGACCTCTGCCTTACCACTTGGCTATACCGCCATTATACTATTATCAGTCTATAAAGTAAATTATAGAACTGGGGTAGCTGGATTCGAACCAACGCATGAGGGAGTCAAAGTCCCTTGCCTTACCGCTTGGCTATACCCCAAGAAAAGAAGGGCGAATGATGGGAATCGAACCCACGAATGCCGGAGCCACAATCCGGTGCGTTAACCACTTCGCCACAATCGCCATGGCAGGGGCAGCAGGAATTGAACCCACACTAACGGTTTTGGAGACCGCTGTTCTACCTTTAAACTATGCCCCTATTAAATGGAGGAGAGTGGATTCGAACCACTGAACCCTAAGGAACGGATTTACAGTCCGTCGCGTTTAGCCACTTCGCTACTCCTCCATGGTGGCGCGGGACAGAATCGAACTGCCGACACACGGAGCTTCAATCCGTTGCTCTACCAACTGAGCTACCGCGCCAATATTTAAAAATGTATTAATTGAAAAAGAATGACGGTTCCGACGGGAATCGAACCCGCGATCTCCTGCGTGACAGGCAGGCATGTTAACCCCTACACCACGGAACCAATTCATTATGGAGGTTAACGGGATCGAACCGCTGACCCTCTGCTTGTAAGGCAGATGCTCTCCCAGCTGAGCTAAACCTCCATATTTTCAATTAATGACCCGTACGGGACTCGAACCCGTGTTACCGCCGTGAAAGGGCGGTGTCTTAACCGCTTGACCAACGGGCCAGGATAATTCTATTACGGAGAGTAAGGGATTCGAACCCTTGAGACAGTATAAACCATCTACATGATTTCCAATCATGCTCCTTCGGCCTCTCGGACAACTCTCCCGAGTGAAAGAAGCTCATTACTCTTTCTCATAAATGAGAACTCCGGCAGTAGGACTCGAACCTACGACATCATGATTAACAGTCATGCGCTACTACCAACTGAGCTATGCCGGAATATTACCAGCGTGGCGACGTCCTACTCTCACAAGGGGCAACCCCTCACTACAATCGGCGCTAAGAAGCTTAACTTCTGTGTTCGGCATGGTTACAGGTGTATCCTTCTCGCTATCGCCACCACACTGTGGTGTTATCTTTTATTGAGTTTGCATTTTGCTCACTCAAAACTGGATTTGAAGTTTAAGTAATGTCCGAGTTCTTTTCTTTTAACCATTTGGTTAAGTCCTCGATCGATTAGTATCAGTCCGCTCCAACCATCACTGGCCTTCCACTCCTGACCTATCTACCTGATCATCTCTCAGGGATCTTACTTTCTTAAAGAAATGGGAAATCTCATCTTGAGGTGGGCTTCACACTTAGATGCTTTCAGCGTTTATCCCTTCCCTACATAGCTACCCAGCAATGCCCTTGGCAGAACAACTGGTACACCAGCGGTAAGTCCATCCCGGTCCTCTCGTACTAAGGACAGCTCCTCTCAAATTTCCAACGCCCGCGACGGATAGGGACCGAACTGTCTCACGACGTTCTGAACCCAGCTCGCGTGCCGCTTTAATGGGCGAACAGCCCAACCCTTGGGACCGACTACAGCCCCAGGATGCGACGAGCCGACATCGAGGTGCCAAACCTCCCCGTCGATGTGGACTCTTGGGGGAGATAAGCCTGTTATCCCCAGGGTAGCTTTTATCCGTTGAGCGATGGCCCTTCCATGCGGAACCACCGGATCACTAAGCCCGACTTTCGTCCCTGCTCGACTTGTTGGTCTCGCAGTCAAGCTCCCTTCTGCCTTTACACTCTTCGAATGATTTCCAACCATTCTGAGGGAACCTTTGGGCGCCTCCGTTACCTTTTAGGAGGCGACCGCCCCAGTCAAACTGCCCATCTGACACTGTCTCCCACCACGATTAGTGGTGCGGGTTAGAGTGGCCATAACGCAGGGGTAGTATCCCACCAGCGCCTCCATCGAAACTAGCGTTCCGATTTCTACGGCTCCTACCTATCCTGTACATGCGGTACAGACACTCAATATCAAACTACAGTAAAGCTCCATGGGGTCTTTCCGTCCTGTCGCGGGTAACCTGCATCTTCACAGGTACTAAAATTTCACCGAGTCTCTCGTTGAGACAGTGCCCAAATCGTTACGCCTTTCGTGCGGGTCGGAACTTACCCGACAAGGAATTTCGCTACCTTAGGACCGTTATAGTTACGGCCGCCGTTTACTGGGGCTTCAATTCGTACCTTCGCTTACGCTAAGCACTCCTCTTAACCTTCCAGCACCGGGCAGGCGTCAGCCCCTATACTTCATCTTACGATTTTGCAGAGACCTGTGTTTTTGATAAACAGTCGCTTGGGCCTATTCACTGCGGCTGATCGAAGATCAGCACCCCTTCTCCCGAAGTTACGGGGTCATTTTGCCGAGTTCCTTAACGAGAGTTCTCTCGCTCACCTTAGGATTCTCTCCTCGACTACCTGTGTCGGTTTGCGGTACGGGTCATTGTTTTCTCACTAGAAGCTTTTCTTGGCAGTGTGACATCAGGAACTTCGGTACTATTATTTCCCTCCCCATCACAGCTTATCCGTGTAGACAGAAGCATTTGACTCCTATCAAGACTTACTGCTTGGACAGACATTTCCAATCGTCTGCATTCCTTAGCCTCCTGCGTCCCTCCATTGCTCAAACAAAAACAACGAGTACAGGAATATCAACCTGTTGTCCATCGCCTACGCCTGTCGGCCTCGGCTTAGGTCCCGACTAACCCTGGGCGGACGAGCCTTCCCCAGGAAACCTTAGTCATTCGGTGGACAGGATTCTCACCTGTCTTTCGCTACTCATACCGGCATTCTCACTTCTAAGCGCTCCAGCAGTCCTCACGATCTGCCTTCAACGCCCTTAGAACGCTCTCCTACCAATACACCTCATGGTGTACTCCACAGCTTCGGTAATATGTTTAGCCCCGGTACATTTTCGGCGCAGGGTCACTCGACTAGTGAGCTATTACGCACTCTTTAAATGGTGGCTGCTTCTGAGCCAACATCCTAGTTGTCTGTGCAACCCCACATCCTTTTCCACTTAACATATATTTTGGGACCTTAGCTGGTGGTCTGGGCTGTTTCCCTTTCGACTATGGATCTTATCACTCACAGTCTGACTCCCGGATATGAATGAATGGCATTCGGAGTTTATCTGAATTCGGTAACCCGAGATGGGCCCCTAGTCCAAACAGTGCTCTACCTCCATCATTCTCAAATCCGAGGCTAGCCCTAAAGCTATTTCGGAGAGAACCAGCTATCTCCAAGTTCGTTTGGAATTTCTCCGCTACCCACACCTCATCCCCGCACTTTTCAACGTACGTGGGTTCGGTCCTCCAGTGCGTTTTACCGCACCTTCAACCTGGACATGGGTAGATCACATGGTTTCGGGTCTACGACTACATACTCAAACGCCCTATTCAGACTCGCTTTCGCTGCGGCTCCGTCTCTTCGACTTAACCTCGCATGCAATCGTAACTCGCCGGTTCATTCTACAAAAGGCACGCCATCACCCATTAACGGGCTTTGACTTGTTGTAGGCACACGGTTTCAGGTTCTATTTCACTCCCCTTCCGGGGTGCTTTTCACCTTTCCCTCACGGTACTGGTTCACTATCGGTCACTAGGGAGTATTTAGCCTTGGGAGATGGTCCTCCCGGATTCCGACGGAATTCCTCGTGTTCCGCCGTACTCAGGATCCTCCTAGGTGCCTTCCAAATTTCATCTACGGGGTTTTTACCCTCTTTGACTGACTTTTCCAAGTCATTCGATTATCTGAAAGAACTACCATATTGGAGTCCTACAACCCCAATGAGCAAGCTCATTGGTTTGGGCTTTTCCCGTTTCGCTCGCCGCTACTCAGGGAATCGAATTTTCTTTCTCTTCCTGCAGGTACTTAGATGTTTCAGTTCTCTGCGTCTACCTCGAATGCGCTATGTATTCACGCAAACGTAACATCCTATAAAAGATGTTGGGTTTCCCCATTCGGAAATCTCTGGATCATAGCTTACGTACAGCTCCCCAAAGCATATCGGTGTTAGTCCCGTCCTTCATCGGCTCCTAGTGCCAAGGCATCCACCGTGCGCCCTTATTCACTTAACCTTATCAACCTTGCGGTTGGGTTTTGATCTTTCTTCTAGCGATAGAAGTCCGATCAAGAAAATAAGCAATTGAACTTATTAAAAAACTCATTCAACGCGGTGTTCTCGGTTTGTATTACTTAATTTACTTCAAATATCCAGTTTTCAATGAACAAAATAATTTAACAACATACGTTGTTAATGGAGCCTAGCGGGATCGAACCGCTGACCTCCTGCGTGCAAAGCAGGCGCTCTCCCAGCTGAGCTAAGGCCCCGATCTAAATTTTGAGTAGACCTCTCAAAACTGAACAAAGTATAAAACAACCAGTGTAGTCTCCGTAATATTCCTTAGAAAGGAGGTGATCCAGCCGCACCTTCCGATACGGCTACCTTGTTACGACTTCACCCCAATCATCTATCCCACCTTAGGCGGCTGGCTCCAAAAGGTTACCTCACCGACTTCGGGTGTTACAAACTCTCGTGGTGTGACGGGCGGTGTGTACAAGGCCCGGGAACGTATTCACCGCGGCGTGCTGATCCGCGATTACTAGCGATTCCGGCTTCATGTAGGCGAGTTGCAGCCTACAATCCGAACTGAGAGAAGCTTTAAGAGATTAGCTTAGCCTCGCGACTTCGCGACTCGTTGTACTTCCCATTGTAGCACGTGTGTAGCCCAGGTCATAAGGGGCATGATGATTTGACGTCATCCCCACCTTCCTCCGGTTTGTCACCGGCAGTCTTGCTAGAGTGCCCAACTAAATGATGGCAACTAACAATAAGGGTTGCGCTCGTTGCGGGACTTAACCCAACATCTCACGACACGAGCTGACGACAACCATGCACCACCTGTCACTTTGCCCCCGAAGGGGAAGCTCTATCTCTAGAGTGGTCAAAGGATGTCAAGACCTGGTAAGGTTCTTCGCGTTGCTTCGAATTAAACCACATGCTCCACCGCTTGTGCGGGCCCCCGTCAATTCCTTTGAGTTTCAACCTTGCGGTCGTACTCCCCAGGCGGAGTGCTTAATGCGTTAGCTGCAGCACTGAAGGGCGGAAACCCTCCAACACTTAGCACTCATCGTTTACGGCGTGGACTACCAGGGTATCTAATCCTGTTTGCTCCCCACGCTTTCGAGCCTCAGCGTCAGTTACAGACCAGAGAGCCGCCTTCGCCACTGGTGTTCCTCCATATATCTACGCATTTCACCGCTACACATGGAATTCCACTCTCCTCTTCTGCACTCAAGTCTCCCAGTTTCCAATGACCCTCCCCGGTTGAGCCGGGGGCTTTCACATCAGACTTAAGAAACCGCCTGCGCTCGCTTTACGCCCAATAAATCCGGACAACGCTTGCCACCTACGTATTACCGCGGCTGCTGGCACGTAGTTAGCCGTGGCTTTCTGGTTAGATACCGTCAAGGGATGAACAGTTACTCTCATCCTTGTTCTTCTCTAACAACAGAGTTTTACGATCCGAAAACCTTCTTCACTCACGCGGCGTTGCTCGGTCAGACTTTCGTCCATTGCCGAAGATTCCCTACTGCTGCCTCCCGTAGGAGTTTGGGCCGTGTCTCAGTCCCAATGTGGCCGATCACCCTCTCAGGTCGGCTATGCATCGTGGCCTTGGTGAGCCGTTACCTCACCAACTAGCTAATGCACCGCGGGTCCATCCATCAGCGACACCCGAAAGCGCCTTTCAAATCAAAACCATGCGGTTTCGATTGTTATACGGTATTAGCACCTGTTTCCAAGTGTTATCCCCTTCTGATGGGCAGGTTACCCACGTGTTACTCACCCGTTCGCCACTCTTCTTTTTCCGGTGGAGCAAGCTCCGGTGGAAAAAGAAGCGTACGACTTGCATGTATTAGGCACGCCGCCAGCGTTCGTCCTGAGCCAGGATCAAACTCTCATAATAAAAGTTAGAACAATCTTGCGATTGTTAAGCTCAATTTGTTTGCTAGCATATTGCTTGCTTGTTAAAAATGTTTGTTGTCTTGAATCGATCAAGACGCCCTACACATTTAGTTTGTCTTACTTTGTTCAGTTTTCAAAGGTCTAATCTTTTTGTTTTAACAACTCTTATATCTTAACAGATTCTTAAGTTTCTGTCAACAACTTTCTTTCAAAAGTTTTTTTCGAATTGTTTGCCGTGTTCTTAACGACTTGATTATCTTATCACGTTAGTTGTTATTTGTCAACAACTTTTTCCGTTGATATAAAAGACTTTCAAGCGTCCATTTCTAAAACGACTTCGTTATTATAACACGATTCAAAATGTTCGTCAACATCTTTTTTTATGAAATGTAACTAGATTTTGAATATCGTTTTGTCAGAACAAATAATAATATATCAAGTACTTAAGTAAAATGCAATAGAAAAAATACATTTTTTTCTATTATTTCAAAACACGAATATTCGCCGATACAAACGTGTTTTTTAACATTTTTTTCCTTATTTAAGCAACTTTTTCACTCGATATCGTCTGAAAAGTTCGGTTAGCCATAAAGTATTTTTACCTTCTATTCTTTCTCCCGTCCGTTTTTGTCTTTTTATTCGTCCTTTACAAAATAAAAAAACAAGCAAGGCACTTTCCTTACTTGTTTTCTTTTTTGATGATTGGAATGAAAATCCTAAAAATCGTTCCTTGGCCAACCACACTTTCTGCAATAATCTTCCCTTTGTAACTTTCTACTAATTGTTTGGCAATCGAAAGGCCTAAGCCATTGCCACCTTTTGTCCGTGCTCTTGCTTTATCCACTCGGTAGAATCGATTGAATATCTTATTCAGATCTTCTTGCGGTATCCCCTCTCCAAAGTCTTGGATAGCAATTTCAAACTCATTCAAAGTAGATGAAATCGAGATATGCACTTCTTTTCGATCTGTAGAATATTTTACAGCATTATCCAAAATAATTATGATCAATTGCTCGAAATGATTGCGATAGATCTGCAAAGTCACTTCTTTTGTCAAATCATCATCTAATGTAATAACGTAGTCCGGATAAAGTATCTTGAAGTTATTATACACTTGGTATGTTACTTCTTTCGCTAAGGTCGTCTCGTTTGCATAGTGGATGTCCACTTGTTCTGCTCGAGAAAGGTCCAGCATTTCTTGTACCAAACTTTTCATTCTGCTGATTTCTTGCATACTTGCAGCTAATGATTCTTCAAGTATTTCGGGATCATCTTTTCCCCAGCGATTCAGCAAGCTTAAATGCCCTTCAATAATCGCGACAGGCGTTCTCAACTCATGAGAAACATCTTCTACGAATTGTTCTTGCTGTTCGATATATAGACGCATGCGATCGAGCATTTCATTGAATATCTCTGCTAAGTCGGCTAGTTCATCGTTTGTGTCTATCTCAGGCATGTGAATATCCGACTGTGGATCTTTTCGAATCGTATCCATCGTATCTCTCAAGACCTTCAATGGTTTCAAGAAATAAGAGGACAGGAAAAAACCTAATATGCTGCTCAAGATCAACGAAACGATCTCTAAGACTATCAGCGTCAACAAAAGCTTGTTGCGGATATCATAAAAAGAAGAAAGCTCGTAAAAACTTTGAGCGTACCCGATTTTTTCTCGTGTTTCTTTGGAATAGATCGGTTGTACCGAAAGGAAGCCAGTCTTTCCATCCAAGGTAACGATCGTTGGGACTTTCCGTGTTGCTTGGATCAATGAACGGTCTTTCTCATGTGTTTTAAAAATCAATTTTTCATCTAGATCATATACATATAAGTCCATTGATTCTTGGCCTAATTCTGAAATAAAAGAATCGATCTTCATCAAATTCCCTTCAATGATCGAAGTATCATTCACACTACCATCTCGATCCCTTGAATTTGTCAAGTTTCGATAAGTGTTGACTAGTGTTAATTCCTCATCTGAGTTAGCCAAGCGAGAAGTAACCTCTGAGATCGTTCTTTCTACATTGTTTCTTTCTTTTGCAACGAGAAGGTTGATCGATGACTTATACGTGATGACTGCGAAAATAGTAAACACTACAAATATAAAGAAAGAACTTGCAAAGGCCCACTTGATAGTCAAGGAGGGACCTTTAAGTTCTCTTTTTTCTGATTTTTTTTGTTTTATCACGAGCGCATCACATAACCTGTTCCACGAACTGTTTGGATATAGCTTTCTTCTCCAGGAACATCAATTTTATTACGAAGGTAACGAATATAAACATCTACAACGTTTGTTTCGACTTCTGTTTCATATCCCCATACTTTATTTAACAAAACGTCACGTGCTAACACAACATTGACATTTTCCATCAGCGTAAGTAATAGTTCGTATTCACGTTTTGTGAGTTCGATCACTTCACTGCCACGTCGTACGACACGATTTTCTTTTTCAATCGTCAAATCACGATAAGTAATTGTTGTTTGTTTCGCTACATTTTTGTCGCCTTCGATATCGATTCGACGTAATAATGCACGTAAGCGGGCTAACAATTCTTCGATTGCAAATGGTTTAACGATATAGTCATCTGCTCCATGGTCTAATCCGGAAACGCGATCAATGACTGAATCTCTGGCAGTCATCATAATGATTGGCGTATTCTTCACTTGATGCACTCGTCTGCAGACTTCTAGTCCATTTAATTCTGGCAACATCAAGTCCAACAAAATAGCATCCCATTCATTGTTCAGGGCCGCATCTAATCCTGTACGTCCATTATAATGAACTTCTGCATTATAGCCTTCATGCTTTAATTCCAACTCGACAAATCGAGCCAAGTTCTTTTCATCTTCAATGATTAGAATATTACTCATTAATCTTTTTTCCTTTCTCTCTACGTGCTTATTCAAAACTATATTATTATACCGATAATCTATTTAAAAATCTACATTCATTTTAGCATGGATACAAATTTTTAAAAAGAGCTGAAGTCCTTTCATATCGATCGACTTCAGCTCTTTCGTCATTTTTTATTCAATCATTCGCGAAAAGTAGAAAGATTACTCTTCATGATACCAAGAATAGTGGAAGATCCCTTCTTTATCCACACGTTCATACGTATGAGCACCAAAATAATCACGTTGTGCTTGGATGATGTTTGCTGGCAAGCGTTCTGCTCTATAAGAATCAAAATAGGCAATTGCAGAAGAAAATGTTGGGACAGGTACACCAGCTTGGACAGCTAATGCAACGACATCTCTGACAGCCTGTTGATATTTTTTAGTGATATCCACAAAATAGTCATCTAACAAAAGATTTTCGATATCAGGTTCTTTATCATAAGCGTCTGTGATCTTTTGTAAGAAACGTGCACGAATGATACAACCAGCACGCCAGATTTTAGCGATCTCACCAAATGGTAGATCCCATCCGTATTCTTTAGAAGCTACCCGTAATTGCGCAAATCCTTGAGCGTAACTCATGATTTTGCTGAAGTAAAGAGCTTCACGGATTTTCTCAACAAGTTCTTTTTTATCTCCTGTAAATTCAAAGTCGTTTGTACGAGTTAGAATTTTACTTGCTTGCACACGTTCTTCTTTGTAGGCTGAAATGTAACGTGCAAAAACTGATTCTGTAATCAAAGGTAATGGAACACCTAGATCTAGCGCACTTTGACTTGTCCATTTACCTGTGCCCTTGTTTCCTGCTGCGTCTAAAATGACATCAACGATCGGTTTACCCGTACCTTCATCGTCTTTTCTCGTTAGAATATCCGCAGTGATCTCGATCAAGTAGCTATCTAATTCCCCTTGATTCCATTCCTTGAAGATATCTGCCATCTCATCTACTGAAAGGCCTAAGATATTTTTCATCAAGTCATATGATTCAGCAATCAATTGCATATCGCCATATTCGATACCATTGTGTACCATTTTTACATAATGACCAGCACCATTAGGGCCGATGTAAGTAACACAAGGTGCGCCATCTTCTGCTTTAGCAGAGATCTGTTCTAAGATCGGTGCAACTAATTCATACGCTTCTTTTTGTCCGCCGGGCATGATTGAAGGGCCTTTTAACGCGCCTTCTTCTCCGCCGGAAACACCGGTACCGATAAAGTTGATCCCTGAATTTGCAAGTTCTTCATTACGGCGAATCGTATCTTTGAAGAATGTATTTCCGCCGTCAATCAAAACGTCTCCTTTATCCAAATGAGGAAGCAATTCTTGGATCGTTGCATCCGTTGCTGGACCAGCTTTGACCATTAAAAGAATTCGGCGAGGTTTTTCGATTGAATCTACAAATTCTTCGATTGTGTAAGTCGCTTTGAAGTTTTTATCTGGATGTTCCTCCACCACGGCAGTTGTCTTTGAACCCGTACGATTGAATAAGGCAACTGAATAGCCACGGCTTTCAATATTAAGGGCTAAGTTTTTACCCATTACGGCCATACCGACAACGCCGATTTGTTGTTTTGACATATGAACTCCTCCTACATGTGGGATGTTCTCCCTAATCTCTCTCATTATAGCTTAACATTGCCTCATTGCAAACCAAAGAAGCACATATTTTTATGTTGCAACTCTTTTCGTCATAGAAAACTTAAATTTCCTCGATTTTTGAATAAGGAACAAAAAATAAACCTCAAGGCTCCATGGTTAGCCTTGAGGTTTTTACATTTTCTAATTAAAATGTATTAAGCTTCTTTAGACATTACGTCCTTACCATCATAGTAACCACAATTTGCACATACGTGATGGCTTTTTTTCATTTCACCACAGTTAGGACATTCGTTTAAACCTTTGATTGTCAATTTGTAGTGTGTACGACGTTTTGCTTTTTTAGCTTTTGATGTTCTTCTAGCTGGTACTGCCATTTTGCTACACCTCCTTGTAAAGTCTTGCATCATAAATGATACAATATATTCCAATCTTACGCTTTATCGTCCTCATTTGACGTTGCATCAAAAAGTTCAGATAATTTTGCAAGACGAGGATCTACTTTTGTTTCGGCTTCTTCCAGTTTTCTGCGTTCGTATTCCTCTTCAGAAACAACTTCCCAATCTGTTCCTTTAGGAAAATCGGTCGTCTTTTCTTCTTCTTCAGTCAATACACGCATTGGAATTGCCAATAAAATGTTGTCTTCGATCGATTCTGTCAAATCAAGTTTTGCATCTTCTATCAACAAAATCTCTTCTGCAGACAATTGATCGTCTCTGAGTTGGTACTGTTCCTTTGTCATAAACAGTTCATCTACTGTAAAATCCATGGGTAATGCAACTGGTTCTAACGAACGAGTTGACGGTACGGTCAGAGTCGTCTGCACAGTGTAATGGACAAGATAGCCTTGATTATCAACTGAAACGAGCCCATCGACTATAACAGGCGCAACATCTAATATCAAATTGTCTCGCTTCATAAGATCCGCTTTAAGATCAAGGGTCTCATGAAAAGTTAACGGTGTCTCTTGGTATTTTCTCAATTCCAGTAAAGACCATTTCATTCTCTCATCACTCCTAAGCAACAAAAGCAATTATACAGGGCAAAAACGTCGTTGTCAATGAAATTTTCTTGACACCTTACACTTCATAAAAAAACACAAAGTAAATCGAGAATATCTATCTATCTTGATTGCCTAATATGGAATAAACGTTTGATTCTCTTTGTTTTCAACTGTACTCATTTCGTTCCCACTACTACAGGAACAACAACAAATAAAATGGTGCTTATTAAGTATACAGCATTAATATTTGAGCCTACTACATATTTTGCATCAGGTGATTCATTTCCTTTTATCTGTAAAATGGTACACATCAACAATCAACCGAGAGGCGAAAATTTGTCTCTATAACGAGTATTGTTTTAAAGAAATCCCCGCGGATACTGATAAAAAATAAATTGCTGTGCTAAAAATAATCAAAGAATAATACATACGACATTTCCAACTGACTGAATGCAAAGGATTTGCTACGTGTTCGATACTTCATTTGTTTAACTGATCCGTGCAGTCGTTTCTGTTTGATATAGACAACGATATGGATTACAATAAACATTATTTATATGAAGGTGCAGGGGGTATTTATGAATACAAGAGATATTGAATATTATGTCCAGATCGTGAAACAAAAAAACTTTACCAAAGTCGCAAAATATTTTCAGGTTAGTCAGCCAACTATTACATATGCGTTGCAACGCCTAGAAAAAGAGTTAGGGGCAGCACTTATCACCAGAGATCGTTCCCACCATGAATTGATTATTACTCCAGCAGGCAAACAATTATTTCTCCATGCTCAATCGATTTTACAAGAAATCAAGATGGCAAAAGCAGAGATCACACAATTACAGAAAAAGAAACTTCGATTTGGGATGCCCCCTATCATCGGTAATGAGTACTTTCCAAAACTATCTAGCTATTTTATCAAGCATCAGCTGATGGAACAAATTGAGATTACAGATGGCGGCTCTAGAGACCTTTACGGAATGATCCACGAGGGGAGAATCGATTTGGCGGTCTTAGGATCAACGCAACCAATCGTTGACCAAAAACTTGAAGTAGAGTTGCTTCTGGATAAACGCTTCATGATTGTTGTTTCTAAAACACATCCACTGGCAAAACATGAAGTCTTATCTTTCAAAGACTTAGTAGATGAACAGTTTGTTTTGTTGAATGAACATTACGTCCATCCAGCAGCTTTCACCAAATTGTCTAAACAAGCCCATGTTGAACCAAAAATCGTCTACCAAAGTAACGATTTGACTATTTTAAAAAGCATGATACGTGAAAATATCGGGATCGGCTTTCTGACAGAGATTGCGATCCATCCTGAAGATAATCTTGTTTCTATCCCACTCTCAGAGGAGATCCAACCGCGTTTTCTAATCTCATTAGCAAAAAGAGCCCAACAAATCACTACCCCACTGCAAGAAAAAGTTATTGAAGTGATCCATGAATTTATGAAGACCCAAAAAAAGCCATAAAGAATTCATTCAACTACACAGAACATGAAAAATATATTTAATGTCTGCTTGTTTTGAAAAAACGAGCTTAGAATAGCCAAAAAAAAAGAAGAGCGTGGGACAAAACTAAAAATCAGTTTTGCCACAGACTCTCGAATAAACGGTGGGAGCAGAAGCAACTCCTTCTTAAATAAGCCGAAATTCACAAAAATTTGAAAAGCAATTTTCGTTCATTTCTTCTTATTTCTCGGAGTTAAACACTTCTGTCCCAACCTCTTCTTTTAAATTAGCGAGCTAAATGGATTAGATAGCTGTTGTTTCGCCACGGTAAACAATACCACGACGTGAGTCAACAGTGATCAATTCGCCATCAACGATTGTTGAAGTTGCTTCTTTCGCACCAACGATTACAGGAATATCTTGAGCAATTCCTACAACTGCTGCGTGTGAAGTCAATCCGTCTTCTTCAACGATAACTGCTGCTGCTTTTTCGATTGCTGGCATATATTCTTTGTCAGTTGTTGGTACAACTAGAACCATACCATCTTTTGCTTTTTTGATTGCTTCTTCAGCTGATGAAGCAACGACTGCATTTGCAACGACTGATTTTTGACCAACGCCTTGAGCTTCTAATAATTTAGAACCAATCATTTGAATTTTCATAACGTTAGTTGTTCCACGTTCACCAACTGGAACACCAGCAGTGATCAAGATCAAGTCGCCTTCTGATGCAAAACCTAAATCAACAGCTTTTTGAGCAGCTAATTCAAACATTTCATCAGTTGTTGATGGTTTTTCAGCAACTGTTGGGTAAACACCCCAGTTAAGCATCAAACCACGTTTTGTGCGTTCGTCAAAAGTAACAGCCAAGATGTCAGCATCTGGACGGTATTTTGAAATCATTTTAGCTGTGTAACCAGATTCAGTTGCAGCAACGATTGTTTTAACACCTAAGTTTTTAGCAGCACGAGCTACTGATAAACCGATTGTTTCAGTTACATCTGTTTTGTCGAATTCGTTCAATTGGAAAGTACCTAATTCAGCTAAAGCATTTTCAGCTTCTTGATCGATACGAGCCATTGTTGAAACAGCTTCAACTGGGTAGTCACCATTTGCAGATTCACCTGATAACATTGTTGCATCAGTTCCGTCAAATACAGCGTTAGCAACGTCAGAAGCTTCGGCACGTGTTGGACGTGGGTTTTCTTGCATTGATTCTAACATTTGAGTAGCTGTGATAACAGGGATTCCTGCAGCGTTACATTTTTTGATGATACGTTTTTGAACCATTGGTACAAGTTCAGCTGGGATTTCAACACCCATATCTCCACGAGCGATCATAACGCCGTCAGAAACTTTGATGATATCATCGATGTTGTCGATACCTTCTTGAGATTCGATTTTAGGGAAGATTTGAACATGTGTCATGTCTTTTTCTTCTAAAATTTCACGAATGTCTAATACGTCTTGTGCTTTACGAACAAAACTTGCAGCGATAAAGTCGATGTCGTTGTCTAAACCAAAACGGATATCATCTGCATCTTTAGGTGTGATCCCTGGTAAGCTGATTGAAACGCCTGGTGCATTTACACCTTTACGTGATCCAAGCATACCTGCATTTTTAACTTCAACAACTAATTCACGAGTTGCTTCATCTTTTTCAAGGATTTCCATATCGATCAAGCCATCATCGAATAATACATGTCCACCTACGTGTACATCATCGAATAAGCCTGGGTAAGTTACAGCAATTTTTTCTTTTGAGCCTACGTGTTCAGGGTCCATTGAGATACGAGTTTTATCTCCTACTTCAAATTTGATGTATCCTGCACGACCAAAATCAGTTTCTGTTGTGCCTTGAACAGTTGTACGAATTTCAGCACCTTTTGTATCTAAAAGAATACCTACATCTTTACCTGTTTTTTTAACAGCTTCACGAACCATTTCCATACGTGATAATTGTTCTTCATGGTCTCCATGTGAAAAGTTAAAGCGGAAGACATTTGCCCCAGATTCGATCAATTTAGAAATAATTTCTACTGAGTTACTAGCTGGTCCTAATGTACTAACGATTTTGGTTTTTTTCATTTTACAAAACTCTCCCATTCAATTTTGTTTATTTAAAGCCGATTAAAGCCTAAATATCTTCAGATAACGAGCCTAGGAGCAGAAGCAACTCCTACGGAAAATAAGCCGAAATTCACAAAAATTTGAAAAGCAATTTTCGTTGATTTCTTCTTATTTCTCGAAGTTAAACACTTCTGTCCCAGTCTCATAGTTCAAATAACTTTTTCACTCTTAGAATGAAAGTGAATTATTCAAATCATATAATGATAGATCTGGTTTATGCTTGTTGTTTTCTAATGTATCGATGATGTCAGAAGCAACCATATCATTGTTATGGATACCGACACATAGTCCACCTTTACCTGCTTGTAGCAATTCAACAGCATATGCGCCAAATTTGCTTGCTAACACACGGTCACGCGCGCTTGGAGATCCACCACGAACAACGTGTCCTAAGATAGATACACGTGTATGGTAGTCACCATATTCAGAAAGTTTATCAGCGAATTCATTTCCGCCCATAACGCCTTCTGCTAAGATGATCAAGCAATGTTTTTTCCCACGATCGCGGCCTTCTTGGATTTTTTTAGCAACAACTGCCATATCAAAATCATGTTCAGGGATGATGATTTCATCTGCGCCACCGGCAACACCTGACCACAAAGCGATATCTCCAGCATTACGTCCCATTACTTCAATAACGAATGTACGTACGTGTGAAGTAGCAGTATCACGGATACGGTCAATTGATTCTAATACTGTATTGATTGCTGTATCAAAACCGATTGTGAAATCTGTTCCTGGAATATCATTATCGATCGTTCCTGGAACACCCACTGCTGGGAATCCACGTTTTGTCAATGCCATAGCACCATGATATGATCCGTCACCACCGATAACAACTAAACCTTCAATACCGAATTTTTTCAATTGTTCGATTCCTTTTAATTGTCCTTCTTCTGTCGCAAATTCTGGGTAACGTGCAGAGTACAAGAATGTACCACCACGTTGAATCTTATCGCCCACATCAGCTACATCTAAGCGACGAATATCTCCTGCCACTAAACCAGCAAATCCATAATTGATCCCGTATACTTCTAAACCTTCATAAATTCCTTTACGAACAACGGCACGAACAGCTGCGTTCATTCCAGGTGCATCTCCGCCACTGGTCAAAATTCCAATGCGTTTCATAATAAACATTCACCTCATTAAATTACTTTATCCTAAGCAGTGCTCAGGTTTATAACCTTCTTGCGTTAACCACGACTAACATTCTAACATTATTTTTGCTACTTGTCTTGATTTACAGATAAAAAAATGAAAAAAAATGAAAGCAAGTAGTATTTTTTACCGTAAGTTATTTGAAAACAACATTTTCTTTTTGTAATAAGTAAGCTAATTGCTTCTTTAAATTAACACTTGCATCCACCCAATAAGCCTCTGCTAGTACTACTTTTCGCTGATCCTTTTCATGATACATCACTACAGGAACATAGCCTGGATGTTTTTGAAAAATCCCTTGCAATTGTTTCATCATTTGAGGATCATCTACTTCTTCTTTGATCCTTAAAAAACAAGTTTGATCTGGATACTGTTTCTCCAAAGTCTCAGGGTCAGAAAATACTTCACCAATCAGTTGTAACTCTTGATTGTAATTGCTGATTTCCGTTCTCCCTTGGACAAAGATCACTTTGTTTATCTCAAATAATTTACGAAACTGTCGGTACGTTTTCGGGAAAACGGTGATAGCTATTTCACCGCTGATATCTGTTCCCTCAACAAATGCCATCAATTCCCCTTTTTTCGTTCTGATTTCTCGAATCTCTTTGATCATGACCAGCAGACATGTTGCTTGTTTGGCAACGATATCGGTGACTAAACGGATATTTTTAGCCATTTTCAATCGTTCATACCCTTCTGTAGGGTGTCCAGAAAGGTAGACGCCTAGATATTCTTCTTCGAGTTTCAGTTTTTCTTCAAGCGGATAGTCAGCTACTTCTTCTTCTTTTAATGCCATGATCCCCAGCAGATCGATACTTCCACCACTGTACACAACATTTTGGATCTTGCCTTCTAGATCAAGCATCAATTGTTTTCTATTGGGCGAAAGTTCATCAAATACGCCCACCGCTACTAAGGATTGAAGTAAGTCTAATTTTAGCCAGCGTTTGTCTAGACGGATCAAAAATTGATCCACTGATTGATAGGCACCATTTTCTTTTCTATCCTTCAGTATATCTTCAATGAAATCTCTTCTGACCCCTTTGATCGCAGTTAGTCCAAAACGAATTTCTTCTTTATTGACTAGCTCGAATCCGTAATAGCTCTGATTGATAGAAGGTGCAATTAATTTTAGTTTCTTTTTGCGCGCTTCTGCAATATATTCCTTTAACTTCGTTGTATTGTGACGAACAGAGTTCATTAAACTAACAAAGAATGCGCCACGATGATGTGCTTTGAGATAAGCCATTTGAAAACCTACAAAAGAGTAAGCAAACGCATGGGAACGATTGAAGCCATAGTTTGCAAACCGCTCGATATAATCATATACTTCAACCGCTTTTTCTCTCGAATATCCTTGCTGAAGCGCACCATTCACAAAATGCTCTCGTTCTTTATCGATCACTTCTTTTTTCTTTTTACTGATCGCTCTTCTAAGAATATCTGATTGTCCAAGTGAGAACCCAGCCATTTTAGTCGCAATTTGCATGATCTGTTCTTGATAAACGATTACGCCGTAAGTATTTTTCAGAATCGGCATCAGTGAATCATCAGGATAATTGATTGCCTCTTTGCCTTTTTTCCGTGCGATAAATGTATCGATATTTTGCATTGGACCTGGTCGATAAAGCGCATTGACCGCTGCGATATCTTCAATGTTTTCCGGCCCTAGCCTTCTTAAGACATTACGGATACCAGCTGATTCAAATTGAAAGACACCTGTCGTATCCCCTTGTTGAAACAACAAAAGTGTTTGGGGATCATTCAATGGGATCTGTTTGAGCGGCAACTCTTTTTTCTCTACTTTTTTGATGGCCTTCAGCGTATAGTCGATGATTGAAAGATTTCTTAAACCTAAGAAGTCCATTTTCAGTAATCCGATTGCTTCGACGTCATTCATCGTATATTGAGTTAGAAATGCTTCGTCCGAGCCTTTTTGTAAGGGAACTAACTCTAAAAGATTTTTATCACTGATAACTACACCAGCTGCATGGGTGGAAACATGTCTAGGAAGCCCTTCTAAAATGATGGCTGTTTTGAATAACAACTGATTTTTTTCATTTGCATTCACTAATTCCACCAAATTTTTAGATGCTTGATATGCTTCTTTCAATGTGATTTTCAATTGATTAGGAATTGCTTTAGACCAGCGATTTGCTTCACTTTGAGAAAGCCCAAACACTCGGGCAACATCTCGTAGCACCATTTTCGCTGCCATTGTACCAAAGGTTGCGATTTGGGACATATGGTATTGTCCGTATTTTTCTCTTACATAATTTAATACGTCTTCTCTACGATTGTCTGGTATATCAAGGTCGATATCCGGCATCGTATATCGTTCTGGGTTTAAAAAACGTTCAAATAACAGATCATACTTCAAAGGGTCCACATCTGTAATTTCTAATATATACGCTACTAACGAGCCGGCAGCAGACCCGCGACCTGCTCCAGTAACGATGTTGTTTTGATGTGTGAATGCCATGACATCCCAGACGATCAGAAAATAATCATCAAATCCCATTTGATGGATCACGGATAATTCATAAGTCAGCCGTTCTTGATATTCTGGTGTGATCTGTGTCAGACGCTTGCTTAATTGTATCTGACACAATTCATCAAGATATTCTCCTGCTGTTTTATTTTCTGGTACGGGATAATGGGGAAGAAGTTTTTGATGAAATTGGAACTCAAAGGAAATTGAATTAGCTAACCGTTGCGCACCTTCCACCGCTTTAGCCAAATCTGCCTCTTGGAAACGGGTCATCACTTCTTTCTCAGAAAGAAGAAAGCCTTGTCTTGCTCTATTTTGTTGTTGTGTAAGCTCTTCTAAAGGGAGTTGACTTCCCTCTTTGATATGTTTCATCGTCTCTAAAGCAAATAGTTCCTCTTCTCGAAGACTAGCAATCGGATGCAACGCACAAAGCGACTCATTGTTTTTTACTAAAAAATCGAGCCACTTTTGTTCACTATCTATATCAGACACCCCCACGTAGAAATCCTGTGGGGCAACTTTTGATTTCACTGATTGCCAATGGGTCTCAAAATTTTTTGCAACCTCAAAATCATTTTTGACGGAATGCTGTGTCGGGATAACAAAGATCAAATGATCTGTTTCATTGAAATCATCTAACAACAAATTTTCTTGGATCATTTTTTTACTTGAAAGCTGCATCAACTGTTGGTAACCGATAGTATCTTTCGCGTAAACTAATAGATCATATAGTCGTTCTTCATAACTATACGAAATAACTGCGCCTATGATTGGTTTGATACCTTCCCTGATGCAGGTCTGATAGAACTCAGGAACGCCATAGAGAACATTTTGATCGGTGATTGCCAGTACAGAATAGCCTGATTTCTTTGCTTCTTGGATATAATCCGTCACACGGATCGTACTTTGTAGTAGGGAATAGGACGTTTTAGTATAAAGCTGTGGGAAAAACATATTCATTCCACCTTTTATATAATTAGACAGCAGTTTATAGTTAAGTTTGATTCTAACTTTTACTGTGAATTGATCACGCTCTAACGAACGCTCTGTTTTGTATGTATTCTTCTTATTCTATCATACGGGATAATAAAATCATAAAACTTGCTTTTTTACAACCGGGTTTCTTTACATTCATGAAAAATCTGGTAAACTAATCTTAGAAAAGAGGTGTTCTTTATGCGATATATCGTAACATTATTTTGGTCATTTGTGTTAGGTCAAGTCGTAGGTTACATTGGCGGTGCTCTAACAAAGGGTGCATATGATTTCACTTTAACAACGATCATTTCTTTGATTGCAGGCGTTATTGTCATTTTACTTGGTGCAGTTGCTGTCCCTAGAAAAGAAGCCTCATCACATTCATAAAAATAAAGTGAGGGTGAGACTTTGTCTCACCCTTTTTTCAATTTCCAATCAAATTGATAGCTCTAAAATTCCCATCAAACTATCCTCACAATTTTTGATGAAGGACCTTCCTGAAGTTAAATAATGACAAAAAGATATTTGATAGAACAAACAGGCTTGTCACAATAAATACTGCACTGTAATTGAAGGCATGTGCAACAGTGGAGCCTAACATCGGACCTAAGACTTGTCCAAAGTTACTAAACATTTGGTTATAACTATACACTCGACTGACTCCCTCAGTTGGTGTGATTTTACTAATAAGCGTATTGATAGATGGCATCAACGCACCTGTCGAAAATCCTAGGATAAACCGCAGTATTCCAAGTTGCAAGGGAGTAGTCACAAATGCCATAGGTAGGTAACAACAAGCGGACATTACCAAGCCAGCTAATAGAACTTTTTGATTCCCGATCTTATCACCGAGTTTCCCTAATTTTGGCGATGAGAACACAGCAGAAACCCCGGCAACCGAAACGATCAATCCGCTGACAAACAGGATATTTTCTGAATTGCCACTCAATTGACGGATATATAAGGTCAATATCGGGCTGATCGTCGTGATCCCGATTTGCAGGATCAACGTTGTCACAAAAAGACCAACCAAAATAGAGAAATGATCCATTTTTGAGAATAACTCTTTCGTACTGATCAAATCTTTCTTTTCAATTGGATGGAAATCTTCTTTCACTAGGAAAATCGTCAACATCGTTGTTATTAACAGCAGTCCCCCAGTGATCAGAAAAACATTCTCCATCCCAAACCACTGTGCTAATGCACCACCCATCGAAGGGCCAATCAAATTTCCCGCAATTGCCCCAGTTGATAACGTCCCTAGCGCCCAACCGCTTTTTTCTTTTGGCGCTTGCGATGCAATCATTGCAGTAGCATTCGGAATATAACCAGACAAGATCCCATTTAAAAAGCGCATGATCAACAACCAATAGACATTCGGTACAAAGGCAAGAGAACCCATTGTAAATGTCATGCCGGCAGCTGCTCGGATCATCATGATTTTACGCCCTTTCCGGTCAGCCAAATTACCCCAAATCGGCGCCACGATTGCAGAAGCAAACGCGGTCACTGAAATGGCTAAACCAGAAAACAGTTCAATCTGGTCTTTGGGTGTTCCTAATTGTTCAACATAAACTGGTATAAATGGCATAACTAAACTAATACTTGAGCCCGTAAAGAAACAACCGATCCAAGTAATGATCAAATTTTTCCTCCATTGATTCTTCATCTATCATCCCTCTTTCATCTCTTTCATAATACCTTATTTTTTTGCCCCTATGCAATCGATGTATCGAGATAATTGAAAAATATTCTGAATATTCCAATATATTTTTTTCATTTACCTATTTCTATTACTTATATTTTATCAGTGAAGGCTATTTGTGACAAAAAAACGCCCTCAACTAACTGAGAACAGTTAGCGAGAGCGAGTTCAATTTTTTTACAACTAATTTTCAATAAACAATTAGATCGTTGCTAGGATGATAAAGTTAATGATGAATAAAATATCTACGACCCATAAAGCAATTGAGACGTCTTTGGCTTTTCCGTTCACTACTTTGACAATCGTGTAGAAAATGAATCCTGCAGCAATCCCATAAGAGATACTGTAGCATAAGCCCATAAAGATCGATGCGAAGAATGCTGGTAACGCTTCTTCCATATCAAGCCATTTGATGTCAGCAAATGATGCCATCATCATTACCCCTACTAGAATCAATGCAGGAGCTGTTGCTTGTGTTGGAACGATCGCAATTAGAGGAGAAAGGAAACTACTTAAGGCAAACAAGACCGCGACTACCACAGAAGTTAATCCTGTACGACCTCCTGCTCCGATCCCTGCAGCAGACTCAACATAAGTAGTCGTATTTGATGTACCGAAAATTGCCCCAACTGATGTAGCAATAGCATCTGCAAACAATGCTTTATCCATCTTAGTTTTGAACCCTCTGCCATCTTCTAGTGCATCTTCATCCGCTTTAGAGAAGATTCCTGTGTGACGGCCAGTTCCGATGAATGTACCAATCGTATCAAAAGTATCAGATAAGCTAAACGCAATGATCGTCATCAACACTTGAGGGATCTTTGAAGAATCACTGAATAATGATTGCATCCCTTCTTTGCCAAAAGCGGCTCCGAAAGTCGTACCTAATTCGTTGATCGAACTTCCTAGAGAGTTCGCTTTCCAATCGATTGTACCTAAATCAACTACACCCATTAAGATACCTAAAACTGTTGTCACCACAATCCCGATCAAAATAGCCCCACGGATATTCTTTACAACTAAAATTGCTGTAAATACTAAACCAATAACTGCTAATAAAATTGGTGCATTATTGAAATTTGCTAAAGCGGGAACGATACCGCCGTTGATCGTCACATTTGTCGCTTTACCACCTTCAACAACAGAACTAGTGATCGCTGATTGATCTGCTGAAAAAGATAAGAAACCTGCATTTTTGATACCCACGTAAGCAACAAAGATTCCAATTCCTCCGCCAATCGCATTTTGCAGACTTTCTGGAATAGCATGGATGATCATTTTACGAATTTTTGTTACCGTAATAAAAATATTGATCAACCCACAAATAAAGACCATTGCTAACGCTTGTTGCCAAGAATACCCTAATCCAAAAACAACAGTAAATGTAAAGAAGGCATTAAGTCCCATCCCCGGAGCCTGTGCATAAGGAACGTTGGCGAACAACCCCATCACTAATGTCCCAATAACTGAAGCAATGATCGTTGCTAAAAAGACCGCCTGAAATGGCATTCCTGATGCAGATAAAATGGTTGGATTCACAAACAAGATATAACTCATTGCAAAGAAAGTCGTGATCCCCGCCATCATTTCTGTTGATACATTCGTGTTATTCTTCTTTAACTGGAAAAACTTTTCCATAAAATTTCCACTCCCTGACTTTTTTCTAACGGAAAGCTTAATAATTTATATACCAATAAGACAAAAAACGCATTCCATCGAACAATTTCAAATTATAAGGTTGCTTCATTCGTTTTTCAACTAAAAAATGAAAAAAAAGCAAAAAAAAACGAATAATGTTCGTGTTTTACTTTATATGTACTTTCAATCTAGGAACATTAAGTTATTTTTTTCGTATACGCTTTTATCTGACCTAAGTTGTACCTTGTTTATTCACTAAAATATGCTAGACTTAAACAAACATCGCTTTGAAGGGAATGACATTTTTGAATAAAAAACTCATTGCAATTGATTTAGATGGAACTACTTTGAATCAAGACTCACTGATCACTTCTAAAACCGAAAATACGTTAAAGAAAGCCGTGGCAGCTGGTCACCATGTCAGCATTGCTACTGGGCGGCCTTTTAGAATGAGTTACCAATATTATCAACAATTAGGATTAACCACGCCTATGGTCAATTTTAACGGCGCTCTAGTCCATATCCCTAACAAACATTGGGCACAAGAAAAAGAAACTTCAATCGATAAACAAATTGTTTTTGATATTTTGGCTCAAAAACGACAGTTGAACTTAGAGTTTATCGCTGCTGAAAATCGTGAAACTTTCTTTATTGACAGCTTTGATTTTTTTGATGCCAAAATCTTTGCTTCTGCAAAACCTAGCCCACAAAATCTACTATCACCACAGAACTTGACAACTAATCCGACTTCACTATTAGTAAGAACGGAAAAACGTTACGCGGAACAGGTTTCGTCAGAGTTGACCCGTCAATTTGGTCAATTTGTAGATGTTCGTACTTGGGGCGGACCAATGGCCATTTTGGAAATCGTCTCAAAAGGGATCGAAAAAGCCAAAGGTGTCCACCGTATCGCAAATTATCTTGACATTGACCAAAAGGATATTATCGCTTTTGGCGATGAACATAATGATCTTGAATTATTGGAATACGCCGGGTGGGGAGTTGCCATGAAAAATGGCACTGATCAATTGAAAGGCGTTGCAAATGATGTTACCGACCTATCCAATCAAGAAGATGGGTTAGCAACTTACCTTGAGGATCTACTTGCTCTATAAAACCTAAAAAACAATCCAGACTAAAACGTTGTTTGACGTTTCAGTCTGGATTGTTTTTTATACGCTTATTTTGTAGCAAACAAGTCATCTTATTCTCTGTTTTTTACCAAAACCTTTAACTGTAGCAACACTATCAATAAGATCGTCAAGAGAATGTATACGCCCGTCACCAAAAGATTGCTTTCTTTTTGCAATGGTAATAGAGCCGTCACACCATTCAGATAGATGAACCAAAAAACTGACATGATCCCTATAAACGCTCTTCCGTTTTTGAAGAGTGTCCCTAACACTTGTGCCAATAGTATCAAAGATAAACCAAAAAACAGTAATAAAATTATTTCACTGGGATTTTTTACCATGATCGGCACTAACAGACAACATACAAACAAAAATAAAACGATCAATTCACTATTTTGTTGATGCCTTTGTCCTTTAGTAACAGTTCTCAACCAACCATAAACCCCATTTGTTTGTGTTTGACTACCTAGCAATGAGATCGGACCGATTGCTAGGATGAATAAAATAGGCAAGACTACTTCATTCAAAACAGAACGTGACACGATCCATGCTGCTATCCACATCAATATGATCCCTACTAATTGCCAAAGAGGTATCACTTGAAAGATTCGAATCGCCTCTTGCTTGATCAATCGATCGTATTTAAAATTCATTTCTTCTATTGGTTTCCACTTTAGATTATTGACTGGTTTCGAGTCAACAATTACCGGCGTTTGTATTTTTTTATACTTTTTACGGACGATGATCCGCTTGTTTAGCAAGAAAGCGGACAATAATACCAAAAATATACAGATGACTATTTGTATCCCAATAACTATCAAATCTGATGGCTTAAAATCGATAGCCGGGATAACTAGAGAAAGGGTGCCAGACTGTGGCCCTTTCCCACTACTTAAAACTTACAAGCCATTGATTGGTTTTCCAGCAACAATACCTGCTTGTTTTATTGCATCCAAAATATAATTCGTTCCTGATAGATTGAATAGATTTAGCCCTTCTTGCTTATTTCTCATTGCCTCAAGTACGTAGAGGATCAAAATAAAAAAAATCATCGCGATCGTTCCGAATGTTCCTCGTAAAAATGGTAAAGTATCCGCTAATAGAGCTAGTGCCGAAAGTAATAAAATACCAGGCAACAGTACTAAAAAAGGGCTTAAAAACTGGTACATAGAGAGCCATTGTCCTGGAAAGCGCAAAATCGACATAAAAAAAGTTCCGATAACTACTGTAAGCCATAGACTTACTAATAAAAGGCAATTTGCAGTGAATTTACCAAAAACATAGCGAAATCGATGGAACCTTGTTGTCATAAATAGATCGGCAACTCCTGTTTCACGATCAAGGGATAGTGAATTCCTTATGAACAAAAAGCCTATTATGGGCAGAATCAAGCCTAATATCAAAGCTGCACTTGACGGTAACCATGAAGGGTTATCTGCTTGACGATAAACAGATGGATCAATGGAAAGAACCTGAATCACTCCTTTTGCACGAGGTGTACTTATAACAGAAAGAAATAATAGCATAGCAACTGTAACAAAAAATGAAGGGATTCTGATCCGTTGAAAGAGGTCAGCTTTCATTATGCGAATCATTTTTGCTTCACCTGTCTTTCCAACAGTGCAATACTCGCATCTTCGAGCCTTGGCGCAACGACCTTGGCAGAAGACGTCGGAGCTGTTTCAGCAATCACCCGCACATGTATGCCATCTGACTCTTGGATCAGCGAACTGACCATGTTCGAAGAATCTGGAAAGATTCCACTCGGCAATACATACTCCCAAACCATACCATTCGCTTTTTTTACTAAGTCATTTGGTGACCCATGGAAAAGTAGTCGTCCAGCCTTCAAAAAGACTAAGTCACTAGCAACTGCTTCTATATCTGAAATAATATGAGTCGATAGTATGACGATCCGCTCAACTGCAAGCTCACTTAATATATTCCTAAACGTGGCTCGTTCCAACGGATCAAGTCCGGCCGTTGGTTCGTCAACTAAAATTACTTTTGGATCACCTAGAAGTGTCGCGGCCATCCCTACGCGTTGGATCATCCCTCCTGAAAAATCATTCAGACGTCGTTTTCCCACATCTTCCAAGTGGAATTGCTTTAGTAATTGAGAGATTTGCATTTTTCCATCTTGCGCAGCTATACCTTTTATGGCAGCAATATAATTTAAATATTCTGTAGCAGATAATTGTGGATAATAGGGCACATGCTGAGGCAAGTAGCCGAGAATATTGCGCATGATTTTGGGATGGTTTACTACATCCTGACTTTCCAGGAAAATCTCCCCTGAACTGGGCTTTAACATAGTAGAGAGGATTTTGAGCAAGGTTGATTTTCCTGCTCCATTAGGGCCAATCAATCCGATTAACCCACCCGATTTGAAGTTCAACGATACATCATCTAACGCAGTCTTGTTCGAATAGCTCATTGTCAAATTTTTAACTGAAAGTTCCATTTCATCAGGTCCTTTTCATTTCATAATAAATGGTTCTGTTATCTATCTTTAAAACATCCTATTTAGGAGTATTACACAAAAGGCGCGCATCTCATCAAAGGCTTCTGGCGAAGTTCAAAAAGCCATGCTGGACCAACGAAAAACTTAGCCTCAGTAACTATTGCCTTCAAATAAAATCAGAGGAACAACCATCAGTTTCTCCGCTTTTCACTCACGAAATCTCAGGTAATGAATAGCATCTTTCCTTGAGGCTGGGACAGAAGTGTTTAACTCCGAGAAATAAGAAGAAATTAACGAAAATTGCTTTTCAGATTTTTGTGGATTTCGGCTTGTTCAAGAAGGAGTTGCTTCTGCTCCCTCCGTTTATTCGTTTTTAAAGAATGAGACAAAAGTGTTTCTTACTTTTGTCCCACGCTCTTAGATCAAACGCAAGTTATTCCTCGGTCGATTATTTTTTTGGATCAATAAAAAAATGGACCAATCAGCTCGATCAAAACGCTAGAATCAATTCGTTTGAGTCTGCGAGAAAGCGAGCTGTGGCCCAAATTCGTTTCGACGATTTTATCTAAGATATTCATCAAGAAAGGCATATCATATTTCATGATAGCTGACAAAATCTTGTAAGCATCCTACAGAAATATGTTGCATACTGTCATAAAATCGTTTTTTTATAGTAATATTGCCATTTAGGAAGAAGCGTTGTGTTCCATCCCAAATGGCAACTGATGAAATGACGTTTGATTTATTCCATTTCATATTTTGACCCTTTGATCTTGGATAAACCAATATATAAGAGGTTTGTTGTAGTTGAATAGCTACAGATTGAAGGTCAAAAAATCAAGGATTTTGTTTATTAGCCATAAACATATCATAGTAAGTATCCATGATTTCTTGAGCAATCGTCAAATTCATATGGTCTTTTTCATCCAATAGATTTGGTAAAACTACACTGATAGCTATCTCAGGATTATCGGTTGGACCATAGGCTACGATATTACTGTTAACTGTTGTGATATCAGGATGCCCTTCTGCCACTGTTTCAGCTGTACCAGTTTTGGCAGACAAATCCATTTTTGCGTTAGCCAGAGGTTTTGCTGTCGTATACCCATCCGTTCCGTGAACGACTTGATGGAATCCTTCACGAAGAATGGACATTTCTTCCGCAGTAATGTCTACATTATTCGCTACTTTTGTTTCGATTTCTTTTTTTACTTCTCCTAGATTGCCATCTGCATCATTGCCATAGATAGCTTTCACTAGACGAGGTTCGATTCTTTTTCCACCATTTGCCACCGTAGACGCATACTGTGCTAATTGGATCGGTGTGTACGTATCAAACTGACCGAACGCAAGATCGGTGAAGTTACCTGGTGAATACCATTGTGCGCCGTTGTCAGAATTGAATTTCTTCATAAAATCGACTGAACGGGAGATACCGGCAGATTCATTTGGCAAATCGATACCTGTTGTTGTGCCCAAGCCAAATTCTTTAAATGCTTTACGTAATTCCTCATAGGCTTTTGCTTCCTCATCAAGAGAAGGTAAGCCCATGTTAGGTGTATATTCCAAGCCAAGCATTTTTAATGCGACTTTGATCATGTACGTATTTGACGATAATTCAAGCGCCTTTACCGCATTGATAGGTATTTGTCCACTGCGGTTGAAGACCGAACTTTTCTCAGCAGAACCTTGCAGTTTGATTGGTTCATCCACCAACACTTGATTGCCAGCAATCGCCGCTGTTTGCCAACCAGCGGTCAAAGTTCCTGCTTTGACAACAGACCCCGGTGTAAATGCACTTGTGATCGTACCCAAAGCATTTTCTGTCAGTTCATTCGACCCTTCTTTATGACTGAATCCTGTCATTGCCAATACTTCCCCAGTTTGAGGATTCATCGCAACTGCGTAAGCACCCGGTGAATATTTTGCTTTTCCATTATTGACTAATGTCTGATAATTATTTTTTAAGATGTCCTCCACTTTTGATTGGAATTCTGAATTGATGGACAACATCAAATTAGACCCTTTTTCGCCAGCAAAGATTTCTTTTTTATTTGTGACATTTCCATCACTGTCTAAAGTTACTTCGTATTGTGTTTTTGTACCTTGTAAGACATCTTCATATTGTTTTTCAAGGTAACTTTGACCAACTCGATCATTACGAGAATATCCTTTGGCTAGATATTTATCCGCTTCATCCGCTGGCAGTCCTTGTTTTTCTGTAGTCACACTACCTAAAATACTTTTTAATGAGTCTGCTGCATTGTATTGACGTGTCCAGTCCGTTCCAGTTGAAACGCCTGGTAACTCTGAAGCGTGTTCCGCTACGACTGCAAGTTCTTGGTCAGTCACCCCAGAATTTTTGATAAATACTGTATTCAATTCGTAGGCACTATTCATGCGTTTAAAAATCGTTGCAATTTTTAATTCTTCTTCATTGAATTGGATTTCATCTTTTGTGACCTTGTCTACAGTTGCACTGTATTGCTCACTAGTTTCCAACTGCTTTTCTTTAGCGGAAAGTCGTTCCGTTGCTTCTTTCAAATGTTTAGGATCAGCCAACCAAAAATCTTTTTTATCCCGTTCGGTCAAATTCTCATCCGCTGGAACATCGATCAATTGATTGAGTTTCGTTGCTACCTCCAGCAAATCTTTTGACGTGACTTTTGTCCCTCTTGTAAAAGTAATCGCTTGGTTTGCTTGATTTGTCACTAACGCCTTTCCAGTTGAATCATAGATCATTCCTCGAGGAGAACTTGTTTGGATCGTCAAGGTAGATGAAGATTTGACTTTTGCTTCCATCTCTTCCCCATTGACGATTTGCAGATACCCCAGTCGAGCAATCAGCGCTACGAACAATGTAAATATAATGAAAAAAAGAAAATTTAAGCGAAAAGGCACGTGGGAACGGCGAAATGGTTTGTTTTTTGGTTCCTGTGCCCCTTTTTTTATTTTATCCATCCAAGAATTGTTCATAAATTTTTTCATAAAATCTTTCATCATTCCTATCTTTTACCTACTTACATTCACGATTCATTGTACCTAAATTTCTGAAATTAAAAAAGAAAAAAAGTTATGCTAAAAAAATTCTTTAACGAAATTCAAGATAAAAATCTTCTTTTGTTTCACAAAACTAAATTGCGTCACAAATACAAATAATTCAAATCGTTACAAAACAGAGCTTTTTTAATAATTTTCGTTCTGATTTCCGTGAAACACAACAGGCGCTATTTTTACTGTGGAAAACTACCTGTTTTTCTATTATTTTCGCACAATCATAGTTTCGACTCAAAATAGCCTTTGATTGCTTGTCTTGTTTTTCCCACTTTTTCGCTCAACTGTTCATTTTTTGCCATATACAAATAAAAAATAATATCGATTGTCACGAATTGAGCTAACAAGGAATTCGTTGCTGCACTTCGGTTAGTGATTTCTTTTGGTCTGGAGGTTTGGATGACGACATCTGCGATTCTGCTTAAATGGTTGGTTCCAAATTGTGTTAAAGCAATTACTGGAATACCCAGATCTTTAGCGATCTCCCCTACTGCAACCACGTCTGCAGTGTTGCCAGAATTGGATATCAGCCACAGCACTTTTTTCGTTTCATTACTTACCAACTGAGGGAGTAGCACATGGATATCTTTTTCAAAGATGATCGGTTTTCCGACTCGTGACCATTTCTGCACGATGTCTTCCACCACAAGAGAAGAAGCTCCTACACCATATAAAAAAACTGTTTCTGCACCTTCCAAACTTTGAACGACCTCTTGGATTTTTTCTTCTTTCAAGACGTCAACCGTCTCTCTGATCGCCACTTGCGCATTATTTCCTAATTTATTTTTGATCGAATAAAAGGATTCATTCGGTTGGATGTCGCTAAAGCCTTCGTCGATACCTGTTTGGAGTTCTGTCGAAATATTTATTTTAAAATCAGTCAAGCTTTGATAGCCGATTTTTTTAGAAAATCGAACGACTGTTGGCGCACTTAATCCAGCTGATTCAGCTAGTTCATTGGCCGTCATCGTTGGAATTTTTTCTACATTGTTGATAATATAATCTGCAAGTTTTTTTTCTGCAGAGGAATACTCTTCCATCATGCTTTTGATATGGCTAATAACGCCCATAGATCTCACATCCTTTTCATCTTACAGTCTATGTAAGTATACCATATCTAAGCCTTTTGAGCGGCACAGCAATGTATAAAATTTCTTTAGTTTTTGTCTAAATATTCCTTGTAGTCGCTAGTGGAAAAAAAACAGCAGAGTAAGACAAATCGTCTTCTCTGCTGTTTTTTGTGTCTACTATTTGATTAGCCTTCACGACTATAGTTTTGTACTTCCGCAACAATTGCATCTACAAAGATGTTCAGATCTTCTACGGATGTTTCTTTACTACCGTATTTACGGATATTTACTGTTGCATCCTCTACTTCTTTATCTCCTACAACCAATTGGTAAGGGACTTTTTGTGTTTGAGAAGCACGAATCTTATACCCCATTTTTTCATTACGGTCGTCTACTTCTACTCGCAAGCCTTTCATTTGAAGGCGTTCTTTGATTTCATAAGCATAGTCGCTGTGTGCATCAACTGAAACAGGAATGATCGTTGCTTGGATCGGTGCCAACCAAGTTGGGAAAGCTCCTTTGTATACTTCTGTTAAATAAGCAACAAAACGTTCCATCGTTGAAACGATTCCTCGGTGGATAACCACTGGACGATGGGTATTTTCACCATCTTCTCCTACGTAAGTCAATTCAAAACGTTCAGGCAACAAGAAGTCTAATTGGATCGTTGATAATGTTTCTTCTGTACCTAGTGCTGTTTTGACTTGAACGTCTAGTTTTGGTCCGTAGAAAGCAGCTTCTCCTTCTGCTTCAAAATAATCAAGTTCTAATTCGTCCATTGCGGCTTTAAGCATTACTTGTGCTTTTTCCCACATTGCATCATCATCAAAATATTTGTGTGTATTATTTGGGTCACGGTAACTCAAACGGAAGCGGTAGTCTGTGATGTTGAAGTCTGCATAAACAGCAACCATCAATTCAAGCGTACGTTTGAATTCGTCTTTGATTTGATCTGGTCTTACAAATGTATGCCCATCATTCAATGTCATTTCACGGACACGTTGCAAGCCTGACAAAGCACCTGATTTTTCATAACGGTGCATCATTCCAAGTTCAGCGATACGAATTGGTAATTCACGATAGGAATGGATCGCGTTTTTGTAGACCATCATGTGGTGAGGGCAATTCATCGGGCGAAGAACGAGCATTTCACCGTCACCCATATCCATTGGTGGGAACATATCTTCTTGGTAATGATCCCAGTGTCCAGATGTCTTATACAGTTCTACATCCCCCATGATCGGTGTGTAGACGTGTTGATAGCCTAAGCTGACTTCTTTATCAACGATATAGCGTTCGATCGTACGGCGGATCGTTGCGCCTTTTGGCAACCAGAAAGGTAAACCTGATCCTACTTCTGGCGAAACCATGAATAAATCTAATTCTTTTCCTAGTTTACGGTGATCTCTTTCTTTTGCTTCTTCACGAAGGCGGATGAATTCTTTTAGTTCTTTTTTATCAAAGAATGCTGTTCCATACACACGTTGCATCATGTGATTATTTGAATTTCCACGCCAATATGCACCAGCAACTGATAGCAATTTGAATACTTGGATACGTCCAGTTGAAGGAACATGTGGTCCACGGCATAGGTCGATGAATTCACCTTGTTGGTATGCAGTGATTACTTCATCTTCTGGTAATTCACTGATCAATTCAACTTTGTATGGGTCACTTGCAAAAATATCCAACGCTTCTTGTTTTGAAAGGACACGTCGTTCGATAGGTAGATTTTCTTTCACGATCTTCATCATTTCAGCTTCGATTGCTGGAAGATCTTCTACACTGACTTGGTTTTCTCCATTATCTGTGTCGTAATAAAAGCCTGAATCGATTGCAGGTCCTACACCAAAATGAATATTTGGGTATAAACGACGCATTGCTTGAGCCATCAAATGTGCTGCAGAGTGACGGACTAAAGATAGTGCATCTTCGTGGTCTGGTGTAACGATCTCGATTGTTGCGTCTTCTTCAATCCCGCGATTCAAGTCAACCAACTGTCCGTTGACTTTACCAGCTAAAGCTTTTTTAGCTAAACTTTTTGAAATACTTTCGGCGATTTCAGCAGTAGTACTGCCAGCCTCAAATTCTTTGACTGCGCCATCTGGAAAAGTGATCTTTATCATAATAAATAGCCTCCCTTAGATTTTTGATTGATCGAGAACTCCAACAAAAAAGTCCTAGCATCTCATAAACAAGATACTAGGACGAAAGATTCGTGGTTCCACCTAATTTCGAACGTCAATACGTTCCTTAAGCGTTATAACGGTACGACCGCCTTTGTTTCGACAAAGGTTTCGAAAGTGGTCATCCTTTGGTTTTCTTCTGGAAAAGTTTCAGCCTAGCTTTTCCTCTCTTATCGAAGACTCTCAAATTCAGTTGGCTTTCTCATCAATCAACTATGTGTTTATTTAACCACTAATAAAAAGAAAAATCAAGTAAGTACATGACTTATTTTTTCCATTCACCATTTACGCCATATGTTCCTTTTTTCATTTCATTGATGATGACATGGATGTGCTCTTTTGGCGCTTGCGTATTTTTGTGGACTGCTTCCGTGATATCTTTCATCATATTTTCAAGTTGTTCTGGACTACGTCCTTCTACTAATTCTACGTGTACGAATGGCATTGTATCGTCTCCCTTATGATTGGTCTTGAAACTGTATCATTTGTTTCAAACAGATTTTCTACCACTTGATAATACCGCAAAACAAAGGAAGTGAAAAGAATTTTCTATACTTTATCTATCACTTCATCTGTCACTTCTCGCTCTTAATGCACTAAGGATCGATACCGTATCGACCACTTCTTGGAGTACTGCACCAAATAAAGCTGGGATCACACCCATACTTGCAACGAGCATCAAAAAGACACAGATAAAGATACCGATCAATACCGATTGCTTGGCAACTTGCATCGTTCTTTTCGAAATCATTACTGCTGTCGTGACTTTCGTTAGATCATCTTTCAATATGACTGCGTCAGCACTTTCACTAGCAGCTGTCGATCCATGAGCACCCATTGCTATCCCAACATCTGCGATGGCTAGAGCAGGTGCATCATTGACGCCATCTCCCACCATCGTAACGGGCCGATCTTTTTCAGGGATTTGTTCCAAGATCTTCAGCTTGTCTTGTGGCAAACAACGTGCATGGATAGAAGTCAGACCTACTTCTGCTGCGATTGATTCGGCGATTGCCTGCCCATCTCCTGTGATCATCATGAGATCGGAAATACCAAGTTTCTTTAATTCTTGAATCGTTTCTTTTGCTTCTGGACGAAGGGTATCTGAAAAAAGGATCGTGCCTGCAAATTGACCGTTAATAGCAACATAGATCGCTGTTTTCGTTGTCTGAATTTCATTGGTGCCAACAAATGAAGCTCTCCCGATTTTCACTTGATGATCGGCTACAAGCGCCTGTATCCCTTGGCCTGTGATTTCCTTCAAATCACTTACAGCTAACAATTGATTGTGAGGCACATTTTTTAGTAAGGAGCGCGCCAAAATATGCCCTGATTCCTGCTCGGCACTTGCAGCATAGATCAACAAATCATCTTCTGTAATGGCTGGCTCTGGGTGGATCTCAGCGACTTCAAGGAAGCCTTTTGTGATCGTCCCCGTTTTATCAAAAGCAACTGTTTTGGTACGTGCTAACTTTTCAATAGTCGTCCCAGTCTTCACAACGATCCCATTTTTACTAGAACGGCTCATTCCTGCGACTAGCGCAATTGGTGCTGCTAAGATTAATGGACAAGGGGAGGCTACCACTAACACCTCTGCAAAACGCAACGGATCTTTGCTTAACCACCATGATATCCCACCAATCAAATAGGCTATCAGTGTAAACGGAACTGCATAGCGGTCTGCCAATCGAACAAAGTGAGCCGGCTTTTCTTTTGATTCTTCCACTAATTTTATGATCAGTTGATACTGACTGTCAGCTGCTCTTTTTTCGATCTGCATCTGGATCGAGTCATTCCCATTGACTGATCCGGACATCAATTCATCGCCGACGACTTTAGTGATTGGTTTCGCCTCACCAGTCAGTGAGGATTCGTCAAATTGAGATTCTCCTTTTACTACTCTTCCGTCTGCCGGAACGATTTCTCCTGGCTTGACTACGATAATGTCATTGATTTCGATCGAATCAACAGCAATTTCTTTTAGTTTTCCATCCTCCAGTTTATGTGCCGTGCGAGGAGTACGATCTAATAAAGATTGTAGTTCTTTACTTGCCTTTTTATTGGCATAGTCTTCCAAGCTATCTCCACCAGTCAGCATGACTAAGATCATCAGACTTGCCCAATATTCCCTTACGATCAATGTGGCGACAATTGCTGTAATTGCTAAGATGTCGACACCGTATTTGCCAGAACGTAGGGTCTTTATCATTTCAAGAAACATAAAAAATGCTAAAAAGCCTCCAGTGACTGCAATGATAAGGTAGGCAATCTGCGGTTGTTTAAAAATAAATTCACTGATCAGCGCAATAATACCTATAGAAACAGTTAATAAAAATTTCTTAAAATGTGCCATGTTCTCACTCCTCTATAGAGTATAGAATACCGATTCCTCATAACTTTGTGAATTATTTACTCTTAAATGAAAATAACTATCACTCTCATCCTCTATTATCAAAAACAACTTCTGTTAATCAATGGACAAAGGTACCTTTTTTTCAGCTTTTGTGCTATACTTTTAATTCGTTATTTACGGCGGAAGGAGCACATAAAGAAATGAATGAAAGACAACTAGAACAACAGCATGTGGATGAAACGACTCACTTGATCCAACTTGAACAAAAGCTGCTGGACAATAAACAACAAACGCTCACACAGGAAATGAATGATTCCACGAAAGAGACTGCTACCCATAAGATCCGTGCCGGTTCAAATGAATCTTTTTATGAGTCAGCTGTTGAATACCGCCAACACGAGCAAGAACTGCTTTTAAAATACCATACACTCGAAGCACAGCAAAAACGTCTGCAAACCCTAGCGGTAATGAAAGAAAACCCTTATTTTGCACGTATTGACTTTAAAGAAGAAAGTGAAGCTGAAACACTTTATTTAGGGATTGCTTCATTACGAGACCTCGCAGAAGAAACGATCGTGATCGATTGGCGTGCGCCTATCGCAAACCTTTATTATGAAGGAGAAATCGGTCCTGCCTTTTATGAAACCGATACTGAGAAGATCAATGTTGATTTATTATTGAAACGCCAATTCAAGATCGTAGATGGGAAAATCGTTTCGATGGTCGATACATCAGAAGTGATCAATGATGATTTCTTACTAGAGATTTTAGATGATGCATCAAGCGCACATATGAAAAATATCGTTTCCACCATCCAAAAAGCACAAAATGCCATCATTCGTGATACACAGAGCAAAGTCATGTTGATCGAAGGTATCGCCGGTAGCGGAAAAACATCAGCTTTACTACAGCGCATTGCTTTTTTACTTTACCATAATCGAAAATGGCTTGAAGCTGAAAATGTGCTATTGTTTTCACCAAATCATCTTTTTTCAGATTATATCTCGACCGTCTTGCCTTCTTTAGGTGAAAGCGGCGTTCCTACGCAAACATTCAAAAGCTATTTGGAACAACTCGTTCCAGAATTCACGTTGCTGGAAGAAGACCAGCAGGAAGCTGGCTTTTTATCTGGTGACAAAGATCCAGTCAAAACGTTAAAAAGCGGTTTGACGTTGGTTGATCACATTGATGCGTATATCGAAACGATCACAAATTACGGTCCCCTGTTTCGTGACATGAAAATCAATGGACGTACTATTTTGTCAAAAGAATCGATCCGCACCTGGTACCAAGAAACCAATGAACTGTTGCCATTACATCAACGTATTTCGCTCTTACAAACAAAATTATTAAAAAAATTGGGTGGATTACAAAAAGACGAAACCCATCAACAATGGGTCAAAGATCTGGCAGAAGAACAATTACAAGAGTTATATGCGACTGATCCTAATCTAGAATACACCGAGCAAAAAGAACGCTCTTTACGTAAAAAACTAGCAAATCAAATCGTCAAAAAACGATTCCGCCGTATCTATCGCGGAATCATGAATTATCAATTCGTCAATATTACGAAACAATACCTGCATTTTATCCAAACAATTCCAGAAATAGTTTTGGCAAAGAATCACATCAGTCCGCAAATGTGGCAAGAACATGCAATGCGACTAAAAGAAAATCTGCGTCAACGTTACTTGCAGCAAGAAGATGCTGTCTTATTCTTCTTGTTGATGCGCAAAGTGTATCCTGTCTCCGCCACACAAAAAGCACGCTATATCTTCATTGATGAAATGCAAGATTTCGCTCCTGCACAGGTGGCTCTTTTACAGGCGGTTTATCCAAAAGCGAATTTGACATTTTGTGGTGATTTGAATCAAAATGTTTTTGGGAATGAAACGATTACAGGTTCACTTGACCAATTATTCAAAGAGCAGGAAGTCACTCATTTCCAATTAACGACGAGTTACCGTTCGACAAAAGAAATCACTGATTTTGCTAATCACTTTTTGTCAAAAGAAGACCATGTGGAAACAACTGCTCGCAAAGGAGAGCTCCCAGTCATTGTGGAAGGCACTTCCTTAGAGGCTCGCTTAAATTGGCTGTCTGACTCACTTGAGCAAGCACAAGAAAAAACACGTTATTGGCGCACGGCGATCATTGGAAAAACGCAAGCTGAATGTGAACAGCTCTATGAGCAACTACCGAGTGTCCTAAAAGAAAAGATCCAATTGATCTCAAATGAAACAGACTTCATGAAACGACAAATCGTTTTATTGCCTGCTTTCTTAGCGAAAGGATTAGAATTCGATCGTGTATATCTCTGGAATATCGATCAAGAAAACTTTTTCTCAAGTCAAGATAAGTTAGTCCTTTATACGATATGTACCCGTGCAATGCATGAATTGAACGTGATGACATCTGAAACTAGCCCTCTGATCGAAACGATGCCCTCTGCGCTTTACACTAAAATAAACTTATAAGCAGAATAAATGGCGGTAACAGAAATATTCTTTTGAAAATAAATATTTCTGTTACCGCCTCTATTTGGTTTTTAGGAGCACAGAAATCAAACCACGAGTTCGGTGTCCGGATATTTTAATTTAACTAAAGAGATGATCATTCGCAACTCTTCCATGTTTTCAGGATATTCAGGATCAAACAGCTTACTATGACGACCGATTCCACCATTATCAATCAAGCGATAAATTCGATTCCATTCGATGAATTGCTCAAGCGTCTGAAAATTACTGAGGGGGTAACCGCCACTGTCAAGAATCTCCGATACTCTAAAAGCTAGATAGGCACTATCGATCACCTTTGCTTTTTTTAAATCATACTTTTCATTTTTTTCGATCAAGATTTTCCCCGGTTGATGTTTAAGGCTCCATTCCAATAACCGAAAAAAAGCTTCCATTCGATAATCCTCTTCAAATAATTGATAAGCAGAATCTGAACGTCGAAAAAGCAGAGGAATCAAATAATTTCTTTTGTATATCAACATGGGTGCACGATCCACCATACACTCTAGATAACGATTGAGATACCCAGTTCCGACATAGTTCCCTAAGCGGTAGCCTTCTACCCCATAACGTGCATATTTCTGTGCCAATTTCGAACAATCTGCTACATTCACAGCTAGTTCTTCGATTTTCTGGTAACCGCTTAAAATACGTTCAAAAGGCTCTAAACTAATTTTTGCTTCCATACTCTTCCCCGCCTACATCCACATTACTATGTATCATTTTTTCAAATAATACTTATAACATAATAATAACACAGGACTAAAAAGAATAGAAAATAAATCATACGAAATTACGACAGAAAGTTGCGTTGTGCTATATGTTCGCTCCTCCTTGAGCAAAAATATAAGACTTCTCTTTTATACTTACGTATTTCATTTTTTTAAACATCACATCTGCTCTTTTACATAAAAAAAGAATGTGGCCCAAATCTAAAAATCAGTTTTGGTACGGACGCTCGAATAAACGGCGCCCAAAAGTCAGGTTTTTCGGAAATGTCAAAAAAAAAAAAACGAGCAATACAAAAAGCGTATTGTTCGTTTTTCTCTTCAATTTCTCAATCTAACCGACTTTCGTCTCGATCTCTTGGATGCTTAATCTTCTAAAGCTACATTATGGAAGACATGTTGCACATCTTCTAGATCTTCCAACGCATCGATCATTTTTTCAAATGTTTCTTGATCTTCTGGAGATAATGTTACTTCATTTTGGGGGATCATTTGGATTTCTGCAATTGAAAAATCAGAGATCCCTTTTTCTTTTAAGGCCTCTTGGATACCATGGAAATCTGCTACTTCACCGTAAACGATGATTTGACCATCTTCCTCCATCACATCACGTACATCAATGTCTTTATCCATTAGGTATTCAAGGATTTCATCCGCATCTTCACCCGCAAATCCAAAGATCGCTGTGTTGTCGAACATGTAGGAAACCGCCCCTGAAACACCCATGTTTCCGCCGTTTTTACCAAAAGCGGCACGTACGTCAGCTGCTGTACGGTTCACATTATTTGTCAATGTGTCGACAATGACCATTGAACCACTTGGGCCAAACCCTTCATAGCGTAGTTCAGAGTATGTTTCATCGCCTGCACCTTTGGCTTTTTCAATTGCACGATCGATGATATGTTTAGGTACGTTGTAAGTTTTAGCGCGTTCAATGACGAAACGTAGTTTTTGATTGGCATGAGGGTCAGGGTCACCTGATTTTGCTGCCGCATAGATTTCGATCCCAAATTTTGCATAAACTCGGCTGTTATTTGCATCTTTAGCTGTTTTTTTCGCTACGATGTTTGCCCATTTACGTCCCATATTCTCACTTCGCTTTCTAATTTAATCGTTCTTTTATCATTGTGTGTTACACAAAATGTCCTGTTCCATTATACTTGTGTTTTCTATTTCTGTGAAGTATTTTTTCTATTTCCTATTTTTTTATTCATAGATATAGGGTCTTCTACCAAAATTTTGTTCCTGAACACCTGGCGCCAACTGGTAAATTTGATCACTCCGTATTAAAAGATGTGCAACCTGTGCTTCCTGTTTGCCTATTTTTGCAAACAGCGGGAGCGTTCGTTTTTCTTTCAAAAATACTCGTCCTTTTTTTGTCGAACCCAATATATTTAGATACAGATGTGCTTGTTGCCTTTTTATTTCTTCCGTTTTGATATTTAGCAGTGTATAACAAGCTAAACGTTGCAACCTCGTCCACGTATAACGCTTCGTTTTGACTAAATCAATAAAATCAGCAAAAGTCGTCGCTTCTTTCGCCGCTTTTATCAGTCGCACTTCGATTCCCTCTGTCATTTGATAAATTGTTTGTAATTCTTCTGTTTCTGAAGACAATAATCGATAACGGAGTAGTGGCCAATAGGTTTCCCACGTCTGCATCGAGGCAGACTGAAAAATTTTGGCTGTTTCAGTTGGTACATAATGATCGATTGCTCTTTTTTCGCTCAATGCTTTTCGAATGGCCGTCGCACTAGCAATTTGCTGCTCTGGCAGTTCTTGATCATGATATCCCGCATTCTTTCGAGCAATCGGTACTAACTGCATGGGTCGATCATAACAGGCGTTTTCTTTCGCGTAACTCAAACCTAAAATATGATTGGGTGACGAAAAATCTAAATTCATTTCAGGGTAGAGTCGATTGAATACTTCTGTCATTTTTTGTGGATAGCTCATGGTTTGATCCACTAATTGCAAGAATGCTTGATCTATTCTCTTTTGGTTTTCCTGAACAAATGATCCGAATGCTTGATAATCAAACGATTGCTCTCCTTCTGTACCAAAGCATAAATAATCACAGCCAATCTTCTGTAATAAACGAACTGCCCCCCTGGCAAAGTAATCTGCTGATTGAACTGACCATTCTATCGGGAGTTCGATCACTAGATCAATGCCATTGGCAAGAGCTGCATTCGCTCTCGCCCATTTATCTAAAATGGCTGGCTCTCCTCGCTGTAAAAAATTACCGCTCATGACTGCGATAACAACATCAGCGCCTGTCTGTTTTCTCGCCATATCTGCATGATAGCGATGACCATTATGGAATGGATTGTACTCTACGATAATACCGCAAGCTTTCATCTTTCACCCACCTTGCTTAAAATAACTACAAATGATTAAAATCAAACCATTGTGTATCCGTATACTCCCAATCTACAAAAATCGAAAAGTAAGCCGAACCATCAGAAAACGATAAAGTCTTTCTGATTGTCCGACTCATTTAGTGAAGCTCGGGGCTTCTTCTATGACTTCTATTCTTTATATGCAACAAAAAATAGTCTTTTTGTCTCTTCAGATGGTTGGTCATCCGTAAAATCAGCATATGCTTCTACTTTGGAAAAACCGCTGTTTTCTAGCATTCTCAAGTAATTATCTAAAGAATATGTTTGCTCTTGGTGCAACTCATCCTCACGAATGAATGTGCCTGATCCTTGTGGGTCTTCTACAAAAAATGTCAAGAAATGTTCGATACTGTGTTTTTCTTTTCCTGGGTAACTATCCCATAAGAAAGCAAATCGATCATTTTGATAATGGTAGCTATATTCTGGGAAAACTGTATCCACTTGGTAAATGGAATGGACATCAAATAAAAATCTTCCTTCGTCTTCTAACGCTTGGTAGACTTCATCGAACACTTGTTGGACTTCCTGTTCATTCTTCATATAGCACAGAGAGTCTGAAAAACAAGTAATAGCCTGATACTGGCCCATCTCAGATAAATCAAGCATGTTCCCTTCCACAAACTGGATAGAAGCTTCTTCTTCATATGCGCGTTGACTAGCGATCATCAGCATTTCTTCCGATAGGTCCAAACCAGTCACATGGTAACCATCTTTGGCAAATGCCACAGCCAAAGCACCTGTTCCACAAGCTAACTCCAAAATATTTTGGGTGTCTTTGGGTAAATGGCGTTTCGAAAAATCTAGCCATTGCTGATACAGTGTTTCATCCATTACTTCGTCATAAACAAAAGCAAATGTTTCATAAGCCATATTAATCTAACCAATCAGTTAGGTCGACTAATGGTGCATCAGACCACAATCTTTCTAAATTATAAAAACTTCTTTCAGGTGCATGGAAAACATGGACAATGACGTCTCCAAGATCGATCAAGATCCATTTTCCGCCTTCTTTTCCTTCAACTCTTCTTACTTCGTAATTGCTTTCTTCTTCCTTATCAAGGATTTCTTCTGTAATGGCGTTGATTTGACGTTCGCTATTTGCAGAGCAGATCATGAAATAATCTGCTAATAGAGAAACTTCACGAACATCTAAGGCAATGATGTCTTCTGCTCGTTTTGAATCTGCTGCTTTGACAGCGATTTGTAATTGTTCTTTGCTATTGATAATAATTTCCTCCTAATAGAGCAGCTGTTATTTTTGAGCCACCCAACGATTATATGTTTCAATTGTTTTGGGATAAATTTGTTGTTCTTGTTCAATGAGATGAGCCAATGTATGCTTGGTTTCAAACGCTACCGCTTCATCAAGATCGATCAAAGCAAGTTCACGTGCTTCTTTTACGCCAGGAAATACACGACCGGGTTCAATGTAGTCCGCCACATAGATGATCTTATCCAACAGAGACATTTTTGCCGCCCCCGTAGTATGAACACGTATGGCATGAAGGATTTCTTCGTCTGTAATACCCAGTTCTCTTTCGACAAAAGAAGCTCCCACAACACCGTGCCAGATCGCATTGCCATAGTCCAGTAATGCTGTATCATAACCATCTCTTTTGATCACTAATATGAATTCATCATCTGGACGTTCTTTTGCGTAATCGTGGGTCAGTGCAGCGATACTCGCTTTTTCAGGAGAACAGCCGTATTTTTCTGCCAATGCGATTGCCATTTCTTCTACACCAAGGACATGTTTGAACCGACGTTCACTCATTCTCATCTGGATTTTTTGCATCAATATCTCTCTCGAATAACCCGTGTATTCTTCACTATAGTTCATCTTGATATAACCCTTCTTTCTGGATATAGTCAATCACTTTATCAGGAACGAGATAACGAACAGAACAACCTTGTTGGATCTTTTGTCGTATCTTCGTTGAACTAATATCGATTTCAGGTACATCTACCCAGATGACAGGATATGGTGTCTCAGTCGTATAACCGGTACGCTGAATCCCGACAAAGTTTACCATTGTGACTAATTCATCGATTTTATACCATTTAGGTAAGTATTCTACCATGTCGCCACCGATAATAAAATAATAATCCGTTTCTGGATTGTTTTGAGTCAATGCCTTCATGGTATCATACGTATAGCTCTTACCTTTTCGAGTCAATTCGATCGTTTCTATTTTTAAAAAGGGATTATCAGCTATCGCAAGTTCAAGCATCTTTAAGCGATGGGAAGCATCGATGGTCTTTTTTTCATCCACATGTGGTGGTTGATAAGACGGCATCAAATAAACTTCATCCAAACCTAGATTTTTACCTGCTTGATCCGCCATAACTAAATGAGCAAGATGGACAGGGTTGAACGTTCCCCCAAGAATGCCTACTTGCTTTCGTTTCTCGAAAATTTGTGGCATTGCTTGAGGAAACACTTGGGAACGGACAAAAGATTTCGCTTGCGATTTCATTATCGTCACTCCTTAAATTGCTCTAACTTCTTTCGATATACGTTGATATTTTTCCTTGGAAGAAGGTTTATATAAAACAAGGACCCGACCGATGATCTGAACAACTTCACATCTTACTTCTTCTTCTAAAATTTTTGCCACATCCTCAGCAATCTCATCCGTATTTTGCAATAAGGAAACTTTGATCAACTCTCTTTTTTCAAGTGCTTCGGCAATCTGCACCATCATTGCTGAATTGATTCCACCTTTTCCTATTTGAAAGATTGGTTGTAAATGATGGGCTTTACTACGTAAAAAACGTTTTTGTTTTCCTCTTAGACTCATATCGTTCCTTCTTCCTTAAATCAATGCTTTTCTTTTCATTACATTTACCCCTTTAGGCGCCCAACCCGCTACGACAGCAGGTTGCGTAACAGTGATCCAGCCTAAACCAGCAAACACGATATCCGTTTTCTCTTTGACAGAAAATTCAAAACGGACAAGTTCTGGAAACGCTGCTACTTCATCAGGACGAGGCGGCTGCAATAAACCACCTACGTGTTTTTCATAGAATTCATCCGCTTTTTCCAATTTTGTTCGATGTAGATTCACATCATTCGACACATAAGCAATAAAAGAGCCACGTTCGCCGCTGATAAAATCAAATCTCGCTAATCCGCCTAAGAAAAGGCTCTGTCCTTCATTCAGTTGGTAGCCTTTAGGTTTGATTTCCTTAGTTGGCGCAATGATCCTTAGATCTTTTTTTCCTAAATAATGAGCCATTTGATGGCGATGGATGATTCCTGGAGTATCAACCAAAAAGTGTCCATCATCCAAAGGAATCTCGATCTTATCTAATGTAGTTCCGGGGAACTGAGAAGTCGTGATGACATCTTGGACACCTGCTGTATTTTTGATGATCTGATTGATCAACGTTGATTTTCCAACATTTGTCACACCAACGATATAGACGTCTCGTCCTTCACGGTATTCTTCGATTTTTTCCAGCAACATTTCCATTTCATTCGCTTTTTTGGCACTAGTCAATAGGACCTCAACAGGACGTAAGCCAGCTTCAAATGCTCGTTCTTTCATCCATTGGATCATTTTTGGTTTTTTCAAAGATTTTGGTAAAATATCCACTTTGTTTCCAACTAATAATACTGGATTATTGCCCACAAAGCGATGCAGCCCTGGAATCAGTGAACCGTTAAAATCAAAAATATCGACTACATTGACGATCAATGCGTCTTTTTGTCCTAGTTCATTCAATAATCGCAAGAAATCATCATCTGTTAAGGATACATCTTGGATCTCATTATAATGTCTCAAGCGAAAGCATCGTTGACAATAGACCTCGCCAGATGCTAAGCCCTTTTCTAATGCCGCTTTTGGTGTATACCCTAACTCATTAGGATGTTCGGTTTGGATCACCGCTCCACAGCCGATACATTGTAGTTCTTCGTTCATTCAATTCCACCTCGCCAGCCCATATCAGGATTGTGTGCTAATAAATAGGCCATGATTTTACGTTCCCAAAAACGATTGAATCGTGTTTTCCAGCTATCCGTATCGATGATGGGCTTCACTAAAATACTACGGATTCCCGCTCGATTCGCCCCTCTGACATCTGTCATGATTTGGTCGCCGACCATCACTAATTCATCATCTGAAAGATTTAGTTTTTTCTTTGCATTGTTGATTCCTAGCGCGAGTGGTTTCATGGCTCTTGCCACATACATCAGTTCGAACTTATCAACAGCACGTGCAACACGCTCCGAGTTGTTATTTGAAACTACAACAACTGGGATACCAGCATTTCTCATCTCTAAAATCCAATCGAGCAATTCTTCTGTGCCATCTGGATTATTCCAAGCAATCAATGTATTATCCAAATCAGTTAAAACAGCTTTGATCCCCAGTTTTTTTAATTGTGCAGGGGTAATTTTGTAGATGGCATCCACCATCCATGTTGGTTTATAATTTGAAAACATGTTGTCTCCTCATCTGCAAAAAATGAAGGAGCACGAAACGTACTCCTCAACACTATATTATACTGCAAATGTTAAAAAAAAACTACCTCTATACCTGAATCGTTTTGGAATAAATGTACCTAAAAGAAAAAACTACGAACTGCTCTCCCTTTGACTAGAAGACCATTCGTAGCTATTTCTCTAGCTTTATAAGACTTTGGATAAAAAGTCCACTGTTCTAGGATTACTTGTATGTTCAAATACTTCAGTTGGTGTGCCTTCTTCTACTATGACACCGCCATCCATGAAAATGACCCGGTCTCCCACTTCTTTAGCAAAGCCCATTTCATGAGTAACGATCACCATAGTCATGCCTTCTTTTGCTAGTTGTTGCATCACTTCTAGTACTTCTCCGACCATTTCAGGATCAAGTGCAGAAGTCGGTTCATCAAAAAGCATCACATCTGGTTGCATGGCCAAAGCTCGTGCGATGGCGATCCTTTGTTGCTGCCCACCTGATAAAGATTGTGGGTATGCATCAGCCTTGTCAGAAAGCCCAACTTTTCCCAATAAGTCTTTGGCAATCTTTTCTGCTGCTTCTTTTGAGAGTTTCTTTACTTTTATTGGAGATAATGTAATATTCTGCAAGACTGTCATATTAGGGAAAAGATTGAATTGTTGAAAAACCATGCCCATTTTTTCTCTAGTCTTAAAAATATCATTTTTCTTATCGGTGATGTCTGCTCCTTCAAATTCGATCTTGCCTGTAGTTGGTACTTCTAATAGATTGACACATCTTAGCAATGTGCTTTTCCCTGAGCCAGACGGTCCTAAGATCACGACAACTTCACCTGGGACGATTTCGGCAGATATGTCCTTCAATACCTCATTATCCCCAAATTTTTTATTTAAATGACTGATTTTTATCAATGCTTCACTCATCGTGCTTTACTCCTATCTCTGGTAGCCTTTACCAAGTTTTTTCTCCCATAAATTCAATAAACGAGAAGTAACGAACGTCATGACGAAGTAAACGCCCGCTGCTACGAAATAAGGCTCTAAAGGGATATATGAGTTTGAAATGACGATCTGTGCTGCGCCCATCAATTCATTGATCCCAATCGCAGTTAGCAACGAGGAATCCTTGATCAATGTAATAAATTCATTCCCTAATGGCGGTAAGATGTTCCTCAATGCCTGTGGAAGAATCACATAACGCATCGTCTGTGCTGGACGTAGCCCTAAAGAATAAGATGCTTCTGTCTGTCCGTAATTGATAGCCATGATGCCTCCACGAATGATTTCAGCAACATATGCTCCAGAGTTCAAAGACAATACGATCATCCCCGGAAGCAATCTTCCTAGATCTACAGTCAACACGCCTAGTTCTACACTTTTTGAAGGAAAGAAACCTTGTAGTAACAGAAAACCGATCATGATTTGTAAAAGCATCGGTGTGCCCCGTAATACTTCAATGTAAATATTAGCTATCCAATTCAATGGTTTGTTTTTTGATAATTTCATCAAAGCCATGACTAAACCAATCAGTGTTCCTAAGACAACTGTGACAATCGAAATAATGATCGTGATTCCCGTACCAGAAACAAAGTACGGGAGATATTTATCTAAAAATGAAAAGTTCACGCTTTATACCCTCTATTCTGTAGCTGTTTTTTCAGCTAGTTCATTGTTCTTTTTAATAAATTCATCGACTTTTCCTTCATCGTTCAACTTTTTGATGATGGTATTCAATTCTTTTTGCAAGTCACTGCTACCTTTTGGTAATGCAATCGCGAATGCTTCATCAGCAGATGGTTTAAGCGTAATATCAGCAATTGTCAAATCAGGATTTTGAGCGATATATGATTCCGCAATCGTTTTTTCTACAACCATCGCATCTAATGATCCTTGATTCACTTCCACTACCATATTTGGCACTTTATCGATCGTTACTAGTTTAGAACCCTCAATCTGTGTTTTTACAACATCTTCTTGGATAGAACCTTTTTGGGCACCCACATTTTTGTCTTTCAATGCATCAGTACTTGTGTAAGCATCTTTATTCTTTTTGTTGATGACAACAACTTGTGGTGGATTGTAGTAATTATCCGTAAAGTCAAACTGTTCTTTTCTTTCATCAGTAGCAGAGATGGCAGAAATCGCAATATCCGATTTACCTTCTTTCAATGAAGCAAGTACAGTATTAAAACTCATATCAGAAACTTCAGCTTTGACCCCTAATTCCTTAGCAATCTCATTGACTAGATCGATATCAGAACCAACGATTTTATCTTTTCCATCCACCATTGTATGGAATTCAAATGGTGCGTAATCCGCAGATGTCGCAACTTTCAAGACACCGCTTTTTTTGATCGCTGCTAATTGATTGTCTGATTTATCTGAAGAGCTAGAAGAAGAACCCCCGCTACTTCCACATGCTCCTAAAGCAAATAAAGCTAAAGCTGTAACAATGATACCTGTGATTTTTTTCATTTTATTTCCTCCTAATACGAAACTTTCTATTCAGTGAAGTTATTATAGCATGAAAATTTCAAAAAAAAGCATTTTTTGTATATTTATTAAATAAAAATGCAGACTACGGTTTTTAATATGAATATATACACTTATTTAAGTATAATTAAAGGAATGTAAATGAAAAAAAGTATAGTATACTTATTTACGAAGAAGCCTACCTCTCTTCTGTTGAGAAAACATCTTTAGATCAAGTAATTAAATCAAAAAATATTTGGCATTGATCCATTAGCAAAATACCAGAAACAAAAAAGTATGTGCATCGCCTTTTTTCCAAAGGCAACGTACATACTCTTATTGATTTATCCATTAAAATTTTCGGAAACGTTGGTAACGTCTTTCCACCAATTCTTCTACGGAAGTTTGGCATAGTTCAGTTAGTTTTTCAATCAATGCTTTTTGCATCATTCGGCTAACTTTTTCTTTGCTTAATGGTTCACCATTGAAGGTTTCAGGAATCACACGATCAATCACCTCTAGATCAAACAGTTCGGTAGCAGCGACTTTCATCAACTCAGCTGCTTCAGCTGCCCGACTCCCATCTTTCCACAGAATAGAAGCAAATCCTTCAGGAGATAAAACAGCATAGATCGTTTGTTCCAACATCCAGACTTCATCTGCTAGTCCAAGCGCTAACGCACCGCCGCTACCTCCTTCACCAATGATGATAGCAATGATCGGTACTTTTAGATCCGACATCTCTAGTAAATTCCGTGCAATTGCTTCACCTTCACCACGTTCTTCCGCACCGATCCCACAATAAGCCCCGGCTGTATTGATCAATGTGATCACTGGTCGTTTGAATTTTTCTGCCTGTTTCATCAAACGTAAAGCTTTGCGATACCCTTCAGGATGAGGAGAGCCGAAATTCCTGCGGATGTTTTCTTGTAGATCTCGTCCTTTTTGGATGCCGATCACTGTCACAGGTTTTCCATCTAATTTAGCCACACCTCCGACAACCGCTTCATCATCCCCAAATAAGCGATCGCCGTGAAATTCGCGAAACCCTTCAAAAATATTTTCAAAAAAATCCAGACTTGTCCAACGATCCTTTTCGCGTGCCAGTTGAACAATTTCATGTGCTGTTCTATCCATGATTTATCCAACCTTTCTGCGTATGCAATTCAAGCAACCCATATATCGTTTTCTTCAGTTCTTTTCTCGGAACGATTTCATCCACGAAGCCGTGTGCCAGTAAAAATTCAGCTTTTTGAAAATCATCCGGAAGTTCTTGTTTGATCGTCTGCTCGATCACACGTCTTCCCGCAAAACCAATCAGACTTTGTGGTTCCGCTATGATGACGTCACCTTCCATCGCAAAACTGGCTGTTACACCACCAGTAGTTGGATCAGTCAGCACAGTCAAATAAAACAAGCCAGCGTTACTGTGGCGTTTCACTGCTGCAGATATTTTTGCCATCTGCATCAAAGAAAAAATACCTTCCTGCATTCTGGCTCCCCCTGAAGCTGTAAATAAAACAACTGGTAACTGTTCTTTTTCTGCTCGTTCAAATAGCCGTGTGATTTTTTCACCGACCACTGTGCCCATACTTCCCATGATGAAATTGGAGTCCATGACACCGACAGCAAAACTTAGCCCGTTGATCGTTGCCTTACCTGTAAGTACCGCCTCATGTAGACCAGTCTTTTCTTGCATTTTCTGGATTTTTTCTTGATATCCTGGAAAATCTAATGGATCTTTCGTAACCAGTTCCGTATCCCATTCCTCTAAGCTTTTCTCATCAATGATCAATGCGAGTCTTTGCCATGCACTGATGCGAAAATTATAGTCGCAATGAGGACAGATTTTTTCCTCACCTATATCTTTTGTATAGATGATATGCTTGCAATTTGGACATTTCGCCCACATATTGTCTGGAATAGACGGCGCATTCGTTGGCTTTTCTTCTCTATTGGGATTGATTCGAATGTATTTTTTCTTCTTGAATAAAGCCATCTACTCGTCTCCTATCTCCGTTTCGGGTGACCAATTCGGTAAAAATTCTTCTTGTAAAAAGGCAGTGCTGTAGTCACCGGCGATGACCGCTGGATGACTGATCAGATCCATCTGAAATTCGGCATTTGTAATGACGCCATCTGTTACGATTTCACTAAGCGCACGTTGCATCTTCATCAGTGCTTCAAAGCGTGTATCGCCATGAACGATCACTTTTGCGATCATTGAATCATAATAAGGTGGGATCGTATAACCGGAATATACGGCGCTATCGACACGAAGCCCCATTCCTCCTGCTGGTAATAACAGATTGTGGATCGTACCAGGAGAAGGCGCAAAATGAAATGCGGGATTTTCAGCATTGATTCGACATTCAATCGCATGACCAGAGAAAACCACCTCATCTTGCGTGATTTCTAATGGCAACCCAGAAGCAATCTCGATCTGTTTTTTTACTAGATCAATATTAGTGACCATTTCTGTCACAGGATGTTCAACTTGGATCCTTGTATTCATTTCCATGAAATAAAATTCTCCAGATTCATCCATCAAGAATTCAATCGTTCCTGCATTTTCGTAGTTCACCGCTTTAGCTGCACGTACTGCAGCTGCTCCTAAACTGTCTCTCTTACTTTGAGAAATAACGACGGATGGAGACTCTTCTAACACTTTTTGATTGTTTCGTTGCAAAGAACAATCTCTTTCACCTAAATGGAGGACATTCCCATAATGATCCCCTAATATTTGTACTTCGATATGTCTTGCCGGATAAATGATTTTTTCTAGATACATCTCATCATTTCCAAAAGCCGCTGCCGCTTCTTGTTGGGCCGAAGAAAAATGCTGTGGCAATTCTTCTTTAGATAAAACTTTTCGGATCCCTTTTCCGCCACCACCAGCTGCTGCTTTTAGCATGACAGGATATCCAATCTTATCTGCAATCTCTAATGCTTCTTCCACCGTTGATAATACGCCATCACTACCGGGAATAACCGGAACATTTGCTTCTTGCATTAAACGGCGCGCATTGATTTTATTTCCCATTGCATCGATCGTGGCACTTTTAGGTCCTATAAACGCAATATTGCATTCCTCACACATCGAAGCAAACCGACTATTTTCTGACAAAAACCCGAACCCAGGATGGATTGCTTCTGCTTTTGTCACGATGGCAGCACTTAAGACTTCTTGCACATTCAAATATGAATCAGTCGCTTTAGCTGGTCCTATGCAGATGGCCTCATCTGCAAGTTGCGTATGAAGCGCATCAGCATCTGCCTGTGAGTACACAGCAACAGTTTGAATCCCAAGCTCACGACAAGCACGGATAATTCGTACGGCAATTTCGCCACGATTCGCTATCAAAACTCTTGAAAACATAACTCACCTATCCAATCATAAAGGTTAATTCAGCTTCAGCAACTTTTTTGCCATCCACTTTTGCGATTCCTTTTCCGATACCTGCAGAAGATTTGATTTTAGTGATTTCAACTTCAAGGTATAATGTATCTCCTGGTGTTACTTTACGGCGAAATTTTGCTTTATCTAAGCCGCCAAAGTAAGCCGTTTTTCCTTTAAACTGTTCTAAAGACAATAGAGCAACTGCTCCAGCTTGTGCCATCGCTTCTACGATCAAAACCCCTGGCATAACAGGTTCTTCCGGAAAATGTCCTTGAAAAAATGGTTCGTTGATCGTCACATTTTTTTTGGCAACGATCCGCTCTCCTTCAATCATTTCCTCTACTCGATCAATCAGTAACATCGGATAACGATGCGGAATAATTTCTTTGATTTCTTGAATGTTCATGTTGTCCCTCTTTCCTGATTTACTTAGTTTGGTTGGATTCTGAAGAGTGGTTGCCCATATTCTACGATTGCTTCATTCTCTACAAGGATCTCAACGATCTGACCATCCACTTCACTAGTGATCTCATTCATCAGTTTCATCGCTTCAATGATACAAATCACTTCACCTTTTGTTACTTTATCGCCCACTGATTTGAATTGTGGTTTATCTGGTGCAGGTTGTAGATAAACGATCCCAACGATTGGAGAGTTTACTTCAATACCATCAAATGATTCAGTCGCTGTTTGCGTAGTTTCTTTAGAAACTTTAGGTCTAGTTGAAGATGGAACAACCGGTTCAGCCATCACAACGTTGGGAACTTCCACTGTTGACGTAGGAGATGACACTCCACGACTTGATTCATTTTTATTCATGTATAATTCGAATTGTCCTTCTCGAAGATCAAATTCTGTAAGAGAAGATCCGTCAAATTGGCTGACTAATTCTTTGATTTCATTGATATTCAACATTATTCCTCCCAACGTTTCATACACAAGACTGCGTTATGCCCACCAAAGCCTAAAGAATTGCTCATCGCATAAGTCAGTTCTGCAGGTTTGCTTTCGTTGATCACAACATTCAAGTCGATTTCTGGATCTTGTTTTTGAACATTGATATTTGGTGGAATAAATTGGTGTTCAAGGGCCATCAAGGTTGCTAACGCTTCAATTCCGCCAGCAGCACCTAATAGATGTCCTGTCATTGATTTTGTACTGCTGACATATGTTTCTTTAAAACTATCACCCAAAGCAATTTGAATCGCTTTTGCTTCTGCTTGATCATTTGCAGGCGTACTTGTACCGTGAGCATTGATATATCCCACTTCTTCTGGTGTGATGCCTGCTTCTGCCATTGCTAATTTCATCGCTTTTGAAGCACCAGAGCCGTCAGGTGTTGGAGCAGTCATATGGTATGCATCACAATTTGAACCATAACCTACGATTTCCCCATAGATCTTAGCCCCACGTGCTTGTGCATGTTCCAAAGATTCGATAACTAATACGCCGGCACCTTCACCCATGACAAAGCCATTTCGCTCTTCATCGAATGGAATAGAACCACGATTTGGATCTGTCGAACGAGACAAAGCAGTCAATGCTGCGAATCCAGCAATCCCCATTTCACAAATCGTTGCTTCCGTTCCACCTGCTAAGATGACATCAGAATATCCATGTTTGATGTTGCGGAAAGCTTCTCCAATCGCATTGGTTCCACTTGCGCATGCTGTTACGATGGCTGTACAGATACCTTTTGCACCTACACGCAAAGCAATATTACCGGCTGCCATGTTGGCAATAGACATCGGCACAAACATTGGTGATACTCGTTGAGGTCCCTTATCGTGCATTCGGATAACTTGGTTTTCGATCGTTGGTAAGCCACCGATCCCTGATCCAACAATGACCCCGAAACGATCCTGATCGATTTCATCTTTATTTAATCCACTCATCCCCATCGCTTCTAGGGCTGCATAGATACCATAAATCGAGAACATATCCATACGTTTGCTATCTTTTTTTACAAAATATTTATCATAAGGAAAATCTTTTACCTCTCCTGCTAAAGTGATGCCTGTTTCTGTGGCGTCAAATTTTGTAATGGGTGCAATCCCGTTTGTTCCTTTTTGCAAACTTTCTAAAAAGCTCTCAGCATCATTACCAATTGGTGAAGTGACACCATAACCAGTGATTACTACTCGATTCATTGATTTATTTCCTCCTTGTTTATCCGTGCATGACCAATCCGCCATCGACATTGATGACTTGTCCAGTAATGTATGGACTCTGTGCCAAGAATATTGCTGTATTCGCGACATCTTCCACCTGTCCAAAACGTTGCATTGGAATTTGTTTTTCCACTTGTTCTTTGACTTTTTCTGATAATACTTCTGTCATATCTGTAGCAATAAATCCAGGAGCAATTGCGTTACAAGTAATACCTCTAGTCGCTGCTTCTCGAGCAACCGACTTTGTGAAACCAACAACGCCAGCTTTGCTTGCTGCATAATTTGCTTGACCGACATTGCCGATCAATCCTGAAACACTTGATAAGTTGATGATCGCACCAACGCGTTTTTTCATCATTTTCTTTAAAACGTGTTGGGTCATATTGAACGTTCCTGTCAAATTAATATCTAAACATTTTTTGAAATCTTCTGCCGACATGCGCATCACTAATTTGTCATTCGTGATCCCGGCATTATTGATCAATATGTCAACAGAACCTAATCGAGCCTCTGCTTCGTTGATCATCATTCCAGCTTTTTCATAATCTGAGATGTCTCCAGAAACACCAATACACTCTACTCCTAACGCTTTGATCTCTGAGATTTTCTCTTCTGGGATCTCTCCTCGTCCATTAAGGATGATGTTTGCCCCTTTTTTTGCAAAAGCGATAGCTACTGCTGCGCCGATTCCTCTAGTACTACCTGTGATAAACACATTTTTTCCTGTTAGCTCCATGACATACCTCCGATACTTGTCATTGTTTCCTCAAATGTTGCTTGATTCTCTACCCGCAGAACAGGGATCGATTTATCGATTTTTTTCATAAATCCACTGAGAACTTTTCCAGGTCCAACTTCAATGACTTGTTCGATTCCCTGCTCTTTCAAACGATGGATGCTTTCATAGAAACGAACCGGCTTCATCACTTGCTGCTCAAGTAAAATCGGTATGCGTTCCTTTGTCATCACTTCGGTTGTTGTATTACTGATGACTGGGATTTTCGGTTCATTGAATGCAACATTCTTTAACTCTGCTGCTAATTTCTCTGATGCAGGTGCTAAAATTGCCGTATGGAAAGGTCCGCTGACATTCAAAGGGATCATTCGTTTGATTCCTTGTTCTTGCAGTAAAGCAACTGCTTGATCCACCGCCTGTTCTTCTCCACCGATCACGATTTGTTGTGGCGTATTGTAATTTGCTGGTGAGACGATACCTAGTTCTTGTGCTTTTACACAGCATTCTTCAATGACTTCGATAGGTGCATTCATCACAGCAACCATCTTTCCACTACCAGCAGGTGCTGCTTCTGTCATATAAGCACCTCTTTTGGCTACCAGTGCAACTGCTTCAGCAAATGGCAATGCCTCACTTGCAACTAATGCAGAATATTCTCCTAGACTAAGCCCTAAAGCAGCTTGCGGAAAAATCCCATGTTCCTGCAATAAGCGCTGATAAGCGATACTAACAGTTAGAATTGCCGGTTGTGTGTACATCGTTTGATTCAATTTTTCATTTTCTGAAAAGCATAATTCCGCCATGTCATAGCTTAAAATGTCACTTGCTTCATCAAATGTTTTTTTTACGATTGGCTCATGGTAGAGGTCTTGACCCATCCCTTGATATTGAGCGCCTTGTCCGCTAAATAAAAATGCTGTTTTCATTTATTTTCTCCAATAGTTTTAGGATTAGTGATGCAACTATTTAGTAAAAAAGACCAAGACATCCCCATAAAAGGAAATGTCCCAGCCCCCAACCTAATCTCAATGATTATGCAGTTTGTTTTTCAACATAAGTTACTAAATCTTGAACTGTTTTGATGCCGTCTTCTGTTTCGATCTTCACATCAAATTCATCTTCGATTTCGTTAATGATTTGGAATAAATCCAAGCTATCTGCTTCTAAGTCTTCTTGGATATTTGTTGTTAATTTGATTTCTTCAGTTTCTTTTCCTAATTCTTCAGCAATAATTTCTTGAATTTTTTCGAATACCATAATCTATATTCCTCCGATATTGTTTACAATTTTTTTATGTTTTATCAGTTTACAGCTCCATGAGGATGCTTCCCCAAGTTAAACCTCCACCGTAACCTGTAAATACTACCTTTTGTTTTTTTCCTAAAGTGATTCTTCCACTAGTTACCGCTTCATCTAATAGGATCGGAATACTTGCAGCAGAGGTATTGCCATATTTATCCATATTTGTCAGAAATTTTTCTTGTGGTACTTTTACTTTTCGTGCAATCTTTTCAATGATCCTAAGATTTGCTTGATGCAAAAGCAGATAATCAATTGGCTCATCATTGATGATTTCTTTAATGTTTTTCGCAACGTCTCTGACAGCAAAATCAAAGATATCTCTTCCCACCATCTTTAAATAGAAAGAACCTTCTGAATCTTCTGTATAAATCGGCGAAGCATTGTGATGATAGCCTGCAGTAAGTGAAGTTCCCCGCGTACCATCAGCGGCCAAATGTTCAGCCAATAATTTTTGTTCGTTTCCAGCTTCAAGCAACACACCACCTGCACCATCTCCAAACAAAACAGCTGTTGTACGGTCAGACCAATCAATCAATTTTGATAATGTCTCACCACCGATAACTAGGCCTTTTTTGGAGCCACAGCGAATCAGCTTTTCCGCTAGACTCAATGCGTAAACAAACCCAGAGCAAGCTGCACTGATATCAAATGCGATAGCTCTCATCGCACCGATCTTCCCCTGTACCTGAACAGCTACAGAAGGTGTCGCATAATCGGGCGACATCGTTGCAACAATAATAAAGTCAAGTTCGCTCGCAGCGATATTTCTTTTTTTCAATAATTTTTCTGCTACCAAATAGCATAGATCAGAAGTTTCTTGATCTGTGACACAACGTCTTTGTCTAATACCCGTTCGAGATGCGATCCATTCATCTGATGTATCCATCATTTTAGAAAGATCCTCATTGGTAATGATTTTTTCGGGAAGGACACTAGCGGTTGCTGTGATCGTTCCAAATTGTTCCATTAAAAATCCTCACTTGTAATCTCGCAAAAAATCATGCAAGTTTTTCAACGCAGCCAGTAAAGCATGTTGTTCTTCCGTAGCCATACTATCCAAAATATTCTTGACCATTTCTCGATGAAAATGTTGGTGGACACGATACAAAAGTTTCCCTTTTTTCGTCAACCCAAGTTTTACAACGCGGCGGTCATCTTCACTTCGGATGCGTTCAACATAGCCTTTTTTTACTAACTTATTGATAGCAGTGGTCAAGGTCCCAACAGTAATCGACAGTTCTTTGGCTACTTCTGAAGTCGTTTTTTTCTTATACATCCCGATTGCCTCGATCGTATGCATTTCTGTGATCGACAAGTCTTTGAATTGAGATTTTTTCAGCTCAGATTCTTCGATTGTCAAGATGTCATTGAACACACTAACGAGATAATCATTCACTGTTTTTAAATCTGGTTCCATGTTCCACCATCCACTAATTAGTTTGATTATCAAATCATTTGATGTTCAAACTATATCTTAACTTTTTTCAAAATGCAACCTTAAAAACCACTTTTTTTCTTTTATGATATTTTTTTAATCTGGTGCTAATTTATAAAAGCTGATAAAACAGCATTTAAGATTGATATTATTAAATATGTATAAAATAAAATTGATTTGATTATCAAAGTATTTTTTATAGATTTCTTTATATTTAAACTTAAAAGTTGTCGCTATACCTGAAATTTGCTATAGTAGCTTTGGAAAAAAAGGAGATACGCCCTTGAAAGAAAAAGTAAAACAACTGCCGCTATTACCTGGTGTTTATTTAATGAAAAATAAAGAAGGTTCCGTTATCTATGTTGGAAAAGCAAAAAAATTAAAAAATCGCGTAAGTACGTACTTTCACAAAAACCAGCAACATTCAAAAAAAATCCGTCGTCTGATCCATCATATCGATGATTTTGATTTTGTCGTGGTAGACACAGAATTAGATGCTCTATTATTAGAGTGCCAATTGATTCAGTATTACCGTCCCTTTTACAACCGACAAATGAATTATTTCAGTAATTATAATTATTTACATATTTCGGACGAGGGCTTCAGTCTTTCGGATGTGCCACTTGCTCACACTTATGGGCCTTTTCGATTATATAAGAAAATGCCGATCATTTTAAGGATCATCGAAGAAACCTATCAAATGCCATGGCTTTCCGAAATCAGTCGTTTAGCTTTGCAGACCCAACTTCCAGAGGTTGCACAGCTCTCTTATCTGCAAAAGAAAAAAGAGATCCAAGGACTGCTTCAAGGAAGAAATAAAAAACTATTGACTTACCAAAAACTTAGACAAGATCACTTTATCCAACAGTTGAATTTTGAAAAAGCGGCAGTGCTCCAACGCGAGATCGAATTGACCTCTTCTTTTATCCAAAAGATAAAAGAGCAGAAAAAATTTTTGCGGATGCCTGAAATATCTTTCAGCTTACCTCTAGCAATAGATGATACTAGGCGAAAACACTACTTGATCTGTTACGGACAGCTTGCAGATACAGTGATTACCAAAGCAGATGAGACGCCTCACTTTTATTATGAAAAAGGCGAAAAGACACTAGCATTAAAGCGTCAATTATCAAAAGACGAAATCGACCCTGTGCTTATCTTGATGAGTTACTATAGAAGAATTCAGAGAGAAACGAGTCTAGAGTCAAAAAAATAGAGAAGAATTCCTAAAATGAATGGTTAGGAACCTTCTCTATTTTTTATCTCTTACTATTCTGATCGAAATCTAGCAAACAAAACACAGATCAGTGCTTGAAGAGAAGTACTTTGTATTGATTCTTCTAAAAGTTAAACAGAGGCCAACTCCTTGTCCTCAAGCAAACTCTTATTGAATCAAGTCATAAATCTCCATTGCTACGATATCGATATTGTCAAATTCATATTGTTGATGTGAATCTGTTTCAGTTAATTCAAATGTTTCAGTCGCTTTATCATAAGTTACTGTACATTTTTCAGCGCCCTCTTTTTCAAAACGACGGACTTGCAGTTCATTATCTGCTGATTCGACCATAGCCTCCAGTCGTTTAATGATTGCAACCAATTGTGAATGTGCCATCGGAGGTCCTCCTTTTCTTATTTCTGTTATATTGTATCAAAAGCATGGCCGACTTGCATTGATTTTCTCTAAAAAATCGAGTTTTTTAAGATTTTTTTTCTGGTATCTCTCCATCAGGCCACCAAAGTTTAATCAAAGCCTGCGTCCCATCATTTTCAAAACCTTGATCAGCTAACTGTTCGTATAATTTCAGCGCTTGGTCCGTCGCTGGCAACGTTAAAGAAAGCTTCTCTGCTTCATCCAAAGCAATTTTTAAATCTTTGATAAAATGTTTGACAAAGAAACCAGGTGTATAATCGTTTTTCAGGATGCGAGGAGAATAGTTACTTAATGACCAATTGGCTGCGCTGCCCCCGCCAAGTGTTTCAATGACTTTTTCTAGATCAAGACCGGCTTTTTCCGCATAAACCAACATTTCCGTCATACCTGTCATTGTGCCTGCGATCATGATCTGATTTGCCATTTTAGTATGCTGCCCTTTACCTGCTGATCCATGAAGCGTGAAGGTCGTTCCAAAGACTTGGAATAGTGGCAAAATTTTATCATATACTTCTTTTTCTCCACCGACCATGATCGTTAATGTCGCATTTTTAGCGCCCAGATCTCCACCAGATACTGGGGCATCTAGCGCTACTGCTCCTTTTTCTTTGGCAGTTTTTGCAATTTTTTCTGCTAAAGTCGGTGTACTTGTTGTCAAATCGACTAAGACACGATTCGTCACATCAGTGGCAAAAATGCCAGTATCCCCATAATAGATTTCTTCTACATCTTGTGGATAGCCTACCATCGAAAAGATGACTTCACTAGTAGCAGCTACCTCTCTTGGCGTGTCTGCCCAAACGGCTCCCTCTTTTACAAGCTGATCCGTTTTTGCTTTTGTTCGATTATAGACAGTCAACTCATGCCCAGCTTCTAGCAGATGACGCACGATCGCACTCCCCATTACTCCGGTACCAATAAATCCAATTTTCATCTCTTTACCTCCTAAAAATCAAAAATCCTTGTCTCTATGCTAGTATACGCCAGAAACAAGGATTTTTTTAGAGTAAACGCCTGATTTTTATCGTTTAAACGAATTTAATTTTATTTTTATTCTTTCGATTGATGCTTCTTCTTCTTTTCTTTGTAATTCATTTGCATGATAAACGATCATATCTTCATAAAATTCAATCATCGCTTCACCAAAATGCGTAGAAGAAATCTCATATAATTTCGATTCCAATACTTGTGGATCATGGGGTACTTCGCTTTTAATATAATCAATAAGTGCTGGTGCGAAATCCTGATCTGTTTCAAAGGTTCTGCCCAAAGAAGGATGGTCAAACAAGCGATTTAAGTAGGCATTTCCTTCCACAACGCAAGGCGTTCCAGCAGCCATAGCTTCTGTATACGTTAGTCCTTGTGTTTCTGACGTTGATGCACTCACAAAGAAATCCGCTGCTTTATAGTATAATGCAACATCATCATTTGCCACTTCTCCAGTAAATTGGACATATTCACTCAAATCAAGCGTAGTAATCAATTCCTGTAGCTCTTCCAGATAAGGTCCTTTACCGACGATCACCATGCGTGCATTAGGATATGCTTTGATTATTTGCGGCAAGCCATAAACTAGCGCTTGAATGTTTTTTTCATAGGAAATCCGACTCAACGAGAGGATCATTAGTTGATCCTTTTCGATGTGCAAGGATTGTCTTAATTTTTCGATGTCTTTATTCGTGATATCGGCACGCTTAAATTTTTCAATATCGATCCCCGTTGGAATCACACGTAATGGTGTCACGACACCATAGCCTCTTAACGTGTCGATTACCCGCTCACTTGGACAAACAACGCCTGTTGTGTGATTGGCGAACAACCGTGAAAGATACTTCACATGGGACTGGCGAAGCACTTTACCTTTTGCGATATAGTGCAAGTAGTCCTCATACATCGTGTGGTACGTATGGATCAAAGGAATTTTTAATTTCTTGGCGACCATTTTCCCAAGTATTCCAGCACCAAACTCTGTATGTGTATGGATCAGTTCCAATTCTAATTCTTTAGCTACCAAATAGGCATACCACATTCCTCTCACTACTACACGACGATCCTTAAATGAAACAAATGGCACGCTTGGCATCCTGATCACATCTTTTTCTAATTTATCAGCATTGGGATCAGTCGTTGTAAAAATATATACCTCATGTCCATTTTTTTCTAGCTCTTCTTTTAAGGTTTTTATTGAGGTCGCAACTCCGCTTACCTGCGGAAAATAGGTATCGGTAAAAAAGCCAATTTTCATGTTTTTTCGCCTCCAAACTACCCTGTTTTTATTTTAGAATAATGTTATTCATCAAGTACTTGCAGATAAACATTTCGAAGTTGCTCACCAATTTTTTCAATACTGCGCTCTTGGGCTGTCTGATACCCGGCTTCTACCAAACTAGGAACTTCTTCTTCCATGATACTTTTGATCATCTCGCAAAATTCATCATTCGTATTTCCCATATAACAATTTTTTTTGTCTTCTAACCAACCATTATACACCGGAATGTCTCGTACGAGAACATTTTGTTTGCTTGCTAGTGCTTCTAAAACGACGATTCCTTCAGTTTCTTCATAAGAAGGAAAGAAAAATAAATCTGCACCAGAATAAGCCCCTTCAATAATCTCCCCACTGATGTATCCGGGAAAAATCACATTGTCAGGATGATCCTCTTTGACAATTTTTCGAATATTTTTAGGGATCGAATACATGGGCACATGTCCAAACCAGATGAATGTATATTCTGGCATTTTTTTAGCAATATCGACAAAATCAATGATGCCTTTACGGGCAAAGAAAAGCCCGACACAAATGATCACTTTTTGATCTTCAGAAAGCTGAAAATGTTCACGGAATTTTAATTCCTTGATTGGATCAGGACGATATTTTTCTAAATCGATTCCATTTGAAATTGCTTGAATCGGTACAGTAAGTCCATAGCCTTCCAATAATTGTTTTGAATAAGGAGTGGGCGTAACCAAGTAATCCGCTTTACTGTATAGTCCCACTAAGTATTTTTTGACTAGGGGCGACAATTGATTTGAGCCAATAAACGAGTTACGGAAATCTTCTTCCGTCGAGTGTGCATGATAAACGATTTTTTTCCCATCTCTTCTCGCCTGATTAACCATGTTATGACTATTGATACCATATGTATTGATGTGCAAAATATCATAGTCTTCCTTATTATCTAATGTATACGAAACTCCTACATCTTTTAGAGCACGTTTTTGATGGTCAAGTGCACGTCCGATACCAGATTTTGCCAGCATTTTTTCACTTTCAAAATATAATAATACCTTCAATTTACGTCCTCCTTCACTTATATAGTATAACATAGCACGGAAACTGTCACTCAAACTTAAGCCCTATTTTTAAAAGGTTCAGCAAATAATGCGTTTTTTGCTTATTTTAATCATCTATTGATTATTATTCAAAAAATCTAGATGACTTGTTGATGCCTATCTGTAATAATCACTGGATTTTCTAAAGTCATAAAAAAAGAACGTGAGGCAAAAGTATTTCTTACTTTTGCCTCACGCTCTAAAAAATGAATAATCGGCGGGAGCAGAAGCAACTCCTTCGGGAAAATAAGCCGAAATTCACAAAAATTTGAAAAGCAATTTCCGTGAATCGCTTCTTATTTCTCGGAGTTGAATACTTCTGTTCCGGCCTCTTTTTGCTAGCTTGTTTATTTTACGTATTCGTTAACAAGTTCAACGACTTCTTCCATTGTGTCGCACTCTTTCAAAGCACGATCAGCAAGTTCCGCCATCTTCGTTGTGTCTAAACGTTTCATTAAACTACGTGTTTTTAAGATAGATGTCGCACTCATTGAGAACTCATCTAATCCCATACCTACAAGTAAAGGAACAGCGGTTTGATCTCCAGCCATTTCTCCACACATACCAGCCCATTTACCTTCAGCATGTGCTGCATCAATCACGTTTTTGATCAAACGTAAAATTGAAGGGTTATAAGGTTGATACAAGTAAGATACACGTTCGTTCATACGGTCAGCTGCCATTGTGTATTGAATCAAGTCATTCGTACCTACTGAGAAGAAGTCAACTTCCTTCGCAAACTTATCTGCTAAGACAGCTGCTGCAGGGATTTCAATCATGATGCCGACTTGGATCGTATCAGATACTTCCACGCCTTCGCTCACTAATTTTTGTTTTTCTTCTTCAAAGATTGCTTTCGCTGCACGGAATTCTTTAAGAGTCGCTACCATTGGGAACATGATGCGTAAGTTTCCATGAACAGATGCACGTAACAATGCGCGCATTTGTGTACGGAACATTTCGTCACCTAATTCAGACAAGCTGATACGTAGTGCACGATAGCCTAAGAACGGATTCATTTCATGAGGTAATTGCAGATAAGGTAATTCTTTATCGCCACCAATATCCATTGTACGAACAACGACTGGTTTACCATCCATTCCTTCAAGAACCGCTTTATACGCTTCATATTGATCATCTTCAGTAGGGAAGTCAGGAGAATCCATGTACAAGAATTCAGTACGGTAAAGTCCTACTGCTTCACCACCATTGTTGTGAACACCAACTAGATCTTTTGGTGTACCAATGTTTGCGGCTAACTCAAAATGCTTGCCATCAGCTGTAACTGTTTCAGCATTTTTTAGTTTGTCCCATTCTGCTTTTTGAGCAGCGTAATCAGCACCGATTTTTTCAAATTCAGCTTTTTGTTCGTCAGTTGGGTGAACGATTACATCGCCTTCGATCCCATTGACAGCCAAAATGTCGCCTTCTTTGACTTTAGCAGTGATCTCTTTTGTTCCAACGATTGCTGGAATTTCTAAAGAACGAGCCATGATGGCAGAATGTGAAGTACGTCCGCCGATATCAGTTACAAACGCTTTAACATATTTGCGGTCTAATTGCGCTGTATCACTAGGAGTCAAATCATGTGCAACAACGATCACTTCTTCGTTGATCATTGATGGATTTGGTAATGTCACTCCTAATAGATGTGCTAAAATACGTTTTGCAACATCACGGATGTCTGCCGCACGTTCTTTCATATATGCGTTGTCTTCCATCGCTTCGAACATACCGATATACATATCAGTAACTTCTTTTAGCGCTGATTCAGCGTTTACACTGTTATCTTTGATATTTTGTTTGATTTGGCCAACCATTTCTGGATCTGAAAGAACCATCAAATGAGCGTCAAATACTTGCGCTTCTGCTTCACCTAAGCTTTGCGCTGCTTTTTCACGAATTTGCTGCAATTCTTCAGTAGATTTAGCTAAAGCATCATCTAAACGAGATTCTTCGGCAGAAGTATCTTCTACTGTTGTCTTACTGAATGTTAAATCCGGTTGAACTAGCAGGTAAGCTTTTGCAACGGCAACTCCGTCACTAGCGGCAATCCCTTTTAGCATTTCAACCATTATTCAGATAAGCCTTCTTTCTTCATTGTTTCAACGATAGCTGCCATTGCATCCGCTTCGTCAGCACCTTCAGCTGTGATAGTAACGTCAGAACCTTGGCCTACACCTAAAGACATAACGCCCATGATAGATTTCAAGTTTACTGATTTACCTTTATACTCTAAGTTTACATCAGAGTTAAATTTGCTTGCTGTTTGTACTAATAATGTAGCTGGACGTGCGTGGATCCCAGTTTCTGCTACTACGTGAAATTCTTTCTTTTCCATATTAATCGGTCTCCTTTAAGTGAGTGTTGTTTTTATGTGAGGGTTTTCTTTTTTAGCATTCATTAGGAACGCTAAGAAGTAGTACCCTTTCATCTGTAAAGATTACCATTTTTTGCCGACAGATACAACAGTTTTCATTTAAATTCACTCAAAAGTGTATAAAAATATTTCATATGGTTTTTAAAAATGACAGCGGATATCATAACATCAATAAGGGCTATGCGTTCACTCTGACCATGAAAGTTATTTTCAGAACGAATTTTAAATCATCGTTGAATGATGTTCTATTCCTTATTCTATCAGCATCGCTCCACTACTATTCACTTTCCTTCTCAAATCAAACTAAATACTTGCGTCGGTTAATAAATTTAGTATAATAGAACTCAAAGGTCAGGAATGGTCAACTACATTTTCCACCTTTCTTAACTACCTATAATGATGAGGGTTATTCTTTTACCTTAATAAAAACAGGTTGTAAAATAGAAATGTAATTAACTGAAAGGACGTGAATCATTTATGCTTTGTCAAAATTGTGGTAAAAATGAAGCAACGATCCACTTATATGCAACAGTAAACGGTCAGCGAACACAGCTGGACTATTGTCAAAGTTGTTATCAAAAAATCAAAAATCAGCAAAATGGAGGTCTGACAAGTATGGCCCAAAATGATCCTTTTGGTTTTGGCAGTTTAGACGATCTATTTCGATCAATGTCACGCCAAATGCAACAACAAGGAAACATGGAACAAACACCACCAACTCAATTTGGTGGAAACAACAATTTCAATGGCGGGCAACCACCTCAAGGAAATACAGATGGCTTACTCGGTGAATATGGTATCAACATCACAGAACAAGCACGTCAAGGAGACATCGATCCAGTGATCGGCAGAGATGATGAGATCAAACGAGTCATTGAGATCCTAAATCGTCGGACCAAAAACAATCCTGTATTGATTGGTGAACCAGGTGTTGGTAAAACAGCAGTAGTCGAAGGCCTTGCACAAAAAATCGTCGACGGTGATGTTCCACAAAAATTGATGGATAAAGAAGTCATTCGGTTAGATGTCGTTTCCTTAGTTCAAGGTACTGGTATCCGTGGTCAATTTGAAGAACGCATGCAAAAATTGATTGAAGAAATCAAGCAAGCAGAAAATGTGATCTTGTTTATTGATGAAGTCCATGAAATCGTTGGTGCAGGTTCTGCCGGAGATGGAAATATGGATGCTGGAAACATTTTGAAACCTGCTCTTGCCCGTGGTGAACTCCAAATGGTCGGTGCTACAACTTTGAATGAGTACCGGATCATTGAAAAAGATGCAGCATTAGAACGACGCATGCAACCAGTCCGAGTAGACGAACCTACAGTGAAGGAAACAATCAGTATCCTAAAAGGATTGCAAAAACGTTACGAAGATTATCATCATGTCAAATATACAGATGAAGCAATCGAAGCCGCTGCTATTTTATCGAATCGTTATGTCCAAGACCGATTCTTACCAGATAAGGCCATTGACTTATTAGACGAAACTGGTTCAAAGAAAAACTTAACGATCCAAATCGTTGATCCTAAAACGATCGATAAGAAGCTTCAAGAAGCAGAAGAACAAAAGACTCAAGCTTCAAAAGAAGAAGATTTCGAAAAAGCAGCTTATTATCGTGACCAAATCAACAAATTGCAAAAAATGAAAGAACGCCAATTGACAGATGAAGAAACACCTGTCATTACTGAAAAAGATATGGAAAAAATCGTCGAACAACGTACAGGTATTCCTGTCGGCGAATTAAAAGAAAAAGAACAAACACAATTGAAAAATCTTGCAAGTGATTTAAAAGCACATGTCATTGGGCAAGATAATGCAGTGGATCGAGTAGCAAAAGCCATCCGCCGCAATCGTGTTGGTCTAAACAAGAAAAATCGTCCAATCGGTTCGTTCCTATTTGTAGGGCCAACTGGTGTAGGTAAAACTGAGTTAGCGAAACAATTAGCCTTTGAACTATTCGGTTCTGAAGATTCAATGATTCGTTTCGATATGTCTGAGTACATGGAAAAACACAGTGTGTCTAAATTGATCGGTTCTCCTCCAGGTTACGTTGGATACGAAGAAGCAGGCCAATTGACTGAAAAAGTTCGTCGTAATCCTTACAGCTTGATTCTCTTAGACGAAGTGGAAAAAGCACATCCTGATGTATTGCACATGTTCTTACAGATCCTAGATGATGGCCGACTAACGGATGCACAAGGGCGAACAGTCAGCTTCAAAGACACGATCATCATCATGACAAGTAATGCTGGTACTGGAAAAGTAGAAGCAAATGTTGGTTTTGGTGCAGCAAGAGAAGGTGTCACTCGCTCTGTCTTGAATCAATTGAACAACTACTTTACTCCTGAATTCTTGAACCGTTTTGATGGCATCATTGAATTCAATGCATTATCGAAAGAAAACTTGATGACAATCGTCACTCTAATGCTAGATGATGTAAACAATATGTTGGCAGCCCAACAACTACACATTGAAGTACCAACAAATGTTAAAGAAAAATTAGTCGATTTAGGATATGATCCTTCAATGGGTGCTCGCCCTCTTCGTCGAACGATCCAAGAACAGATTGAAGATGGTATTGCCGAATTCTACTTAGATCATCCAGCTATCCACGATCTAAAAGCAAAATTAGATAAAGATGGTAAAATCGTTATCACATCAAAACCAGAACGTTTGGTCAAAGAAGAAACTGAAGCAGAATAATTCTGGTGGATTTTATCAAAGCAGAACGCCTATTCTACCCCATCATGGGACAGAATAGGCGTTTGTTTTTTCTATAGAAATCAAAATACTGTTCATTTGATTAAAAAAAAATTATAATTAACTAAGGTTGTATCTAAAAAACTACATAAATGAGGTGAGCGCCATGAAATTTGTTAATGTAACGAATAGCCATTCACGTTTAGTATTAAATCAATTAGAGAATACCGATGCTCATATGGTAAAAGTGTATACTGCAGGAAATACGACAATTGTCTATACTGAAGCCCCTGAACATAATGAAATCTTGCTGATCAATGAAAATCGAAAAGTACAGCCAAAAGAAATTGAAGAAGTAAAAAAATATTTCTTGAAAAAAATCCATGACGCTGTGTATCATGAAGAAGAAATCAAAGTCATCGAATTAGCTGGGTTAGTGGAGATTTCTATCCCTAAACATCACTTGGATACCGAGTTTGCAATGTAAAGGCTATTAAATAGAGCAACTCCTTGAAAGTCAGATTGACTTTCAAGGAGTTTTTGTATGTAGATGTTTCTTCATTATGCTTTTCGAAGTTGCCACACTTCTTACTTTGTTCCCTGTTGATTTTTCCGTCTCTTTTTTCGCTTTCTTTTCTTTTTGGACAATTGAGCGTACTTCTCTGAGAAGCCATTCATTTTGATCCCAGTCTTCTATATCCAACATTCGGCAAAGACGTTGCATTTCTAATTTCTTTTTTGCAATCCTGTCTTTACGTTGTTCCTCTGTCTCCATAATCTTTCACCTCATCTCTTCTATAGGTACGCAAATCAATTGTAATTCACCTAAAGAATAAAGATTTATTTATTTTTCTCAAATTAAGAAAAAACTCCTTTCCGATTTATCGGAAAAGAGTTTTTTATTTTATAATAAGCTTTTCAATTTTACATCTGGGTATTTATCTGCGAACCAACGCTCCGCAAACTGATTCTCAAATAAGAACAGTGGTTGATCAAAACGGTCACGCGCTAAGATATTACGACTTGAGCTCATTCGTTCATCTAAATCTTCAGGATCGATCCATCGAGCAATTTTATGCCCCATCGGTGACATGATGACTTCCGCATTGTACTCATTCAACATTCGGTACTGAAATACTTCAAATTGTAGTTGTCCCACTGCACCAATGATATATTCTTCAGTCAAATACGTTTTGTATAATTGGATTGCTCCTTCTTGGACCAATTGATAGATTCCTTTATGGAAAGATTTTTGTTTCATCACATTTTTGGCAGTAACTTTCATGAAAAGTTCTGGTGTAAAGGACGGTAATTCTTCATATGCAACTTTTAATTTTCCTTCATATAAAGTATCCCCTATTTGGTAATTCCCTGTATCGTAAACTCCGATGATGTCACCTGCTACAGCTTTTTCGACATTTTCACGTGAATCAGCCATAAATTGCGTCACGTTGCTCAATTTTAATTTTTTACCTGTACGCTCCAATGACACATCCATTCCACGTTCAAATGTACCAGAACAAACGCGAACAAATGCGATGCGGTCCCGATGTGCTGGATTCATGTTTGCTTGGATTTTAAACACGAAGCCTGAAAATTCTTCTTCGTAGGGGCTAACAGTTTGTTCGTCTTGTGTCTTGTGACTATAAGGAGATGGAGCTAATTCCACGAATGTTTCTAGAAAAGTCTGTACACCAAAATTCGTTAACGCTGAGCCAAAGAATACTGGCGTTTGATCCCCGCGAGCAATTTTCTCCTCATTGAATGAGTCCCCTGCTTCTTTGAGCAATTCAACTTCTTCAAGTACTTGTTCATACAATGAATTTTCTGTTAGCAGATGTCCATCTGGTAGTAAGCCATCTTCATCTAATTCGATCAACCGTTCATCGTTATAGTTTTCCGGACGATAAAATTCGATACGGTTGTGATGGATATCGTATAATCCTTCTAGGCCTTTCCCCATGCCGATTGGCCAATTCATTGGATAAGATTCGATATCTAACAACTCTTCTAATTCTTCTAAAAGTTCCAAAGGCTCGCGACCATCACGATCAAGTTTATTGATAAATGTAAAAATCGGAATTCCCCGTTTTTTAACAACTTTGAATAGTTTTTTTGTCTGGGCTTCGATCCCTTTTGCACTATCGATGACCATGACTGCGCTATCCACTGCCATCAATGTACGATACGTATCTTCTGAAAAATCCTCATGTCCTGGTGTATCCAGGATGTTGACTCTTTTTCCATGATAATCAAATTGCATCACTGAACTCGTAACAGAGATACCGCGTTGCTTCTCGATCTCCATCCAGTCAGATTTAGCAAAATTACCAGTCTTTTTTCCTTTGACTGTTCCTGCTTGGCGAATCGCGCCACCGAATAATAATAATTGTTCAGTAATCGTTGTTTTCCCTGCATCCGGATGGGAAATAATGGCAAAAGTACGCCGATTGTCCACTTGTTGTTTTAACTCTGGATTGTTCATAGTTTAACTCCATTCTTTCATCTTTTATTTAATGTTCCTCTAGATCCTCTAGAGCATGGGACAAAAGTAAGAAACACTTTTGTCTCATTCTTTAAAAACGAATAAACGGTGGGATCAGAAACAACTCCTTCTTATTTCTCGGAGTTAAACACTTCTGTCTCAGCCTCTTCTTTTCACAACTAAATCAGTATAGCATGGATTAAGTGATTGAAAAAGCCATGACATCAAGATTTCTTGCGAAATTGATTTATACGTTCAAAAAAGAATAGACATGCTGCTCTTACGCAACACATCTATTCTTACAAGTCATATTACTCTTCAAACAATAACTTGTTTATCTTCTTGGTTCGTCATCTTCAAATTCTTTTCTGAAATAGCGACGTTCCTCATCAGGTTCTGCTTCCATTTCTTCAGGATCATGGAATAGCACTCGAATCTTCAATATTCTAGAACCTTCCATTTCTTCAGAAATCAACGTGATGTTGTCAACATCAAAGGACAGTTTCTCACCTTCATCAGGAATCATTCCTAAGGCTGTGATCAAGTATCCAGCCATAGTATCAACATCGCTCATGTGCAGATCACTATCAAAGGCTTCGTTGAATTCATCGATCAACATGCGGCCTTGGATAAGGTATTCATGTTCATCTACTTTTTCATAAAGGTTTTCGACTTCATCTGATTCATCATCGATTTCCCCAACGATTTCTTCTAACAAGTCTTCTAATGTTGCTAAACCTACTACGCCACCGTATTCGTCAAGCAAGATCGCCATTTGATTTTGTGTTTTCTTCATTTCATATAAAAGATCATCAATAAATATTGTTTCTGGTACAAACAATGGTTCTTGCATGATCTTTTGTAGATCTAAATGATCAAAGCCAAATTTATGTGCGGCTTTCAATAAATTCTTCGTGTGCAAGATTCCGACTACTTTATCTTTATCTTCATTATATACAGGAATCCTTGAATAATTTTCTGATAAAACTTCATTGACATTATCTTCAACGGAGTCATTGATATCGATCATAAAAGCATCTGTTCGAGGAACCATCACTTCGCGTGCAACTTTGGTATCTAAAGAAAAAACGCCCTGTAACATTTCTAATTCTTCATTGTTCAGTACGCCTTCAGTCTCCAGCATATACCGCATTTCATCTCTGGTCATTTTCGAATCTTCGTCGTCAAAAGTCATCGGTGTGATCCTTGCTAACAAACTAGTTGAAGCAGATAAAAGCCAAACGAATGGTTTAGCGACTATACCGATCGTACGAATCATTCCAGAAGTAAAATTCGCTACCTCCTCTGACTTGTTCAACGCGATACGTTTTGGATACAATTCTCCAAATACAATGGATACATAGGTCAAAATAGCTAATACAATGATGTTGGCAATGTTTTTAGCTGCCACTCCACCACCTAAGACAGGGGCTAATCGTTCTGACAGTGTATTGGCTAATGATGCACCAGATAGGATATTGACTAATGTAATCCCTACTTGGATCGTTGACAGGAAGTTATTTGGGTTCTGCAATATTTTTAAAAGCTTTTGAGATTTGGTATCTCCTTCTTCCGCCTTTTGCTCGATTCGATTTTTATTGATCGAAACCACTGCAATCTCGGAAGCAGCTAAAAAAGCATTGATCAAAGTCAAAATGATCAGTAATAAAATTTGCGCTAACAGCGACTGACTCTCAGGGTCAGCATTCATAATCGCATTCTCTCCTTATAATTTAAAATTTTTAGTTTACGATAGAAAAAAAGCGTGACTAAAAAGATAGCCACGCTAAAATGTTATCACAAAGGCATTTCCTTTGCAATAAAAACAAATGTTTATATCCGTTACTTTCATTCTTCATTCAGAATTTACGTCACAAAGTTGTTGCGATTTTTTTCTTGTTTTCGTTTTGTTTATCTTCTTTGACGATCTTGATAACATAAGAAATGATCGTCTTGCAGATTGCATAAAACGGTACACCTAAGAAGATACCCATTAAGCCAGCAATATTCCCTGCAACCAGTAGAACAATGATGATCGTTAATGGATGGATATTCAATGATTTACCAATCACATTTGGATAGATGATATTTCCGTCTAATTGCTGCACGATCAATACCACGACACAACAAAGCAATGCTTTAACTGGCTCGTTGAAGACTGTAACTAGAAATGCAGGAGCTAATCCTAGATAAGGCCCCAAATATGGAATCAAATTCGTTAGCCCTGCAATCACTCCGAAAAGAAACGCATAATCTACACCAAGAATCATGTACCCTAAAAACGTAAATGTCCCAACGAACAAACACTCAATTGCCTGTCCACTGATATAGTTCGCTAATGTTTTATTTAATTGCCCAAGCAATTCCATGATTTGATCTCTTCTTTTTTCTGGAAAAAACTGTTGGATATTTGGTACTAATTTTTCACTATCCTTCAGCATATAGAACAAAACAAACGGGACTGTAATGATCACGATCGTAGCAGAAGCAATTGTTCCCACGATCGAACCAAGGCTAGTCGATACTCCGCTTAAAAATTGTTGGATGATCGTTCCATAGGAAATATCTAGTTGTTCAAAATATTTATTGATATTTACTTCCTTGAAGATCGGTAAATCAGATACTTGGATCAACCAACTTTCAACCTGTTTGAGAAAATCAGGTATGTTAGAAGCTAATGAAGAAATTTGCTGGATCAAACTTGGGATGACACTCAGCAAAATCCAGATGATTGCTGCTACTAATAAAAGTAACACGATCGCCACTGCCCAGACACGTTTGATTTTTGCTTTCATCAACAGTTTTACAATCGGATTCAGTAGATAATACAAAAATCCAGCAGTCAAAACTGGTGCGAATAGCGTTGAAAAGAATGTCCCAATCGGTTGAAAAATAAAATTGATTTTTGAAGAAACGAAAATCAATGTAGCTAATATGAGTAGTTCACAAGACCAAAACATTAGTTTTGATTGTTTTAATTTTTCAAACAATGTTTTTCCCCTTTCGTCTTTTTTACCAGTATATAGCATATTGGTAAAAATTTCTTTTATTCTTACTAAAATTTGATTTTTTTATCTACTTTTCAATTATTTTTCTTTAAAGTATACTAGAAAAAATGAAAGGTGGCTACAAGATGAAAGTAGTGCAAACAAAAGATACCTTGAGTACTATCTATCTCGATGCGGTTCGCATCAGAAATCAAGTGTTCGTCGTCGAGCAAGGTGTCCCTCTAACAAGAGAAATAGACAAAGATGAGGCCCATTGTGTCCATTTCGTTCTTTATTCAGATGAAAAAAAACCTTGTGGCACGGTCCGACTGCTTCCATTGGAGAATGGGAAAATGAAGTTACAACGCATGGCGATCTTAGCAGAGTATCGTCACCAAGGACTAGGCAAGATTTTAGTCGAGGAAGCCGAAGCATTTTCAAAAAAGCAAGGCTACAACACGATCTTACTTGGCGCTCAAGCAACAGCGGAAGCCTTTTATGAAAAATTAGGCTTTCAAGCATATGGTGAACCTTTTGAAGATGCTGGCATGCCGCATGTCCATATGAAAAAAGAATTTTGACCAACCAAGTATAAAAATCACAAAAAAAACAGTAAGCACAAAGACATGATCTTTGTCTTACTGTTTTTCTTTCTACTTGCGCGACAATTGCTTGTAACGGTTATACCAAATATCAATATAGCCTTCGGAGAAAGGGCCATCACCATTATTGATCCAGTCAACCAAGATCTTCACATTTTCTTTTAGGATAAAGTCGATATCATTTGGATAATTCATCATTTGGCTATGCATCTCATATTCATCGACATCTAGTAATCGTTTTTCACCATCAGGAAAAACTTTGATATCTAAATCATAATCAATATACTTTAGTGCCTCATCGTCCAGCAAAAAAGGTGAAGCTAGATTACAATAATAGGAAACCCCCTTTTCTCGAATCATTGCTATTACATTGAACCAGTATTTTTTGTGAAAATAAACAATTGCTGGTTCTCGAGTTACCCAACGCCGGCCATCAGACTCTGTTACAAGAGTATGATCATTAACACCGATCATTGAATGCTCACTTGTTTTTAATACCATGGTATCACGCCACGTTCGATGCAATTTGCCGTCATGTTTATAACTTTGGATCGTTACAAACTCGCCTTCTTTTGGGACTCCCATAGCAACCCTTCCTTACGCAGCATCTCATGCTTTGTGTTTGGGTGTTCATTACACCGACATCGTAATTATTATATCAATAAAAAAGTGCTTTGCCTAGAAAGGATTACTATTGTTTCGATTTTTCTCAAGTTGTTCCAGCAATTTGACTTGAACTTTCGGAAAAGCAACGTCATTAAAGCTATTGGGATTTAACCAGCGTGCGTTTTTCGTTTCACTTAGTACATTTTCTGATTGTGCGGGTATACGACCATAGAAAAGAAGCACATGCCATTTCAAATGGCTGAAAAGATGGGTTACTTCTCCCAAATGACGCTTTTGCCAAATCAGCTCATCAGAAAAAGCAAAGGGTAGTATATGCCCTTCTTCTTCCGCCACCAGCGACTCCGCAAATAAGTCAGGCTCATATGATTGCGCCCACTCTTCTTTTAAAAGATGGTATGTTTCTTTTGTCACTTCCAGCATCGGAAATGTCCACATTTTTGCTAGTAATTTTTGTGTATGCCTTTCTTCAAAATAATAGGCACCCGCTTCATTCTGGATAGCTGCACAAATATAATAAATGTCTTTTGGTTTTTCCTTTTTTGTTTTTACTGGATACTGCTGTTGCTTTCCTTCCTGTTCTGCCAGACAAAAAGCCTGGATAGGACATTCCTCACAAAGTGGTGAGGTGGGTGTACAAATAGCTGATCCTAGATCCATCAATGCTTGATTGAACTCACCTGGATGATTCTCATCAATAATACTTCGCATCGCTTCATCAAAGGTTTTTCTACTCGATGCTTTTGCAATATCTTCTTCAATACAAAATAGCCGACTGACTACCCTCATGACATTTCCATCGATTGCTGGCTCAGGCAAACCAAAAGCTATACTCGAAATTGCACCAGTCGTGTATGGACCGATCCCCTTCAATTTACTTATTTCTTCTGGCGTGCGAGGCATTTCCCCGCCATATTCAGCCATGATTTGTTTTGCCGCAGTTTGGATGTTTCGGACTCTCGAATAGTAGCCAAGTCCTTCCCAAGCTTTAAGCAGTTTTTCTTCTGGAGCATTTGCTAGCGATTCGATTGTGGGAAACCACTCCATGAAACGATAGAAATAATCAATCACTGTATCGACACGCGTTTGTTGAAGCATGATTTCAGAAATCCAAATTCGGTAAGGGTCTTGGTTGTAACGCCAAGGAAGGTTACGCTTTTCTTTTTCGTACCATTCGATAAAAATCCTTTGGAATTCTTTTTTCTGCTCACTTGTCCATTTTTCCCATTCTTTATTCACATTCTTCTTCCTTTTCCGTAATAAAACGTTGGATCATCTCTAGATCAAATCCTTTTTGATATAAACTTTGTTTGATTTTCATTTTTCTTTTTTTCGATTCAAATCGTAAATTTTTACGCCACAATTTTTCTCCCTGTGTTACTAAAAGGTCATATTCTTGCTCCTGATCTACTTCTTGCGGCAGATTTGCTATTGCTTGTTGGATGGCTTCTTGTGTAAATCCCTTTGTTAAAAGATTTTGTTGGATCTTTCTTATAAGTTCCTTGTGGCTTTTCCCGTGATTTTTATGATACAGTTTTTCCGCTACTTGCATAGCAATCGTTTGTTGATCTGTATCAGGATATTGAAACAACGCCTGTTCGATTATCTCTGGCTTCAAACCCTTTTGTTGTAATTGTTGTGCTAATTTCTTGGGCCCTTTATCACTTAACCTGACATTGGTTCGTACAAAACTTTCTCCATAAACCAAGTCATTGATCAAATCCAATTCTTTTAACCGTTCAACGATTTTATTGCGGTCTTCAAGATTGATTTCTTTGTCTTTTAAATACGTTCTGATTTCTTTTTCAGAACGCAGTTGATAACTCAAATAATTGAGGGCTTGCTGAAAGCCAAAATCAAAGCCGCTACTCTTTCTTATCTCTTGTAGCGTTTCGTCAGTCAACTCTTGGCCCTTCAATAAGCGATAGCGAACTAAAATATCTTCCGATACTCGCAACGCATCTCCTTCAGATAAATCAACTTGATAAAAAGGACCCTTGCCCTTGCTGATTCTAGTAACAGTTATCATCGACTCTCTCCCTTCGAACATATATTCCTATGATACCATAGAAAATCCCCATCTTTTCTTTTTATATGTTAGAATAAAGCCACACTATTAGAAAAAAGGAAGATACTTATGACAGAAACTATTGTCAAAAATGGCCAGACCATCCCTTTGAAAATCAAGCGTTTAGGCATCAACGGTGAAGGTATCGGTTACTTTAAACGATTGATCATCTTTGTTCCTTACGCCCTTCCCAAAGAAGAAGTACTTGTGAAAATCACAAAGGCTACACCTCGTTATGCAGAAGGACAGCTTGTTAAAATCAAAAAAGAAAGTAAGGATCGGGTAGTTGCTCCATGTCCAGTCTATTATGAATGCGGTGGCTGTCAGTTACAGCATTTAGCGTACCATGCGCAACTCGACTTCAAAAAAGACTTACTTTTGCAATCTCTTGAAAAATTTAAACCAGAAGGATACCGTTCCTATCAACTGCGCCCTACGATCGGAATGTCTGATCCTTGGCACTATCGTAACAAGGCCCAATTTCAGCTAAGAAAAAATAAAAAAACACAAAAAATAGAAGCAGGACTGTACCAAGCAAATTCGCACGAACTTGTGCCATTGACTGATTGCTTAGTCCAAGAACCAAGAACACAAAAGGTAATGAATACGGTAGTGACCCTTTTGAATAAATATGATCTTCCTATTTATGATGAAAGAAGCAATAGCGGCATCTTCCGAACGATCATGGTCCGAGTCGGAATCAAAACAGGCGAGTTACAAGTGGTCTTTATTACTCGAAGTCGGAAATTCCCTCAAAAAAATGCACTCATTCGTGAGATCAATCAAAGATTACCAGAAGTTGTTTCGATCATGCAAAATGTACAACCAAATAAAACTTCCCTAGTGATGGGTGATGAAACCCTTCATTTATGGGGGAAAGAGGCAATTGAAGAGCATATCAACGAAGTGACATTCGATCTTTCTCCTCGTGCTTTCTTTCAATTGAACCCACAGCAAACAGAAATTCTCTATGGCGAAGGAATCAAAGCATTAGCTATCCAACCAAACGAAACGATCGTTGATGCCTATTGTGGAGTAGGAACGATCGGGTTAAGTGTAGCAAAACAGGCGAAAGAGATCCGTGGAATGGATACAGTTCCTCAAGCTATCGCTGATGCCAGAAAAAACGCGGAACGTTTGGGCTATCAGAATACACGCTATGAAGTAGGAACAGCCGAAGAATTATTACCAAAATGGCTAAAAGAAGGATTTAAGCCAGATGGAATCATCGTTGATCCGCCAAGAACTGGACTTGATCCTCAATTGATCCAAGCAATCTTAGCCTATCCGCCAACTAAACTTGTCTATATTTCCTGCAACGTCTCAACACTGGCACGTGACCTTGTTGAATTAAGCAAAAAATTTCAGGTCGAGTATCTACAATCTGTTGATATGTTCCCTCAAACTGCCCGTTGTGAAGTTGTTGTAAAGCTAACAAAAAAATAGACTTAATCGAAAAAGATCGAGATAGAAGTGTTTAACTCCGAGAAATAAGAAGAAATTAACGAAAATTGTTTTTCAAATTTTTGTGAATTTCGGCTTATTTTCGAAGGAGTTGCTTCTGCTCCCGCCGTTTATTCAAGAGTCTGTAACAAAACTGATTTTTAGATTTGTACCACGTTCGTTTATTTTTTGCTGACAGTCTTCAATGCACGAAATAAGGTTTGGAACTGTCCTTTGAATGACATGACTTGTTCAAAGATATCCTCTCCATCATTCAACATTTTCACAGTGACCCAACCTAATGATTCTGTAATTGCACTAGCAACAGTCGCATTGATAGCAGCTCCTGTAACTGTTCCAACAGCTGGCACAAATTTCACGAGATTTCCCACCGCACTTCTGCCTAGGCTAACCACCACTAATTCTTTTGACAAACTTTTTCCAAGACTTTCAGACCATGGCTGGCCGAATAGCTTATGCAAACGAGCCATCATTGTCAACTGAACCGGAACCAATAAAAAAGCATCTGAAAATGGGATAGGAGAACATCCAATGATCGCTGCTGTCAATGAAGCAGCATGAATGATACGATGGCTTTTTTTTCGAGTGATTGGATCTACCCCTTTTAAAAAATCTTCGAACACATGGTCAAATTTCACTTGATTTTTCTCCAGAATCGTTTCGGCCACTTTTTTTGATTTTTCGTACGTATTCAAAATAACCTTTGATGTCTTTTGTGGGATTTTTTTAAGTACTTCAGAGAAAAAAGAGTCAAATTCTTCTTGGTCTAATTCCTCTGAAAGTAATGGATCAACTTCCTGTTCTTTACTCTTTTCTTTACTAACTGTTGCTTTTTTCTTTAACAATCTCATCGATCGATTCCTCCTTATTACTGAAAACATTCTTCTTTATGGATTGAAGAGAAGAACACTCATTCTCTGTATATGCCAAAGACGACCAAAACAAAAAGGCCAATTAGCTATTTTGATACATCCAAAGCTTCAACATACACACATAGTGATTTCCTATTTGTTGCTTTAAGCGAGACATTTTCCTGATGTCCGTGTAGTTCCATGATACAATAACCTGTTACTGAACCAAAATCATTGACTCACAAAAAAAGCGAGAGAAAAGTACACTCACTTTTCCCTCACTCTATAGGATTGAATAAACTATTAGAACAGTAGAAACTCCTTGAAAAATAAATGAAGACTCGCAAAAATTTGAAGTTGCGTGCATTCTGACCTATTCATTTAGGAGTAGCACTTCTATCCAACCTAATTGATATTTACTTATTATTGGATATTTACATCAATTGCTTGATAAAAAGCATTGGTGGTATCACTGATGTTCCACACAGCTAAAATCACATGGTAGCCTTTGCGATCTTGCGGAACAGTGATTGTTTGATTGACGATTTTAGGTGGTACAGTTGCTTTATCATCAATTTGCGCAATCAATTCAAAATCACTGATTTTCAATGGTGCATTAGGATTCCAACCTGTTTTTGTCATATAGTAATCCCATGTGCTTGTTCGATGTTGCGCAGTTAGGTTCCATGAAATAGTCAAATTACCAGGATTGATCACACTTTTATGCCATCTTGTTGCCGTTTGCTCATCCAATGGTTCAAACCCAGTGACTCCAGCACTTGCTAATTTTCCATCAATAAATGTATTCTTAGGTGCTTCGATACTTTGTGGCTCCCACTGTGCGCGTCCAACATTTTGATTCAAATTACCCGCTGCTGCCGTACCAAAATAAGCACGGCTTCCAGGGGAAGTGACATATCCATGTGCAAATCCAGAAGTACCGAATCCAAACAACCCTAACATGACTACACCGACAAACAATAAGACATTAAGCTTCTTCATGAATGAACCTCCTATTAGTTGATAGGTTCATTGTAATCGCTTTCTTTATCAATGACAAACATTATGCTTTTATGATTTTTAACTGATTTTTTCCCATAAAGCTGGTACGATATCTGGTGTCCAGCCAGCAATTGATGTATGTGCTTGTAAGCAGCGATAACTAGATCCACCATAAGTTACGATACTTCCAATACTGTAGGCTTGATTAGTTGTCCAAGTATTTCCTTGGCTATCTTCATCCAATGTTTTAACAGTGATTGCTTGACTGAAATCAGATGATCCAGATTGGTTGATTGCTTTGACTTGATAAGTGTAAGTTGTACCAGCATCTAAATTAGTATCTTCAAATTCATTCGTTTCACTGACACCTATACGAATGCCGTCACGATAAATAGCATAGTGCATCACTTGTTCATTCGGTGTATTTTTCACCCATGTTAACGTTAATTTATTCTGTAAAATATTTTTAGCTGTCAATTGAAGTGGCACAGAAGGTACTGGTAGCTGGCCTTCCGTTTCATCATTAGTTTTAAGCGACAAAATAGCAGAACGTTCTGACTTATTACCCGCTGTGTCTACTGCTTCTACCGTATAAGAATACGTCGTAGCTGGTTTTAATCCCTTATGAAGGAAATTCGGTACCTTACTTGTTCCCACCAAACGATTTTCTTCGTAAATATTATAATGAGATACTTGAACATTGTCTGTGGATGCAGTCCATGACAATGAGATCGAATCAGAGGAAGCCACTCCATGTAAATCAGTTGGTGTAGATGGTTTTTCAAAATCTTCTGGTGATGGAGTATCTTTGCCAAATTGTTGAGCGACCGTTAAAAATTCATATTGATTTTTGACTTTACCTTGCCCACCATCCACCATTGCATCTCGGTTCATTGACCAGTAAGAAACCATACCGATTTTCTTTTCTTTTGCATGTTGGATAACCTTATTGAGCATTGCTGTTGTAAAATACGGATGTGCTTCACTTTCAAATCCAATCGAAGGCGTTGTGCCTAGTCTTGCATATGCTTGTTCATCTGTTAACGTCGTGTTGGTGAAACGCTTGTAATAATCCTTCAATTGAACCATCGTATTGTCTACTGCATCTAAAGAACCTTGTGCGTAGTCAGGAACGACACTGCCATAACACATCGTCATCAAATTAACTGTAGTTAGCTCTACTCCTGCCTCTAAATAGGCTTGTAGTACAGACAATCCTGTCGAAATCAGCCCAGTATCCATAACTGGTAAAGTCAATGTCACTTCTACACCCGTTTTTTCTTGGACTTGCCTGATCGCTTTTGCATTTGCTAAATTTTCTTGATAGCCCATTGCTGCCGCTTCCACATCGAAATCGACTCGAGTAAGGCCATAGCCTTGGATGATTTCGGTGTATGAATTAGCTAAAATAGAAATATCTTGTGTCGTTTCCCAAAAAGCACCAGAATTCAATCCACCAAAAGAAATCGCCACATCACCACCGATTCCTCTCAATTCACGAATTGATTTTTTGATTCCTTCATATTGCCATTGATCATTGTCACTCTCGCTTAGTCCACTAAAGCCACCCCAAGCCCAGTCAATTCTGTCATTTTTAACTCCTTTTGCTTGCATGAATCCTAAATTAAAAAATTTTTGCTCAGTCTTCTTTGCAACTGCTGCAAGATCTAACGCACCGTTGCTTGAAAGATCTTCTTTTGAGCTATAGGCAGTCATGTCCACAAAAGGAGCGACCACTTGATCTCCCCACTGAATACCTTGACCAACCCCAAAATCTGCTTGTTGTTTACTACTTTGTTCTGTTGCCAATGTTTCCTCTGCATCTAACAATAACGGTGCAATCAGCAAACTACAAAGCGCCGCTCCTACAAATAATCTTTTAAACTTTTTCTCCATTTCCCCACCCCTATCATATTTTTGTTATTAAAAACATTTATGTAACCGATTACATATAAATTATAACATTTAGAAAATAACAAACAAAACAATATTAACGTTATTTAATTTATTAAAGTCAAATTCTAAATTTAACATGTTTGTTGCTAAAAATCAGTTTAAAACTAAGAAAGAGTAGTACAAATGAGGCTGGGACAGAAGTGTTTAACTCCGAGAAATAAGAAGAAATTAACGGAAATTGCTTTTCAAATTTTTGTGAATTTCGGCTTATTTCCGAAGGCGTTGCTTCTGCTCCCGCCGTTTATTCGTTTTTAAAGAATGAGACAAAAGTGTTTCTTACTTTTGTCCTACACTCATTCTAAATAGGACTAAATGGCTGATTTTCAAAACGTCAAATACTTCTGTCTAGCCATCAACTAAAATAATAGCTAACCGAATGATTACTTTTACCTTTTGGATCCTCAGAGTAAATTTGAGTATGTCTGAAATGTTCATGGTAAACTTAAATCATAGAAGGGAGATAATAAAATGGTTATATTAAAAGATTTTCGTTTTTGGTTATGTACAGTGGGAATCGTTATCCTAGGATTTATATCAGGGCTACTTAGTGGCAATCCTGGAAGTTACTATTATTCATTAGACTTGCCTCCGTTCGCGCCACCAAGTTGGATCTTCGGGCCGATGTGGACAGTACTCTATATCTTAACGGGTATGGCACTATATTTTTTAACACAAATGGATGAGAGAAAATTAAAGCGTAAGCTTCTTACACTATTCGTTATCCAATTTATCTGTAACTTTCTTTGGTCTGCTTTATTCTTTAATTTGCAAAGTAATTTTATTGCCGCTGTCGATATTACTATCCTAGTCATTGTCTTAACGATCTTACTCTATCATTTATGGCTACATTTTCGTTTGGTGATGTGGTTACTTGTTCCGTACTATTTATGGGTGCTATTTGCTACCTTGTTGAATTATTCTATCTACTTTTTGAATTGATAGCCTTCATTTTTTGCATAAAAAGAAACACTCGCGGGAGTTGAACAAACGCGAGTGCTTCTTTTTTTAATAGCCATTTTGGTCGTAATTTTGATCGTAGTTCTGATCATAGTTTTGATCGTAATTCTGACCATTATCTTGGTACCCATTTTGGGTCGTATCATTATTGTATTGATTGTTATACTGACTCGTGTCTTGAGAATAGTAGCTTGAACTGCTGTTAGTAGTTCCAGCATCCGTGTTTTCTCCATCCGAACCATCTGAGTCGTCATAGAACATGTAAGACGCGTTATCATTCTTTAAGTTTGGCAATGTATCACTTGTCTTGATCTCTAATTGTTTTTTCAATTCATTTTGGATAGCTAACAGATCATTTTGACCTAGTATCTGATAATAAATATTATCGATCATTGCATCTTTTCCTTGCAATTGATCTTGTTTGATCGTTTCAAAAGCAGAGGTGTAATTTGTAGCTACATCCAACATGTCATCCCAGTCTAAATCGGTAGTGACATTTTTTTCAACAGCTTTTAATATTTTACGATAATTGCTTACGCCGTCTAAACTTAGCACTTTGTTCACGATCTTGGTAACTACTTCACGTTGTCGTGCTTGTCGGCCAACATCCCCTTTAGGATCTTCATGACGCATCCGAGAATACGCTAATCCTTTTTCTCCATCTAATGTTTGCTTACCAACCGGTACATGTATCCCATCTAGAGTGAAGTCGATTTTGTTGTTTACTTCAATTCCCCCAACCGCATTGATCAAATCTTCCATACCATCTAGATTGATCGTTACGTAATGATCGATGGGAATATCTAATAATTGCTCGATTGAATTCATTGCCATATCAACGCCACCAAACGCATAGGCATGATTTAACTTATCCACGGTGCCGTAACCAACGATATTCGTATAAATATCGCGATCTAAACTGATGATCGTTGATTTTTTTTGTTGTGGGTTGACGGTAACCACCATCATCGTATCCGAACGACCTTGTTCTGTCCGACCAAGTCCACCCGTATCTAGCCCTAAAAGTAGCACAGAAAAAGGTTCCTTATCATCGATATTGACTTTATTATCACGCTTAGTTGATACTCGACTTGATTTTTTAGATATTTGATCTACTGTTTTACTTGCTTCTCCCATGAACTTGATTCCATAAGCTGAGATCCCGCCAATCAGAATAACAAGAACGCCTAAAAAAGCTAAAATAACTTTTTGCCACCGCTTCATAATACACCTCTGTCTCACATTTTCGTTAAAATATTTTCTCACATAACTAATAATTCAGCAATTCACTTAGTTAATCATAATAAAACTTTAAATAATAATTACAAGGATAACTGATTTATATGTATTTTTTCAAAATTCTTAAACTATCATACCATAGCATTTGTTTAGAGAAAAGTAGCAATTCTAGTCTTTCAAAGCGCTTTTACATATTTCGGTTAAAATAGATAGATTATATTTATACTTTTTTTCAGTCAAAAAAAAGAAACGTTGTCTTTAACCTGGACATTGTCTCTTCTTTTTTAACCTATTAAACACTGACTTCACTCTTCAAATTCCGTTTATTTGCGATCTTCCGGATATATTTATCGATTTGTTGAAAATCACTTCCAGTAACAGATCCTTTTGCAAAGAGTAAACTATCTTCATTTAGTAATGTTTCAATTCGCTGACTCATCTTAGATAAACTAGCAAACCATTGAAAATTTTCGTATTGTTGATGCTCTGCACTGAAAATTTCCTTGAACTGTTCACCATAGCCAAAAATATAATCTGCTGTAGATTGTTCCATCTGTCCTTTTAAGGATTCATGGACTTCTTTAGACGCCTCCCCTAAATCTGCAATTTGACCAAGGATCAATAATTTCGTTCCTTGGTAAAAAGGGCTGATTTCATTGAAATAAGCAATTACATTTTTCATTGCCGGTAAAGATGCATTATGTGTATCATCAATAAATGTAAAATTGGGACCACTATCAGATCTATAACAGGTTTTCTCTAATATTTTCGTCAGCGGTTTAAATGTTTCAAAAGCCGCGAGGTAAGGATGGATATCTCCTTTGATTTTCCAAACAGTCAACAAGGTGGCTAATGTATTCGAGACCATTCCTAATGAAGCAACCGATAGATTTAAAGAAATTTTTTTGCCGAAAAATGAGATATTTACATTGCAATAGTCTCTTTTTTGCGTAGTACTGATTACAAAAACATCTCTAGTGGGGTCCGTTATCGAGTAGGTAAAGATTTCACTTGTATGCTTACGTGCAGCAGCTGTCAAAATAGCCAACTCTTCCGTTCCAATATCGGCATTGATGATAGCTGTCCCATTTTCCTTCAATCCCTCGAATATTTTTGCTTTATGACGTGCCACGCCAATCGTGTCTTTCAATGAGCTAAGATGTGCCTCTCCAATTGAGGTCACAATCGCAATATCTGGTTGAATAAGGTTTGACATTGATCCTGTGTCGTAAGAGTTCAACGCATTGACTGACACTTCTAAGTTCACTATATCTGGTTGTCCTACCAGCTTGCTCAGATAGAGGGGAATCGCAAAACGAACATTATGATTTCCTCGATTTGCAAGTACTTTTTCCTTTTGTAACAAGTGGGAAATCATTATTCTGGTCGATGTTTTTCCTGCTGAACCAGTGATTGCTATGACAGGATTATGGTACGCTTTTCGCAACTTCGACGATATTTCTAACAAGAATTTCCAGCTGTCTTCTACAATAAATTGTGGTGTCTTAACCGAAGGATCATCAATCGGTGTTTCTGTTATGAGTAAAGCAAACTCATTCTCCCGCCCTTTGATTTGTTCATTTCCATCTCTCCAGGCTATACTTTTACGATTGACATGATTTCTTCTTTCTGACGAAATAGAAACAAACGCGGTTGTTGAATAATCTTGATTTCGTTTTAAATGTCCTGAAAAATATTCAAAATCTGTGATTGGTTGATCTAAATGATCATATATCTTAAAAAAATTTCCATCTATTCCATTTAAAATATTCTGAATTGTCCACATGTCCTCATCCCACCTTTACCATCTGCCACGTCGAGGTCTTGCTTGATTGACATATCTTGTTGCTGTTTTTTCAATTCTTTCTGGAGAGTTATCCTGATCAACTTCCCAAGGGTAGAGTCCCTCTTCATTTTTTTCATATTGACTTAAATCAGTCTCCATCTGATTCTTCTGATGATCTTTTTTCTTTTTTAATCGGAATCCCACATATGAAAAACCTATCAACGCTAATGCTGCAAAACGAATATACCCAACCATTTTTATTCACTCCTTCTATTTATAATGAATCAAATAATTGATCAAACCAGATAAAAAATGTTCTGCATCGTCAATTCTCATCCGAAAGCGATCATGACGGGCAAAAAAGCCATAGTTGATCACTTCTGGTTTTTTGAAAAACTGGGCAAACTCAGGAAACATCACTCCTGTTGTGATTTCATGCAATACACGTTTCTCCATGACTGTGTTGATTCGGTCTTGTATAGCTATAAACTCCTCTTCTGTTTTAAACAGTCTTTCTCTTGATTCACTTGTTTCCAATTTTTTCATCATTTTGGAAGCTGCCACTAGTAATTCAAGCATCGTTGGATACGCAGTGTCCCGCTTATCAATAAAATCGATATTTACCATCGCATTTTTGATACCAAATTCATAATATGTGTCTTTTTCTTGATAGTTTATCATTTCATTTGTTGCATAGCTCAGCCAATGGTCATGGTATTTTTGATAACCATCTGTGACAAAACGTTCCATCAGCCCTTCACAAATTTCAAAAATCGCGAAATCATGAGAAATCCCATAAGCTCGAAGTAAAGAAAATAAGATTTCACCATCATAATAGATGATCCGAAACTGTTCTTTTACATTCAAATCGGCATCAAGTACATGAATGGTCTTACTATTTGAAGTAATAAATTTTTTTGATACTGTTTCGATCAATCGACTTAAATATTTATAGAATTGCTGGTCGCCTGTCACTTCGATATATTTAGCAATTGCTAAGATAGCCGTTGCTTGTGCGCCTAATTTATATTCGATTTCTTTATTCAAATAATCTTTGATTAGCAAGTAACCGTCAACTTCAGAGGTTAGATTATCGATACCCCAGAGCAAGCCATTTTTGATGTTTTGAAGCATGTTTGGATCATATGAATATTCTGCTGCTTCTGCTAAAGCATATAGAGAAGAAAAATGACGGACAGAATTGTATCCTTTCAGCAGTTGATTGTAGCAAGGATAGTATCCGTAAATGAATTGTCCAGATTTTGTTAATTGTTTTTTTAGATACATACTTCCTTGTTCAATTACCAATCTCGTTGTTTCTTCAAGATTGTCATAAGTTACCTCTCGGACCCGATTCCCATTCCCATAGTTTTTCAGCGGATAAATATTTCCTTGCTCTAAGTAGAAAGATGCCGTTTCAAAAAAGTAGAACTTCGAACGTTCCAAATAACTGAGATCCGTCTCTTCTCGACCGTATTTACGTTTAATATATCCTCGATAATTTTGCGGGTCGATATGCAAGTCAGGAAGATTTTTACCAACTTTATGTGTTTTACTAGGTTTAATAATGGCATTTGCCACTAATTCTTCTTTGAGGAAACTTCTCTTTCTTAGACCGTCGATCCGCAAGTTGAAATCGACATAATTATTTCGTTTGATTTTTTTCAATCGTTCATTTACTTGGTGATAATCTGCTGACTCTTCGTTTGTAACTATGTCCAATCTTAAATACGGTGCCTTTTCAAATTGATTGATTCTATAAGCTGTCAATAAATTATTCCAGATTACTTTTAGATTATTCCCATAAAATTCGTAGATTTGTCCTCGCTCTTTAAAGTCTCCGACAGAAACAATCAGTAATTTTGTTGGAATAGTTTTATCTACCGTTTCAAGTATCTTTTTGATCATTGATAGATTCGTATGTGTATTCGTCTGAACAAGCATATTCCCACCTCTATTAATAATAAAAAGGCTATGGCATCGAATCACTATAGGAAATAGTCTCATCTATAGCCATAGCCTTTTTTAGTTATTGTTTTTTCTTACTTTTTTTCATTTTCCAAATCCCTAAACCTGAAATCAGCGATACTAGTCCGCCTAACCAAGAAGCAGATGAACCAATCGTATCTGATGTCTTAGGATACATTTTTGGTGTACTACTTCCGCTAGTCATAGATGAAGGTTTAGAAACCCCTGAACTACTATATTGTACTGGTAGTTTTGGTGTTGCTGTTGGTCCTGACCCACCAAAATTATTTGTTACCACGGTAATGATGGTCGTATCTTGATTATCATCAGCGTCGGCATCAGCATCAGAATCGGCGTCAGAATCTGCATCGGCGTCCGCATCGGCATCAGCATCCGCATCAGCGTCAGCATCAGCGTCGGCATCAGCGTCGGCATCGGCGTCAGCATCTGCATCAGCGTCGGCATCGGCGTCCGCATCGGCATCGGCATCCGCATCAGCATCCGCATCGGCATCGGCATCTGCGTCGGCATCAGCGTCCGCATCGGCATCGGCGTCGGCGTCGGCATCCGCATCCGCATCCGCATCAGCGTCAGCATCGGCGTCGGCATCCGCATCCGCATCTGCTTCTTCATCATCTGGAATTACGGCAACTGTTGGTAGACTTGGATTATCATTATCATCATATGCAATCAATTGAATCTCATCTAATGGCGCAACATCCTCTTGAGAAACTGGAATCGTGAAACTACCAGTTCCGTCTGCTCGACCTTCTGCAATCAAATTTCCAGTATCATCATAGATTCGGACGATTGCGTTTGGATCTGCCATCCCAGTGACCTCATACCCCTCAGTTGAATTACCTGTTACTGTAATATTATAAGGTGCTGTTACTGCCCTTACTGCATAAAAAACAGGTGTGTAACCATCATAATTCGACGCAATATCAATGGCTAGCACATCGGATTTCACAATATTCCCAACAAACCCAGCTTCATAAGGTACAGACAAATCAACGCCGGCAGCAGTCAAACCAGTCGCGTTAGGATCTGTAATGGTCGTTGGTATCGTTACTGTCGTCTCCCCTAAAACACTCACATCAGCCAAAGTACCAATTAAAGAAGAACCCACATTAACCAAACCTAGGGCCCCTGCAAAAGCCAAATTAAAGGCGGGCTTGATCGTTGAACTTAGTACTCCATTGATTGCCGCAGCTGCTAATCCCCCCGTGATTGGTGAATTTGGGGTTGCCTCAAGCGCTTGGACAGCATTGTTAATTCCTGTCAAAATATCACTAAGTCCTTCTCGAATAACTGTTTCTAGTGCGCCATCTAGTTCCCCGTAAATATAATCGCCATTTTCTGTTTGTTGTAAAGCAAGAGCAATTTCTGCCGAACTCAGCGTACTCAAATTTTCTAATAATGCTAATTGTTCATACACTTCACTCAAATTCACTGAAGCTAATGGATTGAGATTGACGATATTTTCTACAGAACCTACCAATGCTGAAACCGCTCCATTCACAACTGTTAGTAATGGAGCTAATTCATCTCCTGGCAACAAGATATCTGTCCTGAAGGTACCGCTACCATTTACATCAACTAGACCTTGCATCTCTTCAGGAATAGCTAAAACAGCTCGTCTTGTTCCAGTAAGCAAACTCACGTCTAATCCATTATTAGCCGAAATCACAAAATCAACATTTCTGATTGAGCCATCTGCCACGTAAGGTGCCCCAGTACTCGTTCCGCTTGTATTCGTCGTATTCAGATTATTAAATAGCTGTCCGCTAACCAAATCAGCGTATACCTGTTGCGAACCTATCGTAAATAATGGTGTCGCAATCGTGATCGGTGCTGCACCCAACATGATTCCCGCAGCAATAGATGTTCCTACTAGTAAGTATTTTTTTGAGCGACGCTTCGCCCGTTCTTTTTGATCCATACTCTTCTTATAATCTTTTTTCATTTTGTAACCCCCTTGGGTGCTTAGCCCTCTTTTATCTATTTCATCCCCCACTAAGCCAATAATTGAAGCTACGATTCCCCTCTGTGCAACACTCCTCAATAGATTTTTTTGACCCAAAAAGATATCTTTTTGAAAGAAAATGATTCGTTAACTTAAGTTACTCGGAGTTTAACAACTGATAAATTAGAAATCTATTATTAAGTTTTAACTCCGATTTAAATAACTCATTTATCTAAATCTGCAGTTTCAATGTGTTTTTATATGTACGTTATATTTTCAAAACATTTCGCTTTTTTTATTAAATACATTATAATTAAATTAGCAAAAACTCATAAAGCAACTCGTTCTTTTATGAAAGGGCTGTCATTTCTGTGAAAGAATATAAAATAACTATTAAACAAATATAAATAAAACAGTTTTTAGGTACAAACGCTGGTAAAAAAAGATTATTTCTCAATATTTGTAAAAAAAAATACAAATATTGAGAATGAATTATCAATATTTACATTAAAAGGAGGATAAGAAATGGATTTTATTTCATTTTTAGAGAAAAATACCCAGACACAATTAACGATTTTAGAAAATATATATATATCAAAAAAAAGCTGGAATTTGGAGGAACTCTCTGCGTTGACTAACTCCGATAAGCGTTCCATATTGAATCATTGTGAACATATCCAAGAACTGTCGAAGGGGCACTTTAATAAAGAGACCAGAAATTATAGTTATTCTGGAACCAGTATCGACTACCAAAAATTGATCTTAGCTATTTTAGACCATTCTTCTGTTTTTCAATTAGTACATACACTTTGTCTTCAATCTCAAGTTGATCTTACAGAATTTTCAAAATCGAGGAATATTAGTGAGTCTTTTTTAAGAAGACATCTCACTCGTATCAATCAGCTATTGGAAAAATATCGTATTCAAATAAAAACCGCAAAAGGTCACATTTTTATTAGAGGAGAAGAAACACAGATTCGTTACCTCATTTATTTAATCTTATGGCAATCCTATCGTGGAGTAGAATGGCCCTTTAAGGGAGTCGATTTTCATCAAGTTTTTTTGGTCATCGAAAAATCCTTTCAATTGATCAATCAAAGACCGAATAAAATAAAAATGATGGAATGGTGTTTTATCGTGGCAATCACTAAATTAAGAGCTGATCAAGAAAATCGAATACAAAAAGAGAGATTACCTTCCTTCACTGACCAATTATGGTTGGCATTCGAAGAAATAGCCTCTGAATTGAGTATTGGATTTAATAGACTATCTCTAACCACTTCCGAGATTGAATTTTTATTTCTCTGGTTACAAACACGTACCTCTTTTTATTTGAATGATCATTTTTTAGACAAAGCAACAAAAATCCATTTAAAAGAAGACACACCTATCAAACAATTTCAAAATAATTTTTATCGTTATCTTTATTCCATAGGATTTAAATCTTCACAGATCAATAGCAAAAAAAGGTTACTAAACAGCACCTTATTTGCCAATGGAATGACTGGTTATCTATTTCCCGAGTTTTCGATTATCAAGCATGATATCTCAACCTTTATTGAAAAAAATTATCCCACATTCAATCGTGAAATCAATCGTCTCTCACAACACTTTAAAAATCAAAGTCAGACATTGGCATGGGTTCATCCATGGAATCTAGCAGAAGCATTTATGATTGTAGCTTCTCCTACTTATTTTGATAAAGAAATAAAAATCAAATTTGAAAGTGATTTTCCATTAAGTATTGAATTGACTTATATGGAAATGCTGCAAGAACAATTACGCATCTATTTAAATGTTCTCTTTACAAATGATTTCTTATACAAGCCCGACTTGATCATCCGCACAACAGACATTCCGTTAAAAACAGTGACTTACGAAGAGTCTATCCCCACTTTGACGATTTCTACTGAAATGTCTAGCGAGCAGATCTATCTACTAAGTCAAAAGATCCAAAAAATAGTAAATCGTTGATTCTTCCACTAAAGTACAGGGGAAACTATTTTTTCAAATTTTGTAAAAAACAAGTCATTATTGCCATAGAAGCACTCACAGAATCAATGATTTTTTCCTTTAAAAAATCAAAAAAGAAGATGGATCAACCATCTTCTTTTTATTGCTTTGATCAGTCCGCAACCGCGGGCTTTTCTTCAACAAATTATTATAATTTAGTCACTTCAGCAGCTTGTGGACCACGAGCGCCTTCAACAATCGTAAATTCAACTTCTTGACCTTCTTCTAAGCTCTTGAAGCCGTCACCTTGGATTGCTGAAAAATGTACAAATACATCGTCTCCGCCATCTACTGTAATAAACCCAAATCCTTTTTCATTGTTGAACCATTTTACTGTTCCATGTTCCATAAATGTATAGCCTCCAAAAAAGTTCTTGCAAGATACCTTGCAAGCCTATTATACCCAATTTAGAAAACGCTCGCAAGCTTTGCTAAATTTATTTTTCAATTCGATTTTGGAGTATGCAAAACAGCTATCATTTATTTTGCGGCTGCAAATTGTTTGTTTACTTCGTCCCAGTTGACAACATTCCAAAAAGCAGCAATATAGTCAGGGCGTACATTTTTATATTTCAAGTAATATGCATGTTCCCACACATCTAATCCTAAGATAGGTGTTTGGCCTGTCATCAATGGAGAATCCTGGTTTGCTGTAGAAGTGATTGCCAATTTACCATCTTCCAACACTAACCATGCCCAACCTGATCCAAAGCGTCCGGCAGCCGCTTTCTTGAACTCTTCTTTAAATGTTGCGAAATCACCAAAAGCTTCATCAATCGCTTCTTTGATTTCGCCTGTTGGTTCGCCACCCGCATTAGGTGCCATGATTTTCCAGAAAAATGAATGGTTTGCATGTCCACCACCATTGTTTTGTACCGCTGTCTTAATATCAGTAGGAATCGCGTCCATATCAGAAATCAATTCTTCCACTGATTTTTCGCCTAATTCTGGATACTTTTCAATAGCTGCGTTTAAGTTTGTAACATAAGTATTATGGTGTTTGTCATGATGCAAGTGCATCGTTTCTTCATCGATATATGGTTCCAGTGCATCAAATGCATAAGGTAGATCTGGTAATGTGTAAGTCATAAAAAAATTCCTCCTCAATGTGTTTGTTCATAGTCTTTACACTACAAAGAGTAACAAAGAGAAGGGATTTCTACAAAAATTATGCTTATAGCTATTTCTTGTTCTGATTTTCAGGAAGTTCTTCTTCAATAATTTCTGTTTCTTTAAAGATAAATAATTTACTGAAAATATAATTTGCTAATACTACGATGACCTGTGTAATGATTTTTGCCACATAATCATTGACATGCATCACTTGGATCATGAGTAGCATGGCACCCATATCCATTCCATACGATACTACTCGATAAAAAATAAATTTTCCAAATTCGATGATTAAATGAAGAAAGCTTGGAGATTTTGAATGGAACACCCAGATTTTATTTGTGACAAATGCAAATAAAACGGAACAAATCCAAGAGATCGTATTAGAAACAGGCATACTTAACTCAAACAGTTGTAGTGCAATATAGAAACTGACAAAGTTAACAACTGTTGCCAAACCACCAAAAAAGAGGTAAATAAAAATCTCCCAATACCCTTTTCGTTCTAAAAAATGTTTTGCTTGATGATAAAGATTCATTGGTCAACCTACCTTACTATTCATTTCTGCTTCATCATACCTTATTTAGGAAAATATTTCATCTTCAATTCTTAAAATCAATCGTTCCTTATCCTTTGCATTTGTTTCCGCTTGAATCGTTATATGCATTTTTTATTTTGGATCTTGGATAGCCAGATATTTTTTAGGATTTCTTTGTTTTGAAGCTATTTTTTGAGTTACAGTAAGATAGCATACTTGCTGATGTATCTCAAAAATCATGGAAAGCATCAGAATTCAATGATAATCTACCTGAAAAACCACACCAATAAATTCTACTAAAGTAATCACACCATTTGAAAAACAACCCACAAGATTTTAGTTGATTGCTGGTGGTCTTTCATCTTTTCCTACATCAACCTTTACTCTATCAGCATAACATGTTTGCTAAAATGACCCATCAATTTTGTGTTTTCCTATATGCCCCTTGTATTTCCTTTCTGACTTCGCTAGAATTGCTAATGACGACACTATTATTAAAGGAGTAGTTATGACAACTAAACAATTAATCATTAGCTCTTTCACACAATTCAAAGAGCTTAAAAATGCCAGAAATACACCATTCGGTAAATCGATCCTCTATTTATTGGTGCTCAGTATCATTATGGCGTTGCCTATCTCCTTTCAAATTTTTCAAGTCTTGAATAATATCAAAGCGGATGGACAGAAAATCGCAACTAGAATACCAGATTTTACGATCAAAGATGGCAAAATCGATACAAAAGATAATGAGGGATTCATTTACCAAACCAATTCGATTATATTTACATTCGATCCAGAAGGCAGACGTTCAGAAAAAGATGTCACTTCTGACTTGATGGGCAACTTTTTAAGTGTGGGGATGCTTGAAAATGAGCTTGTGGTCGCTTTTCCAAATACGGGAACAACAACTGCTTTATTAAGTAGTAATCAATTTGAGCTTGAGTACACGAATGATGCTATAAAAAATCTAACAGGGAAACAATTACGCGATACCTTAAGTGAAGCATCGATTCCATTTTGGATAAAAGCCGTGACTTTCTTGATTTCAATCTATCCGAGCTTCTTGAACCTGATCATCACATTATTTTTTGCTAATTTCGCTGCATACATCTATGCACGACTTCGTTTAACAAGAGCAACGTTTCTTGATTGTTTGAAAACAATGATCTATGCGATTTCACTTCCTACCTTGTTGGCGACGATTCTAATGATCTTCTTGCCGACATTTGATACAAGTGCATTTATCGCGATTGCCGGATTATTCATTTTTTCCCAAGCAGTCAAAGGCTGGCCCAAGATTCAAATGATGTAAAAAAAACTGTTCCAATTAGTGATCTATACTAATTTGGAACAGTTTTTTTCTACACTCAGATTTTTATCAATATCCTTTGTTCAATTCAACCTGATTGACCTGCAATTTGCGATTTGCCATATAGCTTTGTAGGTTAGCTAAAAAGATCTTCATTAATTTATTTTGGAAATCAGGTGTTAGTCCTGCAATATGTGAAGTAAGTAAGACATTGTCCATTTCCCACAGCGGACTATCGTAAGGCAATGGTTCTTCCTCAAAGACATCCAGAGAAGCAAAAGCTAATCTTCCTTCATTTAGTGCAATCACCAATTCATCTGTTTTTAAGGATGCTCCTCGTCCTACATTGATCAATACTGCCTGACGATTGAACTTTTTAAATAACTTACCATTGAACAGTCCTTTTGTCTGTTCCGTCAAAGGTAGAATATTTACAACGATAGTCATTTCAGGCACTACTTCTGATAAGTCTTCAAGTGGGTAGGTTTGTTTGAACCCATCTACAGGATGGCCAGATGTATTGATTCCATAACATTCCATATCAAATCCAGATGCCTTTTTTGCAACCATTTTACCGATTTTCCCCGTACCAATGATCAGTACTTTTTGATTTTCTAAAGGCTGATAATGTACATTCGATCCTAACCATTTTTTTGCGACTTGTGCTCGCTGAGCCTGAAATAGCCCTCTTGAATAGCCAAGAATGATTCCCATGATATGCTCTGCAATCGATTCACTATGGATACCACTACCATTAGATACCAATATCCCTTTCTCCGCAAATTTCTCTAATGGTAAGGTATCCACACCAGCAGAAATCGATTGAACCCATTTTAAATGACCAGAGTAAAGCAAGCCCTCTTGATAGTTTCGATTCCATCCTAGACTGATTTCCACGTCGGGAAGCTCTTCTTCTATCAAATCAGTTTTGATCGTATAGTTTGGAGCAATTGATTTGATTTTATCCATAAATTCTTCTCTAAAATCTCGATCTAAGTAAATAATTTTTTCTCCCATGTAGTTAACCACCCTTCTTCTCTTTAGTTTAGCCTAAGTATAACAAAGTATGAAACAATCTGTTTTCTTCAGAACTAAAGAAAAGGAGTCTTCCGGCTGATTTCTTGCCGAAAATACTCCTTTTTCTTCACTGTTCTTTGAAATGATAAATCGGTTCATCTAAAGTTTCATCATAATCTACTTCTAGATCATATCCTTTAAAAAACCATTCATCGGCCTCGTCAATGAAAAATAAGATACCATCGATCACTTCTTTTTTTATAGGATGTTCTGGAAGCTCTACAGACATACCAATGGAAAAGCCTTCATGCACTTCTGTTTTCCCATAAACCTTCCCAAAGAAACGGATACCATAACCTTTAGGTAGCGCTACTTCTGATTCAAACCACTTACGTGCATTTTCTGTCACTGTCAATTCCATTCAAGCATCCCCTTATTGATTCATCTTGTCATCTAAAATATCTACATCTTCTGTCTCACCGATCACTAACAAATTATCATTTTCCCGCACATATTCCGCAGCGGAAGGTGAGACTACGACCGTTCGATCCGAACGACGGATTGCAACTACAGTTAAGTCATAACGCTGTCTAAAATTTAATTCTGCTAACGTTTTATTAAAAAATTTAGGATTAGATACCCGAATTTCCGCAAGCGAAAACTGATCAGATAATTCTAAATAATCAAGGATATTCTTTGATACCAAGTTATGGGCAATTCGAACCCCCATATCACGTTCAGGATGGACAACACGGTCAGCACCTATTTTTTCCAACACACGAGCATGATACTCATTTTGTGCTTTTGCCAAAATATTAGGGACACCCATTTCTTTCACCATCAACGTGACCAAAATACTTGCTTGGATATCTTCCCCGATCGCTATGATCACATGGTCAAAGTTTCTGATTCCTAAAGAACGTAACGTCATTTCATCTTGGGCATTTGCTACTACAGCATGTGTAGCAATATTCATATATTCATTGACTCGGTCTTCACTGCTATCAATGGCTAATACTTCTTGACCCGCTTCGACTAACGTCCGACAGATACTTCCACCAAAACGGCCAAGACCTACAATTGCAAAGTTTTGTTTCACTTGTTTCCTCCCTTATCTTTTTACCTAAGTATAGCAAAGGCTTTCTAAAAACGAAAGCAAGTGATCAAGATATTCTCACCTTTCAAAAATTAATTTCTTACAGAAAAAATAAAAAGAAAAAAACTCAAAATATTAAATTTATTTCGAGATTTTTTCTTCTTGGTTCACCGTATTAGTTTTGCAACACTTCATACAAAAAATTGTTCCTCTTTGAAGGTCCCATTAAAAGGAGTATAATTTATGTTACTTGACTAATCCATGTTTGAACGCATAGATTGCAGCTTGCGTTCGGTCTTCAACTTCTAATTTTGCTAAGATATTAGACACATGAGTTTTAACAGTTTTAAGCGTGATAAACAATTCATCGGCAATTTCCTGGTTGCTTTTTCCTTCAGAGATCAACATCAAGATTTCGTTTTCCCGATTCGTTAATTCTTCATGAAGGACTGGTTCATTTCGTCTACTCATTTTCTCCATCATTTTATTTGTTACTTCAGGTTCTAACACACGTTCTCCACGCTGCGTTGCTCGAATCGCATCTGCTATTTCATGAGCAGTCGATGTCTTTAATAAGTATCCTGCCGCACCTGCTTCAATTGCGGGATAAACTTTTTCATCATCAATGAAACTAGTTACGATAATGATTTTTGCTTGCGGCCAATCCTTTAAGATAGCTTTTGTTGATTCGATACCGTCCATTTCTTCCATGACAAGATCCATTAAGATCACATCAGGTCGTAATTCCATTGCTTTTTCGTAACCTTCTCGCCCGTTTTCTGCTTCGCCAATCACTTCGATATCATCCTGGATCGATAAATAAGAAGAAACGCCTAAACGAACCATTTCGTGATCATCTACAAGTAAAACTTTGATCATCTTTACTTACCCCTCCTTCATTAAAGGAACTTTGATTTCAATACTGGTACCTTGTCCTTTGAAACTAATGATTTTCACTGTTCCACCGATACCCGCAACCCGTTCTCTAATATTATTTAATCCATAGCTACCAGTTTTAGATTCATTCATATTGAATCCAGCTCCATCATCAATCACCCGTAATAACAGATTATTATTGATCTTATGCAAATAAACTTCCAATTCATTCGCCTTCGCATGTCGCAGCGTGTTAGACAATAGTTCTTGTACGACACGAAACAGATGATCCTCAATAGAACTTGTCAATTTTACGTCCTCAATGTCCCATTTCAGAGAAATTTGAATTTTATTTTGCAATTCTTTCAATAGCTGCTCAATCCCTTGCTTCAAACTCTTCTCTTCAAGGTTTACGGGACGAAGATGAAGCAACAATGCACGCATTTCTGATTGTGAAGCATTGATGATATCCGCTACCATTTGCAGTTGTTTACGAAATATTTCAGATGTATCTGTTTTTTCCGCTTGTTCCGTTAATGCAGACATCATCATCATTGCTGCAAAAAGTTGTTGAGAAACAGAATCATGCAATTCTCGAGCTAACCGATGTCTCTCTAATTCTAAGATTTCTTCTCTTGTTTGTCCATCCACATACTGCGGTCTACTTGTCATAATTTGGAGTTCACTTGATACTTCAATCATTTTCTCTTTGATTTTGGTAATTTCCAGATCGATATCATGTAAGTAGATATCATCGACTGGTCTTGGTATTGGTTGATTCAAAATAGGTGATTCATAATTACCCGCCGATAGAGTCCGTAGTTTCTCTTCGATTTTCCCATATCTTGCTTTTTGAATAACTGAAACAATCAAAAAAATGAGAAGTCCTACGCCTAAAGCAATGGCAAATAAATGAAAAATCAAGGGAATATACAAAAGTCTAGCACTTAATAACTCTCGCCACCAATCAGTTTGATTACTCGCATAAAAATAAGTAAATAAAGAGAATAAGATGATCAAGAAAGAAACAATTGCTGAGTAAACAGCAAACATTCGTTTCGACAATTTGCTGATCATACTCGTATCACCTCAACATCTCCCAAAAGTGAATTCGTGATGATCTTTAAACGTCGCGGATTTTCATCATAATCGTTACTATAGATTTTGATGGATTCGTTCTTCAATGAAAATTGTTCTTCTTCAAATAAAACATTCCCAGCCAAAGTAGCGTGTTCTAAACTCATTGCAATACCTACGGGAACTAAAATGCGTGTTCTGCCGATCCCCTTTCGGATGATCACAATATTGTCATCTTTAGGTAACAAAGTATTTCCTAAATCAATGATTGTATCACCAGATATCAATGAAATATTGATATCATCCCATTCATATACATCGTTTCCGATCCTTTGATTACCAAACAATTGTTGCGTTTTTCGTTCATTGTTATGAGATTTTAATTGATCTGTTTGGACCATGATCATTTGTTTTTTACGCCAGAATGCATTTTTTGTAAAATCGATTCCTGATATCTCTACACCTTTTAGACCGATGAACAAAACAGCAAACACAGCCATCATCCATAATGCAGGACTATTCACTAAGCTAAAGAAGATGATCAGTCCTCCCATAACCAATTGAAAATTTTGAAATCCTGATCGTGGATGTTTTTTTAAAGCTAAATATATATTTAAGATGCCAAAAAGTACCAAAAGAAGTAAGGCGACATTATTAACGATTTGCCAAATAGCAAAAAGCAATAGCAGCGTTTCAACAATGATAAAAAAACGCCAAGAACTATTCATCTCTTTTTCCCCTTTCATAGTCATTCTCATTTCATCATACCTAGTTTTTCTCAAAGATGCCATAGGGCTTAAGATGTAAATCATTGCTACAACCAAAAAAGGAGAAGACAAAAGTAAAATCACTTTTATCTTCCCCTATCGATCCGAATAAACAGCGAAAATGAAAGCAACTGCTTCGAAAAATAAATCGAAATTCTCAAAAATTAAAACAAGTTATTTTTGTAGATTTTCTTTTATTTCTTGAAACACCTTTTTTGCCTCTTTTCTACTTAAACATACAGTTGATTTACGCTTGTTCCACTTTAGTGATTTTAACTAACATATCGCCACCAGGAGTTGCGATAGTCACTTCGTCATTAACCAACTTACCGATCAATGCTTGAGCAATTGGAGAATCATTAGAAATCTTTCCAGAAAATGGATCTGCTTCTGCGCTCCCTACAATCGTATACTCTTCTTCATCACCATCAGGCAATTCAATAAAAGTAACTGTTTTACCAATCGATACTTCGTCCGCATCTACACCATCGTTATCAATGATTTGTGCGAAACGGATCATTGTTTCGATCGTTGTGATTCGTCCTTCGACAAATGCTTGTTCATCTTTCGCAGATTCATATTCTGAGTTTTCAGATAGATCACCAAAGCTACGGGCAATTTTGATACGTTCAATAATTTCCCCGCGTTTAACTGTTTTTAATTCTTCTAATTCTTCTTCTAGTTTAGCTTTACCTTCTAGAGTCATAGGGTAAACTTTCTCAACCATGTATAACGTCTCCTTCTTATCTTTTGGAATACCGCAAAAGGTAATCTTTTGAGGATATAATCCAAAAAAGATTACCATGCTTTTCCTAAATTGTAAATGTTTTTTTATTAAAATAAATCACTAGTGACATAACCTATTTTACGAATTATTGACATATTTATCAACTAATTCTAAATGTTCTTCATAAGTTTTTGCAAAGTAGACATCACCTGTTTTGATATCCGCTACAAAGTAATAGTAATCATTTTTAGTAGGTTCTAAAACAGCTTTAATCGAAGCTTCACTAGGGTTATCGAACGGCCCAGGTCCATATCCCGTATTTGTATATAAATTATAAGGAGAGTCCACCGCAGTATCCTCATAGGTCACTAATTCTTTGTGCTCTCCTAATGCATATAACACAGATATATCAGACTGTAACGGCATATTCGCAGCAATCCGATTATAAAATACTTGGGCAATATTTTTACGGTCATTTTCTTTAACCCCTTCTTTTTCAACTAACGATGCCAAAGTCAATACTTCTTGTACCGTATGATTTTGTTGTTTGATTGTTGAAAAATAAGGTTGCAACACTGTATTTGTCTTATTGACCATTTGAATCACTAGGTCTTTAAGCGACATCTTTTTATAATAGTCATAGGTAGCTGGGAACAAATAGCCTTCTAACCGGTATTTGACATTTTCAGCCGTGCTGGCGCTTGCCAATAGATCAGGGAATTTTTGCTGTAACTCTTTGAAGAATGTTTCATCTTTCATCAAATCCAAAAATTCTTGTTCATTTTTCCCAGTCACTTTAGCCACTCGTGAAGCAATTTGATTGATGTCATATCCTTCTGGAACGACCACCTTGCCATCTGCTACTTCTGTCGGTTCAGAAGTACCACCTTCTTGTAATTCTTTACCAATTTCATCTAAAGTCATATTAGGTGCCATTTGGTAATATCCTGCTTTAAATCCAGTCATATTTTTGAATTTCGTATAATAGTTAAATACGATTCCACTCTTAATGACATTATCCTTCTCTAAGATTTCACCGATCTGCTTATTTGAAGAGCCACTTGGGATCTCTACTTGCACTAATTGGTCATTTGATGTATCCAGTGGCTTTAATCCACTGTCGACATAACGGTATACTGTAAAGCCAAGGACGCCGCCAACAATCAATAATGTAAGAACAATCACCATAATGATCCTACTTACGATTTTATCTTCTTTTTTACGTAAATTCTTCCTCTGAGTGATCACTTCGGTGGTATCAGAAGAAACATTCTTTTTTTTCTCCACTGGACGTTGTTTGTTTTCTGACAAAACAACTCCTCCTTACTATCAAGTTCGTAACTCTATTTATTATACATGATATTTGAATTGTCGTGAATGATTTTATTTAAATAATCTATCAAAATTGTAAGTAGTAAATATATTATTATCAGATTAAAATAAATGTTGTCAAGATACAAGCTATTTTAGCTTTATTCTTTCTATAAAAAGAAAGGAAAGTCCAAAACTATTATGAAAAAAGGAAAACATGCTAAAAAAAGAAAGCATTCATTTTTAACAATCATCGTCTTGTTGTTCAGTCTTAGCTCATTTTCTACAGGAACTATTCTTGGATGGCACTTATACAATAATGAACACTCTCAGACAATCGCACATGCTCAATCCTCTCAAAAAAAATTGATACTAACAACCGATGAACAGCAGCTCGTTGAAAAAATCGATCAACTATTACGAAAAAATGATTATATTGGTTCCATTCTCGTAAAGAAAAATAATCGTATCATCATGGAAAAAGGTTACGGCTATGCGAATAAGCTCACGCAACAACCAAATGACCCTTCACTTTATTATCAGATTGGTTCGATTCAAAAAGCATTGACTACTCTTTTGATTTTAAAACAAGTCGAACGTGGACACCTTTCTTTAGACACTAAGTTGGCTCAATTCTATCCACAAATCGCTGGTAGTCAGAGAATTACTATCCGTGACTTGCTGTATATGCGCTCGGGCTTGCACCGAACTGCTTCTCCGACCATACCAATGACTGATGAAGAAATCGTCCAATTTGCGCTTCAGCACTTAAAATTTACAGATTACCAGACCTACCATTACGAACCATTGAACTTTACCATATTGACTGGAATTTTAATCAAATTAACGAATCAACCGTATGAAAAATTAGTGACTGATGATATCATAGAACCTTTGGGATTACAGCATACGAAGTTTTATGACCAAGTCAAAAATTCATCCAATCATGCACTATCCTATCAAATGTCTAAAGAGGACGATTACTTTAAACCATTGACAGAATCTGAAACAGAGATCCATAACGAATTAGGGACTGGGAATATCAGTATGTCCGTCTATGATTTAAATACGTTGTTTACACAAGTTTTATCTGGAAAACTAGTTTCCAAAGACGTACTCTTCTCATTATGGCGTGAAAATGCGAAGGGGCATCCATACAGCGGTGGCGTATACTGTGGAAATGATTATATCTTAGCCCAAGGAAATATCAATCGGTACCATTCAGTCGTGGCCATCAAAAGAAATCTAACAGATACTGTCGTCATGGAAAGCAACGTTCAAGCAGATAAAAAGATCAAACTGTCAGCGAATGATCTAAGGAATCAAATCTATGATCTATTGGAAGGGACCAACCACTTAGCAAATGGCTGATATAACGAAAAGAGAAGATTGAAAATACTACATCTTTGATAGTATTTACTAAAAAAGGGCTCTATACTTTTTGATGTTGGTGAACTTCGCCAACATCTTTTTTGTATAAAAAAATATAGAAAAGACACCCTGAAATCCTTTAGAATTAATTTGGCTACCAATTCATAGGAGGATTCAAGATGTCTCATACTCAGCTTATCAAAGATACCCTAAATATTCTAGACCTAAATATCTATTTCGAGGAAAATTGTTTAACTAAAGAAAAATATAAAGGGCAAATTTGCTTGATTTACAAAGGAACTCTTCTGTACAAGCCAGAAGAGTGTCCCCATTGTCTTTGTGTCGTCCCCTCTAGGATCATTCGTTGGGGGACGACAACCGTTCGGTTGTTACTGAATGATGTGTCTGAGTATCGCACTTATCTGGAGTTGAAGAAACAACGATTTAAATGTAAGTCTTGCCAAAGAACATTCGTAGCGGATACCTCTGTTGCTGAAAAACACTGTTTCATTACTCAAAAAGTTCGTTGGTCTGTTATTGCTCGCTTAAAAGAGAATACTTCCATGACGGAAATCGCTCGTCAGAAAAATATTTCCACTTCTTCGGTCTATCGTGTCATGAAGCGATTCTACCGCCCATTGAATCCTTTCAAACAGACTTTGCCAAAGGTCTTATGCTTTGATGAATTCAAATCGGTTCGAAGTGTTGCCAGTGCAATGAGTTTTATCATGATGGACGGACAAAGCCATGCATTATTGGATATTGTCGAAAATCGACGCTTGCCTTATTTAGAACGCTATTTTTCTCGGTTTTCATTAGCGACTCGTGAAGCCGTTCAATTGATTGTTATTGATATGTATGCGCCTTATGTTTCGTTGGTGAAAAAGCTTTTCCCGAATGCTCAGTTGATCATCGACCGTTTCCACATCGTCCAACATATTGGCAGAACTTTCTTGAATCACCGAGTGAAAGAAACCACTGTACGACTTAAAGGATCTTCTCAGTCTCAACGAGGACTAGGGAAAAAAATGAAACGTTATTGGAAACTCCTACAAAAAGAAGAAGCAAAGTTAAACTATGAAAAACGGGTTTGGCGTGCCAGTTTTAAAGATTATTTGACTGAAAGTGAGATTGTCGATCGACTGTTAGCTGCTTGTCCCAACTTACGCCAAGGCTATCAGTTATACCAAGACATTCTTTATGCGGTAAAGAAAAGAGATCAGTCACTATTTGAGGATTGTTTAACTAGAGACATTAGCGGTCTGCCTGAAACCTATACAACCACTTTACGAACGTTTAAAAATTTTCTGCCACAGATCCAAAATGCGCTTCACTACAGCTATTCAAACGGACCATTAGAATGTTTAAACAACCACATCAAAGTATTAAAACGCAATGCGTACGGCTTTCGCAACTTTTACAATTTCAAACTACGGATCATGATTCGTCATGGCAAAACATTTTTAACCAAATAAACAGAACAGAAAGAGGGTTTCTTCTTTCTGTTCTGTCCAAATTATTCTAAGATTTCTCTTTACCAACATCATTTGACAAAGAGCCTAAAAAAGAGACTGGGACAACAATTGTCTCAGTCTCTTCTAGTATCTCTGAAAATGGATAAACGGTGAGACAAACGTCGCATCCTCGGAAAATACGTTGAAATTTCCCAAAAATTGGAGGAGAAATTTTCGGAAATTCCTTTTTATTTCTTGATGCGAAACACTTTTGTCTCAACCTCGTTTAGTTGATTTCAGTTTTTATATAATTAGTCATTCCACTTAAAATATCATATTTCGGTTGGTAACCAATTGACTGGATCTTAGTGATATCTGCTAGAGAGTCATGGATATCACCTGAACGCTCTTCTTTATATTCAAGCGCCAGTTCTACGTCAAGAATTTTATCGATTGCATGAATCAATTCCAAAAGCGTGGTAGCTTTACCTGTTCCAACATTGAATTGTGTCCCCAATGCTGCTTTTTCATTTGCAACTAAAAGTAACGCTTGGATCACATCCTCTATATAAACAAAATCTCTAGACTGGCTCCCATCACCGAATAATGTAAAGGAAGCTTTCTCTCCTGCTAGTTGTTTCTTGTAGCGATCTATCAGAATAGAAATCACGCCGCTATATGGAGAATTTGGATTTTGATTTGGTCCGTAGACATTGAAGAAACGAACTGCGCTACCAGGTACATCATACAAATGACAATAGTCTAGCACATATTGTTCTGCAGCAAATTTATCAACTGCATAAGGTGTCAATGGTCGAATCACAGACTCTTCTTTTTTTGGTAAGGTCGGTTCATCCCCATAAACAGCCGCTGAAGAACTAAATACGATTCGTTTTAAATCAGGTTGGTACTTACGGATCAATTCTAGAATCATCAATACACTTTCAAAATTCACACGATGTGTTTCCACCGGTCTAGCAACTGAATCAGCCACACTAGCAACTGCTGCTAAATGGAAGATATAATCAAATTGATTAGCTTTCATGATCTCTTCCATCAAGGATTTATCTGCGACATCTCCCTCAATAAAAGTGATATTTTTCGTCATATCCAGATTTTCTATTTTTCCCATCGATAAGTCATCGACGACGATTACCACATTCTCTTTTCCCAAATGATTGGCCAAGGTAGAACCAATAAAACCGGCCCCACCGGTGATCAATATTTTTTTCATGAATTTCACTCCACTTCTGATTCATTAATCTTATTTTTGTTCAATAATAGATTTATTTCACTCTCATATTCCCCTGCCACATTTTTGCTTATTTCAGGATCCTGTTGTATAAGAACGTAGCCAGAATCTTCAATCCAAGTTTCATAAACCCAGGAGAACAGTAAAGGTTCTTTATTAACGTTGTTAATATAATAAGAGTATTTTTCAGATAGCTGAGGATCATTATTTGTTTTAATATCATTTACAACTGGAGAAATAAAATCAGGTGTATCTGGTATGTTTAAATTTATACCTTCAAAATTTATTAAACTTCTTGTATTTTGAATTAAGTACAGATAGGCATTATTTAATTCTTCATATGAACTGAATGTAAAAATTCTCACCTTTGCATCACAATTGCTAATTGTTTTGACTTCAAATTGCATAGATGTCATCGGAGAAATTTTATTTATGGATAAACCAACATTAGCCATATCATTTTCACTAATTTCAGATGGATTTAAAACCATATTACCATCTTCACGATATTGATTTATTATGTCATTTGCCGAAACTAAATAATCATCTCTAGTTTTAGGATTGATAATTATATCAGCCTCTTCGCCAACTATAGTACCATTTGATTTTATTCCTAAATATATTTTATCATCATGAATATTTTGTATATTATAGTATATCTTAAATCTACCTTTTGAATTTACTTTTACTTTGATATTTTTCGTATTGATATTCCCATCTAAAATTCCATTTTCACCATTTTTCAATGTACCCGTTATTTCGACTTTCCCCTCACTATCGGCATAAAAAGCAGGTTCATCAAATGACAAGTGAGCATTTTCCACATTTTTTGTACAACCAACTAGAATTAAAAATATACTTATGATCCCTATTAAATAAATAATTTTTTTCAATTACTTTTCCTACACTTTCTTAATTATGAAGTCACATACTTTAATAACTCTTTCCATTGTCGTACTATAGAATTTAATGAAAAAGTATTGCTTCTTAAAAGAGCTAGTTGAGCATATTCTGTTAAAATTTTCTCATTATTAACTAAATCAATCATGTCTTTTATGAATCTTTTTTCTGAAAAATCTTTCACAAGATATCCAAACTTACCATTCTGAGTTATTTCCATTGCGCCTGTCGTTTCAAAAGTAACAACAGGTAATCCAAAATTCATTGCCTCAACAAGCGTTAATCCAAAACCTTCATATAATGCAGGTGAGACTAGAATTTTAGAATTTCTATAGTATATGGCTAATTCATCAGAATTTTTAGGTCCTAAGTAATTTATTTTTGATGGATATTTCATTTTAGAATACAAATATTGGAATTTTTCTATCTGTGATTTTGTCCCATCTCCTATTAGATTAACATTCCAATTATCTGGTAGTTTATCTGCCAATTTTATTAAAATATCTATTCCTTTGCTCTCTATATCAAGCCTTGAAACACACAAAATATTATTATTTCTTTCCGTATTTATACAGTCGTCGTTTTTTTCATAAATAATCGGATTATATATTTTCATTCCTTTGATATTTATTTTTGCTAAAGCAGCAATGTCATATTCAGTTAAGCATACAACAGCATCACTTTTTAAAAGACTATCCTTATAAAATTCTAAATATTTTATTCTCTCTTTCTTTTCCGTGTATATATTTACAGGTCCATGTATCCATACTATCACTTTTAAGCCAGGAAACTTTTTCTTTAATTTGGGAACCAAAAAAGTAAGATCGTATCTACATATTATGATAACATCTAGATGTTTAGACTGTATAAATTCTGAAATTGCCATATATTGTTTATTCATGTAATTAGCTAGATTTACACTTTTATTATTTAATGCTAGTTCAGTATATTTTTTTATATAAGTTGCATACTTTAAAATTTTAGTTTCTCTAATCTTATACCTAGAGACGGTAAGCTTATTTGAAGGTATTTTATAAAAATTTGAGCTATCTCCAGATGCACTTAAATAAAATGAATTGTTATCAAATTTCTCAATACCATTACCTATTAATGTAACTACTCTAGCAATGCCTCCCATTGGAAAACTATCAGATATAAATCCTACATTCATTTAATCAACTTCTTTCGAAAAATATTAATCAATGTAACGTATAAAAATCGCAGTTCAGGAGCTTTAAAATAGACTAATAGATATATAATAGTTCCCACAATAAAACTTGTTGTTGCATATAGTAGTATTCCTGTCAGATTAGAAGCGAATCTCCCCACAATCACAAAAAATATAATTGTTGTTGCGATTACCAATGTAATTAACTGCTTCGAGACAATTTTTATATAATTATAGATAGAAGAATGTAGTCCATATTTATACACTACGTAAGGTTCAATCCAACAAACAGTCAGTAAAGAAGATATTGTTGTAGCAAAAAGTACTCCATTAATACCTAATTTAAAAACTAACAAAAAGAAAAATGAAAATACGATATTAAGGATTGCCTCAATCACAGATTTCCATCTTTGTTGCCAAGCCAAACCAAATGCTTCGATGAAAACTATTGATGAGTTTCTCATCATCAATATTACAAAATTAAGGATAATTAAAAACACGGTCATCGATGATAATTTATATTTTGATCCCACCCAAAAATCAATAAATGGATTTATTGTAGCAATTAGTATTATACTTGAATAGTATGTTAAAGTGAAATTCACAAAGTTATGACGCTCAAATACTTTGATACTTAAATGATCATCTTTATCAACAGCAACGTTACCAATACTTGAAGTAATTGAGTTAGTTATTTGTCCGCAGAGCCCTCTTATGCTATTAACAATCAAAATATAATTTGAGTATATCCCTACCGTACTAATACCTACAAAGGAAGAAATAAAAATGTTGTCAGTACCACTAACCACTACGCCGCCAATTTTGGAAGATAAATTCCCTATTGTATTTCTTTTCAAAGTTTCCTTAGTTTCATTATCCAAAGAATAAGATTTGGATTTTTTTAAATACGGATAATATTTCTTTACCTTAAATGTCAATAGTACATTTGCTGTAATTGTACCTAATATTTGTATACATAAAAAAATTATATAATTTTGATAAAAGTATAGGCTTATAAATTGAAATATTGTAACAAAACAATTACATAAAAAATCATATACCACTGGAATATATGATTTTTGATCCGCAATAAGCAACGATCTGTTGTAAGTAAAAAAATAACTACTTACAGAATTTATTAAAAATAAGAAATATATCACATAAATATTTTTGATATATCTTGCATCACCAATCATATAGGGTAATAGAGGCACCAACATGATTCCTAATACTCCTATTGCTAAACCAATAAACGTGTATATTTTCTTATATAGATGCATTAACGAATTAATTTTACTCTCATCGCCTTTGGCAATTGGTGAGTATAGAGAATAGACTATTGAAGTACCAACTCCTAATTCAGCTAAAGACAACATAGATAAAATATTTGTAAATAATCCATTTAATCCGAGATATTCAGCTCCTAAAAAGTAAATAAATATACTTCTAGAAATAAATTTAATTAAAATGTTAAAAATATATATAGTCGCTGAAACACTCGAATTAATAAGAGAGTATTGCATTCTGCTTTTCTTTTTCAAAATATCCTCCTAATTAAATAAAGTACTAAAATATTTTACTATTTTTTTACTTTTAAATTTACTTAGTAAAAATGCTCCAACGTAGCAAAAACAAACGCACATCCAAAACGAAGGTTTTAAAATAAATACTGCCCATCTAAGCGTAGCATCTCGTGGTAAAAAGAAAAAACTTATCAAAGATGTTAATATAAATATATTAATAAATATTTTGTTTTTTCTAAAGTATACTATAAATAAAATAGTTAATACTCCAAAAATAAAACTAGAAATAATCACTCCAATATAGCCAAAATCCAGGTACGTTTCAAGTATAAAAGACGAACCAAATCCATTTCCTTTAAAGAAATCCTTCCATCTACTTACATAATCTAGATTATTGGCTAATTGATAACTAGCAATTCCTCGGTAATAATTATTCCCTTCATTCATGCTTCTCATTCCAAAAAGTTTTTGGCTTATTACACCATACTTTAATGCATCAAGAAAAGGTCCAAATGTATATAATTTTATTTCTGAAAATGGAAGTTTATCCATAAACTTATAGCCTATACTCAATGTGTCAAATGTTGTTCCTTGTTTATAAAAAAAATCAATAATAATAGAGAATATCCCCTTTGGAGCAGATTCTCCTGCACGCAGGTAATTCATTATTCCTAAGCCAAACAACCCAGGAGGGACCATGGCACCAATAATGATTCCTTCTTTTTTGCCAAACCAGCTTTCTTTTTTATCATAAAAACTTCTCATTATGACATACACCAAAGCAAAGAGAAAACTTAATACTAAGCTATTTCTACTTCCCATAAGAAATGTAGGAACAGTTGTTAAAACATACAATGCTAGCATAGTAATACTTCTTTTTTTTGTAGGAAATGTTGCTAAAAATATACATAAAGCAAATGTGCTAAACAATGAAAATCCCTTTATGAAAAAGGGTAAATGGGAAGTAAAACCAGCATGAAATTCGAGATAACTAGTTGATTTAGCATATAAATATTTTTCAATATTTATAAGTAAGGTAGACAATATAGAAATAATATAAAGGACACCTGAAGTGATTCGCAACAAATGAGTTTTTTCATCTTCGTGAGTATCTTGATTTATCAAGATTGACTTATTAATAACTTTCTTAGTAACAATAGTTGCTACTAATGATCCTATGAACAAAAAAAGTAGACTAAAGAAAACTCCTGTTAATGCAAAGTTGATATTATTGTAAGGAAAATACCAAAATTTACTTCCTCTAATTGTTGCTATCAATGGTCTACTTATTAAAAGAGTAAACATAGTTACATTAAGAAAAAAGAATATTACTCTCTTTTTTATATTATATAAAGAAAAAAACATATTGTTTAACCAGATGAATGTGATCCCAAATACCTGTAATTCATAGCTATTGTATAATTCTCCACTTAAAAATAGAATACATCCAGTAATAATTGTTATTAAACTTATAACATTTCTTATTGTCAAATGTTTTTTTAGCATCCTACTCACCTTCTTAATTTAAACTGTAATTTTGTCAATAATTTATAAATTCTCAAATCAACTAGTAAAAATAATCCTGCAATTCGTCTATTCAAGCTAAGTCTACTTTTAAAAAGTATAAAACTCATATTTTTTCTCAAAAAACTTACTATCTGCTTGACTTCTTTTTTATATTCTTTTTGCACATTAGACTTAATTATTAAATCCAAAACTGAATAGTAAGCCCAGCAGACTCTACTATGAGCATTTTCATATAACTCTGGAAATTTTTCTATAACTTTTTTTTCATTTTTAGTCCAAACTTTTATTATATTGAACATTTCAACCTTAAATTTCCCCTCAGTTGAACTATTACTGTTTCTAATATAAAAATATAATGGTGTACTCTCATAAATAACTTGATTTATTTCTAAAAAAATATCAATCATCAACTCTGAATCTTCGGCAAAGCTACTATTAGGATAATTTTTATTTTTGAATATATCTTTTTTAAATAGCTTTGTAACTGAATGTGTACCAAATGTCTTTCCGTCTAAAATATTCTTTAAGGCTTCAAATTGGGAGTAGATAATTTTATCTTTTCTTTCTTCATAATTATTTATTGAATAAGACCCATTTTCTTGATTATAAATATTTTCTAACTGGATTATGGATATATCCGCTTTAGACTCTAATAGATTTTTTAATAAGATATCAAACATTTCGATATCTATTAAATCATCACTGTCCACAAAACCAATATACGATCCTTTAGAAGCCTTTAAACCGGTGTTTCTTGCGCCTCCGGCCCCCATATTTTTTTGATTTATAAGAGTGAATCTAGAATCCTCTCTTACAAACTCATTACATATCTCTACACTATTATCTACTGAACCATCATTGACCAAAATTACTTCTATATTTTGATAAGTTTGATTTTTAATTGATAATAAACATCTTCTTAATGTTTTTTCAGAATTATATATAGGAACTATTATACTAATCATCTTATCTCCATTTATTACTATTATTTTTTTTCACAAGATATGAATATAATCTGTTTGAAAAGAGTAAAGTAAAAAAGCTAATTTTTCTATTAAACGTAAAATTTTTGCTTTTAATAATCTTAAAAAAATTTTTATTTAATGTTAGCTTTATCTCTTTATAATATCTATCTTCTTCTGGTGTTCTTTTTACTAATGCTAATTTATCAATAACGAAGAAATTTGCCCATATTACTCTTGCGTGTGCATCACTAACTAAAATTGGAATGTTCTTCTTTATCAAATTATAATTATATTCCCATGCTGTTATGGTATCTATATCTTTAACGCTAAATTTAGCAGATGTAATGCTCTCTTTTCGGTGTATATAATGATACTTAAGTTTAGTAGCTACACCTACTTTATTTACTAATAGTAAAAGTTCAATGATAACAAAGGCATCTTCAGCTATAACATCTTTAGGAAATCTGATATGTTGGAACAATTCTTTTTTATATAACTTGTTCCAAACATTTGCGGTTAATTTTCTTCCTTTGAGAATCTCTTCAATAGCTTGAGTACTATCTATGACAGTAAAACTCTCTATATCCTTATCAATATTTAATATACAATCACCATATTCATCATAATAACCGACAATTGCCATATCGACATCTTCTACACTAAAAGCGTTATACAAAATCTCATACATATCTTTATCAATGAAGTCATCACTATCAACAAATCCTAAATATTTTCCTTTAGCTATTTCAATTCCTGCATTACGAGCATCACTTAATCCACCATTTTCTTTATGAATAACTCGCACTCGACTATCTAATTTTGCATACTCATCACAAATTGCTCCACTATTATCTGGAGAACCATCATCTACTAATATTACTTCAAAATCCGTAAATGTTTGGGCTAAAATAGAATCTACACATTTTCTTAAATACTGTTCTACGTTATATATGGGAACTATTATACTAATCTCACACATTTATATCTCATCCTTAACTAATTGTACTGTATGGATCAAAGATTCATCTAATGAAAATAATGGCTGCCAACCGCTATTGATAATTTTTTGATTGTCTAAAATAGCTGTATTCGCCTTAGAAAAACCTTTGCTTTCGATCTCATCCGGTAATTCAAAACGTACTTCTTTATTTCCAATATCTGCTAATTTTTTGGCAAGATCTTTAAGATGCAAATCAAAATTTTCATCTGCGATATTATACGCTTCGCCACTTTCTCCATGAAGTAACAAATGAAGAATTGCAGAAACAGCATCACCTACATAAATGTACGAAAAATACTGGTTTCCTTCACTTTTTAAGATAATATCTTCACCGTTTACTGCATTCAAGATGAATTGAGAAGATGCTTTCGAATCGGATAACAACATCGTTGGTCCAAAGGTTCGACATAATCTCGGAATAACGATGTCCAAATGATGTTTTGCGATATAAGCTTGACAAAGAGATTCACTTACCCGTTTGCCTTCTGGATAGCCAGCTCGTAACGTATTGCAATCGATATAGCCACAATAATCTTCAGTAAATTTTTCAACATCTCCACGATTTTCACCATATATTTCGACAGTTGAAAGAAAAAGAACTCTGCTTGCTTTCGTAGCCACAGCATGTTTCAAGACTTGTTCAGTTCCAGCAAGATTGGTCATAATTGTTCCAATAGGATCAGTTGCATAGGCTTTTGGATGGGTGTTACTAGCACCATGAATAATATAATCAGCAGTAATTGATGATGGGAATGGCTGCGTAACATCTCCTTCAATTATTTCAAAGTTACGATCATTGATATAGGATTGGAATCGTTTTTCCAACTTATTGCGGTTTCTGCCCATAGCGTATACTTTGATATTGGTTTCTAAATATTCGTTTGCCACCATCAAAACATCAACTAGAAATGAACCAATCATTCCTGAAGCTCCAATCATCAATAGCGATTTTCCATCTAAGCTTTTTAAATCTTTCGTGTACTTAATCACCTTCATTAAGTCATTACGATATATCGTATTCTCATTTAAAGCCATGCTCATCACCTAGTCTTTCATTTTTAAATATGCTTTGAACAATTCTAAATCGTCTGTTGTCGTTAACTTAATATTTTTATCAGAACCCGCAGCAAAATAGAGAGTTTCACCAAGATCAACCATCATTGTGTTTGTATAAGATGAGTCTGTCATCCCAATATTTTCTTTGATTGCACGATTGTAAGCAGATAACAACTTGCCATATTGGTAAGCTTGAGGTGTTGAAACACGTCGTAACGTATTGCGGTCAACATACTGTTCCGTTGTTTCTTCTGTTTTTTTGATAAATATTTGTTCATTATATGGTAAAGAAGTCACACCATTTCCATATTCTTTACATTTGACAATCACATCAGATAATACTAACTCATCTACTAATGGACGAATACCATCGTGAATGATAATTGTGTCATCATCCTCAGAATAGTCTTTTAAGAACTGCACGCCATTATTGATTGATTCTTGTCCTTTAGATCCACCGGTGATCACCCATTGTACTTTACTAATGTTAAACTCTTTGATGTAAGCCCACATAGTTTCTTCCCAGCCTGATTTGCAAACAACTAATATGCGATCAATTTGTGGATGATGTTGGAATGATTCCAAAGTATAAATAATGATTGGTTTTCCATCAATTGTAATAAATTGCTTTGGGATATCTTGCCCCATTCTTTTGCCAACTCCACCGGCAATTATAATAGCTGTGATCATTTTTCTTCCGCTCCTTCAGTAAGATAGTATTTCCCTCTATACTCTTTGTAACAGCAATCTGGATCAATATAAATCGAATCGTGAATTGTTTTCTGATTTTCTTTGGATGGTCTTTCCATATAATTACCAAAAGCGGTTTTTAAATAACGATCATAACCAACTGGAATGGGCATTTCGGTATTTTCAAACGGCACAAACTTTGCAATTGAAAAGTCCTCTGCATAATAAATGTTTCCCATATATTTAGGTCCAACACATAATTCTGTTACATACTTAGTTGGTTTTTTATTATACTTAGTCATTTGTCGTTCTGCAAAAGACCAAATATAGTAACGGATATTTTGTTTCTTGAAAATACTTAACAATATTTTCCCCCCTGTAGCCATGATCCCACCATGGTTTTCTGGAACTACTTGAGAACAAAATAGAGCGTATACTAGAGCCCACATTTTTTGTATTTTTCTACTGAATTTAGAATCTGGGGCAACGTCTAAAGGAAAGATATCAATCGTTATTCCATGTACAATATCAAGATCTTTTTGATAAGTTTTAATAAAGGTAGTATCCGCATCTCGAATCGTTGTAAAAGAATTATGATCATTATAATTTTTAGAAGCTTTTTGAATTGGATATTTCTTATTTATCTCTGATTCATACCAAAGCTTATAAAATTTTTCATAATCTTGTCTTGGCATAAAAAAATCAAGATCATCGTCCCAAGGAATAAATCCCTTTTCTCTCACTGCTCCAATTGCACCGCCACCACAGAAATAGCAAATAAGCTGTTTTTTCTTACAGAAATCAACAATTTCTTGAGCCATTTTTAAAGTAATTTTTTGTAATTTCTCCATTTTAGGATCACTACTATACAAGTAAACATCCCCCTATTTTCTCAATTGTGACTGATAAATTTTCCCTCTTAACTTATTAGGCAATAAACACACTAGACTATGTGCACATGATACAAATAAAAAATCCTTTACCGTACCTAGGCCGGCTCTCCAGACATGATAACGTCCTTTTAATCCTGGCATAAGATATTTTATACCTCCACGTCTTGCATACATGTCTGCACCAGCTCTAGCATAAACTAAAGGTTCTTGCACGTTATACCCTTGGAATCCTGCTTTCAAAAGTCTTACCCATAAGTAATAGTCTTCAAATCCAATCAATGGCTGATAATTACCAACACTTAATATAGCATTCTTATCAAACATCACAGTCATATGGTTAAACGGATTCCTTTTTTTCGAAAATTTGCGTATTTCATCGTTATATTCTGGAACAATTCTTTTTCCGATTATGTGTTCCTTGTTATTAACGAATTCATCGATATTACTTCCAACAATAGCAATCTCTGGACGTTGTTCAAATATAGCAAGTTGTTTTTCCAAACGGTTTTCAGCCATGATATCATCCGTATCCATCCTAGCAACCAGTTGATTCGACGTATGTTCTAGACCTTTAGCTAGAGCCACTCCCAAACCTTGATTCTGTTCTAATTTAACTAATTTAAATTTATCAGGGTATTTCTTTTCAAATGTTTCTACCACTATTTCTAATTTTTTATTGATTGGCCCATCATAAACTAACACAATTTCATCAGGTAAAATTGTCTGTCTAAAAATACTAGCGAGCGCTTCTCGTAAATATTCCGGCTTTTCTTTATCATACAAAGAAAGCAACATACTGATATTTTTATTTTTCAAATTTCTCCCTGCTTTCTTCTCAAATATTTTTTAGCGAAAGATTTTTTCATTTGGAAAATCAATTTCTGCCAATGAGATCACATTTTCGTCATCTTCTAGTCCTTGAGAGGACATTTTATCAAACAAGATCTTGATAGTTTGTAATAAGATCTTTAAGTCAAGCATCAATGAATATTTTTTAATATAAAGCAAGTCAAAACGCAATTTACTGTTGTAATCAGAGACATATTTCCCATAGACTTGTGCATACCCGGTGATACCGGCACGAACATTGTGTCGTAAGTAATAATAAGGATTTTCTGCATTGAACTGATCGACGAAGAAAGGACGTTCAGGACGTGGTCCTACGATCGACATATCCCCTTTAAGCACATTGAAGATTTGTGGCAATTCATCAAAGCGGACAGCTCGAATAAATTTGCCTACAGGTGTTACTCGTGCATCGTTGCTTTTAGCTAAAACTGGCCCGGACTTTGCCTCTGCTGTTGCGGTCATCGAGCGGAATTTATAAATCGAAAATTCCTTTTGATTTTTTGTGATTCGCACTTGTTTATAGATGATTGGTCCAGGTGATGTCACTTTGACTAAGATTGCTGTGAATATCATAAATGGTGAAGCAATAACTAGTAAAACAAGTGAAACGATGATATCGAATAAACGCTTGAATAGTTCATATTCTGGTTGGATCCTAAACCCAGATGCTTCAATGATACTTTCATCTTCGAAATTCATAATATTCGGATTAATCATCGTCAAGTTTTCAAATGTTGTATTCAAAAATAATTTTTTTTCATTTTTAGTAACTAATTGATAGATTTTGATTTTTTCGGATTCTTTGATATGAGAAGCAAGATAGACAATGTCGATGTCTTCAATCATATTTTTGATGTTTTCGTAATAGTTATCAAGAATGACTGCTTCGACTTTATGTTTATTGTTTTTCTTTGAACCAAAATTTTGGATCGCTGGTGCGACATCTTTTTCTAGCCCAATGATGACGACCTTTTTATCTCGACTTACTCGTAAATAAAGTTTATAGACAAGAATACGGTAGATACTTAAGAAAATCGTACCGAGGATAAACGAGAGTAAGATAACAATACGTGGAAAAGCAAACCAACGGCCCGCAAAAGTCACTACCATGATTCCTAGTGTCATCAATACCTGACCGATGACTGTGACAAACACGATGTCACTGACCATTCGATTATAAAAAACATATGCACCCAACAAAATGTTCAACGCAATAAAAATCACTGAAATAATAAATGCTGAGTGTTGGAAAGTTTCGAAATTTCGTAATGGCACCTCTCCACGAAATTTCAGTAAGAAACTACTATATATTGCTACATTGTATACAATAACATCCATTAATATAATGAATATCCGTCGTGCAGCACTCCATTCTCCATTTTTATTCATATATACACTCCTAATCACAAAATAATACCTCTATTATCTTACCATAGCGACCTTTAAAAACCTAGTTTATAAGCAAATTGTAATGGAAATTAAAAAAAACAGCTTTTGCTTTTTTAACGACTTACAACTTGTATGCATTAATATTTGCCCACGTAAAAAGCCGTTATGTGTAATGACTTAGCAACATAACGGCTTTTTATTGATGGATTAATCAGGGCGCAGCGAAAAGTCTCCGATTCCTTCTTTTGTTAAATTATCATTGTAAAATGGATCATGCGCAATATAGATTGGCCATTTGTCTTGCATTTTTTTGATTTCACCAGCAAATCTTTTTTGCTTTTCAGGGGTATCTTCATAACCTCTAGATTTTGATTCAAAGTGATAAAGTTCTACTTGGTGTGCATAAACGTTGTATCTGCCTAGTTCATATATTTTCAAACATAGATCGACATCATTGAATGCCACTTCTAATGTTTCATCAAATCCATTGACAGCTTTAAAATCAACTGTTTTAACCATCATACAAGCAGCAGTAACTGCTAGATAATTTACATCGATGACTAACCGTCCAAAATAACCGCAGTGGGTCCGATCATAATTATTCAATGCATGTCCTGCAACGCCACCAATCCCGACTAGCACTCCTGCATGTTGAGTCGTATCATCTGGATAATATAATTTCGCTCCAACACAGCCGATACGATCGAATTGAGCATAGGAGACCATTGTCGTCATCCAATTTGGTTCAATGACTTCGGTATCATTATTTAAAAATAAGAGATACTTTCCACTTGCTTTTTCGGCAGCTAAATTGTTGATTCGAGAATAATTGAAAGGAATATCGATCAATTCTACGATAAACCGTTCATGCAATTGCTTTTTATATTCGGCGAACAGCTCTTGCATCTTAGGGTCTGTGCTTCCATTATCTGCAATAATTATCTCATAATTTGGATAACTTGTTTTTTCAATAATCGAGTCCACACATAGTTTCAAATCATCATACCCATTTTTAGTTGGGATAATGACACTGACCAACTCTTCTTGCACTACATCATAAGTGACTTCATAAAAACCTGAAATCAAACCTGGACGAACTGTCCCTTTGATTCCTCTTCTATTTAATGCATCAGTTAAGGCTTTCACGCCAGAATCATAGATATAACTTTTTGCTTCACCGCTGCTGGCTGTTGAACCTGGAATCGTTCGCCAGTGATAAAGTACTTTATCAATATGATAAATATGGTCTGCTGGGATCTGTTCTGTTACTCGTAAGACTAAATCATAATCTTGTGACCCTTCATAGCCTTTTCTGAACCCACCAAGTGACTTGACGATACTGGATCGGTAAACGCCTAAATGTGAAATGTAATTATTTCCCATCAGAGTATCTGGTGACCAATCTGCTTTGAAATGTGGATCGAAACGATTCCCCTCAGCATCGATCTTATCTTCGTCGCTGTAGATCACATCAAGTTCAGGTCGTTCATTTAAAACTTTCACTACTTCAAAAAGTGCATGGGGTGGTAATTCGTCATCATTGTCTAGCAATGCAATGAATTCACCTGTTGCGATTTCTAACGCAGAATTGGTTGCTAAACTGATATGCCCATTTTCTTTTCGAAAAACAACTTTGATCCGTGGCTCTTTTTTCTCATAAGCTTCTAAACATTTCTTGATTTTTGGATCCGTGGATGCGTCATCACTGATACACAATTCCCAGTTGTCATAAGTTTGATTCAACACAGAATCGATACACTTTTCCAACCATTTGATTTCTACATTATAAACGGGCATCGCTATTGAAATCAGCGGGCGATAATCAAATTGTTTGGACTGCTCTCGTTGACTTTTCAAATCGATATTTTCGTGGCGAGTGATCCACTCTGCATAATCGATTGAACCTGGTTTTAGTTCTAGTTTTACTCGGCGAATTGCTTTTTTTACACCATGTGTTCGGGCGTAATTGATGCCTTTTTTCAATAACCGTTTTTTCTTTTCCCAACCTGTTTCTAGTCCATCATCATAAGGGTAACGACTATTTAGTTTCACAGCGATTCCATTTTGATGTTTCTTGGTCTGGAAGTCTAAGATTGCTCTGCCTTTTAATCGTCCAGATAAGCGGATCGAAAAACCGCTTGGTGTTTTCACATCTAAGTTGTATAAATGATTGATATCGAGTCGAACGACATTTGTTACCTCTGCGATAACATTTTCTTTATCTACTTTGATATGAGGGATCTCTTTTGTAACCTCATCGACTGCCCAACCGACGATCAGCAAATCGCCCGTTGCTCGTTCACGGGTGATTTTATCAATAAATACGGCAATTTCTTTTTTTTGCACTATCTTCCGTTCTCCTTTATCTTTCTTGAATAAATGTGATCAGATTTCAACAAACCATGTTTGCCCATTCTCAGCTGTCAACTCGACCATAAATGAGCGTTGGTCTTGCTCACTTAGTATCTGTAACTCAAAACCAGCTTTCATTCCTGCTGGGAGTTGTTCTGCCTGATTGACTTCAGGACGTTCAACCTGTAACACATTAAAATAAGGAGATTGGTTTTCTGACAAATGATACGCTAACGGTTTACGATCACTATTCGAAATCCCCCATCCTATGATCGTCAATAGTTTCGTTTCAGGATTCCATGATCGACTATCGACACATAAAGAAATTTCTTTTGCTTGGATTTTCTTTGGTGTTTCTCTTAGTCGTTTCCCACGTGATTTGATTGTGAACTCTTGTTCATCCAATAATGAATAATAACGAGTAGTTGTTGTTTGCAAGTAATGATCTAATGTCGTCTTATCGCTTCTTAATTGCTGGTTTTCTTTTTCAAGCATATCGATTCTTGCTTCAAGTTGCTGTTGGTTTGCTGCTAATGGTTTGATCGTAGCTAGCAATTCTTCCATCGTTTTAGTTAGTTCACCAATGAATCGATAATGGCAATGAACCGTTATCTCTTTCCCAGCAATATTAGAAAGAAGAAACATTGGTCGTTCTTTTCCATCAAATAAGTAGCAATCACTTGGTGTACGGATGACCGCGTTTGTTTGAAGATACTCGCTTTTCTCCCCAGAAATCTCCACTTGAAATTCGATGGTACTTGGTTGTTCTTCAAACAAGAAGGAAACAGTTTCTACATCTTCTGGGATAGAAAAAGAGAGTACTTGGTTTTCACCGGTATGATTGTTGAATGGAATCGTTTGACTCGTTTCTTGACTGGCAGTTTTTTGTTTCATGTCCATTAGTCGTACATAATTTGAATTTTGCGGTTCAGAAACTTTGTTCTTTTCCACCGGATGTTTCATCAACGAGAAGAAATACTGATAAACTTCTCCGAATGGGCGCATTTTGAAATCATAACGGACCGCTTCAGGTAATTCTCCATAAGTTGATTTTAACTCTGTATCTCCTACTGCTAAATAAAGGTAATCCTCGATATTGACATATAGCCCAGCTTTTTCAAAAACTTTTTGGAAGCCATCATGCGTATAAAAAGAATTGTGTGTTTCATCTAACAAACCGTAAGAAGCCCAAGGTAGTTCATTATTGAAGAGGTGGATCATCACTGAATTATGAACGAGATTTGGAAATGTGATGAGGATCTCACCATCTTCATTTAAGAATTCTCTGACCTTTTTCAAGGTTGTTCCTGGATTGACTAAATGCTCTAAAACATCTGCAAATAAGATATAGTCAAATGTTTGACCAGCATAGTAATTCGCCCATTCAAAACTTTCGATATCACCATAGAAGCCATCTTGTGAAAACTCATTGACAAAATCAAATAACTCTTTGTCTAGTTCCACGATACTTACTTGACAATTTTTTGCGCCGATCAAATGTTTCGTCAATCGGCCATTACCTGGGCCAAATTCCAATACTTTACTTCCAGGTTTGATTTGAGCAGCAATTTTACCTACACTACTTTGCTCGTCTAAATCCATCTCAAAATCATATTTCATCGCTCTGATTACCTTCTTCCCATTTATGGTCCAAGATCACGATTCCTTCGCCGATATACGAACCATTGACAAATAGATTCATATATTTTGTTTTGTAGACTAAAGGAACAGTGGCATTTTCTTCAAAGACCGCTACATCAAAATAATACTCGCCAGCCAATAGTCCAAGTTTATTGTATTCTAGATAAAAAACATTTTTTCCTTTCTTCCAAGGGATCTTGATTCCATCAAGCAACGTGTTTAATCCACAGACATAAAAATTGTCTACTGTTCGTAACGCAATTCCCAATACTGGATTCTTGATCGTCTCATCTTTTACTTCATAAGTTACTTTGACGTAAAGTGTTTCTCCTTGTTGCAAGACATCAATTGGCTTTTTGTCTTTATCTAATAGTTCAGCGCTCAGCACATCAACAATATCTGGCGCAGCAAAACGTTCCACCTGGTTTTTATTCCGATCGACTGTCTTGACTGATTTTTTCTTCAAGAAATTCTCATAATTCGTAGTAACGTCCATTGTGTCACCGTATTCTACGATTTCGCCATTCTTCAACCAATACGAACGATCACAGAACCGGCGGATTGAACTGATATCATGAGAAACGAATAAAATTGTCTTGCCTGAATTTTTGATTTCAGTAAATTTTTCCATACACTTCAATTGGAACTCCAAGTCACCGACAGCTAATGCTTCATCTACAATCAAAATATCTGGATTGACATTGATAGCAACCGCAAAAGCTAAACGTACGAACATCCCACTTGAGTATGTTTTTACTGGCTGATAAATATGGTCACCGATATCTGCAAATTCAATGATATCATCCACCATCCCATCGATCTCATCACGAGAAAAGCCTAAGACCATTCCATTTAAATAGATATTTTCATAGCCAGAATACTCTGGATTGAATCCTGAACCTAATTCTAGCAAAGCAGAGATTTTCCCTTCAATCTCCATCGTGCCTGAAGTCGGAGTCAATACCCCAGTGATGATTTTAAGCATCGTTGATTTTCCTGATCCATTTTCTCCAACAAATCCGATCATCTCACCTTTTTTTATTTCAACATTGATATTTTTCAATGCATAAAAAACATCATGATAAGATTTTTTAAAGGGATTTAACGCTTCACGAAAACGATCCGAAGGCTTTGCATACATATTATAAGATTTTGTAATGTTGTTTAGTTTGATCGCATACTCTGTCATGTCTATACTCCTTACAGCACATCTGAAAAATGTGGTTTCAATCTACGGAACACTGCTGATCCGATTATAAAAATAGCTAACGTGAAGACCCAGAAATACAATGTGTACATCCCATGTTCCCAGAACCAGGCTTGACTTAAGAAAGATTCACGATAGCCTTGGACAACGTAATACAGTGGGTTCAATTTAAGAACCTTGATGATCATTGGATTAAATTGTGCTGGACTCCAAAGAATCGGCAATGTCCACATGATCAACTGTAGTAAAATAGTGATCAGCTGCATTAGATCGGGTAAAAAAGGTTGGATCGATGCAGTCAGCCAAGTTAATCCTGTTAAAAAAGCACACATACAGAACAAATAATAGATTATTTGCAGTGTCATCACAGTAGGAAAGATCCCATAAATTGCCGCAACCAATAACCCAATCAACATGAAGAAAAGATGAGTATAAAGGTTTGCTAAAATTTTTGTGGTTGGCAAAATACGGATATTGAACACTACTTTTTTCACTAAATACGTATACTCCCTAAAAACAAGTGTTGTCGAAGTAAATGCATCAGAGAAAAAGAACCAAGGGACCATCCCAGTGATCAAGTAAACGATAAAGGGATATTTACCATCAGTCATCGCTGCTTTTAAGCCAAAGCCGAAAACTAACCAGTAGATCAAGACAGTAAATACCGGGTTGATAAATGCCCATAAAATCCCTAAAAAAGAGCCCGCATAGCGTGACTTGAAATCATTTACTGAAAATTGAAGCAATAACTTTCTGTTCTGATAGATATCTTTCATAAATAAAAACAGATCTTTAAACATTTGTGTTCCTCCAAGCAATTTCTGTTAATTACAGTCATGTGCCATTCTACCACATTTTTATTGACGGACTGCGATATTCTTTATTTCTTAATTTTCTATTAAGTAAACTTAACTCTAACGTTCTTATTTTACAAAAGATAGTCAGTAATTGCAATGCAGCCCTTACCTAGACAATAATCAAAATACACTTCTCTCATAAAAACGCCGCCAAGCACTAAAATTTGGTTTACAAATTTTAGTGCTTGGCGGCTAATTCTTGATTGAATTACAGAGATAAAAACACTGAGAGGCGATATCTTAATGCGTCGTGCCATAGTGACGGGCGACTCGTGATGTCCCAGATTCTATCGTTTCTACTGGCATGGAGTTCAATTCAGGGTGTTGTTTCGGTAAATCATAACGATGAGAGGTCATCGCTAACAGTAAATAGACAATTGGAAGCCAAGCAAATGATGTGAGTGTGTCTTCCATAAATGACTGCATCAATACCGCAAAAAAAGCCCACAGGAAAGTAACTTGTCCATTTGATAAGTCACCACTTAATGTTAGTCTTCCAACATAGATGAGGAGCAGAATCGCTGCGATTACTACACCTACTAACCCATAGAGGTTTAGGAATGAATTATAGCTGTTATGGTTACCCAAATATTGCGTTCCTCGTTGAAAAATAAATGGTTTCATTCCAAGCCAAACCTGTTGGCTTTTTTCTGCGATCGTGTCGTAAAATTTCAACCAGATTTCTTCTCTACCCGTGAAAATATTGACTTTTTCTGAAATAGCAGCTAAAAAGGAAAGTGGTAACGCCAACACAGCAACGGCAAAGTATCCTAGGAATGGAGCTCTGATCGTTTTAAAGAATTGCTTTGGCCAGATATCTAATAAAACAAATACGATCATGGCAATCAATGCCCCTCTCGATTGACAGACCCAGATCCCTAAAATACCCGCAACTAGCGCAGGTACCCCTAGTAAGCGTACATACCATCGTTCAAATGAACTAGCAAAGCTGCTGATCAATAAGGAAAGCATCATAAGCGAACTGCCAATGGTATTGGTATTGATCCAAATATCTGAAAGTCCATTATTTGGCGTCCAGATACTTTGTCCTTCCGGAACCTTTATTTCAGTGAATACGCGATAAACGGTAATGCCTAAAAAGATAGAAAAAACTAGCATATAAAGTGCTCGATCCCATTTATCAAATTCGATCCATTTTACAATCAGTACTAATGCCACAATAAGAGGGATCAATAGGTCAATATACATTGAACTATCTCTAACTTCGCGAAAATGAGCATAAAAGAAATACACTATTATCGCAATTGTGAGATAGAAAAAGTCAAAACCTCTTATTTTATAGAGATTCAATGCAAATAAAATAAAGATACCGTATGTCACTAATAATGAACTATTGTTATACAAAAAGGTAGCCGAAGGAACGCTTAGGCCTACTGTCCAAATAAAAAAAATAGCTGATACAAGTAACAATAACAGTACTGCACTCATTTTATTAATCAATTTTTCTACTATCGTTTGAATTTTCTTCCCCTCCTTCTATTCTATTTGATTATACTGTTTTTGAAAAATAAACAAAAGTTTTATTTTAACAATCAATCAAATAGCAAGAAAATTCCAAGAAAAAAGACGGATCATCTAAAAATAGTTCATCCTATTTCTACAAAATGATCCATCTTATTACGGAAAATCAGCTTTTTACTCATCAATTTAGGATAAGTAAAAAGCTGTATTTTTCCTATCCTTACCAATTGACTATGTTATTAGTAGTGGTGTTAGTGCTATTGCCTAAATCATTTTCAGGATAAGTCACCTTAAAAATCATATATCCGTCGGTATCTGGGCCATAAAGTTGAGTAAATTGCGCCTCACCAAGCAAATTATAATCTGTTAGTGGACGCTTACTTACCACATAGTGGATGCCTAGCTTTTCTGCATCTTTGAAATTCAACGTTACAGAAAACATATCTGGACGGTCTAGTATATAAGAAGTATCCTCCTTCGCAATAAACGCTCGCGTATGGGCATAACGATTGTAGTATTTCTCGTACTCTTTATCTGGATCAATTTTTTTCCAAGCATCCATATCTGGATAAAAGCGAACCGTATTAAATGATTTTACACCTAACGTTGGCGTAAAATTATAGAGTTCATCTTCTGATAGCCATATTTTTCCAGGATCTTGCTGAGCGATTTGCTGGATCTCTTTTGCCAATGTTTTTTCAAAAATAGCTCCTGTTCCTTCTACGACCGGATTGACGAAACATCCAGAAGCTACGATCAATGCTGCAAAGGAGAAGTAGAACAAACGAGCATTATGGAATAAGACAAATGCCAACATCAGTGTACCCAACACAACAATTATAGTTATCTCCAAAACGGAAAAATAATCCGCCATTTTTGAATTCATTAATGCATACGTATAAATACCTGCATTTACAATTAATAGGATAAATTTATACCATGTTGGAATAACATCTTCTTGCCAAATATACGCAATAAACCAAATCGTCAGTAGACAAGCCGCAAAACTAAATGTTAAATAGGCTCTAGCCGTTGGTACGTAAGACAATAAAGTGATTTCAGCGATTTCCTTGGGTAATCCCACAGTGATCCAAAAAATCGCAAACAAACAAAATAACATCAAAACTCGACCAAACAATTTTTGTTCACTATTTTTTTTGCCAAATAACACAAATGGACTAGCCAAAAAAACGGTCGAGAAAAAGTGATAAAAGAGTGCCACTTCTGAATTATTAGAAAAAGTGATATCTTTAAAAGGAATCTTCCAGTTTGTCAGAAAATAGAAAAATTTACCGATTGTCCAATTCCCACCTGTACTGACACGTTTTCCAGGATACAATGTATTTAACGAAGCCATCAAGGCATCTTTTGAAGTGAGCCAAAAATGGACCATGATCACGCCAATGAAAAGAACAGCTCCGATAATCAAAACAGCATCGAACCAATCCCAAGTAATCTTTCTCCCGTAGTAGATCAGCAGTCCAACAAAATAAAAGACAAGCAAATATGCGAGCATCACTTGATGCGCTGGATAAATGACTAAGATAAACCCGAGTCCAAAAATCACAACCAACAACATCATCAATGCCCTGAGCCACTTCTTCTCATGTTGGTAAAAATAATGGTAAAAAGCGACCATCAGACCTAACGTGAAGAATATCAGATCACCTACATGCTGCATGAACCACCATTGAACAGCTGGTGAAAAGGTCAGTGCAAAAGAACCAATCAGCGATAACGCTTTTTTCTTTCGGGTTAAAATCATCAGAACCTCAAAGCCTAATAACACCATGACAACCAGTTTCATCGCCCAATAAAAGGATAGCCCACGATCTCTTCCAAGGAAAAAGAAGCCCCAGTTAAAAGGTTTGCCAATCACTGTGATATCTTTTACTGGCGAATTATAAGCAATAACCATATTTTGACCATTTAGTGAATAATCATCATTTACTAAGGGATAATCATTTTCAGCTTGTGAAAGATAAAATGGCGTTTGGACTAACCATTCATCTGACCGTACCTCTCGATTTTGGCCAAAAATCACATCTGTCTTCTTATCATCTTCTCGTTGTGAAACATATTTATCCCATGTACCTAGAGAACTACCATTTAAATTGAACATAACAATGACCACGATGACTAAAAGACCAATCAAATATCGAAGCTTTAGAAATACATCAAGAAAAGAAAAACCTGACTGTTCCTTTCTTTTCGATGTCTGTCGTGCACTTCTTGTTTGTTTTTCCATATCATTCTCCAATTTCTTGTTTCTTTTCTTTTAATAATGAGGAAAAACATTCATATCTATTGATTATTTTTGGCTGCCACTAGCATTTTTTCCAATGCTTCTTGCCAAGTAGGGATAACAAAACCTAATGCTTCTGCTTTTTTCAAACTCATGACAGAATATTGGGGGCGAACAGCTTTTTGTGGATATTCTTCTGAAGTGACTGGTGCCACTTCAACATTTGTTTCTTTTAAGATTTCTTTGGCGAATTCATACCATGAACAGCTATCTTCATTCGACAAATGATAAATACCGTAAGGCGCTTGTTGTTCAATCACGTAGATCATGAATTCTGCAAGTGTTCTTGTCCATGTTGGTCGACCAAATTGATCATTGACGACCGTCAAGCGATCATGGGTTTCTGCCAAACGTTGCATCGTGAAGACAAAGTTATGTCCATAAATACCGAATACCCAAGAAGTACGGATAATGTAGTAATCATCTAAAATATCTTGGACAGCTTGTTCTCCCAATAATTTTGTGCGGCCATATTCATTCAAAGGATTCGTTGCATCATCAACTTCATATTCTTTGTCTTTATTTTTGCCATCAAAGACATAGTCCGTGCTGACATACACTAATTTTGCCCCTGATGCTTTAGCTGCAAGGGCCACATTTTTTGTTCCATCCACATTGATTTTTTCATCTAATTCTTTGCCTTCTTCTTCGGCTTTATCTACCGCAGTATATGCTGCACAATGGAAAATGATTTCTGGTTTCAATTCAGTGATGTAAGCCATTGTTTTTTCAGCATCTGTAATGTCTAATTCTTTCGCATCTGTCGATACATAAGATAGTCCTTTTTCATCTAATAAGTGGCGCAACTCTGTTCCAAGTTGTCCATTTCCTCCTGTTAATAAAATCATTGTTGTTCTCTCCTCTTTTTTCGTTTTAAAAAAGGGTCTGTAACAATTGTCACAGCTCCCCTTTTATAATTTGTGATACATAAGTAAATCAACATATTTTCACGTTACCAATCGCATCTTCTCAGATATCGACAAGCTACGTATAGTGGATCTACTGTCCGTTTTTAGCATAAGCTGCTTCAACAGCTTCTTTTTCTTTTTTCCACCAGTCTTGATGGTCTTCATACCATTTGATAGTGTCGGCTAAACCGTCACGGAAATTAGTGAATTCTGGTTTCCAACCAAGTTCTTCACGTAATTTTGTTGAATCAATCGCATAGCGAAGGTCATGACCTGCACGATCATTAACGTGATCATAGGCATCTTTAGGTTGTCCCATCAATTCTAAAATCAATTCCATCACTGTTTTATTGTCTTCTTCACCATCTGCACCGATCAGATACGTTTCACCGATCTTTCCTTTAGTCAAAATCAACCACACAGCAGAAGAGTGATCATTTGTATGGATCCAGTCACGAACGTTTTTACCTTCACCATATAATTTTGGACGAATACCACTTAAAATATTGGTGATTTGTCGTGGAATAAATTTCTCAATATGTTGATATGGGCCATAATTATTTGAGCAATTTGAGATCGTAGCTTGTAAACCGAATGAACGCACCCATGCTTTTACTAATAAATCTGAGCCAGCTTTAGTCGAAGAATATGGGCTCGATGGGTTATAAGGTGTTTCAGCAGTGAACTTTTCACCTACTCCTTCTCCATGTCCAGGCAAGTCTTCACGTAGTGGAAGATCTCCATAGACTTCGTCTGTTGAGACATGATGGTAACGAACATTATATTTACGGCAAGCTTCAAGTAATGTATAAGTGCCAATGATGTTCGTTTGAACAAATGGAAATGGATCTTTTAAAGAATTATCATTATGCGATTCTGCCGCATAGTGTACTACAGCATCTGCATTTTTTACTAAAGAATCAATGATTGTCGCATCAGCAATATCTCCTACGACTAATTCTACACGATCGCTAGGAAGCCCCGCCAGATTCTCTTTGTTTCCAGCATATGTCAACTTGTCTAAGACGGTTACATGGACTTCTGGATGATTATTTACCACATAGTGGACAAAGTTGGAACCGATAAAGCCGGCACCACCAGTAACAATGATATTTTTCATATGAATCTCACTCCTCGTCAACTGTTAGATTTCACCATAAACAAATGGATTTTCTGCTTCAAATTCTTTTAAAGTCGGATGGTTGTGGTCTTTTTCAGACATGGTTGCCTTTGAAAGATCGATTGGCCATTCAATTGCTAGATCCGGATCATCAAACGCGATGCCGCCATCTGCTTCAGCATTATAGTAGTTGTCACATTTATAAAGAAAGTTTACATTTGGTGTAAGTGTGACAAAGCCATGGGCGTATCCTTTTGGTACTAACAACTGACGATGATTGTGTTCAGACAAGATGAACCCATCCCATTGACCATAGGTAGGACTTCCTTTTCTGATATCCACGACTACATCTAAAACAGCCCCTGATGTTACTCGGATCAGTTTTGTTTGCGCTGCTTCTCCTTTTTGGAAATGAAGGCCACGAAGAACGCCAGCTTCAGCTGACAGCGAATGATTGTCTTGGACGAAATCGAAGTCTAAGCCATATTCAGCAAATTTTGCTTTTGAATAACTTTCTGTAAAAAAACCACGATGATCGCCAAAAACATCCATTTCGATGATTTTAACATCTGTTAATTTTGTATTGGTTACTTTCATTACTAAAGACTCCCTATTCAGAGGCCAATTTTAAAAGATATTGACCATATTGATTTTTTTTCAGTGGTTGAGCTAGCGTAGCTAGTTGTTCTTTATTGATATAGCCCATGCGGTAAGCTATTTCTTCTAAGCAAGCGACCTTTAGATTTTGTCGTTTTTCGATTGTTTCGATAAAGGTAGATGCTTCTAGCAATGACTCATGGGTACCAGTATCAAGCCATGCATAGCCGCGTCCCATCAATTCTACAGAGAGATTGCCTTTTTCTAAATAAGCTTTGTTCACATCAGTGATTTCTAGTTCCCCGCGTTCTGAAGGCTTGATATTTTTAGCAATCTCTATGACTTCATTGTCGTAGAAATACAGACCTGTTACTGCATAATTTGATTTCGGTTTTTCCGGTTTTTCTTCGATTGATAAAGCATGCATATTTTCATCAAATTCAACGACACCAAAACGTTCTGGATCATTTACATGATAACCGAAAACTGTTGCGCCACTTTCTTTCGCTGCAGCCCGTTGCAACATTTTGGATAATCCGCCGCCGTAATAGATATTATCGCCTAAGACAAGACACACACTATCATCACCGATAAATTCTTCTCCAATGATGAACGCCTGTGCTAAACCATCTGGACTTTCTTGTACTGCATATTCGATCTGAAGGCCTAATTCACTACCATTACCAAATAGATCCTTGAATCGTGGTGTATCTTGAGGTGTCGAAATGATCAAAATTTCTTTGATACCTGCCAACATCAAAGTTGACATTGGATAATAAATCATTGGTTTATCATAGATTGGCATCAACTGTTTCGAAGTTGCTTTAGTCAAAGGATACAAGCGAGTCCCGCTTCCTCCTGCAAGAATGATTCCCTTCATGAATATAAGTTCTCCTTTTATTTGGAATTTTACTTTGTTATTATCTCATCAAACTATCTATTTGTCATGAAATTCTTGACAATTTATACATCTTTTATCAACGTCTCAACCATTTTCTTTTGGCAAGAGCCTTTAGCAAATGGAGCCGCCAAAAAATTTTCTGACGAATCTTTGAATGGGTATTGATTTCACTTACATTGAAATCATGCCTGCGATAAAGTGTCAACGGTTGTCGAATAAAGCCGACATGTTTTCCACCTAATAAACCGATCCACATATCATGCATCGGAACATCGATTGGAATAGGCAAAATGTCTTTTTTCAAAGAAGAACGAAATGCCATTCCCGCCCCGATATAGTGACTGCGGATCAAATTATTCAACCATCCCTCTTTTGACTGACGATACTCAAAATAAGAAGAGTGACGTTCATTCAATTCACTATCAACAATCACAAGATCAGAAACTACTACTAATTGTTCTGGATGTGTTTCAAAATACGCTGCTATTTTGTCGACTTTTCCTTCTAGCCACACATCATCCTGATCTGCTAAAAAGATGATATCACCTTTCGTCTGTTCAATGGCATGACCAAAATTAGCAATAAGCCCTTTTTTTGGTCCTTCAAAAATTTTGATCCGTGCATCTTTTTCAGCATATTCCGCTAGAATCGCTAATGTACCATCTGTGGAACCGTCATCAGAAACAACCAACTCATCATTGGTTGACAGCTGTTTTAAAATACTGTCTAGTTGTTCTTTTAAATATTTTTCACCATTAAAAGTAGCCATACAAACTGAATGCACAAACTCACACCTTCCAATTTTCAGCAAAGGATTGTAAGGTCAATCGCCAGATTTTTCTGTTTTTGACTGTCAAAAACTGCTTTGCTGTACGCAGTAATAATTGTTTTCGATGTTTTTTTAGTAATCCTTGATCATAATTTTGGTAAAATAGAGTTTCCGCCTGTAAAATAGAGCGGTATCGATTCACGTTCACCTTCGTATAATCAAGCACGGAAAGATCATGTTCGATTTTCTGAGGTAAAACAGCTACTTTTTTCTTTCGCTGGTGTATTTTCCAAAATAACCAATGATCCAAAAAATCGAGAGGAAATTCAACATTGAATCCTCCGATTTCTTTTAAAAAATCAATGGAAAAAGCGGCGCCAGAATTAATCGCCATCAATCGGTCGCTAACGAGTTGTGGTTTATCCACCATTTGGACTTGGCGATTCACATACTGATCTGCATAGACCGGTGAAATTTGACGTCCATGATCATAAACCATGGGAACAGCAGCTACTTGATCCTCTACCCAAATAATCTGCAATAACTCATCAAAGTACGACTCGCTTAATCGACTATCTTGATCCAATAGAACAAAAGAAGAATGCTCTTTTTTAGCATGCGCTAACGCATAATTATAAGCTTTTGCGAGCCCTGGATTTTCCCCATCATGATAATACAAAACATTATCTGTCTCAAAAAGCGGGTCTGTTTGTGGTTCACGACTATTGTCATACACTACGAGTTGAATCTTTTTTTTAAAGACAGCTTTGGAAAAAAGATCATATGAAGGCATGTGGGACAAACTTTGTTGATAAAGAACAACCACAACTAATAATTGATTTTCCATCAAAAAAAAGTCCACCCCCACTTATTGAAAAATTTCCCCATCGAAGTCAAGAATACGCGGAAAAGTTTAAAATTCCGATGGGCGCCTTTACCATATAAATGGATGATCGAATACTTTGGTGTATAAAGAAGTTTATATCCTGCCTTTTCGGCTTTTAAACAGAGATCATTATCTTCAAAGTACATAAAGTAACGCTCATCAAAACCATTGATTTCTTTGAATTTTTTGACATCTATCACCATAAAACTCCCAGAGATCATACGAACATAGCTATTCGAGTCCTCAGGCAATTCCCGACATTCAAACGTTGCAAGTCGTTTGTCAAACATCTGTTTGACAAAGTGGAAAGGAATAAAACGTAAGATATAATCAAACACAGCCAATCGCTGACGAATCAAATACTGTGTCGTACCATCTTCGTTCAATATTTTAGGTGCGAGCATCGCACATTCTGGATGCTCTTTTAAAAGTTGAACTAATTCCACGATTGTTTGTTCTTCAACTAAAACATCTGGATTAAAAATGACTGCATAAGGAGATTGGCTTGATAACAAGTTATGATTGTGACCATACCCAAATCCTTTATTTTCTGCATTGAAATAAATTTTGATATACGGATATTGCAGATACTCTTTTAATTTTTCTTGGTAGTCTGGCATAGAGCAGTTATCAAATATCAGAATTTCGATGTTTGGCTGATCCTCAAGACTTGCAATAAGCGTATCTAGGGTTTGAAAGATTTTTTGGCTATTTGCCGTCACAATACTGATTAAAATTGGCTGTTCGATTCTTTTTTCCATTTAGCGTCTATTCCATTTCTTCTTGTATTTCTGTATCACTTGTGTCCGATAGTCTTTATTACCCAAAAAGCGCAAGGTCTTAAGAATATACTGATGCTTCTCATTGATCAGACCAATCAATTCGAATAATAGAATCGCTGCAAAAAGCATAGAAATGATCAAAACGATTGTTCCTAGTTCTCCAGTGTAATTCATGATCATCGCTGTGAAGGAAAACATCAGTGCTATCGCATAAATCGTTAAAACCGCTCCTTTATGAGTAAAGCCTAAGCTCATCAAGCGATGATGTAAATGTTTTTTGTCCGCAGTAGAAAATGACACACGATTGGCTTTTCTTCTCACGATAGCAAAAAATGTATCCGTGACGGGTACTCCCATGACGATAAGTAACGAAATAGAAGAAACAAACGTCACATTCTTTAATCCTTGTAAAGAAAGAACTGCCATCATGAAGCCTAAGAAAAGTGCCCCTGTATCTCCAAGATAAATCTTTGCAGGATAAAAATTATACGGCAGAAAACCAATGATACTTGCTACCAAACAAAAGATGACAATAGGTATATAAACCGTAGAAGCATGTAAAAAAAAGTACCCAATAATACCGATCGTGATCAATCCGATCAATGATATCCCAGCTGCTAATCCATCTAGCCCATCAATCAGATTCACTGCATTTGTAATACCAAAAATCCAGAATATGGTCACTGGAAAACTCAGCCAACCTAATTCGATATAACCGAAAAACGGTAGCGTAAACGAATCGATATGGATGTCTGCAACAAAATAGATAATCAAGGATGCCAATAATATCCCGACGCTTTTTTGTTTCGGTGTCAACTCAAATTTATCATCCAACACACCTGTTATGATAATGACTGAAGCAGCGAATAAAATAGGAAGGATATAAAATTTGGGAATAATATCACGAAAAAAGAATAGCGTCGATGCCACAAATGAAAGAAAAATAGGTAAGCCTCCAGCAGAAGGCATTGGAACTTTATTGATGCGTCGTTCATTTGGTTTATCGACCATTCCTGTTTGTACTGAAATGATTTTAAATATAGGAGTTAATATTAAAGATAATAATATCGTTGAGAAAAATCTTATGACCATACTAAATGAAACAAGCATATCGGCACCTACTTTAATCTAAGAGTTCAAAAGTATTATAAAAACACTTCTATGCATTTGACAAGAAGAACTCTCATATCTAATTTTTTTTATGAGAAAATTTATTTTTCAAACGAGTGATCCATTTATTAGTAGGATCTCGTCGTTTTTTTACTTCTTTACCTGTTATGTATTCCTGCACAACAGCATTGATGATCCCGCCAAGTATGATGATGGTTGCTGCAAAATTCAACCACAACATCAGCACGATAAAACTTCCGATGATTTGATAGCCGCTGACTCGTGTTGCGAAATACTTTGCATAAATACCAAATACTTGTGAGAGCAACATCCAACCGACTGTTGCAAAAATCGTTCCTGGAATCACTGCCTTTAGCTTTAGTTGCGCATTGGGAACGATCAAATAAATCAAAAACATAATAACGAATAAAGCAACCAACGTAATTGGCCATTTCAATGTTTGGAATTGATCAATGAAGTTCACAGAAAATTTAAAAATAGGTTGGATTGCTTCTAAAATCAACTGTCCAAGACCTAAAACGATCGTCACTCCACTGATTGCAAACATAAACAAAAGGATCACTACAAGTGAAAAAAAACGGACGATCAAAAAGTTTTTTCTGTTTTCCACACCATACGCTTTGTTCATGGCAATTTGCAGTGCATTGATACTCTGACTCGCAGACCACAAAGCTGCCAGAGCAGACACTGACAAAAGTCCGCCCGAGCTTTGAGTTAGCAGGTTTTTAACTGCCGGACCGATAAACTGATAGATCGTCTCTGGAATCACTTCTCGTACATATGTCAAGACTGTTTCTTGGTCGATATGGAGAAATGGCAAGATGTTCCCGAATGCAATAATCAGGGGGAACAATGATAGGAGTAAGTAATATGCTACAACAACAGACGTAGTTCCCATCTCTGAATCAGTGATACGTTTTTGTGTTGTTTCAATAAACCGCATCAAGTTTTCATTCTGTTTGATTCTTGCCAAAAGTTTCATAAAATTCTCCCATATCTATTCATTTAGTTGATCAATAGGTACCTTCTTCACCTTGAGATGTCAAAATTCTTGGACCATCTTTTGTGATTGCTAAGGTATGTTCATATTGGCAAGACAGACCACCATCTCTTGTATACGCTGTCCAGCCATTAGGATCCATTTTCATTCTCCATGTCCCAGTATTTACCATTGGTTCGATCGTGATGACCATTCCTTCTTTCAAGCGTAACCCTTTGCCGGCTTCACCGTAATGAGGGACTGGTGGCTCTTCGTGGATCGTAGGACCGACACCATGACCAATAAAATCTCGGACCACAGCTAAGTTTTCCCCTTCTACATATGTCTGGATAGCATGCCCGATGTCACCGATACGGTTGCCTACTTGTGCTTGTTCGATCCCTAAATAAAGTGCTTTTTTCGTTACTTCCATCAAACGATCGATTTCAGGTGTAGATTCGCCAACAACGTAAGACCAACATGAATCGGAAATTCCACCCTTTAAGTCGATACACATATCGACTTTTACTAGATCTCCGCTTTTTAGCGGTTTTTTACGTGGAAAACCATGACAAATCTCATCATTGATACTGATACATGTTGCATATTCGTATCCTTCAAAACCGATTTGTGCAGCAATTCCTCCATGGCTTTCGATATAATTACGAACAAATACTTCGATATCCCAACTTGTTATCCCTGGTTTGATAAAATCTCGCAGATTTTTATGTACATCCGCTAGTAAGGCACCAGACTCTGCCATCGTTTCAATTTCTCGTGCTGATTTTAATGTAATCATACTTTCGTCTCCTTTTTACAAATCCTTTTCATTTTACCATAGTAGCTTGAATTTCGCCAAATCAGATTCTCTCAAATCACTAAGTTCTGTTTTCTTTTACTCGATGTTTTGGTATACTTTATAAAAATGAACACTTCATTTCATTTATTAATCAGGAGGCACAACCCATGGCTTTAGCAAAAATTGTATATGCAAGTATGACTGGAAATACAGAAGAAATTGCGGATATCGTAGCAGAAGCTTTTGAAAATTTAGATATCGAAGTTGAGATCAACGAGTGTACCCAAGTGGATGCAGATGAGTTTGAAGATGCAGATATTTGTGTCGTCGCCACTTATACATACGATGACGGTGATTTACCAGATGAGATTGTTGATCTATATGAAGACTTACAAGAATTAGACTTATCCGGAAAAATCTATGGTGTGTGCGGCTCAGGTGATACCTTTTACGATGAATTTTGTAAATCGGTAGACGACTTTGATGCAGCATTCGCCAAAACTAGTGCTGTCAAAGGTGCAGAGAATGTCAAAGTCGATCTGAACGCTGAAGAAGAAGACATCGAGAATCTTGAAGCTTTCGCAAAAGCACTTGCAGCAAAAATATAAAAAGAACGCATCCTGTCGGAGAGAAGTGACAGGATGCGCTCTTTTTATCATTAGAAGCATTTAATTTCGGAAATCAACGGGTACGCTTGGCAGAGATTTTCAACGGCACAATGAATGGTTATCAATCCACTTCGATCGGTTCTTTCAAATTCAAAATAGCATCAATATTGTCTTGGATGATTTTTTCAATCTGGTGATCTGTGGGGTGGATGATGTTTGAGGACATCAAGACAGCAATACCTGTACAATAATCCAAGTACCATTATGCAAGGATTCGATTTGTTCATCTGACAAGTACGCATATTGGGGGTCGTCCTTGACCATTTGTACAAAATAATTATAAGAGAAAGCCTGCATCTCCTTTCCCCCACCATATTCTTCTAAGTACAATGAACTATATAGTTTTTTCTCGCGATTAGCGAAATGGATATAGTTATAAGCTAAATCAATAATCGTATTCCCAGTATGTACTACAGGAAACACTTCATATTTTAAGTAATCATAGATTTGTACAAACAGTGCCCGTTTTAAGTCATCCATGTTTTTAAATTCAAGATAAATCGGTTGGGTGGAACAATTCATCTTATTTGCAATATTTCTAGCAGTAAATCTTGAAAAACCTTCTGTGGTAGCCACTTCATATGCAGCTGACAAAATCTGCTCCTTTGTAATCGTCTTTTTTCTTGCCATAATTTTTTAATCTCCTTGAAATTATTTATAACGCTTCCACCATTGATTGATTTTATTGTAACATGTTTTTTTTACTATACACAACTTGTTTTTGAATATTTATAAAAATACTCAAATCAAAGCAATTATCAAGAAAAAGAGCACTATTTTTTTATCCAATAAATTAACATTTACATGTTTATGCAAATTGTATATACTTTTATTAAGTGTTATCATACAAATAGTTATCCGATAAATAATGAGGAGGAAAAAAACTATGTTAGCAAATTTTAATGAAAATCTTGAAAAATACGCACGTTTGATCGTTGAAACTGGTGTCAGCGTAAAAAAGGATCATACCGTTGTCCTACAAATCAACGTTGATCAGGCTCCTCTAGCACGTTTGATTACAAAAGAAGCTTATCAATCAGGTGCAGCTGAAGTCATCGTTCAATGGACAGACGATGTCATCCAAAAAGAATTTCTTTCTCATGCAGCAAATGATCGTCTCGAACAAATCCCTCAATATAAAATTGATCAAACAGACGATTGGGTAGCTAAAGGTGCAAGTCGAATCAGTGTCGTTTCATCCGATCCTGAAGCATTTGCCGGAATCGATAGCGATCGTGTAGCCACATTTCAAGCTGTCTCTGGCAAAGCCTTGATGAATCTTCGAAAAGCGACACAAGCAAATAAAGTAAGTTGGACAGTTGTTGCAGCAGCAGGCAAACAATGGGCTGCAAAAGTCTTCCCTGATCTACCTGAGGAAGAACAGGTCGATGCTTTATGGAATCAGATCTTTAAAACTACTCGTGTGTATGAAGAAGATCCAATATTAGCTTGGGAAAAGCATGATGAAACATTGGCGCAAAAAGCTGCAGAGCTAAATAAAGAACAGTTTTCTGCTTTACACTATACTGCCCCAGGTACAGACATCATTATAGGGTTGCCAAAAAATCATCTTTGGGAAGGCGCTGGAAGCTATAACGCCCGTGGCGAAAAATTCATGGCAAATATGCCAACGGAAGAAGTCTTTACTGCCCCAGATTATCGACGGATCAATGGGTATATTTCTAGTACTAAACCACTAAGTTATGCTGGGACTACTATTTCTGGAATGACATTCACATTTAAAGATGGAAAAGTCATCGATTTTTCTGCAGAACAAGGTCAAGACGTATTAGCAAAATTATTGGATACAGATGAAGGTGCCCGTTCGTTAGGAGAAGTAGCGCTTGTACCTGATCCCTCTCCTATTTCTCAATCAGGTATCATCTTCTATAACACATTATTTGATGAAAATGCATCCAATCATTTAGCACTCGGCGCCGCTTACGCATTCAGTGTAGAGGGCGGAACAGAAATGACCGATGAGGAACTAGCAGAAGCAGGTTTGAATCGAAGTCAAACTCATGTGGATTTCATGGTAGGATCCGATAAAATGAATATTGACGGCATTCGTGAAGACGGCTCAACAGTTCCTGTTTTCCGCAATGGTAATTGGGCATGATCAGTTAGCACCCCCTTCTTCATTAAAGAATGAAATCAGAATTTTTTACTGATTAATTATCCTAAAAACTAGCAACTATCACTGACTAGGAGAAATTTTCTTGGTTAGTGGTGATTGCTAGTTTATTTTTTTCTGACTATCTGCACATCTTATCCATATCCATGAGAAAATTCCATTTGAATGACATTGATGCTAGCAATACTTGAAAGACAGCCTAAGACCTACTGAGGTACGAATACATTCTTTGATGTGTTGATTTTTCTACAATTGAAAGTGCTCGAAAAATCATAAAAACGACTTTATCAAAAATGAGAAAAAAGCGATTTGTCACCTTCTCTAAAAAAAGGTAGAATGACTTATTACTATCTTAAGCGCAACAAGTTTTTTCATGGGACCAAAAAAATCCGTACTCGAACTGGCATACGGCACACTGTTCTTGTTAGACAGATTCTTTACAAAAAAATCCAACCTAGAAAAGAGGAATTAGAAATGAGGAACTCGTATTTTGATGGCGGATTAGTGACGTATATCGGCATATCGATCCTAGCTACCTTGATTACCGTGTGTACTTTCGGCATCTGTGCACCGTGGGGAATTTGCTTGCTGTATAATTGGAAGATCAAGCATACAGTGATCAATGGAAAAAGACTGTATTTCGATGGTACAGCAATGCAATTATTTGGAAATTGGATCAAGTGGCTATTTCTGACATTTATCACGCTGGGGATTTACGGTTTTTGATTAAACATCAAATTGGAACAATGGCGAGTGAAACATACGCATGTAGCAGGTTGATTTTTATGGTTGATTTTTATCTATTAAGTACAGTTTATGTATCGAGGTGTTTCATTTGCTTCCTCTATGAGAAGCGGTGACCCAAGATAAAACATCGATACTGTTCACTACTTTATATGAAAATGATAACTTGTTTGGCGTTTTTTGCACAAATACAAAGCAAGAATGTGGGAAAAATCTAAAAATCAGTTTTGCTTCAGACTCTCAAATAAACGGCGTCCAAAAGGCAGATCTTTCGTAAATTTCAAAAAAACGAGTGTGAGACAGAAGTGTTTCTTACTTTTGTCCCACGCTCGTTTTTTTCTCTCCAATTTCTCAAACCTAAACGACTTTTGTCTCGCTCTATATATACGTTCCTGACTGGGATCGAACCAGCGACCTATCGCTTAGGAGGCGATCGCTCTATCCTACTGAGCTACAGGAACAAAAACTCAATACTATTATTTTAGCTTGTTTATATGCCACATGCAAGCTTCTATTCTAAAATCTCTTGGTTTTAACGAGGCAAAACGTTTCCAAGACAGACCCTGTAATGATAAAATGTACTTATAAATTCAGGTGATAGAGGAGGTTTTTTTATGAATGACAAACCAAAAGAAAAAGTTTATGCTGAACGTTTCGATGCATCGAAGAAAGAACGAGAAGAACTTTCAAAAAAGGCAATCGATCAGCATGAAAAAAACAAACCTCAGAAAAAAGAGAGTCGAAAGTTTAAATTTACCAAAAAAGACGATTTATTATAAAATTGAAAAAAAGAGCGTGGGACAAAACTAAAAATCAGTTTTGCCACAGACTCTAACTCCGAATAAACGGTGGGAGCAGAAGCAACTCCTTCAAAAATAAGCCGGAATTCACAAAAATTTGAAAAACAATTTTCGTGAATTTCTTCTTATTTCTCGGAGTTAAACACTTCTGTCCCAACCTCTTTTTTATCCCAACATATCCTCTTTACTTAAAAATAATCATTTAAAATCGGCTGTTGCTGAGGAAAAAGCAAGTTCAATGCAGCGATCGATTCACTAACCTTGATTTTATCATAAAAAACCAATTCATCTAACTTACGATAAGCCATCAATAGCTGAGTCATATGCTGGATGTTTCCACTGATGGTGGGCAAATCAGTTCGCTCGACTTTTTTTAGCTGATTTTTCCCATCAACGATATGGACCTCAAAGATTCCTTCATTCCATTTTGTATACTCATCTTCGACGATCTCCACAGCAAATGCAGTATTTTTTCCATTGAAGGGGTACGACTCTAAGAAACGTTCTATGTCAACGATCCGTCCCATCATGTATGGTACCACGGTCATTTTAGCAAATGGATTTTGCAATAAATAATTTTGGCTATTGCCTGAATATCCGCAAGCATACTCAAATGATTCAAACGCCCCACTATGCGAACCGACAAAGCGAACAAGTGCCTTAAAAGCCTCATGTGTCAAGTAGCCCCATTCTACTATCTTGAACGTTGGTGCTGTTAATTGGTATACAACATATCCTTTTGCTTGACCCGTTTCATCATAATATAAGGCGTAATGATTTTCTTTTCTGACTTTAAACTTATAATTGTACCACCATGATTCTCTTTTCAACCCGCCCCGACTATTCTCAGGCATTTGTGAATAGATGGTATCCATTGCTTCTTTCGCTTGATCGAATGACAGACGTTTCATTTTTCCTGATGTCTTTTTCACATTTGGTATGTCTCTGCTATCTAGTTGGTAGTTTGCTTGATCAAATACCTGCTCATAACCATAACGACGATAAAACGGATATGAGAATGGCGCTAGATAGGACAGGCTGACCTTTCTTTCACGACAATCTTTGAGGATTTTTTCCATGATTTGATTGATCCCGCCTTGTCCTCTTGCTTCGGGATAAGAAGCAACGTAACCGATTCCTGCCATCAAATATTCTTTCCCATGAAATTCAACAGGAAAAGGGGTAGCCATTACTTGACTGGTTAATTGATCGTCCTGATCAAAAAAGCCATAATTCCATGAATGTTCAGCAAGCATTCGGAATTTTTCTCTTCTTTCTACCGTATCCTTTGCATTGAATGCATAAATCGCTAGATCACACATTTCATCGACATAATCAAGTCCTACTTCTTTCACATCATTTGCCATCATTATTACCCCTTCCATCAACACAACAAAATTGTGACAAGACTCGTTCAATAATAATCAGTTTAGTAAACAATATCATTTAAATAAACTTTTTTTATTATTTCCCCATCGTCTTTGCCACAACCTTTGACTCTTCAAATTATTTTATAGTCTTTTGCTCTGTTACTCTTGAGCAAAAGCTTAGTAAGTTTCTTCAATCATCACTAACATTTTTTTGAAACGACGTTTTTTGAAATACATCAATAATGTTCCTAAAATCATATCATTCAATTTTTGTAGCATTCCATGAGATTCCATCTGTTCTGTGTAATGCACTTCACAGGAAGAATCATCTATAGGCTTGATTTGGTAATGGACAACAAAATCATTTTTTGTTGTTGACGTACGAAATTTATAGGACTGGTTTTCAATGAGCTCTTCGATTTTGATACGAGCACGGTTATTTTGCGAAAATTGCTTCACGTATTCCAAATTTTTTAACTGTTTACGAGTCACTGATTTTCCAGTCGCTTTACGTACATCAAAAAGGACAGAGTCCATAACTTTATCGTAGAAAAACGATGCCGGAATATTTAATTTTTTTACAATTTCCATTAGTTATTTTTCCCCTTTGCTTCTTCTCTTTTTTTCCCTTTCAAAAAGAAATATATACCTAAACCTGCCAGAAAAAGTCCAGTGACCATACTGTATAGATCATATTTTTGTGAACTAGGATTTAAACTATATAATACGATCAGTGAACCAACACTACATAAGAATAAACCGTTTTTTATCATTTTGAACCCATCCTATCTTTCAGCCACGAAGACTAAACTGCTGTTGCTTGGAAATATAAAACAGTGCCCCATGGTTGTGCTTTAATCAATTCTTTCGCCTTTTTAGCTGCTGCTTCTGTATCTTCAGCTGTTGTTTCGAATAATAATTTGATTCCTTGTTTTTCTTTGAATGTAAAAGAGATACCCTCTTCGTTGTATCCTTCTAATAACTCTTTGATAGCATCTTGTTGCATTGCACTTGCAATTGAGATCATACTTTTTTCCTCCTACATTGATAAGTGAGCAGAAGCAGGAAATGCTTCTGCTCCACTAATTTTTTACTGTTCGCCTGCCGCAGGGTCCATTTTATTTGCAGAGATAACAAATGGTGCCCAGATCAGGAAGGTGACTACCATACATACGAGTGTAACGATTGGCGCACGCCAGTCTGCCCCGGTTGCTAGGAATGATAGCAGGAATGGCGGAACAACCCACGTGACTTGTTGGGAAACAGGTGCGACTAATCCCAGATAAGTTGCGACCCAACCAATTGCAGTTGCGACAACAGGGGCAACTAAGAATGGGATGAACATGATCGCATTCAAGACGATTGGTAAACCAAACATCACTGGTTCATTGATATTGAAGATACCAGGTCCAATGGATAGTTTTGCTACTGTTAAGTAGTCTGCACGTTTTGAGAATAATAAAATGGCGATCAAGAGAACGATTGTACCACCTGATCCACCGAACCAAGCAAAGGCATCAAATGATCCACGAACCCACATATACGCTTTTCCATCTTCAATTGCATCTAATACTGCTGGAGTACCTGTTTTTCCATTGTACCCTTTTTGGAAAATATCGATATTGATCAGTTGTGCTTGTCCCCAAATTCCTTCTAGGACTGGTGCCAAAACGTTTGGTCCATGGATACCGAAGAACCAGAAAATCTGCACGAAAACTGTGACGATCAATACTGCGCCGATCCCTTGTGATAGACCCAAGAACGGTTCAGCGATATATTTTTGGACCAAATCAATAATCAATTGGCCATCTGCCAAGCGACCAACGATATAGTTGATAATTGCAATGATATATAAAGCAATCGTTGCTGGTAAAATTGCTGCAAAAGCTTTTGATACTGCTGGCGGAACTGAATCCGGCATTTTGATCGTGATATCTGCCAACATTAATTTACAGAAAATAATTACTGAGATAGCACCCATGATCATGACTGTAAAATAAGCATTACCATTCAAATGATCAAGTTTCAACCAACCCCAAAGACCGACAGATAACGTACCGTCTGCGATCGTAGCACCTAATTCTGTTCCATTGATCGCATCTGCTACATTTTTTGGAACATCGACATTCAACGCAGCTGATAAAGCTGGTCCAAAAGAAATTCCTTGAATAAGCGTAGCTAAACCAACGATACCACCTGCTAGATCATTCACCCCATAGGCTCTTGCTAAATTATAGCCCCATGAGAAAGCGAAGATCAGACCTGCAATGGCTAATGTACCATTCCAAACAAAACCATTGATACCAATAATAACATTCAATACTGCGAAAATTCCTTTATCAGCTGCTAAGCTATCCGCATAAGTGCTGACAAATTGCTGTGGTAAATCTCGAATAATTGCGTTGATCATTACAGCGACTGATCCAGCCATCGTTGCCGGTAACGTACCGATAAATGCGTCACGCAAAGCAACTAAGTGTTTCTGCGCACCGATTTTTGCGGCAACCGGAAGGATGTATTTCTCCATCCAACTTGTTAATCCGTTCATTTTTTATTTCCTCCTATAAGTTAGTTATATAAAGAAGAGTCTCCTTATACCAAATTAAAAAAATCCGTTCAAAAATTTTTTTCTTCTTCCGTTCAAAAAAGAAGTTCTTGTTCTAAGAGATAGTGCTTATTCTACTTCGAGACGGCGATACAGATCGACGATTTCCTCGGCTAGATCTGTAAAAGCAATCGATGTCATTAAATGGTCTTGACTGTGTACAGTCAATAATGTCACTTGCATATGGTTTCCTTGTGCTTCTTGTGTCAACATTTGCGTTTGCGAATGATGTGCTTGTACAAGTGATTCTTTTGCATCTGTGAGTTTCTGTTCAGCTAATTCAAAATTGCCTTTTTTAGCTGCCGTAATCGCTTCCATTGCGTCGCTTTTGGCATTGCCGCCAAACATGATCAAACCCATGATGGCTTCAAGGTTTTGTTGATCTTCCACTTCGCTACCTCCAATTGAATTGTAATTACTTCATCAATTTTTCTGCTTGTTCTAATACTTTTGCACCATTCATCATTCCATAATCTTGCATATTGATCACATCTAAAGGAATCCCTTTTGGTGCAAGTTTTTGCTCAAACTGCGCTTTCATAAAACGAACTTGCGGTCCTAATAACATGACATCTACGTTTTTAGATTCAAGATTGTTATCCGCATCTGAAGCCGAAACAGCAAAAATATCTGCTTCCATTCCTTTTTCTTCTGCTGCTTTTTGCATTTTTGTTACTAATAAACTGGTACTCATTCCTGCAGAGCATACTAACATAATCGTTTTTTTCGCCATTTGTTCCACTCCCTTTATTTGGTTTTACACATAAATATAACGCAAGAAGCATGCCAAATGAAAAAAGAGTTAAAATAGCGTTTTCACGCCTTTTAACTCTTTTACACAGTGCGCACACAGATGAATAGTGTGTAATACTCAAGATTAGTGTGCATTATTTCTTTATTTTATTTTCAATAAACATTTGGGTCAAAAATGCTACTTCATTTTCAGGGATATTTACTCGATATTTTCGCTCTAAGCTAATTAAGTTCGTACGAATGATATCCATTTCCAAGCGGTAGACTTTAGAAAAAGTTTCCAGATTTTCAAACACTCGTGATTTTTCATGCTTCATTAAACTATCTAATAAGAACGCTAAGTGAATCACGATCCCGATATCTACACCTGGTTCTACGATGATTGAGAGATCCGTTTGGATTTGTTGGATCGTCTTTTGCAATGAGTGGATCAATACGTCGACTGAAGAGATCGAATTGAGTGAATCTTTTAATGAATCAACAATTTTAGCTGTTGGTACTTCATCGTCTGCAATCCGTTTCAATGTATTCAATTTTTCATCATTGAATATGTCATACGCAGAAAAGAAAGGAATATTTTGATAATCCACATCCACTGTTCCAGCAATTGCTTTGATCTCATATTCTTCTAGTAGAGCATCGATGTGTCTTTTGAATGATTCACGCTCCAAAAACTGCATCTGGATCACTTCGACCTTTTTCTGATCGATCACTGGAACGATCCGTTGATATAGTTTTGCCGCTACTCCCTCACCAGTAAAGCAAGTGACGATGACAGCTTTTTTACGTTCAATGATTTCTTGTTGCTCGACTTTAAACTGATCTCTAACGATCGTTTCAAAAGAAATTTGGATACTTTGATAAATATCCTCCAAGCTTCTGCCTACATTTGCCATCCGGACTGCTTCGATGACCACCATCGTACTGCTCATAGTAATTGCCTTTGTTCGGATACCCGTTTCCTCAAAAATCAAATCGCTAAAGGTATTCAGCGACCCCATATCGGTCAGTAAGATCAACCCATTCGTCAAGTATTCTTGGCGGCTTTGGACGTAATGCAATACTTCTTCATACATCGCTTGGACTTCCATCGAAAGAGGCATATTGAAAGCTTTACCGATTTTCGTTCCCAATAGTTCCTGAGCCATTTCCAACATACTTGAGGCAGTTTGTCTGCCATGCATCAAAACTAGGACATCTACTTTGTTTTCTTTGACCGGTTCGCTTTCCCCTAGACTGATCGATAGGAACATACTGATAAAGCCGATTTCATCAAAAGGAATCTCCACTTGCTGTTCCTCTTCAATGATTGTTGATAGATCGATGGCTACTTGAAATTCCTTCTTGAAGTTTTTACGTACATTATTCAAATCAGGATGGACGATCATATGTCCGTCCCTCACACGATCCAAGGTACTTTGTAAATGAAGGGCAAAGGCGAACCGAGCTTTTTCATTATAGATACGATCAAGCCTCTTTTCCGCCACATCGTATAACTCATTTGTCAAACGCCAAATGTCATCTGGTAATAAGTCTTTGGGAATCGTACTTTTCGTCAACTCTTTGACATATGTTTGAAAGTACGCATCGACATCTTTTGAAATCAGGGTTTCCAAATCAATGTTCTCTACGCCAGTTTCAGATAAGGAAAGCATTTTTTCTTCAATATCGTTATATACCTGCATATTTCTTTCAGGATCTTGCGACCAGACTACATCTGCAAAACCTGGCTCAAAAGTGAGATACTGACTTTTGCTATCCATGAAACGATCAAGACGTTCTGGAACTTCTTTGATCTTCAATAGCCCCTTTTGGACTTGAAGTGAAAGCTCTTCTTTACGAATGATCAGTTTTTCTTCATTATGCGTGCGGTAATGGAGGAATGATTTTGCACATACCAACTTCAAATCACGTTTGACTTGACCGATATTCCCTTCTGCATCATATAGCATAAATGCTAGAATAGCCTCTTTTTCAATATCTATCCGCTGATTTAACCGATTCGCTTCTTGTTTGATGAACAGTGAGATGATTTCATAGCGTTCATCTAATGACCGAGAAGCAAGGTTAGGTAAAGTGATAGCCATTGGGATCCTGCGGTTGAACGTGGTAAGGAAACTTTCTGAGGATTCCGTAGTCGCGCCGATGATCTGGACGGAGGCTTCATGTGTATGGGCACTTTCACCTAATGGCCGATAAACGCCTTTATCAATAAAAGTGAACAGCATTTCTTGTCCTTCTGGCGGCAAACGATGAATTTCATCTAGAAATAAGATCCCACCATCTGCTTTTGCGATCAATCCTTGGCTATCCTGTGAGGCTCCCGTATAAGCACCTTTTTTGATCCCAAAAATATGGCCAAATAGCAACTGAGGATTTTGTGCATAATCGGCACAGTTAAAAGAGACAAATGGTGCGTCTTCTGAAAGCATTTCTGAGTCGATTGCAAAATGATACATACACTCGGCAAACATGGATTTACCAGTACCAGTTTCTCCGAATATGATGGTGTGTAACCCGCGAGGCGGATACAAAATTGCCGCTTTCGCTTGTTGGATGCTGACTTTTAACGAATCGTTCTCTCCAACTAATGTTTCAAATGTCACTTGTGTAGAGTAGTCAACATGAACTTTGTCTGATGCAGTCTTTTTAGGAGGCATTGAGTAAACGACCGGACGACCCGGACTTTTGATAATATAATGATCCTTATATAAATCACTTAAATAGCGACTTGCATTGCTTCGATCGATCGAAAGCTTTTCTGCTACATCGCTAGCTGTCAATCCATGCTGATTTTCATGCAATAAGTCCAATATTTCTTCTTGTCTTTCGTTCATGCAATCCCACCTTTAGTTAAATAACAGTGATTCCGTTTTCATTTATCATAACACAAAAAGGCGCTTATTTGCGCCTTGCTCCTTTATTTTTATCCTTTTTTTGTTTATTTTTACGTTTTTTACGTACAACATCCACTGGCTCTTTTTTTGCTGTTTCTTTTTTCAAAGGATAGTTGGAAGCTTTTTTGTGTGGTTCATTTTCGCGATTCATTTCTTCTTTTTCGGGCGATTCCTCTAACAATTGACCGCCATGAAGAAAAATCTCTTTAATTGATAGATCCGCTTTTCGCGCAATTTTCTTCAAATCTCTCAAAGTGTGATCTTGAACAAATGTGATGACTATTCCTTCACTTCCCATTCGTCCTGTTCGGCCAGATCGATGCAGGTAAGCTTCTTCTGTAAGAGGAACTTCCGCATTCACAACATAAGGTAGACCCTTGATGTCTAAACCTCTAGCTGCGACATCAGTTGTAAATAAAGCTGTGATCTTATTATTTTTGAATTGGTCAAGTGCTGCTTTTCGTACTAATTTGTTTTGGTCAGAAGCTAAACTTCCCACAGCGACTCCTCTAAAAAGCAATTTTTCTTCCATAGCGCCTAACTCACTTAGCTGATTGAAGAAGACTAAACCTTGAAAGCCATCAACATACGCTAGTCTTCTAAGATATTCATCTTTTTTACGCGCTGGTACATGCAAAAAGTAATGTTTTTGCCCCTTTCTTGAATCATCTTCTTTGGTAACATCGATTACTTCGATTTGTTTTTTTGTCAATTCTTCGATTTGTTTCAACGAACGATCGGCTGTTGCTGAGAAAAAGGCTAATTGATACTCAACAGGTGCTTGATGCAGTAGTTGATCGATTAAAGGACTATTCCCTTCATCCAGCAACTGATCAGCTTCATCAAAGACAATTGTTTTCAATTGATGTGCTTTGACTTTTTTTGATTTCATCAGTTCTAAGACTCGTCCTGGGGTACCCACTAGGATCTCAGGTCTTTTCTTCAGACCTTCCACTTGTCGTTTAACGTTAGCGCCCCCTACTAAGGATTGGACTTTTAGGTCTAACGCTTTAGCCCATTCTCGTGTGACTTCTGCTACTTGGATCGCTAACTCTTGAGATGAAACCAAGATCAGTAAGGAACTCCCGTGATCCTTTTCAACATTCAATAGTAAGGGAAGCAGATAAGCTAAAGTCTTCCCTGAACCAGTCGGAGAAATACCGATCACGTTTTGTTGGTCTTTTAGTGGTTGAAAGACTGCTTTTTGTATCAGTGACGCCTCTAAAAACGCCTTTTCTTGCCATTTTTCTTGCCATGCTTGTGGAAATGTTTGTACAAATTCATTCATTAAAAATCTTCCTCATTATCGGCATCAAATTTGATGCCCCCATTTTTTCTTAGATCATAAACTACTTGATTGACACTGCGTGCTAACTCGATCCATTCTTCATAAAGCAATCCCCAAGTTGGATCTGTTGGATGCTTGATCACATTCGCAAAATCTTTTGCTTCATCAGCCATAGGATTTTCTGCGGTTTTGATTTCCAAAGTAGTAATGTCTTGATGTTGTCGATCATGGAATTCTGCTGTTTCAATGGCATTGACCCCATTCATCACTAATGTTCCAGAATCGAAATAGATTTCTGAAGGTAGATAAGAATCGCCAATTTTGCCAGGTTGGATGGATACATCAAACGATTCATAACGCAATATTCCCCAACCAAGTCCATCAACGCCTGTTGAAATCTTTCTTGGGAAATAATGAACTTCTGTGGGCATACCGAACCAAGCAACTGCTGCATATACGAGATATACCCCTAGATCCATCATTGCTCCACCTGAAAATCGAGTAGAGAAAATATTTGGCACTTCTCCATCAAGCACTTGATCGTAACGTGATGAATACTTCATATAGCTAAAATTAGCCCCTAATATCTCATCTTTTAAAGGTAAGTAGTCAGTAATTTTTTTAAAGCCAGATTCATGGATATTACGTGCAGCTTCAAAGAAGAATACTTTTTTTTCATTTGCCAAATGAATGATCTCATCCATTTCTTTTGGCGTACTGAATGCTGGTTTTTCAACGATCACATTCTTACCAGCTAGAATTCCTTGCTTCGCCTGTTGAAAATGTAAACTATTTGGTGAAGCGATGTAAACAGTATCTAAATGCTCCAATTGAAAGAATGTCGTTAAATCAGTTGCATACTCAATATCACCTTCATATTTCGAACCAAATGCTTGTGCTTTTTCTAGATGTCTTGAGTAGACCGCTGTCAATTCATATTCTCCAGTACCAAGTGCAGCTTGAACAAATTGATGTGTGATCCAATTGGTTCCAATAATTCCTAAATTTATCATGTTCGTTACCTTCTTTCTATAGATTAGGGTCTTCAAAGGGTTGATCGATATCAAACGGTATTTCCTGTTTTATCTTGACTTGATCAGCCGTTACCTGACAATTATACGCTAAAACGGTTACGCCATTCAGTTGCGCATAGCGAATCCTCTGTGCTAACTCTGGTTGCATCTCTTCATGGATGGTAGCTACTCGAAGATGCTCAAACTGTGCAATGAAAAGCACATACGTTTCATAGCCTTCTAAATGAGCTTCAACTAATTCCTCGACATGTTTCAATCCTCGCAGAGTTGGTGCATCAGGAAATGCGCCGATTTCTTTGTTCTCCAGTGTCATGCCTTTCACCTCAACGAATACTCTCTGATTCGCTGATGTTTCTAAATAAATATCAAACTTTGAATGTCGATAATTTACTTCTCGCTTATATTTGATGATTTTTCCTGATAGGTTTGGTAATTGGATGGTTCCATCAAGGATCCCCTCCATCGCTAATCTGTTGGGAAGCTGGCTATCGATATTGAACCACTCATCTTTTTTTTGGACCGCAACCAGATCATAGTCTGTCTTACGTTTTGGGCTAGGGGCATAGTTTACTGCAACTTTTGCACCAGGAACAAAAACCTCTTTTCCTCTTCCTGTATTTTTAACATGGGTGGTAATGACCTCACCTCTTTGATTCAAGCAATAGGCAATAAATCGATTTGGCCGCTCAATAAAAAATGCAGTTTCAACTTGTGGGTATTTCAAAAATCGTCACCTTTCTTCCTACTATGTATCCTATCATAATTTGAGTAAAAACTCTTGAAAAACCAGTCGAAAGTCTTAGAGAATTTTTAGATATTATTCGGTACAATAGAAGAAAGTAAGACATTCGTTGTCTTTAATTAATCGTTAAAAGAAGAGGTGGTCTGATGCGAAAAAAAATAATCTATGGTGCAGCAGCTTTTTTAGCAACTTTAGTAGGTGGTAGTATCGCGATTAAAAAGAAAAAGAAACAAGAAAAGAGCTTTGATCCTTCACAGTATCAAGGTGTTTGGTCATTCATAGATGATAACCAACAAAACGAACAACTGCGTGTTTCTCCAACTTTTGATTTTTCCATCAATGATCACTCATTAGGGACCACACTGATTGAATTGAATGAGCAACAACTGATTGTTCGAGATCACTATGGCTATTATTTGACTCTTTCTTATGAAAAAATGACTTTTTACGATGAATCAACAGATTCTACTTATCAGATAAAGAAAATCGGGCGTTAAAAATTGATTTCCATATAGTCTAAACGAAAGAACAAGAAGGTATTTCTTGACTTTCGTTTTTTTCCTATCGAAATAGACATTTATCGATGTTTATTTCTGTTTTTTTGTCTAGAAAAATAGTCAATTCACTTTTTTTTTGATACACTTACTAGTGATGGTTTCATACCATGAAAGGATGATCGAATATGACACCAAACCGAGAAGATTATTTGAAAATCATTTTGGAGTTAGGCGGAGATACAACTAAAGTAAATAACAAGCAAATCGTTTCTAGTCTTGCTGTCTCACCAGCTTCAGTCAGTGAAATGATTTCAAAACTTGTGAAGGAACAACTTGTGGAACACTCTCCTTATCAAGGTGTACAATTGACCGAGAGTGGCTTGAAAAAAGCAAGCAGTTTGATTCGCAAACATCGTTTATGGGAAGTTTTTTTAGTCGAACATCTAGAATACAGTTGGAATGAAGTACATGATGATGCAGAGGTTTTGGAGCATGTAACATCAGAACAACTTGCAGATCATTTAGAAGACTATTTGAATCATCCTAAACATTGTCCACATGGTGGGAATATTCCTCACAAAGATGAAGTGGTCCATGAAGAACGCCGACAAACACTAGATTCTTATCCAGTAGGTTCAACCGTTCGGATTGCACGAGTCCTTGACGAAAAAGAATTATTGGACTATCTTGTAACGATCGACCTTAATATCGATGAAGAATATGAAATCATTGATGTTGCCGCATATGAAGGTCCAATCACCATCCAAAATGCACAAAAGAAAATTTCTGTCAGTTTTAAAGCTGCCAGCACGATTTTTGTCGATAAATTATAAAGGAGCTTACCTACATGTCTAATGAAAAAAATGTTTTATTTACGATATTTGGTGGTACAGGTGATTTAGCTCAACGTAAATTGTATCCCTCTTTGTTTCGTCTTTACAAAAAAGGCAATCTAGGAAAACATTTTGCTGTCATCGGTACTGCTCGGAGACCTTGGAGCGATGAACATTACCGCGAAGTTGTCATTTCGACAATCCAATCCTTAAATCCTTCCGACGAAGAAGCAAAGGAATTTGCGAGTCATTTCTACTACCAATCTCATGATGTCAATGATTCAACTCATTATGCAACATTAAAAGAATTGGCTGATCAATTAGATGAGCGATACCAACTAGATGGCAATCGTATCTATTATCTTGCTATGGCTCCACAATTTTTTGGTACTATCGTTGCCCATTTAAAATCTCAAAAAATCGTCACTGAAAATGGCTATAACCGATTGATCATCGAAAAACCTTTTGGATCAGATTACCAATCGGCTTACGATCTAAATGAAAAGATCCGTCAGGTCTTTCCAGAACCAGATATCTTTAGGATCGACCATTACTTAGGAAAAGAAATGATCCAAAATATTTCTGCTATCCGTTTTGCAAATAATATTTTTGAATCTCAATGGAACAATCGCTACATTGATAATATCCAGATCACTTTTGGTGAAGCTCTTGGTGTCGAGGACCGCGGAGGCTATTATGACCACAGTGGTGCATTGAAAGATATGGTCCAAAACCATATTCTTCAAGTCGTTGCTTTATTAGCTATGGAACCACCAGTCGCATTTTCTGAAAAGGAAATTCGCGCTGAAAAAATCAAAGCACTGAAAGCTGTTCGAATCTACGATCAACAAGAGGTCCTAGAAAACTTTGTTCGTGGCCAATATGATCAGGGACAACTTGATGGTGAAATGTTCAAAAGCTATCGTGAAGAAGACAAAGTTGATCCTGCATCAACAACTGAAACCTTTGTCGCAGGAAAATTCACGATCGATAATTTCCGTTGGTCAGGTGTGCCTTTCTATGTTCGTACAGGAAAACGTCTAACAGAAAAAGGAACAAGGATCAATATCGTTTTCAAACAAGTGCCCGTAAATGTCTTCAAAACATCTGTTGATGAACCTTGTGAGGACACGACACTTCCACCAAATGTATTGACGATCTATATCCAACCAACAGAAGGATTCTCCTTATCCTTGAATGGAAAAGAAGTCGGTCAAGGGTTCAATACCGAACCGATCAAATTAGAGTATCGTAATAGTTCTGAAATTGTCGAAAATAGTCCTGAAGCCTATGAAAAATTACTATTAGATGCCTTAAAAGGTGATGGAACAAACTTCTCCCATTGGGAAGAAGTCGCACAATCTTGGCATATCATCGATGTCATCCGTCAAGCATGGGATCAAACCAAACCTGATTTCCCTAACTATAAAGCAGGTACGATGGGTCCTGAAGCAGCCTTCAAACTACTTGAAAAAGATGGCTTTGAATGGATCTGGCAACCAGATGAATGGTACCGTGAACGTGGCAAATTATAAGACTAAGTAATCTGAAGATTTTGTAGTACAAAAAGTGCTAAACAATAAAAATATTCAAATAGTTTCGAGAGTGTGGGACAAATCTAAAAACAGGTTTGCTACAGACTCTCGAATAAACGGCGTCCAAAAGTCAGTTTTTTCGAAAATTTCAAAAAAAAAAAACGGCTCTTTGTCAAATGATGTTGGTAAAGAGAAATCTTAGAATAATTTGGACAGAACAGAAAGAAGAAACCCTCTTTCTGTTTTGTTTATTTGGTTAAAAATGTTTTGCCATGACGAATCATGATCCGTAGTTTAAAATTGTAAAAGCTGCGAAAGCCGTACGCATTGCGTTTTAATACTTTGATGTGGTTGTTTAAACATTCCAATGGTCCGTTTGAATAGCTGTAGTGAAGCGCATTTTGGATCTGTGGCAGAAACTTTTTAAACGTTCGTAAAGTGGTTGTATAGGTTTCTGGCAGATCGCTAATGTCTCTAGTTAAACAATCCTCAAATAGTGACTGATCTCTTTTCTTTACCGCATAAAGAATGTCTTGGTATAACTGATAGCCTTGGCGTAAGTTGGGACAAGAAGCTAACAGTCGATCGACAATCTCACTTTCAGTCAAATAATCTTTAAAACTGGCACGCCAAACCCGTTTTTCATAGTTTAACTTTGCTTCTTCTTTTTGTAGGAGTTTCCAATAACGTTTCATTTTTTTCCCTAGTCCTCGTTGAGAGTGAGAAGATCCTTTAAGTCGTGCAGTGGTTTCTTTCACTCGGTGATTCAAGAAAGTTCTGCCAATATGTTGGATGATGTGGAAACGGTCGATGATCAACTGAGCATTCGGGAAAAGCTTTTTAACCAACGAAACATAAGGTGCATACATATCAATAACAATGAATTCAACAGCTTCTCGAGTCGCTAATGAAAACCGAGAAAAATAGCGTTCTAAATAAGGCAAGCGTCGATTTTCGACAATATCCAATAATGCATGGCTTTGTCCGTCCATCATGATAAAACTCATTGCACTGGCAACACTTCGAACCGATTTGAATTCATCAAAGCATAAGACCTTTGGCAAAGTCTGTTTGAAAGGATTCAATGGGCGGTAGAATCGCTTCATGACACGATAGACCGAAGAAGTGGAGATATTTTTCTGACGGGCGATTTCCGTCATGGAAGTATTCTCTTTTAAGCAAGCAATAACAGACCAACGAACTTTTTGACTAATGAAACAGTGTTTTTCAGCAACAGAGGTATCCGCTACGAATGTTCTTTGGCAAGACTTACATTTAAAGCGTTGTTTCTTCAACTCCAAATAAGTTCGATACTCAGAGACATCATTCAGTAACAACCGAACGGTTGTCGTCCCCCAACGAATGATCCTAGAGGGGACGACACAAAGACAATGGGGACACTCTTCTGGCTTGTACAGAAGAGTTCCTTTGTAAATCAAGCAAATTTGTCCTTTGTATTTTTCTTTAGTTAAACAATTTTCCTCGAAATGGATATTTAGGTCTAGAATATTTAGGGTATCTTTGATAAGCTGAGTATGAGACATCTTGAATCCTCCTATGAATTGGTAGCCAAATTAATTCTAAAGGATTTCAGGGTGTCTTTTCTATATTTTTTTATACAAAAAAGATGTTGGCGAAGTTCACCAACATCAAAAAGTATAGAGCCAAAAAAACGAGCAATACAAAAATGTATTGTTCGTTTTTTTATCCAGTTTCTCAAACCTAAGCGAATTTTGTCTCGACCTCTATATCACTATAAACGAACGAGAATCCCATTCTCTAGCAATAAGCCCAAATCCTCAAAATTTGAAAAATGATTTTTATGAATTCTGAGGATTTCTGGTACCTTATCACTTCTGTTCTTTTAACTGTTATTCAAATCCTTCATCAACTGCTTCTGGATAATTTTCTTCTACGATATGTGCGCAACGTCCGCATAGATGAGGTAATTTTTCATCAACTCCGACATCTTTACGGATTTGGCGACAACGATCGCAAGTTTCTCCATCTGCTTTTTCAACTAAAATCGAAACATCATCGAATGTCACAGCTTCTGCAGGTACATCTGTTTGATCATTTTTCACTTCAAAATAATCAGGTGAAATAATCAATAATTGTGGAATATCTGCGTCCACCGCTGTTAGCAATTCACGTACTTGTTGATTTGGATAGATCGTTAATTTAGCTTCTAAAGATTTCCCAATCAATTTACTGTTACGTGCTTCTTCAAGAGCTTTCAATACTTTATCTCTTAAGTCCATAAATGCTGCCCACGTATCCATCAACTCTTCTTGGTTAGCAAATGTTTCATATGCAGGAAGTTCGCTTAATTGCACATATTCTTCTTCTTCTTTCAAGAATGACCAAATTTCTTCCGTTGTATGTGGAATGATTGGTGTCAATAATTTTGTCAATGCCACAGCTGTTTGATAGAAAACAGTTTGCATGCAACGACGTTGATAATCATTTTCTGATTCGATATAAACCACATCTTTGGCAAAATCTAGATAGAATGCAGATAGATCTACTGTCAAGAAATTCATCACTGTACGATAGATATGCATAAAGTTATATTTTTCATATCCTTCTTCACGAATTTCTTTAATAACTTCATTTAAACGAACTGTCATATATTTATCAACAGAGCGTAGTTCTTCATAAGAAACTGTATCTTTTTTCGGATCAAAATCTTCTGTATTCGCGATCAAGAAACGCATGGTATTTCTGATTTTACGGTAAACTTCTGCAACTTGGCTCAAGATATCCATTGAAACGCGGACATCCGCTTCATAGTCGACACTTGCTACCCAAAGACGCAAAATATCTGCTCCAAACTGGTTGATCACTTTTTCAGGTAAAATCGTATTTCCAAGTGATTTACTCATTTTGCGGCCTTCTCCATCTAAAGTAAATCCTTGTGAAAGAACTGATTTATATGGTGCCACGCCATTGATTGCTACACTCGTTGTGATACTTGAATTGAACCAACCACGGTATTGGTCAGAACCTTCTAAATACATATCTGCAGGGAATGTCAATTCTGGACGTTGACGTAAAACTGCTTCATGTGATGAACCTGAGTCAAACCAAACATCCATGATGTCTGTTTCTTTCGTAAATTGACCGTTCGGTGAACCTGGATGTGTAAATCCTTCAGGAAGTAACTCTTTTGCTTCTCTTTCAAACCAAATGATCGATCCATGTTCTGCGAATAGATTCGCAACATGTTCAATTGTTTCTGGTGTGATGATTGCTTCCCCATTTTCTGCATAAAAAATTGGTAATGGCACACCCCAAACACGTTGTCGTGAAATAACCCAGTCGCCTCGGTCACGAATCATGTTATAAAGACGTGTTTTCCCCCATGGAATAATCCAGTTCACTTTTTCGACTTCATCAAGGATGTTTTGTCGGAAATCATCAATCGATGCAAACCATTGAGGTGTTGCACGATAGATCACCGGTTTTTTTGTACGCCAATCATGAGGATAGCTATGGGTAAAGAAGTCTAATTTCAATAAAGCGCCTTTTTCTTTTAATAGATCTGTGACCATTGGATTTACTTTATCGTAAAAGATCCCTTCAAACCCAGGTGCTTCATCTGTAAACACGCCTTTAGAATCAACTGGTGATACTACAGGTAACTTGTATTTATTCCCAGCGATATAATCGTCTTCCCCATGTCCAGGCGCTGTGTGTACTAGACCAGAACCAGCATCTAAAGTGACATGATCACCTAAGATCACTAATGATTCACGATCATAGAATGGATGCCAAGCAGTCATATATTCCATCTCTTGACCTGAAAACTCTTTTAAGACACTTACATTTTCCCAGCCGATTTCTGATTGGACAGTTTCTAATAAATCTTTTGCAACTATAAATTTACGGCCATCAGCTTCCACTAATACATACGTATAGCTAGGATTTACTGCAATCCCTTGGTTAGCTGGTAATGTCCAAGGTGTTGTTGTCCAAATCACAAAAGCAGCATCTTCATCAACGATCCCTTTTCCATCTTTGACATTAAAAGCAACAAAGATAGAAGGTGATTTCACATCTTTATATTCGATTTCAGCTTCAGCAAGTGAAGACTCACTTGATGGTGACCAATAGATAGGTTTCAATCCCTTATAGATATAGCCTTTTTCAGCCATTTTACCAAACACTCTGATCTGGGCAGCTTCATAAGATGGATCTAAAGTGACATATGGATGATACCAGTCACCTGCGACACCCAATCGTTTGAAATCATTCCGTTGTTTGTCTACTTGTGAAAGTGCGTATTCGCGACATTTTTCCAAATATTCAGCCTTAGACATTTCTTTACGTTTGATTCCTTTATTGGCTAATACTTGTTCGATCGGCAAGCCGTGAGTATCCCAACCAGGAACATAGGGTGCACGAAAACCCGACATTGATTTTGAACGGATGATAATATCTTTACTGATTTTATTTAGTGAATGACCTAAATGGATATTTCCATTTGCATAAGGAGGGCCATCATGAAGAACAAAACTTGGTTTTCCTTCATTTAGTTCCTGTCTTTTTTGGTAGATTTTATTTTCTTCCCATTCTTTTTGCCAATCTGCTTCGCGATTTGGCAAGTTCCCACGCATAGGGAATTTTGTTTTACCTAGTTGCAAGGTTTCTTTCATTTTCATTACGCACTACACTCCTTGATTAATAATTTTGAGAACACAAAAAAGCATGTTCATCCAAGGGACGAACATGCCGTGGTACCACCCAAATTCAGTTACATGATGATGTAACTCTCGAAGACCCATAACGAGGTCAACCGCTGTTTCCTACTCTTAGTTCAGAAACAATTCAGGTAGAGGATCTTTCATCTTGCAGTGTCTTACCGATCTTCCACTATCATCGGCTCGCTTAAAGAATGGCAAGAGGCTTTTCTGTTCTACTCTTCTTCATGATCTCCAGGAACGATCGAAATATCGATTGCCTGAGTATCGAATGCTGTGATTGGTGCTTCCATGATTCCTGTGTCTGAGTTTACATCAGTTTGATTTTCATTGTCAAGTTGTTTTGCCAAAACTTCTTTGATTACTTCATGACTATCTGTGACATAACTTGAGAATGGTTGTAAAATCTCATCCCATTCTGGACTCTTCACTTGTTCTAATTGTGATTCTAACATCAAGCTGATTCTTTGATGGAACACACGTGTTTTTTTCTTCAGATCTTCTGTTTCAGTTGCTAATTGTTTTGCTTTTTCAGTAGCATCTGTCAAGATTTTTCTTGCTTTTTCTTCAGCATCTGTCGTCAATTGGTGCGCACGTTTTTCAGCTGTGGCCACCAATTCATCTGCTTTATTTTGTGCAGAAGTAACGATCACTTCTGATTCTTTGCTTGCGCTAGTTTTTACTTTATCTGCAGTATCTTGGGCAACGATGATCGATTGATTCAACGCATCTTTTAATTCATTGAAATATTCGAGTTTTTCTTCTGAATGTTTCACTGCTTTTTCAAGTTCACGATTTCTTTGTGTTACTTCTTCGTAATCACGAACAACTAAATCTAAGAAATCATCTACTTCGTCTTGATTATATCCCCGCATTTTTGTCGGGAATGTTTTATTTTGGATATCTAATGGAGTTAAAGCCATGAGTAAACCACCTTCTTGTTTTATTTACGTAATACACCAAACAATACTCTATACTTTTCTTTTTTAGTTTTCCCCTCAAGTCCCTGTATTTGGATGCGACCAAAACCTCTGATCGAAACAATATCCAGTAACTCAAGTAAAAAGTCGGGTCGAGTGTTTTCAGTCCAATTCACCTTTACTTTACCTGACTCAATCAACTGTTTTGAACGTTGTCTGGAGATATTATAAATCTCTGAGATGACACTGTCTAGTCTCAATGAAGCAACAGTACCTCTTTCTTCAGTCCAACTATCTTTGGGCAGAATCAATTCTGTATACTTCTTCGGTTCTAAACGAACAGCGACCTTACCAATTTTTGTTACTTGAGTTACAACAAACTGTTCTACTTCTTGTGCGATGAAGACTTGCCAACGTTCCCCGTCAGAAATGATATCGCCAAAGTAAGAACGTTTGATCCCAGTACCAACCAATGTACCCAGAATTTTTCCATGACTCAAACTGGCAAATTTGCTTGGATAGTGAATCTCATATAATGAAACTTCAAAATCCTCATCTTCAGGTTGATAATATTCGGGGAAAATCAAACATCTCTTTCGTTCCGCCTGCTCATATCCCCCATAAAAAGAATAGCGTAGTTCGGTCTCTTGTCGAACCAACGTTTCTAATATATAGGATTGTCTTGGATCTAGAAAATCTGTAAGATACGGTGCATATTGACCCTGGACCTGTTCGATCCAATCACCAACTGAGTCAATGAAAGAACGTTCATCCGCACGAAAATGCTGATATACATTTGCGTCCATTTTTCCCCCTCCTATTTTTCTCTCTGATTCGTTGATCAGTAAACTGCCATCATCAACCATAGGACGATTTGTTGCAGTCCTTGTACCGCTAAATTCAAAATGAGAATCGATGCCAAGATCGTGAAATCAAAGCCGCCGATCCGTAAAGGAAGTCGTTCGAATAACTGTATATATGGTTCGCATATTTTAGCTAGGAACCGACCGATTCCTGATTGGTATCCTCCCGGAAACCAAGATAACAGTGCATAGACCATCAACAAGATACTGTAAAAATATGCTGCTCGCCCAAGCAAATTAAGTAACATAAAAATAGTATAAATCGTAGTTCCTCCTCTTATAGGTCAAACATGTTCACGTCCGCAAACGATTGAGCCGTTGAACTATCGATTTCCATACCTGTAGGCGTACATAGGAAGATTTCGTCTCCCACACGCTTGATATCACCGTCTAGTGCATAGACAGTTCCAGTTAGAAAATCAACGATTCTTCTTGCTTGTTTTTCTTCCACAAGATGAAAATTAACTAACGTGGCTTCTCCAGTGATGATCCGTTTCGCAATGGTCATCGCTTCAGAGTACGTACGTGGTTCCATGACCGTGATTTTTCCAGCTAAATTTGTCTTTGGTGTAAATGAAGATTTTGTAGCTTCTTCTTTACGGACATTTTTAGCAGATGATTGATGTAATTCAATTACTTTTTTTGTTTCTGGTTGTGCAGTTTCACGGGTCACAGGACGTGTAGTCCTTTGTTGTTCACGTGGTTTTGAGACCACCGTTGTTTTGGGTTGACTCATCTGCACTTGTGTTGGTTTATTCTTAGTCGGCTGTGTTACAGCTCTATTAGTTGTTTCAGGGTATTCTTCGTACTCTTCTTCATCAGCTAATCCGAAAAAATTAGCAATTGCTCCTCTATTTAAAAGCGGCATTATCGTTCCTCCTCGTCTTTGAATAACGCTGTCCCTACACGAATGAATGTAGCACCTTCTTCGATTGCCAATTGGAAATCTTGACTCATTCCCATGCTTAATTCTGTACATGGTGCATGTGGAAGTTCTTTCTTCTGAACAAGATCACGCAACTCTTTCAGCGTTCCAAACACTTTACGAATTTGGTCAGCAGAAGCATCTTTAGGCGCCATTGTCATCAAACCGACAACTTTTATCTTAGTTAATGAAGCCAACGATTCTAAAAAAGGAAGAAGTTCATCTGGGGATATCCCTTGTTTTGACTCTTCACCAGAGACATTCACTTCTACAAAACAAGCAAGTTGTTTTTCTGCTCTTTTTTGGATCTCTTCTGCTAATCTTAAACTGTCCAACGCATGAAAGTAATCAATTTCATTTACAATCAATTTTACCTTTCTGCGCTGTAAATTACCAATTAAATGCCACTTGATATCAGGATGATTTTGCAAATCTTGTTTTTTCTGCAATAACTTATCTACGCGATTTTCTGCGCAATTGTTTACTCCCGCTTTAATCAATTCTTCTGCCTTGTCAGAGTCCACAGACTTTGTCACGGCCACTAAAGTAACTTCTTTCGGATTACGATGAACAAGAGCACACGAATCCTGAATGTCTTGCTCGATTTTTAGCAAGTTGTCAGCAATCATGTGCTCTCCCTCTCCCTTATTTTTTACGACGGAAAAACGGTGGTGTATTCAATTCGTCATCACCATTTGATTTTGTTTCTTCACGATTGAATGTATCAAATTCTTTTTTTTCAATAGTATCAAAATTAGATTCGTCAACTCTAGGACGGACATTTTGTTCACGTCGGATGTCCCAGTCTCCAAAACTACTTTCTTCGTCTACTGGAGTAGGTTTTGCTTGATCCATATCCAATACTGGTTTTTGAGTAGATGATTGCATAGATGTTTGTCTAGTTGGACGACTAGACTTGCGTTCCTTTTTTGATTCGTCGATACCTGTTGCGATAACCGTTACGCGGATTTCATCGCCCATTTCTTCATTGATCGAAGTACCTAGGATGATGTTTACATCTCCTGTAGCTGCATTTGCAACGATATCAGAAGCATCTTGAGCTTCAAACAATGTCATATCTAACCCGCCTGTGATGTTCAATAGGACTTGTTCTGCTCCATCGATTGATGTTTCTAATAGTGGAGAAGAAATAGCTTTCTTCGTTGCTTCAACTACACGATCTTCACCGCTTGCAACGCCGATACCCATCAAAGCAGTTCCTTGGTTTTCCATTACTGTCTTCACATCAGCAAAGTCCAAGTTCACGTAACCAGGAGCTGTGATCAAGTCAGAGATACCTTGAACACCTTGGCGTAAAACGTTGTCCGCTTCACGGAACGCTTCTAACATTGGTGTCTTTTTATCAACTACTTCTAATAAGCGGTTGTTTGAAATGATCAATAATGTATCCACGTTTTCTTTCAAACGTGCAATTCCTTCTGCAGCAAAACGGCCACGTTTTGGTCCTTCAAAAGTGAATGGACGTGTCACAACGCCGACTGTTAAAGCGCCTAATTCTCTAGCGATTCCAGCTACGATAGGTGCAGCACCTGTACCAGTTCCGCCACCCATTCCGGCTGTGATAAAGATCATATCTGCGCCATCTAATGCTTCTCTTAAAGATTGTTCACTTTCTTCAGCAGCTTTTTGTCCAACTTCTGGTTGTGAACCTGCACCTAACCCACGTGTATATTTAGGGCCTAATTGGATGACAGTTTCAGCTTTTGAATTTTTCAAAGCTTGTACATCTGTGTTGGCAGTAATAAATTCTACGCCTTTTACATTTTCTTCAATCATTCGGTTTACAGCATTTCCTCCGCCGCCACCGACACCGATGACTTTGATTACTGCGCCGTCATTGATATTATTATCAATTGAGAATTCCATATTTTATTCCTCCCAGGATGAATTAATCAAAAATATTTGAAAAGAAACCTTTAATTTTATTCGTTACGTTTTCGCCAGATTTCTTTTGTTCAGATTCGTCATAATCAGTTTCTTCTTGAACCTCATAACTATCATAAGTAGTTACTTCTTGTTCAACAGTCGGATGATGAGCAATAGTTGTTTCCCCAGTTACAGCAATTTTAGCCAATTGGTAAACTTCACTCAAGTTTGCTGAATAATCAACGATACTGATCACATTAGTAAAAACTGGATTACGTAGACCCATTTGATTTGGTACATATAGTTTGACGTTTACACCAAAAATTTCTTGGGCTAGATCAACAACGCCAGGAAGACTTGCTGCTCCACCAGTAAGCACTACTCCACCAGGTAGTTCTAGTGCTTCGATTTGATCTAAAGCAGCTTTTGCTTTGTTAAAAATCTGTTCCATACGTGCAGAGATGACTTCTGACAAATAGCGTTCATCAACTTTCACTGGTTCAGATTGTCCGATCACATCAACTGGAAATTCTTCTTGATCAGAAGTCCGTTCTGGATAAGCATCACCGTAATTGATTTTTAGCGCTTCGGCATTATTGAATGAAGTATTCAATACAATGGAAATATCTTTGGTGACGAATTCTCCACCTTCTTGATCTAGACTGGTAAACTTCAATTGTTTATCATGCATAACAGCCGTTGTTGTTTGGCCCCCACCCATATCAATAACAATCGTACCGAAATCTTTTTCTCCATCTGAAAGGATTGTTTCTGTTAAAGCTAATGGCGTAATGACTAATTCATTTACGACCAATCCTGCATTTTCTACACATTTACGAATATTGTGAACAATAGTTTTTGGTCCAGTAAACAATAGACCATACATTTCTAGTCTGACACCGATCATTCCACGCGGATCTTTGATTCCTTCGAATCCATCCACGGTAAAGTCCTGTGGCAAAATTGATACGATTTGACGTTCAGGAGGAATTGAACGAACTAGGGCAGCTGAAGCCACATTTCGGACATCTTCGTCGGTGATTTCTTTTGAATCTCCGTTAACTGCGATCATTCCTTGGCAATTTTCAACTTCAAGCATGTTTGCGGGCAAACCAACACTTACGCTCTTGATCTGGATTCCTGCTTTTTCTTCTGCTTGTCGTACTGCTCGTTGTATCGCTTGGACCGTTTTATCGATATCAACGATAATGCCGCGGTTAATCCCTTCTGATTTTGCGTTTCCTACTCCAATAATATTCATTTGGCTGTCGATATATTCAGCCACGACAACTTTGACAGATGTCGTTCCAATATCAAGGCCTACATACATTCCTGTTTTTGCCATGAATGGGATTCCCTCCTACTTACTATTCCATATACAAGCGAACAACTAACGTCCGTTTTTAAATATACTTTAATAGATATATTCACTGCTTTCAATTCTACCATAAATTACTGGTTTTTAGAAAGTAGATTCTCACTTTTTAAAGTTGTTTTATCAATTTTCTGTTGAAATCGAAGAAGACGAACTTGAATTATCGTCATTTTGATTTGTTTCACTTGTACCACCTGACGTATTCCCTGTCTGTTCCGACTCACTTGGTACTGTTTCTTCTGATGAAGGTTCGGAACTCGCAGAGGATCCATTTGTTTGTTCTGTCGTTGTTTCCATCGAATTTGTTCCAGAGGTCTGTTCTGCTTCTGCACTGCTTTCTGAATAAGGATAGGAGAAAATACCGACTTCCATATCGATCACACCTTTTTCATCCATATCTTTTGCTACTTGTGCGTAGTATTTCATTTGACTAGCTAGATTTTGGATATTTACAATGACTTGGTTGCCATCATTCATATTCAATCGGAGCAAGTTTTTATTCGTATCACTTGGTGTATATTTGATTTCAGAAATTGCTTTTTGCAATTCAGCTGACAGTTTGTTGTATTCCTTTGTTAATGATTTGATTTTTTCATTGTTCGTGAATCCATCTAAGATAGGAAGATTTTTTGTGGGATTAGCCACTTTTTCACTTAGAACTGTCCCATTTTCCATTACAGGATAATACTGCCCGTTTTTCGTTACTAAAGCAATTTCTTTGTACTCTTTGACTTTTAAAGTAAACGTATTGAGCGTTTTAAAACTGATTTGTGCATTTTCGATCCGTGGCTGTTCTTCTTTCAAATTGTTGATGTAGTCAGCCTTATGCCAGTATTGTTTCCAAATATTCGTACCCATCGTTAACTTCGTATCCGTAATGACTGTCTGGGCAGCGACATTTTCATTGCCCGATACAGTGACTGCTTGCAACTTGCTGTATGGAGATACGTAATAAATCAAAAAGATCAATGGTATACCTAGAATCGTGATAATCAAAGCCAAGCGCCGATACAATACTTTATTTCGCTGATTTTTTAGATTGGGCAATCGATTGAGGAAAGAACCATTGTAAGGGCCACCCGCTTTTGTTTGTTCCGTTTCATCTTCGGATGGAGTGTCATGCTCATGTTCTGGAACATCCTTTTCAGTTGCTTGTTCTGTATCCGCTTCTTGTTCGTCTGGTTGAACTTCATTATCCGCTTTTTTCGTTGCTTCTTTTTCTTTTTTACCATGTTCTGCTAAATATTTCCGGTTGGCCTTTTGCCAAGGAGTTAGATTGTTCTCATCAACAGATTGATTCGGCAAATTTTCTGGTTCTTTTTTCTTACTCACTTTAGACCACCCGCCTTTATTTCTGAATAACAGCTTCTACTAATCGATATAGCCGTTCTGAGGCATCTGGAATCCCTTGTTGTTTAGACGCCTCGGACATGCTTTGTTGCAGCTTGTCGTTTGTCATGATTTCTTCGATTGCATATCTCAATGTTTTTCCTGTCAACTCGTCATCTTTGATCATCTTAGCTGCATGCGCATGCACTAAACTCATGGCATTTTTTGTTTGGTGATCATTCGTCACATAAGGACTTGGGATCAAGATTGCTGGCAAACCGATCGCCGTTAGCTCAGCGATGGAAGTGGCTCCCGCTCTACCGACTAGTAAATCACTCGCAGCCATGACTTCTGCCATTTTAGAGATATAGGGTTGGACACTAACGTTTGGTGAAGCATTTATTTTTTCTCTCACTGCTTCATAGTAACGCTCGCCAGAAGCATAAAGCACTTGATAATCCGTACTTTCAAAATCAGTCAAAAAATCTGTTACAGCTTGATTTATTTTTAGCGCTCCTTGGCTTCCACCAAAGATCAGGACAGTCTTTTTATTGGGGTCCAGTCCAAACGATTCGACGATATCCGTCTTATTCATATTCGCTACTTCTTGTGCACGTGGATTGCCCACTAACACAGATTTTTCTTCTGGAAAAAATGCTTGAGCATCCTTAAAGGAAATAGCGATTCGATCCACGTAGCGACTTAAAAATTTATTCGTCATCCCTGGGACACTGTTTTGTTCATGGATGATCGTTGGAATATTTGATTTTGCAGCCGCATAGACGACGGCTCCTGAAACATAACCGCCTGTACCAATCACAACATCTGGTTGAAATTCTTTTAAAATTTTTTTTGCTGAACGGATACTTTTCAAGAATAGTTGGACTGTTTTAACATTGTACAGTGAAATTTTTCGTTTAAATCCTTGGATCTCTAAGGTACGAAATGGAATCCCTGTTTCTGGAACAATCTTATTCTCCAACCCTCTTTGTGCACCAACATACATAAATTCAGCATTTGGCACTTGTGTTTTAACATAATTGACGAAGGCTAATGCTGGATAGATATGTCCTCCAGTTCCTCCACCTGTAACCAAAATTTTCATTAATTATCGCTCGCTTCTACATTTTCTAGTTTATTGATAGCGTCCATAAAGCGTTCGCCTCTGATTTCAAAGTTAGGGTATTGATCCCAACTAGCGTTAGCTGGTGACAACAAGATCACATCGCCTTCTCCACTTAAGCGAAGAGAAACAGGCACTGCTGATTCAGCATTTTCCGCTGTTTCAATAATAGGAATACCTGCTTTTTTGCCAGCCTCCATCAATTTCTCTTTTGTTTCACCAAAAACGATCAATGCTTTAAGACCTGTTAAGGAAGGAATCAATGCATCAAATGAATTCCCTCGATCTAGCCCACCAGCGATCAATACTAAGTTTTCTGGTGTAAATCCACTTAAAGCCATTTTTGTCGCTAAAATATTCGTGGCTTTTGAGTCATTATAAAATTTACGTCCTTGAACTTCCCCTACATATTGCGTACGGTGTGGTACACCATGGAAAAGCTGTAATGTTTGTTTGATTGCGGTATTAGATACCCCATACAATTTAGCAACTGAAATGGCGGCCAATGCATTTTCAACATTGTGAGCGCCTGGCACACCCATTTCAGAACTATCCATGATTTTTTCTTGATCATAGAAGATACTTCCATTCAATGAATAGGCACCTTTCGACAATTCTTGTTCTGTTGCAAATGGTAAAACAGTTGCTTTTGTCGTTTTGCTTAGTTCTCTTAATTCAGACTGATTCCAGTTGAGGATCAAGTAGTCTGATTCAGTCATATTTTTTTGAAGTTGCCATTTGGCTTTGACATATTCATCACGCGTACCATGATAATCAATATGCGCTTCATAAATATTCGTGATCACAGCAATGTGAGGACGAAATTCAGTGATTCCCATCAATTGAAAACTTGATAATTCCATCACGATTTTATCTTCTTTAGTTGCTTCTTGTGCCACACTACTTGCAGGATAACCAATATTTCCAGCTAAGCGAGCAATGCCATCATTTTTTTCAGCATTCAATAATAAACCAGTCATGGTGGTAGTTGTCGTTTTACCATTCGTCCCAGTGATGCCAATAATCGGACATTCCGCTACCTCGTAAGCTAATTCTACTTCCGTAATTACCGGAATACCCAGTTCTTGTGCTTTTGAAACGAAAGGATGACTATAAGGGATACCGGGATTTTTGACTAATAACGAAAATTCTTCATCCAATAATTCGATTGGATGACTCCCTGTGATCACTTTTATCCCCATTGACAGCAATTCTTGTGCTTCAGGGTTTTCATCAAAAGGTTTCCCATCATTTACAGTGACAAGTGCGCCCAATTCATGTAACAATTTGGCCGCACTAAATCCACTCTTTGCTAATCCTAAAACAAGGACCTTTTTATTTTCATACGTTGAAATTTTTTTCATTTCCTGTCATCTCCTACCAAATGAACCATAATGTAATCAAAGAAGTCACTAGACTAATTGCCCAAAAAACAATATCGATCTTCCACTCTGTCCAACCACTCATTTCAAAATGATGATGGATCGGAGACATTTTAAAAATTCTTTTTCCAGTTAGTTTGAATGATGTCACTTGCAACATAACACTAGCTGTTTCCACTACATAGATCAAACCAACTAACAATAATGTCCATTCTTGATTCAACATCATTGAGATTGCTGCCAGTAATCCACCTAGGGCAAGTGAGCCCACATCCCCCATAAAGATTTTTGCTGGTTTATGGTTATACACAAAGAATCCCAAGAGTCCACCAAGTACACTCAAACAAATGACCAGTACATCATATTGCTGTTGATGCCAAGCAATGATTCCATAAGTGGCAAATGAAATACTACCTAACCCTGCCACTAATCCATCAATACCATCAGTTAAGTTCACAGCGTTTGAGAAACCGACTAACCAAAAAATAGCAAAAATTCCGTAGATGATCCCAAGAGGAATCTCAATACCAAAGAAGTTCAGTGTACCGGCATAATTTTCTGAACGATAGACTGCATAGAAAATGATGCCGCCGACGATTTGTCCAATCAGTTTTTGTTTTGAATTTAGACCCATATTTCTTTTTCTGAAAATTTTGATAAAGTCATCTAAAAAACCAATCGCGCCATACAGTGCTAAAACAAATAATAGAATGAAAAGAGTAGGAGTAAGTTGCTCTTGCCAAGCACCTACCCAAATCCCTGTCAATATAGCTGCAACCAAGAACACTAAACCACCCATGGTAGGAGTTCCGGCTTTGACATTATGCCATTTAGGTCCTTCTTCCCGAATTGCTTGTCCTTGTTTTTTCATTTGAAAATATCCAATAAATAGCGGCATTGCTGCAACTGTCATTGCACAGCTACTAACGATAGGAATTAATGCTTGTGTCCACTCCATGCTCTTTTCTCTCCTAATTCTCTTCTTATTCTTCTAATGTAAAGCTTAATTTATCATCGGTAATTTTTTCATACGGCGCAAGACTTTGTTTTGTGCAATAGCCATCACCGTCGAAAGTTACCTCGATCCCTAATATTTTACCTAATTTCATGATGTCTGCTTTAGACCAACCGGTGACATCAGGCATCAATTTCTCGCCACCAGTATATAAGATGATCTTTTCACCAGAAATCAATTGATCGCCTTGTTCTGTTGACTGTTTTTTCACCTTTTTACCATCACCAATAACAATTGGTTGTAGTCCGCTTTTTTGTGCATCTGCTGCAGCAACATCTGTACCTAGGTTACGGTAATCAGCTACTGTCACTTTTTCAGTTGCTTCTTCTGTTTTTTCATCTGTTTCTGTTTCTTTAAAGTCCATTGCACGTTTCATCAATGGATTAGCGATTTTTGCTAATGCGTCACGGTCATATGTTTTAGGGTGTTTCATCGTTAGATACAATACATATTCAGGATCTTCTGACGGAACCATTTCAACGATTGAATACAAGTAAGCTGTCTCACCTGTTTGGTAACCACCAGTATCAGAAGCAATCTGCGCAGTACCCGTTTTAGCCGAAACATTGTAACCAGGTACACTATATACACCATAGGCACTACCATAATTTTCACTTTCTACCACATCACGCATATATTCGCGTACTTTTTGAGTCGTTTCCTTTGAAAATGGCTGTCCTAATACTTCTGTTTGCGTTGCCCTTTCTTCACCAGTCGTTGGATCGACGATTTTACTGATATAACGTGGTTGGATCATCGTACCATTGTTTGCTATTGACGTGAATGCCTTCATCATCTGGAAGTTCGTCACTCCTACAGCTTGTCCGTAAGCACTCATGGCACGGTCAACGATGTTTTCAGTTGGCAAAGCTCCCGAAACTTCATCATCTAAGCCAGAGTGAGTACTTTGTCCAAAACCTAGTTTTTGCAGATAGTTATACCATGCACCACCCATCCGTTGTTCCAACATGACCATCCCAACGTTACTTGACCAAGAAAGTGCTTGTCTCATTGTTAAGACACCTTTTGCGCCGTAATCGTGGTCATTGATCGTTGCATCTGCAACTTTGATCTTACCTGATTGATACGTTTCATTTTCATTGAATTTGCCTTCTTCGATAGCAGCTGCTGTCGTGAAGACTTTCATTGTAGAGCCTGGTTCATAGCTATCTTGAACCAAGAAATTACGCCAAACGGAATCTTTTTCTTGTAATCCTTCCATTGTTTCTGGATTGAAAGTAGGTCGTTGACCCATAGCTAAGATCTCACCAGTTTTGGCTTTCATTAAGACAGCCGTCAATTCTTCTGGCTGATACTCACCATTGACTTGATCCATCAAGGTTTCTAAATAACTTTGAAGACGACTATCTAAAGTCGTATAAATATCTTGCCCATTCACTGCTTTTTCTTCTTCAGCGACTGTCCCTGGCAAGGCATTTTGGTAATTATCTTTTTGATAAATGATTTTCCCATTTTTTCCGCTCAATACGTCATTATAAGCAGCCTCTAATCCCAATTTACCAACTAGACCTGTATCGTCCTTATTTGGGACAGCATACCCGATAAAATGAGAAGAAAATACACCATTAGGATACATCCGTGCAGAATGATCTTCAAAATATAACCCTGCGATATTTTCTTTTTTCATTTCTGATTCGATCGTTTGTCTGGTCTCCTGTGAGATATTTTTTCCATAGTTTCCAAACTCTACTTGGTATAGCTCATTTTTTGCCCCATCTTGTAGGATCTTTAGTGCCTGGCTCTTTTCGATTGAAAGATTTTTATGCAAAATCGTAGCGATTTTATCAAAATCCTTTTCTTGGGCATACAGTTTTTTATCACCAGTTGTATACGTTTTGGATAAGATAGCTTTGATCGAATAAGATTTAGCGTCTTCAGCAAGTGCCACTCCATTGCGGTCATAGATCGTTCCGCGTTTTGCTTTGACGACTTCACTACCTTTGTATAGCTGTTCAGTTTTTTCCGCTAGAGAGGTCCCAGCGACATGGCCTCCAATAACGATATACGAAAAACGGACGGCAAATAAAAAGAACAATCCAATACTCGTAGCAAATAAAATGATACCTACTTTTTTGCGATTGTTCATCGGATTTAGATTTTTCTTTTCCATAAACCGCCGGAATTTATTTTTAAGACTCATTTACTTCACTTTCCTTAAATTGTCGTCGTTGATCGACAACCCTTTTTCTTCTGCGATTTTTTTGATTCGTTCAGTACGTGACAACTCGTTCTTTTCTTGTACTAAACTTGTTTTTTCGACATTTTTTTTGTCGATTTTAGTTTGGATCGTTGTAATTTCGTTTTCTACACCACTGATATTCGTACGCAACATTACAGTTAGTATGCAAAGTGCAATCACCGAAAGCGTAATACTTACTACAGCCAGTTTTTCTAAATTGGATATATGTTTTAACCGTTTTGCTGGCGATTGAGGAAGAATAACTTCTTGATTCGAATCTGGCAGCTGATGTTCAGGTTGTTCGACCATATCTGGTAAATCATATGGATATTCTTGTGCTTTTCTTAATTCTGCCATTATTCTACTCCTCTTTCACACGTATTTTTTCAGCAATTCGTAATTTAGCACTACGAGATCGGTTGTTTTCAGCTAATTCTTCTTCAGAAGGAAGGATCGGCTTTCTATTGATCAATTTTAATTCTGGTTGAAATTCTTCTGGAATGACTGGCAATCCTGGCGGTAAATCTCGGACTGTACTATATTCCTTGAACATACTTTTGACGATACGGTCCTCTAACGAATGGAACGTGATCACACTGATACGACCATTTTGATTTAAAAGACGAATCGCTTGTTCTAATGATGCTTCTTCCGCACCCAATTCATCGTTGACTGCGATTCTCACAGCTTGGAAAATCCGTTTTGCCGGATGACCGCCTTTTCTTCTCGCTGGTGCAGGAATCACATCTTTAATGATTTCTACTAACTCGCCAGTCGTTTCGATTGGGCGTATTTTTCTAACTCGTTCAATTTCTCGAGCGATTTGTTTTGAAAATTTCTCTTCACCGTAGCGAAAGAAAATTTTTACTAGTTCATTATAAGGATATTCATTGATCACATGATACGCAGACAAAGGCGCTGATTGATCCATGCGCATGTCTAGCGGTGCGTCTTGATGGTAGCTAAATCCTCTTTCTGCTTCATCAAGTTGAGGCGAAGATACCCCTAGATCATACAAAATACCGTCCACATGGGAAACATATTTTGTTATCTGCTCTTCTAATTCTCGAAAGTTTGCTTTGATAAAAGTAACCATGCCTTTTTCAACGTATGGGGCTAATCGTACTGTCGCATGATCGATTGCTTTTTGATCTTGATCAAATGCATAAAGGTGCCCATTTGAATTCAATTGGCTCAATAAATATTCACTATGTCCGGCACCGCCAAGTGTACAGTCTACATAAATGCCATCAGGTTTGATGTTCAATCCATCAACCGTCTCTTTCAACATGACTGTATAGTGTTGAAATGTTTCAGTCATTAGTCAGCCTCTTCCTATCTTATAGTCCGAAATCAATCATATTTTCAGCAATTTCATCAAAGTTTTCTTCTGCAACTTCGGAAAATTCTTGCCAGCGTTCTTCATCCCATATCTCAATTCGATTTGAAACGCCGATCACTACACATTCTTTTGTCAAAGCAGCATAATTTCTCAATGTGCTGGGGATATTGATACGTCCTTGTTTATCTAATTCACATTCAGTGGCAGCCGAGTAAAAAAAACGCACGAACGTACGAGCATCTTTTTTAGCTAAGGGCATTTCGTTTAATTTGGACTCTAGATTCTGCCATTCACTCATGGGATAGCCAAAAAGACAGCCATCTAATCCTCTGGTAAGGACAAATTCTTCGCCCAGTTCTTCACGAAGTTTCGAAGGTACGATCATACGACCTTTTGTATCAATATTATGCCGATATTCGCCCATCAACATTGAAACTACCCCCGTTCCTCCACTAACTAAAATTAGTCTACCACAATCCCCCACTTTCTACCACCTTTTATGGAAAATCCGAGAATAACTTTTTTATTCATAAAAACTTTTTTAAGAATTAAGCTGTAAAAAGTCTTTAAAAAAACTTTTTACAGCTCGAAACCGTTTTTTATCATAGATACGTAAGGATATTTAAAACGATCAATAGTCCGTAAAAGACGATCGTCAGTAAAAATGCTAACCGCCAAGTCATTTTCAAATAACGCGAATAAATGATTTCATCATAATAATAAGCTTGGAATACAGCAATACATATTGCCATTAAAAGCATGGAAATCATGAAAAATGGTAGGAATGAAAAAGTGGCCATATTACGTGATAAAGCATGCATGCCTCCCCACAAAAAAGGGACAGCAAGATCAGGAGCTTTAATTTTAAAACGACGGTCCAATGAAAATAGTTTTACCAAAAAGTTGCAACCAAATAAGACGATTGCAGGAAAAATATACCAAAATAAAACAATTGGCGTAAAAGTGCCCATCTGACAAAAACTCCTTCTTCTAGTTGTTTCAAGTATACGCTATAAACTTTACACAACTATTTCATTTATTTTAAATTTATACAGTTTTCTTTGCTTTATCGAGTCTTCTACTTCAAATGACGACATCAATCAGAAAAGTTGCCTAGTCCAATCTCCCCAACTGTGTTCGATTGGATTATCCGTTATAATAGAAGAAACAAAGATTTTAGGAGGTTCGACTATGATCAAGTATTTTTCTATGACTAACCAGCAACTAGTAAATACACAAAAAGAAACTGCTGAAACAGTTTGGTATTGTGTGGAACGTCCAAACGAAGAAGAAATCAATGCACTAACTCATCAATTCCAGATTCCTTCCGATTATATTACGTCGATACTAGATGATGCTGAGAATTCAAGAGAAGAGGAATTCAATCAAACAAAACTAACAAAACCAGCGTTATTATTATTACAATATCCTTTTGTAAAGACAAGTCCCAGTGGCTATTTCCAAGTGGATACGTATCCTTTTTCAATTATAGTGACACCTCAAAAAAAGCTTATCACAATTACGAATCACGAACCACTCTTTTTGAAAAAAGTATTCAGTCAAACGTTTGAAAAAAATGATTTATCGACCAATCTAAATATTTTCATGCAGATCATTTGGCAGATCACTTTTTCATACAACACGTATTTGTCTACTTTACAATCTCAATGTGATGTTTTAGAAAAACAATTACGTGTTTCTACGGAAAATAGTCAGCTATATCAAATCATGGATATCCAGAAAAGCTTAGTGTATTTCAGAGAAGCAACAGCCGCAAATTCCACTACACTAAACACCCTGATAAAAAATAAAGCGATCCAAGAAAATCATGCGCTAAGAGCTCATCTACATGACGTGATCATTGAAACGGAACAAGCTAGAACGACTGCCCGCATCCAGTTGAATCTCGTAGAACAAATGAATCAAACATTTTCTGCTATTATATCGAATAACCTAAACAATATTATGAAAATTTTAACTTCTCTTACAATTATTTTAACGATCCCGACAATCATCGGAAGTCTCTACGGGATGAATATCAAACTTCCTATTGCTGAACGGGATGACGCCTTTTTATGGCTGACCCTTTTTATGCTACTCATTAGTATACTAACCGCTTATTATTTAAAAAAGGGGAAGTTTTTATAAACACCCCCCCTTGTCGAATAAAGAAAAAGCATGTAAACTAAGGGCAACAATAAAATTTCGAGGTAGATACTATGCGTGAGAAAAAACAAACAAGTACGTTTTCCAAGATCACCAAAATTGTCATTTGGACAATGCTTATTCTAACTGTTGGCTCAGTTGTTTTAACTGCTGTAATGAGTGTCATGTAACATCGATTGTTTGAACTAAAAAAAAAGAAGGCTGACAAAGATTTTGTCAGCCTTCTCTTTTTTTCGAATAAACAATGCTCTTAAAACAGCTTCTTCAACCACCGAAAAACACGTTTCATTTCTTTTCACAATAATCATCTATTGCTGTCTTAGTGTCAACCGCTTATTGATCAAACAAAATACTTAGTCTTGTTTCGCTAAGCGTAGTAATTCTTTTGCATGTTCCATCGTTAAAGGGGTGATTTCACTTCCTGCCAACATCCGTGCAATTTCTTCTTCACGCTGTGCTGGCGCCAATTCTGCTACAGAGGTTTGAGTGCGCCCTTTGATGACATCTTTTTTAATGTAATACTGATAGTCAGCCACGGCTGCTACTTGAGGAAGATGTGTAATACATAACACCTGTGAATAACGTGAGATTTGTGAGATTTTATCTGCGATTGCTTGTGCGACTCTTCCACTGACCCCTGTATCTACTTCATCAAAAATAATACTAGTTACTCCTTGCTCAGAAGAAAAGATCGTCTTCAATGCTAATAACATCCGAGAAAGCTCGCCGCCAGAAGCTACTTTGACTAAAGGTTTCAAAGGCTCCCCAGGATTCGTGGTTATGTAGAACTCCACTTGGTCAAATCCATTCATATCTAGTTGTGCCTTGTCAGATTTTGAAAAGCGTACTTCGAATTCAGTATTTTCCATATAAAGACTTTTTAATTCTTTTAAGATAGATTGCTCTAATCCTTTAGCGATTTTCTTTCGTATCTCATGTAATTCTACTGCCTGTTTCTGAAGTTTCTCTTCTTTTTCAGCCAGTTCACTTTTCATTTTTTCAAGTTGTCCTTCGGAAAAATCGGAAGAGGCTAGTTCCTGAGTGATATCATCATAATAGTTCAAGATGGCTTCGATCGATTCCCCATATTTACGCTTTAATTGACGGATCAGCTCTAATCGTTGATTCACTTCTTCTAAGCGATTCTCATCTAACTCTAGCAAGTCGATTTGACGACTCATATCACCGATTGCATCTTGCAATAAATAATAGGCGCTTTGGACATTTTCAAAAATCGCCTCGTACTCATTATCCAAGTGCGCGATACTTTGCAGCTCAGCTACTGCCAATCCTACATTGTCTACACTGCTCCGCTCTTCCCCGCTCAGCGCACTATAGCCACTAGATAAACTATCCACTATTTTTTGATAATTACTTAATTTTTCTCGCTCTTCACTTAACTGTTCTTCTTCGCCTACTTCTAATTGTGTCGCAGCGATTTCTTCTTGCTGAAAATGAAGCATGTCAATTCGTTGGACAAAAGATTTTTCATTTTTCTGGATCTTACGAACTTGCCGTTCAAGTTCGCGGTAGCGCGAAAACTCTTTCTGATAATTTTTCTTCTTACGCTGAAATTCATTATCGCCAAAACGATCGAGTAAAACTAAGTGTGCCTCTGGTTGTAACAATTCCTGATGTTCATTTTGGCCTTGGATATCTACCAAATAACTGCCTATTTTTCTTAGATTAGCTAATGTTACGATGTGCCCATTGACACGACAAATATTTTTCCCTGTCAAAGACATATCTCTTCGAACAATCAGGTTGTCTCCATCAGATTCGATTCCTAACTCATTCATCAATGCAGAAAAACCGTCTTGTTTAGGCCACTCAAATAAACCTTCCAGAATACACTTATCTGCACCTTGTCGGATATAGTCACTTGAGCTTCTTCCTCCTGCCAACAGCCCAAGAGCATCAATAATAATTGATTTTCCTGCGCCTGTTTCACCTGTGAGTGCCGTCATTCCCTCATGAAAAGACAACCGCAGTTCAGGAATAATCGCAAAATTAGTAATACTGATTTCTTGTAACATCGCACTCACTCCTTCTATCAAAGGTAATGTAGAAAATCTTTCTTTAATGTCACAGCATCTTCTTCTGTACGCGTAATCATCAGCACGTTGTCATCATCATTAATGATCGAAAACAATTCTTTTTTATAGCGCTTATCGATAAGATTAGCAGCTGCTGATGCATTTCCAGGCAATGTCTTCAAAATCACAAATTTTTCCATTTGGTCAACAGCTACAAAGGCATCTCTCAGTAATTTTTCTAATTTCGTATTCACATCTTCACTTGTTTCTGCCGGAAGACTATAACGATAACCGCCATCTGAGGCAGGGACTTTGATAAGTTTGAGTTCTTTTATATCTCTAGAGATGGTTGCCTGAGTCACAGATATCCCTTTGTTTTTTAAGATTTCTACGAATTCTTCTTGTTTTCTGATATCATTTTCGTTCAGTAACCGAGTAATCAAACGATGTCGATCCTTTTTTCTCATACGCTCTTCGCTCCTTCGTTTATTCTTCTTTACTATGATAGCTTATTTCAAGCGCTTAATAAAGAAGAATTCGTTGACTTCTTTATCATCTGGCTCGCATTTATTTGTGATTGAATTGTTCATGGGCTTGTTCAACGATTTTTACTACGTCGATCGTTGGAGATAACGTTCCTTCGTCTTTTGTTTTTTTCAAATGTGCCAGAAATTCAATATTTCCTTCGCCACCAGTGATTGGGGAATAGCTTAGTTCTAAAACATCATAGCCATGACCGATAGCAAAACGCAAGATATCCTCAACTACTTGTATATGGGTTTGCGGATCACGCACGATACCGTTCTTCCCAACCGCATCTCTGCCAGCTTCGAATTGTGGCTTGATCAAGGTGATCACTTCGCCACCATCTGTTAAAATGTCGTGTAAAGGAGGAAGCATTAGTTTCAAAGAAATGAACGAAACATCGATCACCGCAATTTCAGGTGCTCCCAACTTGAAATCTTCGGGTTTTGAATAACGAAAATTAACTCTTTCCATTACTTCTACTCTCTCGTCCTGTCTGATCTTCCACGCCAGTTGATTGTAGCCAACATCCAACGCATAACTCATTTTGGCGCCATTTTGTAACGCTGCATCCGTGAAGCCACCGGTAGAAGCACCAATATCAAGCAAGATTTTATCGGCAACAGATAGATCAAAAACGTTTAGTGCTTTTTCCAATTTCAACCCGCCGCGGGAAACATATGGTAATTTTTTCCCTTTGATTTTCAATTCATTGGTAACAGGGATCTTTTCACCAGGTTTATCAAAACGTTCATTTTTTTCATTGTAAATCAGTCCTGCCATGACTGAACGTTTTGCTTGTTCTCTCGTTTCAAATAATCCTTGTTTGACCGCTAAAACGTCCACACGTTCTTTTTCCATTTTTTTCCTCATTCCTATATATCAAATTGCTGTACTAATTGACGAAGCAGTTGTCCTTTAAACGAATAGACGGTTTGTTCTAGACGTTCGATGATTTCATTCGCACTAGCGATTTCTGCTTTCAATGCTGTTTTTGTCTTTTCGATCCCTAGCAATCGGGGATAGGTATTTTTTTCCATTTCCGCATCTTTGCCAGCAGTTTTTCCTAACTCCTCAGTAGTACTGATCACATCTAATAAGTCATCTCGAATTTGAAAAGCCAGTCCTAGGTGTCTGGCTAACTGTTGCAATTCCCCTACTACTTCTTCCGGCTGATCTGCTAAAACTCCGCCGGCTAGTAGCGCATAATGGATCAACCGCCCTGTTTTTCTCTCATGGATGAACGCTAATTCTTCTAAAGCAAGCTGTTTTGTTTCGCCTTCAATGTCGGCAGCTTGGCCAGCAACCATTCCCTGCGTCCCTGCACTCACAGCTAACTGTTGTAACAGCAGAAGTTTTGGTGAATTTGCTAAATGAGTCATACTAATCAGCTGGAACGCACCTGTGAGTAAGCCATCACCCGCCAATATAGCCAGTGCTTCGCCATAGATTTTATGATTCGTTGGCTTCCCTCGACGCAGATCGTCGTTGTCCATCGCTGGCAGATCGTCATGGATCAACGAATACGTATGAACCATTTCAAGGGCGGCAGCTACTTGATAAACAGTCGTATTGATAACTTCTTCAAATGAAGCAACTGTAGTCAACAAAAGTAAAGGGCGGATTCTCTTACCCCCCGCACGGATCGAATACACCATGCTTTCTTTTAACTTTTCATCAGATGTATACTCGTCAAGAAAAGCAAGCATCTCGTTTTCGACAGCAGGAAGATGAATAGCAGAAAAATCAGCTAATTTCATTAGGCTTCCTCTTTTCCTTCAAAAGAAATTTCTTCGTTTGCTTCTGTCATCATTTTCGTTAGTGTTTCTTCTGCCTTTGTTAAAGTATCCTGACATTGCTTGCTTAATTCCATTCCACGTTTAAATGCATCTAGTGCTGATTCTAAAGGAACATCCCCTTGTTCCAACTGCATGACGATTTTTTCTAACTCTTGCAATGATTCTTCAAATGTTGGGTTTGCCATCTTGTTTATGCTCCTTTTCTACTATTTGTACTTTGCCGATTACTTGCCCATCTTGATAGTGGATGACCAAAGAATCGTCTGGTTGGATCTCTGTCACACTTTTGACCACTTGCTCATTTATGGTCGTGTACGTATAACCGCGTCCCATGATTTTCAGTGGACTTAACAGGTCCAGAGATTGAACTGCTTGTTGAAACTGTTGCCTTTGCATTTGCATGTATTGCTGCATTTTCTCTGCTAACCTTTTCTCAAGATAACCTGCTTCTTGTTTCGCAGACTTCACTCGATAAAGAGGAGCAACTTGTTGCAACTGATGCGATAAATTCAATGTTTCTTTTTCTTTTTGATGGTAAATTTGCTGTGTTGACTGCATCAATCGTTGTTTCAATTGATCCAATTTGATGGTCTGACCCTCATATAGGCGATCGGGTTGACGAAAGACATAAGATTGTTTTGCCCGTTCAAAGCGTTCTTGTTTGCGCTGAATCTGGCGCATAAATGCCTGTTCAAGTCTAGCTTGTCGATCCTTGATCTTCAACAATTCTTCTGATAACACTGGGACAGCTAATTCAGCTGCTGCAGTCGGAGTCGCAGCCCGCACATCCGCAACTAAGTCAGCAATTGTTGTATCTGTCTCATGTCCAACGGAGGATATGATAGGCGTTTTTGCTTCATAGATTGCTCTAGCAACTCGCTCTTCATTAAATGGCCATAAATCTTCGATTGATCCACCACCACGGCCTATGATCATCGTATCAAAATTCCCCAATTTTTCTACTTGCTGGATATTTTTTACGATATTGTCTGCCGCTTGGTTTCCTTGGACAACGGTTGGAAATAAGACTAACTGAACAATCGGATAACGCCGTTTTACTGTAGTGATGATATCTCTGATCACCGCACCGCTTGGACTAGTCAAAACAGCGATTCTTTTCGGAAAGCGGGGAAGTGTCCGTTTTGGCCCTTGAAAAAGTCCTTCTTTCAACAGTTTTTCTTTTCGCTCTTCCAGTTCTTGGTAAAGTGCCCCTACACCATCAGGCTCCATGTGTTCCACGTAGATCTGATAAGATCCAGCAGCTTCATAAAGCGAGATTCTCCCGACAACTAATACTTTCATCCCCTCTTTTGGCTGAAAGCGCAGTTTCTGAAAAGCTCCTTTAAACATGATGGCAGATATTTTGGCATGATCATCTTTCAAACTAAAATATTGGTGTGCATTTGCACGCAAACGGAAATTAGAAATTTCTCCTGTTAAATAGACCCTTTCAAGATAAGGGTCTACATCAAATTTTCTTCTTAAATACTTCGTTAACGTAGTAACTGTTAAATATTCTTGGGTCATCTACTCACCTGCTTCAGCGGCCATGACTGTTTGGTACATCAACATCGTGATCGTCATCGGTCCAACACCTTTTGGAACAGGTGTGATGTAGCTTGCCAAAGGTTCGACTTCATCAAACTTCACATCACCGATCAACTTGCCGTTTTCATCACGATTCATCCCCACATCAATCACAACAGCGCCTGGTTTAATAAATTCTTTCGTTACAAAATGACCACGACCAATGGCTACGACCAAGATATCTGCTTCTTTAGCTAACTCTGGAAGTTGTTTTGTTTTTGAATGCGCGATCGTAACAGTAGCATCCGCCATCAACATCAGTTGCGCCATCGGTTTGCCAACAATATTGCTTCGTCCGATCACCACTGCTCGTTTGCCAGAAAGATCAATGTCATAAGCTTCAAACATTTTCATGATTCCATAAGGTGTACATGGAATCTTGTCAGGATTTCCCGCTAATAATCGGCCTAAATTCATTGGGTGGAATCCATCGACATCTTTTTTAGGATCGATTGCAAGTAAGACTTTCTCTTCATCTATGTGTTCTGGTAGTGGCAACTGAACTAGGATACCATGGAATCTAGGATCCTGATTATACTTTTCAATTTCAGCCAACAGATCCGCTTCAGAAATCGTCTGCGCATATCGTTCGACTTTTGAATAAATACCGATCGTTTTTGCGGAACGTTCCTTGTTTCGAACATAGACTTGACTAGCTGGATTTTCACCCACTAGTAAAACGACTAATCCGGGATGGATGTCTTTTTCTTTTAGTTTATTTACTTTTATAGCAATCTCTGCTTGCATTTTTTCAGCTAATTCTTTTCCATTGATCAATTCTGCCATACAATCACTCCCAGATTTTTTTGTGCTTTTATTCTACCATAGATAATCGTTGTTTTATAACCCGTTTTGACTCATTAACAGAAAAAAGCTAGGACTTACGCCCCAGCTTCTATTTCCTTCAATACATTTGATAATACCCCATTAACGAACTTACGTGATTGATCATCACTAAAAGTTTTCGTCAATTCGATTGCTTCATTTAATGCAACGGCGGATGGTACATCCTCAATATACATCATTTCAAAAATAGCAATACGTAAGATGACTAAGTCCATTTTGGAAATACGGTTGATTCGCCAGTTCCCTCGAAGATGTTTTTCGACCGTACGATCTAGTTCATCTTTTTTGGCACATACCCCGCCAACTAGCGTATCTAGATAAACAGGAACGAATTCTGACTCCTCTTCATTGATCATGTCTTTATGATCAAGTTCAATTGCGTGGAAAATTGCATCTTCTTTTGTCAGGTCAGCATTGAAATCCAATGGAAACAATGCTTGCAAAGCCATTTCACGAATCTCGTGTCTTGATAGTTCTTTATTCATTTTCTTCCTCTTCGTCTTCAAAAAGTTCTTCGATCGCTGGTTGTTCCAACTTTTCGGGTACTACTGCTACAACATGGATATTCACTTCTGCTAAAGCAATGTCAGTCATGAAAAGAACTTGCTGGTTGACACGTTCTTGCATTTCCATTGCTACCTTAGGAACAGAGACACCATATTCTAAATAGCAGTAAAGATCTACTTTCAAGCCGTCTTCATCATTTACTAAGTAAACACCTTTACCATGAGCTGCCCGTCCTAACAATTCGGTCACGTTGCTGGCAAATGTGCCACGCATCCCATAAACACCTTCAACTTTTGAAGCAGCGATCCCAATAATCACTTCAATCACTTCTGGCGCAATAACGATTTCACCTAGCTCTTGGCTCGCATTCAAGATCAAATTTTTGTCCTCTGCCATTTTATCTATTCCTCCTTTTGCCTATGTGCATATTGCTTACGCGTAAAAGATATTTTCTTCGATTTACTCGCAATACACAAAGGTAAACTGTTCACTTGCTTCTTTCAGCTCGTTCTTTCAAGCAAGCTTCTGTATAATTGTCGAAGCTCGATTTCTTATATAGTGTATCATTAAATCGAGTGATTTTCTATAACAAAGTCCGCATGAATCTTGCATCTGTCAAACAGATTATAAAATAATCAATTCTTTCGGTGAATGCGTCAATACTCGATTTCCTTCTGGTGTGATCAACAAATCGTCTTCGATTCTAACACCACCGATTCCTGGAAGATAGATTCCTGGTTCATCTGTAATGATATTCCCAACGATAAATTGTTTCTCTGCTCTAGCTGAAACATTCGGTCCTTCATGGATCTCTAGTCCGATACCATGACCAGTGGAATGTCCAAAGGCTTCTCCATAACCATGCTTCGTGATATAGTCTCTTGCGACTGCATCTAGTTGGATACCTGTAACACCTGGCTTAGCAGCTTCGATCACTGCTAATTGAGCACCCAATACGATCTCATAGATTTCTTTAAGTTTTTCACCTGGGTCGCCGATTGCAAATGTACGTGTCATATCAGAAACGTATCCTTCATAGTAGCAACCGAAATCCAAAGTGATCATATCGCCTTGTTCAATGACTTTATTGCTTGCTACACCATGAGGCATTGCAGAACGTAGTCCACTAGCAACGATCGTAGAAAATGAAACGCCTGAAGCCCCTAGGGAACGCATATAGAAATCTACTTGATTGGCTACTTCGATCTCTGTCATGCCTGGTTGGATCATTTTCAAGATATGGTCATAGGCCATATCGGCTATGCTACAAGCTTTCTCAATGATCGCGATTTCTTCTTCATCTTTCACTTCTCGTAATTCTTCGATCATCTCAGAAACAGGAATCAATTCTGCATCAATGATTTCTTCTAACACTGAGTATTCTAAAAATGAAACAGTTGATTCTTCAAAAGCTAACATACGTAAGCCTTCTTTACGAACTAAGTTAGCTACTTCATCAAAAATCGGTCCGACATTTTTGATGATCTCAAATCCTTGTGCCTGTGCTGCGGCTTGTTCAGTATAACGAAAATCTGTAATAAAGAATGCTTTCTCTAATGTAATCACCGCTAAACCTGTTGTTCCAGTAAAGTTTGTCAAATAACGGAGATTATAAGGACTTGTGATCAAAAATGAATCTAAATTGTTTTCCCGCATTTTTTTACGTAATTTTTCTACTCGTAGCATCATAAATGAAACTCCTTCTTTCTTTGCCTCTTTTTTCTATTATAGCAAATTTTCGCTTCTTCACGACAAATAAAGCGAATTTTATTGATAAATTTATAAGAAAAAAATAGCTGGAACAAATCATCTAGTGATTTGCCCTAGCTATCATACCCAATAGAAAATAATTATACCTTTATGATTTTCTTCCGAAGAAGAATGAAACAACCGCTACTAAAATAACAGCCCCTAAAATCGACGGAATAAGTGCCATACCTGCTGCTTGCGGTCCCCAGTAACCAAAAATTGCTTGTCCTATAATTGAACCAATCAATCCGGCAATGATGTTTGTGATACATCCCATGGAATTTCCTTTACTGGTAATTGCTCCAGCAATCGCACCAATAATCGCTCCCACGATCAATGTCCATAACCAACCCATAATATAACCTCCTTTTTGTACGTTATAATTCTAGCATACACGTTTTAAAGCGAGCAAATGATTGAACTACAAGTAGCAAGAAGATGTTATGGTAGCTTGTGTAACTCCGAGAAATAAGAAGAATTCACGATAATTGCTTTTCATACTTTTGTGGATTTTGTTTTTTTGCGAGATATTTCTTTATTTCCAATGTTTATCCGTATTTAAAGCGTAGCACCAAAGTATTCCTTATTTTTTGTGCCACGGTCATGATATGATTTTGGATCAGTTCGTATACTTGTCTTTCGATCAGTTGATTCGATGGATTGTATGTGGTTTTCTGACAAAAAAAAACGAACGAGCGTGGGACAAAAGTAAGAAACACTTTTGTCTCGACCGCATTCGCCTAATTTTATTTGCGTTTAAAAATATTCTTCACGCCGCGTTTCACTACATCTAATAAACTTAATGATCTAACCATATTGCTAGGGTCAACATAGTTTCTAATCGCACGTAACACTTTTTTAGGGTCTTTAGCAGAAAAAGTATACGTACCATTTCTTTTTGATTTGATGGCAAAACGAGGAATCCATTTTCCCTTGAACATGACAGAAGCAATCACCTGATCTACTTCCTCCCAAGGTATCTGGACAAATTTACGTGCATCTCGTTCATTATAAAATTCAAAACCCTTATCACCGATCATGATCTTACCATAATCTGTGATCCCTAAATAAGAAGTAGCATTTGTTGTTAAGTCGACTTTTGTATTGATAGATTGTACCATTTCTTATACTCCATTTCCGAGGTTGGGAAAAGTAGTCTTGCATTAAGTAAATTTTGAAGAAAAAATGTATATTTTACCAACCTCACATAATCCGACAGTGTCTTCGAAGCGATTATAAAAGAAGCTGTGACAAAAATCAAATATGACTTTTGCCACAGCTTCAACAGAATCATTTCTACAAATTACATTAATCCGATCAAGTGGAAGACAATACCTACCACGAATAAACCAAGAATGATGATGATTGGAGAAACTTTCTTCTTAAGTAGCCACATACAGAACAATGTTAACAATAATGCAGCCAATCCAGGAATCAAGCTGTCTAAGTTATCTTGTAAAGTTGTTACTTTTTCAGATGTTAGAGACAATCCAGCTGCTTGTTGTTCCAATGCACTCTTGATCCCTGCAGAACCTGAAGGTAGTGAATTCCAGTCAATGTAGGCACCTTTATCAAGTTTTACAGTTGAAACAACTGGTGTGAATTTAATCGATACCCAACGGTTAACTAATGATCCAAGGATAAACATCCCCAAAATCGAAGCCCCTTTAGTGATATCTTGCAATAATCCACCAGATAAATCTTCAGTGATTTTAGAACCGGCTTTATAACCAAATTCTTGTGTGTACCAAGTGAAAGCCATACGGATGATGTTCCATCCTAAGAAGTAGATGATTGGTCCTAAGATATTACCACTAATCGCTAGTGAAGCTGCTAATGCACCAAGAATAGGTCTTACTGTAAACCAGAAAACCGGATCTCCGATACCAGCTAAAGGTCCCATCATACCGACCTTAACCCCTTGGATTGTTACGTCATCTACAGGTGCGCCATTTGCACGTTCTTCTTCTAACGCTAATGTTACACCGATAATTGGTGAAGCTACGTATGGGTGCGTATTGAAGAACTCTAAATGACGTTCCAATGCAGCCGCACGGTCTTCTTTTGTTTTATATAATTTCTTGATCGCTGGGATCATTGAATATGCCCAACCACCATTTTGCATACGTTCGTAGTTCCAAGATCCTTGAATGAAAGTCGAACGCCACCAAACAGAAATACGATCTTTTTTAGATAATTGAATTCTTTCTTCTGCCATTTTCGTGTACGCCTCCTTTAATAGTTGTCAATGATATCGCCTAGTGGGTCACCAGTGTTTGAGTCCCCGCCATTACCTGAACCGCCACCTTGTTTAGAAAGTGCCAAGTAGATAAGAGCAAGAGCCACACCAATTGCACCAAGTCCGATAAGAGTGATTTGTGTTACAGTTGCCAAAACGAAACCGATAGCGAAGAATGGCCATACTTCTTTAGTAGCCATCATGTTGATAACCATTGCATAACCAACAGCCACAACCATACCACCACCGATTGCTAAACCGTCTGTTAACCAAGCTGGCATAGATTCAAGTAAGCTTCTTACTGGACCTTCGCCAATTGCTAGGATCAAACCAGCAGGGATTGCAATACGAACACCTTGTAAACAAATTGCAACGATATGCCAAAATTCAACTTTTCTGAAGTTACCTTCTTTTGCAGCAGCATCCATCAAGTGAACGAAGGCAGTTGCAATCGTACGACAGATGATTGTTAGTAACAAACCAGCAACAGCAAGAGGAACAGCGATTGCGATAGCTGAAGAAACCCCAGCTCTTCCTTGACCACCTAATACTAAAATAATTGCAGATGCAACAGATGCCAAAGCGGCATCAGGAGCTACAGCAGCACCGATATTTGCCCAGCCAAGAGCGATCATTTGTAATGTACCACCTAGGATAAGGCAAGGGAGTAGGTTCCCAGTAACTAAGCCGATTAACGTACATGCGACTACTGGTTGGTGGAATTGAAATTCATCAAGAATTCCTTCCATACCAGCCAAAAATGCAACGATAACGACTAAGATCACTTGAATAATATTTAATTCCATGATATTAATCCTCCATTTTTTCTGATAATTGAATTATGCGTGTTTGTTCAATTCTTCTTGCGCTTTTTTCAAAATTTCATCCATGTTTCCTTTTGAATCATTTGGCACTTTACGTACATCAAATTTGATTCCAGCTTCTTTTAACTGATTGAATGTATCAATATCTGTTTGACTGAAAGCTAATACTTTATTTGGTTGTACTTTACCAGGTGAGTGCGCCATTGAACCAACGTTAACTGTTTCTAATGGAACTCCGCCTTCTACTGCTCGTAAAACGTCTTGAGGGTTTTCAAACAATAGTAATGCGCGTTGACCACCAAAATGTTGATCGTCTTTTGCAAGTTTGATCATTTGTTCCACTGGTACCACGTGTGCTTTAACACCTGGAGGAGCAGCTTGTTGAATCAATTTCTTACGAAGTTCATCTTTCGCTACTGCATCTGAAACAACGATGATCCGTGTTGGATTTGTTGTTTTCGTCCAAGCTGTCGCAACTTGTCCGTGAAGCAAACGTGAATCGATACGAGCTAACACATAGCTGAATTTACCAGGAGTACCCGATGTTACTGCTTGTTGTGCAGCTGCTTTTGGTGCTTCTTGTGGTTCTAATTCTTCTGGTTTTACTTTCACGCCCTCTTTTGCTGTTTCAATGATATGCGCTGCAATTTCATGTGCAGATTCCATTGAGAAGCGAGATGCGTATGCTTCGATCAACATAGGCAAGTTCAAACCACTAACGATTGCCCATTTGTCTTTGTGTTCTTCAAACAATGTGTTTGATTGGTTGAATGGCGTTCCGCCCCATAAATCAACTAAGAACAATACTTCGTCTTGATTATCAAAAGAAGCAACAGCTTCTTCTAATTTGGCTCTCAAGTCATCTGGACCTTCACTGGGTTTTAAAATGACTGCTTTGACGTTTTCTTGTTCGCCAAAAATCATTGAACCAGATTGCAAGATTCCTTCAGCAAATTGTCCATGACTTGCAAGGATAATCCCTACCATACTTATACCTCCTGTTTCTTTTTGTTGTAACAAAATCAAAAATTAAAAATAATTGCTACCTATTACAACAGATGAATTTGACCATTTCCCAACAACAACTTTTATGCCTTTTTGGTTTTCGCTAGTAATTCCATCAAAAGGACCTTTCTATCTGCGGGTACTTTACGAATCTCCAATTCCACACCTTGACGATCCAAGTAGTGAAATGATTCAATATCTCGCTGATCAACTGAAACAAAATTTGTGATCATTGTTTTCCCATCAGAAAAACTCATGCCACCGATATTCAGTGAATGTAGCGGTACACCGCTTCGGACAATCGTCTCAACGTCTTGGGGATTAGTAAATAGTAACATGACCTTAGCTTTCGCTAATAAACCACTTTGATAAACTTGGATCATTTTTTGAACAGTAATCACATTCGCCATGATCCCAGGCGGTGCAGCTTCCTTTAATAGAAACTTTCGCAATTTATCTTGGGCCACTAAATCACTAATAACGATGATTCGCTCTACGCCAGTCAATTTTGACCAGACAGTTGCAACTTGTCCATGGATCAAACGATCATCTATACGTGCTAACCGAATATCCATCAGTAAATCTCCTTCTTTCAAACTACTTCACAGAAACCCCTATCATTTCTGTGTGACAACCACCTCCTAGCACACTTTATTAAAAGCAAGAAGCGTGCCAACTTTTTTATAATACACTAGTTGATTTTAAAGGTTTCTTAAGCAATACACAAAAACGATACACTAATAAAGTGTATCGTTTTTGTGTATTTATAGATTAGTGTATTCATTTTTCTCCAAATGATTGTGGATCAGTTTTACTAAAAAGTAGATTTCCGCCGGTGGTGTTTTGACCTTTATTTGATATTCTAGATTGTTCAACTGTTCTTCTACTAACAAATAATATTCATCTGTAAGCATGCCTTTCAGCTCATCCGCCTCAACGGTCAAGGGTTCATTCAAAATGATCCGCTCAATCATCCCTACAGTATGCAAAACAAGATTGATCTTAAAACCATATTCTGTTTCATCTATCGCTACGGCATGTGCCATATCTCCGGCAAATTCCCACAGCGGATCAATCAATTTTGCTCCATTGATAAACGTAAAGTTTTGTGTAATGAACTCCAAACAAGATTTTTTTGATGTTTCTTCATCTAATGAGACTTCATCCATGTCCTCTAATTCCGATTCCAGAAGTAATTGATCTAAAATCAGTTCGATATTTTGATCAATGAAGTGTTCTAAAGGTATAAATGGAGCTGCAATATGTGGATCAGTGATCCCTGTTGTTGCAATGATCTGATAGTTTTCTTGGATCTTAGGTAATGCATCTTTTAATTCAATGATCGATAAAGCTAAAACTGTTAACTCCGTCTCTTGGCGTTTGCTGACAGCTCGTTCGATCAATTCTTTGATTCGTTGAGCCGTACCCTCTCCTGATGCGCAAACAGCCAAAACAGCTTTTTTGCGAATATCTGATAGATCATCTGTAACCTCTGTTGAGATTTCTGCATAGCCGCGGAAATTTTTCAACGATTCATACAACATATCCAAGTCTGTACCCAAAACAGATACTTTCCGCACCGTTTCTAAAACTAAGGAAGTCGTTACCATATCCACTGTCCGAACAGGAATCCCAGTATCTCTTTGGATCTGTGTATTGAACGAAGCTAAGGAGCCCATATCCACTAATAAGATGGTTCCACTGCCTTCATCCACTTCTTCAACATTACGTTCGATCCTAGCAAGCGCAGTTTTTGGATCCATATCCAACGGCATGTCGACTGCTCGTACATTATCAGCATCTAATAACTGTTGGACTACTTGTACCATACTGCTTGCTGTGCTTGTACCGTGAGCTGCCACTACGACCCCGATTCTTCCACTTGCTTGGTTCGCTCGAAGTGACACAAGCAGGACCGTCAAATAATAATCCTCACTATCGGGAATTTTCACTTGAAAATAGGTTTCGATATATTTTCTTACTTCTTGTGCGATCGTGTATTCTTCCGGAAAATCAATCGCCATTTCACGTATATTGTCATTCGTATGACGTTCCTCGCCAATATTGATGCGTTTTAAAAACGAACTAATATGCAAGCTCATGGCATAAATGAAATTCTGTTGAAATTCATAAGGTAATGCTTTTTTGACCATCACATAAATTTGGTTTGTTACCTCAATGATTTTTGGATCGACAAATTCTGCTAATTTGTTATCCGCATTAAAGGAGAACCCGTGATCCTTGTAGAAAGATTTCAAATGGATATTGATGTCTGTCGAAATAAAATGATTGATTGCTTCTTGGTCTAATCCATCTGACTTCAAAAGAGCAGCCTTATCGCCGATGATATCATAAAGATTATAAGGAAGCTCATAGGAATCGGACTGGATCTTCATGATCATATCATTAGGTAAAACAGTGATTTTAGGTTCCAGTAATTTTGATAATTCAGACATTGCTTCTCTGTTACTCGCTAATTGGATCAAACCACTTCTGATTCCTTCCGTCAAATCATCGATCGTGATCGAGATTTCCGGTGAATTCATATGATTAAGGAAGCCTCTTGCACAAACCAGTTGGATATTCGATTTCAGCTGCCCAATATTTCCATAGGTCACACTGCCTACTAAAGCTTTGACAACATCTTCAGTCAACGTGATTTTCCTTTGCGTGCGATTGGCTTCATGAGCGATCATGATTTTTACTAAATCGATTTTTTCGTTTGCTGGTCGTTTTTCAAATGCCGGCAACTTGATATTGATCGGGATACGGCGAACAAAAGTTTCCAATAAAGAAGAACCTGGATCTTCTGTGGTTGCCCCAACGATCCGAACATTCGCTTCATGAGATTTTGTCGTCTCACCCAAACGACTATACGTGCCATGATCCATAAAATAAAAAATCATTTCTTGCCCTTCTGGTGGCAAACGGTGGATCTCATCCAGAAACAGCATTCCGCCATCTGCTTGATCGATGATCCCCATTTTTTCTTCTTCCGCCCCAGTAAAAGCACCTTTTACATAGCCGAATAGATGACTCATCAACAGTTCTGGATTATTTGCATAATCTGCACAATTGAATACGATTAGCTCATTTTCTTCCCCTACCACATTATTGGCCTTGGCAAAGTGGAACATTGCGTGTGCAAAGTAGGTCTTCCCTGATCCCGTTGGTCCTGTAATCAAGCAATTCAAACCCTTTGGAGGATATAAAATCGCCGCTTTTGCTTGTTCGACAGAATTTTTCATACTGCCATTTGCACCGATGATTTTAGCAAAGATATCCTTTGTATCAATTTGAATCATTGGTTTTTCAATTTCATTCGTCGTTTCTTTATAGCTGATCACATGTTTAACAGCTGGTTGATTATAAGTGACATGCATTTGATATATGTAACGTACAGGTCGTCCGTCTGTCTTCAACAATTTTCCTTCACGTACAAGCTGATTAAGATCTTTACTGCTATTCGTTCGTTGAATTCCTAAAACTTCAGCGATTTCTTGTGTTGTTACGCCTTGATCATATTCAGCAGGTGTAAGATGAGCGGTTTTCTCTTTGACATACGTATAAATTCGGTCAATTCGTTTTGCCAATTTTCTCGCTCCTTTTTTTAGACTGGTTTCAAAACATAATACTATTGATTTAATTAGATTTCGTCAACTATTTACCATAATACTCTCTTTTAAAAACTCTATTATAATAGGATTCCTCGTAAAAAAACAGTGTTTATTAAAACATTTATTGATTCTACTATTTTTCATATAAAAATTCTTTTGTTCCACTCTCCTTAGTACTAGTGCGTGTTATTACTTTAATCTTTCTTACAATTGAAATCAACAGATTATTAAAATGACAAATTATCTATAACTAATTCATAAAAAAACAAATTACTAAAAAAAGACACTCCCTAAACAAAGTACCTGTTAGAAAGTTGTCTCATTAACGATTAAATCATTATGAAAAACTGATTATTTCTTAAATCGAATATTCGGATAATTTTTGATCAAACGATTCAAATTGTGATGTTTTATTTTCATTGGCTGGTTTCTAAGGAACTGAGCGACTCTTTCTCTACTTCTAGAAGATCGACGATTCATCAATAAGTGTTTTAAGCGGAATTCTTTTATCGCTGCATTTTCAGGATCAGAATCATCAATTACAGAAGCCACTTCTTTCTTGGTCGTAAATGTAAAAACAAAGGTAGAGAGTACATCCAGTAAGAAAAGAAACGCAACCACCAACGGCCCAATATTTTCTGTATTCCTAATGAATAACTCAATGACGTCTTGAATCATCGGATTGATCCATTTGATCAACAAGAGACACCCTATCCCCCAAAATAATGACACAGGAACCGCCACTCTTCCCTCAATATTAAAGGGAACTTTTGTGTAGTCCCATAATTTCATACCAAATAATTTTTCTAATAGCCAGCTTGTAACAAATTCCACGATCGTTACGATCACCACTGCATTAAAGTAAAGATTCAGCAATGTTCCCGCATTACTTGGCACAAGCGTCAGTACAGCTGCTACACCAAATCCGTAAACCGGACAATACGGACCAAGTAAAAAACCACGATACACAAAATGCCTTGCCTTGATCGAACAAAAAACACTTTCCCAAAGCCAGCCTATAAAAGAATAAGTAAGAAACGTCATAAATAAATTTTCCAAAAACCTTCCTCCTCGTGTAAAAGAATGAGCAATTCCCACAAATAGTATAACAAAAAAAGGAATAAAATGATTTCATGACCTAGTTGGTTTTAATTGCTCTATAATTTAAGAAAAGCAAAAATTTTCAAGCAATCGATATTTGAGATATTTTTGTTTGTATGGATTGACACTTACATAAACAATCGAACTATCTCGATTTTTAAAAAGTATAGTCAAAAATATGGTCAAAAAATATCTTTAACATACAAAAAAGCTCTATTCCTTGCGATACAAGGAATAGAGCTAGTCGTTTATTAAGCTTCTTGAGCTACTGGATAAACAGACACTTGTTTTTTGTCGCGGCCTTTACGTTCAAAACGTACTACGCCATCAACTTTAGCAAATAAAGTGTCGTCTCCACCAATACCCACGTTTACACCTGGATAGATTCTTGTTCCGCGTTGACGGTAAAGAATTGATCCACCTGTAACTGTTTGTCCATCAGCACGTTTAGCACCTAGACGTTTTGATTCTGAGTCACGGCCGTTAGATGTAGAACCGCCACCTTTTTTGTGGGCAAATAATTGTAGATTCATTGATAACAACATGGTCTGCACCTCCTATTTATCGTTGATTGTTTTAATTTGGATATATTCTGAATTTTCAGCTTCTATTGATTGTAATCCCAACAAGAGATTTTCTAATAGAATCTCGGCAATATTGTTTTGTTCTTGTGTCATTCCTGAAGTTACTTCGGTATATAAATAGCCGCCTTCTTCTTCATTCATTTCGACAATCGGTTCAAAACCAGCTAATGAGGCAATTCCGTTTACTGTACTGATAGCTAATGCGGAAACTCCTGCACAAACGATATCACTACCATAAGGACCTGCATCAGCATGCCCTGTCAAAGTAAATGAAACGATTTGACCAGCGTCATTACGTTTAAATGTTCCTTTGATCATTCTATTCAGGCCTTCTTTCTCAAGCGCTAATTAAGCGTTGATTGCGTCGATAACCACTTTTGTGTATGGTTGACGATGACCTTGTTTGCGGTGTGAATGTTTTTTAGGTTTGTATTTGAAAGTAACGACTTTCTTTTGTTTGCCGTGTTTTTCAACAGTTCCTTCAACAGTTGCACCTGAGATTGTTGGAGCGCCTACTTTTGTAGATTCGCCACCTACTAAAATAACTTCGTCAAAAACAACTTTTTCGCCTGCTTCAACGTCAAGTTTTTCAATGTAGATTGTTTGTCCAACTTCAACTTTTACTTGTTTACCACCAGTTTTAATAATTGCGTACATGCTATAAAGCACCTCCTTATAATAGACTTAGACTCGCCATCCAGAGTGACAGTAAACTGTACTTAATAAACTCGTTCTGTGCGGTTGTAGCTGTGGAGTCCACAATTACAACAGTACTAGATTACCAGAAACACGCGCATCCGTCAACTCTAGTTTACATGTAACTTTCCCTTTTTTTTACATAATGTGGTTCAATCGCAATTTTATTCTTTTCTATTTATAATAAGTCGTATAAAGGAGGAGATTCAATTGCATTATCCAGATGAATTGGTCCAAGAAGCAAAAACCCGGATGCAAAACCGTCCAGTAGAAGGATTTGTGGCTGGACAGGGACCGCTTTTCCCGAAGCTGATGCTCGTAGGAGAGGCTCCTGGAAAAACAGAAATCGAAAACCATATTCCTTTTAGCGGACAAGCTGGCAAAGAATTGATGCAAGCACTCTCCCTCGCTGGATTGACACGCGAGGATGTTTATATCACAAGTGCAGTCAGAAGTCGGCCTTACCGTACGGTACACCGCTTGAACAAACGCAAACAAGCAACGGAAACTGTCTATCCGAACCGAACACCCTCAAAAGCGGAGGTATTCGCTCACGCACCGATCTTGGATTATGAAATTGAACATGTCCAACCCCAATTGATTGCAACTTTGGGAAATATCGGACTACAACGCTTACTAGGACAGTCATATAAAATTTCAAAAAATCATGGTCAATTGTATACTGGCCCTATTTTGAGATTGAACGAGAAAATGGATGCTTATAAATGGAGTGAAAAAACATATCACGTCTTCCCCCTATTCCATCCAGCTGCCATTTTCTATAATCGTTCTTTAGCAGAGATGATCAATCACGACTGGCTTACTCTGGCTGAATATCTGAAAAAAGAAAATTAAGAGCGTGAGGCAAAAGTAAAAAGTACTTTGCCTCACGCTCTTAATGCGAATAAACGGCGGATCATAAGCAACTCCTGGGAAATAAGTCAAGTTTTCCAAATTTTAAAAATTTCGTGCTTCTTTTTTCACAGGGTTAAATACTTTTGTTATGACCTAAATTAAGTATATTGTTCGTGTAATGCTGAAAGTGCATGGGCAACAGTCTGATGTTGTTCAGTTCCCTCTTTTTTCCATAGATGTTGTAACTGTTTCTCAACTTCTGGTTGTAAGGAAGTATAAATGATCGTTTGGCCTCTGCTTTCCGCCTTCTCTTGAAACTCTTCAAAAACTGCTTTTGCTGTCAGATCAATGCTTGGTACTCCGCGCATTGAAAAAATCAGGCCATCTTTATGATTCAATTGCGCTAATTTGTTTTTTAATTTTTCCGCTGACATGAAAAAGAGTGGTCCGCTGATATAAACAACTGTCCAATTTTCCAGTTTCTTTGTTTCTGGCAGATTCATTCTTTGCCAATCAATCGTTTCAACAGAAATCGTGATAGCTGCACTTTTGACAACAAAGAAAATACACCCACCGATGATACCGATGACGATCGCAATACTCAAATCAAAGATGACTGTACAAACCATGGTTAGTCCAAATAGCAAGATCCCTGACCAGTATTTATTGGCTACTAACGTTTTTATCGTACTCCATTCATTCATCCGCCAAGCTGTAACGATCAAAACACCCGCTAAAGCAGGCATTGGGATATTTGACATAATCGGTGCAAAAACGATCATTGATAAGAATAAAACGAACGCATGGATAATCCCAGCTAATCTAGTTTGTGCTCCAGATTTGATAGCCACGCTCGTTCTAGCAATCGCGGCTGTTGCAGGAATCCCACCAAAAAAAGGTAATACTAAATTCCCAATTCCTTGTGCTACAAGTTCTTGATTACTATCCAAAGGTTTGTTGGCCATACGCCCAGCAGATGCTCCACAAAGCAAACTCTCGACCATACCTAAAAGTGCAATACTGATAGCAGGTACCATCACTTCTTTTAATGCAGAAAGATTGAAAGCATCGATCATCAGGCGATCACTGCTGATTAATGTCTGGGGAATCTTCCCAACTGTTGCAATTGGTAACTTGAACAGCAGCATCACGACAGTAGTGAGAATGATCGCTAAAAGTGAACTTGGCACTTTCGCAGCCCATTTTTTAGGATAAAGGATCATTCCTACAATTACGACGAATCCCATCAAGAATGAAGCGATATTCACTGGAAAGCCTAAGGTATGATAGCTAGACAGTTTTTCAATGACATTTGCTCCCTCCGAGTGAACACCAAACAAATTATCCACTTGCCCCAATGCAATGATGATCGCAATCCCCGAGGTAAACCCAGTAATCACGGGAGCTGGAATAAATGAAGTCAACGTCCCTAATCGGAGAATACCCGCAAGAAGCAACAAGATACCGGCTAAAAATGTCGCAAGCAATACACCTTGCATTCCTTGTGTTGCCGCGATCGACATCAAGATAGCAGCCATAGCACCTGTAGGACCAGAGATCTGATAGAATCCGCCTGATAAACTACCAATAACTAATCCAGCAATCACTGCTGTAATCAAACCAGCAGCCGCATTCGCCCCACTAGATACACCAAAAGCTAATGCAAGCGGTAAGGCTACCGCCGCCACAGTGATTCCTGCTAGCAAGTCCTTTTGAAACTTTGAAAAATCATATCCTGTGAACTCTTCTTTTAATAAAAAAACATACTTTTTGAACAACCTATAAACTCCTTTTTACTATTGTTTTTTTCAAACACGCGAGTACTAGGATAGCATATATTCCACCATAAAGTAATATTTTTCACAAAGTTAGTCCATTTTTTCATGAAATTTTCTGCATTTTCATTATTTAGAATACTAGCGTCACAAGTGCAATCACTGCTAGTCCGCCTTGCTTCAAGAAAATCATTTTATCACTAGTAAAACTTCCATACGCAGCGACGAATAAAATGTAGATTAGCAGTAAAAGTGAAATTTCCTTTTGAGCCGTTGCAAAATAAGCTCCGTATAAAAGCCCCACAGCAATCAACCCATTATAGATTCCTTGATTTTTGAACAACGTTTGAACCGTTGGATTGGCCAATTCTTTTTGGCTCATTTTGAAGACCCTGCCTGTGGCTTTAGAGCTAGGTACAAAAGTTTCAAGATACATGATATAAAAGAATTCAATCGCAACAAGTGTGATCAAAATTTGTGAAATGACTGACATCCTACTTCCCCCTTTGAAGATATTTCTACCATCCCAAAAGAAAAGGGATGAATAAAAATAGTATAGCTGAACAGCCTAAAAATAAAAAATCAAACCTTTTACATTGTTGGTTGTTTGACTAAATTTTTTTCATATACTCATATAGACAAATGAGAAATGAAAGAAGAGATAAATATATTAAATTCAACCAATTAATACTTGCAACACATTTTAATTTTACGATTTCAAAATGTCATATGAATGTTTTGACATTGAATAACTTTTGAAATCATGTAATTGACAAAGGGTAACAAAGCTGTAAAGCATAAATAAATTTCTTGTATTAAAAATAAGACCTTGTAAATGTCACTCCTATAAGCAGCCTATCAAAACTAAATTGATCCACCAAAAAATATACTCATTTTTTTGCCACAAATTTGGCACAAAACAAAAGAAAAACCGCTAGAAACAAACGTTTCTAGCGGTTTGATTACGTCACAGGAGGGATTCGAACCCCCGACCGTCCGCTTAGAAGGCGGATGCTCTATCCAGCTGAGCTACTATGACAAGCTTTTTCGGAACAAAAATAATTATATAGAATCATTTTGTTTCTGTCAATACGAAATAGTTATTTTATTGATAAAATGCCCAATCGTCTAAATCGTTTGATTTTTTTCTTGAACCTACTAAATAAATAAGTAGCTCTTATCCTATCAGGTATAGTAAACAATAAGAACAAATAGTTTCTTTTATTTTTTCATCCATTTGTTCTTATTGTCGCAAAGTTCAGATTCACCTATTGTTTATTTTTTTAGGAAAATGTACGGCAATCTCCTCTTACTATAAAACAATCTGATCTTTTTCTTTAGTGATAAGGATTACTCCATCTCCCAAAGGTACTAAAGTGGAAGTAAGGTCTGGATGCTCCATGACCACTCGTAAGAACTCATTCAATTTACGATGGATCGCCCGTTTTCCTCTGGGAATTTCTTCATCTGGTAAAAGAATCGTTCCTCCCTGAAAAATATCATCTACCATCAACACTCCGCCTTTTTTTAAGAGACGTAAACATTCGGGTAAAAATTCAATATATTTTGATTTAGCGCTATCCATAAAAATGAAATCATAAGGACCAGTCAGTGTTGGTAAAATATCAGCAGCTTGTCCTTCTAATAACGTTACTTTATCTGTTAAATTTAGTCTTTCATAAGTCGCTTTTGCTTTCTTGATCATAACGTCAAAACGATCGATCGTGGTGACATGCCCATCTTTTTCAATCGTTTGTGCCATTAAACTAGACGAAAATCCAATAGCTGCGCCTATTTCTAAAATTTTTTTAGGTTGTAATTGGCCCAATAAAAATTGCATGAAAACCACTGTCTCATGTGGAATGATTGGAACTTCTGCGAGATGTGCCTCTTCTTCAATCAAGCCAAGCTCACCTTCAAGTTTTTTCTGTTTCGTCCGCATAAAGTCAACTAACTCTTCTTTCACTACAGGACGATGCATCATTTCATTACGCATAATCTTCCTCCTTATCCTTCCATTATACGAAGAATAAAATAAATCTACAAGCTACGGAAAAATTATTAGTCGTTGACATTGTGCGAAGACAAAAATGAATGGTTTCTTTTCCTTTTTTTAAACGTATCAAGTGTGTTCCAAGCAGTGATGGCTGACAAACTAAACGCAATCCCAAAGAACAACCAGCGAATCCATACAAACGCTGTTCTGGATAATACGATTCCAAGGTATGGAATTTGAAAGATTGGTACACCAATAATGTTTCTCTTTGACACGACACCAGATTCCGTTTGACTTTGATTGTCCGCTTTCGTATAAAATTTTTGATGTTCTTCTTCTACTGCAATAACTCTTCTTGTCATAATGTGTTCGCCAGAGTTTTCATAATAAGTGATGACATCCCCGACCAATAATTCATTAGGATTTTTTGGTCTTACATAAATCAGGCTACCTTTACTATAATAAGGGCTCATTCCGTGATCTTCGATGATTTGTGGCGTCAAGCCAAAAACCCTAGGAAGTAAAATAATACTTAAGGTAAGTGCTAACAGTACAACCAAAGATACTGAGCTGAAAAAAGTTATTTTTTTGTATAGAGGCCCTGCTCCCCACTCCCCTTCTTCAATTATCCAATCTAATAATATAATAACTAAATATTTTTATCAAACCTAAACATAACATATTAATAATAGAATAACTTTAAATTGAAACGAAAACCAAAAAATAACTCTAGTTATCTAAATTTATTGCTATTTTTGATTGACTATAAATGAAAAAACATATAATCTGAAAAAAACTACATGACAGAAAGGATAATGTTATGAAGATTTTCAATAACAATAATAATACAAAAGAACAATCCAGTCTAAAAATAAAATGGATTTTTTTGATTATATTATGTTCGTTATTTTTATTAAGTATTTTTTACTTTTTTTATTATATCTTTGCCCCTACAGATCGTGGCAACGTGACAGAATTGACTGATTCTTGGAGTTATTACTCGAAAAGTGATCCTGATTTTCATTTTGATAGCCGCTACGTGACACACCTTCCGAAAATCGATCGAAATGAAACATTTGTCATGGAAACCACCCTAAAAGAACAAGTAAATGATTCAAATCTATTGATCAAAGGAAACCATCAATGGATCAGAGTATACCTAGACAAACAACTCTTATATGATCGCTCTCATATTTTAGAAGAAAATAACCCAGGACTTTCTTTAGCTGTGATCGATCTACCTACAGACTACGCTGGGAAAATATTAAAAATCGAAGTTGCTTCTCCCTATCGTAATTATGCTGGGTTTCCTCCTAAAGTCTATATCGGAACAACTGGACCGATGATCAGCTTTATTTTCTCACAGTCCATTCCCCAAGTAGTCACGATGACCATTGCTGTATTTTTAGCTATAGGAACCTTGTCCTACTCGACATTTATTCTCTACAAGAAGAGAAAGCTCGATGTTTCTTTACTGATCCTTAGTTGTTTTGCATTAGTTCTTGGATTCCAATCCGTTTCAGAAGACATCTTGAGTGGTGTTCTCTTCGAACCGATCGTGCATTCGATTTTATCGCATGTTTTTATTATTCTAACATCAGTACTTATTATCTCTTACTATCTGACACGAATGATCTATTATAAAAAAATATATGGTTTATTTTGTATCGTTCAAATTTCGATACAACTAGGTGTGCTCGTTTATTCTTTAATGACACCAAATGAACTTCCGGAACTGATGCCTATCGTCAACGTTGTAAGTGTTATTAGCACCTTAGTTACCTCATTAGCTTCCATAGGTGAGGCATATAAGAACAATCGCTTTTTTGTGGCTTGTACGCCATGGATCGTCCTGATCGCGATTTTCCATTGCATGATTTATATCCAATCTGCATTAGGAATCTATCAAGCAGATATCAATTGGTCAACTATTTTATTCGTGCTCATTTTGATTGTGATCGTTGTTTATAATATCATCGAATATATCGTCAGTTTCGACCAACACCAAAGGGCAGTAGGCTTTCTTGAAGTGAAGTCCGATTTATTAGAACAGCACTATGACCAACTACGAGAGCATATCCAAGAAATCAGTTCATTAAGACACGAATTTATTCAAAATATGGAAAACATTGAAGATCTAATTTTAGAAAATAAATCTTTAGAAGCACAAAATGAAATTAGAGGCATCTTGAATGAGGCACAGAACTTTAAATTTATCTTCTCTTACTCTGCACACCAACTGACAAATCTGATTCTAGCTCGTTATCAAGATATTGCTTCTAAGCGTAATATCCAAGTAGAATTCAAAGCGGATCTTCCAGAAAAACCGGCTGTTAGTGACAATGATCTAACACAGTTATTGATTCATGTACTAGAGCATTCTTTTCGGGAAACTCACGCTATCGAGGACCCTATGCAACGAAAAATTTCATTACACTTAAAAGAAAAAGAGGATGAATTACTGATCCACTGTGAACATAGCGCTCATTATGAAACGAACTTATTTTCTCACGGTATCACAGAAGAATTGCAAGAAAAAGAACAGTTTGATCTCACGATGATCAAAGATATCGCTGAACGATACGCTGGTACGTTGAGGCAAGAAAAAGACAATAAGAGTGATCGCCTAACGATACAGTTAAAACACCCGTTCAAAAATCCGAGAAAATAAAGCGATGTGAAATGATCGACTCCTTGAAAAGGATGAAATAAGTTAGAAAAACTTTTATTGCATGTTCTAAATCAAAATAAGAATGTAGGACAAATCTACAAACAGTTTTGCTGCAGACGCTCGAATAAACGGCGGGAGCAGAAGCAACTCCTTCGGAAATAAGCCGAAATTCACAAAAATTTGAAAAGCAATTTTCGTTTATTTCTTCTTATTTCTCGGAGTTAAACACTTCTGTCCCAGCCTCTCTCAAATAAACGGCGTCCAAAAGTCAGGTTTTTCGGAAATTTCAAAAAAAAAAAAAAAACGAGCAATACAAAAAACGTATTGTTCGTTTTTTTAATTTCTCAAATCGAAACGACTTTTATCTATACCTCTTTGATGTAGTTCTAGAAAATAATAGAACCTGGTTGTTTCACTTGATCAATACAAAAGTGAAAGTAAATCTTCTGGTTCGATTGCGCCAAAATATTTTTTGATATCAATCTGTTCTACTACTTTTTTCAATGTTTCTTTTTCATAGCGTTGGCCTACTAGCAATTGCTCGACATCCTTGATATCCCCTAATCCAAAGAAATCACCAAAAATCTTAACATCATGGATCAAACCATTGGAGACATTCAAATGGACTTCGATAGAGCCAATTGGAAAACGATGTTGACGAGAGAAATTGAAATCGGGTGATTTTCCATAATTCCAATCCCAATTACGATAATACTGGTCAGAGATTTCATTGATTTTTGTCCAGTCTTCTTCTGTCAGTTGATAAGTTTTCACTTGATCCACTGATGGAACACCAAAGATCTTCAATAAAATTTCTTCACGGAATTCTTCTGTAGTCATCCCTTGTTTTTCTTTTGGAAGAAATGGTTTGATGTTCGTCACACGGGAACGAATGGATTTGATCCCTTTTGATTCGATCTTATCTTTCTTGACTTTCAATGCATTGACTACTTCGTTGATATCAGAATCAAACATGATCGTTCCATGGGCGAACATTCGTCCATTCGTTGCATACATTGCATTGCCAGAGAATTTCATACCATCGATCACTAAGTCATTCCGTCCCTTTAATTCAGCTCCTGCTACACCTAGTTCATGCAAAGCTTGAATAATCGGTTTGGTTACTTTTGCAAAATCACGAAAAGAATCGCCATCATCCGGCATGATAAAGCTAAAATTCAAATTACCAAAATCATGATACACCGCACCGCCACCACTAAGTCGACGAACGACATGTATCCCATGTTCGTCGACGTACTCTCGGTTGATTTCTTCGATCGTATTTTGATTTCTTCCAATGATGATCGAAGGTTCATTAATATAAAAAAGTAAAATTGGTTCATCTATAGGCATTTCTTGTAATAAAAACTGTTCAATCGCTAAATTGATCCGTGGATCGTGGTTCTCATTAGGTACAAAAATCATTTTCATTTTCCTCCTAGATGTCAAATACTTTATCTACTGCGGCAAGTTCCACTTCGATCTTAGCTCCAGCGGCCTCTTGTGCCTCATTTTTCAACTGTGCCAAATCACCAAATTGTGGCAAATGAGTCAAAACTAGTTTTTTGACCTCAGCTGCTCTAGACAATTCGCCTGCCTCTTTTGAAGTAAAGTGTGCTTTATGACGTTCATTTCCTGCAAATAGATACGTGTCCGCTAAAAAAAGATCCGCGTCTTTCGCAAATTCAGCAAAGCTTTCTAAATAACCAGAATCTCCTGTAAACACAAATATCTTGCCGGTTGTTTCCTCTACGATTCGCATCGCGTAGCATACGACCGGATGGATTGTTTCCATAAAAGTAATCGTAAATGGTCCTACTTTTAATTCTTCTGCTTCAAAATAAGGTCGTCCTTCAGTCACATTTGGCAATGTCAATTCCTCGAAATGAGTCGTATCTTTTGTATGACCATAGATTGGCAAAATCGCCTCAGGATCTTTTTCTGGATGCAATTGCCAATAATATTGCAGCACACCTAAATCTGCAATGTGATCATGATGATAATGACTCAAAATCACTGCATCTAATGCTAACGGATCAAGCTGTTCTTCCAACTTGACCAGTGTTGTACTTCCTGCATCGATCAAAAGATTGAAGCCATCTGATTGCAGCAGATAACTTGTTGTTCCCTGATTCTTATATGGATAGGCGCCTAAACACCCTAAAACTGTTAATTTCATGAGTGATTCCCCCTCAACTTTTTATCCTAACATAACCAAAACTTTTTGGGCTATATTCTAGCTTCTAGTGAAAAATAGTCGGTTGGATCTTTCTTCTCAATTCTCGCTTGTTCATAAAATCCTGCAATCGTTACATTGACGTAAGCAATTACCCATAGTAATCCAATGAATAAGGCTAAAGCACCCAAGATATACCAGCCAATAAATGAAAGCTGCAATAAAATATACTTGACCAAGCGATCTTTTAATAGATACCAGGCATATTTAAGACATTGGATGATCGAAAGCTCTGGATAATCGAATTTTGTCCAAGCAGCAAATTGAAATAGACCACCAATGATACTCATGATAACTAAAGAAACAAAGACCATGATCACAGTCAACAAAACAAAACTGACATCAAATAAGTCGCCTGACACAATACTTGGAGCAACAGAATTTGCATTGAAAAGTAACTTTGTATATGAACTGACTCCACCAATCAATAGACCAGGTAATAAAACCAACGCATTGATCAGCCAGTTAATGGCTACATTGATCAGATTGATGACTAAAATCGGTCCAAAATATTCTTTTTGGAAGACAACGAATAACAGATTAGACTTTGCTCTGCCTCCACGTACAACGACTAAAGCGATATAGTACAAAGCGTATGAGAAAGCAAACAGAAGGAGATTTTCAAGTAAAAAACGAAGTATTTGATGCTGCGAATCATTTATTGAGAAAGCTCCTTCAAAAAATGCTTGGATTAATCCTACGAGAAACATGGAAAGAAAAATCAGCCACGCATTCATCCCCCATTGATGTTCAAGCGAGATGCGCGCTTTTTTACGATATTCTGAAATAGTTAAGCTATCTTTCATTATTCATAACTCCGAATTTTTTCAACAGTTTCGCTATCCAATCGTTTGACCACTTCTGTGACTAGCTTCACTGTATTTAAATAATCATCTTCATGGATAACCGATGTATGTGAGTGTAAGTATCGAACAGGGACAGTGATTGCAACAGATGGTACCCCATCTCTCGTTAAATGCATTTGCCCAGCATCCGTTCCTCCACCTGTGATCACAGTATATTGGAAAGGTATGTCCATTTCTTCAGCTACACCAATTACAAAGTTCAGTAATTTTTTATGTGGGATCATTGAAGCATCAAAGATCAGAATCTGTGGTCCTTTTCCTAAGACAGAATCTGCTTCTTTCGGTGTCATTCCTGGAGTATCACCAGCTGTCCCTGTGTCTAAAGCAAAGGCAATATCAGGATTTACTAAATGCGTGCTTGTACGAGCGCCACGCAATCCAACTTCTTCTTGTACGTCACTACCGGCAAACAACACATTCGGATGATTTTCTTTTGCCAAATTTTCAAGAACGCGTAACGAAACAGCCGTTCCGATTCGATTGTCCCAAGCTTTGGCTAACAGAAATTTCCCACCATTCAAACGTTTATATTCAATGTAAGGAGTAACCATGTCTCCCGGGCGGATTCCCCATTCTTTTGCCTCTGCTGCGCTAGTTGCACCAATATCAATGAACATGTCTTTGATATCATAAGGCTTGTTCCGAACTTCTGGAGTCAAAACATGAGGTGGTTTTGAACCAATCACGCCATGGATGACTTTGCCTTCTTGCGTTTTGATTTCTACTTGTTGAGCCAGCATGACTTGCCCCCACCAGCCCCCTAATGTTTGAAATTCTAAAAATCCTTTATCCGTGATTTTTGTGACCATGAATCCGACTTCATCCATGTGACCAGAGATGAATACCTTGGGACCTCCACCAGCGCCATGTTTGGCAATAATACTTCCTAAGCCATCATAAAAAATATCATCTGCAAATTCTTTGGCATAGTTTTTATAAACTTTTCTGACCTCTTCTTCATTTCCAGGTACTCCTTTGGCTGAAGTTAGATCAATCAGTAATTTCTCTTCTTTTTTGTCCAAAATCAATTTCCCCCATTTCAACTATTGATATCAAGATTATACCATTTATTATGTGGACTTTTTAGTTTCTCTGTTTTTCTATAAAGAAAAACAGAGAAAAACGACCGGAACAGAAATATTCAACTCCAAGGAATAAACAAAAATCCACGAAAAAATTTCAAATTTTGAGGATTTTTGTTTCGTTCAAAGAAGTTATTTCTGTTCCCGTCGTTTAGTTCTATTCCACAGTTGAGAGAAAGGATTTACTATTTTTTTCAATTCCTTTAGACCGAGACAACAAGCATTACTTTTTGTAGTTCATTCTTATTGTTTCAGACAGCGCAACTTACTGCTGTTTTACTTGTACATCCTTCAGTTGATCTGGGGATTGCTTTTGCCACGCCTTACTATAAAATGAATCGTCTAACTGATAATGGCTTGTTGACTGGTCATTTTCTAAAAATGGCTGGATGTGTTGATCTGCTGCTAACCAGCCTTTCCAACCTAAATGGATCGTATCTTCCATAAAATAAGGTTGGTTCGCTTGGTGAGTAAAGTCAGCGATTCGATGAAACCCTTGAGTATTCAACTGAAATTTGATTTTTTTCGCAAATTCTTGGATCATCTGTTGTGATAATCCTGTGTAATCACTCCACTTTTGGTTAACGGGAGGGATAATGAATAAGACTTCCGCATGATCTTCCGCTAACTGCTGCAAAACTAATTGGAAATCTGAAAATTCTGGAGAAAAGCGGTAATCCCAATGTGTTTGTGAGTCTTTTAGTCGGTCAACATATTTTTTTATCCGATGTGTATAAAAATCATTTTTTAGTTCAAAAGGATTGTTCGTCGTTTCCGCTCTTCCAATTTTTTCAGCTAAGTTTGCCAAAGAATCTTCTTGGTAAGAGTTTGGCAGAGCCTTTGTTTCATGATCGATCTTCGCTTGTTGATTGCTCAAGCCAATATTACTAAAAAGCTCATCTTCCCTTTTCAGCAAGTTCCATTTATTTTGGAACTGATCGATTTTGTCTGCCGCTGGTAACTCACCTGCTTTAATCGTTTTTAACACCTCTGTCAGTGCCTCATCCTCTTTTACTTTAGAAAAATGTAACAGACGTCTTGCTAAATAGCGATCAGTTGGTGTGATCTTTTTCAATGAGAACAACCAATCAAATGTTTGGAGTTCTGAGAAATACGTATTAAAATAGTCGTCTTTTACACCCTCTTTTACGAACCATTGAGGTGAAATGATGAATACTACTTTTTTGTGTTTCAAGTCATCCCCGGCTGAACGCATCATCATATATTGACTCAAAGATTGTGTACCAGGTGCCCCTAATAAAAACGGCCGATAATTTCGTTGGTATTTTTCAGCTAATACCGATGGATGGAATGGACTAATCCTACTTAATTCACTTGATCCAAAAAAGGGAACATATTGTTTTTCCGATAATGCCTCATTCTTAATGGCATCCCCTTTTAAAACATTCTCAGCCATTGACGTAGATGCTTTTTTTATGAGGGTAGGATCATTTAAATTCACACGATAAGAAGAAGTGAAAAAGAGTGCTATTAATCCAAAAGCCAAAAGGATCGGACCGAAAATAGCGAATAGTTTCTTCTTCATCATTATCCCTTCAATTCTTGCACTTGCGCAATAATTTTATTTGGTGTCCCCCAATTGTCGCGGTCAAATTCTGATACAGGTACTTGTACATCTAATTGCCCTTCTAGTTCTACTAACAGTTGGACCGAAGCCAGAGAGTCAAGTAAGCCTTCCCCAAATAAATCGATATCTCTATTTTCTTTTACTTCATCTGTTCCTGTTATTTCTTCTAAAATTGTCAAAACTTGTTCTTCCATGATAAAATCGCTCCTTCATATTTTTCTATATTTTTTTGATAGACACAATCATTTCACTTTACTGTTATCTAAAGAAAAGCTGATCCAAGAAACCTGAAAAAATCAAAAAGCTAAAGCAGACAGCTTGGAAAGTCATAAAGACTGCGAATGCATGAGTAAATCGATTTGACGGTATCTTTTGTTTATGTTTTTTCTTGAACCTCAACCAGGCATCTGTTACACAAATCAACCCTGCATGGTATATGCCATAGACAATATAGTACCACGTCAATCCATGCCAGACTCCCATCAATAAAAACAGGCCAAAGTAGCCGATATTCGATGTGACGATTCTACTTTTGAACCATTTTTTCTTCATTAAGAAAAACATCAATCGCATGTAGACATAGTCTCTAAACCAGAATGACAATGTCATATGCCAACGATTCCAAAATTCTTTGATGTTCCAAGATAAAAATGGCTTATTGAAGTTTATCGGTGTGTCATAACCCATTAAGTAACTTGTACCGACAGCAAACAGACTATAACCGGCAAAGTCAAAGAACAGATACATACTGTATACATAAGTATAGCCTACAAGCGCCCACGAAATGCCACCATCATGCAATGCTACTTTTGATACAATTGGTAAGAGTACTTGTCCAAAATAGTGTCCGATAATAAATTTATATAAGAAACCTACAAAAATATTTTGAACACCTTTTCCCAACATATCGACATATTTATCTGGTACAGGTGGCTCCAATTGATCTTTTTCAAATCTTCTGTAACGATCGATTGGTCCAGAAGAAATCGTTGGGAAAAAGAGGAGAAACTGGATATAGCGTAAAGGATGATAGCTTTTGATTGCTCCATCTCTCATTTCCATGATCATTTGTACAGATTTGAATGTCAGATAAGAAATCCCTAAAAAAGCAAATAATGATGACTTACCATGTTCAACAAATGGTGTAACTTTTGTCAAAAACAAAGGAAAAATAGCCAGTAATACGGCTAGATAAAACCAGCCACCTTGATTCTTTCTTTGACGATAAGAAAAATATGCCCAGACAAGCAATGTTTGCCAGATGACATAAGCAATCAGCGCCACACCTTGTTGCCAATAAACGCCACCAAAACTGATAAATAGAAAAACCAGCGTAATAAGTGTTTGATAAATGGATAAACGTTTACCACGAATCAGCAATGATAAAACAATCGGTATTAGTCCAATGACTAAAAATAAGAAATAATACGGTTCAGCATACGGGATCATATGTGGAAAATTCATTGCGGATTCACCTCAGCAATCAGTCTTTTTCGATCGATTTTCCCATTGACTGTTTGCGGCAACAGATCAACATAATTCATTCTTTGGGGAATCATATAATCCATCAATGTTTTTGCTAACTCCGCTTTGATTGCTTTTGTTAATTGAAAGTTTGGTTGTCCTGCTGTTTTTTCCAACACCACAAATGCAACAAGTTGCTGTACTTTTGTTCCTTGATATTTAGGGACGACAACTGCTTGTTTGACACGTTGATCCTTTAATAGGTAATGCTCGATATCACCTAATTCGATCCGATAGCCATGAAGCTTGACCTGTTGATCAATTCGTCCTTCATAAAAGAGTAGACCTTCCTTCGTCAATCTTCCCGCATCTCCTGTGTGATAGCTTGGTTGACCGTCATAGTTGAAAAAAGCAGCTTCTGTTTTTTTCGGATTATTTAGATATCCTTTTGAAACACTAGGTCCTGAAATAATGATCTCGCCCGTTTGATCATCAGAAACGTATTCTCCTTCACTAGCAATCAGAACACGAGTGTCCGATTTGATGTATCCTATTGGCAATCGTTCATATTGATCTAGTACCTCTTGAGTGATCTGCACACCTGAGATGGCTACAGTGGCTTCTGTTGGTCCATACGTATTGTAGATATACGCATGAGGAAAGCGAGTGAGTAATTCTTGTGCCGTTTTTTTGGTTAATTCTTCTCCACAGAATAAGAAAACTGATAAATCTGGTACATGCTGCTCATCGAAAGTTGGTTCCATCAAACAAATATCCATAAACGAAGGAGTAGAGACCCACACATCGATAGCTAAATGAGCTAAAGTTGAAAATAATTGCTTGAAATCTTGAATGACTGCTTTTTCTAGCGGCTTCAACGCCCCACCTGAAACAAGTGCGGGATAGATCGAAAAAACTGATAAATCAAATGAAAAAGGTGCCTGTGCTAAAAAACGCATTCCTTCACTGATTTGAAAATCGTCTAACGTCCATTGAACAAAACTATATAAATTATCTTGGCTTATTTGTACCCCTTTAGGTTCACCGGTCGTTCCAGAAGTGAAAATAATGTAGAAAGTTTCATCCCCTTTTACCATCAAGCTTGGTTCAATAGCCACATCTTCTTTAGTGATTGAATCCAGTTCAGTTTTAGAAATAACAGGGATATCTGTAGAATCGATTTTCCAATCCCCAACACTGATGATCATAGAAGGCTGAGCCACCCGAAGAATCGTTTCTATGCGTTCTTTCGGCGTGTGCTCTTCAATAGGAAGATATGCGTGTCCGGCTTTCACAGCACCGATAAATGAAACAATCATCTCGAACTCTAAATTTCCAAATACAACGATTGGATCATTGCCAACTACATTCTTCACTAAATAATTTGCTAATGCATCTGATTTTTTCTTTAGTTCACCAAAAGTATATCTTGCGTCATCAGATTGATATGCGACTCGATCGGGTTCTTCACGTCCAAACCAATCGATGGATTCAACAACCGTTTTACTTTTCATCGTCTTCCTCCTAAAATTCGTTATAAATAAACGATCCACCTTGAATATTTTTATAATGGTATAAGTAAATCAATACAAAGAGTATCGCGCCATAAAAAAGTGTTCGCAGAACAAAGGTACCCCAATACCTGAACCGAGGATTACTCCGCCATTTCTTCATTTGAAATCCCTCCTGTTTCCCTCCAATTAAAACCTCAAAACAAGTTTACCCACTTTTGGAAAAAAGCAACATTTGTTCCGCTAACAGAAAGCGTTTTCTCGCTAACAGTTTTGTCACAAGTTAGATACACGATTAAAAAATAATCAATCTAATGAAACTATCAGACTTTCCTATTCATCAAACTTGCTTCAGCCACTCACAAAAAAAAAACAAGCAACCACGAATCATGGACATGATTTTCGTGGTTACTTGTTTTTTTATTCAACTGGAATACCACCTTCTGCTGGTTATTCTTCAATGATTCGACAATATAGTCGACTCGTAATGTAATAAAATAGTAGATAAATGATGATCAGAAAACCACAGATGAGATATGGCAGCCAATAACTAGCGGTCGCTATAAACTGAGAAAACACATTGACAGCAAATATCGTGTGCATGATTCCCAAAATCATTGGCGGGAAAAACATGATGGCATTTTGCTCAAAAATCATCCGATTTGTTCTTTTTTGGGCAATTCCAATTTTCGTCAACAACTGATAATTACTTTTTTCTTCTTCTGCTTCAGCTAATAATCGCACCATCAGCATACTGCCGGTTGCCACGATCACGATCATTCCGAGAAAAATAGCCAAAAACGTGATGATCCCGATAATTCGATCTGCCCAGCGTACGGCAGGATAACGTGCCACAAAATTCAGACGGCTACCCTCCGAAAAATAATTATTTTCTTTATTTTTATCCATATTTTCAGGGATTTTCTTTGACTCAATATGACCGACTAATTGGTCTCCTTTTATATCATAATCGTAGTAAACGGTTTTGTCCCACGTAGTAGTAACTTCTTTCGTTAACCGTTCTGTGATTTGCTCATTATCTCCACCTTCAACATTCCAATTAAGGAGCTGATAATGGACCCCTTTTGCTTCTGTAAATACTTTGTCACTCACGACCAAGGTGGGGCCTAAATAATTCACATCACTATCACCTAAGAAATTGACCATTTTTGCCTGGATGTCTAGCTTCACCTCAGGGAGATAGATCGTGGAACCATACAGTGAAAAGTTTTTAAACAAATCAAGCGTACTATCCAGTAAGACAGTGCTCTCATCAGAAGTCAACGCAACCTTAGGCATTTTAGGATTGATTCTGCGAAAGGCATTATACTCTTTTTCTGAAATCAAATTCACTAATTTAAATACCTTTGACTCCTCACCTTCACCTAAATCATCAATATTATTGATGCCCCCGATCACTTTATAGTTCAAAGTGATTTCATCTGTAATCTTTTGCTTTCCATCAGATAATATCGGCCGGATTTTTTCCGCCAGCTCAGGCTCTAATTGATAAGAAACTGGATTAGCAATATCGACCGTTCGTGCAGTGATCGTGGAAATACTCATGATCGCTCCAATCATTGATAATGAAATAGCTATAACCAATGTAATCAATGAATTGATCCGCCAACTTTTTTGCAAATGGATCTGCGTATTTCCAATCAGCAAAAAGTTGATTCCTTTATATTTGACAGCCGAACGATTGAATAAATTCAAGATCAGGCGAAAAGAATAACAGAAAAAGAGATAGGTGCCCACCACGCAAAAAATAATAATCAAAAGTGTCAAAAAAATCGCAAAATGTAATGTTCCCGTTGCGGCTAAATTTTTGGTAATAAACTCTCGATAATGGACTGCAAAGAAATAGCCACTAGAAATAAGCAATAGACCAAGAAAGCCCAGCAGCCGATGCCGTGTACGGATTCGTAATTTTGAACTCTCTGTGTGCTCTTTTTTACCGAATGAGCGGAAACGGGGGTAACGCCATATTTTCCATAAAGAATAGAGTGAAACGGACGATAACAGTAACAAAAGGATCAGAACAGTTTCAACGATTGATGGAAATGAAACAAAAAAGAGACTTTTGATCGTCATTTTCATCATTCGTATCAAGATCATAGAGAATAATTTAGAAAAAACGATACCTAAACCAACACCTGTTATACAAGCAAACAACCCCATTGTCATTGTTTCTAGAACATAGATAACTGCAACTTGGCGTTTTTTGATACCAAATAGTTGATAGATGCCAAATTCTTTTTGCCTTCGATTGAGAAAAAAACGATTGGCACTAATGACGAAAAAGAACAAAACAATGATAATGATCCAGCTTCCAATATTAAAAAAAGCATCGATTGAAAAATCTTGGCTTGTCCGTCTAATCAATGATTTATCATAAGTCATCGCGCTAAAAGAATAATAGATCATCGTTGCTAAGACTAAACTGAAAAAATAAACCAGATATCCTCGTGACTGTCGCATAAAGCTTTTAGCAGCCAACTTATAAAGCATTTACCTTGCCACCCCCTCCAATCGTTGCTTGCATATCAATGACACGTTCAAAAAATTCATTTCTTGAACCTCTGCGAACAACTTCTGAGAAAATAACTCCATCTTTGATAAACAAAATTCGGTTACAATAGCTTGCGGTGTACGGGTCATGCGTCACTAATAGAATCGTTGATTTTTCGACTTGATTGATCGTATTAAGATAGTTCAATAGCTCAGTCGCTGACTTAGAATCTAGTGATCCTGTTGGTTCATCGGCAAAAATAACCTGAGGATGAACGACAAGTGCCCTTGCAGCAGCAATTCTTTGACGCTGGCCAACCGACAATTCATCAGGATAACGTTTCAGGATCTCTTCAATATTTAATAGCTGTGCTGCATGCAAGACTCTACGTTCCATTTCTACTTTCGATATCCGTTCCACAGCTAAAGGAAGTAAAATATTGTCCTTTGCATTCAAAGTATCCACAAGATTGAATTCTTGGAAAATAAAGCCTAATTTTTTTCGGCGAAAATCACTTAATTCATTGCTTTTCATTTTAGTGATCTCATTTCCTTGTATCTTAACACTTCCCATCGTTGGCAAACTGATAGTCGCTAAAATATTCAATAGAGTTGTTTTGCCTGCACCACTTGGTCCCATGATACCGACAAATTCCCCTTCTTCAACTGAAAAGGAGATATTATCAAGAACTTTTACAGATGAAAGTTTATTTCCATAACTTTTACTTAAGTGTCTAACTTCGATCATCTTATCCATTGTATTTCCCCCTGCACTTGTCTTACTTGCATAGTAGCACACCCACAGTTTTTTTTCTCTTTAGTTTTTGTCACTTCATACGCAGAAAACAAAAATTTAAAATTTTTTTATTCATTTATTTTATTCACTGCACGCTGACCTTTGATTTTAAAATGCTATAACTTTACGTTTTCACTTCTTTTCACAAAGAAATATACACAATATATAGTATAGACATTCAAATATACAACCATTTGCATACTATATGTAGCAAGTATTTAGTTGCTCACAGCTGAATTTTGTTTTATGATAGACAAGAAGAATTTAGCAGGAGTTGAAGAATATGAACGTAGAATACAAAGTGAAAAACACAAATCCGGGTACCACTGAGTCCATGAATATCACGATCATCAAGCGAGATGGCCGACGTGTGGATTTCGATGACAAAAAAATCAATGAAGCTTTAATCAAAGCAGAAAAGAAAATTCACGGCTCCTTATCTCCACTGACTTATGAAAAAATCCAAACAATCGTTGATCTTGTTGTCCAAGAAATCAAAAATCGCTTCACTGACAATGTTAAAATATATGAAATTCAAAATATCGTTGAACATATCTTATTAGAAAAGAACGAATATGAGTTAGCTGAAGAATATATCAATTATCGTACAAAACGTGACTTTGCAAGAAGCAAAGCTACTGATATCAACTTCTCAATCGAAAAATTGATCAATAAAGACCAAACTGTGGTCAATGAAAATGCCAATAAAGATAGTAACGTATTCAATACGCAACGTGATCTGACTGCAGGGATCGTAGGAAAATCAATTGGGCTAAAAATGTTACCTCCACACATTGCAAATGCGCATCAAAAAGGAGATATCCATTACCACGATTTAGATTATCATCCATATACGCCTATGACAAACTGTTGCTTGATCGACTTTAAAGGGATGCTGAACAATGGATTCAAGATCGGTAATGCCGAAGTAGAATCACCAAAATCGATTCAAACTGCTACAGCACAAATTTCACAAATCATTGCAAATGTTGCTTCTAGCCAATACGGCGGTTGTTCTGCTGACCGAACAGATGAATTGCTTGCTCCATTCGCTGAACTAAATTACAGCAAACATTTAAAAGATGCCGAAGAATGGATCGAATCACCCGAACGTCAAAAAGAATACGCAAAAGCAAAAACCAAAAAAGACATTTTTGATGCAATGCAAAGCTTGGAATATGAAATCAATACACTGTTTACATCAAATGGTCAAACACCATTTACTTCTCTTGGTTTTGGTTTAGGTAAAAATTGGTTTGAACGCGAAATCCAAAAAGCAATCTTACAAATTAGAATCAATGGATTAGGTAGCGAAAAACGAACAGCAATCTTCCCTAAATTGATTTTTACTTTAAAAGATGGCATCAATCTAAACCCAACTGATCCTAATTATGACATCAAACAGTTAGCATTAGAATGTGCGACAAAACGGATGTATCCTGATATTTTGAACTACGATAAAATCGTTGAATTAACTGGCAGCTTCAAAGTACCCATGGGTTGTCGCTCATTTTTACAAGGATGGAAAGATGAAAATGGTCAAGAAGTCAATGTAGGAAGAATGAATTTAGGCGTGGTTACTTTAAACTTACCTCGTATTGCGATGGAAGCAAAAGGAGATCAAGAAAAGTTCTGGCAGATTTTGGCCGATCGTTTGGCAATTATGAAAGATGCCTTAGTTTACCGCGTAGATCGTTGTAAAGAAGCAATCCCTGCAAACGCCCCTATCCTTTACATGTACGGAGCCTTTGGCAAACGCCTTTCAAGAACAGATGCAGTTGATGAGTTATTCAAAAATCGTCGTGCTACTGTTTCATTAGGCTATATCGGATTGTACGAAGTTGCCTCTGCTTTCTATGGTGGCGAATGGGAAACAAACCCAGAAGCAAAAAACTTCACTCTTGACATCGTAAAAGAATTGAAAGCAAAAGCTGATTCATGGGGCGATGAATACGGTTATCATTTTAGTGTCTATTCTACTCCAAGTGAAAGTTTGACTGACCGCTTCTGCCGTTTAGATACAGAAAAATTCGGTTTGGTCGAAAATATTACTGACAAAGAATATTACACAAATAGTTTCCATTATGACGTTAGAAAGAATCCAACACCTTTTGAAAAACTTGATTTTGAAAAAGATTATCCTCAATATTGTTCAGGTGGCTTCATCCATTATTGCGAATATCCAATGCTTCAACAAAATCCTAAAGCATTGGAAGCTGTCTGGGACTATGCTTATGACAAAATCGGCTATCTAGGAACAAATACACCAATCGATCATTGTTACAACTGTGGTTTCGAAGGTGATTTTAAACCAACAGAACGCGGCTTTGAATGTCCTGAGTGTGGGAATCACGATCCTAAAACATGTGATGTTGTAAAAAGAACATGTGGTTATTTAGGAAATCCTCAAGCACGTCCAATGGTTCATGGACGTCATAAGGAAATTTCTTCTCGCGTAAAACATATGAAATAAGCAGTTTATATTTGTAAAGAAAGAGCGTGGGCCAAAAGAAATAATTTTGTCTCACGCTCTAAATATGAATAAACGGTTAGTGCAGAAACAACGCCTTTGGCAAAGAAGCTGAAATGCATAAAAATTTTTAAAAAAATTTTCGTGAATCTCTTCTTACTTTCTCAGGGTAAAACCTTCTGCCCAAACCTCGCCTTACTTATTGTATGCGTACGACTCTCGTCAGCCCGTTGTTTTCGATAACTTGAGCAACATACTTCGCGGTCTATTTCCGAATGGTGCAAAGCGGGGCTTTCATAACCTTATTTGACGGTATTCAATCCCCTACACCTTTTCAGATAAGTCTATACCTCACCAAAATATGAAAAGCTATTTTGCTCGGTCTATTCTTATCCGAATGGTGCAAAGCGGGGGCTTTCATAACCTTATATTAGAAAGAAGTTTTTATATGCGAAATCCTAAACCTAAAGAATGGCTGGCACAAGATTACAGCCAGAACTATATTGCAGATTACAAACCATTTAATTTTGTGGATGGTGAGGGCGTAAGAAATAGCCTTTATGTTAGTGGATGTTTATTTGCTTGTGAAGGTTGCTTCAATAAAGCCGCCCAAAATTTCCGCTATGGCACTCCCTTCACTAAAGAACTTGAAGAGCAAATCATGGACGATTTACGTCACGATTATGTTCAAGGACTGACCTTATTAGGTGGCGAACCATTTTTAAACACGGATGTCTGCCTGCAAGTCGTTGATCGTATCCGTCAGGAATTTGGTCACACAAAAGATATCTGGTCATGGACTGGCTATACTTTTGATGAACTATTGCAAGATTCAGATGACAAGTTGGAGCTCTTGTCAAAAATCGATATTTTAGTGGATGGTCGTTTTGAGATCAGCAAACGAGATTTAAAATTACAATTTCGTGGAAGCAGTAACCAACGTATCATCGATGTTCAACGCTCTTTAGCTGAGAATCAGGTAGTTATTTGGGAAAAATGTACTGATGCAACTGAAACCTACGAACAAATCAAAAAACAAGACTTGATTTAGCCTTATCAATTGTAACCATTCGTTCATACGAATGGTTTTTTTGTGTCTAAAAACCTCTAGTTACAGACCTTAAATGGAAAGGCTTCCTTAATTTGGCGTATTATTATATCTATAGTGAGTGTAAAGTGTTATGCTAGGCAATCGAAAAAGGCTTCAAGATTCTTCAGTATTTGCAGATTTAAAATTATTTTGCTATACTTAAGACGATAAAGGAGCTATGCGTGAACATAGCCCCAATGCAGAACCGTTAAAAAGACGGTGACAGTAATAGGATTTTAACCATCTAAAGCCTGCCAAAGCGAATTAGATGGTTATTTTTTTGGTCTTTAGAGTCAATGATCAGCAAGACCAATGTCGCAAACGCGATCATCAGCTGAATTGCTTCAAAAGTTGACACTTACTTACTCCCTTCTAGGGATAAAGCGATGAACCATAGGCATCACCCCTTTTTCAAGAGACTAGCCACCATCTTTTCACTTTTCTACCTCTGAAGTATATCATATCCTAATTTTCAAAAGCCATTCAAATTCTACTTAGCTTAAGTTACAACCAGAAGAAAAATTGAATTAAACCTGTAAAATAGCCTTAACAGCATAGGACCCCTTGTTCAAACATCACCTAGCAACAATTTTTGTACCTCAAACCATACAAATCATTCTGTTCAATTGAATACTACACTTGCACTAATGAATTATATCAGCTAATATAAAGAAAAGGAGCTATGCGCGAACATAGCCCCAATGCAGAACCGTTAAAAAGACGGTGACTGTCATATACGGTTTTAACCATCTATAACTGGTCAAAGTGTTAGATGGTTATTTTTTTTGGTCTTTAGAGTCAATGATCAGCAAAACCAATGTCGCAAACGCGATCATCAGTTGAATTGCTTCAAAAGTTGACACTTACTTACTCCCTTCTAGGGATAAAGCGATGAACCATAGGCATCACCCCTTTTTCAAGAGACTAGCCACCATCTTTTCACTTTTCTACCTTTGAAGTATATCATATCCTAATTCCTTAAAGCCATTTCAATTTTCACCTAGCTTAAGTCATAACCAGAAAAAATGCTTTTGTTTATTCCTTTGTCTCCCATAATGGTAAGACAATGTTTTCATAAGTCATCGGATCTAAATTAGTCAAGGTGATCCCTAATAAACGAATCCCCTTCTCTACACCAAGGATTTCTTCCCAGATGAGACTAGCTTGGTAAAAAAGTGCTTCTTTTTTATAAATATATTCAGGCAATGTCACTCGTTTCGTAGTAGTAGAATAATCCGTATAGCGTACTTTTAACACAACTGTTTTTCCGTGCTTTTGAACCCGTTTCAACGCTTCTTCCACGTTCTCAGATAATTGTCGAAGTTGAGCTAAAACTGCTTCTTCTGTCTGCAAAGGTTGCCCATACGTATGCTCTTTCCCGACTGATTTTCTCTCTCTTGTCACATTGACAGGAGAATCGTGGATTCCCCTAACCTTTCGATAAAGTGAATATCCCATCTTACCAAAGTTTCTGATCAACATCATTTCTGTACATTCATAAAGATCTGCTCCCGTAAAAATACCTAATTCATGCATTTTTGGTACAGTCTTTTTTCCCACACCATGAAACTTTTCAATTGGTAATGCTTTTAAAAATAAAACAGCATCTTGTGGTGCAACTACTGTAATGCCTCTTGGTTTTTGAAAATCAGAGGCTAATTTTGCTAAAAATTTATTATAGCTTACCCCGGCAGAACAAGTGAGATGGACAGCTTCCCAAATATCTTTTTGAATCAAACGGGCAATTTTGATTGCAGATTTACAGTTGATTTTGTTATTCGTTACATCTAAGTATGCTTCATCGATACTGACTGGCTCCACAACATCTGTGTAACGATAGAAGATTTCACGTACGATCTTAGAAATTTCACTGTATTTATGATGATCGCCTGGTTTAAAAATTGCTTGTGGGCATAATTCATATGCTTTTTGCGCACTCATCGCTGAATGGATACCATACTTTCTCGCCTCATAGTTTGCCGTTGTCACCACCCCTCTTCCTCCTGTATCACTGGGGTGTCGAGCAATTACTAAGGGATGTCCGCGAAACTCAGGATGGTCGCGTTCTTCGACGGAGGCAAAAAAAGCATCCATGTCAATATGAATGATTTTTCTTGATGTATCATTATGTAAAGGAAATTGTAATTCCATCGCTCTCACCCCTATGAACAGTATATAAGAACTTTTGTTCGGTTACAAGAAAAAGAAATGTTCTAAAGTACTCTACTTATTTCATAATATATATTATACCTATCTTACCAACTTCATAAAAATAAGAAAGAGATTTTTGAAACATCGTCTGTTTCAAAAACTTCTTTCTTATTGATACCATCATTGATTTTTCATGCAACAAACACGGTTACTCGCTCTCTTCTGTCCCATGTAAAGAAGCATCCGAATGGAGAAAATAGATCAATGTTTGTAATTCATTTGTCAGATCAACGTTTTGGATCAAAACATCAGTTGGTGCATTCAACCGTGCTGATGTAAAGTTCAAAATCCCTTTGATTCCAGCCTCCGTTAAACGATTGACCACATCTTGAGCTCTTTCAGCGGGAATCGTCAAGATAGCTACTTCTATTTGTTGGATCTTGATTTGTTCTGACATATCTTCCATTGGATAAACTGGGATGCCATCTACGATTCGTCCAACGATATCTTCATTGACGTCAAAAGCACAGCTCACACGGATACTATTACTTTGATGGAATTTATATTTCAAAAGTGCACTTCCTAAGTTACCGACTCCGATCAATGCAACATTCGTTAACTGATCGTCATTTAAGGTCTTTGCAAAGAAATGCATTAAATCTTCAACATCGTAGCCATACCCACGTTTTCCCAATTCCCCAAAATAGGAAAAGTCGCGACGAATCGTTGCGCTGTCGACTTGTACGGCCTCGCTTAATTCAGTTGATGACACTTTTTTCTTACCAGCGTTATTTAGAATTCTTAAATACCGGTAATACAAAGGCAAGCGCTTAGCTGTTGCCTTTGGGATGATATGATCTTTCACTTAATTACCCCCACTATTTTTTAAGTTTACTTTGATTTATCCATCATAGCAGTATATATAGGAAAAAATCAATTCCATTGCTTACATATTGTGAAATTTTATTCTTTGTTCATTTTCTTATCATTTCTTGGAACCTCGCAGTATAAAAGAATTTATGGTAGACTACTAGATGAAAACGAGATTTCATTCTTAGTGAATTCACAAAGTAGAAAAGAGGATTCCATGATACTATTACAAGCCAATCAGATTGCTCGCCATTTTGGTGCAGAGATTTTATTTGAAAATATCCATCTTGAAATCAGCACAAACGCTAGAATTGCCTTAGTTGGTAGAAATGGTGCTGGAAAATCGACCTTGTTAAAAATCCTTGCTGGTATAGAAAGCCCAGATGAAGGGACAATTGCTAAAAATAAAGCCGCTACTCTAGGCTATCTTGCCCAAGATACCGGTTTAGATTCCACAGAAACTGTCTGGAATGAGATGCTAAAAGCCTTCGACAGTGTTCGTAAAATGGAAAACAGAATGCGTGAACTAGAACTTTTCATCAGCGAAGGTACGCCTGATACCCCTGCTTACGAATCATTTTTGAAAGAGTATGACAAATTACAGCATGATTTTTCGGATAAAAATGGGTATGGTTATGAAAACGAGATACGCTCAGTCTTACACGGCTTTAAATTTGATCCTTCCTTTTATGATCAAACAATCGATACCTTATCCGGTGGTCAACGTACTCGGCTTGCATTAGCCAGAATGCTATTACAACACCCAGATATTTTGATTCTGGATGAACCAACCAACCATTTAGATATTGAAACACTTTCTTGGTTGGAAAGTTATCTGCAAAGTTATACTGGGGCACTGCTAATTGTTTCCCATGACCGCTATTTCTTGGATAAAGTCGTAACAGAAGTCTATGAACTAAGTCGCAAAAAAATGCGGCATTATAAAGGAAATTATTCCAAATACCTTGATGTAAAAGCAGAACAACTAGCTACGGAATGGAAAGCTTATGAGAAACAACAAACCGAGATCCAAAAACTCGAAGACTTTGTTGCACGTAACTTAGTCCGTGCTTCTACCACTAAACGCGCGCAAAGTCGTAGAAAAGCATTAGAAAAGATGGATCGCTTGGATCGCCCACAAGGAGACGAAAAACAAGCACGTTTTCTTTTTAGTGCCGCTAAGCCTTCTGGAAATGTTGTTTTACAAGTTGAAGATGCCGCAATCGGTTACGATGGCGAAATCTTATCTGAACCAATCAATTTAGATATTCGTCGTCAAGAAGCGATTGCGTTAGTCGGACCGAATGGAATCGGGAAATCAACATTGTTAAAATCGATCATCCATCAACTACCATTTATCCGAGGAAAAGAACATATAGGAACAAATGTCACGATCGGTTACTATGATCAAAGACAAGCGGAACTTCATACCAATAAAACGATCCTAGCTGAGTTATGGGATGAACATCCAACAACTCCAGAAAAAGAGATCCGCAGTGTATTAGGCGCATTCTTGTTCTCTGGGGAAGATGTCGAAAAAACAATCCCTCTTTTAAGTGGTGGAGAAAAAGCCAGAGTAGCATTGGCAAAACTAGCCATGAATCAAGAAAACTTTTTGATCTTAGATGAACCAACCAACCATTTAGATATCGATAACAAAGAAGTTCTGGAAAATGCACTGATCGATTATGATGGCACACTATTATTCGTTTCACATGACCGCTATTTCATTAATCGTATCGCCACAAAAGTCATCGAACTTTCTGAGAATGGCAGTAAAATGTATTTAGGTGATTACGATTATTACTTAGAAAAGAAACAAGAGGAAGAAGAAATTGCGGAATTATTAGCAGAAAAAACACCAGCATCCGTCGAAGTCAATTCAAACAAAAAAAATTATTTTCAAAGCAAAGAACAGCAAAAACTGATTCGTAGCTTGCAACGAAAAGTTACTCAGGTAGAAGAACAGTTGACTAAATTAGATGAGGAACTAGCTGATCTCGAAAAACAAATGATTTTACCGGAAAATTTGGATGATCATGTACGATTGAATGAATTGAACCAGGCATTAGAAGAAGCAAGAAAAACACAAGAAGCAAAACTTTCAGAATGGGAAGATCTAAGCATCGAACTGGAAGAATATGAAAATGAGTGACCAAAACTACACAGATCGCTGTTAGCGGCTTGTGTAGTTTGTTTGTTTTTTCTTTTTTCGTTTTGCTCTCATTTCACCTTTAGAGAAGAACAATAATAACTTTCTTACTTTTTGTTTTCTCTCTTTTAACATAATGAGTTACTACTAAGTGTATCCGGCACAATTTTTTGCTGTTTCACTTATAAAATAGTACTATCAGTATAGAAAAGGAAAGGATGTTGATGAAATTTGTAGTAATTGGCGGAGTGGCCGGCGGACCTTCTTTTGCTACTCGTTTACGCCGCTTAAATGAAGAACATGAGATCGTAATCTATGAACGGGGAAAACATATTTCCTATGCAAGTTGTGCATTACCCTATTATCTGGGAAATATCATTGAAAACCGCGATACATTGATCGAACGTACTCCAGAAATCTTAAAGGTCAAGAATAATATCGACGTTTTGACAGAACATGAAATAACCGCAATCGATCCTGAAAAGAAACAATTAACCGTAAAAGATTTGCAAACGGATCAAGAGTCTGTGACTAATTATGATAAATTGATCATTTCTGCAGGTGCTCGTCCCTATTTTCCTGATATCACAGGTGTGGCAGAGGCAACAAATAGTTTTGTGTTACGAAGTGTTACTGATGCCGACCGCATCAAAACATTTATCCAAACATATGACCCTAAAAATGTTTTGATTCTAGGTGCTGGCGTCATGGGACTAGAATTAGCAGAAAATTTCCATCATTTAGGAATGGATGTAACATTAGTTGATCATTTGCCTCAAGTAGCGTATCCCTATGATGAAGAAATTGCTGATTTGATTTATGACAAGTTGGTGGAAAATAACTTGAAGGTTCAGTTAAATACTGAAATCAAAGAGATCCGCCGAAATGGTCAAGAAGTATTACTTTCTGATGGTTCAACGTTGGAAACGGATATGATCATATTTGCAGTCGGTGTGACACCAAATAACGAAGTAATCAAAACTGCTGGTATTTCGTTATCTGATACAGGACAAATTATTGTGAACGATCAATTGGAAACCAATATTTCTGATATTTATGCGATTGGTGACATCATCGAAACAACAAGCGTTGTGACTGGTCAACCAATAGCAAGCATGCTCTCCAGTGCTGCAAACCGACAAGGACATTTATTAGCTGATATCTTGAACGGTACACCAATGCGTTATCGCGGCTATGTGGGTGCAGGGGTTGCAAAAATTTTTGATTATACCGCAAGCTATACAGGAATGACTGAACATGCCTTAAAAAATGCAGGAATCACTAACTATAAATCAATTTTTATTACTCCATTTGATCATGCCTATTTTTATCCCGGAGCGACTCGCCTTAATCTAAAAATCATTTTTGATGCTGATTCCGGAAAAATACTTGGCGGACAAGCGGTTGGTGAAAAAGGCGTTGATAAACGAATGGGAGAATTATCGGTCGCAATTACCGGTAACCTAACAGTCTTTGATCTACCTGATCTAGAACTACCCTACTCACCCCCATACTCAACAACTAGAGATCCACTAAACATTGCTGGTTATGTGGCCATCAATCAATTGACGAATGTCATTGACACGATCAAGGTAGAAGATATTTCAGAAGAAGATTTGGCCCATGCTTTCTTCTTAGATATTCGTGAACCAAACAAAGCTCCTTCTGGAAGTATTCCTGCTACTAAAAACATCCCAATGAACGAACTACGTGATCGGATTGCTGAGATTCCTAAAGACCGACCAGTTTATATCACGTTCCGCAAAGGATTAAATACCTATACTTCTGCCAGAATCTTAGCTGGCTTCGGTATCCATGCTGTCTTGATTGAGGAATAAAAAAAGAACCGCGGTGGGATAGCCGCGGCCTAGGAGTTTATTTTTACTTGAGGAGTAAAAATGAAAAAGCTTTATAGGGTTACTTCTTGGTATGTCCATAGAATATAGTAAAAAAGTGAAGAATTATCAATGAATCTTTGCCTTTTTCTTGGCATAAAACTTAAGAAAATATAAACACCGATACAAAAAATTATGTAACGTTCTTTATATAACCCCTTGGTCAAAAAGGTAGTTTTTTGACCAAGGGGTTATATATAGCTAGTTCACCGTATGTTGTTGTATAGAGAAATGTTACACCTAGCATAAAGTTCCTCTCATCTCCTTACAAAATCAATTTTAAACTTGGATTCATCGATCATACTTCGATAGTGAAAAAAACATTTCGTTGATTCATTTGCCTCTCTTTATCATCATCGAGAAAAAACATACCATTTTCTTGCTTTCTGGATGTTCTTTTGGCGCACTTTTGTTTCGTTTTTTGCTTTATTTTGTATAAGCTGAATGATCTTTTTCTCTTGACTCTCTCCAGCATCTTTTTTATGTATTTCCTTCAAATCATTTTGTGGTATTTTATTTTTTAATCTAGCCGTAACGATTGGTGGTAATGGCTGGCTAGTTTCATCTAATGGAGGTACACCCTGTACATTCTCTGAATAAGCCTCCCATTTCTCTATCGTTTCATGTATATTCGCAAAATGTATCGTTGTTTTATCCTTATTCAAAATTGCTGTACTTTTTGATACAGGCTGACTATTGCTAGTCGTCATAGTTGGTCCCCCATCTAGGATACCCTCTGAACAAGTCTCCCATTTTTCTGCTGTTTCCTGCTTGTTAGCAAATTTTACAACATTTTTTTCATGTCTCAAGATAGCTGTATCTATTTGATAGTGTCGATAAGCAATTCGTCCAATGACTTCATCAAATGCTTTTTCATTTAGTAAAGGGTTTGCAATTTCATTTGCCATACACATCTGGAAAATTCTTTCTCTGATCGTTAGTGTTTGTTCTAATGCTTCGATGATCTCCTTGTTTCCAATTTTCTTGATAGCCTCTTTTTCAATAGCGATCCAGTAATATTCGTACTCAGCTAATGAAAGAATGCCACGGCAATACTCTTTCATTTTGTTACGAAATTCTTCTGGCGCAACTTTGGAGAAATCTTCCCCTAAGCGTTCGGCATATTGACTACTTTGGTTTAAACGACTTATCACTTCTTCTGGAGTAAATAGTACGTTAGATTTTCCTGTTTCAGCAAAATAGGTCTGCTCTAAACGCCCAAGATTTTTAACGACTTCCTGTTCTAAATGAAATTTTTTTATTTGGTCATTCATTTCAAGTATTTGTAATGACTTCTTTCCCTCATGCTGCTTAATACTAAATTTTTTTCTAAACCATTCTTTGACACCGATACGTATCACTCCTAACTTCAATAAGATACATAAATTATACGAACCATCTTACTTTTGTATAGGTCGATTTATCCTTACTGACCATCATAAAATGAAAAACAACATAAAAATAGAGCGTGGGACAAAACTAAAAATCAGTTTTGCCTCAGACTCTAACTCCGAATAAACGGTGGGAGCAGAAGTAACTCCTTCGGAAATAAGCCGAAATTCACAAAAATTTGAAAAGCAATTTTCGTTCATTTCTTCTTATTTCTCGGAGTTAAACACTTCTGTCCCAACCTCTTCTTCTAACACTTAAATTATTACTTGTCTTGCCAAACTTCGGTCGCGATTTTTTGTAATAATTCGATTTTTTTCCACTGTTCTTCTTCCGTTAAACGATTTCCTTCTTCTGTGGATGCAAAGCCACATTGCGGGCTAATACTTAAATTTTCTAATGGCACATACTGTTGTGCCTCTTCAATACGTTTCTTGATTTCACTAGGATCTTCTAATTCTGGAAATTTAGAAGTGACCAGTCCCAACACAACTTTACTCTTCTTATTCGTCCAATAACGTAGTGGAGAAAAATCACCAGCTCGGTCAGAGTCATATTCCAAAAAGAAGCCATCATAATTTGTTGCAAATAAATTTTTAGCAATCGGCTCATAGCCACCAGAAAAAAGCCATGATGAAGCATGATTTCCTCGACAAATATGTGTTGTCACTGTCAAATCTTCTGGTTTATCCGCCAATGCACCATTGATGATCGTTGTACAGATTTCAGCAACTTCCTCAGGATCGATTCCTTTTGCTTCAAGTGAGTCACGTTTTGTTTTATCCGCTAAAAAGGCCCAATTCGTGTCATCAAATTGTAAATAGCGACAACCTCTATCATAAAATGCTTGGACAGCATCCTGATAAGTTTTAGATAAATCAGCGTAAAATTCGGTTAAGTCAGGATAGACTTCTTTGATTTTAGAAGTACCATCATTTGATAAAAGTTCTTGACGTAAAATCATTGTTGGACTAGGAATCGTTGCTTTTGCTACAGATGTACCATCTGTTTCTACAATCTCTTTTAAAAAGGTAAAATCATCTAGGAAAGGATGGTTCGGATCAAAAGAGATTTTATCTGCTACGCGGATATTGTACGAAGGCGCTGCTTTCCCGTGGAATTTTTGATTATAGCCTGTTTCTGGTACATAGCCTTCGATACCATTCAAGCCTTCTAGAAAATCAATATGCCAAAAACCTCGACGAAACTCTCCATCAGTGATTCCCTTTAATCCAACTGACTTTTGGCTCGCTACTAATTTTTTTATTTCTTCATTTTCGATTTCACGAAGTTCTTCTTTGGTAATTGTTCCTTCCTTCACTCTTTGTCTTGCTTCTTTAATTGATTTAGGACGTAGAAAACTACCTACGTGATCGACTGTAAATGGAATTGTTTGATTCATATTCGACACTCCTTTGGATTTTATAAAAAAAAGCCCTTTTACTAGTAATAAATACTAGTAAAAGGACGATTATGCTCGTGGTACCACCTTTATTTAGAAAGATTTCTCTTTCCCTTCACCTGACCATTTGATCAGTGGTCTCGTTAACGGGAGACTTCTTCGTTTTTGCCTACTTATCGACAAAAATCCTAAAAGGTCATTTTCACTAATCTTTTATTTAGCTTCTCCCACCAAACGAAGCCTCTCTTAAAATAACTTGATTACCTACTTTCCTTCTCAACGGATGTTATATGATTGATATCAGGATAACATTTTTCAGAAAAATGTCAATTTTTTATAAAATAAACTTTGACTATTTTCTGTTGTTTCTGGAATCAGCGCTCTTTTGCTCCAGTATCCTCTTCTTTATTATTTTTTATCTCACAGCTACTGCCATACCAGTCACATTAAATGCGTTCTCATAAGTAGAAGCATTGATCCATTTTGCCCCAAAAACAGGATCGACCACGTGATATGCGCCATCTCTAAAGCCATCAACTAGAACTACATGTCCGTTCCAGACTGCACGTCCCCAAGGCATTTGCTTAAATTGTGGAGAAGCGTAGTTATACGTGATCCAAGTAACAACTGGGTTACCATTACGGATTTCATTCTTGATACCATTTGTGCCAGAACCTGTGATATTCACAGCATTTCCACCTACGTTTTTCGCCCATTGCACAACTGGATCAGCCATCATGCCTTGATACGTACCATTTACATTGTAGCGCCATTCACCTGAATACCCATGATTTGGATTACCATCTGAAGCTTTAGGCATCGAATTAACGAAACTTGTTAAGGATTGATTGGTTGCGACTCCCTTATAGTGCAATCCTTCCAATAGTGATGCTCCTTCACATAACATCGTATCTCCTTGCCAAACTACTGGCACATTTAATACTTTGTTATTTGTTGGTGCTGGTGTTGGATTTGCCTGGCTATTCGGCATTGCATACCAACCAGTTCCTTCAATGTTCCAGCCTTGTCGAGAAATCACATTCTTTTCATTTTTGATCCAACGTGTAATGGTGCCAATTCACTTGACGGTTATATAAACGAGTGACAGGAACACCATTCGCCCCATTGTAAGAATAAAAAGCAATTCCTTCATATGTCCAACCTGTATGACTGATTTGATCCCGCTCACCAGCGTTAGTTGTATAAAAATGTTCACCGTTCGAACGATTGTACAAACGATACACCGGAGACCCATTTTCTGGCGCTTGCCATGCCACACCTTCATACCGCCAACCATAACGTTTCAAGTTATCCCGCTCGCCAGTACTGCGCGTATACAAATGTTCGCCACTATAAGGATTGTACACACGGTACATCGGAATAGAGGTATCCGCAAAAGTTGCTTGACCGATGACAAAACTACCAACCATCATTGCACCCAATACCAAACCCTTCATTGCCATCTTTTTCATTTTTCATCCTCTTTTCGCTGTAAATATATAGGACAAGTATAGCATGATAGAGGACACTAACAACTAAAAAATCATAAAAGAACATTTTTTAGCCATCTTTGCAAGGAATGAGAATGACTAAAGGTACAGATACATGAGCCGATTATAATACAGCTAGTTCCTGTAGACGAAAGTTTTTGATTCCTCAGAGGTATCTGATTTTTTATAGGCCTTTGTGCTTATTTCCGATACATCTTGAATTCCAAGAACAAGTCATTATAGATGCCTAGATATTTTGGTCCGAGGTCTTCATAAACTTCTAGGTGGGAGATCGTGTCGTCTGAAGGATAAAATTGTTCATCTTCAGAAATCTCCTTTGGCAATAATGCTTTCGCTTTTTTGTTTGGTGTTGAATAACCGATGTATTCGGCATTTTGCGCTGCATTTTCTGGTTCTAACATGAAGTTGATAAAGTCATAGGCGCCTTCTTTATTTTTAGCCGTTTTCGGCATAACGATATTATCGAACCATAGATTTGATCCTTCTGAAGGGATCACGTAATGCAAATGTTCATTTTCAGACATCATATCTGCTGCTTCACCGGAAAAAGTGACTGCCACAGAGGCTTCTTCATTGATCATATACATTTTGATCTCATCCGCAACGATTGCTTTGATATTAGGGGTCATCTGGTTCAACTTGTTGGCCGCTTCATTTAACTGATCTCTGTTTTTGCTGTTCAAAGAGTAGCCAAGACTATTTAATGAAAGTCCCATTACTTCTCGTGCACCATCGATCAGCATCAAGCTATCTCTCAATTCTGGTTTCCACAAGTCATCCCAATGTTTGATCTCATTTTCCTTGAACATTTTATCATTGTAAACGATACCTAATGTTCCCCAAAAATAAGGGACGGAATAGGTGTTGTTTGGATCAAAATCCTGATTCAAAAAGCGATCATCAATGTTTGCTAATCCTTTGATTTTTGTATGATCTAACGGTAGCACAAGTTTTTCTTTGATCATTTTTTGGATCATATATTCACTAGGGATGGCGATATCATAATTCGTTCCCCCTTGTTGGATCTTCGTGAACATTGCTTCATTTGAATCAAACGTTTCATAGTTAACTTTGTAGCCAGTTTCTTGTTCAAATTTAGTGATCAAGCTAGGATCAACGTAGTCCCCCCAGTTATAGATCGTGACGATCTTAGCACCACTCATCCCGCTGGCTTTCTCTAGTTGACGAACGCCAAAAAGCAAAACCACGATGATGACTAGGATACCAATGAATAATGATTGTAATTTTTTCATCGTAAACGTGCCACCTCCTCACGTCCGCGACGGTTCTTTCTTAATTTTTTCGGACGGTTTTCTTTGCTAATGAAATAGTAGCCAATTACAAGAATCATTGAAAATAGGAAAACAAGTGCGCTTAATGCGTTGATTTCCAGACTGATTCCTTGGCGCGCGCGTGAGTAGATTTCTACGGATAAGGTCGTGAAGCCATTCCCAGTAACAAAGAAGGTTACTGCAAAATCATCTAGTGAATACGTAAACGCCATGAAATAGCCTGCAATGATCCCAGGCGAAAGAAACGGCAAGATGATATTTTTTACAACTTGCAGATTATTGGCACCCAAATCTCTTGCAGCATCAACCATCGAATCGTTCATCTCCTGTAGCTTTGGCAATACCATCAGAACGACGATAGGAATACTAAAGGCAATATGTGAGAGTAAAACACTTTGAAATCCTAGGCCAAATCCTAATAAAGTAAAGAAGATCAAGAAACTAGCACCAATGATGACATCGGGTGAAACGAGTAAAATATTGTTCATACTTAGCAGAGCCGTTCTTGCTTGCCTTTTTTTCGTATAATAGATGCCCATTGCACCAAATGTTCCAATGATCGTCGCAATCAAAGCCGATAAGAAAGCCAACATAAACGTGTTCAGTACAATGATGATCAACCGCGTATCGTCAAAGACTGCTTGGTAATTTTCCCACGTAAAACCAGTGAAACTGTTCATCGTGCCACCAGCATTGAAGGAATAAAAAATCAAATAAAAAATCGGCAGATATAACAAAAGAAAAACAATTGCTAGGTAAAGATAAGACCATTTGATTTTTTTCATCGTGAACGGCCTCCCTTCTTCTTCTCACCCGTGAGTAACATAACGATAAACATGGCAATGATAAGAATAACGCCGATTGTTGAGCCCATTCCCCAGTTTTGAGTTACCAAGAAATGCTGTTCGATTGCTGTACCTAGTGTGATCACTCGATTTCCGCCAATCAAACGCGTCAGCATGAATAATGACAAGGATGGGATAAACACAGCTTGCACACCACTCTTCACACCATTTAAAGATAATGGAAAAATGACTCGACGGAATGTTTCAAAATTATTTGCTCCTAGATCACGACTAGCACTGATCAACGAAGGATTCATCTCTTCTAGCGCATTGAAGATTGGCATGATCATAAAAGGAATTTCTATATAAGTAGCTACAAATAAAAAACTAAAGTCTGTAAACAAAATCTGCCTTGGGCCGATTCCTAAAAAGTCAAAAAAGTGGTTGACACTTCCATGAATACTAAAGATTCCAATAAAGGCATACGCTTTTAATAATAAATTGACCCATGTCGGTAAGATGATCAACATCAACCACAGCTGCTTATGTTTTAGTTTAGTTAAAAAATAGGCAGTTGGGTAACTGATGATAAGAGTAAAAAAAGTGATCAAAAAAGCATACCAAACTGAATTAAGTGTCATTGATAAATAAGTACCTGACGTAAAATATGCGGCATAGTTGCTTAAAGTGAACTGACCGTTCATATCAAAGAAAGATTGATAAATGATCAGTAAAACTGGCGCAATAACAAACAATCCTAACCATAAGATATAAGGGACTGAATAGATTCTACGCATTGTTTTCATTATTGTCCCTCCTTACTCTTCATAGCTCTCCAAACGAGCATCGAATTCTTCTTCCGTCTCGTTGAAACGCATCACATGGATATCTTCTGGTTCAAAGGCTAAGCCAACTTGACTACCTTCTTTGGCTTTCTTTGTGGAGTGGACCATCCACTCATTTTGCTGTTCATCGTAACAAATGATCTCGTAATGAACGCCGCGGAAGAGTTGTGTATCCACAGTCACGACTAGTTTTCCTTTGTCTGGAGTAGTGATTGTCAGATCCTCTGGGCGCAATACCACTTCTACTGGTTCATTAGGGCGCATCCCACCATCCACACACTCAAATTGTTTACCAACAAACTCAACCAAATTGTCTTCGATCATCACCCCATTGACGATATTGCTTTCTCCAACAAAATCCGCAACAAAATGACTGATTGGTTCATCGTAGATATCGACTGGGGTTCCACTTTGCACGATTTTCCCTTTATTCATGACGAAGATTTCATCACTCATCGCTAGTGCTTCTTCTTGGTCGTGAGTTACAAAAATAAAGGTGATTCCTAATCGTTGTTGTAATTCTCTTAATTCATACTGCATCGCTGTACGCAACTTTAGATCCAATGCAGACAGTGGTTCATCTAGCAATAAGACTTTAGGTTCATTCACGATGGCTCTGGCAATCGCAACTCTTTGTCTTTGGCCACCGGACATTTCACTGATTTCACGGGTTTCATATCCTGGTAGTTGGACCATCCGCAATGCATCTTTTACTTTTTTTTCGATTTCACCTTTATTCATTTTCTTGATTTTCAAACCAAAGGCAACGTTATCGAAGACATTCATATGTGGAAACAACGCATAATCTTGGAAAACCGTATTTACTTGGCGCTTGTTGGCTGGCAAGTCATTTAGTCTTTTTCCTTCAAAATAAATATCGCCTTCTGTCGCTTCCGTGAAGCCTGCAATGATTCTTAAAATCGTTGTTTTACCACAGCCAGAAGGACCAAGCAATGTGTAAAATTTTCCTTGTTCGATCTCGAAACTTACATTTTTTAAAATTGATTCATCGTCGTAGCGTTTCACTACTTGATCAAATGAAATAATTGGTTTTCCCACTATTTAACCTCCTAAATTACAAATACGATTGTGTAGCAACAATCAATGCTTTGGTCCGTTTCGTTTGATGATTCCTTAACTGATGGTGCTTTGTTGCCTGATAATAGATTGATTGTCCTGCTTGCGCTACGTATTTTTTCTCTCCTAAGCTTAACTCTAATTCCCCTTCCAACACAAAAATAAACGTTTCTGATCGTGAAGGTTCGAATGTTTTATATTCTCCTACCTTTTCAAAAGTCAATAAGACAGGTTCCATTTCTTTTTCATTTGAATCTGATACAAGCCATTCTAATTCGTAGCCATTTTCCTCATCTTGATAAATCGTGTGGTCTTCTTTTGAATAAACCACTTGCTGATTCACAGTATCTTGATGGAAAAATTCTTCAGGTGTCACACCGAGTACTTCAAGAATAGAAAAAAAAGTTTCCATTGATGGGGAACTTAAATCTCGTTCCAGCTGAGAAATATAGCCTTTGGACAAATCTGTTCGTTCGCCTAATTCTTCCTGAGTCAAATTTTTTTGGATCCGTAGATTCCTTAGCTTATCACCAATCTCCATCTCATTCCTCCTCATTGAAGTTTTCTAATAGTAAACACGGAGTTTACTATCACTCGTACTAGTATACAAATTTTAGTTAAAAAGACAACCCTTTTTACAAAAAAATTCTTCAAAAAAGTCCAACATTTTTCTAGTTACTAAATTTCTTTTTTTTGGTAATAAAAGCACAGCGAATCCCCATAAAAAGGAGAACTTTATGGTATGATAAAAGAAAATTTTGAAAGGAACAGTCGCATACATGAATAAATTTAAAACGCTTCAAATAGAGAATGTGCCTACCTTCCATTCCGCTATTGTTGAACAAGAAAAGCCGCTCCTAGAAGACGGTGAAGTCTTTATTAAAGTAGAATACTCAGACGTCAATTACAAAGACGCACTAGCAAGTAGTGAAGCAGGTGGTGTGATCCGCTCTTACCCTATGACGCCAGGCATCGATTTGGCGGGCATCGTTGTAGAAAGTCAAGATGAACGCTATCAGTCAGGTGACCCTGTACTTGTCACAGGCTATGGACTTGGAGTTTCTCATCCAGGTGGGTACAGTCAATATCAGAAGGTGCCAGGAGACTGGATCGTTCCACTGCCAGCTAATTTGACTTCCCGCCAAGCAATGATCTTAGGCACGGCCGGTTTCACAGCTGCTTTATGTGTCAATGCACTAATCAATCAAGGGATGAATAAAACAGACAAAATCGTTGTAAGCGGTGCTACTGGTGGCGTTGGCAGTGTGGCTATTGCTCTATTACATCAACTTGGCTTTACTTCTGTTATTGCTTTGACACGGAAAAAACAAACGACAGATTGGCTAACTGATCTAGGTGCAACAGAGGTTGTTTCTCCAGAAGAGTTCTTACCAGAAAAAACAAAACCTTTGGGCAAACAGCAGATCGACTATCTGATCGATACAGTAGGCGGGACTCAATTGGCGAAACTTCTTCCTCTGATTTCCTATAATGGGGCAGCCGCTTTATGTGGGAATGCCGGTGGTATAAAACTTGAAACAACTGTTTTACCGTTTATCTTGCGGAATATCCAATTGATTGGGATCGATTCGGTAAATGTTCCCCACACTGATCGTAACCGAGTATGGCAACAATTAGCAGATTTGGCCATTACAGATGTCCTACGTGTCAAAGAGATTTCCCTTGAAGAGCTGCCAGAAATCACTCAACAGCTTTTGTCTGGTACACATCAAGGACGAACTTTAGTAAATGTAGGTGGGCAAAAATGAAGATATTGATCACTGCTGGTGGCACTAGCGAAAAAATCGACCAAGTCCGATCGATCACGAATCATTCCACTGGTCGCCTTGGAAAAACGATTGCCGAAACTTTTGTACATTCTTCTTCTGCGAGGATCGACTATGTTACAACCGCAAATGCTGTGAAGCCAGAAACACATGAAAAAATCACGTTGCACTTGATTGAATCTACACTAGAACTCTTTACAGTTCTAAAGGAATTATTGAAAAATAATACCTATGATGCAATCATCCATAGCATGGCAGTTAGTGACTTCACTCCAGCTTTTAGCCTTTCAGAAGAACAATTGGCTACATCGATAACGACAGAGCCACTATCACCTGACACTCTTCCTGAGTGGTTTATGACACAAGAAAATGTGCCTCAGCAAGATGAAAAGATTTCTTCTAATACAGAACATTTAGTGATCGTATTGAAAAAAACGCCAAAAATCATCAGTCATCTACGTGAGTGGCAGCCAACAGCTAAAATCATCGGCTTCAAGCTTTTAGTTGATGTTTCAAAAGAACAATTGTTAGCAGTCGCTCAAGAAAGTATCCTAAAGAATCGTATAGACTATATATTGGCAAATGATCTCACTGAAATCACGGAGCAATCTCACCACGGTTATTTGCTTTCAGCAAATGGCGAAGTCAAAGAAGCTCAGACAAAACAAGAAATCGCTGAATTGATCGTACAGACGATCAGCCAAACGAATATTTCTGATGGATCAAGCTAGATATTTTCAGTAAAAAGGACCTACATTCTTTTTATTTCATTAGTTTTCTAAAAAGATATGTTGGGTTCTCAGAAAGAATCAACTTGTTGACACCTTTTGCTCGCTTGTTAAAATAGAAGACATCTTGATTCACAAAAAGGAGAATGAACCATGAAAAAAATACTTTTAGGCATTACTGGTAGTATCTCCGCATATAAAAGTGCAGATATTACGAACCAACTCGTAAAACTTGGTTATCAAGTTGATGTGATCATGACAGAAAGCAGTACGCACTTTATCACTCCGCTTACCTTACAATCCTTATCAAAACGTGCAGTACATACTGATGTTATGCAAGAAAAAGAACCGAGTGTCATCAATCATATCGAGTTAGCAAAACATGCAGATTTATTATTGATTGCTCCTGCAACTGCGAATATCCTAGGAAAACTAGCCAATGGAGTCGCAGATGACCTGCTCTCAACTGTCGCAATGGCACTACCTGTTAAAACACCAAAGTTGATTGCACCAGCTATGAATACCAATATGTATCAAAATCCGATCAATCAAAAGAATCTAGCTACTCTAAAATCGGTGGGCTATCAAGAGATCGAACCTAGAGAATCGTTACTGGCTTGTGGTGATTTTGGTAAAGGTGCACTTGCGGATATCCAAGTGATCATCGATCAAGTCGTTACGACAATCAACAACAGAACGATCTAAATCAAAAGGAGTAATCATGAAAAATACAAAGAACTTTACATTGACTGCTATGTTTCTAGCAATTTTGATTTTACTAGCTGTAACGCCACTTGGCTTTATTCCCATAGGACCCATCAATGCCACGACGATGCATATTCCTGTGATCATTGCTTCTATCGTTCTTGGTCCTCGTTTAGGTGCTTTTTTAGGCGGGACTTTCGGCTTGATCAGTATGATTCGTAGCACGGTAGTACAAACACCTTTATCATTTGTTTTTTCGCCGTTCATTCCAGTGATCGGCACAGATCATGGAAGTTTAAAAGCATTGCTGATTGCTTTTATCCCACGGATCCTTATTGGGGTCGTTCCTTACTTCGTCTTTAAAGGAATGCAAAAACTGATCAAAAACAAAGCCAATACTGTTTCTCTCTTTATTGCTGGTCTAGCAGGATCACTTGTGAATACGATCCTAGTGATGAACATGATTTATTTCTTATTCCAGCAAGACTATGCTCAAGTGATCGGCAAAAATATCAACGCTGTTTATTCCGCTGTTCTAGCGGTTATTTTCACCAGTGGAGTCCCAGAAGCCATCGTTGCAGGACTTGCAACTGCAGGTGTTTGCAGCGTATTGCTCCGTTTGATCCGTACGAATCCACAACCAAAGATCTAGTCGTATACAAAAGCTTGTTTATCTTTATGAGGTTGGGACAAAAGTGTTTAACTCCGAGAAATAAGCCGAAATTCACGAAAATTGCTTTTCAAATTTTTGTGAATTTCGGCTTATTTAAGAAGGAGTTGCTTCTGCTCCCACCGTTTACTCGTTTTTAAAGAATGAGACAAAAAGTGTTTCTTACTTTTGTCCCACGCTCTTTACGGATGAACAAGCTTTTTATTTTATAATTAAAATCAGCTGCCAAATCTACTAAAAAACCACCGATATTTTAAGAGTTCAAATCTAACAAAATTTCAAATTAGTGTTATCATTATTTTGATTGCTACAAGAAAGGAAGATTAAAATGAAAATTTTTGTCGTAGGTGCCAATGGACAAATTGGCCGCCACTTAATAAAAGAACTTGCATCCTCTGAACATCAAGTCGTTGCTGGTGTCAGAGATATCGCAACTCAATCTCTTGTAAAGGATTCGAATGTCAGCTATGTTTCTTTCGATTTAACATGGACTCCTGAAGAAATGGCACAGTCATTTAAAGGGAGTGATGTGTTGATTTTCACCGCTGGGTCTCAAGGGAAAAATCTTTTACAAGTTGATCTAGATGGTGCAATCAAAACAATGATCGGAGCAGAAATTGCCAATGTATCACGCTATTTGATGATCAGTGCTGTCTTTGCAGATGATCGAAGCAAATGGCCAGAATCGATGATCGACTACTACATCACGAAACATTATGCAGACGAATGGCTCAAGAATCGTACTTCTTTAGATTATGTCATTATCCAACCTGTTTCATTGACAAATGACGAGGAAGTGACACCCGTTCAATTAGCCAAACCAACGGAAGAAACTGCTAAAACTATTAGCCGTAAAACTGTCGCAGCCGTTTTGACTGCTTTGGTCGACCAACCAGAAATCAAAAAAACAACGATCGTAGTATCTGAAGGCAATGATGACCTTTCAAGTACTCTTAAAAACTGGCATCAGGGGGAATAATTTTATGCGGGCAATAACGTTCAAACAACCAGGAGCAGTCGATGTCCTTCAAGAAATCGATGCACCCAAACCACACCCTGAAAAAGGACAGCTTTTGATCAAAGTCCACACTGCAGCAGTGAATCGGACCGATATCATGCGCCGGGAATCAACGGATCAAGAACCACCTTATCCCATTTTAGGTGTAGAAGTTGCAGGTGAGGTCATTGAAAACAAGAGTGAAGACAGCAAATTCACTCCTGGAACACGGGTTTGCGGCTTAGTTAATTTAGGTGGCTATGCCGAATATGCTGTCATGCCTGCTGATCGAGCAATTTTGCTTCCCGACTCTTTAGATTACGTGGCTGCTGCTGGAATCTCCGAAGTGTTTCTTACTGCTTACCAGACCCTTTATTGGTTAGGAAAACTGCAAGAACATGAAACCGTATTGATCCATGCAGGCGCTAGTGGTGTTGGTACAGCAGCCATTCAATTAGCTAAACGATTGTCGAAGGCAAAAGTGATCGTTACCGCTGGTTCAACCGAAAAGCTTGCTTTTTGTCAAGAACTGGGCGCAGATGAACTGATCAACTATAAAACTCAAGACTTTGAAAAAGAAGTTCAAAAAATAACGAACGGTCGAGGCGTGGATGTCATTTTAGATTTTATTGGTGCTTCTTATTGGCAAAAAAATCTCGCTTCGATCGCAGTTGATGGCCGATGGGTCTTGATTGGCATGTTAGGCGGCACCATCGTTCCAGAAATAGATTTGGGCATATTGATCTCAAAACGGGTGCAGCTGATAGGCACCTTGTTAACTCCCCGTAGTGATTCCTATAAAGCACAATTGACCCAAGAATTCATGGACAATGTAGGCCCTTATCTTGCAGATGGTCAAGTAAAGCCGATCATAGATAGTACTTTTCCTCTTGATCAAGTGAAAGAAGCACATGAATATATGGAAGCCAATAAAAACATTGGAAAAATCATTTTAACGATTCAATCATAAAAAAACACAAAAACCAGCAAGCAGTTACCTCTCAGGTCGCTACTTGCTGGTTTTGTTTTAGTGCCAATCGATCAATTCATCAATGACCATTCGTAAATTGGATCATACTCAGTACTCACCCCATCCGTTCCAAAGTGTTCACTTGATCCTAGTAATACTTTATTTACTTCATAGATTGATTTTGCTTGGTAAATCTTTTCTTCCACAGCTGCTTGATTCAAATCGTTGTTCCCTATACGCTTCCAGTGGTGGTTCGCTATCTTTTTCGCTTGCTCCAAGGTAAAACCTTTCACTTCTAGAATTGCTGTCTTCGTCCATAAAAAATTAGAAGGAATGACATGATTCAAGTCATGCTCATTGTACGTACGGCCATCCCGATCCAATGCGTAAAGGAACATCCCGTACAGATGATTGTCTGCCGTGTACATCGCTACTTTGTATAAATTACTTTGTTCGTAAGGTTCTCCTGTATCATACCAACGATTATGATCTTGTTCTTCAGGGAAAGACAGTCCAGGCATGAATCGTTCTTTGGGAATCAATTTTGCATAGTCATTGATTGCCTTTGCTGTTCTACCTGCATCAGAGCCATATTGCTGATACCCTAAATAGGTAAAATGTTCGGCGACATTTTGTAATGGACCTGTATTTGAACCATTCGTGTCGTAAACAAAAACGGTATTATTATTTGCTGATGGTCCGATATAGCGTGCTAATGCTCGAATCACTCCATCAGACAAAGCAATATCAGCTTGACTAGGGTATGTCTCCATATCAATATCTAAACCATCTATACCATAGGCACGGACATGTTCATCTAATAGTTGATTCGCATATGCGTCAAATTCTTGTTCCGTCGGAAAAGTACCACTATATGGTATTTTCAATAGCACAGAATAATCGATTGCTTTCGTTAATTTCACACCACGGGCATGAAGAGTTGGTACGTAGCTTTCTTTTAATTTTTTGAAAAACGGTGCGCCGCAACTTCTTGTCCTTCAGGAACATAACTGAAAATATTCACAATATCGATACCATAAGGAATATCTTCCATCGATAACCAATTCTCATCTGCCAAACTAGTATTGACGCCTTTCATTTCTTTATCTCGCCAAGCACGATAATAGACCATCATCTTGGGAGAACCACTCTGGACTTGCGCTGATACTTTTGTAGAAAAAACTAATGTACCCATTACAGTCAGTAAAAGTAACATATAAAGCTGCATTTTATTCATTTTTCCCTCCTATTTTATAAGTCCAACTACCTTGCAAAAAAGAAAACGCTTTCTAAATTGATTATATAAAAATTTGTAGTAAACCGATAGGATATTATTAAAAAAGAAAAAATATTTTTGGAAAAAAAGAACTTTCAGCAATAAATTTAGACTTTCATATTTTTCGAACCGAATGAAGCATAGCGACTTGTTTAGTGCTAGTCTGCATTCTTCATATCCTGAATTAAGGTATTAAAATAAGCCGTAAATCACAAAAACGGCTAAAACCAGATTCGTGACTTACGGCTTGCAATAATAAAGAAATTAATTAGCTCGTTCGTTTACAGTTGATTCTTTATATAGGAACTTAAATTCCTTCTCCCTCAACGAGCGAGTTAAAACTTTTATCTCAATTTTCAGTTGCATATTTTGCTGCTTGTATCCCAGCTTGACGACCGAAGATAATGATCTCAGCGACTGAATTACCGCCAATACGGTTATTTCCATGTAGTCCGCCGGTTACTTCACCCGCAGCGTATAACCCTGTGATTGGTTGTTCTTCTTTATTCAATACTTCCGTATTCGTATTGATTTTTATTCCTCCCATGGTGTAATGGATTCCTGGAGCAATTTTGATTGCATAGTAGTTAGGTTGTGACAGATCATGATCCATCGCTGTTGTCCGATTAAATTGTTCATCTTTTTTCGCCGCAACAGCTGTATTCCAAGTTTCTATCGTCTGAGATAAATCCTCTTTTGGAAGATTCATTTTTTCTGCTAATTCTTCGATACTTTCTCCAGAAGTCACATAGCCTTTTTTCTCATAAAAATCAATTGCTTTCGCGCGGTCTCTCACACCTTGATCAAAGATCAGATATGCCGATTTTTCTGGTAAAGCTGTGATAGCAGCAGATACTTTATCTCTTGTATCCAACTCATTGACAAACCGTTTTCCTGTTTGATCGACTAAGATTGCCCCTTCGCCACGAACCGCTTCTCCGATCAAGACACCTTCATCTTGTTGAACCGTCGGATGGATCTGAATTTTATCCATATCAACAGTTTGTCCGCCTAATTTTTCGATCATTGTGATTCCGTCACCGGTTGAGCCAGATTGGTTGGTGGTAACGTAGCCCTCTAGATCAGGACGATATTTTTTGATAAATTCTTCATTAGCACCGAATCCGCCAGTAGTTACGATAATGGCTTTACCAGTAATATCTTTAGGTTTTTCCCCTTGGACTTGGACAGTCACTTCATTGACTTTTCCATCGTTTTCTTTGATATCAGTGACATCTGTATTTACAAAAATCGGAATGTTTCTTTCATGGACATTTTTTAGTAATCCTTCAACAAGGTAACCACCGATTGCTGAGCCATCAGATGGGCGATGCGTTCTTTTTTCACTCATTCCACCTGTGATCGTTAAATTATCTAACTTGATATCATTTTGATCTAACCAGTTGATTGCATCGGCTGAGTGATCAACAAAATAACGAAGAAGTTCTTTGTCATTTGTTCCCCCGCCTCCCTTTAATGTTTCTTCATAAAAAGCATCATTTGAATCATTGATTCCATTTTCTTTTTGGAATTTTGTTTCTGACGCATTCATACCACTTGACGATTTAGACGTATTTCCACCAGCAACTGGCATTTTTTCAAAAATAACAGGATTTAATCCAGCATCTTTCGCTTCGATTGCTGCCGACATCCCCGCACCACCAGCACCAACGATAACGATATCGTACGCTTTTTTCATTTCTGTTGGGTCTGTATAGGATTGTTCCGATGCCCCTGATGTAGCTTCTGTTTTCTCTGTTGCTTTCGTACTTGATGAAGTCGCGGCTTCCTTTTTATCAGGGCTACATGCTCCCATTGCCAACACGGATGTCAAAACCACTAAACTTTTTACTACTTTTTTCATTTTTTCCCTCCTAAAGTAATTCTTCCCCCTTATAATAAGTGATTTTTTTCACAATATCAACTATGTTTTTAATCTTTCTTGATAATCAGGCTAAAAAAACAATTAATGTGAATAAGAAGCTTTCCTATCGACCATTTTGCGTTCGTTTTTCCTTTCGAAAAAATTTGTCACTTGACTCTCTTTCAACTAATTATTTGCTGTATCTAGTTCAAAAAGTTGTGGTTCGTTCTTGATAACTAGTATAATCTCTAGTATACGTGAAGGAGTTAAATGATGAATTATATTAAACGATTTTTTATGAATGGTACAAAAACTGCTGGCAGAGTCACCCACGGGATCTACATCCTCTTACGCGCCATCGTCACAATCATGTTAGTCGATCAATTGATCCAACAAAACATGGGCAATACATTTCTGTTATTACTCACTTTAGTTTTATTTGAAATACCTTATCTCTTAGAAAAAATACTTAAGATCCAGATCCCTAATATGTTAGAAATCATTTTAATTTCTTTTATTTTTAGTTCGACAGTCTTAGGTGAATTGAGCGATTTTTATGGGTATTTTTCTATGTGGGACACATTTCTTCATGCATTAAGCGGCTTTTTAGCTGGTGGAGTAGGTTTTTCATTGGTCTATTTACTCAACAAAAATACAAAAACAATGAATTTGACCCCTTTGCTTCTTGCTATTGTTTCTTTTTGTTTTTCAATGACCGTTGGTGTCGCTTGGGAATTTGTTGAATTCTCAGCCGATCATTTATTCCAATTAGATATGCAAAAGGACACACTTGTTCAACAAATAAATAGCGTAGAACTCAGTAAAGATGGAAATACTGTTCACACCATCCCCAATATTGAAAAAACCGAGGTCGAGTATAAGACCGATGATGGAAAATCTGAAACATATACCATTTCTGGTGGCTATTTAGATATCGGTATCATGGATACGATGAAGGATCTATTTGTCAATTTTATTGGCGCTTTGACCTTTAGTATCTTCGGCTATCTTTACAGTCGTAATGATTATCGAAAATTCACCTTTATCAGGAACTTTATTCCTAGAAAAGCCAAGTGATACACTCGCAAAGTGCTTTGATACATCAGTGATTACACATATTTTTGAATACTACACAAAGAGGGTAAGATAAAAGTGAAATTGTCTTGCCCTCTTTGTTGAAGTAAATCACAGAAACAATCATAAACTATTCGAAAAAAACAGCCGATATTATGAGAAAAGTGGAAAAATAATTTTCTTGCATCTTTTTCTCATTCCTTGAGATTACATTTTTCTTCCAGCCTTTTTTCTTCCACAAAATAACTTCCGTTTTTTATAATTCCTTTTTACTTTTCTATCCGTTTCAAAAATTCCATTGCTAATGGATAATCTGGATTCTCACTACCATCAAAATTTTCAGAAAGAAGTGAAAATCCTAATTTTTGATACAACTTGATTGCTGGATGGCTCCAAGTTTGCGTATGCAAGTAAATAGGCCGTTGTAGTTCTGCTTTTTGGAAAAGAGTAAGTATTTCTATTGTCAAAGCTTTTGCCAACCCTTTCCCCTGATGCTCAGGGATAACAGCCAGCCAGTGGAAAAGTGGGTAAGTCCCGTCAAAACGCTCTTTGAACCATGCGGTACAAGTTCCAACTTTCTCTCCCAGATCATTCACAACGAACAACATTCGCTTCTTAAGCTCTTCCGGATATGGCGCAAATGAACGTTGAAAATAAATATGACCCTCTTTCTCATTCTCAAACTCTCCGACTGCACATTCGATTCTTACCCAATCGCTTTCATCTCCTGGCTGATAATACTCAAAATGATATCCGTCTGCTAATGGAACAGAAGGTACTTCTGTATCGATAGAACGGACCATCCAAATTTCTGCGTAAGGTACTTGTTTGTCTAACATCCCTTCACTCCCTTTCATTTATCATTCGTTTCTTCTTTTTTGTAATAAAAAAGAGCAACTTTGATTACTAGCTGCTCTTACTTATAATTACCCGCGTGTTGTTATACTCTTTTTTTCACCAATGATGCGTACTTCTGTTTCCAAAGTCACATCGAATTTTTCCTTGATCACTTCTTGGATATGCGCAATCAACTCAGTATAATCAGTAGCTGTGGCATGATCGATATTGACAATAAACCCTGCATGTTTCTCAGAAATTTGAGCGCCGCCCCATTTTAATCCTTGCAAACCAGCTTGTTGGATCAATTGTCCGGTATAATGCCCTACTGGACGCTTGAACACACTGCCACAAGATGGATATTCTAACGGCTGTTTTGATTGACGCAATTCTGTCAACTCCACCATTCGGCCTTTGATTGTTTCAAAATCACCAGCTGTCAATTGGAATCTTGCTTCTAAGACGATCCCATTCAACTCTTGGATAGCGCTATGACGATAAGAAAAAGCCATCTCTTCATTCGACAATGTTTTCATGGAACCATCAGCCAACAAGACATCTACTTCTGCAAAGACATCTTTGATTTCGCCACCATAAGCACCTGCATTCATGTAAACGGCCCCGCCAATGCTTCCTGGTATCCCACAAGCAAATTCAAACCCTGTTAAAGAAGCATCAAGCGCTGCATATGTCGTATCGATCAATTTGGCCCCTGCTTCTGCAACGACCATTGAGCCTTCCACTCGTATTGCCTTCATTTCCGTCAGCATCAAGACTACACCGCGAATTCCACCATCTTGAACGATCAAATTACTGGCATTACCTAGTACCAACCAAGGTAAATCATGGATTCTGCAATAATCAACAACTTCTTTTACTTCATTTTTTGTTTTCGGAAAAACAAGCACATCCGCTGGTCCACCTGTTTTTGTAAAGGTATAATTCATCAACGGTTCATCAAAAAACAGATCAATCTCTGGTAAGTTTTTAACTAAGTCTTCTTTATTCACTGAGGATTTTCCTTTCTTTTCAAACGTCCTCATCATTTTATCACGCTTAAAACAAACTTACCAGTCTACCTCACATCTGGTGTCTGATTTGTTTCCGTAACATTTCTTCACAAAGAGCATGACTTTGGTAGATGTTTTCTTGCCGTAACCCCTCGCTTCTTATTGTGCCTGTTTTTATTTGTGCAAAAAATGACTGGACCATGGGCTCAAACCCACGTTTGACCAACGTATTTTCCCAATCACCAAATTTTTCTAGTTCTACGCCATTCGCTGTCTGGATGACCATCTCTGTTAAATCATTGACTTCATACGTACCACTAGGACTAGTCACTTGGTAGCGTTCCGTATTTGCACCACTAACTAGATCCATGACCAACATAGCTGTTTGGTTTGCTGTTTCTAACTGTAAAATCGCATGATCCAAAAATTCTTGTGTTTCTTTGATCTGGCACTTCATTTGCACGACGGGTTCATCCAACAAATAGACAGCAGTATCAACTAAGTGCAAAAATAAATCATAAATGACATATTCTGTTGTCTCTTGAGCGGCTATGCGATTTTTCTGTAATTGGATGATCCGTTTATCAGGGATTGCTTTCAGTTTTTCTACCATCGGTGCGAAACGGCGATTGAAGCCCACCATCAAAATCACTTTGTTTTTTTCTGCTAACTTTTGTAATTCCTGCACTTCTTCCAGATTGACACTCAAAGGTTTGTCGATGTAGACATGGATTTTGTTTTCAAGACATTTTTTTGCCAGTTCATAATGGACACTTGTCGCTGCATGGATCATGCAAGCTTCAATATTATGCTCGATCAATTCATCGATCGTGTCATAAAGATGTTCAAATCCATATTGATCATGGATTCTTTTTTTGGTTTCTTTATTTCTAGTAGCAAAATAAAAATCGATTTCACCCTGATTTTTTGCATAAGTTGGTAGATATGCTTTCTCTGCGATATTTCCTACACCGACTACTCCAATATTCATTTTATTTTCCTCCAGCCAAAATTTAGTTACTCTTATCTTACACTATTTTTAAAGAAAATGAGGTACAATAGAGCCACAAGATAAAAGTAAAGGAGCTTATTGATTTGAAATTTATCTCATGGAATGTTAACGGACTTCGAGCTATCGTCAATAAAAATTTTCTTGAAGTCTTTAATGAATTAGATGCAGATTTTTTCTGCTTGCAAGAAACAAAATTGCAAGCTGGACAAATTGAATTAGATCTACCAGGTTATCATCAATACTGGAACTATGCTGAAAAAAAGGGATACTCTGGTACTGCAATTTTTGCCAAAGAACCTGCTTTGAATGTTTCATATGGTATGGGTATCGATGTTCACGATCAAGAAGGCCGGTTGATCACTTTAGAATATCCTGAATTTTTCTTGGTTACTTGCTACACGCCTAATTCTCAAAGTGAGTTGAAACGTTTAGACTATCGTCTAGAATGGGAAAAAGCATTTTATCTTTATTTAGAAGAATTGAAAAAACAAAAACCTGTAATCATCTGCGGGGATCTCAATGTTGCCCATAAGAATATTGATTTGAAAAATTGGAAAACCAATCAAAAAAATGCTGGATTCACGATGGAAGAACGTGAAGCATTCTCTCATCTATTAGCGAATGGATTCGTTGATACCTTCCGACACTTCTATCCTGATCAGGAAGGCGTTTATTCATGGTGGAGTTATCGCTTCAATGCCAGAAAAAATAATGCTGGGTGGCGCATCGATTACTTTTTGACAAGTGATGAACTCACACCACGTTTAGTAGATGCAAAAATCCACACAACGATCATGGGGAGCGACCATTGCCCAGTTGAATTAGATTTAACTTAAGCCCTTGTTAAAATAAATTCTCTCAAAAAACAGCAAAATGCTAATCTCTCTAGCAAACTGTTTTCTGGGAGAATTTAGTCTACTGATCTTTCGTCTTTACACTTAGGAAAAGACCGTTTTTTATCTTATTTTCGATCATTCCTACATACTTTCAACTAACCATTTTATTTATTGATTATATATGTTAGTCTTGCTATTTTAAGGAGGTTTTATGAATATGAATTTTGTCGCAATGGACTTTGAAACAGCGAATCATCAAGCTCACAGTGCTTGTTCTTTAGCCTTAGTGATGGTTCAAAACTGTCAGATCGTCGATGAGTATTATACGTTGATCCAACCAGAAACACCATTCTTCTGGCGGAACGTCCAGATCCATGGTATCCACCAGGAAGATGTCAGAAATGCACCCAAGTTTCCTGATGTCTGGCAAGGAATCCAAAAGTATTTCCAACAGAACCGTTTAGTAGTGGCGCATAATGCCGCTTTTGATACAAAAATTTTAGCTGGTTGTTTAGATTACTATGGATTGGCACAACCTAATTATTTATCGTTATGTACAGTAAAAACCAGCCGTCGCTTATTCCCAGAAATGCCCAATCATCGATTGAATACAGTGTGTGAGAATTTAAACATTACTCTAAACAACCACCACGATGCGCTAGAAGACAGTCGTGCCTGTGCAGAAATCTTACTCTACCAAGAAAAACACTTTGGAACAGACCCATTGAAGAAATTGGTTACTTTGAAATAAGGTTGTGAAAAGAGCGCTTTGACCTGAGCAATAAGAAGGAAAATCTCGAAACAGCTTTCCATGTTTTGAGATTTTTTGACTTATTGCCGAAGGTCAGCTCTTTGAACACCGTGGATAGGTTGTGAAAAGGTCGGGCTGCATCAATCCTAAAATTCGCTTGGCTTTTCAATAACCCTATCTATTCCACACTAAATCAGTAAGCTCATTCGATAAACATCGAGAAATTCTCCGTTATCTTTCCTTGCCCCTCTTTTCATTGTAGCTTCGATTTGGAAGCCTAATTTCTTATAAAGATGGACTGCCCGCTCATTTCGTGTCTGGACATCTAATTCTAGTCTGAAAAGGACACCATTTTCTTTCGCCCAAAGCAAAACTTCCTCAAGCATCATCGTTCCTAGTCCCATTCCCCAATACTCCTTCAAAATACTTATCCCTATTTCACCGACATGAGAAATCCGATATTGTTCCGCTGCTCTAACAGAAATCGTTCCAACGATTGTTTCATCTAGAATGGCTACAAGTAGTAGATTATTTATACTGTCTCTGAGGTAGTCGATTTCAATAGCTAAGGCTGTTGGTGTTAGACTTGATCCTTTTTCATCCATGACTAAAAAATCTGTTTCTTGCCCCACCTTTTGCATCATTGCCAATACGTTTTGCGCATCTTCAGGAACTGCTTCTCGGATGATCAATGCGATTTCTTCAGTCATTCATTTTCCCCCAATGCTTCATGATCCGCTTTTTAAAATCTGATCCCTGATCACCGTATGCGTGCAATTTCACATAGCGTTTTTCTAAATCTGTATCACTTTTTTCTAAAACCAGTTCCAAGTAATCTTCAGGCAAAGCTTCCTCTAATAGATTTCCCCACTCGACTACGGATAAACCTTCCCCTTCAAAATACTCATCTAAGCCAAGATCAGCACCACTAGCTGCTACACGATAAATATCCATATGGTACAAAGGAAGTCTTCCCTGATTGTATTCACGAATGATCGTATACGTTGGACTTTTGATCATTTGGTCAATTCCTAGACCTTGCGCAATTCCTTTTGTCAAAGTCGTTTTACCTGCGCCTAAATCTCCAGTTAATACTAAATTATCCCCGGCCATCGCAACTTCCCCGATCACTCCAGCAAATTTTTCTGTCTGTTCTAATCCATTCAATTCAATCATTTCCTAAATTACTCCCTTAGTCTGCTTTTTTGTCAGTATATCGTGTACAGCAAAATTTTTAAAGTAAAAAAAGAGGTTGGAACATTCGCCCCACCTCTCTACTATCCAATAACCAATATCTCAACTAACAATAAACCTTTTCTTAACTAGCTATTCATAAATGTTTCACTTATCATTTTACCTATTTTAATAGACGAATAAATGAACTATCACTTTTAGTCAAGTAATGTTTGAGCTGCAGTGATGATTGCTAGTTTGTATACATCTTCTTCATTGGCTCCACGAGACAAATCAGAAACTGGTTTGTTCAGACCTTGTAAAATAGGTCCGATTGCTTCAAAATTACCAAAACGTTGAGCAATTTTGTAGCCAATATTCCCAGATTGCAACTCAGGGAATACAAAGACAGTTGCTTGTCCAGCCACTTCTGAATTAGGCGCTTTCAGTTGAGCTACACCAGGCACATAAGAAGCATCGAATTGAAGCTCACCATCAATCGTATATTGTGGTGCTAATTTTTTCGCAATTTTTGTTGCTTCTACTACTTTATCTACTTCTGGGGCTTTTGCGGAACCCTTCGTTGAAAAACTCATAAGCGCAACTTTTGGATCGATATCGAATAACTCTGCTGTTTTAGCAGATTCTACTGCGATTTCTGCTAATTCTTGTGCATTTGGGTTTACATTGATTGCACAATCAGAGAAAACATATTTCTCTTGGTCGCGCCCACGTACCATGATCATTGCGCCACTTGTACGGCTTACTCCAGGTTTTGTCTTGATGATCTGTAAAGCTGGGCGAACTGTATCACCCGTTGAATGGATCGCACCGGATACCATGCCATCAGCAACGCCCATATAAGTCAGCATCGTTCCAAAGTAGTTGACATCTTTCAAGATACTCTCTGCTTGTTCTTTGGATGCCTTTCCATTTCTACGTTCAACAAAAGCTGCAACCATTTCATCCCACTTTTCGTAATTATTCGGATCAATGATCGTAAAACTAGATGTCTTGATACCACGTGCATGGGCTGCATCTTTGATTTCTTCTTCACTACCAATCAAAATAGGTTCAACCAATTCTTCTGCTTTCAGACGAGCAGCTGCTCCTAAAATTCTTGCATCTGTTGCTTCAGGGAAAACGATTTTAATACTCCGACGTACGATTTTGAATCTCAAACTATCAAACAATTCCACAAGATGACCTCCAGATATTTTTTATGTATTCATCATACACTATTCAGAAAAAAAAGAACAGTTTATTTTATCTGTATCAGTCAAAAACACAATAAAAATGAAGAATTTCACATAACATAAAAACTGGGCTATAACAGGAAAGCGCTGTTTTATTACACTGTTTCAGGCAGTTGCCAATCGATTGGTTGTTCCCCAAGTGCCAACAAAGCATCATTTGTTTTTGAGAAAGGTTTTGAACCTAAAAACCCACGATGTGCGGATAAAGGACTTGGATGTGAAGAAGTAAGGATGATATGTTTGCTTCTATCGATCATCTTCATTTTTTCCTGAGCAGGTTTCCCCCATAAAATAAATACGACTGGTTGTTCTCGTTCATTTAACTTCTCAATGATCGTATCCGTTAGTCTCTCCCACCCTTTTCCTCGGTGAGAATAGGCTTGCCCTTCTCTAACAGTTAAAACTGTATTCAACAATAAGACACCTTGTTTGGCCCATGATACTAAATTTCCATGATTTACAGGTTTGATACCTAGATCACTCTGTAGCTCTTTATAGATATTATTTAATGATGGTGGGATTTTCACACCTGGTTGTACTGAAAAAGATAATCCATGTGCTTGGTTGGCCCCATGATACGGATCTTGTCCTAAAATAACTACCTTTACCTTTTCATAAGGAGTCAATTCCAGTGCTTCAAAGATATGATACATGTCTGGATGGATTTTTTGTGTCTTATATTCTTTTTTTAAAAAATCTCTCAATGAGTGATAATACGGCTTTTCAAATTCATCTGCCAAGACATCTTGCCAACTATTATGAATGATTTCTTTCAAAATACTTCACCTCCAACACTCAGGATAACCCACAAATTCTTTCTTAACAAGTGGTAATCTTCGCCCTCAGTTGCCCCCTAATATGGTAAACTAAGTACAAGAAGCAGAAAGGAAAGATTCGACTTATGATCAAATTAATTGCATCAGATATGGATGGTACATTATTAGACGCGCATATGAGTATTTCAGAGGAAAACGCTGAAGCAATCCGCTTTGCAAACGAAGCAGGTATCGAATTTATGGTTGCAACGGGTCGCAACTTCCAAGAAGCTCGTGCTGCCTTAGATGAAGCGGGTATTGATTGTGCCATGATCACACTGAATGGCGCACAAGTATTTGATAAGGACGGACACTCATTGTTTACTGTTCCAATACCAACCCTACAAGCAACTACTGTTTTGGATATTTTAGATGCAAACGGTATCTACTATGAAGTCTCGACCAACCAAGGACTTTATTCGGAAAACCAGGCAAAAAGAATTGAAAGCTTTGCTTCAATGGTGGCGTCTCATCTCCCCCATTTAACGTATAAAATGGCCATTGCGATGGCTTCGGCTAATCTTGAATTATTGCATATCAATTATGTAGACAGTATCCGCGACTTACTTGCAGATGAAAAATTAGAAGTATTGAAAATCATCTGTTTCCATATAGAAGGCCCACAAGTTTTAGGACCTGTTGGCAAAGAAATCAGCCAACTTGGTGATCTTGCGGTGACCTCCTCTGGTCAAAACAATATTGAAGTCAACCATAAAAATGCCCAAAAAGGGATTGCGGTGGCACATGTCGCACATGAAAGAGGAATACCATTAGAATATGTGATGACGATCGGCGATAATTTCAACGATGTCAGTATGCTGCAAACTGCTGGTGTTAGTTTTGCAATGGGAAATGCTGAGATCGAAGTGAAAGAATATGCCAAATATATCACAGACACGAACCTTGAAGCAGGAGTCGGCAAAGCGATTTTAAGAGCTATATCAGAAAACCTATAATTTCCGAGAAAAGAGGGATAAGGATGTCAGAATTTTTCATTCAAGAAAAGCAGCTTAGCCGTGCCACGCGTACTGTAGTCAAAAATGAAGCAGGAAAATCGCTTTTTTTGATGGTCGGACGTTGGGGAACCAAAGGTGATGCTTTGTCTCTTTATGCAATGAACGGAAATCTTGTCGCTCATATCAAACAAATCAGTCTTACTTTTGGGAATCGGTTTGAAATCTATAAAGAGTTTGAAAAAGTTGGTACCATGCAAAAAATATTTAATTGGCCGGGTGATTTTTATTACATTCGTCGCTTGCATTGGACCGTACAAGGAGATATTTACAACCATCAGTATGAAATCCATCATTTTAATCAGCGAATCATGAAAATGGATAAAGCAACACTTTTTACAGGCGATTATTATGTTCTTGATATTCCAATCGAAGAAGATGCACCAATCTGCATCTGTATCGCTGCTGTATTAGATTACTGGCTCTATCGCAAGAATAATGGAAAAGATACGCCTCTTTCTTATCGTTTCGATTTTTGAACGAAACTATGTAAAAATCATTAGACAACGATCAGTTAAAGGCCCTATCTTTTTTCTGATTTCTTCTCTATTTCACAGAAGACAATGGTTAAGAATAGACCTAGTACCGAAATAACCTGCTACCTACCCTTATAGTTACACCAAAATCCTTGTGTTAAACTGTCTATAACTATTTATTTCTGGAGGAACCTATGAAAGCAACGATAAAAGATGTCGCTACTTTGGCTGGAGTATCCAAAAGTACAGTTTCTCAATTTTTAAATGGTCGTTTTTCATATATGAGTGAAACGACTCGTAAAAAAATCGAAGAAGCTATTGCGGAACTCAATTACCGTCCAAATCAAATTGCCAAAAGTTTGAAACAAAAAAATACAAAGATCGTTGCATTGATTTGTGCAACTTTACATTCTCGTTTTTCTCTTAATTTGATTGGATCGATTGAAGAGTTTTTTCAAAAAGAAGGGTATTCTGTCATCATTGCAAGTAGCGAAGATGATTCCCAAAAAGAAAAAAGCCTAGTAGAATCATTCTTAGCTCGGCAAGTAGATGGGATCTTAGTCTTTCCCACATCACAAAATAAAGAGTATTATCAAAAATTAGCTGAACAAAGAATTCCCTTAGTTTTTCTCGATCGGCAATTATCCGGGGTCGATGTCCCCAGTGTTCTATTAGATAATAAACTGGCGGGCGCCATGGCTACTCAGCTGTTGATCGATCAAGGGCATGACAAAATTGCACTGTTTACTTTTCCTGTAAAAGATCGAATCACTACTCGTATCGAACGGATTGAAGGCTATGAGGAAACTTTGGTCAAAAACAAACTGACTCGACCAGATGAATTTGTGGTTTGTTGCGAGTTAGAGGAATTAGCAGATAGACTCGATCAGCTATTCCAATATACACCCAAACCTACTGCGTTGATCATGGGAAATGATATGTTACTGGAAGAATCACTATTTTGGAGCAAACGTGAAAAGAAAAAAATTCCAGATGACTTTTCTCTTGTTGGAATCGATGATGTTTCCTTTGCACGTTTATTCGATCCTGAGATCACGACGTTGGCACAACCAATCGAAAAGATCGCATTGAAAGCAGCTTCTTTATTATGGGAGCAGATCCAAGGTATCTCCCAAGAAACAACCTCGGATAGCTATTTATATAAACCTACTTTGATCCAAAGAAGCTCTGTTAAGAAATTGAACTAATAACCGCATGAGGTCAAAACAGAAGTATTTCATCCCGAGGAAAAAAGGATTCACAGAAATTGCTTTTCAAATTTTATGGATTCCAGCCTGTTTTCCACAGGAGTTGATTCTATCGTTTTTTCGTTTTTTAAAGAATGGGACAAAAGTGTTTCTTACTTTTGTCTCATTCTATTTTTTTGCGTATAGTCAAAAGTTAAGTGTTTCTTCTTTTATTCATGAACCATCAAAAAACTGCTAATATCTGAATTTTTTTTATTATTTTGCATGTTGATTGCTTCCTACAAGCAAACATTTCCTGTTATCCAAAATTATCAAATAGTTTAATAGCCCACACTTAAAAATATCCAAATAAAAAATTCTTAGAAAAAAATATAAAAAAGCGCTTGCAAAAAAATAGTGCTACGACTATAATTCAATCAGATAAACCGATTTAGTATTCGTCCACTTGTTTACTAAACCGATTTATCAATATCTTTGCGCGAAGATACATATGATGAACTGATGGACTTGTTTTTTAAGAGAGGAGCTTTTGATAATGGACATTTTTATTGAAATTGTTAAAAAACCAGCAATCATTATTGCTTTGGTTACTTTTGTGGGATTAGTTGCAATGAAAAACAAACCTGCAAAAATCATTACAGGAACAATTATCTCTTTTGTAGGATTTTCAATGATCAAATTAGGAAGCAGTATCTTAGCTGAAACACTGACTGCTTTTAGTAAACTTTTCAATAGTGCGTTTCATTTAACTGGTGTTGTGCCTAGTAACGAAGCAATGATGGCAATGACGCTTGATACACTCGGAACAAATGCGGCAATTATTTTGATTCTTGGTTTAGTCATTAACATTTTAATGGCACGTTTCACTCGATTTAAAGCGGTTTATTTATCTCTACACCTCGCTTTATTCACTGCTTTTGCCCTTTCAGCCGTATTTAGAATTATCGGTTTTAGTGATCTTCTAACAATCCTCATTGGTGGGATATTCTTAGGAACATATATGGCAATTTCACCAAGTATCTTAGGTTATTACTCGAAAGATGTCGTAGGTTCAGAAGAATACACGATTGCCCATTCAGGAACATTATCTTATGTCCTTGGTTCAATAGTGGCTAAAAAATTCGGAAATAAAGAACACGATGCCGAACAAATCAAAACGAATGATAAGATCATGTTTTTAAAAGATCCGATCGTCGCAACCGCTATCACTATGTTTACTTTATTTTTACTCACTACTCTACTAGCTTCGAGTGAAACATTAGCTGAAGTAACTGCTGGAGAAAGTATCTTACTGTTTGCGATGGAAAAAGCTGCCATCTTCGCCTCTGGATTGTTCATTGTTAAAGCAGGGATCAAAATGTTCATTGATGAGATCGTTCCTGCATTCAAAGGATTTGCTAAAATATTCGCTCCTGGTGCAATCCCTGGTGTCGATGTATTAGTCTTATTCGATAGTTCACCAAACACTGCTTTGATTGGATTCTTAACATCATTTGCAGTTGGGATCGTTATGGTCTTCATCTTGCCTCTTTTCGGATTACCAGTTATTGTCCCTGGTTTGATGGCTTGCTTCATTACAGGTGGTGCCGTAGCTATTTTAGGAAATGCAGAAGGTGGAATCCGTGGTGCTCTATTAGCAAGTACGATCAATGGCTTGATGCTTGCCATTTTGCCAGCGATTTCGATGACTCTATTTTCAGCTTTGGGAGCAGATGGTACGACCTTTGCTGACCCAGATATGATAACGGTTTCCGGATTAGCTTGGCTCATCTTTAGATGGTTTTAATTTTTTTAGTACGTATGAAAGCAACGTACTGAAATATATTTTAGGAATCAACCTATTTATTTGAAAAAACAACTATTCGATAAGAAGTGGAGGAAACAAATATGTTTTTTAAAGAAGAAGAATTGGAAACAAAACGAATCGATTCAAATACATTTCGCAGAGTACTAGCTTATGGTGAAGGGTTAATGAATGCCTTGATTACTTTTGAAAAAGGTTTAAATCCTGAAACAGAAATCCCTTATCATAGCCATGAACATGTTCAAACAACTTACGTACTTAAAGGTTCATTCAAATTTAGTATAAAATATCCTGATCGAATTGAAACAAAAGTCGTCCATGTCGGCGATGCAATCTATTTCCCAAGCAATTATGAGCACGGTTGCATTCCTTTGGAAGATGACAGCCAGTTATTTGACTCCTTTACCCCTATTCGCGAAGATTTCCTTACTTTTCAAGAAAAGAAATAAGGATTAACTAAAAAACGAGCCAGATTCATTGAACTAATCAGTTCTTGAATCTGGCTCATTTTTCATCTATTTTAAAACTTTTTTCTTCTATATATTAAGTATCCACTTACTGCAATAATCACTACGATACCTACTGCCGCTAACCAACGATTTGAGGTGCTGTTCGTTTTTGGTAATGTAGTTGAATCGTCGTTATTATTTTGTATTTGATCCATTGATCCCGTATTGTTAGAACCTGAAGCAGCTAAGATTTCAGTAGCTGTATTGCTAGTTGAGGAATCTTGTCCTGCAATCATAGGAACTGATCCACCATTGCTGTGACGGTGCATGGTTGAACCTGATGTTCCTGGGGTTCCTGGGGTTTCTGGTGTTTCTGGTGTACTTTCACTTGTTGAATCTGACGTACTTGGTTCTGTTGTATTACTTGTTGAGTCTGGTGTACTTGGTTCTGTCGTACTTTCACTTGTCGATTCTGATGTACTTGGTTCCGTTGTACTACTTGTTGAATCTGATGTACTTGGTTCCGTTGTACTTTCACTTGTTGAATCCGATGTACTTGGTTCTGTTGTACTTTCACTTGTTGATTCTGATGTGCTTGGTTCTGTTGTACTTGACTCTGATGTACTTTCACTTGTCGATTCTGACGTACTTGGTTCCGTTGTACTTTCACTTGTTGAATCTGACGTACTTGGTTCTGTCGTACTTTCACTTGTTGAGTCTGATGTACTTGGTTCCGTTGTACTTTCACTTGTTGAATCCGATGTACTTGGTTCTGTTGTACTTTCACTTGTTGAATCCGATGTACTTGGTTCTGTCGTACTTTCACTTGTCGATTCTGACGTACTTGGTTCTGTTGTACTACTTGTTGAATCCGATGTACTTGGTTCCGTTGTACTACTTGTTGAATCTGACGTACTTGATTCTGATGTACTTTCACTTGTTGAGTCTGATGTACTTGGTTCTGTTGTACTTTCACTTGTCGATTCTGACGTACTTGGTTCTGTTGTACTACTTGTTGAATCCGATGTACTTGGTTCCGTTGTACTTTCACTTGTTGAATCTGACGTACTTGATTCTGATGTACTTTCACTTGTTGAGTCTGATGTACTTGGTTCTGTTGTACTTTCACTTGTCGAATCCGACGTACTTGGTTCTGTCGTACTTGACTCTGATGTACTTGGTTCTGTTGTACTTTCGCTTGTCGAATCTGATGTACTTGGTTCTGTTGTACTTGATGAATCTGAATGGTCAGGAATATCAACTGGGAAAATTTCATTTGGATCCCAACGATTCGTTGATGCATTTAAGACCACATTGTTACCGATGATCGTTCCATCCATATTTTGATTGACTGTGATATCTGTATTTGGTGCAATGATCGTTCCTTGGAATGGTGCAGCAATCGTCAAGTTAGGTAGTGAACTACCAAAGTTCCAAGAAAGATTGGCATCAGAGAAATCTTCTGTTTCTTGATTGTTACGCCCATTATAATGGATTTGTGATTGAACAGTAAAATCTGCCGGAGCATTGATCACATTCAGTACAACCACTTTATTTTCCGGATTAGATATATTTAATGGTGTATTACCTTGCAACACTGAAGCATCAACATTTGCCAAGATGAAATTAGAGTCATCGGTTCCCGTTAAAACCATCGTGCGATTGTTCATATCTGGAAAATCAGCAGATGTAAATGTTTGTGTCGGGGTCATAGACATCAGTAAATCTGAACTACTTACAAGTTGTGCGAATTCTGAAGCAAAATCGATGTATGTTTGTCCAGGACGATCTTGATAAAACTCTTCTAGAGTCAAATGATCGATTCTTGAACCATTGATTACTGCTTTATCATTTTCTGCTCCTGTGGTTACCGTTTCTCCCACAACAAATTTATTCACACGATTATCATTTCCTGAAGTTAACGAGGAACCAATCAATGAGTCAGTCATTTGAACATAATTGATTTCCAATTGCAAGTCTCCACTGATGATATCTGTACCAAAATTATTATTCGCGTCTAATTCTTTCGTTGCTATATTTCCATTTGTGTGTGCGTTAATAGTTGTTTTTCCTTTTGAAAAAACATGGAATTGAGAAGCAATCCCTAATGCTCCATAATTCCCTGTTAGATCCTCATGGATAGTTCCAGGATCTTGTGGGAGATATGTTTCTGCAACAACCGGGATTGACACCAAAAGATTAAGAAATAGTGCCACAATAGCTATGATACTCCCACTTTTATTTTTTACCATTTATTCTCCTTCTTTCACTCAGGGAGCGTCAATAATTTTGTGTAAATAACTCGTCCTTCTGCAAAATAATGGGTTACTCAGTAAACATTGAAGCTAATGTATCCGTCACTTGTTGGAAGCCTTTATGGCTTCTATTTAAGAATTTTTGATTGTATGTATCAAAGATGGATACTAGGAAACGCTCTAGTGATTCTTCATTTTGAAACTGCTCTTTTCTGCGGCTGTATTTCTTGATTTGTTTATTGAAAGATTCGATTAAATTAGTTGAGTAAATGCTTCGGCGGATACCAGGCGGAAACTCATAAAAAGTCAATAAATCTTGATTTTTTATCAGTGACTGCGTCACTTTAGGATAAGTTTTCTGCCACTTCTCAATCATACTCCCTAAAAAGGTATTTGCCTCTTCCTTTGAGCTAGCTTGATAAACAGCCTTAAAATCATCACAGATTTCTTTTCGATCTTTGACACGTACTTTATGAGCAATATTACGGGAAACGTGAACACAGCAATGTTGGTATTTAGCTTTAGGATAAATCTGGTGAATCGTATCTTTCATGCCTTTTAAGCCATCGGTAATAAACAGTAAGACATCATGAACCCCTCTGGAGTAAATGTCCTCTAACAACTCATTCCAAACGTAGGTCGATTCAGTCGGAGCAATCGCATAACTTAGTACTTCTTTAGTGCCGTCTTCTCGTATACCAATGGCAATATAGATTGCTTCTTTGGAGACGGTTTGCCGTTTTAAAGGAATATAAGTAGCATCCATGAAAATAGCGACATACTTATCATTTAGAGTTCTAACTTTAAATGCATTTACTTCTTCAGTCAGCACTTTAGTCATGTTGGACATGGTTTGGGGCGTGTAGTGATGCCCATACATTTTCTCAATCAAGTCTGCGATTTCCGACATGGTAATACCTTTTCGGAAGAGGTGAATGACGGTCTCCTCTAAGGTATCATTCGTCCGTCTATAAGCAGGAACAGTCTGTTGCTTGAACTCGCCGTTGCGGTCGCGCGGAATCTGGAGATGAAGTTCCCCGTACTCGGTCTTGACCGTACGGTCATAGGAGCCGTTACGAGAATTACCCGTGTTAAAACCAATGCGATCGTACTTTTCGTAATCGAGGAAAGCCGTTAACTCCGTTTTGAGAAGCGTATTGACAGCTTTTTCCAAATGGACACGGAATAATTCATTCAAATCGCCTTTGTTCGCTAGAGTCTTTAGAATTTCTGTAGTAAAATCGTTCATATGGAAGTCCTCTTTTCTGTGAATGTGTTGTGGTAACTCTATTCTACAGAAGGGACTTCCTTTTTTCTATTTACACAAAATATTTTACACTCTCTTCACTCAAGCATACCTTCAAACAATAATAAATATTTCTTTAGTATTATACTATAATAAAAAAATACTTTGATATTGTAAAACATTTGAAATGAAAAAGAAATGATTTTCATAAATTCTTTAACTATTAAAATCTGGTGTCAGCGGCTATAAAATAGGGATTTATAATAAATAAAATAAAAAATGCAACAGCTGTTTTCAGTATATTTACATAAAAAAAAGAGCGGCAACTGTCTTTTTCCGCTCAAAAACTTATTATATGATAATCGTTCCATTCTCAATTAGATGATTAAAAAATAACTATATAAATATAAAAAAACGCTTTAATCAAGCGTTTTCTGCATGTGATCATATAAATGTCCGCTAATTATCCGTTGACCGACTACTTTAAACCCGTGACGCTCATATAATTTTTTTGCCTTGGGATTTTGTTCATCAACGCTCAGACCAATCACTTTTCTTTTTTCTTTTTCTGCTAATTTTGGTAAAGCAGAAAGCAATTTAGAACCAATGCCATGTCCTCTGAATTCCTCAGAAACAGAGATTGAGTCTAAGTACCATTCATTAGGAAATGTTTCTTGATCGATAAAGAGCTGTTCTGTCTCTTCGATCCCATGTTTTTTGAGGATTTTTTCTAGCGGCTTGTCAATAAATGGTTCATCTGCATCTGTATACCCATAGGCAACTCCAGCTACTTTCCCATCTAATTCTTCGACGATCCCTCTTGTATAACTATAACGATAGGTAGGATCAGTGATTGCTTCCTCTAGGATTTCGAGGGTCTTTGTTGTCCCATATTTTTGTAAAAATGGCAGTTCCATATCATTCAAAATAACTAAAATAAGTGGTGCGATTTCGTGCGCATCTTCTTTTTTTGCAAAACGTATCATTTATTTCTCTCCTTTTTTTCATTTTATCATACTGAAAAATAAAGAGCAAAGTCGTTATTTTAAATAATCTTCAATTTTTTGTGTCACAAAATAGCCATGTGTAACGATTCGTGTAGCTTCTGTACGGCAATACGGGCAAACAACAGGCATTTCTTTATCTTGATGTTCGACCACATTATTGACTTCTTCATAAGCAAATTTCTTTCCACAATTTGGGCATTTCATTTTTTCCATAATTGAACGACTTCCTTTCATTCCTTCACATAAATAGCTTACTCTCATATCAAAAAAAAGAGAAGCGATAACACTTCTCTTTACGCTTGAATCAACAACCGTTGTGTCCGTTCATTATCCAACAAATCAACTTCATAATAGAGCTTGCTATTTTTGATCAAAAGCTGCCAGTCTTTTGCCTTCGCTCTTTTTTGCCCACATTGCTTCAATGCTTCTTTCATCGCGGCTTGCGGTGTTTTAACACTAGAAACTGCATCTATATCAAAGGTAACGTAGGACCTTTTTTCGGTTTTTTCTACTGGATTTATCTCTGTTTTACCCGTTGTTGGGTCGATCACTACAACTTGATCCTGATAGATGAATAGATATTCAAAGGTGTTATTTGTTTGATTTTTTACATCTTTTTTGGAAATAAATTGGATAGCATCTACTTTTTCTTGATGCGCTTCCTCCTTAAAAATCGTTGTTGCCTTTTTCAATGAGATACGATAATCCTGTTCACTGATATCATCATAGCTAAATGTCGCATCCAACAATCCTAAAGACGCTGTGATGCCGATAATTGCAATAATAGCTAAGCTAAAAATCACTTTTTTCATCACTTATCTCCTGTTTCTTTTTTTTCAGGATAACAGGATTTTTTCGAAAGAAAAATCGAATGAGTTAAAAAAAAAGTGACATTTTTGTTACATCACTCATGTAATTCTAATGGCAAGCCATCTGGATCAAAGAAAAAAGTCATTTTCTTGCCAGTAAACGTATCCTTTCTTATGGGTTCGGTTTCGATCCCTTTTTCATGGAGTTCCTTGATTGTCTGTTCGATGTTCTCTACTTTAAAGGCTAAATGCCTCAATCCACATGCTTCTGGATAGTTGGGGCGTTTTGGCGCATCGGCCATTCCAAAAATTTCCAGTTCTGCTTCGCCAAGTTTCAAATCCAATTTATGATCGTTGCGTTCCGGCCGATAATTTTCCCGAATAATAGCAAAACCTAATTTATTAACATAAAAATCACGTGATTTTTGATAATCCGATACAATTATTGCTACATGATGAATAACAGAAAGCTCCATACTACTTCTCCTTTTCACTGGTTATTCTTTCATTTTACTCGTTTTGTTCTCAGAAAACAAAAAAACGGCGGAAGCAGAAGCAACTCCTTCGAAAATAAGCCGAAATTCAAAAAAACTGAAACACAATTTTTATGAACCCCTTCTTATTTATCGGAGTAAAACACTTCTGTCCCGACCTCGTCTTTTCATTCTTTAAATGTAAAGTTCTTGATATTCTCAAGAAAACAAGCAATCGTAATCATAACACAGATTATTTTTAATTGAAAGACTAGATTTTTTTTTAGAAAAGAATACAATAGGTTGTGTTGTAAAAATTAACAAACACTACATTTAGTGTCTAAAGGAGTTTTATATAGATGAAATCATATTTTCGTTTTTTAGCACATCAGTTAAAGGGCTGGCCACAACAAAATTATTATTTATTCTTTTTTAGTCTTGGTTGTCAAATCATGACACTAGTCAACAGCCCAATCACTTGGCTATCCATTGTTGCCTTTATTGGAACAAATCTTGGTGTATTGTGTATTTTATCGATCAATGCAGCCAAATCTGTTAATGGTATTTTAGGTATATTATCTGCGATTTGCTTTATTATTGTCGGGTTTTCCGCCAAAAATTACTTAAGCATCGGCGAACAGATAGCCTATATGATTACTTTAGACATCCCAGTATTACTAAGTAAAGAGTGGAATCATAACATGGCATCAAAAATCCGGAAATTTACAGGAAAAATTTGGTTCATCGCAATCATCGCTACCATCATCGTTTATTTCGTCTCTGGTTTCTTGATTGGCACATACACAGATGATCCACGCCCTTGGGTGGATGCAATTGCTTTTTCAATCAGTTTATCCGCTGGTGTCATTAGCTTCTTACGTTACAACAATCAATACTATTGGTGGTTGGCTTCTGGATTAGCTCAAATGGTTCTATGGTATATCTCTTTTACCCATGGTTCTGCAAGTCTAGCAATGTTCGTCAATAGTTCTGTATACTTATTGAATGATGTACTTGCTTTCACTGTTTCTCCTTGGTATAACCAAAAAGAACGTGAACGGATGCAAAAAATGGAAGAGGACTATTACTCTCAACACGCTTAATACTTCCTCTTGAGAAAAGATATTCCTAAAAAATGCGGTAAACCATGGCTTAGAAATTTTTCTAGCCCTGGCTACCGCATTTTTTTGATTTGTTGCTCACACTCCCCTTTTTGAAATACTCAAGTGGAAATCTTCGCAATTCATTGTTTCCAATTTGAAATTCTGATTTTTTGCAATGTCCTACTGTTCTTTTATAGTAACTCTTTTAGCAATCGTCTTATTTCGGTCTTATCAGACCGAGCAACATATTCGATTTTTCGATAGTAGTGTAATGCTTCTTGTTGCTCATCTGATAACTGATAGCCTTCTCGCTCTAGGTTCTTCAAAACTGGTATTGTTCCTTTTTCCTTTACCGATTGTGCTAGTTCCTCCCACTTTTTTTCGGACACGATTTTTGGTCGTGGTACTGTCTCTTCCTGTAACTCATAGGATTTTTGTTTTTTTTCTTTTCGTAATACCTTCAAAAAACCATTACGCATCACTCGGGGAATACTATCAAAAAAACCTTCTGAAAAACCATAGCGTACATACTGTTCCCAGATAAACAAATAGATTGCCGGCTGGATAAAGCGTTGATCCTGAGCCAATCTCTCGATTTCGGTCTTTTGTTGTCTTCCTGCCATTTGCTTTGTTTTGCGCAACGTTGCGATAAATGCTTCAAAAAAGGCGATAGATTGTTTCCTTCCGCCTTCGATTGAAATAGATGCCCAATCCTTTTGTAAAAATATTTTATACTGATGGAGAAATGCTTCAACATCTTTTTCTAAAGCATCAGAGAAGTCATCAAATAGTTCTTTTTTCCCACGAAGTGTTTTTGTACTTCCTGTAATTTGTTTTTCGATCTGTTTGATTTCATGACTCAATGCTTGATGATCTGCAATATAGATAGGCATTTTAGCCAAACGGAAGTCTGCTAGTCGTTTAGTTAGCTTTTCATCTGGAAGATAAGGATTCTTCAGTTTACGATTTTGGTAGAGCATAAAGCAATATTCTTGCCATAAATCTTCTGGGAACTCAATATTTTGCTGTTTCAGCCATAAAAGTTCGTCTAAGGCTAGATCGACCTTGGTCATTCCTTGGTTGATCGACGTAGCGATCTGTGGACTTACATGGAGGTGTTCAGCAAAATGATTGATCCCCAATTTCAGCTGTTTTCCAGTCTTCGGTGATTTGACGACATACTGTACTTTTAGTTCTCTTCCACAATCACAATACAATTTTTGTTGCCTTCTTTTGGTTCGAAAAAAAGGATTGATCTTAAAATCTTCAAACACCCAATCTGTCGCTTCCAAATAGTTTTCTTCCATGAAGCGCGAATTGATCAGATAACGTCGATGCTGATCGACTAACTTTCTTTGGTCTTTTGTCAGTTTTTCATAGATCTCCCATCTTTGATTACTGGTATATTGTTTCGATATCTTGATGGGATAAGTCTTATTGATTTCTCTAGGGTACCATTCTTGAAGTACTTGTTGCCATTCTTCCACTACTTATTGTTTCCTCTCAAAAAAACAATCGACTGATAGATACCGTTTATCTACCAGCCGATGCTATCTTCTCTTTATTAGTGAGTAGTTCCTGCGTTACCAGAAATATCCTCTTTATTTGTAACAGCGGCTTCAACAGCATACGTAAGTGAAGCAGCAATATCATCTAGTGACATCGACGGTGTGCCGGCTGGGCGATCAATCACTTGATCTGGTGAAAATGGCACATGAACGAACCCACCGCGGATCGTTGGAAATTTTGTATTGATTAAATGAAGGAGACGATACATGATATCGTTGCAGACAAAGGTTCCTGCTGTATAAGATATATAAGCTGGAAGTCCATGATCATGAACGTTTTTCGTCATCGCTTTGATTGGCAATAAAGTGAAATAAGCTGCTGGTCCGTCTGGCTCCAATGCTGTATCAAATGGTTGGTTTCCTTCATTGTCTTCGATCCTAGCTTCTGCTAAGTTGATCGCAACACGTTCAAAAGAAACAGCTGAACGTCCTCCCGCTTGCCCGACACAAATAACGATTTCTGGTTGATGTTTTTTGATTGCTTCTTCTACCACTTGGCCGCTTTTAGCAAAAACAGTCGGTACTTCAACTTTAATGATTTTCGCGCCTGCGATTTCATCAGGCATTTTTTTCACTGCTTCATAAGCTGGGTTGACTTTATCTCCACCAAATGGATCAAAACCTGTTACTAATACTTTCATCTTACATTCCTCCGTTATTGTTAATGGACTACTTACTTATTATAAAGTTTATGCTATTTAAATACAATCATATACACGATTTGGAAAACTAACATAAAGATAGCCACAAACAATTGATTCTTGATTACGCCATATTTATCTTTCATTTCTAACATTGCGACTGGCACGATGTTGAAGTTCGCAGCCATCGGTGTCAATAATGTGCCACAGAACCCACATGTTAAAGCAACCATTCCGATCAATGCTGGATTTGCTCCTTGACTGAATACAAATGGTGCTCCGATTCCGACTGTCATTACCGTGATTGCTGCAAAAGCATTTCCCATGATGATCGTAAAGATAACCATCCCTAATGCATAGATGATGATTCCAACATCTACATTTCCTTCTGGGACGATCGTACCTACAGCATTAGAAATCACAGTACCAACACCAGCGCTAGTGAAGACAGCACCTAAAGAAGCTAACAACATTGGTAGCATACTTAAAGGTCCTACTGTGCCTAACATGTCTGCCGCATCATCCAAGAAAGTTGTTGGACGATTGTCTCTTGAGAAAAACATCAAGATAAGCATTGCGACAAATACACCAACACCAACACCAACTAATGCACCAAGTTTTGTGAACAGCGCGAATAAAATAGCAAGGACACCGATACTCAATGCAGGAATAAAGATTTTCATCCCTAATTTATCTGACATTTTTTCCATATATTGCTTTGAAGGTAAACGACTTTCACCTTTACTTACTTTTTGCGCAATTGCTGGAATCGTCATAGCAAAGATCAAGATCCCATTGACAAGTGCAGGTATCCAACGTCCACCGGCAATGACTACACCTAAAATTATCCAGAAAAATGCGGAGCCATAACGATGTGGGTTGCTTTTATCGTTGATATTTCTGAACCCTGTATAAATAAGGACTAGACCCATGATAATATATAGTACTTCTAATAATTTATCTCCCAATAAAATTTCAGGACTTGTAAAAAAGCTCATTTTATTGCCCCTTTCCTGAATAATATTTCTTCGCTATTTTTTTCTCTTTTAGATAGAAGTAACCACTCGCAACCACTAATGCAACGATTGCTACTGGTATTTCAACTAAAGCTAATTGTCCTAATGTGACTTCATAGCCTAGATCTTTCAATGTAGATTGAACAAGCAATGCACCTGCTCCCCCTACAAACAGTACTTGACCAAAGAACCAGCAGATATTTTCCATTGCAGAAGACATCCCTTTTAATTCTTCTTCGTGTCTTGGATCGATTTCTAATCCTTTTGATTCAACTGTCCCTAAAGCCATCGGCATGATGATTGGTCGAACAAAACCTGCCACCCCACCAAAGCTGACATTGAATGCGGCAAAAATCATTCGAAATACACCGTAGATGTCGATGATCATTCCTGCCGATACTTTTCTGAAACGTTTGATTAAAGAAGCGGCTGATTCTTTCAGACCATTTCTTTCTAGTGTTCCTGTAGCAAGCATGATAATAATAAAAATTGCCATTCCTCGATTGTTGACAAAACTTGTCCCTAATGTTTCAAGCATGCCGCCTATTCCTAGACCTCCTGTCAGCGCCGTTACAACTAGCGCCACCATTACGATCAAGATTGAGTCTAATTTAAGGGCAAAACCGACAATCACGATCAATACTCCTAAAAGACTAAGATAGTTCTCCATATGTTTTCCTCCCCCAAGATTACAAGATGTTTTTTTATTATAAATCAAAAAGCAATGAAAATATAGTCAAAATCCAATTTAATCCACTTCTTTTTGTGAAAATTCAGTCAATTTCATTAAAATTCGCTTTTTTTATTGGTTATTCTAAATTTCTTATTTTCTTATAATGACTCTTTCCAAACAATTTTCTATGCTTATCCTGTCTGTTTTTTTACTTATAGTAATCAAAAAACAAAAATGTGGTATACTATAGCTACAAAAATAAATACACAACTGCCACCGGGTAGTATAAAAGAGGAAAAGCATTCCATTAGGTCTTTGAAGGAATGTTTCTCCTCTTTTTTGTGTAGAAGGAGGAATGACTTATGGCATGGATCGAATTGATTTTTGCGGGTCTCTTGGAAGTTTTTTGGTCAACGATGATGAAATGGAGTGACGGCTTTTCTAAATTAAATTATTCTCTTTATACAGTTCTCGGTATGATTGCTAGTTTTTATTTCCTCTCAAAAGCAATCAAGACTTTACCTATGAGTTTGTCTTACCCCATTTGGACAGGTATCGGCGCGCTTGGTTCAGTCATCGTAGGAGTTGGGTTGTTCCATGACAAATTAACTCCGCAAACCTGGTTCTTTGTCGGACTTTTATTGATCAGTATTATCGGAATAAAGATGACAAGTGGCCATTGATCCCCTCGAAGAAACCAATGGTAGAGCATATGACTTTTAAAGAGTAAAGCATATTTCAACTATTTATTATTTGGTAGATGTCTCCTGAATGTCTGCTAAATCGAAAAATCATCGGCTCTTGACACAAAAAAATCCAAACACCCTGAAGTCTTCTATTCAGTCCAGTTAAGGTTGAATAAAAAGATGATCTCAGATGTTTGGATTTTTCTTTTTAAACGTGTAAGATCCCTGTCACAAACAAGACAGAAGCGATCAAACCAATCATTGTGACGACGATCAATAAAATCCTGTCTAGATGGAGATGTGGTATCGGTTCATTCTGTTCTTTTCTCGCCCTCAGGTAAAAAACGATACCTGGCAAGAATAAAACTAAGACCAACATCACTTCATTGAATGCTACAACAAGCATGGCCCAGACCTGAAACGCTGTAGCTAAACAACCTACCAGAAATTGAACCCATTCTTTTCTTTGATAAGAGAGTTTCATTTGATATAACCCTAAGAATAACCAAGTAAAGAAGATTGCTGCTGTACCTAGCGTATACGCAAAATTATACGCGCTGTCTGTAAATAATAAAGAGAGCAAGAAAACATTCGTACAGATAGTCGTTAAAATGATCGCATATGTCGGTGCGCCTTTTTTGTTCACTTTTCCCCAACGTTTTGGCAATAATCCATCATCCGCCATGTTTCGCATGGTTTCAATCGGTAAGATCGTCCAAGACAGCCAAACACCGACTAACGAAATGATCAAGCCTCCATTGATCAGAACAGCTCCCCATTTTCCTACCATCATTTCAAAGACATACCCCATTGCTGGCTGTGTATCGATTCCTTGTAATTCTTGCATCGACATCGTACCATACGGAAGCATTGAAACAAGGACATATACAATGATCAATCCGAAAATCCCCAGAATCGTTGCTTTTCCGACATCTGATTTCTTTTTAGCCCGAGAACCCACGACTGAGGCCCCTTCAATCCCAACAAACACCCACAACATCACCATGATACAGCTCAATACCTGACTTGAAAAAGGAATTGGTTGCCCATTGGCATTCAAAATGATCTCGCTCGAAAAATTATCTATAAACTGTTGGATCGAAAACGTGCTGATAGCAACAACAATAAACAAGAATAACGGAACAAGTTTGCAGATTGTGACAATAGCATTTACATAACTGGCATTTTCGACTCCTCGATTGACTAACCACGCATACCCCCAAAGAAGGATCGTACTCATAATGATCGATGCAACATTTTGTCCTCCGTCAAAGACAGGGAAAAAGTAGCCTAGTGCGCTCATCAATAGTGTAGCAAAAGCCACATTGCCTAGCCAACACGTCAACCAATAACCCCAGCCACTGATAAAACCTGCGAAACGACCAAAACCTGCTTCTGCATAGCTGAAGATTCCACCCTTTAGTTCTGGACGCTTTTTATTGATATTATTAATTGATAACGAGAGCATCATCATTGCCGTACCTACAAGTACCCAACTGAAAATAGCGGGGCCTCCAGCCGATCCTGAGATGTCCGTCATGATACCAAACACGCCACCTCCGATCGCTGACCCAATTACTAAGGCCGCTAATGGAACCAATCCAATTCCTTTGTTCTGTCGCTCTGTATCCATTTAAACATCCTCCAAAATTAAAGCGCTTTTAGCAAAAGTATAGCAAAACTTCGTCTAATTTACTTTATTTATAAAAATTCTAATAGAAAAATAATTGTAACGATTCTTTTCTAATTATACAAGGAATTTGAATATTCATCGACTCAAAACCCTTTCACAAAAAGTACCAAAAAGATGCTATACTAAATAGGAATGATTGGAGGAAATGGCATGAATATTTTGTATCTATCCATCTCTGGAAATACACGTGCATTCGCTAAACATATAGCAGAATATGCTGAAAAGCAACACGCAGATAATCCTGAGATGCCGGAGATTTCATTAAAAGAAATCCATGAAAACAGTCCCTTTGAAAAAGAAAGCGAACCTTTCTTTACTTTTGTTCCTACCTATTTAGATGGTGGAAACGGCCTGGACAACGGAGACACTGAGATCTTGACTGAAACGTTGCGTGAATATCTTGAATATGAAGAAAACCACACACTTTGTCTTGGTGTCGTTGGAAGTGGTAACAAAAACTTTAACAACCAGTACTGCTTGACCGCCAAACAGTACGCAAGAAAATTCGGCTTCCCATTTCTTGCCGACTATGAATTACGAGGTACTCCTACAGATGTGGTAAATGTATATGCGATATTAGCTAAAACTTTTTCTGCATATAACGCGAAGTAGTCCTCTTAACAATAGAGTGGATAATCGTAAAAACTACCGCCCCTGATTGTTAGAAATTTATTCTGACAACCAAGGGCGGTAGTTTACTTTTTGTTTTCTATGCCTTTGTTTCGACATCCATTACTTGTGTTTTTGCTTTTGCTTTACCCGTTTTTTCAAGAACAAAATTTGCAACACGATCCATATTTGTAACAAGTACCATCATCGATGTTTCTTTTCCAGCTGATTTGATTGCTGCCAAATCCACATCCGCAACTAATGTATCTGAGGTCACTTGCTGTCCTTCTACAACTTTTAGATCAAAAGGTTTGCCACCGAGATCAACTGTATTGATTCCCATATGGAGCAAGATCTCCAAGCCATTTGCTGTCGTGATGCCGATCGCATGTTTTGTTGGGAAAACTGAGCTGACCTTCCCTGTAACAGGAGAATAGATTTGTCCATTTACAGGTTCAACGAAGTAACCTTCCCCCATCATTTTTTGTGAAAACACAGGATCACTTGCATTTTCAAGCGGTTCAACAGTTCCATCCGCAACTGCTGTCAATGTGATTTCACTTGCACCCAGGTTCGTTGCAGCGACAGTTGATGCAACAGGTTCATTGATGATCGTTTCTTCTGCAAGAGCTTCTTTTTCCAATTGTTCTTTAGGGATTCCAAAGAAGAAAGTTGCTACAAATCCACCTGCATAAGCAGCTAATAACCCTAAGACATACCCATACCATTTGCCATCAGAAATCAATGGAATCAATGCAGCTCCAGAAGGTCCAATCGCAATGGCGCCGACATTTCCGATCATTCCAATCACAGCACCACCGATACCTCCACCAATACAGGCAGTGATAAATGGTCGGCCTAATGGTAATGTTACCCCATAGATCAATGGTTCACCAATCCCTAATATCCCAACAGGTAATGCCCCTTTGATCATTTCAGTTAATTCTTTGTCTTTTTTGCAGCGAACCCATAAAGCCAATGCTGCACCGACTTGTCCTGCACCAGCCATTGCTAAAATAGGTAATAAAAGTGTTTTGCCTGTTTCATCAATCATTTGTACATGGATAGGTGTTAAAATTTGATGCAATCCAAACATAACCATTGGTAAGAAAAGTGTCCCTAATACGAAACCTGAAAAGGCACCGCCGACCCCTAATACCCAGTTGATTCCGCCTACCATGCCGTCTGAAATAAATCCAGCGAGTGGCATGATCAAGAAAATTTCTACTAATCCGATCACGATCAATGACAATGTTGGTGTAACGATGATATCGACTGAATCAGGAACTACTTTATGCAATTTTTTCTCTATGATCGACAATAACCATACCGCAAAGATAACTCCTAGGATTCCCCCTTGACCTGCTGCCAATGGATCACCTGTAAATAAGTTTTTAAGAGGTGCTTCTGGGTTCATCCCAGTAAGCATAACAACCGCACCGATTACACCACCAAGCGTTGGTGTTGCGCCAAATACTTGGGCCGCATTGATACCCGTGTAGATAACTAGATAACTAAACATTCCGTTTTTCAGAATATTCATGATGTCGATGTATTGTTGCCATGTTGCAGCATCTAACGTACCAGCTGTCACTAAGTTAGCTAAGACCGCTGCAATCCCTGCAACAATCCCTGTTCCTACGAATGCAGGGATCATTGGTACAAAAATATTAGAGATATCTTTCAAGATCGATTTTATTTTAGAAGGTTTCTGTTTTGATTTTTGGGCTGCCTTCATTGCTTGAGCGCGTTCATTCACTAGCGCTTTTCCAGATGTATCCGTACTAGTAGATTTAGGTGTACCAGAAGAAATTTTTTCACCTAATTTCACTCCGGCTTGATCAACCATTGCTTGAGCGACTTTATTGACTTTTCCAGGACCGATAATGACTTGCAACTGCTCGTCTTCTACTACACCTAGAACGCCAGGTATCGCTTTCAATTCATCAACATCGACTGATGCATCGTCGATGATCTTCATGCGTACACGAGTCATACAATGAACAATGCTTTCCACATTGTTCATTCCACCTACTCCAGCATAAATCCGTGAAGCTAATTCTTCTAAAGTCAATTCCTCTTTTGCCATGTGTTTTTCCCCCTTATAAGGTACCTTTTACAAACCCATTTGCGTCAACCAATTTTTCTTGTGCTGTGTTCTTGTCACTGTCTGTTAAAATCATAACGATGGCTAATTTGACATTTTGTTCTGCTTCATCAAAATACTTCTCTGCCGTTTCATAGTCAACGTCTGTTGCTTGCATAATGATTCGTTTTGATCGTTCTACTAATTTTTCGTTGGTTGGTTTAACATCGACCATCAAATTATTGAATACTTTACCAATACCAATCATGCTGATTGTTGAGATCATATTTAAAATCAATTTTTGAGCTGTTCCTGACTTCAAACGAGTAGAACCGGTCAAAAATTCTGGCCCAGCGTCCACTTCAATTGGAAAATCTGCGTGTTTACTGATTTCTGCATCTTTGTTGCACGAAATCGTCGCTGTTTTGGCACCAATCGAGCGTGCATAATCAAGACCGCCAATAACGTAAGGTGTTCGACCACTTGCAGCGATACCTACCACCATATCGTTTTCTGTCAGATGTAAGTTGATCAAATCTTCTCTTCCTAACTCAAGAGAATCTTCTGCTCCTTCAACAGCCACTGTCATTGCTGCTTCTCCGCCAGCAATCAGCCCAACGACCATTTCAGGCTCTACGCCAAATGTCGGAACACATTCTGCTGCATCTAAGACACCTAATCTTCCACTTGTACCAGCACCCATGTAAATCAAGCGACCGCCTTTTTTGAATGATTCGATTGTTTGTTCGATCACTGGTTCGATATTGCATAACTCCTTTGATACTGCTTGTGCTACTTTTTGATCTTCTTGGTTCATCAAATTGACAGCTTGCGTGATACTCATTTCGTCAAGTCCAAATGTTTGTTCATTTCTACGTTCAGTTGTTAAATTTTCTAAATTGATTGTATTCATCTAATTTGCCTTCTTTTCTTTTTTGATTAGTTTAAAATTTACTCCTGCATGTATTTGCTCAAGTAACGGTAATTCTTCTTCAATGACTCGCGCTACCCGATTGACTTTTCCATCTGCAGGTAGGTCTCGTTTCGTGATCTGGATCTCACCCATATATCGACAGTATTTCTCATTATCTAAAGTGACCGATCCTTTTTTTCGTTCATTCGTATCACGAACTGGAATGTATGGGATTTCTCTAAAACGTGCATCAGCACTTCTGAGAACATCTCTTGCATCATCTTGGCGATTAGTATGATTTCCTAAAACATATTCACAAAACTCATGATCAATTACATCTATGTGCAATAAAATGCTTTGTTCTTGCTGATAAATCAAAAACTGCTCGCGCACTTCTTCTGACAAACCACCATCACCGATATAAACCAGATCTGTTTGACAAGCGGCTAACTCAATGGCTGCTGCTAAAGGATGGATATTCCGATGTTTTTCAAGTGTTGGCAATCCTTGATAGACTGGTCCGCGTAAATCTTTATCACCTGGAACAAATCCTTGGATCGTGAAGCCCTGTTCTTTTAGCCAGCGGTTTTTTTTCGCATACCACTGATAGTCAAGTCCTGTCTCAGGACGCGGATAGTAATTGTGCCATGCCTCAAGTTGAGTAAAATCGGCTTTAGCTTCTTCTAATTCCTGGACATCTTGAGCTGTTATCGTACTGGCATTCAAACTGATTTTGATCTGATGAGACCAGTCAGCGATTTGTTGATTCGAAATGTGATAGTCCATTCGTAAACCGGTTACACCAAACTGTTTTAGCGGTTTCAAATCTTCAAAAGAAAAACCTGCACGACTTAAAGCATCCCCTGAAATATCAACCATCAAATCAAGCTGATGTTTTTTTGCACATTCTCCCAGTGCCATCAAACGCTTCTTATAGGCCGTGGGATCATCTTCGGGAATATGCATGGACGTGAAGATCCCTTGAAATCCACTGTCTGCCATTTGTTTGATATATGCTTTCTTTTCTTCAGTCAAAGGTTCATTCATAAAAATCGAAAATCCAAACATTTTTCTCCCCCATTTGTGTATCCGTCTTCATTTCTATGAACAGAGTATAACTCGAATGAAATGAAATTTCAACATTTTTATAAAAATATATTAATTTTATTTCTGTAAAGGTTTTTTTGATGTGATTTTGATCAGAAAATAAAATAAAAGACGGACATCTAATGTCCGTCTTCCTCCTATCAAATAAACAATTTCCCAAAGCAATTATATCAAGAAAAGTTCTCATTTTTTCATCACTGATCAAAGAGAATTTCTTTTATTTAATTACGCGCATCCACTATTTTCCCAGCTGACTTTCAACGTTAGAAACTAGTTGCTTTATTTAATCAATCGTTTTTTCGAACGTCACTAACTCAGTATTATCCACATAAAAATCAAAAAAAGTATGATTTGGCATCGGATTGAAATACGCATTGATCACCCGCATCAATGCATTATGGCAAACAAGCAAGTAGACATTCTCTTCATCTTCTAAACACTCTTTTAATAAAGGAACCACACGAGCATAGACATCTAGCACGGATTCACCATTTGGGAAACGTACAGCAAACTCCTGACGTGCTTCCTGAAAAGCTGCGTCTTTGCTCGGTACACCATCATACTTTCCAAAGTCCATTTCGATCAGACGATCATCTTCTTCCATCGATAATTCTAGTCTGTCAGCCACAGCTTGAGCTGTTCGCTTGGCACGTTGTAAAGGAGAATGGATGATTTTTGTCACTGGTATATCTAGTTGTGTGACTTTTTCAGCTAATAAATCTGCTTGTCTTTTTCCTTTATCGGTTAGAGGCACATCTGCTCTGCCACAGACTAACCCTTGTGCATTCCAAGTTGTTTCTCCATGTCTGGTCACGTATAACATCAAATAACTTCCCTTCGCTAATTCTGTTTCGATTGTATCATAAATCACTCGTCAAACAAGTTTCTCTTCTTGGATTCATCTCGCTGGCGTCAACAAGACTACCTGACTTGCTATTTTTTTGAGAAATGTTTGATCGTGATCAACGATCAGCATAGGTGGTTTGTTTTCTAAAATCAATTGTTCTAACTGTTCTTGATTAAAGACATCTAAATAATTTAGCGGTTCATCCCAAATGTACAGTTCGGCATTTTGGGACAGTGATTTTGCAAGTTCAACTTTTTTTCGTTGCCCCATACTCATTTGCTCGATTTTATTATGAAAGACTTCTCTTTCCATTCCCAGTTTGCGTAAATTATTCAAAAAAGCTTGATAATCCACTCGATTCTTTTCGGCGAATTCGCTTAGGGTCCCTTTGTTATCTTCATAATTTTGTCGTACATAACTAATCGTTAGCTGTTGCGGCTGCTTGACTTCCCCAACTGCTCTCCCAGTAAAATCTCCAAGAAGGTACTGTATGATCGACGACTTGCCAATACCATTTGGTCCAGTCAATGCCACACATTGGTTTTGTTCAATAGAAAAGCGAACCGGAGCGAAAAGCATCTCGTCATAACCTAATTGGAGATCCTCCACTTCCAATAAGCGCTTATGATGCGTTTTGGTCACATTTATCGTCAATGGATCAATGTATTCAATATCTTTCAACAATTTTTCTTTTTCATCGATTTGCGTTTCCATTCGATTAACGATTGCTTTCGAGCGCTTCATCGTACGAGCCGCATCAGCACCAATTGCGCCACGATTGACTCGTCGGTTCTCTGTATCAATAAATCCAACACTTTTTTTCGTTTTATCTCCTTCACGAGACCGTGCCCATTCTGCTTTTTCAGCAGCAGTTTTCTTTAAACGACTCACTTCTTTTTTGATTTTTTCATTTTGGCCGATTTCAAACGCATCTTTTAACCGTTTTTGCTCTTCATAAACAGAATAGTTTCCTTGATACAATTCCAATTGACTTTTTTCGATCGCCAACACATGATCGACCACTCCATCGATAAATCCGCGGTCATGACTGACGACAATAAATCCTTGATTCTTCTTTTTCAAGTAATTGGCGACTTGCTTTCTTCCCACTACGTCTAAATGATTCGTTGGTTCATCAATTAATGGAAAATGCTGATCGTCAATGAACAAAAGAGCCAGCAGGACTTTCGTTTTTTCACCACCAGATAGAGTATTGAAGGGGCGCCATAGGATTTCCACGTCTGTCTCCATCAAATTCAGTTCTCTTTCAATCTCCCAAAGCTCAAAATCAGCGATATCAACAAGAACGTAGTAAGTCAAACGCTCTTTTTCTGTTACTTTTTGTGGAAAATAAAGAAATTCTTGTTGGTGTTTTATCTGTCCTTGAAAAGCCAGTTTATTTTGCAGAATAGTTAATAAAGTTGTTTTTCCACGACCATTTCTGCCAATCAGTCCTAACTTCCAAGTTGTATCAAAATTTAGTGTTGCATGATCGAATAATAATGTTGTTTGGTTGTCATAGCCAAAGGTTAATTGTTTAATTTCTATTTTGGACATATTCATTCCCCCTAAAAAAAGACCAGTCCTATTTTCAGAACTGGTCACTAAAGAACGGGAACAAAAAAGAGACCCCACCATTGTGAACTAGCCAATTCTGAAAATCTGCACACTCTCCCCATGGTATGATGGAGACAGTCTTGATGCAGCTTCAATAATTGACTTAAATTCTCAATGCGCGGATCCCTCACTTCACTTTATTTGCCCTTAGGTTAACATATTGTTTTTCTATCTGTCAACTAAGGTCATTCATTTTCTACTAATCTACTAAGATTCTCAGATAAGATACTGACTTTGGTTAGCGTCTCCTCGTGTCCCATTGCTTCTTCTAAAGAGATGGGCCCAAGTTGGATACTGAATACACTAGGTAAAAATCTTGTTAATTCTCCTAAATCTTTCTCACGACTTCCACATAAGGCAATGATCGTTTTTCCATACTTTTTTGCTAACCGAGCGACACCATAGGGAACTTTACCATGAATCGTTTGCTGATCGATACGCCCTTCGCCAGTGATCACAAGATCCGATTTCTTGATTTGTTCTTCAAGACCGATCAGTTGTGAAACAACGGTAAACCCAGAAGCCATTTTAGCACCTAACAATAGTAATGCCCCTCCAATACCACCAGCTGCACCGCTTCCGGACAAACGATCTAGATCGATGCCATAATCTGTTGCCAGTTGGTTTGCTAGACGTACAGCTTGTGCATCTAAAAATGCCAACGTTTCGGGAGAGCCTCCTTTTTGCTTTCCAAATAAGCGGGCTGCCCCTTGCGCACCAGTGTAAGGGCTTGTCACATCAGCAGCTATCAATAGTTCGACTTCTCCAAAATCTTCTTGTAGATTTCGAAGATCGATCTTTTTAGTTGAAAGCAATGGATTCCCCTCCGTGATCCCTTCAAGTCGTGCGCCTAACGATTGTAGCAACCCTAAACCGCCATCTGAACAGCCACTGCCACCCAAAGTCACGATGATCTGATCTACATCTTGGTTCTGGGCATCTTTTACTAATTCACCTAAGCCAAAGCTAGATGCTAAACGAATTGTTTGGTCGGTTGGTTGTATCAGCAAGTCGATCCCAATCACTTCCGTAGATTCAATGACTGCTATCTTTTTACCTTGATAACTCGTCAGCAGATAACGACAGATTTTTTTCCTAAAAAGCAGATTGATTCCTTCCAACTGACGCCACGTACCACCTAGCGCATGATGAATCACCTCTGCTGTACCTTCGCCTCCGTCAGCTACAGGCAAATTGACTCTTTTACCTTCTGCCGATTGCCATGCATCCAACACAGCTTGGTTTAGTTCGAGAGATGTTGCACTCCCTTTAAAGGAATCAATTGCAGCTACTATATCCATGGTCATTCCTCCTGAATTGTTCTTCTCTCCTCTAGTAAGACATGGCTTCTCCTTTTTTTCAAACAAAACAATGCTCTTTTTTTACTTTTTTATATATACTAAAGAGGTATTGTAAAAAAAGGAGAGATTTTTTATATGAAAATTGCTATAGCCGGTGCTGGCGCAATGGGTAGTCGCTTGGGATTGATGCTTCATCAAAGCGGGAATGAAGTGATTTTGATCGATCGCTGGCCTGCCCACATCGAAGCAATCAGAAACAATGGTCTGATTGCAAATTTTAATGGGAAAGAAATCGTTGAAGCAATCCCGATCTATTCCCCAGAAGAAGTAATAAAAAGTAACATTCAAGCAGATTTGATCATTGCGCTAACAAAGGCGAATCAGCTAGATGGTATGTTTCAAGCAATCAACTCGATCATCACGGAACAGACTCATGTCCTTTGTCTTTTGAATGGTCTTGGTCACGAAGATGTCTTAGAAAAATATGTACCGAAAAAGAATATCTTATTTGGGATCACCATGTGGACAGCAGGATTAGACGGACCTGGTCATGTTACTTTGTTGGGGGACGGTGAGATCGAATTGGAAAATCTCGAACCCGAAGGAGAAGCATTTGCAAAAGAAGTTGTTGCGGTATTCAAAGATGCCAAATTAAATCCAACTTATAGTAGCAATGTCCGGTATTCGATTTGGCGAAAAGCTTGTGTCAACGGTACTCTAAATGGTTTATGTACTATTTTAGACTGCAACATCGCTGGTTTAGGCGAACAGCAACCAACAAATGATATGGTACGTACCATCGTTGCTGAATTTGCGGCAGTTGCAGAAAAAGAAGGTGTTGAACTCGATCAAGAAGAAGTAAATCAACATATCCAAGCAACCTATGATCCTGACAATATCGGATTGCATTATCCATCCATGTACCAAGACCTGATCAAAAATCATCGATTAACAGAAATCGACTATATCAATGGTGCGGTATGGAAAAAAGGACAAAAATATGACATTCCAACACCTTATTGTGCATTTCTGACTCAACTGATCCACTCAAAAGAAGGATTACTTGCCGCCAAATAAAAATAGAACGACAAAAAGCGATTGGGACAGAAAATGTTTACAACCGAAAATAAACCGAAATCCACAGGAATTGCTTCTCAATTTTTGTGGATTTTTGCTTATTTTTTAGGAGTTAAACACTTCTGTCCCAGCCTCGTCTTTTTCTCCAATTTCTCAAACCTAAACGACTTTTGTCTCGACCTCTAGCATTGAATGATTTTCAGATTTGAAAAAAATCGCTAAGCTCTTTTTTATAGGTGACAAATATGCTTTCCATGCCCCGTGACAACATTGTATACAATATTCGCTTGTCTTGAGCGGTATGGAATTTTTCTTTTGAGATATCGTAAAGAATAACATGATCAAATTCCCTTCCTTTAGCGATATCAATAGAATAAATCGAAAAAGATCGTTGGTTTGCCTGTCCTTTGAAATATTCTTCCAAAAAAGCAGCTTCCGTCTGGCTCTTTGTCAATATCGTATAGTGGTTTTCATTTTTCATGAAAGGTGTGATCGCTGCCAGCCATTTCCTTTCATTTTCAAAACGAATAAATCGGGGAGACTCTCCTGCTGGGCGAACAGGTACAATTGACAGAGTTTCATCATTGACAAGTTTTGCAAATAGTTTAGTGATCTCCCCACTAGAACGGTAACTCGTTCGTAAGTCGTAACGTTTTACTGTTCGGTCGTTTGTCTCGAAGAATTTTTGGATCTCACTAAACGGGATCGCGGAATTGAAAATTGCTTGATTTCCATCCCCAACCATAGTGAAGGTTGCTCGGGGAAATAGCGTCAATAACAGTGCACATTGAGCCGGAGTATAGTCTTGGATCTCATCAATCAACAGAAAAGACAGCGATGGTACGGCAAGTTTCTCGACAAACAAATGTCGGTTGAATAAGCGAATTACTGCTTCATCCAAAGTTATTGTAGACTGCTTTAAATAAGGTCGTTGAGTGAACGCTGTATAATAGTGATCTAAAAATCGATCTTCATCGATCCAACTATTATCTTTCAATTGGTCATCAACGACGTGATACCTCATTCTTAATAACTGCTTGGTATATTTTTGGATACTCGTTGGAGAATCATCCTCGATCAAATGACCAAAGTATTTTTGTTGTTGTTGTTCAGAAAGTGTTAATACTTGATCCTGTAATTCCTGTTTTTTTGCTATTTCTGATCAATTGTGACTCCCACTCACTTATTAATCTTTTTTTAGTTGCCTGTAATCGCTCGATCATTGGGAGTTGAGGCGTAGATTGATAGATTGACTGAATCTTTTCTTTAGATATAACGACTTTGCCTTTTCGAAGGATCGAGTGAAAAGAAGGTTCGATCAGCGCTGTTTTACTGGCCGCTTCTTGCAGAAAGGCTACAAACTCATTGCTGCGGATCGTTTCTGTCTGAAAAGTTACAGGTTCTTGTAATCGGGAAAAATAGGCTTCTTCATTTTCTAAAGGAACTGTTTTTGCTTCTTGCAACAAGAACGAACAAAACTGCCGAATCGTTTGATTCAAAGGATTCTTTTCACCTAATGAAGGTAAGACCTCCGAGATATAGTGAATAAATTCTTGGTTTGGTGAAAGGATCAGCACATTGTCAGAAGTGATCTGACTACGGTATTGATACAACAGATAAGCAACACGTTGCATGATAACTGAGGTCTTTCCGCTACCTGCGACTCCATTGACTAATAAGGTTTGGCTCGATTGATCCCGAATGACTGAGTTTTGCTCTTTTTGGATCGATGCCGTGATGTCCCGCATCTTTTTTCCGTCGTTCTTTTCTAATGCATCCAATAATACATCATCTTGGATTGCAATCGACGTATCGAAAAAGCGGACTAATTTATCATACGCAACAATTAGTTGCCGCCTGTTTTCTATAGATACAGCGATCATGTGACCATTGACTTGATAGGAAGAATCACCCAACGTATTGTTATAAAAAAGTTCTGCGATTGGAGAACGCCAATCATAAATCAAGTTATGACTTTCTTCATCTGCAAAACCGTTGATGCCAATGTAAAAAGATTCGGCGGATTCGCCATCAAGAAAATCAACGACTATTTTCCCGAAGTAGGGTGATTTAAGCAAACGTTCAATGGTGGCCAGTTCTTTTTCTGCTGTCTGTAAGCTCAGGTTCATTTGGTCAATTTCGCGATTTTTGCTCTCAATAGCAGCATAAGTTTCTAGGCTATCTGACAAGTTGTCAAAGTTGGGCCGAATATCCGTCCCCATTGTTTGGAGGTCCTCCAAATGGCTCCCATAGCTTTTATCTAGAAAAGAGCGTAGGTTGTTTTTGCGAGTAACCAATTTTTGATGAACAAATGATAAATGATGTTCCTCTAACATGCGTTGCTTTTCCATCCGTTTTCACATCCATTTCCCAGAGTATGTCCCATTATACGAGCTGTCGGCAAAAATACTAGTCTGTTTTTCACTCACTTTTTCCTGTATAATAAATGTAAGGGAAAGAGGCTGGGACAGAAGTGTTTAACTCCGAGAAATAAGAAGAAATGAACGAAAATTGCTTTTTCAAATTTTTGTGAATTTCGGCTTATTTCCGAAGGAGTTGCTTCTGCTCCCGCCGTTTATTCGAGAGTCTGTAGCAAAACTGATTTTTAGTTTTGCCCCACACTCTTTTTTTTTGCATCCAATATCCCTTCCAGAAAGACACTCCAAAGAACAAGATAGCCAGCCAATCAGAAAATGCTGAGCTTTGATCTAACTGTTCTAAAGTATCTTAGTCTCCAGACGATCAACAAAAATCATTTCAAAATCTGAGAAACAACGAAAATCATTTCTTTGAAGTACAACACTAAATGAACGAGACCCTTCTTGTAACTAAATCTGGTATGACAAACATGCACGTGACAATTATGTATTTTGGGTCCTTTCCCCGATTCCAATAGAGATTTTGTTTTGAAAAAGAGGTCGAGACAAAAGTCGTTTAGGTTTGATAAATTGGAGAAAAAAACGAGGCTGGAACAGAAGTGTTCAACTCCGAGAAATAAGAAGAAATTCACGAAAATTGCTTTTCAAATTTTTGTGAATTTCGGCTTATTTAAGAAGGAGTTGCTTCTGCTCCCGCCGTTTGTTCGAAGGTCTGTAGCAAATCTGTTTTTTAGATTTGTCCCACATTTACTTCATTATTCTTGTTTGTTGGTTTCCTCTATTTTACTTCACGATACTCATACTGTCGGTATATCTCCTGATCTTGCTGTAAAAAACGTTGAGCCCATGCTTGTGCATCAAAAAATTCAAGAAGCGCTGTATCAACTGGGTGATAAGGTGTAGCTAAAAAATCAGGCAATTCGTCTAATGCTCTTTCTTGAAGAAGAAAAATATTTTGAGGATCGTAAAAGTGATAATGCTTCACCGCTTCGTTATCCGTCACTAATTTTTTTTCAAAATAAAGTGATTCAAAGGTTCGCAATGTCACTCCCCGTTGTCCTTCACGTACAAGTTCTAAAATACCCCGGGAATGAGCCGTTCGTTCTAGGTATTCTGTATAAGAAAGGTAACCAGCTTGTTCGTTTCCTTTCAGCGGAAGAATAAAATAATTTGGTTTTATTCCACGTTTTTCAAACTCTTGTTTATACTCTTCTGCACGTTTTTTACGTCCATGGTTCGTCGCACCAAAAAATAGGTCAGACGTAATCTCGACTTTTGGCATAACCATATGTTTAGAATAAAAAGAACTGTTATGCTTCAATCCAATCTCTCGTGCTTCTAGAAAATCAAAATGATAGATCTCATTGATTGCCGGTTCTTGCTCTGCTGCTCTTAATAAATTGAAATGCTCTTCTTTGAAATGATTCCAGAAAAAAAGCACGATCTTCGCATTTGTATAGGGACGAATCAGTTGCGCCATCTCAAGTTCAAAGCCATAATCTAAAAAAATGATCAGTTCACAGGTCGCCAACTTTTTTTGAAAGGAAGAAAAAAATGTTGGGACAAATAACTCTTTTGCTGTTATTACGTCGAGTGAATCAATAGATGGAAAAAAGTACAACGATCGATTTTTTGGAATCAATAAAATAGGTGATGCAGTCATCTCAATCCCCTCGCTTTCAAATCTCAATTCAATATAGAAGAATACTACTTTTTTCTATCATATCGCCTTAACGATCAAAAAAGCGAATAAAACGCTTGCTTTCGCAAAATAAAAGCGAACAATCACACTCACTAGGACAAGTCATTATGGCAAATTTATGATGTTTTCATTAAAGTAACCGAAAACATTTACAGAATAGTTGAAATTATCAGATAATTTGCTATGATAAAACAAGTTATTTTCAAAGTAGCTGATTATTTAATTATTAAAAAACAAACATTTCGGTTTGATATTACTAGAAAAGGAGTTCTTTATGGAAAAAAATAAAAACACCAAACTAAAAAAACAACTTAGCTCCAGACACATCACAATGCTTGCATTAGGTGGTGCTATCGGTGCTGGTTTATTTAAAGGAAGTGGCGAAGCAATCGGTATTGCCGGCCCTTCTGTCTTGATTGCCTTTTTGATTGGCGGATGTGTCTTATTCATCGTTATGAATGGTTTAGGGAAACTGGTGCTAGATGGTGGCGATACTCAGCATGGTCTTTCAGGTCTTGTCCGTCCTTTCTTAGGTTCGCATTCTGCTGATTTTGTGGATTGGGTCTACTATTCTATGTGGACGATCAATATCATCGCGGAAGCAGTTGCTGCAGCCTCTTTCTTGCAATTATGGTTTCCTCATATCCCTACTTGGGCGTTTGTTTTGATCTTAGCTGTTTTAACTACGTTGATCAACTTGTATTCTGTCCGATTATTCGCTGAAACAGAATATTGGTTAGCCTTTGCTAAAATCAGCGTGATCATCTTGCTGATCATTTTCGGTATCTATCTAGTGGGTCAGCAAATGTTGGGACATGGCGTTTTCCCTACTTTGCAAAATATCACGAACCATGGCGGATTTGCTCCCCATGGCATGAAAGGAGTCATTAACTCTTTACTCGTAGTGATCTATTCATATGGTGGATCAGAACTGATCGCTATCACGGTTAGTGAAGCTGATGATCCTAAAAAAGCTATTCCCAAAGCAATTCGTGGGGTAATGGGAAGAATCATTTCATTCTATATTATTCCATTGTTTTTACTATTGATTATTTTCCCTTGGAATAATTTGGCAGGAACAACAGTTAGCCCATTTGTGATGGTATTTGAAAAAATGAATATTCCTTTTGCACCAGATATCGTCAATTTTGTGATCGTACTCGCACTCTTTTCGTCAATCAACTCCGGTGTCTATGCTTCTTCCCGTCTGTTGTATTTTCGATTGAAGGATAAAAAAGGTCCAGCCAATAAACTTGCTGTTTTGAATCGACACCATGTCCCTCAACGTTCTGTACTTTTTTGTGCAAGTATCTTATATCTTGGCGTTGTACTTTCTTATTTTGTTGGGGATGAATTGTTTGGTTATCTTGCCGGTTCCCTCTCCTATACAGTACTAGTGATATGGATCATGATCAGTGCCGCAGCTTTTATCCTCTCTTTAAAACGAGGTACCTTGTTTGCAAAATGTGTGAATTTACTCGCTTTGGTCATCTTAGGATTGATCTTGATAGGTATCTTGTTAACAAATTCTATCGGGGTTACTGTATTGACTGCATTGCTTTACTTGATCATTTTCTTTAGTTATCGTAAAAAAAATGACTCCTTCGCCATGCAAAAAGGCTAAAAAAACAATTGAATGAATCACAAAAAACAAGGAACTAGATTGTCGCAAATCAGTTGCTTGTTTTTTATTGTGATTAGAAGATAAAATGGAATGTTCGAGCGCCTCAACTTTTATGGATATCCGCTTGCTTTGAAACGATGACACTAAAAAAGCCGTATCATCTTGAAAAAAGGTTTCCCGATTTTCAAAGTGATACGACTTTTTACTAATTAGAACAGGAGCGTTCGACTCTACTTTTCTTTACTCAAATTGGGCGTTTTCTTGTTGTGCTTCAACAGGTTCTTTACTGATTTTTTCTACACCTAATCCAGTAAAAGCACTGACCATTGAGAACACTGGCGACAATAGACTAAAGAAGACAAATGGCAAGTATGTCAACGTTGAAACCCCAAAAGTACTAGCAACAAAGCTGCCAGCGATTCCCCAAGGAATAAGGTAATTGATAACTGTACCGCCATCTTCCAATGTCCGTCCTAGTACGGTCGGATCAAATCCAGCTTTTTGGTATGTTTCTTTAAAGGCATTACCCGGCAAAATCACTGATAAAAATTGCTCTCCAATAAACAGATTCACACCGATACTTGTCATTAAAGTAGTAAAAATCAATTTTGGAGTATTCGTCATTTTTTTAGAAACGACATCCATAACGGTTGAGATCAACCCAAACTCAATAAGCAAACCACCTAGCGACAAAGTTAAAATAATCAGGGAAACCGTTGGCATCATGCTTTCGATCCCACCTCGACTAAGTAACGCATCAATTTGTTGATTTCCTGTTTTTGCTACAAATCCTGACTCGATGACAGTTGCCAATCCATTCAGTGATGTCTGTGGGTCTTGGATGAAAATCATACCTACTGCAACAGCAATATTCAATAAGATGGTCAAGATGGCGGGAACTTTTTTCCATGCACATAACAACATAAGAAATAACGGTATCAATGACCAGATGGAGATGGTAAAGTTGGCTTCTAGTGTCGTTGTGACTTCTTGGATTGCTGATAAACTTGCCCCTTTACTTGTATGACCTAAAATCGCAAACAAGATGAAGGAAACAATGAATGCAGGAACTGTTGACCACATCATATGCTTGATATGTTTGAATAGATCCGCATCAACGATTGCCGCTGCTAAATTAGTTGATTCAGATAGAGGTGACATTTTATCGCCAAAGACAGCCCCTGACACGATAGCACCTACTACCAAAGCTGGGTTCAGTCCTAATGTTGTACCGATGCCGAAAAAGGCGATGCCGATCGTAGACATAACGGTAAAGGCACTACCGACCGCACTACCAACGATTGCACAAACAACAAATACAGATGGAACGAACCATTGAACACTAATCAGTTTGAAGCCAATGACCATCAATGTTGGGATGATCCCTGCTTGTATCCATACCGCAATCAGTGAACCAACTAATATGAAGATAAAAATCGGAATGATCCCTGGTTTTATCCCGTTGATGATTCCTTCATGAAGCCATTCCGTTGGGTATCTCTTCACAACAGCGTAAAGCATGACCATGCCGATCGCTGCCAAAATTGTGATATTGGGTGATAATTTTAGCCCAACTACCCCAATCGCAATACTTAATACAATCACTGTTAACACTAAAACTGCTTCTTTAAAACTTGGTTTTACTTTTCTCTCCATGATAATTCTCCTTTTTTAAGTTAATCTAAGACCTAAAAAAGAGTAAATATCGAATGACCCCGCCACAATTCATCTGCGTTTCCTCCTTCATTTAAAACAAAAAGACCTGTTTTCAACTAAGGACGAATGACTCCGCGGTACCACCTTAATTAAAAACAGATCTGTTTTTCACTTTGATTAGCTATTCAATTATTGAATCCTTTTCATGTACTTCGTCATCAAGGCTTGATCGGTTCACAGCAACCACCGACTTTCTGGACTAAACACCCAAATGCTACTATGTGAAAAGTTGACTTTCATGAAGTTTACCTTCTTCTTCTTTGTTTGTCAACCTAAATGGAATAATTTTCTTATTTTTCTGAAAATAACCTTGCAATGAATTGCTTAGAACGTAGAGCCCTCGTCCTTTTTCTTTGCTACGATTTGTTGATGCTCTTCTTTGATCTGTGCTAACAATTCTGGGTTTTCAAAAAGATCCAACGCTGTCGCTGCTAAACATTCAGCCGCGATCGCAATCGAAGCCAATCCTTTTTCACTCTTAGCCGCTGCTTTGAATTCTTCCGAATGGCCAGCGATATAATCATCTGAAATCGACACAGTTGGTTGGATGGTAGGAATCACTTGGCTGACATTACCTACATCTGAAGAGCCCAAGCTTGTACGTAGTTTCCGTTCAATTTCTTCCTCAGGAACTCCTGCTTCTGCAATATGTTGGAAGAACAATTCATCAAATGAAGGTGTAACGATCACATCATCAACTGCATTTTGGAATAGGCCAAATTCATAAGTTGCTCCTGTACTCAATGCTGCCCCTTTAACGATATTTTCCACTTTTTTGTATACTTCATCCAATGTTGGTCGATTGCTTGCTCTCAAATAAAATCTTCCTGCAGCATATTCTGGGATAACATTTGCCGCTACGCCACCATCTGTGATGATACCGTGGATATTGACATCTTTTGGCAATTGAAGACGTAATGCATTGATGCCGTTAAATACTTGGATCAGTGCTTCTAATGCATTGATTCCTTTTTCTGGAGCTGCTGCAGCGTGGGAGGCTACACCATAAAATTTGATGTCCACTGGATCATTCGCTAATGACTCTGTTGTTTTTCCATAGCGATATGCAGGATGCACACATAATGCTGCGTCTACATCTTCGAAAAATCCCTCACGAACAAAACTGCCTTTTGCTGAGCCATTTTCTCCTCCTTCTTCGCCAGGAGTACCATATACACGGATTTCTCCACCGATTTCTGCAATTCTTTCACGGATGATACTTGCTGCTAACACTGAATATGTGCCAAATAAATTATGCCCACACGCATGACCAATACCTGGTAGAGCATCAAACTCAGCTAGGAAAGCAATCACTGGCCCTGGTTTGCCAGAAACAAAACGAGCGTCGAAGCCAGTGCGATGTCCTGCTACGTCAGTCTTTACGTCAAATCCTTCTTTTTCCAATTGATGGACCAATGCGCTTGAAGAATAGAATTCATAGTTGCTCACTTCCGGATGATTATGGATATCTAGTGCTAGTTCTTGGTAAGCTGATAATCTCTTTTGGATAGCTTCCTGCAATTGGTTTGTTGTGATCGTTGATGTTGTCATAAGTAATTCCTCCTCTAATTTGTTTTGTTATTTGCGTCCAAATGTGTCCCATGCTGGTACACTTGACCCTTTTGATGTTTTTTCAATCACTTTCGCTGTATCTTTCGTTTGGTATGCATCTACTACTTTTTGATAAGTCTTGTTCTTTTCGTCTTTCTTTCTAGCAACAATGATATTCACGTATGGACGTGCACTGTCATCTACTGGTTCTATGAAAATCGCATCCTTTGTAGGGGTAAATCCTGCATCTACTGCCACCCCGCTGTTGATAACAGAAATATCCACATCGTTCAATGATCGCGCCGTTTGTGAAGCATCTAATTCTGAGATATCCAACTGTTTTTTATTTTCAGTAATGTCTGAGACTGTCGGCGTTTGACCTTTTGATTTATCTACTTTGATCAGTCCTGCTGTTTGTAAAAGTAATAATGCCCGGCCTCCGTTAGTGACGTCATTCGGGATAGCTACTTTCGCACCATCTTTGACTTTTTTCACGTCTTTTATCTTGTTTGAATAGATACCTAATGGTGCATTTACCGTGTTCCCGATCGAAACCAAATCTGTTCCATGCTCTTTGTTATAGTTATCCAAAAAGAACTGATGCTGAAATGAATTCAAATCGATCGATCCATCTGCTAGTGCAGCATTTGGTTGATTGTAGTCGGTAAATTTTACATATTCCAAATTGATATTTTCTTTCTTGAGACGTGCTTTTACATCATCCCATACATCCGTATCCTCGCCGACGATCCCTAGTTTTACGGTAGTTTCTTTTGCTGTATCTTTGGTAGCTGCTTTTCCTTGGGAACATCCCGCTAACCAAATCAGGGCAACAATGGCAATTGTGGCAAATCGAATAATTTTTTTCATTTTTTTTCCTCCAACTTAATGTGCTATTTTTTTTATGATTAGATTACTGATGAATTGACTTAAAAAAACAAGTGCTAATATCAATAATGTCGCTACGATCGTTACATCTGTTTGGAATCGATTATATCCTCTAGAAATAGCTAAATTCCCTAGTCCTCCTGCTCCGACAGCACCTGCCATTGCAGTTAATCCAATCACATTGATGATCGTCAAAGCAGATACTCGCACGATTCCAGGTAGGCCTTCTAATAAATAAACACGAAGAATAATTCCAATAGGGCTCGTTCCCATTGCTTCTGCTGCTTCAATGACTCCTGGGTCAACTTCTAGTAAGGCATTTTCGATCTGGCGGGCAAAGAAAGGAACGACTCCAAAAATCAAAGGAACGAGTGCTGCTTTTGCACCGATCGTTGTACCAACTAAAAATCTGGTCGTCACTGCCAATAAAGACAACAAAATAATAAACGGGATTGAACGGATAACATTGATCACTTTATCCAAAATCTCAAAGAATAAACGATTTTCTAACAATCCTTTGGGTCTAGTCACCACTAACGTGATTCCTAAAATAATTCCTAAAATACCACCGATCAACGCTGTCCAAAAAGACATATACAGGGTCTGTTTTGTCGCTTCAATGAATTCATCTGGAATCAAGTAAACATTCGGTAGATATTTTTCAACTAAACTGCTCATGTCAAATTCCCCCTTCTGCAATTTTGATTTGTTCATTTTCTTCATTCTTCTGTAGCACATTGACTCGAACACCCAAACGTATCAAATAGTCCAGTGCCTTTTGCCGTTGATTCGTTTCACCTGCGAGTGTCACGATCAAACTTCCAAGCGGTGTTTCTTGCAACAATTCAACATTTCCATAGAGGATATTAGCAGTCACTTGGTATTTGCTGTAGAGCTGTGCAATCAGCGGTTCATTCGTCTGATTCCCCACATAACTCAATTCAACCAACCATTTATTCGTGATCTGTTCTGCAAAAGCTCGATGTCCAATAATTGTTTCAAGTGCTTGATCTAAATGCGTAGCTGTACGAATAAAATCTTTTGTCAACGCTTCTTGTGGATGGCTGAATATCTGGACACTGCTACCTTTTTCTACGATTTTCCCATCTTCCATCACCGCCACCTTGTTGCATACTTCCTTGACTACTTGCATTTCATGCGTGATCAAGACGATCGTCAATCCCAGCTTACGATTAAGTTCCTTTAGCAAGGCTAAGATTTGATGTGTCGTTTTTGGATCAAGTGCGCTCGTGGCTTCATCACATAATAAAACTTTCGGTTCATTTGCTAATGCGCGAGCAATCGCTACACGCTGTTTTTGCCCTCCCGATAGTTGATTCGGGTAGGCAGATGTTTTTTCTTCTAATCCAACTAACTCTAGAAGTTCGCTCACTTTTTGACGACGTTCCTGTTTTGACTTTCCCGTATACTTCAGTGAAAAATCAACGTTGTCAAAAATCGTGCGGTTCTCCATCAAATTGAAATGTTGAAAAATCATCCCAATCGATTTTCGTTCTTTTCTTAGCTCTTTTGCCGAAAGCTTGCCTAAATCAGTTTGATTGATGATGACTTTTCCCTCTGTAGGTTTTTGTAACAGATTCATCACTCGGACCAACGTACTCTTTCCTGCACCGGAATAACCAACGATCCCGTATACGTCCCCTTTTTCAATAAACAAGTCGACATCTTCTACAGCTTGGATCACTTTATCTTTTTGGTGAAAACGGACACTTATATTTTGTAATTCAATCATCTTGTTTCCTCCTTTTCTTATACTAAAAAAGGCATCCTCAAGAAAATGATCTTTATCACTTTCTTGAGGACGCCTTTTGCGTGTTACCACCTCATCTTCGAGTTGAACTCACATTCAACTCCTTTTCAAGTACATACATACTCTAGCAAGATATCGGTCGCAACCGTCACCGCCTCACAATTTTTGCTCGGGGTGAAATGCTCAATAGCCATTTTCTAACTGTTCCTCTTTGCTTCTTCTCAGCTGTCGAAGCTCTCTGTTAAAAGATTTCCAGTTGTACTTACTATCTCATCGCAAAAAAATATTAAAAAAAAATCCTTTTACCAACACACTTTGTGTTAGTAAAAGGACGATCAATCGTGGTACCACCTTTATTCGGAAGTTTCCTTCCCTCTGCCCAACATCTTCATTTGAAGAGATTGGTGTTCATTTTAACGGATGAACGTGAACCGAACCTGCCTACCTATCGACAGATTATTCTCCAAGGCCATTTTTCAACTTTGCGAACTTGACTCTTTGCACCGAACAGAGTCTCTCTGAGAAGTCTTTCAAGTTTACTTTCCTCATCAACGAAAAGTTATTTTGTTGTTGGACATAATTTACCTTAACAAAATTTAAAAGTCAAGCATAAAAATAAAAAAAATTATATCTCGCTTAATTTATTGTTTTTTTATCGAGCATTTCAACAACGATACGCAAATCTTTTCCTTCAACCAATAATGTTAATCCAGCTTTTTCTTTGGCGGAGTAGTTTCGATCAAAACTAGCATCTGGAATCAAAACAACTCCTAGCCCAGCACGTGAAGCTGAAGTAGCTCCCACTAGTGAATCTTCTATCGCAAAGGCTTCATGTGCAAGCAATCCTGTCTTTTCGAGAGCTGTCAAATAAGGGATCGGTGAAGGCTTATTTTCCGCTACTTCATCACCAAAGGTCAACGTATCGAAATAGTGCGACAGATCAAATTGTTCTAAGATATCTGTGGCTCTTTTTGTAACAGTCGTAGTCGCTAAACCTAATTTGAGTTGACGTTTTTTTAACTCAGTCAAAATTTCTTTTGCGTAAGGTTTGAGTGCAATTTCTCCACCACGTAGTTTTTGGTAAAAATATTCCTCCCGTATTGCTCGGACTTCTTGGACTTTCTCTAGACTGCCGGCAGCTTCAACTAAAATATCAAAGCTCTGCTTCCAGTTTTTACCGCTCCAGGCATCTACGATTTCTTTTGGTATTTCTATTCCATATTGCTCAAAGCCCCATAACCACCCATCACGATATGTTTTTTCGGTGTCGACTAATAGACCATCTAAATCAAATATTGCGCCTTTCATACTTTCACTAATCCTTTCAAAAAACAATACCTTTAGTTTAGCATGAGTACCAGTTGAAAGTATAGAAATGAGTGCAAATTTCATGAAAATTATCCTAATCAATGTGCTGACAAAATCACTATACAGCAGTTACATCGGATAACCAGTGTCAAAACTGTCCTTTCGATTCAACACAGAAAGAGGTTGGGATAGAAGTGTTTAACTCCGAGAAATAAGAAGGAGTTGCTTCTGCTCCCACCGTTTATTCGTTTTTAAAGTATGAGACAAAAGTGTTTCTTACTTTTGTTCCACATTATCCTGCTTGATGGAAACCCATAGCTCAGATGGGCTCTCTTTCTTCTATATTGTCTTGATTTGTAAGATCAATTCATCTTATAACAATTCACCAAATTTTTTGATATAGATTTTTTTGACCATCGTGACTAAAGCTAAGTAAGCTAGTACCGTCACAATCAACCAGATCCAATACGTTCCTGGTAAAGGCAACAAACCTAATTCTGCACCAAAGCCTGTGAATGGTAAAATGGACCCTACGACTATTCCCAAAGTGGTAATGATGAACATCGCAAATGTTGCGTTACTTTGTAGAAATGGAATCTTTGGTGTACGTAGTGCATGCAGTACCAACGTTTGTGTCCACAAGGATTCGACAAACCATCCGGCATGGAACAATGCAATAAATACGACTTGTTGTTTCGCGTCCAATGAGTGGAAATCCCCCCCAACAACAGCTGGACAAATCACAAAATACATCAATAAGTATGTGGTGATATCAAAGATCGAGCTAGTTGGACCAAAATAGACCATGAATTTTCCAATACTAGATGCTTTCCATTTCTTAGGTTCAGTTAAATATTCCTTATCCATTTGATCCCAAGGTAGAGAGATACAAGAAACATCATAAATCAAATTCAAGAACAAGATCTGTAACGGTAACATTGGTAGAAATGGTAAAAATGTACTAGCGATCAATACAGAAAACATGTTACCAAAATTCGAACTTGCTGTTGCTTTGATATATTTCATGATATTCCCAAAAGTTTCTCGACCTGACAAAAGACCTTTTTCTAAAATCGTCAAGTCTTTTTCTAAAAGGATCACGTCTGCTGATTCTTTGGCAATATCCACCGCTGTATCCACTGAAATACCGATATCAGCTACTTTCATCGCAGGTGCATCATTGATTCCATCACCCAAAAATCCTACCGTGTGCCCATTTTGGCGCAAAGCTGTAGTCAATCGTGCTTTTTGTTGTGGATTTAATTTGACGAAGACTTCATGCTCTTCAGCTACTTGTGCCAATTCACGATCATCCATCTCTGAGATTTTTTCTCCAGTAATCAGTTCATTGATCTCTAATCCAACTTGTCGACAAACAGAACGGGTAACCAACTCATTGTCACCAGTCAAAACTTTTACGGCCACCCCATGATCTTTCAATGCTTTTAGTGCTTGTTTTGTTGTTTCTTTTGGTGGATCAAGAAAAGCAAGATACCCGATCAAGACCATTTCGGATTCGTCTTTGACAGAAAATTCTCCAACTACACTTGGGTTCGTCTTTTGTGCGACTCCAATGACCCGAAGACCGTCTTCGTTTAGATCTCTTACTTTTGCTAAGACAGATTCTCTTAACTCTTTCGTTAACGGACTAACCACACCACCAAGATCGATATAGCTAGAGATGCTAAGCATTTCTTCAATTGCACCTTTTGTGATCATCTGCGTTTTTCCCGCAACATCTTCCACTACTACACTCATCCGACGACGTTCAAAATCAAATGGAATCTCATCCACTTTTCGATAATTGATGCTATCCGTTGCCAATGTTTCTTTTGCTTCTTCAATGATCGCGACATCAAGTAGATTTTTTAGTCCCGTTTGATAATAACTATTCAAATAAGCATGTCGTAACACACGGTCATCTTCTTTTCCTTCACAATCCATGTGGTATTCCAAAATGATTTTATCTTGTGTCAACGTTCCTGTTTTATCTGTACATAACACATCAATTGCACCAAAATTTTGGATCGCATTTAGATTTTTGATGACTGTTCCTTTGTTCGCCATCACACTTGCACCTTTGACAAGGTTAGTAGTGACGATCATCGGTAACATTTCTGGCGTCAATCCTACGGCAACCGATAGACCAAATAGAAAGGCTTCTAACCAGTCACCCTTAGTAAAACCGTTGATAACGATAACCGTTGGGGCCATCAACGCCATAAACTTGATCAACAACATCGATGTCTTATGGATCCCTATCTCGAAACTTGATTTGATCGGTTTTTCAGAGAGGGTCTGCGCAACATGTCCAAACAGCGTTTGATTTCCTACAGAAATGATGATGCCCTCAGCGCTTCCGCTGATGACATTACTTCCCATGAATGCAAGATTATCGTAGCTTGTTTCGCTAAGTGTCGCATCTTCATAAACATGTGCTTGCTTTTCCACTGGATAGCTTTCACCTGTCAAAGCCGCTTGAGAAATAAATAAATCTTTTGCGGATAATAACCGCATGTCTGCTGGGATCATATCTCCCGCTGATAAGCGCACTAGGTCACCACAGACGATTTCTTCCATCGGGATTTCAGTATATTTGCCATTTCGTTTGACCGCAGCGGTCACTTTTACTAATGATTTTAATTTTTCAGCTGCCTGATTCGAACGAACAGACTGGATCAATGTCATTGTTCCACTGACGATGACCATTGTAAAAATGATTGCAACACCAAAAAGATCCTTGTCGCCGGGTGCGGCTAAGACATATTCTGTGATAAATGAAATAACACCTAAAGCAATCAAAACTAATGTAAAAGGCGTGATATATGCTTTCAAAACTTCTACAATAAACGGTGTTTTCTTTCCATAAGAAATTGAGTTTTCACCATACTGTTCTCTTGCTTGTTCAACTTGTTCTTCTTCCATCCCATGATCTGTTGAATGAAAAAATTGTAGTAATTCTTCTTTGGTTTTACCTGCAAATGCAGCATAGATTTTTTGTGTATCTTTCTTTTTTTCCATCTCATTCTTCTCCTTTTTGTCAGCCAAAAAGTACGTACTGGTAGCTTCTTTACTGATCAGTTATTTTATTGGAGAGAGAAAGAAAAAGCTGTTCCTAAAGGGGCTGAAAACAGATAGATAATAGTCTCAGCCAGCAGTTTCTCTCGCTCTTGTTTTTTCGCAGGACTGTCATCCATTTGTTCTCATCTCCTTTATTTGTTTACTTTCCAACATATTTTTTTCTATTTTCAGCTTCAACTTTCCAACAAAATCACCCCTTTTACGCATAATTTGGAAGACTAATGTAAAAAAAGCAAAAAGACCTTTCGCCAAAATCCAGCGAAAGGTCGAAAAAGCACACGAAAAAAGCTTCTTTGATCTCATCGTTGAGTTTTGACACTGTACAACGTAAAAAGCAACTTCTTGCTTTTAGCTACCTTATGAAAAGCCTTGTCTCGACAATTCCTGTTCTACCCATTGGCGTCTCTCGACGTTTTTGGGCAGTAGCCTATGTTTGTATAGGAGCCTCACCTAACAAATCTTATTTAGTTTTCCTCCGTAAATATAACAACATATAGAAGGAATGTCAAACTTATTTTTTTGATTTTTTTGAAAATCTTTAAATAACGACTGTTAGCTTTTTTTATTGTCAGTCACCTATTCTAGACTTCACTAATATTTGTACCTTTTTATAGACACAAGTATAATAAGACTATAACAATTGAACAGGAGTGATTGAGATGGAACGAACGCTTGTCATTATTAAACCGGATGGTGTAAGACGTCATTTAATCGGCCGAATCATCCAACGATTTGAGGAAAAGGGTTTAGCAATCACCGAAATGAAATTTGCTACTATGACAGAAGAATTAGCAAAAGAGCATTACCAACATTTATCTGGGCGTAGTTTTTTTTCTGAATTGATCGACTACATGACTTCGGGGCCAGTTGTCTATCTAGTCTTAGCTGGTGACGATGTAATCGACATCGTCCGCAAGATGGTTGGCGCAACAAAAGCTGTCGATGCCGTTCCAGGAACGATCCGTGGTGATTATGCTTTACCAGGAACAGAAAACATCATTCATGCTTCTGATTCCCGTGATTCTGCAACCAATGAAATCAATCGGTTCTTTCCCTTATTTGATACGCAAAAGAATAAGGCAGCGATCATCCACCCAGATTTAAACAATTAAAGATGATACCAGAACCTTCACTGAATCACTCAGTCAGAGATTTCTAATTGTACTTAGCATTCGGAAATCTCTGGCTGGTCATTGTTGTGCTTTTTGTACTAATCCGCTTTATCTACCATCACTTCTCTGGTGTCCAACGGCTGCTAATTTTTCTTCAAGTGCCACGCGTTCTTTCTTTCCCAACGTGTATTCAATCACAGAAAAGAGCGTGTTCGTTCCTTCTATGATCGGTTCACCTAAAGCTGCAGCAATCATCCGCCGGTAATACTCAAGCATCAGCATCTCATAAATAATCGTTGACTTTTCTTTGTGAGCTAAACTGCGGTACATGTCTTCATTGATGCTACGGGCTTTTTTGAAACGTTTTTTATCAATATAGTAAATGGTTAAGTTTTTTAAAAAAGTAAATAAATATTGATCCGATAGTTTTGAATCTGGCAACAGCCGCATTCTTTTCTTGATTTTTAAATAATGATTATCAATGAATGAATCACTGAATATGTAAGGAAACTCAGCTAATATCCCCAATTCGAAGAGTCCATATTCTCTCATTTGCACAAAATACTCTTCGATTGTCCGACATTCATATTTTAAAAACTCTAATTGCAACTCCCCTTCTGTTTCCCAAAACATCTGTAGATTCAATACCAGATAATAGAGATCCGTCGTTTTTTTGAATTGTTTGCGGTTATTTGCAATTTCCTTATAAGGATCGAAATTATCTTCTTGGACTTTGTTTAAAAGATGACGACTTTTCTTGATTTTCTTTGGTTCATCCATTTGATTACGTAACCATTCGTACTCAGCCAAAGAAATATTTAATCGTTCTAAAAATGCTTTCAGTGTCAAAAAGGATATTTTTTTTACTGAATTACTTTCAATCCCTACTAAAGACGTTTTAGAACAGATTCCTTGTGCTAATTGTGATTGTGTCAGTTTTCTGTTCACCCTAAGTTGTTTGATCAATTTCCCATCGTACATAAAATTCCTCCTCCATCGTTTGAATACATCCAGATTTTTGTATTGGCTCTTCCCTCATCCAAGAACAGTATGAAGCAAGAACATTCAATACTAAAAATTTGTTTCATTCATTAATCAAATACGCAAAAAATAAAAAATTCATGAATTATAAAAAAAACTTCTAAAGAAATGGAACATCCAGTCTCTTTAGAAGTTTTTTAGTATGATCATTTGCTTGTTGCTGGTTCTATGGGATAAAGGTTCGTCGTTGTTTTATTGCCATTTTTTGAATAGACACTCGTTGAATTGTTTCCTTTTTGTTTTTCGATTGCTTCATTTTTTTGTGCTTCATCTTTATAATCATATTTTTTAGGATCGATCGTTTCAAATCCTTCTGGGACATAGAATCTTAGAAGATTTTCCTGATTCAATTTATCGGAGAGACTTAACGCTTTTTTCACTTTATCTTGATCTTGTTTGATCTCTTCCTCGATTCCTGCTGTTTTTTCATCGATAACTTCACCTGTTTGATTATTATAGGTTTTTCCACCTAAGACGGTATAATCCGGCGTAACAAAGTTTCCATTTCTAAATGCAACTACTTGATCGTGTTTGGCAGACAATAGGTCTGTTCCAAAATGGATATAATTCTTATCATCGATACCTACTAGATGCAACAGAGTCGGTAATACATCGATCTCTCCACCATACTCGTGATTCACTTTTCCTTGCGTATATCCTGGGATATGGATCATCAACGGCACCCTTTGCATTTGAGCATCGTCAAATTCATTCCAAGTCGCAGCATCTTTCCCTAGCGCTGTTGCGAGATCTGCATTGTCTGTGTTGGAGATCCCAAAATGATCCCCGTAGATCACAAACATCGAATTTTGATAAATACCAGATTTCTTCAAATACGTAAAGAACTGTTCTAATGATTGATCAAGATAATGAGCAGTTCGTACATAATTATCTACCGTACTATTCCCTGTATTCAATGACGGAAAGTCAAAATTCTTATCATCTGTATAATAAGGAGTATGGTTCGTGACAGATAAGAATTTGGCATAGAAAGGTTGTTGTAAGTGTTCCAAATATTGAGTCGATTCACTAAATAAATCTTTATCCAAAATGCCATACCCGAGAGTTTCATCTGAATCTTTGAAATAAGAACGATCAAAGAAATTCTCGTATCCAAGGTTTTTGTACACGTGATCTCGATTCCAGAAGCTAGCAACATTCCCATGGAAGACAGCACTTGTATATCCTTGGCTTTGTCCAAGGATCGCTGGTGCTGCTTGGAAGACATCATCTGAGCCAAGCTCTGTAAACAATGAACCCTGAGGCAAACCAAAAGTACCAGTTTCTAACATATTTTCTGCATCACTTGTTTTCCCTTGACCCACTTCATGGAAGAAATTGTCAAAACTGATCGTTGATTGATTTTGAAAAATACTATTTAAGAATGGCGTGACTTCTTGACCATCCACCTTCATATTGATCAAAAATTGCTGAAAACTTTCTAAATGTAATACAATGATATTCTTTCCTTTGGCAATGCCAAATGTATCGGGATTTGGTTCAGCATAATGTTGTTTCGTATAATCTAGTACTTCATCGATTCCATTACTGCTTGCATGCGCGCGTACGCTACTCGTCATTCCCGTTTTGATGCCATCGTAAATCGTATAAGCATCGATCCCTAAATATTTCACGATGTAAGAACGATCAAACGTTCTTTGTAATAACTGAGGGCGATTCGCTTCACTGAGCGCTAAATTACCAGAAAATATCAAAGCGGATAGACAAGTGAGGGCTAGCGCAACTGGTTTGGGCACAGCCGGACTCTTTAGTGGAACTTTTTTCACGATCAACCAACCAAGTAGACCGATAAAGATGAGAATATCCACCCAATATAAAATATCATGGGGTTCCATCAAAGAAAAAGAGCTTCCTGAAAGACCTTGTGATACTTTTGAAAATCCTAATACAGATTTCACCGTAATGAAATCAGTGAATTCACGGTAAAAGATAATATTCAAATATAGAACTAATGTATTTAAAATATCAATGATCAAAAGGACAAACAACGCCGGTTTGAGCTTCTTTATATATAAAGATAAGCCAAAAAAAAGCAGTGTCGTTGCAATCGGATTGATCCATAAAATAAAGTATTGGATACTTCCTTCTACTCCCAATGAAAAATCAATACAATAGGCAAAAATTGTTTTTAACCAAAAGAAAAAACTGGCGATCAGAACAATCATCAGACGATTTTGGCACAATTTTTTCAAACGTGTCACACATATCACTTCTCTCTATTCATTTTTGTATATTCTGCTCTTCAAAAATGAAAATTCTCTAAAAAAAAATTATTTTAAGATTTTTTTAGAAATTAGCTAAAAACATGCCCATCTGATTGGCCATTTTGTCTCAACAACTAAAAAAGAATAGAAACAACTGATTCGTTTTTCTACTCTTTTTAGATAGTTCTATTGATAATTTTGATTTAACTCACTTTGATTATTGACCGTATTTACACCTGTTTCCCCACTAGTCGAAGGAGGTGTTGTCGGAGAATCTGACGTAGTGGTGGATTCTGAATTTTTTTTCACTTGCTCGTTTGTTTTGATCCATTCTTTTAGTCGTTTATCGACTACATCTACATTGATTTTATCCGAATAACTGGTTTTGACTTTGCCATTTTTTAATCGGGCCAAGGGTTCCCCTTTGTTGGTTAGTAACAACACCGTCAAGTGTTTGTCCTTGAATTGATATTGTCTAAATGAAATCGCACTCAGCACATCATCGATATTGATGAACTGATTATTTTCCTTATCTTTTGGCAAATAGATCTCTAATTCTCCCTTATCGTAGTTGGCTACTAATTTATAATCTTCCCACCAATACGTCGAAAATTCTTTTTTAAATTTATCTACTGATTCTTTACTTGCAACTATTTTTTCTGTATTTTTTTGAGAAATATCAGCTGTCATTTTTCCTGAAGCCGCAGCAGACAAAATAAGCAGTAGGAAAAAACCAAGTAACCAAAAGAGAAGAAAAGGTCTCTTTTTTCTCATGCCTTCCTTCACTCCTATTCAATTTTACCTATACTATTATATACAAAAAAAGGGTCTTATAGAGGAAAAAATAAAAAAAAGCTTTAAAAAACTAGAATTATTTTTTATCGTCTAAAAAAAGGACGCACGTACCCATTTCTCCTAATTCGAACCACTTTTTTCTCTTCCATTTGCTCGATGCTTTTATTGAGGAAAATATCCATGACAGATTTTCTTGTTGCAAAATAAACTTATACATGATTACAACAGACACCTTTTTACCGTCTGTACTAAAATGTGGAACAAAGGTAAAAATCAGCTTTGCTACAGACTCTCCAATAAACGGTGTCCAAAAGTCAGGTTTTTCGGAAATTTCAAAAAAACGAGAGTGGGACAAAAGTAAGAAACACTTTTGTCTCATTCTTTAAAAACGAATAAACGGTGGGAGCAGAAGCAACTCCTTCGGAAATAAGCCAAAATTCACAAAAATTTGAAAAGCAATTTTCGTGAATTTCTTCTTATTTCTCGGAGTTAAGCACTTCTGTCCCAACCTCGTTTTTTTCTCCAATTTCTCAAACCTACACGACTTTTGTCGCGACCTCCTCTTTATTGCTTATTGCTATAAAATCATTTCATTTTTATCAGATAACTCTTTAAACCAATATCCGGATTTCTTGATCGTCCGTTTTCCATCATTTGATAAATCGACAGAAATGAACCCATATCGGTTTTTATAGGCATTCGTCCAAGACCAATTATCCATACATGTCCACATATGATAGCCTAAACAATTACTACCTTCTTGAATCGCCTGATGCACATATTTCAAGTGTTCTTGAACAAATTCGATTCGATAGTCGTCATGGATCATCCCGTCTTCTTTGATGAAACGAGCTTCATTTTCGACACCCATCCCATTTTCAGAAATAAAGCAGTCGATATTTCCATAGTTCTCACGAACATTGACCAAAATATCATAGATTCCTTTTTCATAGATTTCCCATCCTCGATAAGGATTCATTTTACGCCCAGGCATCTGATAATTATCAAAATAGTCTTCTGGCATCGGACCGTTTTCTTGATCGATCGGTGTTTCTTTTGCCTTTACTCTTCGAGGCTGGTAGTAATTGATCCCTAATAGGTCGATCGTATTTTCTTTGATGATCGTCAAGTCGCCCTCTTTGATCGAAGGCATGATCCCTAGTTCTTTGACGATTGCTACTAATTCCTGTGGAAATTCTCCTTTGACCGCTGGATCTAGAAAAGAACGATTGAAAAAGGCATCAGCGATTGCAGCTGCTTTCACATCTTCTGGATTTTTTTCATCTCTAGGGTAACTTGGTGTCAAATTCAAAATGATACCGATTTGACCTTCTAGTTCCATTTCATGATACGCTTTAACTGCTAAAGCAGATGCTAATGCTTCGTGATAGCCTACTTGAACAGCTTGTTTCATGTCTGATTCTTCCGGATAATGCCAGCGGTAAAGATAACCAGCTTCTACAGGTACGATCGGTTCATTATGTGTGAACCATTTCTTGACTTTTGTTCCAAATAATTCAAAACAGATTTTTGCGTAACGTTCATATGCTTCCACTGTTTCCCGATTAAGCCAACCACCCTTTTCTTGGAGTGCCATCGGCATATCGAAATGATATAAATTGACAAAAGGTTCGATGCCATTTTCGATCAATTCATCGAAATAGCTATGGTAAAATTCAACTGCTTTTGGATTGACTTCGCCGATCCCTTCAGGAATCAAACGACTCCACTGAATAGATGTCCGAAATGAATTGTGGCCTGTCTGTTTCATTAATTGGACATCTTCTTTGTATTTTGTATAAACTTGTGATGCTTTTTCCGGTCCTACTTGATCGAAAAATTTTTCTGGTTCTTTACTGTACCAATAATCAAAGATATTTTCTCCTTTGCCATCACCAGATACACGGCCTTCCGTTTGAGGACCACTTGCTGCTGACCCCCACCAAAAGTGAGCAGGAAATTGATAATTTGTCATAGTCGCACCTTCTTTTATAGAGTTACAATAACTTTTGTGAATCTCATCACTCGTTACTTCCCCATCAATATAGCAAACGTTTTCTCAACTTACAAGCCTATTTATGAAACGTTTTCTAAAAAGGATTAGACCAATTGACATTTTTTAAAATAACCCTATACTTAGCAAAGTACAGGACGTTTTTCTTGAAGAACCAATTCGGAAAAATAATTTTTCCCTTCTTGTTTAAAAAGTTGACTCGCTGAAATTACGGATTTTCACGCTCATCCGTTTCATGTTTTCCTGTCTAATGGTATAATTTTGATAACTATAAAATGGGGGCAGTATTTTGAAGAAATTAATCGTAATGGTTGTTTTGCTTTTTGCAAGTTCTACTCTATCAGGCTGTAGTTTGTTTGGTGGGGCAGATCAATCATCCGAACAAACCACTGACTCATCTATTCTGATGGCAGATAAGTCAGATATTACAAATAGCCAGTATTCCTTGAAGGTGCGCAAAGATATGGATCTAATCAGTGGTCAACTCACCTTCACAGATAATAAGATGACTTGGGTACGCACGTATGCTGAAGATGAAACGGATACTTCCAATACTACAAAAAAAGCAATCACTTTAACCGATATCAAGATAAAAACTAAATCAGATAATTATACGATCACAGGAAAAGAAAAAGGAAAAGACGTGTCGATTCAATTCACTAAAATCGGAAATTACCGCATAGAAGACGAGGATGGAAATATCTATAGCCTCTAATCGTTTTGCATAGGCTACACGAGTTGTCCATACAAAAATGAGCCAACTCCGAAATAAATTTATCTGTTTAGCAAATGTTGGACAAATCAAAAAATCAGTTTTGCTACAAACGCTCGAGTAAACGGCGGGAGCAGAAGCAACTCCTTCGGAAATAAGCCGAAATTCACAAAAATTTGAAAAGCAATTTTCGTTCATTTCTTCTTATTTCTCGGGGTTAAACACTTTTGTCTCGACCTCATTTTTTGTATTATTCTGTTGATTCGTGGAACATTTTTTTAATTTTGCTTAATTCTTATGGATATTTCATATTTTTCTGTTATATTGAGTAAGCAGTTTGAAATAAAGGAGAAAACAATGAGTATATTTGATAGTCACGACTACTGTACATGTACAAGTAGCAAGAATATTCATACTGAATTTAGCGATCAAGGAAGCCTAAGTATTTGTGACCATTGTCATAAATTAATCAAAGATTCATTTAAATCATTTGAAACTTATACAAAAGAAAGCTTCGCTGGAGATTTCTATAATTAAATAAAAATGAGGGTAGGATAAAAGCAGAAAAACTTTTATCCTATCCTCATTTTTAATTTCTGTCCTTTGACTTTTTCACTATTGCTTTAAAGGATACTCTTTTTACAATCCAAGCCCTTGCCCTTTCGCATGATCGTTTTCTGTAAAGTAACTGCCAGAAGACTCTCCTTCTAATTCAGCTAATTTTTGTTGGATTTGTTTGATCACTTCTTGGGCATGTTCCGGTTTTTCTACGAAATCAAACCTATCTCCATCAATCTGGATCTTAGGACATACATCAAAATCTTCGTACCATTGATCATATCGCTGATTCAATGATTCATAATATCCATATAGCGTTTCATCACTTTCAAGTTGTTCGTACGTACGACCACGTTTTTTGATCCGTTCCAACATCGTATCTAATGATACTTTGATATGGACCATCAAATCTGGTCTTTTTTTCGGTGCCACATCATCTAGTTCATTCAACATAGTATCTAGTAAATGGTCGTATTGTTGGACTTCGATATCTGTTACACGTCCTAAATCAGCATTCAAATGGAAGAGTAAACTATCTTCATAAATTGAACGATCCAATACATTGTCATCATTCACTAATGCCTTCTTCATGGCTAGAAATCGCTTATTCAAAAAAAAGATTTGTAATAGAAACGCGTATTGTTCCGGATTAGAATAAAAAAGCGGTAAAACTTCGTTATCCTCTACACTTTCATAAAATGGTTTTGAATCAATTTCTTTTGCAAGCATATCTGTTAAACTGCTTTTTCCTGCGCCAATTGTTCCTGATATCAATATCACTGACATACAATCCTTCCTTTTCTATAAGTATTCGCCAACATATGCTGTTACAGGTAATTTTTCAAAATCATAGTTGCGAATCTCATCTACTGATTTCAAATAAGTGTGCAAGCTCTGCGTGATCATCAAATTCGTTGGAACTGTTTCTTCCTGAAAGACGATCATTGGTTTGTTCATCATCGTTGCAGCTCCTAGTTCATATGCTGTTCCTGGATCAGTTGATTGGTGTTCATAGTCTAAAATAGCAACGACAAAATCAGCCGCAGTTAACTCTTTCATATCTTTTTCGTAGACTTCTTGAGCCCAGCCTGCTGTAAATAATTCATAATTGCTTTCTTGATGGTGTCGTGGCGAATAAAAGCTGCTCACCGTTTTATTTTCTTCCAATGCCTTTTCGATTTTACTTACACGTTCGATTTGTTCCTCTGAAAAAAATGGGCCTGCTAAATAGATTCGACTCATTATTTTGCCTCCTTCAATAATGTTGATAATCCAGTTGTTTCTTCTCGTAATAGATCCACTAGCTTTAAGGGATTATTTGAAAAAAAGATTCGATTTAACCATTTTGTATCCATAAAGCCTTCTTTGGCAAATGTCTCTAGCAATGTTTGCAATCCGCTATAGTAGCCGCCGATATCCAAAATCCCGATTGGTTTATCTGGCGTGAGACCGATAGCTATCCAAGAAAGGAGTTGTGAGAACTCTTCCAAAGTACCTAATCCCCCAGGAAAAATCAGTACAGCATCGCCTTTTTCAAAGAGCAATACTTTCCGTTCATCGATTGAATCTGTCGGAATGAACGTTGTAACTTCTTCCTTAGGAGTTTCTAATTCGAAAAGTCCGGTAGGATAGATTCCCGTGACTTTTCCATTATTTTCTAGAACGGTTTGGCTAAATACACCCATAATGCCGGAGTCCGAGCCGCCATAAACCAATTCAATATTTTCTTGTGCCATATATTTTCCTAACATTTGAGCAATAAATTTGTAACTTTCTTTATTGCCAAAACGGGAGCCGCAAAAAACTGTCAGTTTCAAAAAAAACACTTCCTAACTCAAAAGTATATCTTTATTCTACTCTTGTTTTTTTAAAATAAAAGACTAGATTTTGTGCTTTTTTAATGGTATAGAGAATACAAAACACTAGATATAGTGTTTTAGGATGATATAATTTTAGGATCGTTTTTATGAGCAAATACAAATAAATAACTATGTAAAAAAATATGAAACGACTTTCTTCTAGAGAAAACTATGCTTTCACTTCATGCGTCAATAACATTTCTCATTCTAATGTTTTCTTTCATTTTTGCGAAATAGTTGATTCCTGATTTTTTTCAGATGTTATGTTTCACTAACAGAAAATGTTTCGCTACCTTTTTTACAAAATCTCCTTTTGATACACACTATTACTTTTTCCAAAACAATGAGTCACCTGTAGAGCTAGTATCGCTCAATTTTTTACCAAAAAAGCCGAATCACTCAAAAATCCAGCGATTTTCAAGTGATTCGGCTTTTTCTTGAAACCTATTTTTTGTTATTGTTCTAACTATCAACTATGCTTGAATGACCCCGTGTATAATTGATAGTATTCTCCTTGCTGGGCAATCAACTCATCATGTGTTCCTCGCTCAATGATTCTTCCTTGATCCAATACCATGATCGCATCCGAATTTCGTACCGTAGATAGACGATGCGCAATGACAAAAACAGTCCGATCTTTCATCAAGGAATCCATCCCTTTTTGGACGATCGTTTCCGTGCGAGTGTCGATACTAGATGTGGCTTCATCAAGGATGAGTACTGGCGGATCAGCTATAGCTGCTCGAGCAATAGAAAGTAACTGTCGTTGTCCCTGAGAAAGAGAACTGCCGTCATCGCTCAACTCTGTATCGTAGCCATTAGGTAATTGACGAATAAAATGATCTGCATTGACTAACTGAGCGGCCTCGTAGATTTCTTCATCCGTTGCATCAAGTTTTCCGAAACGGATATTTTCTTTGATCGTTCCAGTAAATAAGTGTGTGTCCTGTAAAACGATTCCTAATGAGCGACGAAGAGATGACTTTTTGATCTGTTCGACATTGATACCATCATAGGTAATCGTTCCTTTTTGGATATCATAAAACCGATTGATCAAGTTCGTGATCGTCGTTTTACCCGCACCAGTCGCCCCAACAAAAGCAATTTTCTGTCCAGGCTTTGCAAACAATTGGATATCATGGAGAATCACTTTATTCGCATTGTAACCAAAAGTCACCTGATCGAAACGAACATCCCCTTTTAGTTCGGTATAATGTACCGTACCTTGTTGTACGTCTTTCCAAGCCCAAACGCCAGTCCGAGTTGCGGATTCGTGGATTCGTCCATCAGAATCTTTCTCAATGTTGACCAACTCGATCGTTCCATCATCTTCTTCTGGCTGTTCATCCAATAAATCGAAAATCCGTTGTGCGCCTGCTAAAGATAAAATAATCGCGTTGAATTGTTGTGAGATCTGTGAGATAGGCATCGTGATACTTTTCGTGAATTGAACAAATGAAGCAATACTTCCTAGTGTTAATGCTGTAACGCCAGTGATTGAAAAAATAGCTCCAATCACAGCTGTTAGAAGGTACGTGAAGTTTCCAATATTTCCCATGATGGGCATCAAAATATTGGCATACGTATTGGCCTTAGTCGAATTCAACTTTAACTCATTGTTCAATGTAACAAAACCTTGGATTGCTTGCGGTTCATGATTAAAAACTTTGACTACTTTTTGCCCTTCGATCATTTCTTCCACGTAACCATTTACAGCGCCTAAAGATCCTTGTTGTAAGGAAAAATACTTGCCACTCTTACTTCCTAAAGTCCGAATGATAAAGACCATCAAAGAAACCATGATCAATACAAAGATCGTCATTGGGATATTGATGATCAGCATGGCAATGATAATAGCAGTCACTGTCACCAGTGCAGAGATCGTTTGCGGAATCGATTGACTGATCATCTGTCTCAATGTATCGATATCATTTGTGTAACGACTCATGATATCACCAGTTGGATGCGAATCATAATAGCGAATAGGTAATTTTTCCATATGGGTAAACATCTCATCACGAATATCTTTTAAGATCCCTTGTGACACGGTAACCATCGTTCGATTATACACGTAGGTAAACATTGCCCCTGTAAAATACATGATGCCCATTAAAGTAATGATTTTTAATAGTGGACCAAAATCTGGATTTTCTTGTTTTGACAATGGTTCAATAAATCGATCGATCAATTGTTTCGTAAAACTGATCCCTATAGCATTCGTTGCCGCACTGATCACGATACTAAAGAACACAACGATCAAACGAAGACGATATTTCAGTGCATAGGAAAAAATTCGTTTCAACAATTTGACTGGACTTGTTTGTAATTGATTATTCCTCACTGATTCGCCCTCCCTTCACTTGTGATTCATACACTTCTTGGTAGATTTGGTTCGTCGCTAATAATTCTTCATGCGTGCCGATCCCATTGATCTTTCCTTCATCTAAAACGACGATTCGATCTGCATCTTGGATCGAAGAGATTCTTTGTGCCACGATGATTTTCGTAATGTCGGGGATTTCTTCCATCAAAGACTGGCGGATCATACGATCTGTTTTCGTATCTACAGCACTTGTTGAATCATCCAAAATCAATACTTTAGGATTTTTCAACAGTGCTCTCGCAATCGTCAACCGTTGTTTTTGACCACCTGAAACATTGGTCCCACCTTGATCCAAGACCGTTTCATAGCCATCTGGAAACTCATTGATAAACCCATCTGCTTGTGCTAATTTAGCGGCATGCTTTACTTCTTCTAAGCTCGCATGCTCATTGCCCCAGCGAAGATTTTCAATGATCGTTCCTGAAAACAATGTATTCTTTTGAAGAACCATTGAGATCTGATCTCTTAGGGTCACTAGATCATATTCCTTTACATTTTTACCACCCACTAATACTTCTCCGGCAGAAGTATCATATAAGCGTGGAATCAGTTGGATCAAGGAAGTTTTCCCACTTCCTGTCCCCCCCAATATACCAATCGTCTCACCTGAAGTAATTTGTAAGTTGATCTGGCTTAAGTTGGGTTCTGCTGCTTGTGGATTATAACTAAATCGGACGTCTTTAAATTCGATTGCTCCATTTTCAAGCTCTTTCAGTGCATTTTCTGGGCTAGTTAATGTGCTTTTTTCTGTCAACACTTCTGAAACACGTTCAACGGAAGCTTCTGAAATAACGATCATGACAAAAATCATCGAAATCATCATCAAACTATTCAAGATCTGCATCATATACATGATAAAGCTCGTTAACTCACCAGCAGACATCATGTCTCCAACAACATACTTTGCTCCGAACCAATAGACAACAAGCAATGTACTGTAAATGGCAATCTGCATGATTGGACTATTCAGTGCAGTGATCTTCTCTGCTTTCATAAAAATCTTTTTGATTTCATCCGAAGCATGTTTGAATTTGTCGATCTCTTTTTCTTCACGGACATATGATTTAACGACGCGGACACCATTGATATCTTCTTGAACGGTCTGATTCAAACGATCATATTTTTTAAACACCTGAAGAAAATAAGGGTGGACTTTGTAAACAATCCCAATCAAAATAATTGCGACTACTGGGATGATGATCAATATGTCTAATGCTAATTTGGTATTGGTATAGGAAGCCATCCCATAGGCAAAAACAATTGTGAATGGGGCACGAATAATTGTTTTCAGAACCATTTGAAAAGCATTTTGGATATTCATGATGTCAGTCGTCAAACGAGTAATCAAACTTGAGGTTGAAAACCGATCAATATTCTGAAAAGAAAAGTTTTGGATATTTTTATAAATATCTTCCCGCAAATTCCCTGCAAATCCAGCAGAAGCGTCTGAGGAGAATTTCCCTCCCAATACGCCAAATAACATCGATAGACTAGCAACCAAGCACATAAGCAGACCTATCTTGACAATGTAACTGATATCTTTTGTTTCAAACCCGCGATCAAGTATCTTTGCCATCAAAAAAGGCAGCATGACTTCCATAGATACCTCCAAAGCCATGAAGATCATCGTAAATACAGCCGGTTTTTTATATTGTCTTAATGATTTTCCTAATGTTCGATACATTCCATCTCTCCTTTCTGATAACTCATACTATCGTTCATCAACTCATAGATTCGTTTGATTGTTCGAATCGTCGTATCCATATCTTCAATAGAAATTTCTTGTAAAATTTCTGCATTTTGCTCATGGAATCCAGAAACATCCTTAAGATAAAGAGCCAAGCCTTTATCGGTTAAATCAACATTGATGATGCGCCGATCTTTTTTATTTGTTTGTTTTTTCATATACCCTAGTTCTTCTAGGGTTGCCACATTTTTTGTCACACTCGGTAGAGTTCCTTTGATTGCTTTAGCGATATCACTGATTTTCACAGTGCCGTTTGTTTCTTTCAAATGATAACAAGTTTTCAAAATATAAATATGCCTTCGCTGCAATCCATTTGGTGGTGTCGGCAAAAATTCGGTCGTTCGTTTCGCAATCATACAAGCACCCAAATAAGCCTCTGATCGTTCTCGATCCATTCTATCACTCCTTTATCGCTCAAAAATAATTACTTTAGGTAACTTTTTTCTTATTATAGTAGACCTTACGTAAATAAAAAAGCTTTTTATGTATAAACATGCAATAAAAAAGCAAGGCATTCCATCATACAAAAGATGGTAACCCTTGCTTTTTTTATTTAATTTCCTTGGTAAGCAGTTATGAACGTTTGGTCGTTTTCCCTTAAAGCCTAGCATACATGATCATTTTTCCTTTTGATCAACGATAGAAAACAACCAAATAATGATTGGCTGAATACCACTTACACGAGGTCATTCATTATCCTGAAAAGTTCCATACACATAACCAGATGAACTGCATCAACGTATCTACCTTCTGGCCGCCATTTGATCCTTGCTAGATACTCTTATCCTCAGGTGTATTTATTGGATAAAAAAAGGATTGGACACGCGTTGCCCAATCCTTTTTTGACACAGCAAATAAAACGCATTCATTTTGTTTATTTTTTCTCTTCAAAAGGCTAGATTTCTCCTCTAAGATTCGATACAATAAACGAAGTCGATGGTTTCCATTGACTATGGCAAACTTGACTGGTCACTGTGTATGACTTTTCAAGGCCTCTGTTTCTAGCTGCCACTAGAAATGGAGGCGCCTTTTTTATTTAGCTGTTTCTATCTGTCATTTATGATACTGATCACTTCAACAGTAGTCAAGCGAATCCAAAAAATCACAAAAAACTGTTCTGTTTTTCCACCAACTTTTTGTAGAAAACTTTTTTTATTTAGTATATATCCTGAAAAATAGTAATTTGACAACTTTTCTGAACAATAAAATATCTATATAATTAAAAACAATTCATTATCGTTATTCAAAAAACATCCATCAGAACAAGGCAGAATTGCCTTCCCTGATGAATGTCTGTGTCCATCGACTGTTTCTTTTATCTGATCAGATCAACATCTGGTGCATCTAGCAATTGTTGGACTTGCTTTCTAGTAGTTAAAGGAACATCACCTTGGATAGCATGTGCAAGTCGTGCATTTGCCAAGGCAAACTCTACAGTTCGTGAAAGTGTCCATTTTTCTGCATACCCCAATAAAATCCCTGCTGCGAATGCATCGCCTGCCCCAATTCGATCTAGCACAAAAAGATCGTACAACTCTGTCTCTACAGCTTCTTGTGAAGTAATTAAATAACCACTTAATCGTTTGTTTCCCCCACTCACCGTCCGTTTCGTTCCTGCAAACCATTCAATCCCATAGTAATCTAGGAAAGAACGAATATATTCGTTTGGCGTTTCGGCCTCAGAAAATTCAGACTGCCATTCCATCAACTCCGTCAAATCACGAATCGAGCCTAGTAAAAGTGTACAGTAGGGAAGAATCTCTTCATAGCGTTGTTTCAGCACCGCTTTTTTATCTTTTTCCTGATTTAAACTAGGACGGAAATTAAAATCAAAACAAACTTTTTTCCCTTGTTCATCTGCTTTTTTTGCCAAAGAAATTGCTGTTTGTGCTGAGAGATCAGTCAAACTTAAACTGATACCGCAGATATGCACAAGATCAACTGCTTCAATAAATCCATCTAGTTGATAATCCCTTTTTTCGGCTAGTCCAAAAGAGCTATGCTTCCGATTTTGATACGTTACCTCAGTTGGACGAATGCCATACCCCATTTCCGCAAAATAGGTTCCGATATGCTGTTCTTTTTGAATAATATAAGTCGTATGGACGCCTAACCCTTTTAAACTGGCTAACGCCGCATCACCTAGCCGATTAGCAGGTAATGCAGACAGCAAATAACTTTCAATGCCAAAATGCGCTAAATTCCCCACAAGATTCACGCCGGTCCCTGTATAAGACATTCGAAGTGTATGTGTTTGTTCTAGCATCAAATATTCAGGTGGTGTCAATCGCAGCATCACTTCACCAAATGCACCAATTTTCATTTTTTCACCTTACTCTACGATTTTTTTTGTGATCTCCAATAGTCTGCGAACATCCTCAGGTCTTGTGTTTCCAGTAGTCGGATCAATGATGGAACTATAGATATGAGGAATGATTTTTTTTACCCCCGCATCAACTGCGATTTGAACGATTTCTTCAAAATTCTCTAAATCGATGCCACCAGTTGGTTCTAAAGCAAAATCATAAAGCGCACAGGCTTGGGCTACTGCTTCATATTCTTTCTGATGTTCTAATCCCTTCATAGGGAAATATTTGATCGATGTTCCTCCCATGTCTTGCAAGAGGCGAATCGCCGTTTCGATCGTTACCACACCCGCTGTTCCTTGTGAACTTAATGGTCCTGTGGCAATATTGACATATCCTTCTTTTCCTGTCGGAGAAACTAGTCCATTGACTACTGTCTCCGACTGTCCTAAGACAGCTCGTGTAGCCCCCACACCTGTAAACACTTGATTGACATGTTGCGGTTGCAAGACTTTAGCTAATCGAGTGACCATCTGACTTTGATTCGGGTCTCCTGCCCCCAAACCAATTGATAAAGCATTATTGGTAGCTTCTTGATACTGCTTCATTTCTTTGATTGCCGCTTCATCATTCGGATAATTTTTTGAAAGCACCCCTAACAGAATGTGTCCTTCTGCTGCTTCGTAGCATTCTTTTGCATTTTGGAGCGAATTTGCCAAGACATTCAAGCAAATCTGATCCTTTAAATAATTGGGTGTTCGTATCATTTATGCTCTCTCCTTCACTATTTCCTTCAGCCGTTGAATGATTTTTTTCATCTCTTTTTGATCGACCGAACGGATATCAAATTCAATGATGCCATTATTTGCTTGATATTCTCGGGTATAGATTGCTGGATTTTGTTCTTTTAACTCACTGATAACTGTTTTTGCAGATTTCCCTGTGACCTTCACACTTGCACGATAGATTTCTCTTCCAGCTGGGTCTTGCACGATTTTTGCGTCAAGATGTTCGATCTTGTTCAATTCTTCTATAAATGGTTGCAATCGTTTTTTCATTGATTCCCCTGATTCACTCCCATTTTGCAAATAATCCTCGACTGCTTGAGTAAAACCAAGGATGTTTTCTTTCCCGATTTTCATCGAACGACCAATCCCTTTTGATTGCATACGTACCCACGACACATAAGGATTTTTTCCAATGACCATACCAGCGCTAGGTCCTTCGATTGCTTTTGCGCCTGAATAAATAACTAGATCTGCGCCTAATTGTGTATATTTCAATAAATCTTCTTCCGCTGCGGCATCAACGATCAAAGGCAAATCGTTCTTCTTTGCCACCTCGACTGCTTCCGAAATAGTCAGCATACTCTTTTGTACGGTGTGATGGCTCTTGATATACAAGATTGCCGCTGTTTGTTCTGTGATCATCATTTCGAGGTGTTCAGGTGTACACATATTTGCATAGCCTGCTTCAACGACTTTCCCACCACCTTGTTGCACCATCAACTCCACAGAAGTACCATAATCAACATTGTGTCCTTTTGGCAAGATGATTTCTTTTTTCTTGATGGTATCTGAATAAGGGTGATATACATGATTCAAACTACCTTGCCCAATGACTGCGGCAATGGATTGCGCAATGCCAGCTGAGGCAGAAGAGACGATTTGGACATCGTCTACGCCTAAGAGTTGAGCTAAGTAACCTCCCGTTTTTTCACTAAGGTCAGCCATTTCAAAAAAATGTGTACCACCAAAACGTTGGGCCTCAAGAACAGCTTCTGAAACTTTCGACACACCCAGCACTGTCATTCTTCCTGAAGCGTTGATGACTTCTTTTAGATTGAATTTTTCATTACTCACACTCATATTTCTTTCCTCCAATAATCGTGTACACTGGTCTGATTTGTTCCGTTATCGTTCGTTGATTGCCGTTTGAATCAGTCACTGTTTTCTTTTGGTCTTGCCATTCGAATATTGTAAAATCAGCATCGAAACCTTCTTCGATCTTCCCTTTTTTTCTTAACTGAAAATTTTCAGCAGGGGCAACCGTCACTTTTTCGATTATTTCAGGCCATGTATACCCAATCAAGTGCAGCTTTTCCATTGTCGTTGCTAAATCATAAACAGGACCATTTTTACGATTTTTGATATAGATGTCAGTACTGATCGAATCTGCCTTGACTCCTTGTTCATACGCTTTTTCAGCTACCTCAAAATTAAAACTATCTGTTCCATGACCAATATCAAAAATGACTCCCTTTTCTATTGCTTTTTTAACAAAAGGCTTGATTTCTTTCGTCTGTTGATCCATGATCCCATTTGCTTTTCCGTTAAAGCAATGCGTCAAGACATCTCCGCGGTCCAGTCCATCTAAAATTTCAGATAAATGTGGTGGAGCAGAACCAATATGGACCATCAAGGGCAAATTTTGATTTTCTTGTTGGATTTTTTTTGCCATATGAAGTGGGATGATCCCATTTTCTCCCACAACTGTTTTACTCATTCGTGCTTTGATACCTACAATAAAATCAGGCAGTTCTGTTAATTTTTCTTTCACTAAGTCACTTTGGATCTTTGTCAGATCCGCTAGTTCATCTTGTTTGATGATTCCCCATTTTGAAATATTCAATAGTGCGTAGACATTGGTTTTTGCTTGTTGGGCATGTTCATAAAATCGACTGGTATTTTCAGCACCAGTAGTTCCTGCATCAATGACTGTTGTCACACCCTTCATTATCCCAATTTGGTCAGGATAATCATAGTAAAGTGTCATTTCTTCATAACAATGCACATGATCATCAATCCAACCAGCAGATAAATACTGATCAGGAGCTAAGACTTCTTCTCTTCTTCCTTTTTCACGAATGGTCGGAGTAATTTTTTTGATTTTCCCATCTTCAATTCCAATATCCATTATTTTTCCTGTTACTGTATGAGCTTTTCTGATTACTAAATCAAACATCATCGCGCCTGCTTTTCTATAAATTTAAATTTTGACCACGGATAAATAAAATCAAGTAAGATTTTTTCTTCCGGAATGATCGAACCGACTTTGTTTTTTCTTGAATCACTATGCGGTTCTAAAACAATTTGCAATTCATTCTTATATTTGCCAAAGCTGTCGTTTCCGATAACAACGTCTCCTCGTTGAAATTCAAAGGTTGTATCATGGGCAGGATTGCTTTGTCCACTATACTTTTTGCGCACTTCTGTCGAACGAATCACTTGTTCCGTAATATCTCCTCGTCTAACATGCTGTTCATTCAACATGATTGCTCGCTCAACTTCATTTAATCCAGATACAAATTCGACCGTAAACGTTGTTTGGTAACGATCCAGATTTCCTAAAGCTTGTAGTTCTTCTTCTGAAGCATAGGCATTCCCAATGATCACATCATCGATCAAATTGGTAGCAAACAGATGCTTAGCCGCCGTTTCTACCGCTACATGTCGGTGCATTTCCAATGTCGGCAACCCATCATTGATATCCCATGGTCCGATCGTTCCCACCTGTGACGAAATAAAGGCCGCTGTTCGAATTCCATGCTTCTTAAATCGTTCACTACAAGATTGAAAAAAAGCATAGGGTAATCCCGTTCCTTCTTGGGGATAGAAGTTATGACATCCATATAAAAATGGCTGGTTTGCTTGATGACTTAAAATATTTTCCAGATAGGCCACATCATTACTCATATTCAACTCAATTGCTAATTGATAGGGGTTATACGTAAGCAATGCTTCTTTTTTGCCATCGAAACCTAAATCTAAACGGATTCCGTCTGCACCTGTTTCATGGAAAAAGCCAAGATCGTCGTAAGAAATATCCAGCTGTTCAAAAATATTCGGTGCGACATCTAAAATCGTTTCAAATCCCAAACTTTTAGCAAAAGTAATCAGCTGACGAAATTTTTCTTTTATGATTTCAGGGTCCTCTGTTACCTCTAACATGCTCATGAAAATACGCGTAAACCCATATTTTTGTGCTAATTTTAAATATTCTTTGTCCTCATCCAAATCACTATGGTCTGGATAAAGGGACACGCCTAATGAACGCTTCATTTTTCTCCCCCTCTTCTTTACTTACTATGCTTGCTCCTGCGTGATGCCGTCCATCATTTTAGCTGCTTCTTCCTTAGCTAGTTCTTCTGCTTCACGAGCCAACTGTTGTTTTTCAAACACTTTGAAAAATGGATAATAAATTGCCAGAGTGATCAAGAAATTCACGACAACAAGAACTCCTGCTGCCACACTCCAATTGGTACTCATCCAAGCGGCAATCGGTGCAGGCATCGCAAAAGGTAATCGTGCCACCATCATCGGTACGACTCCACTTACCGTCAATATATAAGACAAGGTGGTTGTCACTAATGGAGCAACAATAAAAGGAATACCTAAGACAGGATTCATGACGATCGGTGCACCAAAAATCATTGGCTCATTGATATTGAAAAGACCAGGTAAAATAGATAATCGTCCTAAACTTTTCAGGTATTTTGATTTAGAAAACATAAATAGTACAACTAAAGCTAGCGTTGTCCCAGCTCCTCCGATCCAGACGAACCATTGCAAGAACTGCTCTGTAAAAATATTGGGCATGTTCTGAGCATTTGTTCCAGCATTGAATGCATCGATATTTTCGGCAATCGAGATATCCCAAAATGGTCGAATGACTGGTCCCATGATTGCAGGACCGTGAATCCCAAGAACCCAAAAGAAACAAATCAGAAAGACAGTCAACAAGCCGCCAAACAAGCTATTACCAGCTAGTACACCTTTTAGAGGCATCAATAATTGGCTTAGGAACCCGTTTAAATCAAATCCCAGCATATGACGCACTACCCAGAAAAAAATCAAGATAACTGCACCTGGAATCAATGCTACAAAAGAATTCGTGACTTCTGGTGGTACACCATCAGGCATTTTGATCGTAATCTTTTTCTCAATAAAAAAACGATAGATTTCAACAGAAACAATTGCTGTAACGATAGCGCCAAATAATGAACCAGAACCTAAATTCGCAATATTGATATAACGGCCAGCCGTAACCCCTTCCAAATCTTCGACTACCCGAAGCGGTGGCGCTGCTACAATCAGAAAGGACATCAAAGCTAAAATACCTGCAGTCAAAGAATCCAGTTTATAACTTTTGGCTAATGATGATGCAATGCCAAATGTAGCATACAATGCAAGGATTCCTACTGTATAACGAAAAGGAATATCCAATATTTCACGATACGGTTCAATGACTGCTGCTACTGATTCGATGGGGATATTCAGTAAAATGGTGAAAAACGAACCGACGATCGTTAGCGGCATGGTGGCAATGATCCCTTTTCTAATTGCTGTCATGTGTCGCTGAGTACTGATACGATTGGCAACCGGCATGATTCTTCGCTCGATGATCCCTACAAATTTATCCATTTACGCTCTCTCCTTATATAACATTATAATGTTTACGCATTGATAGTAGCATAACTACCTTCAAATGTAAACGTTTTTCATAATGTTTAAAAAAAGAAGTTGACACTAAACTATAGACTACCTTTCCCACCACCTACAAAATGGACCACCCAGCTAGTCCTTCACTTGGGTGTTTATCCAGATTATTTTCTTATAGTGAAATAAATATCCCTGCCTAACAAGTGAACTTTCCTGAGAGATAAGAAATACTACTCAGATCTGTCCACTTATTAAGCAAAGTATTTATTGCCAGACATTATGTTTCATAGTCAATATGATAAGGATGTAAATCTGTATGGTAGATTGCTTCTGAATATTCAAGGATTTCTCCTTGTTGATTGGATGATCGACGAATTCTCTTTATGCCAATTTGTGCAGATGTCTTTAAGATTTCTTGCTCTTCCTCGCTGAGAAAAACAGCAGAAAAATCATCTGAAAATACATCGATGTATTCTCCTTTTTGCGTCAGCAATCGATAAAGGGATTCTTCATCAAATTCCTTGCGTTTCACTCTGATCATCTCACTCGGCAAATAATGGATAAAGTAAATATAAGGCTCATCATTCAAATAATATAAGCGCTTAAATCGAGTAGCATGCGAACCAAAATAACCATACAACGGATCATCTTTTTTTAAAGCAATTTTTTTTAACTCTAGTGTTTCTTTTCGAACTTCATATTGTGAATTTTTGAGAATTTGCGTAAAACTTGCTGCTTTTGATAATCGATTATACGGGCGATTACTTAGGACCGTAGTTCCTCTACCACTCTTCTTTTCAACATACTCATCTGCCGCTAGTAATTCAATTGCCTTACGAACAGTTATTTTGCTCACTTGAAACAATTCCTCTAGCTCATTTTCAGTAGGCAGCATCGTGCCAACTGGATATTTCCCTGAAAAAATATCCTCTTTGATCTTATCTGCAACTTCTAAATATAATACACGGGTTCTTTTCATAGCGTCACCTTTCGTTTTACTGTTACTAAAAGAATAGCATAGATAAAATAAAAAAAGAATATAAAAGATAAGAGAGGTTATGAAAAGCATGGTTTGACCTGAGCAATAGTAAAGAAAACTGGGAAATAGCTTCCCATATTTTACAGTTTTTTGAACTATTGCCGAGGGTCAATGCTTTGAATACCGTTTATCAAGGTTATGAAAAGAGCGTTTTGATCCGAGCAGTAAGGATAAAAATTTCGAAACAGCTCTTTTGTTTTGAAATTTTTTGACTTAGTGCCGAGGATCAGCTCTTTGAATACCGTTTATCAAGGTTATGAAAAGCATGGTTTGACCTGAGCAATAGTAAAGGATGAAAAATAAAAAAAGAGTGTGGAACAAAACTAAAAAACAGTTTTGCCACAGACTCTCGAATAAACGGCGGCCAAAAGTCAGGTTTTTCGGAAATTTCGAGAAAAACGATCAATACAAAAAGCGTATTACTCGTTTTTCTCTCCAATTTCTCAAACCTAAACGACTTTTGTCTCGACCTCTTTTGACTCACATCATTTGCTTATCTACTTTTTTGAATAAAGCGAACTTGCTCTAAACAAAGAGTAGTTTTTGAAACTTCCATTTTACGTATCAGAACGAATCGAGGCTGGGACAAAAGTGTTTCTTACTTTTGTCTCACGCTTCCTTCTACAACTTTTCCCCATTTGAGGCGATAACTTCTTTGTACCAATCAAATGACTTTTTCTTTGAACGGTCCAAAGTTCCCTTGCCTTCATCGTCTAAATCCACATAGATAAAGCCATAGCGTTTACTCATTTCACCCGTTGAAGCACTGACCAGATCAATACAGCCCCAAGGCGTATATCCCATCAGTTCAACACCATCTGCTACTGCTTCACCCATTGCTTCGATATGGCGACGTAGATAGTCGATTCGATAATCATCATGGATACTTCCATCTTCTTCGACTTTGTCGATCGCACCTAGTCCATTTTCCACGATGAACAATGGCTTCTCATAACGATTGTACAATTCGTTTAAAGCAATTCGCAACCCTTCCGGATCAATCTGCCAGCCCCACTCACTAGCTTCTAAAAATGGATTTTTCACACCACCGAGTAGATTACCTGCTGATGTTGCCGCTGTTGGATCGGTTTCATTGATTGCTGTCGACATATAGTAGCTAAATCCGATATAGTCCACTGGATAAGCTTTTAATAAGTCAAAATCTTCTTTTGTCTGTTCTAATTTTTGACTATCTACACCATATTTTTCATAGGTGCGCTTTGTGTAGGCTGGATACTCGCCTCTGACTTGTACATCTGTACAAAAGAAATTGAATTCTTGATTTTGGATCAATGTTGCGACCTGATTGATTGGATTGGCGTCAATGCTATACGTAGTTGCGTAAATGATCATACAACCTACTTGGATATCTTTACGTAATTCATGGGCGATTTTTACTGCTTTACTACTTGCTACAAATTGATTGTGCCATGCTTGGAAGATATTTTGATACTCACCCGCACCATTGCTTTTTACCAATCCTTGGCTCAATGCCGGAAAATGGAACGCTGAATTGATTTCATTGAAGGTCATCCAATATTTCACCTTGCTACTGAAACGTTCAAGAACTGTTCTGGCAAATCGTTCATAAAAGTCGATCAATTGGCGGTTCTTCCAACCCCCATATGCTTTAGCTAGATTTAGAGGCATTTCATAATGGGAAATCGTGATTACTGGTTCGATCCCATAGCTCAAACATTCATCAATCACTTGCTCATAAAAAGTAAGACCAGCTTCATTCGGTACTGATTCATCCCCTTGAGGAAAGATTCGTGTCCAAGCAATCGAGAAACGGTAACATTTAAAACCCATTTCAGCGAATAACGCGATATCTTTTTTAAAACGATCATAATGATCGATACCTTGATGATTCGGATAGTTATAGTTTTCTGGATCGATCGTCCAGTCAAATGTTTCGCTACCGATAATCTCAAAGCGTTTTTTCCCGCCAGGCATTGCATCTGCCACAGATAATCCCTTGCCATCACGATCATAGGCGCCTTCTAGTTGATTGGCTGCTGTTGCGCCGCCCCATAAAAAATCTTTTGAAAAACCTGTTGTCATCCTTACTTCCTCCTTATTTTACAATCGCTAGAAAATCTTCACTAGCAATGATTTCTTCTTGATCAAACTCTAAAACATCGGCAAAATGATCTGTATTCGTTACAACGATTGGTGTAATCACACTATAGCCCGCCTTTTTGATCGTATCGATGTCGAAACGGACAAGTAAATCGCCTGTATGAACAGTATCTCCTTGTTTCACAAATACTTCAAAGCCTTTGCCTTCAAGTTCGACTGTGTCCATTCCGATATGCATCAATAACTCGATACCATCTGTGGTAGTGATTCCTACTGCATGACCTGTTGGAAAAATCGTCGTGATCACTCCATCTGCCGGAGCAAGCAAGTCACCATTTTCTGGTTCGATCGCAATCCCTTTACCCATCGCTCCAGAAGAAAAGACTTTATCGGGTACTTCACTTAGAGGTAAGACTTTGCCGCTCAATGGGCTTTTTAGATTATGACGAGCTGTTCCAATGGAGTCCCCAGCTGTCGTTTGCTTGTTTCCTTCTAGATTCTCATCTTGTGCAGATTCATCAAAACCAATAATCAATGTACCTACAAATGCTAAGATAAATGATACTGCTGTTGCAATCACTGCCATCATCACACTAGACTCAACTGCTTCATTTGTACTAATAAATGTTGGGATCGTCAATAAACTAACTAAACCGCTAGAAAAAGCTTTGACGCCTGCAAATCCGATCATTGCTCCCCCGATTCCTCCTGAAAGACACGCAACGATGAATGGTTTTTTCAGTGGTAGTGTTACTCCATAGACCGTGGGTTCAGTAATTCCGAACAGAGAAGTGATCATAGAAGAGATCCCTAATGAACGAAGTTTTGCATCCTTTGTGCGTACAGCTACAGCTAAAGCTGCTCCACCTTGTGCTAAAATAGCTGGTAAAAGCATTGGCATCAATACATCAAAGCCATATTGTTCGATATTCAAGAACATGATCGGCACAAATCCCCAGTGCATACCAAACATCACGAATACTTGCCATAACGCTCCCATGATAAAGCCTGCGACTAATGGACTAAAGCCATAGATGGAATTGAAAAGACTACCTAGGCCATTACCGATAACCGTCCCGATTGGTCCTAAAACAAGGAATGTGAGTGGAACCATTACTAACAACACGATCATCGGAACAAAGATCATCTGTAAAAATTGTGGAATCACCTTTTTCACTAGTGGTTCAAATTTACTTTGGACCCATACAGCCAAAATGATCGGGATCACAGAAGATGTATAGCCAGATGGTGAGAGAATGACTGGTAAGCTAAAGAAGTCAACAGCGCCACCGGCTCCTGCAAGTTCAGTGATGGCTGGATAAACCAGAGCCATCGCGATCGCCACAGATAGAAATTGATTGGCCTTGAATTTTTTTGCTGCGGTAAATGCTAACATTACTGGTAAAAAGGTAAAAACACCGTCTGCTGCTGCATATAGGATTTGATAAGCACCTGTATCAACGGTCAGCCAACCTAATACGATTGCTAAAGATAGGAATCCTTTCAAAATACCAGCTGCAGCCATTGCTCCTAAAAAGGGAGTAAAGATACTCGAAATGATATCAATGAAACGATTTAATGGATTCTTTGATTTTTCTTCTGTATCCGCATGATCCGCTAGGCCTTGCTCATCTACAATGGACTGGTACACATCCGCTACATTGCTGCCGATCACCACTTGATACTGACCACCACTTTGAACAACTTGGATCACATCAGGATCATTTTTTAGTTCTTGTGTCTTCGCAAGAGATTCGTCTTTCAATTTAAAACGCAATCGAGTCGCACAGTGCACTAAACTGTTCACATTGTTTTTACCACCGACTGCCTCCCAAACTCTTTTACCAACTGCTTGATTATCCATTTCATTTCCTTCTTTCCATTTATTTTTTATAAAATAAAAAACCTAGATTGAAAAAACGGTCACGCGAAATCTCGTGTCCTTATTTTTTCAATCTAGGTTTTGCCTGCTTTACCAGTAACAATCCTTAAGATTGGGTACTTTGTTTTTCAGTTACTACACGTTGGATATGGATCGTAAGATAAATTTGTTCTGCTACACCCATTGGTTCTTTTTGCGTCTGGACAAGGTACTCATTGATCCGTTCTGAACAGCGAAATGCTTTTGGATACTTGCCTTGGACCAAGGCATAAAGAAATTCATCTTGTTCGCCTGAGCTTTCTCCTTTTAGATATCGCTGCGCAAAAAATTGAAGGTGTGTGATGAGTCGTTGGTAATTCAACGAATCTTCATCGAATACGATCCCAAAAAATTTACTGATGATACTTACTACATCTCGAACCATCGTTGTAGCTGTCATCGTCACTTGCATATCTCCATTACTTTGCTGACTATTGACAAAATGAAACGCAATGAAACCAGCTTCATCTATCGGTAGTGAAATGCCCATTTTTTGCTCAATCAGTTGAAGAACAGCTATTGCTGTTTGGTATTCTTTAGGATAGAATTTTTTAGTTTCAAATAATAATGGATTAGGTAACTCGATCTTTTCTTTTGCACGACTGATTGCATAATGGATATGATCCGTCAACGTCAGATAAATATTAGGAGAAAACGAAACTTGCAATTTTTCTTCGGCAAAATCAACAATGGACTTCACTAGTTCGACTTCCTCCAGCGGCACATCCGCCATCAATTGTTGGAACTGGTGGGTAGCAAAAGAATCCTTTAAAATGAATTCTTTTTGAACGTCATTCTTTGAGATATGGTCGCCTGGCTTTTTTTGAAAAGCGATGCCTTTTCCCATACAAATGATCTCTTCACCCAATTCATTTTTAGAAACGACGACATTATTATTCAATACTTTTTCAATGACCATTCTGCTTCGCCCTCTCGAAAAAAATAAAAAAACCTAGAATCCGCCTAACAACGAGCTGAATTCTGGTTTTGCCTGCCGCACAGTAACAATCCATTTCTTATCTGAAATAAGCATAACATCCTTTTTTCAACTTTGCAACCCCTTTCATCACGTTTTTTATTTTTTCTTTCAATAGAAAAAAACACTCTTACTATATTCAAGCAAGAGTGTCTGCCATTTTCATAAAGAACTACTTGGATCAAAAGGTTCGCGTTGGCATATCGAAGGCTTTTTTCATTTCCTGTGTGGCTTCTTTCATCGGAGTGATTTTTTCCAATTCACCTTGAACAACTAAGCGCGTCACTGCGTTCATGTCTCCACAAGTAATCAAGGTAACAAGTTCTTTTCCTTCTTGAACGTTCAGCAATTGTGTGTCTGTTGGGGCAACTTTTTGCTTGAACGTTGCTTTGTACGTATACACATTGTCCAAATCGACTAAATAGATTTTATCGCCTAATGTTAAATTCTCTAAGGGAGTAAAAAGTAATTCTGGATTGTTTGCACGATGGCTAGCTAAAGCATAATTGCCCTTACCCATCTGCTGATCAGGTGACAAGGTACCAGCACCATAAAGCAGATTGGCATTATCCAATCCTTTGAAGATAGGGATATTGATTGAGACAGATGGTACGGCGATACTTCCAATAACTGGTAGCTCTGTATGGTTCAACTGAGCCTTCAACACACTTTCTGTACTCATGGATTCGACAGCATCAAAATCAAAACTTGCGTCTTTTTCCTTATTTTTATTGATATCTTCTTTCGTCACGTTTGCAATCGCATATTGATCTCCTGTGTTTTTAACAAAAAAATCTTTGATTTGTTCATTAAAAATCAGCGCCAATCCAATCAGTAACAATAAGAATAGAAGAATATTGATCAGCCATTTCTTTACTTTTCCTTCTTTTTTCACTACCACGCCTCCTTTTCTGCCCTACAGTTCCGTATATTTTGTTCGTTGACCTTTACTTTTTTCTAACGGATATTTCAAACAATTTTTCTTCAACTTTTCTTCGATGATCTCATCAAGATCAAGATTTAAATTATCTGCCAGCATATAAGAATAGATCAAAACATCTGCTAGTTCTTCTTTGATCCGTTCCAGATTGTTCGCTGTTACTTCTTCTGGCTGTTTCCATTGAAACAGTTCAAGCAATTCAGAGGCCTCCAAAGAAATAGAAATAGCCAAGTCTTTTTCATTATGGAATTGTCGCCAATCCCGCTCATCTCTGAATTGATTTACTTTATCCATACTGTTCATCTATCATTCACCTTTTTCTAATACGATCACTGTTTATCATATCATGTTTATGAAGAAAAAAAGAGCAAATTTATTTTTAACATTTTCATTAAATTGAAATTTTTAGTTTCATTGACTAAAAGAATCGTTAATAATTCAAATAACCACCATGTGTATGTAACAAGGTCACTTCATTTCCCGCTTCTTGTTGCCGTTCAATCCGTTCTTCTCCCCAAACAGACATTGCAACTAAGATTTCCCGTAATGATTTTCCTTCTTCTGTTAATGAATATTCTACTTTAGGAGGTACTTGATTGTAGACTTTTCGATCAACGATACGATCTTCCTCCAACTCTCGTAATTGTTGTGTCAACATTTTCTGAGTGATCGTTGGTATTTGTCTTTTCAATTCACCTGTTCGTATTGGACCATTCCCTAAATGGCATAGAATAATGGGTTTCCATTTTCCACCGATTACTTCTAATGTTGCTTCAACGCCGATATGATAGATTTTTTCCATGTTTTTTCTCCTTTTAAAAGATACGCATCAAATAGTAGCACCCTATTGCTTATTTGAAAAGTAAAAATATCCAAAAATATAAAATACGTGCATTTTATAAACAAAAATTAGAAAACACTCATTAAACTATCCGTTAGAAATGCCTCTATCAACAATTATTACTAAAAAGTAACTATCGCACAAAAAAGTAGGTACTTCTTTTTGAGGGAAATACAGACTATCAAAAAAAACTAGAAAAGGTGACAAAAATCATTTTAGATTTATAGATTTTAAAGAGTTACTTTGGATTGAACAGAAAACAAATGATGAAAATTTTTTCTTGATTATGAAAAAAGTAGACACTACAGAAACTGTTTTTTAGTAGCCATTTCGTTTATACTATTACTTATATAATGAAAAAATTGAAACTTAAAGTGTATCATCACGACGGACTAAACTTGGAAACCTTTGAAAAAATCATTATTGTACATAAGGATTAGTATTTATAAAATTCGGAACACTTTTATTCATTTATCTGTAGGATGTTCCTGTTGATTTAAAGCCAATTCGTAAAGTATCTATTTCTCAAAGTTTAACTTTTTTGAGTGTGGTGAAATAAATTCTACAGTTTATTTTAACCTTTTTCAGATTTTATGACCTGAAATTTATACAATTCAAGAAAAGAGGGCTGAAAAATTTCATTAGCAGAGCGATTAAAATATTACAGAAATAAATCCGGACTCTCACAAGCTACTGTAGCAAAAGAGTTAAAGGTATCCAGACAAGCCATTTCGAAATGGGAAAACGGCAGAGGTTATCCTGATATAGATAATTTGATTTTATTGAGTAACACGTATAAAGTATCTATCGACCAATTATTAAAAGAAATTGAAGAAGTCCAAGAAGAAATTACTAATAACAAAGTTGAATATACTCAGAAAAGACAATTTTTAATAATGAACAAAAAAAAGACTGAAGTTGAATCAAATGATGAAGGTCTTATATTATTGACTATTGCAACCAACACTGTTTTGTTGTTCCCATTAGGTCTTCTCATTATTCCGTTTATTCTCATTCGCAACAAAAAAACGAATAGTTTATATAAGCTTGTATATTTTGTAAGTATTTTTTCTTTCTTGATTAATATTTTTTGTTTGGTAGATTTTATTTCTTAAAATCCCGGTACATTTTGGAAGATGTAATAATCGAAATAGTAAAGTAATGTAAACTATCGATAATTGAAAACATAAGTAAAGAATAAATGATGTCAATCAAACATAATAAAATTAAGATTGTTTCAAAAAAAATCTTACATTCAAATATAGTTTCCTAAAAAGGAGGTGTAAAAATGGAATATTTAGATAAAAAAAAATTAGGAGTTTTTTTTATCAGTACGTCTTTTGTCATAGGGCTATTTTTAATTTTCAATACATCTATATTTACTCCGACTAACGAATTGTATATAACTGCTCCTACATTGTATAGAAATATAACTATATTATTACTTTTAAATTGGTTATTTATTTTGGGAATAGTATTGATAAAGAAGGAGTGAATAAAATGGCTCTATAATTTATGGGGGCACTACAGAATCAAAATTAATTCTTCAATTCGATTTTTTATTAATGACTTTAGTCAGTTTCACACTCTTTGCGTTCAGAACAAAAAAATCTGAAACAAAATCGTATTCATTTTGTCTCAGATTTCATTTTATAAACTCATCAGTCCTTATTAATAAAGAGCAAATGAAATCTACCACTCCTTTATTAATATCGAATCAATGCGTATTCTCCATAAGTTGGGACTTTTCTGGTATAAGAATTAACGGAATAAATCCTTCCTGTAGCCAAATCATACTGTTCCCTAGTGCCTCTCTCAACTGAATATCTAACTCTATAGCCTACATAAACTCTCTGATTAGCACCAACATTCAATGTATACCCTATGGAACTTGTTCGTGAAGCCGAAGCTGCAACTTGGATCCCATAAACATTTCCAGTTGTTGTAGCTCCAAACGTTGTTGATCTATTCGTAGTGATTGATCCACCTTTGCTGCCAGTTTTTAAGTTATCAGAAACTCTTCTATAGCCAGACCATTCGTAGAAAGTCGTTACGTTCTTTTTTCTGTATCTTATTGTGTTAATCATTCTACTGGCATTTTCATTATTAAATTCGGATTCTCCATGACTAGTTGAATTTTGTCTTTCATCAAAAAAAATTTCAGTTTCATTTACTATATCGGGATTTATTTCATTTAAAGAAGAACTATCATGCATCAAATCATTTTTCAGAAGCTAAAACTGTTTTAGAATTAGCTATTCCTAACCCAACCAGACTTATCATACCAATCTTAAGTAGTACAGAACTTTTACCCATTGTTTTTCTCCTCCTTAATTTTTCTACAAATCAAAAAATGATTTTTGACATACAACCATACATTTGATAAAAAAAGAAACGAATAAACTCATAATTTAAAGATAAATGAATAACTGTACAAAGCAAAGAAACAATCCGTTTACATAGGAGAAACGAACTATTTACATCCAATAAAAACTATTTTATGGTTCAAGGGAAGTTCCTTCATTTTAAAGCGATACATTTTGAAATAAGGGCTCATTGTCAAATAATGTTGGTGATGAGAAATCTTAGAATAATTTGGACAGAACAGAAAGAAGAAAGCCTCTTTTTGTTCTGTTTATTTGGTTAAAATGTCCAAAAATATAAAATACGTGCATTTTATAAACAAAAATTAGAAAACACTCATTAAACTATCCATTAGAAATGCCTCTATCAACAATTATTACTAAAAAGTAACTATCGCACAAAAAGGTAGGTACTTCTTTTTGAGGGAAATACAGACTATATTATGTATTCGTCAGGAAAAAACAAGGAGGATATCAAATGAATAAAAGAATTTCACCCATACTTACATTACTAGCATTAGTTATCAATGCTTTTGCTATCGGCTCAACAGAATTTATCAGCGTAGGCTTGATGCCACTGATCGTTAACAGTTTCCACGTCACTTTGGCACAAGCTGGCTTGACAGTTTCCCTTTATGCAATAGGTGTGACCATCGGAGCACCATTATTGACCGTTTTAACAGGAAAATGGAATCGAAAATATCTGATGATCGTCATCATGCTTCTATTTATTATAGGAAACCTAGTAGCAGCTTTTGCACTATCGTTTTCTATGCTCTTAGCCGGAAGAATCATCTCCGCTTTAGCCCACGGCCTGTTTATGTCTGTTTCTAGTGTCATCGCGGCAGATGTCGTTGAACCAAATAAACGAGCAAGCGCCATCGCTATCATGTTTACTGGTCTTACCGTTGCCACTGTAACTGGTGTACCTCTAGGAACATTTATTGGTCAACAAACAAATTGGCACTTCACGTTTATCTTTATTGCGATCATAGGGGCCCTAGGCTTGATTGCAAACCTCTTTTTGATTCCAAAGCACCTACCGATACCTGGGGTTGTAGATCTAAGAGGAATCATCCGTATTTTTAAAAATAAGTTTCTGTTAGGCTCATTCATCGTCACTGCTCTTGGTTATGGTGGCACATTTGCTGCTTACACGTATTTAACACCGATCTTAGAAGATAAAATTGGGTACTCTGCCCATGCTGTAGTTCTTTTACTAGTAGTTTACGGCATCATGGTTGCTATAGGAAATACAATAGGTGGGCATTTTTCAAATAAACAGCCACTGAAATCACTTAGCTTGATGTTCGGACTCCTTTCTCTGTCTCTTGTCTTTTTATTTGTAGCGATCTTGAGTAATCAACTGATTTTGGCAACTCTTGCTACCTTGGTCTTGGGATTGTTTTCATTTATGAATGTTCCTGGATTACAGCTCTATGTCGTTCAACTAGCCGAAGAATACACCCCTAAAGATATTACTTTAGCCTCAGCATTCAATATCTCAGCATTTAATATTGGCATTGCGTTCGGTTCATTCGTTGGTGCACAAGTAACAAAATCGATTGGGGTCACTTATACACCAATTTTTGGTGCCATCATTGTCCTGTTAGCAGTATTCCTAGTTCTTCAATTGTTACACATTACAAGAAAAACTTCTTCATTAAAAGAAAAAACAGCAGAATAGCTAGATATCAAAGAGGTCGAGACAAAAGTGTTTCTTACTTTTGTCTCATTCTCTTTTTTTGAAATTTCCGAAAAACAGACTTTTGGACGCCGTTTATTTGAGAGAGGCTAGGACAGAAGTGTTTAACTCCGAGAAATAAGAAGAAATGAACGAAAATTGCTTTTCGAATTTTTGTGAATTTCGGCTTATTTCCGAAGGAGTTGCTTCTGCTCCCGCCGTTTACTCGAGAGTTTGTAGTAAACCTTATTTTTAGATTCGTCCCACATTCTTCAGTTTTGAAACAATATTTTCTCTATACAAAAAAGACTAAAAGAGATATTTTTCGCTATTTTAGTCATATCATTGTGTGAACTAAAAGGCATTTGAAAGATTGCTTCGGCGGAATTAAGCCGGATAATTCAAAAATATGGAAAGCTATTTTCAAATTATCTTTACTAATCGAGCTGGACATCCTTCCCCTTAGTAAACGGCATTTGAAAGATTGCTTCGGCGGAATTAAGCCGAATAATTCAAAAATATGGAAAGCTATTTTCAAATTATTCGGCTTAATTCTTGAAGCAGAGCATCTTTCAAATGCCTCTATTCTTGCAAACTGATTTTCAATTCTTTTACTCCCGTGATCGTCATCAAAACGAGTAAGCTGACTAAATAAATACTGCTTAAGAAGATGATAACGGCTGTTAAATTATAGTGATCCATCAAAAATCCGATCACAATGGAAGAAAATCCACCGACTGCGCGTCCTAAGTTCATAATGAAATTATTGGCGGTGGCTCGGATCTCAGTTGGGTATAGGCTGCTGATGATTGCTCCATAGCCGCCGTACATTCCATTGATAAAGTAACCAACAACGACAGCAGCGGCTACTAAACTCCACTGGCTATGTGCCATCACTAGTAAGAATACTGATAGAGAGGAACAGAGCAAAAATATAGTGAATGCAGTTCTTGGCCCTAATTTATCCATGATGATCCCAAAGGTCAGCATACCTAAGGACATTCCGACGATCGTACTGACCATCCATAGTGAAGAGCCAGATACTGATAATCCTAATTGTGCTTGCATGATCGATGGTAACCAGTTCATCAAGCCAAAATAACCAGCGATTTGGACTGTTACCATGATGCTTAGGCCGATTGTTTGCCATGCAAGGTGCTTTGTTTCAAAGAGATGACTCAGTTTCGTCGTTTTTCCAGTAGCTCTTGTTTTTTGAAAATCCTCTGGTTCTTTTAAGCCTCGGCGAATGACCAAGACCATCAATACAGGTAGCACCCCGATAACGTATAACATTTTCCAACCCAACCAAGGAATAACAACAGCAGCTAAAATCGCAGCCAAGGCAGCTCCTACTTGTGCACCGATCCCAGCGATCGAAGAAGCTCTTCCGATTTGTTTCTTTGAGAAACTTTCAGAGATCAAAGACATACACGCCCCATATTCTCCTCCTGCCCCGATTCCTGCAATAAATCGAAAAAGATAAACAAGATAAATGTTTGAAGCAAAGAACATCAATAACGAGGCGATTGAAAAAAGTAGCACCGTTTGAGAAAACACCTTTACTCGTCCATATTTATCTGCCATAAGACCAAAAAAAATACCTCCAACGAGCATCCCCAAATTAGTGATCGTAGCAATCATTCCTGCTTGCGTTCCACTAATATGAAAAGTTGCTATCATTGAAGATAAAGAAAAAGCTAAAAACATGATATCCATATTCTCTAATGCGATTCCTGCTGATGTTGACAATAAGACTTTTCGTTGATACTTCGACATTCCTTTTTACCCCTTTTCCTTGACCCTAAATTGATAAAATCATATATAAAATCCAAGGAAAATGCAAGCACTTTTAGTTTTTTATTATAAAATAACAAAAAACGTTATTTATAAGAGATGCAATTGTTTTTTTATCACTTTTTATTCGAAGTATTATTCGATCAATCAATACTTTTATCTAAGATGGATCGTAGCACTCTTTCCCGTAACTCGACTGCATTGATGTTATTCTTTTGCTCATATCCCTGTACAAGTAAATCACAAATATACAGTTGTGAGATTTTTCCTGCTAAAGATCCACCATTCAAAAATTCTTCAATGGCTGTTTGTAAGACAAGGTCGGCTGTTTGCCCAATGGGGGAATGAATATAATTGGTGATCGCTAAGATTTTTGCGCCATTTTTTTTAGCGATTTCTACTGAATCGAACGTATCCTTCGTTTTTCCAGATAACGAGAATGCCACGATTACATCCCCTTCTTTTAGCAAAGAAGCAACTTGTGCTTGAAAATGCGGATCTAAAACAGCCTTTGCTTGGACACCCACACGTAAAAACATACTTTCTAGGTCAAGACTCGTATTTCCACTAGACCCTACCCCAAATATATAGAGATGATTCGCTTCGCTAATTAGTTGAATCGCCTCATCTAATTTTTCTTCATTTAGTAAACGAGCCGTAGAATGAAGAGCTTCAGTTAAATTATTCGCAATTTCATCGTAATATTTCCCACTAGATGGCTGTTCTTTTTTTTGACTAAAATCTTCTTTCGCAATTTCGATTTTCAAATCTGAAAAACCAGAAAATCCTAATTTTTGGCAAAACCGGATGATCGTTGCATCTCCAACTTTGGTTTTTTCTTTGATATCGCTCATCGTACTGTAGATGATTGTTTTTCCAGAAGTAAGAATTAAATCAGCAACTTTTTTTTCGGATTTAGTCAATAATGGATAATGCTCTTTGATCAGATAAATATAATTCATACAAACTCCTTTATAGCAAGTTATTTTCTCCATTATACTCCAAAAGAATAAAAAAAACTCCAAAATTATCCAATTTCTACTTTACAGTTATGAAAGCGGGTGCTATATTTAATTCGGAGTTATTATCCAAAAATAATTCAAAAACGGAGTGTTTAGGAGAATGGAGAAACAATCATTTTTAGAAGCAATTTCAGGTGGTCTGATCGTGTCTTGTCAGGCATTACCTGGTGAACCATTTTATACAGAGGAAGGAGGTCTTATGCCCTATTTTGCTCTAGCTGCACAAAGAGCTGGTGCGGTGGGCATCCGTGCAAATTCTGTTCGTGACATTTTGGAAATCAAAGAAAAAGTTTCCTTGCCTATGATTGGCATCATCAAAAGGGACTATCCCCCAGAAGCGCCATTCATTACAGCAACTATGCGTGAAGTAGATGAACTCGTTGCTACTGGTGTAGAAGTGATTGCGTTGGATTGTACGCTTCGCAAGCGCCATGACGGGTTATCCATCAATGCGTTTATTGCTCAGATCAAAGAAAAGTATCCTCATCAGCTGTTCATGGCAGATATCTCTACTTTTGAGGAAGGAAAAAATGCTTGGGAAGCTGGAGTTGATTTTGTCGGAACAACGTTAAGCGGCTACACGGAAGAAAGTAAAAAACAAGATGGTCCAGATATCGAATTGATCGAACAACTAGTCGAAGCAGGAATTTGTGTCATCGCAGAAGGAAAAATCCACACGCCAGAACAAGCCAGACAGATCAAAGAACTAGGTGTGGCTGGAATCGTCGTTGGTGGTGCGATTACCCGACCACAAGAAATTGCTGAACGTTTTATTCATGCATTAAATTAGGAGGAGAAAAATGTTTAAGAAATTTTCACAATTAGGCCGTGCATTCATGTTGCCGATTGCTATCTTACCTGTTGCCGGATTACTTTTGGGTCTCGGAGGCGCACTAACAAATGAAAGCGCCATAAACGCCTACCCGATTTTAGCCCAACCATGGCTCCACACGATTTTAAGTATCATGAGCTACGCCGGAAATGCTGTTTTTGCCAATTTAGCATTGATTTTTGCTATTGGTGTTGCTGTCGGCCTTTCAAATGGTGATAAAGGAACTGCTGGTTTAGCTGGCGGTGTCGCTTATTTAGTCTATACTGCGACGATCAGTGGGTTTCTTGAATTATTTTCTGCCAAAGGAGCAACTCTTGATACTGGAGTTGTTGGTTCTATTGCTATTGGCGGAACCGTTGCATTCTTACACAATCGTTATCGAAAAATCGAATTACCGCAATTCTTAGGGTTCTTTGGTGGATCACGTTTTATCCCAATTATTTCTAGTTTAGCTGCAATTATTATTGGTTCCTTCTTTTACTTGATTTGGCCACCCATTCAGAATGGTTTAGTAGTTGCCGGAGAACACATTGCGCAAATGGGTAGTCTAGGAACATTTTTATATGGCTTCTTACTTCGTCTTACTGGCGCTGTTGGTCTGCATCACACGATCTACCCACTCTTCTGGTATACCTCTTTGGGCGGTACAGAGAGCGTAGCCGGTGTCTCAGTATCCGGCGCACAAAATATTTTCTTTGCCCAATTAGCTGACCCAAATCATACTGGATTATTTACTTATGGTACTCGTTTCTTTGCTGGCAGATTTGCAACGATGATGTTTGGTCTCCCTGCAGCTTGCTACGCAATGTATCGTGCTATTCCTAAACAAAATCGTAAGAAAAATGGCGGACTTTATTTCAGTGGTGCATTAACCTCATTTTTAACTGGGATCACTGAGCCTGTAGAGTATATGTTTTTATTTGTTGCTCCATGGTTATATGTTATCCATGCCTTTTTAGACGGATTATCTTTTTATTTTGCAGACATCTTAAATATTCGAGTAGGTAATTCTTTTTCAGGCGGCCTGATCGATTTCTTATTATTTGGTGTACTTCAAGGAAATGATAAAACCAACTGGATCAAATTGATTCCTTTTGGACTTGCTTGGGCAGTCATTTACTTTGTCGTTTTCACTTTCTTCATCAAGAAATTCAAAGTTGCTATCCCTGGTATGACCGAAGAAACAGATACCCTTTCTGAACAACCATTGAACAAAAATACATCACTACACGAAGAAGCTTTAACAATCATTAAAGCTCTTGGTAGTGAAGCAAACATCGAAACGGTCGAAGCTTGTGCCACTCGTTTGCGCGTTGCTGTCCTGGATGGTCAAATCGTCGATAAACAAACGATTCAACAATTAGGCGCTACTGCTGTTTTCGAGGTAAAAGGTGGCATTCAAGCTGTCTTTGGTGGAAAAGCTGATTTACTCAGTCAAGAAATCAATCAAATTTTGGAAAAGGATAATTAGGAGGACTTGTTATGTTCAAAATGTTCAAAAAGAAAAAACAAGAAACGATTACCGCTCCCTGCTCAGGAAAAGTGATTCCAATTTCTGCTGTGAAGGACCCGGTTTTTTCACAAAAATTGCTAGGAGACGGCTTTGCTGTCATTCCAGAGGATCAGACAATCTATGCACCACTAGCTGGTCGAGTAACAACGATTTTCCCAACAAAGCATGCCATCAGTATAAAAAGTGACTCAGGAATCGATTATTTGATCCATATCGGTCTTGATACGGTAGAGATGAAAGGCGCACCTTTCACGATCCTTGTAAACGAAAACGAGCAAATCACCATTGACACCCCTTTGGTTGAAGTGGATTTTGATCAGATCATACAAGCCAAAAAAGATCCTGCCGTGATTGTTGTTTTCACAGAAGCAGAACAGATCAGCGAGTTGGTCTTACAAACTGGCGCACTTCTTCATGGAGAACCGTGTGGTACGATCGAGCGAATGAAATAAAGATGTCATCTCCAAGAAAGACCGGTATACTCTGAATCTTTCATAGCTCTTTCCCTCAAAAGCCAAAATCAAAAGAAGGCTGATGTTGTTTTAGTATTTACCTTCAAAAATAAAACCAAATGAACAGAGGTCGAGACAAAAGTCGTTTAAGTTTGAGAAATTGGAGAAAAAAAGTGTGGGACAAAAGTAAGAAACACTTTTGTCCCATTCTTTAAAAACGAATAAACGGTGGGAGCAGAAGCAACTCCTTCTTAAATAAGCCGAAATTCACAAAAATTTGAAAAGCAATTTCCGTTAATTTCTTCTTATTTCTCGGAGTTAAACACTTCTATTCCAGCCTCTTTTTTCAAATTTCCGAAAAACCTGACTTTTGGACGCCGTTTATTCGAGAGTCTTTAGAAAACCTGATTTTTAGTTTTGTCCCACACTCGTTTATTTGGTCATTTTTTAACAATAAACTGTTAAATGTGCTGGTAAGATACTGATTTTAACAGGCAGTTTAGCCCCTTCGTCTCCATCGATATTTGTGGCTAATTCCGCGTTGTCTGACAAAGAAACTTCGACTTTTTCACATGCTTGATATGCTAGGTTATCTGTTGATTCGTCCACACCTTTTAATAAATCTGGTAAAGTTTTCAGTGTATCAAGGAGAGAAGAATCTTTTAAATAAATCAGATGGAGCTTGCCATCATCAACTTTTGCATCGGGAATCAATGTTTCAAAACCGCCAATAGAGTTGGTCAAGCCAACCAATAACGTACTACTTTCGATTTTTTCTTCCTGACCGTCCACAGTTAAATGGAAAGAATAGGATTGTGTCCCAGCTAATTGCTTGATCCCAGAAATAAAATAAGCAAGTTTACCTAACTTTGTCTTCTTTTCAGGATCGACATCATTGATTGCCTCAGGAATCGTCCCGATTGCTACCACGTTCATAAAATAATCTTCGTTGATTTTTCCAATGTCTAAAGACTTAAAAGAATCGATTGAAAGATTCTCAATTGCCTCTTCTGGTTCTAATGGGATCTCTAAAGCGCGAGCTAAATCATTCACTGTTCCTAAAGGGATAAAACCAAAATTTGGTCGATGTTCTTGTTCAGCGATACCGCTGATTCCTTCATTGACGGTACCATCTCCTCCCATGACAAAAACACTATGATATCCTTCAACCGTAGCTTCACGTGCAAAGTTTTTCGCATCACCTGCTTTTTTTGTGTGCAAAACAACCACTTCATCAAACATCGTTTTTAATTTTTCATGGGCAAGTTGTTCATATTCTTTTGCTTGCTCTCCTCCGGAACTTGGGTTCACCACTAACAACGCTTTTTGCATAGTATTCTTTCCTTTCTATGGCTTTTTTTCAACTATAGCATAGAAAAACTCGAAACATCTACTTATAGACATTTCGAGTTTCGAGTAATAGTTATCTTATTTTTCTAACAAAAGCATACCCAATGATTCCTACAAGGATCGTTCCACAAAAAGCAATAAAGGAAGATTTTCGTTCATTTGTTTTAGGTAATGATCCCTTCTCAGAATCATCTGAACTTTCTATGCCGATCTGGATTGTATCTTTCGTGTTCCTCTTGCTCGATCCTGTGGTATTTGAGTCTGTGATACTTGAGCTTGTTGTACTTGGTTCTGTGGTACTGGAGTCTGTAGTGCTAGAGTCTGTGGTGCTTGGTTCTGTGGTGCTTGGTTCTGTAGTGCTTGGTTCTGTGGTGCTTGGTTCTGTGGTGCTTGGTTCTGTGGTGCTTGGTTCTGTGGTGCTTGGTTCTGTGGTGCTTGGTTCTGTGGTGCTTGGTTCTGTGGTGCTTGGTTCTGTGGTGCTTGGTTCTGTGGTGCTTGGTTCTGTGGTGCTTGGTTCTGTGGTGCTTGGTTCTGTGGTGCTTGGTTCTGTGGTGCTTGGTTCTGGGTCTTTTTTCGTATTGGTAATCACAAAGGAATTTTCATTACTCGTTACTGTACTGTCAAAGTCAGTTGGGACATTGGTTTCTTGTATACTGTAACTAAAATCTTCACCGTTATTATTATACTTTGGCAAAACTACTTTCTGACCATTTATAGGAACTTCTTTGATCACAGCATGATAACCTTCTTCTTTACTTAAGGTTAGCTCATCAGAAATTTGCCAACTTGATGACTGGGAAACAGTATCTCTGCCCAACAGAAACGTAATTGATCCAGGTATATCCGCAACTTCTACATTTAACCACTTCTTTGTTATATCCAATTCAACTACGGGTGCCTTGATTGAAGGAATCGGAAAATCCAGCAGTTCGCTTTCATTATCAGGCGTCAAAGTTGTTCGTCCATTGCATAAATACCATGTTTCACCTTTAAAATCAGCTGACTCAGTATTTAAACGTACTTGATAAGTTAAAGTTATTCGTTCATTTTCACCTAATGCTATATTTTCAACTGTTATGATTTGGTTTTTTTCAGTAACTGTCACGTTATCTAAAATATCATCCGCCTTTTCCCACTCACCTTGTCTATTTTTGCGCCAGCCGCTTAACTTATACTGACTAGAATCAAAATTACCAGCTCCTTGAAGTAAAATATTTTCTCCCATAGGATCTGTGATTGTTCCATTAGAAATTGTTTTATCGATTCGATTGGCAATCTCCGTTAGCGCAGAGCCTAAACCACTAAGATTCTCATCCGTTGTCAGATAGTTCTCTGGTTTTGAAGTAATATTCCGTCCAATATACTCCCCTCTGGCTGAAGGGGCTGTTGCTACAGAGTAGCAGTTAAAACCAGATTCCTTTACTGATACGATCGTGCCCAATGTGGTATCTGTCACTACACTACTATTGACAGGAATGCCATTTGTATCAGTAGAGCTGTTGCTTGTCGTATAGTACTTCTCAGAATCAGTTTGATAATCTTTGATATAATTCTCCGTATGATACCCGTTATAATCAACGATTTCTCCGTTGTTTTGGTATTGTGCTGCACCTTCTACTGGGAGATAACTTCGGTTGGCGCTATTGTCGCCTATATGAATAAATAGCTTTTCAGCTTCCGGTCTACTCTCTTCTAACAGCATCCGTTGGCCTTCGATCAGACCTTTTTGCATGAAAGTTCCAGAATGTGATACGACCTTATTTTTTAAGAAATCTTCTAAATAATTGATATCCGTTGAAAATCCATTTGTTGAATAAACATCACGATTATAAGCAACGATCCCGATTCGGATCATACCATCAGCTAGTGAATCAGCTAGTTCATTTCCAAATACTTGGAGCCCTTTTAGCGCATTCGTCAATTTTTCGCCATTCATTGAAGACGAGTAATCGATAACAAGCACTAAGTCGATTGGTGTATTTACTTGATTCCCTTTCACTGCCAGAGTTACATCAAATAATCCCTGCTCATCAGCCACTTCTTGTACGCTTTTCTTCATATATGCTATATCGGAATAATTGACATACCCTTCCTCATCAAACTTACCATCTGGCGCATTTCCATAATTATAGTTATACGTATTTCCTTCAGTTTTACCATTTTTCAAGTACTCCCCAGTTGTATCCTTTTGATAATTAAATGAATATGTCTCAGCAAAAACGGGTGTACTGATCAAAATCATGAATAAGCCAATTATTCCTACTAGTACTAAATTGGTACTTCTCATTCTATTAGAAATCATCTTTCTCTCCTTATCTCCCAACTTTTTTATAAACTGATACCTGGAGCCATCAGATATATAAATTTTTACAAAAGTTAGTATAGGCCAATCAACGAAAAGAAAGAGTCAAAAAAATGTATAGTTCAGATACAAAAAAATATTTTTTTTATGATATGATGGCAAAAAGAATCAAACATGGGCGAAATTATGTATAGATAGGAGAATCATTTATGGAAATCTTCAACTCCTTCTTTGGTAGCGATATAAAAAGAGAAATTGAGTTATTGCGCTTTTTGTATAAGCAAAATCGTTTTGTAAGTATTGAAGAAATCAGCCATGTTCTCAAAATGGATCGTCGTTCCATTCAGAAATACTACGATTTTCTGGTGCATAGTCCTTTACTTACATATGAAGATAGAGAAAATATTTTAATTAGTAAATATGGCCTCGGTTATAAATTCGTTGGAACAAAGAAAGATTATAAAGCTTTGACAAAACAAGTGCTACAATCAAATCCTTTTTTTGAGTTATTTGAAACACTTTTCTTAGAAAATGAAATCAATCTAGTAAAATTTGCTTATGAGAATTATGTATCTGAATCCACTGTACGAAAGAGACTCTATGAGCTAGAAAAATTACTTGATCCCATTGGTTTTACTTTGAAGAAAAACAAAGGCTATGTCTATCTGAAAGGCAACGAAGCGCGAATCCGTTACTTCATGGTAACTTTTTTTTGGCGAACTTTCTCCGGATTACATTGGCCTTTTCCAAATATCTCAGAAGAAAAGTGCACCCAAATCTCTAGAAATATTTACCAAGCAGCCCAGATAGAAGTCAATGAAATCGAAATAAGAATAACCACTTATCTTTTAGCAACGAATGTTGTCCGATATAGGAAAGGCTATCGGATAGACCCAGATACTTTACGACTGGAACCTCCGCTAACTGAAGGAGACCAACTTCTTTTCTCACAATTGATTGGCAAAGATACGCTCATTTTTAAACAGTTGCAAAACGAACTAGATCAACACTATGTATTTGACTCAACAGAAATCGATTTTATTTATTATTGGTTACAGTCAAGTCTCGGTTCTTCATTTTCTGATGAGCAGCTGAATGATTATTTCCCTCACAGTTTTAGTCAATCAAAAACAACTACTGATTTAAAAAAGCTGATAATCGCAATTTCTAAAGATAGCGATTTAAAAAAACTCTCAGCTGAAAAGAAACAGTTGATTCTACGTACGATCCTTACAGGCTTTCTTTCAGTTGAACTGTTTGGTGACACTGATCATACTTTGACAGGATATGATATGTATGATTTTGTTTCACAAAATTTCCCTAATCTTTTTATCCAATCAGAAAAAATACTAACAACGCTGAATATTTATGAAGAAGAAAGAAAAAGAAAAGGTTTGGCATTACATGTTGCTACAGCTTGGACGCTCATCTTTCCACCTTCTAAATTTATGAAACCAATCAAAATAAAATTGGAAACAGACCTACCACCTGTTCTCGAGCAAAACATCAAAGAACGGATCGAAGCACCATTCAAAAATTTTTACAACATTGACATTCGATCTAATTTTAACGATGACGAGTATGATCTTTATTTAAGTACTGCTTCTTTGACCGAAACACTTATCGAGCACCCCGTCTTATTGATCAATGCCCAAGTTACTCTCAATGACCTACTCATGATCCAAAAAGAAATCGAAGCAATTTCTCAAAACAACATGTCCCGTATTTGATTAGACAAAGGACATGTTGTTTTTTGAACTTCACACACCATTTGTCCATATTTTCCTTCAATAAGCCTCTTTGACTATCTACCCTTTTTTCTAAAAAATAGAAAAAGTAATTCGCTTCCCACCCTTTCAGTTTGTGTTTTATGCTAAAAGTTATTTGTCACAAACAAACGTTGCGCCCCAACAAATTAACTTTACGGCTCGTTCCCTTCACCTCGTTGGATGTCCGATTTTCATTATCAAAAATATGGAACAAATCTAAAAATAAGTTTTGCCACAGACTCTCGAATAAACGGTGTCCCAAAGTCAGGTTTTTCATAAATTCCCAAAAAAAAAAACGAACAATACGTTTTTTATATTGCTCGTTTTTCTCTCCAATTTCTCAAACCTAAACGACTTTGTCTCGACGTCTACTTGATTTTCTATTTTTTATAAATAACCATAATTCCCACTTATTTTTAAGAACAAAGGCCTATTGATCCTAGAACGAGTGCCTTTCTTACGCTTATTGTCCAGTAACGATTTGTGAAAATCCATTTTTCAATTCTTGATTATCTGTTTCTCTTAACTCAAGATAATTGTTCGGATTCCCTTGATTTTGACTGGTGACCAAAACTTTAGGAGTTCCTCCCTCAATGGTGAAAAAGTAAACGTGCCTTGTTTTTTGTCCAGATTGTGTTTGCGCATCTGAATAAACTGCTACTAATCCGTAGCCAGATGGTACTTCTCCATTTTCTGACCAAGTTAACGAAATTGGTGTATTGGCAACCGTTGCTTGCCAACCATTCATATGGTTCAAAACTCCATCAGGTAACTGTAATCCATAGAGATTTACATTATTACCCGGTCCATAGGCTTGATAACTTTGTCCCATGGTTTGACCCCAACTAGCCATAAAGCTAGCCAATTGATTGCTTTTATCTGCACTCCACAACAGATTTGAAACCGTAGTTGTTTCTGTTGCTGTACTAGAGCTGGTATCTGTGCTACTTGTTGAATTGGTCGTTGTGCTGCTTGTCGAGCTGCTTGTTGTACTGTTTGTTGTACTGCTTTCTGAACTTGCTTTGCTACTTGATTCTTTTGTTACTGCTATACTACTTTCAGCAGCCTTTGAAGACTGAGCCGTCGCTTTTTTTGTTTGTTGACATGCAGCCAATAACACTGTTGACAATACTAAACAAAACATCACCGTTTTTTTCATCTGTTTTCTCCTTATTCCCCAAACCTCAATTTTTTATAACTTATTATAAGCTTGTTTTTATAACAATACAATTACTTATTTTAGCCCCTAATCGATAACATATTTCCCTTGGTTTTCGAGGTAAAATCTAGGCTTCATGTGCTTTCTTCTTTACCTTGCTCACTTGCTTTCCCAAGAAAAATCACTCCTCGATTCTTTCGTGACCATCTGTTCACCACGTAGAAAATCATGTTATAAAAAAGAAGAACGCAATTCAAAACCGGCGAGTTGTTGGATAGGATTCGAAAGAACGATTTCTAAATATAGCATAGTTCCATCTACTTTAATTTCTTGATTTTAAAAGGTTAAATCGCGAATTATAAAAAAATTACTTTTAGTTTATTTATCAAAATGATAAGATATGGAAAAGGAGTGATCTAATTATGAGTAAAAAAACGTTGTTATTTTTATATCTTTTTTGATTTTATCTACTTTCTCGTTAAGCGCTTGCGCATCTGCGGATAAAGACAAGATAGAAAATGTCGTCATCGTTCAAGTCACAAATGGTGGTACTTTGCAAAATCGTGGAGGTTATACCATAGAAAATGGAACTCTTGCTATTTTTAAAGAAATCCAACTATCTAAAAATATCAACCAAGATCCCTCTAGCTTAACCACTTCAGATAGTGAAAAAGAAGAAATAGAAAAATTACTTGCGAATGATTTTACTGAAGAAGATCAACACCCTGAACAAACTGGGCTATTTCAAACATACGATCGGAAAATAAAAAAAGCCTATGCTCAGATCGATAAAGAAAACAAAAAAACGTATCTCTATGGTGAGCACTATAAAAAAGAATTTACTTGGGTAAATGATCAAGGAACCCGCCTAATGGATTCGAATAAAGTGGAATATAGTTTTAGTCAAAAATAGATTTTCTAGTTTCTGTCACATGAAAAAATTGGATAGTTTCTTGTGTTTATAGGCAAAAATATCAGCCCTTTTCAATAAGAAATCAGCTGATATTTTTGTCTATTTTAGTTAAAACAATAGGAACTAGTCGATTAAATCGTTATTGCTCTCGCTATATCTTTATATAGAACTTATGTCCGACAAAATACAGACTTGCGTTTTCTTGCATTGCTCACGCTTTTGGTACAGCACGCGACTTTTATAGAAGAAATATAGCGTATCAAAGATGCTTTGTTTTACAATAGAAATGAAAAGATTTAAGCTAGTGCTGTTGAAATAATGCTTAGTTTTCGGATGGATTCAGGAGACAACCACCAAGTGATGCTCGTTTTCCTATCTTTCGACCTTCTAAGCTGATTCTATATCGCTTCCTTTACGTCAAATTAAAGGAAGACGTTTTGTCCACTAGCAGAGGAGGAAGTTTTATGTCAAATGATCAATTGATGCAGGCTGTTGGCTTTTTTGAAGGCTTGCCGATCGATGACCCTAAAAGTTTCATTGATCAAAAAAAAGAAATCCCTGTTCCTGAAGCAAGGGATATACTGGTAAAGGTCAAAGCGGTATCCGTCAACCCTGTTGACACTAAGTTAAGACAGACCGCACCTAAAAGCGATACTCTAAAAGTACTAGGATTTGATGGCGTAGGTGAAGTCGTCAAAATAGGCGAAAAAGTTTCTAAGTTCAAAATCGGGGATCGAATTTTTTATGCAGGTACTACAACACGTTCTGGCAGTAATCAAGAATATCAACTCGTTGATGAACGGATTGCAGCTTTATCACCAAAGCATCTATCAGATGAAGAAGCCGTAGCCCTTCCCCTTACCTCCTTGACGGCCTATGAACTACTGTTTGATAAATTTGGATTGATTCCAGAGGAAAATGCCAATCAAGGAAAGAAAATCTTAGTGATCAATGGTGCAGGTGGTGTGGGCTCTATCTTGAACCAGTTAGCTAAATGGGCAGGATTAGAAATCTATGCTACTTCTAGTCCTAAAAACTTTGAATGGCTCACTTCAGTTGGTGTAGATCATCCACTAGATTATCATCACGATTTAAAACAAAGCTTGCAGGAACTAGGTGTAGAGGCTATTGATTATATCGCCGTCTTATTCGATATCACCCATTATTTAGAACAAATCACTCATCTGATCAAACCGTTTGGACATGTAGGCACGATCGTTGGAGTCAATGAACCGTTGAACTTAAGTACTTGGAAAAATCTATCAGTCAGCTTGGATTGGGAGTATATGTTTGCGAAAACTGATCATGACTACCAAATCGAAACACAAGGTGAAGCATTGGCAATGATCGCTTCGCTAGCAGAAAGAGGCCTCCTAAAAACAACCTTGACAAAAGTCTACTCGGATGGCATCAACGCAAAAAATTTGCGGGCAGCTACAAAAGAAGTCGAATCCGGACACATGTTAGGTAAAGTTGTTCTTAGCGGTACATTCAACGGAGAAGTTGCTCCATTTTAAAAGTTGAAGCAAGTCTTCTTTTGATACATTCCATCGCTTGAAATAAAGGCTGAACAATAAACACATGATGTGCGTTTTCAAAAATGTTCCGTGCAAACGACAAATTTGGGAACGCACATCAATTTTTTAATTAAAAGTGTGGGAGCGTCAATAATTTTGTGTAAATGATTCTTCCCTACTGCAGATTGTTTCTAATTCTCAATCAGTTGGCTTAGCATTTGTTCAAGTTCGCCTTCGGCCTGTTGAAAGCCTTTATGACTGCGACCTAGGAATTTTTGGTTGTAAGTATCAAAAGACGAGACTAAGAAACGTTCCATCGACTCTTCGTTTTGGAACTGTTCCTTGCGGTGGCTGTATTTCTTGATTTGCTTATTAAAGGATTCAATCAAGTTCGTAGAATAAATACTCTTGCGTATGGCCAAGGGGAAATCATAGAAAGTGAGCAAGTGATCGTTCGAAAGAATCGATTCAACCACTTTTGGATAGCTGGTTTTCCATTTTTCCGCAAAAGCACCACGTGCTTCCAACGCCACCTCTTTAGATGAGGCTTGATACACCATTTTAAAATCATCACAGACTTCCTTACGATCATCGACACGCACTTTGTGACTGATATTACGGGAAACGTGTACACAACAATGTTGAAAACGAGCTTTGGGATAGAACCGACTAATCGCTCCTACCATCCCCTTTAAGCCATCCGTGATGAACAGGAGGACATTTTTCAAACCGCGCTCTTGAAGGTCCAATAAAATTTCCTCCCAAATCGTGATGGATTCAGTCGGTGCAATCGCATAGCTCAATACTTCCTTTGATCCGTCCGGGCGAATGCCAACTGCGATATGAATAGCTTCCTTGGCGACGGTTTTCCGCTTTAACGGAATATACGTTGCGTCCATATAAATAGCAGCATAACGGTCATGAAGCTCCCGCCCTTTAAACGCCGTTACCTCTTCTGTAAATGATTTTGTTATATTGGACATGGTTTGGGGCGTGTAGTGATGCCCATACATTTTCTCAATCAAGTCTGCGATTTCCGACATGGTAATACCTTTTCGGGAGAGGTGAATGACGGTCTCCTCTAACGTGTCATTCGTCCGTCTATAAGCAGGAACAGTCTGTTGCTTGAACTCACCATTGCGGTCGCGCGGAATCTGGAGATGAAGTTCCCCATACTCGGTCTTGACCGTACGGTCATAGGAGCCGTTACGAGAATTACCCGTGTTAAAACCAATGCGATCATACTTTTCGTAATCTAGGAAAGCCGTTAACTCCGTTTTGAGAAGCGTATTGACTGCTTTCTCCAAATGGACACGGAATAATTCATTCAAATCGCCTTTGTTCGCTAGAGTCTTTAGAATTTCTGTAGTAAAATCGTTCATAGGGAAGTCCTCTCTTCTGTGAATGTGTTGTGGTAACTCTATTCTACAGAAGGGACTTCCTTTTTTCTATTTACACAAAATATTTTACACTCTCAACATACCTATCGACATAGACATCCATTCACTAAATATTAAACTAACCAATAATATACTCTTCTTTTTTTTTCAAGAACTCAAAAAAGCGGAAAATCCCAGATTTAAAAATCTGAGTTTCCGCTTTTGTCATTTCAAGGATGGACTATTGTCTCAGCCTCTTCTAATTTATTCTTAAGATATTTTTACTTTCTCTGCAGGTGCTGATACTTCTTTTTGTTCTTTTCGACCTTTCAACTTATACTTCATTAATCTCATGCCATTGAAAATTACCAACAAGATACTACCTTCATGAACCAACATTCCGATAGACATATTCATCCATTCGCTGAAGAAGACGCTGGTCAACAAGACCAACACTACTCCAATTGAAATCACGATATTTTGTTTCATATTATTTGCGGTGGCTTTTACTAATCCTAATGCGTGAGGCAAGTTGCTGAAGTTCGAGTTCATTAAAACGACATCGGATGTTTCAATCGCTACGTCCGTTCCGCTTCCCATTGCGATTCCAATGTCTGCTAAAGCTAAGGACGGACTATCGTTAACGCCATCTCCAACAAAGGCTACAATTTGACCACGTTGTTGAAGTTTTCCGATATAAGCCGATTTGTCTTCCGGCAACATGTGGCCGTGAGCTTCGGTCAAACCAAGTTCGCCGGCGACCACATCAACGGTTCCTTGGTTATCTCCTGAAAGAACGACTAGATTTTTCACGCCCAAGTCTTTTAATTCCTGCAAATTAGCTTTCACACCCGGACGGACTTGATCGCGAATGCCCATCAGTACTTTTAATTCACCGTCGACCGCTGTCAAAACGAGAGAGTTCCCTTGTTGTTCAAACCGTTTGACATCTTTTTGCACTTTTTTGCTGAGAGTGACATTTTCTTTTTCCATCAAGGCCACATTCCCAACAGCCACTCTATGTCCAGCTACACTTGAAACGATTCCGCCGCCTTTCACGACTTCAGTTCCTTCAACAGGATAAAAGTTTGTTTCTCCAATTTGATTTAAGACCGCTTTTGCTAATGGATGATCTGATTCCCGTTCCACACTGGCCAGATAGCCAAGCGTTTCAGCAGGATCTTTTTCATACAGTTCAGTCGCTGCAACGGTTGGGTTTCCGACAGTTAAAGTACCTGTCTTATCAAATACAATTGTATCCACATTGCTGAAGTCTTGAATGACTTCACTCCCTTTTAAAAGAACACCATTACGAGCACCATTCCCGATACCGGCAACGTTTGAGACAGGCACTCCGATAACTAATGCGCCTGGGCAACCTAGAACCAAGATGGTGATTGCTAACTCAATATTTTGACTGAACGCCCATACAACAATTGCCAGAACCAAGACAGCTGGTGTGTAGTATTTAGAAAAGCGATCAATGAACCGTTCCGCTTCGGATTTAGAATCTTGTGCTTCTTCCACGAGTTCAATAATTTTTCCAAATGTGGTGTCCTCACCAACTCGGTCAGCTCTGATTTGAATCGTTCCGTTTTCTAAAATGGTTCCTGCAAAAACTTCTGCATCAGCTAGCTTGTTGACCGGAACAGCTTCCCCTGTAATGCTAGCTTCATTGATATGCCCTTCACCCGTAAGGACTATGCCATCTACTGGAACTTTCGCACCCGTTTTAACGAGCAAGATATCCCCTTCATCTATATCATCCACTTCTACTTCTTCAAATTCGCCATTATCCATTTGTTTCAAGGCGCTTTCGGGTGCCATTTCAGTCAATTCTTTGATAGCAGATCGCGTTTGGTTCAATGTTCGTTGTTCCAAGTAGTGTCCGAATAAGAATAAGAACGTGACAATAGCCGATTCTTCATAATTTTGAATAAAAAGCGCACCAATCGCTGCAATACTGACTAAGACATCAATACTGATGACTTTGACTTTCATTGCTTGAAACGCTTGAATGGCAATTGGCGTAATCCCAAAGACAGAGGCGATGATCAAAGACCACTCTGAAATTCCTACGTTTTCTAAAACAAAGTGACTGAAGAAACCGAGTACGATTAACAATCCACTGATGACGGTGATAACATTTTTCTTGCTTAATATATATTGTTGCATGCTTTTTCCCTCCAAATTTAATTTCTCTTTTATTGATAAACACAGTATAAGATAATTGCCTAAGTAATTAATTGACTGACATCAAGTTTAGAAAGTTCTCTTTTATCGTTTCTAAGCACCTCGAATCGGATTGCAACAAAAAAAGCAATCCTGGAAAAATAGCTTTTCTTCCAGAATTGCCTAGTTCATTTAATCTGTTAAGCGGCCTTGACTTTTGCTTTAAGGACCGGATAGCCTACGTTTTCGATAGCTTTTTGAATCTCTTCAATCGAAGTGACAGCTGAATCAAAATTGGTTTTGACTTTGCTGGAGTTGAATAATACTTTAATGCTGTCTTTATCAATACCGTTAACTGATTTCACGGCACCTTCAATTTTTTGCATACAACTTGGACAAGACAACGTTTCTAATTGCAATATAGCTTTTTCCATAATTCCTATCTCCTTTATGTGTTTTTATTTTATCGGCAGCAGATTAATGAACACTGCCTTTTCCTCTTTACAACTGTAGTATAGCTCACTTTTAGCAAACGAAAATTGACGCATATCAAGTTTTGCACTTCTTTTTATCTTTTTGCTAAATTCACCATCTTAATAGTCTTTTTCTGCCCCTTATTGCCATCAGAATAATAAGAAATTGGTGGATAGTCTTGTCTGCGTATAAACCATACTACAATCGCGCCAATAAACAGGGCCAGAGACAAGGCTTGCGAAACGCGGATCCACTCGCCAATCCATAAACTGTCCGTTCGCATACCTTCAATGAAGAACCGACCCACTGAGTACCACAAAACGTAACTCAAAGCGACTTCTCCTTGACGCAAAAGCTGTTTTCGGTTCCGTATAGTGACGATGAGGACAAAGCCCAACAAACTCCACAATGACTCGTATAAAAAAGTCGGATGGTAGTAGGTACCATTGATATTCATTTGTTCAATGATAAATTCAGGTAAATAAAGATTTTCCAAGAATTGACGAGTAACCGGTCCACCATGAGCTTCCTGATTCATAAAATTGCCCCAACGACCAATGGACTGGGCTAACAATACATTGGGCGCTAAAATATCAAGAACGAGTGCCAAAGAAGTACCTTTTTTCTTTGCATACCAATATAGCGTACCCCCTCCTGCAATCAATCCCCCATAAATCGCAATGCCGCCATTCCAAATCGCAAGGATTTGTCCTGGATTTTGCAGATAATAACCAGTTCAAATAACACATAATAAAGCCGAGCGCCGAGGAGTCCAATCGGAATTGCCCATAAGGCCATATCGATAATGGTATCCTCTTCCAGTCCTTTTTTCTTTGCTTCCTTGGTGCTCAACTGGAGAGCCGCTAATATGCCCTCTGCAATAATGACTCCATACCAATGAATCACAACAGAACCAATCTCCGCCGCATGGGGATTCAAAACGCCTAATACGAATTCCATTCTATTTGCTCCATTTCTTCAATTTTTCGCGTCATTCTAGTCATGGTGATGCTGAACAAGATTCCGGCTAAGCTCCATGGAAACCAAACAGTGAATACACTTTTATCTCCCTGGTCACTCGCTTCGTAATACGCCACTTTTCCGTGTCCGATTACGCCGGCTCCTTTTACAACTTCCTCTTCTTTTTCCATAGCTAACCTATCTGCCTCAACAACGTTAGACGTTTTTGCTTCGCCGCCAATCGTGTTCTTGGTGAAAGGGACGACAAAGAATGCACCCGCTGCTGACAACGTGATGGCAACTATCACCCAAAAATAATGCACATTCACCCCTACTTATTTTTACGTTTTGTTCGACAACCCTATCTTAAAGAAAAATAAAACAAAAAAACTTGAGGGTTATCATGTTTGTGCTTTTATTTTTCCAATGAATGAAGGTCGTTCTGTCTTAAAAAAGCCAAAAACGGACAGATGGAAGCAAAAGCACTGAGTTCTGTCCCGTTGTTAATGAAGAGCGACAGAACACCAACGTGTAGAAAAAAGTGTGTCCGATTATTCGCTGTAAAGCAATAAATCATCTAAATCCTGAATCTTGATCCTTTTCCCAGACAGCTGTTGAATCAATCCCTCGTCCTCCAATTCTCCAAATTTGCGACTGATGGTCTCAGGTGTCGTTCCTAAATAGGAAGCAATGTCCTTTTTTTCCATCGGCAGGGTGATGGTGGGAGAGTTGCCCATTTCAGGTTCCACATTTTCTGCCAAAAACAAAACTAAACGGGTAATGACACTCTCCAAGGCTACTTGTGTCGTTTGACGTTCTGAACTTTCTAACCGTTTAGACATTTCCGCCAATAGTTTTAAAGAAATAGCTGGGTATTGTTCCAGAAAATCTTGGACATCTTTTTGCTGAATCATACAGACAACGGTATCTCGGGTTGCTTCGGCATATTCCTCGTGTACTGCATCCGGGTTGAACAAGGTCCATTCTCCGGTGAAATCACCAGGGTTCAAGATCCGCACTAGCTGCTCTTTGCCAGAGTCTGCCAATCGATAAATACGGATTTTCCCACGATTGATAATATATAAAGTATCCTCTTTTTCTTGTGAACGAAACAGAAACTCTCCTTTTTGATACTGTTTCGTGTGGGCTTTTTCAGCAATGTAATTCATCGCGCTATCCTCTAAGTGATTGAATATTGGAACCAAGCGGATACAGGCTGCGTGGTCGCCAATTTCATGATGGGTATGTTTAGTCAATTCATTCTCCCCCTTTATTTATTTTGTTTATATTCGCTGCTTTTATTATATAAGTCTCTTACTACAAAAAAATTGATGCACATCAAGAAAATGGAAAAAGGACTGGAAAGAATTCCAATCCCTAAATCAGCTTCTACTTTTACCTTAATCTTCATCCTCATCAAGAGCGTCATCATCTTCTAATGCTTCTTTACCAATGAACGCTTGCAGCATCCAAATGTTCTTGTCTAAGTCATTTTTAAAAGCAATCAATGTATCTTCTAAAGCATCGTCACCCTCGTCTTGAGCTAAACGAATCGCGCGAATAGTTAGGTCACGAGTGCTTCTGAAGTCCTCGATAATATTTTCAACCATGTCTTCTGCTTTAGCGTATTTATTAACTGCATCTTCCGAAAGCATCGAATATTTTTCAAATTCAACCGTTGTCGAAGCAGGTTTATGCCCAGAAGTAATTAGACGCTCCGCAAGTTTGTCGAACCATTTTTCATTTTCGTTATACAACTCTTCAAATTTTTCATGCAACGTAAAGAAATTGGCTCCTTTTACATACCAGTGATATTGGTGCAGTTTCACATGTAATGTATGCATGTTGCCTAAAAGATGATCCGCAATGGCCGCTGCATTAATTTTCGTATGATGAACATGTTCCTTGTGTTCTTGTTCTTCTTGCAATCTTTCTTGGGGTGTTCTTTCTTGAGTAGCTTTATTTTCAGTCATGATTTATTCCTCCTATAATTTTGGTTTGTTTAAAATAGCTTTCTTTGATTCCTCCTTTTTCTTTACTGAATTTAGTATAGGATAGATTTCCGTTAAAAAAATTGACGCTCATCAAGAAAAGTATTTCTTAATAGACGCCAGGCTTCTCTATTAAATTCAACTGAAATAATCAAAGGAAAGAAGTCGTTCCCTCCAAACAAAAATTTCATTAAAGTAGGGCCTAAAAAAAGAATAGCAACTATACTTTGTCAAGAGACCTGACTGCTATTTTTTTGCTTGTTATTCTTCAATTACCAAATGTCTTGCCTTGCAGTATATTTAATGCTCTTTCTCACTAGTGTTGCATGCAACACTAGTGAGAAAGAGTATTAATAAGATTAACCTAGAAGAATAACTTTACTTTATTTATGTCATACCATAAATAAAAATTGAAAAGAATTTTTTATTTATTTTTAGTAGATCGATTAATAGGAGTTTTAGCTTGGGAGCGTCAATAATTTTGTGTAAATGGTTCTTTCCTACTGTAGATTGTTTCTAATTCTCCATCGGTTGACTCAGCATTTGTTCGAGCTCGCCTTCGGCCTGTTGGAAACCTTTATGACTGCGACCTAGGAATTTTTGGTTGTGAGTATCAAAATACGAGACTAAGAAACGTTCCATCGACTCTTCATTTTGGAACTGTTCCTTGCGGTGGCTGTATTTCTTGATTTGCTTATTAAAGGATTCAATCAATCCAGTTGCTGCACTATATAAAAAATTTCATCATAGTTTCGCCCTAGTCGTTCCAAAGATTCGATGACAAAAATATCCTTCTTCCTTAAAAAATGAAGTTCTTTTTGTAATTATTCTCGTGAGGTCTTCTTTTAACTACATAAAATTGTAACCACTGGTTTTAAGAGTAGTGTATCATCCCAAATCATATAATTAATTGACTGCGATTGTTATAAAACTCACGGTAAGCCATATAACTAGCAATAAACGAAGAAATCGCAGTAACTGAAATCAACATAAACATCACAACAATTTGGTAACGAATCGCTTGAACAGGATCAATTCCCGCAAAAATCAACCCTGACATCATACCTGGTAGGCTGACAAGTCCAACCGTTTTTGTTCGGTCAATAGAAGGAGCCATGCCCGTTTTGACGCTTTCTCTTACAATACTCATGGACGCTTGTTTTTTATTGGCTCCCAATGCCAATTTTTCCAATACCTGTTGGCGTTGGTCCGTAAATTTTGAATTCAAAGACCGATAGGTCACTCCAATCGCAGTCATGGCGTTGCTGGCAATCATGCCTGTAATTGGAACGATTTGGGAAGGGGACCAGTCAATGACTCCTGAAAAAACAAGAATGAGTAAGGACAAGGCTGTTCCTACTCCAATAGCCGTCGTTGAAATTTTAAAAGAGCGGTTGATCCCCTCACTGCGTGTATGGGCGTTATAAGAAGCGTTGAACACAATGAACAAAACCATCGCTAAAGTGAGAAAGTTGTTATCCACTCGTAATACGTAGCTCAATACATATCCAATAAGGAATAATTGAACGACAGCGCGAATTCCCGCAATAAAAATGTCGTTTCCTAATCCCAATTTCTCTTTGTAATCAATCAACAAGGCAACTATCAAGAGGATAGAGGATAAAAGCAAAGAAAGATTACTGATTTCCAAATTGTTTGTCATTTCGATTCCTCCATTTTTCCACCTTTGATAGTAATCAGACGAGAAGCTTGGTCGATTTCTTCCTGGTTGTGAGTGACGGCCAACACCGTAGTTTGTTGGTCTTTCATCATGTCTCGGACTAAATCAAGGACAATCGCTCTGTTTTCTTGGTCCAATGAACTGGTAACTTCATCCAGGAGCAACACTTTCGGTTGATACATCAAATTTCGGACCAATGCAACCCGTTGTTTTTCCCCTCCTGATAGTTCCTTGACCTCTTTCGATAAGTAAGTTTCAGGTATTTGAACTCGTTCTAACAATTTTTTTGCACGTTCCCGATCAAATCCTTCTTCTCTTATGCGGGCAGGAAAAGACAAGTTCTCTTGAACTGTCTCATCGAATAGAGAAGCGTTTTGAAAGAAATAAGAGACTTCTTTTCTATACTCCACAGGATCGATTTTTTGCAGATCCGTACCTCGATAATAAATTTTTCCGGAAGTTGGGGAAAGCAGCGTACCAATTAATTTCAAAAGGGTACTTTTTCCACTTCCAGAAGGACCAGAAAAAACAATCACTTCCCCTTTGTTTACTGTAAAAGAGATATCTTGAAGGATTTGGTTTCCGTTTGCCTGAAAACCAACCTTCTCTAATTGAAACAATGAATCACTCATACCACTTCTCTCCTTTATAAAAAGCCCTGCACCAGTGGACCATCCATACGGGTGCAGGGCTTTTGTTTCATCCTAGTGTACCTCAGTGTTCGTTTGGATCGTTTTTGGCGTCTTCATGAGTAGGGTGAACCGTTCCTTCAAGGTGATCTGGACCAGCATAAATGGTATACAGTCTGAGCGGCTTATCACCGGTGTTTTCGATGTTGTGCCAAATGTCCGCCGGAACAAATACGGCGTCATCATCCATCACTTTTTGTTGAACATGTAAGTTATCTTTAGAAGGCCCCATTTTACACACGCCTTCTCCTTCTTCAATACGGATAAATTGGTCAATGCCTTCGTGCACTTCCAAACCGATGTCATCGCCCGGTTGAATGGACATTACGGTGACTTGCAGTTTACTGCCTGTCCAAATGGTCGTCCGGTAATTATCATTTCCTGTGGTGGCGTCTTCAATATTAATGATATACGGCTTCTTCCCATGATCCTTGTAGTCTATTTCCATCTTCCATTCCTCCTAGTCTTTTTACTAAAACAATGATACCTACTTCTTATTTATAATAATTCTAATTAATGGTACCACATCTAAAATTCTATGCAAAAAATTGGCTTTTTGGAGAGCGATTCTAAACAAAGACCATATAACGCGCAATTACAATTGGTACCCCTTAATCCTCAGCACATAAAGGAAAAAATATGGAATCAAAAAATAACCGATATGTACTCTGGTTATGACTTGAATCAGGGAGAATTTCAGAGACGACACATCATACTTTTTTAGTTTGCACTTGTAAACTAACTAGCGTACATTAAGTTTATGCTCACTATCAAGCGTTGTCAATCCTTTAGACTCTTATCAATTTCGAAAGAAAGTAGCAAGGTTATTGATTGTGACTGTAAAAGTGGGGTGTTCCTATAAGCACATTAAACTATCTTCTCTAATTTATCATGCTATTTAAATTCTGTTTTTTCATGAGAATTTTTGTCCAAAACTTGTTAAAATGATTTTAAAAAATACTTACATACACAATCCCCAAAAGACACTAATGTCATTTCAGTCAAAAAAGATACCGCAGAAAATTTCCACCTGAGATTCAATACGATATTACTCTCTTGACAGCCAGCTTAATTCCTTAGTTGAATAGATTATTAAAGTGCACAAAAAAACAATGCGGCGTTTGTTATATTTTCTGGTATAAGCGACGGTGCTATAAACTTTTTTGCAGATTAAAAATCATATGAATTTAACTCCAGTAATAAGAGTTTAAGTGCCAATGCATGCATGGTTCTTTCAATTTCCGTTTTATGAGTAGACAGTGCGATTCCTTCATTGCATTGGAAAATGAGTTTGTTTCTCGTAATATGTATGCTCTCATTTTTGGTTGCATAGTATTCTCTCCATTCGTCTTCATACATAAGAACGCCTCCTTTGATCATCCTATATTTAAGTCCTTCGTTATTAATATACGTAAAAAGTTGGTATTTTATTTTTATTTTCTCTCTCTTTAAAAAAACTGAAAAAAGAGCGGTTTACAGGCATTTTCATGGATAGTTACCCATAGATCAATCTGAAATGAGCGTAGAACTTCCCTCTCAAACACTGGTTTTTTAGAGAAATACGAAATATTAGGGTTATTTGCAGAATAGCTACTTATTCTTACAAAGCAACAAGCGAGCAAAAGAAAAATTCCTTTCAAGCGTTTTTTGGCGGTACACTATTTTAGCGACAGGCAAGATAGCAAATATTTTTTACAACTGGTTTGACTGTCGGCGACGACAGCCCACAGCCAAAAATAAAGAAGTCAAGGACTGTGAGGGTGGAGATTTTTTGGTGGTCTGCCAAAAAATACTTACCCGTTCCTTGACTTATTTAAGTGTTATTCAGTTTTAGGCTATTACAACTGGGTGACTGAGACGATTTTGGGGGCTTGCCCCTTTTTTCCAAAAGGGGCAAGGTCTAGATCTTGTGTTTTTATTTTTTTGGAAATTCAAAATCTAATTTCATTTCGTCATTCAGTGTTAACTTTGCCGAGAAATTGCTTCCTTTTTTACTTTTGAACCCTTTGATTAAACTCGTTTCTCTTTTGCTTAATAAATCTTGGACATTTTTCTTTGTGAGTGCTTTTTGGCTCCATCTTTTAGGAAGCGTAAATTTGCAACCGTCTTTGTAGCCCGAACAGCCATAAAATTTTCCTTTGTCTACTACGCTGTTTTGACATTTCGGACACGTACCCATCACATTTTCTTGTTCCATATGACCGGCTACATCTGCAATGTTTTCTTTTTTGTCTTGGAAGTTTTGTGGCACTTTTTCAATGAGGTGCTGCACAAACCGCTCGGTACTGCCTAAAAAAGCTTCTTGTGTGCCTTGTTGGCTTCGGATCTTTTTCAAATAGCGTTCCCATTGGGCAGTCATGCCGGCATTGGCAATTTCGTCCTCTGCAATTATGCGGCACAACAATTCGCCTTTTTCTGTCACATAGATTTTACTCTTACTGATCGTGATGTAGTCTTGTTTCTTCAAGGTTTCAATGATACTGGCTCTAGTGGCCTCGGTTCCAATCCCTTCGGTTTCTTTAAGAATGTCTTTGCTGTCTTTATCGTCCATTGCCCGTCCGACATGTTTCATGACGGTTAGCAGTGTGCCCTCTGTATAGTAATTGGGTGGTTGGGTTTTCCCTTCCTTTGTTTCAAGGGCGAAAGCCACTGAATCATTGACGGTTACTTCTGGTAAAAGTGGGTCGTCCTTGTCTTTTTCTTCCTGTTTATATAGTCGTTTCCATCCACGCTCTTTTTCTGTCTTCCCTTTTGATTGGAACAGAACCTGATTGATCGCTGTATCAATGGTGGTTTCGTCATAGATATACGGCTTTTCAAAAATTGCGAGGGTACGATACAAGACCAGAAGATAAATGTTTTTTTCGTCTTTCGTTACATCACTGAGCTTCGGCAATGTCTTCGTTGGAATAATCGCATAGTGTTCTTGTACTTTGCTTCCATCTACATACCGTTTATTTTCGTTTAGCTGCGGTTCGGAAATGCCCACTCCTGCTAGTTCGAGATACCGACTGAGGTTGCTTTTCAGGTAGTCAAATTCGGGGCTACCAATATAATTGGTATCGCTTCTTGGATAAGAAAGCACCTTTTTTTCATAGAGTTTTTGAGCGATCGAAAGCGTTTTGTCGGCACTGTACTTAAAGCGTTTGTTCGCGAAAGATTGTAAATCAGACAAGCTAAATAGTTTCGGCGCATACTGCCGTTTTTCTTCCACTTTGACATTTGTTACTTCGGCATTCTCCGCTTGCTCTAGCTGATTGGTTTCTTTGAACCCGTCAAGGTTTTCGAGTGTATCAAACCGCTCTTTGTATTTCCCTTTGTACTTACCATTCGAGTGTGTGAAAGTGGCATACAACTCATAAAATAGCTTGCTGACGAAATGTTTGATTTCTTCGTTGCGTTGGTAAATCAAGAACAAAGTCGGGGTTTGGACGCGTCCAACGCTAAACACGCCTCTCATGCCGTTTTTCTGCATATAAAGCGTGTAAAGACGGGTGAGATTGATTCCTACCAGCCAATCAGCGATTTGTCGGGTTTCTGCTTCTTTGTAAGTGGAATAAAACGCCTGTCCGTCCTTCAGATTTTGAAATCCTTTTTTGATTTCGCTAGTTTCAAGCGAGTTGATCCATAAACGTTTAATGGTTTTCCGGCTATTTCCCGAAAGGTTGATAATCAAGCGGGCGATTGCTTCACCTTCTCGGTCGCTGTCGATCGCAATCACGATTGTTTCCGCTTCATCTAAATGCTTTTTGACGATCTTGTATACCTGTCAATACGGATTGAACTGTTGTTAATGCTCCGGAAATTCTTCCTTGAATATCTCCTGCAGCTGCACCTAAATATAAAGTTTGGAAATTATTTTGTAGAAAATTCATAGCTCATTCTCCTTTATTTTTCTTCTTCTCTTTGTAAAGCTATTGTTTGTTCTTGCTTTTGTTCTCTATGTTGGTCTTGCTGTTTTTTAAGCTGTTGAGCCAATTCCTCTTTATCATCTTTATATGGAGTGAGTCGTTTCAACTTATCGCTTTGAAATGTACCGATAAAATATTTTTTATCTCCGTTTTCGTCTTCTCTTTCAAACACGTATCATAGATATAAATGTAATGGCATAGTGTGGGTTTTATTTTCAGCCTGTATCGTAGCTAAACAAATCGAGTTGTGTGTCCGTTTTGGGGCGTTCTGCTAGCTTGTTTAAAGTCTCTTGAATGAATGTATGCTCTAAGTCAAAAGAATTTGTCAGCGCCTTTATATAGCTTTCTTTTTCTTCTTTTTTTACTTTAATGATCGATAGCAACAATGATTTAACACTAGCAAGTTGAATACCACCATTTCTTCCTGATTTAATCTTAAAGAAAATTTCCTGGTTCGCTTTCAGTACCTTCAGCAATTTATCTAATGTCCGCTCAGGAATGCCTAGCGTTTCTCTAATCTCTTTTTTAGTCGTCACCAAATAAGGCTTGTATACATCGCTTTTTTCGCTAATATAAGCCATTAAATCTTTTTTCCATTCTGACAAATGAACACGTTGACGTTCGCTTCTTTTTTTCTTGAATTTAAACCACCCTTGACGGACAAATAAATCTTTACTGGTTAAATCACTTGATACCCAAGCTTTGCAAAGAATGGTAATGTATTCCCTATTAGCCCCTTGATAGTTTTCTGAATAGGCACTTCTAACAATTTTGATTACTTCTTTTTCTTCTAAGGGTTGATCTAATCGATTATTAAACTCAAACATATTATATTCGCACGTTTCGGCTAAAGAGAGAGCAAACATAACGCTATTGCGCCCTACTAAACCCTTTTCTCCTAAAAATTTCGTTTCGTGCAATAAGAGATTAAACCAGGGTTCATCTACTTGTTTTTTGCCTTTTGTACCGCTTAAAACCGTTAGACTTACGAGTAAAGCCCTTATTATCTGTTTGTTTGAAAGACCAATCTTGCCATTCTTTGAAAGAATAACGGTAATTGGGATCAAAAAATTCTACATTGTCCGTTCTTGGTATGCGAGCAGTCCAAAATGATTGCACGTTAGATCAACTGGCAAAGACTTTCCAAAATATTCTCGGATATTTTGCGAGATTATTTTGGCTGCTTTGACAGATTTAAATTCTGATTTTGAAGTCACATAGACTGGAGTTTCTAAAACAAAATATGCTTGATAACCTTTATCAGATTTGATAATCATTGTAGGCATAAAACCTAAATCAATAGCTGTTGTTAAAATATCACTTGCTGAAATAGTTTCTTTTGCCGTGTGAATATCAAAATCAATAAAGAATGTATTGATTTGTCTTAAATTATTTTCAGAATGCCCTTTAGTATATGAGCGATTTTCGTCTGCATATGTTCCATAACGATAAACGTTGGGTGTCCAATGCGTAAATGTATCTTTGTTTTCGTGAATCGCTTCTTCGGAAGTCAGAACGACGCCACGTCCGCCAATCATGCTTGATTTTGAGCGATACGCAAAAATAGCCCCTTTGCTTTTACCTGGCTTGGTAGTGATTGACCGACTGTGCGTGCGGATGTAAAGTATTTAATTCAACCTATATAGTATAAGAAAGTTTAAACTTTACATATATTTTTCTTGTACAAGGATTAGTTCTTCTTGTCTATGATAAAATTTATTAAACAGTTTGAAAGTAAAAACTATTCAAAGAAAGTGGGCAATAACAATGGGATTTTGGTATTTTTTAACGTTAGCTGTCGGTATAACTTTGTTGATCATAAGTGTTTCAAATAAAGAAGTATCTAGATCAACCAAATTCGTAATAGCCTGTTTTGTTTTAGGGATCTTGTTAGTCATAGGTAGTCTACTTTTATTTTTACCAGGCAGCTCTTCAATTATTGAGCAACTACTTCAACTAAATTAGCTTCGTTATTAAAAGCCGACTTTCTAAAAAAAGAAAATCGGTTTTTATTTGTACTGGTCGAAAAAATTTTTTCTACGGCTGATTTTGACTTTATTTTAGATCCAGCTGAACGATCAGCGGCTCCCCTTCTTGCGTTGCTTCATCCAACATTAAAGAATAAACATCGGCATCCTCTTTCGTGATACGTACCTGTTGCGCACTCATTTCGCCAGCACCCACTTCTTGAATACGCATCATTTGGTTCTCTGGATCCACGCTATTGATAAAGTAATAATTTTCCATGACTTTCCTCTTTCTCCTAATTGAATAGGTCTGACTCTTGACTCATTTTTGCTTGTTCGATTTCACGCTGCAGCTTTTCAAAAGCTACTTTATTTTTGAATTGATCAAATTCATTGCTCGTCACCCGTTCCAGGTGTTTGACTTGATTTGTGACCGACCGACGATACTTTACCGATGATCGATAGAAATAAAGTAAGAGACTTTTTCGAAAATAGCCATCATCTATTCCACTTTTTTAATTTGGTATTTGTTGCGATTAGCTCATAATGATCGATTATATTGGAATAACTGACGTGATCGGATGCTACATAAACAAGGACTTGATTTGAATCCAATCCTTCATATTTGAGATCAAAAACGACGAAATAGGTTTGATCATCGTTCGTATAAATACTTAGATCTTCTATGCTAATTTTGGCATCTTCAAGGTCCATATCCCCAATCAATTGCGTCATTTCCTAGTTATATTCATCAGTAATCAACTTCATTTCGTTCAGAAGTCCCACTAAATGTCATGCCAGGTACGAAAATTGAATGACTTCGCCAACAACTGGTATCAGACCTATCCCAAGTTAATCAAAAATCTGCTTAAATTGCCGAATCTGCTCACTTTCATGGATTTCCCACCAGCTATTCGCGGTTCATTGTATTCAACCAACTTGATTGAGAACTTTAACAAGCATCTCAAACGCAACACCAACCACAAAGAACAATTTCCAACGGAAGATTCACTGGATCGATTCCTGGTTTCTCAGTTTAACGTCTACAACGAGAAGTCCATGAAGCGAATCCATCGCGGATTCAAAGGACTTCAGGACACCCTAGAATCATCCTTTATTTAAATTAACTACATATTATATGTACGGAGGTATTTCATTTACACAAGATTCTTGACGCTACCCATATTACTCAATAGATTAATATCAAATGGTGAAAATCAACGAAAAAAGGAGATTTATCAAGCAATCTCCTTCCCAATAAATCTCCTCTTATATAAAGTTATTTATGAACACTGATTTAAGCTAAGCTGCCGATATCACAATCTCATCATCCACTAAATCAGCCTTCAAGTTTTTGACATCTAAGTGGTCAAGGTAGAAATCCGTTACCTTATCACGAATTTGTTGTTCAATTACTCGCCGTAATGGCCGCGCACCCATTGCTTCATCATAGCCTTGTTCCATCAGCCAATCTTTAGCCGCTTTAGTTACCTCAAGTTTGATGGATTTTTTGGCTAAAGTTTTTTGTACATCCGCCAACATCAAATCGACAATTTGACTTAAGTCTTGCTTAGTCAGATGTGAAAATTCCACGATTCCATTAAAACGGTTCAGAAATTCTGGGCGGAAAAATGGTGCTAACTTATCCATTAATGACTGATCTCGTTGCTCGTCACCACTTAATGATTCATTACCAAAGCCAGCATTAGAAGTAGCAATAATAATCGTATTTTTGAAATTAATGACATTGCCTTGTCCATCCGTTAAGCGCCCATCATCCATCACTTGTAACAGTAACGTTAATACTTGTGGATGAGCCTTTTCAATTTCATCTAATAATACAATGGAATATGGATTACGCCGAACCCGTTCAGTTAGAGTATTAGCATTATCTTCATAGCCTACGTATCCAGCCGAGGTACCAATTAATTTCGACACAGCTGTACGATCAGCATATTCACTCATATCTAGCCGAATAATCGCATTTTCATTTCCAAACATATCTAAGGCTAATTGCTTAGCTAATTCAGTCTTTCCTACGCCAGTTGGGCCCACAAACAGAAAACTTCCAATCGGCTGATCACCCTCTGAAAAGCCCGCACGGTTACGCCGAATTGCTTTTGCTACCATTTCAACCGCTTCATCTTGACCGATTACCTTACTTTTCAGACGCTTATCAAGATTTTTCAAGCGCTCAATATCATTAGCGCCCATATCAGAAACTGGTATACCAGTTAAACGTTCAACCGATTGTGCCACATCATTAATCGTGGCAGTGATTTTTTCTTTTTGATCCGTTTCTTTAATTTTTTGCTTGGTTTCCTCGATCGACTTCTTGATATCAGCGGCTTTTGTAAAGTCCTCCGCTTTAATGGCGGCCTCCTTAGCTGCCTCTAATTTTTTAAGGCGTTGATCCAATGTCTCAACATCAGTTTGCGAATTTTTAGCCGCTAAATGAGCCGCAGTCATGTCGATCAAATCGATAGCTTTATCTGGCAAAGTGCGTTGTGGTATATATTGGATTGAATAATCCACAGCCGCCTTCAAAACATCATCTGGTAATACAACATGATGATGTTTTTCGTACAGCTCTTTAACACCTTGTAATATACGTAAAGTGTCAGCGGCAGTCGGTTCATTAATCACAACATCATTGAATCGCCGTGCCAAAGCCGCATTTTTCAAAATAGTATTGCGATATTCATCTTGAGTCGTAGCCCCGATTACACTCAGCTCGCCACGTGACAAAGCAGGTTTAATGATATCAGCCAATCCTTTGCCACCATCTTCACCACCAGTGGCACCCGTGCCGAGAATCTGATGAATTTCATCGAAGAATAGAATAATATTACCAGCTGCTTTAACTTCCTCTACCAGCTGTTTAATATTTTCTTCAAAAGAACCGCGATATTGAGTTCCCGCTTCCAAAGACGATAAATCAATCGAATAGATTTCTTTATCTTGAATCGTTTCTGGAACTTTACCAGCCACAATTGCCTGTGCCAGACCTTCGACGACTGCAGTTTTACCTACACCGGCATCACCAACTAAGATTGCATTATTTTTCGTTCTACGACTCAAAATTTCTGCAGTTTCTTGAATCTCTTTCTCACGTCCAATCACTGGATCTAGTAATCCATCACGAGCCTGTTCCGTCAAATTAGTCCCTAACTTTTCTAAAATCCCTCCTTTTTTAACAGCCTGTTTACCATCTTTAGATACTTCTATTGTTTTATTATTTTGGGGTAGCTTACCAGTTGCTCGATATTGAGCAAACTCATCCGGTGTCAACGATTGTCCATTAACTAAATACCGTGCACGCTCCGAATTTTGATTATTCATGCGCCGAAATAATTGATTGAAAACATCATCCATATCATTGTTGAAAAAAGGATCATTTCCGTAAAAATTTGCCATATTACAACACCTCCATAAAAATTTATATGTGTAACTTAGTGACCATAATATCCTTTAAAACTATAACTGAATTGTATCACAATTTTTATGTATCGCTAAGTAAGGTGCTTATAGAATCTATTAGAAATAATTAGGATAATTTTGTTTAATCAAATGAGAAATCACTTTCATAAAATGAATTGATTTCCCTACAAGGTTCCCTATTTAATAGCCCTTGATAAAGAACTTGAATTAACAAGTTACTTTCCAGACCAATTTTAATTTAAGAGACTAATACTCATACGCGTGGTGCTAGTTAAATTTAGACAGTAAAAAAGCCTGACGGTTTACACTTAGAGCAATCTATAGTAAAGAAGTGTTAAGCGTATCAGACTAATACTTTGCTTTTTCGTGGGCTTCGATTGCCAGAACGTCCTTTGAAACTTCGTTCAATTCATTACCTCATTTCTTTTATTATTTTCATTTGTCTAACTTAATTTGACAAATGAAAAAGGTATTTAGCTTTTATCATTCTAAATCAAATTGTATATTTAAAGCGTACCCTAAATAGACACTGACATATCATTGAAAAATCTAGTTTTAAAGTGTATGATTAGGGTGTATTTTAAATAGTTTGAGGAAGTAGGTAAAAATTTTGAAAATTGCTTATATTCGAGTTTCGTCGATTGATCAAAATGAGCAACGCCAAATTGAAGAAATGAAAAAGTTCGGCGCAGAAAAAATTTTCATCGAGAAACAATCTGGAGCAACGATTACTCATCGACCGATTTTCCAGGAAGCTTTAGAGTTTGTCCGAGACCAAGATATTTTTATTGTCGAAGCAATCGACCGACTTGGAAGAAATTACGACGAAATCATTGCTTCAGTCAATTACCTAAAGAAGAAAAACGTGCAGCTGATCATCACCAGTCTACCGATCATGGCTGAAGCAATTGGCAATCCTCTTTTGGATAAATTCATTAAAGATTTAATCATCCAAATTTTGGCCATGATTGCAGAGCAAGAGCGTACCGAATCTAAACGACGCCAGGCGCAAGGCATTAAAATTGCAAAAGCAAATGGCGTCTATAAAGGTCGTCCAAAACTCTATAGTGCAGATACAAAAAATCCTCAACGACGTTTAGTTTATGAAAACATCGTTAAGGATTTAAATGAGGGCATAGCTATTTCAAAAATTGCTAAAAACTACAATATTACTAGACAAACTATTTACAGAATTAAGAATGATATTGAGTATAACAGTAATCAAATGAATTAAAAAAGTTCTTTATACATTAAAATTTCTTCTTTTAACTCATCAATTCTAGGAGATCTAACATCAGAATCAGCAATTGCATTTAATAACTCATCAATATTTTCTTTATTCGCTAGTAAAGGATCATAGTATTTTATATTCTTTTTAATTAATTCCAGAGTTTTTATATTTTGTTCTTTGTAATTAGCTAGAATTTCTTCTACAGTTTCGCCTGAAATCATAGCCATATCTGAACCAGTATTGATTCCTTTGAATGGATAAGGTTCTTTATCATATGCCTTTATCATTTCTACTAAATCATCATATCCTAAGTGTTCTTTAACATACAGCATAAAATTTATTAATGTAAAAAATGGCATTGAAGAATAGTCTGGAAATATAAATTGAAACAGTTTGTTCGCAAAATATTTATCATCATCATTGCTTTCTGGTGACACTGACAGGCTGCTAAGCCACTTTAAATACAATTCAAATATAATTATTTGTTTTTGTGAATTATCTTCATTCTCATCATATATAAGTTTATCGGGTAAAAGATTATCTAAGTTATCTACTAAAGATAGGCTATTAGCTTTCTTGGCATAAGATATTAATTTTAAAATATTATTATTTAGGAATAATCTATATTCTTCTCCAGATAATTCTTCTAAAAATTGTGATAGGAATTGATTATATCTGTTACTAGAATTCCAATTAAAAATAGAGTTTTTTGTATAGATATCGAAAAAATCATTTACTTTTTTTATATCTATATTCTTTCCTTCAAGATACACACATTTTATTTCGGAATAAATAAATTTGGATAAACGCTCATAAACATCATAATCGATAGTATTGTACGTATTTATTTCATCAAATTTATTCATGTCTATACTAGTGAAAAAGATAGACATAAATTTTAATTTTTTTTCATAGTCTTTATTTTCTTCACATTGATCTATATACATATCCATCAGATCGATTTCTTCTATCTCTCCATGTTGATCCACTGAATTCCATATGAGAGACCATATTTCTTTCTGAACAGCTTCATTCTTGGATAAGTTACTAATATATCTTTTCCTACATTCTGTTCTATATTTAACGGTTTCACTAGAATTGTTTTTTGAATAAGTACGCTTGTTAATAATCCAAAAATAGCACCTAACTAACGATAGAATAGATAAGCTTATGCCGATTACATATAAAAGAAGTACTATACAGTTAAGTTTTCTATAAAACTCATTACTTGCTGAATTTGTTTGATAGAAAAGTAAAGGCAATGTTAACAATATTAGTCCAAAAGACAGTTTTTTTATTTTTATAACTTGATCAAATACTACCATTTTATCCCAATCAACAGCATTCTCATTTTCAAATAAAAATGTAGCAATTGGTATAAATAATGCCAACACTGTACTTGTTATATTCCATAAAAATCCCGAATCCATAATTATTTTCCTCCTATATAAAATTTGTAAAATGTAAATATAATTACTCAATTATCTTTTTAAAAGCTTCCTCCATTAATATAATATTATCATCCAAATCGTCGATGTTGGGAGCGTCAATAATTTTGTGTAAATAACTCGTCCTTCTGCAAAATAATGGGTTACTCAGTAAACATTGAAGCTAATGTATCCGTCACTTGTTGGAAGCCTTTATGGCTTCTATTTAAGAATTTTTGATTGTATGTATCAAAGATGGATACTAGGAAACGCTCTAGTGATTCTTCATTTTGAAACTGATCTTTTCTGCGGCTGTATTTCTTGATTTGTTTATTGAAAGATTCGATTAAATTAGTTGAGTAAATGCTTCGGCGGATACCAGGCGGAAACTCATAAAAAGTCAATAAATCTTGATTTTTTATCAGTGACTGCGTCACTTTAGGATAAGTTTTCTGCCACTTCTCAATCATACTCCCTAAAAAGGTATTTGCCTCTTCCTTTGAGCTAGCTTGATAAACAGCCTTAAAATCATCACAGATTTCTTTTCGATCTTTGACACGTACTTTATGAGCAATATTACGGGAAACGTGAACACAGCAATGTTGGTATTTAGCTTTAGGATAAATCTGGTGAATCGTATCTTTCATGCCTTTTAAGCCATCGGTAATAAACAGTAAGACATCATGAACCCCTCTGGAGTAAATGTCCTGTAACAACTCATTCCAAACGTAGGTCGATTCAGTCGGAGCAATCGCATAACTTAGTACTTCTTTAGTGCCGTCTTCTCGTATACCAATGGCAATATAGATTGCTTCTTTGGAGACGGTTTGCCGTTTTAAAGGAATATAAGTAGCATCCATGAAAATAGCGACATACTTATCATTTAGAGTTCTAACTTTAAATGCATTTACTTCTTCAGTCTCAGTCAGCACTTTAGTCATGTTGGACATGGTTTGGAGCGTGTAGTGATGCCCATACATTTTCTCAATCAAGTCTGCGATTTCCGACATGGTAATACCTTTTCGGAAGAGGTGAATGACGGTCTCCTCTAACGTGTCATTCGTCCGTCTATAAGCAGGAACAGTCTGTTGCTTGAACTCGCCATTGCGGTCGCGCGGAATCTGGAGATGAAGTTCCCCATACTCGGTCTTGACCGTACGGTCATAGGAGCCGTTACGAGAATTACCCGTGTTAAAACCAATGCGATCATACTTTTCGTAATCTAGGAAAGCCGTTAACTCCGTTTTGAGAAGCGTATTGACTGCTTTTTCCAAATGGACACGGAATAATTCATTCAAATCGCCTTTGTTCGCTAGAGTCTTTAGAATTTCTGTAGTAAAATCGTTCATATGGAAGTCCTCTTTTCTGTGAATGTGTTGTGGTAACTCTATTCTACAGAAGGGACTTCCTTTTTTCTATTTACACAAAATATTTTACACTCTCTCGATGTTACATCTATAGAATTCTTTTATTACTTTCAAAGTATCTAAAGTTATCACAAATGATAGTTTTTCCAATACATGTATTTGTAACGCTGATTCTATTCCAATATTTGATGCAATATGATTAATAGTGCCAGTTCCATGAACATCCATTGATCCAATTCCATATATAGAAAAATATAGAGATTTGTCGATATTAAGTCTTTTCATCAACTTCAGTATGCTTGTTTTCTTTTCTTGGTCTAAATCGTACCAATGCCTATTGTCCCATCTTTTTGTTCCTTTATACTTAAATAATTTTTTCTGTTCATTCTTGTAATACGTAATTATATCATATGATTTGTCAAATTAAGCTAGAATAAAATGCTTCTTGTACATAGCTCAAAAATATTTCGATTGGTGTTCTGTAATTCAATGATTTTCTTGGAATATGATTACGTTGATTGCTGACACTGGAAATAAATGTCTGATTCACTTCTCTAAAATCCATTGATTTCGGCAGTCCATTACGACGCAGAATCCCGTTAGAATTCTCGTTTAATGGGCGTTGAGAAGGTGTTCCAGGGTCCGCAAAATATATATCAATATCATGTTGGTTACTAATGGCTTTCCAGTTAGAAAATTCTTTTCCACAGTCAAACGTAATAGATTTAAAGAAGTTTTTAGGGAAGCGAGAAAACCATTGATTAAGGGCAGTTTCAATATCTAATGCCTTACGGCCGTTGGGTTTAATCGTGATAATGACTTTAGATAACCTTTCAACTAAAGTAATGACGGCACTTTTATGATGAATGCCAACGATCGTATCACCTTCAAGGTGACCAAACTCAGAATTGAAATCAGGATAATTATCAGGTCGATCATGGATTGAGCGCTGATACTGTTGTTTTCCCCGTTTTTCCTGATGGCCATTGGGTTTTCTTTTACCTTTCATCGGTAGTGTGTCAATCTCAAATATTCCTTTAGAAAATAAACGATAAAGTGTTCTCATACCGCATGAAACAGGCCTTTCTTTTCGCCCGATAATGACGTCAGGCATCCAACCAAGAGTGACTTTCTCTTTAATGTAATCTACTTCATGAGCAGGTAATTGAATGACTTTTCTACCACATTTTTTCTTATTTTCTTTATACTGGTGCCAATAATCAAGAGCAGTCTTGCCTTGCTTGAACTTATTGACTTGGATAGGCTACAATTAACTAGACAGAAAAATTAAGGTGTGTAGACTAGAAGAAAACATACCAGGAGGAATTTTTATGTCTAAGAGAACACGAAGAACTTTTTCACAAGAATTCAAGCAACAAATCGTCAATCTTTACTTAGCTGGAAAGCCACGTGTAGAAATCATTCGAGAATATGAACTAACGGCTTCAGCATTTGACAAATGGGTAAAGCAATCTAAAATGAGTGGTTCATTCAAAGAAAAAGATAATCTTACGCCTGAACAAAAAGAATTGTTAGAACTACGTAAAAGAAACCAGCAATTAGAAATGGAAAATGATATTTTAAAGCAAGCAGCGCTGATATTCGGACGAAGAGACAAGTAATCGATGCGAATAAGCATCTTTACCCTATATCAGCGATGTGCAGAATATTAGGTCTATCACGTCAGTCCTATTATTATCAATCAAAACCAAAGAAAGACGAATCAGAACTTGAAGAAGTAGTCGCTGAAGAATTTATCCGCAGCCGAAAGGCCTACGGCTCAAGAAAAATAAAAAAAGCCTTATCAAAACGAGGCATTCAGATCAGCCGACGAAAAATTAGTAGAATCATGAAAAATAGAGGATTAAAATCGAGCTATACTGTTGCTTATTTTAAAGTACATCATTCTACTTGCAATGAAGCCAAAACGACAAACGTATTGAATCGTAAATTCTTAAGAGACAACCCATTAGAAGCGATCGTAACAGACTTGACTTATGTACGAGTCGGGAAAAAATGGAATTATGTCTATTTCATTTTGGATCTGTTCAATCGAGAAATTCTCGGCTATTCTTGTGGAGAACATAAAGATGCCGTTCTAGTAAAAAAAGCATTTAGCCGTATCAAACAACCTCTGACAGAGGTTGAGATTTTTCATACTGATCGTGGAAAAGAGTTTGATAACCAAGCTATTGATGAATTATTAACAACTTTTGACATCAATCGATCATTGAGTCATAAAGGCTGTCCTTTTGATAATGCCGTAGCTGAATCAACTTATAAGTCGTTGAAAGTAGAATTTGTCTATCAATACACATTTGAAACCTTACAACAATTGGATTTGGAGTTATTTGACTATGTCAATTTGTGGAACCACCTTCGGTTGCACGGTACACTTGGCTACGAGACACCGGTTGGTTACCGTAACCAGAGATTGGCGCAGCGAATCCTTGATAATGAGCTCGGATGTGCTAACGCTAGCGAGGCAGTCTAACTTTAACTGTTAGCTCCTGCCGAAGATCGTCACATCCGAGGAGGCTCATTGTCAAGGACAATCGGAATAGCATACGGAAAGAAGTTCTGCACCTTATAAAATTTGTCAAAAAAACTGTTGCCATTCCAAATTACTTACATAGATAGTTAAAAACATCAGCGCTACTTCCAACAACTAAGATTAGTGATTCAGTTAAATTAATATTTTGATAGAGATTAGATAAGACAACGATGATTGAACATCACATTGTAAATGATCATTGAAACTTTCGACACCTTATTTATTTTTTGTTAACGTCAAAGATTTGTAAACACTCCCAATTATTGATAGTATTCAAATGACACTAAGCAAGATCAAATCAGTCGTTTTCCATGTACTATTAAGAGACAAAAATGTGTATACGTACCAGTGATCAAGAGATAGATAGATCGAACAATGATCGAATACTTGGAAAACTTTCTTTACCTTTATAAAAATTAGACTATGAAATAATGTAGAAGAAAAGCAAATTTAATAACGCTGCGATTCCATGTGTAACTGTATTTAATACTTAATTGATGAATTCGTGCTTTCGTCTAAATTCTATCTCCATCTTATTACACTCCGTTTCATTCGCGAGATTCCACTATACACAAAAGATATTCTGTTTACGTAAACTATATACTTACTTTTTTAAAAATTTTATTAGGATCACTAAAAATAGCAACAAGAGCACACCGATCAAACCGCTTACAAGTAAAAATGCAGTACACTTTGCCTGTTTCACTTTTTCTAAGGATTCCTTTATTTCTTCTGGTTCAACAACGATTCTGTGTCCACGCACCAGTAAACGGTGACTGTTGATCATATACGGAGTACAAGTAACCAGTGTGACTAGATCTTGATCTTCTTGGATTTGCAGCGCTTCTGTTTCTGTGGGTTCTACGGTTTTGATTTGATCAACTTGATACGCAAGATACTGTCCGTTAATTTCAATATAAAAGTGATCTTTTATTTTTAATTGAGGTAAATTTGTAAACAATTTTGCTTGCGACAAGCCTCTATGGCTAGAAAGTACCGCATGTGTCGATTTGCCTCCAATAGGGTATGAGGTTCCCTCGAGCAGACAAGCTCCTTTTTCCAATAGTTTCATCGTTGTTTGATCAAAAATCGGTAAGTTGACATTGATTTTGGGGATCGTCAAAATACCGATCGTATGTTTCTCAAAATAGGTTCTATCCTTTTTCACAGGTTCTTTTTTCTTAGTAAAGGGATCTGCACCTAGATTTCCTCCTTTTTTTGCTAATTGCTGGTTTTTCTTTGTCATGTCTTTTTGGATTTTGGCCATGACTGCTTCATTTTCTTTGACCGCTTGTTGCTGATAATGAGAGATGATCTGCTGATCCAGATAATTATTCAGCGCGTCGCTAACAAATGGATAAGCTAGTATCCCTATTCCTGAGAGAAGCAAGAAAAGCATCAGCAGATCTAGAAGTTTCCTTTTCTTTGGTTTCATTTGTGTTCTCCTTGTGATGACTGTTTGATAATAAAAGAAAAAGGAGCATTTGCGTAATCCGCTGCTCCTTTTTCCAATTCTTGCAAAAAGACTAAATCTGACTGTGCTTGCGTCTAGCAAAGTACAGTCCAGCAATCAATAGAAGGACTACTCCTGCACCGATATACACATAGATTCCCTTACCGCCTGTTGAAGGAAGTGTACCTTTGTGTTTATTTGGTATTTTTTCAGGAGAAATCAACTGTCCTGCTGTTACATAAGATTGTTCATCGATAGTAAATGCTACACGGTTTGTTAATGGAACATATTTTTCTGGCGCTTTCGTTTCTTCCAGATAGTACGTGCCATATTTTAGACCTGTCACATCGATTAAACCGTTACTTGTGGTTGTAAAAACCGTTGCTGATTCTTTCGCCGATACCCAGCTGACGGCTTTTGTGGATGGGTCGATCGATAAATATTTCGCTGTGTCACTATCTTGATCACGAACGACGAATTCTGCTCCAGCAAGTGTTTGATCTGATGTAACGTCACCATCTACTTTAACAAATCGTTTGCCCCCAGTAACGACATCGACTGACGGTGGTGTTTGATCATTTGTATGCCCGTTATCGACATTTGCTTGGTTAGAAAATCCTTTGGTTGGATCTGCTTTTTCGTTCAAATGCATATAGTAAACGAATGTCAATGTATTGCCAGGAGTTAATGAAGGAATATAATTTGGTTCAACTGAAACCGTGAATCCGTTTGTTTGCTCAGTGACAGAATAATTTACTGGGTCGATTTCTTTATTTCCATCATATAAGGCATAAGCATACGTTCCTGAAGAATCATTATCAAATGTTAAAGCAGCGTCATGAGTATCGATAAGTTTGAATGTTGTGTACTTGTTTTGCGTTCCTTCTTTATCAGCGATACCTAATGGGATATTGACAGAAATCTCATATTGAATTTTTTCACCGATTGCGACATCTTTTCCATTCAATTGAGGTGTTGTTTTATCAACTTTAGACGTATCATTTTTGATGGTCTTTTCTACTGGTGTTTGGCTATTTGCCAGGATCTCAAAAGGCGTGATTGTTTGCTTTTCAATCATTTCCGCATTATCAGGAGCTTTTACTTCTTCTAAATTATATTTTCCAACTTCTAAATGATTAACGATCAACTGGCCTTTTTCAATAGATGCCTCGGCAAAGTCATTGTTGCCGATGTCATAAGAATGACCAGTAATGAAATGTTTGGCTTTGGTTTGATCAGTTGTCCAAGTGTACAATCCATCTGTGACACTTTGGATGTATTTTTTGACGCTTGGTGTTCCTTCTTCTTTAGAAATAATAAATTCTGCTCCATTTAGTGCTTCGTTTTCGGCAGTACCGATTTTTGTAACTTTCAACGTTCCATCATTACCGACTGTATTTTTAGGGTAGAGATGGATAGTATCTAGTTCTTCTGTCCCGTATTTATAAGAGCCATCTGCTTGTTTGATCATCTCATATACAGGGAAAGCTAAAACCATGTTTGCGGCAGCTGACACTCCGTCTTTTGGTTCTTCTTTGATCGTGTAGACTGCATCTTTCCCATTTTGTTTTTTAGGTAAAGATAAAGTGACATTTCCATCAGCATCTGTCGTTCCTGAAGCAACTGGTGTACCAGGAGTCAAAGACTGGACTGCTTGTTTTGCTGCATCCACGGACGCTCCTTTATCTCGTTGCGCATAAAATTCTTGAGTGACGTTATAAACTGAAAATGAAATATCGGCTAATCCTTGGTATTGATCGAATTCGCTCATTTCTTTCCCGCTGTTTTGGATTAAAGGATCGGGTAAATCAGTCATTTTCTTTTTATGAAGGATGACTTGAGCTGCTGTCTCCTCTGCAAACACTTTTTTTGCGCCGAAGCTGTTTGTGAGTAATGGTAAAATAAGGAAAAGTACTCCTAACATAACGTTTATTTTTTTATGATTTTTCATTTTTTCACTCCTGTTCTTTTTTTGATAAACAACCAGATTGCAAAGCTTGCGAATACCATACCAACAACGCCTAAAAGTGTATTTTTCGTTTCGTTTGTTTTTGGAAGAAATGGACGGCTATTTTCTTTTTTATTGACTACTTTCAATATACTGTCCGCCTCTTTATCCTCAGAAAGAAAAGTTGAAATGGTAAACGGAATTTCTGTTTCACTTAAAATATAACCAGAAGGTGCTTCGATCTCTTTTAATCGATAACTTCCTGTTTTCAAACCGGAAATTGAAAAAGCGCCATTTTTATCGGAAATCAGGTGAAGCGCATCTGATTCGTTCTTTGTCCACTTGTATCCGTTGGCTATTTGCTGGAGGTAATTTCCTGCTTTGTTTTTAATAAGGAATACTGCGCCAGCTAATCGTTTATCTGGTTTATTTGTCTCGATTTTGACAAATTGCTTACTCCCTGTATATACAGAGACTTTCTTTGTACTGATACCAAAACCAAAATCCAGTGTTCCGTTGTTGTTGATTTCCTTGTTCGCCTGTGCTGTACTGCTTAGTTGCATCTGATAAGAAATGGTCAGTTCTTTTCCAGCATATTTTTCCAACGAAGGGATCGAAAATAAAACATCAAATCCGTGAGGTTTCTTGTGTATGACAAAGCCTTCTGTCAGCTTTTCTCCATTCGATGAAATCGTTAAACTATTAGGTAAAAACGTTAATGCTTCATCCGCACTATCTGACAATTCGAACTTTTGATAGTCAAGGATATTTACAGGAATTGTCGTATGCAAGGAATAAGTGATTTTTTCACCAATCGTAAAATCATTTCTAGGCTCTTCTAATACCTTCTCAAAAGGTGGATCAGGGTAGTCGTTTTCTTCATTTTTAGGATACAAATGGATAGTTGAAAGTTTTTGATTGTTTTGTCCATGTACAGGAAGAACAACTACCATATTCTCTGCCTTTTCTTTGACGACTTCTGGTGCTTTGGATTCAATGAAAAGATACGCTTTATCTCTTTTTTCTTGATCTTTAGCGGCCAGAGAAAAAGAAGCGATACCATCTTCGTTGTTAAGAGTTGTAGTTGTTGCTTCTGCGGTAAACGTACCGGAAGACGCACCGTTTTTTGCGATCTCTGTTTGTGCTTCTTCTACCGTTTTGCCCTTTTCTCGTAGATGGTAAAAAGAATCTGTGACATCATAAACTTGGAATGTGACACCATTTAATCCTCGATACGTTTGTAATAACGCTTTTTCTTGTCCGTCATTTGGATGATTTTTCGGCAGTTGCCCGTTTGGGAAAAGCAATTTGTGTAAAGTAATCTGAACCATTTCTGTTTCTGTTTCTGTTGCTGCCTGAGTAAAAGCTGGTTTAAATAGTAACAAGAAGAGACACATACTAAGCCAACCAAGTTTTTTCATATTTAGCTGCCCCCTCTTTCTTTTTTCAAAAAAAGATACCAAATAGAAAACGCACAACCAATCATCCCTACTAGATAGATTCCTAAACGGCCAATTCCTCCCGTTTCAGGTAATGGTACTTTTGCCTGATTCGTGATGTCTAAAGAAATCTGGTTGTTTTTGGCTCCTGGTGACAGAACAGATTCATGATCTTGTCCATCCACTTGAATTGACCCATCTTCGTGTATAACTATAGTAACTGGCTCTTTTAGACCTTGGTATCCTTCTGGTGTAAAAGTTTCGGTCAGCGTATAAGTTCCAGGTTTTAAATTTTCGAATAGAAAGGTATCTGTTTCTTGTCCATCTTTTGGCAATTCTAAGTCCATTTCTGGTCCCTGCAGTCTGAATTTTGCTCCTTTTAATGTCTGTCCGTTGTCTTCTTTTTTGTGTACCGTTAGATCAAACGCTTTTAGTCGATTTTGATGAGTGAGCGTCCATACATTATTTGTCATCTCGGTATTTTTTCCCGTGTAAATGATTTTTCCATATTTATCGATTTGGAATTCATAATTTCCCGGCGAAGTATCATATCCGGCAGGACCAGCTGTTTCAACGACTCGGTATTTACCAGGTGTGAGTGAATCAAAACTGGCAAGACCTTTTTCATTCGTTGTTTGGCTGTCAATTGGCTGATAAGTACCATTTGCTTCTTTTTTCTGTAGGGAAAATGCTGCTCCTTTAAGATTTATCTCTTTGTCCGTCCCTTGCATCGTATACTTACGTACTGCTATAGGAATTTCAACAAAAGGATTTTCAATGGTCAACTGGATCGTATCATCGGAAGTAGTGACTGTTTTTCCATCAATGGTTACCGTACCATCAGAAGCAATCTTGATTTCCCAAGTAGTCTTTTTGCTTAATTCATGACCTTCTGGAGCTTTTGTTTCTATCAGTGTATAAGTCATTTCTTTTTGCAATTTGACATTTCCCGGAAGAGAATAGGTCCCATCACCATTATCAGTTAGTAAAGTATCAATAGAATCTCCTGTTAATTTGAAAACAGCGCCAATAAGATCCTTTTCTCCTGTAGAGGAATTTTTCGTTATTTTTAAGTCTAACGGTGTGAATTGTTTAGTATTCTTCCATGTCAGTGCGTCTATTTGTTGAGAATCATATCCTGGTACAGGTAGTTCTTTGCTTGTTTGGTAACTGAATGCTTGACCTTGATTATTATATTGAGGCAGTGATAGTATCTCTTGATAACTTTCTCCACTATTTGCAGAGAGTTTGTCGACGTCTGCACGTTCCCACGTATTTGCAGTATCTTCAGCTGGTTTAGTGATGCGGATATATCCGTTTTTCCAAGCTGCAGCATTTGTCGTATGTTCCCGTTGAATCTCAAAAGTAACTTGATCTGGACGATCAGCTAGATTGTTGTCAAATTCTTCCCATAACTTTTTGATGTGAAGACTGACTCCGGGAGCTTTAGCAGATGGTATACCGAATTCAGCTAATTCATTGGTATCAATGTTTGGCTGGAAAGTTGTCCTGCCGTTCATTTGATACCAGAAATTTGGATGGAAGTCCTCATTTTCTGTTTGGATTCTCACTTGGTAATGGATTTGGATTTCTTGGTCTTTTCCTAAATAGATCTGATTGCTCTTGATGGTATTTCCTTCTATGGAAATAGATGGAGTGACCGTTGTAGGACTTGTCCCCACACTCTTGACTGAAAGTGTACCAGGCTGATAAATGAATGGTTCTGCGATTGGATCATTTATTTGTCCATTGCTTACAGTTGCTGAGATCTGTACAGCTTTTTTGGCTAGGTATTCAGAGATATCTGTTGCATGATCAGCTGATTCATAGTAAAGATCGCCTTTTTCATCTGATGAAACCATTTGTCGCATACGAGACTCTACTTCTGCTTTTGAGAGACCAGCTGCCGGATCGCTTTGAAGTTGGATGCCAAGACCATGTATTTCGATTCCTCGTTCTTTGAGTGCCATCGCTTCTCCGATGGTTGCGATAAACGTACTGTCGATTCTTCTGAATAGATTGTTTTGGTCAGGTGCATCATAGATTCTTGAGATTCGAGAAGTATTTCCCGGCTGATCTTGCGTATTAGAAAACTGAGTTCCGTAATAATTGCTGCTTGATTGTGCGTGTACCCGCTGTACTTTATAGGAAAATGTTGGTACACCATCCGTCAGCAAAACGATCACTTTTTTATGTCCATTTGGAACGGATAGCATGTTTCCTGCATCTCTTAGTGCTTTTTGTGTAAAAGTACCACCATTTGTCCATGAAGGTGTAATGGATTTTACTTGATTTTTCACTGAATCAAATGAACCCATCTGTACTGCACCGTTACTGTAGCTATATCCTTCGATTGAGTAGCCGACATATCCCATATTGATTTTGTCTGTGATACCGCTATCTGCTAAAGTATCGACAAAACGATCGACACCAATCTTTACTTCACCGATCCGATTATTGTCGTTCATACTTCCAGACCAGTCTACGACCAATACGAGATCAAGAGGAGTGATATTTTTTTGAGTATTTCCTCGAACATTCAGATACAAGTCAAACAATCCAGGAGTCGCTGTTTCTTTGGCAAATTTTCGGATGGCATAATCGGCATCCTCTTTTTCCCCACCATATTCAATATAAGAATTGTTGCGATTGGTTGGATTGCCATCCCACCCATTCAGCCCGTCCCATTGCTGTTGTCCTTGGCGATTGCCCTGATGATTACGCACATATTGACTATTATCCGGTTGCCACATTGCCTTAGGGTATGTTCCTTGCTCATCTGTGGTATATTCTGGTTCAATCGTAGCTAACCCCTTAGGTTTCAACTGTGCATTAAATAATTGTGGTTGTTCAAACGGACGATATTCGTCTTTATCTAACGATGAATCATCCGATATCTCATGATTTTCATAAGAAGTTGATGTTTCAGACGTTTTTTCATTTGTTTGTGCAGTTTCCTGATTCTTATTATCTATAGAAAATGAAAAGGAAACAGGTTCGGATAAAAGTAACTGACCCGTTTTTTCTTCTATCTGAATATTGAGTTGAAATTCTTTGCTCGTACTCGGCAACTCAATGGTCCATTCTTTTTCTTCAATAGTTTGAGAAAAATAACCTGCTAGCCATTTTCGTTGTTGTTCATCTGTGTATTCTTGATATTCCTGAGAAACATAAGAGGAAAGCAGATTCGTTTCAGGTGCATCTTTTGAATGTAGCTGGAATAAAAATCGGGTTTCTTGCGTTTGCGCATTTAATCGATACAAGATCGTTAGCTGATGATCTATTTTCCTAATACTTACTTTGCCGTATTCATTGTTTAATACTTCTATGGTTGATTCTTCATTGGCTGCCACAGTCTCCCCTTTTTGGATATGGAAATAGGTGACGAAAAATAGAGAAAATAGACAGAAAACGATAAAATAATTTCGCTTCTTCATTTATGGATACCTCCTTAGAAAAAATTTAATATTCAATTAGATAATATAAAAAAAAGAAAAAATTCACTAATTTTTCTAATTCTCTTCTCTTTTGGCTCTAACTATTCAATCAGAGTTATTTTAAAGGAAATTAAACTTGAGATAGATTAATAAATATATCTAATAATTAGTTATTGAAAATAGGTTATTTATTCTTTTCTCTCACAAAATATACTCATTAAGTGGTAATTTTGAGATAAATTAAAAAAAAATATTTCTAAATCCTGTATAGTTTTTTTAGAAAATCGAGACAAGTATTTACAAGAAAAAATAAATACGGTATTAATAATAAAAACATAAAAAGAAGGTGAAGAATTGATTGAAAAAATTTTATTAGATGACCATGCGAGAATGAAATTAAGCGTGTATGGAAAGGTGATGACCTTACGGCCGGGGGAATATAGTTTAGATCATGTACGAGAAAACTTAGGTTTCTATTTCAGTGCGACTCGTTTCAAAAAAATCCTATGTGATATACAAGATGATTTAGGACAATTTACTGATATTAAACTGTTACATAATAAAAATAAGTTATCCATTCCTGAACAACTTGTTCAATATATCCAATACCAACATTACCTATCAACAGAAAGTGTTCCTTATAAATTATTGATCAGTCTTCTGACCGAACAAGATGAAAATCTTGCAGCTTTTTGCAATCGCCAATTTATCAGCCGCTCAACGTGTTTTCGGCAAACAAAAAAATTGGCTGAATATTTGAAGGAATACAATATCAACTTGAATTTATCGAATCTTACCTTATCTGGTTCTGAAATGCTGATTCGCATCATCTTTTTCAATTTCTTTTGGTTTGTTTCATTAGGGGAAAGCCTGGATAGCATTCCTTACAGCCAAGAAGTTCGTGCATTGATTTATAAGCACGAAGGATCGCAACACAAGAATAAGTTTGATTTAGGAAAAAAACAAGCCAGCCTCCATTGCCTGATTTGTTTGCTGAGGATCGAAAATAATCATTTTACGGATATCTATAGATTATCAAGAGATTCCTTTATTCCAAGCGAAACAAACATTGACTTTTTTTACGACTTCTTCAAAATTGCGAATCTTCGTTTAGATATCTTAGAGGTAAACTCTTTGTTTTACTTATTCTATTACTGGCCGCTTCTTACCTCTAATCAAGACATTCGTGTGCCGATCGTTCATCATTCGTATGAACAACCGAGCAATGAGGTCAAAGATATCTTAGAGGAATTTCAGAAGCATTGTCAGACATTTATTGGTACACTCCAGTTTGAAAAAGAGCCAGCTTTGCTTTTGAATCTCTATCTATCAATTGGTAATTTTAGCATGTTCAAGCAAAAAATTCCTTTGACCACACTATTTATCTCTTCTTATATTAAAGATAAATACCCACTTTTACGTATCTTGACAATCAAAATCGAAGGTTTTTGGAAAAAAATCGCACAACGAAAAAACTATACATGGCTGAAATCATGCGTAAGTGAATTAGCCTTTCTACAAACCAGTTTACTTTATCCGTATTATTCAGAAATCGATGAAAACTATAAATTGAAAGTTGGGTTTGTTAACGTCTCTGAACATCTGATTTCCGAAGAAATCTTGAATTTAGGAAAGAAAATCCCCTTTGTAGATATCGAGCTACTCACACTTCCCATCACTGAAGAATATGACTTTTTCATCTTTGGTTCACCTCTACTGATTCCTGCTGGTCTTGATTCTTCTAAGTATACAGTCCTTGATTTTTGTCATTACAGCGATTTTGAAACTGATCTGTATCAACGTCTTTTAGAAGTTCATCATCTCAAATTACAAAATTTGTTCTCTAATTAGCTGATTTATGTAAAAAAGTGGCTATGACATAAGTTCCTAAAAAGAGCTGAACCCTTATCTATCAAGGGTTCAGCCATCGTTTCTTTATTCAGATTTTTCTTCAGCTATGAAGTTAAGTTCATTGACGATAATTGAAGCTAGGTGCTTTTTGAATAGGATTAATCACTTTGCTAATAATAAATTTTAATGATTAGTTTTCAATCGTATTCAAGTTACGTGGTGTGCTTTTGGTAAAAAGCTACTTATCAATTAGTTTCAAAGGTTCTACATTAGCAAAATTATCAATTTTTGTAATTTAACTAGTAAAACGATATTCCCAAGCTTTTTCTTTACGCTTATTATTAACAGATTATCTAAGCATATACTTATATTTTTAGCGAAATTCTTTGTAAATCTCAATAAATTTCATCTGGATTGTCATAAGTAATAATCCCTAATGCTATGCTTATCTTTATCAATAAATTCAAATAAAGATTTTTTTACATTGATTAAAATATGGAGTCTCAAAAAAATGAACATTTTCTCTTTTGGATAATTAAATGAAATACCATCTGTATAAGATTCAACATCCATATTAGTTAATTGAATCTTTTAGTAAAGAAATATCCCTTATTTTTTTATTAAAGATTGCTTATTAAAGCAACAACCTACCTTGTACTTACTTTCTTGTTTTGTCCCCTCTATCTGTCCACCGCTAGTAATACCACTTACGTTCGTTATATTTAGGAAGAAGGTCGCAAACCCTTCCTCTAGAGAAAAAGGATGATTAAACTCTTTTTTACAAATTTCTTTCTGTCTTGGCCATTCTTCAATGTTTACAATGGTTTTGTTAATTAGATTGATAAATTTGTTGGGATAATTTAATATTGAATACCATAAAGAACGCATAGATTTATCTAAATCATTAATTGCAGTCATTTTCACATTCTTTTGAATTAATAGCTGAATGGGCCACCCCGGCTCCCTCTGCAAAATGCTCGATATCTCGATATAAATTTCATATTCTCCAATACTCTTGTCTATTGTTTTTTTCAAATTTATACAATTGACTTTTTCCTGCCAGATACCTCAAAAGGGAGTTGGTTGTTGGCAAAAAATACACCTCCTGAAATATTTATTTTTTGCAGTATTAAATCTTCATCAACTTTTTGTCCTTACATACATATCTGCATATATATCCAGCTTTAATCTGTCATCACTTGAATTTTACCAAAAGTATTCGTTAAATAGTTTATTTATAGTTTTTAATATCTCTTTGGATAAAAACTTTTTTAATCATCGTTGGAGAGTATTGGGTCATTATCACCTGAATACCCTAGTCTTAAAAAAATTGGGTTAAGACATAAAAAAATTCAATTTGTGCAGCTGGAAAAAGACCTGCGTCTACTTCATCAATTAGCAAGATTCCTCCTTCAATTTCTTAAACGATAACAAGACTCTTACAATTGTCCAACATTATCTTCACCTACAGATATTGATTGAAAGTTATATTCAGAAGTATGTGGTTGCTAAAGAGTTTACCGCCCCACTAATAGTATCAATTGCTGCGACAAATTATATCCAGTAAGCTCTAACTTCAAGCCTTTCTTTTCTTCAACATATACATCAGTAGCAAAATCATAATCACGAGAAACAATTAGAGTTAAGCAATTTACATTAAGATAAATTATCATTGGATTCATTGCATTTCTAGCTCTCTTAACACTGGACTATTTTTGCTATAATCTTTTGATAAATTTAACTTTATATTTTTCTTTTCTACTCCATCATATAGTTCAATACCAACATCCAGTGAACTAGGTAAATCATAGTTTTCTAAGAATCTAAAGTGTTCTGAAAATACAAATTCATATGCTTTATCCAACAACATTTTGTATACTTTCAAATGATTTCGTTTAATTGGATTCTCAGTATAACCTATTGAGAATATAGTATACCCTATCGTTACATATCCCATTCATTATTATACCAGTATTTCTTTGTGATACATAAGGGTGTAAAAATAGCTTCTTATACTAAAGACTACAAGTAGTTATTGAAGCAAGTCTTCATAAGACACCTGTAGAACATCCCTAATAGCTCTCAATTGATCCAACTTAATGTGTTGGCGGCCGCTTTCAATCTTAACCAATGTTTCCCTAGTTATAGCGATTTTTCTAAGCTGTAGGTCTCTAACTAGCTCGGTTTGACCGATTCCTTTTTCTACTCGGAATCGTCTAATATTGCTACCGATTACATTTTCTTTATCAATAATTTTTTTCTCTTCCAAGAATAGCACACCTTTTGGACTAAAATTAGTCCTTTTTCTTATTAATCTTAAAGATTTGGTGTGCTACAACGGGACTAGCATTAGTCCATATTCAATTTTTAGGAGGGATTTTTTTGAAGAAATATGCAAGCATTCTAACCTGTGCTTTACTCATCGGAACTATAAGCGGATGTACCACTTTTGACACTAGTTCTACAAGTACGGAAACTAGTAAAACAACCTTAGAAAAGAATTACCCAATACATTTTTTTCCGGTTCCAGATGGTCTTGAAGCTTATTATCATGATAAAAAACTAGATGTCCCTTTATCAGAAACTGAATCTATTGAAAAGATTTTGCCGATTGAAATTGAAAGAAATCAAGACGATATAAAACTAAAAGCTGATCTTCCCTTACTGAACAGCACTCAAATTGATAGACATGAAAATATCAAAGTTAATATTGAAAAAGGAGCGTTAGCACAACTTTATACTGAAAAAGTTGAACAATTTTTTGAGGCTGGTGTCAATAAAGACTTTTCAAAAATAAGCGATTATTCGGATAACTTTTTTTAATGAAACACAATATGAAATCACAAACTCAACTTTTATGGCTGAAGATATGTACAATATGACGTTAAAAAAAATAAAAGCTTACGACCATCCATTAAATCTGACACTAAATTATGGATTACCCTCTTTTGTATTAGCAGGTTAAGTTGATTATGAATATTCACCAGATTATTTGGAGACACCTCTTCAACACGAGAACAATGATATTAATTTTAAATTCGTCTAAGAGTCAAAAAATAAAACATGGTTAGTTGATCAATTAAGCACTATAAACACTAGCTTTCATGAATTACCTAATCCTGAAAGAGAAGTTGATATGGTCATTAAAATCTCCTAATAAAAGAAGCGTTGAAAGAATGAGCTCTTATTCAACGCTTCTTTTATTGATTCAATTTGCATTATTATTTGAACGAGTAATCTGATTTCTAAGCAGTTGTAAAACTCCTTGTGGCAGATAATAGAATGAGCATAACGATTCGACATTGATATAATATATATTAACAAAAATAGTTTTTATTCACTGCAAACTAAGACAAGATCCACTATACTCAAGTAGTAACCGATTGGTTAAATTGGATTTACAAAAAGACACCGATGGAGCCTCAAATTACTCCATATGGATTTAGGCATACCCACTGTAGCTTATTGTTTGAAAGTGGTGCTTCGATAAAAGAAGTACAAGAACGATTAAGTCACAAAGATATTAAAACTACCATGAATATCTATGCTCATGTCACACCACAATCTGTTAAGAAAACTGGTGACCGATTTGCAAAATTTATGAGCGAATAATTCTAAACGTAGCCAATCATTAAAATCCAAATAAAAAAATGCTCGAAACGCTTTAATATCAACGTTTCGAGCAATGAAATAGATATTACCCCACAGACCCTTCCAATGACTCTTTTGGGAATCAGAGGAAAGGAATAGGCTTTTGTATAAATAATTCATTTGATAAATTACTATAGACTGACAGTGTATATTATCAGGTACTATCATTGGTAACGTAGCCAATATCGTATCCAAAATAGCAGGTAGAGAAGTTATTTGAGGATTCAACTTATTCTGCTTCAACCATGAAGTTGAGTTGATTAAAGATAATTGAAGATAGTTGGTATTTCAACGATTTTTGAATCGAGCTAATCACTTTATCGATGATAATTCATCTTGATTGGTTTTCTAATCGTATTCAAGAGGCGTGCTTTTGATGAGAAAACAAAATATATAAACAATTATATACTGAATTTTTTATAACTTATTCCAATAATTATTGAAATGTACTTCAGCATTATTTTGTTTGAAAAACTTTCTCATTAATCCTATTATATCTTCTTTAGAATACCCATTGATATCCGTTTCAAGATCCCCTATCTCTGTATAGTGTGAATTAGTATTAAATAGCATCTTACTTTCGGCATCTTTATTTCCAGAGACGCCATTAAACACAACATATGTCTCGATTATACGTCTAATAGTATTACACATAAAGTCCTTTTTATCGTTATCGTAAAGAAATTTCAACTCTTTCCACAAGCTACCATATTGGGTTGTAAAATCTTCGTTTTTATGTTTCAAGTATTTAAATGATGTCAGATTACCATCATTTATCATACGAACAAAATTGTCCATTTCATAAGGATTTTTACCATCTCTTCTCACTCTTCTCCCAAAAGTCACTTTAAGATAAAAATGTGAATTATGAGTTAATAAGATAAAATGCTTAAATAAATTTTTTCGGCTATATAACTTTTCAATTTCTGAAATGATTAAATATTGCATGGTATCATCATTTGAGTTCATAGGATCGTCCAAAACTATTATTTTAGGCTTACCTGTTTCTAATTCAGGGCTATCCAGACTTCCTATAAAATATAAAAATGCAATTATGTTTTTTTCACCCGTAGAAATTTCTTGTATATTTCTTGTAGAACCATCTTTGTTAATAATTTTATAATGCTTACCTGATTCTATATATTTCAATTCAAGATTTTTCTTTCCAGATTTCGATATTTTTTCATTAATGTTTTTTATAATTATTTCTGGGTTTTTAATTTTTTCTTGCAATTGTTTAAGTTCTTTTCTTTGTTCAATTATTTCTGACTCAATCTTTCTCTTATCAGATTCAATTTTTTCAATTTCATCGCTTAATATTTTCTTTAAATCAGTGCTTGTTTTCTTTAAAGTCGCAAGTTCCCCCTGTAATCTTTCCGTTCCCATCTGTTCACATTTTTCTGCAACACGATGCAGTATTAATTTTCTTTTGGCCTCACTCTTACTTTTCTCTATATCATTTGAAAATTCATTATGACTTTTGATCAATTCATTTAAATCTTTTTGAATAGTAGTAAACGATAATGGAATTTTCATTTCAAAACTATCCATGCTAATAAATAACTCTTTTTCTTTTTTCTCAAGTTGCATTTTACACTCTTTTAAAAAATTCATTTGCTCTTTTTTAATATCAATCAATCTAGAATTTACCTTCTCAGTATCAAGATGAGAATAAAAGTCTGAGGCATTCAAGATATCTATATTACTTAAAATATCTATACACTCCTCTATTTTAGCAATACCTTGTTTTATTCTATCTTGTAATCTAAAAACTTCCTTTGTATTGAAAACAGACTCCAATTCTACAATACGCTCGGCAGTTACTTCTCCACCACAAAAAGCACATTTATCTCCTTCATTATGTATTTTTAGACCTTCTTCCGCAAAACTCCTTTTTAAGGAATTCTCCTTTAACTCTTTTATCACAATTGCATTGACTTTACTTTCTATTATTTCATTCACAGATTTACAATATGATTCAAAACTTATACTTGGAAATTCTCTTTCGATAATTTTCCTCTTTTCAGTTGTCTCATAAATTGCAAGTGATTTTTTATATTCATCTTCTGTCAATTTTCTAGAAATTGGGATATCGTTTCTAAAATTTTTTCTACTATAATTTCTAGCAAGATTAAATTCACTTGTTATTTCTCCAGCACATTTTTGATACAATAATCCTATTTCATCTTCTTTTTTTCTGACATCATCTTGAGATTTTTCATATTGACTTAAAAACGGACTTTTTTCTACTTCATCGAAACCTTTCAAGCTCTTTAGCAATTCATTTTTTTTAATAGCTTGTACTTCATTTTCACTAATTATTTCTAACTTTGAATCAATTTCTTTCTGTACTAATTTATTAGATTCACCAAGTACAATAGAATTCAATTTTTCATCTTCACCAATTACACTTTCAAAACCTTGGAAAACCCTTACATCGAATTCTCGCCCTAACTGCTCATTTATCACTTGGCATAAGGTTGATTTTCCGGTACCATTCTTTCCATAAAAAAAATTTTTCTCTTTTAATCCAGACAATTCATTATCCTTAAAAACTTGACCATAATTAGTTAAATTAATACTATCTACCAATTAAATCCTTCCCTCCGAAAATTCATGTTCAACTAAACCATTATAAAAAATAATAAATTCACAAGAGTATACCCTATCGTTACATATCCCATTCATTATTATACCAGTATTTCTTCGTGACACATAAGGGTGTAACATAATAATTTCAAACGAAATGACTACAAGTAGTCATTGAAGCAAATCTTCATAAGACACTTGTAGAACATCCCTAATAGCTCTCAATTGATCCAACTTAATGTGTTGCCGGCCGCCTTCAATCTTAACCAATGTTTCCCTAGTTATAGCGATTTTACGAAGCTGTAGATCTCTAATCAGCTCGGTTTGACCAATTCCTTTTTCTAATCGGATTCGTCTAATATTGCTACCGATTACATTTTCTTTATCAATAATTTTTTCCTCTTTCAAGAATAGCACACCTTTTGGACTAGAATTAGTCCTCTTTCTTATTAATCTTAAAGATTTGGTGTGCTACAATGGGACTAGTATTAGTCCATATTCAATTTTAAGGAGGAATTTTTTTTGAAGAAATTTGCAACCATTCTAACCAGCGCTTTACTCATCGGAACTGTAAGCGGGTGTACCACTTCTGACACAAGCTCTACAAGTACGGAAACTAGTACAACAACCTCAGAAAAGAATTACCCAATACATTTTTTTCCAGTTCCAGATGGTTTTGAAGCTTATTATCATGATAAAAAAATAGATGTTCCTTTATCAGAAACTGAATCTACTGAAAAGATTTTGCCAATTGAAATTGAAAGAAATTAAGACGATATAAAACTAAAAGCTGATCTTCCCTTACTGAACAGCACACAAATTGATAGACATGAAAATATTAAAGTTAATATTGAAAAAGGAGCATTAGCACAACTTTATACTGAAAAAGTTGAACAATTTTTTGAGGCTGGTGCCAATAAAGACTTTTCAAAAATAAGCGATTATTCGGATAACTTTTTTAATGAAACCCAAGATGAAATCATGAACTCAACTTTTATGGCTGAAGATATGTACAATATGACATTAAAAAAAATAAAAGCTTACGACCATCCGTTAAATCTGACACTAAATAATGGATTGCTTTCTTTTGTATTAGCAGGTTACGTTGACTATGAATATTCCCCAGATTATTTGGAGAAACCTCTTCAACACGAGAACAATGATATTAATTTTAGATTTGTCTACGAGTCAAAAAGTAAAACATGGTTAGTTGATCAATTAAGCACGATAAACACAAGCTTCCATGAATTACCTAAACCTGAAAATGAAGCTGAGATGGTCATTAAAATCTTCTAAAAAAGAAGCGTTGAAGGAGAAATATTCCTTTCAACGCTCTTTTTTATATGCTTAGAAACATAAATAAATTGTATACTTTCTTTTTAGCCCCTATTACTTTTCACGAAAAATATCTTTTTTTCGACGCTAGCGTTTCTCTACTTCTAATACTATACACAGTTTTTGTATTATTGAAAAATTACTCATTATTTAGCATTAATCCACATCGTTTTATCAATCGACCTTCATACTAAACTACTTTAAAGTCATCTTCCTTCTCGTTTTTCATTAAATCAGATACATAAGCCCATGTACCCGTTCGTTGTAAATAAAGTTCTTCTTGTAGCAGCTCCCACTTTCTCTTAGAAATCATAATGACGCCATCGTTCAATCCATTTTTAGAATCCCTAGTAATTTCTATTTCAGAATTTGAATGAACTACTTCTTGCAACACTTTACCTATATTTTTTTTGAAGTTTGTTGGAGTAATAGTATCCAAAATGAACACCTCTCTTCTCTATACCTCTATTATGAAGCGCCCATCAAATAAAGCAAGCGTTGAGGAATAATTCTTTCAACGCTTGCTTTATTAAGCTTTCATTTTGTAGTTTAACTAATACCAATAATCTGATCTCTAAACGATCGAAAAACTTCTTGTGGTTGATAATAATCTGTATCTATTTCAAATGTTTCTGAGAATAATTCATTGAATTTTTCTACTGAAATGATAATGTTACCATCTTCCTCTTGACTGTTTTTTATTATTTCTGCTTCTAATTCAAATAAATCTAGTGACGAACTAAAATCATAAATCCTGTCATATTGAACAAAAAAATCAAGAAAAAGTTGCTCAAACTCTTCCTTATTTATCACTAGTGTTTCAAGCGGAACAACTTTATTTTCATCAGCCATTCTTCCAATTTCCTCACTTTCATTTTCAATAATCACAAAAATGACATTAACTTAAAAACCACTAACAAAATAAGACTTACAAATTAAAGGGTAATCCAACAAAATAACCATTCGCTCTACGTACTACGATTTGGTATTCCTGCCTTTCAATCGGTAATTCATAATAGTAATTTACTGTTTCTGATTTACCACTTTCAATATACTCTGGATTATCCAATATCATAGCATACTCATAAAGTTCTTCACCATTCTTATTTTCAATCGACCATTGTTGCGGACGTATCGGATTTTCTGTATCATTTTTCATTGTATAGGTCACTTGTAATACACGATCATGCTGTGCAAATTCATTTCTTTTTTCGGTCAATTCAACCTTTTTAAAAATTAACTCAACCCCATCTGCCTGATAAGTTTCACCTATTTTTAAATCTTTTGTTACAATTTTTATCGGCTTTTCTTCTGGAAAATATCTGGCTTTAATTGTTAGATAGCTTCCAAAAAGAATCAATCCTAGTAGCAATAAAAGAATCCCTTTAACGAGCCACTGAAACGGGAAATACACTTTAAACATCTTTCCCCTCCTCATTTTTGTATTTATTTTTTAGAGAACACGATAACTTTTGATCAATACCATCCAACTTTTTCATTATACTTGATTCTAGTTCTGAAATTGTTTGTTCAAGTTTAATGCTTTCAGGATCACTAACTTTTTTATTTGATTGACTAGCCAACATTGGTAAATTTGAAACCATCACACGGAACATATTTGCTTTCGTTCCAAGAGTTCCTTTATTCTTCTCATAAAAGCTGTCAAACAATTCTTTTGTTTCCTTTGAACAATACACTTTAATATATGGATCAGACATGCGTTTTTACTCCTTTTCTTTTTTATTTAGGGAGTCTGTAGGGAGCTTGCTCCCTCAGAGGTTTTCCCCATCTAACTTGCCAGAAAGTAGCCCTGCGTAAGCAAGGGCGGATTGACTGGAAAGTAGATGGGTAGCTGGCGTATGCCCTCAAAACCGCCTCTTTCCAACTCCCTCCGTATCGATGGGAAACTGGAAAGTCTACTGGCTAATTCCTTTAGAAATCCATCTCAAAATCTCGTTGTCTCCTTTGCTGATTTTCAATCATTTGTTGTGTGAACTCGTAATCCTTTTTAGCACGATACATTTTCACATCGTCATTCATTATGCGACTGATTTGATAGTGAATCTGTTTAGCAGAAGGTGTATGAGAACAATTTTTAAAGCCCTCAGCCGGTAGAAATAATTCTTTCTGATCTGTCTTTTTAACCAAAATTGTTTTACTTTTAGTACTACGTAAAGTTCTAGGATTCACATCAGTATGAAGTTTAATCGTGTATTCTTGATCATCTTCTAAAGATATTGTGTTTGCATAATGCTTGTCTACTTCTCGCAAGAAATCATCATATTTAATGATTTTTTTAGCACCCTCATGATCACTAAACTGCTTTTGTGCAATGGAATCTAATTCCACAAACGGTACATTTAACTCCCCAGTTTTATAATCAACCCCACTAGCTAACGCTATAATTTGTTCCGTATCTAGATCAACAAAATTATTTATATGTGTTTCTTCTAAATTCTTTTCAAGTCGTTCAAAAACAGATTCAAATGAATATTTTTTCCCTAACTTTCTTGCACTAAAAGTACGTTCGACATACTGACTTTTTTCTTTTCTAGATTGTTTTTCTCTTCCTAAAGCAATTAGCTCATCTCTACGCTCATAGAAATTTACATCTTGTTTGTAAAGAACATAGCCAAGTTTGTTATTTGTTTTTGAAAATTGATAAACTTCGATGTTGTATTCTTTTGCTAAATGATCCGAAAAACGCACAAATGAATTTACTTCACAATTCTCCAACGTAGCTTCAATCGCATTTTGTACAAACTCTTGATAATTAATTTTTCCATTTTTCAGTTTACTTGGATCGTTTGAATAGAGATTCGTTCTCTTTTCTAAATTTTCATAGTACTCATTGTCTACAGGTTCGAGTCCATTTTCAACAAGCACCTCATCGTTAATTTTTCGCATTCGTTCTAAATCTTTAGGGTCAATACGCAACCTCTTACAGGTCTCCATATCAATATTATTAACAACAAGATGACTATGAAAATGATCTTTATCATTGTGACTTGCAACAATAATTTGCGAATTTGGAAAAGCTTTTTCTGCAAATTCGACAGCTATTTCGTGCATTTTCTCAATACTTAACTCTTTAGAAATATTCTTATCAAACGAATGGATAACATGAAATGCTTGTGCTATATCTTCAGATTTATTCATCCTGGTTCTTACTAAGTTCATTTCTTGCAATGCTTCCTCACTATTATCACTACAATTTATTCCTGAGACTGCAACGCATTTTTCTTTTTTTGAAGGATTAGCTGCATATTGTAATAGCGAGGATAAATTTTTCTTGCGTCCTTTCGATGTTATAGTAGCTCCCAAAGTTGTTTCACCTCATCTTTTAAACTTGCAATAATTTGAATCGAGTGAATTAAGTTCCGGTCAACTTTTTGGGAATACTCTTCTTTCGTATCGGGTCTAGTTTGCTTTTCTAACCAATATTGAAAATAATCTTTTTCTACTTCTGACAGTTTGAGAAAAGAAGATGTACTCCGATTGGACTCCAAAAAAATGTCATCTGGATAACTAATCATCAATTTTTTTGCTATGCTATTCGCAAGTTCATCTTTAAAAATGTTGTAACGGCTAACGTCAAAACTAAAATGCAGGCTCTTTTCTTTCTTATTTTCAGATTGTTCTCTAAAATATTTAGCAATGATATTTAATACTTTTACCGCTTGATTCAAATTGTTACCAATTTGATTTAACTGTTTGATTAGAGCTACCCTATCATCTTCAGCCAATAAAGGCGGTTCATATTTGAGTCCCTTTAACCGCTCACGACAAACATCTGCTCTAGAAATTCCTCTTTGTTTTGCAATCAATGTCAGTTCAAGATAAGTCTTTTTATCGACACGAAAATTTAAGGCCTCACTATGTTTGCGATTTTTTTCGTACATTTTTTGTTTATCATCCATTGATTATCCCCTCACATTTTTTCTAGAGAGCAACATTTGAAATTGCTCTCTATTTCATTTTTCATCTTTAATTCTTCTTGAATCATCAGTTCAATATAATTTGTGACCGTGATTTTTTCATTTGTTGCTTTCTTTACTGATTCACATAATTCGTCAAGTTCTAAGAAATCATGTGTACTAATCTGTAGAATTAATTGCATGAAAATCACCTCTTTATTTTTTAAATAGACTATCAAACAGCGGATTTGGTTTATCAGAAATATCCTGAAACAGTGGATTATTTTCATAAGTAAATCGTTGACGTTTCTTCTCCTTCACTTCTTGTTCTACAATCACTTTTTCGTTAGGTCTTTCTTTTCGTTCCTCGACAATATTTATTTTTTGCGTCTTATCTCCCTGACTTGCTTCAGCTCTTGTTTCACGTACTTCTACCGTTTTTGGTTGATTTGGCGCACTACTTTGTACATTTTCTCGTACATCTACTGTTCGATTTCCACTTTGACTACTTGTAGTATTTTGCAAGTTTTCTCGAACATCTACCGTTCTCGGTTGACTTGTCCCACTACTTTGTACATTTTCTCGTACATCTACTGTTCGATTTCCACTTTGACTACTTGTAGTATTTTGCAAGTTTTCTCGAACATCTACTGTTCTCGGTTGACTTGTCCCACTACTTTGTACATTTTCTCGTACATTTACTGTTCGGTTTCCACTTTGACTACTTGTAGTATTCTGCAAGTTTTCTCGAACATCTACTGAGCGCCTAGCTTGACTACTTGTAAAATTTTGTAGATTTTCTTTGACCGATTTTTCTAATCCGGTATTTGAATTTTTAGCTTTTTGGATTCTTTCTTTGGTCAACGCTTCTTTTTCGTCCATATTAGCGCCTGTACGCCCTTCTGCACGTTTCCTTAACATTTCCTCACGATTCATTGCTTCAGGTGTGTACTTCGCTTCCTGACGCTTTTGCTGAACAAATTCTTCTCTTGCTTTATTTGTTTCATTCTCACTTGCTTTAATAATTCGTTGTTTTAAATCTTGTTGCATTTGAGATTGTGCTTGTTGCATATTTGCATAATTTTGTTTCATACGTTCAGAGCTTGCAATAACTCTATCTGTTTCAGGCGTTTTCGCACCATCTTGACGGTTCGATAAACGTGTTGGCATACTATCCGTATATTTTCCAGTTTCAGCTTCTTTATTTTTAGCTACTATAGGTTTGCTATTTTTATTAATAGCGGACACGGTACCATCATCTAAACCTTCTTTGAATTTATTCTTGGTATCATTAGCCATATCACGCATACTCTTAAATGGTTTTGTTGCTCTTTCACTAGCCATTGTAGCTCCATCCGAAGCTAAGCCTGATAATCCACGTTCACGAGCATACCCAAGCGTTTTCCCCGTTTTATTAGCTTTTTGAGAAAGTGATTGACCAAAGTTGCGTTCAGGTTTTCGTTCTTCCCCTTCCGCTTGATCGTTTCCACCACTATTTTTTCCACCTTTAGATCGGTTCATACCACCTGTTCCTTTACGAAACAGCATAGCTCCCATGCCAAATGCTGAAGCAAGCTGGCCATAGCCTTCTTTTAAACCAATATCCACGCCAAAGTAACGCATGACTGTTCCACTACCCTTTATCAGCACAAATACAGCACAGATATAAGCAATTGTTTTAATAAAAATATTTGTTGAGATACCTTCACCAGCGTTTAGATAATTAACAAACATTGCAAACATAGACAATCCGAACCCTTGAAATCCGACTGTCAAATAACACTGTAAAATATCTGACAAAACTTGTTTTGATCGTTGACCTGTCTCTAAGTCAGTAGCAAATACCAAAACTCCAAGTACGCGTTTAAATGCTAACTCGAGTATTGCTGTAGTTATAATGAAAGCACTAAAAATATACGCTACTGCTAAAGCAATCAACCCAAATGAAATTCCCCACAAGTTCGCTTGATAGCGATAATATCCTGATTTGATACCATCAACAAAGGTTGACAAAAAATTATCTGAAAATTTAGTAGCAACAAATTCATTATCAGAATTTTCAACTAATTCATAACGCAGATTATCAGCTGTTGGGTTCTCTTTTTCCATTTTATCAATTACATTATCTGTCAATACTTGCGTAAGATCCGTTTTCCAGAAATTTTCTTTTGTTAAATTGTTCCGATCATTCGTTTTGTTAATCATTGAATACTGATCTGTTTTATTGATATAAGCTAAATCAGTGACCCCTTGTTCAATCAACGACCACGCCACGCCTTCATCCGAATCTGTAATCGTAGCTGAGTCATTATAAAAGGTTTTAGTAAACTCTATTCCGCTGTGAATCAACGTTGGCATTAAAAGAATCAATGAAATTGAGATTACAACATTCATTCCAACAGATTTTAGATCAACCGTTCCCTTACCTGTAATCATTTTATAACCAATAATCACTAGTGAAAGTACGATTAATCCAACAACAACTGTATTTAAAACTGACTGATAGACTTTGTTCAATCCGGTACTTTCTACAAAGCTAAACAAATCTAAAACCTCGGGAATCATATTTTGAATGCCATCGACAACAGCGAACATTGATTTTATAACAGACCAGCCTATCCACATACTGAACTGGCTGTAAAAATTTCCGTTATATTTTTTAAGATAATTCTGATAAAGTGGATTAGTTAAAAACTCAGTTTGACTCTCAGTATCATCAAACCAGTTGAAAATACTGCCTTCTGCAACGTTACTCGTAAAAATAATCATAGCTATGAGAATAAGAAAACTAATAGACAACCAATTTATTTTTCTATTAGCAATCTTTTTTATTATTTTCATTGTTACCTCCCTCAGCCCACTTTTTTAGGCTCTCAGAGAGCTTCAGAGCTGTTTTTCTGTCAATTATGATATGAGTTACACATTTGTCATTTTCAGATCTTAAATCGAGAACTACTGTGTTGAAGCAGATACTCTCGATTAGTTCGAGAGTATCAGTGTTTTGATCAAGACACCAAATTTGATCTATTAGACGATTTTTAATCATGATTATTCCCCCTTCAGCCAATTATGCATAGGGATTTTAGGTAACTCTTTAATTCCGAAGGCTTTGTTGAATTGATCTGTAGTTTCTATATTTTCTAGAAGCTGATTTTTATATCTAATTTGAAGTCCCTTTAGAAAAAACTTTGTGTAATCGAATAGTCCTTGATCTGTTTTTGCTTGAAAAACGCATGCTTTATGTTGTGTTATAATGCATTGAGCGTTAAGATACTGGGTATTTTCATATAAAAATTCAATAATTTTTCTGATATCTTTTACATCTACATTAGCGTTTTTCAAATATTGATAGACTTGCAATAATTTTCGACCATTTTCATTATTTTTTTCATAAAGAACACTAATCTTAGTGTAAATTTCTTTTATATTAATATCCTCTTCTTCATTAATATTAGATGTATTATTCTCTGTTAACTTTTCTTTGTCAGAGGTGTTAACTTTTGTTAGCGGGGTAGCCAACTTTTCTTTGCCAGAGGTGTTAACAATTCTTATAATTCTTTTATCTACCTCCTTCGAATTTTCTTTATATATAACTTCTCTCGAAATGTAGCCATTTGCTTCTAAAGATTTAAGCCATTTTTGAATAGATACCCTACTAACGCCGTACAGATCTTGAAAATACTGTGTTTTCGCCCAGCAAAATCCTTTTTCATTGCATAAAGCAGTGATTTCACCATACAAAAGCTTTGAAGCTGGAATTAAGTCTCGGTCATATCTAACATTAGCGGGGATGATAGCATAGTAATTTCTTTGAATCTTTTGTTCATCACTCATATACTTTCTCCCTATCTTTAAAGTATGTTAAAATGTAGTCAAATAAAGTTTTCTCAGAACTTTATTACTGAGTGCTCTGCCGGTCAGCTAACTGTAAGGAGCACTCTTTTATATATATTTCAATTCTTCTCAAGACTAAATTTGTTATTTCATCTCCTTTCAAAAATTCCCCCTCTTTTCATTCGAGCAAACATAAACTCATTTACTGCTTTTTTTGAATAAAACTTTCTTGCACCTAATTCAACAACAGGTAATCCCTCATTTCTCACCGCATTTTTTAAAAAGTTTTCGCTCACATTTAAGTATTCTGCCATTTCTTTTTGATTGAGATATTCCCTTGTCATACCCGCATTTTCTTGAGCCTTTTCAATAGCTTTTGTAGCAATTTGATAAAACTGCTTTAGAAACATTTCCTCCTGTTCTTCTGAAATCATTAATTTTATTGCTTCCACAAAAACCTCTCCTTTTTAATTAATTATTCTATAACTCCTCTACCTTTATAAGTACAAATAAATACAAATTGCATAAAAAATGTATTTATTTGTATTTATAAGAATAAAGTATCATACTCCAGATAAAAAGTAAATACTTTTAAATACTTTTATTTTATAAATATGATATACTATCTTTAAAAATAAAAAGGAGAAAAAAGATGAAGCCAAATCCTTCAGAAGCAGGAAAACGAATCAAACAATTACGCCTTTCATGTGGTTTTACTATGGAAGAACTTGGAAGGAAAATAGATAATTCACCACGTGCGACCATATCCAACTGGGAACGTGGGACCAATTTACCAAATCCACAAAAGCTGAAATTATTATCAACTATCACTAATTCAACAATTGACTGGATTAAATGGGGAACTTTAGAAGAATATATAACTTCATACCTTATCGATATAGGGTATGAGCTATATATTAAGGACTTTCCAGAAATACCTCACAAAGTCTTTAAAGACATTCAAGAAAGATATAGTGATACGTTTTCGCTAGATAAAGACTATGAGTTATTGAATCCTATAATAAAAAATATATTTACAAAATATTACTCAAAAGATTTTGAAATTTATCTAAATGAGATACTTGCTAATAATATCAATCCTCTGATTGAAGAGTACGCTAACCAAAGACACTCTATCTCTAAAGAGCTATTTTTCAAAAGAGCCAACAGTAAACTTCAAGACAAGATAAGAAATGGTGATTTCAAATACGGTGAAAAAGAAAGAATGATTGATTCTTTAAAACAGCTATTAGACGAAATGGACTTAGCCTATAAAGATATTTCAAAGTATTCATCTGTCGAGGATTTCTTTTATAAAATTACTAAAAACCAATTTGAAACAGAAAAATTTATTTCTGATCTTAGCAAAAAATACAATTTCCCATATGAGAAAAATAGTATAATCGCAAAATTTCTAACTAATAATCACGATAAATTTAAAAGCAATTGATTCTTCAAATAACTTCTCTACCTGCAATCATGAAGTAAGGAGAGAATCAAATGGCCACATTTTTTAGTTATAAATTACAAAATGGCGAAAAATATTGGGGATTTGAAACTTATTTAGGAAAAGATCCCAAGACTGGAAAAGATATACGTACAAAGCGTAGAAGATTCAAGTCAAAAGCTGAGGCGCAAACAGCACTTAATAGACTACTTGTAGACTTTAAAGAAAAACAAGAGTTTAAAATAAATGTTACAACTTTTCAAGAGTTGTATGAATTATGGATTGATAACTACAGAACAAGAGTAAAACCGTCTTCTGTTGCCGTTGCTCAACGTTTTTGCAAGAACCATATATTACCTGCTTTTGGGGAATTACGATTGGATAAAATAAGTGTTAGTTATTGTCAAAAACAGGTGAATGAATGGCACAAAACATTAAAACAATATGGTTTCTTGAGAAAAACAACTGCTCAAATATTTAAATTTGGAGTAGCAATGGAAGTCTGTAAGGATAATCCTATGTCTAAAACATTGCTTCCAAGAAAAATTGAAGAAGAACAACCCTTGAAGTTTTACACGAAAGATCAATTACAACTGTTTTTACAGAATACTAAAGAAAATAATTCAGTTAAACTGTACACTTTTTTCCGTTTATTAGCTTATACAGGAATGCGTAAAAGCGAAGCATTGGCGCTTCAATGGGAAGATATAGACTATTTCAATAAAACAATAACAATTGGTAAAACTATCGCTCAAGACGAGTTTAATCAAGTAGTTCTACAAGTACCTAAAACTAAAAATTCATCAAGAACGATTCAGCTTGATGATTTTACACTTAAACAACTGCGTATTTGGCAACAAGAACAAATGAAAATAATGATCTTATATGGCTATAACACAAATTCACCAAAACAGTTTCTTTTCACTACAAACACAAACAAGTTGTACTACCCCCAAGTAGTAAACGATTGGTTAGACTGGATTTACAAAAAGACACCTATGGAGCCTCAAATTACTCCACATGGATTTAGGCATACCCACTGTAGCTTATTGTTTGAAAGTGGTGCGTCGATAAAAGAAGTACAGGAACGATTAGGTCATAAAGATATTAAAACTACCATGAATATCTATGCTCATGTCACACCACAATCTGTTAAGAAAACAGGTGACCGATTTGCAAAATTTATGGGCGAATAATTCCAAACGTAGCCAAAAACGTAGCCAACTATTAAAATGCAAATAAAAAAACGCTCGAAACGCTTTAATATCAACGTTTCGAGCAATGAAATAGTTATTATCCAACAGACCCTTCCATCTCATAACTGATCAATCGGTTGAGTTCGACTGCGTATTCCATTGGTAGTTCTTTGGTGAATGGTTCGACGAAGCCCATGACGATCATTTCAGTGGCTTCGGCTTCGGTCAAGCCGCGGCTCATTAGATAATAGAGTTGTTCTTCTGAGATTTTTGAGACTTTGGCCTCGTGCTCTAGAGAGACTTGACTGTTGTGGATCTCGTTGAATGGGATCGTATCGGACTTGGATAACTCATCCATGATGATCGTATCACATTCGATGTGGGAAATAGAACCTGGGCTGTTTTTTGCAAAAGTTACTTGTCCACGGTAGTTTACTTCGCCGCCGTCTTTTGAGATTGATTTTGAGACGATCGAGCTTGAAGTGTTGGGTGCATTGTGGATCATTTTTGCTCCTGTGTCTTGGACTTGGTTCGCTCCGGCGAATGCGATTGAAAGCATCGTGCCGCGTGCGCCTTTCCCGTCTAAGTAAACGCTTGGGTATTTCATTGTTGTTTTTGCGCCTAAGTTGCCGTCGATCCATTCGACTGTGGCACCTTCATAAGCTTTTGCGCGTTTAGTGACTAGATTGTAGACATTGCTAGACCAGTTTTGGATCGTTGTGTAGCGGCAATACGCATCTTTTCTGGTAAAGATTTCGACGATTGCGGCATGTAGACTATTGCTGGAATAGGTTGGCGCAGTACAGCCTTCGACATAGTGGATGCTGGCGCCTTCGTCTACGATGATCAGTGTACGTTCGAATTGTCCTGTGTTTTCTGCATTGATCCTGAAGTAGGTTTGCAATGGGACATCGACTTTCACGCCTTTTGGTACATAGATGAATGTACCGCCAGACCAAACGGCTGAATTGAGAGCAGCTAATTTGTTGTCTGTTGGTGGAACAAGTTTTGAAAAATATTCTTTGAAGAGTTCTGGATATTCTTTTAAGGCAGAATCTGTATCTGTAAAAATGATCCCTAACTTTTCAAATTCATCTTTCATGTTATGGTAGACGACTTCTGATTCGTATTGGGCAGAAGCACCGGCTAAGTATGCACGTTCGGCTTCTGGTATACCGATTTTTTCAAAGGTTTCTTTGATTTTATCTGGAACATCTTCCCAGTCACGTGCTGGCTTGTCACTTGGTTTTTGATAGTATTTGATGCCATTGAAATCAATGTCTGATAAATCGGGTCCCCAACTTTGCATTGGCATTTTGTTGAATGTTTCTAGTGATTTCAAGCGAAATTCAAGCATCCATTCTGGTTCGCCTTTGATTTTAGACATTTCGCGAACAACTTCTTCTGTTAGTCCTTCTCCTGTACTAAAAACTGGTTCTACATCATCGTGAAAACCAAATTTGTATTCTTCTAATTCTGGTACGCCCATGTTCTCACTCCTCTTCCTTATGGTAATGATGGAAGGTTGCAGTACCGTCTTCTTCCATTGCTTTTCCTAAAGCTTTCCAGCCTAAAGTGGCACATTTGATTCTGGCAGGAAATTTAGCGACACCGCTTAGCATTGCTGCATCTCCTAACTTATCTAGGTCTGCTACTTCTTTACCTTGGACAAGTTGTAAAAAATCAACGGCTAACTTTTCGGCTTCTTCGACTGACTTCCCGATGACTGCATCTGTCATCATAGATGCACTGGCTGTGCTGATCGAACAGCCGCTGCCATCAAATGCGATATTCTTGATGATTCCTTTATCAACTTCGATCTGCAATTCGATGACATCGCCACAAGTGGGATTGTTCAATTCGATCTTGCTAGTTGATGCGCTCAATGTTCCTCGATGATGCGGGTGGGAGGAATGATCAAGGATGACTTGGCGGTAAAGATTGTCTAGTTTAGATAGTGCCATGTTGGAAAAACTCCTTTGTTGCGAGAATTGCATCGACTAAACGATCCGCATCTTGTTTTGTATTGTAAAAGTAAAAGCTTGCTCGTGCAGTGGCCGCGACTTGTAGATATTTCAGTAACGGTTGCGCACAATGGTGACCTGCTCTGACCGCTACTCCTTCCATGTCAAGGGCTGTTGCCACATCATGCGGATGGAGACCGTCAAGATTGAAGGCAATCACACCTGTACGTTTTGCTGGATCTTGTGGACCATAGATCGTTAGCCCTTCGATTTGTTGTAATTTTGGCAACACATAAGCGACTAACTCTTCTTCATAGTGATGGATGTTCTCCATGCCTATTGCTTCTAAATAATCGATTGCATGGCCTAGAGCAATTGCTCCTGCGATATTAGGTGTCCCTGCTTCAAATTTCCATGGGAGTTCTTTCCAAGTGCTGTCATACAACTCGACAAAGTCGATCATTTCTCCGCCAAATTCAACGGGTTCCATTTGTTCCAGCCATTTTCTTTTGCCATACAATACACCGATACCTGTTGGCCCACACATCTTGTGTCCGCTGAAAGCAAAGAAGTCACAATCGATTTGTTGTACGTCAATTGCCATGTGTGGTGTAGATTGCGCGCCATCGACTACTAGGATGCCGCCTTGTTCGTGGATCATTTGTGCCAGTTCTTCAACTGGATTGATGACACCAAGGACATTTGAGACATGAGCAATCGATACGATCTTTGTGTTGCTGTTGATCAGTTCTCTGGCTTTTTCCATATCTAAAAAGCCTTCTTCCGTCAACTCGATATATTTTAAGCTTGCGCCCGTTTTTTTTGCTAATTGCTGCCAAGGAATAACATTTGAGTGATGTTCCATATAAGAAATCAAGATCTCATCACCTTCATGGATAAACTGTTCACCAAAACTTCGTGCGACCCAATTTAGGCTTGTCGTTGTTCCACGAGTAAATAGCACTTCCGCAGTTTCAGAGGCGTTGATAAAGCTTCGCACTTTTTCTCTTGCGGCTTCATATGAATGCGTGGCACGCTCGGCTAAAGTATGCACTCCACGATGGACATTGGCATTCTCATGTTCATAATAATCGGTCAACGCGTCTAAAACAGCTTTTGGTTTTTGGGTGGTTGCCGCATTGTCTAAATAAACAAGGGGTTCATCATTGACTTCTTGAAAAAGAATGGGAAAGTCTTGTCGGATCTTGTCTGCTGAAATCATGCTTTCAACTTCCCTTCGATAACTTCCACTAATTCTTTTCGCACAGCTTCTACTGGAATAGCTGTTAACACTGAACCTAAGAAACCACGAATGACTAAACGTTCGGCTTCTTCTTTGTGTAGTCCGCGACTCATTAGATAGTACATTTCTTCTGGATCGACGCGCCCGACACTTGCGGCATGTCCTGCAGTTACTTCATTTTCATCGATCAACAAGATCGGATTGGCATCTCCTCGTGCTTTATCTGAAAGCATCAATACTCGGCTTTCTTGTTGTGCATCTGCACCTTTTGCACCTTTTAAGATATGACCGATCCCATTGAATGTTAAGGCTCCTCTTTCTCTGATCACGCCGTGTTGCAAGATATGGCCAATCGTATGAGGTGCTTTATTGGTTACCCGTGTATCGATCCCTTGTGTTTGTTTTCCGGAACTGATTGCCACGATCTTCACTTCTGAGTGTGCCCCTTCTCCTACTAGATCAGAGTCAAAATCTGCGATCACATTGCCATCGTTCATGACACCGATTGCCCAATCGACTGTGGCATCGCGCATGATGTATCCTCGGCGATTCATATAAGAAGTGATGGATTCACCTAATTGATCGACTGCTGAATATTTCACTTTTGCACCAGCTTTAGCGATGACTTCAACAACGATATTTCCTGATACTTTTTTCAATTCTTCCCCTGTGGTTTGGAATCGTTCCAAGTAAGAAAATTCACTATGCTCATCGGCTACGATCAGCACATGCTTAAAGTAATGTTGTGCAATGTCGCCAGCTTGGAAAAATAGTGCTTCGATTGGTTCATCGATCACCACATTTTTAGGGACATATAAAAACAATCCGGTATTCATGAAGGCCGCGTGCAAAGCGGTCAATTGGTCTTCATCCATCTTTACAGCTTTTTGCATGTAGTATTCTTTGACCAAGTCAGGATGTTCTTGCAGTGCAGTGAACAGATCGGTAAAAATGACGCCTTTTTCAGCTAATTCAGTTGATAATTGTTCAAATGTTGTCCATGTACCTTGTTGGACGAGCACTGGATTATCTTTCATCTCATCAAATGCAGCGACGTTGCCTGCTTCACTGTATTGATCTGCCATGTCTTCGATATCGAATAGTGGCCAACGATGGAATTTTACACGATCGATATGGGGAAGTGGTAGTTCATCGGCTTTAGCTAAGGCCTCTTGGCGAAATGTCGTCATCCATTCAGGTTCGCCTTTGCTTAAAGAAAAATTTGTGACAGCGTTAAGTTGTTCGAGCCATTTCTTCTCTTTCATGTCTGCTCCTCCTTACGCTTCTTCTTCTTTGTAGTCGATTCCTAATTCTCTACTGATTCCCGCATATCCTTCGGCTTCGAGACGTTTCGCAAGATCCGCATTACCAGTCATCACTACTCGGCCTTCCATCATGATATGCACCACATCTGGTGTGATGTAGTTCAATAAGCGTTGATAATGGGTGATGATCAATGCACCAAACTCATTGTTACGCATTTCATTGACACCTTTTGCAACGACTTTCAATGCATCGATATCTAGTCCAGAATCGATTTCATCTAGGATGGCAAAAGTTGGTTCGAGCATCAATAGTTGTAGGATTTCATTTCGTTTCTTTTCCCCACCAGAAAAGCCTTCATTTAGATAACGTTCAGCCATTTCTTCTGGCATATTCAAAAGAGCCATTTTTTCATCTAATTTTTTCAAAAATGTCATCACAGACATCTTGTTGTCTTCTTCACGTTTGGCATTGATTGCTGCTCGCATGAATTCGGCATTGGTGATTCCTGGTATCTCACTTGGGTATTGCATGGCTAAAAACAGACCTAGTCGTGCACGTTCATCGACTTCCAAGTCTAATACATTTTTCCCATCAAACAAGATTTCGCCTTCTGTTACCTCGTAGTTTGGGTTACCCATGATTGCAGCAGATAACGTAGACTTCCCAGTTCCGTTAGGTCCCATGATTGCGTGGATTTCTCCTGTTTTCATTGTTAAATTGACGCCTTTAAGGATTTCTTTTTCCTCAATCGACACATGTAAATTTTTTATTTCTAAGACAGACATGCCAAATTACCTCCAAATTCTGTTTCGTTCTCACTCATTTTAGACTAATTGAGAATGAATCGCAACGTTATAAGTGCTTAAAATCAAATGTTTTTTCACGCATTATCATTAAATTATGATTTCTAAATAATAATATATATAAAGTAAAACGAAAAAAAGAGCAAGATAAAAGTTAAAACTCTCTTTTATCTCACTCTTTGGATGAGTGTGGGATAAAACTAAAAATTAGGTTTGCTACAGACTCTCGAATAAACGGCGGGAGCAAAAAGCAACTCCTTCGGAAATAAGTCGAAATTCACAAAAATTTGAAAAGCAATTTTCGTTCATTTCTTCTTATTTCTCGGAGTTAAACACTTCTGTCCCAGCCTCTCTCAAATAAATGGCGTCTAAAAGTCAGTTTTTTCGGAAATTTCAAAAAAAAAAACGAGCAATACGAAAAGCGTATTGTTCGTTTTTTTCTCGACCTCATCATTTTTCAACGTTTTTATTTTGCGTCTGCATCTACAGGTTTAACAGAACCGCCCCATTTGTCTTCGATCCATTTTTGCACATCTTCACGGTGTAGGACTTCGATCAATTTCTTGATTTTGTCGCTATTTTCGTCGCCTTTACGTGTAGCGATGATATTCACATAAGGTGAATTGTCTTTTTCAAGCAACACTGCATCTTTTAGAGGATTCAAACCGGCACCATAAGCAAAGTTTGCATTGATTGCCACTAGATCGCCTTCATCATTTTGATACGTTGAAGCCAATAATGATGGATCAATCGTGTGATTGAATTTCAAGTTTTTAGGATTTTCAGAAATATCATCGAATGTCGCTGTTTCCAAATCAACACCGTCTTTGACTTTCACTAAGCCAGCGTCTTTGAGGATCGTGATGATTCTTCCCCAGTCAGATTCTGAATTTGAAGTGATCACTGTTGCACCATCTTTTAATTCAGAGATATCTTTGATTTTCTTTGAGTACAAGCCCATTGGTTCGATGTGGACAGCACCAGCATTGACAAAATCATATCCTTTGTCTTTGATTTCTTTGTTTAAGTAAGGAATATGTTGGAAGTAGTTAGCATCGATATCTCCTTCTTCCAATGATTGGTTCGGTAAGACATAATCGTCGAATTTGACGATGTCCAGTTTGATTCCTTCATCTTTTAACAATGGTTTGACATGTTCCAAAATCTCTGCGTGAGGTGTTGGTGAAGCACCGATTTTCAAAGTTGTATCATCTTTTTTACTACTTGATGCTGAGTCTTTCGTGTCGCCACTGTTGCCACAAGCAGCTAATCCCACAGTCAGCAATAATGCTGCTGCAAATCCAAAAATTTTCTTTTTCATATCCTATATCCCCCTATATCTTACTATCTTTTATCTGTTTTCTTCGTTAAGAAATCACCGATTCCTTGAACAATAAAAACAATGACTAATATAATTAAAGTCGCAACAAATGTCACGGTCAGATTACCACGTTGGTAGCCTTCTTGCCAAGCAAGGCCACCTAGTCCACCAGCACCGATTGCACCCGCCATGGCAGTAAACCCAATCATCGAAATCGTTGTAACTGTTAATCCAGAAATCAGTGCAGGTACACTTTCAGGAATCAAGACTTTCCAGATGATTTCCCAATAACTGGCACCCATTGCATCAGCTGCTTCCACTACACCTGGGCTGACTTCACGAAAAGCAATTTCAACTAATCGTGCGTAAAAAGGAGCTGCTGATAGAACCAGCGCTGGGATTGCTGCTTCAGCACCCAACATCGTTCCCACGATCGCTTTTGTAAATGGAATGATCAAGACCATCAAGATCATGAACGGCGTTGAACGGAAAATATTACTGATGATCGAAACAATCCCATAAATGATTCGTGCATATGGCTTATTTTTCCGCCCGATAGAGTACAAGATCAAGCCTAAGATCAGCCCGATAATCGTGACTAATACCATGGAGATCAAAGTCATGTAGAGAGTATCGATGATCGCCTGTTGCATTGTTTCTGGATTGATTTTACTAAAATCTAGGTACGTTTCTGCAAAACTTTTATCCACGGTGGATCACCTCCACCCCAACACCTTGTTCTTTAATAAATAATTCTGCTTGATCCAATTCTTTTTCCTCTCCTGTCATCAGAGTGGTCAAAGAACCAAAAGAGCCTTCTTTTGCTTGTTTGATTTTTCCGTAGACCACATTGATATCCACATTGTATTTACGGATTGCCTGTGAAATCACTGGTTCATTGGCATTCTTTTCATTAAATGTCAAAGTGACTAAGCGTCCTTTAGGGTTTTCTTTGATCAATGTCGCTAACAATTCACTCGAATCTGCCTCAGGTTCGATATCTTGTTGTACAAACCGTTTTGTGACTTCTTGTCTTGGATTTCTAAAGACCGTCAAGACATCGCCTTCTTCAACGACTTTCCCACGTTCCATGACTGCTACTTTATTACAGATTTTACGAATGACGTTCATTTCATGTGTGATTAAGACGATCGTCAAATTCAATTTTTTATTGATTGCTAACAAGAGATCTAGTACTTCTTCTGTCGTCTGTGGGTCCAATGCACTAGTTGCTTCATCACAAAGCAGGATTTCTGGGTCATTGGCTAACGCTCTGGCAATCCCGACACGTTGTTTTTGGCCACCAGATAATTGAGAAGGATATGCGTTTCCTCGTCCTTCTAAACCAACCAGACCGAGTAATTCTTCCGCACGTGCTTTGCGCTTTGCTTTAGGGACTCCAGCCAATTCTAAAGGAAGCTGAATATTTTCTAACACTGTTCGTGACCATAACAAGTTGAAATGTTGGAAAATCATCCCGATTTTTTTACGAAAACTTCTTAAGTCTTTATTTTTCAATTTAGTGATTTCTTGACCGTTGACGATGACTTCTCCGCTAGTGGGTAGTTCTAATCCATTCAGTAGTCGAACTAACGTACTTTTACCTGCTCCGGAATAACCGACGATTCCATAAATATCACCTTTTTCAACGTTTAATGAAACATCATCTACTGCTTGGATCGTTCCATTTTTTCCGCCGAATGTTTTTTTGACATTCGTTAATTGGATCAATGACATATCGCTCACATCTTCCTTTTATTTTTTACTTAGAAACAAAAAAGCCTTCGTCCCCTTGCTTTGAGCAAAAGGACGAAAGCTTAAACTTCCGTGTTACCACCTTGATTCGCTGCTATTTCACAATAACAACCTTAAACAGTACTTGGATAGAATTCTTCAAAAACAGTTCCGCATACCGCTGTGCTTTAACGGGCACTCCCGTAGTAAGTTTGCCATGGCTCACTTACTCTGCTCTAAGACCATCTTCCATCTCATGTTCGTTACCCATTTTCAGCAGACAGGGCTCTCTTCAAACGTCTATGACATGTACTCTTCTTTTCAAAGCTTTATCTATGATTGTTCTGATTATAGCAGTTGTAAAATTACGTGTCAATATTTTACCCAAAGCTTTTTACTATTTTCTGAAAGTTCTTGTTTTATATTTCTTCAAATTCTTTTGGATCGACCTCTTTGAAACTCAAGATCCATGCATTCATTTCATCTTCATCATTCAAGATGTTGATGTCTTCATTGATTTTTTCATTCACAGAAGAAATGGTTCCTGACAATGGACTAGCAAATTCATTGACTGCTTTTTCTGCTTCCACTTCGATCAACGGTTCACCGCTTTTAAATGTTTGTCCTTCTTTTGGTAAATTCGCAAAAGTGATATCCCCAAGTTCTTCTTGCGCTTCATTCGTTAAGCCAACACAATATTCTTTGCCATTGAACAATATCCAAAGATTATTCTTTTTCTTCAAGTGTTTCCCAGCCATTTTATATCAATACTCCTTCGTATGTTTTTTCATTAAAGCCAATTGCGACGAGTTGTTTGTCTTTGACGATCAACGGACGTTTGATGAGCATTCCATCAGTAGAAAGAACAGCACTAGCTTTTTTTACTGAAAAATCAGCGATTTGGTCTTTCAGCCCTAACTCCCGATACTTCATTCCGCTTGTGTTGAACAAACGGCGCATCGGTATTTCATTATGGGTGAGCCATTCTTCGATAGTTTCTGCTGATGGTGTATCTGCAATCATATCAACGACTTGATAGTCAATGTGATGTGCATCTAACCAAGCTTTTGCTTTTTTGCAAGTTGAACATTTAGGGTACCAATAAAAACGATACAACTGTTGTTACCTCCTAGAAGTTTTTGCAGGTGCCTCATTTTGGTATCTCATTGATAAGATCAAACCGATACCGATCATATTTCCTAAAATGGATGATCCCCCTTGGCTGATAAAAGGAAGAGGAATCCCGGTCAATGGTAATAAGCCAATGTTTGCACCAATGTTTTCGAAGACATGGAACAAGAGCATCATGATCAAGCCACTTGCGATATACGCATAAAATTCATTATTCGTATCAAAGCAGACCCGTATCATACGATAAATCAAGATAAAATACAAGAAAATGACAAAGGCGCCGCCAATAAAGCCAAAATTCTCACCAATGACTGTAAAGATCATATCTGACTCACGCACGGGCACATAGATATTACTTACGTTGAATCCTTTTCCAAACAAACCACCAGTTCCGATGGCTAATAACCCTTGAGCAGGCTGATAGCTCATGCCCGAGGTATCGTGAAACGGATCGAGCCAGGAATCGATGCGGGCAAACTGATATGATTTAAAGCCCACTTTATAGAGCAATTCTCTTCCGCCGTCTGTAGTAACTAAAAAAATCGTTCCTGCGCCAACAAGAACAGCTAAAGCAATCACAGGCACAATGATTCGCCAAGAAATTCCTGACATGAGGAATATTCCTCCAAAAATAGCTAAAAAGACAAGCATCGTCCCAAAATCATCTTGGGCCATGATCAGTGCTAAAACAGGGAGTGTCACGATCAACATTTTCCCTATCAGCCAAAAATCTGATTTTGCTGTCCGTTCTTTTAGTTGCGTGTTATGTTTCGTGACGATCAGTGCCATCATCAATATATACGCGATTTTCATCAATTCAGCGGGCTGAAAAGTGAAGGAACCAAAACTAAACCAGTTTTTCGAACCTGTAGACGCTTCTAAATTACGATCATAAAATTTCAATAAGAGCGCCATGACTACTAATCCTAGTCCGTATAGATAGGGAGTCAGTTTCCAGATCCATTTTGAATTCAAATGCATAATCACTATAATAGCAACCGATCCGACTAAGTACCAAAGAAGTTGCATGCCTACGCCCTTTATTACTGACGGATTGTTGGGATCATGACTAAGCGCAACGTATAAAGACAGTAAACCAATCAAACATAATAAAAAGACCGGTAAAATCACGCCATAATCGATCCGGTTATCGTTAGAAGCTTTTACTTTTTTTTCCATGTTTCATCCCTTTTCTTAAAAACCATACTGTTCTTTATTATAGCGGTCTCCCTAAATAAAAGAAAGTTAAAGCAAGGACATTTGAGAAATTTTAAACTCTCCCTCATTTAAGCATATCTGTCTCACTTTCAAGCTGTTTCTTTGCAGAAATCCCAAAGAAAAGCGACTTTATTCTCGATGGTCTTTTTCTTTTCTTTGATAGATTTCATTGTAAACAAGTATTTCTTTGGCAATCGACTGGAGAACTTCTGAAACTAGATTGGTTCGTTGAACGAGGTAAAATTTCCGTTTATACTCCAAAGATTCAAACTTCACGCCTTCTGGTACCGCACGTTTCGATAAAATCGATCGTCCGACTCCTTCTTTTAGTAAGGCAGCAATCACCTCATTACTTTTAACGAGCATCTTCTTTCCATGAATATTTTTTTCTTCAAAATAGCGTTGGGTGTAGTGAAAAACACCAGAAGTCGATTCTCTGACTAGCCAAAGTTTACTTTCTGGATCACCAGCAATCACCAATTCATCTTCCATCAAAGAAAACCGCTGTACTCCTGACGTTTCCAAGGGCTTTTCAATAAAACCAAAATCAGCGTCATGCTTCGCAATTTGATCCAACGAGTCATGGGAATTGGCAAAAGCTACAACAAAATTTACTTTTGGGAATTTTGGGATCAGATAACGCAAAAGTTTCGGCAACAAATATACTGCAAATGTATGCGAAGCAACGATCCGGCATACTTCTTCTTCATTTTGTTCATCTAATAGTTGCTGTTGTGTTACTTGCCATTCTTCCAACAGGATCAACGCTCGTTCATAGAGAAGATCCGCTTGTTTTGTCGGTCTCATTTCTTTTCTGCCATTCCTTTCAAAAAGAATGACGCCTAGCTCTCTTTCTAACTGTTTCACTTGGTTGGAAACAGCTGGTTGGGATAAAAACAATAGTTCTGCAGTACGTGAAAAGTTTCTCGTTTCGTAAACCACACGAAAAGTTGTCAATAATTTCAACATAAGCTCACTTCCATAACTTTTTATTATAATTACTATAATAACTATTTGATTTAAATATAACAGAATATGACTATAATAGTAAGTGTAAAGCACATCGCTTGAAATTGGAAAGAGAATAATTTCTTTTTCCAATAGTTGCTCAAGGAAGGAGGCTGGGACAGAAGTGTTCAACTCCGAGAAACAAGAAGAAATTAATGAAAATTGCTTTTCAAATTTTTGTGAATTTCAGCTTATTTAAGAAGGAGTTACTTCTACTCCCACCATCTATTCGTTTTTAACGAATGAGACAAAAGTGTTTCTTACTTTTGTCCCACGCTCGTAGCGATAAGTAAAAAACTCTTAACATATTTGTTTATTTCCCACTGAACAGTATAAATTTGTTCGAATTACTATCAACCCTTTCCAAATTACTTATCGCTACACCTTGAGTTTCTTGATTCAGTTTCTGACACAAAAAATTTATAGAAGGAGAATGTAAATGAAGAATTTTTTGAAGATTATTCCAATTCCTATTTGCGGACTAATTCTTGGTTTAGCTTCTTTAGGAAATCTATTCAAAGAATATCATTTGGTTTCATTAGGTAATCTTGTCGGTGGTATAAGTATGGTATTGATGGTTTTGATGTTTATTAAATTATTCATTCTATTTGAACATACAAGACAAATGTTACACGACCCAATTATCGGTTCTGTTTCACCAACATTCACTATGTCATTGATGGTCATCTGTACTTACTTCGTTTCATTTACGAGTATTGCGCCTCTCGTGAAGGCGATTTGGTTGAGTGCAGTGGTCTTCCAAATCGTGTTGGTCCTTTACTTTACGTATCATCATGTCGTAAAAGCAGATATATCGATTGAAGCCATTTACCCAAGTTGGTTCATCATTTATGTGGGCTTTGGTGTAATTACTGTAACAGCTGGAAATTTCTTCCCACTTATCGGTAAAATCTTCTTTTGGATTTCCCTTGCCTGTTACGCATTTTTACTACCGATCATTATCAAGCGTGTCTTTTTTGTTAAAAATATGGCACAGCCAACCTTGCCACTGATCACGATCGTTGCGGCACCAGGATCACTGTGTTTAACAGGATACTTGAAAAACTTTGCACAGCCAAACCTTTACTTAGTTCTTGGACTGTTTATCCTGTCTCAAATTTTGTATTTTATCGTTCTTTCAATGTTACCGCACCTATTGAAATTACATTTCTACCCAAGTTACGCAGCCTTTACTTTCCCATTGGTAATCTCGGCAACTGCTCTATTCACAGCCGTCCATTACTTTGATTCATTGGGAATGAACATAAGTGTTTTAAACATTTTGAAAGTGATCGAATGTGGGATCGCTACAGTGATGGTCCTTTATGTGCTAGGTCATTACCTACTCTTCCTATTAAAGGAACATGGGGGAAATCGCCACTTGTTCCCTAAAAAAATTTAATACATCTACACAACTTCTGTCTTTTTCAAAAAATGGAAAGGGCAGAAGAATTTTTGCGTTTTCAACATTTTGTCAAAAAATCGGAACAATGCTACTATTATCAAGATATCATTTACGCTTCTCTTTTTTTTTTGCGTAACGATCATGAAAGGAATTTATGAAATGAATGTACACTCACCCATTAATCGCTTCAAACAATTGAACATACGGAAAATCTTGCCGGGGTTATTACTCGCCTTCTTGGTGGCTATCGCCAGCAAATTATTGGCACTGCTAGTCCCTCAACTAGGCGCTGCCACCATTGCTATCTTGCTAGGTATCCTATTAGGAAATACTTTTTTCAAACAAGCTTCCCTTGCTACCGGTACAAAATTTGCTGAAAGCAAGTTGCTGGAATGCTCCGTCTTTTTGCTAGGTGCCACCGTCACAGCACAGACGATTGCTCAAATCGGCATCAAAGGAATCCTATTCGTTTTGTTACAGATGAGCGTAACGATTGTAGGCGTTTATTGGATCGGAAAAAAACTACGCTTCAGTGACACTTCTTCTTTGATGATGGCAGGGGGAAATGCCGTTTGTGGTTCTTCAGCGATTGCTTCTATTGCACCCGTCATCCACGCAGATGAAGAAGAAAAAGGCCAGATCATCACCCTGGTCAACTTACTAGGAACCGTTATGATGTTGACCTTACCCTTTTTAGGTTTGCATCTCTTCGGCGACAATCTGATCGAAAAAAGCGCATTGTTAGGCGGAACACTGCAATCCGTTGGTCAAGTCGTGGCAGGTGCCAGCTTGCTTGATGCTTCAGTCGTCCAATTTGCGATGCTCTTTAAAATACTACGCATCATGATGTTGGTCGTTGTCGTCTATCTATTTGAAAAATTTATGCAGAAAAAAACAGTTGCTACTACTGATGTGTCTCATACCAAACAAACGAAAAGAAAGTTGCCCTTACCTTGGTATGTTTTAGGGTTTGTCATTTTTTGTTTGATCAATAGCTTGTTTACTCTACCAGCATTTATCGATCATACCGCCCATTTTGTTAGTAACTGGTTTGAGATCACTGCCTTAGCTGCCATCGGCTTACGTTTGGATTTTGCTAAATTCATGAAAGAAGGCCCTCGTTTCCTATCCTATGGTCTATCTGTTGGTTTATTGCAGACAACGATGGCATTGCTCTTCATCTGGTTAACGAAATTGTGATGAGAAAGTTCTGAAAAGAGGGATTTTGCTCAAAAACTGGAGAACAGATCATCGAACAAATAACCATCACCACACAGCTTTATTAGTTGCTCTTGCATTTTTCTAGTATTAAAGCAATATAAAAAATTGGCTCATTGTCAAATGATGTTGATAAAAATCTTAGAATAATTGGGACGAGAATAGGACAAAAATCAGAAAAAACCTGATTTTTGTCCTATTCTCATCTCAATCCTAACACACGGAATCATCACTTGGATCACTCTACTTGTATTCAGTTTATTTGGAATAATAAATTATTTTTATATTTATTGTTCGTATGTAAAAGAGAAAGAGAATATTTACACCATCATTTTTCCCATAGTTGTTCTTTTACTTTTATTAAGGTAAAAATAAGAATGCTGTTCTTCATTTGAGCGTGGGACAAAAGTAAAAAACACTTTTGTTTCATTCTTTAAAAACGAATAAACGGTGGGAGCAGAAGCAACTCCTTCGGAAATAAACACTTCTGTCCCAACCTCAAATAAGTTTTAGGATATAAACAAGTACTGAACTAATGATTCAATCGCTTAAAGCTTCTGAATAATCTATCCATTTAACATACATAACGATTTTTACGGAAATGAAAGGGGATACTAAAAATAAAATTTATAAAAAGAATTTTGGAATATTCGAAGGAACTATTTCTGCTCGTTTATTCATTTTTTAAGCGTGAGGCAACTACTTTTAAAGTGCGCCTCCAAAATTGTCCTTTACACATACAACTTTTGGAGCGCACCTCATTCTTGCCTACAGCTATTTTCTATTTAGAAACACCTTCTTCATTCTCCGAAAAATATCCTTCTAATACTAACAATTGATGTTTGATCGCAATCCCTTCTTCTGTATTTCCCATATATCCTGTTAATTGACCATTTTGACCAATAACTCGATGGCAAGGAATCACGATTGGCAAAGGATTCGTACGATCGGCTTGTCCAATGGCTCGTACTGCCTTAGGGCTACCTACAGCTATCGCAATCTCCTTATAAGTCCGTATTTCACCATACGGAATAGCTTGTAGTGCTTGCCAGACTTTCTTTTGAAAAATTGTTCCTTTATTTATTGATAGTGGCACATCAAATGATTGTCGTTGCCCTCCAAAATACTCTTGGATTTGATTTTTTCCCAGCAGCAAAATTTCTTGATTGGCTTGTTGTCCTTCAGCAATTGGTTGAAACGAAACAGCTGTCAACCCGCTATTGTCCGCAGCCAACCATACATCGCCGATTGTTGTTTTTATTTTCATCTCATCGTCTAATGATCTTCATCGACCTAGACTTCCCCCACTTTTACATATTTTCATTTATCTTCCTTTATTTTTATGAAATTTGCAATTTAAAAGTTTATTAAATTTCCTACAGATGGTAAACTAAAACTGATGTCTTCTCAAAATAACTATTCTTATCTGTGTATGTTATTTAAGGGTAAGTTTACTAATCATAATAGTACAAAAGTAATCTCTACGTGAAAGGATCAAAACGATGAAAATATCAATTGTTGTCCCTTGCTTTAATGAAGAAAAAACGATACCGCTTTTTTTCGATGAAGTAGAAAAATTTAAAGGGGCTCATGAATTTGAATACTTGTTTATTGATGATGGTTCGAAAGATGGTACGTTACAAGCTATCAAACAGCTAGCGGGAAAATATCCCTACGTCAGATTCATTTCTTTTTCCCGAAATTTTGGTAAAGAAGCTGCTCTTTATGCCGGCTTACAAGCTTCAACTGGCGAACTGATCACAGTGATGGATGTGGACTTACAAGATCCACCCGAACTACTGCCAGTCATGATTGAAAAAATAACTACTACAGATATCGACTGTGTAGGAACTCGACGCTCGACACGCGAAGGCGAACCAGTACTTCGCAGTTTCTTTGCCCGAACATTTTATCGATTGATCAACAAAATCAGTGATACAGAAATGGTGGATGGCGCAAGAGACTTTCGCTTGATGACTCGCCAAATGGTCGACGCCGTATTAGAATTGACTGAATACAATCGCTTCTCAAAAGGCCTCTTTAGCTGGGTGGGTTTCAAAACAGAATACATCTCCTTTGAAAATCGTGAACGTGTTGCTGGTGAAACATCATGGTCATTTTGGAAACTATTCAATTATTCGATCGATGGGATCATCAATTTCTCTGATGCTCCACTAACAATCGCCTCCTTTGTAGGAGCCTTATCTTGCGTTGGTTCAGGAATCGCAATAATATTTATTATTTTTCGTGCGCTATTATTTGGAGATCCAACTGCTGGTTGGCCTTCTATGGTATCCATCCTCTTATTTATCGGCGGAATCCAATTGCTCTGTCTAGGGATCATCGGAAAATATATTGGTAAAATTTTCTTAGAAACCAAACAACGGCCAGTTTATATCATTCGAGAAACAGAAAAGAAAAAAACACCTCGAATTGAAAAAGAAAACTAAAAAAACTGTCTCGAATTATTCGAGACAGTTTTTTTGCTGATCTTTAGTCCATCCGCTGAATGATTTGATCATCACTTCTTTCGCTAAATGACGATACATCATACATGAAGTCCTTTTGAAGGCTTTTAGTCAATCGACGTAAGCCTTCTTCCAATTTTTGTCTAGGACACCCAACATTCAAACGTAAAAATTGTTTACCAGATGGACCATAAGTAGCTCCTGACATAATAGCGACTTTCCCTTCATCGACTAGTCTTGTTTGCAACTCGTCCATACTGTAAGGTAACGCACCACAATCCAACCACATCAAATAAGTCGCTTCACTTGGCGTAACGATGACCTCAGGATGCTGCTCTTTTAAATAACTCGTCACAAACGCGATATTCTCATCAATATAATGATTCAGCTCATCTACCCATTGCGCTTCTTTTTTATAAGCAGCGATCGTTGCCACTAAACCAAAAATACTTGTAGAACTTAATCCATCTGCCCCTTTTAGTTGATCAAAAAATCGTTGGCGTAATCCTTCATCTGGAATCAGTACATAGGAGAAAATCAAACCCGGAAAATTAAACGTCTTACTCCCAGAGGTAACAACAGCCACCCTTTCCTGAACTAAATCAATTAAAGGAGTATGCTTATGCCCTTTTCTCAAAATATCCATGTGTATCTCATCTGAAATAATGAAGACGTCATATGCTTTGGCCAGTTCGATTATCGCTATTAATTCCTGTTTTTCCCACACCCTTCCCGTTGGGTTATGTGGACTACAAAGCAATAAGATCTTGTTTTCTTTTTTAGCCATTTGCAAAGCTAGATCCTCTAGATCAAGATGGTATTTTCCTTTATCATAAATCAAATCGTTGGCAACAACTCTTCGTTTGTTTCCGATGATCGTCTTATAAAATGCATCATACGCTGGAGTCTGGATGATTACCCCATCCCCTTGATCACTCAACAACGTAATAAGCTGCTTGACACTATAAATCACAGACGGACTATACCCAAGCCACTCTTTTTCTATAACAGTATCAAAACGATGAACATACCAATTTGTTATAGCTTCCTTGAAATCGTCATGATTCCATCTTGTATAACCAAAAATCGGGTGTTCCATCCGTTCTTTCAAAGCATGTTCGACTGCCGGCGGAACTTTAAAATCGGTATCTGAGATAGTGAAGGGCAACAAGTCGCTCTTTCCAAAACGATCTTCGATATAATCCCACTGTGTGCAATGGGTACCTCTACGATTGATTTGTTCATCGAAAAACATTTTTTTCACTCCTGCCTTCTTATAAAATTGCATCTAATTGGTTTCTGACCGTGGTGACTTTCGTACCAATGATCACCTGGACATTGGTTTTATCCAAATGAATGACACCTAAAGCCCCCAGTTTTTTCAACCGATCGTCATCCACAAGGGAACCATCATTCACAACTAACCGTAGACGTGTGATGCAATTGTCAAGTGAAGTAATATTTGCTGTTCCTCCTAGTGCACGCAATATTTCCTCTGCGTCAAATCCACCTTTGACTCTGTGCGCCATTTCCGTTTCTGTGTATTCTGCCTCAGCCGTTAGATCCTCGCGACCAGGTGTTTTCAAATTTTTACGTAAAATCACTGTTTTGAAGACAAAGTAATACACTGCAAACCACACAACACCAACAAGCAGCACCATCCACCATTTTGTGTAAGAACCTTGCATCACACCGAAAATGATAAAGTCCAGTATCCCACCATCTGTATTTCCAATCGTCACACCTAACAAGCTCATGAGCATAAAACCAGCACCTGTCATGATCACGTGGAAAATCCATAGTAACGGACTCAAAAATAGGAATAAAAACTCAATGGGTTCAGTGATACCCGTTACAAAAGTCGCAATCACACCTGAAATCAATAATCCTTTGATCATAGGTCGATTCGAAGGCTTTGCCGTTCGATACATCGCCAAAGCAGCCGCAGGTAAGCCAAACATGAATGTAGGCATTTTTCCTTGAGATAAAAAGGCTGTAGCATTTGGTGAGATAGATAGTCCATGTTGCAATTCGCTATAAAAGATGTTCAATGCGCCAAATACTTGTTGCCCATCGATCAGTTGGCTTCCACCCGCTTCTGTAAAGCGAATCATCGAAACCAAGATATGATGCAACCCGAAAGGAAGTAATAAACGTTCCCCTGCACCGAACAAGAACGGACCAAATGGACCTGATCGTTGAATCAGATGACCGATCCCAGTGATGACCATCGCAAATATTGGCCAAATGATAGGGATCATCACCCCTACGATTGCTAGCGTGACCGAAGTAATGATCGGTACAAAACGCGTTCCTGAGAAAAAGGCAAAACTATCTGGTAATTGAAACTGATAGAATCTTGTGTGTAGCTGATAAACGATCAAACCTGCAATGATCCCGCCAAGGACCCCCATCGATAGTGTCTGGATACCAAACACCATTTCTTGTCCTGATTCTCGTAATTGGGCACTCTCCGCTAATTGGTTCGTCTGTTGTAAATAAAAATTAATCGATAATTGCATCACGACATACCCAACAAATCCAGAAAAAGCCGCTACTCCTTTTTCTTTTCGTGCCAAACCTAGAGGAATAGCCATCGCAAACATGACTGGCAAATAACTAAATGCGAAACCTCCAATCGTCGACATAAACCGAAAAATAACTTGTAACCATTCTGCCCCTAAAAAAGGAAAAGCATCGATCGCAGATTCTGCTGAAAATGCACTTCCTATTCCCAGAAACAACCCCATAAAAGCTAATAGGGCTACTGGCAACATAAATGTTTTTCCTAATCCTTGAAAAATCTCCATGTAACTAGCTTTTTTCCCCTTTTGCATCATTCATCCTCCTCTTCTTTTTTCTAAAATAAATGTAAGCGATTCCTAAGATTGTTACAAGTCTATATAAGAAAGAAGAATGAATATTCATAAATCGGAATGGCTATTCTGTTTTCATTTGTTTCGCATATTGGATCATCACAATATCAAGAAGGATATCTAATGAAGCTCTTGGGCTTAAGTCAATATCGTGGTGGTAGATCGTCATTATTTCTGCAATAAATGCAGCTGTCGAGGCAGCTTCTAAAGTACTTCTTTTTTGTCCTAGAAAAGAAAGAATGGGTACATTTCGTTTGTTTAATAATTCCGCATAGTTAATCATTCCCATCGTTTCGCCGCTATGACTAATAAAAATCGCTAGATCTTGCTCGGTCAATTGTTTACTGATTGCAGTCAGTTCATCCCAATCAGTCGAATGTCCTACGTTTTTCCCTAAAAAATGCAACTTACGATTCACTGAAACTGCCACAGGGATACTTTGCCCTAAAGCAAAAATCTCAATTCGATTCGCTTCTTTGAGCATTTCTACCGCGCGATCGATTTGTACCAAGTCAAGTTCTTCAAAAGTAGTGAGTATTTGTTGGAAAAGTTCATTGATCAATGGACTCAAGGAGGTTTGCTCATTTTCATGGACATCTTCTTGTTCAAAATGAAGATTATTTTTGATGGCAAATTTAAATTCTTGATAACCTTGAAAGCCTAATTTTTTCGCCATTCGAGTAATTGTCGGTTGACTGGTAAATGTTTTGCTTGCTAATTCGGCGGCCGTCATTGAAAAAATGTTTTCAGACGTACACAAACAATAATCAAGAACGTTCTTTTCAACTTGATTCAATTTTGGAATTTTATATTGGATTCGTTTATATACTTTGTTCATTCAATCGCCTCTTTTCTTGTTTTTGATCGATTTTTCATTTTCTAAATATTACTCTAACTATTATGTAAAATCTACATTAAATCGTACAAAAGTATAAATAATTTTATTCCTCGTTTCTCCTATAAAAACTAGATGAATCACTAGTATTTTCAGAAGATACTCTTCATTCACTTTCCAACTTTTCTTATCCAATAATTTCTCCAATCCTTGGTCTATTTTCACAAATATAATACGCATGGTCTGGAGTATTTCTTTTATAAATACTACTTAGTATATTTATTTGTTCTGATATATCTATAAAGAAATCACAAGGTTTCACAGTAACTTCCAGTTTTCTATTTGTTTGTCATTTTTTTCTTCTCAATAATGTATTTTTCTCTTGTTCAATTTTCATATTCTTGCCCATATCTCTGCCCACGGAGCTAAAAAATGCAAACAAAAAAAGCCATCATACTCAAGGTAAAACCTTGATATGACAGCTTCTATATATGATGCCAGCTATAGGAGTCGAACCTACGACCTACGCGTTACGAGTGCGTTGCTCTACCAACTGAGCTAAGCTGGCGTTTCCATATGAAATTATAAACGGAATTGGATTGAATGTAAAGCCAAAACTGTAAACTTTTACTTATTTCATGATTTTTTTCATAAAACGTGGTATAATTGATATGAAAGGCAGGTTTTATGAAAATGGCAACTTTTGGAAAATTTGATACAACCATCGTACCATCAGAATTTGGGGAAAAATTTACGATTGATACACATGTGACCTTCACGATTCATGGAAAACCGCAAACTGGAACGATTTCAAAACAACTTAAAAATTCCGCTGTTGTTGAGATTGATGAAACTGACGAAAATGCCAATTTGATGACGCAAAGCAAGGGTGTAGTAATTATCAACTACAAGGAATTGAAGAAGATTTGACACTGACCATCTCTATGCTTTGGGATGGTTTTTTATTATATAAAAAATTACGCAAGACGAAATGAGTTCTGAACCTCGTCTTGCGTATTTTATTTTGATTTTTTTAGGTTGATCCGTGGAAAAACCTTATTTCGTACCGAATAAACGGTCACCAGCATCGCCTAATCCTGGTACGATATATCCATGTTCATTTAGTTTTTCATCTAATGCAGCAGTATAGATATCAATATCTGGATGTGCTTCTTGTAAAGCTTTCACACCTTCTGGAGCAGCAACTAAACATACAAATTTGATGTTTGATGCTCCACGTTCTTTTAATGCATCGATCGCCATGATCGCTGAACCACCTGTTGCCAACATTGGGTCAACAACAAATAATTGACGTGCATCGATATCTTCCGGTAATTTAACGAAATATTCATGTGGTTCAAGTGTTTCTTCATCACGGTACAATCCGATATGACCTACTTTTGCAGCTGGGATCAATTCTAAGATACCATCAACCATTCCGATACCTGCTCGAAGGATTGGGATGATTGCTACTTTTTTACCAGATAACGTTTTTTGTGTTGATTTTGTGATTGGTGTTTCAATGACAACATCTTCCAACGGCATATCACGTGATACTTCATATGCCATCAACATAGCAATCTCGTCAACAACCTCACGAAAGACTTTTGTCCCGCAATCTTTGTCTCGAATAATAGTTAGTTTGTGTTGGATCAATGGATGGTCGATCACTTGAAATTTGCCCATTTTTCTGGTCTCCTTTGTTCTGTCGTTTCTTTTTAATTGTAAAACAAATTACGTCAATTGACTAGTATAACTCATGAATTTTCTAAAGAAAATAGCCCAAATAAAAAAACAAATCGATCACACTAAAAAAAACAGTAAAAAATAACAAAAAAGTTAACTAATCACTTATTATTTGTTATTTTTACTGTTTCTGGTTACTATAAAATATTACAAGATACGATACACAGAAAGTATCATTCTAGTCTTCCTTTAGCCATTGTGTGGATAGAGCCATTGCTGCTCGGGCCGCTTTGGTTTGATCCATCGCATTGACCATCACGAAGTCATGGATGATTCCTTGGAAACGAGCTTGTGTAATGGGAACCCCTGCTGCTCTAAGTTTTCGAGCGTATGCTTCTCCTTCATCGCGTAACACATCTGCTTCCCCAGTTAAAATCATTGCTGGTGGCAGATCCCTCAATTCGTCTAAAGAAGCACGCAATGGGGAGGCTGTGATTTCTGCACGCTCTTTTTCATCTATTGTATACTGATCCCAAAACCATTTCATACCTTCTTTAGTCAAAAAGTAATTTTCTTCAAATTCTTGATAAGAATCTGTATCGAAATTGGCATCTGTCACTGGATAATACAACAATTGTTTATGGATAGGCAGACCTTGACGCTGTTTCGTCAAAAGAGTCATAACAGTGGCCATATTACCGCCAACTGAATCACCTGCTACACTCAATTTCGTAAGATCTAATCCTTTTGATTCTGCTAATTCTCTTAATTTTTGTAAAACAAAATAATTTTGTTCGATAGCTACTGGATATTTTGCTTCAGGTGAACGGCTGTATTCAGGAAATACTACCACTGAATTTGTTCGGACAGCTAACTCCCGAATTAATTTATCGTGGGTCTGAGCGCTACCAAATACCCAACCTGCACCATGGATATAGAAGATGACTGGTAGCTTATCGACATTTCCTTCTGGTCGCACGAACCGAACATTGATTTTTCCCCAATCCTTTGTATCTACGATCAGATCTTCAACATCTACTGGTAATTTATCAACTGATGAATCTTGTACTTTTTCTAAAAGCGCACGCCCTTCTTCTGGCGGTAATTCATAAATTCTGGGGTGAGGTGCATTGGCATCGCTAAATTCAACTGCTTCTTTTTCTAATGAAATTCGTTCGGTCATCGTGATTCCCCCTTGTTTTGATAAAGAGCCAAATTACACCTCATATACTAGATAGCTAAGGGGAAAAAGTCAAAAAATCAGTCTGTACTTCGAATTGGCTTCGAAAAAAAGAAGGACGTGACAAAATGCTTGTCCACACCCCTCTTTTTTGAGTAAACATTGTTCCAAAAGCAGCTTTTCGCAAAATAAAGCGAAATTCGTAAAATTTGAAAAATAAATTCCGTACGTTTCTGCTTATTTCTTGCGGTACAACACTGCTCATCTTCAACCATATGTTTTATTTATTATATAAAGGATACTTTTCCGTTAATTCACGTACGCCTGTTCGCACTTCATCTAGTTGTGCTTCATTATCTTTTACTTGTAGAGCCTTCACGACAAGTTCTGCTACTCTAGTGGCATCTGCTTCTTTAAATCCACGTGTAGTGATTGCTGGTGTGCCGATACGGATACCACTGGTTTTGAACGGACTTAGCGTTTCAAATGGAATTGAATTTTTATTGACAGTGATATTGACACTATCTAAGATACTTTCTGCTTCTTTTCCATTTAATTCCAACCCACGCACATCGATCAAGACTAAGTGATTGTCTGTTGCGCCAGATACTACTCGGGTACCGATTGCTTGATTGAACACTTTTGTCATGGCTTTTGCATTAGCAATGATCTGTTCACTATATTCTTTGAACTCAGGCATCAATGCTTCTTTGAATGCCGCTGCTTTACCCGCGATCACATGTTCTAATGGTCCACCTTGAATCCCTGGGAAGACAGCACTATTGATTTTTTTAGCTAATGCTTCATCATTGGTCAAAATCATTCCACCACGAGGTCCACGTAACGTCTTATGTGTCGTTGTTGTTGTGATATCTGCATAAGGAATTGGGCTTGGATGCATGCCAGTTGCTACTAATCCAGCGATGTGCGCCATGTCGACCATTAATTTTGCACCGACTTCATCCGCGATTTCTCTAAATTTGGCAAAATCGATCGTTCTACCATATGCACTCGCGCCAGCAACGATCAACTTTGGCTGATGTTTTCTTGCTAAGATCCGAACCACATTATAGTCGATGACTTCTGTTGTTGGGTCTACTCCATAGGCAACAAAATGATACGTTTTACCACTAAAATTAACTGGGGACCCATGTGTCAAATGGCCTCCTGCTGAAAGATCCATTCCTAAAATCGTGTCGCCAGGTTCTACTAAGGCAAGATATGCCGCCGTATTTGCTTGGGATCCGGAATGAGGTTGAACATTTACAAATTTTGCGCCAAATAATTCTTTTGCACGGTCAATTGCCAAATTTTCAACGATATCAACAAATTCACAGCCACCATAATATCGATGTCCAGGATAACCTTCTGCGTATTTATTCGTCAATATACTTCCTTGAGCTGCCATCACTGCTTCAGAAACAAAATTTTCGGAAGCAATAAGCTCCAGATTATTTTCTTGTCTTTGTTCTTCTTTTGCGATTGCAGCCCATAAATCAGGGTCAAACGTTTTGTAGTCTACCACAAACAACAGCTCCTCTATATTGTGTATCAAACAGATTTTCTAGCAAACAAAAATCAGTTCAACCTGTAAACTCTCATCTTTTTTTCAATTGAGTTTACTTTATTGCATTGTATCATAATAAAAGCTGGGAACAAGATACGTAAGATCATTTTTCAAAATATTTTTGGTTCGCCGATTTTTTGAGGCGATTCATATACGCATTGCCTAGACCATCTTCAGGAAAAGTTTCTACCAAAATCAGATCAAGCGCCAAGTTTTCCTCATCCAGCCCTCTTAATCCAGCAAATAATCCTTTAGTTGCCGCTTCAACAGAATCATTGAAATACATATATACAGCCGCTACATCAAAGCGAACAGCTTCCGCAATCGTTGGGCCTGCAATCACACCAACACGTAATGCCTTTTCTTTTGCCCAATGGACTGCCTCCTGCCAATCCTCTGGACGAACCATCATCACTTGGGTATCTGGTGCATAATGTTTATACTTCATTCCAGGAGATTTCGGTGTTTCAGAACTTTGCACTAAATGGCGATCGATCGTTACGTTACCGCCAATTACTGCTTCCAATTGTTCTTTAGTCACAGCGCCAGGACGTAATATCATAGGATCAGCTGCTGGATCACTGAGATCAATCACAGTGGATTCTACACCGATTCTAGTAGCCCCATCGTCGATGATCCCTGTAATCTTTCCTTGTAGATCATGAAAAACGTGAGCTGCAGTCGTAGGGCTAGGTTTTCCAGATGTATTGGCACTCGGACCGACCAGAGGAACTCCAGCTAGCTCAATCGTAGTCAAAGTTTTTTTGTTATCTGGCATGCGAAAAGCTGCTGTGGATAAACCACCAGTCACTATTGAAGGAAGACTGCCTTTTTTAATCTCAAAAATCAAAGTAAGTGGCCCAGGCCAAAAGTTCTCAACAATTTTTGCCGTCGCTGGATGAAAGTTATCCACATACGTTTTCACCTGTTCAAATGATGACACATGGACGATCAATGGATTGTCTTGTGGACGTCCTTTTACTGAAAACACTTGCTTGACAGCATCTGGCAAAAGAGCATTCGCACCTAACCCGTACACAGTTTCTGTTGGAAATGCCACCAGATCACCCGACTTCAATGCTTGAGCAGCTTCTTTTAATTGTTCTTCGTTATAATATTTTGTTTCCACAGTCTATCCACACCCCATTTTTATTGAATACTTGATTTATTCCACTTTATCCACTTCTTATCAACAGATTGTTGATAACTATTTTGTCAATAGTGGATAAGTCTGTTGATAAGTTAAAAAGTCGGTTACATCCTTGTTAAATCAATGTTTTTTTATAATAAAAAAACAGAAAAAAATATTTTCATCCACAACTAATCTGTTACGATGATCATCCGTTCATTTCCGAATAGATCTTTTCTGATACGCACTTTTTTATCAGGAAAAACATCTTCAAAAATTCTTTTTACAGCAGCGCCTTGCGTAAACCCTATCTCCAAAAAAATCTTGCCTTTTGATTTCAATAAATCTTTTGCTTCTTTAGCAATTTTTTTATAGATTGCTAATCCTTGGTCTTCTGCAAATAATGCCATTTTCGGTTCATATGTCCGAACACTTTCATCCATCAGATTCCATTCAGCGATACTGATGTATGGCGGATTTGAAATGATGATATCAAATTTTTGCGCACTCACGGGAGCCAAGGTATCCCCATGATAAAAACAAATATCGACAGACTCCTGGTTCGCATTTTCCTTTGCTACTGCTAATGCTTGCTCTGATAGATCAACAGCCGAGACATTCCAAGAAGATCTTTTCGCTTTTAAACTGATTGCTATCGCACCAGTACCCGTACCGACATCAACAACGTCTAATCGTTCATCAGAAGTCTCGTCTAAACACAGTTGGACTAATTCTTCGGTCTCTGGTCGAGGGATCAATGTGTCTTTTGTTACTTTTAAACGATGACCATAAAAATCCGCATATCCTAAGATGTATTGCGGGGGCAAGTGTTTCAAAAGCAGTGCCATATCTTGATCGATCATTTCTTGATCTTTTGTTGATATTGGGTCATTCATATGGATCAACCAATCTGTTTTACTCCATTTTTTTCTTTCAAGAAACAGAAATTGGATACTGTATCCTTCGATCGTTTTGGATTCTAAAAAAGAAGAAGCCCGTGAGAGGACTTCTCGATATGTGGTCTTACCCATTTTGCATTGCTTCCAATTTCGATGTTTGATCGTACATGATAAGTGCATCAACGATTTCATCAAGTTTTCCGGCAAGTATTTGATCGAGTTTTTGGATGGTTAATCCAATACGGTGGTCTGTCACACGATTCTGTGGGAAATTGTACGTACGGATTCGTTCGGAACGGTCTCCTGTACCTACAGCAGATTTACGATTTGCATCGTATTCGCTTTGTGCTTCTTGTTGGATTTTATCGTACACGCGTGCACGTAAGATCTTCATTGCTTTTTCTCGGTTTTTCAATTGAGAACGTTCATCTTGCATCGCAACGACGATTCCTGTAGGCAAGTGTGTTAAACGAACCGCTGAAGCTGTCTTATTGACGTGCTGTCCACCAGCTCCAGATGCATGATAAATATCTGTACGGATATCTTTGTCTTCGATATCGATTTCGACTTCTTCTGCTTCGGGCATCACAACGACTGTTGCTGTTGATGTATGGATCCGACCTTGGGATTCTGTTGATGGTACACGTTGTACACGGTGAGCACCACTTTCGTATTTCAATTTAGAGTAGACATTATCCCCTGTAATCATCATGATCACTTCTTTGTATCCGCCAATACCCGTGATGCTTGCTTCCATGACTTCTGTTTTCCAGCCTTGTGATTCTGCATATTTTTGGTACATATTGAATAGGTCTCCAGCAAATAAGGCTGCTTCATCCCCACCTGCGGCTCCACGAATTTCCATGATAATATTTTTATCGTCATTAGGATCTTTAGGAAGTAGTAGAATCTTGATTTTTTCCTCTAATTCTTCCTTTTCCTTTTTCAATTCAGAAAGTTCTTCTTTTGCCATTTCAGCCATATCATCGTCTAATTTTTCACCAAGCAACTCTTCGGTATCTTTGATTCCTTGAACGACTTCCTTGTAGCGACGATAGACTTCAACTGTTTCACGAGTATTTGCTTCTTCTTTTGACAATTGCATAAATCGTTTTGTATCCGTGATCACTTCTGGATCGCTTAGTAACTCACCAAGCTCTTCATAACGGTCTTCAATTGATTGTAATTGATCGTACATGCTTATTCTCCTTCTGTAATAATCGATGGGTGGAAATAATGTTTCCGGCAAACCGGGTAATAGGCTTCATTGCCACCAATTTGGACTTGGTCCCCCTCATATACAGGTTTCCCATCAATATAATGTAAATTCATAATTGCTTTTTTATGACAAAACCAGCAAATGGTCTTCATCTCTTCGATTTTGTCTGCATAAAGCAATAAATATTTTGATCCTTCAAATAATTCATTTCGAAAATCATTTTTCAAGCCAAACGCCATCACCGGAATGTTTAATTCATCAACAATTTTCGTGAACGCAATAACATGCTCTTTTTTTAAGAATTGCGCCTCGTCAATCAATATACAATACGGTTTGTTTTCCATTTTTAAAATGACATCATAGACATCTGTTTCTTCAAAAATCGGCATTGCTTCTCGTTTTAAGCCGATTCGACTAGAAACAACTCCTACGCCGTCTCTTGTATCGATACCACTTGTCATCAACACAACTGGTTTATTTTGTTCTTCATAATTATGTGCTACTTTTAAAATCTCGATTGTCTTGCCGCTATTCATTGCGCCATACTTAAAAAATAGTTGTGCCATTCCCTCGTTCACCTTCCAGTTTGTTCCTATGGTATTATACTTGATTTTCATCATTTTTTACAGTGAGAATTTTCAGTCCTGATTGGTTCGTTACCAAAAACCAAGTGCATAGAGTTTTATAACTGATTAAAAGGGATATTTTCACTAGTTTCTATCACTATCCCCGAGGTCAGAAAAGACAGAAAAAAAGAGACAGTCACTTCTACCAGTGATTGTCTCATTTTTACTCTCTATCAGATGACGTTGATTTCATTAAGTGGCCAGTAACGGAAAACAACTTTTCCTTGGATCATATCTTTATCGACAAATCCAAACATCCGACTATCTTTAGAAATCAGACGGTTGTCTCCCAGAACCAGATACTCTCCTTTAGGCACCGTATAGTCAAAATCACTTGTAAATTTTTGTGCATTTTCTGCTTGTGCCTGAAAAGCTTGGCTATAGGAATATTCATCTTGTAGCTTATCATCAGCAAATTCTTTTTTGAATTCATCTAAGTAAGGCTCATCATATTTTTTTCCATTGATCGTCAACTGATCATTTTCCATTTTTACTGTATCTCCTGGTAAGCCGATGATACGCTTCACGATCATCCGATCTTCATCTCCAGGTTCTTTGGTTGTGATGATGTCAAAACGCTCATATTTTGAAATTTTTGATGAAATCAATCGCTGTCCATCATTCAAAGTTGGATCCATTGAATGTCCATTGACAGTGACTGGTGTGAATACGTAAACACGCGCTAATAGAAGGGCTGCTAGTACTAGGATCAGAATACCCCAATTTTTCAAAAATTCTTTCACAAAATACCTCCCGTATTTTTATTTTTAACCTTTTATTCGTGTTCCACTTTATTTTACCTTTTTTAGAAACTAAAGGAAAGAATAAGTGCACATTCAGTTTATACTATCAGATGTTTTTTTAAGTGTAGCAAAAGACTGGAACAGCTTTTTTAGTTCCAGCCTTTATCCGTTTTTTATCAGTTACGGGAATGTTTTCTTCGTTGACTCCTACTGTAAATCATTGGTTCTTCTGCTTCCTCTGGTTGTTCTTTTTTGACAATCAGTTTCAAACGATAAGGTTCATGGTATCTTAAACCATCTTTGACAAAATCACCACCGACGATAAATAGTCCCACTGGTTCGATCGTATCTTCGGCAGATGCCACAGTCATTCGACCAACTGGCTCCATCTCAGAATAACTACGCCCAATATTTAAAATGTATTCTTTGTCAGAAACTTTTTTTACATAATAATAGGGATATAACGTATTGCGATCTACTAAAAAGCCATCCATTCTTCCAAGATCGTTGACCTTGATCTCACCGTTACCGATCAGATAGCGCATGTTCTCGGCTAATTTCAATTGATAGTCTTCATCGTAAGAAACTACAGCTTCCTGTGTATTTACTTTGTCGATCGTTCCATTATTTGCCATTGTATTTTCTTCATCTTGGATATTAAATACTTCATCTGGCAGATACTTCACAAATAATTGCGTAACATCTGCCTTCACATTTTTATCAAGAAAATAGTAGAAAACATTTAAAATGATAAAATAAACAAGAATCAAAAAGGCGATTCCATATAGGAAAAATTGTAAATAATTTTGATTTTGCCATAGTCCATAAACGATACGCAAAAGATAGAGCGTTGGGATCACACTTAAAATCGTGTAACCGCGATTCAAATATTTCGGACTAATATCTAGGTAGCCTAAAAATTTATGCACACTATTGATAATATCTAATAAAAACGTCATTGTGAGTCACCTGCTTGCTGGTTATTCGTCTGTGTCTTTGAGTTTTGAGTCAGCGCAGCATTTTTTGCTGTCGCATCTCCGTTGTTTTGTATAGACGAACTTGGTGTTGTGCTGCTTGGCGTAGTGGTTGTACTTGTATCCGTACTGCTTCCACCGTTAAAATCATCTGTCGCCGTATCTTCTGAGCTACTATTTTCTTGGTTGTTATCCTCATCTGTACTACTTGAAGGAACAGTAGAATATGTGGTTGTACTTGTTGTGTCTGTCGTATCTTGCGAAACACTTGATAAAGTCGTAGACTCATCACTCGTTTCAGTTGTTTGCGTTGTTGTATCCCCTGTAGTCGAAGCGGGCGTTGTCTCCTCTGTCGTAGTAGAACTTGATGGGGCACGATAACTCGAACTATTGACCACACCGGTTGCAGTAGCCACAATTGTTGAAATAGTCAAAACCGCTATTGGTTTCAAAATAGGTGCTACTTTTCGCATCATATCTCATCCTTTGTTTTTATTTATAGCTTTTTCATTTTTCTATCCAGTTTATGTGCCAAATCTTACGTGCCACAGAATAGTTATTATATCTTATATTTACCATAAATTTATTATTTTTTTCTTACGTTTGTTTGAAAGTTTTATTATAGCTTTAGTCAAAAGTGACTGTTGACTCTGCTAGGTATGCCTTTGCTTCACGATTCACTTGTTTCAAGTCACATCGTTGTTGTTTCGCGGCAAACACACAGCCACAATAGCATTGACGATAGATATCATACTCTTTGCACATCTGGATGGAACGTTCATATCCCTTATTTTTCTTAAAATCGCTGGGAAGATAATGGGTACCGTAGATTTTTTGGATATCCATGCCGATTTGATTGATCAATGCTGCATTCTTTTTAGGGGAAATCGTTAGTGCGCTCCCAAAATAATCGTAACCAAGTTCTTGGGCTTTTTGCGCCACTAGATCGAGGCGCATATTGAAACAAGCGCTACATCTTGCTCCGCCTTCTCTTTCATCTGCTAACTTATTTTCTAAAACCATTTTATTGAATACACTTGGTCGATATTCATCAACGATCAACTCTACATGATTATTCGTTTGTTCATTAAATGCATCGACAAAACGCTTTTGCTCATGGAGTCGTCTTAAATACTCACTTTTAGGTTGGATATTTGAATTTGAGAAAAATAAAGTGACCTCCGCATGCTGACACATAAATTCTAATGTATGTGTACTACAAGGCGCACAACAAGTGTGAATCAATAATTTAGGTTTCGTTCCTTCTTTCTCCCATTGCTGAATCATTTTTTTCAAAACCATATCATAATTTATCTTTTGGTTTTTCATTTTTTCAACAATCAACTCTGCATCAATCATAGTCCAGATCCCCACTCTACTCAAATATCTCTTATTATAGGCTATTTACTCTTAAATCGAAAGATAACGTCGTATTTGTTTAGAATTTCTTTGAGTATTTTTTTCAACCTCGGTATACTAGAAGAAATAACCTATAAAGGAGGGTCGCATCTTGCAATTGAACCTTTTCTATCGAAAATTAAAACGGCGAAGTCAGCGTTATGCTACAACCCATTTTTCATCCATCCAGATCATTGTTTTTTATTATGTATTGATGACGATTGTTTCTTTAGGGCTCTTCTATATTCCTATTTTTCGTCAACCAGATAGTCATGTTCCATTTGTTGATATGTTGTTCATGGCTATCAGTACAGTTAGTGTTACTGGACTGACGACTTTTGATATCAGTTCCGTATTTAATGATAATGGCGTCATTTTACTTGAAGTTTTGTTTCAAGTCGGTGGTTTGGGTATCATGATGATCTCTACTGCGTTCATCATCTTTTCTAAACGGAGAATTACTTTGAGACAAAGACAATTGATCATGACAGACATGAACCAACCACGTTTATCAGGAATCGTTCGTCTGATTCGGATCACATTTACGATCTTGCTGTGGTTCCAAATCATTTTTGGTACATTCTTCTCGATTTATTTTTATTATCGAGGCTATTTTGACCATTGGCGTGATGCCATTTTTTATGGATTTTATCAATCCATATCTGCTGTGACTAACTCTGGTTTTGATGTGACAGGCCAGTCCATCAAACCCTTTGCACATGATTATCTTTTCTTGATCCTTATCATGTTTTTGATTTTTATCGGAGGGATCGGCTTCCCTGTCTTGATGGAATTTCGTGAATGGTTGCTTTACAAACGATCGAAAGCCAAGCTACCATTTCGTTTTTCCCTTTTTACAAAGTTAGCCGTACTAGCCTTTGTCATCTTGTTCATTGGAGGAACCATCTTGATCTATCTTCTTGAGAAAGATCATCTATTTCAAGATGCTAGTTTAAGTGTCCAGTGGATCAATTCGATGTTTTATTCTATGACCACAAGAAATGCTGGTCTGCAGATCCATGATTTAGGAAATTTCCAAATCACTACATTGATTGTTTTCTCCTTACTCATGTTTATCGGTTGTAGCCCTAGTTCAGTTGGTGGTGGTATCCGTACAACAACTGTTGCGATCATTGGCCTTTATCTTTATTCGTTCCTTAAAAGTGAAGATAACATCAATATATTCGGTCGAAAAATCGACGAAGATGATGTGCGAAAATCTGTTGTTGTCTTCATGTTATCTTTGGGAATGTGCTTTTTTTGCATCGTTTTCTTATCCGCAACTGAAAATCAGACCTTGATTTCAATCATCGTTGAAGTCACTTCTGCTTTTGGAACCACTGGTCTTTCTTTAGGGATCACTGGAGACTTATCGATTGTTGGCAAAATTACGATTGCGGCCCTGATGTTCATCGGCCGCATCGGCATGCTTTATACGCTGATGCTCTTTGTCCCTAAAGAAACACGAGATTTAGGTTACGAATACCCAACTGAAAAAATCATTATCGGTTGATCTCTTCACTCTGTTCGAATAAGTAGCGTGGAATGTGGGACAAATCTAACAATCAGGTTTGCTACAGACTCTCGAATAAACGGCGGGAGCAGAAGCAACTCCTTCTTAAATAAACGACGTCCAAAAGTCAGGTTTTACGGAAATTTCAAAAAAACGAGCGTGGGGCAAAAGTAAGAAACACTTTTGTCCCAGCCTTTTTTTCATCCAATTTCTCAAACCTAAACGACTTTCGTCTCGACCTCTTCTAAATACGAAAAAGCAGTGGATCAAAAACAACTCCTTCAGAAGTAAGTCAAAATCTGCAAAAATTTGAAAACAAATTCCGTGATCTCTCATTTTTCGGAGTGAAACATGGCACGATCGCGTTTCTTTTTCGTTTTTCTTCCTTGGTATCGTAATCATTTCTTAAAAAAAAGAAAAGCAATTTAACCTTTTTTTGAACATATGGTATTATTAGTTGAATTTACTCGTCGCTAAGACGTTTTTGGAGGTTACATAATGGGAATACGCAGCCAATTTGCGATTGCTGTCGGAAAGACATCACAATGGGCATTAAAAACCTTCTTAAAAGGAGGTTCAAGTTTACCTGGTCAACTTGCACTTAAGATCGATCCACATCTTTTAGATACCTTAGCTAAGGATTATCAAGTAGTCGTAGTAACCGGTACAAACGGAAAAACACTCACTACAGCCTTAACTGTAAATATATTACGTCAGCAATACGACGAAGTCTTAACGAATCCGACAGGAGCTAACATGGTCCAAGGAATCGTCTCCACCTTTTTACAAGCAAAACAAAAAAAGGGTCAAAAGAAATTCGCTGTACTAGAAATCGACGAAGCAAGTTTAAGTAAAGTGACAGAGTACATCAAACCAGAATTATTCTTATTCACAAACATCTTCCGTGATCAAATGGATCGTTATGGGGAAATCTATACGACCTATAAAATGATCGTTGATGGTGCGGCAAAGTCTCCAGAAGCTACGATCATCAGCAATGGTGACTCACCGATCTTCAATTCTGTTGACACAGTTAATCCACGCAAGTATTACGGATTTGATCATGAAGAAGACCGTGAACAACTGGCTCACTACAATACAGATGGTGTTTTGTGTCCGAATTGCCATCATCTCTTACATTATAAAATGATCACTTATGCTAATTTGGGGAAATACTACTGTCCAAACTGCGATTTTAAGCGACCTGAATTAGATTATCGCTTGACTGACATGGTAAGAATGGATAATGTATCTGCTGATTTCGTCATCGATGACCATGAATACAGCATCGAAGTCGGCGGAATGTACAATGTTTACAATGCATTAGCAGCTACCGCTGTTGCAGAATATTACGGCGTTACTCCTGAAAAGATCAAGCAAGGACTTGGCTATGATGAAAAAGTCTTTGGGCGACAAGAAATCATCGATATCGCAGGGAAAAAATGCACCTTGGTCCTTGTAAAAAATCCTGTCGGGATCAATCAGGTGATCGACATGATCGGTTTGGCACCTTATCCGTTCTCACTTGTTGCATTATTAAATGCTAATTATGCAGACGGAATCGACGTTAGTTGGATTTGGGATGGGAACTTCGAAGATTTTGCAACTATGGATATCCCTGCTGTCGTTTCAGGTGGTGACCGTCATACGGATATGACATTACGTCTAAAAGTTGCGGGTGTACCAGAGGAAAAAATCACGGAAACGAAAGAAATTGCGGAAACGATTGAAGCAATCAAAAAACTACCGACTGACCATGTTTATATTTTAGCTACTTATACAGCTGTCTTACAGTTGCGTAAAGAACTAGCAAACCAAGGATTTATTAAAGGAGGGATGAATCGTGGCTAATTATGAATTGACTATTGCTCATCTTTATGGAAATCTCATGAATACTTATGGTGATAACGGAAATCTATTGATGCTCAAATATGTAGCAAAGAAGTTAGGGATTACCTGCCATACTGAAATCGTCAGCATCCATGAACCTTTTGATCCTGACAAATACGATTTAGTCTTCTTTGGCGGAGGACAAGATTTTGAGCAATTGATCATCTCAAAAGATATCCAAGAGAAGAAAGAAGCATTGACAAACTATATCGAGAATAATGGCGTAATGTTGGCTATTTGCGGTGGCTATCAGCTTTTAGGCCATTACTATATGGGCGCAAATGGCGAAAAGATCCAAGGAATCAGTGCGCTGGATCACTACACACTAAGTCAAGAGAACAATCGTTTTATCGGGGACATCGTGATCCATAATGAAGAATTCGATGAAACGTATTATGGTTTCGAAAATCACAATGGGCGAACTTTTTTAGGTGAGGGTGAACGTCCCTTAGGTAAAGTCGTTCAAGGCCAAGGGAATAACGGAGAAGATAAATCCGAAGGTGTGATCTATAAGAATGTCTACGGTTCTTATTTCCATGGTCCGATCCTTGCTAGAAACGAACATCTGGCAGAACGTCTGATTCGCTTATCCTTGGAACAACGATACGAAAAAGATTTAGATTTACCAACGTTGCAAGAAGCACTTGCATAATAAATAAGAGACAGAGAATCGATTCTGACACACGAGCATGGGACAAAAGTAAAAAGCACTTTTGTCCCATTCTTTAAAAACGAATAAACGGTGGGAGCAGAATCAACTCTAAGAAATAAGCCGAAATTCACAAAAATTTGAAAAGCAATTTCGTTAATTTCTTCTTATTTCTCGGATTTAAACACCTCTGTCCCAGCCTCGTTCGAATGAATGGTTCCCTTGTCTCTTTTTTGTCCATTTTTTGTGCTATCACCTAAGTTGAACACTAAGCCTTCACTCTGTCTCCACAGCCCCCTCCCCTATTTTTTCTAATCTCTCTTGCCATAGAGAACTGTTTTTATGGTCCTCTTTTTTCTCATAAAGCTCAATGAAATCATTGATGATCATTGCTTGATCGATATATGCACGTAAAATTTGTTTTTCCTCTTCCTGATTAATCAATCCAAGCGCTTGTTGGGCTTCTGAGATTTTTCTTTCTTTCAGAAAGGCTAGTGCTTGCCGTTGATAGCCTTCATCTAATTTTCTGGATAATTCATCGCTTTTCAAACGTTTATTCAATACTTCTGCTTCTGCCAACATCTCTAATTCAAGGTAGGCCAATGCCAGCATTACTTGTCGTCTTTCTGACAACGTTTTAGGATAATGTCCGATCACCTTTTGCCATTCTTTCGCCACAAATGCTAGATCAAACTGAGCATTTTCCGATGGAAATCGATCATTTATTTTTTTTAACCAGACATATTCCTTTTCCTCAACTAGATAGTCGACCAATTCATCATGCTGTTGCGGATAAGCTTCTACTGCTTCAAAGTAGGCTTTTTTTTGTAGTAATTGTTCCCAGCTATCTTGCTTTACCAGCGTTTTGCTTGCTGTTTTTTCAGAAGGAACAAAAAAATAGTCTAAGGTGAGTTTTCCCAAAATAATGAAAGTCGCTATACCGATACTCAAAAGAATGCATCGTTTAGCAAATGTATTGAATCTACCAGTCTTTGTATCATTTCGCATTTTTAACGGATTATTACCCTCCTTAAATCTCCCTTTCTTTACAGTAGTTTCATCCATTTCTACTGTATTGACATGTGCTGCGATGATCTCTTCGATGGGATCTTTGAAAGGAAACTGCAATTCTAACGTATACAGCAGTCGATTTCTTCGATTATAGATCCGTATTCGACAACTGCCTGAATGATTCACTGTTTGCTTATTTATGTTTTCTAATAGCGTTAGTGCCTCAAAAATTGGTAATCGGTCTTCTTCTATCCCTAGTCTTTGTATCCGATCAATCAGTACGATTTCTTTTGCCACTAAAAACACCCTTTTTCATTGGACCACGCTTCACTTTATTGTCTGCTATCAAGGCTTTGAGAATTCCAAATATTCATAGTCGTCTACCAAAAAATCAGCTTTTACTTCATCATACAAATAAGTAATCTTTAACGTTACTATTTTTTCAAGATTTCTTGTCACTACGTTTCCTTCTTGATTGACTAAATCAATTTTTCTCTTTATTTCACTTATAACTTCGAAACGCCGATCATTTTCTTTTCGAATATAATTTTTACTGTCAAGAAATACAGAGTGACTAAAAAAATGCGGATTTGATTTTCCTTGGTCAATTTTTGATTTTTCATTTTCTTTTGCCTTTTCTGTCAAAAAAATCTCATAGTTTGAATAATTTTCTCCACTTGTTTTAAATGAAAAAAATGAGAGTAAAAATTTATTTACTTGTGTATCTTTCAGCGCTTCTACCGATGGATCATGTGCTTTTTCTTGCAAATATGCCCGCTTTTCAAGTGATCTTCCTATACTGATCATCACGCTTGTACTTAAACAAAAAAATAACCCAGCCAAAACAAAAGCTTTTTTATGACGCATCATTAGTCGTTCCTTTCTACGATCCGGTAAAAATAAACTGGGGCTGCCTGTGCATCTCCATAGTAGCCTTCAAATGGCGTGATCACAATATCTCCTTTCTGACCAAACCCTTTTTTCGTTGCAGGTGTACAATGTAAGATTGTTTGCCCTTCATTGTCTAAAAAAAAGCCTGTATGACCATAATAACCGGCTGAACCTCCCTTTTCTCCCCAAATAAATAAATCACCCACTCTAATCTCATTGCGAGTGATTGCTTTCAAAACTGTTCCTTCCAAACCATATAGAGTTTCTGTATTTCCAAAAGGTATGTTGCTCCCTAGCTCATTCATTGCCCATATCACGAAAGAAGAACAGTCATGATATGGCCATGTTCCTCGATTGCTTCCTTGTGAATATTGGACATTTGTTTGATGCAGACTTTTTGCTTTCACTAAAAGCTGTTGAGCGAAAGACGAGCCAGAGTTCCAGAGCAAACTCATATCTGTACTTCCTCCTAACTGAACTAGCAGTTGCTTGATAGCTGGCACCCAGTAATGATTCAGTCCTGTTGGATCGTTGTCTGCACCTACTGGGCAATACACACTGCCAAGTCGTTCCACCGTTGTAAGCTGTCGCTCCACAATCAAATTTTTTAGCGTTCTTCCCGTTGCTTCAATCCCTTCATCTAAACTTGGATAGCTAACAAGCCCATTTTCAGACATCAAACCGGCTGGATTATTGTTTTCAATAATTCCCTGACTTGTTCCCCAAGCACTTTCATGGATCATGATCGCAGCAAAAATGACAGGTGAAAGACCATTTTTCTTTGCTTCTGTGATGATTTTGTCTGCTTTGTCACTAAAAGCATGACAATGTAGGGCAATGGTTTGACGAAAGCGTCCTTCATCAAATGAATGATTTTGAAAATCTAGCATTTCATCCGGTTTTTCCACATATTCTACTTGTGGAAAATAAAAGCTAGGATTTACCATGTTTGCTTTTTTTGAATATTCAATCGTCAACTCATTTTCTTTTATCACATTCCCGATAAGTTCACCTGCTTTGATTTCCGAGGTATTGTTGACCAGTGGTGAAACATTTGTCAACCGTAGTTTCCGATCATGTGATTCGACGTGAATCGCACCATCGGCAATGATTACTTTACCAGCTAAAGGAGAAAAAACTTCTTCATTCTCCTTTGCTTGTAGCTTGATTCCGTTGAAACACGCCTTTACCTGATCTTTCACGTAATAGCCATAGCGCTGATTGATCTGTATGTTTCCTTCTTTGAAGGGCGAATGCAATTCAACTAGATGGGTGTATGGTCCAACTTCCATTTTAAGATGCAGCCGTTGTTTCAATTCCTCTGACCACTCGATGATTTGGCTCAAATACCGAGTTCTTAGTTGGCTGTTCTTGGTATCTGGATCAAGTTCCCACAATTGATCATGTAACAAGTTCAATTTACTTTTGAATGCTTGATTTGCTAGCTGGAATTCATCTGCTTGTATATCTAAATAGGAAAGAATGCTATCAATATCACTTTTGATTGTCTTTGCTACATGCTCGGTACGCTCGTGATTGATTTTAGTGCCTGAATGTTTTTTGAGAATCAGTGTCTTGTCTGCATCTAATTCTGTTAAATATGTCCAAACCTTTGTCAACTCTAATTCATCCGCCTGGGTCACCATTGAAGAAACCATGCTGAAGATCCCCACCATCATAACTATCGATGAAAGTGTAAGAACTGCTGCAAACTTTAATAAAAAACTTTGTGTCGATGATTTCTTCCATTCTCTTTTTTTGTTACTTCGTCTTCCCTGAAAAAAGAAAAAATTTACTGTTCTTTCTACACGTGATTTACTTATTTTCCTGAAAAAAATTCTATTCCGTACTTCCTCTATCTGCTTGATCTTGTCCCTCACTTCTCTTTTCTTGAGCTGCATCTTGTTTTGCTTTTATCCTTTCCTCTGGATCTGTCGTCATCAATTCATACAGTTTGGAAGGTGATTCTACGATATTGGAAAATGGTAGTATCACCTGACCTGCTCGTATCAGCCCAGCGCCCTTCGCAGGATGGATCAATTGCTTTTGCTGTTCAGCAGATAAGTGAAAAAGTGACGCAAGTTCATCTAAATCACTTTTTGCTTGTTTTAGCATAATGATGAATTCAGTATTGCTCAACATTCGGCGTGCTTTGTCTGAAAGTAGTAAAGTTTCTACATTTTGCGTAATCCCTGTCGGAATAGCTCCCCATTTTCGAATACGACTCCACAATTCAAAAAAATAGTTTTCACAATAAGGATCGCTCAGCATCAATTGCATCTCATCGATATAAATCCAAGTTGTAATCCCTTTTTCCCGATTACGAACCACTCGATTCCACACTTGTTCTAATACAACCATCATGCCAAAAGTCTTTAATTGGCTACCTAATTGTTTGGTATTGTAGATAATAAATCGCTTATTCAACTGGATATTGGTTGGACGAGAAAAAATAGCTAATGATCCTTCAATATACAATTCTAAGTCTAAGACAAGCGCCTGTGCCTCTTCTTCTGGCTGTTCTTTTAATAAGGAAAACCATTCATTTCCCAGTGTCGGCATGCTTTTTCTCGCTGAATGATAATACTGGACATAAGTCAGCCGAGTCACTCGATCAATGATCGAACGTTGTGCAGAATTCAAGCCCACAGTACCCCCAATCAGTGCTTCAAAAGCAGTCAGAATGAAATCTGATTTCAATTTTATTGGATCTGTTTCACCTTGAAAATCACCTGAAATATCTAATAGATTTATGAAAGTATCTGTATTTGGTGCAATTTTGATGATTTGTGCATCGAAAGCTTTTCCGATCCGCGTATCTTCATCTTCTGGATCGATTGAAATGATTTCGTCTTCTGGATTTTTTAATAGCGTAGTGATTTCTTCATATTTTTTTGCTACACCTTTTCCTGATCCTGAACTTCCTAAAATCATCCCGCTAGGTGTATTCAATCGCTTACGATCAATTTGAATAGCATTTTTTGTTAATTCGTTTCTTCCATAATATTTTCCATTTTCATGACTAAGATCTTGTGCTGTAAAAGGAAGAAAGATTGCGGTACTTGTAGTTGTGAGGGTCCGCTGAGTCATGACCCAATTTTTGCCAAAAGGAAGAACAGAATTCAAGCCTTCCATCTGTAAATAATCTAAATGATTAAAGCCGCAACCATACTTTCTACCTATGCGTAGCACCTGCTTTGCAATATCCACTAGCAGCTCTTTTTTGTCTGTTTTAAAATAAACGAAAATAGAAACAAAAAATAAATTTTGTCCTGCTTTTCTCAAATCATCGAGTAATAATTTTGCTTCATCAATACTGGTTGTCAGCTCATAGGGAACACTAGAATATGGATCATATCCTTTTTGCAGCGCTTTTCTTTGGGAAGCAACTTTATCTCCTTCCATATAGGCTTGTTTTCTTTGTATAAGATGATTCGCTTGATCAGAGGCGATGGGATCAATATGAATAGACAATGTCATTTCTTCAGGAATCTCCAGCAATCCTGAAATAACTTTATCTGTTAAATTAGCAGGATAGTCTTTTAAATATAGTATTTGCCCATACGACTCTTCTATTTCAAAATAATTCTTCTTTTTAACATTTAGACTCATAGGTGCAATGCTTGCTTTTGTAGATAATCCGTTATAGATGAGATCAGAATAGTTGAAATCAAAAGAAGCAGTTGAGTGTAATAAATGATGTATCAGCCGTAATCGACTCAATCCGTCCATTTTTTGACATTTCGAACCGATTTCTGTTAAACTATCGCTCAATGTCTGTTCGGCTCTAGCTAATAGCTGTTTTGCTTGATCCAGTTCCTTTGCAGGCATGGTGAATGTTAAATAATTTTCTTTGATGAAGTTGTTCTCGCCTCCATGGATTTTTTTACTCAATAGATCATTCAATTCTTCGCGATACTTATCATGCGCATTGCCTATTTTTTTATAGAAAAGCTCCTTCTTTAATTTTTCCTTTCTGATTTTCTTTTTTACGAGTGTAACATTCAAGTGCATCGTCTCTTCGCAACTGTTCAGCAATGCGCAGTATTTAGTAAAAATACCTTGTTGTTCTTCCTTAGAGGCGATTTGATAATTGATATCAGAAAATTGGATACTCTTGGAATAGTAATTTGTACTCAGTTCACAAATCCCACTCTCAAACATCTTTTCGTAACGTAGCATTGATTGGACATTACGTTTAGGTGCCTGCTTTTTCTGTCTTTTTCCACGCTGTTGCTTTTGCTTTTTTAGTACGCGTAAAAATTTAGAATTCTTAATTGCTGTATTCTGTATATTTCTTGCTTCTTTTTGTTTCCTTTTTTGCCAAGGTCTCATCCAATCTCACCTCCATGATAGATGGATAAGTATAATAGCTGTCGAGTTTAACATAACGCCAACGAATCTGTAGATATTTTTCCATAGGCAGATCATTAGGTTTGATCCAACCAAAAGATAAGATGGGTGAACTAATTGCCATCAAAACGATACCGAGATCATCAATAGAAAATTGCCAAGTAAAATGATTCAAAAGGCCGACGATTAGCGTAATACTCAAGGTTATCATCATTGATATAAATTGTCTTAATGAAAATCCAAAAAACAGCTTTTCTTTGTATAGCAAAATTTCTTTTCTAACCGGGACCTCAATTGCTATCATTCTCACCTCCTACTGCAGTCTATCAAGCGACAGCCATTATCGCCTTCGCCCACTTGTTCGTATAGAATAAACTGATGCATAAAGTCAAACAATTCCCCGAGATGATACAGATGACAGTGATCAATCCTTGGCGTTCCTGAATTGAAAAAAGGGTTTGTACCAACAGTGGATAAAAACTCAGTACCATGAACAATAAGACACCTTGTAACGAAGCGGCACAGATCATTCGAAAAAAATTTTTACCGATCCGATTGATTTCTTCATGGATAAACGTCACTAAAATTATAGGAGAAAGACTAAAGTAGAAATACAGCTCAAAAAAACGCAAAAATACAACGATTTTTGTCATGATATTTGTCAGTAGAGATAAGACTAAGGGAATGAATAACAGTAGTAAAAGCATTAGTTTCTCAAAAAAATTCATTGCTTGTTCTTGCTCCATGATCAAGGAGAAATCAACTACTTGGTCCATCTCAGCTTGTATGCCTAGCTCACCGATCCCAACATTGATGATTGTACTAATACCAACAATCGCATGGATAAACACGGTTAAATTCCGCATCACCAATAAACTGAGCCCTAATTTTAAAAAAAGTGGTAGGAATAATTCGAATCCTCCGAATGCCGAATAATTACTATAAATTTTTTGAGCAATCTGATGGAATTCTAAAAGCAATAAAAAGCCTAAGACCGAATAGGCAATAGGCTTCACCACAATATCCATGATCAGCAAACTATAGTGATAAATATCTGGTAAGTAGGTCTCTAGATTTTGTACTAATACACTTTGGGGATCATTTGAAAAATTCAACTGTTCTGCAATCGTCTTTAAAACAAACTCGATGGCTCTATCCATGAATAATGCGTTGCTCCTCCCCTTATATCGAAATCGTTGCTATCCAAGAACCTGCTGCGAGAATCACTGCACCGCCAACAATTTGAAAGATAGCTTGTTGCATTGCTGGGCCGTTATGTTCTTTGATCGATATGCCTAGTTGGATGATTCCCCACACAGTAAGTAAACTTCCAGAAGCAAGTATTCCTTTGGAAAACAATGCCATTGCCTGTTCAAAATAGTCCATCTCACTCCCCCGTTTCCATATTTTCTTCTGTTGCAAGAACCTTTAATTGATAACTGGTCGTTACACGTTCAAAAGAGTCTCTGACACTTAAATACACGAGATACGTGCCAGGTAAAGTACTATTGAATGTCCCGCTTACTTCTATTTCTGGAAGTAGCTTTTCTTCTTTGTCATGAACTGTGATCCCTGCTAATGGATCAAATGCTTCACCTACAACCATTTCTCGGTCCTTTACACCTAAAAAAACAGGTGGTTCATTAATTACAGTGATCACTCCGTATGCTTTCGAAGATTTTCCATTCGTATCCGTCACCTGAAGTAAAACACGGTATTCACCTAGTTCACTGGTCTTGACTTGACTCCATGAATCTTCATCTACCTCAACAGTTAGTTTTTTTTCGGAGTCTTCACGATCTGAAACAATCACCTGTGCCAAATAAGCTTCTTTCGATAGTTGTGAAAAAACATTCACTTTCATATCTGCTTGGATGATCTCAGGTGCCTCATTTGTTATGGTGACTTCAACTATTTTTTCCACTGCTAGCTTTCCATATTGATCCTTTACGTTGCCGATTTTAAAATAATAGATGCCTTCTTTATTTGGGATGAAATTAGTTTCAACAATATTGGTTTCATTCAATGGGATGTTTCCATCTTCCGCATCCGTTACTTCCACATAATTGAAGATGTTGAATGACTCATTGATCACCTGCTCGATTACGACAGGTGCTGAAATGATTGGCGCATCATTGACTACCCGTATTTCTGCATGGACCACATGTTGTGCACCATGTCGATCTTTCACCGTATAGATCACTTCGTACTCGCCTTCAACAGTTGTATCTAGATTTGTTTCAACGTGAATAGCGGAAGTTAGATCTCCTTCTTCGTTATCAGATGCGAAGACCCCTTTTCTTAAATCCAGTGGTTGACCTATTCGTTGAAACAAAAGCGGCTGTTCAACCATTATTTTTGGTAGGCTATTGATCATGATAGTGAATTCACTTGTCGTTACAAGTCCTTTAGAATCGGTGACTTGAATACACACCTGTTGTTCTCCAGGTATGGATGTATCCACATCGGTGTAACTGACGTTAGGAAACAGATCGCTCCCATGAATGATCGTGAAATGGTTAGAAGGCTCAAAGAAACTATGCTGTTCGACAACGAGGTAGGGCGAATGGAGGTTTAGTTTAGCTGCTTGCCACATTGTGGTGACAGAGTCATCTTTGTTATTGACTCTAGATTCGAGTGGCTGAGATAGCGGATTTGATCGCTCATTAATAGTACTTTCTGATTGAACAACTTTCTTTTTTTCTTTTACAAGCATCGTGGTCAAATGCTCAGTTGTATGCTCTAATTGTCGAATATCAGGCTTACTTTGCTCTGTTACTTGATCGATTGATGCAAAGTGTTCGATTACTGAAGAAACAGGATCCTGTTTTTCTTCTATCGTTTCGTTTTCCGTTGTCTCTTTTTTTGTCGTTGTTAAAACACCAGTAATTTGCTTTTCAACAGATTGTTCTTGGTGGTGCTTTGCATTGATCATGTGACAGCTTCCTAATCCGATTAACCATCCACACAGTGTACTGATAAAAATATAATAGTTCTTTCTTGTTGTTTTTTCAGATCGACTAGCTAAGAGCAACTTTTTCATTTATTGTCTAACACCCTTTCTTGGTCTCTTGAGCAATTAATTACTTTTCTTTCGTTGACCATAGATTCGACTACTAACCAAAGCAACGAGTCCAACTCCTATGAATGTGACTATCAATGATCTAGTATCACCAGTTTTAGGTAACATCGGTTGTTCTTTTTTAGGCTCTTTTACTTTTTTCATTTGGATTGTTTGCTCTTTGTTTGTCAAATCATCTTCACGAGCCACCTCATTCTTTTTTTCCTCTTCATAGTAAAAGATGTGGGTCGCTGTCAGCTGCTCCCCATCCTTCAATGCATTTGCTTTTAATTCAAGAAGTACTTTAAAGGTATCTTCTTTACTTTGCGCTGTGTAGGTAGATACATTTTCACTGATGACTTGACCATTTTTAGTATTTTTATATCGTGTGACCACTGTATACATATGACCGATCTCAAGCCCTTCTCCTTTTATCCAGACCATATCTTTCAAACGATTGGTTACTGTTGGATCGATTTCCTTTTTGCCATACGCATCAGTAAATAAGGAAGAAATCACTAATTCTTCACGCTCATTATAGGCTTCTAGAACGATCCATTCGCCATCTTTTTCTACAGTGATCGAAAAATCTAATGCCGCTTCTAAGGGGAGATACCCTTCAAGGGGTTCTGATTCTATAAATTTATACTTTCCATAAGGCAATGATTCTACTTCTATTTTTCCATCTTTATCTGTGGCATACTCACCCATCAATATTTCTTTCGTTTCCTCATCCTGCTCGATTTTATACAATTCAAATAGGACATTTTTTAAGGGGCGGTCATTTAATCGGTCACGTTTGATCACTATGATAGGTTGACGTGCTAGTCGATTCGGTACCTCTAATCGAATGAGTGGATTCGTCTCATTTTCAGTGATACTGAAAATGATGGGGTTCTCTAATGGTAGATATCCTTCTGGTGCCTTGATTTCATGAAGTTCGTAACGTTCATTTCCCCATGGTAAACTGTCAGTTGTCAGAACTTCTCCTTTTATATTCGTTTCAAAAATGGTTGTACTTTCAGTATCATTTGGTTTTTGCATAGAGACAAATGCCCCTTTACCATCATCTGCCCAAGTATCGAAGATTTTAAATTGCGCACCTGCATACGGAATCGCTTCTCCTGTATCCTCATCTACTTTGATGATATGTAACCGGGATTCAATGATTTTATCTTCTAAAAAGAAAAAATGTGTATAGCCATCTTCTGTAACAACTACCTCAAATGGTTCAATCAACAAATAACCATCTACCCCCTTTGTTTCTTCGACGATATAGCGATCGTAAGGGAGAGCCTCAAACTTAAAATACCCATTTTCTTGCGTCGTTTCCACATACTTCTTTCCTGTTGTTTGGGACGTTGCGGTTAATTCCACACCTGCCAGTGGTGGCTTGATCCCACGATCTTCTGTCAACAATTGATGTAAATTTTCCAGAACCGTACGTGGTATCAACGGACGAGATCCAAATTTATAGCCTTCGATATGCCCTTTGATGACACGATTTTTCACCGTTTTGCTATGGATAGCGACTGTTTCATTTTGCCCAGCATACGTGAGGTGTACGGTATACTTTGTGGGATCAAGAGTATAGCCTTTAGGAGCTTCGATTTCTTGTAGTGTATACATACCTAGTTTCAACGCTTTTATTTGCCCTTGGACGATTCCTTCCGTTTCTTCCATTGTTATTTGCCCCACAGTTTCTCCTTGGCCATTTGTTAATTCATAAACAGCGCCAATAAGCTGTGCCGCTCCTTGTGGGGTATTGCCAGTTTCTTCATCTTCTTTGATCACTCGTAGATTTGCTAGTTGCTCTTGGTTATCCTTGATGATAGTCGTTGTTTCATTTGCTTTGATCGTCATTGTGTGTGGTGTCGTATCCAAAATGTACCCATCTGGCGCTTTGATTTCTTGGATCGTCACTTTTGTATCTACTAACAACTCATTCCAAGTAGCGTAGCCATCGGCATTGGTCATGATTTCTTGTACTTGACCAGTTGAAGTCGCAAAACGAAAAACGGCACCTGCCAGTGGTTGCTTCGTAGTTTCATCTACTTTGCGAACACGGGCATTGCCGTTTTTCATGACATTTACAGTTAAACTTGTCTTCGTTAAATCATTTATTCTTCCTACCATCATATTTTGCGTATAAGGATGCTGGTAAATCAGTGGTATTCCACGGTAACTACTAGCAATGGCATAGTGAAAATCGATATTTCCGGATTTGTTTGCTTCCTTGGTCGCTGTGACCGTCAATTGATTTCCTTGCTTGTTTACCATAAGTCCTGGGGCTATAGCAGAAGGAGAGGATTCATAATTACTAAAAGACCCCGTCGTATCTAAAATCGTCTTGCTTTCGCCGACTTTCAATTCAACTATTTGGCGATCAAAACTTGGTTTGACAAAAAATTTATTGACGTTTGTCATCACACTTGCTTTAAATGTTTGATAGTCTGCCATCGTAAATACTCCCGAAATACTGGTCGGATAAATTCCTTGCTGTTCCCAAGCTAAAATTTGAGTCATCAATTCTTTTTGGAGTGTATGTCCAGTGACGATGATCCCATAATAGGTGATCAAGGAGATTTTCTTCAGTTGTTCAGTATTTTGCGGGGATACTGTGTATCCCCCATTATTTCCTATGCTAAGTGCTGCTCCTTGCTCGATGCATAGTGCAATCTCGCCATTTACTCGTTTCCCATACCAGCCATACTCGCGACCGCCATTGGATAAGTAAATATCGATATTTGCAATGTGTGCATTGGGATCTACATGTATGATTTGATTATCCCGAGTGTCTATTCTTCCGAACTTATCGTGAATCGAAGAGTGGATATAGTTGGAAGGAACTGTCGTATACAGTTTACCGTTTTCTTGTTGCATCAATTGGTTTTCCAGCAAAAAAGTTGTTTGCTGTTCTTTTTCATCTGTCATTTTTTCTAACGCTATAATTGAGGAACTTCCGAGAATGGAAGGAATCAGTAAACTAATCAGAATAAGCAATCGGAAACAAAACTGTCTATTTTTCTTCATTGAATCACTCCCGTTATCATTGATTGATAAGTTTGTTTTATAAATTAGGTTCCTTTAACTTGTGAAATTGCACTCTCACTTAACGAACTAGTCGGATCACATAGCCTTTTTTACACCGTTCATAGCGTAAGATCCCACTTTTTTGGACTTGATTGATCAGCTTTGCTTTACTACCCGTTGACCAACCTTCTTTATGAACAGATCGTTCATACTCAGATAAACTGATGGTCTTTCTTTTACCACTACGCATGAATGCTATCAACTGTTGTATTTCAGTCATATTCAACTTCCTTTTCAGCATTTTGGCATAGACACTTTTTGGATAAATGCCAACCTGACTATTTTAGGGAATAGACAACCTGTGACACGAATAAACCTTGAGAAAAACAAACGTAAGAAATCCTTCTTCAAACAAATAGCTATCACTAGCAATTATTTGCTCCATTTTCACCAAACATTTATAAGGACACATGATCTGCCAGTTTACCATCACTGACAGTACTGCCTTTTTAGTGAGCACCAACATGGATTGACAGTCAATCATCCACATCTCATCGTATCCAATACGAATGATGCTCTTTTTATGCAATTTTCAAAGAACAGACTAGGAATCACCAAGATTTCACTTTAAGCGGTCTCTCTGTGTACTGCAATGCTTGTGTCGGATTCATTCTTTTGGCAAAAATCATCCCTCCTGAAGACACGGCTGTTTTGATGTGCCGATAAAGTTTATAATCAGGCAGCTCCTGTTTTGTTTCACGATCAATAAAGTAACCATTACCTAAATTGGCCCAAGTAGAACCATTAAATAAACGGACAGTTAACGCTTTACTTCGAATGGCTTTTTTCGAACAGATCCTTAACACATATATCCCTCCTCACTCTATAGTTACGAATTAATTGAGATTCTTCCAAAAAAAAAAGAAAGAGTACACATCGCTTTGAACAAGCAACGTGCACTTTTCCTTCTTTTTAATGTGAATTTCTTTCTTCGATCAAATCAATACAGTAATAGTAGCTGCTGCTAAAATCAACACGAGACCAATAACTGTAATTGTCATTTCTTTTTTCGTTTTCTTTTGTCCTAAGAACCAAATACCCGTTAAAGTAGCTAATACAACAGATGTTTGGGATAGAATAAAGCCAGTAGCTAAACCATTCATATCAGGTTGTGCAGAGATAAGATAAGTCAATGCAGCAAAGGCAAAGAAGAAACCAGAAAAGATATGTTTATAAGAAACTACTTCGGTAAACGCTGATTTTTCGTTCCCTTTGAAACTTAAAACTGCTGTATAGACTACTGCGACTAGCACCATTCCGATTGCTTGTGGTAAGAAGGCATGCATCCCGTCAATCGAAGTTGCTTGAGGCGCAGCTGAGTAAGCCCAATAACCAATTTCCCCTACAGCTAACAATAGAACTGCTTTTTTCAACAAATTGCTGTTTTCTTTATCTTTCTTTTCTGACCATACTGTCATCCAAGCACCTAAAATGATCAATACTAAAGCAAATGCACCAAGTAATTTTGCTGTAGTTCCTGGCCAGTTACCTAACGCAAACACACCCCATAAAGATGCACCTAGCAATTGAAAGGCGGTTGTGATCGGCATTGCACGAGAAGAACCAATCAATGTGAATGACTGGAAGGTGATGATTTGTGCCGTTGCCCAGCCGACACCTGATAAGATCGAAAAGACTAAATCCATTCCTGTAGGTAAGCCGATTCCTTTTATTACTGCAAAAACGATTGCAAAAATCAGTGTTCCTATAGTAGAGCCTAAAATTTGGTTGACTGGACGACCGCCAAGCTTAGAAGCAATCGTCGGGTATAACCCCCAACCTAACAGAGGTCCTAATCCAATTAAAAGTGCTGTCGCATTCATTCTATATCCTCCTTATTTGTTTTAAAATACAACGCCGCTTTCAAGAATGATATTCGCATACGGTGTCATTTCCCCTGTGCGAATAAATGCATGGCAATTATTTAGATCTGCCTTCATTTCACTATGCGGAATAAACGTAATCGGCGTTTCTGGTAATCGTTCTTTGATTTCTGATAATACTTGAGGGTTTTCTGATTTGATTTCTTCTGCCAAGTAAATGCGCTGAACTTCTAATTCTTCTAAAACATTATTCAGTACTTGCATAAAACTTGGAATACCATTATCCACAGCTAGATCGATCTTTTCAGTAGTCATTGGTACAGGCATTCCTGCATCGCCAATACTCAACTTATCAAAATGACCCATTTGTGCGACAACTCGAGAAATATCTGAATTGATTACTTTTGACTTTTTCATACTAAAAACATCCTTTCTTTAATCCAATTCATTTTTATAAGGAATCGATGGTTGTGCGCCAAAACGTTGAACAGTAAGTGAAGAAGCTTTATTTCCATAACGAATTGCCTCTTCCAAATTACTAAAATCTTTTGCCAATAGACTACTCATTGCACCAATGAATGTATCACCAGCTGCCGTTGTATCTACGGCGTTTACTTTAAACGCTTTAACGATACCATTTTTTCCATCTTTTAGCGCGTAAAAAGCTCCTTTGCTTCCAATCGTGATGATCACGACTTCTATTCCTAACGCATGAAGTTTGGATGCTGCTTCTTGTAGACTTGCTTCGTCGCTGATCGTCACACCAGTTAAAATCTCTGTTTCTGTTTCATTCGGTATGATCATATCTGTTACTTTTAGTAATTCTTCTGGTACATTTTCTAATGCCGGTGCTGGATTCAAAATCGTTTTGACTCCTGCCTTCTTCGCAATCTTGAAAGCTTCAATCGTACTTTCTATAGCGCTTTCAAATTGAGCAATGATAAAATCGCTCTTTTCGATGATTGCTTGGCTTTTTCTAACTTGTTCTGGGGTAAACGCGTTGTTTGCGCCTGCATGAATCATGATACTATTTTCACCTTGATCGTCAACGATGATATAGGCTTGACCAGTCGCTTGGTTTTCTAATGTAGCCACACCAGTTAAATCGATTTCTTCTTGGCTTAATAGCTCACTCATTGTTTTTCCAGCTTCATCCGTTCCCACTGCTCCAATAAAATAAGTATCTGCTTCAGAACGTCTAGCGGCTACAGCTTGATTTGCTCCTTTTCCTCCACCTGCTGAAAAAGTTTCTCTTGTATGGATCGTTTCTCCAGGTTTAGGCATATGTTTTACTCGAATCGTACGGTCTAGATTGATACTACCGATAACTGTTACAGTGTTCATTTTCACCACTCCATTTACATTATAAATTAGTTCAAACACTCTTTTAACAACAATTAAAACGTTTTAACTTTACAAAAAGAATATACCACAGATTGAAAGTGATTTCAAGAACTCTGCTACTAAGTGTGATTTTTCGTAATTTTCTGACATAAACATACGATGAAAAGAGCGTGAGGCAAAAGTAGGGAATACTTTTGCTTCACGCTCTAACAAGAATAAACAGTGGCGCAGAAACAACACTTACGAGAAATAAACTGAAATTCACAAAAAGTTGAAAGCCTGTGAATCTCTACTGATTTCTCGGAGTGAAATATCTCTGGTCCGACTACTTGCTTCTATACGGTTTTTTCAAAGAAAAGAACATTTTTATCACTGTTACTTTTGCACGAATTATTTCCCTGGTTCAGAGGCAATGATTGTTAGTTCTCCTTGAACAGTCCATTCGTTGATCTCGTTCGGTAGAATGAAGCTTGTTCCTTTTTCTAACAGGTATGTCTGATTATCCACGATCAATTCCCCAGCGCCATCGATTACTGTCGCCAATGTATAAGGTGCTTGTTTTTTGAAGGAAGTGATCCCTTTGATATCCCATTCATACACATTGAAAAACTCAGTTTCTAAGTAAGTAACAATAGAAGATTGTCCTTTTCGAACTTCTTTGATTTGTAATTCTGGTGTTTTTGCAGGTACAGTAGTCACATCGATCGATTGTTGGATGTGTAGCTCCCGTTTCTGACCGCTTGCATCTTTTCTATCATAGTCATACACACGATAAGTCGTGTCTGAACTTTGTTGTGTTTCTAAAATCATGATTCCTTTGCCGATTGCATGGATCGTTCCACTAGGAACATAGAAAAAGTCACCTTTTTTGACGGGAACTTTTTTCAACAAATCGTCCCAGCGGCCTTCTTTGATCATTTCAGCCAATTCTTCTCTGGTCTTCGCATGATGCCCATAAATGATCTCAGCACCTGGCTCAGCATCTATGATGTACCAGCATTCTGTTTTTCCTAGTTCTCCTTCATGTTTCATTCCATAGGCATCATCTGGATGGACTTGTACAGAAAGTTCATCTTCAGCATCCAATATTTTGATTAACAATGGGAAAACTGGTTCCGTTGGATGACCAAATAACTCCTTATGTTCTTTCCATAGATCATCTAATTTTTGACCTTTGAATTCGCCATTTTCTACAACGCTAACGCCATGTGGATGTGCGCTGATTGCCCAATCTTCCCCGATTTTGTCATTAGGGATATCAAAACCAAATACGGATTTCAGCCGGCTACCTCCCCAGATTTTTTCTTGAAAGACTGGTTTTAAAAACATAGGTTCTTGCATCATTATAACTCCTCTCGATTTTCATGATTATTATAGCATTATTTGTTTAATAACGCTTTCTCTTTCAAAAAATTTTCAACGATCTCATCGCGACATTCAATATACGCCTCACGATGGTCTTCTGGATGGACACGATTGGATAAAAAGATGAACGCTGTTTGATTGATCAAGTCAATCAATAAAAATGTACCCGTATAACCAGTATGAAAGAGAATTGGATGATAATCGGTCACATCTCTTTTCAAATCCCATCCCAATGATCGATTTCCATTTTGAAGTGGTGTTTGATCTTGCAAAAGCTCTTGGATCGTTCTTTCTTCTAAAAACTGACCATTCGCAGTTTTCCCTTTATCCAGATACATTTTGACAAATTTGATGCTATCTTCTAAATCGATAAATAAACCCGCATTGCCTGCATGTTCTGCTAAGACCCTTGCTTTTGGATCATGTGTGATCCCCCGCAAGACTTCTCCTGATGCCAATTGTTGCGTTGGTACGATTCGTTTGGATGGATAGGGTAAAAAGAGGCTATTCATCATCCCTAATGGTTCCAACACTTGTTCTTGGAACAATTCTGTTGCTGGTTCTTGAAAAATCTCTTCCAACATGAACCCTAACAAGATCGTGCCTGCATCAGTGTATTTCACAGCCTTTCCTAACTGATCTCCTGGTTGAAGTTTAAGGTAAGCAGCAATCAACTCTTCTTGTGAAAGTTGATCACGATCAGGAATCCACGTTTGGATATCAGACGTATGGGTCAATAAGTGCCGGATCGTGATCGTTTGATTGTCAAAAGCTGGTAAATAATCTGCAAGCGGACGATCCAACTCAATTTTTCCATCTTCCCACAAACGCAAGACCAAACTAGTTGTCGCAATCACTTTTGTCAAAGATGCTGCATCAAAAAGCAAGTCTTCTTCCATAGGCTGGATCTCCGGGACAACCTGAGCGTTTCCAGCAAAGAAACGTTCAACTTCATTTTTTCGGATGAATGCGCCAACGACACCAGGATAATAGCCTTCTTCTAATTTTTTTAAAATCAATTGTTTTGTTTCTGGATACATGTTCCTCTCCCTTTCTTTCGAAGGATACTCTTTCGTTCCATGCCCAAAGCATATAGCTTTCTTTCAGGAGAAGCAAGATTTTTCCAATATTTTAGACTTTTATGCTAAAAACCAAGGATGAAAAATATAAATAAAAAACTCCTACGTATGACATATCAATACGCTAGGAGCAACTTTCACACGCTAATTTATTTTTTTTCTTCTTTAGAATCTGTCACAAACCACCATTCGATTCCGATTGCATCATAGATGGTCAATACTGTGTGCTTTTTATCTAAGAAGAAATCAACTGAATATTCTTTTAAATGTTGGACAAGTTCTTCCATATTCTCTTGGCTGATCACAAACTTCAAAAAGTCTAAGCCAATCACTTCGTGGGTCGGAAGTTGGATTGCTTCACTCGTTGCTTCAGTCAGACCAACATGGAAGTCCCCTTCATTTAAAACATACCATTCGTTTTTTTCATTATGGACTTTTAAACCAAGTAAGCTTTCAAGAAACTTACGTTCTTTGGCACTATCGATTACGTTTAAGTGGATTTTTTCAAAATAAGAGCCTGCTGATAATTTTTCATACTTTTCTTCAGATTTTCGCAACAACGATTCTTGATCCAAATTTTCTGGATCTGCAGACTTCTCTACTGTTCCATCTTCGTGATAGATCTCTAATTCATTACCTTCTGGATCTTTTAATAAGATACCCATACGGCCTTGGTCTTCTAATGCTTTTTCAATTACGTAATTCGTCTTGCGGATACGGCATAGAATATCTGCCATTTCTTCTACACTTGGAATAATCAATGAGAAGCGGTTGAGCTTTTTGATCTCCCCGAAGTGATCATCTGCTCTGGGGCTTTCTTCAAGCAATAGCATTTCACTGTCACGCTCTTCCGTTCCTAGAATAGCTAGTTCGTTTTCTTCCCGTTTCAAATCAAAGCCAATTGTATTCTTATAAAAATCAATCATTTTATCTCGGTCTTTCACCCGGATTGCCACGCTTTTCAAATAGGTAGCAGACCCCAATTTAAAATCTTTCATCATTCTTGCTCCCCTCTACGTCAAGCTTTATTTTAACGATGGTTCCCATTTCTTTCAAGCGATAAATAGATTTTTATAAAAAAAAATGTGAGAATTCTCGCTTTTTCATATAATTTTAATAAAATAGTGAAAAAACGATAGTTATAAAAAATAAAACGCACGAAACAATCTATGTCTCGTGCGTTAATTTTCAACTTATGAAGCTTCTTCCTCTGAAAATTGACTATTATACAAATCAGCATAAAAACCATCTTTTTCCATCAAAGTATCATGATTACCTGTTTCAACGATCGAACCATGATTCATAACGATAATGTTATCTGCATCACGAATCGTTGACAGACGGTGAGCTACCACAAAACTTGTTCGGTTTTCTAATAAACGATTCATCGCTTTTTGAATCAAGATCTCAGTTCGTGTATCTACACTAGAGGTAGCTTCATCAAGGATCAAGACATCTGGATTAGCAAGGAATGCTCGCGCAATCGTAATCAATTGTCTTTGACCTTGAGAAATGTTGCTGGCATCTTCGTTTAATACTGTATTATAGCCTTCTGGTAATTTGCGAACAAAGTCATCGACATGGGCTGCCTTAGCAGCTTCGATTACTTGTTCATCTGTTGCATCTTCGTTCCCATACTTGATATTGTCATAGATCGTCCCTGTGAATAACCAAGTATCTTGAAGTACCATAGAGAACTGTGCACGTAAGACATCTCGTGAAAGATCTCTCGTGTCAACACCATCGTAACGAATGCTTCCGCCCGAAACATCATAGAATCGTTCTAACAGGTTGATCAAGGTGGTTTTCCCTGCCCCTGTAGGTCCTACGATAGCAACCATTTCTCCCGGTTTTACATCTAAACTGAAATCAGTCATCAATAAACTATCTGGAGAATAGCCAAATTGTACATTTTCAAAACGTACTTTGTAAGGTGTATCTTTTTCTACTGGCAATCCTGATTTTTCCTCTGTCATCTCTGCTTCATCTAAGACTTCAAAAACACGTTCTGCAGAAGCAACTGTTGATTGGATCGTATTCATCAAACTTGCTAGCTGCGTGATTGGTTGTGAAAATTGTGTCGTATATTGCAAGAAGGCTTGAACATCACCAAGGGACATATTCCCATTCGCAACTTTGACACCCCCAAGAACAGCAACAAATACATACCCCAAGTTTTTAACAAAGTTCATCAAAGGCATGATGATTGCTGAAATGAACTGAGCTTTCCAACCTGCCGCGTATAGTTTTTGATTTTCTTCTTCAAAGACTTCTTGGTCTTTTGCTGTATGGTTAAATGTTTTAACGATCGTATGTCCACTATACGTTTCTTCTACCTGATTATTTAAAAGTCCTAGACTCTTTTGTTGATCAGCAAAGAATATTTGTGATTTTGGCGCAATGATCATGACGATGATCAAACTTAAAGGAATCATCAATAATGCTACCAACGTTAACTGCCAACTGATAGAAAGCATCATGACGATAACCCCGATCAATGTGACGGCACTCGTTACAAATTGCGTCAAGTTTTGTTGAAGCGTACTTGCAATGTTATCCATGTCATTGATAGCTCTAGACATGATGTCCCCATTTGTATGTGTATCATAGTAAGAAATAGGTACTCGGTTCATTTTTGCTTCTAGATCATGTCGTAGTTCATACACTGTTCGTTGTGAAACTCTAGTCATGATAAATTGTTGTAAAAAGTTGAATACCGCAGAAATCAAATACATTAAGATAACTGTCGCAATGATTTGTGCAATTTTATCAAAATCAATCGGAAATTTTGATATCTGTTGGCCTGCTTGCATCTGTTTAGCACCTGCCATGACACCATTGAATATTTCCGTTGTCGCTTTCCCTAATACTTTAGGTGTTTGGATTTGGAAGATTACAGCTGCAATCGCCAACACAAAAACGGCAATGATCGCAACTAAACGTTTGGACATATACCCAAATAATCGTCTAACTGTTCCCCAAAAATTCTTAGGTTTTTCTCCTTTAACGCCAATGTTGCGTCCAGGTCCATGTCCGCCACCCATTGGTCCACGAGAAGGTTTCGTATTTTCTTTACTCATGTAGATCCTCCTCTCTCAATTGCGAATGAACGATCTCTTGATACGTTTCATTTGTTTTAAGTAGTTCATCATGTGTTCCTTTACCGACTAATTTTCCTTCATCTAATACTAAGATCGTATCAGCGTCCATAACAGTACTTACACGTTGAGCAACTAATACCGTAATGCTTTGTGTCATATTTTGTTTCAATGCTTGACGAAGATTTGCATCTGTTTTAAAGTCTAAAGCTGAAAATGAATCATCGAAGACATAGACATCTGCTGGTTTGACTAAAGCCCGTGCAATAGCCAGTCGTTGTCTTTGACCACCAGAGAAGTTCCCGCCACCTTGTTCTACGTGGCTATCTAACCCATCTTCTAATTCTGAGACAAATTCTTTCGCTTGAGCAATTTCTAATGCTTTCCAAATCATTTCATCCGTTGCATCTGCTTTACCATATTGCATATTTTCTCTGATCGTTCCAGAAAAGAGCATCGCTTTTTGCGGAACAAAGCCCATCAATTCTCTCAAGTTGTATTGTGTCACTTCACTGATACTTGTTCCATTGATCTTGATGGCACCAGATTCAATATCATACAAGCGTGGGATAAGATTGACTAAAGTCGTTTTCCCTGAACCAGTACCTCCAATGATTGCAACGATCTCCCCAGATTTGGCAGAAAAATCAATATCTTCTAAGGCTAATTTCTCCGCCCCATGATAGCGATAATTGACATGCTCAAAAGCAAGTGTGGCATTTTTTCCTGCAAGAGCCAATTTTTTAGGATCTTTAGGGTCATTGATCCCTACTTCTTCATCTAGTACTTCATTGATACGATCAGCAGATGCTTGTGCTCTAGGCACCATGATAAAAATGGCTGACAGCATCATGAAGCTAATCAAAATCTGCATCGCATATGTCATGAATGCAATTAGGTTCCCTACTTCTAAAGTCATATCTGCTATGTAGTGACCACCAAACCAGGTAATTGCTACATTTGTACCACTCATGATCAATGTCATCATCGGCATCATCAATGCAACGATCGTATTTACTTTAATCGCTGTATTCGTATAATCTTTATTCGCTAAATCAAAACGATTTTCTTCAAATCGTGTTTTATCAAAGGCACGAATAACACGTACGCCTGTCAGTCCTTCACGAAATACCAAGTTCAAGCGGTCTGTCTTTTTCTGCATACTCTTGAACAATGGAACAGCAAAAAACATGATCCCACCAATCAAAACGATCATGACAGGGATAACAACTAAGAAAATTTTCGTTAATTCATGGTCTTTTTGATAAGCTAAGAAACTTGCACCCACCAATGTAATCGGTGCATTGATCATCATTCTTAGAAACATTTGCGTAACCATTTGGATCTGGGTCACATCATTGGTTGTTCGTGTAATCAAAGAAGCTGTTCCATATTTATCAAAGGCGTCTTTGGTCAAGCTTTCTGATTTTTTATAAACATCTGTACGTAATTGTTTTCCTAATTTCTGTGATTCTCGTGTTGCAAAATAGGTATTTGCAATTGCCGCAAAAATACTGATCAAAGAAAAGCCGATCATAACAAAACCAGTCTGCCAGATATAATCGACATCTCCTTTTGCTACCCCTTTATCAATAATATTAGAGGTCAGTGTCGGCAAGTAAAGATCTGCGAAGACTTGGATAACCATAAATATCGTAGCAGCAATCGCCGAAGTCAATGATATCCGTTTAAAAACTTTTAGCATGTAGTACCCTTCTTTCTATTTATACACTCCATTTTTCAACCAAGACAATTTCAATTTGAATTCTTCGATTGCTTGTTCAACAGAGTAATCTTTGGATTTTGAGAATGTTTTATAAGAATGAGCGATTGTCGTAAAAAATGTACTCATCACTACTTGGATCAATAATTCCATCTCATGGTCATTTTTGATTTTTAGTGTAGTGCGATCGATCAACTCAACCAGTTCTTTCGCATCTTGTTTATGCTCTTCATGGGGATGATGCTGATCCCCTCTAGCATGGGGCACCACTTTACGGGAAGCACGATAATCCATATTCATGAACAAATTTCGATAAAAAGCAGCATTTTCTCCCACTAAGATATCGCGGATCATCTTTGTAAAATACAATTCGAATCCCTTGAACAAATCACCATCGGCTTCTTTCATCAATTGGATCATGTCTCTAGAACTATCACGTCGCACTGTTTCAAAGTAATAGAAATAAAGATCTTCTTTGTCCTCAAAATATTGATAAAAACTACCGCGAGGGATTTCAGCTATCTTCACGATATTAGCGATAGAAGCATCTTTTAACGGGACTCTTGAGAACTCAACTCTTGCTGCTTCTAATAGTCGTTTCTTTTTTTCTTCAGGTAAATGAAAAAAAGTCTGCTTAGGCATAGGTAGCCTCCTTCCTTCTAAAAATGACACACTGTCATATGACACTATGTCATTATAACACCAGGTAATTGTTTTGCAAGTGATTTGCATGATTTTTTTCATGAAAACAACTGTTTTTTTTATTTGAAATGGAACCTTTATAAAAAAGCTTGATAGCCTTTTCTCCTTCAAGTAAACTTATTTTGTTAGCCACATAACAACAATTATAAAAGGAGAGATATTATGGCATCAGTATTAGTAGTAAAAGGTCACCCTTTAACTGCACAAGAATCTCGTTCAGTTAAAGCATTATCTGCTTTTTTAGATAGTTACAAAGAAAGTCATCCGGACGATGAGGTTACCGTCCTAGAACTTTACCGTGATGATATCCCAGAAATCGATGAAGAATTGCTTTCAGGTTGGGAAGCGCTTCGTGCAGGTGCTGAATTCTCTACTTTATCCGAAAGCCAACAACACAAAATTGCTCGTTTCAATGAATTGACGGATCAATTTCTTGCTTCAGATAAAATCGTTATCGCCAATGCTTTATGGAATTTGAATATTCCTACAAAACTAAAAGCTTGGTTCGATACTGTCAATGTAGCTGGTAAAACGTTCCGCTACACTGAAAATGGTCCAGAAGGATTAGTTTCTGGTAAAAAAGCATTGCATATCCAATCAAACGGTGGAGTTTACAATGGTCAAGACTTTGCTTCACAATATGTCAAAGGGATTTTGAACTTTGTCGGTATCGATCAAGTCGATCAATTATTTATTGAAGGTATCGACTATGCGCCTGATCGTGCTGAAGAATTGATGCAATCAGCTTTGGATAAAGCCACAGAATTTGGTAAAACATTCTAAATCGATCAGCAAAAAAATTTTTTAAAAGAAAAAAGATTCAAAAATAGGAATTTCTGAACCGATCTCTAAAAAGTTAGCGGACTAGCTTTTAAAGATCATTACAGCCTATTTTTGAATCTTTTTTTTATAACTCGTTGTTTTTTTCTTCATATAAACTAGAAATAGTAGTGTACCATTCGAAGACATGTGAAATGATCACTTTCGCAGCAGCATATACCGGAATCCCTAAAATCACACCGATGATCCCAAATAATTTACCAGAAGTCAGCAACACCAGTAAGATGGTGACAGGATGAATTGCTAGCTGATTTCCTAGAACAAGCGGAGAAATCAAACGCCCTTCGATTGTTTGCTCCAAAGCAAAGACGATCAGCACTTTCACTAACATCACTGGCCCTGCAACGATTGCTAAAAACACTGCTGGAATCATTGCTAAGAATGATCCTAGATAAGGAATAAGGTTTAAAAATCCTGCGACTATCCCTAGAGTAACTGCATAATCCAAACCAATAATCGCAAAACCGATCATAAACATGATTGCTACAGCAAACGCAACAGTTAATTGCCCACGGATATAAGAAGACACTTGGTCATTCATTTCCCCTAAAACTTTTAATGTTGGTTTCCGCATACGAGTTGGCAAGAATTTAACAAAATACGGTGCAAGTTGTTTCCCATCCTTCAATAGATAGAAGAGAATAAATGGCATCGTCAACACAGCAACCAAGACCGTCGCTACAGCCCCGACAAAACTACCCAAACTTTGAACGGTACTTTTAGAGATATCTTGTAACATATCTCCAGCTGAACTTACGAACTTTTCTCCCGCAGATTCCAATTGATCTCTAAACTGATTAAATAGCGGGTCCCTTAAAATCTCCGTCAATTTATTATCGATCGTATCTACATATTTAGGAAAATTACCGACAAAACTGACTGTTTGCTCTTGGATTTTAGGAATGATAACCACTGATCCCCAAACGATCAAAGCCACAACGAGAACAAATAATCCAATGATACTGTAGATTCGCGGTATTCGTTGTTTCTCTAAATAATCAACCACTGGATTCATCAAATAGTACAAAATACCCGCTAAAATAATCGGCAAGCCAACGATCGCTAAAAACTGCCAGATTGGTTCAAATAAATAGGATACTTTCGTAAATAGAAAAACGATAAGTAAGACTAAAAGCACCACTAGTAATGACGTCACGACCTGATTATTCAAGAACCAACGCCAGAACCAAGAAATAGGTCTTGATTTTTTATTTTTTTCTTCCATTTTTCCACCTACCTGTATTTAATCTCTGTACCTACATGGAGTTCAGGAAGTTGATGTGGTGATAAATAGATACCATTTGCAATACCACTGTCTTCCGTATGACTCTCAAAAATCAACGTAACGTGTCCAACAGAAGTCAAATTTTCATTCGCCATCGTTCCCACATAATCGATTGTATATTCTTGCTGATCAAAAGAGATCATTCCACCTTTCTTCAATTGAAAGGCTTCTTTTGAACTGATTTCTTGAATAATTGAATAATTCCGCAAGGCAGATGTCGCTGTTTGATCGAATAGAATCAAGATCGGTTCTTGATCGCTCACTGCTTTGGCGCCAATTTCTTTTATCGTTGCATGAATCATAACATTCTCTCCCTCACTACAAAAAATTTCTTTGCGTACAAAACAAGTATAACATATTCTCTTTGTTTAACCGCCATGAATAGTTATGTGCTAAAATAAAAAAAGAAACCTATTTCATAAAATTTCAGGAGGGATAAAATGATGGAAAAAATCATTTTAGGGACATATACAAGACGTGTCAGTGAAGGAATTTATACAATCAATCTGGATAACGAAAAGGGTGAATTGACAGGTCTAGAATTAGCAACGAAAGAAAATAGCCCTACTTATTTGTCGAAAAGCAAAGCTGGTAATCTTTACACTGTCACAAGTATCGATGGACTAGGCGGAGCTGGTGCATACGATCGTGAATTTCAGTTTTTGAATGCGGTAACAGAATCAGGAGCTCCTTTGTGCTATGTAGCCGTTGATGAAACAAGACAGCTTGTTTACGGCGCAAATTACCACAAAGGTGAAGTAAATGTTTACCGTATTCTTGAGAATGGTGGATTAGAAGCTACAGATGCAGTGTTTCATCAAGAAGAAACTGGTCCGCACAAAAATCAAGACCATGCTCATGTCCACTACACAGACTTGACGCCTGATAATCGATTAGTTGTTTGTGATCTGGGAACAGATCGTGTCTATACGTACGATGTGTCAAAAGAAGGAAAATTGACTGCTGTGGCTGAATTCGTTGCAGAACCCGGAACTGGCCCACGTCATCTTGTTTTTCATCCCACAAATCAAAAGATTGCTTATTTATTTGGCGAATTAGATAGTACGGTCCGCGTACTACAATATGATGCAGCACACGGAAGCTTTACTGAAAAACAAAAAATCAGTACTTTACCCGAAGATTTCCAAGGAGAAAACGGTGGCGCTGCGATCCGTATCTCTAAAGATGGCAATTATGTCTATGCTTCAAATCGTGGGCATAATTCAATTGCGGTGTTTGCTGTTTCGCCTGATGAGTACACCTTAGAAAACATTCAAATCATTTCAACTGAAGGGGATTTTCCAAGAGATTTTGCACTGGATCCAGAGAATAACTATCTAGTATGTGCAAACCAAAACACGGATAATCTTACTCTTTATTCTCGTGATGCAGCTACTGGTTTACTGTCAGTACGCCAAAAAGATATTTATGCGCCAGAATGTGTCTGCGTTTATTTTGACTGATCATGGAGGAACGAAATGGATAAAGAAGAAGTTTTAGATCGTCTACGAGAAGACTTGGAGATTCCTTTCTTTCAAGGAAAAATTGAGGACAAAGTCTATAGTGAAGAAGACTATCAGAAAATAAAAAATGATTTGATCAAGTATTTTGATGATTATGTGAGAAATGTGGAAAATTAAAAAAGCGTGTTGATTTGAGTCACACTGAATCAAAACCATAATTAAAACGAACGAGGATGGTCCTTTTTACTGCTTGGGGCCATCCTTGTTTTGAATTCAAGATATCCCACATACGTTCCTTGTTCGTCCTTCATTTCGTGTAGTTTTTTATCCTTGAGCAATACTAAAAACTACAAGCCCGTTGTCATTGAGAACTTCTACAACATTCGCCGTTTGTTCATTTGATTTCTTTCAATAGCAAGCACTAGAAATAGCCCCTGTGAAAATAAGAAGACAACCACAGAAATCGAACAGTAGATTCTCGTGGTTGTCTTCTTATTTTTCAGAGTTGGATACTTTTTCGAACACGCTTTTTACTTGATAGCACCGACTAGTTGCTGAGTAAATTTTTGAATGTCTTCTTTCGTGTTGCCATAACCAAAGCTGATCCGAATCGATTCTTTCAAGATTGGTGTGTCTTTTCCATACATTGCTTCTAATACATGGGAAGGTTCGATATTCCCCGCTGTACAAGCTGAACCAGTGGAAATAGCGATACCGTTAAGGTCTAATTTCATTAACAGCAAATCATTTACGACCCCTGGCAAACGAAGGTTCAGCACGTGAGGCAATTTATTTTCTAGGTCCCCGTTTACTTGAACATCAATCCCTTGTTTTTCTAATTCCTCTAAAATCATTTGTTGGAATCCCGCATATTTTTCACTTCTCGCTTCACGTTCTTCAACCGTTAGAAGTTCCGCTGCTTTTGCCATTCCCCAGATTCCAGCAAGATTTTCTGTTCCAGCACGGCGTTTTTCTTCTTGTTCACCACCTAGAAGCATTGCGGGAATATTGACCCCATCTTTCTTATATAAAAAGCCGACTCCTTTAGGTCCATTGATTTTATGCGCTGAAACGCTTAGTAGATCAATACCTAGATCTTTGGGATGGATCGTTTGGTTACCATAAGCTTGGACTGCATCGGTATGGAAATAAGCAGGATGCTCGCGCAGTCTTTCTCCTATTTCCTTGATTGGCATCAAGTTCCCGATCTCATTGTTCCCGTACATGATCGAAACTAGGATCGTATCTTCTCTTAAGGCTTGTTCAAAGTCTTCCAATGAAATATTTCCTTTTTCATCTACAGGTAAATATGTAACCTCAAATCCTTTTGTTTCTAAATACTTCATCGCATTCAAAACTGCAGGATGTTCGATGGCTGTAGTGATCAGGTGCTTGCCTTCCGCTTTTCTTGAAAAAGCTGTTTCTAGGATTGCCGTATTATCTCCTTCTGTTCCACCGCTGTTAAAAATGATTTCATGGTCATTCACCTGCAAAGTATCCGCAATGATTTGTCTAGCGGTCTCTAATTTTTCGTGCGCCAAGCGACCAAAGCCATGGATACTTGACGGATTTCCGAATGTTTCTTGCATGATCATAGTCATTTCAGTGATTACTTGTGGATGCATCGGTGTGGTCGCCGCATGATCCAAATAAATTTTTTCCAACTTTTTTCATCCCTTCCAGATATAACTAGGCACATTCTAGCACAGAATATCAAAGTTACCAAAAATAAAAAATAAATTCGCTCAACTGCTTACTAAGTAGAAGCTAGTTGGGCGAATTTCTATTTGTCCTATCGCTAACGATTAATCAAACTCTTTTTCTTCTAGACGGAACAATGGACTCATTGGTGTATTTTCGTGGATACGTTTTACCGCTTCTCCCATCAATTCAGAGCATGTAACGATCGTCAAGTTTTCTGGATGACGATCTTCAGTTGTGAAGACAGAATCAGTGATACAAATATCTTTGATTGGCGCTTCATCTAAGATTTGTTTCGCAGGAACAGATAATAATCCATGAGATGCACAAGCATAAACATCTTTCGCACCATTTTCTTTCAATACATTCGCTGCACGGGCAAATGTCGCACCAGTATTAAGGATATCATCTACCATGATGCATGTTTTTCCTTGTACGTTCCCGATCACATAACCGCTATTCACATCAGCATCATCTGCGTGGTCTACGATTGCCAGTGTACTATCCAGATATTCAGAAAGGCTTCTAGCACGTTGGACACCACTATTTTTTGGTGAAACAACAACAATATCATCCCCCGTCAAACCAAGTTGACGATAATAATGAGCAAACAAAGGCATTGTAAATAAATTATCAACAGGGATATCGAAAAATCCTTGTACTTGGACAGTGTGCAGATCCAAAGTCAACACACGAGTTGCACCAGCTTCTTCAATTAGATTAGCAATCAATTTCGCTGTGATTGGTTCGTGTGGTTTTGCTGTGCGGTCTTGTCTTGCATACCCATAATAAGGTAGTACGACATTGATCGTTTTGGCGCTTGCACGTTTCATCGCATCGATCATGATCAATAATTCGAGATAGTGATCATTTACAGGCGCATTGGTTGACTGTACGATGTACACATGATCGCCACGGATACTTTCTTCAATATTGATCGAAATTTCACCATCACTAAATTGTTTTACGACACTTTTTCCTAGTTCTGTCCCAAAGACCTTCGCAATTTTTTCTGCTAATGGACGATTCCCATTCAAACTAAAGATTTTCAACGTGTCATCCTGATACTTTTTACTCATGTAGTCCTCCCCAAACTTCTCTATTCTTCGATAGTTTAACATACTTTGCCAACATTTTCTGGTAATTTCTGCAAATAATTACGGAAGGGAGACTGTTCCATTCCCCCAACTTGCAGGAATTATTCGTTGATAATCTCCCCAATTATCGTGGACTTTATAAAAACGTTCACCAGAGACAGATTCATAATACGCATATGCTGTCACCCAATGATTGCCATAAGGACTGCCAAGTATTTTCAAAATCCCAACCATCACTGGTTTTCCTTGACGAATTCTTTTGGTGGCCCGCTGCCAAGAACCAATGATCGTATTTCTAGCAGAAAAAGGATTGTCTGTTTTTTTCAAAAATCTCGATAGCCCACCACTTACTTGAAGTGGAATGGTCGGTAATCCTAAAGGCTGGATTATTTTTTTCAATTCACTGCTGAGGGGCTCATCTATCGGTGATCCTTTTTTTCGAATCTCTTCAGGAAGTGATAACTCATCGCGAAAGTCTTGATAATAAGCAAGTAAAACAGCTGCTGCATAAGTTCCGCAAAGATAGCCCGAAGGTGTGCGCCATTTTTTATAAGAAGCGAAACGTTTTGCAGGTAACCCCACCCAACAATCGAGCAGATATGCTTTGCCTTTTTTTGTTCGATTCCATTCCAGTGCTTTTTCTAGCAAATCATTTTCTTCAGAAAAACAACTTGTCTTTTCTGCCATCGCAGTAAAAATGGTCGAATGCCCAATAGCATCAACGTACGTATCTTCTGTCGGGCAATACTCTACTGGCTTTCCAGTCTGATCAACAATAATATAGCTTTCATTCTGAAAGATCATGGCTAGATACACCTGTCCCTGATCCGTGAGCAAATTTTCTGTCGCCGCTACGCTCTTTGCTTCACCATCTATTATAAGATACGCAGATCGTTCGACTTTATTTTTCAAGCTCAATCACCTCCGTTTCTTTCATTATAAGGGAAATAGGGGCAAAAACAAATCAGTTTGACTAGGAAACAGTGCCTTCTCTTTTCATAGAAATCCTCATTATTTCTAAACTTCTATTCCTTTCCATTGTTTATTCAGTGATTTTATACGATAATAAAAACATTAAATAAAAAGGAGCGATGAGTAAATGAACAAAGAACTTTTAAAACAAGATTTTTATGAAGCAGTAAATGAAGAATGGCTCAAAACTGCCAAAATACCAGCGGATAAACCCGTTACTGGCGGATTCCAAGAATTGGTTGTTGGGATCGATGACCTATTAATGAATGAAATTGACGAATTACTCGCACACCCCGAGTTCGTTCCATCTGAAAAAATGGCTCATTTTCTTCGCTTTTACCAAATTGCAAATGATTATGATAGAAGAAATCAATTAGCAGAAAAACCATTACTTCCACTGCTTGAACGTATTGAAAAAATAAACTCATTTGATGCATTGAACCAACAACTTCCAGAATGGGTACTTGATAGTTTACCCCTCCCATTTTCACTTGATGTAGATGCGGATATGAAAAATGCACAAACAAATGCCTTTTTTGCTTATCCACCTTCTTTATTCTTACCTGATAAAACATATTACGCACCAGAACATCCGAATGGTGCAGAACTACTAAACGTGTTCTTTGATATGATGGTCCAATTATTGGAGCTTTCTGGAAAAGATAAAGGTCAAGCTGAAGCAATCGTAGAACAAGCCATTCAATTCGATAAACTGATTGCTCCTCATGTAAAAAGTGCGGAAGAAAATGCAGACTACAGTAAAATGTACAATCCTCAATCATTTGAAGAATTTATCGGTCATACGGCTACGATCGATTTAGAAAAACTATCTGTTGGGTTACTTGGAACAACACCAGATAAAGTCATCGTGACTGATCCAGGATATTTTGACCATTTAGCTGAACTATTAACGACTGAACATTTTCCACTGATCAAAAGTTGGATGATCGTGCGGACGGTTCGCTCTTTAAGCAGCTATTTATCAGAAGAATTCAGACAAGTCAGCGGCATTTTTTCTCGTACACTTTCAGGTACCGAAGAAGCAATGGCACCAAAGAAAGCTGCGTACTATTTGGCTTCTGGACAATTTGACCAAGTCGTTGGTGACTATTATGGGAAAAAATATTTTGGTGAGATTGCTAAAAAAGACGTAGAGAATATGATCAAAGAAATGATTCGTGTGTATAAAAAACGTCTAGAAGAAAATAGCTGGCTTAGTCAAGCAACCAAAGAAAAAGCTATAATCAAACTAGATAAATTAGGTGTTCAAGTTGGTTATCCTGAGAGCATCCCCGCTCGTTTCGATGCATATAAAACAGTCACTGCAGAAGACGGCGGCACACTACTCTCCAATGCCTTAGCTTTTAGTAAAATCGAAGCTAAAGATCGTTTTAGCAAATGGAATCAACCTGTTGATCGTTCAGAGTGGGAAATGAGTGCAGATACTGTGAATGCTTACTATCACCCATTTAGAAATGTCATTGTTTTCCCTGCGGCTATCTTACAAGCCCCATTCTACAGTTTAGAACAATCAAGTTCCGCAAACTTTGGTGGGATCGGCGCAGTGATCGCCCATGAAATTTCACACGCTTTTGATAACAACGGTGCCAAGTTCGATGAGTTTGGTAATTTGAATAACTGGTGGACAGAAGAAGATCTGGAACAATTCCAAAATAAAGCCCAAGCGATGATTGACGAATTTGACGGTTTATCACTTGCAGATGCCACTGTGAATGGTAAGTTGACCGTTTCTGAAAATATCGCTGATGCTGGTGGTTTAAGTTGTGCTTTAGAAGCTGCTAAATCTGAAAAAGATTTTTCATTTGAAGAATTTTTTGTCAGCTGGGCAACGATCTGGCGTACAAAAGCCAAAAAAGAATACCAACAGTTGCTTTTACAAATCGATGTCCATGCACCAGCTAAGCTAAGAGCCAATGTCCAACTACAAAACATTGATGAATTTTATGAAACTTTTGGAATCACTGAACAAGATGAAATGTACCAAAAACCAGAAAAACGCGTGCATATTTGGTAAAATGGTGAACAACATGCCTTGACCAAAAAGAGAACGAGGGACAAAAGTATTCTGTACTTTTGCCCTCGTTCTCTTTTTTAACAAATTTTATTTTTTCAAAGTTATTCGTATCATGCCTTCTTTTTTTCCCTTGTCATGTAAAGCACGACTGCACAAATGAGCGTTACACCCAATGCTGTGATGAAGTAATTCGTTTTTTCACCAGTAGTTGGCAATTTATTTTTGTCTGTTTCATTTTCTTTAGATTGCCCTGTCTCTTTCCCTTTATCTGATTCATCGGTAGTTGATTCTGTTGTTTTTCCTGCTAAGCTATTGATTTTTTTCTCTTGACTTACTCTATCAGCGTGCTTGATCCATGTCATTCCATCAAATATTTCTGTACGGTACCACACAGAAAGAACATATGCCCCCTGCCTAGGCGCAGATATTGTAGCGAGTGAATCCGAAAAAGCTCCGGACATACCAGCTTCATCGATACGCCATTCAACAGGAAAGTAACGCATGTCGCCTTTAACTGCTTCTAACGGATCCGCTGGAGCAAAATCAGCTACCCACACTGTAAATGGCTTCTGTTCTGTAATATGTTTCTCCGCTTCTTCTCGTATCCCATTGGCTTCTTTTATGATAATGGGATTGTTCTCTTCTGTCGGCTGTGTCTGATTTGGTTCGCGCTCCTTTTCCAGTTCAACTACTGGATAATCCGAGAATGGTGAACTTGTTTCGTCCAAAATAGCTCCCACAGAAAGAGGAACACCGTTGTTTTTCTTTCCGTCTGTTCGTCGAAATTCTGGCTTTATCTGCATCAATCCAAAGACGTTGATGCTCCCATTCTCATATCGAGAAACCGGTTCTTTCGTTTCATCTGAAGTGTCTAGATGGTCGAACCACTCCTCTAAAATTTGACTGCCTAAATGATTTTCAGAGCGCTTTGTCTGTTCATTCCATAAATAGTTCAATTCATGGAAAACATCCTCTTTTTCTTGCTTCAATAGTTGGATCTGTTCCCTTATATCTAACCCTGTTGTTCGAAATGATAGAATTCCTGATGTTTCGAAAGCCGTCTCACTGGCTGACGAAGTATAGAGCGCAACATTGTATGAACCATTATTAAAGCTTGTGCTGCTTTTGACGATGATGTCCGTTCCGCTATTGGAATCGATTCCTTTCGCCAAGTTTTCAAAAGAAAGACTATTGATCAATTCGTGCTTTCCAGAGAGTGAGGAACCTCCCATTTTAAAGCCGTTCCCATTCCCTTCTCCGTTGACCCCAGGAATCCAGCCATTTCGATAAGCAACCGAATTTTTGATCACTACTTTCCCGATTGAGCCTGTTTCATTTTTCGCAAATAGATCCCAACCGTCATCAGCATTATGGTAGGCAATACAGCCATCAAATAGATTGCCTTCTCCAACTGTCAATTTTGCCGCAAACCCATCTGCATCTTCAAATCCTGGGTCAGCATTTTCGAAAGAAGTACAATTTTTGATCAAGTTATGTGCTGGCCATGCTTCAAACGGGTCGTTTGAGCTGCCGCTGATTTGAATTCCTGTATTTCCATTGCGGTATGCATGGATATCCTCAACTACATTGTAATTACCAGAGATTTGCATCCCTTTTTGCATCGCCGCACTATTTGTAATGTCAAATCCTCTTAGTATCCAATGGTTGCCCCAAACAGTCAACCCATTACCCGTGCCACAAAAATCAAAAATAGGGCGCTGATTCTCCTTATTCTTTTCCGCAATCAAATAGATTGGTAATTCCTTTGTGCCATTGATACCTTTTGGGATACTGAGTCCGTTAGGTAAAGCATATGTCCCTGAACTTAGGACAATGATTTGGCCTCCACTAGCATATTTGAGTGCTTCCGTTAATGAAAGGGGATTTTGTTTACTCCCACTCCCAGTTGCTGTCCCCGTTGGTGTGACATAGAGCGTAGAGTAGCTGTGCTGTTGATGGACCACGGTATGCTTGATTTCTTGAGTATCATAATTCGCCAGCACTGTATAATCTTCCGGCGGAAAGTTTTTGTCTGGTGTAAAACGAAAAGTAAAATGATTTTCTCCGGTCATTAATTTTGTTTCAAATTGTTGTTCTTTATTTGCTTGAATGGCAACATCTTTCGCCTCACCAATGATTTCATTGGTTTGTCGATTCACGATCGTCAGCTGTCCGTCCGCATTCGTTTTAAAGGATAGCACGTGGTTCGCATCTCCTGAATAGTTGCTTGACGTGACACTATAGATTGGCTCGATGATTTTGTTTGGTCGTTCTTTTGCTGGAGGATCGGTGGCTGGATCTGAAAAAGTTAGATCGATCTCATCCACTTTGATCGTCATATTTCGTGCTGCTGCAAAACCGACATAGATTTCCTCTTCAGAAGAACCATACAATTCTTCCCAATCGTACATGATCTCGTTTGCCAGTTCTTTGCCTGTGCTGCTGTCATAGTAATAGGCTTCAAACCCTGTATTCGTTTTTTTCATTTCTACAGAGATTTTCGTTAGATTATCGGTTGCTGGAAATAGATTACCGTTGCCATTACCAAAAATATTATACGAGCCAGCTTCTTTTTCCTGTAGCCCAGCCGAAGTTTCCATTGGTGCTGTTTCTACTTTGACACTGCCAGGGGCTGGAGCTGATTCTGGACTATCAGGAGATATCCCTGTGATCGTCCTGCTTCCCAAGCCTAATCGCATGGTGTATTTACTGCCATTTCCACTAACTACTTCTTTTGTATCTGAATTCCAAAGATACTCGATTCGACTTCCCAATAAAGAAAACGAATTAGAATAAAATGATTGCCCGAATAGATTTGATTTTGGGACGCTATCTCTGACCATGACCGCAAAACCTTCTTGGGCATTCGTGTATGTCCAAGACTCGATCTCAATCGTGGCCTTCAATGAAAAATTCGTTTCTTTACTTACTGGATGATAATAAAACGTGATACCATCTGACCCGCTAGATTGGAATTTTCCCCCGTTATTCGTGGAAGATAACCGCACGCTATTATTCGTTGACTCAATCTGATATTTGCTTGCACTAGTACTTTCACCGAAGACGACTCCTTGCCAACGTTCCTCAGCAACCGACTCCTGTTCAAGATTTGGTTCTGTTTCAAGATCTGGTTCTATTTCAACCTTCTGTGTATTTTGGTCATCTACTGCTTGTTGATTCGCTTCTTCCATTTGTTCCCCCTCATCGCTATACCCTTCATTGTTCACGTGTGCATTATTTTCAATAAGAATAGGATCTTCTGTTAAAGCTTGTGTGGCACTGGTTATCATAGGTGTCGTTACCAAAAGAAAAGTTGAAGCTAGTATAACTGTTGTTTGCCATTTATTCTTCAAAAAATAACCTCCCAGAAAATTAGTAAGCGCTTACTATAGGAGTATTACGTACTTTTCAGTTTATGTCAACAAAAAATAGATTAGTAACAACAGTTATATTTCCGAAAGATTTAAACATCACAAAATAAGCTTTATAAAGACTGTGCACCCTAGAAAAACATAACAAAAGAAACATACTAAGATTAGAGGGTAAATTCATCGACGGATGAAATTACCCTCTAACGCTCTTTTAAGCGTATAGTTGGTTGTGAAAGAAAGACCGACCACACTTTCTTGGACTACGAGTCCCAAACAAAAAATGGTCTTCTTCACTGTCATTTTAAAACCTGGTTTAAGTATGTTGGGGCTTCGAGCCCGTGTAAAGGAAATTAGGAACGAAATGAAGCAGTGAAGAATCTTTCAACACTTCTTAGGAGATGAAAATTATGTATGTACTTGCTTTAGATGTCTCAATGGGAAAAAGTTATGTCGTTATTTATCATGAAAATACTTGTCTTTTTGAACAAGAAATTCTTCACGATAAAACACATTTCAATGCACTTCTTCAAGAAATTTATGCTCTTCCAGAACGACCACAAATCGTTTTTGAAGCAACGGGGGTTTATTCAAGAGTCATTGAAACTTTTTGTCAAAAGAATCATTTCGCCTATTGTTTATTAAACCCTTTAGAAGCGAAAAGACAACTGAATATTGACTTACGTTCAGTCAAAACGGATAAACGAGATGCCCATCGACTGGCACAAACACACGGTCAATTTTTGCGGAAACAAAAACAATCTCAAACAGAAGTCTATAAACAAACACGCGATTTTGCACGCTTTTATCAACAAATTGAAAGGGACATTAAACGCACGAGAATGAACCTGCATACCGCTTTACAATTGACTTTCCCAGAATTGGAAACACTTTTCACGAACAGGTTATCAAAACTCGCCTTGAATCTTGTCGAACTTTTCCCCCACCCTGATTACTTGGCACACTTAAGCCAAACTAAGGTAAAAAATGTGTTAAAGAAAAATACGGATAAAAAAATCTCCGATCAAAAAGCCTTGGCTAAAGCACAAACCTTACTTTCACTTGCGCAAAATTCTTATCCAGCTGAATCTGGACAAAGTATTTCTGTTCAAAAAGTCGTGTATTATGCCCAACAATTGAAACAATTGCTTGTAACAAAAGAACAACTCGCCAAACAGCTAGTTGACATTGCGAAACAAACAATAGAATTTGATTTCTATCAAAGTATCCCTGGAATTGGTGAACTTTCTGCAGGACTCATTATTGGTGAATTAGGGGATATTCGGCGTTTTTCTTCTCATAAGCAATTGAATGCTTTCGTCGGTGTTGATACCAGAAGATATCAATCTGGAAAATATACAGCCAAAGAACACATGAATAAACATGGGAATCCGAAGGCCCGAAAAAATTTGTATTTTATTATGATGAACATGATTCGACAACAAGCGGCGGGGCCCAATCATCTTGTGGACTATTACTATAAACTAAAAACGCAACCTTCGCCCAAAAAGCATAAGGTTGCGCTCGTCGCCTGCATCAACAAGCTCTTGAAATGTCTCCATTCGATGGTACGACATTCAAGTCCGTATGATTACTCATACACGGCCTCTAACGACCAATAAGGAATATATCCTTACCTAGAATTATAGCATACCTAATAAAAAAATTTCTAATTTATTAGGCTTATTTCGTATACTTTTTTCTTGATAAAAACCAATAGAAAAAAGTACTTGACTAAACGTAGGAAGAATGTGGGACAAATCTAAAAAAACAGATTTACTACAGATTTTAATTCCGGATAAACGGCGTCCAAAAGTCAGGTTTTTCGGAAATTTCAAAAAAGAGGAGCGTGGGACAAAACTAAAAATCAGTTTTTCCACAGACTCTAACTCCGAATAAACGGTGGGAGCAGAAGCAACTCCTTCTTAAATAAGCCGAAATTCACAAAAATTTGAAAAGCAATTTTCGTTCATTTCTTCTTATTTCTCGGAGTTAAACACTTCTGTCCCAGCCTCCTCTTCCCTCTTCAATTTATCAAACCTAAACGACTTTTGTTTCGATCTCTTCCTATAGATTTGAACACCAACGAAAATCAGAAGTTCAAAAAATAATTCAAGTTTCACACTTCGATCCTAATTTCTTCCATTTCATGAAATCCGTTAGCTATTTTCATTCCTCTGACAATTGAATGCAGCGTGGAAGAACCTATTTTCGGATGATTTTCGCCCCTAAAGTAGTCTCAAAATGTTTCAATGCCCACGCATGTCCGATTGGATCAAAGCTTGCAACAGCATCTTCATAAATGAATAATTGATAGCCTAAATTATAAGCATCCACCGCTGTATGCAAGACACAAATATCTGTACAGACACCAGTCAAATAAAGGTCAGTGATTTTTCTTTCCCGTAAACGGATATCCAAATCTGTTCCGCTAAAAGCAGAATAATGTCGCTTATCTATCCAATAGACATTTTCTCGTTGCTTATTTTCATCATATAGATCCTTCAATTTACCGAACAGATCCCGACCACTAGTGCCTATCAGGTTATGTGGTGGAAACAACTGGTTTTCCGGATGAAAATGATCTGCACTATCATGTCCATCGATTGCGAATACGACAAACTCTCCCTTATCGATAAAGTCTTTCGTGTGGGTAACCAGCTGGTTTTCAATGGCTTGGCCATCTTTAGCGGTCGTCAGCTTTCCATCATCTGCAACAAAATCATACGTGTAATCTATCGAAATCAAAGCTTTCATATTAGCCTCTCCTTATACAAGATGTTTGACAAATTCAATAACCATCTCAGCTGAACGTTTCCCGGCATCTTCGATAAATTCGTCAAAGCTTTGTGTCGCTGAATGATCTGCTGTATCACTCATTGCTCGAACGATTAAAAATGGGATATTGAACTGGCGAGCTGTTTGTCCAACCGCTGCCCCTTCCATTTCACAAGCAAGTGCCTCTGGGAAATTAGTCAAAATTTCTTTTACTTTATCTGGCGAGTCGACAAAAGTATCCCCTGTAACGATCAACCCTTCTTTAACATTAAGATTCGCTGATTTGGCTGCTTTAGCCATCTCTGTTCGCAAATAAGTACTTGCTTCATAATATAGCGGCATGCCTGGTAATTGTCCCGGTTCGTAGCCAAATCCAGTTGCATCCGCATCAAAATAAGCTACTTTATCAGATATAACAATATCACCAACACTTAAGCCTTCACCGATTCCGCCAGCAGAACCAGTATTGATCACCATATTTACACCATATTGTTGGATCAATAAACTTGTTGTCACTGATGCCAATACTTTACCAATTCCTGAACGAACAACGATTACCTCATGTCGTCCGAGTGAGCCTGAAATAAATAATGCTCCTGCTCGTTCCCAAGATAATGGTTCACTTAAATTTTTTCTTAAGATTTTTACTTCTTCTTCCATAGCGCCAATAATACCGATTTTCATTTCATTTCCTTCTTTCTAAATAAATGCCACTGCTAAAAATACAGCACACAATAGTACAATAACAATAATCAAGGATTTCATCAAAAATGAATTCCATTTTTTTGTTTTTTCACGTTCACTGACACGCGTTTTTGTTATTGGTTTATTTTTTTTGTTTTCTTTACGATAAAAACTAGCGATCTTCTTTTCTTCTTGTTGGTACGCGGCCTCTTCTTTCCTTTGCCTCTTTAGTGATTCTTGGGCTTGCGTCTGCTGTCGTCTACGTAGTTCACTTCTCGTAATCAGCGGTCCTTTGGCCATCAACCGATCCCTCTTCCCTTCATCAATAATTCCCAATATTGAACAGCATAAATCGTTTTTGCATCACAGATCACTTGATCCGCCATTGCTTGCTTTGCTTCTTCTAATGTAAGAGCATATAATTCCAAAACTTCATCTTCATCTTGCGCAAGTGGCTGTGCTATTTTCTCTAAATCAGTTGCATGATAAATATGCAGCAGTTCATTTGCAAACCCCGGTGACAGATACATAGACGTTAAATGCGTCAGTTTTCCAGGGCGATAGCCCGTCTCTTCTTCGAGCTCTCTGGCAGCTGTTCGCTCCGGTTCCTGTCCTTCACCTGGATCTATTTTGCCTGCTGGAATTTCTAATATCACTTTTTCTAATGGTTTACGGAATTGCTTTACTAAGAGCAATCGGTCAGCTGTATCAAAAGCGATGATCCCCACTCCGCCAGGGTGAAAAACCAATTCACGCTTTGCCGTTTTTCCGTCTGGTAATCTAACATCATCCAATGCCACGTCGATGATAGCACCATGATAGATTTCTTTACGATTGATCGTCTTTTCTTCAAACTGTTCAAATTCAAGCATCGCTTTCCCTGCTTTCTTTTGTAATGATAACTGCTTTCGTTTATTTTTTCAATTTTTCTTGAATCGTCCTATTTAGTTTACCATAGCAAAGCTTAGAAATTCTCTAAATCTTTAAAATCCTTCTTTAGTCCGATACTATTTATGACAGCTATTGTGCTAAAATAAGGATGTAGATGATAAGAGGAATTCAGTTACTCATGAATGTAAGAAAAGATGGAGGGCTTAATATGTTAAAACGAAATTGGCGATGGATAGTAGCTTTACTAATAGCTTTTTTTTATATCCGTGTGAGTGGTTATTCTTTGATCACGCTACTGCTGGTAGTAGGAACAGTTTTTATCATTTGGGGACTATTCGGTTCTAGCAAAAAGAAAAAAAGACCGGCAGAAATACCTGATCTTTCAAAAGAATTAGAAGCACATTACGAAGAAAGCGGGATGACCCCAAGCGAAATCACTTTTTTCAGACAAACAATGAATCAGACAAAGACAGAGATCAGCCAACTACAACAAAATATGCAGCAAACAGCAAAACTTAAATCAATCGATCTTCGACATGATACGGTCAAAGCAGCCAAGGCACTCTTTAAAGAATTAGTGAAAGAGCCCCATCGTTTGCATGAAGCAAGTCAGTTTCTTTATACACACTTGCCAAATCTAATTGATTTGACCAATAAATATATCGAGATCAATGATCATGAGATCAAAAATAAACAGACTTATGCAAAACTAGAAGAAAGTGCAGTGATCATCGATCAATTAGCTAGCCTGATCGCGCAAGATTATCAAAAATTCGTATCCGATGATCTAGATGATCTAGATGTAGAGCTATCAATTGCCAAACAAAGCTTAAAACGAGATAATGAACTAGAACGAGAATCGAATCAATAGAGGCAGTACGTTACTCTTTAGCCCCTAAATCAGAAAGAGCGTGGGACAAAAGTAAGAAACACTTTTGTCTCATTCTCTAAAAACGAATAAACGGTGGGAGCAGAAGCAACTCCTTCTTAAATAAGCCGAAATTCACAAAAATTTGAAAAGCAATTTTCGTGAATTTCTTCTTATTTCTCGGAGTTAAACACTTCTGTCCCAGCCTCTTCTCTTATTTATTCTATATCCGATTCGCCCGTTATGCGCAAAAATATGTCACTTAAGACCAAAATAGGATGTTTGATCCACTATCACGTGATTGCATTCCTATCACTTTATTTATATGATGAAAGAAAGTAGTTTCAATGAACCACAAGGAGGAGTTTTAATGGTAAACAATCATCCAAGCGAACCGAAAGATATTACCCCTGTCAATGATACGTTAGAAGACTTATTGAACAATCCGTTTTCTACTCCGACAGATAAATTGACCCAAACGCAACAGAACGAAATCAATGCGCTTCAAGAACAGCAAACAGAGACACGGCTAATTGATAAATTACCTGCTGAAAGACAAGAACAAGCCAAAGAATTAGCAGCAAAAATCGATGCAAATGATGCGCAGTCAGTCATTAGTTATGGTTCTGCCGCCCAAACAAAATTGAGTGAATTCTCGCAATCGATGCTGAACCATGTCCAAGCACAAGATATTGGTCCGGTTGGTGATTCTTTAACGGAATTGATGTACCGCCTTCAAGAAGCAAATCCAGATGAACTGCGTGCAGGCGAAGGAAATATTTTTCAGCGTGTCTTCGGAAAAGTCAAACAATCCATTTATGAAGTCACTGCAAAATATCAAAAAATCGGTGCACAAATCGACAAGATCTCTATTAAATTAGATAAAGAAAAAGATGGCTTATTAAAAGACAACTTGATGTTAGAGCAACTTTACCAAAAAAATAAAGATTATTTCGATGCACTCAATATTTATATCGCTGCCGGTGAATTAAAGATGGAAGAACTTCAAACAACGATTATTCCTGAAGCAATGAAAAAAGCGGAAGAAACAGGAGATCAAATGGATGTACAGATTGCAAATGACTATACGCAGTTTCTAGATCGTTTAGACAAACGTACACACGACCTACGTTTAGCAAGACAGATCACGATCCAACAAGCACCACAGATTCGTTTGATCCAGAACACGAACCAAGCATTGGCAGAAAAAATCCAAGCATCGATCGCTACAGCGATTCCTCTATGGAAAAACCAAGTGGTCATTGCCTTAACGCTTCTTCGACAAAAAGATGCGGTGACTGCACAAAGACAAGTATCTGAAACAACAAACGACTTATTGAAGAAAAACTCAGAAATGCTTAAAATTTCTGCTATTGAAACTGCAAAAGAAAATGAACGTGGGATCGTTGATATCGAAACATTGCAAACCACTCAAAATGATTTGATTGAAACAATCCAAGAAACCCTACGTATTCAACAAGAAGGAAAAGAAAAACGTCGTCATGCAGAAGTTGAATTAGGCAACATGGAAGATGACTTGAAGCAAAAATTATTGGATCTGACACAATAAACTCGCTCCTCTTCCTTTGAAGAAGAAAATTCAATCTAGTAATAAAAAGAAGGAGAATGACAAAAAACTTGTCGTTCCCCTTCTTTTTTCGTATAGTTGGCGAGAAATAGCTTTTTCGGATAGCAAGTCAAGATAAAGTTACACCATGATTTTTGTAAAGTCCATCTTTTTTTCGAATCAGCACTAACAAGGCATCTCTTTTATTCATTCATCTTACTGTGTTTATACCCGTAACCAAAATAAATGATCAAACCAAGCACCATGACGATGCCAAAAACAAGCCAAGTTATAGGTTGTAATCGCAGCATCAAAATGAAACATGTGAGAATTGAAATGAGTGGCAAGATAGGGACAAAAGGTACCTTGAACTCACCTGCTTTGGGTTTTCCAAACATTTTTCTTAATTTCAAAAGTCCCAAGCTGACTAGCATCAAATATGTCAGCGCCATGATGTTCGTTAATTCAGCTAAGATGTTCAAAGGGAAGAAGCCAGCAAAGAATAATGCTGCAACCCCTGCTACATACGTCGCTTTTCTAGGCGTTCGATGCTTCTCATCGATTTCTGTCATAAATTTAGGTAATAGTCCATCTTTACTTACAGCAAATAATAAGCGAGCTAAAGAATACATCATCGAAATCGTTACGGTGAGTAAGGTCAAGATAGCGCCCACCGCGATGATTGCACCGATCGTTCCATGACCAACATAGCGCATCGCAAATGCCACTGGGTCTGTTACACCTAATTCTGTGTAAGGTACGATCCCAGTCAAGATCAACGTCACGATAATATAGAGTGCCGTAGCAATCAAGATCGACCCAATAATGCCTCTAGGTACATCCTTTTGCGGATTCTTCACTTCCTCCGCTGCCATCGCCACAGAATCAAATCCTAAAAAGGCAAAAAAGACTAAAGCAGCTCCATCTAAGACACCAGAAAAGCCAAAAGGTGTAAAAGGCTGCCAATTTTCAGGTTTAACGAAGAAAATACCAACAACGATGAATAGTGCGATGATGCCGAACTTCACGAATACCATCAGGTTGTTCAATCGTAATGCTTTTTTCGCTTCTAAAGAAACGATATACGTGACAAAAATCACGACAAGCACTGCAATCAAATCGATATAAGTTCCATTCTCAGAATTGTAGCCCCCAGTCAATGCATGTGGCAAGCCGACCCCTAAACTCTGTAAAAAACCTTGGACATAGCCTGACCATCCTGAAGCAACGGATGAGACAGCTAATAAAAATTCACCAATCAATAGCCAACCTGTTAGCCAGGCAGCAAATTCACCAAATACCACATATAAATAGGCATATGGTCCACCGATCACTGGGACTCTTGAGGCAAATTCAGCAAAACTCAGTCCTGATAAAATGACAACGATTGCAGCCAAGACAAATGAAAGTGACAGTGCTGGACCCGCATTTTGATTGGCCGCAACCCCTGTCACTACAAATATTCCCGTACCGATGATTGCACCGATACCTAACATGATCAAATCCGTTGTTTTAAGATCTTTCTTCATCCCACTCGTCTGATTGAGATTGATTTCCTTCTTACGAAACAAATCCATTGAAGTTCCTCCCCATTTTAGGTTGGAAAACAGCAATTAAGCCGTTTTCATATACCCTAAAAGGATACCACCTAAAATGACTAAAAGGCAACCAACAATAACATAAACAAGTTCTTTTTTCGTTTTCTTTTCTCCTAAAATGAAAATACCACCTAGAGTAGAGATGATGATCCCCATTTGAGAAAGTGAGAAACCTACAGCTAAACCAAGAGATTTCACTGTTATAAGCATGCACACGTTCCCAATTCCCCACAGCAACCCGCAGATCATGTTTTTCCAAACAAATTGATCGACTTTTACTTTACGGAAAGCAAAGAAACTTGCACCTAAAATCATACCGATACTTTGAGGAAGGATGATTGACATCGCATCCAAATTAGCCCAGTTGACAATGATCGTATACACACCGTAACCAATCGTAGAATAGATCAATGCTCTAAAGCCTTTACCAAAATCAAGCATTTTATTGTCTGTATCTACTTTTCCTTCATCATCTTGGCGCGCGGTTAAATAAGCACCGCTTACAAGAAGAGCTAAAGCAATAATACCGTATACATAATCTTTCGTTTGTGTCCATTCATGGAAGAAGACAGCGCCCGCAATCGTATTCAAAATCAATTGAAAACCAGTAGAAAGTGGTAATCCAACAGAGACGCCCATAAATTTCATCCCGTGGAATTGACCGTTTTGTCCAACACTCCAAGCAAGACCAGATAAAAAGCCGATCAAGAAAATCCAAGGTGTGATCGTAGGACTAACAATGAAAAAGACAACTAATGAAAAAATGAATGCGCCAATCGTCATTCCTAATGTTTGCTGATTGGCATCGCCACCAATTTTTCCACTTACTAAACCGATACTACCCCATGCTACCATAGGGATTAATGCTATTAAAATTTCCATAACTAATCTCCTTTTATTTCACATGATAAGAAACTTATCAGCGAAAACGTTCACAACACAAGAAGTTTTTTTCGATTCTAACTGTTTTCTAACGTTTCTCATTATAGAAATTTAAAATTGGGAAAAATAGGGTCATTGTCGTCCCTTCTCCCTCCGTCGATTCAGCGATTAGTTCAATACCGATTTTTTCAGCGAGAGATTTAGCTAAATAAAGACCCAACCCAGTGGAATGAGTTTTACTCAGACGTCCGTTTGTGCCAGTGAATCCTTTATCAAAGATACGAGCTAAATCTTCTTTGGGAATCCCTATTCCCGTGTCTTTGATGGCTAAAGACACGCCACTTTTGCCTTTTTCAATTGAAATAATGATTTCTTTGTTGTCAGGAGTGTATTTGATCGCATTACTAAGGATTTGTTTGAAAATAAAGGTCACCCATTTCGCATCAGTCAATACTCGCTGATCTTCGCCCACGATTTCATAGCGCAAGTTTTTTTGGATAAAATAATTGGCTTGGCTACGCATCACTGGTTGGATAATGCTCTTCAATTCATACTCTTGAATCAAATAGTCCTTTGAAAAACTATCTAATCGAGCATAGTACAGTACCTGCTCTACATACTCATTGATTTTTGCCAATTCATTTTCTAAAAGTGTATATTTTTGATCGTCGATATCAAATTCGATCGAGCGTACTAATAATTCAGAGGCTGCCAAAGGTACTTTGATTTCATGGACCCATGAATCAATATAATCCTTTTGATCTTGTTGGTTGGTAATCGCTTCTTGCATGACTGTTTGGTGTTCACGGATCAGTTGATTGATGTATTCTTCCACCAATTTTTCTTCTTCCGTATGGCTACCACTCAAGTAATTTTGTAATGGCGATGTCTGCTGTAAATTAGCTAATTTCCCCCACCAACGGCGTTTACTCAAATAATTGACAAATAAATAAAAAATCAAAAAGACTCCTTGGATCAAGGCGAGATATCCCACAGTTCCCCAGTCGATCATAATGTTCGGTGCCAACCACATGACGAAAATCGTCAGTCCAACAAAAAAAAGCCAGCCTAAGATCATAGACCATTGATCTTTTAAATAACTTAAAAATTTCATCTTCTACTGCTCATCCTTTCAGGGAACGATATACCCCTGGCCGACTTTTGTTTCGATATATCCATTGATACCCGCTTGTTCGATTTTTCTACGCAACCGATTGATGTTCACCGTCAATGTGTTGTCATCAACGAATCGTTCGTCATCCCATAATGCTCGCAACAGTTTTTCTCGGCTTAGGATCTTTCCATGTTGTTTCATGAGAATAAATAGCAAGCGATATTCATTTTTACTCAAATCGATGATTTCTCCATTGATTTCCATGCTTCCGTTATCGACATTCAGTGTGATCCCATTGTGGCTCATCATTTCACTAGACAGTTCAGCATAATTATAAGAACGGCGAAGTAGTGCATTGATTTTAGCAATCAATACATCGATTTGAAATGGCTTGGTCACAAAATCATCTGCCCCCATATTCATTGCCATGATCATATCCATATTTGTATTTCTGCTTGAGATAAAAATGATCGGTACTTTTGAAACTTCCCGGATTTTCTGACACCAATAGTAGCCATCAAATACAGGTAAATTGATATCTAATAACACTAGTTGTGGTTCTTCCTGTTCAAAATCTGTAAATACTTGATTGAAATCTGTTGTACCATATGTTTCGAATTGCCATTTTTCCAACTCTTCCATGATCAACTGCCGAATGATTTCTTCATCCTCTACCACCATAATTTTCGCCATGATGTAGCCCCCCTACTTTTTGCTTATTTTTACCATATCAAAGAAGACGTGATACGACAAGCAAGTTTCTTTTTCTATTTTCCTGATTGTTCAAGAATAAAACAAGAGACTTCAGACCGATTTTACTTTCTCCTATTCATTTTTAGATTTTTTTAATTTCTTGATTTTTCTAAAAATAAAATAGCTGAAAAGTAGCAAAAATAATAATGCTCCAGCCGAAAGCAAGACGGCTAGCCAAAATTGATAGTTTTTTATTTTTTTGATTCGTTCATTGGCAGATCCATCCATCTGCGTTCTTTTCGCAGTCACAAGTAAGCGATGGGTGTTGACCGCATAAGGGGTACAGGTAACTAGTGTGACCAAGTCTTGATTTTTTTTGATCGATAATTTTTCCACGTTTGTAGGTAACACAACGGTTTTTTCAACGACTTTATACGCTAATTTTTCCCCCATCACGTCTAAATAGAAAACGTCCTCTTTTGATAATCTATTTAAATCAGTAAACAGCTTCTTTTTACCCATTCCACTATGGGCGGTAATAACCGAATGCGTTTCATTTCCGCCAATTGGAAATGAACTACCTTGTAATACAGTGGCACCTTTTTCCAATAATTGGTCATTCGTTTCATTAAATAAAGGTAAACTCACCTTGATTTTAGGAATATAAATCGCTCCGATCAAATGCTCCTTGTAGAGATTTTTTTGGGATTCTTTTTCATTTTTCACCGCTTGTTTAAACGGATCTTTGACTTTACCCATGCCTAAAAAGCGCCATTCTTCCGCAAGTTCTTGGTTTTTAGCTTGGTACTCCTCTAGTATTTTCTTTTGTGTCGCATCTTTTTCTTTTGCGATTCGTTGTTGGTAGCTTGCAATTCGTTGCTGATCCCAATAATTACTGATTGCATTTGCCAAAAAAGGATATGTAAAGACCGCTGCACCGATTAAAAAGGTCACTGCCATCATCAATTTTAAACATATTGTTGCTTTTTTTTCTCGCTGCTTTTTTTTCATTTCAAGCACTTCCTTAAAAAATCGCAGCAGCTAATCACTTTAACTGCTGCGACTTCGGATTTATCATTTTTTTCAATAGTAGTCAATTATTCTGTTGCTTTTGATTTTCTATACCATGTATAGGCGCCGATCATTAGACTCAGTCCCACCAGTAAGAAGGCGAAAATACCATTGCCCCCAGTTGATGGTAGATACCCCTTTTTAATGTTCGGAATACTTTCTTCCCCAGGATTTACTTGACCTGAAACAGATACACTTTCATCGTAGCTTCCAAAGAAAACCGTGAATGTTGTAAATGCTTTATCCCCAGCCGGTAAAGCATAGCCGCTTGGTGCTACGACTTCTTTTGCATGGTACGTACCGTAATCCAATCCTTGCACTTCAAATTTCCCTTGGTCATCAGAAGTGAATTTCGTTGCAACAGCTTCTGATCCAGAGTCTTCCCAAACGATCCTGTCTGCATCCGCTGCATAGGTTTCTAGTGCTGTTGCTCCTTTGTAAAAGACCGCAAATTGCTCCTTGTTACTGTTCCAGATCTCAAATTGTGCACCACTCAACATTTGTTTACTTGACGCATCATATTTTTCAAATTTTCTACCGCCAGTGGCTACTTTTTCGTCTGGAATCACTTCTTCATTGTAATCATAGGCATCATTACGTCCAATCAAGATCGTTGCAGTGTTATTATGGAATTCATCTGCTTTGATCGTTGCTGTCACTAGCATATTGTAGGTGATCGTTAAATCGCCTCCACGTCCTTCGGCTAATTTACCTAACGTTTCTGCATTCGCCACACCATTTGTTTCTGTTAAGATCTTTACTGAAAACCCATTATTGTTTTGTACGACAGAGTAATCTGTTCCCTTGATTAATACTTCATCTCCGACTTTTACCTCTATCTCTTGATCAAAGTAGCTTAATCCTGCTGTTGGTGTATCTGTTATTACAAAGTTTTTAATGACAGCAGACGAATCACCATTGATCGAATCAATAAAATAAGGAATCGGTGCAGTGATCGTATATGAAACTTGTTTTCCTTTTTCTAGGTCAAGATATGAAATCGTTTCTGTACCTTCGTCACCTTTATCGAGGATAACTTCTCTTAGTTCATCACCATCAGGTACATTCATTTTTTTATCTGCTTCTCGTACTTCATTTTTGGGGTAGAGATGGACATCTGTATTGAATGTGTCTTTCCAAGAGTTGCCATCCCATGTGCCATCAACCACATTTGGCATCATCACTGGCATCATCACGACCATTGGCGCAGCAACTTTAGAAATATGGGCTGGCGAATAAGTTTCTAAAAACAGATAGACTTTATCTTTCCCATCGTCATCACTGACTTGTACATTGGCAAAGACTGCTTCTCCATCAGTGTTTGTGGTATGACTATCAATTGGGTCTACACCATTAAGGATCGTGTTCCAATCTTTGTAATCTTTTTTTTGCATCCATGCAATTGCTGCAGCAGCAGTCATCCCATCATCAACATCTTGCGTATCTGGATCATCCTTTAACAAGCCGTAATACACCGCAGTCACGTCGAATCGCTCAAAGTCCACGCCGGCTATATTCTCTTCTCCAAATTTATCCGAAACCAGACCACTATTCGCTTGATCAGCTGGCAAGGACTCAAAGCCCTTTTTGTGTAATGTGATCGTGATCTCACTTGGTTTTTCTGACACTTCTGCGGCTTTCGTATCCTGGCTATTCCCAAATCCCACAGTTGCAAGTAACAATATACTGAACCCTTTTATCAAATTCAACTTATTCATTTTTTTCTCCCCGTTCCTTTTTTAGTTTTAAACCCGCACCTATGATCAAGACTATTCCGATTAATGAAATCAATGATTTTGTCTCATTTGCTTTTGGATAACTCAACCAAGTGGATTCCTTCGGTTCTTGTCGATCTGGTGTAAGATTCGCTTGCTTGTTGCTGTCTTCGGTAGTTTTTTTGTCCGTTTTTTCATTGTATACCCGTGGTTTGGCTTCGGTATAAGCTACTTTAGGCACATTCCCGGATTCTAGTTCTGCCATTTCTTGTCCATTGACTGTGACATAGTTTGGTTGTCCATCGGCATTCTGCCAAGACCTTGGAATCACTACTTCGATTTTTTGATTTTCTTTACTAATGGTATAATCGTCCACACTTTTCAGTTCTTCAAAATAGTATGTGCCTGCAGGTAATAATCGCCCACCTGTAGTGACCAGACCCGCTTTATCAGAAATGAATTTACTAACGTTCACATCCCCCAATGGATCGTTAGCTTGTGGCTCAATCCATTTGTTCTTCAAATCAATCGAAGGTGACATATCTAAATAATATTTCTTCCCCTCAATCAGTTGATACAATGCAAAGACCACACCTTGCAATGGAACTCCCGTTTCTTGTGATCCTTGTTGACGCCCGTATTTAAAGAAATACGGATCACGTAGATATCCGACGTTTTTCGGATAGATATGAATCTGTGATAGTTCATTTGTGTGGTCCATTGGATCCACGATTGGCAAAACGGCAACAATTGGGATCGCATGTTGATCCAAGTCAACATCCAAGCCAGTTTCTCGGTCGATCGATTCTTCAAAAATCAAATACACAGCATCTCGGTCTTGGTTTTTCTTAGGTGCAGTGATTCGCGCAATCCCATCCCCTAAATTTCCTACCTGATCGAATGCCGTGGTAACTGGCGGACCTACTTTTTCTAAATTTTCGCTCGCAATCAGTTCGTTGATCGTTGAGCGATCCATTGCAGCAAAATTTTGTACAAATTCTTCGCTCGTCATTTGGCCTTTTTGCTTCTCATAATAATCAGTCAGTTCGTACATCTGGAAAGTTGCACCATTCAATGGCTCAGTTTGCGAGAGTAACGTGTCTTTTTGGTCAGTAGCAATCTCTAATCCATCATTTTGATGAAAGACTTCTTCTGTGTAATCCACATCGCGGACCATTCTCTTATGCAAAATGAATTCAACCGTATTTCCCGCATTTTCTTGCGCATGACTCTTAACAGAAAATAGTGCTGTTACGATTGGCAAGAAAACAAGTATTGGGAGAAGTAGCATGCCTACTTTTTTCATGATCAGACCCTCCCCTTCCTATGACTCTTAACATACAGTACGCCACCAATCAGTGCGGAGACCCCTATAAGGAGTGCCGCAATGATGAAATAGAGGTAAGGGCCTGTTCCACCAGTAGCTGGCAATTGCTTCTCTGGGTCATTTCCAATATTCACTAATAATTGGATGCGGTTGTCTGTTGTCAACTCATAGGTTACTTCTTGCGTAACTGACGGGTCATCCGTTCCACTATCTGGATAATAGGCTATCTCGGCTTTCAAACTGCCTTTTTCTTTTCCAGGGATAACTTTTCCTCCTGATGTTTCTGCCGTTTCTCGATAACTGATGGTCAAAATAAAATATCCCGGCAAACGCATGTATCCGTCTGGCGCTGTTTCTTCTTTGATCCGGTAATTTCCTGCAGCTAAATCTTGTGAAAGAAACTTCGAAAGGTCGGCTTGATCGGGTGTCAAGCCATCATCGATCATCTCATACTCCCCAGGATTCACTTCACGTTCAAGTGAGAATGCAGCTCCCGGTAGATTTTGATTATTCGTACTATCTAGCTTGAATAGCGTTAAATCAAGCGGTGCGAGTTCATTTTTCAGCGTAACTTGTAATACGCCATCAATAATCGCATAGTCCTCTCCTAAATCGGCTGTCTCATCAGTGATCGCCACTCCATTGATCACAAATTGACCTTCTTCATTCAATCCAAATGAAGCAGTCTGACCAGAGAGTTGGTAGCCATTTGGTGCAACTGCTTCAGAGATTTCATACTTACCCACAGCTAATTTCAAAGGATCGGTATATTCAAGATCCTCATATTTGTCGAGACCAACTCTATAAAGATAGAAGGAACCAATACCTGGTTCTTGAGTAGTTGTATCAAGCGGATTCCCTGTATAAGCTCGATACAGTGGAAATTCTGAATCGTCTGTCTTTTTGATATCGAAGCCTGCCCCATCTAATGGTTCACCATTTTGATCGACTTTTTTCACTTTAACTTCGCGGTATTTAAAGGTGTTATACACCTCATAGTCGATCCACAGCAGCCCATCGTCGTCCTCGGTAAATGTTAAGTAGTGCCAGCCTTCTTCATTTAACCGCTGATATTTGATCGTTCCCTCACTGTTTCCATAGATTTGCAAGAGCCAACCATCATTTTCTGTAGGATCTTCGAAGCCTTCTGGACTTTTTGTTTCTATAATCTTGTATTCTGCATATTTATCGCCTTCATCGCCATGTTCAAATGAATCGGGATCACCAAATGGATGAATAATTTTATTATTAGTTTCATCTAGGATGTAGTTTCCTTCTCCATTGACACGATAGAGCGTCAAGAGCCCTTTTTTGTCTTCTTTTACATTGCTCCCAGAAATACCTTTAGCAATCGCATTTCCTTGTGCATTCCCTTCGCCATCTGTCTCATAAACTTCAAATTCTGCGCCATTGATTGGCATGTTCCTACCTTGGACCAGCTTTTCAATATTCAAGTGAACAGGTTTGAACTCATTACGTATTTCTAGTTTGACGTAAAGATCTTTATAATCTGTTTTTTCATCGTTTAAGTTTTGGACAACCGAGAATGTATGGTATTCTCCTTCATTAATGGCATCTTTGTCTTCGCCTTCAGGACCACCTTTTCGTTCTCCTGAAGTACTCGCATCCACCAATTCATAATGTCCTATAGGATCCCCTTCGCCGGCAATATATTTTCTTACTTGAAATGAATACGTCTCATCAATCAATTGATAACGTGGCGGACCTGAGATTTCTCTTATCCAATAAACATCACTCTCTGCGCCGCCTTCATCTCCAAGTATAGGAATCTTGGTTTCAAAAATAGCCAGTCCGTCATTCGTCGTCCGTCTTATTTCAATCGGTTCTACTTCACTTTTATCAGGATCTTTATCATATAAAGCAAAATCTACACCCGCCAGTGCTTCACCCTCTTGCCCAGTCTTTTGGATTTGCAGATTTCGATCCTTGTGTTCATATCGAATCGACGGAGCTGGCAGATACATTCGCCCTGTCGCTCGATCGTTTTGATAATCCTCTAGATTTTGTAGATAAGCCATATTATTCACTGTATAGAACTTACCATCTTGTGCCCCCCCATCTAATTTGACTTGGTACTTGATCCGAACCATTTCGCCTTCTCCTAACGAAATCGGAGAAAACGCATATGCATGATTCTCATGTCCTTGATATTGTGTTGGTGTTGCTACAACATCTGGTGGCTTCGTTCCATGTTTTGATACATCCCAAACTTCTGGTGCTTCATATTTTGTCCCTGATTCACTGTTCTCCAAATGGTAATACTGGATTTCTGCCGAATTTCCGCCCCCAAACAGTGAAACATTGAATCCCGTTTCATCATATAGCGTCGCCTGTTCGATCGTTTTTTTGAATGTTGCAGAGATATTTTCTAAAGCATCTACAATTTCTGCTTTGTTATTGGCATTATAATAATAAGGATCTGTCCCATTCGGCTTCGTATCAGCAATATTTTTCAACACATTTCGGCCAATCGCATCTAATCGCTGTCTACCAGAAACATTTCCTTCAATTCCTAAACCGATCGTAAAAATATTTGGCGGCGATTCATAGGTATTTTTTAGCCAATGATGATACGCCACGGTATTGATCGCTGAAGATTTTTCTTGAGTAGTAGCCGCTCCAGTCGTATCATTATCTGCGCCTCCAGTTCCTGCCCAATGCGTTGCTTTATTATCGCCATCTTTTACTTCTCCATAACGATATTGAATTTGATTCGTGTTAGCTGGCCGGTTGAAATCTGTCGCATAGGTTACAGGATACGTAAAACCAGCATTAGAAGTATTTCCGGAAAAGGTTTCAAAATTTTTAAAGAGGGTCCCGTTATCTGTTGCCAGTTTATCTGGCATCACATTCCAACTGTTCCAATTATTGCCTCCCCTCGAAGTTCTTGACTGAATCGGTGCATAGCTAAAGGTAGGGGTCCCATCCCCCACAACAATCAAAATCTTCTCAGGATTTCTCTCTGTTCCTCCATTATTAGCGTAGAGAACCTCATAGCCTTTTCTCAACCCTAATGTCAAAGGCGTTCCTCCAGAAGGTGTCCTTGTCAGTGCAGTGCTACTAGCTATTGAATTGATGTTATCTGTCATATCTAAAGTATCTGAATTAATTAGATTAAGATCAATAGATGATGAACTTGCGCGATAAAAATTGACTAACCCAATGCGGACATCCATTTCCGGAGCAGACAACAAATTTCTACTGATTTCAAGAACTGATTCGCGTAAGGCGGCATCTTTACTTTGACTTCCCGAACCTGTCGTTCCTTCACTCATACTTACTGATTTATCAAGGACGAATACCACATCGACCGGCGTGATGCTTTTATCTTCTCCACCAATCACATCTAAATAAACATTGTAAAGTGTGGTTGCGTCTTGTGGAGAAACACCCTCTTCTATAGTACTTGGTAAAACTGGTTCCACCCATTTTTTCACATACGCACCATTATAATCTAAATAACTATTGGCAAAATTCCGTTCCGTTCCCCAAAGCTGAACTGTTTGAGCAGGGAGATTTGTATCTCCTTCGGTGGCAGTAGAACCATTATCCGTTGCGTAATTATAATTCCGCCAGTTTGCACCCCCAATCGAATAATCAGAATCATCGATCAATTGATTATTATCGTAAAGCGAACCTTTATCTCCACTGTAGGCCTCGCTGCTTTGACTCCAGTTATCTAACACACTAGTGAAGTCATTCGTGGCAAACAATGGATACCGATTTTGTTCGCTAGTTGCGGAACCTTGTGGATAGACATAGGTATATGGATCGTCAGTCGCAGTCGGACCAAGACGCGCTAAAATACCACTGAACAATGGACTCTGGACTCTAGCTAAGGGTTGTCCACTCGGAATGATCGGTTCGTCTGATTCTACAGATGTGTCATCTCGTTGCGTTTCAGCGGTTTCTTCTTTATTTTCAACAGCTTCTTGATTATCAGTTCCTTCGTTATTGTCAGCTGCTTCATTATCAGTTACCTTAACTTTCTCATCTACAACGACTTGAAGAGGCAACTCTCCTTCTTTGGTGTCTGGTAATTTTTCTGTTTCAAAAATCAACATTCCAGTTTCTTGATTCTTTGAATACACTTTTCCAACATACCATTCTTGTTCATTGATCGTTTCGGTTTTTAATTCTGCTCCCTCTTCGTCATAAGAGGCTAATCCGCTCCCACGGATATTGGTTACTGTGCCAATACCAGCTGCAGCGGTATCGATGGCAATACGGATCCTCCCTTCATTGTCACTTTTTTTCTTTTCAAATTCCAATGTCCATTCTAGGGTGTCTTCTTTTTCAACATATTTTCCTTCAATCTTCGCATAATCTTCATCTAGATAAACTTTCTTTTCTGTATTTGCGACGGTATCTGCAATTACATCTCGATCAGCTAGATGAATGATCGATTGAAAGGATGGGCTCACCAACATACACATAGCAACAAACTGTAGCACCTTCAAGCCGATTTTTTTCACTTTTTTTACTCCCTTCCTCATAATTAAAAAACATGCGTGTTTTTTCACATAAATTAAAATGAATAATTACATAAAATTTCTCTTTTAATTTTAATACATTTCTAATTATTATTCAAATAATATCCTAAACGCCGATACCTTCGCATTTATAACCGAGCAAAAATGAAAATAACTCTAACTATATTAAAATACCTTTGTATAAGGAATTAAAACCTAACAACAACAAAAGAATAATAGGCGTTTTATAGAATGATCCTCATCAATAGTACTAAAAAAGACAATCAGTAAAAAAACTAAAATGAGAATAAAGAATAAACGATTAGAAAAATAAAATAACAATAATTCAAAAAGTTTGATAACTATCAATTTTCTAAAATTTTTTCTATATTTTTATATTCGTTCTATCTACTTTCTTTACACGCTTCATAATCCTCACTTTATTCTTGTTTTTACCACTCAGTTCACCCTCAAAATTATTTATAAAAAAAGAAAAATAACTTTTTTGTTTCCAGATAACGTGTTTTATACTACAAAAATGATTTAGCAATCGTTTTCTTTGATATTTTCCTCCATTCGTATCACAATAGAGAGGTATCAAAAAAAGATTAGGAGGAATTTTGATGTTCAGACACCAAAAAGAATTGTAGTTTGAAGCAAAACCAGATCGTCCCAATCCGTTGATCGCGAAATATTTACAAGAACTTATCGGTGGACAGTATGGAGAAATGAGTGTGGCAATGCAATACCTTTTCCAAGGATGGAGCTGCCGAGGAGAAGAAAAATACAAAGATATGCTGATGGATATTGCTACCGAAGAACTTGGCCATGTGGAAATGTTGGCTACGATGGTCGCACGTCTATTAGAAGACGCACCTGTGGAAGATCAAGAAGAAGCAATGAAAAAAGATCCAACGATTGGTGCGATTATTTCAGGAATGAATCCGCAACAAGCAATCGTTGCCGGCTTAGGACCACGTCCAGCAGACAGCGTTGGTAACCCTTGGAGCGGTAGTTATATTATTGCAAGTGGCAATTTACTTGCTGATTTCCGTGCCAATCTCAATGCGGAATCACAAGGACGCTTGCAAGTCGCGCGTATCTATGAAATGATCGATGACCGCGGCGTGAAAGATTTACTCTCTGTGCTACTTGCACGAGACAGCTATCACCAAAATCTATGGGCTAGCGCAGTAAAAGAATTAGAAGAAAATGAAGGTTCGATTCTTGTTCCAAGTACCTTCAATCGTGAAAATGAACGTAAAGATATCGCCTACGACTTTTATAATTTTTCCGAAGGTGATGAAAGCAGTAAAGGCCCTTGGGCTAGTGGTAAAGCATTAGACGGTGAAGGCGAATATCAATGGTTGGACGAACCAAAGATCGAAGGAGCTAAGCCTAAGCTAAAACGTGTCACACCGAAAATGTATGGCACCCCTCCAGCTAAAAAGTAAAAAGAACGCCTCTAGCAATCGGTTTCTGATTGCTAGAGGCGCTTTTCTTTTATTCATTTATGATCAAACGACCGTAACTTCTACATCGATATTTCCTTTGGTCGCCTTGGAGTAAGGACAATAGTCGTGCGCTTGCTCTGCTAATTTCATTGCTTCTTCTTCACTGACATCCTCTACATGGACTTCTAGTACCACACCAATTTTATATCCGCCTTCGTCAAGGGTATAAAGGGATACACGTGCCTTGACAGTAGAATCAACAGTTAGGTTCGCTTCTTTGATCATATGCTGTAACGCACCGTTAAAGCAAGAAGCATATCCTGCTGCAAATAATTGTTCTGGGTTGGTTCCGTCCGCGTGTATGCCTGGGGGAGTGATCTTCATGTGCATGGAACCATTCGGTGCTTCAACTTCCCCTTCTCGCCCACCGTGATTGATCATCGCTGTTTCGTATAATTTTTTCATTGTACTACTCCTTTCGATAGTTCACTTCATATTACTAGTGTAAGTATATTCAGGAGTTTATACAAAGATTCTGCTTATTATTCGAAAAGTAAAATACCATCTTCCACCAATTTTCCAAAGAATAGAAAGATGCCACTTGTAAGCAGCAATGTCATATTTGTTCCAAAATAAATGGCGATTTTTTCTACATAATCCTTGATATGATTGATTTTAAGATACATGAAAACCAAAAAATTCACCCCGTAGACCAACACTGTTAAAAAGATGATCATATTCATAACCATTTTTATCCCTTCCCCTCACTTTTTACCCTTCATCCTCCGCTAATACCAGTGGCTCAACATCTGGAAATGTTGCTAATTCTCGCGAGAGCACTTGTAACGCTGTGCTATTTTTTCCCTTTATATCATTTTCAATTTGTAAAACTAATAGAGGTTCATGGAGACTTGGACGAAGTAAGAACCAACCGTCGCCATAAACTCCTTTTAAATCATAACGAATGCCTTCTTGATTTTCTGGCTGTAATTTCATTCCCGGATATTTTTCTAATGCATCGGATAAGCGCTGAATGATTTCTTTTCCTCTTTGTTGTGGATGATCGCTAGTCAACCCTAAGCGAATTTCTTGCACTTCAACCGGTTGCCTTAATCCTTGAATGATTGCTTCTAATGTCAACTGCTCCTCTTTTAATCTTGGGAGAAGCATCAATATTTTGGCGATCACGTAGGCACCATCATCTAAAAAATAATTTTCTTTAAACGCCGCATGTCCACTTGTTTCAATGGCTAACTGTGCATCGACACCTGATTCATTTAATGCCAACGCTCTGTTGATAACATTTCGATAGCCTGAGATATAGCGATCTTGTTTTCCCCCTTTTGATTCGATAAATGCTTGTAAATGTGTCGATGTTGGAGAATTTGTCACTATCGTCGCTCCTGGATGCTCATTCAAGACAATCATACTTAATAAGGCAATCAAATTATTTCGATTGATCACTTGACCATTCCCGCTCACTACTGCTGAACGATCCACATCTGTATCAAAGATCACACCTAGATCCGCCTTATTTGCCAGTACCGCTTTTTTGATACTAACCATTGCTTCTTGATTATCAGGATTAGGGATATGATTTGGAAAATGACCATCTGGCTCTAAGAACTGTGAACCAGTCGTATCCGCACCTAATTCTTCAAGAACAAGTTCAGCGAAAAAACCACCTGACCCATTCCCAGCATCCACAATGATTTTCCAACCAGCTAATGGTTTTTCATTTGTCGTTCCGATACCGTTCCTGATTTTCTGGACTAGATCTTTGGCATAGATAGTTACTAAATCTGCTTTACGTACCGATCCTGTATATCCATTTTTATTCTTTTCAGTGGCTTTTGTCAATATGAAGGCGATATCTTCTTTTTCGGCTCCACCTTGCATTGTAAAAAATTTCATGCCATTGAAGTAAAAAGGTAAATGACTTGCCGTCAACATGACACTCGCATCACACTGGAATTGTGAGAACTGAGTTGCCATGAACATGGCAGGAGTAGTGGCTAAATCAAAGTCGATGACATTGACTCCCTGATCGACTAGTCCTTTAATCAACGCTTCCTTTAACAGTGGTCCACTGATTCTGCTGTCACGCCCAATGCCGACAGTCAACTTTCCATCTTGATACTTTCGTCCATTTGCTTTTTTTAGCCAAGTAACAAATCCACAACTGATTTTTTCCATCTCTTTCGCTGTTAGATTTGCATCAAATTCCTCTGTTGAAATAGCAATCCCTCGAATATCCGAACCATTCTGTAGCGCTTTCATAAAAGACATTTCGTATCTTCCTCCTTTATTCTCTCATTTTTTCTAACTTTTCTGCAAATGCTTGTGCATCTTCTTCAGAGCGGCAAATCACAATAAATGTGTCTACACCAGCGATCGTTGCAGCAACTTCTGGGTAGGCTGCTTCATCTAACCAATTCGTTACGACATCTGCGCCATCTTTTTCTGTTAACACGACAATCATGAATTGTACGATTTGAATTTTTAACACTTCTCTTTTGACAGCTGATTTTAGTCGTTCTTCATTCAATGTTTCAGATGGTTGACTAAATAATGCATAACGTACTTGCTTATTCTCATCATGGGATTTCACCAGCTTCATTTCTCGAATATCGCGGGAAATCGTCGCTTGAGTTGCTTTAACACCAACTTCTTGTAATTTAGCTAAAAGTTCTTCTTGGGTACTGACTGGTTGTTCCGTAATGATTCTGCGAATCAATGATTGTCGTTGGATTTTTTTCATACTGGACACCTCTCGTCTTTATTATAACAAAAAAAACTGATTTTTTTGTTCTTTTTAGTATTTTTTACTTTTATTTTCTATGAATCAACAAATCGATTTTGGAGCAATCGACACACGCAAAATCGTCTTCATTTTTTCTGGATTTGCTCTACGTGGATCACTCATATAGATTTCTTTATGCTCTTTAGACGTCCGTTCATAGCCTTCTTTTTGAATAAAATCAGCCAACTTTTTAAATGTTGCGGGTTCATCATCATATGGACCGACGTGTACCATTTGCGCAGTCAATCCCTCTTCGATCGTTACAAACTGCAATTGGTCTATCAGCTCGGACGGTAGTTTATGCGCACTTCGGACAAGAGCCTCCTGTGCCACTTCTTTGGTTACAAAACCAGGTTGTTTGATCATTAATTGATAAGCAAAATGTTTTTTTTGCATTACTTTTTCGTTGAGGTACTTCTCTTGTATTCCCCATAGACCTTCTAGTGGATACACCGTGTAAGGTTGATAGTTTGGGATAACCCAATCTTTCTTTGGTGACATCCGAATAGCATAACTCCATGCGTAAAGAGAAGCAACACGTCGCTGGAAATCTTCATCATTTGGGTCACCGACCCCATTGATACTAAAAAAATGCTGCTCAGGTAATACTAAGATCTGTGGTCTTTTCTTTATACTATAACCAGGCTCACTTTTTTTCCAATCGATTTTTTCCATTCCGTCCTCCTGTTATCTATCCATTCCATACTATCATAACTCTTTTACTCAGACTTGGCTAACGTTGTTGACACTAATTTTCATTCTATGCTAGAATATGCGATGTAAACAAATCGTACAGATAACACGTCACTGGCGTGTCGAGAGAGAGGCGATTTCTATTTTTTTAAATAGAAATCACTCTCTTTTTTTACGAAATTTTTTTGAGGTGAACACGATGACAAAACAAAAACATATTCTATTAGTACCTGCGGTGATCGCTACAGGTATGATGTCCTTTGCCGGAGTGTTGATTGAAACGGCAATGAACGTAACCTTTCCAACTTTGATCAACCAATTTCAATTAACTACAGCACAGGTCCAATGGGTTACGACTATCTATTTATTGATGATCTCGATCATCGTCCCCCTGTCGACTTATCTTACTAAAAATTTTAGTATACGCAGTCTTTTTCTACTGTCCAATCTACTGTTTTTAGCTGGAATTATCGTTGACTTCTTTTCTCCAACTTTTTTGGTTTTACTCCTTGGTCGACTTCTGCAAGGAGCGGCGACAGGAATCGCATTACCTTTGATGTTCCATATTATTTTAACTTTTGCTCCGATGAATCGACGTGGCGCAATGATGGGAGTCGGTACTTTGACTACCGCTATTGCTCCTGCAATCGGACCGACTTACGGTGGTATTTTAACTTCGAATTTTACTTGGAATCACATTTTTCTTTTTCTTATTCCCGTATTACTGCTTTCATTAGTCATTGGGTTAGTTGCTATCCCTACTATTCCAGTTAAAAAGAGTGGCCGTTTAGACCTAGCAAGCGTCTTAGGTTTATGTCTCCTTTTTAGCGGAAGTTTGACTTTCTTGAGTATGTTAGGCACAACGGTGGGTTGGCTTGCGTTAGTTATCGCTATCATTGGCTGTTTCATTTTTTATCGACGCACTCAAAAAGCAGCATACCCTTTGATCCAATTGACTATTTTTCACAATAAAACCTTTCGTTTATTTTTGTTTAGTTTTTTGATTTATCAGTTCTTATTGTTGGGTATTTCCTTTGTCCTACCTAATTTTGTACAGATCGTTCAGGGAAGTAGTCCATTCATCGCTGGCATCGCTATGCTTCCAGGAGCAGCTGTAGGAGCTTTGTTATCGCCTTTTTCTGGAAAATTACTAGATCAGTATGGACCCAAAAAACCGATTCTAGCTGGGTTGCTCCTTGCGCTTATCGGTTGGTCTGCACTTGTTCTTCTCATCGGACATGTTTCTCTGCTATTCTTGGTTCTTTGCCATGTGATCTATATGGTGGGTATCGGCTTATCTTACAGTAATATGATGACTACCGGGATGAATGCGTTGCAGGCAGATGCACAAAGTGATGGGAATGCTGTATTCAACACCTTACAACAATTTTCTGGAGCTGTTGCAACTTCTCTAGTAGCGATTATTATCAATCTTATCCAAGACCATACAACATTAAACTACCGAGATGCTACTACCTTAGGATCAAAAGTTGCTTTAGGCGTATTGCTTTTCTTACTGATAATCAGCTTTATCCAGTTCATCCAGTATAGTTTAGCAAAAAAGAAAGCATGATTTCTCTGTAAACTATTTCCCAGCAGTTTCTTACCTAGACGAGTACTTTTTCTCTAATCAACACTTCAGTCGTCTTAATATAAAGCACACACTGTTTCTAATAAGGAGGAACTGTCTCAACACTTTCTTGATTGACGAGTTTATGGGAAAATAGAGACTGAAAAAAGGAGGCTTTCTTTATGGAAAAAATTGCCATTATCGGTGGTGGGATCATTGGAATGACTTTAGCCAATTATCTTGATACAACAAAGTTTGAGATCGTACTTTACGATCATGGAGTAGGTCAAGCAACAAAAGCTAGCGCCGGGATCATTTCTCCTTGGCTCTCCAAAAGAAGAAACAAGAAATGGTACCATTTAGCAAAAGACGGCGCCGCTTTTTTCCCGAAATTAGTTCAAGATTTTTCACTTGGTCAATCGATCTATGCGCAGTCTGGTACCATCATACTCCGTAAAACGGAACAATTAGCCGAACTAGCTGATTTGGCCGAAGAAAGAAAAAAAGAGGCACCAGAAATCGGCAAGATTCGTTTACTGAAACCTGAGGAAACATCTGAACTTCTTCCTCTATTGAAGCGAACGCCCGCTTTGTATATCAGCGGTGGTGGAAAACTTGATGGAAAAACATTTTTAAATGAACTGTCTAAAAGACTTACTCATAAAGGGATCAAACAACTCCATGAAAAAGCGCACTTAAAGAGAGCTCAGGATGATTGGGTGATCGAAAGTGAGTCAGGAAAACAGAACTTCGACCGAGTGATCTTATCACCAGGACCTGCATTAAAAGCCTTATTGGCTCCTTTAGGTTATCAGACAGATATTCGGCCGCAAAAAGGACAACTTGTGGTATTTGATACAGCTTCTTCCCAGAGCCAGGATTGGCCTGTCGCGATGTTGGATGGAGAAGCGGATTTGATCCCCTTTACTGATGGAAAAATTTTATTAGGCGCTACCCACGAAAATACTGGTGGTTGGGACTTGACCCCTACTGAAGAGGCTTATCGACAATTGAGTGAAAATGCTGCTAGTTTTTTGGAAGAACCACAAAAAATTTTTGCTCAATCACATCATCTCCAAGTGGGAACCCGTGCTTATACATCTGACTTTGCTCCATTCTTTGGTCCATTGCCAGATGATCCAGGACTCCTTGTTGCTAGCGGTCTCGGCTCATCTGGATTAACGACAGGACCCTTTATTGGTTATCTTTTAGCTATGTATCTGAACACTGGCTCTTGGCAAGGGGCTGATTATCAAAAGGAAATTCATACTTATATAAAGATCAATCAATAAAAAGCCGAGATACCCAGAAATAATGACACTATTTCTGGGTATCTCGCTTTTTTATTATAGCTTATCTATCCTACTGAATAAATCAAATCCAAGTGCTATTTTGCTAATTGGCCAATCAAATTTTCAATACTTTCTGCTGCTTCTTTTGGCAACGAATGATAGGCATTTAATGAGCGAATATATTGTGTGCGTATCCGTAAACGTTCCTGCAATAGTTGTCTATATGCTCTATCATCAAAAGGCACTTCCATTCCTTCAATCGACAAGTAAGAAATTCTAGGTAGCATGCCAAATGGAATAAACTTCCCAGTTTCGCGAACAATTTTCTCGATACTCCCTAAGGTGATTGCTGGTGTTACTTTTTTTCCATTATAATTTCCTGTATTCAATACATAGCATTTGGTACGACCTGATTCAAAAAGCGTTCGAAATGCCTGATAGTCTTCGCCTAAAGGATAGGCACGGAAGGGATTTGCAAAAGGTTCTATAATTAGTTGGTTGGTGTCACCGTTTGTCACATTTTCTGCACTCGAACGTTTCGTAGCTAATGTCGCTCCAAAAGCGGTAGCTAATGTGGGATCATCGATTCTTAAAACGGGTGGTAAAGAGTCATCTTTCATGATCCAAAAAACAGCGTCTATCGGTTCAGCCAAATGGTCTACGCGATTTGGAGTGACGAAACGAGATTTCACTGTCCGACCATTTCCATTACGAATATCTTGTGTGATGATTATTTTTTCTCGCATTTCATTCGTTGTCACTCCCACATTTTGACAAGTAAGAAAATAGGCGATGGTAGGATCATCGGAAGAATAATCTTGTGTTTTATCAAAATAGGAAGGTTCCAACGCAGTTGTCGACCCTTTTTTTCGAGAAATAATAAACGCATCATCATGAAGGATCGTTACGGGTAGATCTTCTGCATGTTTCGCTAATGTAATCGTGGATTTTCCAGAGCCAGATAAGCCAAAAACAGCCATCGTATAAGTTCTATCATCTAAAGAATATTGCTTCATGCCCCCATGGCAAGCAACAAATCCATTTCTGTTTGCCATCGCCCACGCTAGCGTCAAGGTAGCTTTCTTCAGCTCCCCAAAATAGCGCAACCCTAAGACAGCTGCCACGTTATGATGAGGATCAAACAATACTAAGCCATCAGGATGCTCGCTGTCTGTCCAATAGGGATCACAAAAAATATAAAGGTCCCCTTCATCATAAACAGTGGAGTTTTGATAGACTTTTTCAACCTCATCCGTAGCAAATTGAAAATTCAACAGATAAGAATAGAGATTGTTCTCGAACCCTTCAGGAATCAGCAAGTGTGACTTGACTGAAAACTCATTGTCCAACCCAACGATTACTTCACCATGATAAAATGCTCTCTTTCTACTTTGATAAACAGCTTCACGTAAAATACCTTCATATTTCTTTTGATCAATTATCGGTTCTCCGATAACCCGTCTTGCTGATGCTGTTCGCCCTACGACCTTACCATCATTGAACACTAGTATTTTTGCATCTTGTGGTAACTTAAATTCTTCAGCATGCATGATTGGTAGATCTGTGACAATCGTTCCTGGGCTTTCTTTTGCTAACTGATAAGCGGTCTGCAAATTGGGAATCCGCTCGACATTGTTTCCATAAAACGCCGTCTCGATTATGGTGCGAATACCTGATAGCAGTGGATTCTCAGGCTCTATATCTTTTGCCTGTAAAAATGATTTTGTACTCATCCTATCACCTCGTTTATGCTTTTTGTATTAAAGCGTTTTCTTAATTATAACGTAACTTCTTCCTTTCTTACCAATCATTTCCTGTTTTGGGTGTTCTAACAGTGTTCTATTACAAAAAAAAACCAAGAAATCGCTGTAACGATTTCTTGGTTCATCTAATTATTTATTATTATTTGCTAGACTCGACTTAGTACCAGCCGTTTGCTAACCAGAATGCTTGTGCAGCATCCCATGAACCATAACGTGAAGTAACGTATTGGTCAGCTACACGTTCTTGGTTTTCAGCAGAGTAGTCACCATTCAAGTATGATGCATCTAATTGGTAACGTCCGATATAACGGCCGTTAGTTGCTGTATAAGAACCGCCTGATTCTTTATTGGCAATCCATTCTTTTGAAGAACTTGTATTGCTTGGAGTTGTTGCTGTTGCAGCAGCGGGAGCAGCAGGTGCTACTTCAACTGTTTCAACTGGTGCAACGTATGTATATTCTTGCGTTGCTGTTTCAGTTGTCGCTGGAGCTTCTACTTTTGGTGTTGCTTCAGTTTTTGCTGAAGAATCGCTAGAAGTTGGGATCGTTAATTCTTCACCAACGTAAATGCGGTTAATGTCTGCAACATTATTTTTTTCAGCAATTGCTTTGATCAATGAATTGTCACCAGCAAATTTTTGTGAAATCTTTGATAGTGAATCACCAGATTGGATTGTATAGACTTCATCGGCATGCGCATTTGTTGTTCCTACAAACATAGCAGTTGCACCAGCAGCAAAAGTTGTACCTAAAACGATCTTTTTAATTGAGTTCATATTTATCTCCTTTATTTTCCCATGTATTTATCAACGTCATTAACTTTATCATCTAAAAATATTTCATAGGTAAAAGAAGTGTGACATTTAATGACAAAATCGGCGAATTTTTAATATTTGTAACATAACTCAAAGTAAAAAAAATACAGAATTCTTACAAAAGCCTTATGTATCAAGTGAGGAAACGCTTTTTAACTATTTCTTAACTTGTTTAGAAAAACTTATGTTTTGTAATATAAGCTCATTTTTAAAGCTTATTTTTTTCCATTTTTCTTTAAATAACTCTCATTTTTTTAAAAATTTTACTAAAAATGCAAAAAATCCAGCAATTGTTACAACAATTACTGGACAAAAATCATGGTTTGTGGAAGAAACCTCTTAACTATTCGGTCGTTTTTCTTTGTTTTTCTTTTGTAACATTGTGATTGCCTGTGCTATTTCTATTGAAACTTCCTCGTTGTCTTCTTTTTGATCGACAACTTCTAAAGTCTCTATCCATTTTTTTGGTTCTTTTCTCCCTAAGCGACCAATTGCCCAAGCTGCCGTTGCACGGATCACAGGTCTAACATCCGTCAAGCATTTCTCGATCTCAGGTAAAGCAGAAGTATCGCCTAAATTGGCTAAAGCAATGAGGGCATTTCTTTGCAGTGGTTTTTTTCCACGCCACGAACCGGCTAAATGACCAAATTGTGCGTTGAACTCCTTATTTGATAATTGGAGCATTGGTTTCAATTTGGGATAAACTTCATCGACTTTCGGTTCCATCTCGTCATGAAAATGGAAATCTTTTCCTCTATTATAGGGACAGACGAGTTGGCAAATGTCACAACCATAAATGACATTACGCATTTTCTTCCGATATTCTTCAGGCATTAATCCTTTCGTCTGTGTCTGATACGACAAGCACCTTTGAGCATTCATCCGTCCATCACCTAATAATGCTTTCGTAGGACATGCCGTGATACAACGTGTGCAGTTACCACAGCCAAATACACCGGGCTCATCAGGTTCAAATTGGATATTTGTAACAACTTCTCCAAGATACACAAATGAGCCGTATTCTTCTGTGATCAACAAGCCATTTCTGCCAATAAATCCTAATCCAGCACGTTGCGCCACCGCTACATCGATCAATTCTCCTGTATCGACTTGCGGTGCAAATCGCCAAGCATCCTCTTGTTGCCATACAGCTGCTCTTGTTTTGATGAAATCGATCAGTTTATTTAAGCGATCACGCAAGATATCATGATAATCGACTCCCCATGAGGCACGTGCAAATTGCCCACGTTTTTCATCTTTGGGTACTTCTTCATGAATTTTTGTAGGATAAGCTAAAGCAATCGAAATGATCGACTGCGGAGATTCAAACGTTTTTTCTATATACAAACGTTCATCAATCACTGGATGCTCAAAACCAGAAGTATGTCCCGCTGCTTTCTGTGACTCTAGTGATTCCTTTAGATGGTCAAATGGTTCAGCTGTAGTAAATCCAATTTTATCGATCCCTAGACGCTTGCTCTCTTCTATGATTTCATCTTTTAATGTTTTTGTCATTTCCCCCACCTATCTATCATGACCGTCAACGACTATATAATCCGTAGTATAAACGGTCTTTTTTTAGTTGGACAAATTGGATTTGCTGATCTGCAATTTTTCGTTCAGCCATCCAGCGTTTTCTCGTAGCAAATATTTCCCAATAATTGGCAGAAATCCATTTTCTTTGGTTATCTAATGCCTGAAAAAAATTGAGAGAAACAGGTTTAGTATGCAATAATTCATGGAAGCGAACTTGTTCTTCCTGAGAAAAAGTGGATAGATCTCTCGAATAAAGTGTTTCTTCATACAGACATTTTTGTTGTGTATACGTAAACGTTTGGGGGATTTTCCCTGGACGTGCAATTTGGACTAGTCGATTATAATAGCTATTCATCAATTTACTATTTGCGATAAATGCACTTTTGTAATAAGCCGATTGTATTTTCTCAATCACACCTTCTGTTCCCATCACTGAAAACAATGCAGGCCACGCCTTGATAGTCACTTCATTATTTTGTTTGACTAAGACGCCTGGGACAAAACCTCCAGAAGAGATCGAAACGAAATAGCCGATTCCTGTTGTTTCATCTAATGACTGAAATTCATCGAAAAGCCACTTCGCAGGATAATGCTCTTCATTATCCGCTTCATTTGGATTTGCTATGAATAATTTAGCCATTTCGGATTCTAAAAATTGTAGATCTTGATCCTTTTCAGAGTTTTCATGCTGTTCGATCAGCTTAATCACTTCTTCTTTGATTTGATGCTTGTCTTTACGCGTAAAATTCATAGCTCCACCTTCCTTTCATACCTCTAACTATAACGGAAATCCGCTAAAAAAGGTATCTGTAAGCTGTAAAAAGAAAGAGTTTTTAGTCATTTTTTCGTGAAAAAGAAGAGAGTGGGACAAAAGTAAGAAACACTTTTGTCTCATGCTTTAAAAACGAATAAACGGTGGGAGCAGAAGCAACTCCTTCTTAAATAAGCCGAAATGAACAAAAATTTGAAAAGCAATTTTCGTTCATTTCTTCTTATTTCTCGGAGTTAAACACTTCTGTCCCAGCCTCTTCTTAAAACAAGTCAAATGTAGGCTTGCACTATACATCAAAAAACAAGGTATACAAACTTTTACTCCTCTTTGAACATTTTGTCGCCACATTTCTTTGTTGAACAAATCGCTTACCTAATGTGATTCTTCCGTTTTTTCTTGACTTAACCCATCGTGGATCGTCTGGATATTCCACTGCATCATCTTGTAATATGAATCGCCTTTTTCACCTTTTTTATCAATCGAGTCCGTGTACAATTTGTCATAGATCGTTAGTCCCGTTTCTTTAGCAACACGTTCCATACTTCTCGGATCTACACTCGTTTCGACAAATAGAACAGGCACATTTGAATCCCGCACTTGGTTAATGATCGTTTTCATCTGTTCAGGTGTCCCTTGGCTTTCTGTATTGATTTCCCAAATATAGGCAGCCGGCACATCATACGCTTTTGAAAAATATTTGAACGCTCCTTCACTAGTTACAAGCAATCGTTTATCTTCTTCGATCGAACCAAGACTGTCTTTTGCTTGCTGATCTAATTTTTTCAATTGTTCGATGTACACTTTGCTGTTCTTTTCATACTCTTTCTGATTATCTTCATCTTTTTCAGAGAGAATCCTTGTTATTTCTTCTACGTACTTCATCCCATTCGACAAATCTAACCATGCGTGAGGATCTGCCTGAGTTTTAGTAGCCCCTTTTGCCAAATAGAGTGGTGTAACTTTTTTACTTACTGCAAAATAGTCTTTTCCTTCCTCTTTTTTCGCTGTTTCCATCAAATTCATAAACCAGCCGTTCCCGGTTTCTAAATTTAACCCATTGTATAAAATGACATCTGCATCACTTGCCTTTTTGATATCTTCCGGCAACACCTCATGTTCATGGGGATCCGTGCCCACCGGAACAATACTATGAACAATTACATGCTCTTTTCCTATTTCTTTAGCCATATCTGCTAAGATCGAATTTGTTGCCACTACCGTTAATTGATTCTCCTGCTCTTTGTCGGTTGCTTGGCTCCCACAACCGGCTAAAAGTAAGAACCCTGCAAATAACAACCAGTAAATCTTTTTTTTATTTTTCATTGTGCCACCTCTTTTACTTTATTTTTTTAATTTTCTTTGATCGTACTTATGCTTGCTTTGACCGAAATAAAATTCCTTTTGTTGGTGAGAACAAGAAAGCAAGTGTAAAGAACAGCGCACAAGCCAACACGATCGTAGCACCAGAAGGCCAGTTGTAACTATAACTGAAAAAGACACCGACAATAGCACTTAAAACGCCGATTGTTGCCGATAGAATGATCATTTTTGCTAAATTGTTCGTTAACAAATAGGCTGTCGCAGCTGGAGTGATCAGCATAGCGATCACTAGGATCGTTCCTACTGTCTGCAAACTAACAACTGCAACTAAAGTCAAGAAAAACATCAGTACATAATGGATCAACGTAGTATTCAACCCATAGGCTTTGGCCATCATTGGATCGAATGATGTGATCTTCAGTTCTTTATAAAAAATAAAAATGAACAATAGCACGATCCCACTCACGATAGCAGTCATCTGTAAATCACTTTCTCTAACCGCTAACACATTTCCAAATAAAATATGGTAAAGATCGGTTGCACTTTGGGCAAATGAAATCAAAATGATTCCAAGTGCAAAGAAAGAGCTGAATACGATCCCGATCGCCGTATCATTTTTTAACCGACTACGTTGCGTTACAAACCCAATGATCCCCGCTGTCAACATTCCAAAAGCAGTCGCACCGACAATGTAACTGAACCCAAACATATACGAAATAGCAACCCCTGGTAAAACCGCGTGAGAAATGGCATCTCCCATCAATGACATCCCACGTAATATAATAAATGCGCCAATCACTCCTGAAGCCAATCCAACTAAAATTGACGTAAGCAATGCGTATTGTAAAAACTGATAATTCAGCAGACCTTCATAAAAAGATTGAATCATTTCTTCTCTTCTCCCTTCACTAATTGACCGATCACTTCACCATAGGCCGCTTGTAGATTTTCTGATGTGAACGTTTCAGCTACAGGACCGCTGGCAATCAAGGTTTTGTTCAGTAGGATCAATCCATCAAAATACTCCTCTACTTTATGTAGATCATGATGAACAATAACGATTGTTTTCCCACTTTTTTTCAATTCTTTTAAAAGAGAAAAAATCTTCTTTTCACTTACCGCATCTATCCCGACAAAAGGTTCGTCTAAAAAAATCCATTCTGCACCTTGAGCAAGTGCACGTGCTAAAAAAACACGTTGCAGTTGCCCGCCAGAAAGCTCACTGATCTGTCTTTTTTCATAATCGCTCATCCCGACTTTTTCTAACGCTTGTTTCGCTCGCATTTTTTCTTTCTTCCCTGGGCGCTGTCCTATTTTTAATGAAGGATAGGTTCCTAGTAATACGACCCCTGATACATCAATAGGAAAAGAGAGATCCAACTCATTGCGTTGTTCGACATATGCAATTTGTTTACGTACTTTGTGGATGGGTTGCCCACCAAAAAAGATTTCACCCGATCGCTTGGGGATCAATTCAAGGATAGCTTTCATCAAAGTTGATTTTCCTGCACCATTTGGGCCAATGATCCCAGTGATCTGTTTTGGCTGGATATTTAAATCAATTGCTTCTAACGCTGATTTTCCTTGATAAGCAACTGATAGATTTTGAATTTCAATCATATATTTCGACATGCACAATCTCCTTTTTTAGGTTTACCTAACTTTTAATTTAAATGTAGTTTAACTTAAAACGAAAGCATTTTCAAGTTTTCAGCCAAAAAAAAAATTAAAATTCACTCGCATTTTACGCAAAGTTTCTGTAAAATCACATCAAGAGTCGATAAGCGAATTTATTTTATTTAATACTTGTTCTCATCTGAAATATGCGTTGCAATTATTAGTATTTGCTTGTTTTACTCAAAAATCGAAAGGAGTTTTAGTATGGAAGAAGAAAAATTAACTCGAAGTCTTAGCGCACGTCATATACAGATGATTGCGCTAGGTGGGACTATTGGCGTTGGATTGTTTATGGGTGCTTCCTCAACCATTCGCTGGACTGGTCCTTCAGTTATGATTGCTTACGCAATTGCAGGATTCTTTTTGTATTTGATCATGCGCGCGCTTGGCGAGATGCTTTATATCGATCCTTCAACTGGGTCCTTTGCAAATTACGCTAGTGAGTACATCCATCCTGTTGCCGGTTATCTAACTGCTTGGAGTAACATTTTTCAGTTTGTCGTAGTTGGAATCAGTGAAGTCATCGCTGTAGGTGAATATATGAATTATTGGTGGCCTAACTTGCCAACCGTTATTCCAGGAATCCTTGTTGTCCTTTTTTTGATGCTTGCAAATCTAATCTCTGTTAAGGCATTTGGTGAATTAGAGTTTTGGTTTTCAATTATTAAAGTAGTAACGATCATCTTGATGATCATCGCAGGTCTGGGAGTCATTCTATTTGGATTTGGAAACCATGGTGTGGCTGTAGGCGTTTCAAATCTGTGGAAAAATGGTGGCTTCTTTACTGGTGGTGTAAAAGGATTCTTTTTTGCTTTGTCGATCGTTGTTGCCTCTTATCAAGGAATCGAATTGATCGGTATGACAGCAGGAGAAGCAGCTGAACCGAAAAAGACGATCATAGAAGCAGTGCAATCAACACTTGGTCGAATCTTAATTTTTTATATTGGTGCGATTTTTATCATTGTAAGTATTTATCCATGGAATCAATTAAGTGAGATCGGGTCACCATTTGTTCAAACATTTTCTAAAATCGGCATTACTTTTGCTGCTGGTTTGATCAATTTCGTTGTTTTGACTGCTGCATTATCTGGATGTAATTCAGGTATTTTCAGTGCAAGCCGAATGATCTATGCTTTGGCTGTCAACGGCAAGATGTCAAAGAAATTTTTGAAACTTACAAGTCACGGTGTTCCATTTTATCCAGTTGTCGCAATCTCTGGCGGTATCTTCATTGGATTGATCCTAAATTATCTATTACCGATGGTCGTACATCATTCAGAAAATCTATTTGTTTTTGTTTATAGCTCGAGTATCCTTCCAGGTATGGTTCCTTGGATCGTTATTTTGATCAGTGAGATCAAATTTAGAAAGTCACATCCTGAAGAAATGGCTGATCATCCGTTCAAAATGCCATTTTCTCCTTACACGAACTATCTTTCTTTGTTATTTCTCGCCATTGTTTTAGTCTTTATGTTTATCAATCCTGAAACAAGAATCTCTTTACTTATTGGCTTGGTTTTCTTAGCTTACATGGCGATCCATTATTTTATTCGAGAACGCAGACTAGCAAATAGAGCTTAGAAAGAGGACTGAACAGATGTTTTTACACGCGTTTAGAGCACAGCTTCCATCCCCTCGATATACTCTATAAATCACCTCCCCTTCAAAAGGGTGGTTTGCACTAGGGCTATTACCCCTTAACACCGGCCAGCGCCTAAAGACGCTGGCTTTCTCATTTCATGTTCAAACCATATTGCCTTTGCCACTTTTGACCACCTTTAAAAAGGTATTTGTATGACTCGCTAACCCTTGAAAAGGGATATTTGACTGCTGACGAATGTCTTGCTTTACAAGATTTACTCACTCTTAAAATCACAGAAATTTTCTCTGATAAAGAAAAAGTTGAAGAAATAAATTTTTATCTTAATTTAAGAGAAAAATTCGTTTCTTTTCATAAATTTTTTTGTACGTGTACATTGTACTTGTAAGAACCAATAATTTAAGCTAATATAAAGAAAAGGGACTATGCGTGAACATAGCCCCAATGTAGAACCGTTAAAAAGACGGTGGCATAGGTTTTATAATTTTTAACCATCTAACTTCTAGCCAAAGTGATTAGATGGTTATTTTTTTTGGCCTTTATGGTCAATAATCAGCAAAACCAATGTCGCAAACGCGATCATTAGTTGAATTGCTTCAAAAGTTGACACTTGCTTACTCCTTTCTAGGGATAAAGCGATGAACCATAGGCATCACCCCTTCTTCAAGAGATTAGCCACCATCTTTTCACTTTTCTACCTGTCAATTATACCATAACTTTATAATTCGATTTATTAGTAAAAAAATTATGTAGTTTTGCGGTAAGTTTACATGAAGACCATCCTCTTTTTATTAGTGTCCGTTAACCTTAACAATTAGAATAAGGGTCTTCTTTTTATTTTTCTCTCCCTTACCGCAATTTATTTTACACTTAGACTGCCTCTTTTTTTATTTTTCAACAACGAAACAAATCGTTTCTGACTCCTCTGTAGCTTTCATCCCGCGAATATCATCAAAAACTTCACTGCTTCCAAAGCCTATAGTGCTTAATTCCATAAAGAGCTGTTCCTGCTCAAAGACTGTTCCCCAAATGAAAAATTCTTTGATTTTATCTGGATAAAGCAAATAATGCTGTTCCAAATAGGTATTGGTCCCGAAATAATTTTTTTGTGCTGTTAAGTGTACGCATGTTTCCTGCGTCCAAAAATTATTTTCCTCCAGCTGCCAAGTTCTCGCTGCTTCGAAGTCTATATATTTCTTCGGAGTGAAAACATCAAAAATAAATCTTCCGCCATTTCTTCTTATTTCTCGGAGTTAAACACTTTTGTCCCAGCCTCTCTCAAATAAACGGCGTCTAAAAGTCAGGTTTTTCGGAAATTTCAAAAAAAACGAGCAATACAAAAAACGTATTGTTCGTTTTTCTCTCCAATTTCTCAAACCTAAACGGCTTTTGTCTCGACTTCATTTTTAGTATGTTTAATCAATTCAGTTTCAAAACTTCTCCCGGATTTAAAAAGTAGTCGTCCATTGTCATGCCATTCAAGGATAAAATCGTTTCTACTGGAACCCCTGTTCGTTCCGCAATTTGGTTTGGTCCTTCGCCTTCTCGAACAACTGTTGTTGCCGCTGAAGCACTTTGATCTGCACTTTGTGAAGAAGAAGTTCCTTGTGCATATTGATCAGTGGACATTTGGCTTTCTGTTGTTGACTCCGTTGTTTGTGCTGTTGTATTGGTTTCAGTTCCACTTGTTTCCTGACTTGTAGATGATTCAACCTTCAAAGAAGCACTCGTACGCAGATAAATATCTGATATTCTAGCAACTTGTGCAGTGTACGTTGCAGAAAGTTGATTGATCATCGTATCAAGATCCACACCATCTTTTGCATGCGCTGTTTGATACTTTTCACGTAGTTTGCGGATTCCTTCGTCAGAGATTGCTTGTAACTCACTCGCTTTTTGGTTTGCAACAGTGGATAGTCCAGTGAGCCCATCCTGATTCTTTTGGATCTCCGTCTGGTATTCTTCAATCAGAACAGGTGTCTGATCTTCGATTTTTTTTGAATAAGTTGTAAGGATCGTTTGTAACTGTTCCTCAAGTGTCCCCTCAGCGGATGATTGTGTTGACTTCATTGTTTCTTTTGTTTTCGATGTTTCCGTTGATGCTGACTCTTTTTTCTTTGCTGTTTTACTTGTACTTATAGTTGTACTTTTGGCACTAGTATCATTCTTATTGTGGAGATAAAGCCCAGTAACAGCCCCCACAAGTAATAGAACGACTGCAATTGCAGAACCTACTTTCAGCATACGTATACGGGACTCTTTTTTTTGTTGTTGCCGACGGGCCGTACGGACATTTTCTCTTTGTTCGTTTTTTTCGTTCATTTTGTACCACCACCCATTATTCATAAAATAGCGTTATCAATTCTCGCATATGTCCATTGTAGCAAATTATCCGAGTAATGAACATTTTAAACTGTGTTATTTAAATGAAAAATTCACCATTTTTGATGGTTCCAAGATTCCCCATCGATCTCTCCTTGCAACTGTTCCATCCGTTCAGTTATTTCAAGCACCAATTGTTTGGTTTCATGCAATAATGCTTTTGTTGGATAATCAGCTGTTCTGCTTAATTCATCCAATTGGCTCAACACCCATTCTTCTGTCATAATCTACTCCTTTAATTCGCGTAATGTAAATGTCAGATCTTCAATATCTTCTTTTGCTTTCTCTAAATAATCGATCACGTATTCTTGCATTGGTTCCCCAATTGATTTTAAGGTATCGTTGGCGCTCATTTGTGCAATAAACCAGTCAATACGATTCGTCAAAGTAGGTTTCTCCTTTAAAGTTAAATACTGTTGATACGCAATCAGCCGTTCCCATTTTTTTTCCTTTGATTGATACATGAATTGAGACATGACATATGGTGGTAAAAAAGACATCATCAGTTTGTTCGCGATTCGTTGATACGGCCGCAAAAATTCTGAAATCGTATATTCTTCTTTTCCTCCGGATTGATACTCTTTTTCGGCAACTCCTGTCGTCAAAACGATCCCTAGCTCTTTTCCTCTTAGTTCTAGCGATGCATGCTCCAAAACAGTATCTTGCCATAATTTTAAATGTGCTGGGGCACTGTACCAGTAAAATGGAAATTGAAAAATGATACGATCATGTTCTTTCAGTAATTGTAACTCTAAAGCTAAATCTATCTGACCATCAGGATACATCTCTTCCAGATGATGCCAAGTAGCATTCGTTCCGTTCATTGCTTCTTTAAAAAATTGTTGGTTCAATGATGTATCGATTGCGGGGTGGCTCACGATGACCAAACTTTTCATGTCAAAAACTCCTATCCTTCATTGTGTCCTATATAGTTTAGCATAAAAAGTAAAAAGGACATTTCTGCCACGCTTGTCTCTAAGTCGTCCATGATACAATTTCTTGCGTTTCTAATTGTTTTTTTAAGGCTTCCAAGGAATGGTATCTTGATTCCTCATTTTTCATTCGTTTCCGATAACTTGTCGCTGTTTCACCAGTTGTTTTTTTGAACATTCGACTAAAAACGACTAAACTATTGAAGCCAACTTGATAAGCGATATTCTCTACTGAGTTTTCTGTTAATGAAAGTAAAAAAGCCGCCCGATTGATACGTACACCAATCAAATACTCTTTGATACTCGTTCCCAAATGATTTTTGAATACTCGCGACAAATGGCTACGATTGACGGATAATCCGCAAGCAATTTCTTCTACTGTCAGTTGTTGTGCATAATGTTCTTCGATGTATTTCACTGTATCGAGCACTAAAGGAGAATACACTTTTTGCTCTCCTAATCTCACTTTTCCCCCATCTTTCAATAGAGTTGCCAAAAGCCGATAAGTTAAAGCAGTCAATTCTAACTCATCTGCTACATCTTCTTGCGAGTAATGGATACATTCCAAAATAAGATCGACATATGCGGAGATACCTGCTGATACCATCGTATATTGGTCATCCTTAAATGGTGAGCGCCGAATGATCTCTTCAGCAGCTGCTCCTCCAAATGATAACCAGCAGTAGACCCAAGGATCTTCTCCATCTGCTAAATAAAAGGTAGACTCACCTGGACGTATCAAAAAAAGATCCCCTTTTTTCAATTCATATCGTTGTTCCCGGACATGGTATGTTCCTTTCCCCTCCATTATGACATGCAAAATAAAATCTTGTCTGATCGCAGGACCGAAAGAGTGAAATGGCAGCGTTTTTGAAAAACCACAAAAGTCAAAATTCAATTCTTTTTTTATCTGTTGTTGTTCCTTTTTTAGAAAAATAGCCTGTTCCATCGATACACCTCCACACTTCAACTTTACTCTAGTCTTCTAAATATGCAACAAAAAGTTAAATAGTAGTCACAGAAATATATTCATTAGGAAGCGTTTTCTTGATAAGGTATAAATAAATAAAGGACCGTTCTTATTCATTTTAATCGCTTATTGTTTGTAAGCTGAATTAGAACCAAGAACTTTAGACAGCTCATGTAGCAAAAAAGGGTGGATTTGCCGTACTTCAATACGTAAAGAAAGGACGTTTATTATGTCAATCACAATCAAAGATTTTGGACAAGGATATCATTTACTTGTTTTAACAAATAAACACGGACTACGATTAGCGGTTACCGATTTAGGGGCGCGTATCGTCAGCTTGAAGGCAGAAAACAGAGAATTAGCATTAGGGTTTGACTCCGCTCAAGAATACCTAGAAAAAGATGCCTATATTGGTGCCTCGATTGGTCGGACAGCTGGCAGAATCGAGGATGGGCATTTTACGCTTGACGATCGCACGTACCAACTAAGTGTCGATCCAGCTACTGGTCATTCCTTGCATGGCGGTTCTCCAGGTTTTGAAACCAAGAAATGGTCTTATCAAACGATCGAAGATGAACAAGGAGATACTGTTCTCTTCACTACCGAAAGTCCTGACGGAGAACATGGTTTTCCAGGTAATCTAAGAGTAGAAGTTCGCTATACATTGACTCAAGATGATATCTGGCGGGTAACCACTCGCGGTATAAGTGATCAGACGACCCTATTCAACCCGACAAATCATGTCTACTTCAATTTAAGCGGTGATATCACCCAACCAATCGATCAGCATGTTCTTTGGTTGGACAGTGAAGAGTACGCCCCTTTGAGAGCAGATAGTATCCCATTAGGAAAAAAATCTTCGGTAGCCAATACGCCATTTGATTTTCAAGAGCCGAAACAGCTTGCGACTGTTTTTGAAAGTGATTTTGATCAAAAAGTGCTTTTCGATGGCATCGATCATCCCTTTTTCTTAAAGGAACAAGGATTAGACAAAGTAGTAGCTTTTCTTGTCAGTCCAGATGAAAAAATCAAAGTAAGTGTAGCAACAGATGCGCCAAGTATTGTGGTATTTACAGCAAACTTTGGAGAAAATACACCTGAAATGCGGGGAAAAAATCTGAGTGATCATGGTGGGATCACGTTTGAAACGCAAATTGCTCCTGGGGCAGAACAGTTCTCGGATTTTGGAGATATCAAGCTTCCACCAAATACCCCCTTTGAAACAACAACAGAATTTAAAATCGAAACAAGAAAGGATTTTTAATAATGGAAATCAAACGTAGCTTAAATACAAAATTTGCAGAAATCTTCGGGCCTAAACAGACAGCTCAATACTTCTCACCCGGAAGAATCAACTTGATCGGTGAACACACTGACTATAATGGTGGGCATGTCTTCCCAGCTTCGATCACTTATGGCACTCAAGGTGTCGCAGCTTCTCGAAAAGACAATAAAGTCTTAGTGTATTCAACAAATTTTGAAGATGACGGCGTAATCAGCTTTACATTGAATGAGTTAGATTATGATAAACAAGCTGGTTGGGCAAACTATGTCAAAGGAATGATCCTAAAGTTAAAAGAAGCAGGGTATACATTTGATCATGGCTTCGAATTATTAGTGGAAGGAACGATCCCTAATGGTGCTGGCTTATCAAGTAGCGCTTCTTTAGAATTATTAGTAGGTGTCGTATTAGAAGATTTGTTTAATCTGGCTATAGATCGTCTTGTATTAGTACAAACAGGAAAAAAAGTAGAGAATGAATTTATCGGTGTCAACTCAGGGATCATGGATCAATTCGCAATCGGCTTTGGAGAAGTGGACAAAGCAATCTTACTCGATACAAATACCTTAAAATATGAGATGGTTCCAGTGAAATTAGATGGCTATGCAGTGGTTATCATGAACACAAACAAACGTCGTGAATTAGCAGATTCTAAATACAATGAACGTCGAAGTGAATGTGAAGAGGCGCTTAAACGTCTACAAACACAATTAGCGATCGATGCATTAGGTGACCTAGACAGCGAAACCTTTGAAGCTCATACAGATTTGATCAACGATGATACTTTGATTCGCCGAGCACGCCATGCAGTAACAGAAAACCAGCGCACATTAGAAGCAAAAGCAGAATTAGAAAAAGGAAACTTAGCTGCGTTTGGCAAGTTATTGAATGCCTCTCATTACTCATTGCGTCATGATTACGAAGTAACTGGGATTGAATTAGACACTTTGGTAGATGCTGCCCAAAAACAAGAAGGTGTCTTAGGCGCTCGAATGACTGGTGCTGGATTCGGCGGATGTGCCATCGCATTGGTCAAAGAAGAAAACATTCCAGAATTTGAAAATAATGTCTACGATGCTTACTTGAAAGTTGTTGGTTATGCACCAGAGTTTTATGTCGCTCATATCGGTAATGGCACGACTAAAATCGATCCTGATGTAGCCACTGCTTGATTTCAGTCGAATTCAAATCAATACTAAAAAGAAGTAGAACGATCCTAGATTATCTCTTGGATTCGTTCTACTTCTTTTCTTAGTGAGCTTCGATCTACTTGATTGGTTTTATTGAAATAAATACGTATTGTTTGTCTGTTCTTCAATCGTCTTCTGCCACTCCGTATTCACACAAGACTCTTGTTTTTTTTTCTGTGAATTTATACGATCCTAAGTCAAAAAATTGTTTTAGGATTTGGTTGACTTGTTGATACAGCTCTGGGGCCTCAATCACATTTTTGACAGTCAACGCTTCATGATCCTTTTGAAAATGAATTAACCCATCTTCTTGCCGAACCTCCACGCATTTTCCTGCATGTTTTAATTGCCGTATCTCTCCAAGCATCTCGTAAATATCTTCCCCCTCAAATCCCTCTAACAAGGCCAAGCTATCAACTAATGATCCTACGGACAATTCTGCTATTGTTGCTTTTTTCCCACCTAAGTCAAGCTGATAAATCGTAGAGTCAATGATTCCACACGCATTACAGCCACCTTCTGTCAGATCACTTTTCTTGGTTAATTGAACTTCTTTCATTATGGACTCCTCCTTTTTTATGATGATTTAGATATTTTTTTGCTTTGTAGTTCTTCCTTCTCTTCATTTCTCGTCTTGCAGCGTCTCTTAAACAACGAACCTGACAGTCGACATACGACAATACGATCTCATCTGATTCTTGTTCAAAGCCCCAAAAAGACATAATGATCCTCCATTCCCATTTATTTATACGAAGAGGCTGGGACAGAAGTGTTTAACTCCGAGAAATAAGAAGAAATTCACGGAAATTGCTTTTCAAATTTTTGGGAATTTCGGCTTATTTAAGAAGGAGTTGCTTCTGCTCCCACCGTTTATTCGTTTTTAAAGAATGAGACAAAAGTGTTTCTTACTTTTATCCCACGCTCTTTTTTACTTTTACTATACCATTTCTCATTTTTTTCAGCATAAGAAAAAAAGTTCCACTAGTCAATAAAGAAAAACAAGTATAAAAAAATAAAATAGATATATTTCTTTTGATTATGAACAGATACATTCAATAAAAATAAGGAGTACCGCAAATATCATCTCATTAGATGATAAAAAAAAGAAAACACGCGAGGCAAAAGCAAGGAATGCTTTTACCTCACGTGCTAAACAAGAACAAATGGCAGATGCAACTCTTTCTCAAATAAATCGATAGCCAATCCGGCAAGAAATTTGCATGTATCTTTCTTCTTTCTCGGAGTTAGCCTCTTCTGCCACAACCTCTTTTCGTTCAATATCATTCCTTCTCATTCAAAAAAGAATGATTGGCGAAAAGTAAACAGCTGCTTATAATTTTTCTACTAATTCTTCTAGTTCATTCAAGCGTTTTTCAAATATGACCATTGCATCTTCGATATAATTTGCTTTCGTCATATCGACACCCGCTTTTTTCATTACTTCAACGGGATAATCACTACTTCCAGACTTCAGATAAGTAAGGTAGTTTTCTAATGCTTGTGGTTCTTTCGTCCAGATTTTCTTCGCTAAAGCAGAGGCAGCTGAAAATCCAGTCGAATATTGATAAACATAGTAATTGTAATAGAAATGAGGGATACGTGACCATTCATACTTGATTTCTGGATCTTCTTCTACAGCTGGTCCATAATATTTAGTATTCAGTTTCCCATAATTTTCACTCAAGTATTCACTTGTCAACGGAATACCTTTTGCATCCTCTTCATGCATAAAATGTTCAAATTCTGCAAATTGAGTTTGACGGAATATCGTACCTTTGAATCCATCAAGGTAATGATTCAAAACATACGCCCGTACTCGAGGATCTTCTTCTGTTTCCAACAAGTACTCCGTTAAAATATTTTCATTCGTTGTTGATGCAATTTCAGCTAAGAAAATCGGATAATCCCCATACACATAAGGTTGGTTTGAACGAGTGAAGTAACTGTGGACACTATGTCCCATTTCATGTACCAATGTAAATAGTTGATCCAAGGCATCATGCCAATTCAATAGAATGTATGGATTTGTATCATAGCTTCCTGAAGAATACGCGCCACTACGTTTGCCTTTATTTTCTATTACATCGATCCAACGCTCTGAAAAGGCTTTTTCAACGACTGTCAGATATTCTTCACCCATTGGTTTTAAGGCTTCCAATGCTTTTGCTTTTGCTTCTTCATAGGTAAACTTGATTGGTGCTTCACCTAGAACTGGTGTATATAGATCGTACATGTGTAGTTTGTCTACCCCTAAAAGACGTTTACGAACAGACATATAACGGTGTAATAATGGCAAGTTTTTATTGACAACTTCCACTAATGTATCATACACGCTTTCTGGAACATGGTTGTTACTTAAAGAAGCTTCACGAGCTGACTTGTAATGACGGATTTTTGCTTTATAATTATGGCCTTTGATATGCGCACTCAACGTAGATGCAAATGTATTTTTAAATTGTTCATATACACTGAAAAAACCTTTGAATGCTGCTTCGCGAACATTGCGATCCGTACTTTCCATTAACTGTCTGTAAACACCGTGAGAAAGTTGGATTGCTTTTCCATTCTCATCTGTGATCGTAGGAAACTCTAGATCAGCATTGTTCAATACCGCAAAGATATCACTAGAAGCACCAAATATTTCACCTGCTCCTGCAAGTAAAGATTCTTGTTCAGCAGACAGGACATGCGCTCTATTATCTACCATTTGTTGGATATAATGGCGATAAAGTTCTAGTTTTGGTTCTTGTTCAAAGTACTGCCAGATTTGGTCATCTGAAAGTTGAAGTACTTCTGGTTCGTACCACGAAATAGCTTCACTCACTTTTGCTAATAAACTGCCAGATCGGGCATACAATGCTTGATAGGTTGTATTTGCAGTATCTTGATCATTTTTCATACTAGAATAAACATAGATCCGTTCGATTTTTCGATAAACATCTAAAACAAATTCAAGTGCATCCAAAAATTCTGTGGCACTATTTGCCAAAGTCCCTTTATATTTATCAGAATTTTTTAATTCTTCAGTCAATTTTTCATAAGCCTGATCGAATTCTTGATCGTTTGCAAAGATTTTCGTTAAGTCCCATGTTAGTTCTTCAGGTAATTCTTCTCTTTTTGGTAATTTGGTCGTTTCACTCATTGAATACACTCCTTTTTTTCATTCCTATCGCATCTTTTTTACAATCAAGATGTTCACCTTCATAGCACTAGCTATTGAAGTCCATTTTAGCACAACTTAATTCGGTTTACACATAGAATATAGGCGACATTCTTCATAAAATGAAGAATAAATGATTGATTCCCTAACAAGGGGGAATTGCCAGCTTTTTTTATACGCAAAAAGTTTTTGTAACCATCTTAGGTATCGCCCATAATTGCTTTTATGTGCCTCCCTAATAGAAACCTCCTCGTACAAGATTCGATAAAGAAATACTAACTCTTTAAAATAGAAGAAAAAGTAACTATCACGATACATCCAATCTGGTAAATACAGCAAGTGCCTTTGATAGGTGTAGCAGATACCTTGTAACTTGATATATTTAGGATGTCGCGAAAATAGTTGCTGCTGCAGCCATCTTTTATAGGTTACTCTTTTAGATAATATTTCAGGTTTTATCTCGCCAACGGTTTCATTAAAAAGCTTTGGCAGTACACCACTGAAAAACAACCACGATTTTTTTTCATAGGTGATTTTACCATTGATCGTTTCTTTCATATGATAACGCAGAATCAATTGTCTCTTTTTCCAGTCCAATTGCCATAGATGAAGCCCACAACTTTCATTAAATGCACAAAAGCGTTTTTCGATCATCGTCAATTTTTTATTTTTTAAAAAGTTGTTTCCTATGATCCACCACACTCCATAGCCATTTTTTTGATATGTGTTAGTTCGCTCTTCAAATCTTCTGTATGGTAATGTGGAACACTGAATTTCTATTGCTAATGTTTCGTAAAGAACATCCGGTCTTTGACGAATTTTCGGTAAGTATCCCTCTAGATGAATCACTGAATTTGTTGAATGTCGCTGAAGCCAATCGAACACGACTTGTTTTAAGTTTAGGTGTTCTTCCGTTTCGCCTTCACTAAAACCAGTACATACTTTACGGCTTTTATGCGCAAAGTGCGCACTTTTTTGTTTCCCAGTTTTTAAAATCACCCGCCCTTGACACACCGGACAAAAAAGCAAATGCTCTTTCGTCACTTTTTGAGCAGGAAACTGTTTTCCCTTCTTATCGATGGCATAAAGCATTATTCTCACCTCCAAAAAAACATACGCAAAAAAGGATCTGATCTTTCGGATCAAATCCTTCTTATCTATTCCAAACAGGTGGAGAAATTTTATTTTTGATCAAGCAAAATAAAATCGTGTTCGTTCTAATGCATTTCTTTCCATAATGAGTTTGGCATACTCATTCAGTGTTTCATTTGTACGATCGCTTTTTTCTGCGTACTCCAAAACGCGTGCAATTTGGTTTTCAACGTCCATTTGGGATAAATTTTCCATCCAAAAATGAACCACTAAGTAGTACACATCATCTAATAGGTAGATATCCGTCCACGCTGATTCTAGTTCTACATTATTCGCCAATTGAATCATTTGTTCAAAGTCGTCAAAAGCAAAAATTGCTTGGTGTTCAATTTCATCGGAAATGCGTTCGTCCGATTCTTCTACTTCATTATTCAGAATTTGTTGTTGAATAAACTCAGTCACATCATCAGAATCCAACGAATTTTCATCATTTTGGAGCATTTCTTCATTCGGAAGATTTTTGCTGATAAAAAGTTCTAAGCCATCTCCTTTTGGCAACACCTGAAAAGTAACAGCCTCACTGCTGCGAAACTCATCTTCAATATCCACTTCTTCCAGAATACTATAGAAAAAGTTTTCAATTTCTCTATGGTTTCCTAGTAGGTCCAAAAATGAGACTCCTCGCTCTTCTAAGTCTTCATGCCCAATCATTACTCGTATTGTGTTTTCGTTAATATGTTCCATTTCCATTTTGCTACACCTCACTTTGCCACAACAGTCAATATACCTTCATTGTATCGAAATAAGCTTAAATGTAAAGAAAAATAATTATCGCTTAAAAACAAACTAAATTTTTTCCATTTACTTGACACTCTTGGCAAATCCCTCTTCTTTTCTCTCATGCTACCATCCAAAAAATGATTTCTTTTTTAGTATTCCATCTGTTGATCATAAGGATATAAAAAAAAACTTAGAAAAACTATTTGAAAGTTTTTCTAAGTTAAGATTTTTTTCTATAAACCAGCCATCAATTGTGCTTGACGCAATTCTAACTGACGTACATCTCGTGGTAAGAAACGACGGATTTCATCTTCATTAAAACCAACTTGCAGACGTTTGTCATCGATCATGATTGGACGACGCAACAATCCAGGGTTATTTTGTACAAGTTCCAATAATTCTTGCAACGGTAATTCATCAAGATCCATGTTTAGTTTTTGGAAAACTTTAGATCGTGTTGAAATAATTTCTTCTGTGCCATCTTCTGTCATTTGTAAGATTGCTTTTAATTCTGAACTGTTTAGAGGTTCAGAGAAGATATTACGTTCAACAAATGGAATCTGATGTTCTTGCAACCACGCACGAGCCTTTCTGCAGGAAGTACAACTTGGGGAAGTATATAGTGTTAACAACGTGCACCACTCCTTTTTGTGGCTATTGCCACTTTTTTGTAACAGAAGATCATTATAATCTTCCATCTGTTTCTATTATACATAATCAACTTTTAAATAGCTACCTTTTTTCATAAATTTTTTTTAAAAAATGAAAGTTATCTAAGATTTATATTCCGTAAAACCAGCGTTTAGACCTTGGTTAACCATTTAAAAATGAGAGTTTTCAAATCTAATTCAAATGAACAAAAACAGTGAAACAGCTATTAAATCTGTATCATTATTTTATACGAGCTACTATTAGGTAGCGTTTTCATTAGAAGAATTATGTTTTTTATTTATTTTTATCCAAAATAATCTTGATTTACAAGTACAGATTAGAATTAATATAACGCTTATTTTCTCAATAATACAACTGATTTTTTTTATTGCTGGATGTATCATACAGAATAAAATTTACTTATTTTTGCATATTATCGTTATTTTATTTTTTAATTAATTTATTTTTTCTGTATTAGAAAAACAAGTGTAACTGTAAATATACCCTTTCTTGAATTAAAATTCTTGATCGACTTTAGTCAATAATGATTAGTTTGTTCATCAAACTATGAATCATTTTTCTATTTTTAGTGAAAAAAACTGAAATTTAAAAACCTTATCCTGTCAACTAATTTGAAATATAGTAATAAAAACCTTTATTTAACAAGCTTTTAAAGCTTATTTTTCTGTTACAATAGTCGAGGATTTGTGAAAAAAATGATGAAAACCGAAAGGCGTGTAAAATTTGATTAAATCAGTTGTGTTTGATGTTGATGATACGATGTACGATCAGCAACAACCATTTAGAAATGCGGTAAAAAGAGTCGTTCCGCTTGTTTCGGATGAAGATATGCATCCATTATATATCCGTTTCCGCCATCATAGTGACGAAAATTTTCCTAAAGTAATGGCAGGTAATTGGACATTGGAATACATGCGAGCACACCGGATCAGTCAATCACTCAAAGATTTGGACTATCCCCATATCACTGAAAAAGATGGCCTTTATTTCCAACAAGTTTATGAAGAAGAGTTAGATAATATTTGTCTTCATAAAGAAGTAAAGAAAACATTGGATTTTTTGAAAACAAAAGATGTTCCTCTTGGAATCATCACAAACGGCCCTACTGATCATCAAACAAAAAAATTGAATCAGCTTCAATTAAAAAAATGGATTCCTGCTGAAAACATGATCGTTTCTCAAGCAACAGGTTATCAAAAACCTGAAAAAGAAATTTTTCAACTCGCTGAAAAGCAATTCAATATGACAGCATGTGAAACATTATATGTTGGCGATAACTACGATAACGATGTGCTAGGCGCAAAAAAAGCTGACTGGCAAGCTCTTTGGTTCAACCATCGCGAACGAAGAATTGATGAATCACCAACTTGCGACATCGAAATCACCTCTTTTGATCAATTGTTAGAAACAATGCAAGCTATCTTTAGCTGATGTCGTTATCCTAACTTTATAACGCAAAAAATAAGCCAAATAATCTTTAAAATAGCATTTGCAAGCCAAAAGATAGTCACTCTATCATTTGATTGCACTTCGGGAAAGCTATTTTAGATTATTTGGCTTCATTCATTTTAGTAACTTGTCTTCTAAATCTAACAGTTTATGATACTTCCTATTCTTCCAATTCTCCAACACTGAGGATCATACGAATATCTTCTTCTGTTAATTTAGTCAATTGTTCCTCATTCCCTTGGATGACTTTTTGGAATAATTCTCGTTTCTCTTGTTGCAGAGAATCCATTCGTTCCTCGATCGTTCCTTCTGCGATCATTCGCCACACTTCAACGACATTCTTTTGGCCGATTCGATGGGCTCTACCAGCTGCTTGTTCCTCAATTGCTGGATTCCACCATAAATCGTAAAGAATCACGGTATCTGCACCAGTCAGGTTCAATCCAGTCCCTCCTGCTTTTAACGAAATCAAGAAAACATCTCTTTCTCCTTCATTAAACGCATCGACCATCGTTAAACGATCTTGCGGCTTAGTACTTCCTCTCAAATAGAATGTGGAAAGTCCTAATTCAGCTAATTCCTCTTGCAAAATTGTCAACATTCCTGTGAATTGTGAAAACAATAGGACACGACGATTATTTTCTTTTGCTGCTACAAGTAGATCTTTTACTTGCTCTAATTTGCCAGAACCACCTTGATAATCATCAATGAATAAACGCGGATCACAGCAGATCTGTCGTAATCGAGTCAGTCCTGCTAAAATACCGATTCGATTCTTTTTGAATGTTTCAGAATCCATTGAGGTGATTTCTTCTCTCATTTGACGCAGATAGGCTAGATATACCGTTTTTTGTTCTTCAGTCAATGCTGAGTAAAGGTTCATCTCCGTTTTTTCAGGTAAGTCTTTGAGTACCGTTTGTTTATCGCGGCGTAATACAAATGGCCGGATCATCTTCGCAATTTCTTCCGGAGTCAATTCCCTAAATCGTGTTTTGTTCGGGAAAAATCCTGGCATGATTGTCGCAAAAAGTGACCATAATTCTTCTAAGTTATTTTCGATTGGTGTCCCACTCAACGCAAATCGTTGTGGAATACTTAGTTCTCGTAGAGCTTGAGCGGTCTTTGTACTACTATTTTTAACCATTTGTGCTTCATCTAATATCAGATAGTTGATTGTTTTTTCTTGGTAATCTGCTAGATCTTGCCTCAAACTTGCATAGGATGTCACTCTTATATCTGCTTCAAGTGATAATAGCTCTTCACGTTCTTTTTTGTTGCCGTTGATCACTTGGATACTTAAAGAAGGCGCAAATTTTTTCACTTCTGCTTGCCAGTTGTAGATCAAACTTGCTGGTGCAACGATCAAGGCAGATAGATTTCCTTTTTCTTCTTTTTCAGAAAGTAAGTACGCAATCGTCTGCAACGTTTTCCCAAGTCCCATTTCATCTGCTAAGATTCCGCCAAATTGATAGTTTCCTAACATTTTTAACCATTTAAACCCTTGTTTTTGGTAATCTCTGAGCTCAGCATGCAATGTTTCAGGTAATTCTACATGGTATTGTTCCGGTTGGATCAGATCCTGGATCATTTTTTGGAATGAATCACTAAAGGTTGCATTACTACCTGACAATTTATCTTGGATGATCAATCCTTGATTTTTCGGTAGATGTATCGTCCCTGAATCTGAGCGGATCGACTCTCTAAATTGTTGTAATACTTGACTGGTTTGTTGGAATTCTTCTGAATCAAATGATAATACTTGACCATTTTCGAGGGTATAAAAAGCATCATTACGTAATAAACTTTGTAAAACTTGGTCAATCTCATGTTCATTGATCCCCGTCACGTCAAATCGTATATCTAACCACGAGCTTGTTTCTTCTACCTCTATTTTTGGTTGATGTCGCTGCGCGTCTAAGTACAATTCACGAAGCTTTTTACCAAGTCTGACTTCACCAAATTGACGGAAAACTGCCAATTCTGTACGGAAAAAAGCATACAATTCTTCGCCTGATGGCAAAGCACGTTCATAACCAGTTTCATTTTTTCGGTAACGATACATCTTGAGTAAATCCAGAACTCGTTGTTCTTGTGCTTTATCCCTCAATACTTCTGAAGAATCCCCAGCACTCACTTCATGTTTTGCATCGGTTGAAAAAATCACTTTATCATAAACGAAATCAACACGTGTTTGTATCTTTCCTTTTGATTTACGGAAGTAAAAAACAAAGTCAACAGGAATATCCGTCACTTCTGCTTTCACTTCATCAGCTACCTCTACCTCACCAACCTCGGAAAGTAACGGAATGATCTCTTTAAATAAAGAAGAAAGCTCTTTTTTCTCAAATAATACTTCTGGTTCTGTAAATCTTCGCATGAGTTGTTTCCAAGTTAAATAGACAGCTTGCTGCTGCTTATTTAATGAATAAAAAGTGCCTTGGATCATTCCCCACTGGTAATGTGTCAAAAATAAATCAAAATCATTTTGTGCAACTAATCGATAAGACTCATTTTGCTTTGTCACTGTGAATACCAATGGTTTCTCATTCTCAGAAAATTGGATGCCTTGAAACTTCAACTCATTGATTTGCACTTGCAAGCGTGTCGTTTGATTCATCTGTGACAGCAACGATTTAGCTTGTTCGATCGGCAATAGTAGAAAACGTTTATCAAGTTTTCCTTTCACTTGCATCCCACTTGAGCCTAAAAGAAGTTGCGTTTGCGCACAACCTGCTAATTGAGATAAAATCTCCTGATCCTCACTCTGGAACGCACGATGATCTAACTGAAATTGATACTGCTTATTAACGGTATAGTTCTCATTTTCAGTAAAGGATTGAAGAAAATCAAAAATATTTTTGACGATATATGTTTTCTTTGGATTATCTAAATAACCAATACGTAAATAGAGCGCTAAGATAGCTAATTCTGGGTGATAATGATTTGTTTCGATTGCCTCTACCTGATATTCAACAATCAAGGGTTGTATTCTTTGAGCAGTATTTTTGATTTTAAGCCGCGAAAATCCTTTTGATAAGATCTCTCCCTCACTACTTCTTTTCACTGGTTCGATCATTGCCTGATCTGCTTGAATGATTCGTGAAAGATTCTTGGATCGCAAGTACAACTCCACTGCCACAGTATGCTTACAATACTTATGCTCTTCCCAGTAAGGACATTGACAAAAATCAACTTCTTTTGCTGTGCCATCCAAATCCACCATGTATAGTTCACTACCTAAAACTTCTGCATGCCATACTTTTTCTTCTTGGTCAGGGACTACCGATAACACCCGTCCTTCTTGCAGGTACTGACGTCCTCTTGCAATGACTTTTTCCGGTATACTCCATTTCATCGTTGTTCATCCCCCTATTATCCAAGATGATAGCGTACCTTACTTTGGCCACTACCTTCTGTACTGATTCTTATTTGTTGTACAACTCTTTCCTTTAATTCCCTTACATGGCTGATGATACCAATCATTCGTCCTTCACTTTCAATCGTTTCCAATGCCTCGATAGCCATTTCAAGTGCTTCTTCATCTAAAGAACCAAAACCTTCATCAATAAATAGGGCCTCAATGGTTACTCCACCTGTTTGTGCTTGGATCACTTCGGCTAACGCTAAGGCTAATGAAAGCGCGGCAATAAAACTTTCCCCACCTGAGAGAGTATGCGCACCTCGAGACATCCCCGCTTCATCATCGTAGATATTGATTTCAAGACCCGTTTTACCACGATAACTACCTACTTCTTCGGCTAACTCAAATTGATACCGATTTTTTGTTAGACGTTGCAACTGTGAGTTTGCCACTTGAAGTACTTCTTGCAAGTAAACTTGTAGCACATATCTCTCTAAGCTAGTCTTTCGAGGATTCTCACCATTGATCGTTTGTGCAAGTTGTTGCAGTTCGATCAGTTCATCTAACTGTTTCTGACTGGTTTGATAAATCGAAGAAAACTCCTCAATAATCTGTTGATTTTGATTCTTTTGTTCTTGCCAACGATAGCAACTTTCTTGCTGTTTCGTTACTTCTTCTTTTATTCTTTCTAATTGTTCCTTCAAATCATTTAAATCCTGAAGCTCTTCTTCCAGAGAAATCGTTGCTAGTTGTGCAAGTCGGTCCTCTACAATCAAGCGTTCTTCTTCATAGGCATTGGTGACTTGAACTGCTTCATTGTATACTTCTTCTTGTTGCACAAAAGAAAGAATCTCCTCAGTTTCTTTGAAGTAGTCCTGCTCCTTCATTTTTTCTGAGATTTTCTCTTGGATGCTTTCAAGTTTTTGATCATTTTTTTTCTGCTGTTCATGGATCGTATCAATCTGTGTTTTCAATAAGTTGATTTCTTGTGAATAACTAAGACCTTGTTCCATTTCTTTCGATAGCCGCTGCGTTTTTGAAGCGATTTGTTCTTCTAAGTATTTGACGTCCGCCGATAATGTATGGGTATCGATCTTTTCCAACTGCTTGGCCAAACTGGCTGATTCGCCTTGTGTTTGTTGGATTTTCTCTTTATTTTGATCAATGTATTGTTCGATTTCTTTTAACCTATCCGTGATTTCTGGTAATTTCTCCAGTATTTCTTGTTGGGCTTTCTTTACCTGTGCAATGACACTTATCTGAGCCGTTAAATCACGGTCGATTTCCTTTAAGGATACAACAAGATCGCTCACCTTCGCAAATATGAAAGTTTTTTTGATTTTCGTTTTCAATATTTCTTCGTTTTTAGCGATTTCTTCTCTCTTGGCTGAACACCATTCAGTAAGCTTTGTTAGTTGCTCAGAAATTTTCGTTCGATCTGCTTCGTTTCGACCAATTTCTTGATGGATTTGATCGATCACTGATTCTGTTTGCGCTAATTTTTGTTCAAGTGCCACGATTTCTTCTTTTTCTGGTAGCTCATGCCGATCCTGTTGATTAGGATGTTCTGTCGCCCCGCATACTGGACAAGGTTGTCCTGGAAGTAATAATAGCTGTAGTCGTGCAATTTGTTGGCTCGCCCACTGACTTTTCAAGCGGTCTAACAATTCTGTCTGTTGACTTAAATACTCTTGGTTTGCTTCATACTGACTTTTGATCTCATTTAACTGTACTCGATAACTTTCGATCTGTTCTTTCTTTTCGTTCCATTGTTCGATCATCTCTTGATGTTTTTCATGTTCTTGGCGGAGTTTTTCATAATGAAGTCGATTTTCTTGTAGCTCCTCTTGTTCTGCCAGTTGTTCTTGGATTTTTTGTTGTTCCAATAGGATCTGCGCTTCTTCTTGGCTGATGACTCTTTTTTTCTCATGCAGCGCTTGCTCTTCCTCTTGTAACTCTTTTAGGTCTACTTGCTTTTGTTGCCATTGATCAGCGATCGGCAACAATATTTTTTTCTCCTGAAAATCTTTAGATAACCCGTCGATTTCTTTTTGGAGAGCCATTCGTTCTTCTTCTTGTTCTAACCATTTTTTGTAGAGCTGCTCTTTATGCGTAAGTTGTTCGAAATAAGCTCTTTCTTTTGTTGCCATTTCAAGCTGATCACTTACATATTCATGACTTCTTGCTATAGTATCCTGTAATTTTTGGGCAAATTCATATTGTTTGATCCATTGCCTTTTTTCAACGATTACTGTCTCTTTTTCGTCTAATTCTTTTTTTCGTTGAATCAATCTTGTTTTTTCTTTGTAGCTTTTATTCAAAGATTCTGAGCGGTAATAATCATTTTCTATTTGTTTTTGTTGCTCTTGTAATTTCAAAAGTTTGGCTTTTTCAGCCAAGATGATTTCTTCAAGTGCTGTCTGTTCATGCTGCCAAAGAGCAATCGTTTCTTCATAACTCACGTTTTCAGTTGGCTCTTCATTCATCATCACAAAACGTTTTCGAAGCAATGTTAGTTCTTGTTCCAGATGGTCCAACTTTTGCTGTTGTAACTTTGCCTTTTCTTTCAATTGTTCATTAAATTGCTGAAAGAATTGTGAACCAAATAAATTACGGAGAACCCCTTCTTTTTCACTACTTGAAGAAATCAAAAAATTACGAAATTCGCCTTGCGGTAATAACACGATTTGCGAGAACTGCTTCGCATCCAGATTCAGTAATTCTTTGATCAATTGATCGACTTCACTACGCTTCGTGTACTGTTTGATTTCTTTGCCTTTCTCATCAAAAATCGTTAATGACACTTTAGCAGCTTGCTTCCGATTACCATTGCCTTTACGTTTCGCAAGCACCTGTTCTGGTTTTCGTTCTATTTCGTAACTCATCTGCTGATGTTCAAAAGAAAACAAGACACTCGTTTCCTCTTCCGGTGTTGCAAAAAGGGAACGCATTTCTTTAGCTGAACGGATTTTACCCGAAGTTTCGCCAAATAGTGCGTAGGTCATACCATCAAAAATCGTTGTCTTTCCTGCACCTGTTTTACCTGTGATCAAGAAAAGCGGTGCATCCGTAAGTTTAGAAAAATCAATGGTCTCATCAATAAATGGACCAAAATTTTTTAATGTTAATTTTTTAGGTTTCATTATTGATCATTCCGTTTCCGTAAGTTCTTGTAATGTTTCTGTCAGCCACTGGTTTTGTTTTTCTGTCAATTCTTCATTTGTCATCTCTTTGAAGAATCCCTGCACTAATTTTTGCGGATCTTTGGTCACCACTTTTTTCGAATTCCTTTTTACTTGAACTTCACGACCATTTGATCTTTCTACCCCTAGGATCCTCGGATAGATTTTTCGTAGTTGGTTCATCATATTCGGAATGATCGTTCGGTCTTCCAAATAAATCTGTACATAATTTTCTCGATTGATTTTCTGATAAAATGTTGGATCTAACAATTCTTTGAAGGTTGCAGTGATTTCTTCGATTTCAAATAGCGGCGTCAACTCGCGAAAAGTTAAAGATAATTCTTCCTCCAGATCAACGATCCACACGCCCTTTTGCTGATTGATTTCTGAAAGAGAAAATTTTAGTGGAGAACCGCTATAACGAGCGTTTTTTTGATGCAACGCTGACTTATTGTGCAAATGTCCTAATCCCACATAATCGAAGGGTTCAAGTAGTTCTCCAGGGACCGCATCTAGCCCGCCAACTTCGATCTTTGTTTCCGAATCCGATTTTGTACTTCCCATGACACAAAAATGACTAATCAGTATATGTTTTTTATTCGGATCAAATGCTTCTTGCATTCGGTCCACTACTTTTTCAATGGCTTGTTGAATCGTCTTGATCGTGTCATCTTCAAAATAGATTCTTGCCGCTATCGGTTCAAAATAAGGCAATAAAAAAAATTGACTGTTTTTAAATTCGATCGGTTGAAATGATTCTTCAAATCGTGTCTGTAAAAAATAATTGGAATGACTAAACCAAGGCGTTCCCGCAGATAAACGGATATTACTATCATGGTTTCCTGAGATCGCAAAAATCGGGAATTTTTCGTGCAAGTTCCACTCGACCATCAACTCATTGAAAACTTCGATAGCATCAACAGCAGGCACGCTTCGATCATACAAATCACCTGCAATAACGATCGCATCCACTTTTTCTTCTTTTGCAATTTCTAAAATTTGTGCCAGTACATATTTTTGATCTTCAATCAAATCATAGCCTTGTAATTTTTTCCCTATATGCCAATCGGCTGTATGTAAAAAACGCATCTCATCACCTCAAAAAATGTCCTTCTGACTATTATAACACTTCCATTAACTACATGACACCTGTGATATTTTGTGAAAGACGTAAAAAGGAATATGGGACAAATCTAAAAAATCTGTTTTGCTACAGACTCTCGGATAAACGGTGAGAGCAGAAGCAACTCCTTCGGAAATAAACGGCGTCCAAAAGTCAGGTTTTTCGGAAATTTCAAAAAAAAAACAAGCAATACAAAAAACGTATTGCTCGTTTTTCTCTCCAATTTCTCCAACCTAAACGACTTTTGCCTCGACGTTTTTGGATGAATCATTTCTACACTTGTTAGATCAATCTTTCTTTTGGATCTCATACTTGAAATCAGGATTGACTTCTTTATCTAAACGATCAAATGCAGCTTGTGTTCGACGTTCGATTTCCGCCATTCCTTCTTTATCTGTTTTTTTGATATCTGATAAATCGATCGGTTCGCCAAAGCGGACGGTCACACGTTTTCGTTTGAATAAATCGCCTAAAGTAAGCGGACCTTGATAGACTGCTGGAACGATTTTTGCTTTTGACATTCTAGAGATCAACGCCATACCGCCTTTAAGCTCCGTTGCATGCCTTGTTCCACTCGGAAACATGATCAACCCTAGATTCGTTGATTTCAGAATCTTGACTGGTGTTTTGATTACACTTGGACCTGGGTTATCTCTTTTTACTGGAAATGCGTTGGAATGAGTCAAAATAAAACGTAATACTGGATTTTTGAATAGCTCTTCTTTTGCCATAAAGCTAAACTCTTTTGGCGCAGCCGCCACAGCAAGATACAAGGGATCCCACCACGTACGGTGCGGAGCAACTAGTATGTAATTCTCATCTTGTGGCAATACTTCTTTATTTTCATATCGAGCATTTCCGTTGACCAAAGCTAAAATCACGCGGACAATCCCTCTCATAAATCGATAAAACATAGTCTCTTCCTTTCTGTGCTTATGGTCATAGTATGCCTAAATTCATTTGACTTTACAAGCTACCTTTGTTCTTTTTTATAAAAATAGTATAATACAAACAATTAGTTTTTTCATTTTGGAGGGAATCTATGCTTCACGAATACGAACGAATCGACCAATTATATGCGGAGGATATCAAAATCATCCAAAGCTCAGAAGTTTTCTCTTTTTCTTTAGATGCTGTTTTACTCGCTAATTTTGCACGAGTACCAAAAAAAGGACAAATCGTTGACCTCTGCGCTGGGAATGGAGCTGTGGGGCTGTTTTTAAGTAAGCGGACTAACGCCCACATCGATGCAATCGAACTCCAACCACGACTGGCAGATATGGCAAGGCGAAGTATCGCTTTAAATCAACTCGAAAAGCAAATGACGATCCATACAATTGATTTAAAAGACAGCCTTTCTGTTGTACGTCACAATTCATGTGATCTGGTTGTCTGCAATCCACCTTATTTCAAGGGATTACCCACGAATAAAAAAAATCCTAATGAACATCTGGCAATAGCTCGTCATGAAATCTATACCACCTTGGAAGAAGTCATTTCGATCTCTAGTAAGCTTTTAAAAACAAATGGCAGATTTGTGATGGTCCATCGACCAGATCGCTTTTTGGAAATCATAAAAGTAATGGAGAAACAGCGAATCGCTCCCAAAAAAATCCAGTTCGTCTACCCTAAAACTGGGAAAGAAGCAAACATTTTATTAGTTGAGGGAATCAAAGAAGGAAAATTAGATGGATTCAAAGTAGCTCCCCCTTTGACTACCTATGATTCAAGTGGTGAATACACTGCGGAAATACGTGCGATGCTTTATGGCCAATGAACACTACTTTTATGTTTTGTATTGCAAGGACCACACATTTTACGGGGGCTACACGACTGATTTGACTAGAAGACTAGGAGAACACAATCGTGGTGTTGGAGCTAAATACACACGATTGCAAAAACGTCGTCCTGTCAAAATGATCCATGCCGAAGTTTTCGCTTCTCGCAGTGAAGCAACAAAAGCTGAGGCAGCTTTCAAAAAATTAACTCGTCTACAAAAAGAGCGCTACTTAACTTCTCACTCTTCTTGTCCCCTACCAGAAGAAAGCAAGTAAATCAGATGCTCTTTTCTGACTTTGTGAGAATCCTGATCCTATTGATTTCAAGACGCCAATTCAATGTACCTAATCAGGTGATTTGAGCTCGTATTCAAATAAAAAAAGAGCATGGACAAAAGTATTCCTACTTTTGTTCATGCTCTAAAAACGAACGGTAGAATCAGAAGCTACTCCTTCGAATAATAAGTTGACATCTACAAAAATCTGAAAAGCAATTTTCGTGAATCCCTTCTTAATTCTCGGAGTGAAATTCTTCTATTCCGGTTTCTTCTTACTATTGTTCATTTATATTGTTTCCACTGGTAGAAACATCTGTATTACTATTTCCATTGGTTGTATCTTTCGTTGTTTTCGTGTCTGTTTTACTTTTACCTAGCATCGTTTCACTGACCAGATGGATATAGTGTTTCATTCCTTCTGGGTTTGGGTGGACCTGATCATCGTAGAACCAGTCACTATGGCCATTACTATAGTCATACCAATCAATCAAAGTGAGGTTGTCATACTTCTTCGCCATATCCGCTAGCATCGCATTTACATCATTTTGCCAACGTTTCGTAGGTACGCGAACGTTTACCCAGTAAACTTTGCGATCACCTAGAGCGCTCATGATGGTATCGAATTGAGCTTCCGTAAATGCTCCATTTGTACCAAGTCCGATCAATACAGTATCTTTTAACAGATTTTGTTTTTTAAGTTCTTCAATGTATGGTTCACTCGCATAAAGTTGGCGACCAACATCTCCATCCACAACGACCTGCGGATATACCTCTTTCAAATCTGTTGCTGCATCTAGCATAACAGAGTCTCCGAAAGCAGTCAGTTGCAATTTTTGTGCTTTCTTCCCTTGCTCTACAGTTAGCTCGTACTTATCAAGAATTGCTTGATCCACTGTCCCGTCATTCTTTTCAGAATCTTTTTGGCTTTCTTCTGCCAATTTTTTACTCTCAGCAATTTTTGCTTGTAACTGTTTCTGGTCTGCTGTCACTGAGTCTTTTGGCGCAGTCACAAAACCAACTAAAGCAACGATAACTACCAAAGTTGCAGGGATAAGCCATGGTTTTTGTTTGCTGATGATCGGTGTTTTGAACCAACCTTTGACTACTTGAAGTGTTCTACTGTAATCAAATCGAGCTAATGGTCGTTCAATATAGCGATATGACAATTCACTGATGATCAAAATCAAGGATATCTCGATCACCGTGTGAATCAAGACATGATCGGCAATATCTGACACTTTTGCTTCATAAAAAATCATCACTGGAAATTGATATAAATAGATTCCGTAGCTTCTTTTTCCGATCCATGTAAATACTGGATTTGTCAGCCAACGATCTAAACTTGCACCGGGATGAGCCGTTACGGCAACTAAGATGACACAAAAGATGGTTACTAAGAACATCCCACCATAATAGACAAAACTATAATGATCATCTAAGAAGAAAAAGAAAAGGATTAATGCAAGTAACGAAATCAATCCCGCTAGATTCAAAATACGTTTTGCTTGCTTTGGAATATTTTTCTTTAAGCGCGTACTCGGCCAGACAAACGCAAGAGCGCTTCCCATCCAGATAGAGAATAGACGTGTATCGGTTCCATAATACACACGTGTAGGATCACCACCTGGAGTGTACAAGATCATCATCAAGATTGCTGATAAAACAGAGGTCCCTAAAACCGTATAGAAAATCCATTTTCTTTTACGAACAAAAACCATCAATAAAACAAAAATGACCGGCCAGATCAGATAGTTCTGTGCTTCTACTGCCAACGACCAAATGTGTGTAAACGGGGATTCATTGGCGAATCGATCAAAATAAGATAGTCCATTGTTGATTTGCCACCAGTTATTGACATAGAGCAAACTACTTACAACGACCCCTCGCAGATTGTTCAATAACCCTCGTTGAAATAAGGTGATGTACGCCGATGCAGTAATCAATAGAAATGCTAAGCCGGGGTAGAGCCGTTTCATTCGCCGGACATAAAATTGCCAAATGTTGATTTTTCCATTTTGTTCCCATTCTTGTCGCAACAAATCAGTAATCAGGTAACCTGATACAACAAAAAATATTGGAACACCCAAGTAGCCGCCTTTCATACTGGTTGGTAATAAATGGTATAAAATGACCCCTACAACGGCTAAAGAGCGAATACCATCAAAGCCAGTAATATAGCGACTTTTTTTTAACCTTTTCTTTTTTTCCATTCAATATTCCAACTTTTCATAAACTTTTTTCATTCATAATATACGTGTGTTAAGTGAAAATAGCAAAATAAATTCCAGCCATTTTACTATTTTTCCTATCATCCCATAAACTTAAAAAAAAAGAACATATTTTTAATAATTTTAACAAAATTTCAAAAATAACGATAGCAATCAAGAAGAACTTCTTTCATAGAAAATGCCGTAAACAGCCTTACGACTGTCTACAGCGTTTTATTCGTTGTTCACTCTAAATACCATCTTCATAAAATCGCCCAAGGATCTGGACGTTTTCCGCGATACTAACGAACGCATGCGGATCAGAGGCTTTCATTGCTTCTCTCAATAGTGGTAATTCATATCGTGTCACAATAGTCATCAATACAGTTTGTTTGTCATGCTTATATGCACCTTCTGCTTCATTGATGATCGTGATTCCGCGACGCATGCATTTTTGGATTTCATTGACCACTTTTTCTGGATGTTTTGTTACGATCATTACTTGCATTTTCTTTTGTTTCGTGTAGACAACATCCGTGACCTTTCCACTGACAAAAATAGAAAGCGTACTATAGAACATGTACTGCCATCCAAAAAGAAGTCCTGCCACAAACACGATCATCGCATTGAAATAAATCGAAATGGAGCCAATAGATTTACCAGTTTTCTTACGAATTGTGATACTTACGATATCCAATCCGCCAGAAGATATCCCATTCCTTAAAACTAGGCCGATACCCAGTCCCATAACAGCTCCACCAAATAACGCACAAATGATTGGATCAGTTGAAAGAACAGTTTGCGGTAAAATATGGATAAAAAGCGAAGTCAAAGTTACAGTGATAAAGGTAAAAATAGTAAACTTCTTTCCGATTTTTAACCAAGCCAAGATGAATAACGGAACATTCAAGAGATAAAGAGTTGTTGATACTGGTACTTCAAAACCAATCAATGATTTCGATAAAGTCGTCAGTATTTGAGCTAATCCCGTAATACCACTTGAATAGATATGCCCAGGTTGATAAAAGAAGTTTAGTGCTACAGATGCAATCAATGCATACACGATAGATGCCGAAAGTTTGGTCGTATAATCATGGTACGTCCAATTTTCGAAAGTTTTTTTCATGAAAAAGCCTCACTTTATATGTTATGGCTTAATTATAAAGGGTTTTAGAATTAAATCAAGAAAACATCGACACAAAAAAGCGGCTAGAACCAAAGGAATATACTCCCGAAAAAAATAAGCAAGAATTGACGAAAATCACTGTTCAAATCTTTGAAAATCTCGACTTCTCTCAAGCAGATTTCTTCTTATCGCTTATGTTTCTCCATATCGTTTACTCAAAAAAGAGAGTGGACAAACAATCTTGTCTCACCCTCTAAAAGAAGTTTTGAAAAAGCAGCTCAATTCCAATAATAAGCAAGAAAGAATTTTGTTCAACGACTTTTCATTGTTGAAAAACTTCTAGCTTATTTCTAAGAGTTTGCTTTCCCGCGACACACATGCTTCTCGTTTTAATTACATTTATTCTACACTTGTTACGTCAATATTCAAATCGAACAATTGTGCATCGGAAACGGTACTTGGTGCGTCACTCATTACATCTGCAGCTTTTCCGTTTTTAGGGAATGCGATTACTTCACGAATATTTTCTTCACCAGCAAGTAGCATGACGAAACGATCTAGTCCTAGAGCGATACCGCCGTGTGGAGGGAATCCGTAATCTAAAGCTGTCAATAGGAAGCCAAACTGTTCTTCCATTTGTTCTTGAGAAAATCCTAATGTTTTTAATACTTTTTCTTGTAATTCGCGTGTGTGGATACGGATAGAACCACCGCCCAATTCGTAGCCATTCAAAACGATATCATACGCTTCTGCATATACTTGTCCTGGATCAGTACTTAATAATTCTACGTCTTCTGCTTTAGGCATTGTAAATGGATGGTGCGCAGAGACATACCGTCCTTCTTCTTCTGAATATTCAAATTGAGGCCATTCTGTGATCCATAAGAAATTGAATTTTGATTCATCGATCAAGCCTAATTCTTTCCCTAAACGAGAACGGATCGCACCTAGAGTTGCTGCAACGATCTCTTTCTTATCCGCACCAAACAATAGGATATCGCCGACTTCAGCGTTTGTTGCTGCAACGATTGATTCCGTTGCATCACCCATGAATTTAGCGATTGGTCCTTTCAATCCATCTTCTTCCACTTTTAGCCATGCCAAGCCTTTTGCACCGAATTGACTAGCATACTGACCAAGATTATCTAAATCTTTACGGGAATACTTACTTGCAGCATTCTTCGCATTCAGAACTTTCACCACGCCGCCTTTTTCAAGTGCCATTTGGAATACTTTAAAATCAACATCTTTCACGATATTGCTCAAATCGATCAATTCCATGTCAAAACGTGTATCTGGTTTATCACTCCCATAACGGTCCATCGCTTCATCATACGTCATACGAGGAAATGGTAAAGTCACATCGATGCCACGAACATCTTTCATTACTTTGGCAATCAATCCTTCCGTATACGTTTGGATTTCTTCAGTTGTTAAGAAAGTTGTTTCGATATCGACTTGGGTAAACTCAGGTTGGCGGTCACCACGTAAGTCTTCATCACGGAAACAACGAACAATTTGGTAATACCGGTCAAAACCAGCATTCATCAGTAATTGTTTAAATAATTGTGGAGATTGTGGCAGCGCATAGAAATGGCCTGCATGGACACGAGAAGGGACTAGATAGTCACGCGCTCCTTCTGGTGTTGATTTACCTAGATATGGTGTTTCGATATCTAAGAAGTCGTTATCATCTAAATAGTGACGGATTGCTTTCGTTGTTTCATTGCGCATTTTGATATTTTTTGTCATTTTTGGACGACGCAAATCCAAATAACGGTATTTCATACGGATTTCGTCACCGACTGTTTGATCATCTTCGATTAAAAATGGTGGTGTTTTTGCTTTATTCAAAATAACGATCTCGCTAGCAAATACTTCAAATTCACCTGTTACCATTTTTGGATTGATTGCTAGTTCTTCACGTTTTTTCACAACACCAGTGATCTCAATGACATATTCACTACGACATTTGTCAGCGATTTCCCATGCTTCTTTGTTTACTTCCGGGTTAAAGACGATTTGGACGATTCCTTCACGGTCACGTAGATCAATAAAAATCACGCCTCCAAGATCCCGGCGTTTTTGGACCCACCCTTTTAATGTGACAGTTTGATCTAATTCTTTTTCAGATACCAAACCACAATATGTTGTTCTTTGTGTCATTTTTTCATTTCCTCCTACTCGAATAAAGTCATTTCATCATAGACTTCATCAAAATGTTCATAAACTTCTGTTAATGGGAAGCTTTTTTCTTTTCTATTTGCCATGGCTTTAACAGTCACTGTCTGATTTTCCAATTCATCTGCTCCAATGACTAAAACCAATTTTGCATTTGCTTTATCTGCCGTTTTGAATTGGGCTTTTGCTTTACGATTCATGAAGTCACGATCCGCAGAAAAGCCGAAATTCCGAATTACTTGTACGAGCTTCAATGCTTCGATGTTTGTTTCTTCACCTAACGCTACAACATAGGCATCTAATTCATTAAATGCAGGGATCACTACTTCTTCTGCTTCCATTGTCAACAGCAAGCGCTCGATACCCATCGCAAACCCAAATCCAGGTGTTTCTGGACCACCTAACTCTTCGACAAGATTGTCATAACGACCTCCTGCGCAAATCGTTGCTTGAGCGCCCATTTTTGGTGCATCACTCATGATTTCAAAAATCGTATGTGTGTAATAATCTAAACCACGTACCATATTATGATCGATTTCATAAGGAATATCCAATGCGTCTAGCATTGTCACCACTGTATCGAAGTGTTTTTGGGCTGACTCGCTTAGAAAGTCCAAAATAGAAGGTGCTTCTGCTACAAATCGTTGATCGCGTTTGTCCTTGCTATCTAGTACACGCAAAGGATTTTCGTGTAGTCTTCGTTTTGAATCTTCACTTAATTGCTCTTCAAAGGGAACAAGATAGTCGATCAAGGCTTGACGATATGCTTGACGTGTTTCTTTGTCTCCTAAAGAATTAATGACTAAACGGATTTGATTGATTCCTAATTGTTTGAAGAAATCAAGTGCCATCACCATGCTTTCAACATCAGTCGCTGGGTTTTCAGAGCCAAACGCTTCTACGCCGATTTGATGGAATTGACGCAGTCTCCCTTTTTGCGGACGTTCATAGCGAAACATTGGTCCCATGTAAAAAGTTTTATACGGTTTTGCGTACTCTGGTCCAAATAACTTGTGTTCGACAAAAGACCGCACGATTGGAGCTGTTCCTTCTGGTCGAAGGGTCACATGTCTTTCACCTTTATCATAGAAATCATACATTTCTTTTGACACAATATCCGTCGTATCACCGACACTTCGAGAAATCACTTCATAATGTTCAAAGATAGGCGTGCGGATTTCATTATATTGATAATCTCTAAATAACAAGCGGGCAGTTTCTTCTACAAATTGCCATTTTTCTGACTCACCAGGTAAAATATCATTTGTTCCTTTTGGTCTTTGGAAACTCATTTTTTTCTCTCCTTTTATTTTCTATGTAAAAAAAAATCCGCCCTCGTTCATCTTGAACAAGGGCGAATGACTAATTCATACACGGTACCACCTAATTTTGAAAGATTGCTCTTTCCTCTTACGATTAACGCTCGTACACGGAACGGCTTTTCACACGTTCATCTCCAGAGTGTCTTTCAGAATCGCCCCTTTAGATCATTCTCAGCCCAGATGATCCTCTCTTGTAAAGTCTCAGAAACCTACTCGCTCTTTCATCGATATTTTCAATATTAACTATAACCTACTAAAAACAAGTCTTAAAGTCAAGTAAAATCGAAAGAATAGGTCAGAAACACCAAAGAAATTTATGCCGAACAACTATATTCCATGACACTTTTTCATTTTCCTTTCAGAAAGACCTTTTAGTTCAGCTTTTTCCAATTTTGTTTTAGACTAGACGAAAAGGAGGCCTGTACAATGGCAGAAATAAGAATCGGACACTCACAAGTTTACGCAGAACAACTTGGATTAGGGGCAAACGCTGTAGGTGGTCACAATCTCTTTACTGGCTTAGAAGATGAAACTGGAAAACAAGTTGTTCGCACTGCTTTAAATAATGGGATCAACTTGATCGATACAGCATTTGCTTATGGTAATGGTCGTTCAGAAGAGTTGATTGGTGAAGTCTTACGAGAAGAAGAATATGATCGCTCGCGTATTGTGATTGCAACGAAAGCAGCACATGTACCAAATAAGAAAGGTGTTTTTGATAACTCCCCAGAATTTTTGACGCAGTCGGTCGAAGATGCGCTACGCCGTTTGCAAACAGATTACATCGATATTTTTTATATCCATTTTCCAGATGATCATACACCTAAAAATGAAGCAATTGCAGCATTACACCAACTAAAAGAAGCTGGTAAGATTCGCGCGATCGGTGTTTCTAACTTCTCACTAGAACAGTTGAAAGAAGCCAATTTAGATGGCTATGTAGATGTTGTGGAAGATAAGTTCAGTTTGATCTATCGAGAAGCGGAAAAAGAATTGTTTCCTTATCTTAAAGAAAACGACATCAGCTTCGTACCTTACTTCCCACTTGCTTCTGGATTGTTGACTGGCAAGTATCATCTAAATAGTCCCCAAGAATTTGGTGCTCATGACCCAAGAAAAAATAGACCTGATTTTCAGGGCGAACGTTTTGAAAAGATCATTCAAGCTGTGGATCAACTTCATCCGTTGGCTGAAAAATATCAAGCAACAATCGCACAACTTGTGTTAGCTTGGTATATGAAGAATCCACGGATCTCTGTTGTCATACCAGGCGCAAAAAGACCGGAACAAGTTGCGGATAATGCTCGAGCGTTGGATCTCCATTTATCGAATGAAGATTACCAAACAATCGACCAACTATTTCAACAGTTTAAATAATCAAACCTAATCCACTAAAAAACAGCTGATGGCTACTAGTTAAGAATAAATGGAACCTTCTCTATTTATCTTGCTAAAGTAGCTATTCAGCTATTTTTATTGTTTTTTAACAATGTCTGCAGAAACGATTGGCTCAGAAGTATTCCGTGATTCCCTCCAAGTTCTACTCTAGTTCTAGTATCAAAAAAGCAAAGTGACTAAGATAAGCTGCCCTGTTCGATGTAAAAAAAAGTCGATACTCTTGAAAATCACTGCCTGATTTTTCAAGTTTACCGACTTATCGAATATAGAAGAGGTTGGGACAGAAGTGTTTAACTCCGAGAAATAAGAAGAAATTCACGAAAATTGCTTTTCAAATTTTTGTGAATTTCGGCTTATTTAAGAAGGAGTTGCTTCTGCTCCCACCGTTTCGTTTTTAAAGAATGAGACAAAAGTGTTTCTTACTTTTGTCCCACTCTCTCTTCTGCACTATTTGTTTTGCGAATCAATAATGATCGTCACTGGTCCGTCATTTACCAGTGAAACAGCCATATCTGCACCAAATTTTCCTGTTGCTACAGGAATGCCTCTTTGCTTGATTCCTTCATTGAACGCTTCGTAGAGCGGAATTGCCGTTTCTGGTCGTGCTGCTGCAATAAAACTTGGACGGTTTCCCTTCTTCGTGTCTGCAAAGAGCGTAAATTGTGAGATACTCAGTAGCTCTCCTTGAATATCTTCGATACTTCGATTCATTTTTCCTTGTTCATCTTCAAAGATACGCAGTTGTGCAACTTTTTTTACTAAATAGTCGACATCCGCTTGCGTATCTCCCTCATGGACACCTAATAAAACGACTAATCCACGTTCGATTTTACCAACTTCCTGTTGCTCAATGGAAACAGAAGCTTTACTTGCACGTTGGATCACTGCTTTCATACTTGTACCTCCTAGCCATTTGTTCGACGTACGCTGTAGACATCTGGCACGGCTTTGATTTTATCCACGATACTCTTCAAGTGGGAAAGATTTTGGATGCCTACAGTTAAATGAATGGTCGCCATCTTATCTTTATTTGTTCTAGCTTCTACGCTATTCAAATTTTTAGTCATGGTGTTCACTGTCTGCAAGACATCATTTAACATACCTGAACGATTATAGCCATAGATTTCCAGATCCGCATCATATTCTTTTTTAGTATTTGAAGTATCTTCCCATTCCACTTCAATCAAGCGTTCCGCTACATTTGGCTTGTCTGCTTGGACATTTGGACAATCTCTTCGATGAATAGAAATCCCTCTACCTTTTGTGATATACCCAACGATATCATCACCAGGAATTGGATTACAGCAACGACTGATACGTATCAGCAGATTCTCGACACCTTGGATGACCACGCCACCCTCATGACGAACTTTCATTTTTTCCGGCTCTTTTTTCGGCTGGTTCATGATTTCTTCTGCTTCTTGTTTTTGTTGTTCTATTTTTTGTTCTTTTCGTTCTTTTTCTGTCAAACGATTCGCCATAGTCAACGGACTAACTTCACCATATCCAATAGCTGCATACATATCGTCTTCCGTTTGATAATTCAAACGTTCCAGCGCATCTTGCAATTTAGCTTTAGACAAGATCTCTTTAGGAGTAAAGCCCAAGTCAGCGATACATTTTATTACTGCTTCATGACCTTTAGTAATATTTTCTTCTCGGTCTTGCGCTTTGAAGAAACGCTTGATTTTATTTCTAGCTTTACTCGTAGCAACTAGTTTCAACCAATCTCGACTTGGTCCAAATGAATTAGGCGAGGTCAAAATCTCTATAATATCTCCATTTTTGAGCTTGTAATCCAATTGCACCATTTTTCCATTGATTTTGGCACCTGTCGTTTTATTTCCGACATCCGTATGGATACTATACGCAAAGTCTAACGGACCTGATCCCTTAGGAAGTTCTGTTACATCCCCCTTAGGAGTAAATACGTATACTTTATCACTAAAGATATCTCCTTTGACGCCTTCCATAAATTCAGAGGCATCATAGCTTTCATCTTGAAGTTCAATGATTTCATGGAACCAGCTTAATTGTTTTGTCATACCGTCTGGTTCTACTTTTTCATTCTTTCCTTCTTTGTATGCCCAGTGAGCAGCTACCCCGAATTCTGCGATTTCATGCATTTCTTGGGTACGAATTTGGATTTCCACCGGATTTCCGGCTGGTCCAATAACAGTCGTATGCAATGATTGATACATATTCGCTTTAGGCATCGCGATGTAGTCTTTGAAGCGGCCAGGCATTGGTTTCCATTTTGTGTGGATTGCCCCTAAAACAGCATAACAATCCTTGATTGAATCTACGATGACACGAATAGCTAATAGATCATAGATTTCATTGAATTGTTTCTTTTGATCTTTCATTTTCCGATAGATAGAATAAATGTGTTTTGGTCGCCCATAGATTTCTGCGAAGATTCCTAGTTCTTCTGTAGCTAAACGGATGTCTTCTACTGTCCCATTCACATATTTTTCTCGTTCTTCACGCTTTGTTTGCATCAAGTGCACGATTCGATAATATTGTTTAGGATTCAAATACCGCAATGCTGTATCTTCTAATTCCCATTTGATACGACTGATCCCTAAACGATGAGCTAACGGTGCATAGATTTCCAACGTTTCCTGAGCAATACGTCGTTGCTTGTCTTCCCGAAGATGTTTCAACGTACGCATATTATGTAGTCGATCGGCTAATTTCACCATAATTACACGTAGATCTTGTGCCATAGCTAACAGCATCTTGCGGTGGTTTTCTGCTAATTGTTCTTCATGTGACTTGTATTTGATCTTACCTAGCTTCGTTACGCCATCAACAAGCATCGCAACGTCTGGGCCAAATTCCTCTTTCAAATCATCTAGTGTAACCTCTGTATCCTCTACCACGTCATGTAAGAAACCCGTAGCGACCGTGTGGGGGTCCATTTTTAAATCGGCTAAGATCCCTGCAACTTGGATTGGGTGGATGATATAAGGCTCTCCTGATTTTCTAAATTGTCCATCATGAGCAGCACTAGCGTAATCACATGCTTTTTGGACAAATGCAACATGTTCTGGTCCCATGTATTGACTAACCAGTTTGATTACACCAGGGCCTGTTAAAATTTCTTCTTTTGGCATAGGAAATCCCCCTTTCAAAGGTTATAAAACAGTTCTTATGGACTGTTTCTTTCATTCTCAAACAAAAATAGTGCCTGTTTACAATAAATAATTGCTTTTATTATACAGATTGTTGGGGTTATTTTCAATTTTTCCTGATCTTATCATATATTTTTTCACATTTTTTTCACTTGTTTAATTCCCAATGATAACTTGCTGCACTTAATAAATAAAGTGGTGCTGTTTCTGTGCGTAAAATCCGTGGTCCTAAACCACAAATAATAGCACCTGCATCAACAAATTGGTTGATTTCTTCTGCCATCAATCCGCCCTCTGGACCAAAAATCGCCAAAATTCGACTGCCAGCGGTCACAGAGTTGAATACTTTCGCCAGATTCGCCAGTTCGCCTTGTTTTGCAGATTCTTCATATGCGACCAAAATCACATCATAGTCAGAAAGCTGCGTGAACAATTCTTTCTCTGTATCTAATAACTCCACTCGTGGTGCAATTTGGCGGTGCGATTGTTCTGCTGCCTCTTGAGCTATCTTGGTTAAACGTTCTTGCCGTTTTTTTCTTTTTTTCGCATCCCATTTCACCACCGAGGTCTTTGCTGGAAAACCAATAAATGCATGCGCCCCTAACTCCGTACCTTTTTGAACGATCCACTCTAATTTATCACCTTTAGGATAACCACTAGCAATCGTGATCATACTTGGCAATTCTTTTTCCATTTCTTCTTTTTCGATTTCAGTCAAGTAAACTTTTTCCTCAGTGATTTCTGTGATTTCCGCAATGATCACTTGTTGGTCGCTAAAAGCCAAGTAGACTCGGTCTTTCGGTTTCATACGCATCACATGTACGATATGGTGAAAAGCTTCTGCCGAAAGTTCAAATTTTTCAGATGGTTGATAGGCTTCTTCTAAAAAATATCGTTGCATTTATTCCACCTCAGGCTTTTTTAAAATAATGGCATACCAATCTTTTTGCTGGAAGATCTGTTCGACGACAAATCCTTGTGTTTCCATTGCATCAATCACCATTTGCTTTTTATCTTCAATAATACCTGAAACGATAAGTGAGCCTGTTTGTTTCAACAAACGCCAAGCATCAGGGATCATCAGCAAAATAATATCTGCCAAGATATTAGCCACGATGACATCACTTTCGATCTCGATTCCTTTTAATAAATCATTCGCCGCTACGTGGACATCTTTTGCCACTTCATTCATATCCATATTTTCTTTTGCTGAGCGTACAGCTACTTCATCTAAATCATAAGCATAGACATCTTTTGCACCTAAATATTTTGAGGCAATACTTAACACCCCAGAACCTGTTCCCACATCCAAGACAGTTTCCCCACCTCGCAATACAGTCTCTAACGCTTGCAAAGTTAAAGAAGTGGTCGGATGTGTACCTGTACCAAATGCCATACCTGGATCTAGTGTGATGATTTTTTCTAATGGATCATTTGTTTGATAGTTTTCCCAACTAGGAACAATTGTCAACATTCTGGTAATGCGTACGGGATGGTAATATTTTTTCCAAGCAGTCGCCCAATTACTTTCTTCCACCTCGCTAGCTGTCACGCTATTTTTACCTATCGCTAACCCATATTCTGGTAATTTTGTTACACGTTCCTTAATAAAGGGCACAATTTCTGGTAAAAAAATCGTCTCAGGAAAATAAGCCATCACAATGGCTCCTTCCTTTAAATAAGTAAAATCTTCTTTATTTAAGATTTCTCCATATTGATCTGACTGAAAATTTTCAATGTCCAGTGCATCCTCAATTGCTACACCGCTAGCTCCTGCTTCCATTAGTATGTTCGCAACTGCTTCTACTGCTTCACTCGCTGTTTCTACTTTTACTTCATTCCATTTCATGAAATTCACTCCTTAGTAACTTGGATACGGTAAATATGCATCTGACTGATTTTGTTGTTTTTCTTCGACTAGTTCAGCTAATTTTTGGTTATCGAATGTCAATTCAAAAACAGCAGTTTCATCATCTGTATCTAGAAAATCTAATAAATCGCTTTGTCCTTCAGCTAAAACTTCATTTAAGTACTCGATCAAGGCATCAACCACAGATTTTTTCAAGCCTTTTTTCCCTTCATAAGGAATGACTGCCAAATAGTCTGCTTCATCAAAATTAGATTTTTGTGGATTGAATAATAAGATACCATCTTCAAATTCAATGACATCTTCTTCTGATACGACACCTTCTGCATCATCAATCTCAAAGTGTGCTTTATTCTCAGCAAATAGACGTACAATAATCTCAATCGTATGATTTTTCGTATCCCAATCAAGTGCTACATCATAATCAGTAATCGTTTTTTCAATCGCCTGATCTAAATAATCAAGTAAGTTTTCTTTTTTCATTTTACTTCCTCCAACCCCAGTCTTCATCGATCTGGTTCTTTTTTTGTAACGAAACGTACGGATTCCCGGAAACAACAAATCGTAATGGCATTGCTGTCCATTCTCCCTTGTTAGGTATTCCAATCCTAGGCAACGCACTAATTTTTTTCGGTTCTCTTTTTTTCTCATAAACCAAATGTAATGGACTATCTATAATTGATTTTCCATAAAGTTCTTGCGGTATTCCTAATGCGGCAACTAATTTTCCCGGTCCATTACTGATGTCCGGACCTATTTTTCCACCTCTATTGGCACTCATCTGTTCGATTCCTGTCACAGGCTCGATTGCTCGGATCATGACCCCTTGAGGAATTCCTTCAGGTTGCGTAATAATATTTAAAATGCGGTGCGTATGCATCGTGTAAAGATAAATCGTTCCTGGCTTTTCATACATTGCCGCTACTCGTGGTGTCCTTCGCATACCAAAACTGTGTGCAGCCTCATCATCTGGTCCAAGATAAGCTTCCGTATCTACGATATATCCGCCAACAATTCCTTTAGGTGTAGAATATTCTAAATACATACCTAGTAAATCTCTTGCCACTTCAGGTGTTGACTTACTCCCTAAAAGTTCATCTAAATTCCGATTATCCATCATTCTATTCACCTCCCTTATCATACACAAATTTAATCGGATAAGCTATGAAAACAGAGGCGTAGGAGCGTGGGACAAAACTAAAAATCAGTTTTGTCACAGACTCTAACTCCGAATAAACGGTGGGAGCAGAAGTAACTCCTTCGGAAATAAGCCGAAATTCACAAAAATTTGAAAAGCAATTTTCGTTCATTTCTTCTTATTTCTCGGAGTTAAACACTTCTGTCCCAACCTCTTTCTTCTACTGAGAATATCTGGGAAAACAAGATAAGGAGATGCATAAAAATATGCGCTCTCCTTATTCGTTGATCTATGCTGATCTACCTTTATTCAAAGAAACCTCCACTATTTACCTATCACTAATCTTCTAGTATACACGGCTTGTCCTGAATGCATCACTGCATCATCAATGATAGAAATGATTCGATCTCCTCTTGTTACTGGAGGTGTCCAATTCGTATCGATCACTTCGCTAAAGCTTGCTTCATCTACATTCTCTAAATAATCGTTCGCCAAGTGGATACTGTCATTTAAGTAATCAATAAGCAATTGTTTTTCTTTTACGACCACTTTTTTCGCTTCTTCAGGTGTATGGCGCCAGTCCTGAGTATCATCAGATAAATCCAATGAAAATTTTTTATTCCACCCAGTACTTATCCAGAGTGGTTTGCTTCCGTTCAAGTCTGAAATTTGATAATCAATTTCTCGAGCCGTATGCCAGATCAGCCATGTAACTGATTTGATCAATGGTTGAGGCATCGTGTTTGCTTCGGTTAAATCCATTTGATCCAATGTTTCTTCAAAACGTTCACGCGCTCTTTCCAATAGTTTGGTTTCAAATCGTGTATTCCCCATTGTTTCCCTCCTGATACATTTTTTATTTGTTTATTCTATTTTACACCAAAGAAAATAAAAGAGAACGGATTCTGTTTTTCTATGTAATCACTCACACCTTCCAACAATTATGAGCGTGGAACAAAAGTAAAAATCAGTTTTGCCACAGACTCTAACTTCGAATAAACGGTGGCCAAAAGTCAGGTTTTTCGGAAATTTCGAAAAACTAAACGACTTTTGTCTCGACCTCATCCTTTCTTTAGCATCTGAACTTACCTAATTCACAGTATCTTTTCCACTATGCTATAATTAACGTACGAAAATCAAAAGGAGGAGTTTTTTTATGCAACAACCCTTAGCCTATCGCATGCGGCCTCGAACGATTGACGAAGTTGTTGGGCAAACGCATTTAGTCGGTGAAGGCAAAATCATTCGCCGAATGGTTGATGCAAAAATGTTGTCTTCCATGATTTTATATGGCCCGCCTGGAACCGGAAAAACTAGTATTGCTAGTGCGATTGCTGGTTCAACGAAATTTGCTTTTCGAATGCTGAATGCGGCCACAGATTCAAAAAAAGATTTGCAGATCGTTGCAGAGGAAGCAAAAATGAGCGGTACAGTCATCCTTTTACTTGATGAAGTCCACCGTCTGGATAAAACAAAACAAGATTTTTTACTTCCTCATTTAGAAAATGGGCGGATCATAATGATCGGTGCCACAACCGAAAACCCATATATCACTATCAATCCCGCTATCCGTAGTCGAACCCAGATTTTTGAAGTCAAACCTCTAGATGAACAAGATATTGAAAAAGCAATCCATACAGCTTTGCATGATAAAGATCGTGGGCTTGGTCAGCTTAGCATAGAGTTGGACGATCAAGCATTGCTTCATTTATCACGCGCCACGAACGGAGATCTTCGAAGTGCGTTGAACGGATTAGAGCTTGCTGCACGTTCAACTAAACCGGATCAAGCAGGGATGATCCACCTAACTCTTCCTGTCATTGAAGAATGTGTGCAGAAAAAAGCATTGACCCATGACAAGAACGGTGATGCCCATTATGATGTGATTTCTGCATTCCAAAAATCTATACGCGGAAGTGATGTAGATGCCGCCCTTCACTATCTTGCCCGCTTAGTCGAAGCAGGAGATCTAGCAAGTATTTGTCGGCGTCTGATGGTCATTGGTTATGAAGATATCGGTTTGGGGAATCCTGCAGCAGCTGCTCGAACGGTCAATGCTGTTTTAGCTGCGGAACGTCTGGGACTTCCGGAAGCGCGCATTCCTCTAGCAGATGTTGTTGTCGATCTATGTTTGTCACCTAAATCCAATTCTGCTTATACTGCGTTGGATGAAGCAATCTCTGATATCCGCGCCGGAAATGCTGGCGAAGTCCCTGATCATTTACGTGATAGTCATTATCAAGGCGCTAAAGCACTGAATCGAGGAGTGGGCTATCAATATCCACATAACTTTGAAAATGCCTGGGCGAATCAACAATATCTACCTGATAAACTGAAACATGCGCAATATTATCATCCAAAAGATACTGGAAAGTATGAACAGGCACTAGGACAACAATATTATCGTATCAAAGACTGGAAAAAAGAACTTCCTAAACATGACTAAGTGTGTATTCTATTTTCCTGAGCGCTCTCATTGCTCTTTTTATTTTCCTGTGCTACTATAGGAGTGGGAAATCTGTGATGTTCGAATTGTCCTCTTTGTGTGTTGACCGAACATTTTTATTGATATCTTGGGACCTGTCTTGTGTCACAGCTGGTAACACGCCTTATCATTTGGTAGTTCGATGCTACGACCATGGGACCCACCTGCTTGAATTCGCGGGATCAATACTACAGGACGAACACCGGCATTAACGGAGATTACCATTTTTTTAAGATTTAGGGGGCTATGCCATTTTGGTACAGCTCCCTTTTTCATCTTTGAAAACTATCTAACCTATGAGCGATAGTTAGAATTTTGGAGGAATTCATATGATCCAACTGTTAATGGGCATTGCCGCATTACTATTATTATTTGTCAGCTATTATTTATTAAAAAAAACAGCCTATCTTTTTTGTATTAATCGAAAAAACAGAAAAAAATCAAGGTTTCTTGCAATTTTTTGGCGCCATTTATGCCTTTTTAGGAATCTTAGGTATAGCCGTGGCTTTTTTCAATCAACGGTTTATTGCTCTATCCTATTTGATCCTCGTCATTCTCGTAGCTTCCGTGTTCAGTATCAATTTTGCGAAAAAAATGGCTAAACCAAACAGTAAATAATTCTCTTTTTTTCAGAATTGTTTTACAATAGGTGTGTAAAGATGTTTTATCTGAAGGAGTGAACGCATATGTTACAACAATACAAAAAAATCATGGTCGCCGTAGATGGCTCTGAGGAAGCAGAATTAGCTTTTCAAAAGGCTGTTAACGTCGCTATAAGAAACAACGGGGAGCTATTATTAGCACACGTCATCGATACTCGTTCTTTCCAAACAGTCTCTTCATTTGATGGGATGTTGGCTGAGCAAGCAACTGAAATGGCTAAACAAACTCTTGCTGATTATGAAACCAATGCTAAAAAAGCTGGGTTGAGTAAGGTCACTACAGTCATCGAGTACGGGTCTCCTAAACAAATTATTGCAAAAGAAATTCCTGAGGATAACCAAGTAGACCTTATCATGTTAGGTGCGACAGGATTAAATGCTGTTGAACGACTATTTATAGGTTCTGTTTCAGAATTCGTTATTCGCAACGCTGCTTGTGATGTCCTTGTTGTACGTACTGATTTAGAGAACCAATTACCCAAGAAAAAGGATAAATAAGCATAAAACTGTTTGGTGAGAGAATTATTCTCCCACCAAACAGTTTTTTTTGCATTTTACCTTCACTCATTGATGAGCATTCGCTTTTAAGATCAAGCTTATTTGCGCAAGCGTTCAACATCACGAGCAATCATTAGTTCTTCATCTGTTGGAATCACTAATACTTTTACTTTTGAGTCTTTTGTTGAAATATCCAAATCTTCACCATGGAGTTTATTCAATTCAGGATCGATTTCACAGCCAAACCATGTCATTCCTTTAATGATTTCACTACGAACATGTCCATCATTTTCACCGATTCCGGCAGTGAAAATAATTGCATCTACACCATTCATGGTTGTAACATAACCACCAATGTATTTACGTATACGGTCGACGAAAATGTCATAGGCCAAGCGAATATGTTCTTTTTCATAGTTTTTCTCAAGATCACGCATATCACTTGATAAACCTGTTAAACCTAAAAGGCCTGATTTTTTATTCAAGATATCCATCACTCCATCGATATCGATCTCTAATTTCTCCATCAAATACGGTATGACAGCTGGATCAATATCTCCAGAACGTGTACCCATCGTTACTCCTGCGAGTGGTGTAAATCCCATAGAAGTATCTACTGATTTCCCACCATCAACGGCTGTGATCGATACACCATTTCCCAGGTGACAAGTAATCAACTTCAATTCTTCAATCGGTTTGTCGAGTAATTTAGCTGCTCGTTCAGAAACATATCGATGGCTCGTTCCATGGAAACCATATTTTCTAACTTTGTAATCTTCGTAATAAGAAATAGGTAAACTATATAAATAATTGTGTTTTGGCATTGTTGCATGAAATGATGTATCAAAAACAGCTACGCTAAGAATGTCTGGTAATATTTTTTTGAACGCTTTGATCCCCATTAGATTTGCTGGGTTATGCAAAGGTGCAAATTCTGCTAATACTTCGATTCGTTTCATGACATCTTCATCAACGATCACAGAATCTCCATAAGTTTCACCACCATGTACGACACGATGTCCTACACCAGTGATTTCATCATACGAGCTTAGAATATGCAGTTCAATCAAATGATCTAATAGCATTTTTACTGCTATTTCATGGTCTTCAATATCCATGATTTGTTCGAATTTTTGATCTTCGCCATACTTAATAGTAAAAATAGAATCTTGTAAACCAATTCTTTCCACAATTCCTTTAGCGACTACGGTCTCTTCTGGCATTTGATATAACTGCCATTTCAAACTTGAACTTCCAGCATTGATTGCAATTGTTTTAGACATATTACTCTCCTTCTAGTTGAATGATTACAGAGAAGACGATTTCCATGTTTCAAATTCTTTAAAAAATTCGGTCACCTTCTCTGGTTTCTTTAGTGAATCAAGTTTTACAAGCAACACTTCTTGTGCTTGTTTTGCATTGGGCCCTTTTCTTTGTAAAATCAAAATACTTTTTTGTGATTGCTTGTTGCGGAACAATTCGTCTGGTAATTGAATCATCCCTTGTAGATAACCTTCCTCTTTAAACCATTTCTTCACATTTTCACTTTGTTCTGTTTCTAAAAAGTTACTTGGCATCAAAAATAGACCAAATCCATCTGGTTTGACATATTTCATCGCTTGTTCTAATAACAGATGATGTGCATAGCTGTGGCCTACCTTGGCGCTTGTTAAAAATTCTTTTGCTTTTTGATCATTCGGATAATAACCGATCGGTAAATCACTGATTGCAACGTCAACTGGATCAACCAGTAAATCTTGTAATCCATCTTGGTGGAAATATTGTACATTTGCTTGGGTCAAATCGCTCGTTGAAGCAGCAACTGCTAGCAATGTATCATCGATCTCTACACCAAACCCTTCCGTTTGATATCCTGCGTTCGTTAGATTTAAAAGAACTGTTAATAACAAGTTACCCATTCCTGCCGCAATGTCTAAAACTCTGACTGGCTCTGTCTTTTTTGTGAACAGTTGTTCAATTAAGAAGACGAATAAAAAACCAATACTATCTGGAGTCAACTGGTGATTTGCTTGCAGATGTTCAGTCTGTGCCCCCTTTAGTAACAGTAGTTGAGACAGACGACGCCATTCTTCTGGCTCAAAAGATAATTGACTGAATTCTTCATAGATCGCTGAAATCTGTTTTGTGATCTCTTCAGTCGGCACCCCATCCACCACACGTACTTGATAGTTGTCGATTAAGTTCTCAGCATTTTCGACATAGGCTTCTAAAAAGGAAGTTCCCAATGCATTTTGTAAAAGCTGAATCGCTTTTAGGTTTTGTTCAAAACCCTGTTCCATTTTTTCTGGTAACATGGTGCACCTCATTTCTAGATATATTATAACAATTATTTTACCTGTTTAATTTTAACGAAGAATCGACAAAATTTCAATCGTTTTCACACTTTTTTATTTGTGAAATAATAAACACATATATCAGAAAAACAGCGCTATAACAGAAAAGAGGGCGTTTTCATACATTTAGTCACAAACTGTATCACAATCTGTACCATTATTTAACTTTTCCGTAAATTTGAAGGTATATGGTAGAACTTCAATGTGGAACTCTACTTCGTTATTTTGTTGAGTGTAAAAAACGATACCAGTAGAATATTGATATTTCCCTTTTACTTTTTCATTGGTGATTCTTGATAATGCTAATTGTTTCATTATTTTGGCTATATAATATTTCTCAGTTCTCTTATTGATATCGATAGTGAGCCGATAATTTTCTAAAATAACTAACATCAAGGAACTACACACTAAGAAAATCAAAAGTGTAGTTATCAAGATATTCGCTTGATTATGCCGTTCCATCTTTGCTTTTTGTCCAAACGCCTTCATACTCCTCCCCATTTTCAAAAGATATCAAAAAAGACACTGTCGTCTCATTTTCTTTTACGATCCATGTACTGACAGCTGTCAGCATGGGTTGATGGCCTCCATTTCGACCTCGTTTGCGTATCATATTTTTGTATTGCTCGATAGAATAAGCTTTATCGGAGATTTCATAATAGACACAATCATCTTTGACTAGGATATTTTCACCATGTTTTATTTCTTCTTCAAACTGCACTAAAAAAATCAACCATTCTTTTTGGTCTTTTCTTTGTAAATACTTATTTACTTGATTTGCTTGATTGATCAACAAAGTCATCGATAGGAAGATACTGCTTAAAACAACTAATGAAATCAGACATTCGATTAGTGTAAAGGTAGGTTTATTTTTGGAGGATCTCAATGGTATCCTCCTCCTGCGTGATTTTCACTTGTTGTATCCCATTTTGGTTTGACTCAATCACTGTTTTACTTTTCGGCTCAACGATTGTCCTACTAGGTAACTGTTGATGTTTCCGAAAAGTTTTGACATCTTCATATAATCTACGTACTAGCAAAACTCTTCGATTGTTCTGCTTGTCTAACTGTAATAAAAATCGATTGCTTGAACTTACCAAATAGATACAGGCAACTGTGACTGTTAACGCCATCAGCGTTTCTAATAATACAAAACCACTTTTATTCGACTTTTTTAAGATAATGACCACTTCCCATTTGGAATTGATAGCTGATCAACTGTTTTTCTTCCTTCCAGTAAAACTGATACGCGTTTAAGGAACTTTCGTTTCCAGTTTTTGCAGCAAATATAAGTGTTGGGGCCCTTCTCACTTCAATTTCTTTGGGTATCTTCAACACTGACCAACTGCTCATTTGCTGTGGAACTGTAAAAATGATCTGAGCTTGTTTGTTATCATAGGCGATCGTTGTGTTTTCCTGGTTAACGATTGCTGCTTTTTGTGTGGCATAAATTCTTCTTTCAAATTGATCAAAGAACTGATAGGCAGCTAATCGTGTTTGCCACGATGAAATAGAAACGAATGGAAAGATAAACAGACTTGATATAATGAATAGAACAAGTAGAGTTTCTAGTAATGTATGCCCAGGTGGGTCATGCTTACTTTTTATTATAAGCATCTGCATGTTCTTGTTTGATGTACCCTTCTTTCAATAACTCAGCTATCGTAGGGACCTTCCCGTTATTTTGTAACGAGTATAGCTCCTTTTGTGCATCGATCAATTGAAGCACAGCCGCCCTTCCTTCTTTATTTACATGATCCCGATACCGCGAAATATTAGGAATAAATAACAAAACTAAAGCACTGATCACTAGTAACACAATAAACATTTCTATCAGTGTGAAACTGGCAAGTTCCCGATTAAGAAAAAGTCTTTTTTTCTTGGTCACGCTCATAATAAAACCTCCTCGATGTTTCCATATACAGGCAGTAGAATTGCAGCATAAATCAGTAGGATCAAACTAGCGATCCCGAAAAAAAACAGTGGTTGTATCCAATGGAGTATTCGATTGATCTTTTGAAAAAAATGCCGTCTGGTCAATGAGCTATAAAATAATAACTCCTTTCCAAGTTGTCCCTTTGCTTCACCTTGTAAAATAATTTGACTAAAATCTTCGGTAAAGAATGTATAACTTTGAAATTGTTCAGCCAAAGGAATCCCTGATTCAAGTCCTTTAGTTAGTCGAAAAGCCAGTAATTGGATCAAACTTCCTTGTCTTGTTTCCTTCAAGCAATAAATGATTTGACGTAATTCTAATCCTTCATAGAATAATTTTCCTAATTCAAGAGCAATATAAGAAGATTGATAGAGTGAGAACATTCGCCCGAAAAATACTAGTTGACTAAACCAAGTATATTTTTGTATAACATCCATTTTAGTCAATCGAACCTGAATAAAAATCAGTAGGAGCCCCCCGACCAAAAATGTTCCAAGCAAATACCAATGGAAAGTTTTTAGAAATACTATCCCCCAATGTGAAGCTGCGACCATATCCGTAGCAAGGAGTTGTGGCAAAACCATTTGCCGTAAAGCAGCAAGTATTCCTAGTAAAAAAATCAATAATAGACAGGGATAACTGATCATTTTTTTCAATTCTTTACGAAATTCTTCAACCAATCGAAATTGTTCAGCTATTCCTTTCAATGTTTCAATTAAATTCCCATGCGTCTCTGCTAACTCGACTTGCACTAATTTTTCAGAGCTGAATCCCATTTGTTGCAATACATCATAAAATGGATGTCCTTCCTGTAGCAACCGCTGTGCATTTTGTAAATGGATCTTGGTTATTGCTTGGATTTTTAAGAGGATCGTTATTGCCTCTTGGATACTGAACCCATTCAAGAGTAATTCTCCCATCAATTGAATATATTTTGCTTGTTCTTTGATAGGCATTTTTTTAAAACGTTGTGGTCTGCCAACACGCTTTTTTTGCCTCTTCACGACTTTCTTCCCACCCCTTCTTTACAAATCCACTATATGAGAAATCATAGGCCCACAAAACTGCTGCCGATTGAAATTGATCCAACAAAATTTCTTGATAGATCACTCCTGCTAAACATTCAAATAAATCTTGGTTCTTTCCCATCAATTCAGTCATCCTGGCTTCTACTCCCTCTAGACAACGGGCGTGTACAGTAGCATAGACACGATGTCCAGTCAATGCTGCTCTTACCGCAGTATCCGCTGTTTGTTTATCTCTTATCTCCCCTATGATCAATAAGTCCGGACGGTGCCGCAATGAAAGTTTTAGGAGTTGTTCATACGTTTGGTCGATTTTATTGTTAACTTGTAATTGCAGAAATAATGGTTCTTCGATTTCTACTGGGTCCTCAATTGTAATGACTTGGAGGGTCGTTTCACGTGCCAAATAATACATCAAGGATGTTTTTCCTGAACCAACAGGACCACTGAATAAATAGAGCCCTCTTTCTTTCGTATAAGTATCGATCATTTTGAAATCACGTGGGCAAAAACAACGAAAATGCTTTGCTGACAAATCATACAATAAACGAATAACTAAGCTTTCTCTTTGTAAATAATCACCCACCGAAGACAAACGTAATCTAATTTGTCTTTCTTCCAACGGATAGGTCAACGAACCTAGTTGTGATTTTCGCTTTTCACCAATATCCATTTCTCCTAAATACTTAAATCGAGAAATCAATTGTTGTCCTAATTCAAAAGATACTTCTTGTTGAAATGTTCGCTTTTTACTATATCGATAATAAATCGTAAACCCTGATCCACTTGGTAAAATGTAGATATCTTGTACATTCTTTTCAAAACTTTCTTTGATTAGTTCATTCGAAAAAACTTTTATGTCCATTCGCTTCCCTCCATAAAAAACATACGTCTTTTTCCAACTTTTATTTGTATTCTGAATTATTCTTTTAAAAATCATTGGCAAAATCCGAATTTATGTTATACTAGTAAAAATTTATTTTGGAGGGTCTAAAGTGGATTCATTACTCGAAAAACATATTTTAATTGCTGGAAAAAAACAACTCGCAGATCTAGTCATCAAAAACGCAAAAATTATCAATGTTTTTACAAAAGAAGTCATGGAGGCTGATGTTGCTATCTGTGATGGGGTGATTGTTGGAGTAGGAGACTACGAGGGAAAACAAATTTATGATGCGAAAAATAAATATCTGGTACCAGGTCTAATCGACGGCCATGTACACATTGAAAGTTCCTTATTGTCACCAAAAGAATTCGCGAAAATTTCACTGATCCACGGGGTTACTTCCGTGGTTACTGATCCTCATGAAATTGGAAATGTTGCTGGAAGTACAGGCCTTGATTTTATGATCGATGATGCTAGAAGTGTTCCGATGAATATATTTGTCATGTTGCCTTCTTGCGTCCCAGTCACACCATTTGAAACAAATGGAGCGACTCTCGATGCTGCTTCATTTATCCCATTTCTGGAACGGCCGGAAGTCCTTGGTCTTGCAGAAGTCATGAATTATCAAGCTGTCGCAACAAACGAGGCAACAATTATCGATAAATTACGATTAATGAAGAATAAAAATAAAAAAATCGATGGTCATGCTGCTGGTATCCACGGAGACGATTTAAATGTTTACTTGGCAGCTGGAATCCGTACAGACCATGAGGCAACAACTGCTGAAGAAGCCAGAGAACGTCTAGCATTAGGCATGTATTTGATGATTCGTGAAGGAACCGTTGCAAAAGATCTTCACGCATTATATCCAGCAATCACTCCCGAAAATTCACGTCGCTGCTTATTTGTCACTGATGATAAATTGATTGACGATCTCGTTTCTGAAGGATCAATCGATCATATTATTCGGCAGGTGATCCAATTGGGAATGGACCCACTACAAGCTATCCAGATGGCTACTTTAAATGCAGCAGAATGCTTCGGACTTGACCATTTAGGGGCGATTGCTCCTGGATATCAAGCTGATTTCTTCTTAACTGATGATTTAACTACTTTACCGATCGTTGATGTCTTCACCCAAGGAAATTTAGTAGTGAAACAAGGCGAGATAATCCAAGATAGATTTCCCACACAACCAAATCCATTTACAGATAACTTACCAGCAATGAATGTCAAACCCTTATCTAACACTTCTTTTGCTCTACCGATACACTCAGAGCAAGCACATGTGATTGAAATCATTCCCAACAGCTTATTGACGAATGATTTGATAGAAACGGTTTCTGTAAAAGGCGGATTCTTTGAACATTCGATCGAAAATGATTGGTTAAAGATCGCAGTTATTGAACGCCACCATCAAACAGGAAATATCGGTGTCGGTATCGTCAAAGGATTCCAATTGAAAGACGGTGCGCTTGCAACGACAGTCGCTCATGACTCCCACAATATAGTTGTGGTAGGAACGAACGATGAGGATATGCTCTATGCGGCAAACCAGTTGATCAAAAAAGGTGGAGGAATGATTGCTGTCAAAGCTGAAAAAGAATTAGCTTGCCTCCCATTACCAATTGCCGGCCTAATGTCCCAAGATCCTTTTTTAGAGGTGAACACACAGTTGGTTTCTCTAACCAAAGAAGCCTATAAATTAGGAGCAAGTCAAGCCTTCGATCCCTTTTTGACTCTTTCTTTTTTAACTTTGTCTGTCATTCCCGAGTTAAAAATCACTGATAAAGGGTTGTTCTCCTTTTCTAAATTCAATTTGATCGAACCTTCGATCAAAAAAGGATAATCTACTTTTCTAGGTATTTAATAAATAAAAATTGAAAATACAAACAAGGTGGGACAAAAGTAAGAAACACTTTTGTCCCAACCTCTTTTCTCTCCAATTTCTCAAACCTAAACGACTTTTGTCTCGACCTCTTTATATTTTTCCGTACCGCTAAATCATGATAAACGATACTTCAACTTATTTTGTTTTATCTTTAAATTGTGCTTCAACTCGATAAATCCTTTGTCCTCTTGAAGAAAATTTTTCTTCATATTCAGTCATGATATTTCCTTCAAAATCACTTTGGTGCAGATCAAGCCATACTTGCTTGATGACCATTCCATATTGAGAAAAACTTGCTAGTGAATATTCAAATAACCCTTGATTGTCTGTTTTAAAGTGGATCTCCCCTTCAGGACGTAAAATCTGTTCATCCACAGCTAAAAAAGTTTTGTAGGTCAAGCGACGCTTTTCATGTCTTTTTTTAGGCCATGGATCAGAGAAATTCAAGTAGATTTGGTCTACTTCACTATCTGAAAAATACTCCGTCAGTGCTGAGCCATCGACATGCAATAGTTTCAAATTAGGTAATGGTTCTTCAAGAAGCTTGTCTAAAGCGATCGACACAACGCTCACTTGCATCTCCACCCCGATATAATTGATTTCTGGATGTGCTTTTGCCATTCCTGTGATGAATTGTCCTTTTCCCATACCAATCTCGATATGGATTGGTTGATCATTTCCAAATAGTTCGTGCCATTTCCCTTTCCATTTGGTAGGCTCACTGATGACAAGATCTGGGTGTGCTGCTAACATTTCTGCAGCTCCTGGGCGATTTCGTACGCGCATGAAACTTTCCATTCCTTTCTTAGTTAAAAAAATAAAGATCAGACAAAGTGAAGTTAAACTCTTCTGATCTCAAATTAAAAATACACATGTTTTATTTTTGTTTTTTTCTGGTGATGCATCGGTATTTACGACTTTTATCAACCGCTGAATACCCGCTTCAGCTGTAGAATTTCTTCGTTCATTCTCCGATGATCATCCCGTTTACAATATCTAGTGATCTCTTGAAGCAGATTCATTGCAGCATACCAATGCAATTTCTCAAGTATTTCATCTGTCGGTCTGATGCCATAACTGATAAGCCACTGATTCCAATTAGACAACGGTACATAATTCCCTAAAATCGTGGCGAGATCGACCGCAGGATCCGCAAACATGATTGAATCCCAGTCAACTAGATATAAATAATTTTTACATACTAACCAGTTACGATGATTCACATCTCCATGCACCACTGCAAAATCTTCTTTATCCGTATGTGGAAGCTGTTGACGTAAAAACTGATGAACAATTTGTAAAAATTGATTGTTTTTAAGCATCTCAGGTAAATCTAATTCATAGTGCTTCAACATTTTTTCTGGAGTCATTACTTTACCGCCAATACGTGTCAGCATTGTCTTCAATGATGTTGAGTGATGCAAATGATACAATACATCAATGACGTCATTTCTTTGCCCGATTTCATTGGGTGTCAATAAACGTCCTTCTAACCATTCTTGTGCTGTTAAAGTATCCCCATTCCCAGTACGTTTTGTCCATACTAGCTTTGGCGTGATTCCTTCTCGGGATAGTGCAGCAAGCATTGGAGTCGTGTTTCGTTTAATAAAGACCTTGTCTTCATCACGCATGCCTATGTATGTTTTTCCCGTATCACCTTTGATGGGGCGTAAACGCCATTCTTGGTCTAACTGAAACTCCATCATGCATTCTCCCGTCCTCTTAACTCTATGTTTTGCAGTACTTATTATTCTAGTCGCCTAAGCCGCGAACGTCAAGCACATATACGTTCTTTTTCCATCATTCAGCTTCAAAAAACCATCTTTTATCAAAAAAGAGAACGAAAAGAGGTTGGAACAGAAATGTTTAACTCTGAGAAATAAGAAGAAATCAACGAAAATTGCTTTTCAAATTTTTGTGGATTTCGGCTTATTTAAGAAGGAGTTGCTTCTGCTCCCACCGTTTATTCGTTTTTAAAGCATGAGACAAAAGTATTTCTTACTTTTGTCCCATGCTCTCTTTCATCCTCTTTTTCCGTTTTTTATTCTTGTATCTCTTCAATCATCCATTTTTTTGAGTCTAGCGGGAGCATACAGCCCAACAAACAGTCCCGCAGCCACTAGATAAATGATCAGAGGGATCACTTTTTCTACTCCACTTAGGGCAATGGCAGCCAGCAACCCAAAAAGAATTGCTACTGCAAGAAGTACTCCTAATAATAATTTTTGAATCGCTCGTTTCTTCTGCTCTTCTTGAACTGGGTATAGTTTAACGAGTGTCATATAGCGAAATTGATTGTATAAAGGAAGAAGCTGAAATCCAATCAGGTAAATGAATAATGCTCCGATACCGCTGATAAAATAAACGTCAGACATACTGGCTATCAGAATACCACCGATCAACGTCAATCGAAAAACAAGCCCACTAAAATCAGTTCCTCTAACAAATCTTCTCATATAAAGGTAATAATATGTGTTCGCTGGTGTTTTACTGATTCTTTCTAACAAAGGATCGAAGTACTTTCTTCTTTTAACTTTGGAAGTGATTTCTGGAACATCCGTAAAAAGATTGATGAATTGATAAATTTGATGTAAACGATGTTCTTCGATCTGCACCATTTTTTCCCAATCCAAACGACGATCCATTTTTTTCCATAAAAACCAGCCATAGATAATAGCTTGAGCGATTGCACCTACAAGTCCTATCCAAATCCAGTAAAAAGAGAAAAAGAGCATGAGTAAGCTAGATACAGCCCATGCGCCTTTCCACAAAAGTAACTGGCGGTTGTCGATCCGAAACACTTCTGCTCTTTTAATTTGTAACTGACTACTTTTCATACACCAGAGCATGATCAAATAAAAAAAGAAGACTGTAAAAGGTCGCCCCGTAGAAACAACGAGTAAAGGCATAGAAAAGCCACAGATCAAGCCTAAAAAGATGAACGGAAAAATACATGAATAGCGAAAGGCTTGCTGTAAATAGCCGCGCATTTCTTCTTCTTTAGGTAATAGAAAAACAATATCAGCCGCACGAGTAAAAGAAGCAAACTTTCCAAAATATAGGCAAAGAAGCCAAAATACAGAAAGGATCACTCCGCCTAATTGAAAAGGGGTCGTTAGCGTTTTTAGCCAATTAGAATAATAGAAACCTACCCCACCGATTAGAAATAAACAGATCAGTACAAAGTGATCATTTAGGACATATCGCATATATTTCATCATTTTCTTCTGATGCTTCGCTAATCGTAATTGAAAAAAATTATTCATCTTGCTGCTCCTTTGTTAAAGAAAGATAGATTTCATCTAACGAAGAACCAGGTAGTTGGAATTCCTCTTGCAGATCGTTCAACGTTCCATTCGCACGTATCTCTCCATTATGCAACACCACAAAGCGATCACAATATTTTTCTGCTGTTGCTAAAATGTGTGTGGACATCAAGATGCCAGATCCTTCATTTTTCATTTCCACCATCAATTCCAGTAACGCATTGATTGCCAAAGGGTCTAACCCTAAAAAAGGTTCATCAATGATATATAAGGAAGGCTCAATTAAAAAAGCACATAAAATCATTACCTTTTGCTTCATTCCTTTTGAAAAGTTAGCTGGAAACCATTCTAAGCGATTCTCTAAGCGGAAAGTATGCAATAATTTTTTCGCTCTTCTCATCGCAGTTTCAAGTGGGATATTATACGCCATCGCAGTAATTTCAATATGTTCTCTTAAAGTGAGTTCTTCATAGAGAGAAGGTGTTTCGGGAATATAACCGATTTGTTTTCGATAAGCTTCCGTATTTTTCTTCAAAGTAAGATCGTTGATTGAGATCGTTCCCTTTTTTTGCTCCAAAAGCCCGATAATGTGTTTGATCGTTGTACTTTTCCCAGCACCATTCAACCCAATCATTCCCACCATCTCACCTGGGTTCACTCTGAAACTGATATCTTTTAAAACGGGTAGATGACCGTAGCCCCCCGTGACATTTTCTAATATTAAACTCATAAATTTTCCTCCGTAAGTATACTGCTATTATTATACCACGAAGAAAATCGAGTCAATTTATTTTTTTTCATACATTCCTTTGAACTTATGGTAAAGTTAAACTAAAGAATTATTTCTAATGGAAAGGATGTTTCAAATGGAAAACTGTATCTTTTGCAAAATTATCAATCAAGAAATTCCTAGCTATAAAGTCTATGAAGATGAAAAAGTATATGCCTTTTTAGACATTTCTCAAACAACAAAAGGTCATACCCTTGTCGTTCCCAAGAAACATGTTTCAGATATTTTTGACTATGATGAAGAATTAGCAGCAAATGTTTTTTCACGAATCCCTAAAATTGCCCGCGCAATCGAAAAAGCTTTCCCAGAAATGGAAGGTCTAAATATCTTAAACAATAATCGAGAACTTGCTTATCAGTCTGTCTTTCATTCACATATCCACTTGGTACCTAGATACAGCAAAAAGGATGACTTCTCTATTCATTTTGGCAATCATCAAGAAGATTATACAGCTGAGACCTTAGCTAGTATCCAAAATGCTATCCAAAAGCAGGTGAATACCCATGATTAAAAATTTTCTCAAAGGTCTTATCTTTGGCGCAGCAGTAGGTGCAACATCGGGTCTACTATTCGCACCCAGAAGTGGCAATGATACAAGAAAAAAACTAATCACTGAAGTCGACGAAGCAACTGCTTTGACGAATGAATTAAATAACAGTCTTAATCATTTTAAGCATGCCTTAGTAGAAACAAAAGAAACCGCAAATTCTGTTATTCCTGCTTTCCAAAATGCTATGAAAAAGGATATTGAAAATTTTAAATTTCAAGCAGAACCAAGGATTGCTCAAATCCAAGAACAGGTAGAAAAATTATCTCAAGAACTTCCGAACGACTTACAATAATACGTTTTTTTAATAATCATGGGACATATTTTATCATTTTTTAAAATTCAAATGGTGAATGTGATGAAAATTTGAATTTTATTTGAAACTATCGTAAGAACGGTTTTATTGAGAATTTTATGTGGTATAGTTATATATGTAAAAATAATAATAAATTACAGGAGAGCAGAATTGAATGAAAAAAAATAAAATAATTTTAGCAGCAACTAGTGCGTTGGCTGTGTTGGCACTAGCAGCTTGTTCAGGTAGTACAGATAAAGATATTGCAACAATGAAAGGTGGAACCATTACTGTTTCAGATTTTTACGATGAAGCAAAAACTTCTTCTGCCAATCAACAGTTAGTTCAAAACATGATCATTTATAAGGTTTTCAATAACAAATATGAAGATAAAGTATCTGACAAAAAAGTCAATGCCGAGTATGACAAACAAGCAAAAAGCTACGGCGATACATTTGAATCTCAATTGGAAGCAGCTGGCTATACAAAAGACAGCTACAAACAAACAATCAAAAATAATCTAGTCTTACAAGCTGGAATCAAGGATCACATCAAGCTGACTGACGAAGATTTGAAAACTGCATGGAAATCTTTCCATCCAGAAGTAGAAGCTCAAATCATTAAATTAGGTAGTGAAGATGATGCGAAAGATGTGAAAAAATCAGCTGACAATGGTGATGATTTTACAAAATTAGCAAAAGAAAAATCAACTGACACAACAACAAAAGAAGACGGCGGAAAAGTCAAGTTTGATTCTCAAAGCAAGACTGTTCCTACAGAAGTACAAGAAGCTGCATTCAAACTGAAAGATGGCGAAGTATCTGATGTCATCACTGCTACAAATGCAAGTACTTACGCAACTGATTACTATGTAGTAAAAATGGTGAAAAACCAAAATAAAGGCAATGATATGGACAAGTACAAAGATGAAGTAAAACAAATCGCTACTGATACAAAACTGAATGACCAAGCTTTCCAAACAAAAGTCATTTCAGAAGAATTAAAAGCAGCGAATGTTAAAGTGAAGGATGATTCCTTCAAAAATGTCCTAAGTGCATTTACTACAGAGTCAGGTAGCAAGAGCACTTCCGATTCAGAAAAAGAATCAACTAAATCAACTAAATCTTCTGAAACAAAAGAAACTGAATCAACAAAAGCTTCAGATACTGAAGAAAGCACTACAGAATCATCAAGCAAATAAACAAAGGGAATGTGAGACAAATCTAAACATCAGGTTTGCTACAGACTCTCGAATAAACCGCATCCCAAAGTCAAGCTTTTTGGAAATTTCAAAAAAAAACGAACAATACAAAAAACGTATTGTTCGTTTTTTTCTCCAATTTCTCAAGCCTAAACGACTTTTATCTCGACCTCTTTTTACCAATTGATTCCTAACATTACAGTAACGATGAGTGAAAAAGTCATTACGATTCCTAGAAATATCCCTATCGTTGTCAATGCAATCAGTCCGATTTTTGAATGATTTCTGATTTTATACGCCGTGTATAGCAGACAAAGGGCAACCAATAATCCTAGTAACCAAATCAATAATAACTTTTTCCGATCATCAAAACTTTGAATAACTTGTTCCAATCGTCCCACGTCCCAACTGAATGATTCTCTAAATAAGTATAATCATACACATACTTGTTTTACAATAAAAAAAATATTTAAGACGAAATAAAAGCACGTATCATGCTAAAAGGACCACCAAGAGTTAAATCAAAAATCTAACTCTTGGTGGTCCCTTTATTCCCGCAAAGTTGACTACGTACTTTCTATTTATATATCTTTAGGTACATAAAAACTACGATTGTCCATCCCAAAAATACGATCTGTGTATTTACCTGGCTCTGTTTGTCGTATAGAAGTCAGCATCATTTGCATTGAAGCATCGATGTTATCGATTTGATGTAGAACTTCTGCCTCCATTATCCGAGGTCTTACTGGCGATCCATATTCTAGTAACCCATGATGAGCCAACACCATATGTCGCAAAACCAAAACATCTTCATCCGCCTCATTGATTTTCAACGCCACACAGGCCTTTGTAATTTCTTCGTCCACTAATACCAAATGGCCTACAAGGTTACCAGCCAACGTATATTCGGTACTCATTGGCCCTGATAGTTCAATAACCTTTCCAAGATCATGCAAAATGATTCCTGCATATAATAGTGCCCGATTCAATTCCGGATACTCATCTGCAATGGATTTGCCTAAGTGAAGCATGGTCAGTGTATGATAAGCTAGCCCACTAGCGAATGCATGGTGATTTCGTTTAGCTGCCGGAAACTCAAAAAATTGTTTTTGGTACTTGTTGAGTAAATGACGAACAATTCGATTCCAATGCGCATTTGTGATTTCAAACAATAATTGATTGATTTCTTCTTCCATTGCTTCTTTTTTCATTGGTGCTCGTTCCATATAAAGACTTGGTTCACTTGGTTCATCGATTTTCGTTAAACGCATGTGTAAAATTTTCACCTGAGGGTTTCCTTGATAAACTTCTCTTTTACCATTAAGGAACACCACTGTCCCAGCAGTAAATTTCTTTATTTCATCTTCGGAGGCATCCCAATATTTTCCGTCAATTGTTCCCGATGTATCTTGAAAAGTAAATGCGATAAATTTTTTCCCGTTTTTTGCGATTCTAACATCAGCATTTTTTATTAGAACAAACAGTTCAAACTGTTCATCAATAACTAATTCACGAATTTTTTTCATTATTTGCTCCTTCTAGTATATTTACAGCTTGTTTTAGCTCTTGGTAATAGCTTACCATTTCTTGATCAGAAGAAAAACAAATTACCTGATACTTTTCCCCAAATTCGGCTAAAAGTTTTGCCAATTGGTACTTCCGCTGATGATCGTAATGCAACCAACCATCATCTATGATGATCGGACAAATGGAACGCTTAGCTTCTAATGATAGATAAGCAAATCGCATAGCCATGATCAGCTGATCTTTCGTGCCCGTTGATAGCTCATAAATTGGATACTCCGTACTACCATCTGTTAATGTCAATGTGTCATTTTGTAATAAAATTTCGTGATAATGGTCTTTAGTCAATACCCCTAAATAATCACCTGCAATTTTTAATAACTGAGGGAGTTGCCGTTCACTCATTTCGGTTGAAAGATCACCTAAAAATGTCGCTGCAATCGCTAAGCCACCCCACTCTTCGAATAACTGTTCCAATTGTGATTTTACTAAACTAGCTTCTTGGTATAACTCATCTAGTGTCCCATCTCTTTGAAGTTCCTCTACTTGTATTTTCAAGCGTTGGCGTTTTTCGATGATTTCTTTTTCCTCTAATTGATAGCGGTACTGTTCTTGCTGATACGTACGCAATTCTTGGCTCAATTGTTCTCTTGTCTTGCTCTTTGGAAAAAGAGACGTTAGCATTTCGGTTAATTCAGTCAATCGCTTAAGATGCGTTTTTGTTTGTTTTGCCTTTTGCAGATACACAGGTACTTCTGATGGATACATAAGTCCAGCTTTTTGTAATTGTCCGTTATACTCAGCCAACAATGTTTTCTGTTTCTTTTTAAGCTGATTGATTTCTTGCTTCAATAATGTATTTTGTTGATAACTTCTCGCAAATTTCAACTGTTCCATCGCTTCGACAAACTGAGCAAGTAATCCCATTTTTTCAGTCAACTGCCGATCATGTATCGGTAGCCATTCCTTCACGATCTCCAATTTACTTTCGACTAGCAATAGCTTTTGTTTGATTTCCTTTACACGTACCTGTTTTTGTTCAAATAGCTCCAGTAACCTTTGGTAATCGGATACTTCCTGTCCATAAGTTCTCATCGCTTCAAATGTATTCATCTGTGCCAAGTGATTCCTAGAAGAAAACTCTCCTATTTTTTTTTCGAATACTTGCTGTTCAGTGAAGCATTTTTTATTCTTCTGGTTAAGTTCTTCTATTTGAGCAAGTACACTGTCTAATTGCCCCAGTTTTTCTTGCCACATTCCTTTAACTTCAGCTAGATTGCTCTTTTGTCCTATTTCTCTTTGCTTGTACAAATAATAAGCCACGTTTCCTACTACAAATAAGAACGGCACGAGCTTCCAAGGCATAGGAATAAAAAACGCAATCACTATGAATATTGCCGAAATGACAATCAATTGTAGGTTCATCTTTGGCTGACTACTTACCGGTTGGCTATTTATCAATTCTGGATGCTCTTCTTCTATTTTATTTATTTCCGTTTCAAGTGCTAGTTGCTGTTCTTCTACGATTTCAGAGCGAATAGACAATTGATTCCTTTTTTCACTTAATGATCGGTGCTCCGTTAAAAGTTGCTGCCATTCTTCAGTATACAAGAATTCTTTTGGTGCTTGCTGCCTCAACCAGTGCCAACGTTGCTCTAAAATTTTCAGTTCAGATTCTGTCTCTCTTTCTTCTATTTGAAGTCTTTCCCACTCTTTGAGAGATTGTTCCACTTGATTTTGTTGCTTTAGTATTTCTTTTAATGTTTCTTCATTTTCTAAATAAAAATAATAGCGAGCAGATTGTTGATCCATGCCACTATGTTTTTCGAGAGTCGTTTCTAATTCATCTAGGCGCTCCGTCATCTGTTGATACCGTTTAGAAAAATCCTCGAGGTCTATCAATAATTTTTCTTCTGGAACTCCTGATAATGACTTGCTTTTTAAAGTTTGCCATTCTTCATATAAAGGATAATTAAGTTCTTGCTGTTTGATCTGACTGATTTTTTCATTTATTTTTTGAAGTTTTTCTTGTAATACTGTTTGTTCTTGACTATAACTCTGCTCTTGTTGCACTAATTGGCTGAAATAAGCTTCTTGATTTTGTTTTTGTTGAACTTTTTCTTGCAACAACTTCCATTCATTCAATTTCTGGTTAATGAGCAATTTTTGCCCCTTCTTTTTAAATAGCTGCTGGGCTTCTTGAAAATAATCCTGTCTTTTTTGGAAAACTTGCGAGCTACCAGTAATGCCTAAAGAAATCAAAGCATCATGTAATTCCTTTTCTCTCAGGTATTCCAGCTCGGTCAACTGTTCTTGTTGAAAAGTAAAAACCTGCTGAAAGAGTTCCTTTGTTAAAGGCGTGATCAGTTTTTCTAATAATTCATCACTGCCTACCTGCTCATTAAAACGCACCTTAGCTTTGCCTCGGTTTTGTTGCTTGTAGCGTTCAACCATGATCTCTCCATAAACAGGATGTTCAAGCCAAAGCTTTCCTCCATAAGCGGAGCCATCTTTAGGAGTGTAATCCTTTTTCTTCTTTCCCTTTGAAGGAAAGCCAAATAAAATGGCTTGAATAAATTGGTAGATTGTTGATTTACCAGCCTCATTCTCCCCATAAATCAACTGATTCCCAGAAGTAAAGTCAAAGCTTTTTTGTCGCCACTTGCCAAAAGCAGCAATCTCTATTCTTAAGATTCTCATTCTTTATCCTCCTCGAACACAAAATCTCGATCGAGTAATTCTTTTGCTCTATTTAATGTTTGCTCCTGATAGTTTGGTATTTCATGGATTAATCGAAGAGCTTCTGAATGGCTGTACATTTCATTTAAGATTTGTTGAAAAATCTCAGGTGAATGATATGTCTCAAATAGTTGTTCCAATAAATCTTCTGACACCGATAAAGAAACTCGATTCGGCAATTCTTCATTCACAATAGAAATACGCCATACATAGATATTTATCAGATTGGCAGACAATTTATCTGTTAAGTAGTCCAATAGTTCTCCTGATTGGATCCTTTCGATGACTTCATGACTCAAATGAGTGTAATCAACCACTTTGATATCTAGCAAAGACAGTTTGGTGGAAGTAGTTTCAAGTTGTGTTTTGAAGATACTCAAAATGTCTTGGGTAGTTTTCGCCAATTTCAAAGAGATCGTTTTCTCTTCCCAATAAACTTCTGCCACTTCGAGCGTTTCGATTTGACTTCTCCCTTGGTCTAATTCCACAAGTAAAATTGAGCGCGCACTCGTTTCTTTTTGTGTATGTCCTTGAGGTGCTCCAGGATAATTAATCGTTCCATGCTCATTTAAGTCCATAGGCACATGAATATGTCCCAATGCCCAATAGTCATAGCCTTTATCCTGCATTTGTGAAACATGAAAAGGAGCATAATTTCCTTTTTCATTTGCTCCTATTTCCCCATGATACATCCCTATATGATAGTCTACTGAATCCCTCAATGGAAAATCCACTACTTTATTCTGCTGGATCCACTGATGAAGATAGCTGAATCCACTGATTGCTACTTCTTCTTTTGATTTACTGATCAACTTTTTAGTTTCAACACTCTCTGAAGTAAAGAGATGTACGTTATCAGGGAATTTAAACCAATACCTTTCCTGTTGATAATAATCGTGATTCCCAAATATCATATATACATCAATATTACTTTGGTTCAAGCGTTCCATTTGGTCAACGAAATGTTTTTGGATTTTCAATGAAGGACGAGGTTGGTGAAAGCTATCTCCAGCCAATAAAACAAAATCAACCGCATGTTTTATTGCTTCATCCACAATGTTTGATAAAACATTTAGATTAGCTATTAATAACCTTTCCTGTACTCGCTTATCCAAATTTACTAATCCCTCAAATGAACGGTCCATATGTAAATCAGCTGCGTGAATGAATTGAATCATCGAAAATCCTCCTTTTTGATCAAAGTAAGCTCCTCTAGAGCATTTTTCATTTTTCTATTTAATAAAACTAGTGATATTTCGAGCTATCTATCCTATTTATCATACCATTTTCCTTCATTTTTTTCATCTAAAACCGAAAATTTGTTCCCATCGTTTTTTCTCTAATCAAAAAAAATACAAAAAAGCAGATGAACTTTGTTCATCTGCTTTTACCATTTGCGTGGCGACGTCCTACTCTCACAAGGGGCAACCCCTCACTACAATCGGCGCTAAGAAGCTTAACTTCTGTGTTCGGCATGGTTACAGGTGTATCCTTCTCGCTATCGCCACCACACTGTGGTGTTATCTTTTATTGAGTTTGCATTTTGCTCACTCAAAACTGGATTTGAAGTTTAAGTAATGTCCGAGTTCTTTTCTTTTAACCATTTGGTTAAGTCCTCGATCGATTAGTATCAGTCCGCTCCAACCATCACTGGCCTTCCACTCCTGACCTATCTACCTGATCATCTCTCAGGGATCTTACTTTCTTAAAGAAATGGGAAATCTCATCTTGAGGTGGGCTTCACACTTAGATGCTTTCAGCGTTTATCCCTTCCCTACATAGCTACCCAGCAATGCCCTTGGCAGAACAACTGGTACACCAGCGGTAAGTCCATCCCGGTCCTCTCGTACTAAGGACAGCTCCTCTCAAATTTCCAACGCCCGCGACGGATAGGGACCGAACTGTCTCACGACGTTCTGAACCCAGCTCGCGTGCCGCTTTAATGGGCGAACAGCCCAACCCTTGGGACCGACTACAGCCCCAGGATGCGACGAGCCGACATCGAGGTGCCAAACCTCCCCGTCGATGTGGACTCTTGGGGGAGATAAGCCTGTTATCCCCAGGGTAGCTTTTATCCGTTGAGCGATGGCCCTTCCATGCGGAACCACCGGATCACTAAGCCCGACTTTCGTCCCTGCTCGACTTGTTGGTCTCGCAGTCAAGCTCCCTTCTGCCTTTACACTCTTCGAATGATTTCCAACCATTCTGAGGGAACCTTTGGGCGCCTCCGTTACCTTTTAGGAGGCGACCGCCCCAGTCAAACTGCCCATCTGACACTGTCTCCCACCACGATCAGTGGTGCGGGTTAGAGTGGCCATAACGCAGGGGTAGTATCCCACCAGCGCCTCCATCGAAACTAGCGTTCCGATTTCTACGGCTCCTACCTATCCTGTACATGCGGTACAGACACTCAATATCAAACTACAGTAAAGCTCCATGGGGTCTTTCCGTCCTGTCGCGGGTAACCTGCATCTTCACAGGTACTAAAATTTCACCGAGTCTCTCGTTGAGACAGTGCCCAAATCGTTACGCCTTTCGTGCGGGTCGGAACTTACCCGACAAGGAATTTCGCTACCTTAGGACCGTTATAGTTACGGCCGCCGTTTACTGGGGCTTCAATTCGTACCTTCGCTTACGCTAAGCACTCCTCTTAACCTTCCAGCACCGGGCAGGCGTCAGCCCCTATACTTCATCTTACGATTTTGCAGAGACCTGTGTTTTTGATAAACAGTCGCTTGGGCCTATTCACTGCGGCTGATCGAAAATCAGCACCCCTTCTCCCGAAGTTACGGGGTCATTTTGCCGAGTTCCTTAACGAGAGTTCTCTCGCTCACCTTAGGATTCTCTCCTCGACTACCTGTGTCGGTTTGCGGTACGGGTCATTGTTTTCTCACTAGAAGCTTTTCTTGGCAGTGTGACATCAGGAACTTCGGTACTATTATTTCCCTCCCCATCACAGCTTATCCGTGTAGACAGAAGCATTTGACTCCTATCAAGACTTACTGCTTGGACAGACATTTCCAATCGTCTGCATTCCTTAGCCTCCTGCGTCCCTCCATTGCTCAAACAAAAACAACGAGTACAGGAATATCAACCTGTTGTCCATCGCCTACGCCTGTCGGCCTCGGCTTAGGTCCCGACTAACCCTGGGCGGACGAGCCTTCCCCAGGAAACCTTAGTCATTCGGTGGACAGGATTCTCACCTGTCTTTCGCTACTCATACCGGCATTCTCACTTCTAAGCGCTCCAGCAGTCCTCACGATCTGCCTTCAACGCCCTTAGAACGCTCTCCTACCAATACACCTAATGGTGTACTCCACAGCTTCGGTAATATGTTTAGCCCCGGTACATTTTCGGCGCAGGGTCACTCGACTAGTGAGCTATTACGCACTCTTTAAATGGTGGCTGCTTCTGAGCCAACATCCTAGTTGTCTGTGCAACCCCACATCCTTTTCCACTTAACATATATTTTGGGACCTTAGCTGGTGGTCTGGGCTGTTTCCCTTTCGACTATGGATCTTATCACTCACAGTCTGACTCCCGGATATGAATGAATGGCATTCGGAGTTTATCTGAATTCGGTAACCCGAGATGGGCCCCTAGTCCAAACAGTGCTCTACCTCCATCATTCTCAAATCCGAGGCTAGCCCTAAAGCTATTTCGGAGAGAACCAGCTATCTCCAAGTTCGTTTGGAATTTCTCCGCTACCCACACCTCATCCCCGCACTTTTCAACGTACGTGGGTTCGGTCCTCCAGTGCGTTTTACCGCACCTTCAACCTGGACATGGGTAGATCACATGGTTTCGGGTCTACGACTACATACTCAAACGCCCTATTCAGACTCGCTTTCGCTGCGGCTCCGTCTCTTCGACTTAACCTCGCATGCAATCGTAACTCGCCGGTTCATTCTACAAAAGGCACGCCATCACCCATTAACGGGCTTTGACTTGTTGTAGGCACACGGTTTCAGGTTCTATTTCACTCCCCTTCCGGGGTGCTTTTCACCTTTCCCTCACGGTACTGGTTCACTATCGGTCACTAGGGAGTATTTAGCCTTGGGAGATGGTCCTCCCGGATTCCGACGGAATTCCTCGTGTTCCGCCGTACTCAGGATCCTCCTAGGTGCCTTCCAAATTTCATCTACGGGGTTTTTACCCTCTTTGACTGACTTTTCCAAGTCATTCGATTATCTGAAAGAACTACCATATTGGAGTCCTACAACCCCAATGAGCAAGCTCATTGGTTTGGGCTTTTCCCGTTTCGCTCGCCGCTACTCAGGGAATCGAATTTTCTTTCTCTTCCTGCAGGTACTTAGATGTTTCAGTTCTCTGCGTCTACCTCGAATGCGCTATGTATTCACGCAAACGTAACATCCTATAAAAGATGTTGGGTTTCCCCATTCGGAAATCTCTGGATCATAGCTTACGTACAGCTCCCCAAAGCATATCGGTGTTAGTCCCGTCCTTCATCGGCTCCTAGTGCCAAGGCATCCACCGTGCGCCCTTATTCACTTAACCTTATCAACCTTGCGGTTGGGTTTTGATCTTTCTTCTAGCGATAGAAGTCCGATCAAGAAAATAAGCAATTGAACTTATTAAAAAACTCTATCCAGCTAAACAAGTGTTTAGCCTTCAAATTCAACGCGGTGTTCTCGGTTTGTATTACTTAATTTACTTCAAATATCCAGTTTTCAATGAACAAAGTATTCTCTTGAGAGTATCTTCTAATGTCAAAGTCATAAGCTGACTCTTCAATTATTGAGTAGACCTCTCAAAACTGAACAAAGTATAAAACAACCAGTGTAGTCTCCGTAATATTCCTTAGAAAGGAGGTGATCCAGCCGCACCTTCCGATACGGCTACCTTGTTACGACTTCACCCCAATCATCTATCCCACCTTAGGCGGCTGGCTCCAAAAGGTTACCTCACCGACTTCGGGTGTTACAAACTCTCGTGGTGTGACGGGCGGTGTGTACAAGGCCCGGGAACGTATTCACCGCGGCGTGCTGATCCGCGATTACTAGCGATTCCGGCTTCATGTAGGCGAGTTGCAGCCTACAATCCGAACTGAGAGAAGCTTTAAGAGATTAGCTTAGCCTCGCGACTTCGCGACTCGTTGTACTTCCCATTGTAGCACGTGTGTAGCCCAGGTCATAAGGGGCATGATGATTTGACGTCATCCCCACCTTCCTCCGGTTTGTCACCGGCAGTCTTGCTAGAGTGCCCAACTAAATGATGGCAACTAACAATAAGGGTTGCGCTCGTTGCGGGACTTAACCCAACATCTCACGACACGAGCTGACGACAACCATGCACCACCTGTCACTTTGCCCCCGAAGGGGAAGCTCTATCTCTAGAGTGGTCAAAGGATGTCAAGACCTGGTAAGGTTCTTCGCGTTGCTTCGAATTAAACCACATGCTCCACCGCTTGTGCGGGCCCCCGTCAATTCCTTTGAGTTTCAACCTTGCGGTCGTACTCCCCAGGCGGAGTGCTTAATGCGTTAGCTGCAGCACTGAAGGGCGGAAACCCTCCAACACTTAGCACTCATCGTTTACGGCGTGGACTACCAGGGTATCTAATCCTGTTTGCTCCCCACGCTTTCGAGCCTCAGCGTCAGTTACAGACCAGAGAGCCGCCTTCGCCACTGGTGTTCCTCCATATATCTACGCATTTCACCGCTACACATGGAATTCCACTCTCCTCTTCTGCACTCAAGTCTCCCAGTTTCCAATGACCCTCCCCGGTTGAGCCGGGGGCTTTCACATCAGACTTAAGAAACCGCCTGCGCTCGCTTTACGCCCAATAAATCCGGACAACGCTTGCCACCTACGTATTACCGCGGCTGCTGGCACGTAGTTAGCCGTGGCTTTCTGGTTAGATACCGTCAAGGGATGAACAGTTACTCTCATCCTTGTTCTTCTCTAACAACAGAGTTTTACGATCCGAAAACCTTCTTCACTCACGCGGCGTTGCTCGGTCAGACTTTCGTCCATTGCCGAAGATTCCCTACTGCTGCCTCCCGTAGGAGTTTGGGCCGTGTCTCAGTCCCAATGTGGCCGATCACCCTCTCAGGTCGGCTATGCATCGCGGCCTTGGTGAGCCGTTACCTCACCAACTAGCTAATGCACCGCGGGTCCATCCATCAGTGACACCCTAAAGCGCCTTTCAAATCAAAACCATGCGGTTTCGATTGTTATACGGTATTAGCACCTGTTTCCAAGTGTTATCCCCTTCTGATGGGCAGGTTACCCACGTGTTACTCACCCGTTCGCCACTCTTCTTTTTCCGGTGGAGCAAGCTCCGGTGGAAAAAGAAGCGTACGACTTGCATGTATTAGGCACGCCGCCAGCGTTCGTCCTGAGCCAGGATCAAACTCTCATAATAAAAGTTAGAACAATCTTGCGATTGTTAAGCTCAATTTGTTTGCTAGCATATTGCTTGCTTGTTAAAAATGTTTGTTGTCTTGAATCAATCAAGACGCCCTACACATTTGGTTTGTCTTACTTTGTTCAGTTTTCAAAGGTCTACTTGAATTGCCGTAGCAACTTTTATATCATATCAGAGTGACAAGTGAATGTCAACTGTTTTTTAAAAGTTATTTTTGATTTCGTTTTTAGAAATCTTTCAGCAACTCGTATATCATAACTTATCTTTTGTTATTTGTCAAGAACTTTTTTGAAGTTTTTCTTGATTAGATCAAGCTTTTCAATAGGTTCTTTTCAAACGACTTAGTTATCTTATCACGTGCTTTTATGTTTGTCAATGAATTTTTCTAAATAAATTTCATTGAAGTTTTCACGTTTCAACAACGTTGTTTACTTTACCATTAAAAAAATAAAAGGTCAAGTTAAAAATAAATTTTAGCTAGACCTTATTTTTTTCTTCTTATTCTTTTAATCTCTACCTTTGTATTCAAAGAAAGAAAAATCTGCGTAGCTGCCTTTCTTTTTATTGAGATCATGGACCCCAACTCCAACAAAGTTCCCTGTAAAGCCTCCAGATAAAGTGGTCACGTCTTTTGCAGATCCTACCACTTCCCACCGTTCACTCTTTTTTTCCTTCACTTGGAAAAAAGCCTGAGTATCCTTCACATCAACTTTTAAATAGACTTGCTCTCCATGTAAAGGAATTGCCCAAGTATCTAAATACACTTCTCCTTTCACTGATTGGATCATACGCAAGCATTTCCCTACCGTTTCATCCCAAGTAACATAGCAGTAGTAATAATTTTCTTCATTAAGATACAATGTTAATCCAGCCATCTGGTTAAAGTGTGTTGGTTCATACTCAAATGAGGTAGTCACTTCAAAAGAAAAATCTGTTTGACGTATAGCAAGCAAATGATGATCAAATGTAGATTGGATCGATTCTCCAGCATGGATTCTCAAGTAGCCCTGACGACTATTTACATCACACCATGTACGTTCTGGTAGAATACGACGGGTATTCCATATCGGACTGATACCTCGTTCAAAAGTATCCAAAAAATGATGATTTACCTGTTGTTCGACTTTATCTACTGTCTGAACTGTCGTATTTTTTTGTGGCGAATTTCCCTCACTCTTTAGACTCAACCAGTGATCCTCTGTCCAATATACCTCCTGAATAGCTGTTTCCCGCCCTAAAATCGCTGCATCTTTTAGAGGTCTTGTACAGAGATAGGCCATATACCACTGTCCATTCTCCGTTTGGACTAAACTACCATGACCTGTGCACTGTAGAGAAGAATCCGGTTTATCACTTGCTGTTAATATTGGTGAGTTGGGGGCTAGTTCATAAGGACCGGTTATTGCTTTACTCCGGCAGACAGTAACCGAATGCCCTCTTCCCGTTCCACCTTCCGCCGTTAATAAGTAATAATAGCCATTTACAAAATACAAATGTGGTGCTTCTGTTTTTGCAAGAACAGTACCAGAAAATATTGGGTAGATTTCGCCTATTAGCGCCTCTTCTTTAGGATCATATTCTTGCAAAACAATTCCTGCTGATTTATTAGGAGTTTCTATCCGATAATCCCACTGTTCATTTAAGAGCCATTTTTTCCCTGTGTGTATGTCATGAAACAAGGAAGGATCAAAACCACTGCTATTTAAATAAATTGGATCAGTCCATGGCCCATTGATATCTTTTGCTGTCATCAAATAATTATGCGCATCTTTAAAAGGGCGAGCAACACTTTTTACATCTGTAAAAACAAAGTAGAATTGTCCATCAGCATAACTAAGTTGCGGAGCCCAGATGCTGCCGTTCGTTGGATTCCCCTTTAAACCTACTTGGTGGTGCAAGATATCTGTTACATAATGCCAATTGACTAAATCTGTAGATCCATAAACTCTTGCACCTGGCAACCACTCAAATGAAGAGACAACAATGTAATACATATCATTGACCCTCAAAATATTAGGATCTGGATTAAATCCTCTTAAAATAGGATTTTCAACTTTTACTTCATACATTCCCCACTTGTCCTTTCTTGATCTTGATTCGATAGACTGTTAAAACAGCAGCCATAAAATAGAAGAAGGTAAATGGAAAAGCAATAAATTGCGTACCCAGTAATAATATCAATCCTGCAACAAGGTATAAACTAGCAGCGATGATCAAATATTTTTCTTTTATTGAAAAGAATACAGCGACTACAAGAAAAATCAATGAAATAAACAAGGTGATGGCGAACAGCCCCGTCATATCTTGTAATAAGTGAAATGTATTGTCTAGCGTTCCTGTTTTTTCCAGTTTCAATGCCTGATAACTTGTTTCAAAATCTTTTACGGACATTTTTTTCAGTGTTACTGCTAAACCGCCAAAAAAGACTAGCGCCAGTATTCCGCCAATTATACCTACTATTGCTTCCCACTTTCTTTTCATCTTATTCCCTCCTTTCAAAGTGTATCCAAGATGGTCTTATTACCGTTCCTGGATACCAATTGTTCCGTTCAAAAAAGTAAGCACTCTTTTCATTCTCTTTATTTTGCCAATTGTCCCAACCTGCTGGATGGATATGGTTCGCCATCTTACAACTTTCAAAAACGACCTTAGCAAAGGGGCGCCATGGACGGCCTAGATAAACCGGCGCTGTATTTTCATCTGCCGTTACTACGCAATTTTTAAAGTGATAGCCGTTTTCTTGATCTTGAGGAGTGGAGGCGGCTGTAATATACCCAACATTGTTACTCTGACGGCTATGGATCGTACAATGAATAAAGTCAGCTTGTGCTCCACCGAAAATGAAATCGATCGTCCCTTCGATCCAACAATCTTCGTATAATTGTCTACAAAAACGATGCACGTCATCTGCCGGTGTAACGAAAGGAGTACCATCTTTTTGAAGCAGAGGTAATGGACCAGTGCAAAGTGTATCCTGGTAGCCACTCAAACGACAATTTTTAACCACTGTTTGATGACCCATATTGAATAACGCCACTGCTTGTCCCACCTTTTCGCCAGGACCAGCCGTGTTTGAAATGGTTAAGTTCTCTAAAGTGATGCTATTTCCTTCTATTAAAACAGTACTTGTTCGAAAAGTTCCCCGTTCAGAGTCATCAGATAATTTCTGCTTAGCGTAATGATTTCCTCGTATCTCAACATTTCCATGACCACTCATAGTAAAATTAGCTAAGCGACACGCAACGTTTTCCAGATACACTCCTTCTTCGATATACAAAACTTTCTTAGTTTCGTTTGGCTGTTTCGCCATATAGGCGACTCCTTCTTGAATCGTTGAAAAAGCCGCGGGATTTTTCTCACTTTTCTTGCTGACCCATTTTTCAATTTTCATACTACAACCGCTCCTTTAGAAAATCTTTCCATATTTTTCTCATTTCCTGGGTTTCCATGTGACCACCAGTAACTGATTGGGAAACGAATTTTTCAGGATAACCAAGTCGTTCGTATTTTTCATTCAATCCTTGTCGTAATTTTACAACACCTTCATCTAAGCACATCGTATCGTTTTTCCCCACTAGACTCAGCCTATGTCTTGGTGCAATCCGCTCTTGTATTTCTAAAGTTGAATATTCTGTTAGTAAATTAGGTACGTAATAATAAAAGCCATGATGATCAAGTCGACGATGTTCGAGTAACGTTTCAATATCCACTTGTGCCGCTAGATCAATGCACACCTTCACTCTGTCATCTAACGCACTCGTCCACCAGCTCATTAAACCTCCCATAGACATCCCGATGGTCGCTAATCTATTTATATCAACATCCTCTCTTGTCGCTAAATAGTTGATCAAACTGATGACATCAAAGATCCTCATGCCCCATAATGTTTTACCAGTTAACAAAAAACGCTTATATAATTCACTTTCTGAAATTCCTCCACGTTCTTCAAATCCCCAAGCATCAATTGCCCAAACGGCGTACCCCATGTCTGTTAATTCCTTTGCAAAAGAAGGGGATGCAAGGTATTTTTCACCATACAGCAACTCGCTTTTACCTTTAGTAAAATCACCGCCGTGTGAATGAAGGTAGATCACCGTTGGAAACGGCCCCGATTTATCTGGAAATGCAAAAATCGCAGGTACCGTTTCCAATTCATTCAATTCTAGTTGATAACATTCAACTACATACCCATCTTGCTTCCGACGAGTCAATTTTTTTCCTTGCGGTTTTTTTCGGAAAGAAGATGTACCTAATAACTCAATTAGTTTCATAAGAAAACTGCTTTTTCACGATCAATTCTTCCGGATCGTCTGATTGTGTAGAATGCAATCCAGAAATTTCTATTTGTTCCGTATTTTCTAACACAAAAGCCGGTCCATCGTGATTTTCTATAGAAATCTGGTTGAATGTCACTTGTTTTGCAAACCCTAGGTAAAATCCTTGTTTACTCATCTCACTTAACCCGGTCATCATTGCTGGCACTCCCGAAATCGCCTCTTCTGCCATTGAAATAGCAATGCGGTCAAAGGTGATTTCTTGAATAAACTGCTCTGCCAATCCATAAATAAATCCTGCTGATGCATGAACATTTCTTGCTGTAATATCGGAAAAATGGATTCTGCGAAACTTCGGCGTACGTTCATCAATTGGATAAAGTGTTTTTTCCCAAACATATGGTTCCTTACCGCGAGGCCCACAGAAGTAATACAGATTCAAGATGAACGGACACATCACTTGGTCCATGACAATATTATTGATACGCACATCTTCCACGATACCACCACGACCACGTCTCGATTTCAGTCGGATTCCTCGGTCTGTTTCTTGAAATACGCAATTCGAGATGACTACGTTTCGAATATCTCCACTCATTTCACTCCCTAATACCACTGCACCATGACCATGGACCATCGTACAATTGACAATCGTGATATTTTCACACGCAACTTTTTCACTAGTGTCTTCCGTGCCAGATTTGATAGCGATGCAATCATCTCCCACATCGATATGGCAATTACTGATTCGGATGTTCTTACAAGATTCTGGATCAATTCCATCTGTATTTGGAGAATCAGCTGGATTCAAAATAGTCAGATTGTCAAAGGTAAGATTCTCACATAAAATTGGATTGATTGTCCAACTAGGGGAATTGATTAGTTGGATATCTTTAACAGTAATACGTTGACAATGGTGGAAACTAATCAACTTAGGACGAGGATATGCCAAATTCTGTCGATCATTTCTAAAAGTATCCCACCACTTCTTTCCATTACCATCTAATTTTCCAAATCCGGTTACCGAAATATTCGTTTGTCCTTCAGCATAAATACAAGAAGCATAAACTTTTTGATGCACCCCTTCCCACCGAGAGGAAACAACTGGGTAATCATTCGGATCGTCTGAAAATTTCAGTACAGCTCCAGCTGACAAGTGCAATTCGACGTTACTTTTCAAAAATAATGCCCCAGTTAAAAATTCGCCTGTCGGTATGAACACACAACCGCCACCATTTTTATTTGCTTGATCAATTGCCTGTTGAATGGCTTCGGTATTCATTTTTTCTGTAGATGCCTCAAATTCTAGAATGTCATACATTACAATTCCTCCACTTCAATCAATGCTTGTAGAAAAGCACCGACACCTTTCTGATCATTACAAATAATTGGTTCACTGATGTAGTAAGCATAAGAACCATCTCTTTGATCAGCACCTCCAAGACCAGCGACTTGGCAATTCTTATTTAGGTTAAGCCACCCTTCTTTTGTTTCTAATACAAACTCATCAAGTAACCCTTGATGTGATTTCTTGATTTGGTCGTACCATTCTTCTTTCTTTAAAATGCCTAGACGGACTGCTTTCGCCATTGCATAGACGAACATGCTACTTCCTGATGCCTCCAAATAATTTCCTTTACGCTGGGTTTCAGTCGTTACTTGATACCACGTTCCACTATTCGTTTCTTGGTAAGGTAATAATGCTTGCAGCGTTGTAACTAAGATCTCTTTCAGTAATGAACAATCGATTTCTTCATGTAAAAGTTCATACGTATCAGCAGCTGCCATCAAGTACCAACCAATTGATCGACTCCAAAAATGGTGTGACAAACCTGTCTCTGGGTCCGCCCAAGGTTGGACTTTTTTCTCATCCCATGCATGGATCAACAACTTCGTCTTAGCATCGAATAAATGTTTATAGCTGATTTCAAATTGTTGTAATACATCTTGATACTCTTTCTCTTCCGCAAACTGATGGATGAATTCTGCATAAAAAGGTGCCCCCATGTACAATCCATCTAACCAGATTTGGTACGGATAGATTTCTTTGTGCCAAAACGCACCTTCCGATGTCCGTGGATGATTGTCCAACTGTTGCATCAATAATTCCGCAGCTTTTTTATACTTCACTTCACCAGTTTCTTGATAAAGTAGAAAGAACAATTTTCCTGTGTTCACATGATCAATATTGAATTCTTTCACGCTATAGCCACGAATAGATCCATCCTCTTGAACAAAATAATCGATATTCGTTTTGATGAAATCAAAATATTCCTGTTCCTTCGTTTTCTTCCATAATAATTGAAATCCTTTTAAGACAACACCATAGTCATACGACCATTTCCCTTTGTACCATTTTTCTTCATATAAAAGAGGTGTTCGTTCCATGATACTTTGCGCTAATTTTTGTGACAATTTTTCCACTATTTTTCTCCTTTATCGTTCAATTAAAAAAACTAGAGGCTAGAAAAGAAGGATTTGGCTCCGTTAAATAAGAAGATATTCAGAAAGATCACTATGCAAATTCTTCTGAACTTCGGCTTATTTTCCAAGGAGCTGTTTCTATTTCTGCCATTTATTCGTATTTAGAGCGTGAGGCAAAAGTGTTACTTACTTTTGCCTCACGCTCATTCAACACAATTAAGAATTTTTCATATTCTTTCTATCCTAGTCTTACTTTTGCGCTGCTTTGTATGCGGCTTCATATTCTTTCGTGATTTGATCTCCACCTTGTGCTTTCCAATCAGCTACGGCTTTTTTGAACCCAGCTTCATCGGTTTGACCCATGATATATTGCACAGTGGCATCGACTACGATTTTTTGGATTTCTGAACCAACTTCATTATTTTTTTCTGAATCTAAAGGTACTGTTGGATCAAGAACAGCAAATTTTGTATTTTCTTCAACTAACTGATTCGATAACTCTTTTTCAGGATCAGCATCTTTGAATGAGAATGTGATTTCACTTGGTCTTGAACTTGATAACGGTTGCACATCTTGTTGCCATAGATCCATGTCGATAAAATTGATCGCGCCATCATCTTGAAGTTCATAATGCGTTCCTTCGATCCCACCAGTCATCAACTTGTACACGTCTTCTTCCAATAGATCATCTACGAATTTCAATAATTTTTTCAGCTGTGCTTCATCTTTTACAGAAGATTTAGGGAATGCCAACAATCCACCTACACCGTTTCCTTCGGACCATACATGATAGTCGCCGTCTTTACCATCAGAGATTTTATTTACTGGTACTAATTCCATTCCTTCTTGAATGCCTTGACCCATTTTCTTCAAGTTTTTGATGTCGATCATTCCAGTGTAAATCCCTGTTTTACCTTGTGCAAATTGCTCTTGTTGGTCAGTCTTTTGCGTTACCGCAAAATCTTGAGCAAGATAGCCGTTTTTATATAGGTCTCTTGAATAGTTCATTGCTTTCATATATTCTTCTGTATCAAATTCTGGTGTGAATTTCCCTTTATCATCGACTGCCCAGCCATTTGGCGCTCCAAAATAAGAAGTAAATAATTTGAAGCTAGTATAACGGATATCACTTGGTGCACGATCCCCAAACCCTACAGTATCAGCAACACCGTTACCATCTGGGTCGTTTTCTGTAAATTGTTTTGCTACTTCATATAATTCTTCTGTCGTTGTCGGAACGTCTAATCCCAAATTATCTAACCAGTCTTTACGGATAACTAAACCCGCACGTGCATAATCTTTTTGTAAAGGCACACCATACAAAGCTCCATCGATGCTGGCAGCATTTATTCTGTCTTCAGATATTTTACTTAAATTTTTATAATCAGAAATATAATCAGAAACATCCCAGAAAACGCCTGATTTTAGTGCGTTACGTACAGAGGAATTCTTCAGCATAGCGATTTGCAATGTAACAATATCGCCCAGTTCATTTGAAGCTAAAGCTGTAGTTAGGCGTTCCTCTTTCGAAGCATCAGGTATCCAGTTGAACGTAATTTCTGTATCTGTTTTTTCTTCGATCAGATCAACGATTTTATCAGTTGGTGGAGAAGCTGTGTGCAGTACATTCAACCAAGTGACTTTCGTTTTCCCATCTTCTGTTTCTGATGCACTTTTTGTTGAGTTACTACCACATGCTGCTAATGCGAGTATCCCGGCGAAACTAAGACCTAATTTTACGAGCGTTGCTTTTTTCATAAATTTTCTCCTTCACTATTGTTAGTATTTTTTTGTCATTTTCTGTTTTTTCTATATATGAGTTCTTCAATTCCAGACGACAAAAGATTTGGTTGGCTGTCCAAGTAATCGCGAAAAAGAAGAAGCTACCACCAATAAAAGTTAAAACACCCGGTATTGCTTGTATCAAGAGCAAATAAACACTTCCTACAACTACCATTAGAACAAGTGAATAGTGCAAGTGGGAAAAGCCGAACAAAAATGCCATTTTCATTTTGAAAAAGTACCCTTTCCATTCATAATGAGCCATGATTGGATAGATGTAGATTGCCGAAAGCAAGTAAAAAAATACAATGACAAATAGTGCAATCCGCAAATACCAATTCTGTACAAATAGCAGATCAACAAACAGTATCCCGCCGATGATGCTATAGATCCAGCTCATTATCAATGCTTCGCGATAACCTTCTTTAAAATAGTTGAAATAGGTTCGTGTTACTGGAAATGATTCTTTAGAGCGTAATAATTGACGAATTACTGCGACCATTGCATAAGTTGCTGGTCCCAAGGTAAAAATCCCCAGGCCTGCAATGACCAAACCGCCCCATAAAAAATTCAAATACACTAACTGCAATAAACGGTTCAAACGACCATTTATCTTATCCAATGATTGCAGCATGTCTTTCACTCCTTCCTGTGTTTAATACACACCATCTTCTCCTAGTTTCTTGGCAATCTTGTTCGCAATCACTACCATGAACAGGCCAACTACACCTTTGAATAGGCCCATCGACGTACTAAAACTCAACTGTCCATTTTTTAATCCTGCGGTATAGATATACGTGTCAAAAATTTCTGCTACGCTACGATTTAATGAATTTAACAATAGATACATATGTTCAAATCCTAAGTCCAGTGTCTGTCCGATTTTTAAAATCAATAAGGTGATGATCACCGGTCTGATGGCTGGCAACGTGACATGCCATGTCTTTCGTAAACGTCCAGCTCCATCCATTTCAGCTGCTTCATATAATTGTGTATCGACTGCTGTGATGGCAGATAAATAAATGATTGTCGACCATCCTAACTCTTTCCAGATTACTTGACCGATATAAACAGTTCTTGTCCAATCCGGCGAAGTCAAAAAGCTGATTTTACCCAAACCTACATTGGCAAAAAGTTCATTCAATACCCCGCCGTCCACATTTAAGAAAACATACGTGATCGATACGATGATTACCCAAGACATAAAATGAGGAATGTAGATGATTGTTTGAATCCCATTTTTCAAGCGTTTGTTTGTCACTTCATTTAATAGAAGAGATAGAACAATCGGCATCGGGAAAAAAACAAAAATATTCAGTCCGAATAAAATCAACGTGTTTCTTAATAAAGTAAAAAATGTCGGTTCTGTAAATAAACGAATAAAATGTTTGAACCCTACCCATGGACTACCTAAAATACCAAGGTATGGTTGGTAGTCTTGAAACGCAATGACTAGCCCCCCCATCGGCAAATACTTAAAGATCACAAAGTACAGTATTCCAGGTAAAATCATCAAATACAAAAGTTTATTTGTTTTGATTCCTGCAATCGTCTTTCTTCGCTTTCGTATTTTTTCTTCTTGTTTAGATAGTGCCAATTGAAACGTTTCTGGTTTTTTTACACTTTCCATAAGCCCCTCCTTGTTTTGTGATTTTTAGCTTATGGTATTATCATAAAGAATCCATTTAATTACGTATATAATCATTTCCACTGTATGTAAAACGCTTTCAAAGAGGCGTTTTACGCTACAACTAATGAATCTTTTCACAATTAATGATACTTTGCATTTTTTCTTATTTGTTCTTTTTCTCCCCTTTTCAGACTACCAAAAAAATGATTATGTACGTAATTTTATCCAAATGATAAATTAAGCGTATACAAATATTTTATTTATTAAAGGAGGACATTCTACGATTATGAAAAAGAAAGTCTCAATTGGAGAAAGAAGTTTTAACATTTTTAATAATACCTTTTTAATCTTACTTGCTTTAATCTGTATCGTGCCATTCTTAAACATCATTGCTACCTCATTTGCTTCCACCCAAGAGGTCGTTGAGAAAAAATTCATCTTATTTCCCACGACCTTCTCATTGGATGCCTATCGGTACATTTTGTCTACACCAACTATTTTTAAAGCGTTAGGCGTGTCAATTGGTGTCACAGGTGTTGGAACTATCGTGAGTATGTGTGTTACCTCATTGATGGCTTATGGTTTATCAAGAAGATATTTATTTGGTAGAGGATTCGTCAATTTTATGGTTGTATTCTCAATGTTGTTTAGCGGCGGGATGATTCCTACATTCTTAGTTGTCCGATCACTTGGGCTAGTCAATTCTTACTGGGCCATGATCCTACCAGTGACTGTCAATGCGATGAACATGATCATTATGAGAAACTTCTTCCAAGCACTACCTGATAGTTTAGAAGAATCAGCCAAAATGGATGGTTGTACTGATTTTGGTGTATTCTTCAAAATCATGTTGCCTTTAGCTTTACCATCTATCGCAACGATTTCTTTATTCTACGCAGTTACTTACTGGAATACGTACATGACAGCAATCTTGTATATCAATGATTCTGCGAAATGGCCGATCCAAATCTTACTTCGTCAGATCGTTATCGTTTCAAGCGGGATGCAAGCGGAAAGCAGCGCTGTTGACATTGTCCCGCCGGCTCAGACAATCAAAATGGCCGTTATTGTTATTGCGACTGTCCCAATGCTGATTGCCTATCCATTTGTTCAAAAATATTTTGTAAAAGGTGCCTTGGTCGGTTCTGTCAAAGGTTGATTTTACAAAAATAAAGCTACGTATGGACGAGGCTCTTCATTCAAGCCACTAAAAAGCCGTATCACTCGAAGTTCTTATTTTCGAGATGATACGGCTTTTTTGAGCAAGAGCGTGGGACAAAAGTAAAAAACACTTCTGTCCCAGCCTCCCATCCATATTCTTACAAGGAATCATCAGCTGCTCTTCTTACGATATTCTCCAGGGGTGATCTGCTCTTTCTTTTTAAAGAAACGAATAAAATTCTGTGGATTGCGATACCGTAACCGCTCTGCGATTTCTTTTACCGAAAAATTCGTTTCCCGCAACCACTGTTTCGCGACTTCTAATCGATGATTTTGAACAAAATCGCCGAAATTTTCGCCAGTTTCTTTTTTAAATACACTACTTAAATAATTTGGATTGTAGTGCAAGCGATCTGCGATAACATCCAAAGACAAGTCTTGATCATACTCATTATAGATGATATGGATGATATTTTCTGAGAGCGTCTTGAACTCTTGCTCAGTGATTTCTTGAGATCCTCGTGTGATCGGTATAACTAATTGATTTAGTACTACTTTTTCTAATTCTTTGGGGTGATAAGTATTTAGGACTTTTATATAGAGTTGTTTTAAATCTTCAAAATCCGTTGTATCCACACCTAATAATTGTCCTAATTGAACTAACTCATTGATCAAGCGGATGACTACTACTTCTCTACTTAACGGATTTTTATTCTGACTAAACATTTCTACTATCAGCGCATGCAAAGGTTCTTCGATTTCCTGCTCACCTGACCGAATGGCTTCAAATAAGCGGTTTTGTTTTTCTACCGGATAGCGGATCAATGTTTTTTCATGATCAGCAGACACGATTTCCTGATAAAAAATAATTGAATTTGGTCCTGTGTTTACCCGATAATAAAGTGCTTCTTTTGCACGGTCAACGGATTGTTTACTTTCATTCAACGTTTCAAATTGTTCACTGACACCGATGCTTACCGTCAAATTCAAGTACTCTTTAATCGCCTTTTGGATCTGGCGACAATAAGCCATCACTTCTTTTCTTGCTTCAGTGTGTCCCTTTTTCATTCGATAGATCGTTGCTTGCATTTCTTCGTTCAATACTATTGGGATCATTCGATTTTCTTTTGGAACGATTTCCGCAATCATATTATTGATCGCTAAAAGCAATAGATCACGTTCACCGCCATGGCTATCTTCTAATAGATCGATTTGAACAAGTGCCGTGTAATAACATTCATCCTCTGCACTGTAACCAAATTGCTGGAGTCGCTGCGCCAACTCCCGTTTTTCTACTCGATTTCGGAATAAACTAAGAACGAACAACGTTTCAAGTTGTGGTTTTTGTGTCACTAGATTTGCGCTTAATGACTCATTCTCACCAATGATTTGACTGACTGAATGGGCTACATCATCTAATTCTTTTTGGTTGAACCCTTGAGATTTGAGATTCAAACGCTCTTGGATTTGAGAAATCGGTCGAGAAAATCGCTCTGAAAAAGAATAAGACAAGAAGCAAACCAAACCAACTAAGGTCATAGAAACGGTAAGCAAACCGATTCTTAGATTTCTGATCATTGTTCCGACAGTACTTTGGTCGACTTCTAAACTATAGATCCAATTGTTATAGTCTGATTTCAGTAAAACATAGTTTCTTCCGTCTTGATGCAGTACCTTTGTCTTATTGTATTCAAGTAAATCGTCTAGTTTTTGATACGTTAAATCATTTTGGGAAGAATGCTCTTCATTAAATAGTATCCCTTGATCATTTTCGATCTTGAGGACATCATCACCACTTTGCTCAATGGTTTTATTGAGTGTATAATTGTCGATCGACGCAATTCCCAGTGCATATTTATCTTGGACAAACATTGGTAATGCAATGATCATTTCGATTCCCTTAGGCTGTTTTTTCCAGAATAAATTATTATTGTTATTTATGTATTTATTTCGATAATTGCTGATTTCTTCCTCTGAAAGCTGACTTAACGAACCATTGATTACTCCCCATTTTCCTTTTAAACTGATCAGATCATAGGTATTATCATCCATCACAATCGTTTCAATAAAATTCAATTCTTTTCGTACTTCAGAATATACAGGGTATTCCTTATAGGAAAGAGGCTTTGTAAAAATATCCGAAAAATTTTTTGTCGAGCCATAAGTCGAGAAAGAATACTCAATGGTACGGATTTTCCATTCAATATTCGTTTTGATCTGTCTGAGTAAGCTTTCTTTATCAGATAAATAATTTGTCTCGATCGATTCATAAGTCGTTTTATAAATAAATAGACTAAACCCTAACACTAAAAACGTACCTAGTAAAAATATCGGTAAAAAAATCTTATAAAATAATGTACTTTTCTTCATTTTCTCCCTCTTTTCCTAAGAAATAAAAGGCTTACATTTTATGTAAAATTGATACTCATCTAATCAGATGAGTATGTTCCTCTATTAGAATAGCATATCTCAAATGGAATATCCAAATAAATTTTTAACGTGTGCAACATACTATTACCAAGGCTCTATTGACTTATTACCCTTAACATAATATGATGAATGCGTTAACAAAAGTCGATAATGAAAGTAATGATTCCATGGTAACTATCAAAGATATTGCAAAAACAGCGGGAGTTTCCCACACGACTGTCTCTCGCGCATTAAATGACAGCCGTTTGATAAAAGAAGAAACAAAAGAAAAAATCCGAGCGATTGCGGCAGAGCTGAACTATGTACCAAACTTCAGTGCAAAAGGTCTCGTCAATCAAAAAAAATATTTGATTGGCTTATTCTTCTCCAGCCTTCAAAAAGGAACAAGCTCAAGCTTTTTAGCAGAGGCGATTTCTGGTGTCCGCCAAGCTTTAGATAAAAATTATAGTTTATCGGTCGAAAGTATTGATACGTTGGTTCTTTCTGAAATCAATCTGCAACGCTATGATGGAGTGATCATTCTGAGTCAAAGTGACGAAGATCAACCGTTGATCGATTATCTGAAAAATAAAAATTTCCCTTTTATCGTGATCAACCGACATGTAAAAGATCCAGAAATTCTCAATGTAGTCGCTGACGACTCTGCAGGCGTTTCTCAAGCAGTCGACTACGCGATCCGCTTAGGACATAAAAGAATTGCGTACATTGGCGGCTCAGAAAATTTCCATTCAACGAATGAACGAAAAAAAGGGGTGTTGCATAGTTTAAAAAAAGCGAACCTCCCAATTGACGAATCTTTGTTTTTAAACGGGGACTACAGCTTAGAGAGCGGCTGGCAAAATATGAACCGGTTACTTGCACTTCCTGAACGACCAACCTTGGTTTTTTGTGGGAATGATGATACTGCTATCGGTGCACTGCGAGCAATCAATGTCGCGAATCTGCAAGTACCCAAATCGATTTCTTTGATCGGATTTGACGATTCGCCAGTTGTGTCGTATCTCACTCCTCCCCTTACAAGTGTCCACAAACCTGTAAAAGAAATGTGTGAACAAGGGACGAAGATACTCCAAAATCGAATAAACAATCAAATAATAGAGGATAAAAAAATCCAATTAGCAACTACACTAATGATACGAGAATCAGTCAAAGTATACGACGAAAACTTGGCAAACGGAAAATAATACACCCGAGATAAAAAGTAGAATCTTCTACTTTTTTACATAAAAATGTTAACGTGTGCATAACACAGAAAGGACAATAAAAAATGAAAAAACTAACGAAAGAACTGGTTCAAAAAAACAATGCTCCTACAAAAATTTTACAATTTGGAGATGGCAACTTTATGCGTGGTTTTGTTGATTGGCAGATCCAGCAACTAAATAATCAGGAGCTTTATCGCGGAAACGTGACAATCGTCCAACCGTTACCCATGGGACTTGGGGAAATGCTGAACAATCAAGATAATTTATACACGGTTATTTTGCAAGGATTATTGGATGGAGAAATCATCGATTCCTCAGAAGTCATCACAGTGGTTGATGATGTGATCAATCCTTATCAACAATGGAACCACTTTTTGTCATTAGCTGAAAATGAGGACTTAGAATTCATCTTCTCCAACACAACAGAAGCAGGTATCCAATATCTGGAAAGCGATCAACTCCAAGATATGCCTCCAGAAAGTTTCCCTGGGAAATTGACTGCTTTCTTATATAGGAGATTTGCGGCAGGCAAAGCAGGATTGACGATCATTCCTTGCGAGTTGATTGATCGAAATGGAGAAAAATTAAAAGAAATCATCTTGCGTTATGCACACCAGTGGGATTTGGGAACAGAATTCATCACATGGCTCGATCAAGAAAATATATTTTGCTGCAGTTTAGTTGACCGGATCGTTCCTGGCTATCCAAGAGAATCAGCTTCAGTCTTCAACGAACGACATGGTTATGAAGATCAGCTGATGGTCAAAGCAGAACCATTCATGTTATGGGTGATTGAAGGACCTGAAACAGTAAAAGAAAAATTACCATTAGTTGAAGCTGGATTGAACGTTGTATTTACAGAAGATATGACACCTTATCGTGAACGAAAAGTCCATCTTTTGAACGGACCGCATACTGCTATGGTCCCTGTAGCTAGATTAGCTGGGTTAGAAACGGTTGAAGATGTAATGAAAGATCCACTTTTTTCAGGCTACATCGATCAATTGTTTGCAACAGAACTGATCCCGATGCTCGCTTTACCAGAAAGCGAATTGATCGTATATGCAGAGCAAATCAAAGAACGCTTTTTAAATCCATTTGCTAATCATAAATTAGAAGCGATTTCATTGAATAGTATCTCTAAATTCACTACACGCCTGTTACCAGTATTCAGAAGATATGCGGACGAAAAAAATCAATTACCACCGCTTATGAGCATTTCTTTAGCTGCTTTGTTACTGATGTATCGCAATGACCAAGTAACTGTTCATGATGATCCGGTGATCGTTGAGCGCTTTAAATCCGCTTGGGAACAACCAACTACTGCTGTAGCTACATTATTGCAAGACGAGACTCTCTGGGGCACTGATTTATCTAAAATAAATAGCCTAACAGCAACGATCGAATCACTGATCGAAAAAATTGAGGCTGCCGATATTCGACAAGTCGTCAGTGAAATGGAAGGAACGATGATGAATGCTTGAAACTACTGTCACTCCTTTACCCATCATGAAATTAAATCAAAGAGATAGTGTAGTCGTAGCTTTATCCCCTATTCCTAAAGCAACACAGCTTGTCGTAGATCAACAAATCGTCACAACATTGGAAGATATTCCACAAGGTCATAAAATTGCATTAGTAGATTTAAAAGAAGGCGAAAATGTCATTAAATATGGTTATCCGATCGGTCATGTCACTACAGATGTCAAAGCCGGAGAATGGTTGCATACCCATAATGTGAAAACTAATCTTTCAGGTGAATTGACTTATCATTTTCAGCAAGATGTCCATCCTATCAGCTATCCTTTTGAGAACCGCACTTTTCAAGGTTATGTCCGAAAGAACGGAAAGGTAGGCATTCGAAATGATCTGTTCATCGTTCCAACAGTTGGTTGTGTAAACGGGGTTGCAGAGCTGATCGTCAAAGAATTCAAGCAAAAACATCCTGACCTAGGGAATTTCGATCACGTAACGATTTTAAAACACCCCTATGGCTGTTCCCAACTAGGAAAAGACCACTTGCAAACAAGAGATATCTTAGCCGATGCAGTCCATCATCCGAATGCTGGCGGAGTTCTCGTCTTTGGATTAGGCTGCGAGAACAATACAGTCCCAGAATTCAAGAAAACTCTCGGAGAATATGACGATGACCGAGTTAAATTTCTCGTTGCCCAAGAAGTCTACAATGAGATTGAACAAGGTGTTGCCTTACTAGAAGAATTGTTAGAAGCTGCTGCTGGGGATCAACGCACAACAGTTCCTTTGAATAAATTAAACGTGGGCCTGAAGTGTGGTGGTTCAGATGGTCTATCAGGTATTACAGCTAATCCACTCCTTGGTGCATTTTCAGATTATCTTATCTCTCAAGGAGGCAGTACGATCCTGACTGAAGTACCTGAGATGTTTGGGGCGGAACAAGTATTGATGGCACGTGCAGAAAATGAGGAAGTATTTGACTCTATCGTTCATCTGATCAATGACTTCAAACAATATTTTCTTTCTTATGGAGAACCAGTTTATGAAAACCCTTCTCCAGGGAACAAAGCCGGAGGGATAACGACCTTAGAGGATAAATCGTTGGGTTGTACCCAAAAATCTGGAAGTTCCGCAGTTGTAGATGTTCTTCAATATGGGGAAAAGATCCGAAAAAATGGGCTTAGTTTATTACAGGCTCCTGGAAATGACCTAGTTGCTGCTTCTGCCCTTGCTTCTTCTGATTGTCAGTTGGTCCTATTTACAACTGGTCGTGGTACTCCTTTCGGCTCTTATGTGCCAACTTTAAAAGTTGCGACGAATACAACATTGTTCGATCGAAAAGGACATTGGATGGATTTCAATGCTGGCGAACTGCTGAAGGAACCTATGGAAAGCATTTTAGAACGCTTTATTACAAAAATCATTGCTGTTGCTAGCGGTGAAGAAACTAGAAATGAGCAGAATGATGTAAGAGAAATTGCCATCTTCAAAAATGGTGTGACACTATAAAGCTTACGATCATAAAAAAAGAAAGAAGGACGACAAATGTTTTTATCAGAAGATTTTTTATTAAAAGATGAATGGGCAAAAAAATTGTATCATTCTTATGCAAAGAAAATGCCCATCATTGATTATCATTGCCATTTAGACCCAAAAGAAATCTACGAGAATAAAAATTTTGAAAATATCACCGAAGCTTGGTTAGGTGGCGATCACTACAAATGGCGTCTGATGCGTGCCTGTGGTGTGCCAGAGGAAAAGATTACTGGTAACGCTTCTGATTTCGAAAAATTTCTAGCATGGTGTCAAACTGTACCAAAGGTCATTGGCAACCCACTCTATACGTGGACCCATCTTGAACTAAAACGTTTTTTTGATATCGACCTCCTTGTTAACGAAGAAAATGCCCAAGAAATCTGGGATCAAGCAAACAAATGTTTAGCAACACCTAAATTCAAGCGACGAGAAATTGCAAAAAATGCGCATGTTAAAGTTATCTGTACGACCGATGATCCCATCGATGACCTCCACTATCACCGCTTATTAGCTGAAGAAGAAACAGAATTGCGCGTTCTCCCTTCTTTTAGACCCGACAAAGCATTGAATGTCGATAGAGAAGGATTTGAGCAGTGGGTCACAGCGCTAGCGGAAGAAACGGAACAACCAATCACAACCTACACACAGTTTGTTGAAGCTTTGGGACAACGAGTAGATTATTTCCATCAACATGGCTGCCGTGTCTCCGATCATGCGCTAGATACATTGCGTTATGCAGAGGCAGACGAGGAGCAATTAGAAGCGATCTTCCAGAAAGCTCTGGCTGGCAAACCATTAGAAAAAGCGGATATCGATGCTTATCGTACAGAAACACTAAGCCGACTATTCCAATTCTATCATTCCTACAAATGGACGATGCAACTGCATATCCATGCCTACCGGAACTGTAATACACGGATGTTTGAGACATTAGGACCAGATACTGGCTATGATGGGATCAATGACCTGTCATTAACTGTGCCATTACAACAGCTATTGGACCGTGCTGAAAGTACCGATCAATTACCTAAAACGATCCTTTATTCATTAAATCCAAATGATTATCCGATCATCACTGCTTTGATGGGATGCTTTCAAAAAGAAGCACCTGGTAAATTACAATTAGGATCAGGTTGGTGGTACAACGATACGCGTGCGGGGATGAGAGAACAGCTCACACAATTTGCTGATGGAAGTGCTTTAGGTAATTTTGTTGGTATGCTCACAGATTCCAGAAGTTTTCTTTCGTACACTAGGCATGAATATTTCCGTCGTGTACTTTGCGAATTTATCGGGGAAATGGTCGAACGCGGTGAAGCGCCAGAAGATGTTGAACTACTCGGCAACCTTGTAGAAAATATCAGCTACCACAATGCCCAGCACTATTTTGGTTTTTTTGATTAATAAATAGTGGACAGTTTTTGCTATGTCTACTGTTCCCTATTTCTTTGATTATATGCTTGAGGCTGGGACAGAAGTGTTTAACTCCGAGAAATAAGAAGAAATTCACGAAAATTACTTTTCACATTTTTGTGAATTTCGGCTTATTTAAGAAGGAGTTGCTTCTGCTCCCGCCACTCATTCGTTTTTAAAGGATGAGACAAAAGTATTTCTTCCTTTTGTCCCACTCTCGATTCTTTTTGAAGAAAAAGCGTAAATAGATAAAAAAGACACTCGTACTAGCAACTACTCCCTTTACCATGAGTGTATCGTTCCTACCTAGATTTCAGAAAAAATACGGTTAGAAAGTAGTGAAAAAATGCCAACTATCCATATTGCTGGAGATTCTACTGCCTCAATAAAAGAAGAACAAAAACGACCAGAAACCGGTTGGGGAGAAAAGTTTGCTTCCTATTTCGCTCCAGCTGTTTCCCTCAATAATCAAGCAATGAACGGTCGGAGCACCAAATCCTTCATTGAGGAAGGACGTTTAGCTCGTCTAGTTACTACATTTAAACCAGGCGATTTTTTGTTGATTCAATTTGGACATAATGATCAAAAAATACACGCAGATAAAGGAACCCTTCCATACGGAGAGTACATTGAGAATCTTGCGTTTTTTGCCCGTACAGCCATAAAAGTAAATGTCCATCCAGTTTTTCTGACTCCGGTCACTCGGCGAAATTATTTGCCCAATGGCAGGTTAGATGCCGATTGTTTAGGCGAATATCCTAGCGCAATGAAACAATTTGCAAAAAAAAATAATTATCCGTTGTTAGATATCTTTTCGTTATCACAGCAGCTTTTACACACCTACACAGAGGAACAAACAAAAGAATTTTATTTGCATCTAAAACCAGAAGTAAACAAAAATTATCCAGATGGTTTGGAGGACAATACCCATTTCAGTCCATTAGGAGCAGAAAAAATAGCACACTTGATCGTTCAAGAAATAAAAGCACAACAACTACCGCTTGCTGAGTTATTGAAAGAAGGTGTTTAAGATTTTCCCACTTAATTTAGGGATTCGAGCACATGACTTAACCATCACTACAAAAGAAAACTTGGTTCAAAAGTTGCAAGAGTTGCGCCTTTCTCATATCCAATTTGCACCACAAAAAGCGTTTCCGAAAGAATTGACGTTAGGCAACATGACTTTAGGGACAGCTAGTCACTTTGGCACTTATTTCCAAAAAAACGATATTGAACTTTCTATACTGGGGTGTTATGTCAATATTTCCAGTGAAGATAGTCATATTCGAAAACAAGCGTTAGCTACGTTCAAACATCAGATTTCGCTTTGCTCAGCTTATGGAGCAAAGATGATTGCTACAGAAACTGGTAGTGTTGGGACTGGCTATACTCCAAGAAATTTTACCGAAGAAGCGTATCAAATTGCTCGAGATTCTGTCATCGAAATGGTCAAAGAAGCAGAAAAGTTTGGTGTAACCGTCGCAATCGAAGCCGGCATCAATCATCCGCTCTACTCTTATCAATTAGCTAAAAGATTGATCCATGATGTGGCTTCTCCAAATCTAAAGCTCATATTAGACTGCGCAAATTTGATTTGTCCTCAAAATCACGGAGAACAAAAAGCAATCATTCAAAATGCCTTAGAAGAACTTGGTCCTCATTTAGCAGCGTTGCATCTTAAGGACTACATCATCAAAAACAAAACCATCCAGATGGTTCCAGTAGGCCAAGGCTGTTTAGATTTCCGCCCTTTGTTGCACTTTGCAAAATACGACCGTCCTCTGCTGTATACGACCCTTGAAGCAACACCGGAAAAATCGGTTGTCCAGGCAGTAATCCATTTAGAACGTCTTTACGACATTTGCTGAGGTATGAATGATGGAAGAACATATCAAAGAGAGTTATCTAAAAGAACAAAAGAATCCATTTTATATTTTATTGACACTTTATCAAGGCAATTATGGACGCTTTGCTCTATCCAGTCTATTTTTTGTGATCAAACACTTGCCTTCATGGCTCATGCCAATAGCCATTGCGAACGTGATCAATGTAGCAACATCAAGAGATACTACACAGATCCATACAATTTATGTAAATGCTCTATTTATGTTTTTACTGATTGGCCAAAATATTTTGACCAATTACTTTCATGTCAAATATCATAGCTCTTCGATTCGCCAAGTAGAAGCTGGGCTCCGTGGAGCATTGATCAAGAAAATCCAAGAATTATCGATCCCCTATCAGAAGGAGATGCAGTCTGGGAGGATCCAATCAAAGATCATTCGTGATGTTGAAGCTATCCAGACTCTCTCGTCGCAAGTCTTTGTAAGTGCATTGAATATTTCAGTGAATTTATTCGTAGCTCTGGGAATCACCTTATACAAAAGCCCAGTAGTTTTTCTCTTCTTTTTAGCAACCGTTCCATTTGCCGCATTAGTTGTTGTTTTCTTCCGCAAGAAAATCAAACGGTCAAACTCAGAATTCCGTCAAGAAATGGAAGAAACTTCAGCAAAAGTGTTTGAAGTAATCGAACTAGCTCCGATTGCTAGAGCTCATTCACTAGAGGATCATGAAACAAGACGTTTGAATACCCATTTTTCTCAAATCTATAAAAAAGGATTCCAATTAGATATATTGCAATCGGTCTTTGGTTCCGTGAGTTGGGCTAGTTTTCAAATTTTCCAATTGATCTGTTTGATATTTACTGGACTATTAGCGCTACAAGGAAAAATCCAACCAGGTGACGTAGTGATGTACCAAACTTACTTTACAACTGTCGTCAACTCAGTTTCGGGGATCATCACCCTCGTTCCAACGATCTCAAAGGGAATGGAATCAATTAGTTCTATCGGGGAAATCATGGGTGCTGGTGAAGTAGAGCGCTATCAAGGAAAAAAGAAAATAAAAAAAATAGACGGCCATTTTTACTTCGATCATGTCAGTTTTCATTATTTAGATAAACAACACCCCGTCATCAACGATTTCACCCTAGATGTCCAACCTGGAGAAACAATCGCCTTTGTTGGACCGTCAGGCTCAGGCAAATCTACGCTACTGAATTTATTGATTGGCTTCATCCAACCTACTTCAGGAACGATCTATTTAGATGAGCAACCGTTGACGCAAGTGGATATGCGATCTGTTCGGCAATTTTTAGCTGTCGTTCCACAAACGACGCTGCTTTTTTCTGCATCAATCAGAGAAAATATTACGTATGGACTGACGAACATTTCAGAACAGCAATTAGACGCCGTGATCGAAGCTGCACAACTACGTTCATTGATCGAAGAGCTTCCCAATGGATTGGACACCTTAGTCGGAGAAAATGGCAGTCAATTATCTGGTGGCCAGAAACAACGGATTTCCATCGCACGAGCCTTGATTCGTAACCCTAAAATCATTTTATTGGATGAAGCTACTTCAGCCTTAGATACACAATCGGAAAAAAAGATTCAACACGCTCTGGATTATTTGACCGAAGCAGCGACCACATTTATTGTTGCCCATCGACTTTCTACCATCAAAGAAGCAGATCGCATCATTGTGATCGAGAAAGGAAAAATCATCGAAACTGGTACCTACGAAGAATTAATGGCTAACAAGGGGTATTTTTATCAGATGCAACATGAATAACGAAAAGTACTTATTTTCGTTTTCGTATTCCTTTGTAGACAGCAAACGGCACAATGATGACACAAAATAAGACAATGATGTCTATCAGGTATTTTTCATCAAATACAGAAGAAACTACTTGGGCAGTTGTCAAAGAATAAATTGCTGGGAGTAAGAGAATCGTGAAAAGATATGAACCGATGATTTCCCAAAAATCTTTCCAAGAAAATTTTTTATTTTTCATTCTGATACACCACCTTACTTTAAATCGTCAACTGAATCTTTAAACGAGAATCATCTGGAAAACTATCTCTAGTATAGCAGATACACCTTGATAGTTAAGAAACAAACCTGTCTTTCCAACTACTTTCAGCATAAACAAAAAATCTCTGCATACAACGATCGATTGTTATCGTCTATACAGAGTTTTTTTGTTTTATCTTGAATCGGAATCAAGAGAACGGACAAGAGAAGCTCTTTGCTTAATCTGCAATTCTTTGACTGCTATCCCATGAAGGATCACAGTTTTTCTGGAGACTCTACTATCTGAACGTTGCGGTATTTTTCTTAGATCGATCCTCTTTTTTGGTGGCTCAGACGTTTGGAGAGAAGTGCTTGGGTGCCGTTGCGTATTTGATCGCCCCATCGGGTATTTTGACTGTTCAGACTGCTGGTTCTGATTTGCTTGCTTCATTTGATGATGAGTTTGCCGAGCTGTTTTACAGGATTTAAAGTAGTTCACATGTTGTTCTACTCGTTCGTTGAGTTTAGTATATTTATTTTTTCGTATGTATTTCATCAGAAAGTTCTTCTTGTTTTGGCGCCTTCTAGAAACTTCTTTATTTAAACTAGCTATCCAATTGATACTGCTTTCGTAGTTGGTAAAGCTATCCACAGTCTGCTTCTGTGCATACTGACATGCGGCATCTTGTACCGTATTTTCCAGTTTCATCAGATACGTCAAGAGTGTTTTAGTCTTAGATTTTGCGCATAGTTCCGTCATTCGTTTGAAATTAAAGCATGGCGTATTCTCAATACCTAAAAAATATTTTTCCTGCTCCATCGCTAGCTCCCCTTAATATTCTGCATTTTAGTTACTATCTAAGTAACCATAGCAAAAAATGTTGGAGAATAGTGGCAATCGCAGAACTCTTTTTTCTTCAAACGAAAAAAATAATCTTCCCTCAGAATTGCTCATTGAAGCAGTCAAAACAATAAACGTATTTTCTCTACTTCTCATATTTTATACCTCATGTTTCGACCATCTTAAAATCTGGAAAAGCCATTTTCCACGCTAAATCCATTCAAAAAAAAGAGGTTGGGACAGAAGTGTTTAACTCCGAGAAATAAGAAGAAATTCACGAAAATTGCTTTTCAAATTTTTGTGAATTTCGGCTTATTTCCGAAGGAGTTGCTTCTGCTCCCACCGTTTATTCGTTTTTAAAGAATGGGACAAATCTAAAAATCAGGTTTGCCACAGACTCTCGAATAAACGGCGGTCAAAAGTCAGGTTTTTCGGAAATTTCGAAAAAAACGAGCAATACAAAAAGCGTATTGTTCGTTTTTCTCTCCAATTTCTCAAACCTAAACGACTTTTGTCTCGACCTATTTTTCCATTCTTAGCTTCAGTCCATACTATTCAAGACTTCTATTCACTATATAAATCTCTGACTGGTGTCATGATGATTCGGTTTAAATCATTGATGATCGTGCTGAATCCTTGTTCTTTTTGCATCAAATCATTGATGACTTCTTCTGCTTGGATTTTCATTGCCATCTCTTGGGCTTTGGCTGCATCTTCATCACTGAATTCTTGGCCGCTCATTTGTTTTTCTTGCAATTCGATTTGCATTGCTTGGAAATCTTTAAACAACTGATGCGCTTCCTCATTGGCTTTTACTTTTGCATAAGCTTCTTCCAAAGCCTTGAATTCTGGTAGTTCGCGGATTTCACGTTCAATTTGATTTGCGCTATCATAAATATTTGACATAATTAGCCTCTTTTCTTTTTTTATTCCCTTTTATTGTAACATTTGTTTATCCGTTTTCATAGAGTCTACTCTCCTTGGTATTTACGCCAAAGATCCTTGGCTGCTTCTCCGACTCCTTTGACACCATCTTTCACTAGATCGCCAAATTTTTTCAGGCCATCTTTTGCCTGCTCGCCATACTGATTCAGGTTATCTTGCCACTGACTCGTTTCTCCGTTAGATTGCGTGTCATTGTTCACTTGATCGGCAGCAACGACTTGTCCGCCTGTGGCATATGCATCCGCCACACTAAAACTACTTTTATCCGTGTAAGGAAGGATTCCTTCTGCTGCTGACTTGAAGACTCTCCCGACAACATTCCCACTGGTACCTTCTAAATAGTGGATCTCACTCGATTCTTCGTATCCCATCCAAGTAGAAATCACTACGTCAGGGGTATACCCTACGATCCATTGGTCGTTGGCTTTGGTAGAATCAAAGTTGGTTTCAGTAGTTCCTGTCTTTCCGGCCACTGTATACCCGGCTGGATTTGCCGCAACCGCTGTTCCATTTGAAAATGTACCTAAAAGCATACTTGTCATTTGATCAGCCGTTTCTTCAGAAATCACTTGTTTTGGCTTTTTGCTCGTATTGTCAACGATCACTGCACCAGTAGAATCAACGATTTTAGTGATTAAATGTGGTGTATACATTTTTCCTTTATTGGCAAAAGCACTATAAGCACCTGCCATCGTCAATGGTGATACCCCTTTTTCCAGACCACCTAATGCCAGACCATAGTATTTGTCTGATTTTGATAAAGGTAACCCAAATTCTTCTGCTTTGTCGTATCCTTTTTGCAAGCCAATCTCATGGAGCAACCAAACAGCTGGCAAGTTCAAACTATTGGCGACTGCTTGATACATTGGAACACTACCTTGATACGTTCCATCAAAGTTATGCGCATCGTAATACGATTGTGGTTCATCTCTCAATACACTTGACGGCGTATAACCTGCTTCTAACGCAGGCGCATAGACGCTCAGCGGTTTGATCGTTGAACCTGGTGATCGTTCCATTTGCGTGGCAAAACTAAATCCACGGAAAACATGTTCCCCACGTCTCCCGACCAGTGCTTCAACGCCACCACTTTGTGGATCTAAAGCAACGGAGGCGGATTGGACCATTGCGCCATCTGCAGCATTGGCTGGGAATATGGCATTATTTTGATATGTTGCTTCTAATTGTTTCTGATAGTCTTGATCCAATGCGGTATAGATTTTATAGCCTTTATTCATCACATCCGCTTCATCTAAACCATACTCTTTTACCGCTTCATCAATGACCGCATCAAAATAATAAGGGTAGCGATAACCCGATTCAGAATTATCATATGTGTCGTTGAGGTATTGACTGATATCGGTTTGACTTTCTGCTTGATATTGTTCTTTTGTCAGCTTCCCATTTTCTTCCATTACACTTAATACGGTATTTTTTCGATTGTTTGCATTTTCCGGGTGATCAATCGGATTATAGATTCCGGGACCTTTTAACATTCCCGCTAAGGTTGCTGCCTCAGAGATCGTTACCTGGCTTGCATCAACGCCAAAGTATTTTCGTGAAGCATCCTGTACTCCCCACACTCCATTACCGAAATAGGCGTTGTTCAAATACATTGTCAAAATTTCTTCTTTGCTATACTTCTTCTCGATTTCGATTGCTAAGAAAAGTTCCTTTGCTTTTCGATCAAAGGTTTGGTCAAGTGTCAAGTACGCATTTTTTGCAAGTTGCTGTGTGATCGTACTTCCGCCACCACCGGATGTTTCTCCGGATAAAACCATTCTCACTGCTGCTCTGGCAATCCCTTTGATATCAAATCCATGGTGCTGGTAAAAATTTCGGTCTTCTGTTGAAATCACCGCATCTTGTATATGAGGGGAAATTGCTTGTAATTCGACATACGTTCCTTTTTGTGCATAAAGTGTTCCTGCTTCTTCATTCTTTTTATCATAAATAACTGTTGACTGGCTTAAGCCAGATTTCAGCGTCTCAACATTTGCCTGTTTTGCTAAAATAAAAAGATAGATACTGGTGATCAATACAACAATGAGCCCGAGTAATAAGATGACTTTATTGATGTGGTATTTTTTCCAAATCCGTTTTCGCCATCGATGAAACTGTCCGAGATAAGGCCTGATCCATTGCCAAAAACTGATCAAAGCAGCTTTTATTTTCCTTAAAATGCTTTGAAAATCCATAGTTACTTCTCCTATCTTTTTGATTCAATCGTCTTATTTTAACACAAGTTATTTTGTGTTACTTCCTGCTTAAGATGTATAAAATCGACTTTTTGCAATCGTGCCGTTAGTTTAGCATACCAAATGTCAGAAATCGTTCATTTTTTTCTTAAATATATTTTAAAAATGATACAATGAAACTGCATTTGACTAAAAGGAGTAAATTTATGGAAATCACGATTACCTTACCTAGCACTCATCCTACAACAACCGTTCGAGAATTGTTAGAGCAAGAATGGCTTGTTCCAAGAAAAGTCCGCCATTTCTTACGAACACGACGGAATGTTTGGATCAATCAAGAACCAGCCTTGTTTCATTTTGAAGTTCACGGTGGCGATCATATCACCTTACGTTTCGAGGAAACAGATTACAATTATCAACAAATCCAGCTAGGAGCGGCAGAACATATCCATCCATTATATGAAGATGACCATTTGATCATCCTCAACAAACCTGCTGGAATGAAAACTCATCCCAACGAACCCACAGAAAATGATACCTTGCTCAATCATCTGGCTGCCTATCTAGCAGATAAAGGGCAACAGCCATATGTTGTCCATCGCTTGGATAAAGAAACAAGTGGCGCTATTTTATTTGCCAAAAACCCTTTTGTTTTGCCCATTTTAGGAAGAATGTTAGAACAAAAGAAAATCTACCGGCGCTATCAAGCAATTGTTTGGGGAACGATCAATCATGACTTGGTTCTTCAAGACAAAATCGGGCGTGACCGTCATGATCGAAGAAAACGAGTCGTCGATAACAGAAATGGCCAAACCGCACTGACACGTGTGACAGTCGACCAAGTAAGTCATGGGCAAACCCAAGTCTATTGCGTATTAGAAACTGGTCGAACTCATCAGATCAGAGTACATCTGGCAAACTATGGTCATCCGATCGTTGGTGATCCGCTTTACCAAGAGCGTCCTGATAAACGTCTAATGCTTCATGCTTTAGAACTGCATATGACCCACCCATTCACTCAAGAAAAAATCATAGGAACAGCAACCCCTGGTCTATGGTAAAAAAACACGACATGTCAGCTTTACTTTCGCTGATATGTCGTGTTTTCATTTTTAGAGGACAGAAATCCCCTGATTATTTTGTTTGAGCTAACTCATGCTCTGCTAATAACAAACTACCGATGATGCCACTCTCATTAGGTAGTCCCCAACGAACGATATATTCACTGACTGGTGGTGTTTCCATATAACCACCCATCAGTTCAACAAATTGTTGGCGGATTTTGTGAAGCAAGTGGTCCTGATTCATGACACCGCCACCTAAAATGATCTTTTCAGGAGCCAAGGTTAGTGTATAGTTGACTAAAGCTTGCGCAATATAAAAAGCTTGCATATCCCAGACTGGATGATCTTGAGGAAGGTCTTGGCCTTTGATCCCCGTTCGTGCTTCAATGGAAGGTCCAGCGGCTAATCCCTCTAAACAATCTTTATGGTAAGGACAGGTCCCTTCATACGTATCGTCTGGATGTCTCTTGACCCAAATGTGCCCCATTTCTGGATGTGCGATCCCTGAAAAGATGTTTCCATCTATCACTACGCCTGCCCCAATTCCAGTTCCAACAGTCAAATAAATACAACTTTTTTTGCCAATAGCCGCGCCTTTCAATAATTCGCCGTAAGCTGCAGCATTCACATCTGTCGTCCATGCAACTGGAATATCATAATGTTCTTTGATGCTCCCCAAAAAATTGTAATTCGTCCAACCTTTTTTTGGTGTGGCTAAAACATAGCCATAGCTATCTGTACTCTTGTCAATACCGATAGGACCAAAAGAACCGATGCCCATCGCTTCTAACTCATATTGATCGAAAAAGTCAAAGACTTGCTTCAATGTTTCTTCCGGCGCTGTTGTAGGAATACTGATTTTTTCTACGATAACGCCTTCATCAGACACCGCACAAACAAATTTTGTTCCACCTGCTTCTATCCCACCATACATTTGCTATTCCTCCTTAAATCCGATTGTCCGAATTTCATAAGGCTTAAGATTTGGATCAACCGTTTCGTCCCATGTTTCTTCAAGTAGATTCAACAAGTGTCCAGATTGACCATTTTTTTCTATCTGTAGTTTTTCTAAATGACTAGACATATTGAATCCTCTTACTACTACTTTATCACTAAATTTGCTCCGTTTCAAAGCTGTAATTGCAAACGTTTCACCTGTACAAGATAAATATTGATTTTTTTGTGGAAGTGTTCCTTTTTGTTTTGCTAATTGTTTTGTTGAGAAAGGAATCTGTGCAGTATAGGCATGCTGATAGCTAACGAATTTTTCTGCCGTTGGCTGTACTTCGATACTATAGTTAAATCGATATTCTCCTAAACATTGTGCCTCAGGAGTTGGGAAATATCCCCAGTCACCTAATTCACCTACGCAACGTAATAATGTCAAAGCAATCACACCGTCATCGACAATCTCATATTCATTCAGTCCATAGTTTCCAATTGTTACACCGTACGTTTGATCCTCTAAGTGAGTAAATGCATGCTGGTGTTGTGGATTCGTAGGATTTTCCCAATCTTTTGCGACAGTATTAGGACGTGTGACTACTTCAAAGATACTATCTGCCTCATGTTGTTCCACATGTAACTTTGTCGGGAATAAGACACGCAAACGGTGGTCTTTCATTTGATTATCCACAGTTGTTTCAAAATCGATTTTCTTGCTATTTTTTCTTAAAGTAATCAGTGTAGTCAGCTCTAATACCGCTGTTTCTGTGGAACGCCCTGCTTTTCTATGCCGAAATTCGATGACCATTTCTTGTTCTTTTTCTAGACGCTCATCTGCCGCAACTGGGATCACCATCTCTTGCGTCAATCGGATTTGTGCGAGTTCTTTTGTATCGGTCACGATTTCAATTGTACTATTGCTTATTTCTTTAGATAAAATCGCTTGGTCATTCTCAGGTTGTTTGAAGATATATTCATTCCCAACATCACCCACATCTTCAAAAACTAATAAGTCGTCTAATACAACCCCAGTGACTTTGTCTGTCAAAGTGAGTGTCCCGTTTGACTGGATCTCTAACTGAACTTGATCATTTTTCAGCACTCGTCCAGCATCTTCGATCAGCGTACCAGCTTGTTCTTCGGCCGCCCCTTCAACTAAAACAAATGTTTCCCAAGAAAAAGCAGGCATTTCAGTTATAGGTAAACGAATTGTGATCGTTCGTGCCATATATGGTACCCTAAACCGATCTTTTGGTAAGTCATAGCCAAACGCGACTTTCTCTTCTGAGATCATTGCGGATAATTTTTTCCCGTCGACTGTTTCGACATGATACACTTTCTTTGGTCGCTGTTCCAATTCCGCATAAAGTGCTTCTGGTATTCCTTCTGCAAACCGTTTTCTTTCTAATTCGATGCAGATTTCTGCTTCACCTGTTTTAGGCGATCCAGCAGTATTGAACACAACAAATGGATAACTAGCTTCTGGTAATCCACTCGTATCGATTGCTTCGCCTAGTTGTCTCAGTGCTTCATCTGCCAGATACTTCCCTACTTCATTGGCTTTTTCAAATCGTGTGATCATTTCTCGATGCACAGAATCAACGGAACAACCGCAGATGCTGTCATGAGGATGATTTTGCATCAGTGTCTTCCAAGCATAGTCTAGTTGATCATGCGGATACTCTCCTGTTACCTCATACGCCATCGTCGCCAACGGTTCTGTAATATTTTCAAGTTGTCTTTGGACTTTTGTGTTCCACTGTTTCAAGTATACTCGTGCTGAAGCTGTGTTTGCTAAAGTGTACCATCCATCCGTTTCTTGACTCGTCAACTCACCTTCAACAGCCCCCAGATCTTTTGGTAGATCTTTTTGGACTGCCTCAAGATAATCCACAAAGTTAGAATGGACGAACTCATAATCAGGATATAGTTCATTTGCTAAACGGATTGCTTTTGATATATCTTTTTGAACTGGTTGATGGTCGACCCCATTCATCATCAAAAGATGGTCTGTCGAAGCATACTGTTCTGCGTCTGCCAGTTTTTGCTTCCAAAAAACTCTTGCTGCTTCTTTTTCTGATGGTATTTCATTGCCATTACTATACCAGTTCGCAAAAAGCAACCCAAAAATCTCTGTTTGATCAGGTCCTTTCCACCACATCTCAGAATACTGAGAAGAGTAATTTTCCGCTTCTAATACTTGATTATCAAATCCAATCGGCTTAACACCTCGCCCAAATGCGGCTGCCTCTAATCCAGCTTGTTTCATCATCTGCGGTGTTTGCCCCATATTGCCAAAGGTATCTGGGAAATAACCAAGCATGACAGGTGTTCCCCATTTTTGACTTTCCTCCATGCCAATCAGCATATTGCGCACATTTGATTCTGAGCTGATCAAAAAGTCATCTTGTAAAATATAGAACGGACCGATCCGTAATTTTCCTGCCGTGATTGCTTGCTGAACCAACTCTCTCTTTTCAGGTCGAACTTGCAGATAATCATCTAGAATAATCGTCTGCCCATCAAGATGGAAACTATTGAATTCTGGATCTTTCTCGAATAATTCCAGAAGATCATCCATTAATTCAATCAATCGCATGTGATGTTGTTCGTACGCCATGTACCACTCTCGATCCCAATGGCTATGAGAAATGATATATACTTTCTTTTTCATATGTTTCCTCCTATTTCGCTACTCGAATATCAAAATAATCCATGACTAATTCACAAAACATCATATTTGCCCAAGAGAACCATTCTCTCGTGTAATTTTGCGGGTTGTTCACATCAAAGCCTTCGTGCATCAAGTGTGTCCCAGCATCTGTCGCTACTAACAAATCTAAAATCCGTTCTTTTTCTGCTTTATCCTCAGTCGTCATCCCTTCCATCGCTAAAGCAATTGGCCAGATATAGTTTTCAGGTGTGTGGGAAGAACCTATTCCCTTCGCATATTCTCCTTCGTAAAAATATGGATTCTCTTTACTCAATAGAGTCGCTCTAGTTGCAAGGTACTGTGGATCATCCATCGAACCATAGCCTAGATATGGTGCAGAGATCAGATTAGGTACATTGCTATCATCCATGATCGATGTATTTCCTAGACCATCCACTTCGTAAGCGTAGATTTTTTCCCCATTTTGATTTTGTGTATAGGCGAAATCATCAATGCCTTGTTGGATATCTGACTTTAATTTTCTCGCTTCTTTTACCAATGCTTCTTCTGAAAGAATGTTTGTAAAGATATCTTCTATATACTCTAAGACCACAACAGCAAACATATTGGAAGGAACTAGATAGCCGTATTGGCATGCATCATCACTAGGACGGAACCCTGACCAAGTCATGCCAGTCGGCGCAACTTTGGCACCGCGCCCATCATTTACTAAAGTATCCTCTTTGCGTGTCGTGTCACGCACAAATGTATACGGCGATTTTTCATGGTCCTGTTCTGTTTTGAAGACGCCTAATATTTTTTTGATACCTTCTACAAAAGAGGCATCGAATTGATCTGTGCGTCCTGTATTTTTATATAATAGGTAGGCCAATTGCACCGGATAGCATAAGGAATCGATTTCATATTTTCGTTCCCAGATCCAGTCATTCATCTTCGTATGATCGTTTTGGTGGCCCGCCCCATTCGCCTCTTCGTTGAATGCATTCGCATAAGGATCGATATTGATGTAATTGAACTGTTTCTTAACTAACCCACTGATCATGTCGGCTAAATCTTCATCTTCTTTTGCCAGTACAAGATACGGACGTACCTGTGCAGTAGAATCACGTAGCCACATCGCAGGAATATCGCCAGTTAATAAGAAAGTCGTTCCATCCTCATGACGTTTTACAGTCGTTAACAGTGTATTCGCAAATGCCGCAGAAAAGTTTTCCGCCCAATCCGCATGTTTATCTCCGCATTTTTCTGTTATTTCTTCCATAAATTGTTTAACTGAATTTGGTATATCTTTATAAGCCATTATTTTCCCTCTTTTCGGTTTGGTATATCACAAACGAATTATACCTCTCTGCCAGAAAAATGTCTACGCTTTCAAAATGAGATTTTTCTTATTTACTTTTCCCTTTTTTATGCTATCATTTATCTATGATATATCATATAAGAAGGTGTTTTTATGGATCAACCGTTATACCAAAAAATATTCAATGACCTAAAAGCTGCTATTGCTGACGGTTCGTTGCCAGTCGATAGCCAAGTCCCTACAGAAAAAGAATTATCAGCAAAATATCAAGTAAGTCGAATCACTTCGAAACGAGCCCTTACAGAATTAGAGCAATTAGGATTGATCTATCGGGTACGTGGAAAAGGAAGCTTTGTTAAGGCCGCAACTAGTGTGGAACAACATGCAGTGCTTCCTAAAAATAGTCGTATTTTATTCCTATTGCCTTTTTTGTCAGATCTTTCCGTAGGTGACTTTACCAAAGGATTGAATCCTGTCATGCAAGAACAGCAGTTGGAAGTCATGATGACTACCCTAGATTTTCTCACGAATAAAACAGCACATGAACTTATGCAGGAATTTGATGGTTTGATCTATTATGCTTTTGATACAGATCATCACCTCGATTTGCTCTTTGAACTTTCATTGAAGCAATTTCCAGTGGTCATTTTAGATAAGAAAATCTATGAATTGCCTTTTCCTACTGTTCTTTCAGACAATTTCCAAGGCGGTTCTCTAGCTACGGAACACTTAATAAAAGAAGGACATCAAAAAATTGCGTATCTTTTTGGCGAACAGACTCATCCACAATCTGTACGCCAACGTTATTTGGGTTACTTAGAGGCATTGAATAAAGCAAAATTGCCTTTCCATACCCCTTTAGATGATAAAAGTGCCACGATCGATACCTTGATGAACTATGTCAATGACCATAAAGTAACAGCTTTTGTCTGTGAAAACGATCTTGTCGCCATTCAAACGATGAACTACTTGAAACAACATGGTTATGACATTCCTAATGACTTTTCAGTTATCGGCTTTGATGATATCCAGGCCGCTGCTCTGGTCGATCCTCCATTAACCACCGTAGCTCAGGATTTTCATAAATTAGGGGAAATTGCAGGAAGATCGCTCATTGAATGGCTACAGACAAAAGAGATACCCGCTGATAGTAGTTATCCAGTTTCATTTATCAAACGACACTCAACAAAGGAGATGTAATATGGACATCCAACAAATCGATACCCGACACGGTACCGCGAATCAACCAAATTTCTCCAACGGGAATTGCCAGCCCTACACTGGCGTTCCTTTTGGAATGAACTATTTTGCACCACAAACAACAGATCAAAAAGGCAGTTGGTGGTTCCATCCAGAAGATCGTGTGTTTCAAGGCTACCGTCTTACCCATCAGCCAAGTCCTTGGATGGGTGATTTCAGTCATTTTGTCATGACCCCTTTCACAGGGGAATTGCCAGAAAATACGTTATTCCATGCGCAAAGCTCTTATCGACCAGAAGAAAGTATCTTTGCACCAACACACGTATCTATTCGTCAATTGCGTGACGGAACACAATCGACCCTCATTCCAAGTATGTATGGCGGGATCTTAACGATTGATTATAGCAAAAAAGAAAGCGGTTTACTTCTGACTTTTCCTGGAAAATATTCTCTAAATGTAAAAGATAGTCATACCGTTTTCGGCCAGATCACGCATTTTGCCGGCTCAGAAGATCCTGATTTTACGTTTTATTTTGTTCTAAAATTCAATCAGCCGCTCTTAGCGAAAACTCGTGTAACAAATTCCGGTGAACAAGCCGATTCCATTCCATTGTATTTTGGTGATGTTAGGAATTTAGTTGCTCAACTGGGAACTTCTTTTATCAGTGAAGAACAAGCTCACTATAATTTGAACCAAGAGCTTCATCAAGAAGCTGCTGATTATTTGAAAAATAGCCGAAACCAGTGGCAAGACTACTTTGATCGCATAAAAATCGAACATCATGATCCAAAACAAACACGTACCTTTTATCATAATCTGTATCGGACTTTCTTATTCCCACAGACCTTCTATGAGATCGATGCTAATGGTCAAAAAATCCATTATGATACGACTAGCCGCACTGTAAAGTCTGGTGTACTCTACACAAATAATGGCTTTTGGGATACGTATAAAACTGTTTATCCTCTTTATTCCTTGATTGCCGTGGAGAAATATGAGGAAATGCTCGAAGGCTTTTTAAATAGTTATAATGAAACCGGCTTCTTACCAAAGTGGCTCTCGCCTGATGAACGTGGTTTGATGCCAGGTACATTGATCGATGCAGTTATCGCAGATGCGGCGGTGAAAGGTATTCGAGAAGATTTGATGGAAAAATTTTTAGAGGCGATGCATAAAGGTGCTACTGTTCAAAGTGCGAACCAAAACTATGGACGACAAGGAACAAAAGACTATCTTGAATATGGGTATGTACCAAGCACTTATCATGAGTCGATCAACCATACATTGGATTATGCCTACAGTGATTTTTGTATCAGCCAAGTAGCTAAAGTGCTAGGAAAAGAAAAAATCAACCAACATTATCAGCAGCAGGCATTGAATTACCAAAATGTTTTCGATCAAAAAACAGGTTTTATGCGTGCCAAAGATGTGGACGGAACTTTCAGAGAACCTTTTTCTGCTATCCGTTGGGGCCAAGATTATGCAGAAGGTAGTGCTTGGCAAAGTAGCTTTGCTGTCTACCACGATTTCGCTGGCCTGATCAACGCCCATGGCGGAAAGCAAAAATTTGAAGAAAAATTGATCGAATTATGCAACCAAGCACCAAGCTTTGAAGTGGGAGGCTATGGTTTTGAGATCCATGAAATGAGTGAAATGGCCGCTATCGAATTTGGTCAGTTAGCTATCTCGAATCAGCCAAGTTTCCATTATCCTTATCTTTTTAGCTATATCGGAAAACCAGAAATGGCTCAACCTTTGCTCAAACAATTGTTGACACAGACTTTTGATGATACGACGACCGGTTATCCAGGAAACGAAGACAATGGCAGCATGGCTGCTTGGTATATCTTCAATAGCTTAGGATTTTACCCTGTAACGCCAGGAACAGGCGAATACGTTATTGGAATGCCACTGCTAGATAAAGCAACCATTGCCTTATCTAACGGAAAGACGCTGACTATCGAAACGTCACCTAATCAGCCGCAGCATCAATTTATTCATGAAGTAAAAAGAAAAAATCTCCCTCACACAGATCTTTTCTTTACTCACGAAGACTTGTTAGAAGGCGGAACGATTTCTTACAGATTAGGTATTGTGCCAAACGCAGCTTACCACCACGAAAGTGCTTTACCTTATTCCTTGTCGGAGGAAATCGATTAAACATTTTCAAACGATAGCTTTTATTTTGCTATTCTCCCTATAAAATAAGCTTGGATGAACGATTGATTCACTATAGAAGGACTTTCTATAATCGAAAAAATCAACATCCAAGCTTATTATTAGCTGTGCTTAAACCAAATTTTCCCAAGAGGGTTTCCAAGAATGGCTCCAACAGATTTTCTGTCTTAAGTGAGGCAAAAAATCACTTTCTTTTCCACTTGATCCGAACAACCGACCTTTTTTGTTTTCAGTAGCAGAACTCTTATTGATTGTTTTTGATCAGAGCCCCACGAGTTTATCGTCAGTGGATATTCTTGGAAATTTTTCTGACTTTTTCACAGACTAACCTAAAAATTTAAATACATCTTCTCTATCATAGAGTTTCAATACTTTTTCAAAGATGAATTGGGTCAGTAAAGCCGCAATCAAAGGCACAACTAGCCAACATACAATAGTAAGAACGAGACTCAATCCTGCATCTAAAGAAGCTAAAGGTCCGACTAAACCAACGACGCCAAATCCAGCAGATGACGGTGTTCCAGAAATAGAAAACAGTGCAACTGGAATAGCGGAAATCACCGCACTGACCAAACATGGAACTAGAATGATTGGTTTTCGAAACAGGTTAGGCATCATCATTTTCATCGCTCCGAGCGCAATGGCGATCGTTACTCCAGGTTTATTGACTCTCCACGAATTCACAACTAAAACGATTGTAGTAGCTGCAACACCCATAGCAGCTGCCCCCGCAGAAACGCCGTTTAATTGGATCGCCATACCGATTGCTACTGTAGAAATCGGTGAAATGATCAAAAAGGCGAAAGAACAACCAATCAAAATCGACATCAATAGAGGTTGTAGCGTGGTAAAATTATTGATCAATGTACCGATTGCTGAAGTAATAGCTGTCACATAAGGATACAAGTAATACCCGATCAAACCGGCTCCTACCCCAACAACAATTGGCGTCAATACAATTGCGACAGAGCCAAAACGTTCACCAATCAATAAGATCAAAAGAACCGCTATCGAGGCAGTAAGCATCGTGTTAATGATGTCTCCTGTTCCAGAACCTACATAAGTTCCTGTTTCCCCAAGATCAGGCGCAAATTTGACTACCCCTGAACCTACAAAAGCTGCTCCGGCAACTACCATCATTTTCATTGGATTAAACCCAAATTGTAATGCAATCAAACCGCCGATGATCAATGGCGTTGCTAACTGAAAAACAACTGCCATTTGTGCGATTGTCACTGCTATCGAATAATCACTAAAATATTTTAAAATGGCTCCTAATACTGCATTTGGGATTAAACCAATGATGATTCCTGTAGCGGTTCCTGCCAGTACCTTATTTAGAAAAATTTTTGGTGATAGATGTTTTGTCTCTTCCATATAATCTCGCTTCCTCATTTTACATTTAAACTATCTTCCTTTGCATGAACAAGTTCTGTTAAGAAATCGCAATACGGCGTAACTATGCCGTATTTCCTACCTTTTCTAGAAATAGCACCGTTGATATAATCGATTTCAGTCAAGCGATGATTCTTGATCAAGTCCTGATACATGGAAGGATAATGCATTCCAATCGTTGCTGGGTCAAAACATGATTCACAATGTGCAATCACCTCTGGAATATCTAAATGGATATTTTCAAATGCAGCAACTTTAGCAAATTCATTGACGATCGTTTCAACCATTTTATGTGCGGTCGTGGTCTTGCCTAATCCAGCCATATTCACGTCTAAGATCGTACATAGCCCATTCATCGTCCCATTCACACATGCTTTTCGATAAATAGAATAACGAATATTGTCAGAGAATTTAGCGTTTAAACCAGATTCCGCTAATTTACGCGCCAATTCTTTCGCTGCTGCTTCTTTCCCAGCACCTAAATTTTGTAATTCGACTGAACCGTCACCAAATAATTTTACTTGGCCTGGACCTTCTAAGCCGGCTGTCCACATTGTATTCCCGATATAGATATTCTCCATTGGAACAAACTTCTCGATGATATCTTCGTGACCGATACCATTCAGCAAACACAATACTTCCGTATCTTCTTTGATCAACGATTGAATGTCTTTCAACATTTTTTCCAACTGCATCGCTTTCGTAAATAAAATGATCAAATCAACTTGGTCAGATTCACCTACTTCTGATTGCAAAAGGATCGGTAAATGGGCCACTACTTCTTTTCCGTTGTAGTTCGCTCTTAGTCCATGTTCTTGGATTTGTTGGACATGTTCTGCCCACCCATCGATCAACAAGACCTCATTTCCTCCTTGTTGTAACATTAAACCAAAGCGGCTGCCCATCGCGCCAGCACCTGCAATAGCAATTCTCATTTCTTATTCCTCCTTTTTTGAACATTATACCCGTGTGGGATTTGCTTCACAATCTCAACTAGTCATTTATCTAAATTTTTTTTGAATAAATGATACTGTTCATCTTGTTCTATTTTCAATGATTCTTTCATTCGTTGTACCATTGCTTAGTTTGACATCCTTTGTTGTAGTTTGCTATTGACGTTCATTTGCATCGATTTCAGAGGACCGATCAGGCTTTTTTCTTATCCCGTCAGTGAAACGAGGAATGGCGCTTATCATCCATAGGAATACTGGAACGTTTTTTTAATCAGTGATAAATTTCCCTTCTACTAAATCGGAATAGTACTCAATTGCTTCTCTATACTCTGTACGTAGTTCCTGTTTTTTCTTACTCTCCATCTGTTACTTTGTTTGTGACTCATCGTATAATTTGGTATAGACGTATAAAATAGCCGGCTTATCTTCAGATTTCTTGGCGATCTCTAACGCCTTTTCTAAAGCTCCTTTCCCGATATACACCCAATAAAGCAACAAATCATCACTTGCTTTTTTTGATAGTAGCTCTAAGATCCCTCTTTTTTGTTTGTCAGCTAATGTGGCTACATGGACTGAACTTACCGCCAATACATATCGAGTAGATTCCGAAAGATCAGCGATTTTATCCTCTCGTAACATCATTAAAACACCTGGATAATCCTCATCAATAAATAATGCTTTTGCTTGGCTGAGACGTTCGAGTGTGGGTATTCGTTTTAGCTGATAGTCGCCAACTATCCCCATAAAACAACTTGTTAGGAAAATAAATATCACCATTCCCCATTTGTATAACCTATACTTACGTTTTTTCACAAAGAAATTTTCTGTTTGACGTTTATTTTTTTGTTGGACGATCCGTGTCCCTATCAATTGATGGAGCTCGTTGATCGTTCCTGCTTCTTGTATTTTTTTGGAAAAAACGTCCCTAAATACACTGATACCTTCCATCAATCCTCGATAATCAGTTTCAGGATGTAAGATAGCCAAGAGCAGCGCACGATACTGTTTAATAAATAAGGACTGCTCCGCCACATAAGGAACTATGGCTTGTATGAATCCCCGATGTGCGATCCTCAATTCTTCACCAAAAATAAATAGATTGTCAGGATGGAGATACGGTTGAACTGGGCTACCTAAGAAACCCACTAGATCTCCCATTTTTTGGGCAATCACCAATCGTTGGTAAGGATCGATCCCCCTTCCTATTTGTGCTAAAGACTGCATACCTTTTTCTTTGTGATATCGAATCACTAATTTTTCTTCTGTAGAGGAGAGGATTTCCCCGACCATGAAATTTTTTTGTTTCTCTAAAAATAAACGGTATTGATCCAATCTTTCTAGTTGATATTGTGTTTCTTTTAAAGTTATCACCACATAATCTTGTGTATCCTGCAAGGTAAGTTCTTCTGTGCTTTTGCTTTGTCCATTCAAAACACCAACCCCTCGATTATTCAGCTTTCTTTTATTGCGAAAGAATCACCAGTTCCTAATGGATCATCAGCTAGGACATCCTCTTCCCTCAGTCGAATCGCTTTATTTACTATCACTAAGTCAAAAGAGGGTGGCAACTGTAACTGTACCTAACAAAGCTTTTTTTCACTCATTTTGCTATGCCGCTATGCACACACGACTACGTTTAAAACCCAAAGGAATGCGCATCTTCTTGGTCTCGTTGTGCAACTGTAGTCGCGTAATTCGTTAGTTGCCGATCAATGTTTTTTAGTAGCTCCTCCATCTTTTTGATACTTCCTTCTAGTTGGTTGTATTGTTCAAGATATGCTTGAAAGGCTCGACCTTTCCATTCTTGGGCAATTTGCTGATTCATCGTATTGACTCTTAGCATTGCCTCCTGTAGTTGTGTTGATGCTTGCGAATAAACTTTTGCTTGAGATTTTAACTGTTCTGGTGTGACTGCAATTACTCTTGACACCGTTCTCCCCCCTCTCAACGTGTTGACTATCCACTTGCTATTTTATTGCTCAAAATAATATACGCCTCTCTTTGTTTTTTATTTGAGGTCAAGACAACGTTTATTCGAGAGTCTGTAGCAAAACTGATTTTTAGATTTGTCTCACTCCCCCTAGTTGCAGAAAATGCTTGGAGAATAGAATTGGAATGAATACAGTCTGAATTGTTAAAGAAAAAAGCGGCAGGAATGAAGTATTCCTCAAAAAGAGGCAACTTCTATTCCCGCCGTTTATTCAGAGTTAGTAAGAAATAAATTGACTTTTTGCTAAATCATATGCATGCTATCCTGCCGATTTTTCACTTTCTTTACGTACATCAAAAATGACATTCTTGATCATTCATCATGTGCAACTTGCCACTCTAATCGATCGAGTAGCGGTGTATAATCTACTTTGGTAAAGTCAGTAACATCAAATTCATAAAGGGTTCCTAGTGCGAAACGATCATATTGTCGCGCATTAATTATTTTTTTAAATGCTTCTTTTGTGATGTGATTCGTGCCCAATGATCGATCTTCTAATTGGTCCCCATAGTGGTAATGATCCATGATATAGCTAAGATGGCGTTCTGGTTCGCGATCTCTTTGATGACGACGTTCCCATAAAACCTCAAAATCAGCGACCAAACGAATGGTAATCACTTCATACTCATATTTTTTTGCTAAAAACTGCAGTTTCTCCTTTTGTTTGTCACTAAATGGATATTCGGAAACGATCACTTTTTTACCAGCTTCCATATATAATTCCAATGCGTGATAAAAGAATGGATAGACTTTGTTTTTTTCTTGTTCTGCTCGTTCTCTTAAATTATTAAAACCAAGCGATTCTGCATAATATTCCTTGATTTCATCAAGTGTGATCGTATACATGGTAGGAAATCGTTCACGAAGTTTGCTCATTAAGTAGGTTTTGCCAGTTCCAGGACTCCCAGCCAAAAGAATGAAATACTTTTTTCGTTTACTTTGTTTCTGCATAGATCCCATTTCCTACATTTAAAAATAACCCGATTTTATGCTTGATGATTTCCTTTACAGCTTCATTGGCTGGGATAACATTATAGCGCAGAGATTTGCTGATTTCTGTTTCACCGAAAGTTGTTTTAGCCGTTTTGGTCCAGTTTACTAATAATTCTGTTCCAACATTGAATTTGCGAATGCCATTGTTGATCAATTCTGGATAATCTTCTTCTTTTACGCCTGTTCCACCATGAATAACTAATGGAACATCTACTACAGCGTTTATTTCTTTTAATAATGGAAGATTCACTTCCGTTTTTGATTTGAACTGACCATGATTCGTCCCGATTGCGATTGCTAAAACGTCCACCCCTGTTGCTGCCACAAACTCTACCGCATCTGCTGGTTTTGTATAGATCTTATCATTCTCAGCTACGTGAATTCCTTCTTCCGTACCTCCAATCGTCCCTAGTTCTCCTTCTACAGAAACACCGTGAGCGTGGGCATATTCCACCACAGCTTTTGTTTTTAGAATATTTTCTTTAAAAGGTAAATGAGAGCCGTCATACATCACAGACGTATAGCCACTATCGATTGCTTGCTTGATATCGTCAAAGTCACGTGCATGATCCAAATGAAGAACTGCATCGATCATTTCTTCATTGGCAATGGTTTTTACCACGTTGACCAATACATTCATCCCAATATATCTTGCCGTATCGACACTTGTTTGGATAATGATCGGTGCCCCCATCTCTTTCGCTGCACGTAACATTTCCGGCAACATTTCTAGATTATGCGTATTAAAGGCACCTACTGTAAAATTCAATGCTTCTGCTGTTTTGGTTACTTCTTTTAATGTTGTATACATTTGTTCATCCACCTTTATCGTATTAGTTGTTTCCTTTGATCGTGACTTTTTTGGCTATTTGCCGCATATCGTCCATTTTCCCCATATAATAATCAATCCCTTGATCATCACCTTTACGCGCAGCCTCACCTCTTTTTCTGTTGTAAAGGGACATCAATCGCTTATACCCATCCCCGATACTTTCTTTATGTGCCAAACTGTTTTCTAAAGCAGATATTGCTTGTTCGATTTCATCCAAATCAGCATAGTCAAGCCCTATTTGTTCAAATAGTTTTGCCTGTTTTTCTGACTCTTCACAACTAGCAAGTTCTTGCTCAAGCTTTTTGATCTCCTGCTGGAGTCTAGTACATTCTTCCTCAGAAAGACTAGGCATTTCTTTTGGTACTTCTTTTTTCTTTTTTTTAAACCCAAACATTTTCTTTTCCTACTTTCCTTTTAAAATACTTTTAAGATAGGACTTAAGATCCACGCATAGAATAAAGCTGCAGCGACTGTATCGACATCTGTTGCAGTCGCATTGATGAATCCCATCGAATTGAAGATCGTTACGAGTAGTGCAGGCAATAATGTAATAAAAAATCCATGGGCAATCCCGCCAATGATGGCACCGCGTCGTCCACCAACAGCATTTCCAAAGATTCCTGCTGTACCACCTGCAAAAAAGTTAGTCAACATCCCTGGTAGAATCATCGCTAATCCAAACAATGGTAAAGTAAACATTGCAATGACTGTCCCAATCGTCGTCGTTATAAACCCTAAGATCACTGCATTTGGACTATATGGAAAGAACACTGGGCAATCTAAAGCGGGGATGGCATCTGGCACTAATTTCATTGCGATCCCGCGAAAGGCTGGAACGATCTCACCAAGCAATAATCGAACACCAGCTAATAAAACATAGACCCCGACAACAAACTGTATTGCTTGTAAGAAAGCAAACATAATGTAATTTTGCCCTCCTGATAATTCTGTAGCAAAAGACTCTCCGGCAAATAATACCGTGATGATATAAAGAGGAACCATGACCACCATGACCGATAAGTAGGTATCTTGTAAAAATTCAAAATGAGCAGGTAATTTGATGTCCTCGATCGACTTTTTATTCTCGCCACGTTCACCAAAAAGCTTGGCTACTCCTGCTTCAAACAAATATCCGATCGTACAAAAATGTCCTAACGCAATGTCATCAGAACCTGTGACTTTACGGATGATCGGCTGAGCCAATGCTGGCATGGCGATCGCAAAAATTGCACCAATAAATCCACCAACCAGTATCAGCACAAGTCCGCGTAATCCAGCAAAATAACCAAAAACAGTTGTCATAGTAGCCATCCAAAGTATTGCTTGACCTGTCAAGAAAATATATTTCCACTTTGTAAAGCGTGCCAGTACTATATTAAAAATAAAAATAGCTAAAAAAGTTAACGCAATATCTCTACCTAGCCCTAGTTCATTCATTGCTTGTCCATTGATTGCCTCAATAGATGGAATGATTTCTTGCATTTGAAACCCTTCGGTAAAGATTTGACCAAAGTAGGTCAGACTCCCTACGATGATACTTGAACCTGCACTTAATACTTGGAATCCCAACAATGTCTTCAACGTTCCCGAGATGATCTGACCAGTGGATTTCTTTTGTAACACTAGTCCTAACATCGCAATCAACGCAATAGTGATCGATGCCTGTGTCAAAATATTTTCTATGATAAAATTGATGACGCCCATTGTCTCTCCCCCTGTATGGTATTTTTAGATAGCTCCCTTGTTCAGTAAAACTGGCGTTAATTTTTCTTCAATTTCACTTTTTGAAACGATATTTTTCAAATAAACCATCGCAGTACTCGGATCAAGCGTAAATTTTTCAAATTGTGAGCGGAAATTCTCAGCAGTGATAATCACATCTGGTCTCATGGAGACAGCGGATGAAATATCACAGTGATCCAATTTAGCTTGCACTCCTAGCTTATTCAAAACATCTTCTGCGGACATTTGAGCTGCAAAACTACTTCCTAAACCTGCACCACATACAAATAAAATATTCAGTTTATTCATTTTCTTCTTCCCCTTTTTAACTACTGAAACAGTAGTGTTTTAAACGTTTCGATTGTTTGGCATTTGATCAGTTTGGTTAATTTCTCCTCATTGTTGATCAGTTCAATCAATTCTTTCATGATTGTCAGATGTGAATAAGAATCTACAGCAGCCAGGCAAAAAATGATTTTTACAGGGTCCATATCCTGATTTCCAAAAGCAATCGGCTGTTTTAGCGTAGTGACACTAACGCCTAATTGATTCACTCCGTCTTCCGGTCGTGCATGAGCTAACGCTAAGTGCTTCCCAATCACGATATAAGCACCATATTCCTCTACCGCCTGGACCATCGCATCGACATAGCGTGGTTCAACGATGTTTTCCTTTACTAAGGGCTTAGCGACTAATTCAATCGTCTCCTGCCATGTTTCTGCTTTTTCTTGAATCAGAATATGACTGTCAGTCAATATATCTTTTAACATTGGTTGAATCTCCCTTTTATTGATCTCTAAATCGTTTTTTTCAAATAATGTCTCTAAACGAGAGTAGATATGACGATCAATCTTTCCTCCGCTTCCTTCTACTATCGCTAAAATATCAGTGAACAAGCTAGTTGATTCTTTCGTTTCAGGCCTTATTCGCTGAAAGTTATGATGAACTTTTAAAAATTCTGCTACTATTGGCCGATTATTCTCCGTTAAGATTGGATCAATAACAAGCACCGGTTTATTTTGATAAGCCAAATTGAATGTACTGAAAATCAAATCAACGTCTAATTTATCCACTAATGGTACTTCTTTCGAACTCAATACTGCGAGAACCTCGATTTGTGGAAATTTTTCTTTGAGATTCTCTGCTAAAAGATTTCCCGTGGCCACCCCATGATTGCAGACAACCACCGATCTATACTTAGCGATGACATTTTGTCGAAGTGCACTAGCGATAGTTGAAAAGTGAATGACTAGAAAGGCGATTTCATCTTCGATCACTTTACCAGAAGCTACTTCCTCGATTACGGGCATAAATTGGGCAACCACACGATAAATCGGTTCATATGTCGTACGGATATTTTCTTTTAGTGGGTTGATGACTTGCACATTGTTTTGTATCCTCACGATCAGTGCAGCGATGTGCTTGTAGAGATTCTCAAATAGTAGTTCTTCCTTTAGATGGAATGGGATCTCTGTTGTTTTTTCAACGAACTGGATCAATTGAATCGTCAACAATTGTGCTTGGACCCACTCAAACGTATTGGAAATATCTCGTGAATTGAATGTTTCGATCATAAATCGCAAGTAATTACGTTCCACCTGCGGAATCTCATCCAACTGGAATTCTCGTCGTATCTGCTCGATAAATTCAGAAAAATCTGCTTGTTCATCATCAAAATTTTTCCAAGTCAATGTCGAAATCCACTCATGCTTTTTCACCCTCTGAATCCAGATCAATGTAAGCAATAAAAGTTGACTTTTATAAATCTCATCTTCTTGTCTTGCTAGTATATGGGAATAGATTCTTTCTATTTTTTTGATGTCTTCTGTAGAAAAATAACGATAGAATATCTTTTGTGAAGGCGTGACCTTGAGTGCATCCGTAAAAGAAAAATCGATCCTTCCTAATTGTTTGTTGATCAAATCATAAAGCATCGTACGGATCGTACGCTCTGCTCCTTTGTATACCAACCCCTGTTTTCCATAACTAACGATTTCGATACCATATTTGTTCAACGCCGCTCTCAAACGGCGGATATCTTCATCCATCGTACTCTTTGAAACCATAAAAGCTGCTTCTTTACGATTAAGAAAAACAGGTTGAGTGTCGTATGCGATGGCTAAGACTAACGCAAAGATCCGTTCTTCTCGACTCAATATCTCCTCATGAAATGTAGCTAATTTTGTCATTAACTTTTTTCTTTCATCCTCAGTCAAACATAATAAAAATCCTTTATTTCGTATAGATTTTATTTCTGACAACTTCTGGTTCCTTAACCAGCTGTTAACCTCAAGGATGTCTTGACGAATCGTTCGCTTACTTACATGGTATTCTGTCGCTAACTGCTCCGCGTTGACCGGATAGTGATATTCTCTAAACTTCTGAAGTAATTCCACCGTTCTCGTTTTCATCATTTGATTTTCCTTTCTGTGCTAAGTATATGTTTGCGCTTACAAATAAAAAAGTAGAACTTTGTGCCACTTGAACTGGCAGACAATCAAGCATATCCGTTTGATGTTTGATTATTATTGAGAAAACAATTCTATTAAAATATAGTATTCTAAGAGCACACAAAATCAAATCAGTTTTTTTCTTCGTTTTTCTTTTTACTAAGAGCGTGGGACAAAAGTAAGCAGCACTTTTGTCTCATTCTTTAAAAACAAATAAACGGTGGAAGCAGAAACAAATCCTTCTTAAATAAGCCGAAATTCTCGAAGTCAAACACTTCTGTCCCAGCCTCATTATCCACTGGAAAGCTAAAATTCGAGATGAAGTCTAATCATTTTAGGCTTTTTCAACCATCTGTTTTCAACCCATTGCAATATAGCCATTTTCTTTACTCTGAACTATCGGATAAAAAAATAGAGCTTGAGACAAAAAGTAAGAAATACTTTTGTCTCAAGCTCTAGATACGTATAAACAGCAGAAGCACTCTTGCGAAAGATAAGCCGTAATCCACAAAAATTTGAAAAACAAATCTCTGAATCTCTTCTTAATTTCTTGAGTTGAATACTTCTGTCTCGACCTTTTCATGATTATAATAGATAGGTCAAATTCCCCTTATATTCTACTATCCTATTCGATGATACCCTGTTTTTTTCATTAACGTTTACATTGAAAACTCTCTGTTATCTGAAACCTGTAATTCTTTGCTACGAAAAGCTTTGGTTATTTCGCTGACAATCAATGGCACTAATGATAGCAAGATCACGATCAACCACTCCATGCCCGTAAGACTTTGAACTTTGAAGATTTCTTGCAAGAATGGAATGAACAAAACAGCTAATTGCAATGCTAAGCTAACCAAAAAGGCTTTGTTCATGGCACTGTTAGAGAACACACCAATGCTGAAGATGGAACGTGTTTCACTACGTACAGCAAATGCTCGGGTCAATTCACCAAAGACAAGTGTGGCAAATGCCATCGTGTTTGCCGTACCATCGGCGACGTTCGGATTAGACAAGACATATTCCCCTAACCAATACGCAGCCAAGGTGATGACTCCGACTAGCACACCATAAAAAATCATACTAGCAGCAAAACCATCAGCAAAAATGCTTTTACGGGAATCGCGAGGTTTTTGTTTCATCACTCCCGGTTCCACTGGTTCCATTCCTAACGCCAATGCAGGCAGTGAATCAGTCACAAGATTCAACCACAGTAGTTGGATCGCTACCAATGGCATTTGATGGAAATTCAAAGCGGTAGCAACGAAGATGGTGATGATTTCACCGATATTACAACTCAATAGGTACTGAATCGATTTTTTGATATTTGAGAAGATTCCTCTTCCTTGTTCTACAGCATGGACGATCGTTGCAAAGTTGTCATCCGTCAAGATCATATCTGCAGCACCTTTCGCCACATCTGTTTCAGTGATTCCCATTGCACAGCCAATATCAGCAACTTTCAAGGCTGGAGCATCATTGACACCATCACCGGTCATCGCAACGACCATGCCATTGGCTTGCCAAGCTTTAACGATCCTCATTTTATGTTCTGGAGAAACACGGGCATAAACAGAATACTTCGCTACTTCTTCTTCCAGCACTTCTTGCGGCATCATATCTAATTCTACCCCTGTCATCGCAAGATCGCCTGAACGGAAAATAGCTAATTCCTTGGCGATTGCGACAGCAGTCAATTTATGATCGCCAGTGATCATAACTGGACGGATCCCTGCATCATAACATTGAGCGACCGCTTCTTTGACTTCTTGACGAGGCGGGTCTATCATCCCAACTAGTCCAACAAATGTTAATTGGTTTTCGATATCTTCTGAGAGTAATTCTTCTGGGATCTCAGTGATATCTTTATAAGCAACACCTAGTACTCGCAAAGCATTCGACGCCATATCCGCATTTTTAGCAGCAATTTTTTGTGCGTCTGCTTCATCGATCGTACAACGATTCAATAAAACGTCTGGTGCCCCTTTTACCATGACGCGATAGCCTTGTTCAGTTTTATGGATCGTACTCATCAGTTTACGTTCCGAATCAAAAGGAATTTCTGCCACACGTGGCAGACTTGTTTCTAACTCATTTTTGTCTAATTTTTCTTCATATGCTTTACTTACAAATGCCGTTTCTGTAGGATCGCCGGTCACACGGAACTCACTACCGTCAACAGTCAGCTTAGAATCATTACATAATGTTCCGATTTCCAACAACTGTTCTTGTGTTTCATTGCCGTGAACGAAAGTTTCAACTACCGTCATTTTGTTTTGAGTCAGTGTTCCTGTTTTATCGCTACAGATTACTGAAGCAGCACCTAACGTCTCAACAGCAGGTAACTTTTTGACAATCGCATGACGTTTAACAAGACGTTGCACTCCTAAAGCTAACACGATCGTTACGATCGCTGCTAGACCTTCTGGAATAGCAGCTACGCCAAGAGAAACTGCCATCATGAAAATTTCTAGGATTGGGCGACTATACAAAATTCCTACGACAAACATCAAGATACAGATACCTAAACAAATGATCGATAATAATTTAGAGATTTCTGCCATTTTACGTTGTAATGGAGTCGTATTATTATCTTCTGTGATCAACATATTCGCGATTCGACCAACTTCGGTGTTCATTCCTGTGTTAGTGACTACACAAGTTGCACGACCATTAGTGATCACAGTAGAGGAGATCAGCATATTCTTACGATCGGCTAAAACCGTATCATCAGGTAATCCCTCCAATGCTTTTTTATTCACCGGAACTGATTCTCCCGTCATGGCAGACTCATCTGCTTTTAGATTTGCTGCTGACAAGATCCTCACATCTGCCGGTACTAAATCGCCAGCTTCTAATTCAATGATATCTCCTGGGACCAACATCGCTGTTTCGATATGTTCCATTTTTTTGTTACGGATAACTTTAGCCAATGGCGCCGACATTTTTTGCAATGCTTCTAAAGATTTATTGGCATTGTTCTCTTGAGAAATCGAAATGATCGCGTTGATCACCACGATCAGCAAAATGATGACTGAATCAGTCCAATCTTTAAAACCACTGGAAACATACGACAAGAAAGCGGCGATCAACAACACGATGATCATTGGATCTTCTAATTGTCCGATCACTTTTTTCACTATACTTTCTTTCTTTTTTACATCCAATTCATTTCTTCCGAAAGACTGCAGTCTCTTTTCAGCTTCTTGACTGGATAAGCCTTCTTTTACATCAGTGTCCAGTGAGTGCAAGACTTCCTCTTTCGATTTGGTAAACCATAGTTCCACTACTTCCATCTCCTCTAGTTCCATTGTTCTTTAACCTTTTTTTACCATCCGCTCATTCTTTATCAAAAAAGTGAGGCTGGGACAGAAGTGTTTAACTCCGAGAAATAAGAAGAAATTCACGAAAATTGCTTTTCAAATTTTTGTGAATTTCGGCTTATTTAAGAAGGAGTTGCTTCTGCTCCCGCCGTTTATTCGTTTTTAAAGAATGAGACAAAAGTGTTTCTTACTTTTGTCCCAGCCTCTCATATTCAATAAGGAGAAAATCGTAAAGTATGTTTTTACTTTCTTAAGATATGAATAGCAAACCCGCCAAACTCTTCGGCAAGATATATGTTCTTTAGTTTGTTTTCTTCGTCATAAGCTGCTGTCTCCATATTGAAGGAAAGTCCTTTAGCTTTTAGCTCTGCTACTGCACTTTCCAAATTGGTAGTCCGCATAGCAATATGTCCATTTTTTCCTAAGAAAGGAGACTTCATACATTCAAAATAATCACCAGCAAATTCTGATTTTTGTCCATGTCGCGGTGTCAAATTAAAGATCATACTCAATTGGTTTGCAAGTTCTTGTGCTTCGGTCTCATTCTCCATATTGATACCAATATGTTCTAATTCAAAGTGATTTTCCATTGTCTTACATCTCCTTCATCGTAGTTGTTCTGCTTTTTTCATTGTTACATTGGGAACATCAAGGTTGCTCCGACTGTTACAAAGATGAGACGAATAAAATATTGGGGGATCGTGAATTTCCAGAATTGAGCTGCTGTATACTTGCCTGTTCCTAAAATCATCGCTGGCATTCCATCAATTGGCAAGAAGTGTCCACACCAACCTGCCATAACGATGGCACAAGCTGCCGCAGTTGGGTCTAACCCTAAGCTTCGACAAGTGGCGATTGCTAATGGTGTAAATACATAGACAGTTCCTATGGTCGAACCTGTCAGTGTAGCCAGTAGACTAGTTAAAATACAGAATACTAAGATCATCACAAACGGATTCACATTGTCTCCCAACATACTAGCAACAGAGGTCCCAACTAGATTGGTCAATCCAGTGCTACCTAATGCATCCGCCACACCAATAACACCAGCAGACATCAAGATGATTGGCGCACTGATTGCATTGCGGATCTCTTTGAAATCTAAGACACCGATCAATAAAATCACGGCAACAGACAAACCCGCCATTGCATAGCCGGCATCGCCAATTCTACTTTGTAGCAACATACCGATCACTGCAAAAATAAACACACCATAAGTGGTTAGTTCTTTCCATCTTGGCAACTGGGAAGCGTTCTCATTTGTGTTGACCACATCTACATCTTTGCAGTCCTCTGAGGTAGGGTGATCAGGAAGAAACTTATACTGAATGATACAGTTGACTAAAAAGCCCATGGATAAAAATAAATTAACAATTGCAAATTTGAAAACAGGAACTTCTGTCATGATTCCAGCAGAATTCAAGACAGCGATCACGATACCATATTGTAAGGCTGTGTTGAAAGGAATCAATGGATGATTCGTCGCGAATCCTGCCGTTATGATCACTTTTGATGGTGGTAATTTCTCCGAATAAGGCAACGTCGATAACAATCCAAGTGTCAATACATAATAAGCAGTTGACCCTGTGCCGAACAAGCTACACCCTAACATCACTACTAGAATGATGAGAATATAAGACTTGAAGCCACCTTTGTTCGCCATCGAAAACATTGCTTTTTTAAAGAAGACGATAAAATTGGTCTTCTCCAGGGCGGCAATAATCGCCATGAACTCAGCCAACATGATGATGGTCGAATTTGAGAAACCGGCAAATGCGCCTTTGATATCAGTAATACCAAAAATGACTAACAACAAACAAGCAAATAATGGCGCTGCCCCGAAGGGAATTCTTTCAATCATTACTAAAACAATCATTACTACGGTAATTGCTAATGCAATCATCATTTGAATAGTCATTGTGTCCTCCTCTAGTCATATGCATAAGTAGCAGGAGAGGATGACATAGGCTAAAAAGAAAAAATACAAAGGATCACTATTTTCTAGAACAGGTAGAATTGCAGCGTGGGACAAAAGTAAGAAACACTTTTGTCTCATTCTTTAAAAACGGATAAACGGTGGGAGCAGAAGCACTCCTTTTTAAATAAGCCAAAATTCACAAAAATTTGAAAAGTAATTTTCGTTAATTTCTTCTTATTTCTCGGAGTCAAACACTTCTGTCCCAGCCTCTTCCTGTTCAGACAGTCTTCGTATTCACTTATGTCACATATCTCTCTTCTCACTGCTTTCACCTACAAACAAGCAAATAAATGTTTATAAACTTCTTAGCGCATGCCTTTTGCTGTGGTTTCCTCTAATACTTTTTTCAGTGCCTCGATGCCTTCTGTTGGAATCTGATTGAATGGCGCACGGCATTTTCCTACATTAGTTCCAAGTAACGCTGCCGCAGTTTTAACGATTGTATTGGGATTACCATATTTGAAGCAATTTCTGAAAGCTTGAATACTTTCATTCGCCGTTTTTGCTTCCTCGACCTTGCCCTCTACGAACAGATCATAGATTGATGCCATTGTTTTTGGATAGACATTGGCACAACCAGCAATACCACCAGTTCCTCCTGCTAACAACGTCCAGATGATCAACTGATCATTTCCTGACAGCGTGTAGAATTCTCCATTTGTTTTTGCTTTTCCTGCATCGATATACCCTAAAATATTGGCAAAGTTTCCGCTTGAATCTTTTGCTCCAATGATATTTTCGATTTGCGCAAGACGAGCAACTGTTGCTGGTGCGATGGCATTGCCAGTTCGAGCAGGGATATTATAAAGCACGATCGGCATGTCAACTGCTTCGGCAATCGTTTTGTAATGCGTGTAGATTTCTTCTTGACTAGCTGCTGCAAAACTTGGCGCAATGATCGACAAAACATCTGCACCAGCGGCTTGTGCCATTTTACTTTGGGCAATCGTTTCTTTTGTAGAGATTGCTCCTGACCCTGCATAGATCGGTACTCGACCTGCCGTTTGATCGACTACGACTTCTAAAACAAGTTTTTTCTCGTCAGCAGATAAAATATAGCCCTCGCCATTTGTACCAAAAGGAAAAATCCCGTGGATGCCATTATCGATCATGCGGTCTACTTGGTTACGTAATTCATCAAAATTGATGCTTTCATCCTCATACATGGGGGTCAAAATAGGGCTGATGATGCCTTTTAATTCGATTGGTTTCATAGTAGTTTTCTCCTCTTTTTTCAATGGAATACGGTTTCATTTCTATTATTTGGCAAACACTTGCGCTACCTCCGTTTGTCGGAGGCAACACGCATTTGCCAACTGATTTTCTATTAGCAATTTATAACTTTGGTTATTTCTCTACCCCTTCACCTGAGGTTGGATTGTATATGCCGACCGCTTCTCTTTTTTCACCAAACAAATCTGCGACAGTAAAGCGGACATACTTTACACAGAGCCGATTGCGATAGGCATAAACAAGATGTAAGTTCCCTTGACTATCTTGATAAAGGGTTGGGTATTCATGTTGTGAATTGTTGGTTTTATTTTCAACACCGATGTAGCCTTCTGCAGCTTCAAAAACCCGACCAATCGGCCATGTCTTGCCAAAGTCTTCACTTACGGAGACAGCAACTGGATTTCGCAAGCCCGGCCAAGCAACTTTCCCAAAAGCCGCATGAGGTGCTGAATTAACGTTATAGGCCAACGCAATTTCCCCAGTTGCCAGTTTGATGGCACTAACACTGGCATTATTATTCGGTAAAACAGTTGCTTCTGGCACGCTCCAACTATCACCAAAATCAAAGGATTCACTGCTATAGACAAAATCAGCAAAGCGGCTTCTCATGAAAGCAACTAAATGACCAGGTTCCATTTCCACGACATTTGCGTGAACTCGACCATTACTATCTGGCATGCGCACAGCTTGCCATGTTTTTCCTGCATCATCTGATACTTGGAACTCTGTCGGATCATTCGTCAATCCATCAGCTGAATCTTCACACAACCATGTACTGTAAAGCCAACGACCATTACTTAGGATCTGGATTCCTTGTCGTCCAAAGGTGCCCTCTTTGTCAAATAAAACTTCTGGCTTTCCCCATGTTTGTCCTTCATCAGCTGATTTTTGTACCATGATGATCGAAGTAAACTGCATATTGTCTTTTCCTTCTTGACGGCTAACTTGAGAAGTATAGATCAGCCAAATCTTGCCATCTGGTGCTCGGAAGAAAGAAGGATTTTGTTCACTGCGGTCTACACCTTCTGAGACAGTGACAGGAATGGACCATCTTTGTGTTTCTGGATCTAACTTCGAGACGACGATCGAGATATCGCCACTTCCTTCAAAGCTACCTGCAAACCACGCACACAACATCCCGCCATCTGCTGTTTCGATCAAAGCAGGTGCATGAGCCGTGTTGTTGCCTCCAGTTGGGATCAGACCAAAATCAACATTTAAAAATGCATCTCGGTACATGACGCCATTTGGCTCTGATTGTCGTACTTGTTCTAAATGTGTCAACGTATTTCTCCCCCTAAAATTTTATGTTGTGCTAGTGCTTATTTTGTGTGTTCTGCCAGACGAATAGCGTAGTCGATCGCATTTTCTAAACTGGCTTCGCTAGCTGTCCATTTTCCTGCTTGGTCAAAGGCTGTTCCGTGATCCACAGATGTACGAATGATTGGTAGATTCAACGTGATATTGACCCCTTGCACAGCTTTCCAGCTTTGTGCTTCTTGGTCGTAGACAAACCCTAAAAGTTTCAAAGGAATATGTCCTTGATCGTGGTACATAGCTACGACAATATCGTACATACCGCCATTTGCTTTTGAGAAAAGGGTATCAGCAGGTAAAGAACCAGATACATTGATTCCTTCTTCTTTGGCCGCTTCAACTGCAGGATTAATCTCATCGATTTCTTCACGACCGAACAACCCATTTTCCCCACAGTGTGGATTCAACCCAGCGACTGCGACACGAGGATTTTCGATCCCTAAATCTTTACAAGCTTGATCTGCGATACGGATCACATCTAGTACACGTTCTTTGGTCGCTCGGTCACAAGCTTCCCGTAAGGACACATGTGTAGAGACATGGACTACCCGTAAATTGCCATCCGCCAACATCATCGTATATTTATCCGTACCTGTCAGATCGGCATAGATCTCGGTATGTCCGGCATAGTGATGTCCGGAAGCATTCATTGCCTCTTTATTCAATGGATTCGTTACTGTCGCATCGATTTCTTTCGCTAAAGCTAACTCAATAACCTTCTTCACATATTGAAAGGCCGCATCGCCTCCCACATCAGAAACTTCGCCAACTTGGAAGTTTGCCATGTCCACGATCTTCAAATCAATCAAGTCGATCGTCCCAAAAGTATAGCGCCCCTCTTTTGGCTGACTGATCACATTCACAGCCAAAGCTAATTCGGGATGTTCTGTTAGATAGTGATCGATGACACTTTTATCTCCAACTAACAAAGGGTTACATTCATCATAAAGTGCCGGTTTTGCAAAAGCTTTGAGGGAGATTTCAGGTCCGATTCCTGCAGGATCTCCCATTGTAATGCCAACGATTTTTTTCATGACATGCTCCATCCTTTCTAGATTCAAATTATAATATCTGTAGATAGATGGCACGAGCATCTTCTGGTGTAACTTCCCGTTTGTTGTTGACAAGTAAACGAGTCACTTCCATTCCAGCTGCTACTAAGCCATCCAAGTCTGCTTCTGGGACATTGAATGTTTTAAGACTCGTTGGAATCTCTAAAACTTTGACGATTTCATCCAGTTGATGGATCATATAGCCTGACTTCTCGTCGATAGACCACTCTTTATGACCATCTTTGATCACACGATCATACGCAACAGCTAGTAAATCTTTGATTGCTGGTTCATTGAATTTCATGACCGGTGTCAACAAAATCGCATTTGATACACCGTGGGCAATATGGTATTTCCCCCCTAGAGGATACGATAATGCGTGCACCGCTGTAGTTCCAGATGCGGTGATTGCTACACCTGCGTAAAATGAACCTAACAGCATCTTACGTTTTGCGTCCAATGCTTCTGGATCTGTGCAGGCTTCAATGATATTGTTCATGATCAAATCAAGCGCTTCTAGCGCAAAGGTATCACTGATTGGATTCGCTTTTGCTGAAGTAAAACATTCAATCGCATGACATAGCGCATCTATACCTGTGGCAGCTGCAATTGGTTTTGGTAGATTTTTGATCATTCGTCCATCCAATACCACAAAATCAGCAATCATTTCAGGATTGACGATCCCGATTTTCAAGTCTTTTTCTGGCACTCCCACAATCGCATTCGGGGTAGCTTCAGCTCCAGTTCCAGCAGTTGTTGGAATCATCAAACTTGGCACTTGTTTTTTCGCTAATAATGGATCATCTAACAAATCTTTGACTGTATAGTCATCTGTCGCTAAGATCGAAGCCAATTTCGCAACATCCATCACCGAGCCACCACCAACAGCGATGACTAAGTCAGCCGCTTCTTTCTTGAAGGTATCGATCACTGCTTGCGCTTCATGATAAGTTGGTTCTGCAGGAATATCAGAAAGAACCGTGTAATCGATTCCTGCTTTTTCAATGATCTGGATTGGCAGATCCACCAAACCTAACCCTAAAAGACCTTTGTCTGTGAAAACAACGATTTTATGGACACCGTTGCTGATGATTTCTTCCAATTGTTCAATGGCATGTTCTCCTGCCCGGATATTCTTTGGCATTTTCAAACTGTAATCTGTTAGCATAATAGATCCTCCTCGATCCTTTAGTACAACCTGATTTCTTCAAATAATTCTTCTGTCCCAAAACCGCCTGATTTCGTGATCACTTGCATTTCTTGACTATTCCATTCAATGGCAGACAAAACAACGCCAGGTTTAATCTCCGTCAGAGGCTTGATCCCAGTCACACCTAAAACAGTCATCGCTTGGAACAATGTATCGCCTCCTGTAAACAAGAAGGTATTCTCTTGATGCTTTGACCATAGTGCTTTCGTTAACTTTCCAAGTGATTCTCCTATTCTAAACCGACATACATCCGCAGATAAAGCCTTTTCTTCACTATACTTCACAATTTCAGCGGTTGTTTGATCGCTGTATGTTTCAAAAATCACCAATGGCTGTGTTTCCATCAACTGAAGGTACTCTTTGATCTCATTTTGCCCTACGCTTGCTTCCCAATATGTAGGATCTAATAATTGTTGCGCAGTTAACGAGATTCGCGGATACTCTTTCTCGACATACTCAATTTGTTTTTTTGTAATTGGATTGACACTCCCGCAAACAACTATCACCGGCTTTTGTAGTTTGTATGCTACTTCTTTACCGTCAGGAAATAATTGTTCTGCTAAGATCTTGGCAAACCCAGCACATCCTACCGTCACACCCAGAAGATTTTCATCTGCTAAACGCTTTGCATGAGTCAGCAACATGTCATCTGTCTGTGCATCAAAAATCACTACGCCTTTTTTTGGTAAATCCTGCTCTTTAACTAGCACCGACTCAATTCCCGCCTCCGACTGCAAACGCCGCATCACATTGCTTTCAGTCACAGGTTCATAAGGATCTTTTGCAAAAACACTTTCTGATACCAAAACATCTTCTATATATAAATGCCCATCGATCACCACCCGATTCATTTCAGGATATGCGGGTAAAAAAGGGACAGGCACTTGTTCACTAGTGTCAAGAATCGCTTTTAACTCAGCGCTGATATTTCCTCTTAATGCTGAATCTACTTTTTTATAAATAAATGGAATCTGGGAAACTTTTGCATCTTCCAAAATCTTTTTTGTCTTCTCATATGCCTGCTCAAAAGTCAGATGTCGACTCTCGGTATTGAGAACTAACACTTCGATTTCCTGTGGAAGTGCGTCATATTGGACGACTGTTTCCGTAGAGACCAATGTCTGGATACCTTGTTTCGAAAATTGGACCCCAGTATCCAAAGCTCCTGTAAAGTCGTCCGCTATAACTAACAACTTTAACATCTACTCACCACCTCCTACTTCATGGTTTGATTATAGTTGGAATAATAAAGCGTTCACATTCTAAAAAAAGCAAAAAAACGTTTAATTTCGAAACGTTTTCTTAAATAAATATTCATATTTAATTTTTACATGGTATTATTGTTCATATATGAAACAGTCGTATGATTTAGGGAGTAAGAAAATGAAACGAAAGATTTTAGGCATTGCGCCTTATGAAGAATTGAACCATTCCATGCATATTATCAGTGAACAATATCCTGAAGTGGAAACAACCATCTACACAGCTGATTTAGTTGAAGGACAAACCCTTGCTGCTGAACTGTATACCGATGGCTACGATGCCATCATCTCCCGAGGAGGAACCGCCAAACTGATTCGTCAAGTCGTTTCTTTGCCGGTCATCGATGTCTCATTGTCCATTTATGATGTACTAAGCTCGATTCGGTTAGCAGAAAACTATACCAACAATTTTGCGATCGTCGGCTATCCCAGCATCACCGAAAAAGCTCACTTACTCTGTGACCTTTTGGGCTACAAGATCGAGATCCATACGATCGATGAAACACTTGATGCAGATGCGCTCCTTGATACATTAGTAGGTAAAAACTATGAATTGATATTATGCGATGCCATCACTAATCGCATCGCCCTCTTAAAATCTCTTAATACGATTTTGATTACTTCGGGGTTTGAAAGTATCAAAAGTGCCTACGAAGATGCATTATCGATCATTGATCACGTGGAACAAGTCAAACACAAAAAAGAAATCATGAAAAAAGGAATCTTGAGTCAACACCAAGAGCTACTGCTTTACGATGCTACATATACCATTGAATTTTCAACCTTGGCGCCAACTTTTGCAGAAGAAATCATCAAAGTCCTCAAGATGAAACCAGAAAAAAAAGAGATCCATCACTATTCCCGCACTCAAAATAGATATGTGACCTTAACAATAAAATCCTATACTGTTGATCGACAAAAATATTTCAGTTGTTTCATTCATAAGAACAGCGCGCCACCAGTAACCAATAAACCAGATATTTCCTATCAGAAAAAGCCAGAAGTCGCCGATAGTTTCGCAAAAAAACTGTTTTTTTCCCAATTTATCCCTGAACGTATCAAACATGAAATCAAACAATATGAGCCTTACTATTCTTCCTATCTTATCTTTGGCGAAAGCGGCACTGCCAAAAAAAATATCGCTTACCAAATTTATCTTGATCAGACAAAAAATACCAACTACCTGATCTCGATCAATTGTAAACTCATTACAGAAAAATTATGGAAGTTTTTGGTCAATGCCACGAATGGTCCATTTGTGGATATCCACAATACGATTTTCTTTGAAAATGTCGAACAATTAAGTACAGCAGCAACCGAACGCCTCGTCACGTTGATCAAAACCACCAATGTACTCAACCACAATCAATTGATCTTTACCTATGACAGCAATAAAGCAACAGACCAGACGATCTTCAATCGACTAGTAAGCCAATTAAACTGTGCAAAGATCTATGCACCCGCAATTCGAGAACGCAGAAATGAATTAAGTATCATCACGACACTGCTTTTGAATAAAATGAACATCGAATGCACAAAAGAAATCATGGGCTTTGAACCAAAAGCCCTCGAATTATTTCTAGCTTTTGACTGGCCTGGAAACTTCGATCAGTTGCAATACTGTATCAAAGAACTTGTCGTCGATGCAAGCACCCATTATATTTCAGAACACCAAGTTACAGAATTGCTGAACAAGGAACGAGTGGTACAAAATTTCACTCATCTCAAGGATCACTTTACCGCCAAAAGTCCCTTGCATCACCCCACTTTGTTTGACTATACCAAAGAAATCATTTTACATGTATTAGACCAAAATGAGGGCAACCAAACAAAAACAGCCAACCAACTTGGCATCAGCCGAACAACATTGTGGCGCTACCTAAAAGAAGAAAACTAACGAAAACAAAGATGCTTTCTATACGTTTTCCATTGGAAATTCGGCTAGAAAACAATAAGACAAAACATTACTTCCCATTCAATCAGATTTTGTTTTGCTGATGTTTCTGGTTGCTGGATAATAAGAATACATCGTACTAACATTGCAGTATATCATGTTACATTTTTGATTTTTTATTTATTGTACTAAAAGAACATCTAGAGTAGAAACAAATCTACTTTAGATGTTCTTGATCACTCTATTCATACTATTCGGCAAAAACTGGAACTTCTTATTATCCATCTATTTTCTAAACAACGGATTTTTATTTTCTATTCTATTGTACCAATTTTTTTCATTGCTAGATTTTCTCCTAAATCTAAGCTTAGTTTCTCATCGTTTAAATTTGTAAATATGACCATAATATCTGTCTTTTTATTTTGCATTTTTAGATAATTTAAATCGACTTTTGCTAGTAAAGTACTTTTATCAACCTTATCGTCTATGTCGACTAAAATTTCGAACCCTTCACCATTCAATTCAACTGTATCAATTCCAATATGAATCAATATCTCTATCCCATTTTTTGTCACTAGAGAAATCGCATGTTTAGTCGGAAATATTGCTGTCACAGTTGCTTCAGTAGGACTATAGATGTCACCATTACTCGGAAAAATCCCAAAGCCAGTTCCAATTGCTCCACTCGCAAAAACTTCATCATGAACACTTGATAAGGCAACTACATTTCCATTTACGGGATTAAATAATTCAATCGTTTTTTTCTTCTTAAATAGTCTCATTTTTAAGACTCCTTATTTTGAAATAATCTTCATTTCTTTAGCTAGTTTTTTATCCGATTTATCAGAAATTAAAGTAACATCCTTCAAATCAAAGGCTTTAACTGTTGAAACTTTATGGAATTTACTACTGTCACATAGTAAATAAGGTACTCTTGTTTGCCCTAAAACTGCTATTTTTTTAGAGGCTTCTATATAATCTGGTGTCGTTATTCCAAATTTCAGATCAATCCCATTAGCACCTAAAAATGCTTTATCAAAAATATATTTTTTTATATTTTCTTCTGTCAAAGGACCTGAAAGAGATGAAATAATTGGGTTAAATGCTCCTCCTAACAAAGTAATGTCACAAGAAAAATCACCGCTCAAAGATAAGGCATCAGTATTAGTTGTAATGATGTGTATCTTCTTTGTAACAATCTCTCTTAGTAATGCAGAACAAGTCGAACCAGAATCTAAATAGATCGTATCGCCATCATTAATTTGTTTAGCAGCAACCTGAGCAATGTAATCCTTTTCTTTTTTTTGTAAATTAGTTTTAGCAGAAACCGGTAACTCAGTAGTGCTAGACATTAATTTTACGGCACCACCTGCTAAAAGATGTACCTTATTTTTTTTTTCTAATTCTTTTAAATCTCTTCTTAAAGTAGAAATCGAGATTTCTGGTATATACTTTTGCAATTCATCTATTCGAAGAAGTTCTTTTTGATTTAGAATTTCTACGATTTTTTCTTGTCGTTCATACGGAATCAATTCATTTTCCTCGTTTCTAATTTTACTATTACTATAATAATAGCATAGTTTAAATTAGTCACGACTAATACTTATATTTTCTAAGCCAATTGATCATCTTTGTTTGTAAATAAGTATCCTAATATAGCTGAAATCACCAATGCGATTAACAGACCAATCATCGCATGCAGAAAATTAGAACTATTTTCTGTAACGAATGCCGGGAAAGTGGTAACGCTACCAAAAACAAAAGAATTAGTAACAACCTTCATAAGACCTAAGTAAGCTCCGCCAATAGCTCCACCAATGATTTGTGCTAAAAACAACTTCTTATTTTTAACTAATAGACCAAAGAGTGTAGGCTCTATAATAGCCGACAAAGCGATTGTAATAAGTCCTGTTAAGGCAAAGTTTTTTAACTTTTTATTTTTGGCTTTAAAAATGACCCCAATAGTAGTACCAATTACAGCAAAATTACAAGCAAAAGTAAATGGCACAATATAATCAAATCCATGCATCGAAATATTATTGATCATAATTGGATTTACTGCCCAATGAATTCCAAAACTTACTAGGATACTCCAACCACCACCAACAAGTACTCCGGTTAAAATACTACTACGTTCGATCAACCAGTTTACAATATTAGCTATTCCTTCACCACCATACACACCCAACGGACCAATGACAATAACAGTTAATGGAACCATTATCACAAGTGAAACAAGTGGCACAATAACCAGCTTTAATGTTTCCGGAACATGTTTGTCTAAAAATTTATATAGATAAGAAAATGCCCAAATAGATAAGATAATCGGTACAACTGTTGAATTGTAGTTCATCAAAACTACCGGTACCCCTAAAAAACTTGTAGTTGCGCCATTTCCTTGACTTCCTAGTAATGCAATAAAATCAGGATGCAATAATGATGCTCCAATTAGAGCGGATAAATAGGGACTTGCACCAAACCGTCGTCCAGATGTAAAAGCTAACAATACCGGCAAAAAATAGAAAACACTCATTGAAGTAGCATATAAAATGGTATACGTGCCACTCTTTTCACTAAGTATACCCATTTGAACAGCTAAAATGATCAAACCACGTAATATACCCGATCCAGCCATCGCAGGTAATAATGGTGCAAAAATAGCTGAAATAGCTGAAAAAATATTTGTGATAACGCTACCACTTTTTACATTACTTGTGTCTACTTGCACTTGACCGTTGTTATTAACTAAAGCTTCAAATTCATCATATAACTTAGGGACTTCTGTACCGATCAAGATCTGGTATTGCCCCGCTTTATTGACAACATTAGCAACGCCTGCTAATTGCTTAATATTTTCGTCATTCGCTTTTTTATCATCCTTCAATGTTAGTCGTAATCGTGTAGCACAGTGAGTCATATTTGAAATATTTTCTGGTCCGCCAACTTCATCTAAAATATTTTTTGCTAGAACCTTATAATCTATCATTTTTTACACTCCTTAAATATTATGCTAAAAATTTAAGTACCAAATCGCTCGCTGCTACAGCACTATTTTTATCAATTACCGATTGGATATGTGACATACCAACTTTATCAATTAATTGGTCCAGTTTCTTTATCATATTAATATTACGTTCACATTCTGCAATAGGGTCTTCAATTACTGGAAATGTATCAAAATAAATTGCCTGATTATATCCATGTAGTTTTATATAATATAGAAATTCGATTGTCTTCACCAAACTACTTGTTCCAATCATTAAACCATCATCGTTTAATCCATATCCATCATTTAAATGGACTCCATATAATTTGTTACGACTGCCTAAAACGCTTGCACCATAAGCAGGATTCTCATGTTTCATTAGCATATGACAATAGTCTAAAGTAATGCCTAAATTATCTCGGTTAATTTCATTCATCATTACCATGGCTAAACCTAATGAGTCGATAAAAGCATATGCTCGTGGTTGGAATGGTTTGTATTCAATACTAAATTTAATATCTGGTGCATAATCTGCCATATCAATAAAACAATCTCTAATTTGATTCCAAACCTTTTCATAGTTTATTTGAAAAGAGTAGTCAAATCCATCAAAACCTAACCAAATCGTTACTACTTCACCACCAACGGCGCGGCAATAATCTGCAGCATCTTTACAAAGTTGTAAAGCTTCATTAGAAACTTTTTTATTAGCGTTTCCAATTTCACCATTAATAAATTGATCTCTAAAACGAAGTGCCACTCCATTTAATTCTAAATGGTTCTCAGCTAAAATCTTTTTCATTTTTTCTGGACTATAACCCACGACATGCTCTGGATAATTTAAATCTACATGAGTCAATCCCACATTTTTAAACTCCACAAATACTTTTTCTAAATTATTGTCACACTTTGGTAAAAACGAGTTAATTCTTGTAGCTAGTTTCATTTGATACTTCCTCCTTTAATCTTACATGCCATCATATTACCACGAAAAATCATTTTATTCCATATTTTTTCATATTTTTTTATTTTTTTACAAAATTAAATATGATTAAGCATCTCGATTCTTTTTGAATGTCTGCCACCTTCAAATTTCGCATCTAACCATTCTTTAACTATCATTTTAGCAAGTTCACTACCGACAACTCGTGATCCAAAAGCAAGAATATTAGTATTATTGTGTTCTTTAGATAATTTTGCAGAGTATGGTTCACTGCATACAACCGCACGAATTCCTTTGACTTTATTAGCAGAGATGGAAATTCCTACTCCGGTACCGCAGATAAGAATCCCCCCATCAAAATTGCCTGCTGCAACTTCTTCCGCCACTTTCTTGCCATAAATCGGATAGTCAGTTCTTTCAGTTGAGAACGCTCCAAAATCAGTTACTTCATGACCCAATTCTTCTAAATATCCAATGATTGCTGGCTTTAACTCAAATCCTACATGATCGCTTCCAATTGCTAATTTCATTACTTATACCTCCATTTTTTCATTTCTAATTTTGGATATAATTTCCTTATATTTTTCCTTTTTTCCAAATAAAGCTGAAGTCCCGAGAACAAAACCGCTTACACCGTTCTCGCTCAGTTTCCGGATCTTTTCTAGAGAAACAGCTCCGTCCACCATCACTTCAAAATCAAAATCTGCACCTAATTTAATCAATTTTTCAATTTTAGGATTAACGTACTCCAGATATTTTTGTCCTGCAAATCCAGGATTTACTGTCATTACCATCACATAATCAACCAAAGGTAATAGTTCAAAAATAGTTTCTACTGCTGTCCCAGGATTAATTGCAATTCCGGCTTTCTTTCCCAATTTTCGAATATCCTCTAACGTTCGAGCGGCCTGTTGATCTGCTTCAGGATGAATATAAATAATATCTGCTCCTCTAGTTGCAAACATTTCTACGTACTTACTTGGATTTTGAATCATTAAATGGACATCTACTTTCTTTTGTGTAGAAGCTCGAACCATATCAAAATCCTGTAATCCCATACCGAAATTAGGAACGAAGCTACCATCCATAAAATCAATATGGAAAATATCTATACCAGCTTTATCCAATTTTTCGACCTCGTCTTGCAGCTTAGAAAAATCTGCACACATTAATGATGGACATAATAATTTCTTCATTTTTTAACCTCCTTGAGTAATCGATTTCTCAATATTTAAAAAAATATTTGAGTAATCGTTTAACTAAAAATTAGCACTTTAATCGAGCAATGTCAACGTTTTATTTTCTAAAATTATTGTAATATGGGTTTATATATGAGAAAATATGCGTAATTAAAACACTAACGAGATATCGTTTACCCAAAGAGGTGAGGCATTTGAAAAAATATTCGTTGAAAGACATCGCAATCCTTAGTGGCGTATCTGTTGCCACTGTTTCCAGAGTAATCAATGATAATGGGCGATTCTCTGAAGAAACACGTCAAAAAGTCCTGAAAGTTATTGAAGAAACTGGTTATAAAATGAATTATAATGCGAAAAGTTTGAGGATGAACCGATCTTTTTCGATTGGCATCCTTGTTCCTGATATTAGTAATTATTTCTTTTCTGATGTTGTACAAAAAATCGAAGAAATCCTATTTGATAAAGGGTATTCTACGATAATATGTAACACCGCACGCAGTCAAGCGAAGGAAACTGCCTACTTAAAAATGCTTGAAGGTAAAGGAGTGGACGGTTTAGTCGTGATTTCTGGAGCAGAAGCTTTTGACTTCGATTACTCATCAAATGAGAAACACATTCCTTACATTTGTATAGATAGAGAACCAAAAACCAGAGAAGATACTGTGTTTATTTCGTCTAACCATTATCAAGGAGCTTTTGAAGCAACAGAAGAATTGATTCATGTAGGTTGCAAACACCCCTTGATTGTTATGCATGATAGAAAATCTACATCAACAAAAGAACGGTTCAACGGCTTTAAGGATGCTCTTAAAAAAAATAATATTTCCTTTTCTTCTAAAAAATATTTACTAACTATTGACCCAGATAAACACGATCTTTCTCAACTTATTGAAACTCATTTAGCAAAAAATCCTGAAATTGATGGGATATTTTGTGTTAACGATTCTATCGCCTTAGAATTGATGCTCATTTTACGCCAACTGCGCAAAGTCATTCCCAAAGACATAAAAATCATTGGCTTTGATGATACTCCTGCAGCAAAATATTCTTTTCCTCCACTTTCTTCCGTCAAACAACACACGGAAAAAATCGCTGAAATTGCTGTAAGCAATTTACTGAATCTTATTCAGCATCCTAATGAGACGAATAAATTACTGATTGTTCCTGTTTCACTGATTTCTCGCCAATCAACAAGAGAGCCATAGTAAGTTTTTTGGCTCTCTTCTCGCGATAAATACTCATTTTTAATATTCCTGAAAATGACAAAAATTTATATATCAAAACTGTAAAGATAGTGGACGAACTTTTATTCTACCTTTAACACTTTTTCCAACCAATGATATACTTCACTCGCTTGTTTCGCATAATCTAATTGATTGAAAAATGCTCTGTTATCTAGTAACGAAACTAACTCTGCAATAGCCGCTATGTGTTTTTTATTGTCTACAGCTGAAAGTGTAAAGATATATCTTACTGGTGTCTTTCCCATTACTTTGATTTCGTTTTTCAACACAGTGATACCTAGACCAACTTTTCTTGTTCCATCTTCTGGACGAGCATGTGGCAATGCCACTTTGTCCATTATTACCATGTATGGCCCTTCTCTTCTAGTAGTCTGGATGATTGTATCAATGTAGCGACGATCTATAATGTTAGCTTGAACTAAAGGCGACGCTGCTACGTAAAAAGCTTCTTCCCAACTTCGTGCCACTACATTTAATTGAATATATTCTGGTCTTAAAATATCCAATAGATTTAGCTCTGAAGACACGAAAGATTTGTATCTCTTGTTTTCTTTAACTATCGAAAATTCGCTCTTATGTAGATATGACTCTAAGGATTTTCCAAGTTGCTCCATATTTTTTATATCCGCATATCTATCTATGATATCTAACAATTCATCCATTTTATATTTTCGATAGGGCGCTTCACTAGAGTTTTGTATTTCATGGATCAAGTGATATTTTTCATCAATGCTCATAATTGGATTGACTACATAAATCGGCTTTTTTTGTGAATAAAGACGTATGTTGGGAACTGTCGTAAAGATCATATCATAATTTTCTGCAACAGTTGATAGTTCGTTGGTTTCTACTGGACCGATCAAAATCATTTCGGGAAAAATACTTTTTAGTTCATTATAAATGATTGCTGCGCTGCCAATCCCATTTGGACAGACAATCAAACCAACTTTCTGTTGAACAGGATATTCATCATAATCATTTAGTAAAGAAGCAAAGTGGATAGTTAAAAAAGAGAGCTCTTTATCTGGTATTTCAGTGCCAAAAAGAGTCTCAATAGGATTCATTGTCTCTTTGACGATTTCAAATAAATCTGGAAACTCTACTAAAATCTTATCGTGAAGATAGTTTACAATTGGTAAATGAAAAAACAATCGGTAATATGCTGGTCTAAAATGACTAAAAAGCTGGTTTTTTGCCATTTTTTTATCTTTAAACCGGATACCAGATAACATTTCGAAACGATGGAATATTCGCTCAACTAGTTCATTGATAACGGAGTAATCAGCAGTCGTTTGATCTGCTGTTCCTATAGCCATTCCTAATATCCATCCACAGACATATAAACTGGCGTACTTATTCGTGATTTCAAAGGATTTTAATAGCAATACAGAAAACTGATATTCTTTCATTCTAAAGAAAGTTTGATAATTGTATTTAGTATAAAATTCGGGCCACTCTCTATTTAGACGAGGAACTAGAAAGATGAACATATAACAAAATTCATTGAATCTATTTTCAACTAATCGAATATCAAATACATCCATCAATTCTTTTATTGTCTTTGATATTTCTACCACATCGATATCACTTTCCTGCCACAAAAAATAATTATAAAGAAATAGATCATCCCCTAAACTGGAATCCTCTAAAATCATTTTCATAAGGAAGTAGCGGATTTTTGCTTCATCTCCAACTAGTTGATACCCATTTTTTCTAGTATATACAATTTCTAAACTATGAAATTTTAAATCTTCTTCTAATTTTTTTATATCTCTAGTAAAAGTAGTTTTTCCAACATTTAAAACCTGGATAAAATGATTAAGGGATAAGTATTCTTTACAATGGAAAAATAACTCATAAAAATATATTTTTTTCGTTCCTCAAAACTCAGCTCATAATACTCATAAATCTTTTTTTGTGAGAAGAGCTCTAAAAGATAGTTATTATTTTTTTCGCTTACTTCTACATTTAGATTGTCTACAAACAATGGAGTGAAGCCAGCATCTATTAAAATACTACTGGCTTTCTCCAAAGCATAGTCAATCTGAGACTTAGACAATGATAATTGTTCCATAAGATTTTGCTGACTATTAATCGGCTTTTCTATCAACTTTTTCATCAAAAGGCGGGTTCTTCGATCAATTATCATTATCCATACTCATTCCTTTCAGTTACCCATAAAATTCTATCACTTTATTTCTTAACATAGTCGCATGTCTTTCAATTTCTTTTCCAGTTCCTTTAGATAATAAAGTGCCTACTCCAATACAATCGACTCCGCTTTCTAACCATTCAGACACATTATCTATTGTTACACCACCGGAAGAAAGAATTGGAACCTGTGGCATTGGCGTCTTAATCGTAGATACAACTTTAGGTCCGTAGAAACTAGCTGTCGGGAAAGCTTTGATCATATCTGCACCAGCTTCCAACGCCTCCACTATCTCTGTCATTGACGTACATCCAGGCATGTATGGAATTTGATATCTATGACAAAGTTTCGCTACTGACAATTGAAAATTAGGGGCAATGATAAATTCAGCGCCGCTTGAAATCGCTTGTTTGGCTGTTTCGCTATCTAGTACCGTGCCTGCACCAATGAGCACCTCATCCTTATAGGTTTTCTTTAACTGCGAAATAATCTCCCCGGCATTCTCATTCGTATAACTGATCTCAAGGCATGAGATACCTCCTACTAAACAACTATTGACAATTTCTTTTGCTCTTTCTATTGTCTGTACACGAATGATTGCCATTAATTTTTCTGATTCAATTCTAGAAAGAATTCTATTTTTTTTCATTTTCTATATCAAACCCTTCGATCTTTTGATATCCCGATAAAACATCCATGATTTCTTCATGATGATCCTTATTTATTCTTATGACAGGTAATTTAGGGTCCCCTACCGAATTTCCAATAACTGCACAACAATATTTTAAAACACTAGGCACTGTCGCAAGTTTCAATATTCTACGAAATTCTTCGATACTTTCTTGTAGTTCTCTAGCTTTTTGGATATTTCCTTTTAGAAATTGATGGTAAATTCCAACATCCGTTTTTGTTAGTATATTTGATGTAGCTGCTATTGCTCCATCTGCTCCTAGCAATAGCCCAGATAAAATTTTTGAATCTGACCCAACTAGAACAGAAAAATCTTTTCTTTCTTGACTATTACGGATATACATCTTGATATTTTCAATATCCCCACTACTATCCTTGATACCGACGATCTTCTCATTTTTTATTAGCCTTTTAAAAACTTCTTCACTGATATTAATTGCTGTATTTGCAGGAATATTATATAAAATAATCGGTAAATCGGTATTTTTGACAATTGTTTCATAATGATGAGTCAGTTCATTCTCGTTTAGTTTTATTAAGAATGGCGTAATAATAGAAACTGCAGTCACACCAACTTTTTTTAGCTTATTTGTTAAATCGATCGTCGCTTCTGTAGAAATGCCTCCTGAACCAGCAAATACTGGTACACGTCCATCCACCTCATTTACTACGATTTCTGCTAACATCAATTTTTCTGCTTCACTTAATGCATAAAACTCACCATTTGTTCCTAGAATAAATAATCCAGATACTCCAGAATCAAGCAAACGATTGACTAATACTCGAGTTGCATACTCATCGATTCCATGCTCATTTAGAGGTGTAACCATTGCTGTAACAATTCCGCTTATTTTCATGTTGTTTGTACTCCCTTTTCTTTCAGAATAGATTGACCTAAAGCACCACCGGGATGCCATAAGTAGTAATCATTTAAGTCAATATTTTCTGCTTGTTGTAAAAGAACCGACAAACTCTGTAAAATAATGATTTCAGCTAAAATCGAAGCTCTTGGTGGCTTATTTAGATCATCCCCTTCTTTAAGTACACCAGCAAATAAGTACACATCTACATTCTCCCTTAACCATGAAGAAACTCCTCCTGTTACGCCAATGACTTTCACTCCAATTTTTTTTAATGCTAGAATTGTTTGTTTTAGTTCTTCTGTTTGTCCACTATTTGAGATAGCTATCACAATATCTTGGGGTAAAACTTGTCCTGCTGATCCATGAACAGACTCCGTTGTATCCAAATAATAAGTGGGTGTTCCAATTGATGAATTCAATGCGGCAATGTATTCTGCAACATGACTAGGTTTTCCTACTCCTGTGATATGAACACGTCCATGTTTCTTCTTACTACTACTGATCAATTCTGCTGCGGAAACTAATTCTTTTTTATCAATTTTATTGATAAAATCGTGTATTTCCTTTTCAATAGTTTCAATAAAATAATCTAATTTATACGTCTCCAAAAAATTACCCTCTCTCCAAAGTAACTACATTCCGAACACATTCAATAGTTTATCTAATACAATCCCCCAAACATTGTAATCAATATTAGGGAAAGTAGAGCCTTCGATTCCTAAACTACCATACAATGGATATAGAACCGTTGGGAGAAAAGCTAACAGTAGTCCTACAGTAAATGATCCAACAACTGCACCACGCCAACCTCCAGTTGAATTTCCAAATACAGCTGCTGTACCACCAGAGAAAAAACAGATATGGGCTGCTGGAATGATGACGATCGGAAATTTAAAAATGACCATTATCAGTACACCTAACAATCCAGCTGCATAAGATGAAAGAAAGCCGACAATAACAGCAGTAGGTGCAAATGGGAAGACTGTTGGTACATCCAGTGCGGGCCGAGAATTAGGAATAAATTTTTCAGAGATTGCCACAAATGCCGTGGTGATCTCTGCTAAGAACATCCGCACCCCTGTCATCAAAATAGACATACCAGCCGTAAAGGTAAACGCTTGTACAAAAGGAAAAACCAACCAGTGGATTTTCCCAGCAAGTTCTTGTGTGACTTCATGACCAGCTTTTAGCGCTGAAATATAGAACAAAAATAACATCACAACTGCAACACCCATTAAAAAATCTCTAAAAAAGGACAACCATTTAGGAAAATTGATGTCTTCGGTTGTGCGGTCTTTATATTTACTAAATAACTTGCCAATATAACCAGACAGTGCATAGCCAACCATATTAAAATGGCCAATAGCAGTTGCATCACTTCCTGTAATCTTACGCATGAAGGGCTGGCATAATTGAGGCAATGCTGCAGAGAAGAATCCAAGTAATAATCCACCAACGATAATTGCGGCTACATCCGCGAAGTTATGCGCTTTCAAAATCAAAGATAACACACACGCAAAGAACAAACTATGACCAGTCGTAAAAAAGATATTTTTGAAAGGAGTGATCCTAGCAATTACTAAGTTCATGATAAATCCCAAAATCAGCGTACTACTCGTAACAAATGCAAATTCTGTCTGCGCTAATGCTGTCGCTGCTTCAGGAGAAGCAACAACTCCTTTGATATGAAACCCAGTTTGGAACAACGTATTGAAGTTCTGCAAAGCCCCAGTCATGATCGTGCCGCCTGCACTAAAAACCAAAAAGCCAATAATTGTCTTGGAGGTTCCAGTCAAGACTTCCGTTCCAGACTTCTTTTGTGCCAATAAGCCTATCATAGCCACAAGCCCTAAAAGTACTGCGGGCGTACTTAAGAAGCTAATAATAAAATCCATTTTTCAGCCTTCCTTTCTAACTACTGTTTTTCTAACTCAATAAATGCTTCTTCAAGTTTTGTCTTAATTTCATTCTTGTCCACAATATTCGCAATGCCAACAATCTTCTGTGGTAAATTTTTTCTATTAATTCATTCGCAACATCAGGCAAAGTAATGATCATATCTCCCTGAAAACCTGGCACACCATCTAAAGATGAATGTTCTACTTCTAATGGAAAGTTATTTTCTTTAACAACTTCATTGACTTTGATCTTTAGCATCAAACTTGATCCTACTCCTGCACGACAAGCTACTAAAGCTTTATGACTATTCATGGTTATTCTCTCCTTCTGCTTTTTCAATATAGTTTTTAAATTCTTCTTTAGATGAAACGACTTTGATAAATTTTAAAAAATCTGGATTTCCTAATAAATTTGCCAATTCTGATAGCAATTCAATATGCGCTTGGTTATTCTTGGCGCTTAATGGAAAAAGATATTTAACTGGATCATTGGTACGATGACCTGAAGTAACTGGGGCCTTCAATCGCGTAAATCCAATAGCTATGTCTTTTGCTCCACTTTCCACCGTTGCATGAGGTAAAGCAATATTTTCAGTAATAACGATATATGGACCGGTCTCTTCGTAAATCTTCAAAATTGTTTCGACATATTTTTCAGTTACTACATCTGCTTCTAAGAAAGGTTGCAAAGCTTTTCTTATTGCTTCTTCAAAGTTATTTGCCTGAACATCTAGTTGAATATATTCATCTTTGATTACTTTACTTAACACTTATTTCGCCTCTATTTCATTTATTACTTGTGCACGTCTATACTATAAGTTCCTCCGCCTTACTTGACAATGTAAACTGGGTTCACTTTTTTATAGTGAAAAAACAAAAAGCGTGCTCTAATGGGAATTTATTCTTATTTTCTGTGCCAAGAGCGTTTGACCCATAAAAAAATAGCCTTCTCTCAAAAAAAACAGTTCGTTTTTTCTTCCCTATAAAAGAAAAAACGAACCAAAATAAGGCTGGGACAGAAGTGTCTTTTACTTTTGTCCCACGCTCATTTTGGTTCTGCATAAATTCAAAATAAAAAAACCTTTCCCCTATACTTGAAGTTAGGATAAAAGCTTTTTATTTTCGGTCAATCATCACTTCAGAAAACCAATCATCGAAAAATGATCACCCATTCGCAATCAGTTTGATTCACTTAAGGAATCTTTTAAGGAGATTGCTTCTCCGTTACGTTTCCGCGCGCTTAATTCCCCAATCGCTGTGAATAACAGATCACTAGAAGAGTTCAAAGCTGTTTCTACCGAATCTTGGATCACACCGATAATAAATCCTATCCCTACAACTTGCATCGCAATCTCATTCGAAATACCAAACAAGCTGCAGGCCAAAGGAATCAATAGCAACGAACCTCCCGCAACGCCTGAAGCTCCACAAGCAGCAACGGCTGCCAACAGACTAAGGATCAATTTTGAAGCAAAGGACGCTTCGATCCCTAATGTTTGTACCGTCATCAATGTCATCACGGTAATCGTTACAGCAGCGCCCCCCATATTGATGGTCGCTCCCAACGGAATCGAGATCGCATAGGATTCCTTCGTTAATTTCAATCGTTCGGCTAACATCATATTGATAGGGATGTTAGCTGCTGAACTACGTGTAAAGAAGGCGGGAACCGCACTTTCTTTTAAGCAAAAGAAAATCAATGGATAGGGATTTTCTTTGATAAATAAGAAAGTCAGAAGTGGATAAACAACTAAAGCGACAAATAACATGGTTCCTACTAATACCAGAACTAGTTGAAGATATTCTGCTAAGCCAGACAACCCTGTCGTTGCGATCGATTGATAAACTAATCCCAGGATACCGATCGGTGCAAACGCAATGATCAGCTGCACTACGTGTGACAAGGCTACAGAAACTTGATCCACGACTTCTTTAGTTGTTTCCGTACGACTACGCAAAGCCAGCCCTAACAAGACAGCCCAGAACAAAACGCCTAGATAATTTGATTCAATGATTGCTTGGATCGGGTTTTGTGTCACGTTAGTCAACATCGTAGATAAGACACTGCCGATATTTTGTGGCGCCTTTTCAGAGACCTGTTCTTGCAAAGTGATTGGGATCATAAAAATCGAACTAACGACTACTGCAACTAACGCAGAGAGGAATGTTCCACCTAAATATAAAAATAAAATAGGTTTGACATAGGTTTCATTCCCAACTTTATGTTTTGCAATCGAAGCTGCCGTCAGAAAAAATACCAAGAGAGGAGCAATGGCTTTTAAGCAACTAACAAATAAAGTCCCCAATATGGTGATAAACGTCCATGAGGGTAAAAAAATACCAACTATAATACCAACTATGATACCGCAACCAATTCGTTGAACTAAAGACATATCCAAAAACTTATCTAACAAATAATCACCCCTATATAGTTTAACCATCATTTTAACATCTCTAAAATAGAAATAAAAGATAAACTTTCTAAAAATTCAAACTATTAAAGAGGATTGGACAGAAGTGTTTAACTCCGAGAAATAAGAAGGAGTTACTTCTGCTCCCACCGTTTATCCGTTTTTAAAGAATGAGACAAAAGTGTTTCTTACTTTTTCCCACGAACGTGGGGAAAAAATTAACGAAATGATGATTTATTGATTTGAAATAAAGAATAGGTTAGATTCTAGGCGGAATTCATCAGTAGGCTTGTTCTTGTAGACTTTCAATAAATCCATTTTTTTGAATGATTTTTTCTATTACTGAAACACTACGGGTACAAAGGGCATCTCTCATTACAACAATATTGTACTGTCAAAAAAATCATCACTTATGGTACGGAGCTGGGTATCATTAATAGTTGATATTTCTACAATTTTTCATTAACACATTATGGAAATACAAAAGTTAGTAGCATTATAAGCTAAATATCATGGCTGATGGTATCGTCTATAATCGATACTTGGTATTTAACTGGTTTTCATATTATTTGTAGTATAATTTTATTTTTTAGGAATATGAATAAGCAAGTTTAGTAACGGTATAGAAAAAATGATCTCCTTACGTATTCGTTCAATTTTTCGTCCGGTCGTTTGCATACTGTCATTTCAACACTTATTACTTATCGTCCGGTCTCAAAAATATATTTTTCATTGACGTCAGTACTACATATTTTTTCCAAAAAAGATAAATTGTTAGATATCTCCGTCACACACTTCCTTTTCTATTTACATTCCATCGTAGTAATGCTCACAATCTATTCTTTCAATTATTTTATTTATACTTTTTATGATGATTTTTCTGCTTTATTTCTTATATTTCTCTATCTCTCAACCTTGAACTTTCTTAATAAATTCGTCCTGCTAATTGTTTTTGTATGCGAAAAATTTATTGCGCTATCTAGCTACTATATGCTCTCTATACTTTTGAATTAACATAATTACGTCTGAAATATTTTTTTTGTACTCAGCTGCATATATTTGATTTTGATTTAACATCTCTGCTGAGCTATGATTCAGCGGATTTTTATTTCTTGAATTATGTAAATTCTCGACTATTTTTTGATATTTATCTAAATTACATCGTTTCAAAAAATTTTTTTGTTCCTGCACCTTATAATATTTTTTATAGTCTGGCATCCCGTTTTTCTTTCCTACTTCTCCTTTAAATAAAGAAACTATCGCCACGTAACGATCAAAATAAGATTTTAAAAATGAATGGGCTACCATTATGTTATTTTGTTGTCTATAAAAACTAAACATTAGCATCATAAAATGTAAAATTGTATCCTCATCATATATCTTCGAATTCCCATTAGTATCAAAAACTATTTTATTATTTCGCTCATCGCTCAATAATTCAGTCATTGATTTACTTGAACAAAACGTTTCTATATATTCTCCTACTTCAACGTTGCTCTCATTAAGTTTGCTGATTAACTCTTTGTGCTTAAGACCTCGTTGAATCAAATATTCTACAATTATCAATTCGTCATATTTTGTTTGCCTTCCTTCACGATAGTTTTCAAAAATTTGATTCAACATTTTTTTAATCAGTTCTCTATTTTTTGTGTTTAAAATTGCTACAACCAACTGCTTAACAGATAATTTTAAAAACCGGATATTTCTTAGAATGATAGAATCTAATTGTCTTACTATCTCATCATTTTCAAAAATTTTACTATTATTATATAGAAATCCATTTAGTATATCTGATCTAGATATTTCTAAATCTTTTTTCTTGAAAGCGTCTAATGCATAGCTAAAGTTATCGCTTGAAGCATGCTTAGGCATCTCATTAATCCTTTTAAAGAATTCAAGTAAGTCTTTAGTTGAATAATATAATTCATAATTTAAATGCTCTCCATTAATAAAAAAATCATAAAATCTAACTGAAACTTCTTCTGATACTTCAGATGTTTTGCCCAATCTGACTTGTTTACTTTCATTTAAATAAAGATTAAAACCAATATATAAATCTCTTACATAATCCAATAAATCTGTTGCAAATAATTCTGCTCTTTCATCTGTATCACTGTTAAAGAAAATATATAAATCGTCAACATAACGTACAAGATAATAATCTTTACTTTCCAATCTATCTTCTATCCATTTTTGTGTGGAGAAATCTAAAGTATCCAAGTAAACATTTGTAGCAAGGTATGATAATCCTCCATGCCCATCTACAGTAGGAAATCTTCCATCTCCAATTAGTTTAATAAACGTCGAAAGAAGCAAAATACTTCTTGTATCGAATATTTTCTCTTCCTCAATTAAATTAAATAGTTTGTCTACATCTATAAAATCGTAAAAATTCTTAATATCAATCTTAAAATAATAAGAATAACTATCATGACCGTATTGAATACTAGTTCTATATTCATTATATGATTTTTTATATTGTTCTGTAGCCTCCAATCCGAAAGAAGAAGAACAATATACCGATGCATGTTTATCATCAGTCTTTCGCTTATGTTTATAATACTTTTCCACTTCGCAACCAATAGAAAGTAAAATTAAATAATTAAGCGGAGAAATCAAAGACGTTCTCCTTAGTGAGCCATCACCTTTTTGAATATACCTAATTGCTTTTTTATAAGTAGAATCCAATTCTAAAAATTGCCCATTCTTAATATACCTATCAAAAAAATTTCTGGATGAAATTTCTTCCCAATGTCCACCAAGTAAAGAAAAAGGATACATTTGTAAGTACATCTTTTGTACCTTAGTTCCCATTGCTTGAATCATTGTACTTGCTTTATACCAACTCTCATAAGATAAATTTAACATCATAATAAACTTCCTTTTTTTATTAAAACTATTCCTAAAATGAAGATACAAAATTATTAGATTATCAAACTAAGAACAAAAATATTTGCTCTGCTAATCCCTATTTAACAATTCTTGTTTCCACGTGATGAGTATATCTGTCTTTTTCTTTTACGTGAACAATATAAAACGAAATCATCACTATATATTGCATACATGAATATACTATATATTTACTTATCTTTGTATATTTGTAAATAGAGTAGACAACCTAGTAAACAAATATTTTAATCACACAGACTTTTTTCATGTCAATTTCTCCTGTCTCTTCTCTAGAAAAATTTTGTAAGTACATATTTTTCCAACAAATAAAAAAATTGAACCCAGAGTTGATAAAAATAATGTAATCCATTCAGCAATAATAACCTGCAATTTTGAATATTCAATACTTTCTTCCATTTCTGAAATTGTATTAAAGCTATGAAAGTTTTTATTTGGTTCTTCTAAATGTTGATTTCTTTCTATATCTATTAATCGAATCTCAACTTGTTTTAGCGACTCCTTTATCAAGTCTAAGTCGCTATTTTTATATGATCCCAATACGTTAGTATTTATTAGAAAAAATAAGACCGCACTTAACACTAAACATAGTTCTCCAGCTAGCGTAATTAACTTTGCGTTAGCTTCACTAACGTGAATACATTTGAATGCAACGTAAATAACTCCTAAGCTTACCAGTATTACAACAACAATTAGACCAAGAATAGTATACATACCTTATATTCTTTCTGTATAAAAATTATTTTTTATCTTTTCATATTCACGTGCTTTTTCTTTTATATCCTTTAAATTTTTTTCAAGCGATTTCTTGATTTCTTTTACAACTTGATCCCTTCCTTCATTCTCTAACTTTGTATAAAGGTCTTCAATAAATCTCATATTCACTTTGTTAATTTTCCATTCGGCAACGTTCCACCATTCCCAATTTTCCTTCTTCATTTTTACTCCTGTCGTTAACATTAATTCTTCAACAAATTTTTTATTTTCTTCTGGAATCTTACCAGTAAATACAAGCTTTATCTTTCCGACACTATTTCCTCCTTTATTTAATATTTCGAAAGCATACATTTTGTGGTTACTCCATCCACCTGGGTGAGACAAAGGCAAATCTGGAAATAAATCAGTGAATTCTGGTATTTGGAATCTCACTATAGATTTTCCGCTATACTTGGGATCAAAAATTATTTCATTTTCTTTAGCAATCTGTTCCAAAGCTTCAATGTATAATTCACTCATTAAACTTAAATTATCTGGTATATTTTCAAATATTAGATCCAATGCTTCTTTATGTTGTTGATAAATTTTTCTAACGATTTCTTTGATTTCATCATCCATTCCGACATCTCTCCTTAAAATATCAACATAGTCTTTTATCAAATAATATACTTTCTTTTCCATACTATTTTTTTGCATTAATTGCTCCAGTATTTCAACGATATCCTTGTAAGTAATTATGCCCCAATTAGGATTTGTGGGTTCATTTCCATCTGGAGTTAAAAAAACAAAAATTTTTTTATAGTTAGAATAATTGCGTTCTATATATCTTTGGTATTTATTAAGTTGCCCTCTAGACTCCGAAGACAGAATTTTATTTTCGATGCACACCACTATTTTATTTTTTTCCGATACCAATAAAATATCAATATTCTTATTTTCTCTGTAAACAATTAAATCTTCATAGCTATTAAGTAAAGCATCAAAATAATTGATAGCAGCTTTGGTATCATCATTAGAATCTATATACCTTTTCAAAAACATTTTAAAAAACTCATCAGATAAATTGTGGGTTTCATTTGGAGCAAACAAAAAAGCTAAAAAATTACTATGTCTTATTTCATTTTTAGATAGCTTAAGTATCTGAAATATATTTGTTTTCCCAGTCCATTTAGATAGTCTTTCTTCAATATCATCAATATCCTCCAATAGATTTTTTAAACACTTTTTTTCATCTATCATGTTTTTTCTCCTTGCCATTATTCTAACTAAAATTTTACGTATTTGTTTCTATGTCTACATTATCTTTTTAACAGTATCTATTTTTCTTTTGCAACTTACTTGGCTACCAAAGCAAATAAAAAAGTTATTTATAAATCTCTCCCTACCACTACCTATTGCTATTATTTAAAATAGGGATAATTTTTTCTCTTAAAAAATATCATCACTTATGATACGGAGCTGCGTATCATGAGTGAATGATATTAGGAAAACTTCATAAAATAAATCTTTTATACATTTCCACTTCTAGATGGTTATTCATGTTAGAAGAATCAAACTATTTTTTTACTGTCGTAATAATATTAAAACACTAGAACAAATCAATTAAATTCCATAAAATATAAATAATAGACCTAGCATCATCTGGTATAAAATGGATGCTAGGTCCGTTATATTTACTCAAAATTGATTCTACGAATAGATCTTCTTATCATTTCTATTTTAGTAGTCATGCGTTGTTGTTCTTCTAAAGGTGGTAATGGTATAAGTAGTTTAGATAAATTTGTACCATTTACATTTGGTTGCCCAGTTGCGTAAGAAATTTTTTCTAATAACTTCCAATATAATGGCGAGTCTAAGAAGCAGTCTACGTATTCTGATAATAATTTCTCAACTAACCTAATTCGAATCAAGTAAGAAGCAAAAACAGATTCCTCACTTATTTCCTTAACCAAGAAACTTTTTCCCATAGTTCCTCCTGTCCTTGCTATCAAAATGTCATTTTCTTCCAATCTTAAATCAACTAGTTTAGAATTACTAATATCACAGTAAGGCACACTGGACCAATTTACACGTCCCTCTTGTATATCTGTGATTCTTAAAAACTTAACATTGCCTTTTTTTTCGCCGAATCTGTATAGCCATATTGAATCTTAGTAGAAATACTTCCTAAATAAACCCATAGTTGAACATCGCTAGATGATTTTTCTTGTCGTTCTTTATGAACAACAGTGATCATCTTGAGTTGTCCGACTATTTTTTAGTTGCAGCAATCTTTTTGGGACGCTTATTTGCATGAAGCAACGTTGCTAAGTCTAGTAATAAAACATTGGCTAACACAGGATTGGCTTTCTCGCGATACGCTGCGGCGCCACTTTCAAACAATACTGCTAGACGATCTTCTACAACAACGATTTGTTCCAAATACGGTGGAAATTTGATTCGTTTTAGGATCCGGCTAGGAGAGTCCCGCTCGGACACTAAGAGTTCCGAGGTATAAGGACCATAAGAACGACTGGCTAAGAGATAATGGCCATAAAAAGCCACACCTTGAATCTTATCAGATGTTTTTCTGCTCATTGTCACGGTTGGTTGGATTTTGTCTTTGCGGCGAATTGCTGTTTTCATTTCAGCTATCGTCGGCAATAGATAGAAAGTCAACTGTCCTTCACCTTTTAGTGTGAAGTTGCCAGATACCAGTTGATCATTGTTTTGAGTCAAATACGATGCTTGTGGAATCTCTGAGAGATCAGTTGTCAGCCAATAAGCGATTGGCTGTCCCGTCTCTTCAGATGTATCTGCTAAGATATCGATCAAACGTAAAGCGGCTACTCGTCCAGTAGCAGATCCTGTGATTGTCAACCATAAAAGTTCCCGTTTTGTATCATATACTAAGCCCCCTACATGTGGCCGTTTAGGTAAAATCAGCAGTTTGATCGGCTGTCCTGTTTCTCTATCCAGTACATGAATAATAGAATGATGCTGATGGTCATAGCAGTAGGCAGAAATAAACACAAAATCTTGAGAAAAAGCCAACCCTTGCGGCGTCATCCATTGACAAACCTCATTTTCGCCGGTTTCCGGCACCACCATTCTTGTTTCTGTTAATCCAGGAATGTTATATTGTTTTGCTTCAGCCTTTTCCCAAGCTGCTTGAACAATAGGATACCGTTTTAACTTTTTTTCAATATCCTGATGTATCCGTTGCTGCTTCCAATGCTTAAACTTTAGGACATAGTAAACAAGGAGGCCAATGACCAGCAACACTAAAATCATTATTGCTACCCGCTGTGTCATTTTTTTGCCTCCTTGTTCTATTCGATCAATCGTCCATATACCGCTATTAATTACCGTAACTACATGTTTCTTTTACTAGCGTTTCTTTATAGGATCTTTCATAATCTCATTTATAGTAACATTAAGAATCCCTTATTCTACTATAGTCACTTCCACATCAATATTGCCTCTTGTTGCTTTAGAGTATGGGCAAAATGCGTGGGCTTCTTCTGCGATTTTCTCTGCTTGGTCCTTCTCAAGTCCTGGCAAAGAAACTTCTAAAACGACCCCGATTTGGTAGCCCCCATCTTCTAATTGAAATAAAGATACCCGTGCTTTGACTTCAGAATCAGACTCAAGATTATTTTCTTCCAGCATGTGTTGAACCGCGCCGTTGAAGCAAGATGCGTATCCAGCCGCAAAAAGTTGTTCCGGATTTGTCCCTTCACTATGGATTCCTGGGCGGTCGATCTTCATGTGCATACTTCCGTTTGGTGCCTCAACTTCGCCATCACGGCCTCCACGATTGATCATTGCTGTTTCGTACATTTTTTTCATTGAGATCATCCTTTCTTTCGTCGTTCTATATTAAGTGTAACGAGTATTTTTTAATCTGACAAAGGTAATGCTTGCATTCGGCGACATCAGTTAGACAACATCGATGATCAGTGATAGAAGCAGTTTATCTATACAAAAAAAGAAGGGTTCTATGATATTTGGTGTCCTTACTCGCCTTGAGTAACAACACCAAATATCATAGAACCACTTAATCAGCTTCACACTGCTTTTTCTACTTTCGTAGTTGAAAAAAACTTAAACAAATCATCGGCAAATAGTTAAAGAAAAAACTTAATCGTTGAAAGAAGCCCAATTGCTTAAAGAAGGCAAACTGACTAATCGACGGAATCCGTGCTAATCCGTAAAGACCTGCAATTAGTAAACTAATAACTGTTAAAACAAGATAAAAATGGCTAAGCGTACCTTGACCACTTTGACGATAAAGCAGAACAAGTAACAATGGGAAAAGTAGAAAGCCTGCATAGCCTAGCCCAGAACCTATATTATGGATCCAAGTCGATAGATTCCAAGAGCTTTCATTCGTATTGATACTGAATAAGCCAGTAAAAATACAATCACCTATCCCATATAAACCAACTGTTGCAACAACAAGTATTGCAAGTGTTTTTGATGTTCCAACAAATAGGTGATACAACGCAGGCAACGAAAGAACAAAAAAAAGTCCAGATACAACTGACCAGACCAAGAAAGCACGTCTGACTGGACTATCTACGTCACCAAACACACTAATTACGGTAGTCATTTGATTCAGTTTGGGATAAAAAAGGCCAAGGATATACGGTGTCGATAAATCACTAATCACACCTAATAATAAAAAATAAAAACCATATTTTTGCAAAAAAATCATTTTCTTCCCCTACTTTTTAGTGATTATTCGATACATCCAACAATCAAATTTTTTCTCATTTTAACACATATTTTTATTCTAGTTGCCTTTTGAACAATCAATAACATAAAGGTGAGTTTCTTCTACATTTTAAAAAATCGAATGGCACTGAAGAGTTCAGTTGTCAGCATCAATCTCCTACTCAAAAAGGCAAAAAAACGTAAGTCAGATGTTGTTGACATCTCACTTACGCATCCATTGATTGAAAATTTCTTAGTAAAATCTACTAGCCTAAAAATTTGAAGACTTCTTCTCGATCATACAGTTTAAATACTTTCTCGCATAAAAATTGAGTAATTAGTGCCGCAAAAACAGGGATGACTAACCAACAAAGAACAACAAGAAAGCCATTTAGCCCTGCATCTAAAGAAGCCAACGGACCAACAAGTCCGACCACGCCGAAACCAGCAGAAGCAGGCGTACCTGAAATAGAAAATAGAGCGACAGGAATAGCTGTAATCACTGCACTAACTAAACAAGGAATAAGAATCACAGGTTTTCTAAATAGATTAGGCATCATCATCTTCATAGCGCCTAAAGCAATCGCAATTGTCACACCTGACTTATTAACCTTCCAAGAGTTCACTACTAAAACAAAAGTGGTTGCAGCTACGCCCATCGCAGCCGCACCAGCAGAAACACCATCTAGTTGGATTGCCATTCCGATTGCTACTGTTGAAATAGGAGAGATAATCAAAAAGGCAAAGGAACAACCAATCAAGATAGACATTAACAGCGGTTGTAAGGTAGTGAAGTTATTAATCAATGATCCAATTGCAGAAGTAATTGCTGTTACAAAAGGGAATAAATAAAAACCAAGTAAACCTGCACCTACACCTACAACAATCGGTGTTAACACAATCGACACTGACCCAAAACTATTTCCAATCAGTAAAATCAGCCCGACAGCAATCGATGCTGTCAGCATCGTATTAATAATATCGCCTGTACCAGCACCAACGTAAACACCCGTTTCACCCAAATCAGGTGTGAATTTGACTACACCAGAACCAACAAAAGAAGCTCCGGCTACAACCATCATTCTCATCGGATCAAATCCAAATTGTAAGGCAATCAAACCACCAATGATCAAAGGTGTTGCTAGTTGAAAAATAACTGCTAACTGTGCGATCGTTACCGCAAAGGGATACGCACTAAAATATTTTAAAATGGCACCTAATACTGCATTAGGAATCAATCCAATAATGATTCCTGTTGCTGTACCAGCGAGGACTTTATTCAGAAAAATTTTCGGTGATATTTTTTGTGAAGTTTCCATTCAATCTCTCCTTTATTTTACGTTCAAACTATCTTCTTTTGCATGGACAAGCTCAGTCAAGAAATCACAATAAGGCGTCGCAACACCATATTTCTTCCCTTTTCTAGAAATTGCGCCATTGATATAATCGATTTCTGTTAATCGATGGTTCTTAATCAAGTCTTGATACATTGAAGGATAATGTAACCCAATTGTTTCCGGGTCAAAACAAGATTCACAATGTGCAATGACTTCTGGGACATCTAGTTCAATCTTCTCTACTGCTGCTACTTTGGCAAACTCATTGACAATCGTCGCCACCATTTTATGAGCAGTCGATGTTTTTCCTAGCTCAGCCATATTAACGTCTAAGATTGTGCATAGTCCGTTCATTGTTCCGTTCACACATGCTTTGCGATAAATAGAATAGTGAATATTGTCAGAAAAATGAGCATTTAATCCTGATTCAGACAATTTGTCTGCTAATTTTTTTGCAGCTGCTTCTTTTCCATCACCTAAATTTTGTAATTCTACTGAACCACTTCCAAATAATTTGACCTGACCAGGACCTTCAAGACCTGCCGTCCACATGGTATTTCCAATATAGATATTTTCCATTGGTACAAATTTCTCAATAATATCTTCATGCCCGATACCATTTAATAGACATAAGACCTCTGTATCTTTTTTGATTAATGATTGGATATCCTGCAGCATTTTTTCCAGCTGCATCGCTTTGGTAAATAGAATAATCAGATCAACTTGATCTTCTTTTTCTACTTCGGATTGAAGAACGATTGGTAGTTTTGCTTCTACCTCTTTACCATTAAAATTTGCTTGTAATCCATGTTCTTTGATTTGTTGGACATGTTCTGCCCAGCCATCGATTAATAATACTTCGTTCCCACTTTGGTGAAGCATCAACCCAAAGCGACTTCCCATTGCGCCAGCGCCTGCAATTGCTATTTTCATTGATTCTTCCTCCTTTTTCTTTCTATTATACTCATTTGAGAATCTTTTCACAACCTCGTTTTGTTATTCTTCTCTTATTTATCATGTTTATATCCACCATTCAAGTTATTTTATCAGCAAATCAATAAAAACTGGAATAGAATCCCAATTTCATCGTAAGAGAAACTAGACTAGCAATAAGAAAATAGAAACATTCATAGAAAAAATCTCACTCCTCTGATTATAAAAGAGGGGGCATTAACCTCGTGTATACTAAAACCTTCCATTCATTCGATGGATGATTTTCTTTTTGTGAAAAAATATTCATTGTAGTACGATGTTGCGCAACACAGACGGATGGTATTGCTTATTATTTATTAAAATCGAACAATACACTTATTTAAAAACTTCTTTCCCAGATTTTCTTCCATTTTTACAGTTATAACTAGTATTATCATGAAAAATAGCCTTTTATTGTCTATGGGAATAATAATTTAAAATTGGTACTTTTTTATTAATTAGTTCATCGCCCAATAATCTCTCCAGTTTCTTAGCATCTCCTGACTCAACCGGAATTATCCAAGCCCAGTCTAAATAATTTTTTAAAATCTCATCATATTTTGCAAATATTTCATTGCCATATTCCGTCCTTAAAATTATATTTTCAGTGCCAGACAAGTGATTTATATTGAGTTGATAAAAAAGATCTCCATCTAAAAAAATATCATTAGAAGAAGATTTCCCCACAGTAATGACCATTCCATCAGCTCTATGTGTTACATACAAATAATTGTATGACCTCATTTCACCTAATGAATCAATTATTTCTTGCCCTTTAGCTCTAATATATTGATCTCTATTACCTATCTCACTCTTATTTAACAAAAGTTTTTTCATGTCAAATTTAATCGGCTGTTTTATTTTTGTAAATTCGCTTCTACTACTAATCCAATCCGAGATTAATTTTTCAACATGTCCCAGAGTAAACTCTGATTTATTCGCTAAATACTTTTTTTGTTGTATTAAAGACATCTTTCCCCGAAGCTCAAAATTGAGCCTACATCGATTCTCTATCTCTTCAAAAAGCATCTTATCTTCATCATTCTTATATTCATCATTCATAAAACCAATCCAGCTCCTCGATTAAGATAATATTTTAATCTCATACAAAAACTAGCTCTCATCAAAACAACCATTGTTTTGATTTCTCATGAAATTTCTTTATACTTTTCTCCGATTATAAATTCCTAACCCCTTGAGAAAATTACGCATATATTTATCTCCGCAAGGCTTAAAATTTCGTTGGCCTTCTTTTCTCAAAAATGCCCCGATTTCGCCTTTTGATGGATAGATTTCTGCCTCAGCAAAAACGTCTAAAATATCATCAGTGGTCATAGACAAGGCGATTTTTAATTTTTTTAGCAACACATTGTTGATATATTTGATTTCCTTGCTTTTTTGCGGCGTGTCTACTATCGGCTTATCTTTTTGCGGACCACGCGCCAAGAGAATCAGGCCATTTAGGAATGCGTCAAAAACTTGGTTGTTGATGGTTTTTTCATACACATTATTTTCTGCATTATCTTTGTTCTTATCCTGTACTTTGGTCAGTACCGCCTGAGCTTCTTCTTTAGTCAGTGGTACACCGCCTAGCTCAAAAGCTTTAATCAAATCCGTATCTTTCAAATCAATCGCATAACGCAATCGCAATAACCTATCATTGTTATTCATTTGTTCCTCCGAAGTATTTAGTCTTTACTTTCTTACGTACTTTTTGTCTTGCTAAGATTTTTAGGATCAATGATAAAAACCGCATCACTTATGATAAGGCGCCCCCGTATTGATCCGAAAGGCACGATAGATTTGTTCGACGAGGATCAGACGCATCAGTTGGTGTGGATAAGTCATTTTGCCAAAGGAGATTTGGGTGTTGCTTCTTTTCATGACTGCCTCGCTTAGGCCTAATGAACCACCGATGACAAAAACAAGGTGGCTTTTTCCTTGGATGCCTAATTGATTGATTTGCTTGGCAAATGCTTCACTAGTGGGATTTTTCCCTTCAATAGCTAAGGCATAGACGTACTCTTGTTCTTTTATTTTACCTAAGATCCGTGCCCCTTCTTTTTCCTTCACTTGGCGCATCTGGGCATCACTTAGATTTTCTGGTGCTTTTTCATCGGGTACTTCGATTAATTCGATTTTGGCATATGCCTGTAATCTTTTAACATATTCCTGAATTCCTTGGATCAGGTACTTTTCTTTCAATTTCCCGACTGAAATTATTTTGATATTCACATTCTCGTACTCCTCTATTTGATTTCTTCTTCCATTATAATAGAATTTCGTTCCGGATAGGACATGGAATGACGGATTTATTTTTACAAAGATTCCCACATAGTTATGCACAACATCCACAGGTTTATCCACAGAAAGAGAGGTATTCGTTGCTTATTTTATAAGTATTTCTTAAGCAAACATATGTTTCTCACAGATTTATCCACTTTATCCACATATTGTGGATAAAAAATACTCTTGTTTTTCCTCAGTTTATCCCATGTTTTTTACACATATCTTGTGGAAAAGTATTTTTTTATTTTTTTCATCTGAAATCAATGATTTTTCCTAAGCTTTTTCATAAAAAGTTCATAGTCTCAAAGTAGACTAAATTTAACAAATAGGTCTATACTTAAATAAAAGAAAATAATAATTGGAGGCAGGCCACATGGATAGAAAAGATGTGACATCAAAAATGAAAAAGAAAAATAATGGTCTTTGGCGCAAACTTGGACTAGGTTTAGTCGGTGGTGTGATTGGAGGATTATTAACAGCGGGTATTTTTTATGCTGCATTAGGAAATGGTCACTCCAATACGAGTGCTGGGGGTAACCAGAATTCGTCAGGTGAAACTGTTGTAGAAAATGTCAAAGTGAATGTAGATTCAGATATTACTAGTGCTGTAGATAAAGTACAAGATGCGGTAGTTTCCGTTATCAACTTGCAAAGTCAAAATCAATCGAACGATTTTGGCAAACTATTTGGGCAACAGCAGCAAAGTACTGAAGATAGTGATCTAGAAGCTTCTAGTGAAGGGAGTGGCGTGATTTACAAAAAAGAGGGCAACACTTCATATATCGTAACAAATAACCACGTAGTTGATGGGCAACAAGGATTAGAAGTTTTGCTCAAAGATGGGACAAAAGTCAAAGCAGAATTAGTTGGAACTGATGCTTATTCTGATTTAGCTGTATTGAAAATCCAATCAGATAAAGTGGATAAAGTTGCTTCATTTGGCGACTCTAGTGCTTTAAAAGTTGGTGAACCTGCAATTGCAATTGGTTCTCCTTTAGGTTCCGAATATGCCAATTCAGTGACGTCAGGTATAGTTTCTTCTTTGAACCGACAAGTGACAAGTACAAATGAATCCAACGAAACTGTAAATATCAATGCGATCCAAACAGATGCTGCAATCAATCCTGGTAACTCAGGTGGTCCACTGATCAACATTGAAGGACAAGTGATTGGGATCAACTCAAGTAAAATCGCTACTACTTCTGAATCTTCATCTGGCGTAAGTGTTGAAGGTATGGGCTTTGCAATCCCAAGTAATGATGTAGTCAATATCATCAACCAACTTGAAAAAGATGGTAAAGTGACACGTCCTGCATTAGGAATTACGATGTACGATTTATCTTATGTTTCAACGCAGCAAAAAGAACAAGTCTTGAAGATTCCTTCTTCAGTCACAAATGGTGTGATCGTGGCAAGTGTCCAACCAGCAACACCTGCTGAAAAAGCTGGTTTGAAACAATATGATGTAATTACTAAAATCGACGACACGGAAGTTTCATCTGGTGTTGAGTTACAATCAGCTCTTTATAAGAAAAAAGTTGGTGACACAGTAAAAATCACTTATTACCAAGAAAAAGATGAAAAAACTGCTACAGTTGAATTGACGATCGATCAATCTGCATTAAAACAAAACCAATCATCGAATTCAGGAAACTGATTCCATTAACTATAGAAACTATCGTCTTCCCCAAAACGAAAAACCTCCCAAAGAAAGCATCATTTTCTTGGGAGGTTTTTTCATGTCAATTTTATTTTTTTATATTAAACACTGCGGGTCTTTAAGAAATCTTCCCCTATCACTGCATCTGCTGGCAATACCAATATGCCCTTCTTTTCTGGAGCATTTGGCAACTGCAATTCTTTCGCAGAACAGATCATGCCAAAACTTTCTACCCCACGTAAAGTACCTGGCCAAATCATCATTCCATCAGGCATCATCGCACCTGGTTTCGCTACAACAACTTTTTGTCCAGCTTCGATATTTGGTGCTCCACACACGATTTGCAATGTTTCACTATCGCTTACTTGTGTTTCTGTGATTGATAAATGATCTGAGTCAGGATGTGGGACACAAGTTTTAACATAGCCGACAACGATTTTAGGCTCATTATCTTCAACGAGTGTTTCCGTGAAGCCTGCTTCTTTTATCAATCGGTTCAATTCGGCTAATTGTTCTTTCGTTACTTCAACTTGTCCGTTTCCTTCAATAACGAGGTGGTCAGAGAGATGGAAAAAATTCCAGGCAACGATTTGTCCTGATTCATCCTTTACCTGTGCGACATTTCCTTTGCGGATAACGCTATTTTCCGTTCCTTTATCATCGGCTATGATCACCATCAAAGTATCACCGACATGTGCTTTATTGTAAGCAAAAATCATGTTTTTTCCTCCAGTATCATTTGCTGTCACTTATCTTAACAAAAATTGTTGATCGATGCATGAGATTTTTTTCATCCAAAAAATAAAACCTTTTTGCCATACTTTATAGCATTTTTCTGATTCCAAAAAAATAAAGGGGTATGACAAAATCCTTGTCACACTCTCTTTTGCGGATAAATGGCGTTCCAGAAGTAGCCTTTTCGAGAAATCAGCCAAAATCCCACAAACATTGCAGAAACATTTTTTGGAATTTCCTTCTTATTTCTTGAATCTAGCCACTTCTGTCCCGGCCTCTTAAAAATTCAGATAAACAATGCGTTAACACGCTTCTTGCATGTTCTTATTCTTTTGTTGCTGCTTCTTCTTCATCTGACACGATCAAGACGTCACAAGGTGCTCGACGAATGACATAGCTTGCCACACTTCCAGTCATAAAGCGTTCAACTGCATTTAGACCTGATTGTCCTACCATGATCAAATCGATTTTATATTTTTTAGGTAAATTGATTGCCATTGTTTCTCTGACCGAACCGTAGGCAATGATTCCTTCGATATCTTGATAATCAACGGTTTTCCCGTAAGCTTTGCAGTCTTCAATCATTTGTTTTGCTGCTTCTGTTTGTTGATCCACTACTGTTTGATCGATTGGGGCATAGCCCATAAAATTATAAAATTGTTGATCGATCACATTCACTACGTATACAGTACCTCGATTTCTTCGAGCAACTTCGACCGCTTTTTTAAACGCTAAAAGTGCTTGTTCACTACCATCGATACCGACTAAAATATTTTGATATTCTTGTTCCATCTTGATCCCTCCTAGCAGATGTTAACCCTCAATCACACGATTTAAGAAATCCTCGACTTCTTGTTTTGTTTTTCTGTCTTTGTTTACCAGACGGCCTAATTCTTTTCCGTCTTGGATGACAACAAAACTTGGAATTCCAAAAATGCTCCACTCAGCGGCTACATCTATGTATTTGTCACGATCAACTTCAATAAAATTCCATCCAGAAAAATCATTTTCGATCTCTGGCATCTGCGGTTTGATAAAGCGACAATCACCACACCAATCTGCAGTAAAGAAAAAGATATTATTTCCTTTTTCTACATAACTAGCTAATTCTTCTAAACCCTCAGGAATAATCATCTGTTTACCTCTTTTCTTTTTCTTACATCTAGATTATACACCTTTATCCAAAACTGACCAACCCAAAGCCTAAATTGTAAAAAATGTGTCCCGCTCCTACAAAAATAGCCTTAACGATCCTAAAAACATAAAAAGCTATGTTCAGATTGTTAAGGCTTATTTTCTAAGAGATATGGAATAGACTCGGTATGTTTGAGCGTGGGACAAAAGTAAGAAACAATTTTGTCTCATACTTTAAGGTTCCCTAGAGTATCGTTAAAAATAAATATTTCAGCAATACGCTACTTTCCATTTCTCTTATATTTTATTTTCCATATACGATTGTATCAACAGTTGATTTGTCTAACCCTTTTAATGTTTGGATCAGCATTTCTCTGGCTGCCTCAAAATCACGGATGCTGAACATCGTTTGATGTGTATGGATATAACGTCCTACAACACCGATCACTGTACTTGGGATTCCTTCATTTTGAGTATGTGCCGCACCTGCGTCAGTTCCGCCTTTTGAAACAAAGTATTGATAAGGAATGTGATTCGTTTCAGCAACATCTAATAAATACTCACGTAGACGAGGTAACATGATCAAACCTGGATCTTGAATACGCATCAATGTCCCTTCCCCTAAATGACCAAAAGTGCCATTCTTTGTTCTTGTATCGTCCGCTGCTGAACAATCAACTGCAAAGAAAAGATCTGGTTTGAATTTGTTGACAGAAACTTTAGAGCCACGTAAGCCCACTTCTTCCTGTACATTTGCTCCAGCGATCAAAGTATGCCCTAATGTTTCATTTTGCAATGCTTCCAAAGCTTCTAAGACCATTGTACAGCCGTAACGATTATCCCAAGACTTACTGATGATATTTTTTCCATTGGCTGTTTTGACTGTTTCTGCATAAGGAACGATCGTATCACCAGGTAATACGCCAAAGCTCATTGCTTCTTCACGTGACTCAAAGCCGGCATCAAATAAAATATCTGTGACTTCAACTGCTTTTTGGCCACTGGTACCGCGTAATAAATGTGGTGGTACAGAGGAAGAAATACATGGATAATTTTTTCCTGTTGATGTTTTTAACGTAAAACGTTGGGCAGAAACGACGTAAGGATTCCATCCGCCTAAAGGTACGACTTTAAATAAGCCATTTTCTTGGATCTGGGTCAACATGAAGCCAACTTCATCCATATGTGCCGCAACCATTACGCGCGGAGCATCCGCATCATCATGGTGACGTAAACCAAAGATCCCACCTAGCCCGTCTTGTTGTAATTCATCCACTAAAGGCTCCATGTGTGCGCCCATATACTCCCGGATGTCTTGCTCAAAACCACTTGTTCCTTGAAGTTCTGTTAGTTCTTTGATACGTTGAAATGTTTTTTCGTCCATATAAAGTTCGTCTAAAATTCAGACTATGCTCCTCTCAAACTTATTGTTGATTGACGCAAACCTTAGCGCTTTTAGCCAATCACTTGGATTTATTATAACTTATTTTCACAAGTAGTGGTTATTTATTTCAAAGAAAAACCCATAGTATGGTAGAATAAACACAAAGAAGCTATTGGATATAAAAGGAGGTAAGACGTATGTATGAAGAAAGCGAACTAAGCTATTTTAAAGGCGGTCTTGCTGTGGGAATCGGACTTGGATTGTTAAGCGGTGTTGCTTCAACTATTTGGTATCATCGAAAAAAGACCTTATCTGCGGATGAAGTCTTGCATCAAATCAAAGAATCATTTTTAAAAGAAGGCTCTATTGAAGGTTCCTGGATTTCCTTTGAAAAAGAACCTACTCGAAAATTTGCGATCCATTCGAAGGCATATCGAGGTGGTATATCACGAATCGAAGATGGTGAAGTTGTCTACTATGAATTCTTAGCGGATGCCTACACAGGTACTGTTTTAGATATTACACGAAAAAAAAGTGAATTTGCTTAACTGTATAGAATTGATTCCTTATCCCTTCTCTGAAAAAACATCTTCGTTTTTTCGTAGGGATTTCTTTATGAATTGCGCTAAAAAAGAAGTTAATTTTCTCTAGGAATACTAGTATTTACGAAAATGATACGGTATTCTTAAAAGGAAAATGTGTTTTCGATGATTTAAGGAGAGTGAAAAATGGAACAACAAGAAAAAATTGCTGTTCTAATTCCTTGTTACAATGAAGAAGCAACGATTTCGACTGTCATTGCAGACTTTAAACGAGAATTACCACAAGCAGACATTTATGTATATGACAATAATTCGACAGACAACACGTATGATCTAGCTCTACAGTGTGGTGCAATCGTTAAAAAAGAGCCTCGCCAAGGAAAAGGAAATGTGATTCGGCAAATGTTTTTTGATATTGAAGCAGATTATTATCTAATGGTCGATGGTGATGATACCTATCCAGCAGAAGCGGCCCATGAGTTACTCGATCAACTTCGTTCAGGCAGAGCGGATATGGTCATTGGTGACCGACTGTCGAACGGTACGTATTTTGATGAAAACAAGCGTCCTTTCCATGATTTCGGTAATAATCTAGTTAAAAATACGATCACGCAATTGTATAAAACGAAAATACGCGATGTCATGACTGGCTATCGTGGATTTAATCGGATTTTTGTCAAAAGCTTTCCTATCATGAGTTCTGGTTTCCAAATCGAAACGGAACTAACGATCCATGCATTAGATAAAAAATTCAAGTTAGTAGAAATCCCCATTGATTATCGCGATCGTCCAGAAGGAAGTGAATCAAAGTTAAATACTTTTTCCGATGGCTTTAAAGTGATCATGATGATCATCAAAATGTGCAAAGATTACAAACCGCTGATGTTCTTTGGGATCTGGACACTTTTCTTCTTTTTATTTGGTCTATTCACTGGCGTACCAGTTCTTCGTGAATATATGTTGACCCACTTCATCACACGGGTACCTTCGGCTATTTTGAGTACTGGATTGATGATACTGGCTTTACTTTCACTAGTTACCGGGCTGATTTTAGACACCGTAGTAACAAACGCGAAAAAAGAATACGAATTGAATCTTTATCATGTTTATCATGAATATCGAAAAGAATTGATGGACAGCAAGACTCAGAAATAAGTGTTCACTTATAAGAAAAAGTCAAAAGAAAACCAAAATTACTTCTTACGTTTTTTGGTTTTTTTGGCTTTTTTTAGTGAAACTACGTACATCGATTATTCGAAAAGAGGGTGAGCCAAAAGTAAGAAACACTTTTGGCTCACCCTTCAAAAACGAATAAACGGTGGGAGCAAAAGCAACACCTTCTTAAATAAGCCGAAATTCACAAAAATTTGAAAAGCAAATTTCGTGAATTTCGGCTTATTTCTCAGAGTTGAACACTTCTGTCTTAGCCTCTTCTGATTTTCGTATTCTTCTATTTGCTGTGCTTTTACTTAGCCGTCCGAATCGTCACAAATTTTACCTCAATATATTCTTCGACACCATAGGTTCCATTCTCACGACCGAATCCAGAATGTTTGACCCCACCAAAAGGCGTAGCAGAGTTAGATATCGCTGTATCATTTACTCCCACCATCCCATATTGCAGTTGATTGCTGACATGATCGACTGTGTGGATATTGGTCGAGAAGAAGTAAGAAGCCAAGCCAAAAATCGTATCATTGGCATCCTTGATCACTTGATCTTCCTCTTCAAATGTAATCAGTGGAATGACCGGTCCAAACGTTTCTTCATAAAAGATCGCCATTTCTTTTGTTACACCGTCTAAAACAGTTGGTTCAAAGAAAAAGCCGTTCGCATACTCGCCTTCTGTCAAGCGCTTTCCACCACAAAGAATCTGTGCCCCTTTATCAACTGCATCCTTCAGCTGTTCTTCGATTTTTTGGATTCCTTCTTCATTGATCAGCGGACCTGTTGTTGGGTCGTCTAACCCATTACCTACAGATACATCTTTCATCTTTTCCATGATAAGATCTGTTGCTTTTTGTTTGATCTCTTTATGGATAAAGATTCGATTAGGTGACGTACACACTTGTCCATTGTTGATAAACTTAGTTTTGATCAACATCTCTGTCGCTAATTCTAAATCCGCATCAGGGAAAATAATAAATGGAGCATGTCCGCCAAGTTCCATTGAAACTTTTTTCAATGTCGGAGCCGCTTGTTCATTCAAGATTTGGCCCACTTCTGTTGAACCTGTAAAAGTGATTTTTTGAATGTCATCAGATTCTGATAAGATCTTACCAATCGTTGAAGAATCCCCCATTACGATATTGACGACTCCTTCAGGAAATCCAGCTTGATCAAATAGTTCCATTAGCGCTAGTGCTGAAAGCGGTGTCGCTTTTGCGGGTTTTAAAATCACCGTACACCCCGCTGCGATTGCTGGCGATATCTTCCGAATGATCATATTAGAAGGAAAGTTCCAAGGAGTAATGGCTCCTACTACTCCGACTGGCTGTTTCCGGACTTGCCATTGATTAGTAGTTGGTGAAGGAACGATGTCCCCTAAAATACGCTGTCCTTCCGCCGCATTCCACCGAAGATTCTCCACATTTGTTTGAATTTCCGCTGCTGCTTGACTTAGCGGTTTTCCTTGTTCCATCGTCATGATTTTTGCCAATCGTTCACTATCATTTTCTACTAGATCTGCCATTTTATTCATTAATTTTGCTCGTTCTGCAGGAGAAGTTTGTGACCAGCCTTCAAACGCTTTATTAGCCGCCTGAATTGCCTCTTTCGTTTCTTTTTCTCCACCCTTTTGAACAGTGGCTAATATCTCCCCAGTTGCAGGATTCTTAACCTCAAAAGTACCTTCCGATCCCTCCAGCCATTTGCCGTTGATATAAAGATGAGTTTCGACTTGTGGTAAATCTATTTTTGCCATGTGTCAGTTTCCTCCTTCTTATTCGGTACAATCCCACCCTAACACGGAGAAAAGCAAAGCTCAAAACATATGCATAAAGGTTGTGAAAAGGCTGTTCAGCTCCGCCGACAATAAGAATGGATTTTTCGAAACAGCTCTCCATGTTTTGAAAAATCCAGACTTATTTCAAGGAGTTGGGCTTTGAACACCGTGGATTAGGTTGTGAAAAGGCTGTTCTGCATCAAGCAATAAGAATGAACAGAGAAAAACAGCTTTTCATGTTTTTCATCTGTTTAGGCTTATTGTTGAAGATGCAGGCCTTTGAACACCGTGGAATAGGTTGTGAAAAGAGCGTTTTGACCTGAGCAATAAGGAAGAAAATCTCGAAATAGTTCCTCATATTTTGAGATTTTTTGACTTATTGCCGAAGGTCAGCTCTTTGAACACCGTGGATAAGGTTGTGAAAGAAGCGCTCAGCTCCGAGCAAATAAGAACTAGATTTTTAAAATAGCTTCTCATATTTTGAAAATCTAGGCCTTATTGTTGAGGAGTTGCTTCTTGAACACCGTAGATTAGGTTGTGAAAAGGCTGTTCTGCATCAAGCAATAAGAATGAACAGAGAAAAACAGCTTTTCATGTTTGAAATGTTCCATTGCTGATTTTCTAGTTGGCAAAAAAGCTTCCTTCGACTTTCCTATTAATGGATTCAAGAGATGCATAGTACAAAATTTCGCTACTCCAAAACTATTATATTTTACACACTTTACTAAATAGACACTCAAAATATTATATGATAGTAAAATATTTTTATTTTGGAGTGAACATTTATGAACAACGAAAGATACCAACAATTGAAACAAGCCGAATTAGGTGCTATCATCAGCATTCTGGCTTATGTTATCGTATCGATCCTAAAACTTTCTATCGGAAATATCGCAGATTCTGAAGCTTTAAGAGCAGATGGATTGAATAATTTTACAGATATCCTTGCATCGATTGCTGTATTGATCGGCCTCCGGATTTCTCGGAAGCCTGCAGATAATGAACACCGTTACGGTCACTGGAAAGCAGAGAATATTGCCAGCCTAGTTACTTCCTTTATCATGTTGCTGGTAGGGATTGAGGTCCTGTATTCGTCCATTCGTTCTTTCATGGACAAGGAGACGGGGAGTCCCGATATTACTGCTGCGATCGTAGGTATTTTTTCCGCTATCCTTATGTACATCGTCTATTACTTCAACAAAAAGTTAGCCGAAAAAGTTAAAAGTCCTGGGCTTCTGGCTGCAGCAAAAGATAACCGAAGTGATGCCTGGACAAGTATTGGTACAGCAATTGCTGTTTTTGCTGCATCTTTTCAGTTGGGTTGGTTAGACACACTAGCAGCAATGGTTGTCGGACTACTGATTTTAAAAACGGCTGTTGATATTTTTAGGGAAAGTTCGTTTTCATTATCCGACGGTTTCGATCAAGCTGAACTTGTTCGTTACAAAGAAACAATTGAAAAAATTCCGGAAGTAAGACAAGTGAAAGATATTCGAGGACGAAACTATGGTTCAAATATCTATGTTGACATCACAGTCTTGATGGATTCTGATCTAACAGTAAAAGAAAGCCATACTGTTTCTGATATTATTGAACATCGTTTATTCGAAAAATTTCAAGTCCACGAAACGGATGTCCACGTAGAGCCATTTGTTGAGAAATAAAGGAACAATGATTTCAAAAACTGATGACTCATCTGAGAAAAGGTGGAAAATAAAGTGGGAAAAAGCGTATCACTCTAAAAAATTGGAGTGATACGCTTTTTCCCTAGCTACTCTTACTAATCTCCTCACTTATTTTTTTAAGTTGAAAAGCATTGCACATAATGAGGCGGATTTTTTTATTGATGGGGATAAACAAGTTCATTTGGGCGTACTGCACGATAAAGCGCAAATGCGCCGTCTAAATTTTGAACATGGAAACCAGCTTGTTTTAAGATACGTTCAGCTAAATAACTTCGTAGTCCACTATGGCAACTTACGATATATTCTTGGTTCTTCTCTAACTCGCTCAAGCGACAACGTAACTCGTGCAAAGGAATATTTGTAGCATGCGGAAATGCGCCATTGGCTAATTCACCTTCATTTCGCACATCCAATAATACTTTTCCATTGGCCAAAGCTTCAGGTAACTCATGCCATTGGATTAGCTCACTTAATCCTTCCGCAACATTCATGGCTGCATAACCTAACATGTTCACCGGATCTTTTGCTGAACCGAAAGGTGGCGCATAAGTCAATTCCAATTCCGGTAAATCAAAGATGGTTAACTTTCCTTTGATTGCAGTAGCCAGAACATCTACTCTTTTATCCACGCCTTTTTCACCAATTCCTTGCGCTCCGTAGATTTCACCAGTTTTTGGATCAAAGATCAATTTCAAAAGAAGATCAGATGCGTCTGGATAATAACTTGCATGATCCTTTCCTGAGACATGGATAACTGAATAAGAGAGACCTGCTTGTTTAGCTGCTCGTTCATTTAATCCTGTAGAAGCTGCAGTCAGATCAAATACGCGTAAAATCGCTGTACCGATACTTCCTTGGTTCTTTCGTGCAGTGCCAGCGATATTATCTGCTACTTGACGTCCTTGACGATTGGCTGGGGAGGCCAACGAAATTAACGCGTCTTCACCTGTGATTTGTTGTTTGACGATGATTGCATCGCCTACTGCATAAATAGCAGGATCACTCGTTTGATAATATTCATCAACGAGAATACCGCCTTTGATTCCAGTTTCAAGACCGGCTTGTTTTGCCAATGTACTGTCAGGAGCTACTCCTACAGATAAAATCGTCAGTTCGGAAGGAATAGCAGTACCATCTGCTAAACGCAATAACTGGCCTTCCTCTTCAAAAGCGATGACCGCTTGATTGGTTTTGACTGTTACACCTTTTTCTTCTAATTCTGCATGAACGAATGCAGCCATTTCCTCATCTAAGGTCGGCAAAATATGTGGTGCACTCTCCACAACTGTTACTTCAAGTCCTCGTTTGGTCAAATTTTCTGCCATCTCAAGCCCAATAAATCCTGCACCGACAACTACTGCTTGTTTTGGTTGGATATCAAGGACGTGCATTATCTTATCAATGTCTGGTACATTTCTAACGGTGAAGACGTTTTTCGCTTCTGACAGACCAGCAATAGGTGGTACAAACGGTTTTGCGCCTGGAGAAAGCAACAGCACGTCATATGATTCCATTGTCCGTATTCCATCATGCTGTACTTCGACTTTTTTCTCATCTGTTAAAATAGCTGTGACTTCATGATTTGGACGGACATCAAGTTGAAAGCGAGCAGCTAACGTCTCAGGAGTTTGGACTAAAAGTTTTTCACGTTCGTCAATTTCCCCCGAAACATAATAGGGCAGTCCACAATTGGCAAATGAAACAAATGGCCCTTTTTCAAAAACGACGATTTCTGCATCTTCTTTTAAGCGGCGTAATCGAGTTGCTGCAGACATTCCTCCTGCTACACCACCAATAATCACTACTTTCATTTACTTACCTCCTATTGTTTTATCCAACCATTGATTCATGCCACCTCGTACATTGATCGCCTGATAGCCCATTTTGTTCAATTCTTTCGTTGCCTGCTTGCTTCGCATACCTGACTGACAGATCACATAAACAGGTTTTTCCTGATCACCTTTAAAACTAGTGATTCTTTGCAATGGTAAATTCTTAGCTTGTCGAATATGCCCACCCCGGTATTCATTTGGCGTTCTCACATCGATCAATTGAATAGAACTTGTTAGTTTTCCTTTTAATTCAGCAATTGTAATAGATTGTATCGTTTGGAACAACATCATTTTTATGCCACCTCGTTTAATTTTTTAAAATACCTCACGGGGTATATTCAACACAATATACTGATATTTGTCAACTATTCGATTCCTAAATTTAAAAATTGACTTATTTATTTACAAACTATACCTATATAAGGTATTATCCAAATAGAACAACAAGGAGGATTCAAGATGGAAATCGATAACAAAAACATTATGAATCGTTTAAAGCGCACGGAAGGTCAAATACGCGGAATCCAAAAAATGATCGACGAAAATAAAGAATGTATGGATGTTATTACGCAGTTGAGCGCCGTTCGTTCCAGTATTGATCGTGTCATGGGAATGATCGTTGCCGAAAATCTCAAGGATTGTTTGGAACACCCTGAGAATAGTCCAGAGGAACAAGCAAAAAAAATGGAACAAGCAATCAATATGATCATCAAAAAGTAAGGAGCGAAACAATGAAAGTTGTCTTTCACATCGACGAAACAGCAAAGTGGCTCGAAACGAAGCAAAACGTCAAAAATCTACTGAAAGCAGCACCGAAAACAGAGATCATCGTTACTGTTAACGGTCACGGAATAACAGGCTATCTTGATAACCAGAATGCGGATTTCCTCGCATTACCAGATGTAACATTCCATGCTTGTGCTAACGCTTTACGTGCGAATGAAATCAGCGAAAAAGCATTACCTGAACAAGTGGTCATCGTACCAGCGGGTGTTTTAGATCTGATCGAATTACAAGAAAAAGGCTTTGCTTATATCAAACCATAATGAAACAAAAATAGAATATGGGATAAATCTAAAAATCAGTTTTGCTACAGACTCTCGGATAAACGGCGGTAAAAGAAGCAACTCCTTCGGAAATAAGCCGAAATTCACAAAAATTTGAAAAGCAATTTTCGTTCATTTCTTCTTATTTCTCGGAGTTAAACACTTCTGTGCCAGCCTCTCTCAAATAAACGGCATCTAAAAGTCAGGCTTTTCGGAAATTTTAAAAAAACGAGCAATACAAAAAACGTATTGTTCGTTTTTTTCTCCAATTTCTCAAACCTAAATGACTTTTGTCTCAATCTCTGTTTTTAATCATCGACTGATTTTAATAATTTTTGGTAGGTGCCTATATACAGCACAAATGATTGTGCCAAACAATAAGTGATCACACCAAATATCCAGTTGACCCATCTACCGGTGAGGTCAGGAAAGAGTAACAAAATTGCCATTCCTGCATAGATGACGGCGGTCGCTAATTTTCCATACCATTTTGCACCATCTAATTTGACATGATGCCTGAGACCAATGATTCCAGCTAGTAACATAAAGCCTTCTTTGACAATGAATAGACCTAATACGAGCCAAATCAGTGGACGTTGCCATGCCATGGATAGAATCAAAAACAATTGAGTCAATTTATCAGCCACAGGATCAAGGATTTTTCCTAATTCCGTGATTTGATTGAAACGGCGAGCAATAAAACCGTCTAAAAAATCAGTAAGACCTGAAATAGCGATGATCACACCAGCTAAATAAAAAGAATGTTGCGCGACAAGATAAAGATAAACAGGTAATAACACAACACGAAAAAGAGATAATAGGTTGGGGATCGTTCGTATTTCTTTACGCCAATTGGATAGTTGCTTCATCTTTTACAGCCCCTTAAATAGACTTTAGTCTATTCTAACCTAACAAAATAGATGTGCCAATTTTTACCTTGCCGCTGAATATCCCTATTTTACGTTTGTCGCTGATTTTTCTGTCGTTCACGCGCTTCTTTAGCTAATTGTTTGTGGGCTTTTTTCGAGCCACGTTCGATATCCCTCTGCCATTTTCTCGTTTTGAAATCTGTAAATAGACTGTCCAGATCATAATTTTCTGGGTACAATTCTTCTGCGCGCCTTTTTAGAGTCACACGGGAACGTGGTACTTCGATTTTTTCACTGTCCAAGTAAAAGATCAATGTGTTTTCTCCTTGATCTTCAAAAATCAGACCTTCTTTTTGATGGATGGTCGAGAATACTCGATCCCCTTTTGAAAATCGTTCCAATTCTTCTTTCACGTTTTCCTTCTGGACGAGCGTTTGGAATGCTTTTTTCTTTGTTTGATAGGCCTTATTGTAGATATAATGTTGTGCTTGTTGAATAAGCTCTGGAGACATCTCCATTTTTTTGGCGATCCACAGCGCTTGGCTTTCGCCAGTTTCACCAACTCGCAGAAGATACTTCGGTTTCAATTTTTCTCGGTCAAATGCCATAGCCGCAGGAATAAAGTCTTCATGGTCTTTGGCAAACTTTTTGATTTCCCCATAATGCGTAGTTGCAACAACCAAAGCGCCTTTTTCATACATTGCTTCCATGATAGCCACCGCCAAAGCTGCCCCTTCATTTGGCTCTGTCCCACTACCGATCTCATCTAGTAAAACCAGCGTATTCCTTTTGATTTTACCTAAAATCGCTGCAATATTGTGCATATGACCAGAGAACGTACTCAAGGCATTTTCAATATTCTGTTGATCACCAATATCGACAAAAACACCATCAAAGACTGCTAACTCTGTACCTTCATCTGCTGGTACTTGCAACCCGAACATCCCCATGAGGGTAAGTAGTCCCACAGTTTTCAAAACGACTGTTTTTCCACCGGCATTCGCGCCAGTGATCACTAACCCACGGTAATCTTTCCCCAATTCAAAATCCAATGGGACAGCCTTTCCTGTCAGCAAAGGGTGTCTTCCCTGTTTAATGTTGATATATTCCGATTTATTGACGATAGGCGTGACACCTTTGATTTCCCGACTATACTTTGCTCGAGCAAAAAGAATATCTAAACGTGTGACAGTCTCAATGATCAAATCAATTGCATATTCTTTCTCAGCCAATGCGCCAGTCAAAGCTGCCAACACTTGGTACTCTTCTGCAATTTCTTCTGCTTTTAGCAGTTGGTAGTGCCCACTTGCTTTTTCAACAGCTGTCGGTTCAATAAATACAGTTGTTCCTTTGTTGGATTGCTCGATGATACTTCCAGGTATCTTGTTTTTGTAACTTGCCTTGATTGGAATCGTATAATGATCTCCTTTTTGAACAATCATCGTTTCTTGGATCATTTCTTTATTCGCGGGATGCCGCAAAAATTTCAACAAGCGATCTTGGATTTCCTTTTCTGTCACTTGCAACTGTTTTCGTACCTTTCGCAACTGTCGCGAAGCATCATCACTTACCTTTTGATTCTTGATTTGTTGATAGATCAACTCTTCGATTTCAACTAGGTTGGGCATATTTTTGCTATACGCATACAATAGCGGTGTCTGATAGCAATTTTTTTCAAAGAATTTCGTAATCAACCGACTACTTCTTAAAAAATCAGCATACTCGATCAATTCTGAGGGAGTCAAAATCAAGCCTTTCTTTACTTGTGCCGTTAATGCATCGATCCTCGTCAATCCCATGAATGGAACATGCTGATTACTTTCTAAGATGAGCCGTGCTTCTTTCGTTTCTGTTTGTCGGGTTCGAACAGTTTGCAGATTTGTTTGGATGGTCATTTCATCGATTCGTTCTTTACTGTGATTCCCGATAGCTCGTTTTTTGACTTCGTTTTTAATTTCTTCGAATTGTAATTTATTGAGTGTATCTTTCATATTCTCTCCTTTATTGAAGAGATACCTGTCCCAAATAAATAAGACCTAGTGATAAAATAAAAGAACAGGACATCCACTTAAATAAGACATGTCCCGTCCTTGTTGAATACAAACTATTGGTTTTGACAGGTATCATCTATACGCACGCCAAATAAGCTTCTTGCTTTATTGGCTATTCAACTGACTACGTTAGATACCTGCTACACTCATCAAAATACCTCATTCATCTAGGTTTTATTTATTTTCACCCCAACTATATCAACTTTGTTTTTGCCTGTCAACTAATACAAGAAATCGCTTTTACCAAACAAAGAAATTTGTTCGTTCAACTAACAAAATTGTTACCTGTTTCGCTTTCCTTTAATTGGCACTTAGTAGATAATAGAAAAAAACGAAAAGAGTGTGAATCAAATGAAAAAAGTAATTGCTGTAATCGTCCTTTTGCTATTAGCCTTTGGTGGATATAAAGGGTATAAATATTATGAAGAAACCTATAAAAGTGAAACAGCCTACGCAAAAATACCAGAAACAGTTCCACCACTAAAAGATACACTGGATAATCAAGGAAAAAAAGTGGATAACTTAAAGTCTTATGACTATCAATTGACCTTTGTCACTGAGAGCGGTCAAAAAATCGATATGTCCTACGCCGTTTCTTCTGAAAAACCACAGCCTTTAGAACCAAACTCTTACATCACGGCTGAAGTAAGTAAAAAACGAATAACAAAGGGACCATCTGCGATTGAAGAATCAAAAATCCCTAAAGATGTCTTGAATAAATTAACAAATAACTGATTTCTCAAATCAAATCTATTTGAATCAAGCAAAAGAGCAAATGATCAGAACCGATTCGTCGGCACCTGATTATTTGCTCTTATTTTACTAAACTTTTTTATGAGGACTGACTTTTGGACGTCGTTTATTTGAGAGAGGCTGGCACAGAAGTGTTTAACTCCGAGAAATAAGAAGAAATGAACGAAAATTGCTTTTCAAATTTTTGTGAATTTCGGCTTATTTCCGAAGGAGTTACTTCTGTTCCCGCCGTTTATTCGAGAGTCTGTAGCAAACCTGATTTTTAGATTTGTCCTACATTCAAACGTCTTAGACCATCAACATGTATACTCCCACTGCTACAATAGCGCCAACCATTGGTCCAACTACTGGCACCCAAGAATAGGCCCAGTCTGAAGTTCCTTTGTTTCCGATCGGCAATACTGCATGAGCAATACGCGGACCAAGGTCACGAGCTGGATTGATCGCATATCCGGTAGGTCCGCCTAATGAAAGACCGATAGCCAAGATCAACCCACCGACAGCAAATACATTTGTACCATCTGCAAAAGCATTTTGTCCAAATGCAAGTAGCCCTAAAACCAAGACAAATGTGCCAATCAATTCAGTAATAAAGTTAGCTGGATAATTACGTATAGCTGGACCAGTTGCAAAGGTACCTAAAATAGCATCTTGGTCTTTTGTCACGCCCCAATGTGGCAGATATGCTAACCAAACAAGAATCGCCCCAACAAAAGCTCCTAACATCTGTGCAATAATAAATGGGATCACGAGGTTCCAACCGATTGCTCCTGTCATTGCCATAGCTAAAGATACTGCTGGATTCAAATGTGCTGGTCCCATAAATCCAGAAATATAGACACCCATCGTTACAGCCATGCCCCAACCAAATGCAATGACGATCCAACCTGAAGCTTGTGCTTTACTCTTGTTTAAGTTGACTGCCGCACAAACACCATCACCTAATAAAATCAAAATCATCGTCCCAATAAATTCACCCATGATCTGGGTCATCTCTGCATTCATTTATTTCTCCTCCTTTAGGTCACGTAAATCCGACTCAGCAATCAATTCTTCTAACCGATTTTCTTGACGTTTCTTCTCTTCTGGTGACCAAGCAAAGTATGTGGCGATTGCATCAATGATTGGTTGTTTGATTGCATCCAATTGATCTCTTTCAAACAATAGATGGTTCGTTCGACGAATCAAATAATCACCTGGTGCCAAGACCATTTCTTCTTCTAATCCGTAACGTAAGCGAGCAGATTCTGCCAAACTTAACCCTGGATATGGTGTCATATCTTTTGCAAGTGCGTAGATTTTCTTCGCATTCGTGCCATAGAAGTCCGCAATATAACCAGCGTCTTCCTCCGCTAATCCTGCTTCAACACCGATTTTTGTTAATTCTTCGACTGTTTCTTCTAATTTAGTTGGGTCAAAATCTCCCCCTGACACTGGATAATGCTTCGAATCGATTTCTTTGGCTGTCACACCATATTCGTCTTTTAACAATTGACGGATCAATTTCAATGCCCCTTCTGCCATCTTACGATAGTCGGTGATCTTCCCACCAGAAAGTGTCACTAATCCGTCTGGTTCTCTTTCCAAAGAACTTCCTCGGGAAACCGTTGATGGTGCTTTTTCGTCGCGACTGTTTTCCAAGTGATTCAATACATCTTCGACTTCTACACGTGTTACTTTGTTTTCTTTATATTCTGTGACTGTATCGATCACTTTCCCAAAGCTTTTATCTGAAATCGAACCATTGTCACCGCCATTATAGTCTGAACCAGAATTTCCAATCAATAAAGGACGTAAGCCTGCCCAGCTTGCCTCAACATCTTGTAACGTGATATTCGCCTCTGGATAGCGATGGTTGACAACTTCCAACAAATAATCCACATCTTCCTGTGTCACTTTAGGATCGGTGTAGTCTCCTTGATAATCTGTATCAGTTGTGCCAAAATAGGTTTTATTTTCTCTAGGGATCGCAAAGACCATACGACCATCTTGTTTTCCTGTATCAAAATAAGTTGGTTGTGGCACTGGTAGTTTTTTGGCATCTACCACTAAATGGATTCCTTTTGTAGGACGCATTTTAGGGGAAACTGCTCGTTTGAAATTCAAGTTGCGGATCTTATCTACCCATGGACCGCTTGTATTGATCACTATTTTTGCTTTGATTTCTACTACTTCATCTGTTAATAGATCCCGCGCTTTGACGCCTACGATCTGATCGTTGTCATATAAAAAGCCAACCGCTTTCATTTTACTTACCAGATAAGCGCCATCTTCTGCTGCTTTCTTGATATTTTCGATGACTAAACGGGAATCGTTGTTGCGAAAGTCCAAGTATACACCTGCACCCTTTAGACCTTCTTTTTTCAAGAAAGGTTCACGTTCTAAGACTTCTTCGGGAGTCAATGTGTAGTTCTCATATTTGGTACCGGTCACATTTGCTAGCTTGTCATAAAGATCCATTGCGACTTTGACTGAAAACATATTGAATGTCGTCGCTCCTTCATCTTCGTAGATAGGTAGTAGCATTGGATCAGGTTTTGGTATATGAGGTGCGATACTTTGTACAACAGCTCGCTCGCCTACTGTATCAGCAACTACTTCCACATCAAATGTTTTTAAGTAACGAATGCCTCCATGGACTAATTTCGTTGAACGTGAAGAAGTTCCTTCTGCAAAATCCTGCATCTCGATCAGACCGGTTTTGATTCCTGAAGCTGCTGCTTGGATGGCTACACCAGCACCAGTGATCCCACCACCGATGATCAATAAATCTAATTCTTCTTGTTGCATTTTTTCAATATTTTCTTGTCTCGTTCCTCTTGAAAACATAACGTTCCCTCCCTTTACTCAAATGCTTGTGTAGCAGCGACTGCTTTTTTCCAGCCACTATATAGTTTTTCTCTTCGTTCTTCTGGCATTTCGACTTCAAACATTTTACCAGCTTCATAAAATTCTCTGATTTCATCTGTGTCTTTCCAGTAACCGACAGCCAAACCAGCAAGGAAAGCAGCACCTAATGCCGTAGTTTCCAAATTTTCCGCTCTTTGGATCGGTACATTCAAGATATCTGTCTGGAATTGCATCAAATATTCATTATTTGCTGCGCCGCCATCTACTTTCAGCACTGGGATTTTGATTCCTGTATCATCTTGCATCGTGTCAATGATATCTCTTACTTGATATGCGATTGACTGTAAGGTAGCTTTGATGATGTCTTCTTTTGTTGTGCCACGCGTCAAACCAAACATCGAACCTCTAGCAGCTTGATCCCAATATGGAGCGCCTAGACCTACAAAAGCTGGGACAACGTAGACTTCATCGTCACTCGTAGAACGTTTCGCAGCTTCTTCCGAGTCACTCGCTTTTTGGAGCATTTGCAAGCCGTCACGTAACCATTGGATCGATGACCCAGCTACAAAAATACTCCCCTCAAGTGCATAGTAAACCTTGCCATTTATCCCATAACCGATCGTCGTCAATAAATTGTTTTTAGATAATTGCGGTTCTTCCCCTGTATTCATGACGATGAATGAACCAGTTCCATACGTATTTTTGACCATTCCTGGTTCAAATGCCATTTGACCAAATAAAGCTGCTTGTTGGTCCCCTGCCATTCCAGAAATTGGCGCTTCACTACCATAAAAGTGATAACCTTGCGTGTAGCCGTAAACTTCAGAATTCGAAGTTGGTTTCGGTAACATCACTCGTGGGATATTTAATAGGTCAAGTATTTCTTGATCCCAATCAAGATCGTGGATATTGAATAGCATTGTTCGACTCGCATTTGAATAGTCGGTCACATGGGCTTGTCCATCTGTTAATTTCCAAACCAACCATGAATCGATTGTTCCAAAAAGTAACTCGCCTTTTTCTGCTCGTTCTTGCGCTCCTTCTACGTGATCTAAAATCCAGCGAATTTTTGTCGCTGAAAAATAAGCATCGATCACTAAGCCTGTTTTTTTATGGAAAAATTCTTGATAGCCTTCGTTTTTGAGGTTATCCGCAATAGCGGCAGATTGACGAGATTGCCATACAACTGCATGATAGATGGGACGGCCTGTGTCTTTTTCCCAAATGACAGTCGTTTCACGCTGATTCGTAATACCGATCCCAGCAATTTGATTCGGCTTGATCCCAGATTCAATAAATGCTCCCGCAATGACGGATTGAACAGAATTCCAAATTTCGTTGGCATCATGTTCTACCCAACTTTCTTTAGGAAAGAATTGTGTAAATTCCTTTTGTGAGCTGCCGATATGTCTCCCTTTTTTGTCAAAGATGATTGCTCGTGAACTAGTTGTCCCTTGGTCGATGGCCATGATATACGTTGATTCAGTCATTATAATCTCCTCCATTTTTTGCAAACGCTTTCTTAATCTGCTTTTATCTTACACCCATTTATTTAAAACAAACTGCCAAAAAAATAGCGATTTGGACTTTTTTTGACAGTTTTCTTAATTTTTAGCTTTTTTCTCTTGCTCAATTTTCTGTTTTAACCTTTTGATATCATAGTTTGAAGCAAACTCTGATAAATAATAATAGTGTTGATTTTGTTTTTCTTGATTAAAAGTGATTACTAGATCATAGGATTTGTCTGCACGCACATTTTCAATATCGATTCCACTGATCCCTTTAAGTTCTCTAAGTAAAAATTGTTGGAACGCAATTCGATAAATCGGCAATGTGTCGATATCGATCCCGATTTTGACAGACTTGGCAATGTAAAAATCGATCATCATCAAAACATTCGCATATTGGATCATCAAATATTCTAATTGTGTCTCGTCAAATTTTTTAGAAGAAAATTGTTCAATGGTTGTTTCTTTTAGCCGTTCTAGTAACTGACTGAGGGAGTGTCCCAACATCTTTTTTTGTTGTGCCAATAGATGTTCTTGATCGTAGATCAGCATATGCCCGTCAAAAAAATACAGTTCATTATTGATTTGTGCCAGTTGATAACCCACAGCCTTTTCTTCCTTTATTTTTAGACGTCTGGGCCGATAATGCCACAACATTGTTTCTCGGATATATGTATCCAAGACAGCAGTCGGCAGTTTTTTGCTGCGCGTCAAATCATACTGATAAAAGTGTTCCTCATCCAATACTGCAAATGACACAAAAAAACTGTAGAACATGAGTGTTTCATAATTACTCAAGTCAGCCGCAGTTCGACTTAGATAAAGCGAAAGGACTGGATCGATCACTTGGTACAACCGATCAATCTCATAAAGTGTTTTTCTTGTTTTCAACGTTTTGAACGTCGTCTTTTCACTCATTAGTCGTTTCCTCGTGATTCCTAACCAACAAGCAATTTTTATTGATGCATCCGCTGAAAAAGTTGTTTCTACCGAACGTTCCAACCCTAGGATCAATGGTCGTTTTTCCGGTGTATTCTGTAAGAAAAGAGGTCGTTGAGATTCTGGGATGAATTGAAAGAGGACATAATAAAAGTACCGAACTTGTAGTTCTTCCCCATAGATTTGTCCATTTTTGATTTGAAGAGAAAATTCTTTCAATAAATGATTCAATTCTTTGATTTTGCGAAAAACAGAAGATTCGCTGATATTGAATGCAGTGGCTAAACGAACGATCGACGCTTGTTGATGTTCTAAAAGATATGTGAGCAAATTGAATTTCAAACTTTGTTGAAGCAAGAATAGACATATCTGTTCTAAACTCGTGTCATCACCTAACTCAAGGATAACTTGAAACTCTGTTCTTTTGACTTCTACTTTCTTGCGCATCATCGAGCCGATCCATTCAATATCTTCCAGATACTGGTCAAAGGCTGATTTAGAAAGATTCACTTTCTCCCTTAGTTCACTGCTAGAGGCCTTGCCACCTTGCAACACAAGTTCTCGCAACAACAAGACTTGTAACTGTTCTTTTTTTTCCAATAATTGTTCAATCTTCATGGGTGTCTTCAACCACCTTTGTAAAAGGGATCGGCATCCGATATTCCGGTTGGAAGAATAATTCGTGTTCCTCAAGTTGTTCCAATGTCCAGCTTTCTTCGATTGCTAGCGTAAATTGATCCAACAGATGGAAAATATTGCCTTTGCTTTGAAGCTGCGCACCAACTAACTGTTGCTGTTCATTTTGGATGATCTTGATCTTTACTGGCTGATGATCCGTAGCAGAAACCTGAGTTGTTAGATACTCTTTTGTGATTTGTTGGGGATAAAAAATACTTTCTTCTTCTGTTATCCCTACGCTTCCTAGAAAGTAGCCAAACCAATGATTGCCCACTGGACGATAGGTTCCCGGATCTTTCGTTGGTTTATCACTGATCGTTCGACTAACGATATGTGCCGTGCGTATCGCATTATTTACCAGTGACACGTACATTTTTTCTTCTGTCGGACGAAAAGTCACCTGGATCGTGTCACCAATTGCGTAAATGTTTTTTGCCGAAGTTTGTAAGTAATCATCCACCCAGATCGTTCCGTCATCATTTAGTTTCAATTTTTCTTGCCAAAGTCGGTTATCTGGTCTTGTGTGGTTTGCCAATAAAACCAGATCATACCGTTCTTTTCGCTGATCCGTAGTGACTGTCACTGACTCAGATTCCACCAACGATTGGACCTGCTCGTTCAAGAAGACAGGAATCTTTCTTTTTTCCAGTTCTTCACGTAACGGGGCAACCATTTCAGGATCAAAATAGCGGAACAACAAATTTTTTCGGCTTTCATATAAGTGGATCTGCTTATTTTGACCCACCAATCCTTCCGCCAGTTCAATACCCACCTGACCGGCACCAACAATAGCTACCTTTTGTGCTTGTGCGATTTTTTCTTCTAAAGGTTCCTTTAAATGAGCATCTCTCACCGAACGGATCAATTCACTTTCTGTACTGATCGTTTTGAATTGTTGGTTCGACCCTGTAGCGATGACTAAGTGATCAAAAGTCAACTGGCCACCGTTTTGCAAAATAAGCGTGTTCGTCGTTGTCCCTAACGAAGCCACTTCTGTATTGATTCGCACATCCACATTGTAGAACGCTTCCATTTTTTCTTTTGTCATCCAGTAAAGCTGCTTTTCCTCAGTGATTTCTTTTTTCAAAAGCAAGTTGATTCCACTGGGGATAAAACCTATCTTCGCCTGTTTTTCAATCAATATGATTTCACTATCCGGACAATGCTTGCGCAGTGCCATTGCAGTGTGGATTCCTGCAAAGGAACCACCAACGATCACGACTCTCATTCATTTCCCTCTTTTCTAACACCCTAATTGAAGGGTATCATGTAACAGCAAATGTTTCAAAAAATGTACTCAGTAACCGCTGAATTCCCCCTCTATCACGAAAGATGAAGCAAACCTAAAAAATACTCACATACCAAAAACACCGAAGTTATTCCAAAAAATAAAGTAAGACGAACAATCTTTTTCGTAGTAAACGTCAGATTGTTCGTCTTTTTTAGCACTCATATCCTTAAATAGGCTATTTTCCCCGTACACTTTACCTGGATGTTTTACCTAACTTGTTACTTCTCAAAAACGTTATGTACTTCTTCCACCTCCTGACTTTCTAACTCGTTCACTATAATTCTGCCATTGAGCTGCTTCCGTCACGCCATAATTCTTCTGGTGTATAGCGATCCTTTCCATTTAGAACCACTGTTCCATCATCTTCAATAGTGATGTTCGAACCGATCCACATATTTCGACTAACTGTTAACAGAAGTTTTCGTTTTCCTTTACCACGTTTTCCGAATTGCAAGGAATCGGTCATATCTCCGACCCAATGCGTACGTATGAATTTCGTTGAGCCATCCTCAAATTCAACTTTTAAAACATTCGCTAGATTTTCAGCACGTACTGCTTTTGGAAATTGTTCCGTCATTTCCTCTCCACTCCTTTGTAATCGTTTTCTTTCAGTTGTATCACAGACTATCGAATGATAAAAATGCGTATCCATTCCACTATGGAATAGAAATCTTCATAACTTGAATTGTTTCACTGCCCTAAGGCTCGTACTATAAAGAAGGAAAGAAAAAAAGGAGGAAATACAAATGACAGAACAACCCTATGACTTAAGAAAAGTCATCGAAGAACTAAAAACTCTTCCTGGACAATACCATGAAACGGATCTTGAAATTGATCCAGAAGCAGATTTATCTGGTGTATATCGCTATATTGGTGCTGGCGGTACGGTCAAACGTCCCACACAAGAAGGTCCTGCAATGACCTTCAACAACATCAAAGGCTTTCCTGGAAAACGAGTAAACATCGGAACAATGGCTAGCCGCAAACGTGTTGGTCAAATCTTACACCATGATTATCGTACATTGGGACGCTTCTTAAAAGATGCCGTTGAGCATCCCCTTAAACCAGTGAAAGTAGACAAAGCGGATGCCCCTGCACAAGAAGTTGTCCACCTTGCAACAGACGCAGATTTCGATATCCGCAACATTTTACCTGCTCCAAAAAATACACCCGAAGATGCTGGTCCATATATCACAATGGGCGTTGTTTTAGGTTCTGATCCTGAAAAAACAATGAGTGACGTAACTATCCATCGCATGGTTTTGGAAGATAAAGATACAATTGGCATGTACATTATGCCTGGCGGGCGTCACATCGGCCATTTCCAAAAACAATTTGAAGCCTTGAATCAGCCAATGCCTATTACGATCAATATTGGATTAGATCCAGCGATTGCCATCGGAACAACTTTTGAACCACCTACCACTCCTCTTGGCTACAATGAACTATGGTGTGCAGGTGCTTTACGTAATGAACCCATTCAACTCGTTGACGGTGTTGCAGTAAACGAAGTCGGAATTGCCCGCGCAGAATTCATTATTGAAGCAGAAATCATGCCTAACAAAACAATGCAAGAAGATATCAACATGAACTCAGGAAAAGCAATGCCCGAGTTTCCTGGTTATACAGGTGATGCAAATCCGGCTGTGAATGTCGTTAAAGTAAAAGCCATTACTCACCGCAAAGATAATCCAATCATGCAAACAACGATTGGTCCAAGCGAAGAACATGTTTCTATGGCTGGCATCCCTACTGAAGCAAGTATTCTAGCACTTGTGGATAAAGCGATTCCTGGTAAAGTCGTCAATGTTTACAATCCACCAGCTGGAGGCGGCAAATTGATGACAATCATGCAAATCCGCAAAGAAAATGAAGCTGACGAAGGAATCCAACGCCAAGCAGCGATCCTTGCATTGTCCGCCTTCAAAGAATTAAAAACAGTTATTTTAGTTGATGAAGATGTCGATATCTTTGATATGAACGACGTTATGTGGACATTCAACACTCGTTTCCAAGGAGATAAAGATATCATCGTGATTCCTGGTATGAGAAATCATCCACTCGACCCTTCAGAGTTACCACAATACAACCCTGGCGTTATACGCTTCCGCGGGATGAGCGCAAAAACAATCTTCGATGGCACCGTGCCATTCGACATGAAAGAGCATTTTATCCGTGCGCAATTCAAAGAAGTAGATAACTGGAAAGACTATTTAAACTAAGTCTGATGATACGTCATTTAAGAGTCCTTACCGATTGGTTCTCTCTCATTGATCTTGTTTGATGAGAGAGCCGATTGGTATTTTCCTTTAATACTAAAAAATAGAAGGGAACGATCCAAATGAAAAAGAAAAAAATCGTAGTTGGTGTAAGTGGCGCCTCTGGTATCATTTATGCAATCAATTTTGTAAAAAAATTAAAAGAAAATCCATTAGTCGAAACACATGGTATTATCAGCACTTGGGCAAAAGAAAATTTAAAATTGGAATCAGATATGACGCTTCATGAATTTGAAGACCTATTTGATTATCATTATTCGAACAAAGACTTAGGAGCAGCTGTAGCAAGTGGTTCTTTTTTAACAGACGGTATGGTCATCGTTCCTGCGAGCATGAAAACAATTGCAGGTATATCTATTGGTTTAGGAGAGAATCTGATTGCTCGCGCAGCCGATGTGACATTGAAAGAACAAAGAAAATTAGTCCTCGTTCCTCGAGAAACGCCGTTGAATGCGATTCACCTAGAAAATCTAACAAAATTAGCACGTCTTGGCGTTCAAATCATTCCACCAATCCCTGCTTTTTATAATCATCCTGAAACGATCCAAGACCTTGTGGATCATCATACAATGAAATTACTAGATCAATTTGGTATCGAGAATGACACCTCAAGACGTTGGCAAGGTGAGTAAGATGGAGGAAATCAAACGATTTTTAGTCACACAAGAAGCTTATACGATGCAAGCAAATGTACAAGTTATCGGCAAAGATTTACTGATAACGATTACTGGTGGCAATGTAGCACATATTGGGACAGTCACCACTTTTTCTAAAGAGACAAAAGCGCAAACGATTCGTTTCCCTAGCCATGATGGTCGTTTCCATAAAGATGATGTCTTAGCACAATCGCTCCTTGCTATCATTAAAGATGAACTACCAGGGAATTGCATTATCACTTCAGGTGTCCATGTGGACCACATTACGAATGCACAGATCCATGCCTCTTTTTCCATGGCAGAAAGTTTGGGGCAGCAAATGTTAGCTTGGATGCAGAACCATCATTTCGATAACAAAAAACCTCTTTATTATACCAATGGAGAAAAACCATCCTAACTAAAAATAGATTGGCACTAGCAGACCAAAACAGAAATACTGACTGTTCAGTTGCTTACCAATCTGTTTTTTAGTTTACAGTTTTATTCTCTCAGCTCTATTGTTACATTTACACGATCACCGATGTCTTTTCCGATTTTCTTGCGAATGTCTTTTCGAATACCTAAGATATAGCAAATACTGCCATCTTCCCTTTTCACACCCATATTCACAATACTACCTTCATATGAAACTCCATCAAACATTGCTTGGACTTTGACTCGTCCTGCGCCAAATTCTTTTCTGATATCATAAGGAAAAACAACGTATGCGCCTCCCTTACCAACTTCCGAAGAATAAATAAGTGATTCAAAAGAATATGTTTTTCCCATTGCTTTCTCCTACTTTTTTTATTTTAGTATACCAAAAAAAGAGATAGATCATCACTCCCAACGCTAAAGGACGGATCTTTAAAGTATGTAACAAAAAAAGCCGAACCATCCATAATAACTTTCGTTATCTTTGAGATGATCCGGCTTTTTTATTGAAACTTTGAAGTAGTACCTCTTTTTGAATTGTACCTTTTGTTAAGAGATTACTCCCCTTTAGCTTCTTTTACTAATTTCGCTAAAGCTTGTTTTTGATAATCTGCGGCTAAGTCTTTTGTTAATTTTGCTTGTTCTTCTTGACTCATCGTTGGATTTTCAGTCATCGCTTTAACAATACCTTCTTGCACATAAGCTTTAGCATCATTTGCCATTGTGCTTTGTTGTTGTTTCACTAGTTCAGCTAATTTTGCTGCTTGATCTGTACTTAATTCGATCCAGTCGGCTGGAATCTTGAATGTATTGACACGTTTGTCGTATTCATGATTGTTATCTGCTAGATTGAACCAGAATTTGTACATGTCATTTTTGTATTCCCAATAAGTGGTTTTCGATACTTTCTCTGCTTCACCACTTGTTTGTTCTACTTTATTTGTTTCATTATCGGTACCAGTCGCTTTTGGTTTCTTTTGATCTTCATCGGTGCGGTAAAGATAAACCTTTTCTGTTCCATCCCCTAATGCTTTATATAAAAGCATATTGGCATTGTCAGATTTTGCACTAGAAACGATTTTCGTTGTTTTTGTTTCTGTTACTCTTTCCATTCCGAAGTGGTTCGAAAGGTTAGCAACGATCAAACCCAATGAAGCAACAAAAATCAAACCAAAAACCAACGATAGGAATGTTTGCCATGATTTTTTTGCAAATACATTTGTAGCTGCAAAGGCGATTAAACTAATGATCAATACTGCGATTATCATGCTTTATCCCCCGCTTTCGTTTGAACAGGTTCTTTTCTCTTCAATGCAAAGGCAATCAAGAAGCCGATGATTCCAAAGACGATTGCTACAATGAAGGCTGCATGGTAACCTGATAATGTCGCATTGATTGCTTGATCTTTATAAGCTAAAGGTGTGCTATTCAATACTGATTTACCTGGAAGGTTGTCTTTTGTCACATTCGTCAATACGCTGATCAAAATAGCTGTACCGATCGAGCTGGCAATTTGGCGGAACGTATTGTTTACTGCCGTACCATGACTGATCAATTTATTTGGTAAAGCATTCATACCAGATGTAGTAACTGGCATCATAACCATTGAGATACCGAACATGCGGATTGCATAAAGAACGACGATATATAAGACTGGTGTTGTTTTTGTTAGGAATGCAAACGGCGCTGTCGCAGCGGTTAAGATGAACATCCCGATAATCGCTAAACGTTTTGCTCCATATTTATCAAAAATGGCTCCAGTGATCGGCATCATTGCCCCCATGATCAAAGCACCTGGCAATAGCATCAAACCAGAATGGAATGCTGATTCACCACGAATATTTTGGATATATAGAGGTACAACCATTTCAGCACCCACCATGGCCATGTTTGTTACTCCAGCCAATACAGCCGCAATTGTAAAGGTAGACGATTTGAATACGCGTAGTTCCAAGAATGGATTTTCCAAATGAAGTTGGCGCCATGCGAATAATGCAATAAATACGACACCTACGATCAAGAAACCAATTACTTTGGCACTGCCCCAACCAGCGTCACCAACACTTGAGAATCCGTAAAGTAAGCTACCGAATCCAATAGTTGAAAGAATAGCTGATAAAATATCGATACTTGGATTAGATAGAGGAATCACGCTTCTCATTAAGAAGAATGCCAACACTAAAACTAAAACGACGATTGGTAAAACCATACCAAAAAGATCACGCCAATGATAATTATCAATGATGTAACCTGATAAAGTTGGGCCTAAGGCAGGCGCTAGTCCAATAACGATCCCTGACATCCCCATTGCTGACCCTCTTTTTTCTGGTGGGAAGATGGATAACATAATGTTTTGTAATAAAGGCATTGAGATCCCTACACCACATGCTTGGATCAAACGTCCAATCAATAATGTACTGAAGTTTGGTGCAACAAAACAAGTAATTGTTCCAATCAAGAAAATGGACATAGCTGAAAGATATAAGTTTCTTGAACTAAACTTATTGATCAACCAAGCTGTGATTGGAATCATGATTCCGTTAACTAATAGGAATCCGGTTGTAAGCCATTGTACGCTTGAAGCAGAAATATCGAAAGCTTTCATCAATGTAGGGAAAGCTGTTGTTAATAATGTCTGATTCAAAACCGTACAAAACGTACCAATTAATAAGACAACGACTAAAAGTGTCCGATTATATGGTTTGCCGTAAATATCTACGGGTTGATTTTTACTCATATTTCTCCTTCTTTCTGAATTTTTTCTGAAACCACTAGAATACTTTAGTCCTATTTTTTGTGTTTGTCAACCTACTTGACACATAAGTTAATGAAAGTATAATGGAGGAAACAGGAAGGACAAAAGGAGTGACTAAAATGGTTGGTGCTTCTCTCAAACGATTGTTAGAAAATGATCAATTACTAGTCGGAATTAGTGAATTAAGTGAACTCGTCGGGGTTTCTCCTCGACAATTACGTTACTGGGAACAAAAAGGATTGATAGACTCCATCTCAGCAGATAGCAATTGTCCTCGAAAATATCGTTTGCCAACAGTCGTAAAAGTTGAAATGATCAAACTTTATTTAGATGAAGGCTATACTTTGATGAAAGCCGCGGAAAAAGCAACGATCCGTCAAAAGAAAATGCATCACGTCAGAAAGGTTTTCTCAAAAGCAATCAAGGAAATCGAGTTGATCGATGAACGTTATACCGTCCTCTTGATTGGAGATTTCAAAAAAGAAGATGCACAGATCTATATCATTCATGATGAAGAAACAGATGAACTAACGTATAAAGTTTTGCCTGTGGGTGAAAAAACAGATGTAAAACAATTGATAACTGACCTTTATTCATAGAAGTCAAAAAAAATGTAGTTGATGGCCTAGCCTTCCTCCAGTTGTTGGATGTGGCTTTCTCATCAGCTACATTTTTTTCATTTTTCTTCTAATACATTGGTCAACCAATTGGTATATTCTGTTTCACGATTGATTGCATGTGAAAGAATCAGATAATGCCCGTAGTTCTCATGTTTTTCCTTTTCTGTAGGGAATATCACTGCTTTTCTTGCTAATAGGTGGACACGCTTTTCTTCATGGAGATCTCTTTGCTGTTCAATGATCTCTCTCAGTGCCGGATCATTGACGTCTTTAACAAAGTACAGCTTTAACACAAATTCATCCCGATTGACTGGTAATTCATTCGTAGGCGTATGGATCCATTCGTTTAATAATATTTTTCCTTCTTCTGTTAATCGATAAATCTTTTTTTCCAATTTCATACCAGTTATTTCAACTTCATGTTCGATGATTCCCCGTTCTTCCATTTTTGCCAGTTCTGGATAAATCTGACTATGTTTCGCTTGCCAAAACTCACCGATTTCATTTTTAAATGATTGATTCAGTTCATATCCTGACATGCTTTTCTTGCTCAGCAACCCTAATAAAATATAGCGCAATGTGTTTTTCCTCGCCATCAGTCTTCCTCCTTGACAAATCATTCAATTCATTCTATCATAAATGAGTAATCAAAAACATGTAGTTTATTACATGTTTTAAATTAAAAGGAGATGCTTAGGCATGAAAGAATTTAAAGAGTTTAAAGAATTAGAAGATTTTATCGGTACACATTTTATCTACACATATGACAATGGTTGGGAATATGAATGGTATGCAAAAAATGACCATACTGTCGATTACCGTATCCACGGTGGGATGGTTAAAGGACGTTGGGTCAAAGATCAAGAAGCAGACATCATAAAATTAACTGACGGGGTATTTAAAATTACTTGGACTGAACCAACAGGTACAGATGTTGCATTAGACTTTATGCCAAATGAAAAGAAATTACACGGCACGATCTTCTTCCCTAAATGGGTCGAAGAACATCCAGAAATCACTGTAACTTTCCAAAATGAACACATCGCTGAAATGGAAGCTGCTCGTGAAAAATATGAAACTTATCCAAAATTATTGGTACCAGAATTTGCCACGATCACTTACATGGGCGATGCTGGCGTAGATAATGAAGATGTCATCAGCGAAGAACCTTATGAAGGTATGCCTGTAGATATCCGTGAAGGCAGATACTTTGACGAAAATTACAAACGTGTAAAATAAGCGATTATGTAGTTTGGTTGGATCAAAAGTAAAAATCACTTTGATCTCACTACTCAAAAAAGGGCGTGGGACAAAAGTAAGAAACACTTTTGTCTCATTCTTTAAAAACGAATAAACGGTGGGAGCAGAAGCAACTCCTTCGGCTTATTTCTCGGAGTTAAACACTTCTGTCCCAACCTCTTTTTACTCTTCTGATATTTTTGTCAGGATCCCAACAATCAAGTCAGTCAAAGTTTAAGTTTACTCGTTTATTCTTTGATCTGATAACGATTCGTTTCATTATCCAAAGTCCTTATTCTTTTGTGTCGTTTTATAAATAGCATCTGTTGCTGGTTCAAGCGTGTGACTCCAAATTTCACTCGTTGGTTTGGTTCCTCCATAGGAACTAGCCAGTAAGAATCCCCCTTAAGCTGCGTAAAAGTAAGCTGGCCTTCTTCATTCGTAATCCCTTCCAAAGGAACGCCGTGATGGAGGACTGCTTTTTTCTTTTTCACGCAAAAACGTTGATTGCCTATCGGGGTCCCTTTCTTATCCAAGAGTATGAACGTAAAATCAAATAGCCGCTTCTTCAACAGGAAACGATACACTGTACGAAAAATACTATAAATGATCATTCCAACAAGTAAGGCAACTCCTAAAAGAATCAATAGATGGATCAGTTGACTTTTTCTCGCTCCATCATTTTCTATTGCTTGGACTTCTTCATTATAAGGAACTCGTTCACCAGTGACTAATAAACGATGCGAATTGATCATGTACGGTGTACAAGTCAACAGCGTGACGATATCCTTCTCATTTTCCAGTTTGATCCCAGATGTATCATCAGGTTCTACTACTTGGATAGTGCTAACTTTATATGCTAACTTTTCTCCCAACACAGTTAAAATAAAAAGATCTTCTTTTTTTAACTTTCCTAAATCAGTGAATAGTCGCCTCGTTGAGAGACCACTGTGAGCAGAAATCACAGAATGGGATGGCACACCTCCCAATGGAAAAGAAGTGCCCTGTAATACACCTGCTCCCTTTTCAAGAACTCGCTGGTTCAAGGTATCATATAATGCAACATTCACGTTGATTTTTGGAATATGGACTGCTCCGATAAGCTGGGCAGATGAATGTGTATCGGTCAGTTGATTGTCAAAGGGATCAACTCCGGGAGCCAGACCAGCTTCTACCTTTCGTTGATTTTCTTCTTGCATCTGTGCTTTTAATTTTTCTTTTTTCTTTATAGATATTTGTTGTGCTTGCTCAATTCGTTTTTGATCGATAAAACCGTTCAGCGAGTCGCTATAGAATGGATAGAGGGTGATCAACAAACCTATCAACATACATATTAGCAAGAACACCTGAAAGACTAATCTTTTTTTCTTCAACTCAGACTCACCTTCATCCCCCTTTTTCTTTTATTATAAATGTCTAATGGATAAATGGAAACGAAAAGCCGATTCTTATTTTTTATTGATAAAAAAACACTTCTTCTCTGTGTAAAATCACTTGATAATTTCTTGTAACATTCATAAGCTTTTTCATATATTTTCTAATTTCTTGCCTCAATTTTCCGTAAGCTTTATGATGAAGCTAACTAATCTATAAAAAGGAGTATGAAAAATTGAAAAAATATGTTCCGTATTTGACAATTTTGCTTTTCGCAATTTTATTTATTCTGCCAAATATCCTTACACATAAGTTAGTTATTGGAGCGGATGCCCCATTTCACTACAATCGGTTCTACGATGCAGCCGAACAGTTCGCCAATTGGGATTTCCATTATTTCCCTTCTATGTATGGATTTCAACAAAGTGGACGGATCGTAAATGCTGTCTATGGTCCATTATTTGCTTATTTCCAAGGATTGATCGTCTTACTCTCAGGTAGTTGGTTCCATTACCAAATTTTATCTAATTTTATTCTTTTCCTGATTTCTGGGTGGTCGATGCTGACTTTACTAAAATATGTTCACGTCAAAAACTGGGTAAGTGTGCCTATTTCTGTTTTGTTCATGACAACTTATTCGATCCAATATTGGGCTGTCAATCAAGGCTTTACTAGTTGGGGTACTTGTTTTTATCCCTTATGTATGATTCCAATGGTGGATTTTGTTGTCCACCGACGCTTTCCCGTTCTTAAGGTCACTGCCTCGATTGCATTGATGACTCAGATCCATTTATTGTCTTCTGTGATGCTGGCACTGATGTATGTTCCTTTTTATCTTTACTATTTCTTTGATCAGAATGAAAAAGGAAAAGCTTTGTTGCAATTAGGAAAATCAGTCTTGCTCTATTTCGTGTTGACTGCGAATATTTGGGGTGGTTTAGCCCTAGTCTATAGTGGCAACAAAATACTGCCGCCTTTCGTGAATCGTGAGATGAGTCAAAAAGCAATCAACTTGGATGGAAGCTACTGGTTGACCTATCCCAAAATCTTCTCATTGATTCTATTTATTGGTTTCTTATTATTCTTACTGTTTCGACGTAGATATGATCCTTTCACTAAGTTACTACTTCGTTCAAGTATCGTCTTTTTCTTACTATCAACAAGTCTGATTCCTTGGACCACTTTAGTAGAAAAACAGGTGCCTTTTATCAGCTTGATCCAATTTCCATTTCGCTTTTTTGTGCCATTTACGTTACTCTTCTTACTCTTTTTGGCACTTGCACTGAACCATTGGGAAAAGAAAACGTGGTATCGGACACTTAGCGTATTGTTTTTACTGGTTGCTTCAGCCCAAACGCTTCAAAACTTATACAAACATTTAGACAGATGGGAATCTGAGACGTTTGTCAGCCGTCACACTTATTTATTCGATACACCAGAACAAGCCAGAAAAACATTTTACAGCCAAGACATGTCAACGAGCTTATTCGTCTTCCAAAAGACAACACCTGATTATTTACCGATTTATAAAGACACCACAGCCAATAAATACGATCGTTACAATGAAGAAATACTAGAAGGTGAAACAACCTTCATCAAAACACACCCTGACGGACGTTTAACGATCAAGTGGAAAAATAACGGTCAGAAAACAGTCCATTTACCAGTTATTGTTTACGACCGTACAGTATTGTTGCAAAACGGCAAACCTTTGACAGATTATGAATTGACAGACATCGGTACGCCAATCGTCAAACAGCATAATGGTATCAATGAGATCACCTTATATTATGACTTGCCGCTCTTCTTTTATTTCATCATCGGGTTGACCTTCATTGGTTGGCTGATTTTATTCATCATGTTTATTAGAAGTCGGATACATTCATAAAAAAATGAGGTCGAGACAAAAATCGTTTATGAGAAATTAGAGAAAAAAAACGAACAATACATTTTTTGTATTGCTCGTTTTTTTTTAATTTCCGAAAAACCTGCCTTTCGGACGTCGTTTATTTGAGAGAGGTTAGGACAGAAGTGTTTAACTCCGAGAAATAAGAAGAAATGAACGAGAATTGCTTTTCATATTTTTGTGAATTTCGGCTTATTTAAGAAGGAGTTGCTTCTGATCCCGCCGTTTATTCGAGAGTATGTAGCAAACCTGATTTTTAGATTTGTCCCATATTCTTATTGTGACAATATTCCTTCGTTTCTCTTCACTCCAACGTGACTGCTACCCCATAATGATCACTGACAATCGGGCCATTTTTCCCGTCAAAAATACGTTGATAACTTGTAACAAAGCAATCTTGTGGTACATAAATATAGTCGATACGTAGCCCCTCTTTATTGTTTTCCCAGCCATCGATTTTCTTTTCGATCGTTGCTTCAGCTTGTTTTTTTTGAGCGATTGGATAAGCATCACGAATAGGCAACTGACTTTTTGCCACTAAATCGTACCCGCTGCCTTCAGCAGGATTGTTGAAATCCCCTAATAGATACAGTGGTGTTGCGAGGGGCGCTAAACTTGCTTCTAATTCTTTCCACTCAAATGCAAATCCGCTTTTTTCATCTGCCCACCAAGAAAAATGACAGCTTGCTACAGTAATACATTGTGATTTGACAGAGGTTTGACCCACTAATATTTTTCGAGTATGGTAATCCTCTTTTTCTTTTGTTTCGGAGACTAGGTGCGTTTGACTAGTTAGTGGTTGTTTGGAAAGAAGCGCATTGCCTTCCTCATAGATAGCATAGCCGATATGACTCATTTCCCAACTCCAATAGTAAGTTTCACCTTGTTCTTCTAAGAGCTGGATCAAGCAATAGGCAAAGTTATCCGAGCGGACAGGCGTTTGTTCCTGCACCTGACTAAAATTCTTCAGCTGCTCACTGGTTAGTCGTTTTGCGTCCATCGTTTGATTGACTTCTTGCAATGCGATCACATCATATTGTTCATGACAGATTTTTTGAGCGATCTGTTTTAATTTTTCTCGTGGTTCCTCTTCTAACCAGCTATGCGTATTCAACGTCATTATTTTCATATAATTCTCCTTCTTAATGGGATGGGTCGAAACATTGCTCCCACCTTCTGAATCCATATAGATATAGGTAGAGACCCCAAAGTAGCTTATTCAAAAAATAAGCCAATAATCCCTGAAATAGGAAAAGCAATTTCGGGATTACGGCTTACTTCTAGGAGTTACACACATCGAACATATTCTTTCGATATGAAATACACGCATGAACTTCTGTGATTCTTTACAAGTTTATTTTCCCGATCACTGTTCCTCGTTCAGTGTCTCCTAATTTATTGATGGTCAGCCCATTGACTTTGTCATCTGTAAAGACTACTATGATCGTCGTTTCTTTCCCTTCGTTCTTGATTGCATCTAGATCCATCTGAGCAATCGTTGTTCCTGCTACTACTTCTTGGCCTTCAGAAACTAAGATCTCAAATGCTGGCTGGCTCATCTGAACAGTGTCCAGTCCCATATGGATCAAAACTTCTGCTCCTTCTGCTGTTTGCATGCCAATTGCATGCTTGGTTGGGAAGACACTCACGATTTTACCAGAAAGTGGTGCCGTCACTTCTCCAGTGGCAGGAATGACAGCAAAGCCATCACCCATCATCTTTTGTGAAAAGACTGGATCATTCACATCTGTTAAAGCAATTACCTCACCAGTTGCTACAGTGAATAATTCTTTTTCGATACCTAAAACATGTTTCTCTTCATTCTTCTTATTTTTATTTGTTGCCTCAACTGTTGGCTCTGGAATATCAGCGCCTGATTGTAGTAAATCTTCAATATCCGATTTCAACACATCAGCTTTTGGTCCATACACGGCTTGCACACCTTTGTCCTTAACGATCAAGCCCATCGCTCCAGCACGTTTCCATTCTTCTTCTGAACCGACTTTTCCAGGATCCTCGACACTGACACGTAAACGAGTCATACAAGCATCTACATCCTTGATGTTTTCTTTTCCACCTAACAAGTGGATGATCTTAATGATTTGTTGATCTGCATTAGTTGCAGAACCTGACGGCGTTTCTTCACTGTCGTTATCATAGTTTCCATTACGTCCTGGTGTAGCATAATTGAATTTTTTGATCAAAAAGTTTGCCACAAAATACGTCAATACTCCAAATAATATGACACAGATAACAAAATTGAGCAAGTCGATACCTAGTCCTGCTTTGATCGCTAATGGTGTACGTGTCAATAGTTCAATGTTCCCAAATGAATGGACACGTAAAGGTAGAATATCTGCCATTGCAAAAGCTGCCCCTTGGATCACGGAATAAACAATGTAAAGAGGTACAGCTGCAAACATGAACATGAACTCTAATGGTTCGGTTACACCTGTTAAGAAAACTGCAAGTGCTGCTGAAAAATACATTGATTTATATTTAGACTTTTTGTCTGGATCAACATTACGGTACATCGCTAGTGCTAATCCCATCAAGATACCGGAAGAACCAATCATTTGTCCCACTTTAAAACGAGCAGGTGTCCAGTTCGTCAATACGAATTCATATTGCGACATGTCGCCGGCGCCTTTCAAGTTGACCAAATCAGTCGCCCACGCCAACCATAAAGGATCTTGTCCAAATACTTGTGTTCCCGCTTGCGCACCAGATAATATCTCATAGGTACCACCCAGTTGCGTATAATTGATTGGGATCGTCAACATGTGATGTAAGCCAAATGGTAACAATAGACGTTCCAATGTACCATATAGGAATGGTGCTAAAATCGGAGCGCTTTCTTTTGACTCTGCAATCCACAATCCAAAGTTATTGATCCCTGCTTGGACATTCGGCCATACAATAGCAAGAATCAATGCAACAATCGTTGACCACAAAATAACTACAAAAGGAACAAATCTTTTTCCATTAAAGAAAGATAATGCGTCAGGTAATTTACGATAATTGTAATATTTATTATAGGCCATCGCCCCAACGAACCCTGCAATAATCCCAACAAATACCCCCATATTTAGCGCTGGTGCCTCTAATACACTGGTAAAGAACCCTTTAACCATGATTTTCGTGCCAAACAAGGTATGCGTAAATGCGTCTTCATTTGCCAACATCTCATTAGTCACACCAAAAATTGCTCCCGTGATCCGATTGATCAATATAAATGAGATCCCCGCAGCGAATGCTCCCCCTGCTCGTTCTTTTGCCCAACTACCACCTATCGCTAGTGCAAATAAAAGATGTAAATTTCCGATAATTGCCCAACCAATATTTTCGATCACGCCACCCGTTGTAACTAAAGGTGCAAGATCAGGATTGATCAACGGAATCGATTTACCGATACTGATCATCAAACCTGCCGCTGGCATAACTGCCACAACGACCATTAAAGCCTTTCCAAATTTTTGCCAAAACTCAAAGCTAAATATTTTTTTCATTTCCTCGTCTCCTTTGTGCAATCGGTTTCGTTATTAGTTATTATAGCGTGTGTTTCTTTTTTTGTAAATGCTTTATTTCTTATTTTTATGCTTTTTCTGTAAGTACTCAATTGTTCTTTATACATTGTTTTTGTTCATATTATAGTAGTAAATATTGATACAATCGCTTTTATTTTGTTTTTTCATCCCCTTCAAAATTTAATTTCACTTTTCTAGTTGACTTACGCAATCGGTTGCGTTTATTATGGACGTATAAACGACAACGTCTAGGAGGAGAACAATGAAACAAATTAAACGGTTATTTCAGATCGACCCTTGGAAAATCAGCACGAATAAATTAGATAAAGAAAATTTACGCTTGCAAGAATCATTGACCAGTATCGGTAACGGATATATGGGTATGCGCGGAAATTTTGAAGAAGCATATTCTGGTGATCATCACCAAGGAACCTATTTAGCAGGTGTTTGGTACCCTGACAAAACACGTGTTGGTTGGTGGAAAAACGGCTATCCTGAATATTTTGGAAAAGTAATCAATGCAGTCGATTTTATCGCTATGGATCTTTTTATCGATGATCAGCTGATTGATCTAGCTACACTTACTACTGAAGATTTTTATTGGGAATTAAACATGAAAAACGGTGTTTTGACACGTAGTTATACAGTCACTACCCCTTCAAACAAAGTTCGCCTTTCATTCGAGCGCTTTTTAAGTATTGTCAAAAATGAAGCCGCTTATATTCGCTTAACCATTGAAATGTTGGAAGGAAATGGAACTGTAAAAGTTATTTCTAAGCTAGATGGCAATGTCCAAAACGAAGACAGCAATTACGATGAACACTTTTGGAATGACATCGATCATGGCATCAAGGAAGAAATAGCGTACTTAACGACTAAAACGATCCCGAATAATTTTGAGATCGAGCAATTTACAGTGACCGCTGGGATGCGCCATTACGTTGATGGAAAATTATATACGCCAAGCTACCAAGAGGGCACCTTAGCAATCGAAAGTTCATTCACCTTTGACTTAAAAGAAAATGAAACACTTCTTATCGACAAAGAAGTATTGATTTTCACAAGCCGAGATATCCCTGAAGCGCAACAAGCGACACATCTCTTTAAAGAATTCAATGAATTGAACGTTCACTATCCCCAAGCAAAAGAGGAACAAACAGCCGCTTGGTCTAAACGATGGGAATTGGCAGATGTAGTCATTGAAGGAGACGATGAAGCACAACAAGGAATCCGTTTCAACCTCTTCCAGCTATTTTCTACTTATTATGGCGAAGATGAACGTTTGAATATTGGACCAAAAGGCTTCACTGGCGAAAAATATGGTGGTGCAACTTACTGGGATACTGAAGCCTATGCAGTGCCTCTGTACCTCGCTTTAGCGAAACCTGAAGTCACTAAGAATCTCTTGAAGTACCGTCATAACCAATTGCCACAAGCAATCCATAATGCACAACAGCAAGGGCTAAAGGGCGCGTTATATCCAATGGTCACTTTCACAGGTGTCGAATGCCACAATGAATGGGAAATCACCTTTGAAGAAATCCATCGAAATGGCGCAATTGCCTACGCTATTTATAATTATACTAACTACACTGGCGACATCGACTATTTAAAAAATGAAGGTTTAGAAGTCTTAGCAGAAATCGCTCGCTTTTGGGCAGACCGAGTCCATTTTTCTAAACGAAACAATCAATATATGATCCACGGGGTTACAGGACCGAACGAATATGAGAATAATATCAACAACAATTGGTACACGAATACGATTGCTTGTTGGGTACTACGTTACACACGAGAAAATTATTTGAAGTTCAAAGAAGAGAGCACTGCTAAAATCAGTGACGATGAATTGGCACATTGGCAAGAAATTGCTGAAAATATGTACTTCCCAGTAGATGAAGAATTAGGGATTTTTGTTCAACACGATACTTTCTTAGACAAAGATCTCAAACCAGTAGCGGAACTATCTGCAAGTGAATTGCCATTGAATCAGCATTGGTCATGGGACAAGATCCTTCGTTCTTGCTTCATTAAACAAGCAGACGTTTTACAAGGTATCTACTTCTTCAATGATTCATTTACAAAAGAAGAAAAACAACGCAACTTTGATTTTTACGAGCCAATGACTGTCCACGAGTCTTCCCTATCTCCTAGTATCCATGCTATCTTAGCTGCTGAACTAGGCATGGAAGACAAAGCCGTTGAAATGTATCAACGCACTGCTCGTTTAGATTTAGATAACTACAACAATGATACAGAAGATGGCTTACACATCACTTCAATGACAGGAAGTTGGCTTGCTATCGTACAAGGATTCGCGCAAATGAAGACAGATCATGAACAATTAAGATTTGCACCATTCTTGCCTAAAACATGGTCTGCTTATTCATTCCATATCAATTATCGCGACCGCTTGTTATTTGTCGCCGTTTCAAATGAACAGGTAACATTGAACCTCTTATCTGGCGAAGCATTACCGCTAGAAGTCTACGAAAAAGCGTATGTCCTTACTGATCATTTGACTATTCCATTACGAGAAGGTGAAGCGAATGTTTAAAGGTGTATTATTCGACTTAGATGGGGTCATTACAGATACCGCTGAATTCCATTACCGTGCTTGGAAAAAGCTAGGTGATGAGATCGGTATTCCCTTCGATCGGTCATTCAACGAACAATTGAAGGGTGTAAGCAGAGAAGATTCTCTGACTCTCCTTCTTGCTCATGGAAAAAAAGAAGAGCAATTCTCAAAAACAGAATTTCTCGAATTAGCGAAAAGAAAAAATGAGTATTATCTTGAAATGATCCAATCAATCACACCAAAAGATGTTTTTCCAGGGATTTTAGAATTATTAAAAGACTTACGAGCAAACAATGTCAAGATTTCACTAGCATCTGCAAGCAAAAATGGCCCTTTCCTACTTGCCAAGATGGATTTAGAAAGCTACTTTGATGCGATTGCTGATCCGGCAAAAGTCGCTAATGGAAAGCCTGCACCAGATATTTTTCTACTTGCTGCGAAAGAAATCGGTTTGACCCCTCGTGACTGCATCGGGATCGAGGATGCAAAAGCTGGAATCGCTGCGATCATTGCTAGTGGTGCGCAACCTATCGGCGTAGGACGTTCAGAAGATCTTGGGGAGGATATTCCAATCGTACCTGATACAGCTTCATTGACTTTCGATTACTTGAAAAAAACGTGGCAGCCAAATGCCTGAACCTTCTATTTCAGTGACTCCTATCCCCAACACTGAATTAAAAAAAATCACATTGAAGAACGACGAATTGACCGTCGTTCTTCTAAATTATGGCGCTAGACTTCACCAAATCTTTGCTCCAGATAACAAAGGACATTTAGAAAACGTCTTACTTTCTTATGATGAACTTTCAGATGTCTTAACCGATGAAAGTTTCTTTGGAGCCACAGTCGGTCCCGTAGCAGGCAGAATCCGAAATGCTACATGGGGAAATCATCAACTTGAAAAAAACGCCGGCAACCACCATATCCACGGAGGAACAAATGGATGGTCTTTCCAATATTGGGATGTCGAAGTGTTTAAAAATCCACAGTCGATCGGCGTTGTCTTTTATTTACAAGACACTTTTTCCGATTATCCTGGTCCTATCACAGCAACAATCACGTATCAGCTAACTGCGAATAGCCTGGAAATGATCACAAAAACGAACAGTCCCGTCGAGACGATCTGCAATCCAACCAATCATGCCTATTTCAACCTTTCTGGGAATGGTAAACGCGACATTGATACACATGAACTGGCTGTCCAAGCAGAAAGTCTATTGGTATTAGATGAAGATAAACTACCAACAGGCGAACAAATCACTCAAGCGGATTTACCGATCAATTTCAAGAAACCACATACAATCGAAGAAATTCTCAACGCTTATCCAGAAGGACTTGATGACGTTTTTGTTCTTACTACACCGAAACGTTCAAAAAAGGTGTTGTGTCTTTCAGAAAAACAATCTGGACGCCAGTTGTCTATAGCAACAACAAATAGAAGTGTGGTATTATTTTCTACGACTGGTTTTGAAGCTGATTTTATGATCAACGGGAAACATATGCATTCAAACTATGGTTTAGCCATCGAGCCACAAGAATTTCCGGATCTAGTCCATTTACCAGAACTCGGTTCGATCGCTTTGTACCCTGGTCAAGAAAAGGTCAATCATACAACCTATCAGTTTACTATTTTACCGAATGAACAGATAGCAAATACTCAATAGTTGCTTGTTTTGATTACGAATAGCTCAGAAAAGAAGAGATTTTTATTTAGAAGAAAGGTGTTTAAATTATGGCAATTACGGTAAAAGATGTTGCAAAAAAAGCGGGAGTAGCTACCTCTACTGTCTCACGCGTCATCAATGACCATCCAAGTATTTCCGAAGCAACCAAAAAGAAAGTCCGAAAAATCATGGATGAACTTGGCTATGTACCGAATATCACTGCTAGAAATTTAGGTAAACGGGTTTCTAGTGCCATCGGCGTGATATTGCCGCCACTTGATTCTAAAGAACGAATCGGTAATCCCTTCTACTTAGAGATCATGGATGCAATCAATGAAGAAGCACGTCACCACGACATGACAACAGCCATTGCAACAGCGAAAAATTTTGATGTCTTATTAGAAAATGTCCAAAGAATGCACTTACAAAAACAAGTCGATGGCTTTATCTTAGTGTACTCTGATAGCGAAGACCCAGTCATCGATTATTTGTATCAAAACGAGATCCCCTTCACCCTGATCGGTCAACCTTATCAGCATGAAAATGAGATCATCTACGTTGATAACGACAACCAGCTATTGGGAAAACAGGCAACTGATTTTCTTATCCAAAATGGGCATGAACAGATTCTTTTCGTTACGAACACGACCCACGAAAGCCTCTATTTCGAACGCTATTTCGGGTATCAAAAAGCGATGATGATGGCTGGACTAGATGTTCACCCTAGCGTTGTGATCGAAAAGGCAGAAGACTATCTATCCTTTGACACTATCTTAAAAAACGCCGGTGCTACAGCACTTGTGGTAATCGATGATATTTTTGCACTCCGCACGATGCAATTAGCGCAAATGTACGGTTATCTTATTCCAGAAACCTTATCGATCATCAGTTTCAATAATTCGATTTTTTCTACACTGACTCATCCTTATCTCACAAGTATCGATATCGATATTTACGAATTAGGGCGAGTAGCCATGCAAAAATTACAAGAATTGATCCATAACGAGATCAGTAGCGGCGTGCGCCTAGTCATCCCTCATCACTTGATCAAGAGAGAAACAGTTGTGCCACTGAACCCCAAGCAATAACTGGTAGAAATTGAAATGAAAAGATAGAATAACCAAAAGATGAGATTGAGACAAAAGTGTTTCTTACTTCTGTCTCGACCTCTCTCTTAATTTATAGTACCCATGCTTGTACATATTTTCTTTAGTTTTAAAAAATAAAAAAGGAGCCAAGTCACCCAACTGACTCAACTCCCTAAATATAAGTAACTATCGCAGCAACAATGAATTACTTGTCTATCTTAGTTTACTCCTATCTGGCTCTTTTCCTTCTTATGATTCAATAAGAACCCGCCAATAATAGTGAAAATTGGCGCTAAGATCGCAAAGAACGCGAATGGTAAATACTGTAACGCACTGACTTTCATCGTGCCCATAATAAATGTGCCACTTACTCCCCATGGCACTAACGAATTGACAGTAGCACCTGCATCAGCCAACGTTCGCGTCAGATATTTTTTATCTAGACCGCTTTGCTCAAAGGAACGTTTGAATGTTTCTCCTGGCAAAATAATTGAAAGATATTGTTCACCGACGATAAGATTGATCCCGATACAGCTTAAAGCTGTAAAACCAATCAAGCGTGACGGACGATCCATCTTTTCTCGTAATTCTTGGACAATCGTCTCTACGATCGTATATTTGATCAGCAATCCTCCCAATGCGAGAGCCAGTAATATCAAACTTGCAGAACTAAGCATACTCATAATGCCACCTCTAGAAAGCAACTCATTGATTTTTGGATCTGCTGTTTGGGCAACATATCCATTCATCAAAATATTGGCTACTCCTTGGATCGTCAATCCAGGCTGGTGGATAAATGCCAAGACAATTGCCGTAGCCGAACCAGTGAGCAGTGTTGGGATGGCTGGTATTTTTTTGATTGCTCCACCGAATAAGACAAGCAATGGAATCAGTGTCCATGGAGAAATCCAAAAACCAGCTTTCATATTTTGGATCATCTCAGTAATTGCTTGAAGATCAGCTGTGTGACTACTATGGCCAAGAAAAATATAAAATAACATAGAAATCAAAAACGCTGGTAAGTCGGTATACCGCATTCCGGCAATGTGTTCAAATAAATTGACTTCACCGATCCCAGCAGCTAAGTTTGTCGTATCAGATAACGGTGAACAATTATTTCCTAGAAACGCTCCAGAAACAACAGCCCCCGTTGTCATCGCATCATTAAAACCTAAAATATGTCCTATACCTAAGAATGCGATCCCAATCGTTGAAATCGTCGTGAATGAGCTGCCAACTGTGATACCAACGATCGTACAAACTAAAAATGCCGTTGGTAAAAAGAAGCGGACAGAAATCAATTGGAATCCATAAACCATAATTGTCGGAATGGTTCCAGATAATATCCATGAAGCAACTAAGACACCGATCAAAAGAAAAATCAAAATCGGGATGATCCCTGGTGTAATCCCTTTTACAATTCCGTCATGGATGTCATCCCAAGAGAATCGTCTAAACCGACCATAAAATAACAAACACATAAAAGCTGTAAGTATCGGGATATGTGGGGATAATTGAAAACCGATGATCAATATACCCAATATCGCTAATAACACAACTAATACAGCTATACTCTCTTTTAACGCTATTTTTTTATTCACTGTACGTCTCCCATTTCTTGTAAAAAAGGCCCTACCATGAAAAACAAACTGTTCATTTGGTAGGACCAACCTTGTAATAGAATCATCTGAGGGAAAGCACCAGCTTAGAGATCTGCATTGTTTAATCTCTTTGTTTGGTGCTACTCCCTACAACTAACTGATCGTTAAAAAGTTATTTGTGTAAAAAGAGCTAGACAGCTTTCATATTCAAACCCTCAGCTCAGAATAAACATTTCTTAAAAAAACAGCACTCTCAAAAACAAGCCGAACAATCCCAAAAATAGGGAAAGCTATTTTCGGACCATTCGGCTTGTTCCTTGGAGCTAAATGAGCGTGAGAGCAGAAGCAACTCCTTCTTAAATAAGCCGAAATTCACAAAAATTTGAAAAGTAATTTTCGTTAATTTCTTCTTATTTCTCGGAGTTAAACACTTCTGTCCCAGCCTCACAGTTTAAACTTTTTTTCCAACTTCTTATTACACTATTCTTCTATACTTTTTTCTACTTCAGTTCTCCATGAATCCTTTTTGAATCGATTGATGATCAAAGGAATAACAAACATCACGATTGCAATGATCGCAACCAATAACGCATCTGTCAATGTTGATGTCCCTAAAGTTGAGAAGACAACTGCAATGATCGAAAAGATCAACATGCAGCTAACGACCCAAGCTAAGCCATTTCCGTTTTTACCAATTCGATAAGGACGTTCTAACTCTGGGTGACTCTTTCTCATTTTTATCAAGGAAACTGCAATCAAGATATATACGATACAATAAATAACTGTTGTTGCATTTGTTAACGTCAAGAATACGGCACTTACATCATCCATTACCCCATAAAGTAAGGCAAACAATGAAATAACGATTGATTGAGTTAACACGACATTTCTAGAAACGCCATATTTATTTTCTTTATGGAAGCCAAATTTTGGTGGTAAGAATCCTTCTCGTGCTACTTGGATGATGGTTTTTGATGGACCAGTAACCCAAGCTGATAACTGTAAAAGTACCCCAATGAATACCATGAAACTAAAGATGTTCCCAATAATCGATGGTAAGCCAAGGATATCGCAGTAAATCAAGATAGGTTGAGTAATATTCGCCAATTCCATTTTTCCATTTGGCACAACATTTGCAACTAACATCGCATTGATCACGTTTAACAGTACCAAACCGATCAAAGCAATAAAGACACCTTTTGTATAGTTCTTTGTAGCATCTTTTAAGCGTGGCATATAAACAGAACTCATTTCAATACCTACAAAAATAAATGTGATACCTGCAAGATATTTCAATGACTCACTGTGTTGTAAGTCTGGAAAAGCTTTTGACCAAGAGAAGTCACCTAAATAGCCATTTGATACCAAACCAACTTTGAATGCTGCAAACAAGCCTAAAACAAACATGATCACAACTGGGATATATACGCCTAACCAGACACCGATATTCCCACCAACTTTGGCCATATCAAACTTCAAATTCAAAATAGTGATAATCCAATAAATAACTAAAATACAAGCTAATACAAATAAATGATTATTGCCAAGTTCCACATTTCCAAAAGTATTTCCTAGTAATGGGCCTAATGTTGAAGCAACCATGACCATCCCTGGGAACATTTGCACCCATAGTAGCCATGCAACTACAAATCCCCATTTACTTCCTAGCGCTGTTTTTACCCATAATTGTGGGCCACCTTCTTGAGGTAACATCGTTGAAAGTTCACCGGAAACCATTGAAATAGGACCAGCAAAGAATAACACTGCAAAAATCGAATAAAAAATCAATGTCCAACCAACTGCAGCTAACGTCGGAATACTCCGAACTGTCGCACATAACGCCATCGTCAGACCGACAAAGGTCCCTAGACCCATTTTACTTACTTGTGATTTACTCACTTTTGACACTCTCCTTGTTTTTTTGGATAAAAAACGGTGTCTTCAAAGTAATCGCAAGTCGCAATAACCGAAAGCAAAGAGGTTGCTTGATTAAAAATTGTTATAACGTACAAAGGTATTTGATAAATCGAACTTCAGCGCGCATCAAAAAATAAAAAAGCAATGCTTTTTTTCTAGTCAATTTCAATTATTTCCACAACCTCAGCTGTTTTGAACTTATTGCTTGAAGCGATTTTCTTCAAAGACAATCTCAAAACAAAAGGTAGCTGACCCCGTCTTTTTCAGACGGAATCAGAGCCACCTTATTCGATTATTTTGCTTCGCTTGCTAATAATTGATCTGCGTAGATTTTTTCCAATTTTTCTTGAAGAGCTGCTTTGATTTTTTCAGCATATTCTTCAAAATGTTCTTCTTTATTCATGTATGGTGTCATAACACTTGCACGCAAGACAGTTACTTTACCAGCACGGTTCCATTCTTCATCAGAAAATCCTAATTGATTTACAAATTGTAATGGACTATTTCCGTAATCTGGGATGGCAAAGTCTGTATGTGATGTCAAGAATTCATTTCCATAGATGCTTCCTTTGACATATGAAGAATAGTCATACACATCATGGTTCAATTTATTCATTGCAACTAAATCGTCGTTACCTTTTTCCTTGAATACATAGTCAACCATATTGAAATCTGGATATGTCAATGGGTGTACTTCGATTTCTTTATCGCCAACTTTGAATGATAAGTTATTCAAGAAGTTATAGAATCGATGTGCCCCTTCGATTGAAGCACCCATCAATTTACCATAACCAGTTACGTTTAAAGGCAATACATGGTGAGCAGCCCAAACACTAGCAGCTGTCGCACCAGCTTTTGAACCTTCTAAGATATATGCACCTAGTAAAGCAGGAATATCTGCACCTTTTTCAAATACGTATGTTGCAAAGTAAGAGATCACATCTCTCATGCGTACGTCTTTGATAACGATACCGCCGGCTGAGTAAGGAACATACCCCATTTTATGTGGGTCGATCGTTACAGATTCAGCTTCTTCGATTGCTTTATATGCACTGTGAACTTCTTCTAAAATATAATTTTTGTTTTCTGTGAAGACGTTATGTTTGAAATGTACGTCTTTCAATTCTTCAAAAGGAATGAAGTTGTTGTCTTCGTCTAAGAAAATCGCACGGCCATAACCGCCATAAGCAGCATCTACATGCAAGTAGAAATAAATACCGTCTTTTTCTAGTACGCGACGCAATTCAACGATCTTATCGATTCCGTCGATTGCTCCTTCTTCGGTTGAACCAACTACACCGACAACACCCAAGATTGGTGTTTTTTCAGCTGCTAAACCACGAACGATTTTTTCAAGTTCGTTGATATCCATGCGATAGTTGTGATCAACTGGTACAGGGATAACTTGGTCTAAACCAACACCGATAATGTCGGCAGCTTTTAGCCATGAATAGTGTTTTGTTTGTGGTACTAACCATTTTCCTAATTTTTGTAAGTTTTTCCCGCTTCGTGCAGAATGTGCTTTGATGTCATCAATTTTATCTGGAACACTATCTAACAAGTCCATGATTTCTTTTGTAGACATGTTCATTAATTCCCAATCACTTTTACCAGCAACTAATTCAGGTGTTACTTCTTGCATCGCAAGAGGTAAAGATTTGATATTACGTGCATACCAAAGTCCTTCTAAGTTTGCTAAAGAGCCATCGGCAACAATGTGTCCCCAGCCATCTTTATAGCTCATTAATTTTGCAAATTCTAATCCTACTTCTTCTTCCATTTGACTTGTTGCTGGAGAAGACTCGTAAGCGACGTTATTACCATTCCATAACATTGCGAAATTATACGCTAGTAAAGATGGCATTAATGTTTCAGAGTTCATGTGGCCCCAGTAGCGACCGGCATTATGCCATGGTACGGAATGAGTACGCATACGTGCTGAAATTTCTGATAAAACATCTTTCGTGCGGTTCACAGTGTGTTCAAAACTTGCACTGCTTTTTTCTTCTGGCGTAATGATAGGCATGTCCTGAGGCATGTAGTTTTGACGCCATCCTAAGTGTTCGTCCACTAAATCGTTTAACAAAGCTTTATAGATTTGGCCGTTCTCAGCTTTGTCCCCGATAAATAGGGCGTTAAGGTTTAGATCATTTGACAATGATTCCATGTGAAACCCTCCTAAAAAAAATATTTAAATTTTGTCGAGACCCACATTACACCTGTTTTTTATTTCTGTAAACTAAATCACAATCGTTTTTCTAATAGAAATTTCATAAACGCCAATTGTCTAAATTGTTTACACATTTAAAAAAATTAAAAAAAACGAGGGAATTTACAAAAGTAAATTCCCTCGCAAGGATTGTATTAACGACAACCAGCGTTTCCTTTTTAGGATGGGTTTCAAAATTGGAATCTTGTAATAGTCTTAACCTTTTTCAAGGCAAAAATTTACTAAATTCTAATCAACTACTTTGGCCAAAAAGTAGTTTTTCTTACCTTTTCGAATAACCACAAACTTACCATCGAATGCATCAGATGGATTTATGACAAAATTTAAATCGGTAACGCGGTCACCGTTAATACTAATAGCTCCGTTTGAAACATCTTCACGCGCTTGGCGTTTTGATGGTTCAATTTTTGTGGAAACAAGTAGTTCCACGATATTTTCAGGATTGCTTGAAATTTCTACGTTTGGCATTTTTCCAAACCCTTGTGCAATTTCAGCTGCATTTAATTCTTTGATATTTCCAGAGAACAATGCATCTGTTATTTTTTGCGCTTCTTTCAAGTCTTCTTCACTATGCACGAATCTCGTCACTTCTTCTGCTAAGCGGCGTTGTGCTTCACGTTTTTCAGGTTCAGTCTCTACTTTTTTCGCTAGTTCAGCGATTTCTTCTTGTGTCAAGAAAGTAAAGAATTTCAAGTATTTCACTACATCACGATCATCTTGGTTCAACCAGAATTGGTAGAATTCAAATGGGGATGTTTTTTCAGGATCAAGCCAGATTGCGCCACCTGCAGTTTTACCAAATTTAGTTCCATCTGCTTTAAGCATCAACGGAATCGTTAAACCGAACGCTTCTGCCTCTGGCCCTTCTAATTTACGGATTAAGTCCAATCCAGCTGTGATGTTGCCCCATTGGTCGGCCCCACCGATCTGTAATTGAACATCGAATGTTTTGTGTAAATGTAAGAAGTCGATTGATTGCAGGATTTGGTAAGTAAACTCTGTAAATGAGATACCTACTTCCAAACGACTTGCGACGATATCTTTTGCCAACATCGTATTGATGTTGAAGTTTTTACCGTAATCTCTCAAAAATTCAAGTAATGAGATTTTTGATAACCAATCGTAGTTATTCACAAATGTAATATTTGCATCTTTTCCGAACAATTTTCTCATTTGATTTGATAGTGCATCTACGTTATGTTGCACTTGTTCCATTGTTTGTAACACTCGTTCTGTCTTGCGTCCACTTGGATCACCAATCGTTCCTGTTCCGCCACCAATAAGAATATATGGATGATGGCCCGCCAATTGAAATCTTTTCATCATCATAAATGGGATCAAGTGTCCGATGTGCATAGAATCTCCAGTTGGATCAACGCCGCAATAAAGTGAGATACTCTTTTCGTCAACGAGTTCACGAAGTCTTTCTTCGTTCGTTTGTTGATTAATGGCGTCGCGCCAAGTTAATTCATCGATAATATTCATTTTAATGCCCTCCGTATAATTTTTTTATGAAAGCAGGAACCTGCTAGCATGCTTCATTTGTACTACTAAGTGGAAACGACAAAAAATCCCTTGGTTAATCTTAACCAAGGGACGAAATTTCGCGGTACCACCCATTTTATATGTTTTGTAGTAAAACATATCACTCGAACATTTAACGCTGTCGCGTGGCATCACTGCCATAGGCTCCTAAAATGTAATTCGCTTTAAAGCATGTACTAGTTCTCAGCAACCACTAGCTTTCTGAAACATCGGCTTTAATAACTACTTCGTTTTGATCATTGCCTGTTATCTAATTAATATGTGTCTATCATAGAACGGCATTTTTTCTTTGTCAACAAAAAAGTAAAAATTTTTTTATTTTAGTTTTTCTTGGAAATAAAAACAGCGAAAATCCGAACATTTTCACCTCTCTCACTTTATAACTTTTACAAAATAGTACTTCTCATAAAAAGCGCTCTAATTAAAGAAAACAAGAGAAAAATCAAAAAAAACAAAAGTTTCTTTTACACTTGTTTCTATATTCGTTACAATGGTTATGGGAAGTTTTTCAAAAGGTTAAGAAAAGCTTACGGGGGTTTTTGAAATCAAAAAGTAGTAGGGGACGATAAAATGAAACATACACAAAAAATCATATTGGCTGTCACTTCTGTATGCACTGTTATTATTCTAGGTGTAAGTATCTTTTTTGTTACACAAGCAGCAACAAACAATAAATTAGAAAACACTAGTCAAACAACTCAACACTCAAGCAGCAGCTCAAAACCTGTTGAAGATAAACAAACGACGAAACAGCTTGATCAAGCAAAACAGCTTGCTGCAAGTTATCGTTATGATGAAGCCATTGCCTTACTTGAAAAAGACGACGCCAAAGAAGCGCAACAATTGTTAGCAACCTTGAAAAAAGAAAAAGAATCCTTGGTAAAATGGGAAGACCCAGCCAAAATCTCACACGTCTTCTTTCATAGTCTGATCGTTGATCCAGCCAAGGCTTTTCATACCCAGCAAGCACAAGGGTATAAAGATTATATGGTCACTATTTCCGAATTCAATAAAACCATTGACCAGCTATATAAAAATAACTATGTTCTTGTTAATCTAAATGGATTAGTCAAAAAAGGAACAGATGGAAAACTGACCTTTACAGGTGTTTCTCTTCCAGAAGGAAAGAAACCGTTAATTCTTTCGCAAGACGATGTCAGCTATTATGAATACATGGACAATTCAGGATTTCCAAGTAAGTTGATTGTCGATAAACAGAACCAAATCAAGAATATTTATATCGACAATAAGAAGGAAACTGTTGGTGACTATGATATGGTTCCCCTGATCGATTCATTCATTAAAAAACATCCCGATTTTTCTTATCAAGGCGCCAAAGGAACATTAGCTTTAACAGGATATAATGGCGTATTAGGTTACCGTACATCAAAATCAGAATATGGCGATAACGAAAAAACAAACAAAGAAATCGAAGCAGCCAAAAAAGTTGCCGATCAATTAAAGAAAGACGGTTGGAGTTTTGCCTCCCACACATGGGGACACTTGAATATGACACAAGCTTCTTTAGCCGATATCCAACAAGATAATGAACGTTGGCAAAATGAAGTTGCACCTATTTTAGGCAAAACAAATATCCTGATCTATCCATTCGGTGCTGACATCAGCGATTGGCAACCTTATTCTGAAGCAAATCAAAAATTTGCTTACTTGAAACAACAAGGATTTGATATCTTCTGCAATGTCGATGCCTCAACTCCTGCATGGGGACAACTAGGAACTGACTACTACCGTAACGCCAGAATCAACATTGACGGTATCCGCTTCGCAGCTGACCTAAAAGGAGAAAATCCAATACTCGATCAATTTATCAACGTCAAAGAAGTGTATGACCAAAAAGATCGAGGATAAAGGTTGTGAAAAGACCGTTCAGCTCCGCCGACAATAAGAATGAATTTTTCTAAACAGCTTCTCATGTTTTGAAAAATCCAGACTTATTTCAAGGAGTTGGGCTTTGAACACCGTGAATAGATGTTGTGAAAAGAGCGTTTTGACCTGAGCAATAAGGATGAAAATCTCGAAATAGCTTTCCATATTTTGAGATTTTTTGACTTATTGTTGAAGGTCAGCTCTTTGAACACCGTGAATAAGGTTGTAAAAAGGCTGGTCTGCATCAAGCAATAAGAACAAACAGAGAAAAACAGCTTCTCATGTTTTTCATCTGTTTAGGCTTATTGTTGAAGATGCAAGCCTTTGAACACCACAGATAAAGTTGTAAAAAAACCGTTTTGACCTGACAATAACCAGTAAAACAGAGGTGAGACCACTGCTACTTTTAGCAATGGTCTCACCTCTGTTTTGCACAAGTCATCTTTGATTATTTCGTTATTTTAAACAGGATAAAATTCTTTTTTCCCATGCTAAAGTGTGATTCTTTCTTCTCGATTTTCACTTTCTTTGTTCAAGTTTTGTTAAATATCTCTGTCAGAAAAAACTCTAGGTAGACACATGAAAGCAGATAAAAAGCCTAACTTTTGCAACAGTTTATGCTGTCGTTCAAAGTTAGGCTTATAAAGTTTATAAATAGCCCTTTCTATTCATGAATCACATCAAGTAATGTCTGGAATAAGATTGCACTAGAAGCTGCTCCTGGATCAATGTGTCCAATCGCCCGCTCCCCTAAATAAGAAGCACGTCCTTTTTTTGCGACCAAATTTTTAGTATGTTCTTTGGCATTTTCGATGACGTCTGCAGTTAGCTGATTGTTTTTTAATGCTTCCGTAACAGGCAACCAAACATCTAGCATTGTTTTATCCTCTGCTTCAGCTTTTCCTCTTGCTTGTATCCCATTTGTACCTTCTTCGATGATTTTCCCTAATTGCTCTTGTGAATTGATGACGTCAACATCCTTTGTCGCTTTCATCATGTTCATGAATGCTGAACCATATAGTGGACCTGAAGCTCCTCCAACTTTGGAGATCATTGCCATCGAAAGAACTTTAAAGGTGTCACTGATTGTTGTCGGTTCCTCTTTCTTAAAGGAGTCTTCAAATGCGGAAACACCTCGCCCCATATTATTTCCATGGTCACCGTCACCGATCGGCGTATCTAGATCACTAAGATAACTTTTGTTTTCATTGATTTCTTTTGTAAATTCCATCAACCATTCTTGTATCTCTTTTACCGTTACATCCATTTGTCATTCACCCTTTACCAAGAAATTGTTTGTACGTCACTTATCAATGCTTCTCGCCAGTCTTTATCCTTCAAATCGATCATCGTCAAAGAAAGTCCTTGCATATCCAGAGAAGTCATTAGATTCCCGACTTTATGAAAAGTCACATTTATATTTTCTGCTTCTAACAAAGCTAAAACATCATTCATGAAAACAAATTGTTCCATTAGTGGTGTGCCACCCATACCATTGACTAAAACGCCGACTTCTTTCGGTTTTTCCGTATAATCAGCTAGGATTTTAGTAACCAACTCTTTAGCCAATACTTTGGATGGTTGCAATTTTTCTCTGCGATAACCAGGTTCACCGTGAATGCCGACTCCATATTCGATCTCATCTTCTGCCAATTCAAATCCTGGCTTACCTACTTCCGGAACAGTAGCAGCGCGAAGAGCGACACCAATCGTCTTGATTGCCTGCACTACTTGATCCCCTAGTTCCTTCAACTCTGCTAAAGATTGACCTTTTCTAGCCGCATCTCCTAAAATCTTATGGACCAGGATCGTACCAGCAACCCCGCGTTTTCCTGCAGTATAGGTGCTATTTTCTACGGCAATATCATCGTCGACCACAACGCTTTCCACTTGGATGTCATCCATCGCAGCCATTTCTTTGGCCATATCAAAGTTTAGAATATCCCCAGTATAATTTTTCACGATCAGCAAAACGCCTTTTCCCTGATTTGCTTCGTTGATAGCTGTTTGTACTTGGTCTGGCGTTGGAGAAGTAAAGACATCCCCCAAAACAGCAGCACTCAGCATCCCATTTCCGACAAAGCCTGCATGTGCCGGTTCATGGCCACTTCCACCACCAGAAACTAACCCCACTTGTTCGACCTTTTCATTTTTGGCTATTACTCTGGAATCAGCTACACGATGGATCAGTTCCGGGTAACTTTTCACAATCCCTTGCAACATCTCTTCTACGATATTTCCCGCTTCATTCATGATTTTTTTCATTTTATGACCAACCTTTCTGTCCGGCTTTTTTCGCTTCTGCTATGATTTGCGTGAGATCATCCGTCACTCCTGCAGTAATTGCACCAGCAAATGCCCCTTCCACAAGAGGTGCATCAACAAGGTAGTATTTTTTTTGCACTTCCTCATCTAGCATATCTTTGGCCATTTCAGCATTTAGTACCGCACTGCCGATATCCGCAAAAACTAGATACGCTTCTGCATCCTTTGACTGATCGACTGCATCAATGATCTTCATTGGATCTGAACCAATCTGACCATCGATTCCTCCCAAAGAAAAAATAGTGACATCCTCTGATTTTTGCATTTGTTCAATCATTTCTTTCAGACCATCTGTCACCTTTTGGCTGTGGGAAATAAGCAAAATACTTTTTTTCATTTATGTTCGCCTTCTTTCATCTTCAGGTAGATTTGTTTCCGCTTTCATTTTTTTCAAAAACAAGCTTCTGTAAATCCCCCGTTTTTTCCTACATTCCCAGTATATAATACAATCGGCTTTTTTTGGAAATGATGCGCTGTACTTATCACTACATTTTTGATTTTTATTTTCCACTCCTCTCTGTTCTTGCCATATATTCTGGTATACTGATTTTAAAGAAAGGAGTGATCGAATGATCATTACAACAACGAACAGTGTTGAAGATAGAACAGTCGAATCCTACCAAGGAATCGTATTTGGTGAAGTAATTACAGGGATCAATGTATTGAAAGACTTAGGTGCTGGTTTACGCAATGTTTTTGGAGGTCGCTCAAAAAGTTATGAAGACGAATTGATGACTGCTCGTGAAGAAGCACTCCGAGAAATGGAAGACCGTGGAAAATCCCTTGGAGCAGACGCAATCATCGGTGTCAAAATGGATTATGAAGTATTAGGTAGCGACAATGGAATGCTAATGGTTACTTGCAGTGGCACAGCCGTTAAGTTAAACCGCTAGACGCTAAAAGGCTGAGACAGAAGTGTTCAACTCCGAGAAATAAGAAGAAATCAACGGAAATTGCTTTTCAAATTTTTGTGAATTTCGGCATATTTCTCAAGGAGTTGCTTCTGCTCCCGCCGTTTATTCTTTTTTAAAGAATGAGACAAAAGTGTTTCTTACTTTTGTCCCACGCTCATAGTGCCTGATACTACAGAAAAAAGTGCGAATACAGCCAGAAATGGCTCGTCATTGGCACTTTTTTTCTTAAAATTAGCCTTTTACCTGTCCAACCACTTCATTGGCTTGCACGAGTGCATTTGAGCGAATAGCCAGTTCCTTGACTGCTGCTCCGTTTGTGAAAACAACGATCATATCTGATTTTTTACCTGCTTTTTCAAGCATTTCTAAATCAACTACCGCAATCAATTGTCCGCGAGCAATTCGTTGTCCTTCTTCAACATAAAGCGTAAATGGTTCGCCTTTAAGATCGACCGTATTGATCCCCATGTGCAGTAATACTTCGAGTCCATTATCTGTTTGGATACCGATCGCATGTTTTGTCGGAAAGACATTTAAGATCGTTCCAGAAATAGGCGCAAATACTTCATTCGCTTCAGGTAAAACTGCAAAACCGTCTCCCATCATTTTTTCAGAGAATACAGGATCAGCTACTTCGCTGATTGGAATCAATTCACCTTTCGAAGGCGCGTATACAGCTAGCTGCTCTTCAGGTAAAGTTGTTTTTTCTTCTTTTTCTTCTACGATCATAGGCTTAGCTACAGATTTGCCTGTGTTTGTTCCGCCTTGTTGCAAACGACTCATTTCATCCGCAACGAATTGGACTTGTGTACCTACGACTACTTGGATATTTGTTTTATCGATCACTTTCACTCCAGGGACACCTGTCTGTTTGATTTTTTCTTGATCGACTTTGTCAGTGTCTTGGACTTGAAGGCGCAAACGCGTCGTACAGTTATCGATGACACGTACATTTTCTTTTCCACCTAACGCCTGGTAGATCTGTGTTGCTAAAACAGCAAATTTATCATCACCCGTGGCAATATCCGGTGTTTCTTCCCCAGCTGTTTCTTCTCTTCCTGGTGTCATCAGATTGAATTTCTGAATAGCAAAGCGGAAGCCGAAGTAATAGATAACCGCAAATACAGCTCCTTGGACTAAAAGCATCAAAGGTTGATTTGCTACAGGATTTTTCAGCGATAAAAAGTAATCTACAAAACCAGCACTAAAAGCAAATCCAGCCGTCCAATGGAAAAAGGCGCTGACAGCTAATGAGATACCAGTAAAAACAGCATGCAAAACATATAATGGCCAAGCCACAAACATAAATGAGAATTCCAATGGTTCAGTCACACCAGTGAAAAATGATGCAAAAGCTGCTGCCAACATCAAAGAAGCAGTTTGCTTTTTCTTTTCTGGTCGTGCACATTGATAGATCGCTAATGCTCCAGCAGGTAAGCCGAACATCATGACTGGGAAAAAGCCCGCTTGATACATCCCTGTTTGACCAACGATTGCTTGACCACTGTCTAAAGCTTGCTGACCTGCTAAGAAATTCCCGATATCATTGATACCAGCTACATCAAACCAAAAAACCGAGTTCAGTGCGTGGTGAAGTCCTGTTGGAATCAATAAGCGATTGAAAAAGCCATATAACCCAGCCCCTACAAAGCCTAAGCGTGAGATTCCTTTACCAAATGCCACTAATACATCATAAACACTTGGCCAGATGAATAAAAGAATGGCAGATATAACCAACATTGCTAATGCTGACATGATAGGCACTAATCGTTTCCCACTAAAGAACGATAACGCCATCGGTAATTTAACTTGACTAAATCGGTTATACATCGCTGCTGCAGTCAATCCGGCGATGATCCCAATAAATACATTATTATCCATTGTACTGAACGCAGGATTCACATCGCTCAGCTTTTCCAAACCTAATAGTCCTTGCACAGATGAAGATGCTAAGACCGTTTGTGGAACTAAATACGCCACCAACCCAGCAAGTGCTGCTGAACCATCTTTATCTTTAGACATTCCTAAAGCTAATCCTACGGCAAATAATAATGCCAAGTGATTTAAAATTGCTAATCCTGCATTCATCAAAAATGTAGTACCAGCATTACTGACACCCATTCCAACGATCCAGTTTGCAATTCCCACCAACAATGAAGCTGCTGGTAAAACGGCAACTGGTAACATCAGAGAGCGTCCCATTCGTTGCATATAAGCTTTCATTTTCTTCCTCCTAGAACAATCATCCATCTAAATAAATGCAATAATTTTTGATAAATATTTCTTTTTTGAAAACTTTCAAGAAATTATCTAAAAATTAATAAAATGAGTATACCACTTTAAAATAAAAATGAACAGATTTTTTTAAATTTCAAAAAAACACTGTTTAAACAGCATAATAAAAGCAAAAAAAGTAAAAACATCACACGGTAATGTTATATACCAATTTCATAGATTTCAATCATAAGAGAGGAATTCTCTGCATTTAATACTAAAAATAATTTTTTTACATTAACATGATTTGGTAATAATTAGACAAACTCCTAAGATTGTTCATAGTTATTTGTTGCCTTTTTTACTATAATCATAAGTTAGTAAACAGTATCGAGAGTGGGGAAATTATGAAAAAAATAGTTATTGTATCACTAGCCTTATTGACTTCCAGTTGCATTTTCCTTCAACAAGAAGTACAAGCAGATACAACATCTGATAGTCAAATTATAGAAACAACTACAACTACTGCGGAAGATTCTTCTTCAGCTACTATGGACAGTCAGTCAACTAGCGAAACAACTTCCAGCACTGGATCAGAAACCGATAGCTCGGCTACAGAGACTTCTTCAAGTAGAGATACATTACAAGATTTAGAAAATCGTAGAAAAGAAATCGAACAGGCCTTAGAAGAAGCCAAAAATCGATTAGCTGAACATCATCAACAAATCCAGCAAGACTTATCTGCATTAAAAGACCAAGCAGATAAAGATCACGCACAAATCCAACAAGATCTAGCAGATGCAAAAGCGAAAGCTGAACTTGCCAAAAATGATATAGATGCAAAGATCCAACAAGCAAAAGCACTCCAAGATGAATTGGATGCTTTCGGGCAGTCTGCTGCTTCTTCCATAAACAACGCCCAAACAGAGATCGAAACAGCTAGTGCAGACATCCATTCAAAAATCACTGACGCAAAAGCAGTCATGGCTGATTTTGACTCTAAAAAAACAGATCTACAAGCAAGCATCAAACGGATCAAAGAAACGTTGAACAATGTCGGAACAGATTTTTCTCAATCAGCAACAAGTGAAGCTCCACAAGCAACTAGTACGGCAACAGTAGCCAACGAACAACAAAACGCCTCTGCAAAATCCTTGCCAAAAACAAATGAAACAAGTTCACCAATTCTTTTGTCTACTATTGGTACATTTTTTGTAACACTTGGCATACTTTTGAAAAAACGAATAAACTAACATCAACTTGATGCACAAAAAAAGAAACGAACCGTGACGGTTCGTTTCTTTTTGCTTTTAATCAATGATTATTTTGCCAAACGATAGATAGCATCTGCATAAATAGCTGTTGCTCTGAATAGATCGTCTAAACTCATAAATTCATTTGCTTGGTGCATTGTATCTGTGTAGCCTGGGAACATCGCACCGTAAGCAACACCACGTTTCAATAGACGTCCATAAGTTCCGCCACCGATGATTTGTTCATACCCTTCTTCACCTGTGTGATCTTTATAGACTTGTAACAATGTTGCAACCAATGGATCATCCATTGGTACATAGTGAGGTTCCATTACACGTGCACCACGAGTAACTGAAGCTCCTTCTTCTTTGACTGTTGCTAAGATATCACTTTCTAAACCGTCAACAGTCACACCTTGTGGGAAACGGAAGTTCATGTTGATGAAGTTATCATCTTCTGTTCCATTTTCTTTAAAGGCAAATAAGCCAGCGTTCATTGTTAATTTACCCATTTTTTCATCTTCATATGCCACGCCAAGTTTTTCACCATAGAAATCTTCATGGACATACGCTGCTGCAACATGGATAAATTGTTTTGCTGAACCAATAAATTCATAGTTATCTAGGAAAAGAGCTAAGAATGTCCCTGCGTTGATTCCTGCTTGAGGACTTGCTCCATGAGCGCCTTTTCCGATTAAGTCGATTTTTACATACGTATTGTCTGCTTCGATCGAACCACTAACTGGATTTGCTTCAGTAAATTTATAGAATGCTTCTTCCATCGCAATCGCTGCATCCGCATCTGGTACTTGAAGAGCTGCAGTAGCTGTACCAGGAACCATATTTTCACGCAAGCCTGAAACAAAGGATTTCAATACGTAGTCACCTTCGTTATCGCCTTGGAATCTCAAAGCAAGTGATACATTTCCTTTTTCACCATTGATGATCGGGAACTCAGCATCAGGAGAAAAACCAAAATCAGGTTCTTCTTCATGTTGGAAATAATAAGCCATGTCGCCCCAGCCGCTTTCTTCATCACTACCGATAACGAAACGAACTTTTTTAGACAATTTCAAATCTAGTTCTTTAATGATTTTCATTGCATAATAAGCTGCCATACTTGGACCTTTGTCATCACTTGAACCACGCGCAAAGATTTTGCCATCTTTGATTACTGGTTCATAAGGATCAGTATCCCAACCGTCACCAGCAGGTACAACATCCATATGGCCAAAAATCCCTAATGTTTCATCACCTTCACCAAGATCGATATGTCCTGCATAATTATCCACGTTTTTGACAGCAAAGCCATCACGTTCGCCATATGCTAACATGTGTTTCAACGCATCACGAGGACCAGGTCCAAAGGGTGCATCCGGTGTTACTTTTGAATCATCACGTTCACTGCTGACACGTAAAAGATTTTTTAAGTCTTCAAGCAAGTCTTCTTTACGTGCTTCTACTTCTTTTTGCCAATTGATTGTCATAAAGTTAATCCTCCACTCATTAAGTCTACCTGTTCATCATACCATAAATCGAAGAAAAAAATAGTTCAAAAAATCTGACAATTCCTAGTCCAAAGAGTGTTCCAACAAAAATATCTACGCTATAATACAAGAAAGGAGGCATTTCGATGTTAACAGATGAACGTTTGGTACAAGAAGTCATTACTCCACGTCCAGCTGAATCACATAAAGGGACATACGGCCGGACAGTTTTGATTGGCGGCAATGAACAATATGGCGGCGCAATCATCATGAGTGCTTTAGCTACAGTCAATAGCGGCGCCGGTTTGACAACTGTCATCACCGCTCCTAAAAATCACGCCCCCCTTCATGCCCATTTACCAGAAGCAATGTGTGTCGATTGGCATGATAAAAAAATGATTCTTTCCGTACTTGAAACAGCTGATATTTTATTGATTGGTCCCGGACTCGGCACTACTCCTAAAAGTTTCGATCTGCTTGAGTTGATTTTAGCCCATCAAACTAAAAAACAATGGCTGATCATGGATGGTTCCGCTCTAACTTTATTTGCAAAGGAACAGCTAGAACTTCCTTATCCTAAACAAACAGTTTTCACACCACATCAAATGGAATGGCAGAGACTTACCTCATTAGCGATCGCTGATCAAACGAAAGAAAAAAATAGCATGAAACAGCGGGAACTAGGAACGACTGTCGTACTAAAAAGTCACCAGACGACTATTTATGGTCAAAAAATGATTTATCAAAATACCGTAGGTTCTGCTGCAATGGCAACTGGTGGAATGGGAGATACTTTGGCAGGTACGATTGCTGGTTTTCTCGCCCAATTCCCCAAGAATGACCAGACAATCGCAGCGGCTGTCTATCTTCACAGCTATATCGGAGATCAATTAGCCAAATCACAATACGTTGTGCTCCCTACGCAAATCAGTCAGCACTTACCACAATGGATGCATCATTTCAGTCAAAAAAATTAAGATCAAGGAGTTATTTTATGGAACTGTTTACTGGATATATTCGAGAACCTTTTTATTATGAAACTGATCAGATGGGAATCATCCATCACAGCAATTACATTCGTTGGTTAGAAGAATCACGCGTGGCATTACTCGATTATTTAGGGTTCAGTTATAAAAAAATCGAAGAATTAGGACTGATCATTCCCGTACTTGAGGTCACTTGCCAATACAAAGAAATGGTCCGTTATGGCGAAACCGTCCGTATCTTACCGAAAATCGCGAAGTATACGGGCACTCGCTTAGATTTCACCTATGAAATCTATGGTTTAGCAGATAATCAGTTACGAACTACTGGCTCGAGCAAACATTGCTTTTTAACTGCCGATACGCAACGATTAGTCAAACTCAGTCGTTTTGATACACAGTTGGATCAACTATTCAAAGACTACGCGCAGTTGGCGAACGAATGATTTCTCTCTACGAAAAAAACTTTCCTTTTATTTAAGAAAATCAGAGACTTTTTTCTTGTGTTATATAGGACAATTTGTATAATAAAGAGAAAAAAGCAGGTGATCATCATGTATGTTGTCAAAGTATTGCATGGTTACATTGATAAAACTGGCTGCCGCACACGAGAAAAGAACCCTGATAACTTGTTGATTTTCAAAGAGAAAAAAGACTCTGAAGCATTTGCTAAACAGATCGGCGGCCGTGTCAAACAACTGCATGAGATACGACCTGATTGATCATTTTGTTAAAAAATCGAGTCTCTTGTTCCAAACATCAGTCCATCTTTGATGTTTGGAATTTTTTTGTTTGGACCTATTTCGCTCCTCTCTCTCCTGTAAACGATTTATGTTATAATACTTGTAAAACATTGTGTAGAAAGGAGCATTTATGGCTGGCACAAACTTACAACAACAGGCTTACGAAACAATACGTAAGCAGATTATTTATTCTGAGTTAGCACCTGGAAGCAGAATCTCAGACAAAGTCTTAGAAGAACAACTTGCTATCGGTCGCACACCGATACGAGAAGCATTGATCCAGTTACGCAACCAAGAATTGATCAAAACGATCCCACAATCTGGAACCTTCGTGTCAAAGATCGATATTCGTTCTGCATCCTTAGCTCTCTATACTCGAGAAAAGCTAGAAAATCCTATTCTTCAAGAATGCAGCGCCAAAATGACCCCACAGGATCAACTGACATTAGAAGACATTTTGGAACAAACAGACCAAGCAATCATGACCCAAGATAAAAAATTATTTTTCTATTTAGATAAAGCGTTCCACCGTACCTGTTATAAAGTTGCTGAAAAATCAGAAATCTGGGATTGGATCGAAAGCTATAGTACACATCTTGACCGATTCAGATGGTTACGGTTGAGTATTACAGAACTGGGTTGGGGTCGTGTTTTAGATGAGCACCAAACACTCCTTCAATCCATGATCGATCATAACCTTGATGAAGTGAGTTTTCTTTGCAGCATGCATATGCATATGATCATTGAAGAACAGGAATATGTACGACAGGCTTACCCAGATTATTTTGAGAAAGATTAGATCAAGAGATGCGAGAAGGAGAATCGGTCAATTCCATTGAACAATTGAATTTCCCTTTAGATGGTTCATCAAACCTTAAAAACTCACATCCACCTCTTTAGCTCGCAAATACTATCAGACAAAAAAATCACTAAAAAAGACAGATGATCCCAAAATAGCAGCGCTAATTTTGAGAGTAACTGTCTTTTTTAATATACAAAATCGAACTATCCTGTTTAGCTACCTTTTTATTATTTCAAGCTTCGATTTTTCTTTGTTCGATCTCTTGTACTTCTGCCAGTAATTTTTCACTCCGCTCTGGATCGTACGGCCAAACCATCGCTACCTCCAATATATATGGATGAAAACCAAACTGATTGATTTCCTGTGAAAAACTCATTGCGGCGATTTCACTCAGGGAACGAATCGTTGAATAATATTTGTAAGAAAAGATATGCCATAGTTCGATTTTCGTTTGTTGTGTATAGATCAATGGATCACTCATCTCGATATGATGGAATAATTCGTGGGCCAAAATCGAATCAGTGATTTGGGTCGTTGTTAGATCTGGATGTTCACTTTCTTGTACAAACCGTTGGATAGGCTCCAACATCAATCGGATACCCTCTTCTTTGTCATAGGTGGCAAAAGTTACACGTTCAGCTGTTGCTTCTGATTTACAGTGCACTACGTTAGTACCTAATATTCCACAAAGTTCCATGATGTTCTTATGGGGATATCTTCTCCGCAATGCCCGTGCCGTTTGTTTCCCACACATGATTGCTTGTTGAATAAATTCTTTTTGTTGCTCCAAAGAGACTTTTTTTCTTAAAATATCTCTTTGGAATTGATAATACCCCCAACTTTCCTCTGAGATAGGGAACAACTCATTGAGCAATCGATTTAGTTTATGTTTGCTTGATGTTTCCAGCAACAACAATCACTTCTTCCCCTGGTTCCAAAGTAGAGATTTCCAGATCCATCAATAATTGCAGCTGTTCAATATCCGTTGCAGTAAAGTCAGAGATCCTTGCCCCCAGACAAAGATAAAATTCTGGACGAGCGATCAGTTCTGTTTGATAAACTGCCATCTCTTCCCATAGTTTTTCTACCGCAGATAAATAATTGCCAGCAGTCGTTTTTAAGCAAGCAGCATTCCCTCGCTGTACTTTGATAAATCCCTTTTGGTCGACGATACGGATTGCTCCGGCATTTTTCGGACGGTTTTTTTCACCCACCACATAAAAGAACGGTGTGCTTTCTATTACCTCGACTTCCGCTGTAGAAACTCGCATATCTTCAGCAGCTAACTCCAACGCTTCTGGCAGCGTGATCTCTTTTGTTAAATCAGTTGCTTTTACTTCTGTCGAACCCGTAGCAATAGCTGTGACTTTTGATGTTTGAGGATCAATTTCAACGTGGATCTCAATCGATTCCGGTGTTGCGCCTGATTCGATTGCTTTATTCATTGCCTCATTCTTCAATGCACGAATATCTTCTTTACTTGGAGATGGGATGATCCGTTCTACAACATCTCGTACCATCGCTAATGCAACACCGATCGACGAAATCACTTCCGCATTTTCAGGGATCGAATATTTTACACCCATTTTATTACTAAAATAAGTAATCAGTGAAGCAGCTCCGCCGCCTACACCTACCAATGAGATCTGATCTTTTTCTAAATGGTATTTTTCAGCTAACTCCAAGATAACTGGTTCGATTTTAGCATACGATTTTGCCATGATCTGTTCCGCAATATCTTCTACTGTAGTTTGACAATAATCTGCTAAAGCTTGTAGCGCTTTACGGGCAGAAGGGACATTTCCATAAGAAAAATGCTCTTCTTGCACTAATCCCAATACATTTGCTGCACAAGTATTTGTGATCGTTACTTCTTGGCCATCCTCCATCACGACTTTGACGTAGTCTGCCGGATCGCCTTCTTTTGGTGAAAAGAATACTACTTTCGGTCCTTTTATTTCTTCTGTCGGTGTAAATACAGCATAGTCCAAACCTGCGATATGCGCAGAACGTGGGCCTACATCAATGATCCCTGCTTGATTGGCGCGAACCATCGAACCACCTGCTACTCCTAACACTCGAACATCTAATGAAGAAATATAGGTTGGATGCCCACCAACGATCGAATAATCGATTGCCGGACGGCCATTTTTGATGACACCGATATTAGTTGTCGTACCCCCCACTTCAAAATAGACTCCGTTGGATGCCCGCAAATACATCAATGACCCCATCACAGAAGCTGCTGGTCCAGAGAGCATTGTCAATACTGGGCGTTTTTTCATCTCATTGATTTCCATAACGCCCCCATCACCACGCATGATCATCAAAGAAACGTTGACCCCTGCTTCACGCACTGAATTCTCTGTAGAAGTAGCGGTATCTAGCATCTTAGGCAAAATAGAGGCATTGATTGCTGCCGTTCTCGTTCTTCTAGTCAATCCATATAATTTAGTGATATCAGATGCCATCGTTGTTGGAATGGCTTTACAAGAAGCAGCTTCATAAACAACACGTTCTGGCTCACCATTATCTACCCCAAAGGCCATCGAAGATACTAGTACCTCCGCTTTTTCTTTTTCTAAATTAGAGATCGTTTCAGCCACTCGATCCACATTCAAATGTTTTACTGGTAAAAAAGCATTGACGATTTCGATTTTTTTCTTGTTCCCTAGATCAATATCGTTCAATCGTGTTTGTCTTTTGGCTAAAAATCCTTCAAGACCGCCTTTCGACATGCCAATTACTCCAACTTTAGCTACATCTCCTTCAATCAATGCATTCGTTGCTTGCGTTGTCGAGTGAGCCACGAAAACCACATCATCTGGACTGATTTGATTCTCTTGTAAACAGTTTTGAAAAGACTGCACCACTCCTGCTGCCACCCCATTCAAATGATCATGTGTCGTCTTCACTGAAGACTTCCCAATAATTTCATGTGTGGCATTGTCGATTGCTACCGCTTTTGTATGTGTCCCGCCAACGTCGATCCCCATTCGTACAAACCGTTTCATCCGTCATTCCTCCATTTCATTTCTATTGTCACAATCCGTTAGAAGTTACCATACAATAAGAACGTAATCATACAGACAATTGCTCCAATTATCCAACCAGTTGGAATTGATTTTTTCATATACTCTCTTGAAGATACTTTTGTATATCCTAAGCCCCAAGCTACCCATGATTGCGTAATATCTAAATGCTGTGGCGCAATCGTCGTTGTTGCAAATAGCGGGAATAAGAAGGCAACAGGCATTGTTGGATTCACTGCTAAAACAACTGCTAGAATGGCTGAACCAGAACCCACTAAACTTAAAGGTCCACGGAAAAATCCAAGTGGTGTCAATATAGCAAATGCTATAGCCAAAACTAAAGGCGTTTTTGGAATAAAGTCCCCAAAAATTGCTGAGAAATAAGAAGAAGCATACGCAGCAGAATTATTGAACATCGCCAAAGTCATTAAAAAGCCAACCATCGGCGCAACATCTGTCGCTCCATCTGTAAATAATTTAGCAAATTGACGGCAGATTTCTTTATATCCTCCACGTAATTTTCCAGTAAATAATAATGCCCAGATTCCAGCAATCATAAATCCTAAAATGATCGGAATATCTAATAACACGACACCTAAAACTGGGATAAGTACTGCTAACCAAGAAATCATCGGTGCATCACCGCCATCACTTTGCACTTCAGCAGCCATTGCGTAACGTTTCTTTTTGTTCATTGATATATTAGCTACAACTAAAACAACAACCAAACTTACAACCATACCAATCATTCCGATTTGGAAATAATCGTTATACGTATAGCTTTCTGCTGCCGGATTGAATCCAGCGTAGATCGTTTGATATTGCTTGAAATTCACAATGTTAGCAAAAATCCCTGCCATGATCGAACCCATGAATGAAAACAATGCAATCGGAGCCGAAATTCCTAATGACATCAAGATAGGTAAAACAATTACTGCAATCGAGATAACTGGTCCGATCCCTGTCATAGACATAAAGATAATAGCAGTTACGATGCAAAGCAAACTCATCGTGATCCGTGGTTTATCCCCACCAAGTTCCACTACTTTTCGGATCAATGTAGCTGCTATACCACTATCCACCAACACTCGACCAAAGAAAGCACCAAAGAATACATTTACTAAAATCGATTTCGCATATTCTGCAGGACCCGTTGCATAAATATGTGTCAATACGTCGATCAATCCTTGACCTTCCATTGCTGGGTTAGGAGAAAAGTAATTACCTACTAACGCCAAACTCATCCAAACCGTTGCCATGATCGCTAAACCAACCATCAAGTTGTAACCCTTCACACAATACCAAACCATAAAGAAAAACGAAATAACTAATAAAATACCTATAATAATATCACTCATACTGCCCCTCCATTTTCTTTTTAACTAAATCAACAGAACACTCTGATATATCAGTTAACTCATTCTAACGAATTAAGTAATCGCTTACATTAAAATACGCGTATAATAGGTGCATATATGATTAAAAAACACTAATTATTATATATCTAAAATAATTTGCTGTTGGGTATCATCTATATTCTCTTACGAAAAATAGGGACCAATATAGAAAATAGAAGAGCGTATGAGACAAATCTAAAAATCAGGTTTACTACAGACTTTCGAATAAACGGCGGGAGCAGAAGCAACTCCTTCGGAAATTTCAAAAAAAAACGAGCAATACAAAAAACGTATTGTTCGTTTTTCTCTCCAATTTCTCAAACCTAAACGTGTCTCGATCTCTCTAAAATGAATAATCGACGGTACGAGGAGCAATCCTTCAAAAATAAGCCCACATTCACATAAATCTGAAAAACAATTTTCGTGAATCTCTTCTTATCTCTCTGAGCCAAGAAGCGGCCTCATCTTTTTTATCTTGAAAGAGTTGCATCTCTCTCAGTTAATTGAACATTTACCGCATCCATTAGTTTTCCTTCTCCATGTACACCAAAACTTGCCTACTATTATGAACACTGTGGTCGGTGGACATGAAATTCCTAATGAAAGCTATCCTATGGCTGGTAAACTTTCTAAGGCAATTTGCTGAAGGTATCTTGCATAGGAAGTAAATTCTGGTTGGAAGTAGAAATCAGATTGAATGATATCGAATATATTCATTTTTGTTTGGATCATCAAAGATAACAAATTGATTAATTCAACTAAAATTTTTGATGTTGTCAAAAGCTCTGCACCCAATAAAATATTTGTTCCTTTTTCAAACATCAATTGTAATTTTAGCGTTTCTCCCCCATCAACGGAGATTTCTTTAGTAACAGACACGCATTCTCGTTTATAAATAATCGTATCTATTTCTGTCATCCCACTACTTGCCAAGTAATACTCTCCAAATGTTGTTGCAATTGTCCGATTAGAAGACTGATATGCTAACTGATTATTGGAATAAATATTATAAGCGGCTACAAAACCACTACGTTGGGCTTGCGAAACAAGTGGTTTAAACACTCCGCCAATTTCTAGTTGGGTTGAGAACAGTGGTTTTTCAAGCAAATCCCCTACTGCATAAATATTTTCTATAGATGTTTGAAGATAGTCGTTCACACTAACAGTATGGTCAAAATTCAAGTCAACCAGACCTTCCAGTAGCTGCGAATTAGGTAAGGAACTGCTGGTAGATACAATCAAATCGACATTGGAAATTTTCTCGTTACTATGAAAAGTTAGCGTGTACGTACCCGTCTTTTTATCTTTATCAATTTTCTTTACAGTAGTATTCAGATTGAATGTAACATTATTCGGAATATTGGATAGTATGGGACGAATGAATTCTTCATCAAAATAGCCAGCAAGTGGATAGTCTCTTCGATCAATTAAAAATAATTCTTTTTCTTTCATCCAAGTATCTGCAAATTCCATCCCCACAAAACCAAGCCCAATCAATGCAATCTTCTTAGCTTTTTTGATGCGGTCTAACGCAAACGCAGATTCATTAAAACTTTTATACGTCAATATATCCTTCTTCTCACTCGTAAGGCTGAGGGGTATCGCAGGAGTCGACCCAATTGCGGCAATTAAGAAGTCGTAAGGTAGTTCTTGGGTAATTGTCGAACCATCGTTTATCATTGTACAGATTACCTTGATCTCATTTTTTTCAATTTTCAGTACCTCTGTACTTAGAAGAACCTTTACTCCTAAGTCCGTTAACTCTTTAGGAGAATAGTTATGCGCTTCTTCTAATTTTTGAATAATACCTTTGGAAACCAAATTAATGCCACTAGAAATAAAAGCAAGCGTCTGATTTTTCTCAATCAGCGTTACATCTATCCTTGGATCTAAAATTTTTAATGCTCTAGCAGCAGCCACACCTGCATGAGAACCACCAATGATTATACATTTCATTCACTAAACCTTCTTCTTATATATCTTTACTAGAATCTTCTGTATACGATCAGAATCATAGGTTGTTTCAATATCGGTCAACAGATAATAATAATCATGCGCAAATTGTTCTGTAGATACGATCAGATCTGTAATCAAAAGATCGTATTTTTGTTGTTCAGCTGCTTCTTCAATCTCAACATCAAAAAAATAATGCATCAAGTAGGTTAGACGAAAAAAGACACCTTCTTTGATAGAATAATCTTTATGGATAGAAACACCTATACGTATCTTTATTGAATAATTCTTTAGGATCTCTAAAAGGAGGTTGAAGTATCTTCGATAAACAAGAGACAATACTTCTGCAGTAATAAAATCAGAAAAACTCTCTTCAATGGAAGCAACCAACTTGTTTGAAATAGTCAGCAATCGTTGATAAATCTCCATGTTCGCTAAGTGAGAAATACTTTTTCCTGAAAAATAGTAGAACGAACCACAAAATTTCGTGATTTTACAATGCAGATTCGTCAACGAATACTCAATTTCGCGCCTTGTTTCAATGGTTACTTTCTCTTCGTAATGAGGAAAGACTTCATGGACTCGTCTTAAAAATTCTTTATCCAGTAAGGCTACTTTTCCATTCGAATTGATTTCCTTTGTTCCGAGCGGTAAATATTTTGAATCATACAATTCGAAAGATACCATAAAAGAATACAAAATCATTATCTCATCCTCTCCGATCAGTAATGAATAATGATCCAAAATGGAGAGAAAGCTTTTCTTGATTGCTTTATACAGCGCTTGATTCTCAACTTCTAGATAATTTGCATCCATCGAAGTATCGTTTAACAGTCTTATTCTTTTTATCGTGATATCTAGCCATATTCGCAATTTTATTTTTCCTTGGATGGAAAATTTATAGTTACTAAGCACTTCGAAAGTATTGATAAATGCATCCGCAAATGGATGTGTGCGTTCCTGAAACTTTAGAAGGTGCTGGTTAAATGTATACGCATTGACAGTCAGACTGTACAATAAGTATCGTATCTGTATCTCGTCTCCATGCATTTTTACATTTTTTATTTTGAGTTGAAACTCTTCAATTTTTGAGTTCAAAAGTTTTATTTTTCTAAAGATCGTCGCTTCACTAAGATACAAGCGAACAGCCAGTTGAGAAATCGATGAACTCTCAAAAGAAACTTTTTGAATGATTTGATAATTTATTGACCTTCTTAGAAATGTACTATAAATTTCAGAAAAGTCGATATTTTCTTCGGTATCCAACGTCAAAAGACCCGTCTCTGACGTATAATTTATGGCCACCTTACGATCAACATAAGTTTCTTTAAAAAAATCATTGAATAACCCTACTGCTTCCAATACCGTGTTTGCGTTTATTTTTAGAGAACGCCTGACTTCTGCACATGCAACCCCTTTCTCCCCCGCACTGAAGATCTTTCTTAGGATCTTCAATTGAATAGTTTCGCTATTATCAAGTAAATCCTAAATATCCATACAAACCTCCCCAACAAGTTGTCATCATATTATTTCCAAAATTTTCTGAAAATTAAATGTGACAATATTCCTATTCTATCGATATAGCTAAATCATTTACATATGTTTCCCTTTTTCACTTTGTTACTCCTATATTTATCCTTTATATTAACACTATTTACCTGATTTTTTAGCCTAAATCGTAATAAAATAAATTAAATAACATTTTAAGTCTCTTTAAAGGTATATTTATTCATTTTGCTATATTCGAACCGAGGTTGGGCTCTTGTTCCTATTATTCACTTATCAGCTAATTTGATGAACCGAAAATAGAAGCCACCTTGAAAATTTCTTGTTTCCTATACCAAATTTTTAGTTAACTTATCCAATTAGTATAGGAATGAATCATTTGAGCCCAAATTACAGAAGAAACTATCTCCTTTAAGAAGGTAATTTCTTCTGTAATTTTTCGATCATGTTCTTTTAAGTACTACATACAAATAATTGATATCCTCTAGATAGTTCATCTGACATTTTATACTTTACAAAAGGTGTGAATTGACTGCTCTAGACATAATTATAGAGATAGTTCTTTTGGGGAAGTTCAATCATGCAACGTTTATATCTAAAAGCCCACTAAATCAAATTCGAAACATTTAAACCAGTGGACTTTACTCACACCTTTCAACAGTCACTTTTTATATTCGATTTTGCGAAAAATTTACTTATTTTTCAGATTTAACTTTTTTCTTCATTAGTCCAAAGACACCTATACCAACAACTACTATTCCACCGATTAAAGGAACGATGCTATTTTTTTCTTCTCCTGTTTTAGGATAGGCTTTGTAGGTAGCATTATTAGGCGCTTTTGCTGTTCCAACAACTTTTGCTTTGCTGTGTGTTGCTGGTTTAGCAGAAGCCTTCGCCACTGTTTTTCCAACTGTTGATTTGCTCTTTGCTGCTGGTCTAGCAGGTGTTTTTGGTTGTTCGGCTTTATGTGGTGCCACTGGTGTGCTCGTATCAAATTTTGTAACTGCCACATTTGAAGAGTTATCGTCTAAAGTAAAGTTGACTGGGCTTGCATCTAATTCATATCCTTTAGGTGCTTTAGTTTCGACAAATTGATAGTGACCTACATCCAATCCGGCAATTTCAACTACACCATTCTTATCCGTGACTAAATCTTTTTTGATGATTTTACCTTGATCATCCAACAAGTTGAAGCTCGCTCCTGTTAGTAATTTCTTCGATTGACTATCCCGTTTTTCCAAACGAACCGAACCTTTTATCGCTTTGTTTATCTTTGTTAGATAAAGAGTATCCTTTTGATTCCGTATAATCGTAAATTCTACTGGCTTGGCATCAAGTTCATACCCTTTTGGTGCCTTGGTTTCGATAAATTGATAGTGCCCAGGACGTAAATTTTGAACGGCTAAGCGTCCGCTTTGAGAGGTTGTCATTTCTTCCATCACTATTTTTTTGGTATCTTTATTGATCAATTTGAAAGTCGCCCCAGCCAATTTTGTTCCTGTACGGCTATCCGCTTTATCTAAAATCACTGTTCCTTTAATCATACGATTTGTTTTTACTACTTGTAACGCTGTTGCTTGTGCTTTTGTGATCGTAAACTTAACAGGTGTTTTATCGATTTCATATCCAGTTGGTGCAACCATTTCAACAAATTGATAGTCACCTGGCTCTAAGCTATCTACTGAGATTTTTCCTGATGCGTCAGTCGTCAAATCTGTTGTGATCGTTGTACCATCACTTTTTTGTAATTCAAATACCGCATCAGGCAATACTTCAGCTGTTTCAGCATCTTTTTTCGTTAAAACGACAGAACCTGGCGTTGCTTTGTTAGTAACCTTTACTTGTTTAGCCGTTGTTTGCCCTTTTTCGATTGTAAAGGCGATTGGTTGACTATCCAATGTATATCCAGTTGGTGCAGTTTTTTCAATGAATTGATAATCACCTGGCAAAAGTTTATCTACAAAAATCTCACCTGTTTTATCCGTAACTAATTGGTCTTTGACACGTTTTCCTGCTGCTGTATCCAATTCAAAGATCGCTCCGGGTAAAGTTTTCCCAGTATCTGCATCCACCTTACTCAACACGACAGAACCCGATGTTTCTTCATCGGTTGCAGTAACTTCTTTAGCCGTTGTTTGATTTTTTTCGATCGTGAATGGAATAGGTTTGGCATCTAATGTGTATCCATCGGGTGCCTTGGTTTCGATAAATTGATAATCACCTGCTAGCAAATGATCCACTGTCACTGCCCCATCAACACCCGTTGTAACTGATTTAACAAATGTTCCATCCGCCTTTTGTAAATTGAAACTCGCGTTGGGCAACTTTGTTCCATCCTTTGCCGCCTTTTTTGTTAAAACAACACTACCGAGGTTTTGACCTTTTTTATCTGTAGCTGTACTAAGAGCGACTTTACCTGCAGCAACTGTTACAGGAATAGGAGTAGAATCTAATTCGTATCCTGTAGGTGCAGAAGTTTCAACCCATGAATATTGCCCTGGTGTAAGTCCATAGACAGTCTCAGTTCCATAAGTATCAGTTGTGATACTCTTTACAACGCTATTTTGTGAATCAATCAGATTAAAAATTGCTCCAGATAAAGGTGCCTGCGTAGCTACATCGATCTTCGAGATTTTTGCACTACCTGCTTTATCATATTTAGCAATACCACTACCAGACACGAGCATAGTGGCATCACGTGAAGTGTTAGCAAGTTCCTGTCCTAATGCGTCGGCAACCTTAATCGAATTATGTGCTTTGAACCCAATATCTCCATGATTATTAGCATATAGGAGCTTATCAAAGTTTGGATCATCTAGGCTGATTGTTGTTTTGTAAGAAAGTGCATATACACTATCGCTATTTTGTGGGACATTAATGGAAATTTGTAAGTTCCCATTATTTTCATTCCAAGAAGTGCTGTTGAGAATATCTTCTTCAGATAGAAATTCATGGGAATCCGCCGTTGCGTACTTGTGACCTCTAGAAGCCCTTTTACTTGAAGAATCAAAAGTCATGTATTCAGGTAATTCGTCTGAAAACGTGTAAGTACCTGCAGCTAATCCCTTAGCGTTAAAGTATACCAACCAATTCACGCTGACTAAATTGGTATTTTGATCATATGAGGGGGAATAATTGTTTTTTTCAAGAGTAGCCACATCATAATCGATATGCGAATCACTGTTGCCGCCAGAGCCACCATTTTTTTCAATGATATAATGATTATTATTATAAATAAAATTGACTGATCCACCATTTGCGTTGACAGCCATTGCAAGGTGGATAGAACCCGTGATATTCTTTCTGGTCATATCCTTAGCGAAGTAAAAAATAATTTTACCAGGATTATTATGATCATAGGTTCCTGTCGCCATGGTATCGCTGGTTTCACTGTCAGTAATATTAACGGTTGTTCCTAGTGCACTTGCATCCCGAAATACTGTTGGTATATCGTCAAGCACAAAGTAATCTCCCTTATGAATATCCCCAATATTATTGAGTACAAAATTCATATCTAAGTCTAAAACAGTGTCATCTGTCTTGAAAGTCTTATCTGGTATTAGCTGCTTTCCATTTTGACTAATACGCTTATTTGAGAAGGTAACAGGGATTTCTTGAGCTGCTTGGGTCGTAGCTGATACTGTATGTAGTCCTCCCATATTTCCGAAGACTATAAAAAGAACCGCTATTAAATACATAGTTTTACTACATATTGCTTTTACTTTATTTTTCATAGAAATTCTCATCCTTTCTAAGTAGTAAATCTGTCCGTAGATTAGACGCTACATATCTTATTACTAACCTAAATGAAAAATAGCATCCGGATACATAAACCGTTGATTTAAGTAAGAATAGTGGATGAGTCATTTAAACACATGAGACCTGTAGCGAAGGTTCTTTGGATAAAGAACTATTTTAGCGAACATCAAGGAAACATTACGGATCGGTATCTTGTCATTGCATGTGATTCTAGCACGATTGTTTGTAGATCATATAAAGGAGCGTATACATAAGTGTACTGTCAATATTTCTAATAATAACTCCTTTAACTAAACGATACCCAGTTCAAAATTGTTGGGATTCTACGTATCACTTTGGACAATATCTATCTTCTTAGAGACTGATTAAATTGTGCAGAGTTAGAATTGAGACATCAATTCGATTTGAGATTATTCATCATAGCTACATCTACAACTGAATAGCTGATGACAAAGCCTAGATAACCTGATAAATGGTGGTTGATGATGTTCAAAACATGCTTGTTGTTTTCTTTTCTAGAGTCTATTGTGCTAAGGGATTTTAAGTAAAAAAATTATTCAAAATCATTCATTTACTTTCTTATAAATTGGAGGTCTGTTAGGATACGAACCATTATTAACCGCCTCCATTTTATACCAACATTAAAGAATTACTCTGTACATCTATCCTCCCTTTCTTTGATAAGATCTATCCTCACCTTATTTTTCTATATCCTCTAGCAAAAAAAGTGTATCATTTATTTTTTTGCATAAACTATCAATATAAATGAGTAAGTATATAAATATTGATAGTCTTGCTATTCAAAAAAAGTTACTACAAAAAATTTTCGTATACCTAAATAGAAAATACCCATAGCTGTCTGTATTCTCTATCCCTTATCTGTTGAAGGCGTTTCATAATTACAGACAGAATGGGCATAAAAAATAGGGTTTATCTTTCTAACCAACTTAGAGCAATATGATCTCTGTTACATTTTTTAATAGGTTGCAACATTTTTTTTGCAAAACAAAAAACCCCACTCCATAAGAGTGGGGCACTTTGCTATATAGCTTTATAAGCTTATTTGCTTAAAGCGTCTTTTGCTTGGTCAGCTAATGCAGTAAATGCTGCTGCATCGTTGACAGCCAAGTCAGCTAACATTTTACGGTTGATGTCGATTTCAGCTAATTTCAAACCGTGCATCAATTTTGAGTAGCTCAAGCCATTCATACGAGCTGCTGCGTTGATACGAGCGATCCACAATTTACGGAAGTCGCGTTTCTTTTGACGACGATCGCGATATGCGTAGTTGTATGAATTCATTACTTGTTCTTTTGCTGTTTTAAATAAAGTGTGTTTTGAACCGTAGTAACCTTTTGCTAGTTTTAGCATTCTTTTACGACGTTTACGAGTTACTGTTCCACCTTTAACACGTGCCATGTATAATTCCTCCTAATAAAAATAAATCTTCAAATTTCGTTTGTTTGTGTTTTTTATTTCATTTTTGCTAGTTGTTGACGAATACGTTTGAAATCGCCACTAGAAACGATGCTTGCTTTACGCAATTGACGGCGTTGTTTTTTAGTTTTACCGTGGAAACGGTGACTTGTAAACGCACGGAAACGTTTTAATCCGCCTTTACCAGTACGTTTGAAACGTTTTGCTGATCCGCGGTGTGTTTTTTGTTTTGGCATGACTATATTTCCTCCTCAAAATCTTTCGTTATCCGACTATCGACTGTCCAACAGCCAGTTAGTCATTCAAATTACTTACTGTCGTTTTTCGGTGCCAGCGTCAAGAACATGCTGCGTCCGTCCATTTTCGCTTTTTGTTCCACTGTTGCAATATCAGCAGTTTCTTCAGCTAAGCGATCTAAGACTTTTTGACCAATTTCTTTATGGGTAATGGCACGGCCTTTGAAGCGGATAGAAGCTTTTACTTTATCGCCCTTCTCTAAGAACTTACGTGCATTACGAAGTTTTGTATTGAAGTCATTCAAATCGATTGTTGGACTTAAACGAACTTCTTTTACATTGATCACTTTTTGTTTTTTACGCGCCTCGCGGTCTTTCTTTTGTTGCTCGAAACGGTATTTCCCGTAGTCCATGATTCGCGCAACTGGTGGTTTCGCACCTGGTGCAACTAACACAAGATCTAAATTTGCTTGTTCTGCAATCTTCAATGCTTCTGCTTTTGTTTTAACTCCTAATTGCTCACCATCTGAACCGATCAATCGTAACTCACGCGCACGAATGCCGTCGTTAACCATCATATCCTTTGCTATGGTCATTCACCTCCAAATATTATGAGAGAAAGAAAAGCTTGCCGGATAAACGGCAATAAAAAAACGAGTTCTCTTACAGAACCCGCACGTCATTCACCTAACCAAGTAGATGAAAACTATCTAGCCCAGTAACTGTGTCAACTAAGGCGAGAAGCGGGTGCTTCTGCTTTTATTTCTCAACTTAAATAGTATAGCAAATCCTTGTTACTTTGTCAATGAAATTCTTATAAGTGATTGGTTTTCATTTTGATAGCCGTCTGTTGCATCCTTAGCACAAACTTTACATAAACGTTATTTCTAAAATAAAATTGATTCTAAATTCTAACCTTCATATAGGAAACTAAAATTACCTAGCACTAGGTAATTATTGATTAGGACAACGTTTCCATTTTTGATATCCTATATTCAAATAACAATTATTTTAATTTAAAACTGATTGTAAATTGAGATGGTCGTTATCAAAAAAAATAAAAAATTTTGGAGGAATACGATGAAAAAACAACTTTTAGCCACTCTATTCTGCTCTACAGCTCTTTTCGGTAGCCTAATGATCAACCAAATTTCTGCTTCTGCTCACGGGTATGTGGAATCACCACCTAGTCGAGGTTATCAAGGGGCTATTGAACGAAATACGATTGGGTATTCCGCTGCTTGGGAAAAATACGGAGCAGTTATTACAAACCCTCAATCACTTGAAGCAAAAAAAGGATTTCCACAAGCTGGTCCTGCGGATGGACGGATTGCCTCTGCGGAAGGTGGCTTGGGCCAAATCGGTGATTTTGTCTTGGACAATCAAACAGCGAGTCGTTGGACAAAACAAGAAGTGAAACAAGGCGCTATGAACATCACATGGCGTTATACAGCTTCACATGCAACATCTAAATGGCATTATTACATGACAAAAGCTGATTGGAATCCAAATGATTCTTTAGATCGCGGTGATTTTGAGTTGATTGGTACGATCAACCACAATGGTTCGGCAGCAACAAATAATCCAAAACATAACATTACTATTCCAAGCAATCGCTTAGGTTACCATGTTATCTTAGCGGTCTGGGATGTTGCAGATACACCAAATGCCTTTTATAACGTGATCGATGTCAATGTAAAAGGCGAAGCTGGTATTCCAGTAGCACCATCTGCGCCACAAAATGTCCGCACAGCTAATGTGACAGCAAGTTCTGTCGCACTAACTTGGAACGGTCAAGCAAATACGGCTTCTTATAATGTTTATCGAAATGGCGCATTTATCGGTAATACAGCCAATGCTGAGTTTGCAGATAGTAAGCTTAAAGAAAAAACTACTTATCGTTATGAGATCGAAGCGGTTGGACAAAATGGCTTAACTTCACCTAAAACAGCTATTTCAGTGACGACGTTATCCCAAACAAGTCAAGAAAAACCAACTGCACCTAAAAGCCTGCATTCGATGGGAACCACTAGTTCAAGTGTTTCACTTATGTGGGGACGTTCTTCTCATACGCAAGGAATCAAGCAATATGATATTTACCGCAATGGTTCTCTAATTGGTTCAACTACAAAAACAACGTTTGATGATACGAACTTGAAAGCGAATACAACTTATACTTATACAGTCAAAGCAATCAGTAATTCTAATGAAGTTTCTGATACCAGCAATGTTTTAACTGTGACCACAGATAAAAAGGAAGAAGGTGGCACAGAAACGGAAGGCAGACAATGGATCTTAGGAACATTCGCTTCTCCACAGCTTTATACAAAACATGAAAAAGTGGTTTACCAAGGAAAACTGTACGTAACATTACAAACACATGTTAATTATGGTGATACGACTTGGGCCCCTGATCAGGCAGATACATTATTCCGTTTAAACTAAAAAAGCAAAGCAACTAGGAAAGACATTCCAACCTAGAGTCTGGGACAAATCTAAAAATCAGGTTTGCTACAGACTCTCGAATAAACGGCTGGAGCAGAAGCAACTCCTTCGGAAATAAGCCAAAATTCACAAAAATTTGAAAAGCAATTTTCGTTCATTTCTTCTTATTTCTCGGAGTTAAACACTTCTGTCCCAGCCTCTCTCAAATAAACGGCGTCCAAAAGTCAGGTTTTTCGGAAATTTCAAAAAAAGCGAGCAATACAAAAAACGTATTGTTCGCTTTTTTATCCAATTTCTCAAACCTAAACAACTTTTGTCTCGATCTCTTCTTGTAGGAATAATTTTTAAACATCCATTCACGATTTTCCCAGCAATTGTTTTCTGTTGTTTCACTTTCGAATAACTTCCGACAGCATTCTTTCACTATTTCAAGTTCAGCGGATTCTTCGCCATAATGCCACTAACATCCAGATCGATAAAAGTAAGCTGATGATCAAGGCGATGCCCCATCCAAAGACGGAATGTGTAAAGGGTAATTGTAGATTCATCCCAAAAAATCCGGTAACGATGGTCGGCACCGTTAAAATCAATGACCAGACAGTTAGAAATTTCATTGTATCATTCAAATTATTATTCAATAGATTATTATATGTTCCTGATAACTGGTCTAAAATTTGAGAAGCTAAATTAGTCATCTCAACTGCCTGTTTGGCTTCAATGAGTGCATCATCCAACTGTTCTTTTTCTTTCTCTGTTAATTTCCGAAAAATAGCGAGAGCTTTGATTTGCTCAAGTAAAACGACATTTTGTTTTGTCCCAGTGACTAGATAGACCAAACCGACTTCTAAGTCAGATAAAGCCAACAGATTTTTATTTGTTGTTTTTTCTCGCAGTCGCATATTCAATCGTTGACGTTCACTGTTAACCTCTTCAATAAGTGGGAAGAAAGAACCAGAAATCAGAAATAACGTTCTAAATAGCAAGCTATAAACAGAAACTTCTGAGTCTCTTTCTAACAGAGCATTGATCAATCGGATAACATACTCTGTATTTTTAGTCGTAAAGGTAAACAGCCCTCCATCTTTTAAAATAAACGCTACTGGACTAGTTTCATAATGATTTTCGATTTTTTGTTGATGCGGAACATTCGTTACTAATAATAGTGCACCATCTAAGCTATCATATTCTACACGTGCTCGTTCATTTTTATCGAGTGAGTAAGTCAACATTTCATCACTTATCCCATACTCTTCTTTTAGATTTTTAACCGCGATGGCATCATCACTTGGGACATTCATCCAAAAATTTTGATCGTGGTTAAAAAAAATTTTTTCTCTCACTTTAGCTCCCCCTTTACTTGTACACAAAAATGAATGTGGGTCAAATCTAAAAATCAGTTTTGCTACAGACTCTAATTCTGAATAGACGGCGTCCAAAAGCCATTTTTTTCGGAAATTTCAAAAAAAAACGAGCATGGGACAAAAGTAAGAAACACTTTTGTCCCATTCTTTAAAAACGAATAAACGGTGGGAGCAGAAGCAACTCCTTCTTAAATAAGCCGAAATTCACAAAAATTTAAAAAGCAATTTTCGTGAATTTCTTCTTATTTCTCGGAGTTAAACACTTCTATCCCAACCTCGTTCTTCTCTCCAATTTCTCAAACCTAAACGACTTTTGTCTCAACCTCATTCTATCATTTCTATGAAAAAAATTAAGAAATACTGACTTCTTCTCGAATTTCTGCTAGTTTCTCTTCGATTATTTTCAATACCGCCTCTTTAGCTTCAGGATCTTCCACGAAATTAAACTGATCCCCATCGATCTGGATTTTAGGGCTTTCTTTATACTCCTCATACCACTGATCATAACGACGGTTCAATTCTTTGTAATAGTCATACAAGGTAGGGTCAAAAGAAAGTTGCTCATATGAACGTCCTCTTTTTTCGATCCGTTCAAGCATCGTCTCAAATGACACTCGAATGTGAACGAGTAGATCAGGATGCTTTTTGTGTGCAGCATATGGAAGTTCTTCCATCATATTTTCAAGCAATTCATCATAGACGCGAACTTCAGTCTCCGTTGCTCTACCTAGATCTGCATTTAGGTGGAACAGCAATGAATCTTCATAAATAGAACGATCCAAAACATTGTTATCTTCTTCCATTGCTTGCTTGATACTTGCAAAACGTTTATTCAAAAAATATATTTGTAGCAAAAATGCGTACTGCTCAGGATTGGCATAAAATAAGGGTAGTACTTCATTATCATCGATTGATTCATAAAAAGCCTGACTGCCCAAGCGTTCAGCCATCATTTCTGTTAAACTTGATTTACCGGCACCAATCGTACCTGCTAAAACGATCACGCTCATTTACCTCCAACTCACTTCATCACTAAATATAGTGTCTTTTTCCAATTCTTTCTAAATATACCCCCAATATCTGGTAGTGTCAAATAGAAATCTCCCCTTTTCACTAAAATAAAAAGCCAAAAATTTCTTAAGAAAAAAATGTTTTTTTGCGGAAAAACGTATTCTTTATTTTACTTCTGCGTTGGATTTAGTAAAATAAAGATGGATTGTTTTTTTGAACTTACATGTAAAAAATCATTCGATAGCGCAAATGATACACGGCGCTTTATTTTTTGCTCAAAAAGTTAGCGTAACATATAGAAGGAGTTAGATTATGGCAAACTATGGCCAAGGAGAATCAAATGGGAAAATCATTTTGATGGGAGAGCATGCAGTCGTCTACGGCGAACCAGCCATTGCTTTTCCTTTTTACGCGACTAAAGCGACTGCTTCTTTTGAAGAACTACCTTTTTCGTCAGCCGATCAATTGATTTCTTCTTATTATACAGGAAAATTGACTAGCGCTCCTCATACGTTGAAAAATATCAAACAATTAGTAGCTAGTTTAAAAAAAGAACAGCACATCAGTACAAATTTTCAATTAACGATCGATAGTACGATTCCCGCCGAGCGTGGGATGGGATCTAGTGCAGCCGTAGCAACTGCTGTCACACGTGCCTTTTATGACTATCTTGCCCAACCTCTTTCTCGCGAACAGCTACTAAGAAATGTGCAAATATCAGAAAAAATCGCTCATGGGAATCCTAGTGGAATCGATGCTGCTGCAACAAGTAGTTTAGAACCCATCTATTTTGTCAAAGGTCATCCCTTTGATTATTTTTCTTTGAATATCGATGCTTTTTTAATCGTAGCTGACACAGGCATCAAGGGACAAACACGTGAAGCAGTGAAAGATGTCGCTCATTTATTTGAAAAAGATCAACAGAAAACTGGACAAAAAATCCAACAACTAGGATACTTAACAAGGCAATCAAAAAAAGCAATCATCGAAAATGATCCGCTACACCTCGCTCAAGCAATGAACGAAGCACAAGAACTCTTAAAAAGCTTGACCATCAGTAATGACTTTTTAGATTTGTTGATTGAGACGGCAAAAGACGCTGGTGCGCTAGGTGCCAAATTAACAGGTGGCGGCAGAGGCGGTTGTATGATTGCTCTTACTCAAACAAAAACAAAAGCCCAAGAAATCAGCGATGCACTTCTTCAAGCAGGTGCTGCTGCAACTTGGATTCAAGGATTAGGAGTACATACCTATGTTTAAAGGAAAAGCACGTGCGTATACGAATATTGCGCTAATCAAGTATTGGGGCAAAAAAAATGAAACGCTGATCCTCCCAATGAATAATAGTTTGTCATTGACACTTGATGCGTTTTATACAGAAACTGAAGTCCTCTTCTCTGAGGAATTTACAGAAGATCGTTTTTACTTAGACGATCAGTTACAAGATGAAAAAGCCACAAAAAAAATAAGTGCATTTTTAGATCTAGCTAGAAAAAAAGCAGGAATAGCCTATAAAGCAACCATTACGAGTCAAAATTTTGTCCCTACTGCTGCTGGATTGGCTTCTTCTGCTAGTGGACTAGCTGCATTAGCTGGTGCGTGTAATGAAGCATTGCACTTAGGCTTAGATGACAAAGAATTATCCAGACTGGCTAGACGTGGTTCTGGCTCTGCTTGTCGCAGCATCTTCGGTGGATTTGTCGAATGGGAAAAGGGGCATGATGATGAAAGTTCCTACGCTCAACCCGTACCCTCAAATAATTTTGAAGAAGAGTTAGCTATGGTCTTTGTGCTTCTCAACGATCAAAAAAAAGATGTCTCTAGCAGAGATGGCATGCGACGTACTGTAGCAACTTCCAGTTTTTATCAAGGTTGGCTAGATACTGTCGAAGCTGATCTTTATCAATTAAAACAAGCAATCCACACAAAAGATTTTCAAACACTGGGAGAAACGATGGAAAGAAACGCATTGAAGATGCATGGCACGACATTAGCCGCTCTCCCTCCATTTACTTATTGGTCAGCTGATAGCCTAAAGGCGATGCAAGCCGTCCGTACTTTACGAAATGAAGGGATTCCTTGCTACTTTACAATGGATGCTGGGCCAAATGTGAAAGTGTTAGTTGAAAAGAAACAAGAAGAGATTGTTCGCCAAGCATTTAGCGATTTATTTAGCCCGCAGCAAGTCATTACGGCTCATGCTGGTCCAGGAATCAAGATTATTGAATAAAGGGAGATTTTTATGATTGAAGTATCTGCTCCAGGAAAACTTTATATTGCTGGAGAATATGCAGTTGTTGAAACCGGTCATCCAGCAATCATCGTTGCTGTAGATCAATTTGTGACAGTCACCGTAGAAGCCGCACGAAAAGTCGGCAGTATCCAATCTGCTCAATATAGTGGAATGCCGGTTCGTTGGACACGACGCCGTGGCGAGTTAGTCCTAGATATTCGTGAAAATCCATTTCATTATATTCTCGCAGCCATCCGCTTGACTGAGAAATATGCGCAAGAAAACAATATCTTACTTTCCTTCTATGACTTGAAAGTAACAAGTGAACTCGATAGTTCCAATGGTCGCAAATATGGGTTGGGTTCTAGTGGTGCAGTTACTGTTGCGACAGTTAAGGCACTAAATATTTTTTACGCCTTGAATCTAACACAATTGGAGATATTCAAAATTGCTGCTTTAGCAAATTTGGCCGTTCAAGATAACGGCTCATGCGGAGATATCGCCGCAAGTTGTTATGGTGGTTGGATCGCTTTTTCCACTTTTGATCATCGTTGGCTCCAACAACAAGAAAAAAATTATTCCATCAGTGAACTATTAGCGATGGATTGGCCAGGACTTTCAGTCGAGTCGCTTTGTACTCCCAAAGATTTACGTTTATTGATTGGTTGGACTGGAAGTCCAGCGTCCACTTCTGATCTAGTGGACCAAGTCCATCGGTCACGAACAGATAAAATGACCGCTTATCAACAATTTTTGCAAGCTAGTACAGAATGTGTCAATGAAATGATCAAAGGATTCAAAGAGAACAATGTATCACTGATCCAACAAATGATCCGAAAAAACCGTGAGCTATTACATGATCTTTCCGCGATCACTGGTGTATTGATCGAAACACCTGCTTTGAATAAATTATGCAGTTTAGCAGAAGAATATGAGGGAGCAGCGAAATCATCAGGCGCTGGTGGTGGCGACTGTGGGATCGTGATCGTTGATCAAAAATCAGGTATTCTCCCTTTGATGAGTGCGTGGGAAGCCGCAGAGATCACTCCACTTCCTCTTCATGTCTATAGCTATCAAAGAAAGGAAAAAGCATGAATCGTAAAGATGAACATGTCTCATTAGCGAAAGCCTTCCATAACAAACAAAAAAATGAGTTTGATACCGTACGGATCGTTCATAATGCTTTACCGCAGCTTACAGTTTCAGAAGTCAGTCTTCATACTTCCGTGGCTGGTTTAGACTTGCATTATCCTTTTTATATCAATGCAATGACTGGCGGAAGCGAAAAAACCAAAAAAATCAACCGCGAATTAGCAACAATCGCTAAAGAAACAGACTTAATGATTGCGACAGGTTCAGTGAGTGCCGCTTTAAAAGATCCGACATTAGCTGAGACATACCAAGTGATGCGTGACGTTTATCCTAATGGAAAGATCTTAGCGAATGTCGGCGCAGGTACTTCGGTCGTCAAGGCGAAACAAGCAATTGAACTTTTTGAGGCAGATGCCTTACAAATCCATCTAAATGCACCCCAAGAGTTAGTCATGCCTGAAGGTGATCGTGATTTTTCAAATTGGAAAGAGTTGATCCAAGCAATCAGAGAAGAAATCTCGGTACCTTTGATTGTCAAAGAAGTGGGTTTTGGGATGACCAGAGAAACGATTGACGAATTGGCTGCATTAGGCGTCAAAACAATTGATATCAGTGGTCGCAGTGGTACAAGTTTTACTCAGATCGAAAATGCACGTCGCCCTAAAAGAGAATTGAACTATCTAGCTGATTGGGGGCAATCAACGGTTACTTCACTATTAGAAGCAAATGAAGCGAAATATCCTGTTGAGGTATTAGCATCTGGCGGCATCCGAAATGCCTTTGACATCTTTAAAGCTCTCTGTCTTGGCGCTCAAGCCGTAGGAATATCAGGAACCGTACTGAATTCCTTGATGAGTAATGGCGTAGAAGATACTATACAGTTACTCAAAGATTGGCAGGATGAACTTCGTTTGTTATTTACGATGGTTGGTGCAGAAACAATCGATCAGCTGCATCATCACCCAGTTATCTTGACGGGGGCTACCAAAGATTGGTGCGAAGCAAGAGGGATCTCTTTGACGAAATACGGAAATCGGAAATAAATGAATGTGGGACAAATCTAAAAATCAAGTTTGCTGCAGACTCTCGAATAAACGGCAGAAATAGTCTCTCTGAAAAACATAATGAAATCCACAAAAATTTTAAATTCGATTTTTGTGGATTTTTTCTTATTTCTTGAGATTTCTCACGTCGGTCTAGAAATCACAAAAAAAGAGCGTGGGACAAAACTAAAAATCAGTTTTGCCACAGACTCTAACTCCGAATAAACGGTGGGAGCAGAAGTAACTCCTTCGGAAATAAGCCGAAATTCACAAAAATTTGAAAAGCAATTTTCGTTAATTTCTTCTTATTTCTCGGAGTTAAACACTTCTGTCCCAACCCTTTTTTAAACACTTTTGTCCGACCTCTTTTTGTTACTTCTAAGCTCACACGTTGTTTAAGGTTGTTTCCCGATATACGCTAGAATACCGCCGTCTACATAAAGGATATGCCCATTGACGAAATCAGAAGCGCTAGATGCTAAGAATACAGATGGACCAGCTAAATCGACTGGTTCACCCCAACGTGCTGCTGGTGTACGTCCAACGATGAATTGATCAAATGGATGACGTTCTCCATTTTCTTGCTTTTCTCTCAAAGGTGCTGTTTGTGGTGTGGCGATGTAGCCAGGGCCGATGCCATTACATTGGATGTTGTATTGACCATATTCAGAAGCAATATTCTTTGTCAACATCTTCAAGCCGCCTTTAGCAGCTGCATAAGCACTAACTGTTTCACGACCTAATTCACTCATCATTGAACAAATATTGATGATTTTACCGCCACCTTTTTCGATCATATCCGGAATAACTGCTTTTGATACGATAAAAGGTGCATTTAGATCCACATCGATCACTTGACGGAAATCTGCCGCATCCATCTCGATCATCGGAGTGCGCTTGATGATCCCAGCGTTATTGACCAAAATATCAACAGAGCCAACTTCTTCTTTGATTTGTTTGACCATTGCTTGAACTGCAGGCTCGTCTGTTACGTCACAAACATACCCTTTTGCTTCGATCCCGGCTTCTTTATAGTGCGCTACCCCTTCATCGACTGATTCTTGTGACAAATTATTGAACACGATCGTTGCCCCGGCTGCTGCCAGTGAACGAGCGATCTCAAACCCAATTCCGTAAACAGCACCAGTTACTAGTGCTACTTTTCCATCTAAACGAAACATATCCATTGTAAATTCCATTTTTTATCCTCCTTCTTATTTCAACTGATCCATTGGTACCATATCCATATCGGTATACGTGATATTTTCTCCACACATTGCCCAAATAAATGAATAATTGCTCGTTCCGACACCAGAGTGAATCGACCAACTTGGAGAAGTAACTGCTTGCTCGTTGTCCACTACTAAGTGTTTTGTTTCATCAGGTTTACCCATCATATGGAAAACACGTGTATCTTCTTTGGCAAAATCAAAATAAACATAAGCTTCCATGCGGCGTTCATGTGTATGACATGGCATCGTATTCCAAGAACTACCTGGCTCTAAAATAGTGTAACCCATCTGTAACTGGCAGCTTTCGCAAACATTTGGATGGATATATTGATAGATTTTGCGTTCATTCAATGACAACCCTTCGCCTGTTTCCATTGGTTTCACTTGATCGATGCTGATTTTGACATTTGGATATTTATGGTGTGCTGGTACTGAACTAATGTAAAATTTTGCTGGATTTTCTGGATCTTTTGAAGAAAATACGACATGCTTTGTTTCTTTGCCGATGTAATAGCCATCTTGCTTTTTCATGTCTTCTTTCTTTCCTTCGATTTCGATGAATCCAGGTCCACCAATATTGATTACCCCTAATTCACGACGTTCCAAGAAATATTCAACACCTAATTCTTTATCCAGCGTGATTTCTAATTCTTTTTCTGTTGGTGTTACTCCGCCAAAAATCATGCGGTCATTGTGGGTATAAGTCAAACTGATTTTTCCAGGTTCAAATACTTTCTCCACTAAAAATTCTTTTCTTAATTGTTCTGTTGAATAATGACGAATATCTTCCGGACTATGTGTATAACGTGTTTCCATTTCTTGCATGTTTATCTTCTCCTTTTTATCTTATGATTTTTCCTGAGCCGTACGCTAAAAAGCGAGCGACTTCTGATTGATCAAATTGGTTACAATCCCCATGGACGGTGTGTTTCAAAGCAGATGCAGCAGTTGCAAAATCAATGATCTCTTGTGGCGTATTTTTTTCTAAAATGCCATGTAAGACCCCACCGGCAAAAGCATCCCCACCTCCCACGCGGTCCACGATAGGTGTAATTTCATGTACTTGTGATTCGAAATATCCATGATCCATCCATAAAGTACCTTGTAACTCATTGTCACTAGCGGAATGAACTTTTCGTTTCGTCGAATAAAAAACATTGATGTTTGGATATTTTTCTTGCATTTTCTGGTAATAATAAATCAACGGTTGTTCCACTTCTTCTGGAGCATCTTTGATACCTAATAGATAACGAGCATCTAGTTCGCCAGCGGAACAAATATCGACATACGGTAATAATTGTTGGATTGTTTCACTTGCTTCTTTTGGTGTCCAAAGCTTTCCTCGATAATTGATATCAAAACTGACTAAGCAGCCCATTTTCTTCGCTTCTTGCATGAGTTTCTTTGTGAGGACTCGCCAAGCTTGTGACAACGCCGGTGTAATTCCCGAAATATGGAAGATCTCTGCTCCTTGGAACAGCTGTTTGCCGTTCCATTCATCTTCTTCCATCAGTGCAAAGCTCGAACCCGCTCGGTCATAAATAACGGAAGCCGCTCGTTCCCCGACCCCAGTTTCCATATAATAAGAACCTAACCGCGGACCACCGAATAAAAGATGTGTTGTATCCACACCATAACTTTGCAGATGTTTTTTAACGGCCTTCCCTATTGCATGGTCAGGAACCTTGGAAGCAAAACCAACCTCATGTCCATAATTAGCTAATGAGATGGCCACATTTGCTTCACCACCGCCGTAATGCGCGTGGAAAGTTTCACTGGTTTCAAGTCTTTTCCCCTGATCGGTTGATAAACGCAACATGATTTCACCTAATGTGATTGCTTTCCCCATCGCACCTACCCCTTTATTTCTTGTAATTTCGCGACGTATTGCTGAGCCACTTCGGTTACTTTATCAAAGTCGCCTGTTGCGGCAGGAGCCAATAAATTGCCTCCTACACCTACAGTGATCACGCCGGCATCGAACCAATCCTTCATATTATCTAAACTGACTCCACCAGTCGGCATGATATTGAGTTGCGGCATTGGCGCTTTAAATGCAGTAACGATACTAGGACCATAGGCGCTACCTGGAAATAATTTGACGATATCCACACCACTCTTAAGTGCTGTTTTCATTTCATCGATCGTCATGCATCCTGGCAAGTAAGGTATCTGATACAAATTACATAACTCAGCCGTTTCTTTGTCAAAACAAGGACTGACAATATATTCAGCTCCTGCCAAAATAGCTAATCGTGCTGTTACAGCATCTAAGACTGTTCCCGCACCGATCACCACATCTTTTTGATCTTTGTAGATCGACAATAATTCTTTGATCACTTGATCTGCTTGTGGGACAGTAAATGTCAGTTCAAGCCCTTTTAGCCCACCTTTGACTATTGCTTGGCAAGCACTGAGCGCTTCTTCTTTCGTCTCTCCACGGACAACAGCGATTACTCCAGCTTTTTTTAAACGTGTCAAAATGTCTAGTTTTTTCATTTTTTTCACCCGTTTCCTATAAAGAAATTTAGTTTTATAATTTGGAAATCTATATCCATATTATACGACAGTGGCGAAAAAATGCAAACGCTTTTTCATTTTTTTTTGAGTGTTTTTTCAATTTCTTCTTTCGTTTGTTTGATTGATTGGATGATTTTATCTTTTACTTCAGGTGTCAAACGATATTTAGGCATGCTAATGCTAAAAGCCCCGATGATTTCCTCTCCTTTGACAATCGAAGCCCCGATACAAAAAATATCCTTTTCGACTTCTTCGTCATCAAAAGCAACCTGGGTCATTTTTACTTCATCAAGTTCTTTTCTCAGTTTCAAACTATTCGTTATTGTATATTCTGTATATGGGATCAATTGGTGTGACTCCACATACTTTTCATACTGCGGTTCAGCGAACTCAGCTAATACGGCTTTCCCCATAGCCGAGCTATATAAAGGCCTTGTGATTCCTATTTTAGAAGACATTCTGATTGTCTGGTTTTTGGGATCTAGTTTATTGACGTATAATATTTCCTCGTTGTCCAGCACACCTAAGTGAATCGTTTCGTCAATCGTTTCCTGTAATTTTTCTAAATATGGTCGCGTGATTTCAACTAAATCGATCTGATCGATATTTTTATTGGCATAACGCACAAGTTTCCCGCCTAAGCGATAATTTTTCTCTGTACTCTTATTGACATACCCAATCAGCAGTAATGTATCTAAAATTTTCAATACTGTCGATGGTGTCATATCTGTGCCTTTCGCAATTTCTTGCAAAGAAGTGTCTGGCTGCTCCGCCAAAAAATCTAAAATAATCGATGCTTTGATCAGCACCGTACCGTAAGGTTTCTTTTTTTCCATATCGCTTCCTCCTATTTCTATATAGGAAATTATAATCAAATTAGACGGAAATTGAAAGGGATTTCTATTAAAAAAAGAATTCAGCCTAAAAATAAATGATAAATTGCTTCAATAAAATTGAAAAAGAGTGTGACAAATTTCTCGACACACTCTTTTTGAATAAATGGCATTCTAAACGCAAATTTTCCGGAAAATACATCAAGATTCTTATAGTTGATTACTTCTGACTAATTACTTTGTACTCTCTGATTTCAGAAAAAACGGATATACATTCCTACTTGTTACCTCTCTCTACTTTTTTTATTTTCATTTGTAGGTTGAAGACTTCTCACTTGAGCAGCTTTTGTGATAGCTGATTTTTGATAATTTTCTAATTTTGTTTTGAAACTTCCCTTTAATTCTTCATGTAGTTCAATATCAGCTTGTAGAACCTGTTTTTTAAGCAACAGTTTGCTTGCATTCTTCTCTCCTGATTTCTTGATATCTTCTTCTACTGCATTCAGCATATGAGAAAAATTGTTTATCTTATCCGTCATTTCCACCAATTTTTTCTTGGTTAGTTCCCGAATTTCATTAAGATCAGCTTCAAGAATAATGGAACGACTGTCCGCTGCATCATAGTTAGAGCCTTCCATATGATCATCCATATGTTGTTGTGACTTCTCTATTCCTGAAATTTCATTCTTTTCAAATCCAGATCCTTTTGAATTCATGCCCTTTTCAGAATCGGAACCACTGGCTATCTGACTGTCAGCTGAACGAATTTCGCTAGTCGTCGACCCTTGATTTTCAAAAACTCTTACACTTTCATATGATCCCTCAGAAATAATCGATAACCTTGTAGATGAGTCACTCTCTTTATTTACACCTAATTTATTGTGGTCATAATCCTCCACTCTTTGTTTAAAATCAGTGAGAGCAGGATTGGATGTCTCTATGATAGGTAAATAGAATGGATAATCTACAAGATCTCTTTTACGTTCGTCAGCACTCTTAAGATTATGTATGACTTTCTTCACGGTCGCTGTCTGTCTATTTTTTTCAGAGATACTCATTTTTTTAGTCTCCATTTGTTTATACTCTGCAGTAAGCGAAACTAAAAAAGAATAATATTTTGCATGATTATTTTGGGCGATCCAACACTCTTTCTTATACCTGTTAATCTCATTGATACCGTCCTCTCGTGTTTTCTCTACAGGATTTTCAGACTGTTTTGCTCGCAGGTATGAATTGGATAGTGGGACAAGCCCCTCAATTTTAAGGCCATCCAGCTTGTGGTTAAGCGCTATCATTTTATCTAGTATTTGCGGGCTTTCTTTTCTTAAATTCCCAATCGTTTGTGAGAGTTCTCTATCAGATAATTCGACTATAGACAGATCCAATACTGCTTGATACTTAGAACTCAGTTCCTTCCTCAATCGATTCATACCTTTTATCTCAACTGCCATGATCTCAAGATTGTGTTTCTTTTCTTTTAGAAAATCGATATAACTAAAAAACTTTTTTAATTCAACTAGTTCCTTATTTACTTCCGCTAGTCTCTTTTTTCCATATTCTCTTGTCAGTGGATCATTTGTATTTGCGGTTACTTGGAATGCTTCTATTTCAGACTGTTTTTCTTTTTCTAATATAGAATAAAAAGTCTCATGCCTCATTAGTGTATCTTTACTCTGCAATTTTTTTAGCATCTCTTCTAACTGACTGATTTCAATAGTCAATTTTTGGTGTTTCTCATATTCACCAGCTCCTACTAATTGGTTCGTTCGTGCTAAGGTATCCAATTCTACCTGTAGTTCTTCTTTTTCTTTCTTTAGATCCTTTATTTCAGATACCATTTCTTTCATTCTTTTTTTTATTTTTTCCTCTGCCAAATCATACATGCTCATTCCTCCTTATAATTTACTAACGATATTTATCTTACTATGGAATCTTTGTATTGCTTGAACGATATTTCCTGACAACAAAAAATACAGTTTCCGCAGATGATTTTGAGGTTTTCCTCATGATTTTCTCGTAACCCCCCGAGTATTCTTCCATCTCATTTAACTCTCGAATAAACGGCGGGAGCAGAAGCAACTCCTTCGGAAATAAGCCGAAATTCACAAAAATTTGAAAAGCAATTTTCGTTCATTTCTTCTTATTTCTCGGAGTTAAACACTTCTGTCCCAGCCTCTCTCAAATAAACGGTGTCCAAAAGTCAGTTTTTTCGGAAATTAAAAAAACGAGCAATACAAAAAACGTATTGTTCGTTTTTCTCTCCAATTTCTCAAACCTAAACGACTTTTGTCTCGACCTCGTTCTAAATATGAATAAAGGAAGCTAGCAGAAGCGCAACTCTTTCGAAAAACAAACCAAAATTTACAAAAATCAGAAAAGCAATTTCTGTGAATTTCTTCTTATCCTCGGAGTAAGACACATCCCGACCTTTCTAAAGTTTTGTTCTATTACATTATATGTATGGCTACGACTCTTGCATTTTAGATCAGCTAGAGATCCGCTAGTTATGCCAATTCTGTTACTACTTCTTTCTTGGTTCGAGACTTCGCTTGTGGTTTGTGGCTGCTTTTATCTTTGCTTACTTCTTTTGATCGATCTGTTACCTGCTCAAATGATTGCTGTGGGTCCTCCTTCGATTTATCTGTTGGATTCTGGAGTTGTGCACACTTTTTTTGCTTATCTGTTAGTTCTTTTTCGTAAGAACTAATCCTATTATCTAACTTCTTGATCGTTCCTTTACTAAAGAAATTACGTATCCTTCCTATAAGGGTTTTTCCACGATCTGTGAATACTTCTCGCTGTGTTATAGCTTTCCCAAGTTCTTCCTTAATGATGGAGATACCGTTATTCAATACGAATATTTCTTTGTAATTTTTGGATATGCCTGTTTCATCCTTAACGACCTGACCGTTAACAGTTGAATACCTTGGATAACTCTGTTTCGAAGGTGCCGCTTGTTTCTTCACTTCTGTCGGTGTTCCCTTGTTCTCTGGTACTTTTACGGCTACGGCTTCTTTTACCACGTCCGTAGAGGTTTCTTTAGCATCAAATTCATTAGATACTAAACTAACCCGTCCACTCACACTTGGATTTGACGCTTGTGTAAAACTTTCTTGATCTTTTGTAGCTCCTTGTCCACTAGGAATCGGCACTTCCTGATAAAATGTCTGGTCTTTTTTCTGATCATTTTTATCTGGCATTTCTACTTTGCTTGTTTGTTGTCTTGCTTCAACAGCTTTTTGAAGTCGTGACACAAATTTTATTACATCAACGGAAGCAGGCTTCCTCATTCTATTTCCCTTCAACTTCTCTTCATAATCTTTTAGTGCATCTGCTACTACATAGTTTTGCTGGTAAAAGTTATTGACCATTACAACACAATTTTTCTTATATTTTTCTGCATTATTGAGTATGTTTTGGGCTGTTTTATTTTTCTCAAAAGATTTCTCTGGAATAGTTGTTTCAATAAAATTATTATAAGTAAGTTGATCTACATCTTTAAGTAATTTCTTCTGACCCTCAGTTACGATATTATCTAATTGATTGTATAATTTCTCCAATACATTTCCTTGATACTTAGATATTTCCGTAAGTAGTTTATCCGTTTTTTGGTTCTCATTACCATAATAGTCTCTTTTCTGCCTTCCACTTGCTAGTAGCTGGCTGATCCCTTTTGAAATTTCATCTTTTGGTTTCTGTTCAATTAAATATAGATATTGTTTATCGATTCCTTTTATTTTTTCATTCACAATATTCAGTTTTTTTATCCAATTTGCTTCCTCACTAGGATTAATATACCTACCACCTAGTTTCTTCTCTAAACTAGTTCGTTCTGCTTTTAAATTAGAGACTTCTATTTCATGAAGTGCCTTATGCGATATACTTGGATCAGGATTGCTAAGAGTCTTTATCTCCTGTCTCAAGTATAGGATTCGATCCACTTTACTATCATCGTATCTTGACAACTGTTGCTCTAATTTTTCTAGCCTTTTTAACTCATCCTCTCTTTTGCTAAGTTCTGCTTTTCGTTTGTCTTCATTTATTTTTTTATAGTTCGGTTCTGTAGCCATATCATTTCTCCTTTTCATTTTCTATCGTAACTATTAGTTTAGCATGCTGTTCTCAGTATTCTAAAACTATTATTTCTTATAAAAAACTTTATTGAAAATAGCAAAACGGTCATTGTAAGAAGAGTGCTAAACATAAAAAAGCCTCTCAATCGAGAAACGGTTTTCCATAATAGAAATCAGGTAAGAAACTTGATATCTATTCGGATTCGTCCTTTGATTTGAGAGACTTTCTTATTTGACTAGGTTGCTTATTGATTACCCGTTATACGCATCAACAATGATTTGTTTCAATTCGCTGATCAACGGTTCTTTTGGATTTGCTGTCGTACATTGATCTTCGTATGCAAGTTCTGCCATACGATCAACTGTTGAATCTAATATTTCTTGTGTCACACCTTGTGCTTTCAAATTCATATCGATTCCTACAGCTTGTCCTAATTCATAAACAGCTGTTGCTAATGCTTCCACTAGTTCTTCCGTTGTATTTCCTTTTAGACCCAAGAATTTTGCAATATCTGCATAATCTGTATCTGCACGGAAATAATCATATTTAGGGAACATTGCATGTTTTTGTGGATCTTTTGCATTGTAGCGGATGATATGTGGTAACAAGATCGCATTCGTACGACCATGTGGGATACCATATTCTCCACCGATTTTATGTGCGACTGAGTGACAAATACCTAGGAATGCATTCGCAAACGCCATACCAGCCATTGTAGAAGCGTTATGCATTTTTTCACGTGATTCCATATCTGGTGTTTTCACTGATTTTTCTAAATAGTCAAAGACTATTTTGATTGCTTGTAAACTTAATCCTCTTGTATAATCTGAGGCCATTACTGAAACATACGATTCGATTGCATGTGTCAACACATCCATACCTGTATCTGCAGTAACTGATGCTGGAACTGACATTACAAACTGCGGGTCAACGATTGCCACATCTGGTGTCAATGCATAATCAGCTAATGGATATTTCACATGTGTTTCACTGTCTGTGATAACGGCAAATGGTGTCACTTCTGAACCTGTTCCTGAAGTTGTTGGGATACATACAAATTGAGTTTTTTCTGGCTTATCGATTTTATACGTACGTTTACGGATATCTAAGAATTTTTGTTTTGCGCCAAAGAAAGAAGTATCTGGGTGTTCATAGAACATCCACATGCCTTTAGCCGCATCCATTGCAGATCCTCCACCTAAAGCGATCACTGTATCTGGTTTGAAATCAGCCATTAGTTTTGTTCCCGCATAGACAGTATTTGTTGAAGGGTTTGGTTCAACATCTGAGAAGACTTCGATTTTCACATCATTCTTACGACGTGCCAATACTTCTCGAACCGTATCGCAATAACCAAACTGAACCATACCTGGATCACAAACGATCATCACGCGTTCCACATTTTCCATTTTTTCTAAATAAAGCAAAGAGTTCTTTTCAAAGAAGATTTTTGGTGGTAATTTGAACCATTGCATATTATTTCTCCGTTTCGCTACAGTTTTGACATTGATTAAGTTCACCGCTGAGACGTTTCTAGATACAGAGTTCTTCCCATATGAACCACAGCCTAATGTTAGAGATGGAATCATTTCATTGTAAATATTTCCGATTCCGCCTTCTGCTGATGGTGTATTCACTAAGATACGGCAAGCTTTCATACGTAAACCGAATTTCACATGTAGATCTTCATCTTCTGAGTGAATAACTGCTGTATGTCCTAATCCGCCCAAATTAAGCATTCCTTCACATAATTCAAAAGCGTGTTCCGTACTATTTGCTTTGACCATTGCTAAGACTGGTGAAAGTTTTTCGCGAGATAACGGATAATCTGCACCAACACCTGCTAGTTCTGCTACTAACATTTTTGTTCCTCCAGGTACTTTGATACCTGCTAATTTTGCGATTTCTACAGCAGAATGACCAACGATTGCTGGATTGACTGCGTATTTTCCTTCATTCATCACTGCATCTTCTAATTGTGAAAGTTCTGTAGGTTTCACGAAGTACACTTGATGCGCTTGGAATTCTGCTTTTACAGCTGCATAGATTTCTTTGTCAACGATCACTGCTTGTTCAGAAGCACAGATCATACCGTTGTCAAATGTTTTTGAAACGATCAAATCATTTACTGCACGTTTGATTTTTGCTGTTTTTTCAATGTAGGCAGGTACATTACCAGGTCCCACGCCTAATGCTGGTTTTCCTGTTGAGTAAGCTGATTTGACCATGCCTGCTCCACCAGTTGCTAATACAATTGCAATACCCGGATGATTCATTAGCGCAGATGTCGCATCAATTGATGGATGTTCGATCCATTGGATACAATTTTCTGGCGCGCCAGCTGCAATCGCTGCATCACGTACTACGCGTGCTGCTTCAGCAGAAGACTTTTGAGCACTTGGATGGAATGCGAATACGATCGGATTTCTTGTTTTCAAAGCGATCATCGATTTGAAGATTGTCGTTGAAGTAGGATTCGTTGTCGGTGTTACCCCACAAACGACACCAACTGGTTCAGCAATCTCAATCAATCCTTTTTGGGTATCTTCGTTGATGACACCCACTGTTTTGTCATGTTTGATATTGTTCCAAATGTATTCAGAAGCATACATATTTTTGATAGCTTTATCTTCATAGATCCCACGGCCTGTTTCTTCAACTGCCATTTTGGCAAGGGGCATATGTTGGTCTAAGGCTGCCATTGCCATTTCATGTACGATATGGTCCACTTTTTCTTGATCAAAATTTTCCATTTCTTTTAACGCGACATTTGCTTTGGTTGCTAACTCATCGATCATTGCTTGGACATCGATCGTTTTTGGTTGTTCTTTTTCCATTACTTTAGCCATTATAGTCCTCCTACTAGGTCCTGGTTATTTGTTAATTATTTCACATACACATCATACAATAAAATTTTTCTTATGTAAACACTTTTTTGTGATTTTTTTCACAGTTTTAAAAATACGTATAAATCCCTATTAATTCAATAAAAAAGATAGGTGTATTAGATATTTTCAACTCCCTATGTATACATTGCCGTTAAATAATCTTATTCAACTATTAACAAACTTGTTTTTTACTAACAAAAAAGCGTAGGACACAAGTAAAAGATCTCTTGCATCCTACACTCTCGAATAAGCTGTATTTAAGAAGCCTCGCCTCAGCGATAAGACAAATCTAAACATCAGATTTGCTACAAAATCTCGAATAAACGAAAGTCCAAAAGTCAGGTTTTTCGGAAATTTCAAGAAAAACAGACAATACAAAAAAGCATATTGTTCGTTTTTCTCTCCAATTTCTCAAACCTAAACGACTTTTGTCTTGACCTCTTTTTACTCAACGCGAAGTGCTTCTTTCACAATTTTTTGTGAAACTGCTTATTTAACTTCTTTGTGATCCTCTGGTTCTTCTACAGTGGTAGTGATTTCTTCTTTCACTTCTACTGTTTCAGCTGTTTCGGCATCTTTAGGTTCAACTGGTTCTTCTACTGGTGTAACGACAGTATCGTTTGCCACGACAGTCCCAGGTTTCACCGTCTTGATTGCTGCTCGATCGTACTCTAAGAAAATCCCTTCACAGTCTAAAACAACTGTGCGTTTTTCATTATCGACTTCTGAAACAACACCATGCAATCCGCCAATAGTCACTACTTCATCGCCTTGTTTCATACTATCTAGCAAACTTTGACGTTCTTGTTGTTGTTTCTTTTGTGAGCGTGACATAAAAAACCACATTCCTAAAATAACCACGAACATCACTAACATTGGTAATGAGCCCATTTTTTTCACCTCGCTAACATGTATCTACAAACTCAACTTTAGCAGAAAAACCTGCTAGACACTAGTTTTTTACATAAATTTAGATAAAAATATTAGAAACTTTTGGCATTTTCTTTATTAAAGCCATATTCTTCGAAAAAGGCTGCACGAAATTCCAATAAGTTATCATCCATAATCGCTTGACGAACTTGTTTCATCAAATTCAACAAGAAGTATAGATTGTGGTAGGAAGTCAAACGGATACCAAATGTTTCATCACATTTGATCAGATGACGTATATACGCACGTGTATAGTTCTTACATGTATAGCAATCACATTTTTCATCGATTGGACGAAAATCACGTGCATATTGCGCGTTTTTAACAACTAATCGACCTTGTGACGTCATACATGTTCCATTTCTAGCAATACGTGTAGGTAACACGCAATCGAACATATCCACACCGCGGATCACTCCATCGATCAATGAGTCAGCTGCACCAACCCCCATTAGATAGCGCGGTTTATTTTCTGGAATCAATGGTGTCGTAAATTCTAACACTCGATTCATTTCTGCTTTAGGTTCACCAACAGATAATCCGCCGATTGAATAACCAGGGAAATCCATACCGACTAAGTCTTTTGCACTTTGGCGACGCAGGTCTTCAAAGCCCGCTCCTTGGATGATCCCGAATAATCCTTGTCGATCTGGATTGGCATGTGCCTTCAAACCTCTTTCTGCCCAACGAGATGTCCGTTCCACTGATTTTTTGACATAGTCATAACTTTCATCAAACGGGGGACATTCATCGAAACTCATCATGATGTCTGAACCAAGTTTATTTTGGATATTGATTGCTTTTTCTGGAGATAGGAACATTTTTGAACCATTCAAATGGTTTTTGAAATGTACGCCTTCTTCCTCGATGTTTCGCATATCACTTAATGAGAAGACTTGGAAGCCTCCTGAATCAGTTAAAATCGGCTGATCCCAATTCATAAATTTATGCAAGCCACCAGCTTCTTCTACTAGGTCTTCGCCAGGACGTAGCCACAAATGGTAGGTATTACTTAAAATGACCCCCGCACCCATTGCTTTTAACTCTTCCGGTGACATTGTTTTTACTGTTGCTAATGTACCTACAGGCATGAACATTGGTGTGGGAAATGTCCCATGAGGGGTAATCAATTCACCAAGACGGGCACCCGTGTGTTTTTCTTTTTTGATTAAACGATAACGAATGGCAGGTTGTGACATTCAATTCCCTACTTTCTTTAAAAATAATCGCAATGACAACTCCCACCATCATAATCGTTTCACCTACTTTTTGCAAGACCTCTTCCTTTATTCCATTTTTATTTAATACCCCTTTTTTGAATTTTTTTAATAACTCCTAACTTTTTTAAAAGCCAAAATGGTTCTTCTTTGTTATACTGTTCACATCAATTAAAAGAGGAGTGAAAAATATGTTATCTTCAAAAGAACTGAAACAACAGGCAAAAGACAGTTTAAGAGGTCGTTGGGGGCAAGCAGTCTTATTGAATCTGATTCCAACATTGATTGCCATTGCTATTATCCTTATCATTGCTGTCCCTACTGCTTTGCTATTTGTCAATTTCTATAGTGATCCTACAGCGGTCCAAGATATGGCGGCAAACAATACCAGTGGTGGGGCAAGTAGTGGTGGCGGGATCATCTCTTCTATCATCAGTGCATTGTTCATGAGTGGGATCTCTTGGACATACTTAGATCTCTTACGTGGAACTAAGACACAGATCGAACCGTTTAAAGATGCTTTTCGCGGATTTTCTGGTTTGTTCATCGGCGGGATCATTTTATTAGCACTTTTAACATCAATCTTTATTACCTTGTGGGCATTACTTTTGGTTATTCCTGGGATCATCAAAAGTTATTCTTATTCTCAAAGTTACTTTATCTATTATGATATCGTCACAGATACTGGAGAAAAACCTGGCGTCTTAGATACGATCACAGCAAGTCGTAAATTGATGGATGGCTATAAAGGAAAATTATTCTGGTTGGATCTTACCTTTATCGGCTGGCACATTTTAGCGATGTTAACATTTGGAATCGGTTATCTATGGTTGAATCCTTATATCTCTGCAACAAAAGCAGCATTTTATAATGAACTACCAAAAGAAGTTTAAACGTTCTAGATAAAGCAAAAAAGGTTACTGCCCCAAGCAGTAACCTTTTTTATTTATCATTCTTCCTCTTCTTCTGCTTCTGGTAATTGATGGAATTTGATCAACTCGACGACCGCAATTGGTACGATCGATAATAATCCCACTAAGAGCCAGTGATTCAAACTAATGTGGACTAAATTGAATAGTGTCTGCGTAAATGGTAATAATGCAACTGCCGTAGTGATGACGATCGATAGAACAGCCATTTCTAGTAACGATTTATTCGTTGCTAGGTTCACTTTGAAGATCGACTGGCTACTGCGCACATTGAAGACATGTAAGATTGACGAATACGCCAATACCAAGAAAGCAACTGTTTGCCCTACTTCTTGACTTGCTTCTACCCATGGACTGATCGTATTTACAAATGTTCCTAAATAGTAACCAAATAAAGTAACGACTGTAAAAACACTCGCATTGATGGCGATCTTCTGCATCAGACCACGAGCAAATATCCCCTCATTTTTAGGAATCGGTGCTTCATTCATGATCCCTTTCTCAGCAGGCTCTCTTCCTAAAGCGAATCCTGGCAATCCATCTGCTACGACATTGACAAATAGCAACTGAACAGCCGTGAATGGCGCTCCCCAACCTAATAACATCGCAATCAACACAATGAAAATCTCAGAAATATTACAACTCAATAGAAAATTGATTGCCTTACGGATATTTTGATAAACCGAGCGTCCTTGACTTACTGCATCAACGATCGTAGCAAAATTATCATCTGTCAAAATCATATCCGAAGCACTCTGCGCAACATCTGTTCCTGCAATGCCCATCGCACAGCCAACATCACTTGCCTTTAAAGCTGGAGCATCATTGACCCCATCTCCAGTCATTGCTACTACAGCACCTGTTCGTTGCCATGATTTTACGATACGAATCTTATCTTCTGGAGTCACACGAGCATAAACCGAAAGCTCCTGTACCCGTTCATCTAGTTCTTCATCTGACAATGCTTGTAATTCAGAACCGGAAAGCGCCTCCGATGGATGAGATAAGATCCCTAATTCTTTTGCAATGGCGCTGGCAGTCACGACATGGTCCCCTGTGATCATCACCGTTTTGATGCCCGCTTTTTTCGCGCGTTTGATTGCCCCTTTACTTTCTGGTCGTGGTGGGTCGATCATCCCGATCAAACCAATCAAGCGAAGATCATTTTCCAACGCTTCGGAGGTGATTTCTTGCGGCTCTTCGTCATATGTTCGATAGCCAACCGCAATCACACGTAACGCATTTTTACCAAAACGATCATTAACAGCAGTGGCTTGCTCCACATCACCTGAAGTAAAGCGTTCAGATAAAACATCAAATGCTCCCTTAGTGATTGAGATATATTTCTCCCCCATTTGATGGACTGTCGTCATCATCTTACGATCAGAATCAAATGGAAGTTCATCAATTCGTGGGTATTTTTCTTCTAATTCCTCTTTTGTATGATAATTTTCTTCTACAGCACGTACAATTGCCGCTTCAGTCGGATTTCCTTTCACGATAAGATCATCGTTTTCTTTTTCTACTGTAACGTCGGTACAAAGCGCCGCCATTTTCAAGATTTCCATCGCGCTGTTTGTCATGGAGTCCTCGATATCCGTTACTTCATCTTCTTTGCTCCAAACACGACGAACGCGCATTTTATTTTGGGTCAATGTACCAGTTTTATCCGAACAGATGACATTGGCTGTCCCTAAGGTCTCGACTGCTGGTAATTGACGGATAATCGCGTGCTTTTTAGCCATTTTCTGCACACCATATGCCAATGTCAGCGTAACGATAACGGTCAATGTTTCCGGTACAGCGGCTACTGCTAAAGAAACTGACGTCATAAACATTTCAAGCAATGGTTCACCTTGAAGTTCCCCGATAATAAAAACCAATACAGCAGCAGCTAGTGCAATCATGCTGATCCGTTTTCCTAGTTGATTCAACCGTATTTGTAAAGGTGTTTTTTGGGCTGTATGGTCATTCAAAAGACCAGCGATCTTACCCATTTCTGTGTCCATCCCAATAGCCGTAACGATTGCTTTTCCTCGACCAGCCGCTACAGTACATCCTTTAAAGACCATATTCAACTGATCGCCAAGCGACTCATCTTCTTTAGTGATGTAATCTGCCTCTTTTTCGACCGCTTCACTTTCACCTGTCAGTGCCGATTCTTCTACTCGCAACTGTGATGTTTCAACTAAACGAGCATCAGCGGCAATAGCAGAACCCGATTCTAAAACTAAGACATCGCCTACTACCAGATTTTCTGCATCAACTTTTTCTACTTTGCCATCGCGGATAACAGTTGCCGTCTGCTTGTTCATATCTTGCAATGACTCTAACGCTTTTTCTGCATTTCCTTCTTGCACGATCGCTAACACTGAGTTAATGATGACGATAGCAATGATCAAAAGACCTTCAAATAAGTCGCCATGTTCTGTTGCGAACGCTGTATAAAACGAAATGACTGCTGCTATAAGTAAAATGATCGTTGTAAAATCAGATAAACTCCGCAGAAATTTTTTTGTGATCGATTCTTTTGGTGCTTCATCAAATTGATTTTTTCCTTGCTGCTGACTTCGTTTTTCTGCTTCTCCCGTCGTCAGTCCTTGTTCAATATCTGTCTTTGTTTCCTGCTCTACTTCTTTCACCGTCTGCTTGTATTTGTCCATCCTATTCCTCCTTTAATATTGTACGCACAAAAAAGGTACTAATTTTACTATAACATCTTTTTTTTGATCCATTCAAGTATAGCGCTTAATGGTATCCAAATTAGATAGGTAGAAAAAAATACTTTTCTTTTGCAAACGCTATCAAACTATGATATTATATGGGTGTAAGGAAGGAGGATAACATCAAATAAACAGAAGAATTTCTCGATAGATTAGAATAGGCAAACAAAGTTGTTAGAAGTACAGGTTTCACCACTGATTACATGTAAAGTATACCTTTATAAATAGTGAATGCGTATGGATGTTTGGATGATCGAGTCTCCAAAACAAGAAGTAACAAGATACGTAACAAATGAATAACATGAACGTCTGAAAGTTGAATAGGAACAAGAGATGTTTCAACATTTCAACTGTTGAAGATGTAACGAAAACAAGATTTTTTGTTTATCAAGAAGAAATTCAACGCCGTACTTTGCATGAATCATGGAAAGTTACACTTATTTCTGTTTATTCGATTCCTTCCGAATACGAGAGAGCTGAGCTTATCGAGAGCTTGGCTCTTTTTTTGTTCAAAAAATTTTTAAATTAACTAAAATATCGATATTTCTGCACCCTAATTTGTGCTATCTTTTCTTCAGGGGGAAGCAAGATGCATTTATTAGACTGTAAAATTTATATTCAATATGACAAAAAAACGGATTCATTGGGGAATCACTATCTGTTCAAACAATTCATCTTTACAGACGATTGTGTGACGGAAAACGAATTAAAGCGAAAGATTCATTTTGATCAGCAACAGACACAACTTGATTTCTTCGACTGGGGACATGTCGCACCGCCTTTTCAAAGAGAGTTGTTACGAAAAAAAATCATTTTTACTGATGCGGATGTTCATCAAATCTATTTCGAATCTGCGGGTAGGAAAAAAATCGTTCGAAATGTTGTTCATCCGAAAAATCAATCGATTTTGACCGCTATCCAAGCAACTTATCCTAACGCACAAAAAGTGTTAAATATTATTCCTTTAAAAAGATATGTTGATCAGCCAGAAAACTGAGCAACATCAAAAAACAGTGATCCAAGCAGAGAAATTCTGCTGCGACCACTGTTTTTTGATTATTTCGAGTTTTTTTGCTTCATGCTCTTTATTAAAATCACTTCACGAACATTGCATCGCCAAAGCTAAAGAAACGATAGCGTTCATCAATTGCATGTTGATACGCCGCTAACGTCAGCTCTCTTCCAGCAAACGCACTAACTAACATGACCAATGTTGATTTTGGTAAATGAAAGTTAGTCGAGAACGCCTCAACGATTTTAAATTGGTAGCCTGGTGTAATAAAAATATCAGTCCAACCGCTATCCGCTTTGATTTCTCCATCAAATTTCGTACCGATCGTTTCTAGTGTTCGAATAGATGTTGTTCCCACGGCTACGATTTTCCCGCCATTTTGACGCACTTGATTTAGTCGTTCAGCTGCTTCTTCCGTTAGACGATAAAATTCACTGTGCATGTGATGCTCTTCGATTTTGTCCACACTTACAGGTCTGAACGTTCCTAAACCAACATGTAACGTAAGATAGACTAGTTCTACCCCTTTTGCTTCGATTTCATCCAATAATTCTTTCGTGAAATGCAAGCCTGCTGTTGGTGCTGCTGCCGAGCCGTTCTCCTTAGCGTAAACGGTTTGGTAACGATCTGGGTCTTCTAAGCGTTCCTTGATATAAGGCGGCAAAGGCATTTCACCTAATGATTCAAGGATTTCTAAGAAAATCCCTTCGTACTCAAATGTGATGATGCGGCCACCATGTTCTAATTCTTCTTTGACCACCGCTTGCAATCGGCCATCCCCAAAAGAAATCCGTGTGCCTACTTTCGCACGTTTCGCTGGTTTGATCAGCGTTTCCCATGTATCACCTTCTGTATTTGTCAAAAGAAGAACTTCCAAGTGTGCGCCTGTTTCTGGCTTTTCTCCATATAGACGTGCTGGCAACACTCGTGTATTATTCATTACTAGTGCATCACCAGGATTTAATTCTTCAATGATATCATGAAAATGTTTATCCTTCATTTCACCTGTTGTTCGATCTAAAACAAGTAAACGAGATTGGTCACGGTCTTTTAACGGTGTCTGAGCAATCAATTCTTCTGGTAAGTCAAAATCAAAATCTTCTGTTGTTAACATATCGTCACTCACTTTCTATCTTGTGCCCCATCATTCTACCATTTTTACCAGCGGATTGGCAAAAACCTAAGAACAAATGACAGCTGCAACATTTGTATTCCTACGTTATTTTAGGCATACTATTATTAGTAACAGTCTTTATAGAAAGTGAAGAAGAGGTGGCATCATGATTGAATTCCAAAATGTATCAAAAATCTACAAAGGTGGAAAAATAGCCGTCGATAATGTCAATCTTTCGTTCGAAAAAGGTGAATTTATTTGCTTTATAGGTACCAGCGGAAGCGGTAAAACAACGACGATGCGGATGATCAACCGAATGACTGATCCGACGAAAGGAAAAATATTGATCGATGGTCAATCGATCCAAGATATCAATCCTGTAGAGCTACGCAGACAAATCGGTTACGTGATCCAAAGTATCGGGTTGATGCCTCATATGACGATTCGTGAGAATATCACCCTCGTGCAAAAACTCCTGAAAGTCAGCCAAGAAGAACGCAATAAAACTGCGGAAAAAATGATCGACCTGGTTGAACTCCCACGTGAAATGCTTGACCGTTATCCTCATGAGTTGTCTGGTGGTCAACAACAGCGGATCGGTGTAGTAAGAGCGCTTGCAGCTAACCAAGATATCATCTTGATGGACGAGCCATTTGGCGCACTTGATCCCATTACTCGTGATTCTTTACAAGACTTAGTCAAGGATCTGCAAGAACGTTTAGGGAAAACGATTGTTTTTGTTACCCATGATATGGATGAAGCCATCAAATTAGCGAGCCGGATCGCTATCATGAGTGAAGGAAAAGTGATCCAATACGACACCCCTCAAAACATTTTACGCAATCCTGCAAATGAATTTGTCGAAGAATTGATCGGTGAAGATCGACTACTCCAAGCGAAACCCGACACCACACGAGTAGGCGAAGTAATGTTGAATAAAGCCATTACGATCACGCCTGAAAAATCATTACAAGAAGCAATCAAACTCATGCGGGAAAAACGTGTCGATACATTATTAGTTACAGACAATTCAAATGTTCTAAAAGGATTTATCGATGTTGAAACGCTAGATAAAAAACGTGGCAAAGTATCAAGTGTCGGTGATATTTTGAATAAACAAGTTTTTTATGTAAAAGAATCCGCCTATCTACGTGATACCTTACAACGGATCTTGAAACGCGGATTGAAATACGTCCCTGTTGTGGATGAAAACAACAAAGTCGTAGGTATTTTGACAAGAGCTTCTCTGGTGGATATCGTCTATGATGTCATCTGGGGAGAAGAACACTCGATCACCAATGCGATTGGTTCATCCACCTCCGTTGACACAAAGGAGGAGTAACTGATGACTGAATTTTTTCAACAATATGGCGCTGAAATTTTAAACAAGAGTATCGAACACATCTACATCTCCGCTGTAGCTTTGATTCTCGGGGTCGCAGTCGCTGTACCACTTGGCGTAGCATTGACTCGTCTGCCTAAAATCGCCAATATCGTAATCGGTATCACTAGTGCGCTACAAACGGTCCCTTCTCTTGCTTTGTTAGCTTTGATGATCCCTCTCTTTGGTGTCGGAAAAACACCGGCCATTATTGCACTATTTATTTATTCTCTACTACCGATTTTGCGAAATACGTTTATTGGCATGAAAAACGTTGACTGGAACTATCGTGACGTTGCAAAAGGGATGGGCATGACAAATATCCAGTCTATTATTTCTGTAGAATTGCCGATTGCTATGCCAACGATCATGGCAGGAATTCGTTTAGCTGCCGTTTATGTCATCGCTTGGGCAACGCTTGCCTCTTATATCGGTGCTGGCGGTTTAGGTGATCTGATTTTTAGTGGCTTGAATAACTATCAGCCAGATTTGATCTTCGCTGGAACAATTCCTGTAACGATCCTAGCACTACTGGCAGATTTCTTACTAGGGCTATTAGAAAATCGTCTTACCCCTATTGCCTTAAGAGAGGAGAATGACGAATGAAGCGATTACTAAATAGTCTCTTACTTATGGTCACGGCTCTTCTTTTGGCAAGCTGTTCTTTTCCTGGTTTAGCCAGCAACACCGATGAAGAGACGATCTCCATCACCGGCGGGATTACCTCTGAAGCGCAAATTTTGGCTAGTTTAGTTGCTGGGATGGTGGAACACTATACAGATAAAAATACTGCTATCATCAACAACTTGGCGACAACCACGATCAATCATCAAGCGATGATGAATGGCGATGCCTCTATCTCTGCCGCACGTTATACTGGCACAGATTTAACAACTACCTTGAACTTGCCGCCAGAAAAAGATCCTAAGAAAGCATTTGCTATCGTGAAACAAGAATTTGAAAAACGATACGATCAAACATGGTTCCCTTCTTACGGTTTTGAAAACACCTACGTTTTTCTTGTGCGAAAAGATACGGCTGAAAAATACAATCTAAAAAAAGTCAGTGATTTAAAAGATGTTGCTGACCAACTTGTCGCTGGTGTAGATACCTCTTGGATCACTCGTAAAGGAGATGGATACGATGGGTTTCAAACAACCTATGGCTTCTCTTTTGATTCGATCCTGCCTATGCAGATCGGTCTAGTTTACGACGCTGTAGAAGCGGGAAAAATGGACATCGTTCTAGGATATTCCACCGATGGACGGATTGCAAGCTATGACTTAGTTATGTTAGAAGATGATCGCAACTTCTTCCCTCCTTATGATGCTGCTCCTGTTGTTGACAATCAGGTATTGAAGAATACCCCTGGATTAGAAGAAGCATTGAATAAGTTAGGCAACACCATCAGTACGGAAAAAATGCAGCAGTTGAACTATGAAGCAGACAACAATCTCGTTGAACCTTCTGTTGTAGCTGAACGATTTTTAAAAGAAAATCACTATTTTGAAGGGAAGTGAGCGTAATGGAAAATATGAACTGGTTTCAACAATTCATCGTTTATTTTCAAGAAAACGGCGCCTATGTCTTTTCACAATTCATCCGCCACTTTCTGATTTCGATCTACGGTGTATTATTTGCAGCAGTCATCGGGATTCCAATTGGGATCATGGTTTCTCGCAAACGAAAATTAGCTAACTGGGTGATTCGCTTGGCAAATATCATCCAAACGGTGCCTTCATTGGCAATGATCTCTATTTTGATGATTGGACTTGGATTAGGTGTCAATGTAGTGATCGTGACCGTCTTTCTTTATTCTCTATTACCGATCATCAAAAATACTTACACTGGGATGATCCAAGTAGATAAGGGAATCCTTGATGTTGGAAAAGGAATGGGGATGACAGCTACACAACGGCTATTTATGGTCGAACTTCCCCTTTCTGTGTCTGTTATCATGGCTGGGATCAGAAATGCCTTAGTCGTAGCCATCGGGATCACTGCTATTGGTGCCTTCGTTGGTGCAGGCGGCTTAGGGGATATCATCATTCGTGGGACCAATGCCACAGATGGTACATCGATCATACTAGCCGGTGCGTTGCCAACTGCTTTGATGGCTATCATTACCGACTGGGTCTTAGGAATCCTAGAACGCCGACTTGATCCAGCAGCGAAGACATCGAATAATCAAGGATAAAATATTTCTAAACAAAAAGTGTGGGCTGAAAGTATTTTTTACTTTCCCCACACTTTTTTGGCTCTATACTTTTTGATGTTGGTGAACTTCGCCAACATCTTTTTTGTATAAAAAAATATAGAAAAGACACCCTGAAATCCTTTAGAATTAATTTGGCTACCAATTCATAGGAGGATTCAAGATGTCTCATACTCAGCTTATCAAAGATACCCTAAATATTCTAGACCTAAATATCTATTTCGAGGAAAATTGTTTAACTAAAGAAAAATATAAAGGGCAAATTTGCTTGATTTACAAAGGAACTCTTCTGTACAAGCCAGAAGAGTGTCCCCATTGTCTTTGTGTCGTCCCCTCTAGGATCATTCGTTGGGGGACGACAACCGTTCGGTTGTTACTGAATGATGTGTCTGAGTATCGCACTTATCTGGAGTTGAAGAAACAACGATTTAAATGTAAGTCTTGCCAAAGAACATTCGTAGCGGATACCTCTGTTGCTGAAAAACACTGTTTCATTACTCAAAAAGTTCGTTGGTCTGTTATTGCTCGCTTAAAAGAGAATACTTCCATGACGGAAATCGCTCGTCAGAAAAATATTTCCACTTCTTCGGTCTATCGTGTCATGAAGCGATTCTACCGCCCATTGAATCCTTTCAAACAGACTTTGCCAAAGGTCTTATGCTTTGATGAATTCAAATCGGTTCGAAGTGTTGCCAGTGCAATGAGTTTTATCATGATGGACGGACAAAGCCATGCATTATTGGATATTGTCGAAAATCGACGCTTGCCTTATTTAGAACGCTATTTTTCTCGGTTTTCATTAGCGACTCGTGAAGCCGTTCAATTGATTGTTATTGATATGTATGCGCCTTATGTTTCGTTGGTGAAAAAGCTTTTCCCGAATGCTCAGTTGATCATCGACCGTTTCCACATCGTCCAACATATTGGCAGAACTTTCTTGAATCACCGAGTGAAAGAAACCACTGTACGACTTAAAGGATCTTCTCAGTCTCAACGAGGACTAGGGAAAAAAATGAAACGTTATTGGAAACTCCTACAAAAAGAAGAAGCAAAGTTAAACTATGAAAAACGGGTTTGGCGTGCCAGTTTTAAAGATTATTTGACTGAAAGTGAGATTGTCGATCGACTGTTAGCTGCTTGTCCCAACTTACGCCAAGGCTATCAGTTATACCAAGACATTCTTTATGCGGTAAAGAAAAGAGATCAGTCACTATTTGAGGATTGTTTAACTAGAGACATTAGCGGTCTGCCTGAAACCTATACAACCACTTTACGAACGTTTAAAAATTTTCTGCCACAGATCCAAAATGCGCTTCACTACAGCTATTCAAACGGACCATTAGAATGTTTAAACAACCACATCAAAGTATTAAAACGCAATGCGTACGGCTTTCGCAACTTTTACAATTTCAAACTACGGATCATGATTCGTCATGGCAAAACATTTTTAACCAAATAAACAGAACAGAAAGAGGGTTTCTTCTTTCTGTTCTGTCCAAATTATTCTAAGATTTCTCTTTACCAACATCATTTGACAAAGAGCCACTTTTTTCAATTATTTTTTCAAATGATAACTATACGTACTGATCACGATATTTTCTCGCCATGACAAACGCAGACGTAAACGTAAGCTTGTTTGGTTATGCAAGATATTTTGCCATCTACGGTTCGGTACAAACTGTGGAATCAAAACAGTCGTTGTATAGTTTTGTTTTGCAGCATTCTTACTTACAAGATCCACATAGCGGATGATCGGATTTTCGATCGAACGATAAGACGAATGGACTACGGAGAAACGAACATCTGGAAAATGCTTTTTAAATTCGGCTTCAATCTCTTTTTCCTTCTCCACATCTTCATCCAAGGAAACGTGCATCGCTACAACATAATCACCGATTGAACGCGCATAATTCAACGCACCGATATTTACTCGAGTCACATTTCCGACTAATACAAGTACTGTATTCCCATCGAAATCATGTAATTTCGCATCCGTTTCTAAACGAAGTTGCTCAGCTACTTTTTTATAATGATCGTGGATCTTATAGAAAATGAAAATGACGATCGGCATAATGATAAAGAACGGCCAGATATCGCCTAGACGATAAACAAACAAAATTGCAATGATGGCGTATGAGATAAATGCTCCTACGATATTTGCAATTGATTTTCCTAACCACTTCTTGCCTTCTTTTTTCCATTTGATGACCATCCCTGTTTGTGATAACGCGAATGGAATAAATACGCCGATTGAATACAATGGAATCAAGCGCTCTGTTGAACCATGGAAAATGAATAGCAAGATGATTGATCCAAATGCTAAAGTCATGATCCCGTTAGAGTACCCTAAACGATCTCCACGATCCTGGTACATATGAGGCATGAATTTGTCTTTTGCCAAGTTAAAAGCTAGAACAGGAAAAGCTGAGAAACCAGTATTAGCAGCTACAGCTAAAATCAACGCAGTAGCAAATTGTAAAATGTAATATAAGATCCCATGACCAAAAACAGCTTGACCGATTTGAGATAATACAGTTACTTCTTTTTCAGGAACAATTCCGTACCAATAGTTGATAAAGGTAATTCCTACAAAGAAGAATCCTAGAATCAACGCCATCATCGTCAAAGTTCCAGCAGCGTTTTTCGCCCGTGGTTTCTTGAAGAAAGGTACAGCATTACTAATTGCTTCAACCCCTGTCAGTGAAGATGAACCAGAAGAAAATGCTCGTAAAATCAAGGCAATGGACACACCTGGTACAGCAGCACCTGGTAAAGCTGTTGCATGCAACGGCATCGCACCTGTTAATATATTAAACAAACCAACAGCAATCAATAACGTGATGACGATAATGAACGTATACACTGGGAAGAGCAAGAATGAAGCCGACTCCCTTAACCCGCGTAAATTCAACATCATCAAAAGTAGTACGATTGCCACAGAAATTCCCACTTGATGCCCATATAGAGCCGGGATCGCCGAAGTAATTGCTTCTGCACCGGCTGAAACGGAAACTGCGACCGTCAACATATAGTCGATCAATAACGACCCACCAGCGATCAACCCTGCGTTTTTACCGAGGTTCTCACTACTTACGACATAAGCGCCTCCACCATGGGGATAGGCATGGATAATTTGACGATAGGATAATGTTAATGAAATCAATAGAATAATGACAAATGCTGCAATTGGTAACGAATACCAGATAGCTGCAGTCGACAATGCAACTAAAACCACTACGATCTGTTCTGTCCCATACGCAATGGAAGATAGCGCATCTGATGAAAGCAGAGCAAGCGCCGCAAATCGAGTCAATTTCTGGTCATCGTTGTCAGCTGATTTTAACGGCTTACCTACTAACAACCTTTTTAAGTAATCCAATTTTTTTACTCCTTTACACACATATTTGCTTCAAATGATTATTATCGAAGTTTTATATTAAACAAGATGTTATAGTACGCTCACAAAATATAAAAGTCAATAAAGTTTATTAAAAATAATTGGAAAAAAGCAGAAAAAAATCAATAGTTTTTTTCAATCGTACCTTAAAGTGAAAAGCGCCCAGCTGATATACATCGTTACACCCTTCTTGTTAAAATATGTAACATGGCTAACTTTTAATAAACAGATGACTAGGCTACTCTTCATTCATCACACTTGGAAAAAGCAATTGAAAAATACCGTCTTCTTCGCTCGAAATCCACTAGTTTTCTTCATGTTTCTGATAATCAATATCCATGAAACAACTCTTTGAACGAAGCCTCTGTTTCTCAGACTATGAGGAACTATTTTCGTCTGGTCTACAATTCCAATTTGCTTTGTCCCTGTATCTTCCCCGATAATCGGCGTTTCAACGCTTGCATCTACGATAATAAGCCCCACCAAACAAAAATATGAGGAACTATTTTCGTCTGGTGGGGCTTATTACTTGATGCAGAGCAGCGTTGAAACGGCCTAATGGAATATATGGCTCTTGTGTGCTGCTTCTTTGAATTTGAGCATTTTTTCTTGTACGTATGGTGCTACGGCTGTTCCTACTATGCCAAAGACTACGAATAGTGCGATCATGATCCAAATGGCTGGGATGGCGTTTGGCCAATAGATTCCGCCTGCTGATTCTCTCAATAGGTTGACCGCATGGGTAAATGGCAAGAATGGATTGATCATTTGGAAGAACTTCCCTGATACTTGGATCGGGTAGTTCCCGCCACCACCGGAAATAGATAGTACTAAGATGATGATCGCTAATCCTTTCCCGACATTGTCGAACAAGGCAGCTAAAACATAGACGATCATCATAAAGGCTAAGCCGATCAATACAGCAAATAAGACGCTGTAAACTGGATTTTGGACATCTACGCCTAATAAGAAGATATTTCCTAGTGTAACGATCAAACTTTGTGCGACCGCCATAGTTAGGAATGTCAACATACGGGCAACGAATTGTTCACGTTTTGTAAAATTGTTTCGATCTTTTTTCCCTAAATAATAATCTGTTGTAGCGACACTCGATAGTAGTACCGCACCGACCCATAAACATAACGCTGTATAAAACGGTGTACTTGCTGAACCGTTGTTTGCGATTGGATAGAGTGCATTGGTTTTTAGTTCTACAGGACTAGTAAAGAAGTCGCTCTCTTTTGTTGCATCTAATTTCAAGAGTTTGATTACTTCTCCAAGATCTACCTCTTGTTCGCCTTTACGGATCGCGTCAGCGGCTTTTTGGATACCTGCCTTGATACTTGGCCAGTCATTGGTTATCAGGTCAGCAGCGGCATTTACAGCTGTTTCCACTTGAGGCATTTTTTCATTTACTGTCGACATCGTTCCGGTAATTTCGTTTTTCAACGTAGGCCAATCATTTTGAATGAAGTCAGCAGCCAAATTTAATTTATTAGCTAGTACTGGCAGATCATTGTTGTATAGGTCTGCGCCTTTGTTGATTCCATCAACGATCGTTGCCATATTGCCATTCAACATGGTATTGGCATCGTGGATTTCTTGCCCGATAGCAGGCATTTCTTTTTGGTATTTTTCTAAGATCGCTACTGCATTCGTCACAGTAGCTTTTGTTGAGCTTAACAATGAATCAAAGTCGATTTGATCTGCTTTGCTTAATGCACCTTGTGCTGTTTCGATCGTACTGATCACTTGGTTCAAGATAGACTCAACGGTTGAACTAGCTTGGGCTGGGTCAATAGCCGATACAAGACTATTCACGTTTTTAGCAGCATCTTGAACTTGTCCTAATAATGTTTTGACATTTTCAATGTTTCCACTTTGAATCGCTTGATTTAATGCTGTCACGCGTTCTTGCAGAATGCTTAACACAGGTTTTGCGTTATTTAACGCATCAATAATGTTTTGTAGCTTTGTATTCCCAGCATTTTCTTGTAATTTTGTTAGGAACGATACTAATTGATCAATCGCATTTTGTTGCTCTGGAATGCTATTGGCAAAATTCGTTAACACTTCACCAATTTTTTGTTTTTCATCATCTGTGAGCTGATTGTCCGAGATTGCCTGATTGATTGTTGAAGCTAACGAACTTGTCGTAGTCGCTACTTGTCCAATTGAATCAAGTGTTGTCTTAACACTTGTCGTAATACCAGGTAGCGCGTCTTTCAGCTGATTTGCACCAGTTTTAGTCTGTGAAGCGAGGTTATTGGCCTGCCCTTCCAGATTTTTGACATCTGGCAAAATATCTTGGACTTGTTGAATGATCGTCAAGCCTTGTTTCGCTTCATTGATTCCTTGGTTCATCGTTTCTTGGATTGATGAAAAGTCTCCATCGATTTCAGCTAATTGTTTTCCAGCATTCTGGATCTCCGGAATCTTTTGTTGCAAGTCTAAAATGATTTTCGCTTGCTCTTGTAGTTGAGGCATTTTGCCGTTTAATTCAACGACTTTTTGCCCCATCTCATCGACTTTTGGTAAATAATCGATGAATTCATTGGCTTTATTCAATTTTTCTTTGATGTCTGGTAGTTGCTTTTGCAAGTCAAGCACTTGTTGCGTATACCCATCGATTGTATCCAGATTTTCATCTGTGGACAGGATCATTGACTTTACTTTGTTGATGCTGACAAGATTTGAATCAATGTCATAGCCGATTTCATTGAAAACTTTCAGCAAAGTAGAACTAGCTGTCTTGATGAATTCATCTGAGATCTGTGTTTGGATCGCGGTTGCTCCTTTATCTGTGATTTTCGGAGCGATGGCATTGATCTTTTCGTTCACTGTGTACTCGATTTTAGGTTTATTGATGTCGCCACTTGTAAAACTCAATAAGTCCTCAGAGAAATCTTCTGGCAGGTAAATACCTGCATAATATTCTCCTGAACGTACACCGTCTTCTAATTCTTTTTTTGAGTCAACGAATTGCCATCCAAGTTGTTTATTGTCATGAAGTGACTTGATGACTTCTTTGCCAATTGCAATTTCTTTCCCTTGGAATTCTGCCGGCTTGTCTGCACTGTAGACAGCGATTGGCAGCTCCCCTGTATTTCCATATGGGTCCCATAATGCTTTGATATTGAACCATGCATACAATGAAGGGATAATCATAATCGCAATAATCAAAATTGTTGCAATTGGATTTTTAAAAATCCTTTTCCAATCAAGTAGGTATAACTTCAATGTATTTTTGATTGAACGCATAAATATCCCCTTCTTCTTTTTTTCAGCTGAATTACTTTACCATGTAAATCATGTAATTTTCAATTCTCTTTTTTCAAAAACAGCAATAATTTTGACACATAGCTGAAATTGTCCTATTCTACTCCTGCATAAATGAACGAATGATTAAATTTTACATGTTTTACTTTATCATTTATTGAAGAAGAAAGATATTTTTACGCCAATACAGTACTAGAATTATGAAAAGTCTAAGAGTGGTATCAACAAATTTTCATAAAATTCCTAAAAACAGCAAATTTTAATCAAAAGTCAAAATGATTTTGCCTGTTGTAGAGTGCCCTTCTAATTGTTGATGTGCCCAAATCACGTTTTCTATCGTAGCCGGTAATTCTTTCCCCACAAAAATATGAAAATCACCATTTTGATATGCGTTGAATAAGTGAGTAAACGCTTCTTGGTCCTGATATTCTTTTCTAGGTATAAAAGGTTCATAGAATCCTGTCTTTTTTTGACGTAGTTCTAGGGAAGGAAGATCATTCAAGGCGATGTATCTTCCACCCTCTTTCATGATTTGGATACCAGATTCACCTTTTACGCTCCCTTTTGTTGCATCGATCACAGTATCTGCCTGATTTTGGAACTTTATCCCAGGATCTTCTTGGTCATATGCAGAAAAATCAGAAACTCCAAGTTGACGTATCTTTTCTTCATTCTTTTTAGAAGCACTGGCGAGTGTTCGGATTCCTCTTATATGAAGTAATTGGATCAAGCTAGTTCCTACCGCTCCCGATGCCCCTTCAATCATTACTGTATCGGTTGGTTGAAGATCTAGCAGGTGATTGATCAGATTGTAGGCGGTAATCCCCGGTGTGACGATTGCTGCCGCTTCTGACCAACTCATTTTTTCTGGGATTTTAGCCGCTTTCCCCACTGGTAAGACGATTTCTTCTCCATACGCTCCTGATATTGGGTGAACTGCCACTCGGTCCCCCACTTTAAAAGATTGAACATCCGCTGCTACTTCCGTTACGATTCCCGCACCATCGTTTCCTAAGACATAAGGAAACGTCAATTTGCGTACTTCTTGCATGCTACCTGAACGCAAAGCAATATCATAAGGGTTGATTCCGAACGCTTTCATTTTTACCCGAATATGATTTGCGGTCAATTCCCTTGGTTCTGCAGTGATACGTTTAAAGACTTCTATTGCTGGTCCATACCCTGTAATCCCTAATCTTTCCATGTTCTTTGCACCCCTTTTTACTTTTAGTTTACGTTCCCTCGTTCCATTTGACAAAAAATGCGCCTTATTTTGAATAAATTCAAATAAATTGCGTTTATCTACTGTTTATGTTAAAGTTGCATTTCCGAAAACGAAACCTTTACGATTTATAAAAATGGAGGAAAGAATATGGCAAAAAAATCAAAAATCGCCAAAGTTAAAAAACAACAAGCTACGATTGAGCGCTATGCCGCTTTACGCCAAGAATTAAAAGCCAATAAGGACTATGAAGGATTAAGACAACTTCCTTTAGACGCTCGTCCGGAACGCTTAAAAAATCGTGACTTGATCGATGGACGTCCACGCGGCTACATGCGTAAGTTTGGCATGTCTCGGATCAAATTCCGTGAATTAGCGCATCAAGGATTGATCCCTGGCGTAAAAAAAGCAAGTTGGTAAGCCAATCTTGCAGTAAGTAAACAAAGAAACCTAGATTCAGGACACTTTCTCGTGTGTTTGGATCTAGGGTTCTTTTTGTTCTTCTATTTTTATTTTATCCGTTCGGTAAAACATACGCACGACTGAGCTTCATCAATCCTTTTATATGTAAAGGCGTAATGCTTTTATTTAGTGACAGGCGCCAATGCTTCGATGCCTACACTGATTTTTAATGCACGATCAACATCTGTCATGATCCCACGATCCAAATGACAGACTTTTTCTTTCAGTCTTGATTTGTCGATTGTTCTGATTTGCTCGAGCAAAATGACGGAATCACGTTCAATTCCTGTCCCCGTTGCTTTGATCCCTATATGCGTAGGTAATTTAGGCTTTGCCATTTTTGCCGTGATTGCCGCAACAATAATCGTAGGGCTAAAATGATTGCCTAAATTATTTTGAATGACTAAGACGGGACGGGTCCCGCCCTGTTCTGATCCCACGACTGGAGAAAGATCAGCAAAATAAATATCTCCTCTTTTAACCATAGGATTCTCCTTAATCTTGATATTCTCTAGGAATCCGTGTTCCTAGTACACAAGCTACTTCATAATGGATCGTATCGATATGATCCGCCACTGCTTGCATTGTTACTTCTTGTCCATGATTCTTACCGATCAAGGTCACTTTTGTTCCAATAGAGAATTCGTGAGGTAAACGCACCATGATTTGATCCATACAGACACGACCAACGATTTCACAAAAATTTCCTTCTACTAAAACTGAAAATCCTTGCATTTTCCGCAACCAACCGTCTGCATAACCAATAGGGATCGTTCCGATCCACTCTGCTTCGCTAGTCGTATAAGTCTTGCCATAACCAATACCTTCTCCTTTAGCCAATTGTTTCACTTGGATCAACTCTGATACTAATTCAAGTGCAGGCTGTAAAGGGTATGTTTCAGCCAACGCATGACCAGAAGGGTTCAGTCCATACATCGCCACCCCAAAACGAATCATATTGCCGATTGGTTCATCATGCCATAATGCTGTGGCACTATTGCTGACATGGATATATCTCGGTAATTCAGGCATTGCATCGATCATTTCGATAAATCTCTTTTGTTGTAGCTTCCAATAAGTATCGTCAGCTTGGTCAGCTGTTGAGAAATGGGTATAGATTCCTTCCCAGTGTAGCACAGAACTATGCTGAATGAACGTCACAGCGCTTACGGCATCTTTTGGAGTCGTAAAGCCGATTCTGCCCATCCCAGTATCTACTTTTAGGTGCAGTGAAAGAGGATGGTTTGTTCCACGATCAGACAGGGACTCTGCCGCCTCATTCAACCATTCTTGGTTTCCTACAGTGATGGATAGATCGTGAGCAACAGCTAATGTCAGTGCATCGATTGGAACCATGTTCAATACTAGAATCGGCTGTGTAAAACCGGCTTCTCTCAATTCGATTCCTTCATCCAGGTTAGATACACAAAAACCGGTAGCTCCGCCAGCAACAGCAGCTTCAGCTGTCTGGATTGCCCCATGTCCATAACCATTTGCTTTGACAACAGCAAATAATTCTTTCCCTTTAGGTAATCGATCCACTTCATTTTTCACGTTTTCAGTAATAGCTTTTGTATGTATAACTGCTCTTGTAGGACGGTGCCAAGCGACAACCATATTTTTTCCTTCTTTCTACTCTTCTAAAATAATTTGTGCATAGGCGACTTCATCCGTATGCGTGATACTGACCCAAACTTTCCCACTATAAGGTGATTTTGTCACCACGGGCTGTCCTGCATCATTTTTTAAGATTTCGATTTCTTGAAAGGTCACTTTGCCAATGCCGGTTCCCCAAGCTTTGGAAAATGCTTCTTTGCAAGCATATCGCCCACCTAAAAATTCTACTTGCCGATGAAAAGGCAATTCACGAAATTGAGCAATTTCGTTAGACGTTAGCACACGGTCAATAAATTTTTGTTTTTCTTTGATGATCTTCGCAATCCTAGGTAATTCAACTGCGTCAATACCAATTCCTTTTATCATATACTTTTCTCTTTTCAAAAATTCTAGAACACTCTCATTCTACCAAATTCTCGCTATTTTACCACCAATATGTATAGAAATAACAAAAATGAAAGCTTCTCTTAAAAAAGAGAAACTTTCATTTTGTTATTAATCATTATTTGTGCGAATCACAAAACCACGTTTTTTATCGTTTTGACGTTTACCGCCATCTTTTTGGTGGCTACTGTTTTTGTTATATCCACCTTTAGATTTGTTTCCACGATAATTCCCATTATCACGGCGATTACGGTTATTACCGCCACCACGTTTACCATTCTTGTTATAGCCTTTTTTCTGCATAGGCAATGGACGTTCTGGTGTGATTTTAACTGGGACTGCGTCTGAAGGATCTTTTGCTGTTGTTTTTAATAACAACGCTACTAGATCTTGAGCAGAATATTCTTCTAAAAGCTTATCAGCTGTTTGAAGATATTTATCTAACCCATTTTCTTCCAATTTTGCTTCGATTTGTTCGATTGCTGCGCCTAATTGTCCTTTGAATGCTTCTTTTTCAGTAGGAGGACGCAATGTAGTCATACGTTTTTTCGTTAAGTTTTCAATGACATGAAGATAATCCATCTCGTTTGGTGTAACAAAAGTTACTGACATTCCGCCTTTTCCGGCACGCCCTGTACGACCGATACGGTGAACATAGCTTTCTGGATCTTGAGGGATATCATAGTTGTACACGTGCGTCACACCTGAGATGTCTAGTCCACGAGCTGCAACGTCTGTCGCAACTAAAATGTCTAGATGTCCGCTTTTGAATGAGCGTAATACACTCATACGTTTTTGTTGTGAAAGATCTCCGTGAATTCCTTCTGCTCGATAGCCACGAGCTTCTAGTCCACGAGCTAATTCATCCACACGTCGTTTTGTACGCCCGAAAACAATCGTTAATTCAGGTGATTGTACATCAAACAAACGAGTCATGATGTCAAATTTTTCATATTCTTTTGCACGTACATAGTATTGATCGATCAAATCAGCAGTCATTTCTTTTGTTTTGATTTTCACGTGCACTGGATCTTTCATGAATTTCACGCCGATATTTTTGATCGCTGGAGGCATCGTTGCTGAGAACAATAATGTTTGTCTTTGGTCAGGAACTCTAGAGATGATACTTTCGATATCTTCTAAGAAGCCCATGTTCAGCATTTCGTCTGCTTCGTCTAATACTAGTGTTTCAACAGTCCCTAATTTCAATGTGTGACGGTTGATGTGGTCTAACATACGTCCTGGTGTACCGACAACGATATGTGGACGATCTTTTAATCCACGGATCTGACGGCCGATATCTGCTCCACCGTAGACAGCTTGCACGCGTACGCGTTTGTCGCGGCCAAGACGGTAAAGTTCTTCTTGTGTTTGGATTGCTAGTTCACGAGTTGGTGAAATAACTAATCCTTGTAGTTCGTTACGATTTGTATCGATTTTTTCTAACATTGGCAAACCAAAAGCAGCCGTTTTACCAGTTCCTGTTTGTGCCTGTCCGATCACGTCTTTTCCAGACAATGCTAAAGGAATTGTTTCTGACTGGATTGGTGTTGCTTCTTCAAAGCCTGCACGCTCTACTGATTTCAATAATTCTGGTGATAATTCTAGTTCTTTAAATTTCAAATGAATCCTCCTATATGGTTGTTAACTGAGGATGTAGCTTAATTTTTGCTACCCCGTCGATTGTTCGGTCAAAGTGTTTGGTTCTTTTTGACAGTGGCCACGCACGTTTTTATCCATTCTTAGCCCCTGTGGCACCACCGAAAAATCACTTTGCGAAGTTTAGGCATTAGAAAAGCCAAACGGGTCGCGTTCAGCTTTATCATTATTATGACATCTGGCTCTAGCAATTTACATTATGATAAAACCAGTCCAATTTCTCTTCATCTTTCGGCAATAGGTTATTTTAGCATGATTTTTCATTTTCTGCAAGTTTACAGTTCATCATTTCATTTCCAATAACTGTTGAACGACCTCATTCAGTTTCATACTATTGCTTCCCTTTAATAGAATACTATCCTCAGGGTGCAATTCTTCTTTGATTGCTTTGATCAATTCTTCTTTTTCTTTTTCAACATAAACGACTGATAATGTGGGATATTGTTTTTCTAAGGCTTCTTTCAGTGCGCGCATTTGTTGCCCATACAAAAAGACTACAGCATACTTATCGGGCTTGATATGTTCACTCATGCTTGCATGCATCTGCAAGGAATCTGGTCCCAACTCAAGCATGTCTGCAAGCACAGCGATTCGTCTGCCTTCAGAAGGGAGTTGACCAAAAGTATCCAGAACCAGGCCCATGGCGGTTGGATTGGCATTGTAGACATCACTTAAAATGGAGGCACCATTACCTGCTGTCAGCCATTCTGTACGGTTTTGTGTCACAGCGACATTTGCTAAACCAAGACGGATTTCTTCAATAGATAACCCAAAAAAGCGGCCTACCGTATAAGCAATCAGCGCATTGGTCACATTATAACTACCTGGAAGAGGGATCATAAAGTGGTCGTTTGCTACTTTAAAGTTTGTTTCTGTCTTTTCTTCTTTTTCAACAGTGGCATCGACATCTCCTGAACCAATCCCAAATGTTTGCACACGTTGTGTCAAATTCTTTGTGAGTGGTTTTAATAGCGGCTCTGCTTCTGGAATAATCAATAAACCGTCCGATGCAAGCCCATCTACGATCTCCATCTTCGCTTTAGCGATTCCTTCTCGAGAACCAAGGTTTTCGATATGCGCTTCTCCGATCATCGTGATTGCCGCAACTTTAGGGTGGGCTAACAAAGAAAGTGCAGTGATCTCATTGGCATGATCCATCCCCATCTCTAAAACGATTTTTTCTGTTTCGTCAGGCATATGCAAGATGGTGTAAGGTAAACCAATATTATTATTGTAATTTCCTTGTGTCTTGTACGTATGGAATTTTTGCGATAATACCGATGCAGTCAAATCTTTCGTAGTTGTTTTGCCATTGCTCCCAGTCACCGCGATAACATCCGCGCCAACCTTCTCTAAATAGTATTTTGCCAGATCTTGCATTGCTGCTAATGTATCTTTTACAATGATCACTGGAATTTCTTGCGGAGCTTTTGCTGGTTCTTTGCTCCACAGCGTAGCCGAAGCGCCTTGTTCAATTGCTTGCTGAATAAATTCATGCCCGTCCCTTGCTCCAGCTAAGGGAACAAATAGATCACCGGCTTTGATTTTACGACTATCAAATTCCACTCCAGTTATCTTACCTGATTCCTCATTCCCACTACCGACTGCTTGTGCGATTTCTTGTATCGTTAATTTCATAAAAACCTTCCTTTTCGCATATAAAAGCCAGAACAAGCGTAGTTGACACTTGATCCAGCTTCATTCTGGTTTTATTTATTTACTTCAAAAAAACTTTGGCGTTGGTTGAAGCGATTGATTCCTAGTTGGATCAGTTCTTCAATCAAATCTCCGTATTTTAAGCCCATGTTTTCCCATAGTAGAGGATACATACTAAATTGAGTAAATCCAGGCATTGTATTCAATTCGTTTAAGAAAAGCTCATTTTTATTTGTTAAGAAGAAATCACAACGGCTCAAGCCACTTCCGCCTAACATCGTATAGGCAAGTTTCGCATACTCCTGTGCTTTTTGATACACTTCTTCTGGAACTTCAGCAGGGATCTGCATTTCGATTTTATTATTGATGTATTTTGCATCATAGTCATAGAAAGCCACATCTTTTACTACTTCACCAGGTAACGTGGTGCGTACATCTTCATTTCCAAGGACTGCGACTTCGATCTCACGAGCCTCGATCCCTTGTTCAACGATTGCACGTGAATCATATTGGTATGCAGTCGCTAACGCATTTTGTAATTCTTCCCGATTTTCCGCTTTGGAGATCCCTACGCTTGATCCCATATTCGCAGGTTTGACGAACATCGGATAAAGTAAAGAGCCTTCACATTGATCAAAAACTTTTTTAGGATTTTCTTTCCATTGATTTTTCAATACTGGGACATAAGGAACTTGTGGTACTCCCCCGGCCTGTAAAATGTACTTCGTCATGATCTTGTCCATAGCACATGCACTCGTCAACACACCCGCGCCCACATAAGGTAAATTCAATGTTTCTAAAAATCCTTGGATCGTGCCATCTTCTCCATTTGGTCCATGCAGAACTGGGAAAACAATCGTTCCTTCTTCTTTGATTTCTCCAGGATTGATCACCTTTCCAGTAAAGCCGTCTGTTACTTTTCCACTTGGATCCCAAGTCAGATGCAACTCATCTTTGCTGGCTGGTTTTTCTGTTAACAATGGTCCTTTGACCCATTGACCATCTTTACTGATAAATATAAGTTGCACTTGATAATACGCATAATAAATAGCATTCAAGACTGAAAACGCTGAAAGAATCGAAACATCATGTTCTTCACTGCGTCCGCCATATAGTAAAGTAATCTTCAAAAGATTGTCCTCCTGTATTCTAAATCATTCAGTGATTTATTTCATATTCTAGCACAAAAAAGATGGTTGTGAAAGAAGCGTTTCGTGTTGAATCGTAGGAAAAAATGCAAGAAATAGATCCTCACTTTTTTTAGATTCTTGTCTAATAGTGATGATTTGCTGATTAGAAAAATCCGATTGAGGAATTGTAAAATATACCGTCAAGTTAGTTGTTCCTTTTTTCCTTTCCAGTTATGATAATAGAAAGGAGTGAGTTACATGTCAAAATCAACTTCTCGCAGCCGTTTAGCAGAAATCATCAAAATATTTATCAAATACAATGTCGTTCCTAACTTTGTCCAGCAAAAAAATCCTGAACAGGTGAAAACTGCCTTCGAAGAATTAGGACCAACATTTATTAAAATCGGTCAAATGTTATCTGTACGTGATGACTTGCTTTCAACTAAGTTTACAAAAACGTTCAAAACCTTACAGGATAGTGTCCCTAGTGATAGCTATCTAACCGTAAAAAAAACAATCGAATCAGAGTTGGACTTATTGATCGAAGATATTTTTGAAGAGTTTACCAAAGCTCCTTTTGCCTCAGCTTCTATGGGTCAAGCACACCATGCAAAGTTAAAAAATGGCGACACTGTGGTCGTTAAAGTCCAACATCCAAATATTGCTGAAGAGATCATGTTGGATCTGCAACTTTTTGAAAGAGCTCTTCCTTTGATCAAATACATTCCTGAAACTAGCGTAGTAGATTTGAATGGTGTGCTGCAAGAAGTACGACGTTCGTTGACGAATGAATTGGACTTTTTTAAAGAAAGTAAGAATGGCGTATTATTTTATGAAAAGAATGACCATTGGCAAGAGATTCGCAGTCCAAAAATCTATGAAGCTTTTTGTTCGAAAAAAGTGATCGTGATGGAAGCAATGCCTGGAGAAAATTTAAACCATTTAATGAACATAACAGCTGATGAACCACCACTCATTGAAGGGTATGAAAATCAGCAATTAAAACAAAACATCGCAAAATTATTAGTCGAAAATTTTATGAAGCAAGTATTCGATGATGGCTTTTTCCATGCAGATCCTCATCCTGGGAATATTTTATTCCATCTATTGACCCCAGATGAGTTAAGCCACAACCAAACAACCGAAACAAAAAAACGACAAAAAGAATTTCATTCGATCAGTGTGACAGCTACTTCTCGTGTCACGAGACAAGCCGCACCTTATACGCTGAACTATATTGATTTTGGCATGATGGGCCAACTATCGCTGACACTTCGCCAACGCTTGACAGAAGCCGTCATTGCGTTATACACCAAAGATAATTATCGTATTGAGAAGGCTGTTTTACGACTTTGCCAACAGGAAGGTTCTTTTGATGAAAGTAATTTCCATCAAGAACTGGCTACCTTTCTTGAACAATATACCGATTCTCCCATCGAAGAAATCGAGATCCAAGAGGTCTTTACTCAAATCGTTGTGATCTGCCACCAAAACAATTTACAGTTTGATCGCGATATCACTCTATTACTCAAAGCTTTTAGTACATTAGAAGGTGTGATTCGTGTGTTAGATCCTGAAATGTCATTGATGGAGATTGCCACACCATTTGCTCAGAATTATTTTTTCACTCATTTAGAAATCGAAGAAACGTTGAAGAAAACGGGATTAGACTTATTAAGCGGATTGAAAACTGCACCGAAACTTCCTCAACAACTGCATCATCTACTTGAGATATGGACCTCAGGGCAAGGAAAAGTGAATTTAGAGATCAAAAAGCAAGAAGATCTATTAAGTCGTATAGAAAACATGGTCAATCGGATCGTTTTCGGCGTGATCCTTGCTGCATTGATCGTAGGAGCCTCACTTTTAGTACAAGCCGCACCAGATGATCGTTTCAATGTCATCTCCATCTTAGGGATTTGTACCTATGCGATCGCTGCGTTAGTCATTATCTTCTTAGCCATCGATTCATTGATCCAGTTGTATAAGAAAAGAAAAAAATAATCTCCATACAAAAAAACGAGGTTGGGACAGAAGTGTTTAACTCCGAGAAATAAGCCGAAATTCACGAAAATTGCTTTTCAAATTTTTGTGAATTTCGGCTTATTTCCGAAGGAGTTGCTTCTGCTCCCACCGTTTATTCGGAGTTAGAGTCTGTGGCAAAACTGATTTTTAGTTTTGTCCCAACCTCGTTTTTTTCTTCAATTTCTCAAATCGAAACGACTTTTGTCTCGACCTCATGTTTAATTCCAACTATTTTTCCGCCAATGCTTGCTCAAAAGCAAGCCGAAAAGCTGCATGGTCTTCTTTTGTAAAGGGTTTGGGCCCTCTAGTTCTCAGACCAGCTTTTCTCATTTTCCCACTATGATACCGTTGCTCTAAAAGTGAACCAATGTTACTTTCATCAAATTCTTTTCCAGATTGATGAAAGACCCGTACACCTTTTGGCAAAACGAGTGATGCCAGACCATAATCTTGGGTGACTAAAAAATCTCCTCGATGAATCAAACCCACGATTTTAAAATCTGCACTATCTGTACCACGATCAACATACACGAGTTGCACATTTGAGGGATATTCTTTTGTAGTATAGTGATCGACACTTGTCACAATCACTACTTCAAGCTTTTTTTTGCTGGCTAAATCAATGACATCCTCTTTGACTGGTGATCCATCTCCATCAATGAATAGGCGCATGTTTTTCATCTCGCTTCCATAGTAAATAGACTGTGATAACGCCTAACAACAATAGGCCCACGTTTCCCCATTTGGCATAAGTCATCAATTGAACACTTGAACTTAGCACACTTAATTTTCCTGTTAATCGCAACAGCAAAGCTACTGGCTCACCCATCAAGCGAGCAATGACCAACATCCAAACCATCAACAAAAATTGATGCGTCACACTTCCCTTGTTTTGAGTAGTAAATTTTGTGATGATTCTGCGATCCATTGGAATTTCTGTCTCAATCTCATAGTATTCGTGGTTCAGCCAACTGCTAGCAACCGCATGCCAAAAACTGAGTAAAAATAGCCCTGGAACAAAGCCGTACGGCACTAAAAGAACGAGCAATGAAAGAAAGAGACCAGCAAGTTGGACAACAAGCGGTGTAGCTGAGAAACCTCGTAACAACCTATTGCCAATAAGTTTTGCTAAAATCATTCCTGCAATATATGGCAAGTACATGTCAATTGCCAAGCGATCAAAACCATAGACTCTTCCCACATAGATCGTACTGAATAAAAACAAGAAATTGCCTAGCATGCCATTTAAAAAGGTATAGAGATTCATCCATGTTGGCAGCTTCCAGTTTTTCTTCGCCCTGCCTAAATAAAAGGCTGCCAAAACAAATAACAATAAAAAACCATAAACCGCAATATCGAACAGTTCAGGATCAACTAGTAATCGCGCGTTACGCAGCAAAAACAAAAGGATGAAGAAACCAATAAAGAGAACAAATTCTTTGGTTGCTACTAAATTGGATTTGATGTCCTTGAAATCTAATTCATACCGCGGATAATGTCTAACCGTATGGTAAGCCATGATATAAAACAAGGTATATATAGCTAGTGTCACAACGATCTGCGTAGTACCAGGAAGAGCAATCGAGCGAAACAGCAAAATCAATAACAGAATAGCAAACGGGAATTTGTTGGCTGTCATATTCGTAAATCCCTGATGTTTTTCATGCGCATTCACAGTAACATTTGCCGGAACTAGCCATGAAGCACTCAAACCCAATAAAATACTTGATAAATAAAACAAAGGAAAATAGATAACTCCTAGAATGCCTAATAGCGAGCCTGCTCCGCCCATCAGTAAAGAGATCATCAATAAAGTATAGCTATCTAATCCAAACCGCAGACTACTGATTAAAAACAGCCCCGTCATACGAAACGTATAAAAAAGCGTAAATGGTAAAATGGATAGCCAGCCATTACCATCGCTTAAGCTTAAAAATAAAAGATACGGAATCAAAATGACCGTATTACTTAAAATAAACGGCGTAGTTTGCGTAAAATTACGACCGAATTGTTTGATTTTTTCGTACATAAAAAAGCTCCTTAGCTACTTATTCAATTTTATAATTTAAAATCATTCTAGCATTAATTGTAGCAGAAACCAATTTTATAAAATAATCAAACCCTGTTACTAGCAAAACTGCAACCGAGGTTTTGAAATCAAACTTTTTTATACTGAAAAAAGTTGAACGAATCTGGCTCATTCGAACACTCGTCTTCCATGCCTTTAAGCCTCTCCCTTCAACCACATTAGGAAATCGTCCTATGTATAAATAGAAAAAATACCTTTCAAAAATTTCTTTTTTAGGAAAAAAGGAGATTTAAAGACTGCCTTTATTGAACGATGCTTCATGATAAAATGAAAAAACAGCATAGATACGTAAATAATCGTAAGGAGCGTAAAAACATGAAACTGTTAGAAAAAGAAACCTTTTATTATAAATTCAATGATCGCTTAATCGAACCTGTAGAGTGCGCTTTTTTTACAGAAGAAAATTACAAGGGGTACGCCAGCCATCAAGAAGCCGTCTTGGCTTACCTCACGTATATGAATCGGAAATGGTCAATCCAAGTACCTCAGCTCGTACCAGGATTAAAACAAAAGCTAGATCAAGTACCAGATGTAGAGATCACTTTGACGCCTGAAATAAAGCAAGCCATAGAGATGAGGGTCGATGCCCAGATTAAAGCTGACATGATAACAAAAGAAGCCACAGGCTTTCCCATATATGGCGAACCCGTGCAACAATATAGAGCAAGAATCATACGGGAACGAATAGGGTATAGAAAAGGTTGGGAAGCCGATGCTAAACAATTCCCTCAATTATATAAATTAACCGCAGACGTAAAACTTGTCTACATGGATGTTCCCTCTTTTGATTCTTATAATGGATTCCCTATTCGCGTGAATCCTCAAATGATGCAAGCTGTGGCACTCACACCGGAAAATTTTTTCGCGGAAGATGGAGAATATGAATCGGCTTTTCTTAGCTACGTTGGTATACAGCGAACACGCAAAGACTTTTGGAAAGTCAATGATCTCTTATTCCCTGATAAAAAGAATTTAGTGATCTACCAATGGAACAACGACTTTACAAATATCTATAATGATGGCAGAGAAGACGATGGGGCATTTTTATGGTCGATCTATGACCCTGAAAACAAACAATTTACCGTAATGGATATCGTGCTCATCATAGACTAAAAAATGAACAGCTAGAGAGAAGATCAAACCAACTGACCTTGTTCTCTAGCTGTTTTAAAGTGAAATACATAAAAAATAATAGTTTTTATTTCTTCTTTACTTTCTCAGCCAATCGAAAAATTAGTAGTGGACACAAACGAGTACCCATCCTGTAGGCTCTTTTGAATGTCTGGATAAGCAGTAACAATATAGTATTTACGTTTTTTTCGAATGATAGTATTTTTTTTCTGAATAATCACCTTAGTTCGTCGAATTAAACTATGATAATCATATTCATTTTTAGCTTTTTTATGAAGTCCCCAGCCAAAAGGAATAATTTGCACAGAACTATAGATCACTCGATTCATTTTGGAATCAAAAGAGCAATCCCCCAATGATAGTTTTATCTTCCCCCCAAATAGTCACGGTTAGCCGTAAAAATCCCTACATTGATAGCGATTAATGCCTGGACGATATTATCAAACGTAGAGGCATACTTTCGCTTACCATGCTCAGGGAGGCGTGCTTCTAGCTCAGCTCTTGTTTTACCTACATGTCGTGCAACCGTATGCCCTTTACCCCCATCAGCAATGTATTCGTCATAATATAAATCTATTGGTGTATACCACTCGTTTTCATCCTCATCTTCCCCATTGTTCTCAGATGCTTTGATTTCTTGGATCTTTTCCATCAATAATTTCATGCTTAGAGAGGTCCAAGTAGCTCCCATGGCCCCTTTTACAAGGACCTCCTTTGTATTATCATCAACGATATCCCCCGTTTCTTCATCCAGCACCCCACGTTTTCCATCTATCGTAAGAGAATCATCATTCGGGATAGCTTCAGCACTATAAGAAAATGAAATGGCATCCCAAAGGTAAGTAGGAACAACTTCTTGGGTAGTAGCATATATAAACTGTCCTGATTGATCTAAAACAATTGTTTCCCCATATAGCGTAGCAATCATTCCTGACGGATCAAAGCCTAGTCCATTATTGGTCTCAGCCAATGCATTAGTTAGGTCTTCACTAATTTGTTGTGTTCGAATTTTATATGTACTAGCCATTGTTTTAGCGGTTTCAATTGCGACTTCTTTTGAAGGTGTCGCAATGGATCCTAACGTAAAAGTCGTGATTTTTTGCACGTAATCAAGTAAATCATCTAATGTGGTAAGTTGTTCTAAAGCAGTAGTCATTGGTAGAGCAATCTCTTTTTCATAAACAAAGGATTGCGATGCACCACCACTAACATAAGAACGCCCAACGACCTCGACCTTGGTTTGATTACTCCCTCGACTAGTTTCTACTAAGCGAAGGCTCTCTAGTACAAAAAATTGATCATTGGCATACGGTTGTGTTGCCACGGAAGCATCTCGACCAACAATGGCCGCTCGCTCTCGCTCCGACCAAAGAAGTCCATAGCTGATATAGCGACGTGCAAGATTAAGATTATCATTACAATCGAATTCATAGGCTCCATAATCGCCAGTTCCGGTAAGATATTCTCTCATCAATGTATGGCTAGTCAGATCCTGAGCGTAACGCGTTTGCAATTTCTGTGAAAAATCATAGGTTCCAGCGGTCGAGTCCATCCCTGAAAGAGCAAAATCAGCAAGGTCTTGCTGTAAACTTTGATCACTAGCCAAAGATTCACGAAGACCATTAGATGTTTTAATTAAGTCATTCGTCGTTACTCCCAGATGAGAACCTAGTTGTAAACTACCATAGGCGACGCTTGCTCCAAGAATAGCCGGTAGTACGATCGGGGCAGCGACAGTTCCTAAAAAACCAGCACCTAAAGTTAAGGCTCCCGGTAAGGCAGAAGCATATTGAGAAAAAGACAGATTATTAAATAATGTGATAGCGCTAGTAACATCGCGATTTTCTGGAGTAGTTTCTGATGAGAGTGGTTGCGAAAAAACAAGTGACTCTTTTGGCAAAGTATCTTATCTTTCAGTGGCAGTATCAAGTGAGTGAACAGCTAATGGACTCGTAACAAATGACAAAAGCAACAACAACGACAGAAATAAGCTTCCTCTTTTTTTCATATATGCTCCTTTTATTTTAAACTAAGCAACGGACAACTAGTTATCCTCCTTTCTTTTTATTATTTACACTACTATTATCTTATAAATAATAAATCCTCTCTATTTATTTTAAAAAATAGAGAATAAAAAAAAGCTTTCTATTTTGCAATAAAAAACTTTGAAAACTAATCAATATCCAAAAATAAAGCAACATAACTGTCGAAAAAAAGATCATAACCGTTGTTAAAAAATAAAAAATGAAATAACTATAATTATAAATTGAAAAATATTCATTATGTTTCATTTTAAATAGAAGAATGTAGGACAAATCTAAAAATCAGTTTTGCTACAGACTTTAATTCCGAATAAACAGCGATCACCATGCTCTCAGCCACAGAATGTCCTGATACTAAGCTTAGAACTGAGAGGTTGGGACAGAAGGGTTTAACTCCGAGAAATAAGAAGAAATTCACGGAAATTGCTTTTCAAATTTTTGTGGATTTCGGCTTATTTCCGAAGGAGTTGCTTCTGCTCCCACCGTTTATTCGTTTTTAAAGAATGGGACAAAAGTGTTTCTTACTTTTGTCCCACGTTCGTATATTCTTTTGAATACATAAAAATTGGGTTCTATAATATTTGGTGTTGTTACTCTTAGAAGTAGGAACGCCAATCTTTTTTTATAACAAAAAGGAAACACCGGAACGTCTCCCTTTTACGATTTAATTCAAAACAACACGATTTGACGAAGAGCCAAAAAAAAGATGTCCTAGTTGAAACTTCCTTTTTTACTTCAGCCTATGAGTTAATCTCTTGCATAACACCAAGCTTGCGCTGACACAGTTACATAGCCTTGAGTTTGAGGGCTTAAGTTAAGCTTTTGTTGTGTCTTCATTTTGTACGAGGTATTGTTATTAACCGAGCCATATTTTGCAGTTACTGCGTTTCGTTGAGCCTTGCCAACCACATTCGTCGAAGACATGGAGCTTCCCTTAACCCAAAAATAATTTGTAACTAATTGGGACCCTTGCCCCACATATTCTACTGTCCCAGCAGCCCATTTAGTCCCAGCAGCCGCTCTGAGCAAAAATCCATTAACGGGAATAGGATTATTATAGTAGTTGTCAATTATTTTAACAACTTCCTCAATGCTTTGTCCTTTATCAAAACTTGTAGGTTGTTCCTCAGAAACGGCATTCGTAGTATCTATTACTACTTCGGAAGCTTGAGTTACTTGTGTTTCAGATATTGCCAAAATTGTGAAAAGCGCACTTACTGCTACAAGCCTAGTCATCTTTTTCATCTTTTCCTTGCTCCTTCCAGTACTCCAAAATTTTAGGCATTTTGGACCAACTCCAAACAAAACAGCCAATTACTGCTAAACCGAGAATTAAATAGATCCAGTCCACAATAAACCTCTCCTTTACTCAAGTTTCACAAACATGATAGCAAAATTCATGGAATCTAAGGAACAAGCTTTAACTTTAATCATTCAATTTTTCAAGTTTCTAAAACAATCTCTATCCTCCTTCTGCTGATCAACATTAAAGCTTTTACACTAAGGCAATGAAGCTGATAAAACTTACTGTTATTTGATATTAGATTATCTTATATTATCTCATAATTAATAAATCTCCTCTATTTATTTTAAAAAATAGAGAATAAAAAAAAGCTTTCTATTTTGCAATAAAAAACTTTGAAAACTAAGCAATATCCAAAAATAAAGCAACATAACTGTCGAAAAAAAGATCATAATCGTTGTTAAAAATAAAAAGTTAAATAACTACAATTATAAATTAAAAAATATTCATTATGTTTCATTTTAAATAGAAGAATGTAGGACAAATCTAAAAATCAGTTTTGCTACAGACTTTAATTCTGAATAAACGGCGATCACTATGCTCTCAGCCACAGAATGTCCTGATACTAAGCTTAGAACTGAGAGGTTGAGCGTGGGACAAAATTAGGAAACACTTTTGTCTCATTCTTTAAAAACGAATAAACGGTGGGAACAGAAGCAACTCCTTCGGAAATAAGCCGAAATTCACAAAAATTTGAAAAGCAATTTTCGTGAATTTCTTCTTATTTCTCGGAGTTAAACACTTCTGTCCCAACCTCACGTTCGTATATTCTTTTTGATACATAAAAATAAAAGCCGATCACTCAAATAAGTATGAATGAAACAGTAACGTCTCAAAATTCGCACTTATCTTTGTTGAGTTGATCGGCTTTTACTTACTGGTGCTTAAAAACAGCTGTTTTTAAGCAGACAAGCCCTTCTCCACAAAAGTCTTGTCCGACACCCTTGCATTCCGGCAAGTGATAATTAACTTATCGTGTGCCTCCAAAATCAATCAGGCGCATCTGTAAACCAGAGGCCTTCTCGACCCGTCGCATGAAGCTACTTTAACACACCCCCACCATTTATGCGAGTGTTTTTTTCATTTTGTAATCCACCATTTGAAATCCTCGGCCAATATCGGAAATCAATTCTTCTTCGATTTCAAATCCTTGGTGTTGATAAACTGCAATAGCTTGGGTATTTTCTTGATTTACGCGTAAAAAGATTTCATTCAGCCCTTGTTCGGTTGCTAATTCTTCATACCAACGAAAAATTGCAGATGTCAGCCCTTTTCCTCGTACTTTGCTTAGCAGGTACAATTTGCTCAAGTAGATTTTCCCATCCATCACTTCATATGCTGTATAGCCAACTGTTTCGCCTTCATCTTTCAACAAGTAATAATTGACAGCAGTGGCTAATTCCTTTTCGATCTGTGCTTTTGATTGATAGGTCGCTAACATGTAGTCCACCTGTTCTTGTCCAATGATTGGAATGAATGCTTCCGGCCAGACTTCTTGGATAACTGCGACTAGTTCTTCTAGTTCATTTTGCGTAACTTTGACTTTTTCTAACATCGTTTTCTTCCCTTCTTATAAGCTGCCTTGCGCTTTATGAAATAAAAACAGCATGATCATACTATAGATCCCAACAGACCATGGCTTCAAAAGAATAACGATCTGCATGTATTCTCTGAAAGTCAATTTTGTCAATCCTGCGACAAGACAGATAAGATCGTCAGGCGCAAAAGGTAATAACAGCGTGACAATCAATACTTTTTTGATATCTTTTGTTCTTCGTGTCAATAATTGATCAAATTTCTGGTATTTTTTTGGTGAAAGGATAAGTTGAACAAAACTTACGCCATAATAGCGAACAAGCAAAAAACCAATTGCCTCCCCGATCACTAAACCGATACAGCTATAAAGCAGACCAAATCCGTTGCCAAACATCAACATTCCTGCTACAGAAGAAATACCGCCTGGCAGAATAGGGATAATGACTTGGATAACTTGGAATAAGATAAACATGATTACCGCGAATTGGCCAAATTGTTGAAAAAATTTCTGTAAAGAATCCGTTGACTGAAAAATACCATGTCGGTATCCGTACAGAACCAATACTAGAAAAAACACGAAGCCGATAATCGGGATAGCCTGTATGTACTTGTGTATACTTGCTTTCTTTACCATAAATAGTCTCTCCACCATCTTAAGTATAATCCTACTTTTTTCTAAATAAAAAAACAGTTGACTGGTAAAGAATTTAAGAGAGTCATCTATCACTCTATCCTAAATCCAATCAGCAACCCATCAGAACTATTTCTGACAGATTCACTGCTCCAGTACATACAACTGTTCTTATCCTCGCTACAACTTATTTATGATCTAAAAAACTAGCAACTTTAGTCGTAATCAAATCGATAGCAACGTGATTTTCGCCGCCTTCAGGCACGATGATATCTGCGTAACGTTTGGTCGGTTCGATAAATTGATGATACATCGGTTTGACCACTGTCAAATATTGTTCGATGACCGAGTCCAATGTTCTGCCACGTTCTTCCATATCTCGTTTGATTCGGCGGATGATGCGAATATCATCGTCTGTATCAACATAGACTTTAATGTCCATCAACTCACGCAAGCGTTCGTCTTCTAGAATTAAGATACCTTCTAAAATAATTACTTCTTTCGGTTCTTGAATGATCGTTGCTTGGCTTCTTGTGTGTGCAACATAATCATAGACTGGTTTTTCAATGGCTTTATAGTTCAGTAGTTCTTCTACATGCTGAATCAGCAGATCATTATCAAAGGCAAAGGGATGATCGTAATTCGTATTCAATCGTTCTTCAAAGCTTAAATTGCTTTGATCTTTATAATAAGAATCTTGTTCAAGCATCATGATGGAATGGTCTGGAAAATTATTGAAGATTGCGCGACTAACACTTGTTTTTCCGCTTCCTGATCCACCCGTCACACCAATGATAATTGGCTTGCTTTTTGTCATTGACTAAAACCTCTTTCATATCCGTTTTTTCATTCTAATCTATTATAGCGAAAAAACACGAAAATGCTATATTTTTCTGAAAATTAATGTACGTCTATTTCCAAAAGAGGATAAAGTTCAGCTAGTGAATCTACTCGATAAGTAGGTTTGATTTCAGTAATCTCAGGCAATTTATTTTTGTTGAACCAAATCGTATCGATTCCAGCAGCATTTCCACCTTTGATATCAGAAGTGAGCGAGTCACCGATAATCACTGTTTTTTCTTTTTCGAAATTTGGGATATGAGAGAATACATGGTCAAAGAAAGCCTTCATCGGTTTTTGTGCGCCGACATCTTCAGAAACAAAAATCTGTTTGAAATATCCTAGCATCTTCGCATCAGTCAAACGTTGGTATTGTGTCTTCGATACACCATTGGTCACGATATAGAGGTCTGCTTGATTTTCTAGTGCTTGAAGCAGTTCATGACTACCCTCGATCAAATCATGTCCTTGATTCAAATAGTGACGGTAGCGTTTTTCCATTGCTGCGCTATCAACGGTCTTTCCAAATTGTTGGAATAATAGTCCAAAACGATTGCCTGTAACTTCTTCTCTTGTCATATTTCCTTTTTCAAATTCACGCCACAAATGATGATTCAATGCTTTGTAACTTGTTCTCACTTCAGGAGTCAATTCGATTCCTTGTTCTGCAAACAATTCGTTCAAGGCCTTTGCTTCGGTTAATTGAAAGTCAAGCAATGTGTCATCTACGTCAAATAATATTGTTTGATAGTTCATTTTATCTTCTCCTATTTAAAATACATTTTTAGTTGCTTTAATTCAGTGAGCGTCAACGACCGATAGGCGCCCACTGGCAATTTTTCATCTAATTGTAGCGGACCCATCTTAATTCTTCTGAGTTCTACTACTTTTTTCCCGCGAGCTAGAAACATCTTCTTAACTTGGTGGAACTTTCCTTCTTGAATCGTGACAGTCGCTGTACTGATCGTATTGGTTGCTTCTATGATCGTCAGTTCTGCAGGCAGACAGCGATACCCGCTATCAAATACGATTCCTTCTTTAAAAGCCCGACTATCCTCAGGCGTCAATTCTCTATTGACTGCTACTTGGTAAGTTTTTAGTACCTTCTTATCAGGAAGTAGCATCTCATAGCCTAGCTGCCCATTCGATGTCAGTAAGAGCAGCCCCGTCGTATCACGATCCAAGCGTCCTACAGGATACAAAGCCTGGGGCCGGTCTGCTGAAGCAATCAAATCTACTACAGTCATCTTTTCTTCATCTTTTACAGCAGTAACCGCCCCATTCGGCTTATTCAAGAGAAAGTAGGCTTCATTTGTAGTTAACCGCTTACCAGAAACTTCGATCTCGTGGAGCAAACTATCGACATTACGGTTTTGACTAAACTCGATTTGTCCATCTATTCGAACTTGCTTAGAAGCAAATAATCGTTTCATTTCTTTCCGTGTTGTTTGTAGCTGATCTTCAATCAATTTATCTAAACGCATAGGTGTTTCCTTTCTTATCCTACCAAGCATTATAACCCGAATATTTCTTCATGCAAATAATAAAACCAGCGTTATTCCTTGACTTAATCAAAAATTAGCGCTACGGTTAAGTAGTAAAGTGAATTGGATTTCTCATACACAGCGTAATGACCTGGTGGAGAAAAGTTGAATCCTGACTTTCTAAGGTAGATGCGTGCATCTACCCTTTTGCGCTTTTTTAAGCGCCCCTACCCAATAATGTGCAAGAGAATAGCCGCGGAAAAGTTCACTTAAATAAAATCTGCCCGTTACCAAAGCAGGCAGTCACATTTTAAGGAGGAATTTTGGTTATGTCAGTATCATTAGAAGTAAGTAAAAGAGAAGTACGTCCCCGTTCGTTAAGAAACAAATTGCGTCATGAAGGTAAAGTCCCAGCTATCGTTTATGGCTACAATGTTGAAAGCACACCAATCTCGTTTGATGGTCAAACATTTAGCAAATTATTACGTGAAAATGGTGCGAATGCCGTAGTGACAATGAACATTGACGGAAACAAAGTCAACACATTGGTTCATAAAGTCCAAACAAATACCTTTACCAACCATTTTGAACATGTCGAATTTTTATCTGTTAACATGTCAGAAGAAACAGAAGTTGAAACAGAAATTGTTCTAATTGGTGAAGCTGCAGGTGCTAAATCTGGCGGTGTATTAGCTCAAAACCTATACACAGTTCTTGTATCTGCTACACCAGATAACTTGCCAGAACGTATCGAAGTAGATGTAACAAACTTAGACTTAGGTGATTCGATCACTGTGGCAGATCTACCAGAAAACAACGAATATAAAGTTGTAACGGATAGTGAAGAACAAATCGCTGCTGTCGTAGCTCCAGCAGAAGAAACTGAAACAACTGATGTAGCAAGCGAACCAGAAGTAATTGGTTCACCTGAAGAATAACAGAAAAATTGTTCATGCCAAAAGCGTTGGAAACTGCGCTTTTGGCATATTTTTTTCTCTCTTTAAAAAAAACTTATATTTTGAAAAAAAGTATGCGATTATTGTTGCATTTTTTAAAAATCTTTATTAGAATGAACCATCGTTACAGTAAGTATCATTCGTTTATCCTAAACGAAAAAGTGTACATGTCTATTCGATAAAACAAAGGAGGTTAAACAGATGTTTGAAAGTTTTGACAGCAGTCGCAACCGGTATGCCTCTGTAGGTGTTGTATCGAGTTTGCCAGATGAATTGATTGATAGTATCTGGTTTATTATTGACCTAGACCTTAAGGGAGTCATCTCATTAGATAATATTTTAGCCTTTGATTTAATAGAGAATAATGGAAAAGTAACCATCCATTTTTCACAAGCAGGCAGTGAGGTAGAAATGGACATTGATTTACCATTTCGGTATTCTTCACAATTTCCAAGCCAAGTCTATGCTTATGATGATGGCACAAGAGAAACGATTCTTTTACCAAGTGAGATTAAACAGTATTGAAGTTGACACATAACAATGTCGCTTTTTGATCCGTACGTTCAGGCCAAGCAGTTGATCTTTTGAATTTATTCGTTGAATTCATTCAGTGGCTCACTTCTTGGCTTGTTTCATGGTGTGGTTTATTGAAAATGAATTATGAAAATTCCAAGAAAACAGAGAAAACACTCCGTTTTTTCATTAATTTCTAATTGGTATTCTTAGGATAAACACTATATACTACTAACTAAATTTTAAAGACAATAAGGAGTTTAAAAGATGCGCGATTTAACAAAAGGAAGTCCGGCTAAGCTAATTTTAATGTTCACTGTTCCTTTGCTCATTGGTAATGTCTTTCAACAGTTCTACAATATGGTCGATATGATCATCGTTGGACAGACATTAGGAAAAAACGCGTTGGCCGCTGTTGGCGCTACTGGAAGTTTGACCTTTTTGATTATTGGGTTTGCCCAAGGGTTAACAGCTGGACTAGCGATCATCACCGCCCAACGATATGGTGCAAAAGATTACCGTGGCCTTAAGAAAAGCTTTGCTGCAAGTGTTGTAATAAGTTTGATTGTCACTATTGTTTTAACTGTCCTTAGCCTAGTATTCATTCATCCGATGCTTCAATTGATGCAAACTCCACCTGAAATCATTGATCAAGCACAAACATTTATCTCGATCATTTTACTAGGGATTTTTGCATCTATGAGTTTTAATCTGCTTTCAAACGTTATTCGTGCGCTCGGTGACAGCAGAACGCCTTTGTTCTTTTTGATTATCGCAGTTATCATCAATGTCGTGCTTGATTTGATTTTCATTATCTTCTTTGGCATGGGTGTAGAGGGAGCAGCCATCGCAACGGTGATTGCCCAAGTTAGCTCAAGTGTATTGTGTCTCGTGTATATCAAAAAGAAGATTCCATTGCTGCAACTACGTAAAAAAGATTTTTCATTTGATAAAGAAGAAATCCGTGTCCATCTAAATGCTGCTTTGCCAATGGCTTTTCAATCATCGATTATTGCTATCGGAGCGATCGTTCTTCAAGCAGCTTTAAATAGCCTAGGTACAGACGTCGTTGCTGCTCAAGCCGCAGCTAGCCGAATTGATCAATTTGCCAATCAGCCAATGATGTCATTTGGGATTGCTATGGCGACTTTCAGTGCTCAAAACTACGGAGCAAAAGAATATGGTCGTATCCTAAAAGGTGTCAAACAAACATTGATGATGAGTATTGGCTTTAGTCTTGTTGCTGGAGCAACAGTGATTTTCTTTGGTCATTCATTGATGAAACTATTTGTTTCATCCTCTGAAACGAGAGTATTTGAATTAGCACAGACCTATTTCAACATCAATGGTTCTTTGTATTGGATCTTAGCGATCTTGTTCATCTTGCGCTACACTTTACAAGGACTTGGACAAAGCAAAATACCGACCATCGCAGGAATGATGGAATTGCTGATGCGTTCATTTGCAGCAATTATTTTGACAGGTATGTTGGGATATGCCGGTGCCGCAGCTGCTTCTCCACTTGCATGGGCTGGTTCTGTTGCTGTCCTACTGTACTCTTACCTTCGTTCAATGAAACAACTAAAACAATTGGACAACGAACAACATTTCTCATTGGATGATGCTGAAGTCCGTTATGACAGTATCCACTGATCCAAGATTAGAAAAAGTTCGGTACAGAAGCGTTTAACTCCGAGAAATAAGCTTAAGAAAATAGAGGGTAGAATCAGCGATCGCTGATTCTACCCTCTATTCTTGTTCTATTGCTCTTTTTGCTCTTTTTTATCTTCTTTAACTGGTTTTTTTATGACTTTGAAATAGTCGATGTGTGCATGGTTGTATTCTAAAACAGTGAATTGAAAACTTTCAAGTAAGATCACCTTACCTGCTTCGATATTTTTTTCGTAGTGAGACATGAAACCCGCTAATGTGATAAAAGGCGAGTCAACAAATGCCGGGATCGAAACATCAAAGTAACGTTCGAAATCATCTAATGTCAGTTTTCCTGAAACAATGTAACTGCCATCTGCTTGTTTTGCCACAAGAGCTTCATCCAAATCCGTTTCGTCACGAATTTCTCCGACGATTTCTTCTAAAATATCTTCGATCGTCACTAACCCGCTTGTTCCACCATATTCATCTTTTAAAATTGCAATGTGTTTGCCTTTTTTACGCATGATCGTCAATAATTTTTTGATTGGGATCGTTTCAGTCGTCACAATTGGTTCTTCAATCAACTGTTCTACTGGCAACTGATCATCTTTATACGATTGTTTGATTAAATCTGGCAACGTCACATACCCGATAATATTATCCTTTGATTCTAAAATGACAGGGTATCGCGTATGTCCTTGTTTGATTGATTCTTGGATTGCTTGTTTCACTGTATCACTTGCTTCAAATACTTGCATCGATGTTCGATCCACTTGGATATCTCTTGCAAGCGTGTCATCAAATTCAAAGACATTTTCTAAGTAATGGTATTCTTCCTTCGTTAATTCCCCTTTTTCATAAGAATTCAATGCAACTAAAGTTAGTTCTTCTTGTGACAAGGTTTCTTCCCCTTCAGATACCAATTTCACGCCTAATAATTTTCCAAGACCTGCCGCTGAGTGATTGAGTATCCAAATAAAAGGAAACATGAGTTTATAAAAGTAATGTAATGGTCTTACCACAAATAAAACGACCTGTTCTGTATTGACGATACTATAACTTTTTGGCAAAAGTTCACCGATCACGACATCGATATAGGTAACGATAATAAATCCTAAAGCAACAGAAATCGTACCACTTAATGCGGAACTAAAAGGCAACTTGCCAAGCCATGGTTCTAACAAAGCAGCTACAGAGCCTTCTCCAACCCACCCAATAATCAATCCTGTTAACGTGATTCCTAATTGACTTGCAGATAAATAGTTATCTAAATGATGTGTGACATGAAGTGCTAGTTTCGCATTTTTTACGTTTTCCTTTTCTAGTTGCTCTAAACGTGAACGCCGTATCTTTACTAATGCAAATTCACTTGCTACAAAAAATGAAGTAATTGCAATCATCAAAAATAAGATGACAAAATTAAGTACCATAAATTCCCGCCTCTCTTTTCCATCTCCATTGTACCTCTTTTCTAAAAATTTTTGATAAAAATAGAATAGACTTTCTCTACCTTCTGTATAAAGTGAGTATTTCATCAAGCAATTTCTTAGCGGTAACCGAAAAATTCTTGCCTTAGAAAAAAGCAATCCCTCCTACCCAAAATAATCCCCTACAATAAAACAGAAAAAAACGATGAAAAGGAGAATCCATCATGCCTAATAAACAAGTGGACAAAAAAAAGATTATTCTGGAACATAGCGTTAAAGCCTGGAATACCATGTGTAAAACCTACGGACCGCCTGATACCTTAACATTTTTAGCTAAATTCAACTATAGTCTTGAGGGCCTTGCATTTATTATCAATAACCTTGATTTGCCAAGTTCACTAGACCGTGCAAAAATAGTCAAAGAATTATTTAAGCTTGATAAGAGTCAAGTATTCAACGACTTCAAAACCAATCAGGAGCTTCTAAATACGATCAATGCTTGGAATGCGATGTTGAACATCCACGGTCCAAATGAAACATTGGCTTTTTTATCTCTACGTAATTATAGCGCTAAGACCATCCAATTCCTGATAGCGAACCTTGAGTTGCCATCATCAATAAATCCTGTAATCGCAGCAGAAAACATCATTGAAAACAAGAACAGGGGAATGGCCACAGATCTCATAGGTAATCAAAATTTACTGACCACCATTAAATACTTGGATAAAATGCTGGGTGTACACGGACCTAAAGAGACGTTAGACTTTCTTGCTTCTTGCAACTACAGCAAAGGAAGCATCAAATTTCTTACCGCTAACATCCACTTACCGAAATCACTGAATCGAGCAGTTGAAGCAGAAAAGATCATAAAAAAAATACCAATAAAAACAAACACAGATTTTCTATCTAATCAAAATCTGCTCTATACCGTTACCTATTTAAATAAAATGTTAGACGTATATGGACCAAATGAAACGTTGACTTTTCTAGCCACTTGCAACTATAACCATCAGAGCATCAAATTTCTTACAGCCAATCTCCGTTTACCTAAATCAATCGATAAATCGATTGAAGCAGAAAAACTCATTAAAAACACTAAAGAAGGATACAGCTCAGATTTCACTACGAACACGAAATTGATCAGTATCATGAACAAATGGCTGATGCGGTCTAAAAATCAAGGACTAAACGAAACATTAGTATCTTTGTCTAAAACAAGTTATAGAGCTAAAAGCATCAAACTTATCGTCGCAAATCTTCCTTTTCCTGAAACAATGGACCGAGCAACTGAAGCAAAAAGAATAATCAAAAGTACAAACAAGAATGTTATTTCGAAGTTCAAAAAAGACCTACCGGATCTAGCAGAAAAAAAGCTAGACTTACATACATTAACGAACCTTATCTATAGTTTTGATTTACCTGAAAATGATGTGAAAGTATTAAAAAAAGAGGCCATTGTAAAAACACAAGAAGCAATCGGACGAGATGTGCAGGCTGATCTAAATAAAAAAAGACTAAATGACAAAATGGAACAACTTCAAATCAGTGTACCAAACTACATAAAACAAATTCAACAAGAACCAAATGATATCGAAACCTATCTTGATACAATGTACCTCAGACAAGTAAAAGAAAAAGCTAATATTCGTACACTACCTTCGAACAGTCCCTCTGTTGTAACAAGTAAAAACAAAGATACATCCCACCACAGATAGAAGACAATAAAACTAAGACAAAAGAAATACCCGAATGAGCGTGGGACAAAACTAAAAATCAGTTTTGCCACAGACTCTAACTCCGAATAAACGGTGGGAGCAGAAGCAACTCCTTCTTAAATAAGCCGAAATTCACAAAAATTTGAAAAGCAATTTTCGTGAATTTCTTCTTATTTCTCGGAGTTAAACACTTCTGTCCCAACCTCATTCAGGTAGTTCATTCATTTTTTATCCCAACTTTTATTGAGGTTTTTCAGTTATTTTTTTTCGTTCTTTTAACCACGTTTTTCTGGTCAAACCAATCAACAATGGAACTGTTTCGTGCTTGACTTCGCTGTATTCCAGACCAAACCATGTTTCTGGGGTTGTTGCGTATTTTTTGATTGCGAGTTTTGCCTGCATGATTTGGCGATCCCATTTATTCAACGTTGTGACATTTGAAACAACTTCATCAATCAAGATAAACTGAAAATCGCCTACTTCTCTACCTGGCGTCAAAGAGTAAGTTTGTGGTTGCTTAGGAAGACGTCCTTGTTTCATTAAATCATGGATGATCTGACGAACATACACATTGATTTCTTGTTGGACTCTAAAACCTAAGAATAAGTTGACTTGTACAATAAAATCCGTATCCATCATGTCGATCTGATATTCTTTTGTATACGGTTCATCAGTTACTTCCACATGGACAAACCAATAGACACGTGCTCGTTTTGGTCGTTTATCAAGGATCGAATAAACGAATTGTCTACCCACTTTCCCTTCAGCCATATCAGGTACCAATAACACGATATTTGTCTGATAAAGTGGCAACGATCTGTCATCGCGCAATTTAGCCAGTTGTGGAATGTATTCTTTCAATGCAACATCTTCCGCTACAGATTCGCGAATGATATTACCACGCTCCCAAATAAACATGACCGCTAAAATTACTAATGCGATCAAGACTGCAACAAAGCCGCCGTGGAAGAATTTTACGATACTTGAGATGAAAAAGACGATCTCGATTACGCCAAAAAAGAAAGTCACAATATGCGCAAACCATTTAGAATAACCATTTTGGATCAAATAGAAATAGAGCAATGCTGTAGTCATCAGCATCGTAACCGTGATCGACAGACCATACGCTGCTTCCATATGATGGGAAGTCCTAAAGGTTACAACAACTAATGAACAGGCAAGCCATAAAATCAAGTTGACTGCTGGAATGTACATTTGCCCAATACTGCTACCTGGATACATGATTTTCAATCGCGGCAATAGCTTCAATTTAATCGCTTCAGAAACTAACGTAAATGAGCCTGTGATCAAAGCTTGTGAAGCAATAACTGCGGCAATAGTCGCGAACGCTACCCCAATGATCAACCAGCCATTCGGCAACATTTGGAAAAATGGATTCAGATTCTTGATCTGCTGCATCTCTGGATTTTGGTACACAGTCAGCAACCAAGCAGCTTGTCCGAAATAATTCAATACCAGACATATTTTGACATATGGCCAACTTAAGCGAATATTCAATTTTCCTACGTGTCCTAGATCTGAATATAGCGCTTCTGCCCCTGTTGTTGCTAGAAAGATATTCCCTAAGATAAATAATCCTAGTTTGTTATCCGGACTTAACAGCAATTGGACTGCATAATAAGGATTCAATGCGCGGATCACTGTCCAATCTTGACTGAAATTCACCAATCCCATCACACCTAAAAAAGTAAACCATAAAAACATGATTGGTCCAAACGCCTTACCGACAACTTCTGTCCCAAAACGTTGAACCATAAACAACACTAAGATAATCACTAAAGTAATAATAACAATAATATTTTGATCATTCCCAAAACGATCAAAAAATTGTGGAATACCTCTTAACCCCTCGATTGCCGTTGTGACAGTTACCGCAGGCGTCAACACACCATCTGCTAGTAAAGCCGCACCACCGATCATCGCAGGAATAATCAGATACTTGCCACCTTTTCTTACCAAGGTATATAAAGAAAAGATTCCTCCTTCACCGTGGTTATCTGCGTTCAATGCAATCACCACGTATTTGACTGTAGTAAGCAACGTCAGCGTCCAGAAAATCAATGATACAGAACCGATCACAAAATCCGGATTGATTCCGCGTAGTCCGCCGTTGTCTTCGACGATGGCTTTCATTACATACAATGGACTGGTACCGATATCTCCATATACAACGCCCATTGCCACTAAAAGACCGGCCATTGAAATCTTCTTAGTATTATGTTTTGTTGTCAACTTTCTTCCTCATTTCCTCTAACATTCACTCCTGAAAGTCTGCCTTTGTTCAGATTTTTTCTAAGTGTCTCCTCATTATCTTAGGAAGATTCTAATGTGTCAATCATTTCAGCTATTTTTTATTTCCAATAATGTCGGCGAATATAATCGGCTAAAAACGTATAAACACCTAGACAAAAAAGTGCCCCCAACAAGGAAGGAACAAGATAGAAGCCACTGATAGAAGGACCCAACTCTCCAAGAATGGATTCGCCAAGCCAACTACCCAAGAACCCGATCAATACCATGCCTGTTGCACCTCCTGGTACTTCTTCATTTAATATCAAGCTAGCAATGAGTCCTAATATGCCTCCAACAATCAATGTCAGTAAAAAGTGTAGCATCTCCGTCCCTCCTTTTTCTAAAAACTGATTATATGCCTATTTTACGCTGATTTAGCGAATCGACCAAGGATTAAGCGGTTCGATTTTTATCTGGTATCCATAGAGATTAGTCCCAATTTTGTAGAGAATCAATTAGCTAATCATGAGAAACAAAAAAGCATCATGATGAAACCACCATGAGCTAAATATTTCTTCCTTTTTACTGTGTTACTTTCATAAAAGAATGAGATTACCCCCAAAAATAGATCTATATCTCTCTGCTCAACTTACCAGATTCCAGCACCAACCGTTGACTATAGTGATTCAATAAATTCTGCGGAATGTGGTGATCTACCTCGATGATCGTGCGCCCTAACGAGAATAGATTCTCGTGTATTTCTGCTGAAGTTTGTTCGTCTAAAGAAGCCGTTCCTTCATCAACGATTAGAATCGGTCGATCAAAAACCAGTGATCTAGCGATTTCGATTCGTTTCATCTCTCCTCCTGAAAGATTTGAATCAGGGTCAAGAAGTTGATTCCCCGTTAAACCAAATCTGGCAACGAGTTCTGTCAGATTTGCCTTTTCACATGCCTCTTCGATTATTTTTAAGTCGACCGTTTTTCCTAGCGTCAAGTTATAAAGCAATGTATTTTTAAAAATGATAGGTTTTTGATGAATGATACCAAATAGATGGTTCACATCAGATGTTGATGCAAAAGTCCCATTCATCGTCAAACGACCGGCATCTGGTATGATCCGCCCTTCAATGATTTTTAGTAATGTTGATTTACCTGCGCCAGATTTTCCTTGAATCAAAATTCTTTCTCCACTATTTATCTGCAAATCAACGGCGGACAAGATTTCTTTGCCATTATACTGAAATTGAACGCCCTCCAATTTCAGTGATTCAAACTGATTGCTTTTCGATGACAAATCAATAACTGGTGACAGCTTAGTACTCGTTGTATCTTTTATCTCGGTTTCGATAGCTGACACACTATCAATCGAATTTTTGATATTCATTAAGCTGATGATTGAATTGATGATGCCATTGTTCACGTTAAGAACAGCCATAAAAGCTGCTAACGTAATCATCTGAGCATTCACAAAAACAATCCCAAAGCCGATCGGAATGAAAAAAGCAATATAGCCAATCAATTCAATCATTACTCCAGCCAAAGATAACGTCGTTTTCATATTTTTGTTTTTTGTTTCGATTTTATCAATTTCCCCTTGGAGCACTTTTTCATTTTCGCCAATCGCTCCGTACTGATAAAAAGCAGGTAGGCCTTTTAAAAATTCAGTCATCGCAAAATAAAATTCTTTCGCCTGCTTCGTCCATGCTTGAGTCGCATTTTTTACTTTATCTTTCGTAAAATGTTGGACAATTATCGGCAAAAAAGAAAATGCAACAAAAATAACAGCTAATAAAGCACTATTGTACACAGCAAAAAGAATGGAAAAGACAGCTGTCGTCCCTAATCTGACAACGTCAAACCGAAGCATCAAGTTTTTTTCTTCATATTGTTTACAGTCATTCTGGATAAAGGAAATCGTTTTTTCAACTCTACCAGGGGTAATTTCTGTCTCGTGCTTTATTTGATTCTCATATTCTTGCATCAGTACCGAATGCTTGATGTCCGCGTTTACTTCTTTGACATATTGATTGACAAACCATGTTCTAGCCGCCTTTATCCCAGCAAATAAAACAAAGAAAGCTAAGACCAAACCAATAAATTGAACAATTGTTTGATAAGAATGTCCTGAAACCAAGACAAAAACTCTTGAGAACGCCCATGAAGTAAAAACTGGTTCAAGCGCCATTAAGCCACTAAAGAGATAGCCCATTTTTTTCATTTCTTCTACCCCCTATTTCCATACTACTATTTGTACATCAACAAACTTAGATATTTACCAATTTATGATTTATCCAAGTTGCGATACGATTTTCTTTCGTTGCTCGACTCAATTTTTAAAATTATATATTTCGAAATACTTCATTTACTTTGTATGGATACTGTTGTTCGACAATAAAAAACTCTCTTTTTTCTGATAATTCAGATAATTTAGTGTCTACTCATTCTTAAAATTTTTTTGGAACACCTTTATGATATCGCAAAAAAGAACGAATTGGTATGTTTTTAGAGATACTCTTCGCTTCCATTTGGGGTATTTGTACATTTTCAATCTCGATGAACTATCAATAATACCTAAACATACCATAATATACTTGCAAGGATATCGAATTCTAGGTACAATTCGCCAAATTTACACCAACTGAATTCCATCACTGATATTTATACTTTTTAGGCATTTTTATGTATCAAAAGAATTGAGGCTTATTACTTTGTTGGCTGAACATTTATCTGTCCCTTCATTTTAACCCAGCAAATTGATTTTTTCTTCTACATAGCGTACATAATTATCCTTCTCCCAAAAATGTAAAGCAAAAACCAGTTCCGCCTTTTTCTGTTGATCGTAAATATCATCCGTCGATAAAAAAGAGAAAACTTTCCATGCAATTTTTGCATCCGTGCTATTAAATTTGTCAGAAAACTGTTTTAGTTCTCTAAAGAAATAAGTGAAAAGTTCAGTTGAACCTCGTTCAAAAGCCAACTGCGTTCCATTAATCAAAAAAGATGCCATATCGCGATTAAAATATAGGTCATCAACATACGTTTTCATTTTTTTGACCGAGCATTTCGAGTGGTCGAAAATATACTCATCACTAAAACAAAATAACGTATTGATAAAAATCGATAGTTCGAACCTGCCCCAATTTTCGATGGAATCAAGATAATCCTTAATGATTTTTTGAGCATCTATAGAATCGACTTGAATAGCATCGTTTTCTCTTTTCCTAATCAGAACATAGCTAGCATGCAAAAGTTTGTAATAATAATCATCCGTCGAATAATATTGCTCATTCAGGAATTTGGCAAATTCTGAGTCATATGGTCGACGAAGCTTGTCAAAAAAAACTTTTGATAACTTTCTTTTTTCACTCAAATTATTGTCATCAAGCATAAATTGGTATTCTTCTAAGGTGACATTCATTCGGTCTAAATATTATAAGATATTTTTGTCGCATTATTTTCAAATGAAGCTAACGTGCTTCTTTGTGAAATACCTTGCGCTAATTTTTCTTGCGATAGTCCTCGTTCCAGTCTTAACTTTTTGATTAAACTCGAATGGTTCATGATCACATCTCCTTTTTATGACGAAATACCATACTTTTCTAAGAAGAAGATGAATTCCTCCTACATAATGAAGTTATCAAAAGCGAGGAGGGGGATAGTATGTACTTATACGCAGTTGGTGATAATATTTGGGAACTAGTTCCATCATTGTAGGATAATATCACATAAAGGACTAATTCACTACGATGCAACAATAACTACCACTATCAGTATTAGTATAAAATATTCACAACAAAGATGAAAGCCTTCATTATTTGTAATATGAAGAAATACAAAAACAAAGCGAAAAATTACAAAGTTCTGTATTCGATACATAGTTTCATTAAAAAAGGGAGGTGATCATATGTTATGGCAATTGAAAAAGGATTTAAAGACTTGGCAAACTCTCCAAGAAACAACCACCAAATTATTAGGCGTCTCACTCTTATTGATTGATAGTCAAGGTGAACCAGTAACGGAAATCACCAACGCTTGTCTTTTTTGTGAAGCCGCCCGTTCAAAAGAGGTTTGTTTGCAATCTGATCGCCGCGCTGCTACTCACTGTATCCAACAAAAAAAATCGCATTTGATTTATCGTTGTCCCTATCAATTCGTGAACATCGTTTTCCCGATTTACGTTGATGGACGGCATGTCGGCACCCTTTTTATCGGTCAATTGAAACAGCAAAATCAACAAAACTACACATTGATTCCGTCTGTTGTATCCGCTCAGAAAAAAGAAGTTGAACAATTCACTCCTCAATTGATCCAATTTTACCATCAGCATCCACTGTCAGAAGATGAAAAAATCACTTTGCTCGTGCGTCATGGTGAATCCATTGTACAATTGATCACTACCCAATTGGAAGATAAAATCAAACTTGGCAAGTACCAAGCCACATTTGTTGATGCCCTACCACCTGTAAATGAACTTAATATGACTCTAATCGACCGCGCGACCGCCATCTTAAATGACCACCCTGGCAAAGTCTATCGGTTATCAGAATTAGCCCAAGAGTTGAACTGTTCGATCAGCACCTTGAAAAAGCTGTTCCAACGCAATTTGAATCTAAGTTTTTCCGCTTATTACACTCAGCTAAAAATCGCCAATACCAAAAAATTATTGGCTTTTACCAATGAGACGACTTGCTCGATTGCCGAAAAATTAGGTTACACCAATCCTTCTGTACTCTATAAAAAATTCAAACGCGAAACAGGGCAAACGATGAGCGAATACCGCACTTCACGTAACGCTGAATTGCACGCCGAAAAAAGTAGGCGCACGATACAATAACTATCGAAGTTGGCTATGTGACTGTAAGTTTCAGATAGTTTTGCTCAGAAAAAAAAGAGGTTGGGACAAAACTAAAAATCAGTTTTGCCACAGACTCTAACTCCGAATAAACGGTGGGAGCAGAAGCAACTCCTTCGGAAATAAGCCGAAATTCACAAAAATTTGAAAAGCAATTTTCGTGAATTTCTTCTTATTTCTCGGAGTTAAACACTTCTGTCCCAACCTCTTTCGTTTGGAGTGGACAGTGAGAATTACTCTCAAAAAATCGGTCTTCTCAAAAATTTGAAAAACAAATCCCGCAAAGTCCACTTATTTATTGAGGTTCTTCCCCATCTGTTGCTCCAGACATATTCATTAGAAAAAACATTGAATCTAAATTTCTTCGATTAGTTTGTTGTTTTTTCAGTACCATCTTCAGCTAGCATTGCTTTTCTTGAAAGATTTACTCGTCCTTGTTTGTCGATTTCAGTAACTTTTACAAGTACTTCATCTCCAAGTTTAAGAACATCTTCTACTTTATTCACACGTTCGTTTGCTAGTTGAGAGATATGGACAAGTCCATCTTTTCCTTTGATCAAGTTGACGAAAGCCCCAAATTTTTCAATTCGAACGACTTTACCAAGGTAAACTTCGCCGACTTTCACTTCTTTAGTTAAGTCTTCAATGATTTTAATTGCTTTTTGGATCATTTCTTTATCCGAAGAAGCAATACTTACTTTACCATCTTGATCGATATCGATTTTTACACCAGTTTCTTCGATGATACCGTTGATAGTGTCTCCACCTTTACCGATCACATCTTTGATTTTCGCTGGATCGATTTGGATCATTTCGATCTTCGGTGCATATTGGCTTAATTCTTCACGTGGTGCAGCAATCGTTGAAGTCAATTCTTCTAAGATTTCCATCCGTGCTTGTTTTGCTTGTGTCAATGCTTCTTTTAAGATTTGTTCCGTGATTCCTTGGATTTTGATATCCATTTGAAGTGCTGTGATACCTTCTTTTGTTCCAGCTACTTTGAAGTCCATGTCGCCTAGATGATCTTCTAATCCTTGAATATCCGTTAAAATCGTATAGTTTTCGCCATCTGATACAAGTCCCATAGCAATACCTGCTACTGGTGCTTTGATAGGAACACCTGCATCCATCAATGCTAATGTACCCGCACAGATACTTGCTTGTGAAGAAGAACCATTTGATTCCAATACTTCCGCTACTAAACGGATTGTATAAGGAAAGTCTTCTTCTGAAGGGATCACTTGTGCTAATGCACGTTCGCCTAATGCTCCATGACCGATTTCACGACGGCCTGGCGAACCAGCACGACCAGTTGAACCTACAGAGAATTGAGGGAAATTGTAATGGTGGATAAATCGTTTGCTGACTTCCACACCAAGTCCATCAATGATTTGGTGTTCTCCTAATGGTGCAAGAGTACATGCAGATAATGCTTGTGTTTGTCCACGAGTAAACAACCCAGAACCATGGACACGTGGCAACAAGCCTGTTTCAGAAGACAATGGACGGATTTCGTCTAGTTTACGACCATCAGGACGGATTTTATCGATCGTGATCAATTCACGTACCACATCTTTTTCAAGGTCTTCCGTGATTTGTTTGACTTCTTTCAATAAGTGATCTTCTTCTTCGTGTCCAGCAAATTTTTCTGCATACGCTTCACGAATATCGATCTTCACTTGTTCGATGTTGTCTTCACGAGCCAATTTTTCTTCAGTCATAACGGCCGCTTTCATCGTACCGTATGAAGCATCAAAAATTTCTTTTTTCAAGCCAGCATCTACTTGTAGTAAAGAAACTTCCATTTTTTCTTTGCCCACTGCTTGAACGATTTCTTCTTGGAAAGCCACTAATTCTTTGATTGCGTCAAAACCAAAAAGCAATGCGCCTAACATGTCTTCTTCAGATACTTCTTTAGCGCCACTTTCAACCATGTTGATTGCTTGTTTTGTTCCCGCAACACTTAGTTCGATATCTGTTTGTTCTGATTGTTCAACAGTCGGATTCAAGACATATTCACCGTTGACACGGCCAACTTCTACCCCAGCAATCGGTCCGTCAAATGGGATATCAGAAATCGATAACGCAAGTGAAGAACCTAGCATAGCAGCCATTGCTGGTGAACAATCTGTTTCGACACTCATCACGATATTTGTTACTTGGACTTCATTACGGAAGCCATCCGCAAACATCGGACGGATCGGACGGTCGATCAAACGAGCAGTCAAAGTAGCTTCTGTACTTGGACGTCCTTCACGTTTGATGAAACCACCAGGGATTTTCCCAGCCGCATACATTTTTTCTTCATAGTTGATTGTCAATGGGAAGAAATCTGTATCTTTTGCTTCTTTTGATGCTACAGCCGCACTTAAGACCACTGTATCGCCATAACGGACTAATACTGCTCCATTGGCTTGTTTTGCTAATTGACCGACTTCGATTTGTAGGGGACGGCCACCCCATGTCGTTTTGAATACTTGTTTTTCTGACATAATTACTCCTTTTCTTTCCCGTGAAAGCAAGACGCTACTAAACAAATGAAAACCGCCAAACGCAGCTTGATAGCTTTCATTTGGTTAGTAGGAGTCCATCATGCTTTTTCACGAAATGGTTGATTGAGGTATCACAGTAAAAAAAGTGAGATTCGTTTGAACCCCACTCTTTTTGTTAAAATTAACGACGTAGACCTAAACGTTTGATCAATTCGCGGTAACGTTGAACGTCAGTTTTACGTAAGTAAGCTAACAAGTTACGGCGGTGACCAACTTTTTTCATTAGGCCGCGGTATGAATGATGATCTTTTTTATGCACACGTGCATGTTCGTTCAAGTGGTTGATTTCTTCAGTTAATACAGCGATTTGTACTTCTGGAGAACCAGTATCTCCTTCATGGCGTGCATAGTCTGTGATGATTTCATTTTTACGTTCTTTTGAAATTGCCATTTCTTTCACCTCTTTCGATTATTCCCCTGTGACTGAGTAAAACGTTGGTGATTCGCTTAACCAAGTGACAGGCGGTATGCCTTGAGCACACAGCTATACTTTACCTGAATATACGTTAGAAATCAAGTGAAGAATCATTAAGAAAATTTAGTTTATCAAACAATCCTACTACTACTTTTTAAAATTTATGTTAAACTATAATCCGAAAACAGACTGATGAATCGTTTTAGAAGAAAGGGGTACATATTCCATGATTACAATGGATAATATCATTCGTGAAGGAAACCCAACGTTGCGCGAAATCGCCGAGGAAGTTTCCCTCCCATTAAGTGAAGAAGATATCTCACTAGGAAAAGAAATGCTTGAATTTTTAAAAAACAGCCAAGATCCTGTGAAGGCAGAAGAATTAAATCTACGTGGTGGTGTTGGTTTAGCAGCGCCCCAACTTGATATTTCCAAGCGCATTATTGCTGTTCACGTACCAAGTCCTGATCCAGAGGCAACTGAACCAACATTGAGTACTGTGATGTATAATCCAAAAATTTTGAGTCATTCTGTACAAGATGCTTGCTTGGGTGAAGGCGAAGGGTGTCTCTCTGTCGATCGTGAAGTTCCAGGCTATGTCGTACGTCATGCTAAGATCACTGTTTCTTACTATGATATGAATGGCGAAAAACACAAGATTCGTTTGAAAAATTATGAATCGATCGTTGTCCAACATGAGATCGACCATATCAACGGTGTCATGTTCTATGACCATATCAATGATCAAAATCCATTCGCCCTTAAAGAAGGCGTATTGGTGATCGAATAAGCGAATATGATGGACTTCAACAAGTAGCCCCCAAAAAGAAATCGGGACAAAAGTGCTCGACTCGAAGAATAAGAAGAGACTCACAGAAATTTCTTTTCAAATTTGTGTGAGTCTTGGCTTATTTCCGAGTTTTCGCCGTTGGGCCATTTGTTTATACTTAGAATGTGAAGTAAAAGTATTTCTTACTTTTGCTCCATATTCTTTTTTAATATTTCCACTATCTATCCGTTATGTACCAACCACCCCAAATAATTCTCAAAAAGATATACTCGATGGTAAAGCATCACTGTATTTCAGCAACGTTCTCCCTTTTCACCTGATCTTTGTTTATTTGTTTGAGGTGAACGAGAGTTTTCTCCCCTTGTCAACTTTTGCAGCCTACTAAATAGTGATGGTTCTTTTGAAAAATCTTCCTTGTGGATAGTGCTTGACGCACTTTGATCAACAGGCAAGCTGTGGTTATCCAGTTGAGCAGAATGAGGGCTTTTTCTACATATCAGCTTTCTCAGTCTAGTAAATAGCGATTGTTTTTTTTGAGCATTCTTCTTATAATGAGCCCACGATATAGCTTGATTGACAGAAATTTCGATTGTTTGCCACTCTTTATCCACTAACGGTCGATAGGCTGCGGGCAATCGGTTCATTCTCTTTATTGCTTCTTTTATTTTTAGAAGTGCGTTTTGAAGCTCCCTCTCATCAGGAGAGTCTTGACTTATGAGGCAACTTATGGGTGCTATTTCTTCTTTTACTCTCAGAATTATTTCCACTTGCTCTTGCATACCTTGCCAGTAACTCACTTGATCTGTTATAGAAGTTCCTTCATTCGAGGGTTGCTTCGCTAATCGACTTACTTTATCCCTAACTTGTATAAAAAATCTGTAAACATCATTTAGTTCATAGCCTCTACTATCCCTCAGTAACTGTTTTACTTTCTTATTTAAGTCTATACCCGTGTAGTGTTCCATTATAGTACGAATAGCAGATTCTATCTTGTTCCATTCGTTATACACTAAGAATTTATCAGCTTCAGGTACTTGATTGGCTATTTTACTTATACCTTCTCCCACCTTTAGAGCTGCGTTTTGAAGAGTATTTTTCTTAGGCATAGCTTGGTTTACGAGCTTTTTTATGGGTTCAATTTCTTCTTTTACTCTTATAACTATCTTCATTTGTTCTTGCATCTTCTGCCAATAGTTCACTCGGTCGATGATTAAGTCCCCTTCAGTTAAGGATTGGCTCGCTAATTTGGTTGTTTTTTCCTCTACATACGTAATCAATTCACAAGTATGCCTCAGGGAATAGTCCCTACTATTCCTGATTAACTGCTCTATATTTTGACAAAATATTGCTTCTACTTGAAGCTTTTCCAAGGCAGTTTTCAATTGCTCTATCATTACCTCTTTTGTGTAGGGATTCGCTGATTCTGCATTTAGTTTTTCCTTCATCAAAAGTATATTGCTCTGAAGTTCCGTGTGAGAATATGTATCCAACTTAGCTAAAACTTTATCTAGCTCCTTCTTATTCCGTAATACGCGTTCATTTACGAGTTTTTCTTGTAGTTCCTGTAATTCATTCATCGTTTGTACCAAACTTGATTTTTCTACCTCATCACGTTGTTCAGAAATCCTATCCACTAAATAATTTTTTTTCCTCGTTATGTAATCCGCCAATTGTTTCAGTTTTTCTTCGGAGTAACTAGACACCTGATAATCCACCTTCGCAAGACTTGCCTCTGTTAGCGAGCGCTTTGAGCATTCTTCCCAATCAAATTCTCTTTCCCATGGTGCTCGAACGAACTGGTTTTTATTATCCAAAAAAAAGACTTGCTTTTCAATTTCATGTCGACTGTGATATAGATCATGTAGTTTTGTTTCCCGATCCGCACTAAACCCTTCTTCTTCTTCGCGCACTAAATCCTTCCATCCATCTAAAAATTCCACTAGGTCCTCTGAAGAATAGTCATGTTGATCATCCGAGAAAACTTCAAATGCAAGATGTTTGAATAGCTGTTGATCATACCGATAAAAGAGGGCAACATTAGGGTCTTTTTTTGCCACTTCTACTGCCAACCGTTTCATTTCGTGATTCAATAATTTCGTTAAAGTTGCGGGTTCAAGTGTTCCTTGGCTAAAATCGATTTTTTGAAAAATATGTTCAAAATGAAATTCTTTAAATGCCCTACTTACTTGCTGAAATTCCTTTTCCAACGATAAATTTTTTTCTTTAAAAGAGATATACAAAGAAAAATTTTCAAAAAAATCTTGTCGAAACAAAGGATTAGTTAACGCTTGTTCATTTTCTTTCATAAACTGAACAAGTACCTTTGTATAATCAGAAATTTTTTCTGCGCCTTCAACAGCTAGTCGTGGGTTAGTTGTACAAAGTAGTTTACGTGTTTTTTCGTTAAAGGTAGGTTCTTTTATGCGATATATTGTTTGATTATTTTCCACGGTTTCTTGCTTTTGCCAAGGTAACTGATGGGAACAAGTTGACTGAGCATCAAATAATACAATCTTTTCTTTCAAAGCCTCTTTTTCCCTATATAGATCGTAGATGGGAATTTCTTTACTCTCTTTTATATAAATTTTATGTTGCTCACGTACGTCCTCCTCCCAACTATCAAATTTCTCAATCAGTTTGACTACCTTACGTGTATAAATACGCTCAGACAAAGCTACTCGAGGATCATAATCATAGGAACAGAGCATCTGAACAGTTGCTGTTTGTTTGACGACTTCAATTGCCAGTTTACTGATTGGGTCCTCTAAACGGTTGAACAAGTCCTTCTCTGAGAATCCGCCCTCTTCAAAGTCGATCTCTGCCAAAATATTTTCCAATGAAAACACAGCACTATTTTGACTTACTTGTTGAAATTCATTCCATAAACTCAAATCCTTTGCATTTGCCAGTTCAGTAAATCGGTTATTAAAAAATTGTGTCCTAAAATCTTTTTCAGCAAGTTTTTGCTTGTTTACTACTATTGCTTGTACAATTGCATCAATATAGTCTATTGTTGACTCAACCAAAGGAAATGCACCATCATTCTTAAACTCACTTTTTGGACTTTTATAAAGTAATCCTAGTTCTACATTCATGATCTTCCACTCCTAACTTTTTATGAGAAACAGAATGTTCTAGTCTATTCCATCATTGACTTTTAGTTTATACCACCTAAGTCTATGAAGCGGTTTCCTTTTTTCTGGTAAATAAAATAACTGGGGAAACGTATAATCGTTTTTTTCGCCCAGTTATCTGTTATGCTATTTAGTTTTTTTCGGACATAGTCCTGGTTGTTTCGCTAATTCTGTTATCTAGCCTTCATATAGAATACCTGCTTCCAATAACTTTTGCTTGATTTGTTTTAAAGTGATCGTGTCAGGATAGCGGATGGTATGTAAATGAATACCACCTGTTAGTTCAGATAACAAAGAAGCATTACTTTTTTGATAACGTTTCATAAATGAGTGGATATCTTTTTCAGTTTGGATGTGTAACATTCCTGTTAGTTCTCCATATAGCGGATGTTCAACCACCACATCGAGCACTTCCCCGCCATTTTCAACAATCAGGCGCAACTCTTCTTCTGTTTGCTCGCGTCCGTGTTGGACTGCGATTTTACTAACTAAACCAGTCGTAGACTCACTTGTTTCTAAAATGTAACCTCTAGCAGTTGCGACAACAGTTTCTCCCGCAGCTCTGAGAAGTGCGATATCACCGACGATGATCTGCCGACTGACACCAAATCGCTTGGCAAAATTACTGGCACTGACTGGCTTTTCTTCATTCAATAAGGTATGAAGGATTTGCTTTCTTCGGGTTTCTCCATCAATCATCTGAATTCTCCTTATCCATTTGTTTTTGGTAATCACGAGAATGTTTCATCAAATCTTGGTAGGTCGCAACAATGGTTTCCGTATAGTCGGAATCATCCACCCATTTTGCTACTTTATCTAGAACTTGCTTTTCCCGTGTTTCGTCATAAATCGCATGATTCGTTGCTTTTTTGACTCGACCGATTTTTGTCACAGTCAGCATCCGTTTTTCTAACAGTTTCACCAGTTGCTGGTCCAGACTATCGATTGTTTGTCTCAATGATTCGAGGGTTTCTTGCGGTTGTTCCTCCTCGACCATTTTGATGATACGTGCGGGGTTGCCTGCGATGACCACATTATCTGGAAATGATTTGGTCACAACGGAACCTGCACCAACAACCACGTTATCCCCTAATGTTACACCGGGAGTGATAATCACTCCGCCACCTAGCCAGACATTGTTTCCGATTTTGATCGGCTTTGCATATTCAAGTCCACTATTTCGTTTTACTGGATGAAGCGGATGAGTGGCCGTATACAGTTGGACATTTGGGGCAAACATACAATTATCTCCGATTTCAATTGTACTTACATCTAAAAAAGTACAGTTAAAGTTCGCATAAAAGTTTTCGCCGACAAAAATATTATACCCATAATCAAAATTGATCATCGGTTCTATATAAATTTTTTCGCCCGTCTTTCCGAATGTTTCTTTCAAGAGTTGCGCGCGTAGTTCTGTTGTTTCAGCTTGATTGATGATTTGGCTTTGGCTTCTTGCAAATTGGCGATCTGCTACTAACTCGGGGTCATTCGCAAAGTATAATTCGCCTGCTATCATTTTTTCTTTCTCAGATTTAATCGTCATAATTTGCTCCTAATTCTTTTATTTTATCGAACACCGTCACCCCATCGGTCTGGACAAAGTCATATTCCTGATCCAGATAGATCGGACTCTGATTGATGACTAAGATTTTTGCGCGTGGGGCGCGAAATTGGATCAGATCACAGAAAGGATGTACTTGGAAACTCGTTCCTACGATCACTACCTGCTCAGCTTGGCTAACCGCAAATGTAGCCTGTTCCAATACTTCTTCTTGAAATCCTTCGCCATATAAAACAATGGCTGGGCGGACTTGACCACCGCAGTTTTCGTGCGTATCACTATGCAAATAGCTTTGCCAAGCGACTTCTTTTCCACATTTTCTACAATAACAATGATAAAGAGTTCCATGAAAATTGACAAGTTGTTGACTGCCGGCTTTTTCATGTAACCCGTCAATATTTTGGGACACCGTCCAGACTTTTTTATGTTTTTCTAATCGTGCGATTTCTGTGTGAATGACATTGGGCTGTGCATTCGGATGGTAAATTTTTTTAACAAATGAATAGAATTTCTGCGGTTCGTGAACCATTGCCTTGTGACTTAATAAATACTCGGGTTGCTCAATTCCTTGATAGATTCCCTTTAAAGAACGGTAATCTGGGATTCCTGAAGGCGTCGAGACTCCTGCACCGGTCAAAAAGGTGATGCTTTTACTTTCGTTGATTGCTTGTGTTGCTTCTGCTACAGTTACCTTTTTCATATTTTGTCACCTCAATTCTATTATAATCGAAAATATGCCCCACGCACACTTTTGTTCCTGTTTCTTCTGGCAGAAATACACTTTCAAACGATTTCATTTTTTGAGAAATAAATCACAATCTTAACTGACAAAAAAATGAAAACGTGCTACAATACTGCTGTATTCATTGGGACTAACCTGAGATTTATTCGTTAGACCAAACAGACAAGATCAAAGTGAGGTGAATTGACATGGTACCATTCATTATTTATTGGGGCGTTATTTTAGCTTGTATCGCTTGGTTAGCATTAAGTATTTATTTCTCGATTTTTTATCTTGTACGTAAAGAAAACGGGAATCTTTGGGCTTTCGCATTTTTCAATGTACTAGCCGCTATCGTTTTAGCCATTACTTTAGTTGTTTACCGAACTTGGGGTTGGGGCATCACACAATATTCAAGTTTGATCTATTTAGTATTAGCAATATATGGTGTAACAGTTATTCTACAAGCAATCTTAGGCCGCGAGCCAAAGGTTGTGAACAAAGCGGCTTGATCGTTGTTGCTGGTTTCTTTAGCCAGTAACGATCATGGTGGCAAACAAAGTTTTTTTCTGAATACCACCGCTTTTTTACCTTCTGCAAGATTTTTTTGCGGAAGGTTCTTTTTTTGACCAATTTCGATTTAGATTGAATATTTATTCTTTTCAAATCAAAGGGGAAACGCCAAAAAATCATGGTAAAAATGAAAACGAATGAAAATTTTCTATGTTTAGTCAGTGTTTTTATGAAAAATACAAGTTATGGATTGACAAAGCATCTTGGCTATCGTAAACTGTTTTTGTATAAATAACTGAATACGAGTTACCTCAATCAATGAGGTAGAGGTCGCGAGAATCATTAACCCTGTGGAGTGAAGCAAACATGTCGAAGCAGGACTAGGGAGGATCGCCGAAATGTACTCTTTTTTGCTTAAAGTTTACGTTGGGACATAAGTTAAGAGCTTATGGACTGTCTTAGCAGTGATGCTAAGTTGCGCTATGTTTTGTGAGAGGTTTATCACTCTATGAAATTTAGCGGCCCCTTCATATCCTCGAAGTGGTCGTTTTTTATTTCCTCCTGATAAGCTATTGCAACGCATTTATTTGACCGCTCGTGCAAAAATTATGCGTAACAGATTAGAAAGTTCCCCATTCAGCGGTTCTTTCTAACGAAGTGGCTCATGGTTTTCTATTTGGAAGATCCTGATTCATGCGTGTGAAAAGAAAAGGAGAAAGAATATGAAAAAAAGTTCAGTTACACTCACCCTATTATTTGCATTTATCTTTTCATTTTTCAGTATCGGAAACTTAGTAAGTGCAGATGAAAAAACACCGAACGATGAATTTCGTGTAGGTATGGAAGCAGGTTATGCACCGTTCAACTGGTCACAGCAAACCGATGCGAACAATGGATTACCGATCCAAGGTCAAAAAAGCTATGCTGGTGGTTATGATGTTCAAATCGCCAAAAAAGTAGCAGATGGTCTAGGAAAAAAATTAGTCATTATCCAAACAAAATGGGATGGTTTAGCCCCTGCCCTTCAATCTGGTAAAATCGATGCGATCATCGCTGGTATGAGTCCTACTGCGGAACGTAAAAAAGAAATCGACTTTACCGATCCTTATTATGAATCTCAACTTGTTGTCGTGGTACAAAAAGACGGAAAATACGCAAATGCCAAAAGTTTAGCTGATCTTTCTGGCGCAAAGATCACTGCTCAACTAAATACTTTCCATTATGATGTGATCGATCAGATCCCTGGAGTAGATAAACAACAGGCAATGGACAACTTTTCTGCAATGCGTACAGCGTTAACTTCAGGTATGATCGATGGCTATATCAGTGAACGACCTGAAGGAGTAACTGCAACAAGCGTCAATAAAGATTTGAAAATGCTTGAATTAAAAGGCGAAAATGGCTTCCAAACGAAGCCTGAGGATGTTCAAATTGCAGTTGGGATGCGTAAAGGCGATCCTGACATCCAAAAAGTGAATCAAATACTTGGTGGAATCTCAAGTAAAGAACGTACAACTATCATGGATCAAGCAATTAAAGATCAACCAGCTTCTACTGAAGACGACGAAGAAGACTCAGGTCTGTTAAATGATTTCAAAACGATCTGGGATCAATATGGCAACATGTTCTTGCGCGGTGCAGGACTAACGCTATTCATTGCCTTGATCGGTACGATCGTTGGTACAACTCTTGGTTTATTGATCGGTGTCTTCCGTTCGATTCCTGAGTCAGACAATGCGGTTACTCGTTTCTTCCAGAAATTAGCAAACCTACTACTTTCTATTTATATCGAAGTCTTCCGTGGAACTCCAATGATGGTTCAAGCAATGGTGGTCTTCTATGGCTTAGCATTAGCCTTTGGGATCTCACTGGATCGAACGATCGCTGCCCTATTCATCGTTTCAATCAACACAGGTGCGTATATGACTGAAATCGTTCGTGGAGGGATCTTCGCAGTCGATCCTGGACAATTTGAAGCAGCACAAGCTATCGGGATGACACATGGTCAAACGATGCGTAAAGTAGTTGTTCCACAAGTCTTGCGTAATATCTTGCCAGCCACAGGAAATGAATTTGTTATCAATATCAAAGATACAGCTGTCTTGAGTGTTATCGGAGTTGCTGACTTGTTCTTCCAAGGAAATTCAGCTGCTGGTGCGAACTTCCAGTTCTTCCAAACATTTACGATCGTTGGTATCATTTACTTGATCATGACTTTCACTATCACAAGAATCCTGCGCTTTGTTGAGAAGAAAATCGATGGCCCTTCAGCCTATACAAAGATCGAAGAAATCGACAATTCAAACTTGCAGGAATAAGGAGGAAGCATCATGAGCGAAAAAATCATTGAAATCAACCATTTAAGAAAAAGCTTTGGTGAAAACGAAGTATTGAAAGATATCAGTATGACGATCAACAAAGGAGAAGTTGTCACGATCATCGGTTCTTCCGGTTCTGGTAAATCTACTTTGCTGCGTTGTATCAATCTATTAGAAAAACCAACTGGTGGCGAAATCGTCTATAACGGTGACAATGTTCTATCACCTAAATATAATTTACCTAAATATCGGACAAACGTTGGAATGGTGTTCCAATCATTCAATCTTTTTAACAATATGAATGTTTTAGAAAATTGTATCTCTGGACAAACAACTGTGTTGAAGCGAAGCAAAGAGGAAGCTCGAAAAGTTGCTCTTGAAAACTTAGAGAAAGTTGGTATGGAGCGTTATATCGAAGCAAAACCTTCACAACTATCTGGTGGACAAAAGCAACGGGTAGCGATTGCCCGTGCGTTATCGATGAATCCCGATGTCATGCTCTTTGATGAACCAACCTCTGCTCTTGACCCTGAAATGGTCGGTGAAGTATTAAGCACGATCAAGGATTTGGCCCATACCGGTTTGACGATGATCATCGTGACCCACGAAATGGAATTTGCCAAAGATGTTTCAGATCGGGTGATCTTTATGGATAAAGGTGTGATTGCAGAAGAAGGAACTTCAGAAGACATCTTTGTTCATCCGAAAGAAGAACGAACAAAAGAATTTTTATCTCGTATCTTACAAAAAGGATAAAACTAAACAGGACAAAAGGATCGTTAAGCACCAAGAAATAAACTGAAAAAGAGTTCTCAGCGTTTAAACAAGCAAAACAGGGTTAGACAAAAGTAAATCACTTTTGCCTAACCCTGTTTTGCTTGTTTAATTTTTTGCTCTTTTTTTATAGAGAATCCCAGCCAATACGATGAAAAGACTTGCACTCAGATAAAATCCAAGCGTTCCATGTCCACCTGTTTGCGGCAAGCTAGGCACTGCTTTTTTCTTATCCATTTTTTGAAAATAAGCTTCACTCTTTTGTTGATACAACTGGTCCACCTTTGCAGAAGCAACTGCTTCATCCTTTGTTTGCCATTGAGGAGCCGCTTGACCGCCCTTCAAGTGGAACGTCCCCTTTGCATCTACTGTAAATTCAAAGGTACTATCGTCTAACTGGTAGCCTTCTGGCGCACTGATTTCTTGGATCTTATAAATGCTGCTTTCTTTTACCGTCATTGTAAAGTCGCTGGCTTTTTCTCCAGAGAGCTGTTGGACCTTAACTACTTTCGTAGGATCAGCTTGTTGATATTGCGTTACTTGAAATTTTAATTTACTGATATTTTTGATTATTTTTTGTGTTTGCCCATCATATTTCAACAGATGAAGTTGTAGCTGATCCATTTGCGTTGTATCGAACTTTTCAAAATATAGCTGATCTTTGTTTTGATAAAGTTGGTCTTCATTTGTATTTGCTACTACAAGATAGCCAGCAGACCATTCTTTCAAACTACCATGAAGCACCTTCACTCCTCCATCTGCTTTAATCGTAAAATAATAAGGCGTATGTTCGACGGAAAAACCAGTTGGTGCACTAGTTTCCGTAATACTGTAATGTCCTGGAGTCAATTCAGCAGTGTAATCCTGCGCTACATCGATTACTCGACTGGTTTTTGTATACTTCTCATCACTATATTGAGTGATCGTAAACTTCAAGCCAGTCAGTGTTCCAATTGGTGTACGAGTAGTTTTATCATATTTCAATAATTTGATTTTTTTCGTCACAGTTTGTGCTATTTTTTTATCAAATTTTTGGTAATAAAGTTGATGCCCATCTTGGGTAATTTTGAAATCAAAATTACTATTACTTAGTTCATACTCATTTGGTGCTTTGATTTCTTTGATCGTATAATCATAACCTGGTTTTAACTTGATCGTAAAGTCACTGATTTGATTACCTGTGATCATTTGTTGCTCAATTACCTGCTTGTGTTCTCCGGCTTGGTACTGCGTCAATTGGAAGCTTAGTCCAGAGAGATCACTAACTTGTTTTTTTGTAGACTTGTCATATTTCAATAATTGTAAATTGAATTCCTTCGCCTGCTTTTGGTTTTGGTCAAACTTCTGGAAATAGAGTTGGTCCGCTGATTGATATAACGTATCTGCTGATCCAGGAGCTTGTGTCAAATAACCATCACTCCATGTGGCGATTGCTGAAGAATCGGCCCCTTTCACTGCTCCAGTTGAATCAATAGTAAAATAATATTCACTATTTTCTAGTGCATACCCTGTTGGTGCTGTTTCTTCTTGGACACCATAAAATCCTGGTTCTAGTTCAGCTTGATAGTCTTTTGTCAAAGGGATCTGCTCTTTTACTTGTTGTCTGGCTTCATCTTGGTAACTCGTTAGTTTAAACGTTAAGCCTGATAGATCTGCCACTTCTTTTTTTGTTGTTTGGTCATATTTCAATAGGTGGATGTTCTTTTTGACAGATGTCTGTTTTGGTTCATCGAATTGCCGAAAAACAAGCTGATTGTCTTTTAGATAAAGGCCACTCGACGTTGGCTCAACGCTATCCACGAGTTGACTACCACTTGTCACTTGCATTTTTTGGTCGATGGTAAAGTTGATCGGGGTCGCATCTACTGCATACCCTTCAGGCGCATTTGTTTCAACGATTTGATAATCGCCTGGTACAAAAGAAGCCTCCCAGTTATTTTTCTCTGTCAGCTCAGTTGTTTGCTTACTTGCTAAATTCGTTACTGTATAAGTCAACGTATCCATGAGTTTTGCATCTGTGAGTTTTTCTTTTGTATGGCCATCATACTTTTCGACCAGTACTTTTTCCCCATTGGTTTTGTTCGGCGAGAATTCTCCTTGCCAATCCCATCGGTATAACGAGCCTGATCCCAGATAGGTATCTGCGATTACAGATCCTTGAATATTGACCCCTGTCCCGTCTACAGTAGCATCTGGTGCCAGTATACTGCCGATCCATGGGGAATGGAGTTCGATATTTTTCATCTTACCAATTGAAAGTTTTCCAGCCACTTGGGTCGTATTTGTAAAAGACCATAAAACTGTACTATCTGCAAAATCCATCAACTCAGTTTCTAGACGTTCCTGTTCCGTATTTCCTTGATTATCAACGAATGTATTACCTGTAACATCTGCAGGATTTTCTCCTGCTTTATAATACAGTTTGATTTTTCCATTGATAGTAACACTGTCACTACCTTCGCCATCAACGACAATGAATACTTCTTTATTTGTATCACTGGCATTTGCAGCCTCTAGACCTACGATATCCAGTGTGTAAGTATCCGCTAAAACTGCTGCGTTCAATTTGATAACAACAGCTTCTTTATCAATTTGCGATACATCAATCACTCGATTGTTCAAATCCCCACTAGCTGTATAGACTGCATCTTTTCCTTTAGTACCCTTGAGAAATTGATCATCACTTTCCACCACGATATCCGCAGATTGCGCATTTTTTGCTAACTCATCATTGGCACTTCTCAAATGAGTAAACTCGCTGTCAAAATCAATAAATGTTTGTCCATTTTGATCTTGAACAATTTGTTTTGCAGTTGTTTGATCATTTTTTACCCCATTGATCGTTGGTTTGCCGTCGGTTCCAACCGCCTGGTAATCAATGCCCTCTCCTAATGCCAAATAAGTTGTCTGATTGTTTCCCGTATTCGCTGGAATTCCAGTTCCCATAGGTGCAGGGGTCCCATCAGCCGCCAAAATATTTTGGATATAGTCATCATCATTTTTGATCAGATCCATTTTTTCTCGTCCACGCCAAATATCAAAGGATTGCTGCGTAGAATATAAATTTTGTGCAGCGACATTTCCATTTATATCTGTTGTTATATGGACATTGCGGGCAAATACATTGAAATGCTGTGCTGCGCCTAAAAAGTCATCTTCCTGACCGGGATGCCTCTCATAATAGGTTTGATACGTTTCTGCTGTCTGTTCGGCAAATGCACTACTAGGGATAATCGTATGAATGATCATCAATAATAGAATAATAAAGTTACTTGCTTTTTTCATGACTTATCCTTTCTCCTAATTTGAATGATCGGGCTATCCAACTGGCGATCCTTTGTCCCAATCATTCGGATGTATTGATTTTTACGAAAAATAAAATAGTTCTCTGTTCTGCTTTTAGGACGTATTTTTACAAAAAATGAATGTGTAGGAGAAAGAGAAATTTTCACCTGATAGTATTTCCCAGGTAATTCTCCTAAGTCAATAAATCCATTCTGATTGGTTACATCCGATATTTCTTCTTGCGTTCTAGTGATGATTTTCTTTTTGTGGGGATCATAGACTGTGATCAGTACTTCGTTTAAAGGTAAGCTGATTCGGTCAATCAATGAAAACCGCAGAGCATACTGCCGTTTTCCCCACATTCCTAAAATAGTCCAATGCCAAAGTATCCAAATAATCAAACAGCTGCCTATAATCCCTAGCAGTCCCCATAAGTAGATCAAATGCGATTGTATGAAGGAGATTCGCTTCATTTTCGTTGTTTCATTCGTTTCTTTGTAAGGGACTCGATGCCCTCTCACAAGTAAGCGATGCGTGTTGATCATATAAGGTGTACATGTCATCAAAGTGACTAAGTCTTTATTTGCTTGTATTTTCAGAGGTTCTGTGTTCGTTGGTTCAATCGTCTGTATATTATCGACTTTATACGCATGGTGTTGCTTATTGATCTCAATGTAGAAAGTATCACCGATTGCTAATTTTGGTAAATCAGTAAATAACCTGGCAGTAGAAAGCCCTCTATGGCCAGATAAAACCGCATGTGTGTTTTTGCCACCTGTAGGATAACTTGTTCCTTCTAGTAACGAGGTCCCTTTTTGTAAAAAGTATTCATTCGTTTCATCAAAAATCGGTAACGAAAGATTGATTTTAGGTATCTCCAACACAGCAATTGTGTGTTCTTGATAGTAGGTTTTATCTACTTTGCGTTTTTCTTTTTTTTGGATAGCCTGATCATACTGATCCATTCCAGGCTCCGCCTTGTTTTTAACTAGTTCAGCGTTTTTCTCATTCATTTTTTTGATCACTTTTTGAACTACAGCTTGGTTTTCTTTGTTTGCTTGATGTTGATATACGGTGATCAGTTGCTGATCCAAGAAATTATTCAACGCATCACTAACAAAAGGATAGGCGAGTAACAAAACACCAATTGTTAAAAATAAAAGCATAAGGATATCCATTACTCGAACAGTCTTACGCTTTCTTGGCGGCTTTTTCATTTTGAAAGCCTCCTTTTTTTGGTATGTAGCCGAAAAAACCGTGCAAATTTTTGCTAAATTGCTGGTAGAATCTTGCCATTCTTCCTTAGCGCATTACCAATAAAACGACACGGACTTCTTCGAAAAGAATTTTTATTATGTGCTTGGTACGATGTTGTAAAAAACAAATGAGGTTGGAACAGAAGTGTTTAACTCCGAGAAATAAGAAGAAATTAATGAAAATTGCTTTTTCAAATTTTTGTGAATTTCGGCTTATTTCCGAGGAGTTGCTTCTGCTCCCACCGTTTATTCGTTTTTAAAGTCTGTGACAAAAGTGTTTCTTACTTTTGTCCCACGATCTTCTTTTAACATTGACCATCTCAGTTGATTTCTCCAATGATCCATTTGTTAACGATTCATTATTATTTGATATGATCATTCAATGAATGGTTAGACTTAAACAGTTTGTCCATTTCTTTTTTTGAAATAGATGATTGACACTAGGATCAGCATACAGCCAGTAGCAATAAAGATGATGATTCCTTTTCCTCCTGTATGGGGTAAGATCCCTTTCGAATGGTTCACTACTTTTTGGGCAAGTTTTTCAGTGCCGTTATCCGCATTGAATACCACTGCATCTTTTAAGATGACATGTCCTTCAGGCGCTTTGGTTTCAATCAACTGATAATCGATTGGTTGTCCTGCTTCAGCTTGTGCTAATCCTTGTACGCCAAACTGACCATTATCATCTGAGATCAATTTGGTTGCTTGATCTTTATCAGTCACCCAGACTAGATCATCTTTTGAAGTATCGGTATAGCCGGTGATTTTGGCAACGGGTTGCCCTTTGGATACATATTGCAAATAGCTGTTTCCTCTTTGAACAATAAATTCTGCGGCACCTAATTGCTTCCCTGACAGCCACTCCGTCTTAATGAATTGTTTGCCGTATGTTTTAACAGTTGCTTTGTGTTCTTTCGGTGTAAAATCATTGTTGAATGTTACTTTATTATCAATCCCTGCAGCCAGTTTTGCACCAGGTTTCACTTTCATTTTCACGGTGAATTGAATCGTTTTTCCCACATATTTTTCTAGTTCAGCTGGTGTAAAGTTTACTGTAAATTGATTGTGCGTCGCATCATCAATAAAAGTACCCGCTACATCTGATACTGGCTTTCCAGCGATCGTGACGGTTGCTAAAATATCTTTGTCTGACGCTAGTAGCGCTAACTGTGGATCATACGTGTCGACCAAAGAGAACTCCTGATAGTCTGCAATATCATTCGGAATAAGCTGACTGATTTTATAAGTCAAATTCTCATCAATATCCACATCACTGTCATCTACAGTTTTATCGGGTTCTGGTACTTCCGTGTTGTATGCTTTTGCTTCATTCGTTTTAGCTCCTGTTGCTGAAGTATATACATACTTTCCATCTTTATCTGGAGTACCAATGACTGTAGTTTCTTTTTTTGAATCTTGTTCTATATACGTATAAGTCAACACCATCTTGCTGTCTGCGGCTCCTCGTTTCGCTGTTACTTTGATAGGTGCCCGATTTGCAAGGTAATGGTATTTATCTGCATTTGCGCTCTTTGAAATCGTTGAGTCCACTTCGTAAAACTCATATGTTTTTCCGCTCGTTAATGAAATATCTGGTACGCTGACTTTCCCCGACTTATCTGATGTGAATTTTTGTGCATCCGCAGCAGTTGTCCCATCGAACTTGTTTTGATTGCTTAGATAATCGCCATTTTCTTCCTTCAAGACAAACATCGCACCCGCTAATGGTGAAGCAGGAGTCAATTTTGTTTCATCTTTCGAATCCACAGCAATCCCATATTTTATAAATTCTAGTGTACTTGTAGTAAACATATTTTTAGGATAAATATCGATATTTTTATCTAAAATATCTTCATCCTTAAAAATTGGTAACCCAATCACGAAATCACCTGATTTTTGATTGCTTACTCCATCCGGTGTTTTTGTTTCCTTGACTAAATAAACAGCATTGTCGCTATTGGTTCCGCCTAAGTTAGCCAGATTAGCAGTTGAAAGCCCTGCCTCATCTGTTGCTGGAAAATCCGTTCCCGCTTCTGTCTGTTCAACCTTGGCTTTTAAGACTGCACTCTGTCCTGCTTTCATTTTTGCAGCTGCATCCCCATCTGCAGCTTTATAAGCAGTCCAATAAATGTCTGTGCGATCATAGGCAGTAAAAACCACGCCTTTGATTGGTGTTCCTGCTTTAACTGTTCCGTCATCTGCTAATGAGTCACCTGTATTATCAATTGCTTGATCAGGATATTGATCTTTGTCATACCCTAATTTATGCAATGTGACCGTTGTGTCTTTGCTAGTTGTGTCATCAGCAGATACGTCAGCTCCCGTACTTGCTAAAAGAAATGGTATCAATACAACGAATAGCCCCAAAACTATGTTGAATCTTCCCTTACCTGTTCTTTTCATTTATTTCTCCTTCGTTTTTCTTTCCATTTAAAAACCATCACGCCGCCTGCTAAAAAAATGAGAAGGATACCTAAAACAATCAGACCTTTTTGTTGGCTATCGTTTGTTTTAGGGAACCATCGAACATTCTTTTTTTGATTGATCACCGATAAAGGTTCAGAACTTGGGAACATCGCATCAATGTTAAAAACAACGGGGGTTTCTGCACGTTGGTATCCCGTTGGTGCTTTGATCTCATGCAACTGATACGTTCCATCAGGTAATCCGTTTATACTAAAATTTCCTTTTGTATCTGATGTTAAAATCACTACTTGCTTTTCTAAAGAAGCAACTGGTTGTGTTTTATCTACCTCAAGCCATTTGTTTTTCTCATCAAGACGACTCAAACTTTGACCTTTTTGATTTTGAACAATAAATTCTGCCCCTGCTAACGTCTTTTTACGGTTCTTCAAATCAACTTTAGTAAATGTTTGTCTACCACTTTTGACAGTTGTTTTCGTTTTGATCGCTGGATGATTTCCAGGGGTCAACGTCGCCGTATTCGTAAAATCAGTTTGTTCGATTTGAGCATTTTCCAATGACATCTCATAAGTGATCGTCATTTTTTCTCCTGAAAATTCCGCTAGAGTTTTTGGAGAAATCTGGATGGCGAACCCGTTTTTTTCAACTGAACTCTGATAATCGATCGTTTTTTGTTCACCAACTTGCACATGGAGAGACCCTTCTTTCATGACTAAGGCATTGTCTGCATGGTCACTGATTTGATAGGTGGAATAATTCCAGCTGTCTACAGGTATCGTTGTAGTAATTTGATAAGAAACATGATCTCCATAGGCATAACTGTTCTTTTTATCTAACACTTGTTTTTCGAAAGGTGGTTTTGTATATGCGATTTCTTCATTTTTAGGGTATAGATGGATCGTTGATTCTTCTTGATCGTTTTGGTAGACCGGCAAAGTTACAACAAGTGGCGCTGCTCTTTCTTTAACGGTTGCTGGTGCATGGCTTTCAATAAGTAAATAAACAGCGTACTCTCCTTGATAGGAACCACTTGCTTTGTACTTTGGAACATTGAAATTCACTATTCCCGATTCAGCGTGCTGTGTCTCAGTAACACCTGATGTCAAATACTGCGTGGGATTTTGTTTAGCTATCTTAGATCGTACTTGTTCTTTCGTTAAACCTTTTTTCACATAAGAATAATAGTGGTCAGTAACGTCATAAAGAGAGAATGTTACACCATTTAGACCACGATAAGCAGGTAAATCTTCTTGTGACAGTACTCCCCCATTTGTCTGTAAGTCTGGTAGTTGTCCATCTTCAAATAGGAGCTTATGAACGGAGAGCGTCACGGTCTCTGTTGTTGCTGCACGTATTTGACTCGTTGTGCCAAATAAAATGAAACACACAAAAAGCAATGAATAGATTACTTGCTGTTTTTTCATTCACTTCACCTCCTATTAGATGATCAGAAACAAAAAAATAGTATTTGCTACTATTTTTAGGCAACCATGAGATAAAGATTTCTTTTTATCGTGAAAATTCTCATAAGTAACTATAGGGTTTCTATTTCTTAAATTAAAGACCAGATTTTAAGTTGGGTTATCTCCAAAAATGAACACTTTTCGATTCGTTACTTTTTAAGAATAATTATCGAAGATCATTTCTTATACCTATATAAAAATTATTCTACTCGCTCATAAATGAATAAAACTAACATCCAATGTAAGGTTTGACATAAAAAAAGAATTAAAATTCCTTCTATTTTATACGCTGTTCAACGAAAAAGTTTAAGATACCCTTATTACATACTGTAAAATATCCACTCCATTTAATTTTTGCTTATCTAAAAAAAGAGGTGCTTTATGTACGGTTTAGACACGAATACTCAACTAAAGATCAAGATTGTTCACTTGTTGGATGAAACGAACCTCCCCTTGACTTCCTTGGAAATCCAAAAAAAATTAGGATTTGGCAGTCAAGTGACGATCTTAAATTGCTGTCATGAAATCAAAGAACAGATGGAACTTATCTATCCAAATGGAGAGGCTTATCTGATCATCTCTCCTAATTTAGGAATCCAGTTATTTCGCCGTTCATCTAGTCTGCAGTATTTATATGATGATTTTTATTCATCAGATTTATTTTATGAAATCATTGAACAGCTGATCCAGCAGAGACAATTTTCTACAAATGAATTCTGTGATAAATACGGTGTCAGTGTGTCAAAATTAAAACGGAAGATCAAAGAAATCAATAAGTTGGTCAATCATTATCAGATGCACATCTCTGTTTCTGCAAAAGTAACGATCAAAGCAGAAGAAGCGCAACTACGAATGTTTAGCTACGCTTTTCTCTATGGGATCCACCGTCAGTTTTCTCGCATTGATTAGATCAAGAATAAAAAATTCATTTGGGAACTATCGCGAAAAATCCTTACTTATTTAGCTGTATCCCCCAGTGAACAATCTTTAGAATTATTGTCGATCTGGCTTTACGTCCAATTAAATGCAATGGAACAGGAGAGTCGCTTAACTTTCACATTACGGCAAACCCTCTTGTTAAAAACGCTCTCCATTCCTGAAAAACCTGCTTTTCTCTCAGAATGGCACCAAACTGATTGGCAACTACTGATTGCTTTTATCCAGACATCGGATATCTTTGGATACGAGGAAGACTTCCAACCATTTCCACCTGAACTAAGTGGGTGGTTTGATCAACTTACAAACGATTGGTTTCACCTTTTTGAACGTTACTTTACACCGTTGGACGAAGAAGAAAAAAGACTTGCTGTTCGCTTACATCGCTATGAGTTCATCAGCCTCAACTTCTTCAAAATAGACGAAAATTTCTTTCACCAACAAGAGTTGATTTTAGCTGTTCAAAATGAAAAACCAACTTATTACCATCAATTCAACGCTCTCTTTGACACATATACTCAAAAATACAACTATCGAGTACCCGAAAATAGTTTTCGTTTTCAAAATCAATTGCTGATCTGTCTTGCTTTGTGTCCCTTTGACAAACTACGACCACGTTTGGCAATCAATCTACAATCTGATTTGAATTACTTATTGACCAATTATCTAAAACAGCAAGTCATCCTTAATTTAAAAAACAGCTATTTTGTTACTTTTGTTCCACAATCAAAACAAGCAGATTTAGTTATCAGTACGACACCTCAAAAAATGAAGTTAAATAAAAAACAAAAATTCCTACTGGTACGCGTACCATTTACGGAACAAGATATCAAATCTCTTAGATTGATTGCCGGCTCTTTCATCGACATCAAGTAAATATGTTATCGATTCTTTTTTATAATGAAAAAAGGTCAGCTTTTTCATATGAATCGATGAAAACTGCACGTGATCGATTTCTGGATCTAAGTTGTAATTTTTTGAAAATTCTCTTAATATGGAAGTAATCAAATTTTTAGTTAGGATGAGTAAACTGATGAACGAAGAGCAACAAGAACTACAACGAGGTCTCAAGAACAGGCACGTTCAATTGATCTCAATTGGTGGTGCAATCGGAACTGGTCTATTTCTCGGTTCAGGAAAATCGATCCAATTGGCTGGACCATCGATCCTCTTTGCCTATCTGATCACAGGATGCATCTGCTTTTTCATTATGCGTGCATTAGGCGAACTTTTATTATCAAATACAAATAACCATTCATTTCTGGATTTTATTGCAGAATATCTTGGAAAAAAAGCAGCTTTTGTGACGGGCTGGACTTACTGGTTTTGTTGGATCGCTATCGCCATGGCTGATCTTACTGCTATGGGTATGTATGTCCGATATTGGGCACCTGGCGTCCCCCAATGGCTACCTGAGATAATTGCTTTAGTTTTATTATTAGGATTGAATATGGTCGCTGTTTCTCTTTTTGGAGAATTAGAATTTTGGTTTGCACTGATCAAAGTAGTAGCGATCATCGCTTTTATTATCATAGGTGCCTATATGATCATCACACACTATAAAACAAGTGCCGGTACCATAAGTATTTCGAATCTCTGGTCGCATGGCGGCTTTTTCCCGAAAGGCGGAAAAGGATTTATCCTATCCTTTCAAATGGTCACCTTTGCTTTTGCTGGAATCGAATTAGTCGGATTAGTAGCTGGCGAAACTAAAAATCCTGAAAAAGTACTCCCAGAAGCAATCAATAATATCCCCATTCGGATCATTCTCTTTTATTTGGGATCTTTATTCGTGATCATGTCTATTTATCCTTGGAACAGCTTAAATGCAGACAACAGTCCTTTTGTGGAAGTTTTCTCAGAAATCGGTATTACGATTGCTGCTTCATTGATCAATCTAGTCGTCTTGAGTGCCGCTGCTTCAGCTTGTAATAGTGCGATTTACAGTACTGGACGGATGCTCCGTTCTCTTTCTCAAGAAGGCAGTGCCCCAAAACGTTTTCGTCGGCTGACTACTCATCGTGTTCCTGGAAATGCATTAGTCTTTTCAACCATTGTGATTTTTATTTCAGTCGTCTTGAACTATATCATGCCTAGTGAGGTTTTCACTTTGATCAGTAGCATCGCAACGACTTGTTTTCTATTCATTTGGAGTATGCTTGTCTATACCCATTTAAAATACCGAAAAAGTATACTTGGAAAAAAAGCTCATTCATTCAAAATGCCTTTTTATCCCTTCAGTAACTACCTCGTCTTCTTATACATGGCTTTTACCTGTGTTGTCCTGCTTCTTGGGAAAGATACACGTATTGCTTTGTTACTGACACCTGTCTGGTTCATTTGCCTATTGGTCATCTATCGAATCAAATATGAGAAAAAATAAAAAACACTTGGGGATTTTCCTTAATGGATTATTCCCAGGTGTTTTTTTATTCAACTTTTCTTGAAAAAAAGATATGGTAGTATTCATCGGCTTTTCGGTAAGATAAAAGCCACAAACCAGAGACGAGGAAACGACCGAGTAAACCGATCATTGGAATAAAAAATACACCGACGATCAGACAAATATTGATGAACATCGACAAAAAACTTCGATGGTCTTTCGTCAATGTCTTGACTACATGCGAATCAGGTTTATTCGCTCGCATCACTTGTTTCATCAGGATACTAAAGGAAAAGCTCCACATCGTGTAGACAAGGACATAAGACAGCTCTGGCCAAAATTCAGTCGGATTACGGCCGACCCAACTTGTGACTGACGGACAAAGTGTCAACCAGAACAACCAAAAAATATTGGCCCATACGACACGATAATTGATCTTATCTGCCATTTGAAATACACGGTGATGATTGACCCAAATGACTCCCACAAAAATAAAACTGATACCATAAGCTAACAGAGTATTTCGAATTCCCCATAATGACTGGAAACCTGGCGGATCAGGGATCTTTATATCTAATACCAAGACTGTCAAAACAATGGCTACGACGCCATCCGTGAACGCTTCTAATCTTGATTTTGTCACATGATCACTTCCTATTAGTAAGTTACCTCATATTTTAGCACGGAATGGTCGGAATATCTAAAGATTTATTACTGCCGTTATCTAGAAAATGGTTGCTAATCTGTACTATTTTTGTTACTTTAAAAAAAATAGAAGTAAAGGAGTTATTTATGACAAAGAAGTTAACATTTAAAGAATATATGTTTATCGGATCCATGCTTTTTGGTTTATTTTTTGGAGCTGGTAACTTGATCTTCCCAGTCCACATGGGACAAGAAGCAGGTGCCTCGATTTTTTGGGCAAACCTCGGCTTTTTAGTAACAGGAATCGGCCTCCCGTTTTTAGGTGTCATTGCCATTGGCGTATCGAAGACGGCTGGCGTCTATGAATTAGCTAAAAGAATCAATCAAACGTATGCAATGGTTTTTACTATTCTGCTTTATCTTGTGATCGGACCTTTCTTCGCATTACCTAGATTAGCAACTACTTCTTATGAAATCGGTTTAGCCCCATTTATACAGTCTGATCAGCAAACTTTGTTTTTAGCTATTTTTAGTATTCTATTCTTTTTTGCTGCATGGTGGCTATCAAGAAGGCCGACGAAGATCCTCGATTATGTAGGAAAATTTTTAAATCCTGTTTTCTTAGTATTACTTGGACTCTTATTGTTACTAGCATTTATTCATCCTCTCGGTACAGTGCAACATGCTGCTGTCCAACCGAGTTACCAAGATCATGCTTTTTTTACTGGTTTCACTCAAGGGTACAACACACTTGATGCTTTAGCTGCTTTAGCATTTGGGATCATCATCGTGACGACGATCCGCAATATGGGTGTCACGAAACCTTCTGCTATTGCAAAAGGCACCATCAAATCTGGTGCAATCAGTATTGTTTTGATGGGGATCATCTATACGTTGCTTTCTTATTTAGGTGCCATGAGCCTAGGTGGTTTTGCGCTAAGTGAAAACGGTGGAATCGCCCTTGCCCAAATCGCTGATCACTATCTAGGAACTTACGGGAGTATCTTACTCGCACTGATCGTCGTATTGGCCTGTTTGAAAACAGGGATCGGCTTGATTACTGCTTTCGCAGAGACTTTCACTGATTTGTTCCCAAAAAGAAACTATTTATTTTTCGTGACGCTGGCTAGTGTACTCGCTTGTTTGGTGGCTAATGTGGGATTGACAAACATCATTCAGATTTCTTTACCTGTATTGATGTTCATCTATCCTTTAGCAATGACCCTGATTTTACTGGTTCTTGCGGGGCCATTATTTAAACAACGTCCAGCTGTTTATCGAATGACTACGTACTTTACGTTAATTGCTTCTATTTTAGACGGTTTGAATGCTTGTCCCGACTTTATCAAACAGTCAGCTATAGCCCAACACATCTTGGATTATGCAAAGCAGTATCTTCCATTTTTCCAATTAGGCATGGGCTGGATCGTTCCTGCTATCATTGGTTTTATCATTGGACTGATCTGGAGTAGCATAAAAAAAGAACCGGCACTAGACTGAGTAAAGCTTCTTTTGAAGTTACTTTTTCTCAAAAAGAAATGAATGATACTTAAAAAACAATCGACTTTGATAGCCTGATAATTTAAAAATGGTGTGACCTATTTTTTGATTATCAGGCTTATTTTTTAGCAACGATACGTCTCATTTTTTATGATAAACAGCCGTACAATTATCCTTTAGTAACAAGATAATGCGAACTGCTTCATAATTATCCGTTCTTCAACGTACTTTCATCATGAGCTAAATAGAAAATACTATCTAAGGAGATGATTATTTCCATTTCTTATAAACAAGTAACTTTTATCAATAAGAAATAATTTTTACAAAGAAATTTAACAACTTTCAAAAACTTTCGTCACAAAAAATTCACAACTCCTCGCTATTATATAAGCATACCAACAAACAACCCTAACAACACTTTTTCATTTTTAACTCCTTATCCTGCTAGCTCCCCGGCTAGCAGGACCTTTTTTTTATTTCTACTATATTTTCTGCTTTTATTCGATCCTTTGATACAAAAAAAAGAGCGTGGGACAAAACTAAAAATCAGTTTTGCCACAGACTCTAACTCCGAATAAACGGTGGGAGCAGAAGTAACTCCTTCGGAAATAAGCCGAAATTCACAAAAATTCGAAAAGCAATTTTCGTTAATTTCTTCTTATTTCTCGGAGTTAAACACTTCTGTCCCAACCTCTTCGATTTGATTTATTTTGATAATCGTTCTTGCTCTCCCGCTGGTGAAAGGCTAGTGATTTTTTCGATTTGTTCAATTGGTACCATACGTATTTGTTGTTCTTGGTTTTGTAAACGGATCATGACCCGCTCTTTTTCCACTGTTTTCGTTGCGACCCAGCCCGAGATCGTTTCATATTTATTACTCATGCGATTTTCTCTGACTTGCAGAATGACTAAACTGTGTTGCGCTGCCGCTTTCTGTAGTTCAAGAACAAACTTTCCTTGCAGACGTACATTCTCTGCTATTTTCTCAGTGTCATTTACAAAAGAATCAAAAAGCTGGTAGGACGTATGTGTCACTAACTTGGTCAGTTTCTTCATAGGTGATACTGGTTCTTCATTCATCGAATGCACTCCTCCTTTAACTAAGAAAGTGTTACTTAATTAAGTCTATTTTACCTAATTTTTAGCGAAAAAACAAGAATATGATTTGCTTCGGTTAAAAAAAGTAAGCGTTAACTTATCATATATATTGTTATTTTATTAATACTTTCTCCATATTTTTAGCCAATAATCAAGACCTTGACTCAACAGTTGATAGGTTTCATCAAAATCATGTGTGTAATATGGATCAGGAACATTTTGTTCTTCTTTCCCTGGTACACTACTCAAAAATAAATGGATTTTGGCTTGAGCATCTGTAGGTGCTAACTGTTTTAGTTCCTCGACATTCGACTGATCCATACCAATGATCCAGTCAAATTTTTGGAAATCTTGTGGCTGGATTTGGCGGGCAATCATACCCTCTGTAGAAATATTTTCTTTTGCTAAGATCGCTTGCGTACCTGGATGAGGCGAACGTCCAATTTCATACGTGCTAGTGGCTGCTGAATCAATCCTAAATCGATGCGACATCCCAGCATCTGCAATCCGCTTTTTCAACAGTCCCTCAGCCATCGGTGAGCGACAGATATTTCCTAAGCACACAAATAAAACGCTAGTCATTGACAGGTTCTCCCCTCATTCATTTTCTTCTAGTTCTTCTTTTGCATACAACCGGTAAGAATACAACTCTGTATCTTTGGCTAAACGAAAGAGTTGCATCGCAATCTCCATTGGCGTTTCAGTATACTCGTGAGTGATCCAATTGATCAATACCCCACTACAACCGTAGGAGAAAAAACGGGCATAAAACAATTTATCTGTTGAAGATAATTGCTTTTCCTCGTCCATTTCTTCAAAAATCTTGATAAATGATTGTTGGATGATCGTTATAAATTCTTTTTGCATTACTTCTTGGTCTGAAACGACTGTGCTTGCATAAAAATCTTTTTGAGCAGCGATTGCTTTTAACATTTTCAAAGCTTGTTCTTCCCAATTGTCTAAAGAAAGAGAATCAGGATCTAGATAGTGTAAACAGTCTTCATAATAGACCCAGCGTAATAAATCATATTTATCTGTAAAATGATAATAAAACGTCTGACGATTGATTCCAGCTTCATGCGCAATCCGCTGAACACTGATTTTTTGTAGAGACTGTTCTTGACATAGATCGATAAACACGGTTTTGATCAATTGTTTCGTGTGCAGTGTATCACCCATCCACATTCCTCCTATCTTTCCACTTAAAGAATTGAATTCACTACAAAATCAGACCTGATAGTCGTAGCCAAAATGTTCGTATGCGTAGGCAGTCACAATTCTTCCTCGCGGTGTACGCTTTAAAAATCCCTTTTGTATCAAAAAAGGTTCATACATATCTTCTACTGTTTCTCGTTCTTCCCCGATATTGACAGATAAAGTACTTAGTCCGACCGGTCCACCACCATATAATTCGATCATTGTCCGCAACAGTTTTTGATCCACATAATCTAGCCCAGCTTGGTCCACTTGTAATAAAGTCAATGCTCGATCTGCGATCTGCTGATCAATTTTTCCATCGCCTTGGACTTGCGCAAAATCTCGGACTCGCTTCAACAAGCGATTTGCGATACGAGGTGTTCCTCTCGAGCGTCGTGCAATCTCTAACGCACCTTCTTCGATGATCTCTGTTTGGAAAATATCAGAAGAACGGATAACGATCTCTCTTAAATCAGATTCTTCATAGTACTCCATGTGGGAAATGATCCCAAACCGATCTCTAAGTGGTGCCGACAGCATTCCTGCTCTAGTTGTTGCGCCAATCAATGTAAATGGTGGCAACGGAAAATGGACTGGATGAGCAGTCGGTCCTTGGCCTACCATGATATCTACATAGAAATCTTCCATCGCCGAATAAAGCATTTCTTCTGCTACCCGCGGTAACCGGTGGATTTCGTCAATAAATAATACGTCTCCAGCTTCTAATTCATTGAGGATCGCGACTAGATCCCCTGGTCGTTCAACAGCCGGTCCACTCGTAGTCCGGATATTCACCGCCATTTCGTTTGCAATCACCATGGCCATTGTCGTTTTTCCTAAACCTGGAGGACCATATAATAATACATGATCTAAAGGCTCTTCCCGATTACGAGCTGCTTCGATATAGATCTTTAGTTCTTGCTTGACTTTATTTTGCCCAATATACTGCGAAAGATACTGCGGGCGGAGGGATTTTTCCAAACTAAGTTCATTTTCACCCGTTTCAGGCGATAATAGATGTTCGTCTGTCATTCATAGCCCTCCTTATTTTTTCATCATCAATTTCAATGCTTGACGTAAATATTCATCAGTGGTTTGATTTTCCACTTCTTTTAGTTGTTTTTCTACACGCTTGACTTCTCTTTCACTATATCCTAATGCAGATAAAGCTTCCATTGCCTCAGATAGAGCCGTTGCATCTTGCAGTGCAGTCTCATTAAATAAATTGAAGGGCGTCTCGATGCTCAACTCACCAAATTTTCCTTTTAGATCAAGAATCATCTGCTGCGCTGTCTTTTTACCAACACCCGGGAATTTCGTCAAATAAGTGACATCTCCAGATTCTACTGCATGAATCAATCCCGAATGATCGTCACTAGCCATAATAGCCAAGGCGCTCTTAGGACCAATGCCTGAAACACTGACCAATCGTAAGAATAATTGTTTTTCTTCTAGAGAACCGAAGCCATAGAGAAGATGCGCATCTTCTCGGATGACTTGATGGACGTAGATTTTTACTTCTTTGTTCATTTGACTGCTATAACGGTAAGGATTTCCCAAAGCAATTTGATAACCGATCCCATTTGCTTCCACTACTATGTAATAGGGGTTGATAAAAGTGACCACACCTGTCAGATATTCATACATCTTGTTATCCTCTTTCTTTCACACACATACGTTCGCATATTTTCTCCTATTGTAGCACACTTTGGCTTTTGAAAAAAGAGGTCGCTATTTTTGTTCCCGCATCATCAAGTCATATGTATCTAAAATCATATAAACTTTGGAACAGAGAGAAATAGCTGTTTGAATCTGATAGTGTTGCTTTCTCTGTCCTCATCTCTAGCCAGCATCTCGGATACAGATCAAAAACAGTACTGGACTCGATAAGTGGATAAAAAATACGACGAAAAAAGCCGCAAACAATGAAATTTGTGACTATCCCCAGTAGGTGAGGCTGGGCCAGAAGTAAGAAACACTTTTGTCGCATTCTTTAAAAACGAATAAACGGCGGGAGCAGAAGCAACTTCTTCGGAAATAAGCCGAAATTAACAAAAATTTGAAAAGCAATTTTCGTTAATTTCTTCTTATTTCTCGGAGTTAAACACTTCTGTCCCAGCCTCAAATTTCATCGTTCACAGCGCTTGATCGTGGATAAAAAGTTCAGATATTGGTCATTCTTTTACTGAAAGCCGTTTGATTGTCCGCCTTGGACGTTTTCTTGATTATACTTGATAATTTTGTCATGGTCAGACCTTTCATTCAACTAACGAGCGATAGTCGCCATATCCTTGCTGTTCCATTTCATCATAAGGAATGAACTTTAAAGCCGCAGAATTGATACAGTAGCGTAAGCCACCCTTTTCTGTGGGGCCGTCATTGAAGACATGCCCTAAATGTGAGTCTGCTTGATTGCTCCTCACCTCTACTCGATGCATCCCATGTGAAAAATCAGCTTTTTCTTTGATATCTTTTCTTGTGATTGGCTTACTGAAAGCTGGCCACCCACAGCCTGCATCATATTTCTCGGCAGAGCTGAATAGTGGCTCACCACTGACAATATCGACATAGATCCCTTTTTCATAAAAATCATCATATTTTCCTGTGAATGGTCGTTCTGTCGCGTTTTCTTGTGTCACTGCATAGGAAATTGGGTCTTGTTCTTTTAACTCTTGTTTTTTCTTTTCAATTTCGTTCATCAAAAACGCCTCCTTGTCTTTTAATCATAATGACAAAGGAGGGAGAAGCAAACAATCTGCTCATTTTGCTACAAGCTTATACTTTTCGTCTTCTTGCAAACTCTACAAAGCGAAATTTGTCTAAACGATGGATCGATTCGGTATATTCGAAACAACTCGTATCCTCTAAATGGACTAAGCCTCTCACAACCACTACGTATTGGTCTCCGTTTAGATCCATGGCTTCTTCTATCGCTGCTGTCACAGGTTCAACGGTGATTTCTTTTTGGGCATAAGCAATCGTCAGCTGTAACTCATCTTCAAAGTATTCATAAATAGAACCTTCACTGATTTGCTTTGTCAACACAGGAACTACATCCTTCAATAGATAATCTCGATCCAAGATTACAATTTCTCCATTGATTTTTCGTTGACGTATCAAATGCCAGACCGGTGTTCCTTTTACCCAACCAGTAACATCGCTAAGTGCTTGATCAACTGTTGTTTCTTCTAACGTCTGCACGATGGTTTCACTAGGAATATGTTGTGCTTCTTGTAGCTCTTTATAGCTAGTTAAACCAGCGATTGGAAAATCAAATCGATTACGTTCTAATACGATTGACCCTTTTCCCTGTTTTTTTTGGATATAACCTTCTGTTGTCAAAAGATTAAGCGCTTTTCTGATTGTTTCCCGTGAAACACCATAAATCTTGATCAATTGATTCTCACTTGGCAACAATGTATGGGGAGGATATTCTTTTTCCAAAATTTTTTGTTCCAAATCTAAAAAAATTTCATTGAATTTATTCATTCGTTTCTCCTCCACTAAACAGTTGAAATCTCTTACTCGTTAATCAACTATACTACAGCTTTTTTATGATTTCAATGTTCTGGCTACTTTCTTACTCCATTCACTCCATCGTTTTTATAGCGATTACAAGATTTTTTCATTTTCAAATAAAACGCTTGCAATTCACTAAATAAAACAGTATAGTATGGATATGAACAACTTGTATACACAAGTTGAAAAGAAAGGGGTTTATTCCTATGGCAAAGTATCAAGTAGATGCCGAAAAACTACTAGAGAGTATCGGCGGAAAAGAAAATATTGCCGCTGTGAGTCACTGTGCTACACGTATGCGTTTCGTTTTGAATGATCAGCAAAAAGCAGACGAAAAAGCAATCGAAGATATTCCCAGTGTCAAAGGAATGTTTACTAACGCAGGACAGTTTCAAGTAATTATCGGCAATGATGTAGCCACATTTTACAATGATTTTGTTGCTGTATCTGGTGTTGAAGGCGTATCCAAAGAACAAAGTAAAGTCGCAGCCAAGCAAAATCTTCATCCGGTCCAACGAGCAATTGCTGTTTTAGCGGAAATTTTCACACCACTGATTCCTGCAATTATCGTGGGTGGACTGATTTTAGGTTTTCGTAATGTATTAGAAGGTATCCAATTTGCGAGTCTTGGTGGAACGATCGTTGAACATTCTCAGTTCTGGAATGGTGTCAATGGATTCTTATGGTTACCAGGTGAAGCAATCTTCCACTTCTTACCTGTCGGGATCACTTGGAGTATCGCAAAGAAAATGGGTACTACACAAATTTTAGGAATTGTTTTAGGGATCACATTAGTTTCACCGCAATTATTAAATGCCTATAGTGTAGCTACAACTGCTGCTGCTGATATTCCTTTCTGGGATTTCGGATTTGCACAAGTTCAAATGATTGGTTATCAAGCACAAGTGATTCCAGCAATGCTTGCCGGATTCATGTTAGCTTATTTGGAAATTTTCTTCCGTAAGTATATCCCACAGTCGATCTCAATGATCTTCGTACCATTATTCTCCTTGGTACCAACAGTCTTAGCGGCTCATGTAATTTTAGGTCCTATCGGCTGGACAATTGGTAGCTGGATCTCAAATGTCGTAAATACAGGGTTGACTTCTTCAATCAGCTGGCTATTCAGTGCAGTATTTGGTTTCTTATATGCCCCATTAGTAATTACTGGATTGCACCATATGACAAATGCGATCGATATGCAGTTGATTGCTGATTTTGGTTCAACGAACCTCTGGCCTATGATTGCTCTATCAAATATCGCACAGGGTTCAGCTGTACTGGCAATCATCTTCTTACACAGAGGGAATAAAAAAGAAGAACAAATCTCTATTCCTGCAATGATCTCTTGTTACTTAGGTGTAACAGAACCTGCAATGTTCGGGATCAACTTGAAATACGTTTATCCATTTGTGGCAGCAATGGTTGGCTCAGGTCTAGCAGGGATGTTCGCTAACTTGATGGGTGTACGCGCGAATGCTATCGGTGTAGGAGGCTTGCCTGGCATCTTGGCTATCCAAGCACAAGCATGGGTACCTTTTATCATTGCAATGGTCATTGCAGTCATTGTTCCTTTCGGTTTGACTGTCATCTTTAGACGTCAAGGGATTTTGAATAAAATTGATCCAGCTGTACCCGTTGCTGAATCAAGTGTCCAATTACAAACAGCAGACGGCAGCACTGTTGCTCCAAAACAGTTCGAACCAGTCAACACAGCAACAACTAGCGTAGCTCTTGCTGAAGAATTGTTTGCAGTAGCAGATGGACCAATTAAAGAGATCATCGAAGTTGATGACCCTGTCTTTTCTCAAAAAATGATGGGTGAAGGATACGCGATCGAACCTTCAAACAACAATGTGTATGCACCTGTCAGCGGAAGAGTCACTAGCGTTTTTGAAACACAACATGCTATCGGTATCTTAAGTGCTGCAGGCCTTGAAGTCCTTGTTCATATGGGACTTGATACGGTTGAGTTAAAAGGAGCACCTTTCACTATACACGTGAAAGAAGGCGACCTTGTCACACCAAATACACGTTTAGCTGAAATGGATCTAGCTGCGGTTGAGCAAGCAGGGAAAAAGACAGATATCCTTGTTGTTCTAACTAACGATGAAAAAGTAGCTGGATTATCACTCGATCGAACAGGACTTGCCCGCCATGGTGAACAAGTCGGTAAAGCAAAGATCAAGTAAGACAAAATGAGCCAGATAACCTCTGCATAACGAGGTTACTTGGCTCATTTTTTTGGTTCTATACTTTTTGATGTTGGTGAAGTTCGCCGATATTTTTTATGATTCAAAAGTTTAGAAAAGATAGCTTGAAATTCTTTAGAATGAATTTGACATCTATATGCAACAAGGACTAATCTATGAAAATAAAATACGTAGCACACAGAATGCACCACATATCGTGAGTTTTATACAAATTTGCATCAATACGATTTGACGAATAGCCATTATTCCAATAATTTCTCATTACCACTATCCTTTGATAATGAGTCCTTAGATATCATATATTCAGTTTTTTAGCTAACGCTTCAGTCATCGTTTTCGAAAAATTAATGCCTTCATTTGTCGCTCTAACATTTAGCCAATGTGGAATCTTTATCGTCTTTTTATCAAGTTTTACATCTTTTAAGTAGTCATCTAACTCCACTGACACTAATGTAGCAAACTCCGTCTCAGGATCATAGGAAATTTCCTTCATAGTACTTGGCTCAGGTAAAGGAAGATTACGCTCTACCAAATCACCAAGCATTATGCCAAGAGCATCCGAAGCGACTTCCAGCCCTTCTAAAATAGTTTCAGCTTGAGTCACTGCACCTTCCACATCTGGAAAATAAATACCATACCCCACGGGATCTTTTTCAAAAATAGCTGGATATACTTTTTTCATAAGATCTCCCCCTCTTTCTGATAGACACAGTGAGCTTATAAGCCCACTGCCTTTCGGACAGTATTTTCTACTCGTTGTGATAACTCTTTTGAATGACAGGTAAGAATGACCGGGCGCGGAAAATTCTCTTTGATAAATTTCCTGTGAGAACCCTTCCCACCTTTCACTTCGACAAAGCCAGCTTCTTTGAGTAATTTTTCTGCCTCTCTAATTGTCATGGGCATGCGCACTACCTCCTGACATAAACATTATAGCACGTACAGGACGTACTGTTAAATTTTTTCTCCAAATCATCGGCTTTAGATATTGCTATTTCTGTCAAAATCCCTAATACAGCACCATACATTTCAATACTGTTTGTTATACATTTTCTATAGCCCTTTTTACAGAAGGGTATCTCCTATTTTTTGATATAGTGGAGGCTGGGACAGAAGTATTTAGCTCCGAAAAATAAGAAGAAATAAACGAATATGGAACAAATCTAAAAATCAGGTTTTTCGGAAATTTCAAAAAAAAAAACGAGCAATACAAAAAGCGTATTGTTCGTTTTTCTCTCCAATTTATCAAACCTAAACGACTTTTGTCTCGACCTCGTCTAATTTATTCCAAAATTTCTCACTACCACTATCCTTTGACAATGAGTCTTTTTTAGTTTCAGTTAAATTTTTTCAGCGCTTGATTGACGGCACCAATGGGAAATCCCACAATACTGTAATAGTCGCCATTAATTGCTTTGACAAATGCACCAGCCAGGCTTTGGATACCATATGCGCCTGCTTTATCAGCATAATCACCAGTTGCTAAGTAAGCAGCGATCTCTGCATCTGTTAGATCGTAGAAAGTAACTGCCGCATGTGCTAAGATTTTTTCTTCTTTTTGATGATTTGTTAGAACGACTGCTGTATAGACATCATGGGTGGTGCCACTTAGTTTTCGAAGCATCTCTTGCGCTTCTTCCTCATTCTCAGGCTTACCCATGATCTCGTCTTCAAGCACCACCGTCGTGTCGCTTGCAATGACCAATGTATCTGGTAATTGTTTACTTTTCACAACCTTCGCTTTTTCAAGAGCCATTCGTTGTACATATTGTTTAGGGTTTTCCCCTTCAAATGGCGTTTCATCGATATCAGCAGGTTGAACCTCGAATGTGGAAATCAATCGTCCCAGTAATTCTTTTCTTCTTGGTGACTGTGAAGCCAAAACAACTTTCATCTGTTTCTCCTCTTCCCCTTAATGTGGATCTTGGATTCTTTTGAACATTCTTTCCATATCTGAATTAGTAAAGTGGATCAGTACTGGTCTTCCATGTGGACAATTAAACGGATTTTCACATTGGGCAAGATCGTTCAACAGTACCCTAGCCTGTGCTTCATTTAGATAATGGTTCGCTTTGATCGATCGTTTACAACTCATCATGATTGCTGTCGCCTCACGAAATTTCTTCACACTAACCGTTCCAGTGGACAATAACATATCGATCATTTCTCGAATGATCGCTTCTTCCTCCCCGTTTGGATACCAAGTTGGGTGTGCACGAACAATAAAACTATTTTGGCCAAATTCCTCTAAATAAATCCCGACTTCTTCAAGTACAGGTTTCTGCTCTTTTAATTTCAATGCGTCGCTATTCGGGTAATCTAAAACAAAAGGAACAAGCAGTTCTTGAAGATCATCTGTGACTTCCCCGATTTTTTCCCGGAAATATTCATATTTGATCCGTTCCTGAGCGGCATGTTGGTCAATGATATAGAGTCCTTCTTTGCTTTGAGCAAAGAGATATGTTCCATGCATTTGTCCAAAATATTCCAACTGAGGAAAACGTTGTGTTGCCTTTTCAGTCTCGAGTTTTTGGATTGCTTGCTCCAATCCACGATCTTTTTTCCCTAGATCAAATTCTGGATGTAAAGCTAATTCTTCCTCGTACACAGTTTCCGCTACATCTTGACTAGGAACTTCTTGTTCTAAAAAGTTACCCACAGTGGATAACTCATCTGCAGACTTATCCACTATTTTTTCTACAAAGTTATCCACAGTATCACCAGGTTTATCCACCGTTTTTTCCTGTTTTTCTGGATAATTCCCTGTTTCTTCAGAAAATCTCTCATTGTTTTCAACACTTTCCACAGAGTTATCAACAGAATCGTTCACAACTGGACTCTTTTCCTCAGAAACATAGAATGCACCTGTCGCTTGATCGTAACCCAAACTTTGCGGGGTTTTTGGTTTCTGCTCTTCAAACGCATAAGATAAATCAATCTCGATTTGTTCAGCTTTTGGTTGATCCGGTACTTTTTTCTTAAATCTTAAATTGTCTGCAGCACTAGGAATCAAGTTTTCTTGTGATAGTGCTGTTTGGATCGCCTGAGCAATCAAATCTGTCAGTTCTTGTTCTTTGGATAAACGGACTTCTTGTTTTGTAGGATGGACATTGACATCGACTAATAACGGGTCCATTTTGATTTCTAAAACAGCAATTGGAAAGCGGCCAACCATCAGTTTCGAGCCGTAACCTGCCACGATTGCTTTGTTTAACGAAAAATTCTTGATGAAGCGGCCATTGATGATCGTCGATAAATAATTTCGGCTTGCACGAGTAACTTCTGGCAAGGAAACATACCCAAAGACTTCAAAATCTAAATCGTTCGCTTCGATTTTCAACATTTTTTTTGCTGTAGCTAATCCATAGATCCCCGCAATCGTTTGTTTTAGATCTCCATTTCCTGCTGTTGCCAACATTTTATTGCCGTCGTGGACTAAACGAAATGCAATCGTGGGATGGCTTAAAGCTAAGCGATTGACGATATCGCCAATATTGGCTAACTCCGTATGCAATGTTTTTACATATTTTAACCGTGCAGGTGTATTGAAGAACAGATTGTCAACGGTGATTTTTGTTCCTTGTCTTAGCGGCGCCGGGCGATGCTCTATTACTTCTCCGCCCTTCAATTCTAAGTAGGTTCCTTGTGGTTCGTCTTGGTTTGCTGTCTCAATCGTAAGCAACGATACGGATGCAATACTAGGAAGCGCCTCTCCGCGAAAACCTAACGTACGGATACGGAAAAGATCATCACGACTATGGATCTTACTTGTAGCGTGGCGTTTGAACGCATTTTCCACATCTTCAGTCAAAATACCTTCGCCATTATCAATGACTTGGATTTTTTTCAAGCCTGCTTCTTCAACTAAAATATCAATTTGCGTACTTCCGGCATCAATGGCATTTTCAACGAGTTCTTTTACCACGGATGCTGGCCGTTCGACAACTTCACCAGCTGCGATCTGATTGGCTAATCGTTCCGATAGTTCCTGAATTTTTGCCATCTCAACGCCTTCTTCCTATAGTTGTTTTTTTAGTTCGTATAATTGATTCAATGCATCCATCGGCGTCATTTCTAGAAGGTTCATTTGTTTTAAAGCGGTGATGACAGCTGTTTCTGATTCACTTAATTCACTGAACAATGAAAGTTGTTGTGTTTCTGCTGGCTCTTCTTGTAGCGTGTCAGCTTCTGGATACGAGATTTCTTTGCTTGATGCCGCTTCAACTTCGACAGCAACTGAATGATGGATAGTATCGCCTGCTTCTAGCGTTTCTAAAATTTTGGCTGCCCGCTCTAATAATTTAGGAGGTAAGCCAGCGATTTTCGCTACGTGGATCCCATAACTTTTGTCTGCAGGTCCGTCCATCATCTTGTGGAGGAAGACCACTTCCCCTTCTTTTTCCACCGCACCCACGTGGACATTCTTCAACTGAGGTAATTCTTGGTCTAAAACAGTCAATTCATGGTAGTGCGTAGAGAACAATGTCTTTGCCTGTACGTTTTTGTGGATATACTCAATGATTGCTTGGGCTAATGCCATACCATCATACGTTGCCGTTCCTCGACCTAACTCGTCAAATAGAATCAAGCTATTCGGTGTAGCATGGAGCAATGCTTGGTTCGCTTCCATCATTTCAACCATGAATGTACTTTGGCCAGCAATAAGATCATCACTTGCCCCGATACGAGTAAAAATCCGATCGAATACTGGTAGGATAGCTTTTTGCGCGGGTACGAAACAACCCATTTGTGCCATTAGAACAGTCAATGCCAACTGCCGCATATACGTACTTTTACCTGACATATTTGGTCCTGTTATCAACAAGATCATTTCATCTTCTGCCATCTCCACACTATTCGGGATGTACTCTTGATGTCCTAAAACTTTTTCGACTACTGGATGGCGTCCTTCTTGAATCACCAGTTCATGACGGTTTGTAACCATTTCAGGGCGCACATATTGATAGCGTTCACTGATAGTAGCGAAGCTTTGCAAAACATCTGCTGTACTAATAGCCTTGGCAAGTGTTTGTAATGGTTGGATGGCTTTTTTCACTTCTTCTCTTACTGCCAAAAACAACTGATATTCTAAATCTACTGATTTTTCTTCTGCTTCAAGAATCTGTGTTTCTAATTCTTTCAATTCAGGGGTTATGAAGCGCTCTGCATTCGCTAGTGTTTGCTTTCTTTCATACTTTTCTAGTTCAGTGTTCGCAAGATTGGCTTTCGTGATTTCAATATAATACCCAAAAACGCGGTTGAAACCAACTTTTAAGTTTTTGATCCCTGTATTTTGTCGTTCTCTTGCTTCTAACTCTGCTAGCCATTGCTTACCGTTTTTCATTGCTGAACGATAGGCATCCAATTGTTCATTGAATCCATCTTTAATGACATTTCCTTCAGTGATCTGTAAAGGAGGTTCATCTTGGATCGCTTGATCGATCAGGCGTACTAATTGGTCCATCGGTTGCATTTCTTTTAATAGTTCTGTCCACTGTCCTTCATTGATGCCTTCAATCAACTGACGAAGTAACGGTACTTGTTCTAATGAAGTTTTCAATTGGATCAAGTCACGCCCATTGACATTCCCGAAAGCCACTCTTCCTGCTAGGCGTTCTAAATCATAGACTTTCGTCAAGGCACTTTGAAGATCCAATCTTTCAAAATAACTATTTAAAAGTGAATCTACCATGTCCTGACGTGCGTTGATTTGCTTCAACTGGATCAAAGGACGATCTAGCCATTGTTTCAACAGACGACCACCCATAGCTGTTTTTGTCTCATCCAGCAACCATAAGAGTGTCCCATGTTTCTTGCCTGTCCGAATAGACTGACTTAGTTCCAAGTTGAATTTTGAATAGTAGTCCATCTTTAAATAATGATCGGGTTGATATTCTACCGCTTTTTGGATGTGCGAGAGACTTCTTTTTTGTGTAACTGCTAAATAAGTCAATAATTTGCCAGTCACTTCTTTTTCAAGCGGGTCATTCAATTCACTTGTCAAAAAACTAAATTCCGCATTTTCTTCACTTGTTTCTTGTTTTGAAAAAACTAAACCTAGACGATTCTTCAATTGTTCAGAAAGTGTTTCGCTGATTTCATTTCCCAGAACAAGTTCTTTGGTCTGCAAAGCAGAAGTTTCATTTAAAACAGCTTCCTCATCATGTAAATGGGCTGTTTTTAATTCTCCCGTACTCAAATCAACATAGGCAAAACCAAAATCAGTTCCATCATTCACTACAGCTGTCAAGAAATTATTGTCTTTAGCCGAAAGACCTTTACTGTCCATGACTGTTCCTGGAGTGACCAATTGGATCACTTCACGTTTGACCATTCCTTTAGTTGTCTTGGGATCTTCGACTTGTTCACAAATTGCCACTTTATAGCCTTTTTCGATCAGAATATCGATATACCCTTGGGCTGCATGGTGTGGCACGCCACACATCGGAATCGGATCATCTGCATTTCGGTTACGACTCGTTAACGTCAATTCTAAAATTTGCGATGCTTTGATAGCATCTTCATAAAATAATTCATAAAAGTCACCCAAACGATAGAACAAAAAAGCATCTTGGTATTGAGCCTTGATGCTTAAATATTGTTCCATCATCGGAGTATTCTTAGTTTTTTGAGGCATGCTCTTCCTCCTCTATCCATTCATTGATTTCCTCTTGGATCATCTTCGTCAAATGTTGCAAAAGGTCGTTTGCTTCAACCAATTGGTGGCGGTAAGCCAAGACAAGCGGATGCTGATCCATTGTTTCAGTCAGCTCATTCGCTCGTGCAATCGCTTCTTTTTCCGCTTCTTTCTTGCCATAATGTGCAAAGTTCACTGCTTCTTTTTGTGCTTTTTGGATTTCTTCTGTAAGTTGCGTTAGATAGTGATTCTCTTGTACTTTCATTTCTAGTTCTTTGTAGCGGATGATTACTTCATTCAGACTTAATTGTTCCATAAGCTTGTCTGCTTCTTTTTGAATGTTCGCTTCTTTTGGCAATATTCGCTCACTCTCTATTCTAAAAATGGCCGGTCTTCATTGATTTGGATCAACTCGATCGTTTTTGCTTTTCCAGTCACATCATCGATCTCTAACAAACAACCGCTCAAAAGCCCTCTGCCGTTTTCTACCACTTCAAAACGTTTAGGTAGGGCAGTTAGGAACTTCTCGATAACAGGTTCACGTCGCATCCCTAAGATTCCATCATACGGACCAGTCATACCAACATCAGTTAAATAAGCTGTCCCCTGAGGCAAGATACGCGCATCGTTCGTTTGCACATGGGTATGTGTTCCAACGACTGCGGAAACTTTTCCATCTAGGAACCAACCCATTGCTTGTTTTTCACTAGTTGTTTCCCCATGAAAATCAACAAAAATAATTGGCGTTCTTTTTCTTGCTTCTTCGATCAATTCGTTCATTTTACGGAAAGGGTCATCTAGATCCACCATAAAAGAACGAGCTTGCATATTGATAACTGCTAATTCAAGCTGGTTGACTTTGACAAATACTATCCCTTGTCCTGGTGTTCCTTCTGGGAAATTAGCTGGACGTACCATTTTTTTTGCTTGGTCAATAAACTCAAAAATATCTCTATTGTCCCATGTATGATTCCCCATAGTGACCACGTCTACACCATCTTGTAAGAACTTCTTATAGATTTTTTCTGTGATCCCTCTTCCAGCAGCTGCGTTTTCCCCGTTGACAATCGTCACCTGTGGTCGAAATTTTTTCTTTAATCGAGGAAGATACTCTGTAATCATTTCTCGCCCCATTGAACCTACTACATCACCAATAAATAAAACCCGCACACTTTTTCCTCTTCTCTTTTAACGTCACTTTATATTATAGTTGTTTTATAGAAGAAAGAAAAGAGGCTGAAACAGATGTGTTTCACTCCAAGTGCTTTTGGTTTGTTTATGTAGGAACTGCTTATGCTCCCGCAGTTTATTTGTATTTAGAACATGACCCCCATTCTTTTAGTTCTCTCCATTCAATGATCCTTCACTCCTAGTAAAAATCATATGATCGTGTGTTGCCATAATTGAATTTTCTATGCTACTTTTACCTTCTGAAAACAAAGTAAAAAATGCTAAGAAGACCAAAGTCATAGTCTTCTCAGCATCACTATTTTTACCGTTCAAAAAATCCAACAACCAATCATCGGCCTTCTCATACCATTTTTGGTTGTCATTTTCTTCATTACAGTGCTGCAAAAGCCCTAAAAGATCTCATTTCGGCTTTCCCACAACACCTATCCTTTTATCATGGTAACGTCTAAAAGGCAACTTGCTTGCTAAAGCTTGTAAAATTGTAGTAGATAAAATCAACCCCATTCCCACCAAAGAAGACCAATCAAATAACGTGTTCAAGAATAAAACAGATAAAAAAGTGGCCGTTAACGGTTCAAACGAACTCAACAAACTTGTCGTAGTGGGATCGATAAACTGCAAACTTTTGAGATAAAATAAATAAGAAAACAACGTACCAAAAATAATAATAAAGGCCAAAGAAAGAATACTCGATCTTGATAAATGCAGCGGCCACTCCCGTAAAATAAACGGCAATAGAGCAATTCCAGCCGCTAACATTGCCAAGCCAGTTACTAAGGTAGCATCATACGTCCGCAAAAGGGTTCTCGGTAATAAGGTGTATAAAGTTGCCGCAATCCCAGCCATGATCCCCCAAAAAACCGCCCAAGGGGATAAAACGAGTTGATTCAAACTACCATGTGTCACCAATAGAAAGGTCCCTGCAATCGCTAAAACAATCGATAAGAGATCAATTCGTCGCGGAGCTGTTCTCTGACGTATCGAATAATAAAGCAGAATAAAAACCGGGTTTAGAAACTGCAGAATAGTGGCGGTCGGGGCATTACCCAAGCGGATCGCCATAAAATAAGTAAATTGCGATGGCACAACACCAGCAAAACCAAACAACAACACATGACCTATATCTTTCGGCCGACTGAACAGTTGAGTTAACTGTTTTCGTTGCGTAAAAAAAGCCCATAACGACAATAAAAAACCGGCACCTAACAACCGCAAACCAACAATACATTCCGTACTAACAGCATTTTTTGCAAAAAAGTATTGGGCAACACTCCCAGATGATCCCCATAAAATCGAACCACTGATTACATAAATAAACCCCCGTAGACGTACAGACAAACCCTTTTCCCACCTTCACTAAAACATTTAGTTAAAAGAATACACCAGCTTTCTTCATATATCAATTTGAAAAAGTAAATTTATTCAGCGTCTACTACCGAGAAAACGGTTAACATACAGCAACACGCAAAAAAGCTTAAACTAAACGATCAGCTTGCCAAAAATACTCGAAGAAATCCAGCTTATAACCCTATGACTGAGGTCGTTCCAGAAGTGTTTTGCTCTGAGATATCAAGCCGATTTTCTTCTTCCGTCACCGTTTATTCTTGTTTAAAACCTGAGTCAAAAGTATCTATTTGGTCCCCTTTCTTATTGTGGAAAGAATGTGGGACAAATCTAAAAATTAGTTTTATCACAGACTCTCGAATAAGCAGCGTACAAAAGCCAGGTTTTTGGAAAGATCAAAAAAAAGAGAATGAGACAAAAGTAAGAAACACTTTTGTCTCATTCTCTAAAAACGAATAAACGGTGGGAATAGACTAAATAAAAGCCAATTCTTTCAACGCTTTCCAAATACCATCTTGGTCATTTGTATCTGTGACTATTTTTGCTTCTGCTTGGACTTCCGGCGCAGCATTTCCCATTGCTACTCCGATTCCTGACATACGCAACATTTCTCGGTCATTTTGTCCGTCACCAAAACTAATGATATCTTCTTGCGTAATACCGACTTGATCAGCTAAATGTACGATCGTCGCTGCTTTTGAACCGTCATGAGGAACAACGTCTACACTATTTTCATGCCAACGTACAAAACGGATCTTATCATAATCAGCAAAACGATCATCATAGGTTTTATCAAAAAAGGCTAAAGCTTGGTAAATCTCTTGTTCCTCGACAAAATACTGATCCAACTCAGGCAAAACGGCGCCAAATGAATGCATTGCCTCTTCCATTACTCCGACATGATTCGAAGAAGAGCGCTTGATATTATCTAGACTAACAAATGCCGTATCGATATTCTCACTATGTGCTTCTTCGACAAAGCGGTCTAACTGTTCACGATCCAAAAGGTTTTTGTAGACTTGTTCATGATCTAAAAAACCTGCGGCTCCATTACATAAAATATAGTTGGTAAAATCTAAGTCACGGATCACTTCCTGTGCATGGAAACGACTACGTCCCGTAGCAATCGTCACTAAATGACCTGCTTTTCGTAATTTATCGAGCGCTTCTCTCGTGCTATCTAGTGCTTGTTTATTCGTGTCCAACAATGTTCCGTCAATATCAAATGCAAATAGTTTGCGTTTCATTTTTTGTCGTCTCTCTTTCTTATAAATACTTGCTTGCTTCTCTTGTTGCCAAAGGACTCAAGTCTTTTGCTAATTGTTCTCTTACCCAATCTGCGTCTGTTTTACTATAATCCCTTAAAGCCCACCCAATTGCTTTTTGGATAAAAAACTCATTGGTCATACGGTCGGCTTCGATTGCTTTTGCAAGTAGCTGTGTCTCCGTTTTTTCTTTAAAACCTAATTGTAGCGTAATAGCGATACGCCGCAACCAAAAATCATCTTGTTGCGCAAAAACAACAAAAACTGATTCCAGTTGCTCTAGATGGTGAAGGCACCATGTACTGTAAACTTTCCGCCATAGATCAATACTGTCCCACCATTCTTTTCTTTCTACAAGCATTATCAATGCCCGCAACTCATCAAAAGTAAAACGTTGAACGTTACGTTGGACTAAATCGATGGCTAAATACTGATACTCTCTTTCGATTTGACCATAATAATAGTCAGCCAAAGCAATAATTTCTGAAGCAGATAGGCATTTACTATCAAGCAACAATTTTTTTTGCAGATTTGCTCGTTCTGGTTTCGGCACACCGGCAAATAAAAACTGATTACGCATATAGTCTTCCATCTGTTTAGCTTTCTCTTCATTTTTTGGAAAAACAAGCATCTCCAATTTCCCTCCTCCTTTTGAAGGGGTCAGTCCACATAAGCCGATTTAGACTGATTCAACCAAGCGTACCCTAGCCCCATGACTAGTCCGCCTCCTATATAATTTCCAAGCAAGGCAAACAATAAATTATGTACGATGTTGCCTAGCGTCATCGCATCCATTTGTCCACCTGAAGCAAAGAAAGCCAATGTAAAAGCAGGGAAATTCGCAATCACGTGTTCATAACCTAAAAATGAGAAAATGAAAATAATGAACACAACCGTTAATACTTTACCTGCATCATCCTTCATACGCATACTGATCAAAACAGCTGTATTGACTAGGATATTTGCAAACATTGCTTCCACCAAAATCGTCATCGTTGGCTTTGTCAGTTTCGTTGCAACTGATTCTAACATATAATTGTCCAATGCCAAACTTTGAAATGGCGAAGTAGCAGAAACCAAAAATCCAAACAACAAGCCGCCGATCAGATTAAACAAAATACAAGTAAATAAAATTTTTAGTGCTTTCGATAGATTCAAGCGCTTACGATAAACACCAACTGTCATATAAAGCATATTTGAAGTCCCTAACTCTGCATTCATGTACAAAATCATTACCAAACCCCAACTAAACATAAATGCGTAAAGGATCTTCCCAAGTCCGTGAGCGATTGCTTCGCCTTTCATTGCGATTGCAAAAGCCACAGCTGTTCCTAATGTTAAAAATAAACAAGCAAATATGGCGCGTAGTGCATAACGTGCAAAACTATTGTCGAACAAGTCGACTTTCTTTTCGATCGAGGCATCGATCTTTTCAAACAACGGTGATACTGGGTTCATCTCTTTTCTCCTTTGATTTGTTCAATTATTTTCATGCTTTTGGCATATACCTCCTTATTTTATAGAGTGCGGAAGCGTTTGTAAAGCGTTTTTAGAAGCTTTTTCCCTTGACATCACCAAGTGATTTCCTTTATACTGGAATTTGTGTAAAATAATGCAGCAGAAGAATAATAATACGTCCCTAGTTCGTTGCCCCGATTCGGGTTCAATTGTGTAACCGCGGCTGCAAAGGTGAAGATTGAAGAACGGACTACACGATTATGAATTTTTCATCGGATTATTTTACTCCAAAAACTACATTTATTTATTGGAGGAAATTTTAATGTCTCGTTATACAGGACCATCATGGAAAATTTCTCGTCGCCTAGGTATTTCATTATCAGGCACAGGAAAAGAATTAGCACGTCGCCCTTACGCTCCAGGTCAACATGGACCAAACAGCCGTGGCAAACAATCAGAATACGGTATGCAATTAACTGAAAAACAAAAACTACGTCATATGTACGGAATGAACGAACGTCAATTCCGTAACTTGTTCGTTAAAGCTAGCAAAATCAAAGAAGGTAAACACGGGGTTAACTTCATGATCTTACTAGAACAACGTTTAGACAATGTTGTTTATCGTTTAGGTCTTGCAACTACTCGTCGTCAAGCACGTCAATTAGTTAACCATGGCCACATCACTGTTGATGGCAAACGCGTTGATATCCCTTCATACCACGTTGAAGTGGGTCAAGTGATTTCAGTTCGTGAAAAATCACAAAATATCGTAACAGTTAAAGAAGCTGTTGAAGCAACTGTTGGACGCCCAGCATTTGTAAGCTTTGACGCTGAAAAATTGGAAGGTTCATTAACTCGTTTACCAGAACGTGACGAACTATATCCAGAAATCGACGAAGCACTTGTCGTTGAATACTACAACCAAAGCCTATAATTTCAAAAGTTTTGGTTTACAAGCCCACTACCACATCGGTAGTTGGGCTTTTTTATTTAGAGGTTGTGAAAAAGCCCGTTCAGCTCCGCCGACAATAAGAATGGATTTTTTGAAACAGCTTCTCATGTTTTAAAAAATTCAGACTTATTTCAAGGAGGTGGCTTTTGAACACCGTGGAAGAGGTTGTGAAAAGAGCGCTTTAGCTTGAGCATTAGAGAAGAAAAATAGAAAATAGCTCCCCATATTTTTTATTTTTTTGAGCTAATGCCGAAAGTCAGCTCTTTGAACACCGTAGATAGAGGTTGTGAAAAGAGTGCTTTGGCCTGAGCAATAAGGAGGAAAATCTCGAAACAGCTTTCCATGTTTTGAGATTTTTTGACTTATTGCCGAAGGTCAGCTCTTTGAACACCGTAGATAGAGGTTGTGAAAGAAGCGTTTTACTCTAAGCAAATAAAGCAGAAATTTCAAAATTAATTCTTCATATTTTGGAAATTTCTGTCTTATCACCTAAATCGAGCTTAAAAAATAAACCGAACAATCCGAGAGTCGTTTTTTGAAGCCCACCCCAAAATGTTTGCTTAAAAAGCTCCTATTTGGGGGAAACGTTCATTTTCTCCAGAGTATTCGGCTTATTTTTTTGTTTAAATAGTTCTGAGTCTGCCTCATTAGTTATGATCAATTTATTTTCATTTTTTCTCTTTACAATTCTATGTATATCACGTACAATTTCGTTAACCTATAAAAAATATAAAGTTAACGAAAAGGAGAGCTTATGACAAAATCTTTGAAAGAACTTATACTTGCGGCTGAATTTGCAGCGATTATCGCTGTCCTCTCTCAATTTACCATCCCCTTAGGTATCATTCCTTTAACAGGTCAAACGTTTGCAATCGGGTTGACCGCCACCTTCCTTGGTAAACGAACAGGAACGGTAGCCGTCTTTATCTACTTATTGCTAGGATTGATTGGCTTACCTGTTTTTTCTGGCATGACTGGTGGGATCGGTGTCCTATTTGGCCCTACTGGTGGATATTTGATTGGGTTTATTTTTCAGACCTTGCTGATTGGTTGGCTGATTGAAAAATGGGGCGAAAATTATCCGCAAGCTTTTATTGCAAATCTCTTAGGTTCTGTGATTGCTTTGATTTTTGGCACATTTTGGTTGAAAATCAGTGGCGGGTTATCGATCCAAACGGCATTTTTAAGTGGGTTCGTTCCCTTCCTACTCCCAGAACTGATCAAAGGAACTGCAGCGGCTTATCTAGGGATCTTATTGAGAAAAAGACTGCACCTGATTACTCGCTCGACTATTGCTTCACCTAAAAAATAACTATTTTCCCCATTACAATAAAAAAATAAGCGGTGCACTACTATTCGACAATCAATGCGGGACAGTAGTGCACCACTTATTTTTATCATGTTCATTCATGCACAAAGCTATACCATTTAATTCACACTTTATTTAGTCAAATCGATTTTTTTACTGATCCAGTAGATGATGACGCCCCCCACAATCATAGAAGCCAATTCGCCTAAAGCAATGACTCCCCAATTAAAGAAAAAGGGTGCTTGATACAATAATTTTAACTGTCCTGCCACTGTAAACATGGAGAATGCAAAAATAAGCGCTGTAATCACCATTTTCAGTTTCATATTTTTTACTCGTTTCGTCACACTATAATTGAGCAATAGGACGATCAGTGTGCTGACACTGCCAACAACGACATCGATCAACCCAAGTGGCGAAGCCAAGTTAGCTAATGCTACACCTAGCGTTACAGCGTAAATATATTTTTTATTATAGAGGGACAGATAATTGAACATTTCTGATAACCGTATTTGGATGGCACCAAAACTGATTACAGACAATACAAGGGTGACTGCTACATATAAACCTGTGACCAAAGCCATTCGCGCAATTTCTGCTGTCGTCCAACGATTTTTTGAGGTTACTTCTTTGTGATCCATTTGTTTTCTCCTTTGCAAGATAATATTCTTGGTAATAACTACGACCAAAGGATGGGAATTTTCTTCCAACTGAAGTGCCGTAGTGTAAGTTTTTTCTGGTCATACTGCCTATACTTTAAGAATAAGTGATCGTATAACCGATAGCTCGTTTGACAATAGCAAACAAAAAAGCTATTTTAAGAGCCAACCACCATCGATCGGAACGATTGCTCCTTGGATATAGCTGGCTTGAGGTGTTGCTAAAAACAACGTCAATTCAGCCACTTCTTCTGGTTTGGCCCAGCGTTTGACTGGCGTTTCATTTGCCACCCATTCTGCCATTTCACCATCTCCTGCAAAATCAGCCGCATTCATTGGCGTTTGGATAGCTCCTGGTGCGATTCCTTTTACGCAAATACCTTGGGAAGCATAGTCGAGCGCTAATTGTTTGGTAAACCCAATAATCGCGTGCTTGGCACTTGTGTAGGCAACACCGCCTCCACCAGCCACGTAGCCAGCGATAGAAGCCATATTGATGATCGTTCCAGAGGTTCGTTGAAGCATCTCTGGAAGTAGCAATTGAGTCAAACGATACATGCTTTTTACATTGACCGCAAATATCCGATCCCACAACGCTTCATCCGTTTCTAACAACGGGTGATAGGCATCAAGTATCCCAGCCGTATTCAATAAAATCTCTACTTCACCGAAGTGACGATGGCAGGTTTCTACCGCTTCTAAAAGTACTTCTTTTTTTGTGATATCTCCCAAATAATACATAAAAGATTCTGGATAACTCGTGGAAAGTTCTCCCATCCCACCATTTTGCTGATCCAGTCCAAAAACTTGGGCGCCTTGCTCTAAAAATGCTTTAGCTTGTGCATGTCCGATCCCCGAAGCTGCACCAGTCACAAAAACAACTTTTTCAACTAGATCTGTATAGTGGTTTTTCATTTTACAATGACCCAGTCATCTGCCAAGATATCGCAAACAGTTGGGGCAAAACTAGAAAATCCTTCGTCGCTAGTTTTGATCAAAAAATAAGGAGTAACGGGACAACCGTCAAATTCATCTCCTGATACAAGAACGACGTAAAGCTCAAAACCACTCCAGCCTTCACGAATCACTTTTGCTCCTTTTTTTACTTCTGGTAATATTTCTTCAAATGTCATTTTCTTCATCTCCTGCGATTATTTTTTTCTTGGATCAGTCTTATCTTTTCAAAAAGTTCAATATAGTCTTTCAATTGTAACTCGCCTGTTACGATAAAGTATTCTAAGTCTGCCCATGGCTTACGGTGAACTTTGCTCGTCGAAAGCAACAAATCGACATCTCTTCCACGATAGTCTGTAGGTAAAAAAAGCAACTGATAGTCATTGCGGAAAAAATTACGTAGCCCCTCTTCGATCAGTTGTTCTTCAAATAACGGAAAATCTGTCATTAGCAAAATCGTTATCTGAGGCAACTGTTGAGTGAATGCGCCCATTGTTTTTAAAACCGTCAGATATCTCCCCATCAAAAAGGAAATATTTTGAAAAGCCGGATGTCGGACTTCTCTACGTTCTACTTCAAAGAATAAATCGAGCCAATGTTTTAATTCCTTGTTTTCAATCACTAGATGGTTCATGAAATCACTGTCGTTGCCATCAATCGTTTCTTTTGCTTCCGGAAAAAGATACGCAAATAAATGGCTACTGAATAAATAGTTTTCTGCTTCTTTAGATAAAGTTTCTGTTGGAAGTCCTTGTTCTGTTTGGTAGAATTCTAGTGCTTCTTTCGCTTCATAAAGTGCAGTATAAGGCGGGGTCTGATATTTTTGGTGGAACGTAAAAATACTGGTACGGATTTCTTCATCCGTATAATATTCTTCTCTTGTCATCAACACTAAAAAAAGTGCGCCTACCTCGTCCTCGTTTTGAAAATAGTTTGGGAATACCGGTTGCATCCACTGACAAAATTGTTTAAATAATGGATTATCTGTAATCAACCGCCGTTTGCGCTTGTTTAAGTCCACATAGTGTTTCTGAGACTTACGCAAAAAGAAGGCTCCCAACATATATTCCAACCTTCGTTTTTTGATTTCATTCAACCGTACATTAAAAAAAGCCATGATTTGTTCTGCGATTTTTTTCACATCTGTTTGGGAAATCGTCGCAAACGGCCAGATCTTTCCACGGAACAACTGCCAAAAAGTCATATGTAAATAGAGCCGAATGATTTCTTCTTCTCCCTGGGCCACATAGTCCCCACGTTGCAAAGAGATACCATAGGCTTTTAATTGTTGTTTCCATTCATTGATTTTTCGGTGAGCAGTTGATTCACTGATGTAATGTTTTTGTGCAAACTGATACATCGTGTGGAAATCTTCAAAAAAAATATCATGCAATAATTGATATTTCAACGTATTTTGCACAAGATAGATGAGAAAACGCTCGTGCTCGATCGAATCTAAGGAATCATGAAAATTATAACCAGCACGGTGGGACTTTACAAACAGAGGTTGTGCTTTCCCACTAAAGTGCTGATAATTTTTAGATAGTTCACTTAAATATTTCGAGACACTGCGTGCATCTAATTGAACTGTTTGCGCAAGCTGCACAGCTGTATGCCATCCATGATCTTCAAAGCTTTCCAGCAGAAGGATTTTATAGTAGAGATCTTTGTCGAATCTCTTTAAATATTCAGATGACAAATACAACTTCACTCACTCCTTTATGCTAGAACGTTGGTTTCATTGTAGCATAAAACAACTGCTTCGACATTAAAACAAGCCAGCAAATGGTTGGAACAATAAAGGTAAGATGAAAACTGTTAGAATACCATTGACGCAGATTGCTAAACCAGAAACGATCCCTTCTATTTTGCCCAGTTCAATTGCTTTAGCTGTCCCGATTGCATGGGAAGTACTCCCTAAAGCAACTCCACGAGCGACAGGACTCTTAATATTGAATATTCGAAAAATATGTGTGGCAATCAATGAACCAAAAATACCTGTTGAAACAACGATGGCAAGTGTGACTGCATTTACCCCGCCCATACTATGAGAAAGATCCACTGATATTGCTGTAGTTACTGATTTTGGCAATAATGAAATAACCATATCTTTCTTTAATGAAAAGAAATAGCCGATACCTACGCTGACCAAACAATTGGCAACGATCCCGGCGATAATGGCTGCCAGGACTGAAAAAACATTTTCCTTCAATAAATGAAAGTTCTTGTACAACGGAATGGCTAATGCTACTGTCGCTGGTGTAATCAGCATCGTCAAAAAGCTGCCACCGACATTGTAGTCTTGATAATCGATACCAGAAAAATGTAAAAATAAAATGATTACGAGGATCGATAAAACTAATGGATTGATGATTGGTAATTTATATTTGCGCAAAAATTTATCGGATAGAACATACACACCTAAAGTGACACTTAAACCAAACAAAGGATTACGGAAAAATTCAGTCAATTTGTTGTTCCTCCATCTCTATTTCTGGATCATTTGCTTTTCGTTTCTTCGTGACATATCGGACGATTGCTTCAACACCTTCTGCAGTTTTTCCTGCTACGACCATTGTCACTACGGAACAAACGACAACAGCACCAAGCAAAATAGGCCAGATCGTTGCAATATCGTCAAAATAATCAAGTAAGCCCACTCCAGCAGGTACAAAAAGGATCGTTAAGTTATTCAACAAAAAATCACCTGTTGCTCCTAATCTTTCAGGATTTACCAAGTGCATCTCAAATGCCAAAAACAGGAATAAAATGCCAAGGATACTTCCGGGAATAGGTAGATGCGCAAAAACTCGTGTCGCTTCTCCTAATACAGAAAAAAATGTAATGATAAAAAACTCTTGAAAAAATTTCATATATGAAACACTCCTTATGTCTTGTTTTCATTTTACTAACAAACTTTTTCTGAAAGTTTCAAAACATGCTGTTTCTAAGCAACAACATTTGAAAAAAATACTTGTTTTTTTTTGGTATATTTATAATTAAGGTTGGTGTTTTGCGAGAAAGTTTCGAACGTTGATTTTTGGAAGTTGGTCTGATTTCTTTCATACATAGAAATCGCATTTTTAATCTGCACTTATTGCGACCACGGAAGAAAAGGACAGGCGAAACACTGCACCTATTGTGTTGATGTTTCTTTTTTTTTGCATTTTTATAATATTTTGGAGGTATATATGGATTACTCACTTATGACACGTCTAGCAGCGGAAATGATTGGTACAGCCTTATTGATCGTTCTAGGAAACGGTGCTGTAGCTAACGTAGATTTAAAAGGAACGAAGGGTTACGGAAGTGACTGGATGTTGATAGCTGTAGGTTATGGCTGTGGGGTTATGATCCCAGCAATGATCTTTGGCGGAATCAGCGGAAACCACATCAACCCAGCATTCACAATCGCTCTTGCATCAAACGGCTTATTCCCTTGGTCAGAAGTTTTACCTTATATTGCAGCTCAATTAGTCGGTGCCGTAATTGGTCAATTGATCGTTGTAGCTTGCTACAAACCATACTATGACCAAACAGATGATGTAAACCATGTTTTAGGTACATTCTCTACTATCAATAGTGTTGGTTCTAAATTCAATGGTTTCGTCAATGAATTCTTTGGTTCATTCGTTTTATTCTTTGGTGCCCTAGGTATCACTAAAGCACCATTCTTCCAAGATAACCTTGGTACAGCTCATTTAGCACTTGGTTTCTTAGTTTGGACATTAGTTGCTTCTCTTGGAGGTCCTACTGGTCCTGGATTGAACCCAGCCCGTGACTTTGCTCCACGTCTGGTACATGCTTTATTACCACTTAAACACAAAGGCTCATCACAATGGGGTTACGCTTGGGTGCCAGTTGTTGCACCGATTTGTGCCGGTATTGTTGCAGTCTTCTTATACAAATTCATCTTTATGGCTTAATCAAAGTCAAGCAGAAAACTGGATGCGAAAATTCGCACCCAGTTTTCTTTTTTTTGGAAAAATATATTCTGTTTACTCTTTTGAGTATGGAATAATACAGTAACAAAGTAAGAAAAAAAGAAGCAATTGAAACCAAGATTCCGACTTATTCTCAAAGAAAGGTGCAGTCACTCATTTCAACTACCCTCTACCACTAAAAATTAACGAAGGAGCGTTATCATGGCAATAACTGACTATACTGAAAGTGAACGAAAAGCTGAACTTTTAGCCTTACTTCTTGCATTAAAAGAAAATGGTTCGTATCATTCGACAGGTTCGGATGGCAAGATACTTTATACGTTACTATTTACGACATATCAGAAAATGATTGCACAAGATCAACAAAATTTTTTTATACCCAAACAACAGCAATCTGCTATCTTCACCTCTTTACAAAATACCATTGATTTTTATCAATCTGCTAAACAAGGCGAGATCAAACAATTACTGGAAAACCTAAAGCCTGATGATCGTACCTCCTTCATGATCCTTCCCATCCAATTTTTGACAGAAGGAGAACAGAAACACGCGGCTGGATTACTTATACATAGACACAATGATCAGTATGTCCTTTCCATATTAGACAAAGCACGTTTTTTTCAACAACGGACTGGCAGCTATCTCACGATCCCTGAGAAAAATATAGAAAAGTTCAGTGAACTACTTTTAGATAGTAAAAACTCTGATGAGATCTACAGAAATAGCCCTACTGTTAGCTATGATAGGTGGTCGAATTATGGGATTTTAAAAGCCTTTACTACTCTTTCAAATGAGCCTCAAGCAAAAGACTTAAAAATAAACCTAAGTAGACAAATCGAAGGAAATTGTATTATAGCTGGTGTCGATGCAGCTTTCAAAACAGCTTTGTACCATTGTCATACAGATATTTTTCAAACTATCGATACGCGTAAAGAAAAGCTTACACCAAAATACAATGTAAAAGAGAATGCTACATTTCAGATGCGTCGACGCTTCCTCCATGCCTTAAAGGGCAATGATCACAATGAAAATAAAAAATTAGATCGTATTTTTTCTTATTATGAAGAAAGGAAAAAAATGAAAAAGAAACTCTTAAAGCTTAACAAAACATGGAAAAATTCAAGAAATCCACTTCTTAAGCTAATCTATCATCTGAAAAAAACCAGTATCCAAAAAAAACAGTACACCATTCATCATGGATTTAACAATATGATGAAACGCGATTTCTCTATTGTCCCTTTAAATGGCCTTCCAAAAGCAAGAGTTCAAAATCTTATAAAAGAAGACTATCAAAAAACGGCAATCGCAGAACTATACGCAAAAGTATCGCCATCAAAATTGACTTATATCCAAAAATCTAAAAAAAAGGATTCTCTTTCTCGTTGACTTCAACTGAAAAATGACTGTTATTTTGTATGGGATCAATACAAAATAACAGTCATTGCTTTTTCAAATTCTTCATGTAAATGTTTCGTACGATACGCGCTGAACTCCGAATCATGCGCACGCAATAACGTTCGCAATTTCATTGGATTGTAGCTGTCAACCAAGTGATTCATCAAAACGAAGTCTCTCGTCAGTTGCCATTCATAATAATACCCAAATGGCCGGCAACTATATGTCGCGCCACCAATGACTTTGTCGACAAACCTGCGATGTGTATGTCCAAAGACCACATGTGTGATATTGTCATACTGATCCATTAAATCACCCAATGACTCTGACCCTAAAAAAGCATTTAGATCATTCCAACGTTCATAGGGAGCTGACTGATACACTATAAAGTCTTTTTTAGGAACAAAATGCGTAGAAAAAATCACCTTTAACTGTTTGGCAGAAAGGATATCCAACAGATTTTTTGTTTCTTGAAGCAAGCGATCATTCACTTCAAGATCCGTCCCTTCTCGCTGAATAAACCGATCATACCAGTAAAGTTTCTTCATTCGAACGATGGCATCCAACTCTTTCAATTCAGAAAAACGATAATCATACCAACCGTTCATTCCTACTAAAACTAGTTTCTCATTAAGAGGAATATAGCGTTCATTCAGAAAATGCGCATCTGGAAAATGATTCATCATTTCCTCGCCATTGACATCAGCTAATTCATGGTTGCCAAAATGAAAGGTCGTCGGCAAGCCTTTTTTTGCAAAATATTCCACAACAGCTAAACAACGATCTACTTTGTTCGCTACATCACCTGCCAAATGAAGGCGCGTGATTTCTTTTTCTTTTAATACTTGCCATAGGATCAGCAATTCATTTTCGCTAAACTTGTTGATGTCAACATGCAAATCACTGATGATCGCTAACTTTCCCATTTTACGACTACCTTCTGTTCTCTTCTTAGTCTCTATGAAGCATTTGTAAATTCCCTTTTAATAAACCACTTGGACCCTTTAATTGAAGACTATTATACGTTGGTTCCACTGCAATTGTTGTAGGGTCATCCATATACATCAAAGCACTTTTTTTCATTCGGATCGGACCAACTGTGGTTTCCGCTGTTTCTGAATATAAACTCAAATCTTTGTCCGTATCCTTTTTGACAATCAATAAACGAAAGGACGTATCGATTTGGCAAGTTACCCGAGTATCTGCGAATGGACCATCACCATCTTCAATATCTAATAATAATTGTTCATCTGCATTGACTTGAGATTGGATCTTTTCTTTTGCTTCCTCTGTTAACAATAGTTCCATTGTCATCACCTCAAGTATAGCTTACTGATTTTATATTTTAGATGCAACTAACTTGTTTTTTTGTGCTGTTGCTCCTGCCATTCTTTTTTTGTGATGCCTCGTAAAACGGTTGAAGCGATTTTCCCTTTCCAATGTCTCGCATCAGGAATGATTCCTTCCTTCTTCATACCGATTTTTTCCATGACCCGTCCAGATTTAGGATTCTCTACGTCATGTTGCGCAAAGATCCTCACAAGCGCTAATTCTTCAAAACCAAGTGTCAATAATGCTCTGGCAGCTTCCGGCATATATCCGTTTCCCCAATACGCCTTATTTGATGCATAACCAAGTTCTGCATTATCCTGTATTTCATTAACTCTCAAATCGATGGTACCGATCATTTTATGATTGCTTTTCAACTCGATACCATATTTACCTAGAGGAGCTGCCATGAAAACATTAGCGATCCCCTGTTTCGCATCAGCTATTGTTTGGTACGTAGGAAATACATAATACGTTGTTTCTTCATCTTTTCCATATTCGTACATATCCTCTGTGTCCTTTAAAGTGACTGGGCGCAAGATCAAACGCTCTGTTTCGATTCTTTGGTGCTGGGCAAAAATTAAATTTCGATCAATCAGTAATTCCATTGGCTTTCCCACCCCTACGTATATATTTCTAACTACTTTATCGAAAATATGCGACAGAATCAAGGGTTTCACGAATTTTCATTGATATTTTCTTAAATGAACCTTAAGTACCATCAAAAAAGCTTGAAAATAAAAAAGCTTTAAACATTACTTGAAAAAGAATAACCTTTTATTCACGGTTTGTTAACATTTTTTCAGTATTGTTATCTTATTTAATTAAAACTTGGAGGAATCATTATGACTGAATACGCAAAAACGATCTACTTTATCGAAGAAACACAAAATATCGAAGGTTCCTACATTGAAGTCAAAACTTTGTTTGTCAATGATGATAAGCAAAAAGCAATTTCAATTTTTGAAAAATTAGCGCAAAAAAAATCAAGCTCATTTGGTTTGATTCTGAGTGAATACAAGATCAAAGCAGAAGAAAGCTATTTTTATCAGTTATTAAAACATTGGACAAAGCTTCCTGCTGACTTCTATCGAAGAATGAATATTTTGAATTACCGAGCACTAGCAGAGACAAAAATCTGACCCCTTCAAGATCCAACTAAAAGACCATATCGATCCATTCTTCTTATTTCTCGGAGTTAAACACTTCTGTCCCAACCTCTCTCAAATAAACGGCGTTTAAAAGTCAGATTTTCGGGAATTTCAAAAAAAAAACGAGCAATACAAAAAGCGTATTGTTCGTTTTTTTATTCAATTTCTCAAACCTAAACGACTTTTGTCTCGACCTCGTTTTCGTGCCGTTTTCCGTTTTGTTCTAGTCTTTTTTTAGTTGAATACTTGATTGACGTCTTCTATCATCAACTTCATTGATTCTAAGCCACCGCCACTTAAATACCATACATCTGGTTGTAAAGAAATGACTTGATCATTTTTTCCAGCATCTGTCTGCGCAACTAATTCATTTGCCGACACGTTATCTTTACTGTCATCTCCGCCAATTGCTTTCGTACGATCGACAACAAAAAGGATTCCTGGATTTTTTTCTAAGATATACTCATAGGAAACACTTTGTCCATGCGTAGAAGCTTCAATTTGATCATCCGCTTGTTTGAATCCAAATACATCATGGACAAGGCCAAAGCGTGAACCTGAACCATAAGCTGAAAGCTGTCCTTCGTTCACTAGCGTAACTAAAGCTGTTTGTTCAAGCTTGCTTGCTTTTTCTTTTGTTTCCTCAATTTCTTTCGTTAATGTAGCTAGTTCTTCTTTTGCTTTGTCTTCTTTACCAAAAATCTCAGCTAACGCATTTACATTCTGCTGTACAGATTCCCACGGTTCCTTTGTATCGACCGCTAAGTAAAGGGTTGGCGCAATCTTAGCTAGTTCTTCTTTGTAATCACTTTGTCTACCAGAAATAATGATCAAATCAGGCTGCAACTGATTGATTTTTTCTAAATCAGGCTCTTTGATCCCACCAGCCGATTCTACATCTTTATACTTATCTAAATAACTAGGTAAATTTTTAGTTGCTGCTCCGATCACTCTATCCCCAACGCCCAATGCATCTAATGTATCTAAAGACCCGTTATCAAAAACAACGACTTTTTGTGGATTTTTTTGTACTTCCACACGATCTCCATTGCTGTCTTTAATAGATACGGTCGTTTGTTCGGTTGTATTACTTGTTTGGGTAGACACCGTACTACTGTTTCCAGTATTCCCACATGCCGCCAATCCAAATGTTGCCATCAATAAAACACTAAGTACTAATCTTTTCATCTCTTTTCTCCTTTAATTTTTTTAGAAATAAAGACAGAATCTGCGTCCTTCAATTTCGCAAATTCGGATGTCCATTTCATACAAATCATCTAAAACTTCTTTTTTGATAATTTCGTTCGTTGTGCCTTGAACAAATAACTCTCCATCTTTCATGGCAATGATTTCATCTGCATAACTCGCTGCAAAATTGATATCATGGAGAACGATGATGATCGTTTTTCCTAATTCGTTCACTAATTTTTTTAAAATCTGCATGATTTGTACAGCAAAATTCATATCCAGATTATTCAACGGTTCATCCAACAAAATATAATCTGTATCTTGGGCAAGTACCATCGCAATGTAAGCTCGCTGTAACTGACCACCAGAAAGTGTATCGATCGTTTGATCAGCTAATGCGTCTAAACCTAGATGTTCCATCGATTCCTTGACGATTTGTTGATCGTGTGTAGTTAGTTTCCCTTTTGTATAAGGAAAACGACCAAATTCAACTAATTCTTTGACGGTGATCTGCATACTGATCGTATTGGTTTGTCGTAAAATGGATAGCTTTTTGGCTAGTTCCTTTGAGCGCCAAGCCTTCACCTCGTTGTGATCCAAATAAATTTCACCCGTATCCTTAGCAATCAGCCGACTGATCATTGACAGAACTGTCGATTTTCCTGCTCCATTCGGTCCAATAAATGCCGTCAATTGCTGTTCCTTGATAGTCAGATTGACTCCTTTCACCACCGCTTTTTCATGATAGTTCTTACTAACTTCTTTTAAGTCGATCATGTGATCGTCTTCCTTTCACGAATCAATTTTGTAATAAAATAAACGCCACCTAAAAATTCCACCACAATACTAACAGTCGTGTTCCAACCAAAAAGCTGTTCTACGAGCAATTGCCCACCCACTAAAAAGAGGACGGAAATCAAAAAACTCCCTAGAAACAATTCCCCATGTCGATAAGTAGCAAAGAAACGATAACTGATATTCGCTACAATAAACCCTAGAAAAGTGATCGGTCCCACCAATGCAGTAGCAGTACCCGTCAGAAGACTGACACAGCATAATACCAAAAACTGGAAATGATCTGTATCAATCCCTAAATTGATTGCTTGTTCTTTTCCAAGATGGAACACATCAAGATAGTGTCTTTTATAAAATAAGAAGAACCAAGACAAACTAATGATGATCGTAGCTGGCAATAAATACTGATTTGGAATATTCCCAAAACTAGCAAAGAGCTTTCCTTGTAAAAGATCATATTCATTTGGATCCATGACAACTTGTAAAAAAGTGCTGATACTGCTAAACAAGGTACCTAAGATCATCCCAGTCATTAAAAGAAGAAAGACATTCGTCTGACCTTTCTTCAATAAAAAGAAGAATAAGAGCTGACTCAACCCCACCATCAATCCAATATTCAGTAAAAACATCCCTGTTCCTACCTGTTGCAGCATCGTCACTCCACCAAAGAAAAAGAAGAGAATTGTCTGTACCAATACATACAATGAATCCAATCCTAAAACAGATGGGGTCAAAAATTGATTTTGTGTGATCGTTTGGAAACTGATCGTTGCACTGCTTGTAGCGAGAGAAACCAAAAGAAATGCAAAAATTTTTTTACTGCGAAGTGCCCAGGCGAATTGCCAATTCCCATAGGTATTGATCATCAAATAGCTGGCGATCACTCCTAGGGTAAGGATAACCAAAAGGGTAAATCGTATCCTTTTTCTATGCATTCTTTTTCCTCCTAACCAGCAAATAAAGGAAAATAATACCGCCAATGATCCCCACCACCACGCTGACCGGTACTTCATAGGGATAAATAACAACTCGAGCGATGATGTCACAAGCAAGTAAGAAGACACTCCCCAATAGTGCAGTGAATCCCAACGTTTTATGTACCTGATCCCCATATAGCTTAGCAGTGATATTGGGAATGATCACACCAAGAAATGGAATCGTTCCAACCATGATCAATACGATTGCACTCGCAAAAGAAACAAGTCCTATTCCTAATAATTGCATTTTTTTATAATTAATCCCTAGGTTGACTGCAAAAGATTCACCTAAGCCAACAATGGTAAAGCGGTACGCAAAGATGTAAATAACCACCAATAAAGGAACCGTTACATACAATAATTCATACTCACCACGTATGATCGTCGCAAAATTTCCTTGTAGCCATGAAGACATGTTTTGTACCAATTGAAATTGGTAAGCAAAAAAAGACGCTACAGAACCAATGATATTCCCCAACATTACTCCGACTAACGGGAGCATAAGCTGATTTTTTTGCGGAAATAACCGTGCAAAAGATAAAAATAAAAGTGTTCCTACGAAAGCAAAGAAAAAAGCTGTCAGAGAACGTAAAAGTAAAGGTGCCTGAGGTAAAAATAACATAACGACTAAGATTCCCAATCTTGCACTATCCATCGTCCCCGCAGTCGTTGGTGAAACAAATTTATTTTGAGTCAAGTGCTGCATGATCAGTCCACAAATACTACTTGTCGCTCCAACTAAGATCAAACAAATCGTTCGAGGGAAGCGAGTCGCTAAAAAAAGTTGGGTACTTTGTCCCCTTAAGTGAATCAGGTCAGAAAACTGCACATTTGATACACCGATAAATAAGGAACAGCAGCCTAGTCCAATCAAGGCAGCAATTAACCAAAAGTACCGCATAAAATCCTCCTCGTTTCTAATTGATAATGATTCTCATTCTTATTCTAAGTGAAGGTTTGAACAAAAGCAACCGCTTTTTTCTTTTTTAAGCATTTTCATCTTCTATGTTATAATCCTATTAGAAGAACTGAGAAGGAGGATAATCCGATGTCAAAAGACGATGTACAAAGCCATTTAGACAAAGGAATGTATGGTACCCCATTAGTAAATCCCGAGGAACAACACAAATATTTAGGTACTTTTCGTGAACGTTGTTATTTGAGTATGACGATCGCTGAGATGAAAGATCCGCTAAACAAGGAGAAATTCATTGAAGAAATTGAAAAGCAACCTGATGCAACGATTCTCTTGAATGGTGAAACCCCAATTGCGATCCAAAATCAATACATCCAGCTTGCAACGAAGAACAATATCCGTTTTACAGTCGTCAATGACTTTGTCTCCGACGCTCCAGACAGCATTGGGTTACTCTTAGCTGCGAAACAAGCGGTGAATGAACCAGTCATTGACATAGAAGAAAAATATCCCAAAGAAGAACAAGCAGAACCCGAAGAAAAAAACAAAAAGAAAAGTTTGTGGGATCGCTTGTTTTAATTCAAATAAGTATTTTCCCAACTGAAACGACCGCCAAAAGTCAGGAATCCTAACTTTTGGCGGTCGTTTTATTCGGAATCAGAGTCTGTAGCAAAACTGATTTTTAGATTTGTCCCAATTATTTTGGTCTAGCAGAAGAGATAAATATGTTTTTTTCGCTCTGTTACTTTTCAAAAATTTCTGGATATAACAATTGTAAAACATTCATTGTCAGTCTTCTGCCTTTTCCTGCAAATGGATAGACATGCATATGCATCGCTGGATTAAAGTTCGCTTCAATGATTCCATAGGCAGTTGGATTTTTCTCAGGGTCTACTTCTTTATCTGGAATGATCAAATCGATTCCACTGATTTTCGCACCTAATGCTTCCACCGCTGAAACTGCAATTTGTTTATATTCTTCAGAAAATTCATCCGTCACATCAATGGAGTCGCCTCCAGTACTGATGTTTGAATTTTCCCTCAAATAAACGATTTTGTCTTTAGCGGGTACAGAAGATACCGTTAATCCCTGTTCCTTCAACATCAATTGTTCTAACTCTCCCAGTTGGATCAGTTCCAATGGCGCGCGATGGTTCGTTCCTCGTAACGGATCAAGGTTCTTTTCAGCAACTAACTCCTCTACTGTTCGCACACCGTCCCCTACGACATTTGCAGGAACTCGAAGCAAGATAGCTTGGACCTCACCGTTGATCACAAAGAAACGGTACTCCGTTCCCGGCATAAATTCCTCGACTAAAACAGAAACATCCTCACTAAATGCGATAGCTAATCCCGCTTGATAATCTTCTAAGCTTGCTCCATCTTTGAAGATAGTGATTCCTAGCCCATAATTCGTAGACTTCGGTTTGATCACAAATGCTTGCTTGGCAAATCGCGGATATGCTTTTATCGCTTCTTCCATTGATGTAAATTCTGCACCATTTGGTACACGGAATCCTGCTTCTTTTAAAATTTTCTTCGTGACTGTCTTATTCTCCATGATCAAAGGAACGATATAGCTATCTTTACTTGTCATATTTGCATTTTTCACATATTCGATATGTTCCTGATGTTGTAATCGTAAAAATTGATCAGCTTCATCAATTACTTTCACTTCTACTCCTTTTTGGATCGCATCAAATAAAAAGAGTTGTGTAGAAAGTTCCATATCTCTAAAACCTGCTAATTGATAAGGACGTGCATGTGCTTCTTCATCATATTTTTTACCTAGGTTCAGGGCAAATTCGTGCTGACTTTTTTCCTTTGCTTCTTGATAGATTTTTCCTGCTAAAGTCTCTGCTGGTTGTAGCATTTTCTCGATCATTTTCTCAATCAAAGGGATCGCTGTTGGCTGTTCTAACTCGATCAACATTTCTTTCATCCCATTCAATACCTTAAGCCCTTCTTCAAGAAAAGCGGTTTGCTTCAATGGGTGTTCAAGAGAAACTACTTCATTTTTATCCGTACCTTCTTTTACCCAAGCATCTGGTTCTTGTTCTTCTTCTACCCACAACATGTACGTCAAAAATAGTTGCAAAAATTCCACTTGTTCTGGATTGATCCCGAGACGTGCATAGGGATTCAGGTCAATGTTTCGCAACTCGATGTATCGTACTCCAGTTGTCGTCAGATCCGCTACTCGTTTCCCGCCACGGAAGCGTATAGGTGTGTAAAATTCTTTTTCTTCTGACAATTTTCCTTCTTCCACCATCTGTTCGATATCGGATAAATAGCGTTCCATTGATGAATAAGATACTTTGACATTTGGATGATTCGTATAGCCAAATGAACTGTTACGAATACTTCGAATCGGCTCACTTGGTGCAGGTTTATCGACGAAATAATTTGCTTCACTCAAAGGAGAAGCACCATATAGATAAGTGATCAACCAACGGTAATGCAAGAAATTTCGCGCCGTTTTTAGATAAAGTTCTGTTTTAAATGATGTAAAATCAGGAAATTCCGTTTGTTGCGCAAACAATGATCGTAATAAATCATCGCCAAATTCAAAATTGAAATGGATACCGCTCACCATCTGTTTTCTTTTTCCATACTCTTTGGCTAGATAGCGGCGATAAAGTACATCTTCGAAATTCGCTAATTTTGCGATCATGATTTCTTCGTCTTTCGTCGGTAGTGCAGGAGGCATACTTAACGGCCAGATCATTTCCTCATCAGAGATCGACCGAGAAGCGACATCATAAATAGCCGCTAAATATTGGAATAGTTCCTCCACTGAATCAGTGACGGGTGTGATCAATTCAATTTGTGTTTCGCTAAAATCTGTTTGGATATAGGGATGGAATGCTCGATCACCAAATACTTCAGGGTGATCGGTTCGTGCTAAAGCTCCTGTCAGATCCACTCGTTGTCCTTCACGTTCAACGCCAAAACGTGCTTGATCGATAAACGGACGTGAGTTAGGATGCAAGAGTAAATATTTATAATTCATTATTCATTGTCCTCCAGTTCATATGCCTCTAATTATAGTAAAAAACCTCTAGAAAAAGAACGAAATTGTTTTAAAATGAGAAAAAAGAAAAAATCAACTTTAATCTACTTTTATGTAGAGCCCCATCTTACTTTCTTATGTCCTCTTCTCATTCTAAAAAAGAAGCTGAAGAACCAGAAAATATTTTCATATTCTCATGGTACTCCAGCTTTTTCTTTAGCTACGTTTGTGTGATCAATTATTCAGTTGATCATAGTAGTTTTTCCCCTAAATCAGGTACTTTCTTTCAAAGAACAGTCATAACAGATTTTATTCTTCTTTTAACAATCCTTTGAACAAGCCCACAACAAAATCGTTTGGCTCGAATGGTTCCAAATCATCGATACCTTCGCCAAGACCGACTAGTTTGACTGGTAGATGCAATTCATTACGGATGGCTAATACGATCCCGCCTTTTGCCGTACCATCTAGTTTCGTCAATACTAACCCAGTAACATCCGTCGTTTCTTTGAATTGTTTCGCTTGGACCATTGCGTTTTGACCAGTTGTCGCATCAAGGACAAGTAAAGTTTCATGGGGTGCTTCTGGTAATTCCCGTTGGATGACACGTTTGATTTTTTCCAATTCATTCATTAAATTGACTTTATTTTGCAAACGGCCTGCTGTGTCCACCAATAAAACATCCACTTGGTCATTTTTCGCTCGTTCCATTGCATCATAGACAACAGCCGCAGGGTCGCCTCCGGCATTTCCACGAACTACTTCTACCCCAGCACGTTCGCCCCACACAACTAGTTGGTCGATCGCACCTGCACGGAAAGTATCAGCGGCAGCCAGCAAGACTTTCTTGCCTTCGTTTTTATACTGATGCGCAAGTTTCCCGATGCTTGTGGTTTTTCCAACTCCGTTCACGCCGACAAACAAGATGACTGTCAAGCCATCTTCTTGAATGTTCAATTCATTGACTTCGTTGATTCCCTCTTCTTCATACAGATCAACTAATTTTTCAATGATTGCATTTTGGATCTCTGCTGGTTTTTTCGCATTCCGGAGTTTTACTTCTTGCCGGAGCGCTTCCGTAATCTGGATCGCTGTTTCAAAGCCCACATCTGCGCCAATCAGCGTTTCTTCTAATTCTTCAAAGAAATCTTCATCTACTGTTCGGAAATTTGCAAATAACTCATTCATGCGTTCCCCAAATGTTTTTCGGGTTTTTTCTAGTCCTTTGTCGTACTTTTCTTGTACTTCGACTTCTTCTGGTTGTTCTTCTCCAGTAAACGCACGTTTGATCTTATCAAAGAATCCCATAAGTTCCCTCCTAATCTAAAACAAATTTTTGAATGACTTTTGCCACACCATTTTCAACATTGCTTGAAGTAATGTAATCTGCTGATTCTTTCACAGCTGGCACCGCATTTTCCATCGCTACACCTAATCCAGCATATTCGATCATCGGTAAATCATTTTCTTCATCCCCGATTGCCATAATTTCTGCCGGTTCTAATCCTAGATCTTTCGCTAATAGAGAGATTCCATAAGCTTTTGTGACACCCTTAGGCATGAATTCTAAAAGCATGCTTCGTGTTTTGATGATTTCATATCTTTCATGGAATGTAGCTGGTATCTTTTTGATTTTTGGATCTAATTCTTCTTGTGGGTAAGCAATGACTGCTTTATTCAATACAAATTCATCTGTAATATCTGCCAATGTTGCTGGTTGAAATTGCAGCAATTTATTCAACACATTATATAGTGATTGCTTCTTGGGCGCACTTGGCAACTGCAACACCCGATTATCTGATAAAACATCTAGCGGCAAATCCAACTGTTGGGCTAAATCATACAATCGATGGATATCTGCGACTGTCATCACTTTCTTTTCCATGATTTCGCCTGTGTCATTTTTTTGGACCAGACCTCCATTGAAAGTAATGCTAAAATCGCCTTCATCTACTAAACCTAGTTCTTGCAGATAGTGAGCCATCGCTGCTAATGGGCGCCCTGTACATAACACGATCTTGACCCCTTTTGCTTTGGCTTCGGCCAACACACGCTTATTCTCATTTGAGATTTTTTTCTCTTCATCTAACAATGTACCATCTAAATCAATCGCAATTAATTTGATCATTTATTTTCCTACACTTTCGTTTCCATTTTTCCTTCTTCGTTGATATCCTCCATACGAACCGAAACGATTTTTGAAACTCCCGATTCCTGCATCGTCACGCCGTATAAAACATCGGCAGCAACCATCGTTCCTTTACGGTGTGTGACCACGATGAATTGTGTGCCATCTTGGAAGTCACTTAAATAGCGTCCAAAGCGTTTCACGTTTGCTTCATCTAATGCAGCTTCAACCTCATCTAAAATACAGAATGGAACTGGACAGACTCGAATGATCGAAAACAGCAAAGCAATAGCTGTCAACGCTCTTTCTCCACCTGAAAGCAAACTCAAACTTTGTAATTTTTTTCCTGGTGGTTGAACTTCAATCTCAATCCCTGTTTTCAAAAGATCTGTTGGATCTGTCAGCACTAACTCCGCACGTCCGCCACCAAACATATTCGGAAATACCACTTTGAATTCTTGACGAATTGCCTCAAAGACTTCTTTGAATCGTGTACGTACTTCGTCATCCATCTCTTCCATCGTTTCAAAAAGCTGATTTTTCGCAGACAACAAATCATCCCGTTGAGTCGCTAAAAATGTATGTCGCTCATTGACTTGTTCAAATTGTTCGATAGCACTCAAGTTGACGGGGCCTAAGTCCTCGATCTGTTCTTTCAATGACGCAACTTCAACACGACTCGCTGCTACATCTTCTGTTTCTTCATAGTCAACGATTGCTTTTTCAAAACTGATTTGATATTCCGTTTGTAAGTAACCTAAATGAGTATCAAGAAGTACTTCTGCCCGGTCTTTTTGCACTTCCAGTTTCGATTGTTCTGTCAGTTGGATTTTTTGTTGGCGATTTTGTTCTGCCAACACGATTTCAAGCTGGTCGATTTCTTTCTGGATATTCTCACGCTGTGCCTTAGTTGTTGTTAATTCTATTTGTAATGCTTCACGTTTCGCTGATAGCTCGCCGATTTTTTTCTCTAAACTTTCTTCTGTCATCTCATGGTCTGTAAAATCAGCTGTTAAATTTGCTAGCTGCTTTTCCAAACTTTCTTGACGTTCCAATGCTTCATTTTTTTGGACACGTGCTCCTCGCAATTGAATCTGTAAATGATTGAATTGTTCTTTTAAAACAGCCAGATCTGCTTGTTCTTGCGCTTTTTCAGCTTGGACTTGGGCTCTTTTTGCTTCCATCTGATCACTTTCTTGACTAAGTGATTTGATTTCTTCATCAATCTGTTGGCGTTGCAACTCGATTTCGCTCTGTCTTGCTGTAAGCTCTGATTGCTGCTTCTGATACGTTTCAATAAATTGCTGTAGTTCACGTGTTTCAAAATTCGATACTTGCTTTTCTTTTTCAAAACGAGCTAAATCATTCATGATGTTTTGCAAGTGGTTCGTTACTTCTTGCTCTTCAAGTCGCAACTGTTCTCCTTGCGTACGCAAAACTTCTTGTTTTTCAGCCAAAATCGTTACTTCTTGCTGTAATTCTTGTACTTTCTTTTCTTGAAGTTGCAGTTGTTGATCTGCTTCTTCAAACGCTACTGTCAATTGTTTTAATTCTTGGTTTTGTGAGAATAAACTTCCTTGATTTCCACGTTTATTCGCCCCACCGGTCATCGAACCGCCGGCGTTCATCACATCACCTTCCAATGAAACAACTCGGTACTGATAGCGAATGGTTTGGGCGATGGCATTAACACTCTCGAGATCCTTAGCTAATAGAATCGTTCCTAACAAATTATGGACAACTGTTTGGATCTTATCAGGAAAAGTCACTTGTTCACTCGCAATGCCTAAAAAGCCGTCTACAGCTTCAGCTTGTGAAAGAATATGAGCTGGCAATTGTCGAGGTTTGATCGTTGTCAGAGGTAAGAAAGTTGCACGGCCACCTCTTTGCTGTTTCAAATAAGTGATTGCCTGACGCGCATCGCGTTCATTTTCCACGATGACATGTTGAGCCGCCCCACCTAAAGCTGTTTCAATCGCCAAAGTGAAAGAAGATGGCACATCGATCAATTCAGCTACAGCTCCGATGATCCCTGACAGTTGTTGTTTGTGTTGTAAAACCAAACGTACCCCTTGATAAAAACCAAAATAATTTTCTTGGATCTCCTGTAAACTTTTTTGGCGTGCGCGCAATTGTTGCACCTGATTCATCAACTGATACATTTTTGGTTGTTCTTGTGCTAATTGATCCTGGTATTTTTTTCCATTTAGTTGGATTTTTTCCAGTTCATTTTTATTTGCTGCTAATCCTGTTTGGAGATGTTCTTGTTTCTTTGACAACTCCTGACGTTTGGCTGTCAACTCTAGCACGGAAGCTTCCACTTCTGATTGTTTTGCCAACGCCTGTTTGCTTTTTGATGTTTCTTGCAAATATTGGCGTTCTAGATATTTCAGTTCATTCCCCACATTTGCCTGTTCTTGCATCAAATCAACATATTGATCGCGTAATTCAGCCAACAATTCTTTGGTTGATTTTTGGTATTTCTCTAATTCTTGTTGGGTCTTCATCAACTGAGTTTGCGCTTGTTGGATCTCTATTTCTTTTTCATTCACTTCTTTAGTCAAGTTTTCTTGCATCTTTTCGAAGTGTCTGACTTTCTTCTGCGCTTCCGCTAAAGAGGTTTGATACTCTGCAGAACTTTTTTGTGTATGTTTTGTCCGCTCAAGCAACACATCTTTTTGACCTTCTGCTTGTTTTAAACTCTCGGACAAAGCAAGTAATGTTTGTTGCCCCTTTTCGATCTGGCGATCTGCCTGCATATTTTGTTTGCGTTTGTCTGCCAAGACTTCTTCTTGCGCTTGGATCTGTGTGGTCAAAGAAGACAATTCTTGATTGAATTGAACAAGTCTTGCTTGTTTCTCTTCCCAATCTTTTTTCGCTGCTTTGATCTCTGCGATCATCAAAGCAATATCTGTTTGCGTCAAGTCTTCTTTTAGGCGTAAGAATTTTTTAGCTGTTTCACTTTGAACAGATAAAGGCGCCAATTGTTCTGCCAATTCGTGGATAATATCTTGCACACGGCTAAGGTTATCTTCTGTTTCGAACAATTTTTGTTCTGCTTTTTTCTTACGTTGCTTATATTTCAAGACCCCTGCTGCTTCCTCAAAGATTCCACGGCGGTCTTCTGGTTTACTGCTAAAGATTGCTTCGACTTTTCCTTGCGAAATAATCGAAAATGATTCTTTACCTAGCCCAGAGTCCATAAATAATTCTTGGATATCTTTCAATCGACAAGCTTGTTTATTGATATAAAACTCGCTTTCGCCTGTTCTGCGATACCGTCTAGTCACGCTGATCTCGTTGTAATCTAATGGAAGATAATGGTCCGTATTATCCAAAGTAACTGTGACTTCCGCTACATTTAGTTGTTTTCTCGTATCTGAACCAGCAAAAATAATATCAGGCATTTTTCCGCCACGAAGACTTTTAGCTGACTGCTCGCCTAAGACCCAACGGATGGCTTCCGTAATATTGCTTTTTCCGCTTCCGTTTGGCCCAACAACTGCTGTTACACTGTTTTCGAAATCAATCACTGTTTTATCCGCAAAGGATTTAAACCCAGCTATTTCAATTCGTTTTAAATACACTAAGCATTCCCTCACTCACTTTTTACAATGCTGCTAGTGCATTTTCAGCAGCAGCTTGTTCTGCTAATTTTTTCGATTTTCCTTGACCTGTCCCGATCAATTTGTTGTCAACGTATACTTCGATCCAAAAAATACGTTCATGGGCGGGTCCTTCTTCCTTGATCAAGCGATATTCAATGAAGACGTCCCCTGATTTTTGCAATACTTCTTGTAGTTTCGTTTTATGATCCATCTCATGTGAAAAAGCACCTGCTTTAACTTTTGGAAAGACGACCGCTTTTAGAAAGTCATGGGCTGCTTCAAAACCTTGATCTAGATACAAAGCGCCTAAGAAGGCTTCAAACAGATCACAAAGAAGTGCTGGTCTAGTACGTCCTCCAGAATTTTCTTCCCCTTTGCCTAACATGATGTATTTATCAAAACCACATTCTTTTGCAAATTTTGATAAGCTATCTTCACGTACGATTGCGGCACGGGTCTTCGTCAATTTCCCTTCTGGAATATCTGGATATAAACGATATAGATATTCAGAGACCATCAACTCTAAGACGGCATCTCCTAGAAATTCCAATCGTTCGTTATCAGATAATTGAAGGTTGCGATGCTCATTCACATAGGATGAATGGGTAAAAGCTTGTTCAAGTAGATTTAGATCGTGAAAAACGATAGTATACTTTTCTTTTAGTTCTTTTGTCAGCTGATTGTCCATTTTCCACATTCCTTTATGGATATTTTTTCAATACTTCCTTATTATACTGGTTTTTTCATAAATTTGAAATGGTTGAAATAAAAGGTAAGCAAAGCCTTAATAAACACCCCAAAAATTTTGATTTTTGCTATCCATTCTAGAAAAAGTAAGCAATGAAGGCTATAGACACCACAAATAAGCCGAAATACGAGGCTGGGACAGAAGTGTTTAACTCCAAGAAATAAGAAGAGGTTCACGAAAGTTGCTTTTCAAATTTTTGTGAATTTCGGCTTATTTAAGAAGGAGTTGCTTCTGCTCCCACCGTTTATCCGTTTTTAAAGAATGAGACAAAAGTGTTTCTTACTTTTGTCCCACGCTCATATTTCAGCTCACTGTACCTATTTATTTCGATTTTAAGATAGCAAGTAATCAGATTTTTTCAACTCAGTAAGATCGATGACTCGGCCTAACCGCTTGGCTAATTCTAAATCGTGCGTCACAACTATAACTGTCTTTCCCTGTCGGTTCAATTCTTGCAGAGTTTGGATCACGATTTCTTTATTTTTCTGATCTAATGAAGCTGTTGGTTCATCAGCAAAAATTAATGGTGGGTCCTTCAAGAATAGACGTGCTAACGCCACACGTTGCTGCTCTCCACCGCTCAAACGAAATATTTTTTGGTTTAACAACTGTTCTACTTGAAATTTTTCCAATGCGGCAACTATTTTTGATTGATCTTTTGTTGCCAATTGCAAATTTTTTTTCACCGTTTCATTGTCGATCAAAGCAAAATTTTGAAATAGAAAACCCGCCTGTTCTTGAAAAAATTTCCGTTTGTGTTTTCGCAAGATTTTTTCCCCATTTATGAAGATCTCACCTTTATCTACTTCCTCAAGTTGTCCCAAACAATTTAATAGTGTTGTTTTACCAGAACCACTTTCTCCAATGATCGCTATCATCGAACCGCTATCTACAGTAAAAGATAACTCTTCGAAAACCACTTTTTCATTAAATTTTTTTGAGATGCCTCTCACTTCAATCATTTTTAATCACCTCAAGTCGTTGTTTTTTTTCAGCAATGTAAGTCATAACTAAAAGTAAACTCATTTCAAAGATAGCTACTGCTATCGAGCTCGCTAACCACTCTGCTCTCCAGAAAGATAAACTACTTAATACGACAAAAGAACTGACACTCATTTTAAGGTAATAATCTCGATGGCGCTGCCACAAAGTTTTTCCAAAGATATATTGAAGAAAAAGACGTTTACTGTTCATTTGAATATAAACCATACTTGAATAGCCTTCTATTGCCACAAAACTAGTAATCAAGAAAAACCAAGTTATCACTGCTGTATAGTATTCAAACCAATTTTTTACAATAGTCTCATTGATCTGGTCTTTCACAGCAATCAAACCAAAAAATTCTTTCTGTAGTTGATGCTCTTGGATAAAGTGCTGAACTTCTGTTGCTTCACGAAATAGATACGTCCCATTCGAAATATCAGCTATCCAACTATCGATATTTGGTTCGATCAACGGTAGCGAAATCACTACAATCACAGGATCAAAAGCATACATGTTTTCCCATAATTGATGATTATAATTAAAAAGTACTTGATTTGATTGTGTATACAGTATGTTTAATTCTCCTTGATATACAGTGCTTTCGTAGTCAAATGGATGTTGATAAAAATTTAGATCCTTCTCTATTTCTTTCATAATAATACTGGTATGCCTTCTCTTATTTTCAGGAACCAATAGATGGAAAGAATGTTCATCTAACCTCTGGATTACATTTCCGCTCCTATCCTTTACATTTAGCTCTCGAACGGCATTCTGGTTAGCAACCCAGAGAGCATTTTTATCAACATAATTATAAAGTGGATGCTGTGCCATCAACTCTAGATCACTTAGAAAAACACCGCCTGATTGCTCCCCTTTTTCTATCAGAGGTAATAATAACTGATTTATTTGGCTGGAGTTTTCTTTTTGTTGCTCCTTGCTTTGTTTAAAATTTGGTAGTAATTGAGTACTATTGCTAAATTGCAGATGGTAGTAATCTGGAATCTGTGTCCAGTAATTTAGTTGTTCCTGCAGGATTTTATTCTCAGTCATTTTTGCCGAGAGCATTGCCACATTGAGAATCATGCACACCATGATCATTGCTTTAAGTAAGAGATTGGTGTTCGCTAGCCACGTGTATGGTTTTTCTCCTTTGATTTTTCTAGTAATAGTACCTAAAGCAAAAAAGTAGCTACTCGATACATGAAGAAGACCAATACATATGATTCCAAAAATAAGAATCGGGCCATAAAGAAACTGCATATGAGGGTAGAAAAAAAGAAAAGCTCCTAAGATTCCTGCAAACAACCCGACGTCACAACCAATATCTCTTAAAATAAGGCGATAGTTTGGACAGCCTAGCATCTCTCTGATTCCTATTTTTTTACGGATCGAGGATTTATAGAATCCTAATGCTACAATCAAGCATAAGAAAAGAATAAAGAATAATTGTCCGATACTACCGAACAACATCGAAGCAAAATAGAAAAACCACTGAGTCTGTTCAATTTCGACCCCGATTCCATTCTTATATAATTCCTCTTTCATGTCTTTAGGAGGTGCTTCGGTTATCAAATATAAGCCAAGTACTTCTTCATTTGTTAATTCGGAATAATCATAAAAAAATGTCGGATAGTCTGAAGGAATCACTGGATAACTATATGTAGAATTTTTTATTTTATCAAACGTATAGATCTCCTTTTTTGTCTGACCATCTTCGCCAATTCTAAAAATCAATTTATGTATAGATACCTGTTTTTCGCGAGCATAGTGGGCGATTTTTTGGAATATTTCTTGATTGTTTTTCTGTCCGTCTACTGTTTCCATCATAATGCTTGAGTGGACACTTGGAATTGCTGATTTGATTACTTCTGTGCCAATAAAGGACATACTATAGAAAAAACTAACGACAGTAAATAAAAAGAAAAAAGAATATATTTTTTTCATTATTTAAAAAAAAAGAATACTCGAATAAAACCTACTCTAAAATAATACCCGAACTATTTTCAATACATGAAACCTCATGAACTGCGACAAGGTCCTACTTGATGTAAAAGCAATAACTAAGTTCGGGTATTTCGTTCTAATGTTTTATCCTAGCTTCTCTTCTTTATCTCCACCACCATCCGGAAGTATTTCCAGTAAATGCACGTGGAGCCGTTGCTTTAGCCGTTCTACCGGGAGGTCCATATACTACCTGTTTCCCTTTAGCTTGTACCGCTACTTCTCTTTGCGTAGGGTAAAACTCTCCCCATACTGTGCCAAATCCGGGAATTCCTGTCACACCCCCATAAAACGTATTTGTTGTGATTCTTGTTTGTCTTGGAAGTAAACTGTTTGTTTCATCTAGATCCAAGATCGTTGGTTCTGTGGTCACCACTAAAGGTTCAATCGTTTGTGTTGCACTGACTTGAGAAAGCGGGGTAAATAAAACAACCATAGAAAAAAGCCCAATGATACATGTCATATTCTTTTTGATTCTTCTCATCATCATTCTCCTTTTCAGTTTTACTTTAAGTCCCAACGAGCGATTTTTGATGTTTCCAACACCGAGTCGTTTTGCCTCCTTTCTTAATTTATGATGAAGAGCATTCGCTCTAGATCATCGCTGGATATTCGATTAGTCTGTCATTATTAAATAACGATTTTTAAGATATGGATTTCTGACTTTGTCCCTCTCTTAAATAGTAAGCAATAACAATGTTATGTACAAATGATAGCTTGTCATTTCAAATTAAAAAACATTCATAATCAACCGCATCTTAAAATAAACAAAAAAACCACAAAACAGATCAACTGTTTTGTGGTTTTTTCTGATTTTTTTATGAACGTGAATCTGCTGTTACAGAAACTTTAGCCCATGGATTTGGTTCATCGTATGCCCAGTTCCAATCTTTTACGCGATCGTTGACTGGCAATACTTCATTACGGAATAATGTTGGGATTGCAAAAGCTTCATCGAAAGCATATTTTTGCCATTTCTTATAAGCTTCTTTTTGGTAATCCGCATCGAATGATTTATCAGAGCCGATATCATCAATCAATTTCGTATTTTCATCTGAAGCAAAGCGTGTGTAGTTGAATGCTGCATTTTTGCCCCACAAGCCGTTTGGATTTGGATCAGTACCAGTATTCCAAGCTGCTTGGTATACATCGATTTCAGGATCATCATTTTCTAATTTGTCATAGAATGAGTTGAATTCGATCAGACGACCAGTTGTATATTTTACATTCAAACCGATTTTTTTCCATTGTTGAACATAGTAGTCAGCTAATGGTTGAGCTGTTTCGCCACCTGCCATTGATGCAAAGTTGATTGTCAATTTCTTACCATCTTTATCTTCTCTTAGACCATCGTCATCTACATCTTTGTAACCAGCATCATCTAACAATTTCTTCGCTTTATCCATATCTTGAGTATAGCCTTTTTGGTCTTTGTCATGGTAACCTTCAAATACTGGAGGAATCAATGATGTTGCATTGCTTCTCAAACCAGCGTAGAAACGTTCACCTACTGCATTATTATCTAATGCATAGCCCATTGCTTGTCGCAATGATTTGTCTGCCATTTTTGAATTTTTGTCATAGTTTACAGTATTCTTAGCAGCATCCCATGTGCCTAGCTTGAAGCCTAGGTAAGTATAAGATGTTTGTTGACGACCTAAGTTTGTGTAGCCTTCTACATCTTTGTATGTGTCATACGTATCTGTAGGCATTTGGAAAACCATGTCATACAATTTTGAAGTCACTGCTTCTGTTGCACTTGCAATTGGCACTGATTTCATAGTGATTTTTTTCAATTTAGGTTTGCCGCCCCAGTAGTATTCATTTGGTAAATATTCTACAGATTCACCAGAGACGATATTACTCATGTAGTAAGGACCAAAAGTAACTGGATGTTTACGTACTTGATCGCTTGATTCCATATCTTTGATTGCAACGCCTTCAAGCGTATGTTTTGGTGCAGCATAGGCCCAAACTCCGCCGCCAGCTTGTAGCATACTTGGTTCTACTTTTTTATATTGGATTTCAACAGTTGAATCGTCTACTTTTTTGATACCAGAAATTGTATCTGCTTTTCCATCATGATACTCTTCCATACCTACGATATTTTGGAAAGTATCGTCATAGCGAATACCTGTGTAATCTTTGTTACCGATGATTTCATAAGGGAAAATAACATCATCTGCCGTTACAGCTTTGCCATCAGACCATTTTACGTTATCTTTGATTTTGATTGTTGCTTTTTTCGCATCTTGGTCTAAATCTAACGTTGCAGCCCCTTTATCATTGATTTTGAAACTAGCGTCATTAGCAAACAATGCTTCATGAGAAGGTGCCATGAATGCAGCATCATAAGCATCTTGATAGAATTCCCATTGGAAAAGTCCTTTGAACTGGCTGTCTGTTGCTACCGCAGCCTCTAGTTCGCCGTCTTTCACTGAATCTTTATCATTTTTTGTTGCTAAAGGAAACGTTAACTCTTTTTTACTGTCCCCTTTATCTGCGGAATTGCTTCCTGAAGAATCAGTACTCCCGCCACTACCGCAAGCAGCTAGTGCTACTACTGTAAGCAGTGTTGCAAATCCTAAAACCGTTTTTTTCATATCCTATATCCCCCTTTTCTTTCTATCCTAGTCGTTGTCGGGCATCAGCAGAACGCTTGAATGCTTGACCGACATAGTTGATACTTAACATCAAAACTAAAATTAGAATTGACGCAGGTAACCAGATCCATTGTCGATTCACTAAAACTTCTCCACTGCTGGCATAGCCAATCAATGTCCCTAAACTTGGAACATTCGCTGGCAACCCAAACCCTAAGAAAGTCAAAGTGGTTTCGATCCCAATATTTGCCGCAAAGTTCATCGTTAAGTTGGTGATGATCAATGAACTTAAGTTCGGCATGATTTCACGGAACATGATTTTAAAATCGCCTGTTCCCATCGTCTTCGAAGCACTCACGTAATCACGTCTTGCTTCAGATAATGTTTTACTTCTGAATAACCGGGCTTTTGCCACCCAATAAAAAGCACTCATGATGAAAATAAATGACCATACGTTGTAATTCGCAATAATCGATACAAACACGATGATGATCAACATGATCGGTAGAATCATGATAAAATCAACGATACGCATCAAAATATTATCAACGATCCCACCGTAGTAACCAGAGATGATCCCTAAGCCTACACCAATGATGGACGTAATCACTGTGATCGCAAAGCCAATCGTCACAGAGTTTCTGGCACCAATAATTAATTGTCCAAGGACATCACGGCCACCTTCATCTGCACCTAAAATAAATTTTGTACCTTCAGCGGAAATAGCACCCGGAGCTGCATACTTGTCAAAGATACTTACGTACATCACTTTGTCTTGGTCAGTGAATAGCGCACCAATAAAAATGACTAACAATAAAACCACTAGTAAGCCTAATGAAAAAATGGCTATTTTATCTTTTTTAAATTCACGCGCAATCATTCGCAAACCCATTGGTGGGATGCTTTCTTGCGTAACTTCTTTCTTTTTATCGCTCATTTGCTTTTGCTCCTTTCAGATTGATTTTATTGGATACGAATACGTGGATCGACAATGCTCATGATGATATCTGATAGCAAGGTTCCGATCAACGTTGCAATTCCTAAAATCAATACTAAGGATGTAATAACCGTATAGTCTCGTTGACCAATCGCATCGATAAACAATTTCCCGACCCCAGGGTAACCAAAGATTTTTTCAATAACTACTGACCCTGCAATCAAGGAAGTGATTTCATATCCCATCTGCGAAGCCATCGGCAATGCCGCGTTACGGAAAATGTGACGACTAAATACTTTTTTCGTTGGTACACCTTTTGAACGGGCTGTCCGTACAAAATCCAGAGACTTAGAATCAATGACTTCACTTCTTAAATACTGGATCGTGACAGCTGTTGCTAAGAAGGCTTGGGTAATCGATGGTAAAATGATATATTTCATTCGGTCAAACAGCTGCGTAATAAATCCACCCTGTAAGCCCAAGGTCTGTGAACCGCTCGTTGGAAACCAGCCTAAGCGATAACCAAAAATAAACAGCATGATCAGACCAAAAATGAACAATGGTACAGCAAAACTGAAGAAGTTATAAATCACGACAACTTTATCTAAAATCGAATTTTGATATCTACCTGCTAACATTCCTAACGGTACAGCAATCAAATACGTAATAATAACTGTCAAAACTGATAGATAGAGTGTATTGATGATTCGTTCACCGATCAAATCAGCAACTGTACGTTTATATAAGAAACTTTGTCCCAAATCTCCATGCAGTGCGTTGCCTATCCAACGGAAATATTGCTCATACCACGGATCATTCAACCCTGCGGCTTGTCTCATTCGTTCAATAACAGCTGGATCTTGGTTTGGATTGATCAATCCGGTAAATGGATCTCCCGGCATCGCTTTTGCCAACATGAAGATCAATACACTAAGTATGATCACTTGCGGGATCATCAGTAGCACACGTCTTAGAATCGTTTTCCACATTAACTAGCACCTCCGTCTTTCAACGCTACTTCATGCGTTGCTGTAATCGTACGTAAATCGTATACTCGTCCCGTCTGATCGTAATACTCATTTTGGTTTTGAATATACTCTTTTTCCACTTTCCGACGATTCTCTTTATGAAGTTCTCGATTTTCCACATCAATCTGAGGAATAGCCGAAAGCAAACGTTTGGTGTAGATGTGACGTGGGTCATTATAGATATCTTCACGAGTACCAATCTCAACAAAGCGTCCTTTATACATAATAGCAATGTTGTCACACATATGCTTTACGACTCCTAGGTCATGAGAAATAAATAAATAGCTGAGGCCAAATTCTTGTTGGATTCGCTTCATGAAGTTTAGTACTTGCGCTTGTACAGATAAATCTAAGGCAGATACTGGTTCATCTGCTACAATTAATTTTGGATTCGTTGCTACTGCTCGAGCAACACCGAGACGTTGACGTTGACCACCCGAAAATTCATGAGGGTATTTGTACAATGCATCTTCAGGCATTCCTACGATATCTAGCAATCCTTTTACTTTTTTCTTTTCTTCCTGATCGCTCAGGCGTTCGAAATTACGAATAGGTTCAGCAATGATATCTAATACTCGTTTTTTAGGATTTAAACTGGACATCGAATCTTGGAAGATCATTTGGACATCTTTGTTATAGCCGATTTTTTTTCGGTTGCTTCGCTGAGTCACATCTTTGCCTTCGTAAATGATCTGACCAGATGTAACTTTTTCCAACCCAACAACCGCTTTTCCGGTTGTCGATTTTCCTGAGCCAGATTCACCGACCAACCCATAAGTTTTTCCTTTTTCAATGATAAAATCTACGCCATCTACTGCGTAAACATGATCCGTTACTCGATTAAAGAAACCACTACGAATCGGATAGTGAACTTTCAAATCGTTGATTGTGATTAATTCTGACATCTACACCTCTCCTTTTTCGTCTCTAAAGTGGAAATGTTTGTAGCATGAGCAACGAACCAAATGATTCGGAGCAATTTCATGAAGAATTGGATTTTCTTCATGATCACTCGCAGGGATCCAAGGAATCCGAGGAGCAAAACGGCAACCTTCACGCGGCATGTTTTTTAAAGATGGAACAACCCCTTCAATCACATGTAGTTCCGCATCATGATTTCCTTCTTGAGGAATAGAGTTCAATAAAGAACGTGTATATGGATGTTGTGGATTTTCAAACAATTCCTTCACACTCGCTACTTCGACGAACTGACCGCCATACATAACGGCTACACGATCCGCCATTTCAGCAACGACACCTAAATCGTGCGTGATGAGGATGATTCCTGCTTTTGTTTCTTCTTGTAAATCTTTTAATAAATCAAGGATCTGTGCTTGGATCGTTACATCTAAAGCAGTAGTTGGTTCATCAGCGATGATGATCGGTGGCTTGCAGGCAATAGCAATGGCGATGATCACACGTTGTCTCATCCCACCTGATAATTCATGAGGATATTGTCGTCCTACTCGTTCAGGGTTAGGGATACCAACTTGTTCTAATAATTCTAAAGCACGTGCTTGTCTTTGTTCTGCGTTCATTTTTGTATGGTAAGACAAACCTTCTTTTATTTGGTCTTCAATTTTCATCAAAGGGTTTAATGCAGATAATGGATCCTGGAAAATCATGCCAATATCATTTCCACGAATCTTGTTATATAAAGTTTCGTTTAATTCGATCAAGTTTAAATCATTATATAAAATTTCACCTGTGATCTTTGTATTGTTTGGATCAAGTAACCCCATGATAGTAGTAGCTAATGTACTTTTCCCGCACCCAGATTCGCCCACGATTGCTAAGATCTCGTTTTTATCTAACGTAAAAGAAACGTCATCTACTGCATCGTAATATTCATCTTTAAGACGGAAGCCTGTATGTAGGTTTTGAACATCTAATAGTTGATTATCTGACAATCGAATACCCCTCTCTGCTCCCACGACGGAAGTTTTATTAATAAAAAATAATATTACACAGAGTAAAACGTTTTATAACAAGCATTATTTTAAGCTTCGTGTAATAGATTATTAATAATTATATAGAAAATCGTTTTATAATGCAAGATTATTTCGAAGTGTTGCCAGAATTGTCAGAAAAATCTATTTAAAACCCTTTTCATTTTCAGAAAAGATTAAAAAAAAGTGAGTAAAGACCAAAAATAGTCTTTACTCACTTCTCTCTATCGAAAATTAGTTAAGATGACTGCTGATATAATCTACCGCGCCGCCAACTGTTTCAATTTGTTCTGCGTCTTCATCAGAGATCTCTGTTCCAAACTCGTCTTCAAGCTCCAAAACAAATTCCATGATGCTAATTGAGTCAGCTTTTAGGTCATCTTTGATATTTAATTCATCAGTTACTTTATCTGTATCAATTTCAAAATGATTTGAAATAATTTTCGCTACTTTGTTAAATATTTCTTCACGTGCCAATGTTTTCACCTCCAACAATTATCGAAATTGTCGACTTTCTTTCGCCAACGCTAATTCTACTGGCATTTTTTAAGAATGTCCACCTTTTTTTCCACCGACTTTTTCTCATTCGGATAAAAAAAGTCACTCTGCGCTTTTTTCAAATTGTTCAACCAATTGGCCGACTACATTTGTTTCAAGCATCGTATGGATTTGGCGGATCGTATATCTTACCGCATCTGGACCCGTTGCACCATGAGTTTTGATCACTGGCGCTTTCAGTCCAAAGAGCACAGCTCCGCCATGTTTAGAGTAATCCATTTCAGATTTTAATGAACGCAGGCCGTTTTTTAGTAGTACAGCCCCCATTTTCCCTTTAAAACCTTCATTTAAAATGGCTGATTTCAAAAGATCCATCATATTCATTGCAGTACCTTCGATTGATTTCAACACAGCGTTCCCAGTGAATCCATCAGTGACGACCACGTCAGCAACACCATTTAGCAATTCTCTTGCTTCTACATTACCAATGAAATTCAAACTCGTTTCATTGTGTAGTAATTCAAAAGCCTTTTTCGTAAGTTCGCTTCCTTTGGTTTCTTCTGTTCCGTTGTTCAATAGTGCAACCCGAGGGCGACCAATACCACGAACTTTTCGTGCATAAAACGAACCAAGTATACCATATTGTAGAAGATGCTCCGCTTTGTTTTCAGCATTTGCACCTAAATCCAACATATCAAAACCAGCATCAGGTTTGCCAATAACAGGCAATGTGGACATTAATCCAGGACGTTCGATGTTTTTGATCCTGCCAACGATAAATAATCCTGCAGCTAATAATGCTCCTGTATTTCCGGCTGAGAAAATAGCGTCTGCCTCTCCGTTTTTCACTGCTTGCGCCGCTAAAACCATCGAAGCGGTCTTTTTACGACGGATCGCTTTAACTGGTTCATCATCACTGCTTATTTTTTCGTCTGTATGCACGATCGTGATATTTTTTTCATTTGTCAAATATTTTTTGATTTCTGCTTCCTTACCATAAAGGATAAATTCCACATCTGGGAAATCTTGTTGTGCTAAAGCCACACCTTCCACAATTGCTTGTGGTGCGTGGTCGCCACCCATTGCATCTACGGCGATTCTCATTATTTCCACTCCTTTTTTATCATCACTATAAAGTATAGCATAGTCTGCTAATCAAAATAATGATTATCTTGATTTTCTACCTCTAGACTATCTACCAAAGGCCGATATTCTGGTAGTACCTGCCAATTTTTAATTTGCCAAACATTCTGCGCTTCTTCACGGGCGACTTCCAACACATTGCCATCAGCCACAAGATCGGCAATCGCAAATTGAGGCAGCCCTGATTGGCGAAAGCCAAAGACTTCTCCAGGACCACGTAATTCTAAGTCTTTTTCACTTAATACAAAGCCATTATTTGTTTCTGTCATGATTTTCATCCGTTCAACGCCCAATTCATTCTTAGGATTAGCGACTAACACACAATAGGAAGCATCACTACCGCGACCAACTCGGCCACGCAATTGATGCAACTGTGCTAGTCCAAAACGATCCGCATCCATGATCAGCATGACTGTGGCATTTGGAACATTTACTCCGACTTCGATAACGGTCGTCGAAACTAAGATTTGCATCTTATTTTCTTTAAAGGTTTCCATGATCGCATCTTTTTCTTGATTCTTCATTTTACCATGTAATAATCCCACTTCATACTGAGGTGCAAACAGCTCACTTAATTTCTCATAGATTTCTACCGCATTTTTCACATCCAGTGCTTCGGATTCTTCGATCAATGGACAAATCACATACATCTGATGTCCCTTAGCTAATTCTTTATGTGTCCAATCCAATACACTGTCTAATTGCGGCGTTCTCACCCAACGTGTTTCTATGGGGATCCGCCCGGCTGGCAGCTCATCGATGATCGAAACATCCATCTCTCCATACGCGGTAATTGCTAACGTACGAGGAATCGGCGTTGCAGTCATAAACAACACATCTGGCCGCCAACCTTTCTCCCGAAGCACTTTTCGTTGATTGACTCCAAAGCGATGCTGCTCGTCTGTGATCACTAACCCCAGATTTTGAAACTCCACGCCTTCTTGGATCAACGCATGTGTACCTATTATAATGTCTATTTCTCCGGTTTCTAGCTGTTCCATTAGTTCCTTTCGTTCTTTGGCTTTCGTTGAACCAGTTAAAAGAGCAAGCTTTACTTCTGTTGGATCAAACAATTGCTGTAAACTTTCCATATGCTGTTGTGCCAAAATTTCAGTGGGTACCATCAATGCGCCTTGGAATCCCGCTGTGATCGTAGCATACAAAGCAATAGCAGCTACAATCGTTTTCCCACTTCCTACATCCCCTTGTAAAAGACGTTGCATATGCTGCGGGCTTCTCAGGTCACGACAAATTTCATTCGTTACGCGTTTTTGTGCATTCGTTAATTCAAAGGGCAATTTCTTGGTAAACTCTTTTAATCGTTGGATATCGTATAAGATCTCCAGTCCATTTTTTTCTGCTTTTTCGGCTTTTTTTAGTCCTTGAAGTCGCATTTGGAACAAAAAGAATTCCTCAAAAACGATTCGTCGCTTCGCCTGATGATTTTCTTCATGATTTTTGGGAAAATGCATACTTCGAACAGCTGTTGGTCGATCCAATAAACGATACTTCTCGACTAAGTAGATCGGCAGATTTTCTTCAAGTAATTGTCCGTATTCTTCAAATCCTTTTTTTATCAGATCAACTAAGGTCGTTTGGCGTATCGATTTATTGACATGATAGATAGGAGAAAAATCATCTAATGTTTGAGAACCCAAGATTTTCATTCCATTTAACGCTTTTCGTTTTGCATCCCATTTTCCATAGACGGCGATTTCTTCTGATAAAATGATTTTATCTTTTAAATAAGGTTGATTGAAAAAAGAAACATTGAACACTGCATGATCTTGCATCATTCGAAACTGTAATCGACTTTTTTTGTATCCAAATCGGCTCATGACAGGTGGAGAAACCACAAGTCCTTTTAAGGTTACTTTCTCTTGGTCTTGGATCTCATTTAAATTTCTTTCTTGGATATCTTCATAGCGAAAAGGATAATAGGTCAGTAAATCTTCAATCGTATGTATGCCTAAACTGGCAAGACTCACGGCTCTTTTCTCTCCCACACCAGCCAACACCGTAACTGGATCATTCAAAGATCGCATGGTCATTTCCTCCTCTTCGTCATTTCCCAACTGGCTGTCTTATTCTGTTTCAGCCATTCCTTAGAAAGAGGGCTGTACCATTTCTCTGGCACAGCCCTTACTAATTCGATCATTCTTTGCTACGTTCTTATTCTGCTGAGAATAGATATGGATAAACAGGTTGGTCTCCTTGATGGATCTCGAATTCCAAATCTGGATAACGTTCGACTAACTTAGCTGTCAAAGCTTCTGCTTGCTCAACTGAGCCGCCTTCACCAGCTAAGATCGTTACGATTTCTGTGTCTTCAGTGATCATTTTTTCTAGAGTATCTAATGAAGTTTCCACGATATCTGGATTAGAGATCACGATTTTTCCATCGATCATTCCTAAAAAGTCACCTTCAGTGATTTTTACGCCATCAATCGTTGTGTCACGAATAGCATGTGTCACTTGACCGCTCACTACACTTGAAAGCATTTCTGTCATTGTTTGTTTATTTTCATCTAATGATAGTTGATCATTGAATGATAGCATCGCTGTCAATCCTTGAGAGATCGTCTTTGATGGCACGACTGCTACTGGGATTTCAGCAACTTCAGCTGCTTGGTCAGCAGCCATGAAAATATTTTTGTTGTTTGGCAACACGATAACTTTGTCTGCATTGACCTCTTGAATGGCTTTGACAATGTCCTCTGTACTTGGATTCATTGTTTGACCACCACTGATCACGTAATTTGCACCTAAGCTTTTAAATAACTCTTGGATCCCTTCGCCAGCAGCGATTGCTACGATACCATAAGGTGTACGTGTCGGTTTTTGTTGTGCAAACGCATTGACATCTTCGTCATGCTCTAAAATCGTTTCATGTTGCAAACGCATATTATCCACTTTTATTTTCACTAATGAACCAAATTTTTGTCCATAGTTCAATACTTCACCTGGATTTTCTGTGTGAACATGTACTTTGATGATTTCTTCATCATTGACTACTAATAATGAATCGCCTAATCCGTCTAAGTAATTGCGGAACTCTTCATAATCAAATTGGCTATCAACGGTTGGTCCTTCGCCGATTTTCACCATGATTTCTGTACAGTAGCCATAGTGGATATCTTCTGTAGCTAATTGTCCTTGGACACTACGATGATGTTCCGCATTGACCATGTCATCCATTTCTGCTGGAGATGGTTCATAGACTTCATCTGCTTGGAATTCACCGTTCAAAGCGCTCAAAAAACCTTCATAGACAAACAGTAGCCCTTGTCCACCACTATCGACTACACCTACTTCTTTTAATACTGGCAATAAGTCAGGTGTTTTAGCTAAAGCACGTTTTCCGCCTTTGACAACGGCAGTCATCACTTCTATTACATCATCGGTTGATTTCGCTTTCTTTTCGCCAGCTTTAGCAGCTTCTCTCGCTACTGTCAGGATCGTTCCTTCCACTGGTTTCATGACCGCTTTATAAGCTGTTTCAACACCATGTGTAAAAGCCGCCGCTAGATCGGTAGCATTTAATACTGTTACATCTGGAATTTGTTTGGAAAAACCGCGAAATAATTGAGACAAGATAACGCCTGAATTTCCTCGAGCTCCCATCAATAATCCTTTAGATAGCATCGTTGCTAGATCTCCTACTTTTTCAGAAGTAGAGTCAACTACTGCTTTTGCTCCGCTAGTCATGGATAAATTCATATTTGTACCAGTATCTCCATCAGGAACTGGAAATACATTTAACGAATTGACATATTCTGCATTTATTTGCAGACGATTCGCGCCCGCCTGAACCATTTCCTGGAATTGGCTTGCACTGATTTCTGTTAAACTCACCTAGATAATCCTCCTTCAGATCGACTGCTGAATGAATCAGCAAGCCTCCTGCCTAGTCTGGCAGTACACGAACACCTTGGACAAAGACATTAACAGAATTGGCTGTTACACCTAATAATGCCTCCAAGTTGTATTTTACTTTTTCTTGAACATTACGTGAAACTTCCGAAATTTTTGTACCATAGCTAATAATCGTATAAACGTCCACCGCGATACCGTTATCTTCTTGACGAACGACTACACCTCTAGCATAATTTTCTTTACGTAAAATCTCAGTGATATTATCTTTGATTTGATTTTTGCTGGCCATTCCTACAACACCGAACACATCTGTCGCGGCGCCACCAACAACTGTTGCAATCACATCATTGGTAATTTCAATGGTTCCAGCTGACGTTTGAATTTTTACAGCCATGAATGAGCCTCCTTAACGGGTAAAATACTCCCATTTTTCTTCTATCATATTTTATCATAGCGCAACCTGAAATAAAAGGTAGTTACCCTAAAGTACTCAAAAACCCACGAATTTTTTAGAAATAACCTTGTATAATTTACAATTATTCTTGACAAATGTCAATTCTATCAGTGAAAATGTGCTTGCAAATTACTATTCTATATGATATGTTAGTCTGGTATGAGCTGAATTATTCTATTGCTCCAAATCAAGGCAAAGGAGGAAATTTACATGGCAAAAGTTTGTTACTTTACAGGTCGCAAGACAAAAAGTGGAAACAACCGTTCACACGCTATGAACTCAACAAAACGTACTGTTAAACCTAACTTACAAAAAGTTCGCGTAATGATCGACGGAACACCTAAAAAAGTTTGGGTGTCAACTCGTGCTTTGAAATCAGGAAAAGTTGAACGCGTTTAATTGAATAAAGTTTGAACCGTTCATTGTTGAACGGTTTTTATTTACATATAACAAGTAAAAATACCTAAAGTAGACTCTTCATTGAGTTCTTGCTTTAGGTATTTTTTCATACCACTTAAAAGTATCGGGTATTTGTCTTTTTATGATTGCTCAACTGTTTATGAAACGTAGGTATAATCTTCTATTGATAGTTTATTTAGCTAGGATTTCGTCTAGATAAATTCAATTATTTCGTTATGTTTCCTATAATATTTGACGATTTTGTATTATTTATTTTGTTTTTTTATTTTTTTATGAAATGTAAAGTCTTTTAAGGTGGAGAAAAAGATGAATGTGATAAACTAGAAGTATCTTCATTATCATAGAAATTGGTGGTTTGAATATGAAAACAAAATTAAAACTTTTTCTTAAAGAGAATGGTCGCTACGCATTAGCTAGCTTCCTGATTCCTTTACTGATACTCACACTTGTTTATCTAAGTATCGGTATCTATCCTGGAAGTGACCGCAGCATTCTTGCGAGTGATGCCTTTTCACAATTTTCTAACTTTCATGCAAGCTTTCGGAATATGTTACTTGGAAAGCAAAGTATTTTCTATACATGGAATGCCTCTCTCGGTTTGAATTACCTTTCTTTGATCTCGTACTATCTAGGCGGGATCTTCACACCACTTGTGGTGTTGTTCCCTAATCAGATGATGCCTGATGCCCTTTATTTTCTTACGATCTTAAAAGTCGGCTGTGCAGGATTATCTTTTTGGTTTCTTGCAAGAACATACAAGATACCTCGTTGGGGCCATGTTGCGCTAAGTGTTAGCTATGCATCGATTTCTTTCATCACTGCACACTCAGAAATCATCATGTGGTTAGATGCCTTTATTTACCTTCCCTTGATCATTCTAGGGATTCATCGAGTAATGGATTTAAAAAAACCGATCGTCCTATTTGTCAGCTATCTCTTACTCTTTCTATCGAGTTTTTATATGGGATTCATGATCGGTGTCTTTTCCTTCCTTTACTTTGTTGTTAGACTTCTAAGTAATTGGTCGGTATATAAAAAAACGATTCTTTCTTACGGCATTACCTCTTTACTAGCTGGTGGTGCTTCAATGATCATTATTTTGCCGGCTATCCTTGATCTGCGCTCTAATGGAGAAGCACTGACTCAGATCACGACGTTCAAAACAGAGGCCACTTCCTACTTGGATCTGATCATGAAAAATATGGTGGGCGTTTATGATACAACCAAATATGGTTCGATTCCTTTTATTTACGCCGGATTGTTTCCATTAGTACTGTGCCTGTTTTATTTTATCAGCCGAAAAATCACTGTCAAAAACAAACTTTTATTTGGTAGTTTGTTTGCACTGTTGATTGCTAGTTTTTATATCGTTCCTTTGAATCTATTCTGGCATGGGATGCACGCACCGAACATGTTCTTATTCCGTTATGCGTATCTGTTTTCTTTCTTAGTTATTTTACTAGCTGCCAAAGCTTGGGAAGTACTGACGAAAGAAGATCAGGGATTACTAGTCGGGATCATCATTCTTCTTGCAGCGGTCTTCACCACTGCTTGGGGACTGAAACCAGCAGATAGTTATTCTTATGTCACAACGACTTCCTTTGTTTTGACTGTTGTTTTCTTAGGGCTCTATGCTTTGACGATCGGTTTTTTCCACCATCACAAACAGTCAGTTAAATACCTCAGTCTATTGTTATTGTTGCTCATGACTGCAGAAGCAAGTGTCAATACGAACAGCATGATCCATGGTATTTTAGATGATTGGAATTACGCATCGCGAAGTTTGTATACTGATCCTGCGCCCTCATTGAAAGCATTAGTTGACAAAACAAAAAAAGAATCAGATACATTTTATCGTTTAGAAAACCTTGACCCCGTCTCACCGAATGATTCGATCAATTATGGTTATAGCGGGATTAGTTTGTTTTCTTCTATCAGAAACCGAAACTCTTCTTCTTATCTGGATACATTAGGGTTTCGTTCTCGCGGAACGAATTTGAACATTCGCTATGCGAATAATACTTTGTTGATGGATGGTTTTACAGGAATCAAATACAATATCGCGAAAAACGACAGCAGCTTTAGTAAATACGGCTTTATTCGAGAAGATCAAAGCGGTGATTACACGCTCTATAAAAATATCAATGCTTTACCTTTAGCCTTTACTGCTCCTTTGTCGATCAATGATGTAGAACAGCCACTGACAGATAATTTGACTAGTCAAACAAATTTAATCAACCAACTGTCTGGTTTGAACGAACAGTATTATACATTCTATACACCAACATTAAAAAGCCAGCAAAATGTCACAGTCAGCAATACATCAACAGGTGTGACTTATGGCGAAACAGCTGAAAATCAGCCAAAAGTCTTAACTTGGGAAGTGAAAGTACCAGCAAATACACAAGCTTACTTGAGCCTTTTCCCAACGAATTATGCACAATTAGAAAGTTCAACTGCTACCATTACAGTCAATGGGATGTCACGCAAGACCCAAATCAATATCTCTGGGCAATATTACGATCTTGGTTATTATCCGCAAGAAACGACAGTCACCTTTACTGCTAGTTTTTATGGCACAAAAGAAGTTAGTTTTATGGCACCCAAAGTCATCGGCTTAGATGTTGTAGCTTATCAAGCTGCCATGAACCAGATCAAGGACAACGGTGTTGAGATGGACACTACAGGACGTACCGCTACAGGAACAGTCAATACTCCTGAAGATAAGATGCTTGTCACAACGATTCCTTATGATGCAGGTTGGAAAGCCAAAGTTGATGGCAAGTCAGTAGAGGTAGAAAACTTTAAAGATGCCTTCTTGATGATCAAAGTTCCAGCAGGTAAGCACACTGTCACGTTTAGTTATTTACCTCAGGGATTTATGATCGGTGCCATCTTATTCGTTCTCTGTCTTGCCCTGTTCATTCTCTACGTCTGGTATCTAAAGCGTAATAGTTCATTTAAACGAGTTACTGAAATCGAACAACCAGCTCCGCAAAGGACCTCACATCGTAGAAGAAAATAAAAAAACTCCTTTAGTCGTCTGATCATCATCAGATACTAAAGGAGTTTTTTCATTCATATTTGACTTCGTAAAGATATAGCCCTTCTGGATGAGCAGTCGGTCCAGCAGCATTACGATCTTTTTTCGCTATGATTTCAGGAATACTATCCTCTGCCAAACGTCCATTCCCAATTTTAAGCAATGTTCCAACTAAGATACGGATCATTTTGTAAAGAAAACCATTGCCGCGGAAAGTAAACAAAAGCTCATCGCCGGTTTCATTCACTTCCATTTTCGCTTCATAGATCGTTCGAACTTTGTCTTCGATAGAGCTACCAGAAGCACAAAAAGAAGTGAAATCATGTGTTCCTAATAAATCAGGAAGCGCTCGTTGGATCTTTTCCACATCTATTGGATAAGGAAAATAACTGGCATAATGGCGTAGAAATGGACTACGCGGTTTGCCTATATCCACTCGAAATTGATACGTTTTTTCTTTTACAAGATAACGAGCATGGAAATCTTCTGAAACAATTGCTACTTCTTTCACTGCAATATCTTCTGGTGACTGCGTATCTAAAGCAAAACGCATGCGTTCTAACGGACGCTCTTCGGGGTAATCAAAATGGATCACTTGCCCCATTGCATGTACTCCTGCATCTGTACGACCAGACCCAAAAACAGTGATTTCTTTACCATTCGCCATCTTTGTTAATGTTTTTTCTATTTCTTCTTGTACGGTACGACCATTTGGCTGTTTTTGAAATCCATTAAAGTTCGTTCCATCATATGCAATAATTGCTTTGTAGCGTGTCATACATTCACCTTTTCTACTAAATCAGCTTCTTAAAAAAATCAACGCGATCGTCAATAATACAAATGCAAGAATGACGAACGTGTCACGGTTGTGCCAATGAAGGATACGATATTTCGTTCGTCCTTCACCACCTTGATAGCCTCTTGCTTCCATAGCTGTCGCCAAATCTTCTGCACGATTAAAACTGCTTACAAATAACGGGATCAACAAGGGAATGACAGCTTTCATTTTTTGAACTAAGCTACCTTCTCCAAAATCGACGCCACGTGCGCGTTGCGCATTCATGATTTTTTCTGTTTCATCCATCAAAGTAGGAACAAAACGTAAGGCGATCGACAACATCAAGGAGATTTCGTGTACTGGAAAACGCACAGCTTTTAGTGGTCTTAACAGATATTCAATTGCATCAGACAATTCTAAAGGAGGCGTGGTCAATGTCAATAATGTCGACATAAAGATGATCAATACGAAACGGCAAAAAATGAAAAGTCCGTTCATCACACCAAATTCAGTGATGTTAAAGATCCCCCAACTCCAATAAGTCGCGCCACCGCTTGTAAATAAGACTTGTAAAGCTACGGTGAATAAGATCAACCAGATCAACGGTCGAATACCACGAATGAAGAATTTGATATCGACTTTCGAAAGAAAAACAGCAAGCAATGTGAAAACAGCTAATAGTGCGTAAGTCTGCCAATTATTTGCTAAAAAAATGATACCGATAAAATAGAAGCTGGCTAATAATTTTGCACGAGGATCTAATCGGTGAATCAAGGAATTCCCTGGCATATACCGACCAAAAATCAATTTATTCATCATGTGCATTTCCTCCTGCTAATTCAACAATCTTATCTGCCAACTCTTCAGCAGTGATCGGCAACTCGGAAAATAGCTTCTCGCGATTGTTTAATTTTTCTGCAAACTCGGTAGCAGTAGGAACACCTAATTGCTTGTCTTTCAACCAGGTAAGATTTTGAAAAACTTGATGGGGTCGTCCACTTTCGACAATTTTCCCTTTTTCAAGTACATAGACATAATCGGCGTAGTTCGCCACATCGTCCATCAAGTGGGTAACTAGTACGATCGTAATATTCTGCTCTTTATGCAGACGCCAGAACATATCCATCATTTCTTTTCTTCCCTGCGGGTCAAGTCCCGCTGTTGGCTCATCTAAAACGAGTACTTCTGGTTTCATTGCTAAGACCCCAGCAATAGCCACTCGTCGCATTTGTCCACCAGACAATTCAAATGGCGAACGTTCTAAGTAAGTCTCATCTAAACCAACATGCCCAAGCATCTCTTTTGCTAACTGAAGCGCATCTTCGTCACTGACTCCAAAATTTTTAGGACCAAATGCAATATCTCGAGCGACTGTTTCTTCAAATAATTGTGCTTCAGGAAATTGAAAAACGATCCCGACTTTTTTACGGATCGGTTTTAAATTTTTATTGTTCGTATCAGGTTTGATTTGTCGATCGCCAATATGTACGATTCCACTCGTAGGCTTGACCAATGCATTTAGATGTTGAAGTAGGGTCGATTTACCACTACCTGTATGACCGACCAGAGCTGTATAGCTATTTTCTTCAATCGTCATATCAATATCAAATAGCGCTCTTTGTTCAAATGGCGTATTGGGCTGATACGTAAAATCTACTTTTTCAAAACGGATGTCCATAACCAGTCCACCATCCCTTCTTCAGTCATGTACTCTTCTGGAACGACAAAACCTCGTTGTTTTAATGCACTCTTTAATTTTTCAGGAAAAGGAAGATCCAACCCAAGATTGATCAGTTCAGGACCAGCAGAAAAAATTTCTTCTGGTGTCCCTTCATTAACTAGCTCACCTTGTTTCATGACAAATATCCGATTGGCATTCGCTGCTTCATCGATATCATGTGTGATAGATATGACCGTCAAGTTGCTTTCTTCTTTGATCTTTTTGATCGTCGAAATAACTTCTTCTCGTCCTTCGGGGTCTAACATGCTAGTCGCTTCATCTAAAATGATGATATCTGGCCGTAACGCAACAACCCCTGCAATAGCAACTCGTTGTTTTTGTCCACCAGACAATCGTGCAGGTTCTCTTTTTGCAAAGTCACTCATACGGACTTTTTCAAGTGCATCCTTTACACGAACCACCATTTCTTCACGTGGGATACCCTGATTCTCAAGACCAAAAGCAACATCATCTTCCACTGTTGATCCGACAAACTGGTTGTCAGGATTTTGGAAAACCATGCCGACCATTCGACGTATAGCCCAGATGTTTTCTTCATTTAGTAACTGCTTTCCTACCTTTACCGTGCCTGATTCTGGCAAAAGCAGACCGTTGATCGTCTTTGCGAGTGTTGATTTACCTGAACCATTGTGCCCGATAATTGCGATCCATTCACCTTGATTGATCGTAAATGAAATATCTTTTAACGCAAAACGGGGGTCATCTGGTTGGTATTTGTAATTAATCTTTCCTAATTCAATAATTGGCTCCATAATTACTCCTTCTCCATCCTAAAGTTCCTACTAACACTATCAAAAAATACCTGATTTTTCAATTGTTTCCGTTTTAATTAAAGTGTTTTTTTGTACCTTCGAATAGATGTCAAGACAGTTAATTGAAGGTACAAAAAAACACTTTATGATGAGTGCATACTCCTCAAATCGATCCGACTTGAGGAGTAGCGCTGAGCTAGACTCGGAAGAGTTAACTTCCAACATCATAACACTCTAAAAGAATCATCTATAAAGTGATGTTATTAGTGTGATTTTAGACAAGTTCTAAGACAACCATTGGTGCACCATCACCGCGTCTTGGTTCTGTCTTCAAGATACGAGTGTAGCCACCTTGACGTTCAGCATAACGAGGTGCAATATCGTTGAATAGTTTTTGCAAAGCTGATTCAATGACGATATCCTCATTTTCTTCACGTACGCTAGCAACTTCATTACGTACAAAAGCCGCAGCTTGACGACGTGCATGCAAGTCTCCACGTTTGCCTAAAGTGATCATTTTTTCTGTAGTTGAGCGAACTTCTTTCGCACGAGCTTCAGTAGTCACAATACGTTCGTTAATTAATAAGTCAGTTGTTAAATCACGCAACATCGCTTTACGTTGGCTAGATGTGCGTCCTAGTTTACGATAACTCACGTTGGTTTCCCTCCTTCGTAAAAGGTTTTAATCTTCTTTACGTAAACCTAAACCTAAGTCGTGTAATTTTGCTTTCACTTCTTCTAATGATTTACGTCCTAAGTTACGGACTTTGATCATTTCTGGCTCAGATTTATTCGTAAGTTCTTGTACAGTATTGATTCCTGCACGTTTTAAACAATTGTAAGAGCGAACAGATAAGTCTAATTCTTCAATTGTCATTTCCAACATTTTTTCTTTTTGTGTTTCTTCCTTTTCGACCATGATTTCAGCATTTTTTGCTTCATCAGTCAGGTTAACAAAAATATCTAAATGTTCAGTCATGATTTTTGCAGATAAACTCATTGCTTCCAATGGTTCGATTGAACCATCTGTCCAAATCTCCATCGTCAATTTATCAAAATCTTCACGGTGTCCAACACGAGTGTTTTCTACTTGGTAGTTTACACGACGAACTGGTGTGTAGATTGAATCGACTGGAAGTACGCCGATCGGCATATCTTCTTTTTTGTTTTCATCTGCTTGAACATAACCACGTCCTGGTTTCACTGTTAAGCGAGCATGGAACGTAGCACCTTCTGAGACACTACAGATGTACATATCTTTGTTAAGAATTTCTACCTCACTATCAACGATAATATCGCCAGCAGTTACTGTAGCAGGTCCGGTAATATCGATTTCAAGGGTTTTTTCTTCTTGGCCATACATTTTCAGTGCTAAACCTTTAATGTTCAAGATGATTTGAGTGACGTCTTCTCGTACACCTTTAATGGTAGAGAATTCATGCAGTACACCATCGATTTGAATATTAGTGATGGCAGCACCTGGCAAAGAAGATAATAAAATACGACGTAGGGAATTCCCTAAAGTAGTCCCATAGCCTCTTTCAAGAGGTTCAACGATGAACTTGCCATAATCTTTTTCTTCATCAATTTTTGCGATTCTTGGTTTTTCGAACTCAATCATTCTTATCTTTACCCCTTTCAAAACGAAAAGTGTCTTGTTCAATGACGTTACTAATAGAACTCAAAATGAGCGGCACTCATTAAACACGACGGCGTTTTGGAGGGCGGGCACCATTATGAGGAACTGGAGTCACGTCACGAATTGCAGTCACTTCTAAACCTGTAGCTTGTAATGAACGAATTGCTGCTTCACGTCCAGAACCAGGTCCTTTAACTGTTACTTCAACAGTCTTTAATCCGTGTTCCATTGCTGCTTTTGTAGCTGTTTCTGCTGCCATTTGAGCGGCAAAAGGAGTTGATTTTTTGCTTCCTTTGAAGCCTAATGAACCAGCTGACGACCACGCTAATGCATTTCCGTGAGTATCAGTGATCATGATGATAGTGTTGTTGAATGTAGAATGGATATGTGCAATACCTGCTTCTATATTCTTTTTCACACGGCGTTTACGATTCACTTTTTTTGCTGCCATGAAGTTTTAACCTCCTTCACTTAAGAATTATTTTTTCTTGCCAGCGATAGCGCGAGCTGGGCCTTTACGAGTACGTGCATTGTTTTTCGTGTTTTGTCCACGAACAGGCAAACCACGGCGATGACGGATGCCTCGGTATGAACCGATTTCCATCAAGCGTTTGATGTTTAAGTTCACTTCACGACGAAGATCACCTTCAACTTTTAATTTATCTACTTCCGCACGGATAGCATCTGTTTGTTCATTCGTTAATTCACGAACGCGAACATCTTCAGATACACCAGCATCAGCTAAGATTTTTTTAGCAGTAGTGTTACCAATACCATAGATATAAGTAAGTGAAACTACTACACGTTTATCACGAGGAATATCTACTCCTGCAATACGAGCCATATTTATTGCACCTCCAATTATCCTTGACGTTGTTTATGTTTTGGATTTGCTGGGCAAATCACCATAACGCGTCCTTTACGACGAATTACTTTACAATGTTCGCACATTGGTTTTACTGATGGTCTTACTTTCATGATAATACCTCCTGTAGTTTTACGGAGTACAATTATTTAAAGCGATAAGTAATACGGCCACGGTTTAAATCGTACGGAGACAATTCAACCGTCACTTTGTCACCAGGTAAGATACGGATGTAATGCATACGAATTTTACCTGAAACAGTAGCAAGAACTTGGTGTCCGTTTTCTAGTTCAACTTTAAACATTGCATTCGGCAAAGTTTCGACGACTGTACCTTCGACTTCAATCATATCTTCTTTTGCCACGCACAGTACCTCCTTGTACTTGTTTCGCATTTTCACACGATAAAATGGCGGAAACTGCAGTTCCCACCTCAAAATTCTCAAAATGGATCATCTAGAGGATTTCTCTAGAAGTCGGACTGACATATTCTATCATAATTTATTGAACTTGACAAGAGTAACTGCTTAATGCAAGTCGGCTACGGGCAATCGTGCTATTTTTCAATGATTTTTTGTACATCAGTAAATACAGCATCGATTTCACGATCACCATCGATAGTGTGTAGCAAACCTTGTTCTTTATAATAAGCCAAGATTGGTTCACTATTTTTGATGTTGATAGCCAGACGATTTTTAACCGTCTCAGGTTTATCATCTTCTCTTTGATAGAATTCATGCCCACCACAACGATCACATGTGTCTTCAACTTTTGTAGGGTTGAAAATTTTATGGTAAGTTGCTCCACAGTTACGGCAGATGAATCGGCCAGCTAAACGCTCAACCAATACTTCTTCACCAACATGGATATCGATGACAGCATCAATTTTTTTATTTAAATCTTTCAGCATTGCGTCCAGAGCTTCTGCTTGCTCAATCGTACGTGGAAAGCCATCTAATAAGAAGCCTTTCTCCGTATCTGGTTCAGCTAAACGCTCTTTCACGATTCCATTTGTTACTTCATCAGGAACTAATGCACCTTTATCAATATAAGACTTTGCTTCCAAGCCAAGAGCTGTTTCATTTTTCATTGCTGCACGAAACATGTCTCCTGTTGAGATATGCGGAATATGATAAGCATCAATGATTTTTTCTGCTTGTGTTCCTTTACCCGCGCCTGGTAGCCCCATTAAAATGAGGTTCATTGTTTACCCTCCTAATAAATGTGAGAACGTGTGTTGAGGAAAAACCTCAACACGCTTTCTTACTCTTACTCAATAAATCCAACATATTTACGTTTCAGCATTAAGCCTTCTAACTGTTTCGCAGTTTCTAAAGCAACACCGATAACGATCAGTAAGCTGGTACCACCTAACCCGATAGATTGAGGCAAATTCCAGACCATTTGAGCAATGATCGGTAATAAAGCCACCAAACCAAGGAAAATTGCACCGACTGTACTTAAACGCATCAATAAGCTTGAGACATACTCTTCAGTCCCCTTACCAGGGCGTACGCTTGGTATATAACTTCCTTGTTTTTGTAAGTTTTCCGCTAATTTCTCAGGGTTCACTTGAACAAAAGCATAGAAGAACGTAAATGCAACGATCAGTATCGTATAAATCGTCGCACCTGGCGCCGTGTTATAGTTAAAGATCTCCATCATTATCTTATACCAATTTTCAGATCCAAACCGACCACTCAATGCTTGTAATACCGCATTAGGAGTAGCAATAAACGAGCTGGCGAAGATAACCGGGATAACCCCAGCCGCATTCACTTTCAACGGTAGATAACTACTTGTTGGAGCGCCTGCTACGCGTTTCGTATATTGGATCGGGATCTTGCGTTCAGCTTGTTGGAAAAATGTGACAAACGTTACGATCAATAAAATCGCAACAAGTAAGATGGCAACGAAAATTGCAGATTTCCAGATATCTGAAGGATCAATGTTTATAAAGTAATCTTCATAAATTTCTTTGACACTTTCAGGTAGTCTAGAAATGATCCCTGCAAAGATGATCATTGACACACCATTACCAATACCTTTTTCGGTGATTTGTTCTCCTAACCAAGTGACAAACATTGTACCGGCAGTCAAGATCAGACCGATCGTTACATATGTTGACACATTAGGGTTATTGACAAAACCTAATTGGGCATATTGGTTAAACCCAGCAGTGATACCGACTGATTGGATAAATGCCAATACTAATGTCAGGTATCGTGTTGCTTGATTTAACTTTTTACGACCAACTTCCCCTTGTTTTGACCATTCCACGAAACGTGGAACGATATCCATTTGTAGCAATTGGATGACGATAGACGCTGTAATGTAAGGTGAAACCCCCATTGAGAAGATAGAGAAGTTTTGCATCGCACTACCACTGACTAAGTTCAACATATTGAAAAATGGCAAAGAAGAAAGATTTTGCAATGAACTAGCATCTACGCCAGGCACAGTAATATGTGCGCCTAGACGAAATACAAATAGAACAAACACTGTGAATAGGATTTTTGATCTAATATCTTTTACTTTAAAAGCATCTTTTAATAGTTTAAGCATTAGATCACCTCGATTGATCCACCAGCAGCAACGATTGCTTCTTCAGCTGCTTTAGAGAATTTTGCGGCCTTCACAGTTAATTTTTTAGTTAATTCACCGTTAGCTAATACTTTGATTCCAGCTTTTTCGTTTTTCACGATTCCAGCTTCTACTAAAGCAACTGGTGTTACTTCAGCACCGTCTTCAAAGCGATTCAAGACATCAAGGTTAACAACTGCGTAGTCTTTACGGTTCACGTTTGTGAATCCACGTTTTGGTAAACGACGGAATAATGGCGTTTGTCCACCTTCAAATCCTAGACGTACACCACCGCCTGAACGAGCTTTTTGTCCTTTTTGACCGCGTCCAGCAGTTTTTCCGTTACCAGAAGAAGTACCACGTCCAACACGATTGCGTACTTGGCGTGAACCTTCTGCAGGTTTCAATTCATGAAGTTTCATAGGTTTGGCACCTCCTTAATATTCTAGTTCTTAATTTCTTAGATTATTTAAGTTTAATTAGACTTCTTCAACGTCCACTAAATGAGAAACAGTATTGATCATGCCTTTGATAGCATCGTTAGCAGGCTTAACCACTGAACTGTTAATCTTAGTAAGACCTAACGCTTTGACTGTATCGCGTTGGTTTTGAGGACGTCCGATAATACTGCGTTTTAAAGTAACTTTTAATTCAGCCATTATGTTTGTCCTCCTTATCCGATTAATTCTTCAACAGATTTGCCACGAAGTTCTGCAACTTCTTCAGCACGTTTCAATTGTTTCAAACCTTCAACAGTTGCACGAACAACGTTGATTGGTGTATTTGAGCCTAAAGATTTAGAAGTGATATCTGCTACCCCAGCTAATTCTAATACGGCACGAACTGGTCCACCAGCAGCAACCCCAGAACCTTCAACAGCAGGTTTCATTAGGATTCTACCACCACTAAAAGCACCGATTACTTCGTGTGGGATTGTTGAACCAACCATAGGTACTTCAACTAAGTTTTTCTTCGCATCTTCAATTGCTTTACGGATTGCTTCAGGTACTTCTTGTGCTTTACCTGTACCAAATCCTACGTGTCCGTTTTTGTCACCGACAACAACTAAAGCAGCAAAACGTAGACGACGTCCACCTTTAACAACTTTTGTTACACGGTTAATTGCAACAACGCGGTCTTCTAATTCCAAATGTTTTGGATCGATATAAACCATGAATGGTATTCCTCCTTCTTCTAAAATTCTAGTCCATTTTCGCGAGCAGCTTCAGCTAAAGCTTGCACACGGCCATGGTAAAGGTATCCACCACGGTCAAAGACTACTACTTTAATGCCTTTTTCAGTTGCGCGTTCAGCAACCAATTTACCGACAGCTTGTGCTGCTTCTGTTTTTGTTCCACCTGAAATTTCTTTATCCAAGGTAGAGGCACTTGCTAGCGTTACACCCGCTACGTCATCAATAATTTGAGCGTAGATGTTTTTGTTAGAACGAAAAACGTTCAAGCGTGGGCGCTCAGCAGTACCAGAGATATTGTTACGTACACGACGATGTCTCTTTTGACGTGTTTTGTTCTTATCTGGTTTTGTAATCACAATTGTCACCTCTTTAATTTTATTGTATTGCTTGATCAAGCAATAAATTGAAAGTCCCGAAAAATAGAAGCTGCGGCACAAGCAAAATTTCTTTTGATCGAAGAAAAACTTCTGCAAAATATTTTTTTCCTGCTGCTGGCTTCTATGCAATTTTCAAAACTATTATTTACCAGTTTTACCTTCTTTACGGCGTACATATTCGCCAACATAACGAATACCTTTACCTTTATAAGGTTCTGGAGGACGAGTTCCACGAATGTTCGCAGCTAATTCGCCAACTTCTTCTTTGTTCGCACCTTTAACAATTACTTGTGTATTTGCTGGTACTTCAACAGTTACTCCAGCTGGTGGTGTGATTTCGACTGGATGTGAGTAACCAACGTTCAATACAAGTTTTGATCCTTGTAATTGTGCACGGTACCCAACCCCGATCAATTCTAACGCTTTTTGGAATCCTTCGCTGACACCTACAACCATGTTGTTGAAGTTGGCACGAGTTGTTCCATGAATTGTTTTCATTTCTTTACTGTCGTTCGGACGAGTGAATGTCACTTCGTTTCCTTCGATATTCATTGTGATATCTGAAGAGAAAGTACGTGTTAATTCACCTTTTGGTCCTTTAACTGTAACGTTGTTTCCATCTTGAGTAACAGTTACTCCTTCAGGGATCACAACGACTTTATTTCCAATACGGCTCACTTAAAGACACCTCCTTGTAGATTCTACTTGATTACCATACGTAAGCGATAACTTCGCCGCCAATATTTTTTTCACGAGCTTCTTTATCAGTGACAACACCTTCAGAAGTCGAAATGATTGCGATACCTAAACCGTTCAATACTTTTGGTACTTCGTCAGCTTTGACATAAGCACGCAAACCTGGTTTAGAGATACGTTTTAAGTTTGTGATAACACGTTCGCCGTTTTTACCAAATTTTAGGAAAACACGGATCACGCCTTGTTTGTCATCTTCGATATATTCAACATCACGAACGAAACCTTCACGTTTCAAGATTTCAGCGATGTCACGTTTAATTTTTGATGCAGGAACTTCTAAAGACTCATGTTTAACCATGTTTGCGTTACGGATACGAGTTAGAAAATCTGCAATTGGATCTGTCATGACCATTGATCTTTTACCTCCTTCTTATGCGAATTTACTTTTTACCAGCTAGCTTTCTTCACGCCGGGAATTTGACCTTTATAGGCAAGTTCGCGGAAGCAAATACGGCAAAGATGGAACTTACGATAAACTGAATGTGGACGTCCGCAACGTTCGCAACGAGTATAAGCTTGTGTTGAATGTTTTGCAGGACGTTTGTTTTTAGCAATCATTGATTTTTTAGCCACGTAGTTCGCCTCCTTTAATTATTTTTGGAATGGCATGCCTAATTGTGTCAACAACTCACGAGATTCTTCATCTGAGTTAGCTGTCGTTACAATAACGATGTCCATACCACGTACTTTATCTACTAAATCATAATCTACTTCTGGGAAGATCAATTGTTCTTTAATACCTAAAGTATAGTTTCCACGACCGTCAAAGGCTTTTTTACTTACACCATGGAAGTCACGTACACGTGGTAGAGAAACTGAAACCAATTTGTCTAAGAATTCGTACATTCTTTCTCCGCGCAATGTAACTTTTGCACCAATTGGCATTCCTTCACGTAAACGGAATCCAGCGATTGATTTTTTAGCTTTTGTAATCATTGGTTTTTGTCCAGTGATCAAAGTTAATTCTTCAACTGCTTTATCTAAGTTTTTAGCGTTTGATACCGCATCACCAACACCCATGTTGATGACGATTTTTTCAACTTTAGGTGTTTGCATAACAGAGCTATAGTCAAATTTTTCCATCAATGATGGAGTTACTTCTTTAAGATATTTTTCTTTTAGGCGGTTCATTCAGTAAGACCCTCCTTCCTTAAACTTATTATTTATCTAAAACTTCACCGGTTTTTTTAGAAACTCGGACTTTTTTGCCATCTACTTCTTTATAGCCAACTCGGCCAGCTACGCCAGTAGAGTCGATCACCATCACGTTAGAAACATGAATTGGAGCTTCCATCTCAACGATTCCACCTTGAGGAGCAGCTTGAGAAGGTTTTTGGTGTTTTTTAACAACATTTACACCTTCGACAATGACTTTATCTTTTTTAGGAAACGCTGATAATACAACGCCTTCTTTATTTTTGTCTTTTCCAGTGATAACTTTAACTTTATCGCCTTTTTTAACAAACATAACTGTTTCGCACCTCCTTTGATAAGTGTCTCAAAATTATAAAACTTCTGGTGCTAGTGAAACGATCTTCATGAAGTTGTTTTCACGTAGTTCACGTGCAACTGGCCCAAAGATACGTGTTCCACGAGGGCTTTTATCATCACGAATAATCACTGCAGCATTTTCATCAAATTTAATATATGAACCGTCTGTACGACGAGCTCCTGATTTTGTTCGAACGATAACGGCTTTTACGACGTCACCTTTTTTGACAACCCCACCTGGCGTTGCTTGTTTAACCGTAGCTACGATCACGTCACCGATACTAGCAGTTTTACGACCAGAACCACCAAGGACTTTGATCGTCAATATTTCACGTGCGCCTGAGTTATCAGCGACTTTTAAACGACTTTCTGCTTGGATCACGTTGTGTATCCTCCTTTCAGATTTTGCATTCAATCTATATAGGAAAATCTCGTGTTATTAGATAATAACTGCTTCTTCGACTACTTCCAACAAACGGAAACGTTTTGTAGCTGATAATGGACGAGTTTCCATAATTTTCACGATGTCGCCAACTTTTGCTGTGTTGTTTTCATCATGTACTTTGTATTTCTTAGAATAGTTCATGCGTTTGCCATAGATAGGGTGGTTTTTCTTTGTTTCGACAGCAACGGTAATTGTTTTATCCATTTTGTCTGAAACCACACGACCTTGATAAACTTTGCGTTGATTTCTTTCTTCAGTCATACGCTTAATGGCCTCCTTCCATAATTACTTAGCTTGTTCACGCAACACAGTTTTGATGCGTGCAATCGATTTACGTACTTCTTTAATACGTGCAGTGTTTTCTAATTGACCTGTTGCTAATTGGAATCTAAGATTAAACAATTCTTCTTTTAATTGTTTTTCTTGATCAAGCATTTCGGCAGTGGTTAATTCTCTGATTTCTTTAACCTTCATTCGATTCACCACCCATTTCCTCACGTTTTACGATCTTAGTTTTCATTGGTAATTTGTGAGAAGCTAGACGTAACGCTTCACGAGCCACTTCTTCAGGAACGCCTGCGATTTCAAACATGATTTTACCACGTTTTACTGGTGCAACCCATCCTTCAGGTGCCCCTTTACCAGAACCCATACGTACCCCAATTGCTTTGGCAGTATAAGATTTGTGAGGGAAAATTTTAATCCATACTTTCCCACCACGTTTCATGTAACGAGTCATTGCGATACGAGCAGCTTCGATTTGGCGGTTAGTGATCCAATGTGAATCAACAGCTTGCAAACCGTATTCACCGAATGCTACTTCTTTACCACCTTTAGCTTCCCCGCGCATTTTTCCGCGGAATTCACGACGGTGTTTTACACGTTTAGGTACTAACATGATTATTTCCCTCCTTTCTCAGTGTTTTTTTTAGTTGGAAGAATTTCTCCACGATAGATCCACACTTTAACTCCTAGTTTTCCGTATGTTGTATCTGCTTCTTCCCATGCGTAATCAATGTCCGCACGTAAAGTATGAAGAGGAACAGTTCCTTCTGAGTATCCTTCTGAACGAGCGATATCTGCTCCGTTTAGACGTCCAGATACTTGAGTTTTGATTCCTTTAGCGCCAGAACGCATTGAACGTTGGATGGCTTGTTTTTGAGCGCGACGGAAAGCAACACGGTTTTCTAATTGACGTGCGATTCCTTCACCTACTAATTTTGCATCTAGATCTGGTTTTTTGATTTCCACGATGTTGATATGGATTCTTTTACCAGTTAGTTTGTTTAATTCTTTTCTTAGGTTTTCGACTTCAGATCCGCCTTTACCAATAACCATACCTGGTTTTGCTGTGTGAATTGAAATGTTAACACGGCCTGTAGCACGTTCGATTTCAATTGTTGATACAGCAGCATCAGCAAGTTTAGTTGAAATAAATTTACGGATTCTTAGATCTTCGTGTAAGAACTCTGCATACTCTTTTTCAGCATACCATTTTGCATCCCAGTCGCGGATGATGCCTACACGCATTCCAATTGGATGTACTTTTTGACCCACTGATTATCCCTCCTTATTTTTCTGATACGACTACCGTGATATGACTTGTACGTTTGTTGATTGGAGAAGCTGATCCTTTTGCACGTGGACGGAAACGTTTCATTGTTGGTCCTTCGTTAACAAATGCTTCAGATACTACCAAGTTTTCAACATCTAAGTCAAAATTATTTTCTGCATTCGCAACTGCTGACATCAATACTTTTTCAATGATTCCAGCAGATTTGTTTGGTGTGAATTTCAAGATTGAAATTGCATCCGCAACACTTTTACCTCTGATAAGGTCAATTACTAAACGGGCTTTTCGAGGTGAAGTGCGAACTGTTTTTGCAGTTGCTTTAGCTGATGTGATTTGTTCTGCCATTTGGTTTTATCCTCCCCTCAAATTAGCGTTTAGTTTTCTTATCGTCTGCGGCATGGCCACGATAAGTTCTTGTTGGTGCAAATTCACCTAATTTGTGTCCTACCATATCTTCTTGGATGTAAACTGGTACGTGTTTACGTCCATCGTATACTGCGATGGTATATCCAACAAAACTTGGGAATACTGTCGAACGACGAGACCAAGTTTTGATAACTTTTTTCTTTTCAACCCCTGCTTGAGCTTCAACTTTTTTCATTAAATGCTCATCAACGAAAGGTCCTTTCTTTAAACTACGACCCATGGTGAACCTCCTCTCAAAATGTGCGACACATGGTCAAAGTAATTATTTAGTTTTACGACGACGAACGATAAGTTTGTCTGATTGTGCTTTTTTGTTACGAGTTTTGTAACCAAGAGCTGGTTGACCCCAAGGAGAAACTGGTGCTTTACGTCCGATAGGAGCTTTACCTTCACCACCACCGTGTGGGTGATCATTAGGGTTCATTACGCTACCACGTACAGTTGGGCGTTTGCGCATCCAACGAGAGCGTCCTGCTTTACCAATATTGATAAGTTCATGTTGTTCGTTACCTACTGAACCGATTGTAGCGCGGCAAGCAGCTAAGATCATACGAACTTCACCAGAGTTCAAGCGGATCAATACGTATTTGCCTTCTTTACCAAGTACTTGAGCACTTGTACCAGCAGAACGGATCAATTGTCCACCTTTACCAGGTTTCATTTCAATATTGTGGATAACAGTACCAACTGGAATATTTTCTAAAGGAAGAGTATTTCCGATTTTGATATCTGCTTCTGGACCTGAAACAAGTTTCATTCCAACTTGTAGTCCTTTTGGTGCTAAGATGTAAGCTTTCACTCCATCTTCATAGTGTACTAACGCGATGTTAGCTGAACGGTTTGGATCATATTCGATCGTTTGAACAGTTGCAACAACGTTATCTTTGTTACGTTTGAAGTCGATCACGCGATATTGGCGTTTATGTCCGCCACCTTGGTGACGTACAGTGATGCGGCCGTTGTTATTACGTCCAGCATGGTTTTTCAATGGTTGTAACAATGATTTTTCAGGTGTTGATGTTGTGATTTCAGCAAAATCAGAACCTGTCATGTTACGACGACCATTTGAGGTAGGTTTGTACTTTTTAATCGCCACGTTTTTCCCTCCTAATTTAATGAGTTATCTAGTAAGTGCTTATTCAGCAGCTTCGAATAATTGGATTTCTTTTGAATCTTCGGTTAATGTAACGATCGCTTTGCGACGTTTTTTTGTATAACCTGCATATTTGCCCATACGTTTGAATTTCGCACGTACGTTCACGATGTTCACGTTTTTGACTTTTACGTCAAAAGCAGCTTCAACCGCTTGTTTTACTAAAGTTTTGTTTGCGCGAGTGTCCACTTCAAAAGTATATTTCTTGTCATCCATGGCAAGCATTGATTTTTCAGTGATCACTGGGCGTTTGATTACGTCTAGTAAGTTCATTATGCAAGCACCTCCTCAATTTGAGTAAGAGCAGTTTGTGTTGCTAACACTTTTGTACTTGAAACAACATCTAGAACACTTACGTTATCAGAAGTTACTACAGAAACGTTTGGTAAGTTACGTGCTGATAAAGCAGCAAAGTCGTTACCTGTTTCAAGAACAACCAATACTTTAGAGTCAATAGATAAGTTAGCAAGAACTTGTTTGAATTCTTTTGTTTTTGGTGCGTCGAAGCTTAAACCTTCGATTGCTACCAAGTTATTTTCAGCAACTTTTTCTGATAAAACAGATTTCATTGCTAAACGACGAACTTTTTTAGGAAGTTTGTAGCTGTAAGAACGTGGTGTTGGTCCGAAGACTACTCCACCTCCACGCCATTGTGGTGAGCGGATTGATCCTTGACGAGCACGACCAGTTCCTTTTTGACGCCATGGTTTGCGTCCACCGCCTCGAACAGCGCTACGGTTTTTAACCGCATGTGTTCCTTGTCTTAATGACGCACGTTGCATAACGATTGCATCGTAAACAACACTTTCATTTGGTTCAATTCCGAAGATTTCTTCGTTAAGTGTGATTTCACCGTTTTGGCTTCCATCTTGTTTGAATAATGCTACATTCGGCATTCCTTAGTTCCTCCTTTCTTCCTACTATTATTTAGCTTTCACAGCTGATTTGATAGTGATTAATGATTTTTTAGCTCCAGGAACGTTTCCTTTGATCAAGATTACGTTTCTTTCTGCATCAACGCGAACAACTTCCAAGTTTTGGATTGTTACGCGGTTGCCACCCATACGGCCAGCAAGACGTTTGTTTTTGAATACACGGTTAGGTGCAACTGGACCCATTGACCCAGGACGACGATGGTAACGAGAACCGTGAGCCATTGGTCCGCGGCTTTGGCCGTGACGTTTGATAACCCCTTGGAATCCTTTACCTTTCGTAGTACCTGTTACATCAATAATGTCTCCTGCTTGGAAAACATCTACTGTAATTTCTTTTCCTACTTCATATTCTCCTAGCTCAACATTTTTGAATTCACGAATGAAGCGCTTAGGAGTCGTGTTTGCTTTTGCAACATGACCTTTCGCAGGTTTGTTTGATAAAACTTCACGCATATCTTGGTAACCAACTTGAATAGCTTCGTAGCTATCAGTTTCCATTGTTTTAACTTGTAGTACTACGTTTGGAGTAGCTTCTACAACAGTTACTGGAATTAGTTCGCCAGATTCAGTGAAGATTTGTGTCATTCCCACTTTTTTCCCTAAGATTCCTTTGGTCATGAGTACACCTCCATTAATTTTATTTTAGTTTTATAGTTTGATTTCGATGTTAACACCAGATGGTAAGTCTAGCTTCATCAAAGCATCAACAGTTTTTGGTGTTGGGTTCACAATGTCGATAAGACGTTTGTGTGTACGCATTTCGAATTGTTCGCGTGAATCTTTGTATTTATGAGTCGCACGAATAACTGTGTAAAGACTGCGTTCAGTTGGTAATGGAATTGGACCAGACACGCTAGCTCCAGTTCTTTTTGCAGTTTCCACGATTTTATCCGCAGATTGATCTAAAATACGGTGTTCATACGCTTTTAAACGGATACGAATTTTTTGTTTTGCCATCTTGTTCCCTCCTTCGTCTATTTTGAAAAGTAGACATAGCTCCACGAAAATTTCCGTCACGCTCGTTCGTGGCAAAGCGTCCGGGCGTGTCGCAACCTCTCGTTTCTTAGCCGACGAAATCACATTGATTACGTCCGTGTCGTTTACGTTTGGTAAACGCACCTTTGTAATTATAATATATCTAAATACACAAAGCAAGGCTTTTTTCCTGTAAATACTAATTTGTTTTCATAAGTTTTCATTTAGGCAGGTTTCTACTAAAATATAGTATTATCTAAAAAAGATTCCTTCTATATATAATAGAAAGAATCTTCGTTAATTAGTAGGAAAGCCAGTACTAGGATCAACTCGGTCGTCTGCTAATTCAGTTCTTGGCGCCAAGGTTTGATATTCGCTTGGCGATAGAGTTGCGCTTGCCCAATGGAGTGGAACAGCGTCATTTTTTGTTTAACCACTTTCTTCGCCTCTTCAATACATTCTGGATAGATGGCATTTGGATCCCATAGCTCTGTTGAAGCAAGTATCTCACGGCATTTTTTATAAAACGCATATTTATAATCAGAGGAGATATTTACTTTTTGGATACCGATCTGCACCGCTTTTTCGATCTCTTCATCTGGATTTGCTGATCCACCATGCAAGACTAACGGGATCGCTACTTTTTCTTTGATTTGTTCAAGGATATCCATCTTCAATTCTGGCTTGACATCTTTAGGATAGATACCATGCGCTGTGCCAATCGCTACTGCCAGAGTATCAATGCCTGTACGCGCAATAAACTCTTCTGCATCTTCCGGTTTTGTATAGGTGACTTTTGAGACACCCCCTTCGACTGAAGTTCCTGTATTCCCAATCGTTCCTAGCTCCCCTTCAACCGAAACACCTATTTTATGGCAAATATCCACGACCTCTTTCGTCACAGCAATATTTTCTTCAAACGGCAACAAGGAACCATCGATCATGACTGAGCTGAACCCACAATGGATCGCCCGCATAATACTGGCTAGATTATCGCCATGATCCATATGGATAACAAATGGAACTGGACTATTTTTCACTCGGCTAACTGCATACTGGAAAAACTCATCTTTGGTAAAATCTAATTCTGTCGGATGGACTGCGATAATCGCTGGTGCATCGTTTTCTTCAGCAGCTTCAATGACTACTCGTAAGAAATTGCTGTCTGCTACATTGAATGCCCCTACTGCAAAGTGGTTTTCTTTGGCAATTTCTAATAGTTGATTCATATTGATTAACATTTTTTATCTCCATTCTTATGCTTTATTTTTAGAACCCGAAAGTTCGATATACACTTTTACTACTTCTTTTCCTGCTAAGGATGCTTGACGGAGCAAGTCAGGATACTCGATCGTCTGATTTTCTTTTAATAGTTGAAAAAGAGAGTTTTTTTGAGCCTTCATAAAATCTGATCCAACATTGATCTTATTGATACCTAATTTGACAGAACGTAAGATCACCGCCTCACCTGCTCCTGAACCCCCATGTAAAACAAGCGGTAAATGGGTTGCTTCTTTGATTTTGCTGATGATATCAAACTGAAACTTAGGTTGATAGTCTTTGGGATACTCTCCATGGCTCGACCCATAAGAAATGGCTAAACAATCCACACCAGTCTCATTAATAAAATGAATCGCTTCTTTAGGATCTGTATACATTTTAGTATCGGTAAACTGATCGCCGTTCACAGCACCCATATTGCCAACTTCTGCTTCTACGCTTGCATTATATGTTTGCGCAAACTGAACAATCATTTTAGTAATCTCGATATTCTTATGCAACGCATACCTCGAAGCATCCATCATGACGCTAGAGAACCCTTCATGTAGGCACTGTTTTACAAAAGCCACATCTTGCCCATGGTCCAAGTTTAATGCCACAGGTACTTTTGCCGCTGTTGCCATGCGAATGATCGGCTTTGTTAGATAAAGATAGCTGAGATGTTCTTTCAAATGATCTTGTAACAAATCAATGATAATCGGTGCATGCATCTCTTCTGCTGCCTGAATAGTTGCTTGTGCAGTTTCTAAATTAAAGCAATTGATTGCCAGGACTGCATAGTTTTCTCGATTGGCTTTTTTTAGCATTTCTTTCATTGAAACATACATGGTATTCTCCTTTACTCGTTAGGATATTTTAATCGAAGAAAAATCGATTTCTTCTTCCTCTTCCACTAATGTGCTAGCAGCGGGTGCTTTTTTCAGTACAAATAACAAAATTCCTGAAACAACCGAGCCTATGAGCAACGCTAGAGTGAATTTCAACGGATCACTCATTGCTGGAATAATAAATACGCCTCCCGAAGGAACAGGAGAACCAACTCCCCAAGACATACTTAGACCACCACCGACCGCCGCTCCTACCGTACAAGAAATCATCACACGTATCGGATCAACTGCTGCAATAGGGATCACTCCCTCTGTGATCATGCATAACCCCATCGGAAAAGCTAATTTGATATTGTCCTCTTCCTCCTTAGAATATTTTGTCTGACGTGCTATTTTTGATAGTACCCACGAGATGGTGACGCCAAATGGTGGGACCATCGGAGCAAGGACTTTGACCGCTTCCGGTTCCTGCACACCTTCCAGCAATAATCCATCCGCAAATAATGAAGCAACTTTATTTACTGGACCACCAAAGTCAAAAGCTGCCATTCCACCCACGATTGCTCCAAATAAAAATTTCCCAGAACCTTGTAACTCACGTAAAAATTCAGTAAGTGCTTCTGTTGCCCAAACAATCGGAAGACCCACCACAAAGAACAAAAGCAGTCCTACGATCAGCGTAGAAACGAGTGGGACAATCATCATCGGCATCAATCCTTGTGCCCAAACTGGTACCTTTACATGCTTCACTAAAAACAAAACGAAAAAGCCGACTAAATACCCGCCTAGCATTCCACCTAAAAAGCCTGCCCCAATGGCATTAGCAATCAATCCCATAAATAAGCCTGGGCCAATTCCTGGTCGATCAGCAATGGAATAAGCAATTGCCGCTGAGATAACAGGCGCCAATAAACCCATCCCTAATACACCTAAAGAAACCAAAGCGTCTGGTACAGTATAGGTTGCTTGATAATCTGTTATAACCTTTCCACCAGTCAAATTACCAATTGCTATCAATAGTCCAGCGGTGACCACGATGGGCAACATATACGAAATAGCTGTTAATGCATGCTTTTTTAATTGCAAGCGCTGAAACATTCCACTTCTCCCCTTTACGTTTTATTGATTTCCGTCTCGATTTTCGCTATCAATCCTTTAGGTGCTTTGATCACCATACTCGTTGGTATTTCAATGACCTTTTTTCCACTGAAGCGTTCTTTGCCCCCAATTTTTATATCTGTAGCAAGGATCACCACGTCTGCCTGTGCGATTTCTTCTGCTGTTAGTTCATCTTCGGTTCCAATCGTTCCTTGTGTTTCAATGTGGACCTCATGCCCTAAACTTTTAGCGGCTTTTTCTAGTTTCTGCTTAGCGATATACGTATGGGCAATTCCTGAGGTACATGCGGCTACTCCAACAATCTTCATGTTTACTTTCCTCCTTTTTTTATTATTCAGATGGCTCTTTTGCTAGTAGAGCCATGAATTCTGTTTTAGTTGTTGCATGTATCAAGTTGTCAATAAACGTTTCTTCTGCTAACAGCATGGCTACCTTTTGCAATAATTTGATGTGGACGGTGTTTGCATCTGTGTCTTTAACTGCAAACAAAATAATCACTTGGACTGGCTGATCATCTAATGTTTCCCACTTGATCGGTGTTGAAACTTTACCGACTGCCAAGCATGTTTTAAGTACACTTTTGGATTTGCCATGGGGAATAGCTAAACCATTTCCAATACCCGTCATCCCCTCTTTTTCACGTTGAAAGACATCTTTTAAAAACTCGTCAACATTCGTGATACTACCGTTCTTTTCTAGTAATTCACTCAATTCACGAATTACTTCTTCTTTTGTTTTCGCTTTCATTTCTAGATAGATCAACTCCTCGGTGATCACATCAGCAATACTAAATTCTGTTTCATTTTTCACTCCCATTTTCTATCTCTCCTAACTTCTCTTTCACACGATTTTCATCTTGTTTCGTAAATACTGAATTCACTAAAATCATCGGTGTTTCAGAAGAAATAGTGAGATGGACAGTCGTTAGAATCAAGTCGATATTAGAAAACTGTGTCTGATTTTTTTGATACTGGCGTGCAGATACAACAGCAATGATCTCTAATTCAGGAAATGCCTTTTTGACTTTCACTTTTAATAATTCAGAAGTCCCGACACCGCTACTGCACATAATCAACACTCTTTTTTTTATAGGGATCAGTTCTTTGTATTTCACAAAATAAAGGGTCAAGAAGCCGATTTCATCTTTTGAGATAGGGTTCGTATGGAATACTTGTTGAACCATTTGACTGACATAGGCTACTTGTTGGAATGTTTGGGTATATTCTGATTCGATATCATTCAATAAATCGTTTTTGATGATGATATGGTGTTTCAATCGGTACAATAGGGGTTGGATATGGTTATATAGATCTTGCTGATACAATTCTTGATCAATAGCAATCCCCATTAGTTGACTCATATTCATAGAGAAAAATTGCGTGATCTCTTTCGCCTCACTGAATAGATTCTGATAGCTGATTGCGCCATTTTCTACTCTAGAAGACACCAAGTATTGAAAGAGATAAAATGTCTCACTTTCTGGTAAAGAGATATTTAGATAATTCTCCATTTTATCCATCACTACACGTGCTAACTCATATAGTTCTTGATTGTATTGAATGATTCTCTGGTCTTCCTCTTCTAGGCACCAAGATTCATCTTCTAATTGAATGTTTCCTTCCCGACAACGTTTCAATAAAATATAAATATGTGAAAAGATATTCATCCCATAAGGATACGCAATTCCGCTGACCAATTGTTGCTCAATATATTCCAGCATCGTTGTAATAAAGTTGATATCAAATGAATTGGTCGAGTAGTTATTTGTGAAAGATTGTTTATCCTCTAATAAATTGAAGCTCAACAACATATTGACGACTTTGCGAATATTTCGTTCTGTCCCTTCGATTCCTACTCTCTGTCCATGACGCTTGAGTTTCAGGTCATTGTCTTTCAAGAACAAGCTGATTTTATTCAGATCATTACTGATTACTGGATCACTGATGTAATAAGGATGGAACAACTCATGGATCAATAACTTTTTCGGTGATTTGAACAATAAAGTTAACAATATTTCATTTCTTCTTTCCAAAGGTCCCTGTCTACTTCTGCTTTCAGTATTCTTCACATTTTCTTTTAAATAGTTAGCATAATCTAAACGGAACCCTTTACCGACTTCTGCCAAAATGATATCTCCATGTTTAGATGCCTCATTGATTTTTCTGATTGCCCGATAGATCGTCTTAGTGGAAACATTCGCAAATCCAGCTAGTTCTTGGGCTGTAAGGGTCAATCCATGTTTGATAAAACACTCGATCATTTCTTTTTCTCTTCTACTTAGCTGCATTTGACTCCCCCCCTTGTCCATAACTATAATCGAAATTCCTCTTATCTGATTTTTTGTTCTGTCCATTAATTTGGACAGTTGAAACATTTAGCTTCTTCGGGAAAATAAAAAAAGCCTGGAATGAAGATCAAGAGATCTTTCATTCCAGACTTCAACGTCCGAGTAGATGTAACTTTTTAGGCTTAATCTAATTAAGCTTTGATTTCTGTAACGACACCGGCACCAACTGTACGTCCGCCTTCACGGATTGAGAATTTAGTACCGTTTTCGATAGCGATTGGGTGGATTAATTCAACTTCCATTGTTACGTTGTCGCCAGGCATAACCATTTCAGTTCCTTCTGGTAATTCAACAACACCTGTTACGTCAGTTGTACGGAAGTAGAATTGTGGACGGTAGTTAGTGAAGAATGGAGTATGACGTCCACCTTCTTCTTTAGTCAACACGTATACTTCTGCAGAGAATTTTGTATGAGGTGTGATTGTACCTGGTTTAGCTAAAACTTGTCCACGTTGGATGTCTTCACGTGCAACACCACGTAGTAAAGCACCAATGTTGTCTCCAGCTTCAGCGTAGTCTAATAATTTACGGAACATTTCAACACCAGTAACTGTTGTTTGAGCTGTTTCTTCTGCGATACCAACGATATCTACAACGTCACCAACGCGAACTTGTCCACGTTCAACACGACCTGTAGCAACAGTACCACGACCAGTGATTGAGAATACATCTTCAACTGGCATCATGAATGGTTTGTCGTTGTCACGTTCTGGAGTTGGGATATATTCGTCAACTGCAGCCATTAATTCAAGGATTTTTTCTTCGTATGAAGCGTCGCCTTCTAAAGCTTTCAAAGCTGAACCAGCGATTACAGGAACATCGTCACCAGGGAATTCGTATTCTGTTAATAAGTCACGAACTTCCATTTCAACTAATTCTAGTAATTCTTCGTCATCGACCATATCTACTTTGTTCAAGAATACAACGATGTAAGGAACACCAACTTGACGAGATAATAGGATATGTTCACGAGTTTGAGGCATAGGGCCATCAGCAGCAGAAACTACTAAGATAGCTCCGTCCATTTGTGCAGCACCAGTGATCATGTTTTTAACGTAGTCCGCGTGTCCTGGGCAGTCAACGTGAGCGTAGTGACGAGCGTCAGTTTCGTATTCAACGTGAGCTGTTGAGATTGTGATTCCGCGTTCGCGTTCTTCTGGAGCACCATCGATTTGATCGTAAGCCATAGCTTGGCCGCCGTTTTTCTTAGATAGTACTGTTGTGATTGCTGCTGTTAAAGTTGTTTTACCATGGTCAACGTGTCCGATAGTACCAATGTTAACGTGTGGTTTAGAACGGTCAAATTTTTCTTTTGCCATTTTAAAATGTCCTCCTAAAAATACAATATAATTTTTTTATTTGTCTGATAGGTATGTGGTAACCAGACGGTCACCCACATGCCCATATCATCGATAATTATTTTACACGAAACTATATTAAAAATATAGTCTCTTTGGATAATCCGTTAAACGGACGATCCGGTTTTAAGAAATTATTCAGCTTTTCCGCCGTTTTTCTTAATGATTTCTTCTTGAACTGATTTTGGTACATCTTCGTAGTGGTCAAATGTCATAGTGAAAGTACCACGACCTTGAGTAGCTGAACGAAGAGTTGTAGCATAACCAAACATTTCAGCAAGTGGAACCATCGCACGAACAACTTGTTGTCCGCCAGCGCGTGCTTCCATACCTTCAACGCGACCACGACGTGCAGTAACGTGTCCCATAACATCACCTAAGTAATCTTCAGGGATAACGACTTCAACAGCCATGATTGGTTCAAGGATAACTGGATTAGCTTTCTTAGCTGCTGCACGTAATGCCATAGAAGCAGCAACACGGAAGGCAGTTTCATTTGAATCGACATCATGGTATGAACCATCGTAAAGTTTAGCTTTGATATCAACTAATGGATATCCAGCTAAGACACCATTTTCCATAGCATCTTTCAATCCAGTTTCAACAGCTGGAATGTATTCACGTGGAACAACCCCACCGACGATCGCATTTTCAAATTCAAAGCCTGCGCCTTCTTCGTTTGGTGTAAATTCGATCCATACGTGACCGTATTGACCTTTACCACCAGACTGACGTACAAACTTACCTTCGGCTTGAGTGCCAGAACGGAAAGTTTCACGGTAAGATACTTGAGGAGCACCTACGTTAGCTTCAACTTTGAATTCGCGACGCATACGGTCAACGATGATGTCTAAGTGAAGTTCACCCATACCAGCGATGATTGTTTCGCCTGTTTCAACGTTTGTTTCAGCGCGGAAAGTAGGATCTTCTTCAGATAGTTTTTGCAAAGCGACACCCATTTTATCTTGGTCAGCTTTTGATTTTGGTTCAATAGCGACTTGGATAACTGGTTCTGGGAATTCCATTGATTCAAGAATAACTAGATTCTTTTCATCACATAGTGTGTCCCCAGTAGTTGTATCTTTCAAACCAACTGCTGCTGCGATATCTCCAGCGTAAACTTCAGAGATTTCAGAACGTGAGTTAGCATGCATCTGTAAGATACGACCTACGCGTTCGCGTTTGCCTTTTGTAGCGTTTTGTACGTATGAACCTGATTTCAAGACACCAGAGTACACACGGAAGAAAGTTAAGCGACCTACGAATGGGTCAGTCATAACTTTGAATGCTAAAGCTGAGAAAGGAGCGCTGTCGTCTGCTGGACGTTCAACTTCTTCATCAGTTTTAGGGTCAATCCCTTTGATAGCAGGGATATCTAACGGTGATGGCAAGTAAGCAAGAACTGCGTCCAATAATAATTGAACCCCTTTGTTCTTAAATGCTGAACCACATAATACTGGGTAGAAATCAACGTTAAGAGTTGCACGACGGATTCCTTCTTTTAACTCAGCTTCAGTGATTTCTTCACCTTCTAAGTATTTCAAAGTAAGATCTTCATCAGTTTCAGCTACAGCTTCCACTAATTTTTCGCGCCATTCTTCCGCTAATTCACGGTATTCTTCAGGGATTTCTCTTTCTTCGATTTCAGTCCCTAAATCATTTGTATAGATTTCGGCTTTCATTGTTACAAGGTCGATAATACCTGTAAAGTCATCTTCCGCACCGATTGGTAATTGGATTGGATGAGCATTTGCTTGTAAACGATCATGTAATGTTGATACTGAATATAAGAAATCAGCACCGATTTTATCCATTTTGTTTGCGAATACGATACGAGGTACACCGTAAGTTGTTGCTTGACGCCAAACTGTTTCAGTTTGAGGTTCAACACCTGATTGTGCATCAAGAACTGTTACAGCACCATCAAGTACACGTAATGAACGTTCAACTTCAACTGTGAAGTCTACGTGTCCTGGTGTGTCGATGATGTTGATGCGGTGACCCTTCCATTGTGCTGTTGTAGCAGCAGAAGTGATCGTAATCCCACGTTCTTGTTCTTGTTCCATCCAGTCCATTTGTGAAGCTCCTTCATGAGTTTCACCAATTTTATGGATTTTACCAGTATAGTACAAGATACGTTCAGTAGCAGTCGTTTTACCAGCATCGATGTGGGCCATGATACCAATATTACGAGTGTTGTGTAAAGAAAATTCTCTGGTCATTCTCCTTGTTTCTCCTCTCTTTACTATCTAGTTGCTAAAAATAAGGATACTTTCTGATGGTCGGTATAAAACCGACCACGCAGAGAGGATCTTACCAGCGATAGTGAGCAAACGCACGGTTGGCATCAGCCATTTTATGAGTGTCTTCACGTTTTTTAACAGAAGCACCAGTGTTGTTTGCAGCATCCATGATTTCTTTTGCTAAGCGTTCTTCCATTGTATGTTCACCGCGCAAGCGAGCGTAGTTAACAATCCAACGAAGCGCTAAAGTCACACGACGTTCAGGGCGAACTTCAACTGGTACTTGATAGTTTGAACCCCCAACACGACGAGCTTTAACTTCAAGAACAGGCATGATATTTTTCATTGCTTGTTCAAATACTTCTAGTGGGTCGTTACCTGTAGATTCTTCAACAATCTTAAAGGCGTTATAAATGATATTAGCTGCAACACCGCGTTTTCCGTCAACCATTACACGGTTGATCAAGCGAGTTACTAATTTTGAGTTATAAATAGGATCTGGTAAAACATCACGTTTTGCAACAGGACCTTTACGTGGCATCCGTAACTCCTCCTTCCGAAATAATATTCATAGTAATTGCTCCGCTACTTATTAAGTAGAAGCAAGTTTCATTTGTTTAATAATTAAAATTAAGCTTTAGGTTTTTTAGTACCGTATTTAGAACGGCTTTGTTTACGATCGTTTACACCAGCAGTATCTAGTGCGCCACGAACGATGTGGTAACGTACCCCTGGTAAGTCTTTTACACGTCCACCGCGTAATAGTACCACGCTGTGTTCTTGTAAGTTGTGACCAATCCCTGGGATATAAGCAGTAACTTCAATTAAGTTTGACAAACGAACACGAGCATATTTACGTAAAGCTGAGTTCGGTTTTTTAGGTGTCATAGTACCCACACGAGTTGCTACCCCACGTTTTTGAGGAGAGTTCACGTTTGTTTGAGTTTTCTTAAAGCTGTTATATCCTTTGTTCAAAGCAGGTGAATTTGATTTTTCCACCTTTGATTTACGAGGTTTACGTACTAATTGGTTAATTGTAGGCATTCCTTGTTTCCTCCTTCCCACTATTCGCGTCTAGTTCCACACATCCAGGTGGTTCTTTTTTTGCGATAAAAAATAAATGCAATCTATGCATCTTTATCAAATATGCTTTGATAAACAGTCAGCACGCCTCTTAAATAGAGACCTGTAGATAAAGCACCTTGGTTAGAATATCATGAATAAAAAAGGATGTCAACTAGTGTTGTACTTTTTTTTCAAACCAACAAAATACTCCAAATGTTTGGTATCTTTTTATACGGTTTCCATATAAAATAGCTATGAAAGATCAGACTCAAAAAAAGGTGGAAGCAAAAAATGAATCTAAAACAATTAGCTGGTATCGAAGCTGCAAAATTTGTAAAAGACGGAATGATCGTCGGATTAGGTACAGGCTCAACTGCCTACTATATGGTAGAAGAAATCGGCCGTCGAATGCGTGAAGAAGGATTGAAGATCACTGGTGTAACTACTTCAAATGCAACAAAAGAACAAGCTGAAACACTCGGCATCCCTTTAAAGAGTATTGATGAAGTTACAGAGGTCGATTTGACGATTGACGGCGCGGATGAAATCAGCCAAGATTTCCAAGGAATCAAGGGTGGCGGCGCAGCACTTCTTTTCGAAAAAATCGTAGCAACTTATTCAAAACAAATCATTTGGATCGTTGATGAATCGAAACTGGTGGCTAAACTGGGCAAGTTCCCTCTTCCTGTAGAAGTCATTCCCTACGGTTCACAACAATTGATGCGTATCTTCACTAAAAAAGGCTACAATCCTGTGCTCCGATCAACTGAAACTGGTGAAACTTTAGTCACTGACGGCGGTCATTACATCATTGACCTTCATCTTGATGTCATTGAAGATCCTGAAAGCTTAGCAACATATCTTGACCAACTCGTTGGTGTAGTCGAACATGGACTATTTTTGAATATGGTGACAAAAGTCATCGTCGGTGCCGATGGAGGCGTCACAGTGACCGATACCCCTTTTCAAAAATAGAAATTTTTTTACGATTTCTGTAAAAAAACGACGCGTTTAAACAAACATAAAAAACTATCTTTTTAAAAGACTTTATGCTACATTCTTACTGTCATAGATAGTCAGAAAATCATTGCTAGAAAGGAATCACCATGAAGATTATTGGTTATGCACGCACAACCATAAATGATGTTGATCTAACATCACAGGTTGAACAACTCTCTAATTTTGGTTGTCAAGAAATTTTTCACGAGACATATGAGTCGAAGGATGCCATGTCTGATAACATTTGTTTAGAAAAAGTCATCAAAGAAATGCGCCAAGGTGATACTTTAGTGATCTGCCAGCTGCATCGTTTAGGAAAGTCGACCCGACAATTAACAGAACTAACGCAATTATTCAAAGACCGTGGGTTACACCTTGTCAGTCTTCACGAAGAAATCGATACTCGTGAACCAATGGGAAAAATTTATTTTCAGTTAATGGAAGGCTTAGCTACTATGGAGTGTTCATTGATCAAAGAACGCACTTTAGTAGGCCTCGACGAAGCACGTAAAAAAGGAAAAATTGGCGGACGACCAAAAATCGATCCAAAAACAATCAAAAAAATCCGCAGACTTTACTACGAGAAAAAAGAAACGATTCAATTGATTTCTTCAAAATGTGGCGTATCAGTCGGAACGTGTTATAAATATATCAACCTCCCAGAAAAAGAGATCCAGCAGTTATCTTAACCGATTGTGCCAACTCATTTTGACTGAAATAGAAAAAATGAATCTCTCCACTTAGTGAGGTTGAAGGATTCTCGGACTTAGTGCCGTGATCATACTATGAGCAATGGTTATCCGAGGCAAGAGACTCTGCTCTAAAAAAGAAGTATCAAGAACATGTGAAGATGTTCTGATACTTCTTTTTTATGTAGCGACCTTTTTTTCAGAAAGACTCGTAAACATAGAGAAGATTCGTTCTAACAATGATGCGGTGTACTTATTATTTCCTGTTTACTTCTATAAAATTTCGTTGTTTTTCTTTTATGGTACCCTCGTTTACGAATGGATCTCTCATCAGGTGATTCGAAATGTAAAAAGTGCGTATTACGCTGTTTTTTGTTCTTTTATCTTCTATTGATCCTTTTCTCAAGGAACTAACTTCATTTTTCAATGGAAATCTAGGCAAAAAAATTGTACAATAAAGCAGAACTGAAATTTTCAGAAATAAAACCTATCTTAAAGGAGAGCTAAACATGCCAAAATTAGTTTTTTCTCGTCATGGTCTTAGTGAATGGAATGCATTAAACCAATTTACTGGTTGGGCTGACGTAAACTTAGCACCAGAAGGAATCGAAGAAGCAAAAGAAGGCGGACGCAAAATCAAAGAAGCTGGAATCGAATTTGACGTTGCTTATACTTCTGTTTTAACTCGTGCAATCAAAACATGTAACTTGATTTTAGAATACTCAGATCAATTATGGGTTCCTCAAATCAAATCATGGCGCTTAAACGAACGTCATTATGGTAAGTTACAAGGTTTGAACAAAAAAGAAACAGCTGAAAAATACGGAGATGACCAAGTACACATCTGGCGTCGTTCATACGACACTCTTCCTCCATTAATGGACGAAAGTGACGAAGGTTCTGCTGCAAACGATCGTCGTTATGCAATGTTAGACAAACGCGATATTCCTGGTGGCGAAAACTTAAAAGTTACTTTGGAACGTGCTTTACCATTCTGGCAAGACGAAATCGCTCCAGCTTTACTAGACAACAAAACTGTTTTAGTAGCTGCACACGGTAACTCTCTACGTGCTTTAGCAAAACACATTGAAGGAATCTCTGATGAAGACATCATGGATCTTGAAATCCCAACTGGTCAACCACTTGTTTATGAATTAAACGATGATTTAACAGTTGCTAAAAAATACTACTTATAATCAAAAATTATAGGTCAAAAAACCTTAGGAAATCAACTTACCCGTTGATCCCTAAGGTTTTTTTCTTTTTATTTTGCAATCGCTGTTTCCAAACCAACTTCGATCATTTCATTGAATGTTGTCTGGCGTTCCTCTGCGGATGTTTCTTCTCCAGTAATCAAATGGTCACTGACTGTCATGATCGCCAGTGTTTGAACATGATATTTTGCACCTAAATAATATAAGGCAGCTGCTTCCATCTCAACACCTAAAACACCTAGTTCAGCTAATTTGAATGTTTCAGTCAGATCATCTTTATAAAACGTATCTTCTGAAAGTACGTTGCCAACATGTGTTCTATACCCTTTATCCTTCGCTAGTCCATACGCCTTTAATAGTAGATCGAAATCACTGATTGGCGGGAAATGAAATGCTTGGAAATTCTTTTCGATCATGGAAGAACTAGTAGCTGCTCCTTGTGCCAAAACTAAATCGCGAACATGGACATCTTTTGATAATGCGCCACAAGTCCCTACTCGGATCAATTTCTTCACATCATATGAATGGATCAGTTCATGGGCATAAATCGTTGCAGAAGGCATCCCCATTCCTGTTCCTTGCACAGAAACTCGTTCTCCTTTATACGTACCTGTAAAGCCAAGCATTCCACGAACCTCGTTATAACATACAGGGTTTTCTAAAAATGTTTCAGCGATATACTTTGCCCGTAATGGATCTCCTGGTAGTAGGATCTTATCTGCGATTTCTCCCGGTTTTGCTTCGATATGCACACTCATATTCCTTGCTCCTTTTGTTTTATAGTAACACTAGCACTTCTTTGATCAGTGCTTTAAAAGATTGTTTGACACGTTGTGTAGTTTCTACTACTTCTTCATGATTCAGATTTGCTTGCATTCCTGCTGCAAGATTCGTGATACATGAAATCCCTAATACTTTCAAACCACTGTGTGCCGCTACAATCACTTCCGGAACCGTAGACATACCGACAGCATCTGCCCCCATTGTTCGTGACATCCGGATTTCTGCGGGTGTTTCATAAGTTGGACCAGAATATCCCATATATACGCCTTCTTTTAGATTCAATGCTAAGTTTTCCGCTGCTTTTTGTGCGATTTCACGATAGCTAGCTGTGTACGCATCGCTCATATCCGGGAAGCGCGGACCGATTTCATCATCATTTGGTCCAACCAATGGATTTTGGCCCGTGAAATTGATATGATCGGTAATCACCATTAGATCGCCAGGAGCAAAAGATTCATTCACCCCACCACAAGCATTTGTGACTATCACTGAGTGTGCCTTCAATGCTGCCATGACACGAACGGGATATGTCACTGTCTGCATCGAATGGCCTTCATAAAAATGGAAACGTCCTTGCATCGCTAATACTTTTTTTCCTGATAACGTGCCGTAAACAAGTTGACCTGCATGCCCAACAACTGTTGATGTTGGAAAGAAGGGAATCTGATCGTAAGGAATCGTGATAGCTTCTTCGATTTCCTCTGCTAATTCACCTAATCCTGAACCTAGGATCAAACCAAAATCGATTTCTTTTACTCCTTGTGACTGAATAAATTGCGTCGTTTCTTGTAACATTTCGCTTAATTGGGTCATTTACTTTCTCCTATTTTAAAAATTTTTCTCTATTGATCATTTGTAGAATTCTTCATTTTGTTCAAACAAATGGTCTCCACATTCTCAACAGCTGATTTTTATCATTTAAAGCAAGATGGCTCTTTTACAAAATCCTTTACATGAACTCTTCTTGAATCGAGGTTGGGACAGAAGTGTTTCTTACTTTTGTCCCACGCTCGTTTTTTGATTATTTCAACAGTTTCAAGAAACTTTCGCCATTTTCAGTTGCTGGAACATCGAAGTTCTCTGCGATCGTTGCAGAAATGTCAGAGTAGTATCCTTGAGGCAAGCTGCCTTGTTCCTTCATTTTTTTGCTGTAGACAAGTAATGGAACATATTCCCGTGTATGGTCTGTTCCAGGGAATGTTGGATCGTTTCCGTGGTCAGCCGTGATCATCAGCAAGTCATCTTCTGTCATTGCATCCAATAATTCAGGTATTCGTAAATCAAAATCTTCGATCGCGTGTGCGTACCCTACTACATCACGACGATGACCATACAAGGCATCAAAATCAACTAGGTTCGTAAAACTGATCCCTGTAAAATCTTTTTTCATGACATTTAGCAATTGATCGACACCATCCATGTTGCTCTTCGTGCGAACAAATTCTGTTATCCCTTGACCATTGAAGATATCGTTGATTTTTCCAACAGCAATTACATCTTTGCCTGCATCCTTCAATGAATCTAATACCGTGTGACCAAATGGATCTAGTGCGTAATCATGGCGATTACTTGTCCGTGTGAAGTTGCCTGGTTCGCCGACATAAGGACGAGCAATAATCCGACCGATCATATATGGATCATCTTTCGTGATGTCACGGACAAACTGGCAGATCCTATATAATTCTTCTAAAGGAATGATTTCTTCATGTGCCGCAATTTGCAAAACTGGATCTGCTGAGGTATACACGATCAAATCGCCTGTCTTCATTTGATGTTCGCCGTAATCATCAATAACAGCGGTTCCACTATATGGTTTGTTACAAACGATTTTACGACCGGAGAATTCTTCGATTTGTTTTAGAAGCTCCTCTGGAAATCCATTAGGGAACACACGAAATGGCGTTTTGATATTTAGACCCATGATCTCCCAATGACCTGTCATCGTATCTTTACCAACAGACACTTCTTCTAATTTTGTCGCATACCCCTGATGATCAGCTACAGCTTCTACTCCTTCTAATGGACGAATCGTTCCTAGTCCCAATTGTTCTAAATGAGGAATGGTCAAACCTGCTTCTTTTGCGATGTGGCCTAGTGTATCTGAACCTTTATCACCAAATTTTTCTGCATCGGGTGCTTCTCCGATTCCAACTGAATCCATGACAATCAAATGTACGCGTTTAAACATGAATATTCCTTCTTTCCTTTTATTTTTTAACTATATAAATCAAAAAGGACGAGCCGAAAAATAGTTCCCGTAACCCGCCCTTTTTATGCACTAAAAGTTTATTTTGATTTGATATAATTTTTACCGTTTGCTTTAGGCCCAGATGCTTTTCCTAAGAAAATGACCAAAACGATGATCGTTAATAGATAAGGCGCGATCTGTAATAAAACTGGCGGTATTGAAGAAATCACTGGCAATTGTGCGCCGATGATACTTAAGCTTTGCGCAAAACCGAAGAATAAAGAAGCGGCCATTGCGCCTAGCGGATTCCACTTACCAAAAATCATTGCTGCCATTGAAATGAACCCTTGTCCAACAATTGTTCCGGCAGAAAAATTACCTGAGATAGACTGTGCAAAAACAGCACCGCCCATTCCTCCTAGAAGACCTGAGATCAATACACCTGAATAACGCATCGCATATACATTGATTCCTAGTGTATCTGCGGCTTGAGGATTCTCACCAACCGAACGTAGACGTAGTCCAAACTTGGTTTTAAAGATGATAAACCACGCAAGAACAGCAATCAAGATCGCACAATAAGCTGGTAAAAAGGTATTTTTAAAGAATATCGGTCCAATCACAGGAATATCTGATAGACCTGGGAAGGAGAAATACCCTAAGTTTACGGAGATGTTATCCGTTTGACCTTTACCATACCATGCTTTGATTAAAAATACACCTAATGCGGGAGCCATCAAGTTGATGACCGTACCACTGATAATGTGGTCTGCACGTAAACTAACCGTTGCTACTGCATGCAGCAAGGAGAATAAGACACCGACGACCCCACCGACTAGGATAGCGATCCAAGGCGTCATTGCACCTAATTCAGGGCTCATCGTCAAGTTGAAAACAACCGCACTAAATGCACCCATGACCATGATACCTTCTAAACCTACGTTAACGATCCCACTGCGCTCAGAAAAAGTTCCACCTAAAGAGGTTAAGATCAAAGGCGTTGAATAAACGAGTGTAGATGTAAGGATCAAAGCAATCAATTCGACTGTTGACATTAGAGCTCTCCTCCTTCTTTATTCTGACTTGTTGGGTTCGACTCGACCGTTGCAACGATTGCTGCTTGTTTCTTTCCTTGGAATAGTTTCGCCATGATAAAGCGAATCAAGAAATTGATTCCGACGAAGAAAATAATCAAGGCGATCGAAACATTCACGATCTCAAATGGCACTCCTGCACCTGTCTGCATTCCCAGTCCACCGATCTTCAAGATACTGAACAAGATCGCTGAAAGAAGGATTCCAATTGCTGATCCAGAACCTAATAGCGAAACCGCCATCCCATCAAACCCGATGGATAGTGAAGTGGTTTGAACGAAGAAGTTTTGGTATGTTCCTAGTCCTTCAACTACTCCGCCTAGCCCTGCTAAAGCGCCTGAAATCACCATAGATAAAACAATCGTACGCTTGCTGCTCATCCCTGCATACTCCGAAGCAAAAGGATTCAATCCGACCGAACGCACTTCAAATCCTAGCGTTGTCTTCTTCATAAGCAACCAAACGAGGAACAAAGCAATAAGTGCTAAAAACAATCCTGCATTTACACGGGAACCACCGAACATTTGAGTAAGCCAAGGCACTCTCAATGAGGCATTTTGTCCAACTAAGTTTGATGAATCCAAACTAGAACGGTAGCTTTCCGGCATCACGTCATGTAAGGCGAATGTACTAAGATAAAGTAAAATATAGTTCATCATGATCGTTACAATTACTTCACTTGTTCCGAAAAAGGCACGTAGCAAACCAGGAATAGCTGCTGCCATTGCTCCTGCTAAGGCTCCTAAGATCACACAAAGCGGCAATAAAACCACTTTTGGCAGATCAGGAAATGCCAATGCTACCCAGACACTAACGATCCAACCGCAAAGCGCTTGTCCTGAAAGCCCGATATTAAAGAAGCCCGCAGAGTTAGCTACCGAGAAACCTAACGCTGTAAAAATCAATGGCGTTGCTTGTCTTAATGTCTCTCCGATACTTCGTTGTGAACCAAGTGAAGCATTCAACATCGAAGAATAACCTTGAATTGGTTTAAATCCAAAAGCAGCCATCAAAATAGCGCCTAAGATCAATCCTAAAATTACTGAAAATACCGGTACTAGCAGATTACGAAACTTCTCACTGCGATCATTCATGTGCGCCACCAACCTTTTCTAACTCTCTTCTTGCTTCTTCCAAAGAATAGCCCGCCATAAGTAATCCTAGTTCATTTTCAGATGTTTCTTTTGGATCGACGATACCGACGATTTTCCCTTCATGGATCACGGCGATTCGATCCGACACATTCAAGATTTCTTCCAACTCAAAACTAATCAATAAAACAGCTTTGAATTTATCTCTTTGTTCAATCAAACGTTTATGAATAAATTCAATGGCTCCTACATCTAGCCCTCGAGTAGGATTCGCAACAATCAGCAAATCTGGATCACGATCTACTTCACGTGCAATGATCGCTTTTTGCTGATTTCCACCTGAGAGTGCTTTTGCCAGTACGACTTCATTTGTTGTCCGTACATCGTACTCTTCGATCAAGTCGCGTGCATGCTCGTTGATGACCGAGTAATTCAGTAACCCATTCTTACTATATGGTTTTTGATAATACGTTTGTAAAGTGATATTTTCAGCTAAAGTCATATCTAGTACCAGTCCATATTTATGTCTATCTTCAGGCACATGACCTACGCCAGACTCTGTGATTTTACGCGGTTTCTTATTGGTGATATCGTCACCCTTCAAGCGGATTGTGCCGCTTTCTGCTTTTCGCAAGCCTGTTAATGCTTGGATCAACTCAGATTGACCATTCCCGTCGATACCCGCAATCCCTAGTACTTCACCAGCCCGTACTTCTAAGCTAAGATCCTTGACTGCATCTAGTCCTCGATTTTCTTTGACTACAAGATTTTCAATGGACAATACTACTTCTTGGGGACGTGCTTCTTTCTTCATTGTTTTAAATGAAACCGTACGTCCAACCATCATATCTGCTAATTGTTGAGAAGAGACATCTTTCACATTGACTGTACCGATCCCTTGTCCACGTCTGATAACAGTACAACGGTCAGCTACAGCTTTGATTTCGTCTAATTTGTGCGTAATCAAAATGATGGATTTGCCTTCCTTCACTAACTCTTTCATGATAAGAATCAATTCATCAATTTCTTGAGGAGTCAATACAGCGGTTGGTTCATCAAAGATCAATACATCTGCTCCACGATAAAGTGTTTTTAAAATTTCGACCCGCTGCTCCATCCCTACAGAGATATCACGAACATAGGCATCTGGATTAACCGACAACCCATATTGCTCTGAAAGTTTTTTGATTTCTTCACGAGCTTTGCGGCGATTAAGCACCCCTGCTCGGCTAGGTTCGCTACCCAAAACAATATTTTCTGTAACCGTAAAAGCATCCACTAACATAAAATGCTGATGGACCATTCCGATACCTAGCTGATTAGCTTTTGTTGGGCTTGTAATCTTCACTTCTTTCCCATGCATCAGGATCTCACCTGAAGTCGGTTCTAAAAGACCCGATAGTACATTCATCAATGTTGATTTCCCGGCACCATTTTCTCCAAGCAAAGCGTGGATCTCACCAGCTCTCACTTGTAAATTGATGTTGTCATTTGCTTTGAATGTACCAAATTGTTTGGTGATATTCCGCATTTCTATGACAATATTTTCTTGAACCACATTTTTCACATCCTAACGATTTCTGTCTAGGCAACGATTAACAAAGATTTCTATTTCTATATAAATCTTAAAATGAAGCAAAATACTTCAGGGGATTGTTCCCTTATCAAGAGGTTGTGAAAAGGCCGCTTTACTCCGATAATAATAAGAAAGAATTTTTTAAAATAGCTTTTCATATTTTTAAAAATTCAGGCTTATTTCAAGGAGTTGGCCTTTGAACACCGTTTAATAGAGGTTGTGAAAGAAGCGCTTTGTCCTGAGCAATAAAGATGAAAAACTCGAAATAGCTTCTCATATTTTGAGTTTTTTGGATTTATTGCCAAAGGACAGCTTCTTGAACACCGTTTAATAGAGGTTGTGAAAAGGTCGCTTTGCTCCAATGACAAGTCGTCAAAAACAACCCACTTCTTACAACACCTTGATAAAGAAACAATAGATCAAAATATATTTATTCATAGAATATGGGACAAAAGTAAGTAATACTTTTGCCTCACACTCTATGAATAAATGGCGGGAACAAAAGCACCACCTTCGAAAAATAATCTGAAAATCCACAAAGATGTGAAAAACAATTCCCGTGAATCCCTTCTTATTTTTCGGAGTGAAACACTTCTGTCCCGACCTCTATCGAATAAAACTTAATTAGCTTTTAGGAGTTTCTGGTACTTTGATATCTCCTGAAATGATTTTTTCTTTTGCTTCATCAATTGCTTTTTTCGCTTCATCTGAAAGTTGACCTTCAGTGATACCCACACCGTCTTCTTTCAATCCATAAACTGTGTGTTTGCCACCAGGGAATTTACCGTCAGCTGATTTTTGTGCTAAGTCTTCTACAACAGTTCCCACACCTTTAAGTGTAGATGTCAATGTGAAGTTTTTCTTTTCGCCATTTAAAGTGTAGTCGCCTTCGTCAGATTGGTCACGGTCAACACCGATTACCCAAACTTTTTTGTCGCCAGATTCATTCAATGATTTAGCTTCTTGGAATACACCGTTACCAGTACCACCTGAAGCATGGAAAATGATATCCGCATTTTGAGCGTACATACCTTGTGCAATTGAACGACCTTTATCTGGTGCTGAGAAGTCACCTGCATATTGGTTCAAGACTTTTACATCTTTATTCAAAGCTTTCGCTCCTGCATCAACACCGGCTTTAAATCCAGCATCAAAACGGTCGATTACTTCACCTTTTACCCCGCCGATAAATCCAACAGTATTTGTTTCAGTTGTGTATGCTGCTGCAATCCCTGCAAGATAAGAAGCTTCGTTATCTTTAAATGTTGCTGACACGACATTGTCTTTTCCTTCGATTACGTCATCGATAATCGCAAAGTTTGTTTCAGGATTAGAACCAGCTTGTTCTTCGATTGCAGGTTTCAATTTATAACCAATCCCAAAAATTGTTTTAAATCCGGCATTCAAGGCTTGGTCGATGTTTGGAATATAATCTGATTCATTTGATGATTGGAAGTATTGGAATCCATCATTTCCGCGTGAAAGATCATGGTCTTTCCCCCAAGCTTCTAGTCCTTCCCAAGCTGACTGGTTGAATGAACGGTCATCGACACCACCTGTGTCTGTGATCAATGCTGCAGTTGTTGTTTTTGAAGAGCTGCCTCCACCAGTGGAATCAGTAGAGTCTGAATCGCCGCCGTTGCCACATGCGCCCAATAATAACCCAGCAGATAACGCTACAGCACCTAAACCAAATAATTTTGCTTTTTTCATTTCTGTAAAGCCCCCTAAAATAATTGTTTTATTTTTCAACAGTCAGCTGACTGAATGAACGTGAGTTATAAATCTTTTTCTGTAAATGCGTAAGGTAACAATCCCTCCACAGTTGTGGATTTCATGACACCGTCATCGCCAATCAAAGTTACTGGCATATCCGGTGAACAAAATTCAGCCATGACTTGCCGACAAGCACCGCAAGGAGAAATCGGATCTGGTGTATGCCCAGACACAACCAAGTGTGTAAATGACCTTTCTCCTTCAGAAATTGCTTTGAAGAATGCTGTACGCTCGGCACAATTTGTTAAGCCAAATGATGCATTTTCGATGTTGATTCCTTGATACGTTCGCCCTGATTTAGTCACTAAACATGCGCCTACAGGAAAATGGGAATATGGAACGTAGGCTTTATCCAAGGCCTCTATTGCAGTATCGATCCACTCTTGTTTCACTTCTGACATAAGCTTCTCCTTAAAATTAGTATCCTTCACCTGTTGAGCCAGACATGATCGAAACGCCTGCGCTAGTACCGATCCGTGTTGCTCCAGCTTCAACCATTGCTAAAGCTTCCGCTTCATTATGGATGCCACCTGATGCTTTCACACCCATTTCTGGGCCTACAGTTTGACGCATCAATCGAACATCTTCTACTTTGGCACCACCAGTTGAAAAACCAGTAGATGTTTTGACGAAATCTGCTCCAGCTGCTTTCGCAAGTTCGCAAGCTTTGATGATTTCTTCATGGTTTAGTAGCGCTGTTTCAATGATCACTTTCACTAATGCACGATCTTTGGCTGCTTCAACTACTGCTTCGATATCTTGTTGTACTTTTCCATATTGTTGTGATTTCAATGCACCAATATTGATGACCATATCTACTTCATCTGCGCCGTTTTCAATGGCATTTGTTGTTTCAAAAGCCTTTGTTTCTGATGTGTTAGCCCCTAGAGGAAACCCAATCACCGTGCAGACCGCTACCGGTTCACCTTTTAGATTTTCTTTTGCTAAAGAAACCCATGTTGGATTGATACAGACAGAATAGAAATGATATTTCTTTGCTTCTTCAATGATACGCATGACATCCGTTTCTGAAGCATCTGCTTTTAAAATTGTATGGTCGATCATTCGATTCAATTCCATTTTTTTCTCTCCTTTTTATTCTGTGATAATGTCGTGTATTAAAGTAGGCTTCTCAGCCGAATCACTGATTTCAATATTTTGATAAAGCAATTCTTTCACAGAAGAGATATCTTCTTCATTACTATAGATCGTTAATAAAGATTCGCCCTCTTGGACAGGATCGCCGATTTTTTTATTTAATTTAAGCCCTACCGCATGATCGATAGCATCATCTTTCGTTTTACGGCCAGCTCCCAACATCATTGCGGCAATCCCCAACTCATTCGCAACAAGTTTCGACACAATGCCACTTTCTTTCGCAGGAAGCTCGTTTACATACTTCGCTGTCAACAATCGTTCAGGCTGATCCACCACACTTGGGTCGCCCCCTTGATTTTGGATCATTTCTTTGAATTTCAACAAAGCTTTGCCAGATTCCAACGCTTCTTTAAGTTGTACTCTTGCTTCATCGATCGTAGCCGCTTGTTTTGCTAATACCATCATTTGGCTTCCCAATGCGTAACACATTTCCACCAAATCTTCCGGCCCGTTGCCTTTTAATGTATCAATAGCTTCGACGACTTCCAGACTGTTGCCAATTGCCTCACCCAATGGTTCAGACATATCAGAAATCACTGCGACTGTTTGTCGATTCGCTAGTTTACCAATACTGGTCATTGTTTTCGCTAATCGTCGGGCATCCTCGATGTTCTTCATAAATGCCCCATCACCAGTAGTGACGTCTAATACGATTGCATCCGCTCCCGCGGCGATTTTTTTACTCATGATCGAACTTGCGATCAAAGGAATCGAGTCAACTGTCGCCGTCACATCCCGTAAGGCATATAACTTTTTATCTGCTGGTGCAAGATTTCCTGATTGACCAATAACCGCAACCTTGCTGTCATTGACGATCCGGATAAATTCTTCATCAGAAAGTTCGATCTTAAACCCTGGGATCGCTTCTAATTTATCTAGCGTTCCGCCTGTATAACCAAGTCCTCTGCCAGACATTTTTGCCACTGTCACACCCACACTAGCTACTAACGGCGCTAAGATCAACGTTGTCGTATCTCCCACACCACCAGTCGAATGTTTGTCGACTTTGATCCCATCTAATGGACTCAAATCGATCACATCCCCTGAATGTGCAATTGCCAGTGTCAAGTCAGTAATTTCTCGATCCGTCATATCTTGATAGAAGATCGCCATTAGCAATGCGCTGATTTGATAATCAGGAATGTTACCACTCGTATAATTCGTAATAATATAGTCGATTTCTTTCGTTGATAATTCGTTTCCGTCCCTCTTTTTTTCAATCAGATCCACCATTCGCATTGCCTGATCCTCCTTGTCTTCATTCGGTATTATACAGGATTTTTATAAAAGGTAAACCACTTTAGTAAACCAGTTTACTAAAAATGCAAAGGGCTATACTTAGCCTTTGTAAACACTTACATAAGCAATATACCGCCCAGTTAGCCCGTTGTCAATGTTTTTATGCTCTCACGAATAATTAATTTTGTTTCAAAGACTTTGTTCGGAACTTTGCGTTGAGGAAATTCAATCGTGTCGATCAAAAAGCGAGCAGCATAAAAACCAATATCAAAACTTGGTTGTTTAACCGTTGTCAATTTTGGGATCATATATTCAGAAAGTTTTAGCCCATCAAATCCAATGACTGAAATATCTTCCGGGATTTTTTTTCCTAACTCATCGATTGCTTGGTAACAACCAATCGCCATCGCATCATTCCCACAAAAAATCGCAGTAATATCTTTGTGGCGTAGCAATCTCTTGGAAGATTCATAACCACCTTGTACCGTCAATTCACCCTGTTCAACAAGCTTGCCATTAAAAGGGATACCATGATCTTTTAGCGCATGGCGATATCCATTGAACCGCTCTTCCAATTGATAGTAACCAGTTGTTTCCTTCAGCATACCGATCTTAGTATGTCCATTTTCAATGAACAACGATACCGCTTGGTAAGCCCCTTCATATTCTTTCACAAGCAAGCGACCATTGTCTCTACGGTTTAGTCCCCGATCGATCAAGATGATCGGCATGTTCGTATAAAACCCACTATCTAAAGAATACGCATCAGGCAAGACATTTGGAGTAGCCAATAAGATACCATCTACTGAACGATGAGAGAGTTCTTGTAAATATTTGATTTCATTCTCCTGACTATGCCGAGAATTACACAGCATGATCACATACCCCAACGGATTTAAATAACTTTCGACCCCTTCAATCAATTTAGAGAAGAAAAAGTCGGTCACATCAGGCACGATCATCCCGATCGTCTTAGAATGACGATTGATCACATTGGAGGCAAAATAATCAGGTTTGTAGTGATGCTCATTCACGATCTCCAATACTTTTTTTCTGGTTTTATCACTAAAACGACTTCCTTTATTGTTCAATATCTGTGAGACAGTCGTCACAGAAACGCCAGCCATCTCTGCGATATCTCTGATCGTTAATTTCACTTCTTCTCCCCCTTTGTATAAATTCTTTTTTAGTTTACCAAAACCCTTTCAAAAAGAATAGCTAGAAAATAGACAGAATGCTTTACTTACTTCCCCTTTTTTATCTAAGCTTCAACGAAACAAAAAAAGCCGAGACATTCTATGCCTCAGCCTCCTAAATCTGTATAAATCATCTCTCAAAATATTCTACTCATAGCAAAAAAATTTATATCCATTCACATCGCTACTTTTCTAAAAAGAGCAAAAAACGATGAATAGTCACGATATCCCATTATTTCATTTATTCTTTCACACTTTTGATAATGTAGTAGCCTTTGTCTTTGGTAATGATCTCCGCATTCCCAAAAGTTTCTAGCATTTTTTTCTGTGCGCTCGGTGCTCCCTGTTTCTTTTGGATCACGATCGTCAATGTTCCACCTGTTTTTAATCGTGGATACGCCTCCGTCAATATTTCATGGACCACTTTTTTCCCTGCACGGATAGGTGGATTACTGACAATAGCAGCATAGCCTTCTTCTTGAACATCTTCATAGATATTTGATTGGTGGATCTCCACATTTTTAATTTGGTTCCGTTTGGCATTCCCCTGTGCCAACTCAACTGCCCGTGAATTGATATCGACCATCTCCACCATTCGCTGACTCGCAAAAGCAATGGCTAATCCGATTGGTCCATAGCCACAACCAACATCTAATATCTTCCCTTCACTTGGTAATTCTTCCCAGTCAAATGCATCAATCAATACACGTGAACCGTAATCGACTGTTTCACGTGAAAATACGCCAGAATCAGTCACAAATCGGAATATTTTTCCTTTTAAATCAAACGGCCATTCCTCAAAATCATGGGCTGTATCGGGGTTTTCTGAATAATAGTGGTTTGTCATAATGTCCACCCTTCTTACTTTGTTAGTTGTCCATAGTCTATCGTTTTATGTACAGAGGTGCAAGTCAGACTAGAACCCTTGAGAGTTATTTTTTCTTCCGACTATGGAAAAATACCCAAAAAAGACAAAGCTTTCCTCCCAAGTGGTGGGGTTTAGGAATGTTTTGTGTTAAAATAAATCCATTGATGGGAGAATGCAGGAGGCTATGAGGCTATTATGAATGATCCAATGAATTACTACCGTGTCGCAAGAGAAGAATGGCGTGAATTTTATCGTAACGGGCAAGCACCATTGACCCAAGATGAATTAGATAAAATCAAGAGTTTGAATGACCGTATTTCGATGCAAGATGTTCGAGACATTTATGTTCCTCTTGCTCATCTGATCTATCTTTATATGAAAGAATTTGAATCTCTTACTTTGAGTAAAGGTCTTTTTCTTCATAAATACGTGGAGGTATCACCATTCATCATTGGGATCGCCGGAAGTGTCGCCGTTGGTAAAAGCACCACTGCTCGCCTACTGCAAACAATCTTATCTCGTACCTTTAAGCGGAGAAATGTTCAGTTGATTACAACTGACGGTTTTCTCTACCCTAACAAGGTCTTAAAAGAACGAGGGATTATGGATCGTAAAGGATTCCCAGAAAGTTACAATATGGAAATGCTCATTGACTTCCTAAATAAAGTCAAATCCGGTCAGGAAGAAATCAAAGTCCCAGTCTACTCACATGACGTCTATGATATCATTCCTGATGAATATGAGTTGATCCAACAACCAGATATTCTGATCGTTGAAGGAATCAACACGCTTCAACTACCAGCCAACCAACAAATTTACGTCAGCGACTTTTTTGACTTTTCCGTTTACGTTGACGCAGATTCATCACTGATCGAAAAATGGTACCTTGATCGTTTCGGTGCCTTGCTCGATACAGCTTTTCAAAATCCACAAAACTATTACTATCGATTTGCTATCGGTGATCGCGAAGATGCGTTCAAAATGGCAAAAGAAGTATGGAAAAATGTGAATTTAAAGAATTTAAACGAATATATCTTGCCTACTCGCAGCAGAGCAGATATAATTCTCCATAAAACTGAAAATCATATCATCGATTCGATTTTCATGCGAAAATATTAGCATTTTAAAATAGTTTCATCTATTTTGAGATAAAATTTAAAGGGATAGGGGTAATAAATGTGACAAACGTTGCCGATATGACAAACGTTGAAAAGATTATCGTATTAGATTATGGTAGCCAGTATAACCAATTGATTACACGACGCATCCGTGATTTGGGAGTCTTTTCCGAACTATTGAGCCACCGCATTACTGCAGAAGAAGTAAAAGCAATGAATCCGAAAGGGATCATTCTTTCTGGTGGACCAAACAGTGTGTATGATGAAAATGCTTTTGGAATCGATCCAGAGATCTTTAACTTAGGAATTCCAGTATTAGGGATTTGTTATGGTATGCAATTGATCACTTATAAATTAGGTGGATCAGTTGAACCAGCCAAAAACCGCGAATACGGAAAAGCACTCTTAGAAGTAACTGCTGACGATGCTGTGTTGTTCAATGAAACACCAAAACAACAAACTGTTTGGATGAGTCATGGTGACTTGGTAACAAAAGTTCCTGAAGGTTTTGAAATCGTCGGAACAAGCAAAGATTGCCCAATTGCATCAATCCAAGATACAACACGCAACTTCTATGGTATCCAATTCCATGCAGAAGTGCGTCATTCCGAATACGGGATCGAATTATTACGTCACTTTGCATTTGATGTCTGCCATTGCGAAGGCAACTGGACAATGGATAACTTCATCGATATGCAAATCGAAAAAATCCGTCAACAAGTAGGCGACAAAAAAGTTTTACTTGGTCTTTCAGGCGGCGTAGACTCTAGTGTTGTCGGCGTTCTTTTACAAAAAGCAATCGGTGACCAATTAACATCGATCTTCGTTGACCATGGCCTATTGCGTAAAGGCGAAGCTGAACAAGTAATGGAAAGCCTAGGCGGTAAATTTGGCTTGAACATCATCAAAGTCGATGCCAAAAAACGTTTCCTAGATAAACTAGCTGGTGTTTCTGATCCTGAACAAAAACGCAAAATCATCGGAAATGAATTTGTGTATGTTTTTGATGATGAAGCAACAAAATTAGCTGGTGAAGAAGGCGTTGCTTTCTTGGCACAAGGCACACTTTATACTGACGTGATCGAAAGTGGTACTGAGACAGCTCAAACAATCAAGTCTCACCACAACGTTGGTGGTCTTCCAGAAGATATGCAATTTGAATTGATCGAACCTTTGAACACACTCTTCAAAGATGAAGTCCGTGAATTAGGAACACAATTAGGTATGCCCGATTCAATCGTATGGCGTCAACCTTTCCCTGGACCAGGTCTAGGTATCCGTGTACTAGGTGAAATCAGTGAAGAAAAATTAGAAATCGTCCGCGAATCTGATGCAATCTTGCGTGAAGAAATCGCTGCGGCTGGATTAGATCGTGACATCTGGCAATACTTTACAGTCTTACCAGGTATCCGTTCTGTTGGTGTTATGGGCGATGGCCGTACGTATGATTACACTGTCGGTATCCGCGCTGTTACTTCCATCGATGGCATGACAGCTGACTTTGCTCGCATCCCTTGGGACGTCTTGCAAAAAATCTCTGTACGTATCGTCAACGAAGTGGCACACGTCAACCGTATCGTGTACGATATTACGTCTAAACCACCTGCAACTGTGGAGTGGGAATAAGAAACAACACGCTAGAAAGCCTATGCTATAGGATTTCTAGCGTGTTTCTTTTGTCGTGCTCACAGTTTTGTCACAGTACCTCAACTATTCTTTATTTTGGTTCTATACTATTTGATGTTGGTGAACTTCGCCAACATCTTTTTTGTATAAAAAAATATAGAAAAGACACCTTGAAATCCTTTAGAATTAATTTGGCTACCAATTCATAGGAGGATTCAAGACGTCTCATACTCGGCTTATCAAAGATACCCTAAATATTCTAGACCTAAATATCCATTTCGAGGAAAATTATTTAACTAAAGAAAAATATAAAGGGCAAATTTGCTTGATTTACAAAGGCACTCTTCAGTACATGTCAGAGGAATGTACACATCGTCCAACATATTGGCAGAACTTTCTTGAATCATCGAACCACTGCACGACTTAAAGGAACTTCTCACTATCAACGAGGACTAAGGAAAAAAATGAAACGTTATTGGAAACTCCTAAAAAAAAGAAGAAGCAAAGTTAAACTACGAAAAACGGGTTTGGCGTGCCAGTTTTAAAGATTATTTGATTGAAAGTGAGATTGTCGATCGACTGTTAGCAGCTTTTCCCAACCTACGCCAAGGCTATCAGTTATACCAAGACGTTCTTTATGCGGTAAAGAAAAGAGATCAGTCACTATTTGAGGACTGCTTAAACAGAGAAGTCAGCGATCTGCCTGAAACCTATACAACCACTTTGTGAACGTTTAAAAAGTTTCTGCCACAGATCCAAAATGCGCTTCACTACAGCTAGTCAAACGGACCGTTGGAATGTTTAAACAATCATATCAAATTATTAAAACGCAATGCGTATGGTTTTCGCAGCTTTTACATTTTCAAACTACGGATCATGATTCGTCATGGCAAAACATTTTTAACCAAATAAATAATAGACAACACAAGAGCAATGAACACTAATAATATAAAAATAAACTTTGCAACTAAGAATATGTTTAAAAATAGATCTCCCATAAAATCATCTCCTAAATTAAGAAACTTTAATTACATTTGCGAATGTTTTTGAAGATAAATTTAAGCATTAGAAACTAATATCCAAAAATAGCAAGATCCTTTAAATTTTGAAAAAAATACAACGAGCATTAGTACATATGTATTTAAAACTATGAAACCAGATACGGCTAAAGAAGCAAGTGACTTAGAAAGCATCGGAGTAGATTTTTACCGGCGCAACTTTTTATGACGAAAACAGTAATGAAGTGATACACGATTAGTTATTGCTTCTATATCTATGCCAACTAACGATCAGCCAAAACAAACAAAAACAAGCAACAGCACCAAATTTGATCAATAAAGCGTTTTTTAGAAAAAAGAGACTTACTGCTATAAGTACTAATAATAAATAAAATATATAAATCATTTTTCCAGTGCGCAATTAAGAATCACCTCATTTGTGTTTGCAAGCCATTTGATACGCTTAGATTCACTCATCATTAATCATAAAAATTTCTAATTCATCCTCACTTTTCTTGTATCATAAAATACAAAAGTTTTTTCATTGGTTATTCTAATCAAAGAAGGAACGTTAGTTATATTATGTATTTTTCTCTTTTTCTGCAGATGCCAAGTATGGGATAAATGACCTACCATACGGACAGGTATTTTAATGTTAACCCTACCGCCTTGAAAAAGAGCAATGAATCCATTTTATAAATATAATCAATCTTTTTCTATATTTATTACTTTTTTAAATTTGGCAGGAGAGATTTCTAAAATTTCACCTTCAAACTTTATTATGATCTTATCTTTTGCTTTCAATTGTTTTTTTGTAAAATCAAATTCTTTTTTTTGAATATTATATTCGTTCTGTTTTTCATCTTCAAATACGAACTCGCCCGCAGAAACAGTTGTCACAACTCCATGAACCTTCTTTTCATTTTCATTACCAACTATATACCACAGGATTCCTATACAAAAACAACAAAAAAATAGCATAAAACAGGTTTTTTTTATTTTATATCCCTCCTTTTAGATTAAGAGTGCTTTAAAAGCGCTTTCTAAAAAGTAATAGAATAATCATAATTTTTCATTTTGTATTGTTTATACGAATAATAAGCATATTACTGAAAAATAATATGGTTCGCTACTTTTTGAGATAAGTTAAATAAAATCTGTCATCAATATAACAGCTAGTACAGTAATGATAAATAGTAAGAACTTAAAAAATTTTGGATTTTTATTTTTGAAATAATCGAAGAAAAGTAAAAGTGATAACGAAATAGCAAACAAGATTATATATATAAGATTATTCATTGAGATATCCCCCATATGGAATTCTATTTTGACCTGACACACCGAGACATAGAGCAATCATATCCTCTATTTTGTGCTATTAGAACTACAGCTAAATTGAAGCGATTGGCTCTAAGATTAACGCCGATACAGTGATACCAATACCTAAACCAGCAGCAACTTTATTCGCATCTTCGATTTTAGATTCCTAGGCTATTATGACTTGTATTTTAAACTCATCGGGATGGAATTTTTCTTCGATAGCTTTCACGACTTCGGGTGGTTTGTGAATGATCGCTGTCCTTTTAAGTGCAAGTAGCTTGCTAGATATTAATTACGTTCATTTGCTAAAAATTTTCTATTTATTTTGTTTTTCTTCTACTTTTTTATTTTGTCGTATTGTTTTAGTGACGATATATAATACGATATAGATAAAAATACAAATAGTAATCCTTGATATACTATATGTTGTAAAACCAAATCTATGAATAAAAAAGAATAGTACTATCAAGTTTAAAATCAAAAATGTTCCTTTAGAAACCATTTAACCTTCTCCTACATAGCCTACTCATCCCATCATAGTTTGGCTATTTTTAGTATAAATTATTTCCCATTAGTTTAGCATAAAATATTTTTCTTTTCACTCACTCATTTTGCACTGGGTATTTCATACTATAAAAATTATTTTACTGCTTTTGATTATCAAAATGATCTAATTTTCATATACTTTTACTAAAAAATGAATTCCCCAATTTTAATCTCTAAATTTATATTTTTTAAAATATTATTACCTTTTTGTTCCATACCAAGATTACTCATACAAATTAGATTATTCACCTTTATGCATACCCCCTAACTCAGTTGGAAAATTTTTTCATAAATCACTTATAAGAAATTATCATAGATAGTAGTGTCAGTTATTCAAATCTTTAAAGATATTAGATAATAGTAAATTTGCTAGCTTATTTATACTTCTCATTTTGTTATTCTTTTACTGTTCCCCTCCTAAACTTAGAAGCATTTCTTAATGATAAAAAGTAAAAGCTCCTAGATAAAACAAATAACCCAATCGTTGTTTTTAAATCTGAACAATGCAATTATACCTTTACAAGCCTATTGCGTAAACGCTTTCTGTTTAATTTGTATTGTTATAAAAAACTCTTGATATATCATTCTTTTATTAACACAAAAACAAAACATCCTGTATTCATTTTTACTACTGAATATTTCTTAGGACTAACTTTTTTAGCTCCAACGCAAACTAAATTAAGTGTTCTTAAAAAGATTAGTAACCTACTCCTATTTTTCTGAATCGAAGAATTGTTTCACTAAATAATATACAAATAATGATACCAATAAAAATATAATTCCTAACGAAAAGAAAAATAGAAATGGAATATTTATTTTCGCTGGGAGCATAGCTACAAGTGTAATTATTATGCTCAGAAGTAAAATAAACGGAGTCATTTTTTTATAGATCTTACTTTTTTCAGTTTCAGAATCAGTGGATGACGATATTTCTTCTACCTCTAGATTTTCTGATTCTTGAATCGGTTGACTATCCTCAACTGAAGTAAAGTAAGAAAGAGATATTTTATAATATTCACAAATCTTTATTAATGTATCTATATAGGGTCTTGATTTTTCATTTTCCCAATTAGAAATAGCTTGTCGTGTTACTAATAAATGATCAGCTATTTGTTGTTGAGACTTTCCTGCTTTTTTTCGTTCCATCTTCAACTTTCTTCCAATTTCCATAAAAACCTCCCATTCTTAATCTCTTATAAATAGTTTATTTTTCTAACAATAATTTTCAACTCTAATCTTTGAATTATTCATTAAATTATGAAAAAGCAATGAATAATTGCGAAATGCAATCAACTATTTCTATACTTTCCTGCCTATTTCTCTACATACTTGAAGTATGCCTTACGTAAAGCAAAAAAATAATAGGATGGTGTTAACAATGACGAATCGTATCAACTATTTTAAAAGCCTCATGATTTTTATGACCGGAATTTTTCTCTTTAATTGTATCTTCCCTGCTACAAAAGTATTAGCTACAGAGATAGATGGCAATGTCGAAAAAATGAACCTTATTCTAGAAAATGATGGCGAAATAGAGCAAGCGTTTTCTAAAATAATGGAATATTCAACGTATGATTATGAAACAAAGCAATGGATATTAAGCCATGACATTGTTAGTGACGGCTACTTTACGGAACAGCAGTTTCAAAATGCAGAAAAAGCTGGTAGTTTATGGAAAAATGTGGAAGATACCTATATCAGTAAAACAGGATCTCAAAAACGGGTACTGCCGGTATTACTGATTTTAGCAATCAAAGCTGTAGGTGTGATAGTTGGCACAGTAGTGGTTACAAAAATGACTGAATACTTCCTAACTTGGGGCATTAGTTCTGGTTGTAGAAAATACAAACAATATAGTATGATCAAATCTTTCTGTACAGCTAATGGATTCTTATAAAAAATTTTTCTTGATTACCGTATTCCCCATTTGTTTATGCTTTTGTATTGCTGGCTGTAGCAGAAATGACCAAATAAAAAGTCACAAATCTGATACAGAATTAAGTAGAACACTTGAAAATATCGAGAAAGAAATTTATATCAAAATCACAAAAAATTTTTCTATGGTCACTGTAACAGAACTTAAAAAGGGCATACCCTCAAATATTGAAGAAGAAACATATATATATATGTTGGTCGATCTACTTGTCCAGATTGTCGGAATTTTATTCTTAAATTGAACAATAATATTCCTTCCAATTATAAAATTTATTATATAGATACAGACAGATGTTCAAAATCAGAAATAAATTACTTATCTGAAATAAAAGTATCTGAAGTACCCAGTATGATACATTTGAACCAATCAGGAGAAATAAAATTGATTAAAATTACCAATTTTGAAAGAGAGCTCATGAAATGAAATTAAAACTAGTCATATCACTATTTATTTTAGCTTTTCTAGTATACATTCTAATTTACTCGACAAAAGAAATCAAAGCCACTATTCTTTTTGTGGGATTGATTATTCTATTATTTCTTTTATGTGGGATCCTTATTATCACTGGATTTAAAGCGTTAACAGAATACTTTAAATAAAATATTTCAATAAAGTGAAACAGATTCTTAAATTACTAAAAAGTCTGAGTTAGTGCTATACCCATTATACCACTAGCTCAGACTTTTAATATTCATTAATAAACTAAGCCAAACTTTTTTGTACCACAGTCGCAAGTCGTAAATACTTCAATTAATCATCGCTATCTACATGTTCCATGTTACTAGAGTTAACTCTAATATATTGATGTTAGGCAAATCACTCCCCCTGACTTTGATTGAATTTAGACACTTTAATTTTGCAAGGTAGTGTGCTTTTTATGTAGATTAAAATCAAAAAGTAGGACAAAAAATCAGAAAGAAACTGCTTTTTATCCCACGCTCATTTCCCCTATCATCCCCACATCTCTTTATTCCACGAAACCAGATTTTGCTTACCATTGTTGCCTATTCTCACTTGGAATGAACCGATTCCCTAACTATTTTCTTTACGAACGAACTTATCTAACTCTGGCTCATCACACGTAAGCGATCCCTACGTTACGCTTATCTTTTACTTATTTCCTACCTCCTTTTCGCCCCTTATACGCATCCCAGCTATCAATTTCGTCTTAAAAGAAGCAAATTCCACTATTATTTGATAAACTAAGCCAAATAAGTCTGACCTGTCTGTCCTCTTCTATTGGGGACACAATCTGCACCCCATTACTCAATAAATTTCGCTATAGTTAAGACAGAATCTAACTTGGCCAAGGGAGATCATAAAAATGGATAATAATCGTTTGAATCTAATCTACAAATTAAACCGTATCGTGAATGAAAATGAAATAGGGTCAGTGGAATATGAACTAGCAAAGTACTTTTTGGAAAATTTCAAATACGTCAAGCAGTGGAACATTTATCAAATTGCTGAAGAAAATCATGTTTCCCGAGCTTCAGTACGTCGTTTTGGAAAATTACTCGGTTATGAAAATTTCTCAGATATGAAAGCGCACGCACAAGAGTTTGATGATGGCGTACTTGAGTTTGAACAATTTTATGGCTACGATCACTTTCTAGATAAACTAGTGATGAATATCACTTCTCTAATGGAAGAATTGAGCATTCGATTCAACACACAAGAAGTCAATCGTCTCGTTAAAATGATCAATGAAAGCCAGCAAGTTGTTATCGTTTGTTCCAGTAATATTGCCGGCGCAGTGAGTACTTTTCAACAGCGAATGATTATTTTCGGAAAACGGATCACTTTGATTACTTCGAAAGAAGAACTTGCGAGTAGTACTTTCTCAAAAGACCGATCATTGCTTATTCTTTTTTCGATTTCTGGATTATTCGTTTCGACACTCGCAGATGAGCTGACTAAGATAGAGGCAAAAAAAGTTTTATTCACGAATAATCGTAATCCGATATACAATAAATATTTTGATAAATTGTATCATCTAAGTGCACAACACCACGAAGCAGAGATCAATGATCTACTCTATTACACCTACGGCATTCAGTTTGTTCTTGATTTATTGTTCAACGGTTACTTATTGAAGTATAAGAAAGAAGGAAACTAGTATGCATTACAAAGAACAACCAACATTTCCTAAAGACTTTTTATGGGGCGCTTCAAGTGCAGCCTGGCAAGTAGAAGGTGCCGTGGCGGAAGATGGCCGAGCACAAGCAATCATTGATTTGAATAGTCAAACAAAAAAACCATTTACGGATAATTCAATTGCTGCAGATCACTACCATCACTACAAAGAAGATGTGGCTTTGATGAAAGAATGTGGATTCACCTCCTATCGTTTCTCAATTGCTTGGCCTAGAATCTATCCTGATAATTCTGGCGTTCCTAATCAACTAGGAATCGATTTTTACAACAATCTAATCAACGAACTAATTGAAAATGGTATCACACCGATCGTCACACTGTATCACTACGATATGCCTGTTTGGGTAGATGAAGAGTTCAACGGCTGGTATGGTCGAGGAATCATTGATGCATTCGATCAATATGTTCGTACATGTTTCAATGAATTTGGTGATCGCGTGAAATATTGGTTAGCGATCAATGAACAGAATATGCAGATCGTCTATGGTGACTGGTTAGGTGTTTGTAAATATCCTGACACTTGGTTCGAAGACAAGTGGAAGGTAAATCATATTATGAATCTTTGCCATGCAAAAGCGGTGATTGCTTGCCACGAACTTGTTGAAGATGGCAAAATCGGTCCTGTACCTGGTATGGTGCCTTTCTATCCTGAAACTTGTAAACCAGAGGATCAAATCGCTGCAATGAACGCAGAGGAATTAACCGAAAAAATCTGGAATGATTTTAATGCAAATCGCGAATACAATGGATTTATCAAACGTTACTGGAAAGAATACAATATCGATCCTGACATCCGCCCTGGCGATATGGAATTAGTGGCTAAGGCAAAGATCGATTTCTTTGGTATCAATTGTTACCGTAGTAACGTTGCAAAAGAATCTCCTTTTGATTCAAAGGCTCAAGCATTAGGATTGAATAAAACCGGAGAAAAAGGTGGTTTTGTTTATCCTAACTATCCAGGAATCTATGCTCAAACACAAAATCCATATGTGGAAACAACTGACTGGGATTGGGAGATTGATCCTGTTGGTATGCGGTACTTGATGCGTTATATGGATGATCATTATCATTTACCAATGGTGATCACTGAAAATGGCTATGGTGCTCATGAATCAGTAGCCGCAGATGGCAAAGTCCATGACCCTGAACGCATCAAATTTTTAAAAGAACAAATTTATCAAATCGGCCTAGCAATTGAAGATGGTGCCAAAGTATTTGGCTACAATCCTTGGTCATTTACAGACCTGTTAAGTACCGGTAACGGTATGGCTAAACGCTATGGCTTAGTATATATCAATACAACGGACGAAGAAGTCTTTGATTTGAAACGTATTCCGAAAGATTCTTTTTATTGGTACAAAGAAGTGATTGCTTCAAATGGTGCCAAAGTAAGTGAAGCAAAAGAAGAATAGAAAAACAGATGAGGATGAGAGAGCATATCGTGTGGTCCAAAACTTCTATAGATCTTAACGCACACATTATGTGATCCATCCCTCTTCTCTTTCAATGTTGAAAGCGTTTAATATCCATAAAAATGAGGGTGGAATCAATGAAGAAATATGATGAACTGATTCAATTTATTCTTGAAAATATCGGTGGAATCAATAATGTGATCAGCGCCAACCACTGCGCAACCCGACTACGTTTAAAATTAGCCGATGTATCTCAACTTGAAGAAGAAAAACTAAAAACAAATCCACTGATCATGGGAATTGTTAAAAGAGAAAATGAGATCCAATTAGTGATTGGACCAGATGTTCCAAAAGTCTATGCGTTGTTTTCTGCACAATTAGATCAAAAAAAAGAGCCATCAGCTGAGATTCCTACAAAAAAAAGTATCAAAGCGTATGGATCAGCAATTGTTGACTTTATTAGCGGTACCTTTGTTCCTGTCCTTCCAATCTTAGTTGCAGCTGGTTTGGTTTCTGCTGTTCTGAATATTGGTGTTACTTTTTTTGGAATTGGTACAGAAAGTGGCACTTATACGATTTTAAATGCTGTTAATAATGCTGGTTTTTATTATTTACCGATTTTTATCGGCTACAGTGCGGCGAAAAAATTGGGGATCAATGGAATGCTAGGTATGTTTTTGGGCGCAATTCTTGTCCATGCCTCCATTGACGGTATCGCAAATTTAGATTTCTTGAGTATTCCTGTCCCAACTACTACCTATAATACAACCACTATTCCAGTGATCTTTGGTGTATTGTTCATGGCTTTGGTTGACCGACTTGGTGATCGATTCATCCCACAAGCGATCAAATATTTTCTCAAACCTCTACTAGTGATTTTGATTACCGTACCTGTCACTTTGATCGTTTTAGGACCTCTAGGTAACATCGTCGGTAGCTTCATTGCTGACGGATTAAGCTTCATGTATGAACATCTAGGATGGTTGTCTGTCGGTATCGTTGGCGCAGTAACACCATTACTAGTAATGACCGGAACAAATCAAGCATTATTCCCACTGGTTTTTGCCATGATGGGAGATTATGGCTATGATTCTTTCGTTCTTCCTGCCATGCTAGCAGCAAATGTGGCAGTTGGTGCAGCTGCACTAGCCATTTCATTTCAAGAAAAGGACACAGATAAACGTTCCTTATCTTTATCTGCTGGTATCACGGGGATCATGGGTGTAACAGAACCTGCGATTTTTGGAGTATTGATCAATTACAGTAGTGCCTTCTTCGGTGCTATCATCGGTGGCGGAATTGGAGGCATTTTGGCTGGGCTGGTCCAATTAAAACAATACGCTGTCGTTTCGCCAGGGATTGCCGCGATCCCTACATTTATCCCAACAGATGGTTCAGGTTTGAATCGTAATTTTTGGTTTTCTATCCTTACGATTCTACTTTCAATGCTCCTATCTTTTGTCGTCACGATCCTTTTGCAAAAACAAACGATAAAAAAAGAAAAACTGCAACAAGCCTCTCAAGCAGTGAAAATCTCAAGTCCACTTACAGGAAAGGTCGTACCCTTACAACAAGTCAACGATCCAATGTTTGCAGATAAAATGATGGGAGATGGGTTAGCTATTTTTCCTACAGAAGGAGAAGTTTGCTCCCCTATTGATGGCTATGTGATCATGACCACACCAACCAAACATGCGATTGGCTTACGGGGAGATAATGGCGTAGAGATTCTCATCCATATCGGGATGGATACAGTCGAATTAAATGGGCGATTCTATGAATTGCACGTGGCAGAAAACCAATACGTCCATGCAGGAGATGCTTTGATCACCGTTGATTTAGAGAATGTTTCTGCTGCCGGTTATGATTTAACGACACCGATTATCGTCACGAACACAGCTGATCATGAACCATTTGCTAAAACTGTACAAGAAAAAGTACAACGAGAAGATTATTTATTCTCTGTCAATTAGAGAATAACTGGCGTGAAGAACAACGAAAAGATTATAGAGAGATGGCTGACTGACCGTTCTCTATAATCTTTTTTGGTGCTAATGCCTGTCTCATTTCCATTGGTGTCACTTTTTATTCTCACCAACTTTATCAAATAACACTTTGATTTCTTGTTCTGTACACTGATACAAGCAAAAAATTTTATGTAACATTTCGTAAGACGGTCGAGCATTCCCGTTTTCCCATTTTGATACTCCCTGTCTGGAAATATGTAATTGTTTCGCTACAAAAGTTTGAGTATAGCCGTTTTTTTCTCTTTTCTGACGTAACCAACGTGCAAATTCCATCATTTTTGCCTCCCTTATTTGTTTTTCTTCTCCCTTTTTATTACCAGTATACCGAAAAAACAGAAATCGAAAGAATAAAGCAACGCTTTGGTTCTTTTTATTTTATTTTAAATAGTATACGCTTTCTTTGTAAATATAATTAGGAAAGGTGGAAAGAGTTATGAAGAAACTATTGATTGCTTGTTTGACTTTAGGACTAGCATTGAGCGGAACATTCGTCAGTGCCACAGAAACATCAAAAATCGATCAGTTGTTGGAATTGCAGCCAGGTTTATCCCGAGAAGAATTAATGGAGGGAATCGAAGAAACAGCAAAAAGCATGGGTACATCAGAGACAGAGGTGATCGACCTCGCCTTGAATGAATTAGAACAGACGATAGCAGAAGAACAAGGAGTATCACGACTACGCGGTGGCAGTTCAGGAAACCGTTATTTGACTTCTGCTGATCGAAAGGGGGATATTTTTTATACGCCTTCCTCCACCTTAGGTATTCAGCATGGGCATGTAGGACTTTATCATACAAGAGATTCCATCGTTGAATCTATCCCCTCCACTGGCGTGAGAAGAATATTTTACAAGAGTAGAAATGTTGAAAAAAATGCAGTCATGCAACTTGTGAATACGACGCAAGCAAAGAGAAATGCTGCTGCAGATTGGGCAAATTCGCGTGTTGGGAAAGATGCCTATTCTTACAACTTTGTGACTAACCGGCAAACTGCGCATACTGGTGCTAAAAATTGTTCAAAACTGCTTTGGAGTGCTTACATCCAAAAGGCGGGAATCGATATCGACCGAAATGGAGGGACAGGTGTTTATCCAATTGATATCCGTGACTCTAGTTATACAAGGACCTATAAAGTGATTCTATGAAAAAGTACCCTCTGCTACTGTTCGGTGCTTTTCTTTTCTTTTTATCTATCTGTACTTTTGATACTACCGATCAAAAAAATACTACTACTTATGACTACTACTTGTATTTCTCTACCACGATGGACAACTATCTGACTTCTGGCAGATTAATCGGAGTTGGCGCTAAAGACCAAGTGTTGTTAAAAACAAGCGGCTTGGAGCTAGGCGGTTTTACGCAATTGGACCAGCAACTTCATTGTTCTGATCGACAATATGATTATATCTATACGCCTAAAACTGGGAAAATCAAAAAAGTAAAGCGAGCAACTAAAGAGCATACCGGCATTAAAACAATGGCGATTGAAGAGACAGTTATTAAACTTTTTAATCATGGGTATTCGGAGAAAGGACAATATCATACGCATATATATATGAATCAGAAAAATTATCTTATAAAGGAATACATCTACATCGTGGGGAATGACCTAAACAATATTTACACTCTAGGTGAAACAGACTTAAATGAATTATCTCTTAGTCGTCACTACTTCCATCAAGACGAATTAATCAGCGAGTTCATCGGCACATTCCCTAATTCCGAAAGAGAAAGTTATCATTTTTCTTATTATTTGGCAGTTTACCATAATACCCTATACTCTGTTGTTTTTGATTTGTCTTCTGGTAATCCCTACTTATTTCAATATTCTCTAACGGATCATATGCACAATTTAAAAAATTTAGCTTCAGAGATAAAATTTGAAGACGTAGGATTTTTTTCAGCAAATGGTAGCTTTATTTACAAAGACCAACTCGTCTATTTTTCTGGAAACAACACCATATACTTTATTGACTTAGAAACCGCACAGATCAACAAAAAATATTACACTGATATTGATTTAACTGGACACTTTTTTATTGATTCCATTGATGGACAAATGATTGCAATCGCAAACTATAATGCAGAACATAACATTGATATATGGACACTCGATTTAGCAACTTTCAAAGAAAAAAAGGAACGTACAATAGACACTTCTTTGTGGCGTAGCAATGAATACTTATATGATTTCCAAGTAAGTAAATAACCACACTCCATTCTTTAAAAAATACCCACTCACGTGATTAGCAATCAATATGCTTAAAGCAGAAATAATAAAAAGAAGCGAATAACAAATTTATTCCTTATTTCTTTTTCTGTACACTGCTGCAAACAAAAGAGCTTAAATAGCATTTCAGAAAGGTGGGATTCTATGAAAAAATACCTTCTGCTACTATCCGGTGCTCTTCTTTTTTTATCTAGCTGTACCTTTTATACTACCAATCAAAAAAATGCTAGTACGTATGACTACTTTTTATATTTCTCCACAACAATGGATAAATATTTGACCTCTGGTAGATTGATCGGAGTTGGTGAAAAAAATCAGATGCTATTAAAAACTAGCGGGCTGGAGTTAGGCAGCTTTACGCAACTGAATCATCAAATCCACACCTCTGACCGTCAATATGACTATATCTATACACCGGAAACAAATGAAGTGATGAAAACAAAACGCACCACAAAAGAGCATACAGGTATTAGCACAATGGTGATTGAAGAAACAGTTGTCAAAATTTTCAATCATGGTTATTCAGACGATGGTTCTTATGGCAATCATTTTTATGTTGGTGATAAACACCTCAATAGAAACAAATTCATTATCGGGATCGGTCATGATTCCCAACAAATATATACTTTACATGAAGATACAGAAGCTATCCTTCTCTATCAGCATACCTTAGTTAAAGGAGAGTTAACCACCCAATTCGCTAGCTCTTTTCCACATGATGAACATCATGAATACATTTTTGTCTATGACTTGGTTGTCTACAAAGATGGACTATACGGCATTGCCTTCAATTCCGCTAAAAATTATCAAAGCAAACTCTTTCATTATTCTATGGAAGAAAAACAATGTACCTTTACAGACTTATCACCAGACATAACTATCGATAACTCAGGATTTCCTTACTCAAATGGTGGCTTTATCTATAATGATCAGTTGGTGTATCTCGCTAGTGATAGCACCATTTATTTTATTGATTTAGAAACCGGAAAAATCAGCAAACAACACCGAATCACTATCGATCTAACCGGAGTCTTCTTTGTTGATCCTATAGATGAGCAAAACATCGCTATTGCAAGCTATGATCAAGAAAATAACATTGACATTTGGACATTGAATTTAACGACTTTCAACGAAAAAAAAGAGCGTACCGTTCATTCTACTTTATGGCGCAATAATGAGCATCTCTATGATTTCCAAGTGAAGAAATAAGTCTATATAGCAACCAAGAAAAGATGACTTTTAAGATCACCTTTTCTCGGCTGCTTCTATTTTTTAATTAGATTGAGGTTTAGGATCACCATTTGTCATTTCATGTTTAAGTTGATCTTGCCATCGTTCAATTGTAATTATTTGATCAAATTTATCTTTATTTTCAGGAAAAGGATGATGACTGACAATGATCACCGTTAAGTTTGGGTCACTTAGTAATAGGTTTTCGATGATTAAAGCATTCGACCGGTCTAATGAAGAAGTGCCTTCGTCCATTAAAATGAAGTTTTTTTCTTGAATAAACGCCCTTGCCAAGCTTATTCTCTGTTTTTGTCCTCCAGATACATTTTCCCCATTATCTGTGATCAAATCACTTGGTTCCGTTATAAAGTCAATTGCTGCCCGCTTCATTGCCTTTTCAAGTGCAGCAGATGGATGATCCTGCCACAAAGTGATATTTTCTTCATAGGTAGCATTGAATAAGTACGTATTTTGGTAAATATACTGTAGAAAAGCAGAAGTATCTACATCTTGTAGTTCTTTCTCATCCAATAAGATCTTTCCACGATAGTTCGTCAATTCTCCAGAAATGAGTTTCAGCAACGTGCTCTTACCTCCGCCGCTTTCTCCAATCAATAAATATTTTTTCCCTTTTTCAATGACGAGATTGATATCTTTTAAAATGGGCTTGTCTTCTTTATAGCCAAAAGTAACTTGTTCTAATTTCACTGTATTGAAATCTGGTAAAAGCTTTTTTTCTTTTGCCGGCTCAACCTCTTCAAAAAAATCTGCGACAACTGGATTAGCAGATTTCAGTTGGACAAACTGTTGTCCTGTTAGTGAAATGGAATTAAAAATATTCGCAGCTAAATTTCCACTAGAACTGATCGCCCCTAGCGTAGTTTGACCAATAATAACTAGATAGCCCGTCAATATATCGACTAAAACTTGACTGACTAAACTAGAAAATACTAGAAAACTTGTCACTTTATTTTTGACTTTAGCGATTTCAACCTTATCTTCGGCAAGATTGTTTGAAAATATGCTTATTTTTTCGGGGATGATTTTTAGAATGTTACTATAACGCAACACGTTATATCCCTTTAAGATATTGGTCGTTTCTTTCATAAATCGTGAATTACTAGTTGAAAGTTTTTTCCCAATAAATACCAATTGCTTTTCAAATCGATTCGGTAGATATAAAACCAAGCCTGACAAAATAAGAACTGCAGCTGCCAACCACAGATTTAGCAGACAGAGTGCTAAAGTAGAAAAGAAGATCAACCATAGATTGGCGATGATCCCATATAAACTAGTCAATCCTTGTAGTTCGATTTGGTTGATATCATTGGATAATTTAGAAATATATCCTTCGGCTGTTATAGTTTTAAATTGATTTGGCGAGAGTTGTGTTATTTTCTTTGCTTCACTTAAGCGCAAGGATGTACTGATTTGTTGAATCGATTTTTCTTGATATGTCGCAATAAAATAGTTAAATACGATAAAGACAAGCCACAGAAACAAAATAAAACCATCCCAAAAAAGAAAAGCTTTCACATCGAATTTAAAAATAGCATTTGTTGCATAGACGAGTAAGTAGCTTGGTAGGACTCGCAGTCCTGAAAGGATACCAGTTAAAAAAACCATTTTGATCACATTGGTTGGGTATCGTTGTAGGATCAATCGCATGCAGCATCCCTCCTTGTCACAAAAACAGTTAGAATAAAGAAACAGCGTGCCGATTTGTTCTGAAAAAAATGTGTAGCTACTTCTGTTCCAATCTTGAATTTATTCATAATCATTCCCCCTTCACAAAAATATAGCATTTCTATCAACGTTAGAATTTTTAAAATTGTGTAGTATACTATACTTTAAATAAGAAGGAGGGATTCGATGCATTATGGACCTATCATCAAGAAAATCCGCTGTGAGAAACGGCTGACACAAAAAGAAATCTATTCTGGAATTGTTTCGCGAAGCTTTTGTGCAAAATTGGAACGTGGTGAGTATTCCATCGAAATAACCAAATTTCATCTGATATTGGAACGCTTGACGCTTACTTTTGAAGAGTTTCTACTTTTTTGTAAACCGTCTTCTACACTCGAATTAAATGGCCTTCTATCTGTCTACTATCAACTTGATTTGCATACCTTGGAAAAATTGATGACAGTCTACGAGCAAAACAAATTATCCGATTTAAACCATGAGCGGTTCCTTGCCTCCACTGCGTATGCCCTCGCTTGCTCACTCAAACCATTCTTGGATCGAGCACCACTTGAGTACTTTAAAGCATATTTTATTCAGTCGGATTTTTTTACACTTACAGACTTAGAATTAGTAACCATCACTCTATTTTTGTTTTTAGAAGATGAAGATGCGGTAACTGAGGAATTGTTGACAAAGGTCAGGCAGTCAATCCATCACCTTTGGGGCATTTTCCCAGCTAAAATCAAAGAATTGATTGGTTTTCTTTATATAAACATGATCCAATGTTTACTTGTAAAAAAGGATATCCATTCAGCCCGTCATTTGCATCTTTCTTTTCAAAAGTGGTTTACTGAAGCACAACTTTCCCTCACTACTCGATTGTATTTTGATTTTTTTACTGCTTTTCTTTCCAATGAAACGCAACAATTAAATGAAGTCATTACTTTTTTAAAAAAATACGATCCCAAAACTTGTCATACTTTGCTTAAGATCAAGGAAAGCGCCACGATCCATTTTGGTATCTCTTGATGGAACAAAAAAGCGGGGTGTTTTCTTAGTGGACAGTCCCTGTATGAATATCTCTTGAATTGAATCAAAAAAAAGAGGTTGGGATAGAAGTGTTTAACTCCGAGAAATAAGAAGAAATTCACGAAAATTGCTTTTCAAATTTTTGTGAATTTCAGCTTATTTCCGAAGGAGTTGCTTCTGTTCCCACCGTTTATTCATTTTAAAAAAAATGGGACAAAAGTGTTTCTTACTTTTATCCCACGCTTTTTCTTGCTTTTATAAATAATTTTGATGTAGTGGATCAAAGACGCCCTTCACATAGAGTCGAAAATATTCTTTCGTGAATCTCTTCCTTGAACCTACTACCTTTATCTTACCTTCATTCTTTCAGGCTATTTCTCACAACGGCTAAGTAGTGTCGTAAACCGACATTCATTACCCATGCCGCTCCTAGCCCGATGAAACTTCCCAGCAAAATACCTAAGAAACGATATTCGATCAAAGAAAATAAATACACATTTCGCATGAGGGTCGAAAGCATCAGTGCCATTGGATTCAGAAAAATATTTGCGACTGCATAATTCCTTGCAACTAAAAATTGAGAGATACCATAAAGAAATGTCACTAAAAAAATCGTTTCTAGTTGTGTAAAAGGGATCAATGACAAAATAGCAGAAACGATCAAACCTAGCATTGAACCAATGAGGTATTGGACTTGCCGGTGTTTCATCGCATCTAAATTTTCTGCTAGTAGGATCGATGCACAAGAAAGTGTTAGCCAGTAAGGATTGTGCAGATTCAAGCCATGGCTAACATAGACTGAAAGAAAAAGGGCCGCACTATAAAACACAGAATCGATTATAACTAGCGGATCTTGGTGGAAACGTTCTTTTAATGTTGTCGTTTCGATCACTTGTTCTGGACGAGTATCTAATAATTTTGTGATGATCGCCGCAATCAAAGAAAATACAACACCCATAAAGAAGAACAGAGAAATTTGAGGAAGTTGCGCAATTGGCAAGGTCATACTCGTTCCCATTGCAGACAACATCGCAAAAAATAACCCCCCAGGCTTGGAGATATGGAACAATCGTAAAATGAAACGGCTCGAAAAAGCAACCGCAGCTACGACAAATGGTTCAAGCCATAGGACATAGGTGGATAACACACCTAGCATGAACGCAATGAGTAACCCGCACCCAATGAGAAACATTCGTTTGAGTAAAGCTTTCAATGGAATATTTTGGTAATAGAAAAATGTAAAAAGTCCTAGTGAAGAAAAGCTAGAAATCAAAAAATTATGATTGATATACCCTAGCCATAACACCAAAAAAATAAGAATCATCAAATTCATGATCCTAAAAGGGTTATCCTTTATTTTGTTGAATCGAAAATACGTTTTAAGCAATGAATCACTCCTTGTCTAAGGTAACTAATGAATGGTAACTTTATGTATCTGAAAACAGATGCTTTCTTTAGTATAACAGACGTTTCTTTATTTTTTCTTAACATTGCTTGTTGCTTATGTTCTTACTTCTTATTGTTTAACGATTTTTGGATAGCTACAAATATAAAAAAGAAGTCTTCAAAACATTAAAAAATGTTTCAAAAACCTCTTTTTCGTAGCACAAAACGGCTTTGGATCCACAGTACATTCTGCAAAAGAGTGGTATGGTGGAAAAAATTTTCTGTTCTCCTGTTTGAAATCCTAAAAATACGCGATTAGTTTCCCAAAAATACAGGGCGTCTAAAATATCGTTGGCACTAGACCACCATCGATCCGTAGAGCTTCTCCAGAAAAAGAAGAAGCATAAGGGCTAGCGACAAATGTCACGAAACGTCCTACTTCTTCTGGACGTATCAATCGTTGGATTTGTGATAATGGTCGATGGTTCTTCATAAAATCAGCTTCCCATTCTTCTTTTGGCAGATCAGATTGTGCGTACATCTCTTCCAGCATAGCTTCTACCCCTTCCGTTAACGTAGAACCTGGCATGATCGTGTTGACCGTAACATGCGTGGCTTTTGTTAATTTAGAAAGACTCTTAGCTAGTGATAGATTCATTGTTTTTGTCATGCTGTATTGAGGCATCTCCCCTGAAGGCATGATGGCTTCTTCACTTGCGATAAAGATGATTCGGCCAAAGTCTTTCTCTAGCATTTTAGGCAGATAGTGTTTCGCTAATGCATTTCCAGACAAAACATTGGTTTGGAAAAATCGATTCCAAACAGCATCAGTGATTGCTTCATATTCCATTGGCTGAAAAATCCCCATGTTATTGACTAATACATCTACTTCTGGAAATTGTTCCAATAATTGGTTTCGTGCAGTTTCGTCTGTTATATCAAATGGTGCTGCCTGAGGACTCGTCTGTGGAAATTCTTCTTTCAGTGCTGAAACGACTTTTGCGACATCTTCTGCTTTTCTTCCGTTGATGACTACATCGGCGCCTTCTCTTGCGAACTCTTTTGCAATTGCTTTTCCGATTCCTTTCGTCGAACCTGTGACAAGTACCAGTTTTTTACTTAAACCCATTTCCATGATCGATTACCCCTTTCTCAAAAATAGCTTGTGCAGTCTACTTGAAATCAAATGTGTCTGGATCTGGACCGACACGTAGGTGTTGGTCTAATTCATCGATCATTTGCATCTCTGCTTCTGTCAATTCAAAGTCAAATAATGCAGCATTGCTGATCAAACGTTCCGTTTTTACTGATTTCGTCAATACGATGATTTCATGTTGGATATCCCAACGCAAGACGATCTGGGCGACTGAGCGATGATGATTCTCTGCGATTTCTTGTAAGACTGGTTCTTTTAAGATTTTTCCTTGCATCAATGGGGACCAGGCTTCAATCAAAATATCATTTGCCGCACAAAAAGCTCGTAGTTCCTGTTGATTCAACCGAGGATGTAACTCTACTTGATTGACAACGGGTTTGACCGTGGTTTCTAAAAGTAATTTTTCTAAATGATGGATCTCAAAATTACTTACACCGATTGCTTTGATTTTTCCCTCTTCATATAAGTGTTCTAAGGCTTTATATACTTCGATATATTGGTCATCTGTTCCTGGCCAGTGGATCAAATATAAATCGATATAGGTCAATCCTAACTTATTTAGGCTATCTTCAAAAGCAATTAGTGTTTCTTCATAATCAAGACCAGCATTCCAAACTTTTGAAGTAATGAATAGATCTTCTCTCTTCAAACCTGTGGCAGCTAGTCCTTCTTTGATCCCTTGACCTGTTCCTTCTTCATTTCCATAAACAGCAGCGGTATCAATCAAGCGATACCCAGTTTTGATGCCTTCAGAAACGATAGCAGCTGTTTGTTCATTGGGTATTTGAAAAACACCTAAACCTAGTCCAGGCATCTTCTTCCCATTATTCAATAAAACTGTATCTTGTAAATTTTTAATCATCACTGAATCTCCTCTCATGGACTGTGATTGACAATTATACAAGACAATCTACCTTTTTAGGAAGTACGCACTTTTAAGTACTATAGGCACTTTAAAGTAACTGTAGAAGAAATATGAGATCAAGCAGCTTACTTTTGACTGATGTTCACAGCACCACGCACTTTTCGAAAATTCGAGTACATGTCTTTAATATGTGTATACATATGAAAAAGAGAATATGGACAAATCTAAACATCAGGTTTGCTACAGACTTTCGAATAAACGGCGGGAGCAAAAAGCAACTCCTTCGGAAATAAGCCGAAATTCACAAAAATTTGAACAGCAATTTTCGCTCATTTCTTCTTATTTCTCGGAGTTAAACACTTCTGTCCCAGCCTCTCTCAAATAACCGGCGTCCAAAATTCAGGTTTTTCGAAAATTTCAAAAAAAAAAAAAAACGAGCAATACAAAAAGCGTATTGTTCGTTTTTCTCTCCAATTTCTCAAACCGAAACGACTTTTGTCTCGACCTCTCTAAGCACGAATAGATGATGGAAGCAGAAGCCTTCAAAAACCGAAATTCACAAAAGTTTGAAAAGTGATTTTTCGTGAATCCCTTTATATTTCTCAGTGAACCCCTACTGTTTAGGACTCTTATGAAAGTTGATCGTCTATGCTATGTTTATGCCGAAAAATCGATCTTCACTTCTACTGTTTGAAGAGGTACATCGTAAAATGGGTCTTCTCTGCGCCCTAGAAAATCTTTGGCTTGTTTTGGAAATAGAGCATACATCAAAACATCTTCTTCTGTTTTCGCATATTCTGCAATTTCCTTACGAAATTCCGGTAGTTGTGGTGCAATCAAATCAGCAGGTCGAACAGTAACAACTGCTTCTTGACCGATGATGAGTTCTTTGATTTTCTCACTGATCGGTACTGGAGATTTTCCATAAAGCCCTCTGACGTAATCCTTGATTTCACTGGGCACTAATTTATAGCGTTCCCCAGAGATCACATTCATCAGTGCTTGCGTACCTACCATTTGAGAAAGTGGCGTAACAAGTGGCGGGTAACCCAAATCTGCGCGAACTTTTGGTACTTCTGCCAGAACATCTTCATATTTGTCTTGAAGTCCTTGTTCGGTCAATTGACTAAGCAAGTTCGAGAGCATACCACCTGGAACTTGGTAGATCAACGTTTTAGGCTCGATGTCCTTCACTTTGGGATTCAAGAGGCCTTCTTCTCTAAAACGGTCGCGTACAGGATTGAAATGTTCAGCAATCTGCGCCACTTTGTCCATATCTAAACCAGTGTCAAAGCCCATTTCGGCTAACGTCATCGCTACCGATTCCGTAGCAGGCTGACTTGTTCCGCCAGCAAAAGAAGAAATGGCCGTATCGATGATATCAGTTCCTGCTTCAGCGACTTTCAGATACGTCATTTCAGCAATTCCACTGGTCGCATGCGTATGGACTTCTAAAGGTAGATCAATCGTTTCTTTGATACGGCTGACTAATTCAAAACCAGTGTGTGGCGTCAATACACCAGCCATATCTTTGATACAGATAGAATCCGCGCCTGTATCCGCCATTTCTTTTGCCAATTGGACAAAATAATCGACTGTATGGATCGGACTTGTCGTATAAGAAATAGCTGCTTGACAATGCCCGCCTGCTTCTTTTGCTGTGACGATCGCAGTTTGTAGATTGCGGGTATCATTCAATGCATCAAATACTCGAATGATATCTATCCCATTTTGGATCGATTTTTCAACAAAATCACGCACGACATCATCCGCATAATTTTTATACCCTAATAAATTTTGTCCTCGCAGCAACATCTGTAATTTTGTGTTTTTTACTTCTTTACGAATCGTTCGTAATCGTTCCCAGGGATCTTCATTCAAAAATCTTAAGCAGGAATCAAAGGTCGCCCCTCCCCACATTTCTAGAGAATGGTACCCTGCCTGATCCATTGTTTTTAAGATAGGCAACATGTCACTTGTTGGCATGCGTGTCGCAATCAAGCTTTGTTGGCCATCACGTAAAACGGTTTCCATGAACTGGATTTTTTTCATAAAATCGTCTCCTTTCTTTGTCTACGATTGCTTGGATTGCGTACTGCATTTCTTTCACCGTATGCGTTCTTGAACGGCCGCATACTTTCGCTTCTTCTGTACAAAGCAAACATTTTCGCTTAGGATATCCCAATTTTTCACGGGTAAGAGGTTGAATGTTTTCTGTAAATGCGAGTACGTCGATATCTGCCAATCGACCAAATGGATGTTCCTCTTCGATCACGACCATTTTTTGTTTCGCTTCTTTTTGTGTTACATTGAGTTTTAAATAATACTCTGAACCTGTCCATTCATGATGGAGTACTTTTGCGCCCATTTCTTCTTCTGAAAAAGCCTGTTCGATTTCTTTCACCAAGACGAGAAAGACGTTCTGCCATTCATATGAATTTTTGATTGGCCCAGGAATATTCAGGGTCAAACAAACCAGACTTTGATTTTTTTCTTGCCCTAATAACTTTTTCTGTCTTTCCGCTCTGTTGGATCGCGCAGTTAGCATTTGCTCTAAAGTAATCGTGCGCCCTTTAAATAATTCGTTAGACATTTTTGACCACATCGATGATCGTGCCATCACGGTACTCGATCAAAGCGACTACTTTTTCCCCATATTCGATTGACTCGGGCGTGCCAACGATTTGATAGGCTTTTTCTTTTAGTTCTTCCAGCGTGAATTGTGGGATATCTACGGTATTAAAATGAGCCAATAAGTCTGAGCGGTTTGGATTGATCGCAATACCTACTTCTGTGACTACGACGTCGATACTTGAGCCTGGTGTGACCACTGTATTGACTTGATCCACGATCGTAGGGATTCTTCCACGAACTAACGGAGCGATAACTAGGCTCATTTTACATGCCATACTCGTATCTGAATGCCCGCCAGAAGCTCCACGGATCACCCCATCGGACCCAGTGATCACGTTGACGTTATAATCCGTATCGATCTCCAAAGCAGATAAGATAGCCGTATCTAGCTGATTGATCACTGAACCTTTACTTAAAGGTGAAGCATACATATTGGCATCAATCTCATAATGCTGGTCATTTTTCCCTAACGACAATGCAGAAGAATGATCAAAATCTTGGACATCGATGATTTTTCCAACTAAGCCTTCTTCTAATAATTCGACCATGGCATTCGTGATTCCGCCAAGAGCAAAACTTGCAGTAATCCCATCTTCGATCATTGCTTCTCGCAAAAAGCGTGAAACAGCTAATGCTGCACCTCCTGTCCCTGTTTGGAAGGAGAAACCTTCACGGTAATAAGGCGAATTCGTGATTACTTTCGCTGCATATTCAGCAATCAATAATTCTTTGGGATTTTTTGTAAATCGAGTGGCACCTTTAGCAATTCCTTCTGGATCACCGATTTCATCAATCTCCACTACAAAATCAACATCCGTTTGTGGAATGCTGATCGGGGTGTTCGGGAAAGGAACAAGCGTGTCTGTGATGATGACTACCTGATCTGCATATTTCGCATCAACCATTGCATAGCCCAGAGAGCCGCAAGTGGCCTTCCCTACCGTACCATTCGCATTTCCATAAGCATCTGAACTAGGCGCTCCTAGAAATGCCACATCGATATGGATATCCCCAGTGGCAATCGCGCGAGCCCGTCCACCATGTGAACGAATAATCACTGGATTCTCCATGATTCCTTCAGAGATAGCTGCCCCGACTTTATCTCTTAGACCGCTGGAAGTAATGTTTGTGACTACTCCGTTTTTGATATGCTCAATCAAGGGCTCATGTACATTTGCAATGGAACTTGGCGCAATCGTCAGATTTTTGATGCCCATGTGCGCGATTTCTGCCAATACTTGGTTCATCACTCGATCACCTTCACGAAAATGATGATGGAAGGAAATCGTCATGCCGTCTTTTAACCCTGTTTTTTCGATTGCTTCACGTAGACTGCCTACTAATTTTGTTTCTCGTGGTTTTCTTGGCACGATCCTGCGACTGGCTTCATCATATGGTGTGATATGCGCCAATTCTCCTTCGAAAATATCGTAATGTTCAGCGATTTCTTGAGGGATCTCTTTTCCCGCTTTGTTTCTAACCATCTTTACATCCCCTCCTCTGAGATTAATTTGGCTGCTTTTGCAAGTGCAATCACTCGTTGCGCCCGTTCTACGATTGGTTTGTCGATCATTTTTCCGTTGAGTGAAATGACACCAGAACCTTTTGCTTCCGCTTCGTTGATTGCCCAAATCACTTCTTTTGCATGTTGGATCTCTTTTTCCGTTGGTGCATAGATGGCATTGACTAATGGGATCTGTCGAGGATTGATCACGGATTTCCCATCGAAACCTAGCTGTTTGATCAAGTTTGTTTCTGTTTGGAAGCCTTCGACATTGTCTACATCAGAATAAACGGTATCGATTGCTGCGATTCCTGCTGCTCGTGCCGCATGTAAAATCATATTTCGTGCAAAAAACAGTTCTTGCCCATCTGGATATCGTTTTGTTTTCATATTCGTCACATAATCTTCTGCGCCCAAAGCAATCCCAATCAGTCGAGTAGATGCTTGCGCGATTTCTCGTGCATTCAACACACCTTCTGCAGATTCGATCGCTGCCATCATTTTTGTTGTACCAACTGGGATCTGATTGCTTTCTTCCACTAGTGTAATTGCTTCATCCACATCAATGATATCTTGGGCTGTCTCTGTTTTAGGTAATCGAATGACATTGACACCTGCTAAAACGACTGCTTCAATATCTTGTTTTCCGACAGTATCTAATCCATTGATTCGCACAACTGTTTCAACCGCTGAATAATCAAAGGTCTTTAAAGCAAAATGGACAAGTGTCCGTGCTGCATCTTTTTCTTTTAATGAAACCGCATCTTCTAGATCAAACATGATGGAATCTGCTCCATATAGTAGCGCATCGCGAAGCATTGCCGCATTTGCACCTGGAACAAACATCATCGTTCTTCTTAAACGTTCCATGAGTCGATCTCCTTCCAGTCATAACTTTCTTCTTCCGCTGCGCGATGGACAGCAGTAATCAAACGAGCAACGATCGTACAATCTAAGGCACCTTTGTCCACTGCTGTTACTTTTGCTCGTGTAATCCCCAATTGTTGTAAGGTAGCGGTCATCATCTGACGAATCTGTTTTCCAAATTGTTTTTCCACGCTGCTTTCTAATGAAAGTTCGATTTGCTCCTGTTCATTGGGTGCAATAGTAATTAAAATATCACTTGATTCTACTGTACCGGCAGAAGCGATTTTTTTGATTTCCATTCGTTTCACTCCTTGATTATTTTCAATTTATGCAAATACATGTAAGTCGTCTCTGGCAGAAATTTTTTTAAAAGAGGCAAGTCATTTTTTTGAATGGCTTCACGAACTTTTGTCGCACTGATGATCGAATCATCAACCTGTAAGCGAGGAATGATCGTCAAAGTTATTTCTGGATAAAAGACAGCTTTCATTGCTTCGTTATACTTATTCGTTACTGGCGAAAATGGTTCTTCACCGACATAGCGCCTTTTGATCATTAAGATTGGTGCAATCTTTTGCTTGAACAATTGTGCATCAAAGGTAGCCTGTAGCTGAGCAAGTTCTAATGGCGCACGCTCTTTTAGAAAATAAGCAGGAAATACGGCAGACGATACGAGATATTCGTTGGTCGTCAACACCACCACATTTTTTAAATGTGCAACCCCCATTTTCACCATTTCCAATCGATCTCTTGCAGAAAATTCAGAGCGCTCTTCTGATAGAACAAAAACATAGACTTGTTCACTTTCAGCTGCTGCTGTCTCAATCAAATATTGATGCCCTTTGGTAAAAGGATTGGCATTCATCACGATTGCACTTTGGTTTTGCCCTTCTTTTTTTCTACTTCGCAAATATGCTTCATATTGGTTGAAGGAAGGCGCTCCGAGTTCCATGAAACTGATCGTTTGAGTCGTTAAGATTTCTTGAAAACCCAAAGAATGAAAAATCGCTTGATTCTCTGGTTTTGTATATACAAACAGATGGTTTTGGTCCATCGCTCTTAATCGTTCCACTAAATGTGTGATGATACTTGTTAAAAGATTCTCAGATTGATAGTTCTTACAAACAGCGAGACATTTGATGATTTTCCCTTGATAAGAACCTGTAGCAATCAGTTGGCCTTGTTCATAAATGCCCACCGTGTATTCCACTGGTTCATCTGTGTGCAATCCTGTTTTTTCTAACAGCGCGCGCCATTGTTGCCATGCTTTTTTATCTTGAGCTAACCACAAACGTTTTGGATTCTCCATTTGACCCCTTCTTTATTTTTTTACTGGGAAAAGCTTTGCTAAAGTTAATGAGGCTAAGTAGATGATCAAGATAACTGCAAAAACACCGCCCCAACCGAAAAGTAATAGTTCTAATGATACCCACAAATCATGTGTCATCTGTCTTCCTCCTTCTTAAGTTAATAAGGCTAATAACAGCCCACCAGCGATAACAGATGCGATCTGTCCCGAAACATTCGCGCCTGCTGCATGCATCAAAATAAAGTTTTGCGGATCTTCATCTGTTGCCATTTTTTGAATCACTCGACTAGACATTGGAAATGCAGAGATACCTGCTGCACCAATCATTGGATTGACTTTTTCTTTACGGAAAAGGTTCAATAACTTCGCAAACAATACCCCACCGATCGAATCCATGATGAACGCCACTAATCCTAGTGCAATGACCATCAACGTATCGATTTGCAGGAATTCTTCATATTGCATTTTCACTGAGATCGATAACCCTAAAAGAATACTGATAATGTTGACCAATTCATTTTGCGCAGTAATAGAAAGTCGGTCTAATACGCCACATTCTCTTAACAGATTCCCAAACATCAAGAAACCTACAAGTGGTAGCGATACTGGTGCAATCAACCCAGCAACGATCGAGATCACAATTGGAAAAAGAATCTTCGCTGTTTGTGAGACTTCACCTGCACGATAGTTCATTCTGATCCGACGTTCATTTTTAGTCGTTACTGCTTTGATGGCTATAGGCTGGATGATTGGCACTAACGCCATGTAGGAGTAAGCGGCAACCATGATCGCTCCCATGTATTTTGAGTTCAGTGTGTTCGCTACAAAAATAGAAGTAGGTCCATCGGCTGCACCAATGATCCCGATAGATGCAGCATCATTTAAATCAAATCCTAGCAACACCGCCATAATGATCGTAAAGAATATCCCAAACTGAGCAGCGGCTCCAAATAACAATAGGAATGGATTTTGCAACAATGGACCAAAGTCGATCATTGCACCGATCCCGATAAATAATAGCAATGGAAATAGTTCTGTATTGATCCCCATATCAAAGAGTACTTGGAATGGCCCCGCCTCTCCTCCGGCACTCAATACTCCTGAGTTCGGAAAATTGACTAAGATCGTTCCTAAGCCCATCGGTACTAATAAAGTTGGCTCATATTCTTTTTTGATTCCCAGATACATCAGCACGCCACCGATGATCATCATGACCAAGCGACCAGGTTCAGCCCCGATCCCCATCACACCTTCTAACAAAGTCTCCATAAACGTCACTTCCTCTTTTCTTTAAATTAATTGATTGTAATCAGCGCATCTCCTGGATTGACCATATCCCCCGTTGAAACATGGATGCCAGCAACAACTCCTGATTTTCCAGCAACGATTTCATTTTCCATCTTCATTGCCTCTAAGATCATCAATGGTTGGTTTTCTTGAACGGATTCTCCGGGATTAACTAAGATTTTAAGAATCGTACCAGGCATTGGTGCAGTCATCGCATCTGCTGTGGCAGCACTGGTTTGAACTGGTGCTGCAGGTGCTGTTGGTTCAACTACTGGTTCTGGATTTGCTGCCGGAACTGGTGCTGTTGGTTGCGGTACACTAGCAACTTGTGGTGCGACGATTTCTTCCATCTCTACTAAATATTCTGTTCCATTTACTGTGATTTTAAATTTTCGCAACATGTTATTTCCTCCATTATTTTGATCTTTTCTTTATATTTTTGACAATGAATTGTGATTGCTGAGATTCCCCTGCCATAATACTTGCCGCAATCACGGAAGTAAGGATAACTTCAGGATTCTTTTGCTTGATACTTTTGATAATAAATTGACTATCTGGTCGATCACCCGCGGCGATCGCCGTAGCAATCACACTAACTAAGTCATAATCCTCTGGGGGAACCGGTATATATTCTGGAACCGCTTCCCATTCATCGGTCAACACACGCTGTTTTTCTTGTTGATTGCTCGGTTGGTCAATTTTCTCTTCTTTTTGTGTTTTTTTGAACAATCTTTCGAAGATCCCCATTTCTCCTCTCCTTTCTATTTTTCTGACTTACTCTTAATTATAAAAATTACTCGAGATACGGCTAGTGTGAATTATAGGATAAATTGTTTTTTCATTGTTTCTTTTTATTCATTTTTTCTAAAAACTAGTTAAAACGTTGATATGAAGCGTTTTTTATAGCGTTAATATTTCATTAAGAACTTTTTAAGCAAGCGATAAGATTTGTTTCTCTGGATTGTTTTTTTCCTGTTCTTTTTCTAGGAACCTCTTTTCTTCTCTCAAAATTTTGACTATTCTTAACCACATCAAAGAAAGGAAAAAGAAAGGAGAGGTTTCAAATTTGTTTATATCATCACAAATAAGAACTTATTTTTTTTACGATTATTTGTTAACGCTTACAGTACTTTATTTTAGTTAGAGAGGAAGGAACACCATGTTACTTACTGTTTTATCTTATGCTATGATCATTGTTTTTATGTTCGTTATTATGAAAAAGAAGATGTCTCCTTTTACTTCTTTAGTCCTTATCCCGTTGATTTTTACACTTGTTGCGATGGTATCAGGTGTCGCTGAGAAAGGTTCGATTGGTGATTTTGTTTTAGAAGGGATTTCTACTACCGCTAACACGGGGATCATGTTGCTTTTTGCTATTTTATATTTTTCAATCATGCTTGATGCAGGTCTATTTGACCCCATCACTAAAAAAATGATTTATTTTGCTAAAGGCGATCCGATGAAAGTATTGATGGCTACAGCAGTCGTTGCAGCAGCCGTTTCATTGAATGGCGATGGAACAACCACCACGTTGATTTGCTGTTCTGCATTTATTCCGATTTATAAGAAGTTGAATATGAAGATGATGAATCTAGGTGTTTTGATCATCCTACAAAACACGATCATGAATCTTTTGCCTTGGGGTGGTCCGACAGCACGTGCGATGGCAGTATTAGAAGTAGATGCTGATATTTTGACTTATCTTCTGCCTGGTATGGTTCTTTCTCTGCTTTATGTTACCTTCTTTGTTGCTCGGAGAATGGGAAAACAAGAACGGGCACGTTTAGGGATCACAGAACTCACTACTGAAGAAATCGAAGAGATGACCACGATCACTGATCCTGATACATTAAAAATTCGTTGTCCACACAACTTTATTTTCAATGGATTGTTAACGATCCTTTTGATTGCTTGGCTTGTAGCAAGTTCGTTTATCGATGCGATCGCATTACCGCCGATTTTGCTGTTTTTAGTGGGTACATGTATCGCGTTGATGATCAACTATCCAATATTAAAAGATCAATCTGCACGTATTGGCGCAAATGGTGGGGACGCTGTTCAAGTAGTTATCTTAGTCTTCGCAGCCGGTGTCTTCATGGGCTTGTTCCAAGGTTCAGGGATGGCAACTGCTTTAGCGAATAGTTTCACTACGATCATTCCAGAACAACTGGCAGGCTTCTGGGGATTAGTCATCGCCTTGATTTCTGCTCCAGGCACATTCTTTATTTCAAATGACGGTTTCTACTTTGGGGTCTTGCCAGTCTTAGCTGAAGCAGGAAGAGCCTATGGATTTACCAATATGGAGATGGCTCTTGCTTCACTTATGGGACAAGCCTTCCACTTATTAAGCCCACTTGTCGCATTTATTTACTTGCTTTTACGCTTGACTGGCTTAGATATGGGACAATGGCAGAAAGAATCTGCAAAATATGCCTTAGGTATCTTCATCATCTTTGTAGTGACGATCGTACTTTTAGGCCATATGCCACTTTATATTCCACAATAAACAAAAATAGCCAGTAGAAAATTTAGGATTGAATTTAGTTGTGTTTTTCGTTATGATTCCGATAATGAACCGATTAGTTCCTTATAAGTAGATAAGATAGACGGCGTTTATTACGAAGTTCCTGTTCAATAAAAAGTTGAGTAACTGATCTCTTCTTGATTGACGAAAGGTGCCTTACAATAAATGCCGTTTATTTGAACGAATCAGAGTAGGAGTTGACAAATGAATGCAATGATTGAAAACGTCAGACAAAACTTAGACTTCTCGCAGAACAAGCCTTTAAAAGTTCTTGTGTATGAAGCATTTCGCAAAACGATTATTTTAGGTCAAATCCCTGCAGGCTCTAGAATCAATGAAAAAGAGTTCTCAGATACCTTGAATATCAGTCGAACACCCATCCGTTATGCGTTAAGGCAATTAGTTGATGAACAGTTGGTCGAACATGTACCTAAAATCGGGATCGTAGTCAAAGGAATCAGTAAAAAAGATGCATATGAAATTTTTGATATACGCAAATCTCTTGATACACTGGCAACGATCAAAGCAATGGAAAAAATGGATGAGAAAGATTTTCTGGAATTAAAAGAATTACTGACATATGGAGACAAATTGAACGAAGAAGACCGTGTTGATGAATTGTTAGCCAATTTTTCAGATTTCAATACCTTCATTTATGAAAAAAGTCAGATGTTACGTTTAAAAGGAATCGTGATGGAATTACGCTCTTATCTACTTTATTTTCGTGATATCTCGATCCGTTCTTCTGAACGACGCAGTGTTGCTTTAGCCGAACATTGGTTGATCTATCGAGGGATGAAAACAAACAATATTGCACAGATAAAGATGATCACGCAGGAACATTTAGATCATTCATTGCAATTCATACTAGCGGAAATGGAGCGACAAAAAATTGGATGAACAATTACTTACAATCAGTAGCTATGCGGAAACGGCTTTATACGAAGAAGTTGCATTGTCGCCAAAACCTGGGCTCGTAGATCGCTTTTCAAACGGGGCCCACCGTGACATGGATTTTCAAACGTTTCTGGCGAGCATCCAAAGCCTGCGCCCATTCTTCAAGGAATATCTCTATTTAGGTTTGACACATCGCGGTCAGCCTTCTTCATTATTCGACTCTTTGCGTGAAACTGGAAAAATGGCGGAAACAGCTATGCTAAAAGCAACAAAAGGAATCAATACACATAAAGGAGCTAACTTTTCTTTTGCTGTTTTACTAGGGGCTACAGGACTTCATCTGCAGTCGAATCCACACCTCCCTTTTACTGCTAAAGATACTCAAAAGATCCTGTCACTTTCACAAGATATCACGCAAGACGTAGTCACCAAAGATTTTCAACAATTAACAACCAAGCAACACTTGTCTTATGGGGAAGAATTGTATTTGAAGTACCAAATATCTGGTATTCGTGGGGAAGCGGCAAGCGGATATCCGGCACTGCAAAAATTGATGTGTTTTTTGCGCAAACACCAAGAACTCAGGCAAGAGGAATTACTTTTACGTGCATTACTGTATTTAATGAGTGAGGTGGAAGACAGCAATATCCTCCATCGTGGGGGGCGAGATGCTTTAAAAGAGATAAAAAAAGAAAGCTTAGATTTACAGAAATCTAGACTTTCTTATGTGCAACTAGTCAAAAAATTAAAAGAATATGATCAGCAACTGACCACCCGCTATCTCAGTCCAGGTGGTTCAGCAGATCTACTCTCATTAGGGATCTATTTTTCATTTTTAGAAAAGTTGTTTTCCCCTTCTGGTAAAAAGGTATAGCCGATCCCCCAAACCGTTTTGATATACTGCGCGTTTTTGGGGTCGGTTTCAATTTTATTTCTTAGATGATTCACAAACACCATGATCGTGTTTGCGTCAAATTCACCGTCTTCCCAGACGCTGCTATAGATCTGTTCTTTCGAAAAAACCTGGTCCGGATTCAGCATAAAGAAACGCATCAATTGGATTTCCTTGGAAGAAAGTTTGATAGGCTGTCCATTTTTATAAAGTTGGTAGCGATTTTGATCAAAACGAAAATCGCCAACAATGATTTCTTTTTTTTCAGCTGTCGAATGATGATTCCGGATCACTTTGTTACGATCCAACGCCGCAACAACTTGAGCACGTAAAAGATCCAACGAAAAAGGCTTTGTCAAATATTGATCTGCGCCAACTTCAAGGCCATTGATGATTTCTTGCTCACTTGTTTTACCGCTTAAAAAGAAAATAGGCGTAAATGGATTCGCTTCTCGGATCATTTGAGCAAGATGATACCCATCATTTTCATGCTCCAAACAGATATCCAACAAAAATAGATCAAACTCGACTCGAGTGATGATATCTAGCGCTTTTTCTACTGAATCACTTTGATACACTAGAATCCCTGTTGACTGAAGTGCTTTCCAAATCAAACGACGTACACTTGGTTCATCGTCTATGATTAATATTTTTTCATTTCGCAAAAGAAACTCTCCTCGCTTTATTATATAATAATGGAAACGGTAAAAAGGAAGATCATGATGAAAAAGCTAACTTACAAGAAACTTTATAGTCTCATCCTAGTCGTTACATTACTGACGATTCTCGGCATGATTTTTACCTGCTCTAGCTATTACCAGTTGCAAAAGCATGCGGTTGATCTAGCAGAAAATCAGCTCTCGACCCTCAATCATTCCGCAATAAACGTAGTGAAAACAAAGTTTCGTTCTTATCAGCAAACATTGAACCTGCTCCAACCAGAAATGACAAACGAACAGTTCATTGAGGAACCAAAGAATCTTTCCAATTTAAAAAATGAAGAAGCGCTCGTTGGTCTTTTCCTTTTTTCGCAGGATGGAACCTTAATAAATAGCCAACCTTTGCACACCGCACAACCGACTGCAGGCTTAGCTAAACTTGTTGCCAAAGATCCCGACTTTTCTCAAACTTTATCAGGTGGTATCAAGCAGAATGGTGCCGTTTATTTCAATGATAACCACTCCTACATAAATATCTATCAAACCGTGCCTTTAAACAATAACCAGCATGCCTTACTCGTATTGCTCGCTGATCTGCAGACCCTCTACCATTCTGAATTATTGGATACAGATGATCAAGCTGGTTACACGATGGTCAAAAATCAAGAAATGAAAGTCGTCATGCATCCTTCAAGTGAGCAAGTAGGTCTTTCTATTGTAAATGGGCGAGAAGAAAAATACCCCACACTTGATTTATCTGATCTAAAAAAATTAGAAAAAAAGCAATTGACACAATCTAGAGGGGATGCTGTCTATTACTCTTATTGGTGGCCTAAACCAAAAATAAAAAGAGTATTGAAAATCACGTCATTCGAATGGACTACTATTGGAAATAGCCGTCTCATTTTTGCCAGCAATGAAGACTACTACGAAAGAAACGGATTGTTGCTGCAAGATGGATTGATCATTATCGGTTTACTCATGATCTTATTGGTTGTCATCGTGTTATTAGGTCTATCAATTAAATATTATCATAAGCGCAACCAAACTTATGCTGAAAATTTACAATTAAAGAAACATCAACAGTTGCTCCAAGAGAAGCATGCCCTTGAAAAACAAATTCTTCAAGAATCGAAGCTCGAAACAATTGGGTTACTGACCACTACGATCGTCCATGACATGAATAACTTTTTAACGCCCATCATTGGTAATTTGCAGTTGCTGATGGAAGAACATCATGAAGACGAACTATTAGTGGATGACCTTAATGAAGTTTACCAATCTGCGATCAAAGGACAGAACCTTTCAAAGAATGTTCTACGTTTTTCAAAAGTGGAAACAGCACCTAAAAGTAATTATGCACTTTCGCAAGTAATACAAGAAGCCATCGATCATCTTTCTTTACTCGTGCCAAAAAGCTTTACTTTAACTACGGATTTGCCAGATATAGGAAAAACTGTCTTTGAAAAAGAAGATCTGCAAATCATCATCTACAACTTGATCACGAATGCTTACCAAGCCAAACAAGATGCACATGTTTCAATTACACTCTTTGCTGATGATCCATCTGCATATTTTGATCAATCGCTACTTCCTAAGACGAAGAAAAAGACAAATGTACCTAGTCAATTCGCAATTATCGAAATTTCTGATAACGGACCTGGTATTCCGTTAGAGATCAGAGAAAAAATTTTTACTCCCTTCTTTACAACAAAAAAAGAAGTCGGCGGAACCGGCCTAGGGTTATTCATCGTTTCATCCATCATCAAAAAAAATGGATGGTCGATCCAACTCGTCAGCCAGTCACAAGGCACTACCTTTTATTTAGGTATTCCGTTAAACTAAGTTTCAAAAAATAGACCTTGTTAAAAATTTTCAAGAAAATTCGCTACTTGTAATTTTATTCGCTACTGAATGAGAGAAGCAATACGAATTTTCTTGAAGCTTTTTTATATCTTATCACGAAAACGCTAACAAAAATGAAAACAAGAATAATTATCATCAACAGTTCTATTAGTTATTTTTCATTTAACCCTCAATAAAATAAACTATAAAATAATAAAATTTATACTTTATTTTTTCTGTAAATACACTTATACTTTGATTGTGGTAGTTTATTAATAACGCATTTTAAAAATGTAGCTTTTATTATTACTAACAGCATCACTCACAAAGATTTTTTATAATATGATCAACTGTTTTTATAGCATAATCACCATATAGGAGTGTGGAAGATGAAAAAAACAATTATTCTCGTTAGTAGTATTTTAATAATAGTCGCTATATTTTTTATTGTTGATTTCTTGACCTCTCCTATAAAAGATATCTCTTCAAAAGCACAGATGCAGCCAACACAAACATCAAAGATGGACTATGTGCCTACTGAAAACGAACTAGTCAAAAATGAAGGCCCTCAGCTTCGTCTATTAGGCAGTTATGAAGTTGTTGAGATAAATTTTGATGATCACCCTTATATCACTTTGCGCAATGAAGAACACGATGATATCAGCTTTACGATCACTATTTTAGACAAAGATAAAAAGACATTCATTATCCCAGCTATCCAATTCGCACCACAGAATCTACATGTATCAGATACCTTTGGTTTAGCAAAAAAAGATACTCGCTATTTTGCTTACAAAGAATAGCATCCCCCTCATGAGTGCAACACTATTGAGAAATCCTCCAATCAATATACCCCCTTATGGTATTTCACGTAATACATAGAGGACATAAGGCAAAAGTAAGGACTCTTTTGCCCTCCCACTTCAACCGCAAATAAACGGTGGGAGCAGAAGTATTTCCTTCAAAAAATCAGTATTCACCAAAAATTTTTAAAGCAATTTTCATATAGCCTTCTTCTTTCTCAAAATGAAACACTTCTAACCTTTTGTTTACTTCCCATTTTTGAAGTTTCCGGACTGATCTGTTCTACCCACTCATTGATGTATCCTTCTCCACATTTTACTCCATTTACTTCTAGCTCCTACAAACGTCTTTACGATTTTCTTTGATTCGTTATTTTAAATTTATAAAATAACGTTTATTTTCATTGCTACAAGTTATTTTTTTATTTGCTTTTTCTTAGCTCATACAATCTATTAATATTTATACATTATCTATGTATAAATCGATTTTGCCCTTATGGCTATGCCTTTAACCTCCTTCCCTCTTTATGTGGAAAACAATTTTCCAATCCAAAAGTTTTCCACACGAGCATCCAAAGGTCAGTTTTTTCGGAAATATCAAAAAAAAGCCTGGGACAAAAGTAAGAAACACTTCTGTCCCAGCCTATTTTCTCTTCAATTTCTCAAACCTAAACGACTTTTGTCTCGACCTCTTTTCAGAAATGATCATTTGTTTTTTCTTTGGTCTTTGGTTTTCAGTGAAACAAAAAACGTGAGCAGCAAAGATAAAATGATGACTACTGAGCCACATTTCTGTTGATCCAGATAAATGAGGATCGTTACCATGCTAGTAATCAACCCAATCGTTAATTTTTTCCTGTCTATCATAAGCATCCCTCTTCGGATACTATTCTCTTCTATAGATTCGATCATTTTTTTATCTTTTGTTTATATTTATCTTAATTTTTCTTATTGTTATTTAGTCAACGTAATGGGATTCGATTTTTTTACTTGGCATCAACCAGCCGAATAACATGATTCCATTAGTGATCAAGACAGCGAGGGGCGTCACTAGATAACCTAGAACGATTCCGATGATATTCAATGAGATGGTCAAATAGGATTTTTTATAGTTGCCTAATAGTTCCTTGATCGCTTTCTTATGGGCTGTATCAGAATTGACCAATTCCCTTGCGAGGAAATAATAAGCGATATTGGCACCTAAAGATACGCCTCCATATGTGATTGCAGGAACTAAACTAAATGTGTATTCGCTGATCCAAGAAGTCGCAAATGGAAATAGTGACAAAGCAAAGAGAAAAAAGCTATTTGCCCATAATACCTTCCCATTTACTTTATGGACGACTTGGAACATGTGATGATGATTGTTCCAATAGATAACTAAAGTAAAAAAACTGATAATGTAGATCAAAAAACGAGAGCCTAAAGCTGACAAAGCTTGCCAAGCCAAGTATCTGAACTTGGTTCATGTAACTCTAAAACGAGAATTGTCATGATAATCGCAATCACGGCATCGGTAAAAGCTTCTAAACGATTTTTCGACATAAGTTCCGCCTCCTTATTTGCCTTATTTTAGTAGAAAAGAACGAAAAAAAGCAACTGTTTTATACATCTAAATACCAAATAAAAAATCAGACTAACGATGGATGTGGCTGTTCATTCATTCTGTTATACTTTTTTCAATAAGAAGTTACCATATTTGTTCATCGAGCACCGGGTCAATTCAATTGCTGTAGTAAAGGACATCAACGTAACCGCTAGTCGATGCAAATAAGAAAAGAGGGGTTGTTATGCAACGTAGAAATAGTTTCTTAAATATCTTCATGTTGATCATGGTATTGGTTGTTGCTGGTTTTGCCATCAGTCTTTTTGTTGGTGTATTGAGCAGCATCTTATGGTTTGCTATCAAATTGCTAATTCCTATAGCTATCATTATTTGGCTGATTCGTGCCATTAGTGGGGCTAATCGAAACCGCAAATATTATTAATCGAATACTCGAATGAGTTGATTACTCGGACATTTACTACAAAAAAAACAGGAACAGATTAGACAACCTTCAGAGGTTGCTTTTCTGTTCCTGTTTTTATCCAAAGCTAAGAGGTCTGCTTCTAGAAACACTTCCCAAAAAAAGAGTGCGGGACAAATCTAAAAATCAGGTTTGCTAAACACTCTCGAATAAACGGCGTCCAAAAGTCAGGTTTTTCTATCCAATTTCTCAAACCTAAACGACTTTTGTCTCGACCTCTTTTTTAAATGTTCTTCAATAACATCTTATGATTTGTGGCATGATTTCACACATTTTAGTGTTTTTCTATCCACTATCAAATGATATATCATTTTATCAACCCAAAGCAACATCAAGAATCATCATGATGATGAATCCTAACATCACACCAAATACAGCAAAATGCCGCTTGCTTGATAATGTTTGCTGTGCTTCAGGGATCAGTTCTTCGACAACGACATAGATCATTGCTCCAGCTGCAAATGCCAACGCGTAAGGCAACAAGATCGATACCTTCGTCACTAAGATCGCACCAACGATACCAGCAATCGGTTCAACGATACCGGATGCTTGTCCATACATAAACGCCTTCGTACGGCTCAATCCTTCTTGCCGTAAGGGAATAGAAACGGCAGCTCCTTCTGGAAAGTTTTGAATACCTATTCCTAGTGCAACAGAAATTGCTGCTAAAACAGCCGTTGTAGGGTTATCTGCGGTAGTTGCTGCTCCAAAGGCTACCCCAACAGCTAGACCTTCTGGGATATTATGCAGTGTAATCGAAAACACCAATAAAATCGTCCGCTTCAAGTGGGTGGGTAAGCCCTCTGTTTCATGTTGTGGCCCAAAATGCATGTGGGGCAATGTCTTATCCGCAATATAAAGGAAAAGTCCACCTAGTCCAAAGCCAATACTTACCACTAACCAAGCAATGTCGCCATTTTCTTCTGCTTTCGTGATCGCGGGATCTAGCAACGACCAAAAACTTGCAGCGATCATCACTCCCGAAGCAAAACCAAGCATCAAGTTCAAAACGTCTTTCTTGATCTCTTTAAAGAAAAAGACTAATGCAGCTCCCAGTGCAGTCATGAAATAGGTAAAGCCAGTCCCTACCAATGCCTGTTGCCATGGTTCTAATCTTAATAGCCATTCAGCCATATTTTTCTCCTTTCAATCCTTTACTTACTACTCTAGCATATAGAAAAAAGCATGACTACTATTTTACGAAAAGACGTATTAGTTGGGGTTTTTCTGACAAAGCACTATACTTTAGTTAGTAAATTTTATCACTAAGGGAGTGGAAAGTTATGTCAACAATCAATGCTGGTGTCGCTATGGTAAAAGTTCTTGAAAGTTGGGGAGTCGATCATATTTACGGAATTCCTGGTGGTTCATTCAATTCCATCATGGATGCTTTATATCATGAAAAAGAAAAAATCAAATATATCCAAGTTCGTCATGAAGAAGTCGGTGCATTAGCCGCAGCTGCCGATGCAAAACTAACGGGCAAAGTCGGCGCTGTGTTTGGTTCTGCTGGTCCTGGCGCGACCCATTTGATCAATGGACTATATGATGCCCAAATGGATCATGTCCCTCTCGTAGCGCTATTAGGACAAGTGGCTTCTGCAGCGATGAATTATAATTCTTTCCAAGAATTAAATGAAAATCCTATTTTTGCAGATGTTAGCGTCTATAACCGAACAGTGATGACGCCACAAAGTTTGCCACATGTAGTCGATGAAGCAATCAAAGCTGCTTACGAACATAAAGGTGTTGCAATCGTGACGATTCCTGTAGATTTAGGTTTTGCTGAAATCGAAGAACAAGATTTCACGACTGCAGCTACACACAAAACCGGCTATATCTTACCTGACAAAAAAGATTTGTTGGCTGCACTTCCTTACATTGAAAAAGCAAAGAAACCTGTATTGTATGTTGGGCAAGGCACGCGTAATGGCTTCGAACAGATCAAACACTTTTCAGAACACTTTTCAGTTCCTGTCGTTGCTTCCGTTCTAGCCAAGGGAATCGTTCCTGATAGTTATAAAAATTTTCTTGGGTTTGCTGGACGAGTTGCGACGAAACCTGCAAACGAAGCACTTGCTGAAGCTGATTTGATTTTATTCGTGGGAAGTGACTTTCCATTTGGTCGAGCTTTCTTCAATCCTGATGCTGCCTTTATTCAAGTAGATATCGATGCATCAAAATTTGGCCGCAGACATGCCGTTTCTCTTTCAATCCTAGGAGATGCCAACACCACTTTAGAAAGATTAGCAGAACTTGGCCAACCTCGACCTGAAGATCGTTGGTATCTAGCAAACCAAGAAAACAAAGAGAACTGGGTCAACTGGTTGAAATCATTTGAAGATCGTGAAGAGCAACCTATCCGCCCAGAAGCAGTTTATAAAGAAATCAATCGTATTGCGAAAGACGATGCAATCTTTGTCACGGATGTCGGCAATACCACGATCCACTCGATTCGTCTTTTAGATATGAACGGCAACCAAAAGCATACTACTTCTGGTTGGTTCGCAACGATGGGGAATGGTGTTCCTGGAGGAATTGCTGCTCAATTAAGCTTTCCAGAAAAGCAAGTGTTCACTCTAAGTGGCGACGGCGGATTTGCGATGGTCATGCAAGATATCATCACACAAGTCAAATATCAATTACCAATCATCAACGTCGTATTCTCAAATGATTCCTTTGGTTTTATCGAAGCAGAACAAGAAGATACAGAACAAAAGAAATTCGGTGTCTTTTTGGAAGATGCAGATTTTGGTAAGGCCAGTGAAGCATTAGGTGCAGACAGTTTCACGATTACTGATTACCATCAACTACGACCAGCCTTTGATGCAGCTCAAAAGTCAACACGCCCTGTAGTCATTGATGTCAAAATCGAAAATAAACGACCATTACCTGTAGAAGACTTGCATTTAGATCCTCGAAAATATTCCGCAGATGAAATCAATGCCTTCAAAGAAAAATATGAAGTACATGATATGCCTGTATTAAATGAGCTATATGAAAAACGTGACTAAGTTATCCTAAAAGCACACTATAAAAAAATGAATAAGCTCATAAAAAAAGAGGCAGGACATAATAATGTCCTGCCTCTTTTTTATATAAACTACTATCGAATATTTATCTAAATGCGTACACGATATGAGTAATACCAAATAGCATAAAATAGAATCCAACTAAGAAACTTAGGGTCAATGCTGATGAGATAGGATTAAATAATAGCATGATCCCCAAAATGATACCTAAGATATTTACGATAACAGTGAACCAATAATAGCCATTACTTACCCCTTTAGCCAAATCAGCAGCCAATAAAGCAAATACGGAATCCGCGATGAACCACACTGCAAATACGAATGGCAATGCCACTACACCGGCTCCAATATTGAATAAGAAAAAGATTCCTACTAAGATATCGATGATCCCTACAACTAATGGTGTCTTCCCTTTGTAGCCAGTCAATTCCTTCATGCGATTGCGAACAAATAATTCAAAAATTCCTTTTAAAAAGGCAAAAATAGCAAATACGACCACGATCGCCACAAGATTACCTACTGGATCTTGGAAAGACATTAGAGAAACAATCACAAATAATATTCCTAAGATCAAAGAACCCCAATCTACCGTTTTTCTTTCATTCATTTTTCAAACCTACTTTCATTTTGATCTACTATCCATACTACCCTTCTCTTTAAATAACGTCAAAACATATGCTGAAAGGCGATTGATCGCTCTGTTGATATTGTATTGCGAACTTTTTGATACATCTGAGTGTAAACAATTTACATATAAAAAGACTATTTATTTCTTATCCACTTTTTCTATCCAAGATCATTGTGTTTTTATAAAATACAGGAATACATACAGATTTCTATCTTCTATCCATCAACTGTTTCTTACTTTTTTGTTACGTTGTTCCACGTGAAACACAAAGAATAGCTGATTACCTTGAAACTTTTACTTTTCCCCTATATAATTCTAGAAGACTTGTCAAAAACAATTAAAAGATAAAGTGAGGAAAAAAATTGATTACTGTAAATGATGTAAGTTTGCACTTTTCAGACCGCAAACTATTTGATGATGTTAATATTAAATTTACTCCCGGAAATTGCTATGGCTTAATAGGTGCAAATGGTGCAGGTAAATCAACGTTCCTTAAAGTATTATCCGGAGAGCTACAACCTTCTACAGGTACTGTCTCCTTGGGCCCAGATGAACGTATGGCCGTCTTGAAACAAAATCACTTCGACTATGAAGAATATACAGTCTTAGAAACAGTTATTATGGGACACAAACGATTGTACGAAGTAATGAAAGAAAAAGATGCCATCTACATGAAAGAAGACTTTACAGATGAAGACGGTATCCGAGCAGCTGAATTAGAAGGCGAATTTGCTGAGCTAAATGGTTGGGAAGCTGAACCAGAAGCAGCAGTATTATTACAAGGATTGAATATCCCTGAAGAATTACATCACCAACAAATGAGTGAACTTACGGGTGGTCAAAAAATCAAAGTCCTTTTAGCCCAAACACTATTTGGTAAACCAGATGTATTGCTATTAGATGAACCAACAAACGGATTGGATATCCAATCAATCAATTGGTTAGAAGAATTCTTGATCGAATTTGAAAATACAGTTATCGTCGTTTCCCATGACCGCCATTTCTTGAATAAAGTATGTACACATATGGCGGATCTAGACTTTGGAAAAATCAAATTATATGTAGGTAACTATGATTTTTGGTTAGAATCTAGTCAACTAGCTACAAAATTGCAAGCAAATGCAAATGCAAAAAAAGAAGAACAAATCAAAGAATTACAAGATTTTATCGCTCGTTTCAGCGCGAATGCTTCAAAATCAAAACAAGCGACTTCACGTAAAAAAATGTTAGAAAAAATCACGTTAGATGACATCCAGCCATCTTCTCGTCGCTATCCATTCGTTGGTTTCAAACCAGAACGTGAAATCGGCAACGACCTTTTACAAGTCGAAAACGTGAGTGTTACTATAGATGGTAAGAAAATCTTAAATGATATATCATTTAATTTAAGTAAAGAAGACAAGGTAGCTTTCGTTGCTGAAAATGATATTACAACTACGACACTATTCAAAGTAATCATGGGTGAGATCACACCAGATACAGGTACAGTGCGCTGGGGTGTCACAACAAGCAATGCTTATTTACCAAAGGATACAACGAAAGAATTTGATACGGATCTAACGATTTTAGACTGGTTAAGACAATATGCAGGTAAAGAAGAAGACGACAATACTTTCTTACGCAGCTTCTTAGGTAGAATGCTATTTTCTGGTGAAGACGTCTTGAAGCCTGTAAATGTCCTATCTGGGGGCGAAAAAGTCCGTTGTATGCTTTCTAAAATGATGCTTTCTAAAGCAAATGTCTTAGTTTTAGACGATCCAACGAACCATTTAGACCTAGAGTCAATCACTGCATTGAATGATGGGCTAATGACCTTCACAGGTTCTATTCTCTTTGCTTCACACGATCATCAGTTTATCCAAACTCTTGCAAATCGCATCATTGCTGTTTCTGATAAAGGGGTCATCGATCGCGCAGACACAACGTATGATGAGTTTTTAGAAAACAAAGATATCCAAAAACAATTAAATGAGTTATGGAAGTAAACGGATCAATTGTTTCGTGACTGATTGATCGTTGAATCCTACTGGTGCTGTTCGTTAGACATTTCTAACGAACAGCACCTTTTTATATTCTCTGGGCACATACAAAACCCATAATTCTGAAATTCCTCAACAAAGAAGCATGGGACAAAAGTAAGAAACACTTTTGTCTCATGCTTTAAAAACGAAACGACTTTTGTCTCGACCTCTTCTAAACACAACGTCGGAACAGAAACAACTCCTTGAGATAAGCCGAAATTCGCAGGATTTGCAAAACAATTTCCATGATTCTCTGGTTCTTTCTCAGAATGAAATACTTCTGTTGCGACCTATTTTTTCTATTCGATTAGTGATGGTAGACTTCTATCGTTTGATCCCCATTGAAAAAATGGCGATACAGCCATAGCCAGTATGACTAGCGATCGTAGGACCCAACGGATAAAGTTTCACTTCTTTCATCTTGATGTTCTCTTCTAGCAGGCGTTTCGCTTTTTCGGCACTTTCTAAGTCCCCTGCATAGGCAATATAGACGATTTGTTCTAAAGGCGCGACGATCGTTTTAATCGTTTCTTCTACGACTTTTTGGATCGATTTATTTCTGCCACGCACTTTATCGACATTCGTCAGACGCCCTTCTTCATCTACTGTAATAATTGGTTTGACACTCAGAATACTTCCTAGTGTAGCGCTAGCCTTTGAAATACGTCCGCCACGTTCAAGATGTTTCAAATCATCGACGGTTACCCAAGAGTGTACTTTTAAATAATTATTTTTTAACCACTCTAACGTTTCTTCTAATGTTTTTCCTTCATCTTTCAATCGCACAGCTTCTAATACCAACACGCCTTCACCCACACTAGCAGCTTTCGTGTCGAATACATGTATTTGAGGATCAGGATACTCTTCTTTTAGTAATTCGACAGCTTGCAATGCACTACTATAAGAGCCACTCAATGCACTTGAAAAAGCAACGTATAAAACTGGGATTTTTCTTTCAGCATACGTACGGAAGAATTCAAGGTATTGTCCCACATTGATCTGTGAGGTGGTTGGCGTTGCTCCGTTTCTCAATTGTTCCATATATTTGTCATAGTTAAATGTTTTCCCCAGATCATCCACTAATTCTTGTTCATCTAACTGGATCTTCATTGACAAAAAGTCTACATTCGCCGCTGCGAGTACTTGATAAGGAAGATCACAACATGAGTCTGTTACTATTTGATACACCTACTTCAACTCCTTCACCATTCATTTTACCCTTAACCCCTATTATAGCAAATCTCTTGCGTTCAAAATATCTTTAGCTATCTAAAAAGAAAATAATTAATATTCACCCACTCTTTTTGGCTATCTACCGGTATTCACAGTGAAGAAAACGGCAAAAAAAAGTCGAACACCACAAAAGGACAACAGGTTCTTTCCTGCTTTCATGGTGTTCGACTCTCTAGCACATTCGTTCACTCTTTAAGGCACAAGAATGTCCTGTCTCAACGAATGTTACTAAAATGACTTAGATTTGCGCCCAGACGCTTTCTAAGATGTTTGTTTGTGTTCGGTCAGGTCCAACTGAGAATGTTGAAATACGGACTCCTACAAGCTCTGAGATACGTCTAACATAGTTACGGGCGTTTTCTGGTAGTTCAGCAAGTGTTTTACATGCTGTAATATCTTCAGACCAACCAGGAAGTTCTTCGTATACTGGTTTGCAACGTTTCAATTCTTTCAGGCTTGCTGGATAATGGTAGATCATTTCTCCATCTAATTCATACGCTGTACAGATTTTTACTGTTTCTAGTCCGCTTAATACATCGATTGAATTCAATGATAGGTTAGTGATTCCTGATACACGTTTTGAATGGCGCATCACGACTGTATCAAACCAACCGACACGACGAGGTCGACCTGTTGTCGTACCATATTCACGACCGACTTCACGGATTTGTTGACCTGTTTCGTCAAATAGTTCTGTTGGGAAAGGTCCATCTCCTACACGAGAAGTATAAGCTTTACATACACCAACGACTTTATTGATCTTTGAAGGGCCAACGCCACTACCGATCGTTACACCACCAGCTACCGGATTAGAAGAAGTCACAAATGGATACGTTCCTTGATCGATATCCAACATCACGCCTTGGGCACCTTCAAACAAGACACGTTTTCCTGCATCTAGAGCATCATTTAAGATGACTGATGTATCAGTGACATATTGTTTGATTTGTTGGCCATATTCATAGTATTCTTCGAAAATATCCTCAAATACCAATGGTTCAGAATCGAACATCTTCACAAATTGACGATTTTTATCTTCTAAGTTCAAACGCAAACGTTCTTCAAAAATCTCTTTATCTAATAAATCTGCAATACGGATGCCGACACGAGCAGCTTTATCCATGTATGCTGGTCCGATCCCTTTGATCGTTGTACCGATCTTGTTTTCACCTTTTGAATCTTCTTGTAATTGATCCAATTTGATATGGTAAGGCAAAATGACATGCGCACGATCTGAAATACGTAAATTATCTGTTTCTACACCTTTTTCGTGCAAATACACTAATTCCGTCACTAATGATTTAGGATTCACCACTACGCCATTTCCGATCACACTGATTTTATCTTTATAAAAAATCCCAGAAGGAATCAAATGCAGTTTATAAGTAACACCATTGAATTTGATTGTGTGTCCTGCATTGTCGCCACCTTGGTACCGTGCGATCACCTCAGCATTTTCACTAAGAAAGTCAGTAATCTTTCCTTTCCCTTCGTCGCCCCATTGTGTACCTACTACTACTACAGATGACATCTGAACACCTCGTTTTATATTATTTAATCCTGAATTATTGTATCAATAACTCGCTATTTATTCAACTAAAATCGAATGATACTTTTATTTATTTTATAAAAACGCTTAAAAAACGAACAATAAACGTGTTTGAAAAATTATTCCCTCAAAAGAGTATAGGGAATAACAAAGGCTTGACTTAGAAGATGAACAAAGAATGTGGGACAAATTTAAAAATCGGTTTTGCTACAGACTCTCGAATAAACGGCGGGAGCAAAAAGCAACTCCTTCGGAAATAAGCCGAAATTCACAAAAATTTGAAAAGCAATTTTCGTGAATTTCTTCTTATTTCTCGGAGTTAAACACTTCTGTCCCAGCCTCTCTCAAATAAACGGTGTCCACAAGTCAGGCTTTTCGGAAATTTCAAAAAAAAAAGAACAATACAAAAAACGTATTGTTCTTTTTTCTCTCTAATTTTTCAAACCTTAACGACTTTTGTCTCGACCTCATTTTGTCTGATTTATTTCGCTATTTTGCAGAAACTACTGACATCGCAGACTGCTTCATCATAGATCATTCTCTTCATAAATGATGCTCATTGGCTGGAGATAGGATCAAGATGAACATCATCTGCTATAACTGCTTATTCTCAGAGTAAAATACTTCCGTCTCTTCTAGTATTCTTCTCTTGGTGATAACGACGAAAACTTGTTGTATTCTTTGATAAACAGTAATTCAACAGTTCCTCGGGCACCACTACGGTTTTTTTCGATGATGACTTCGATCACGTTGTCATTTTGCGGTTCAGCGCCGTCATTGTCTTCGCCGCCTTCTCTTTCATAATAATCATCACGATACAAGAACGCAACGATATCTGCATCTTGTTCGATAGACCCTGATTCCCTGATATCACTTAAAACAGGACGTTTATCTTGCCGCTGTTCAACACCACGAGAAAGCTGTGATAATGCGATAACAGGCACTTTCAATTCTTTCGCCAGTTTCTTTAACTGACGGGAAATATCAGAAACTTCTTGTTGGCGATTTTCTCTGCCGTTCCCTTCAATCAGTTGGAGATAGTCGATCAAGATCAAGCCGAGATTGCCTTTTTCTTGTGCGAGTTTACGGCACTTTGCGCGTATTTCAGAGATTTTGATCCCAGGGGTATCGTCAATAAAGATATTTGCCCGTGACAAGCTCCCCATCGCAACGATCAGATTGGACCATTCTTCTTCAGAAAGCTGACCTGTACGCAAATGGCTCGCTTCAATCGATCCTTCCGCACAAAGCATCCGATTAACCAGGGATTCTGCCCCCATTTCCAAACTGAAGATAGCTACGGAACGATCCGTTTTGGTACCGACATTTTGTGCGATATTCAATGCAAAAGCCGTCTTCCCGACAGCTGGTCGAGCTGCTAAGATGATCAATTCTTCTGGTTGGAAACCTGCTGTCATCTTATCTAATCCTTGATAGCCAGTAGGAAGTCCTGTGATTTCTTCGTTGTTTTGTGCTAACTGGTCAATATTTTCGATCGTTGAATTCAAGACTTCTGCGATCGATAAAAATCCGCTCCGGTTTCTTTTTTCGGATACTTCAAGGATGCTACGTTCTGCATCATCTAATATCGATTGGACTTCTTCTCCTTGTTCAAATCCACGAGTAACAATTCCTGTCGCTGTTTGGATCAAATTACGCAACAACGATTTTTCTTCTACGATCTTTGCATAATAAACGATGTTCGCCGCTGTAGGAACAGCTAATGCTAAATCGGAAAGATAGCTCAAGCCCCCAGCATCTTCTAATAGATTTCCTTGTTCCAAACGATCTTTGACAGTGACCACATCGATTGCTTCACTGCGATCATTCAATTCGATCATTGTTTCAAAAATGATTTGATGTCCCCGACGATAAAAGTCTTTCGGTTCTATGTACTCCATGGCATCAATGATCGTTTCAGCATCTAAAAAAACTGACCCTAAAACCGCTTGTTCGGCTTCAATATTTTGCGGTGGAATTCGATCCTGCCACACTTCATTCATACATATCGCTCCTTGTCTTCAATTGCTTCATTTTACAAGAAAATAGTCAAAAAGTCATCCTAAAAAGTGGAAAAGTCATTGTGTCTGAACGCAGAAAATCATTCCATTGTATTTGTACGTTGGCTCTATCGTTCAAAAACATTGCCTTTTTCCCTATCCAAATATAAAAGTTTAGTACAGAAGTCTTTCACTCCGGGAAATAACTAGAGATTTATGGAAATGTTTTTTCAAATTTTTGTGATTTCAGATTATTTTTGAAGATACTACTTCTTGTTTATCCATGTTTAGAGAATGTGGGACAAATCTAACAATCAGTTTTGCTACAGACTCTAATTCTGAATAAACGGCGTCCAAAAGCCAGGTTTTTCGGAAATTTCAAAAAAAACGAGCATGGGACAAAAGTAAGAAACACTTTTGTCCCATTCTTTAAAAACGAATAAACGGTGGGAGCAGAAGCAACTCCTTCTTAAATAAGCCGAAATTCACAAAAATTTGAAAAGCAATTTTCGTGAATTTCTTCTTATTTCTCGGAGTTAAACACTTCTGTCCCAACCTCGTTTTTTTCTCCAATTTCTCAAACCTAAACGACTTTTGTTTCGAACTCTCTCATAATTGATCTTACTAACTTATTCTTGTACGACGTGTACTTTGATCGTTGCTGTCACTTCATGATGCAATTTGACTGGTACATTCGTGTAACCTAATGTACGGATTGGATTTTCTAGTTCGATCTTACGTTTATCTAGTTTCACTTTGTACTGTTTGTTCAATCCTTCTGCGATTTGTTTAGAAGGAATTGAGCCGAATAAGCGGCTGTCTTCTCCGGCTTTTGCTTTTAATTCAACAACCGTATCTTCTTTTTCTAAAAACTCTTTCAGTTTTTTTGCTTCTTCTAAAATTTCTGCTTCATATTTTTCTTGTGCTTTTTTCTGACCAGCTAATTGGCTGATGCTGCTTTTTGTTGCTTCTTTTGCTAGATTGTTTTTTAATAGGTAATTTTGAGCATATCCTGTCGGAACTTCTTTTACATCACCTTTTTTTCCTTTACCTTTTACATCTTGTAAGAAAATGACTTTCATAGCAATTACTCCTTATCATATAGTTGATTCATGTTCTCGTTGATTACAGCTAATAAACGCTGTTTGGTTTCTTCAACTGTGACATTTTCCAATTGCGTAGCAGCATTCGTGAAATGTCCACCGCCACCTAGCGACTCCATGATCAATTGCACGTTGATCGTGCCCGTACTGCGTGCACTGATACCGACTAATCCATCCGTTCGTTTCGTAATGACGAATGCACCATTGATATTGATCATTGATAAGAGTGTGTCCGCTGTTTTTGCGGCTATGACACTATTATACTCTTTTTCATCTGTCCCTGTCGCTACCACAATATCTGATGTCACGTACTCACTTTGGGCGATCAAATCACTGATCTCCAAGTAAGTTTCTAAATCTGAACTCAATAAATATTGTACTAGGGAAGCGTCAGCTCCACAAGCCTTTAAATAGCTTGCTACATCAAAAGTTCGAGCGGTCGTCCGAACATTGAAACTATTCGTATCGACCGTCATCCCAGCAAGCAACAATGTAGCCTCAAACCGATCTAAACGATTGGCTCGACTGCTTTGATACTGAATTAGCTCTGTGACTAATTCTGAAGCTGAAGAAGCTGAGGATTCAATGTACGTCAATAATGGTTTACTTGGGAATTCTTCCCCACGTCGATGATGATCGATGATCACGATCTTATCAAACTGCTCATAAAGGCTCTGAGAGATCGATAGTGAAGGTTTATGGTAGTCGACCATCACAAGTAAGTCCTCGTCTTTTTTCAGCTCCATCGCTCGTTTAGGCGAGATCAATTGTGCTTCCAAATCTGGATGTTTATGGATTTCTTCCAAACAACGTTCAACGTCTGGAATAATCTCTGTTTCATCTATGACCACATACGCTTTTTTCTGATTAAAGCGTGCTAAACAACTTACGCCAAATGCTGAGCCAATCGCATCCATATCTGGAAACTTATGACCCATGATAAATACATCGCCTGTTTCATCAAAAATTCTTCGTAAAGCCGTACTCATTGCTCTGGATCTCACCCGTGTCCGCTTCACTGTTTTTGCTGATTTTCCACCGTAATAGACCGGTTTCGCTCCTTCACGCATCTCTTTGACGACAACTTGGTCGCCCCCTCTAACTAGCGCTACATCCAAATTGTTTTGTGCTTCTGCACCAATTTCATCGAGTGGATCTTGACCATACGCAATCCCCATACTAAGAGTGATCGGCAGATTTTGTTTCTCCGCTTCTTCACGTAAGCGATCCAGCAAATCAAATTTCTTATCCATCATTTTCTTTAGCACATTCAATTGAGTGAAAAAGAAAAAACGTTCTGAATTGATTCGTTTGAAGAAAACATGGTACTCATTCATCCAATCTGAAACCAACGTTGTCACAAAAGAATTCAGGTAAGAAATTTCTTTGTCGTCCAGTTTATCGATCGCATCGGCGTAGTTGTCGATCGATAGTATGCCGATTACCGGTTGGCTGTTGGTTTGGTGCAGTTTCAGTAATTGTGTTTGCGTGACATCACTAAAATAGACTACGCCCTTAACAGTATCTAGATCGAATTGAAATGTTTTATCCGCTAAGTACAGCTGATTCTTTTTCTTTTCTTTTGCAGCAAAAAACGCATCCAGTAGTTCATCTTCTGATAACGCACTTTGATCCTTGATCCCTAATGCAAAAGGATTCATCCAATCGATTTTTTGAGTCATCGGCTGGTAAGAAATGATCCCGACTGGCATGATCTCTGAAACATAAGCTAAGTGTGTTTCGGCAACCGTTGAAGCTTGTTGGATCTTTTCACGATTTCGCAGTGTCAGCCAGCGTTTCACCTTCAGCCAGTAGCGAAGCCACAAGATATTCAAAACTAAAACAACCAAAGCGCTAACAAACCGAAATGGCATAAATAAGATAACCAGTACTTCGATTAATATAAATAAAATAATGAAGAGAGGTCTAGGGGTTAAGTTTGTATTTTCTTTTTCCATCGTCTTCCTCCCATACTTGATTAGTTTAATTTTACCATAACTTTCGTCATTCAAGCGATTAAACAAATGGGTAAGGATTTTTTTCTAATTTTAGTATGTTTAAACGATCTGATTTTTATGTCCCTTGTCCTTTAAGGGAAAAAATTTTACAGAAAATCGATCCTTTGTAGTTGAATCGAGGCTCTTTACTAAAATTTCAGGGGTAAAAAAAGACAACAGTCTTAGCGACTGTCGTCTGATTTTTATTCTTAGTCTTCGCTTACGAAAGGTAGTAAGCCCATGATACGTGCGCGTTTGATAGCAATCGTAATTTTACGTTGGTTCTTAGCGCCAGTACCTGTTACACGACGTGGCAAAATTTTACCGCGTTCTGAGATAAATCTTTTTAGTAATTCAATATCTTTATAATCGATATATTCAATATGGTTAGCAGCGATATAGTCTACTTTACGACGTTTACGTCCGCCTCTTCTTTGTTGTGCCATTCTATTTCCCTCCTATCAAATTCGTTTAGAATGGTAAATCATCGTCTGAAATGTCGATCGTTGAACTTGAGCCAAATGGATCAGAATTGTCACGATCAAAATCAGGCATACCGTTGGATGATTGAGATGTTTGATTATAGTTATTACTTCCGCCAAAATTATTTGCCGATTGACCAGAACTTTGAGAACCGCCGCTTTGTTGACGATTTTCAGATGCAGAACGACTTTCCAATAATTGGAAATTTTCAGCAACTACTTCTGTTACATATACACGTTGTCCTTGTTGATTATCATAAGAACGAGTTTGGATACGTCCGGTAACACCTAAAAGGGTACCTTTGCGAGCATAGTTTGCTAATGTTTCTGCTGATTTACGCCAAATCACACAGTTGATAAAGTCAGCCTCACGATTGCCGTTTTGGCTAGTAAAATTACGATTGACAGCTAAAGTGAACGTTGCAACTGCAGTGCCACTTGATGTATATCGTAAATCTGGATCTTTCGTTAGACGTCCAACTAGTACAACATTATTAATCAAAATTGTCATCTCCTCTCATCGTTTTCCATTGTTCCACATGAAACAATGATTAAGCTTCTTCTTTAACAATCATGTGACGAATAATATCGTCGTTGATTTTAGCAAGACGGTCAAATTCATTGACAGCAGCTGCTGATGATGGAGAAGTTACTTTAACGATGTGATAGATACCTTCACGGTAACCGTTCATTTCATACGCTAAACGGCGTTTTTCCCAATCTTTAGATTCGATAACTTCAGCTCCGTTATCTTTTAAGATTGTATCGAAACGTTCGATTAAAGCAGTTTTTGCTTCTTCATCAATGTTTGGACGAATAATATACATGATTTCATATTTCGTATTTTCCATTGATATTCACCTCCCTATGGACTTTCGGCTCTTAGGTTCCCAAGAGCAAGGAGAGTTTTCTAATAAATTAGACTACTCACAATCCTTGATTATACACGAAATAAACAGTTAAAGCAAGAGGACAAAAAGAAAAAGAGCGTGGGACAAAAGTAAGAAACACTTTTGTCTCATTCTCTAAAAACGAATAAACGGTGGGAGCAGAAGCAACTCCTTCTTAAATAAGCCGAAATTCACAAAAATTTGAAAAGCAATTTCCGTTAATTTCTTCTTATTTCTCGGAGTTAAACACTTCTGTCCCAACCTCTTTTTCATCTCGGTGATTATTCCTCCGATTGATCATCCATTATTTCCATTGATGCATCTACTTCTTCACTTGTAGCCTCTTCTGGACTTTCAGGTTCGACAGTCGCCATCGTTACTACTTTCGTATCAGCTTCCATCTTGATCAAGCGTACCCCTAAAGTTGCACGTCCTGTTTGAGAAACGGTTGCTACGTTGAAACGAATGATGACCCCTTTATCAGTGATCAACATGATGTCTTCATCTCCAACAACAGTCGCTAGACCAGCTAGTGGACCATTTTTTTCTGTGATATTGGCTGTTTTGATTCCTTTACCACCACGGCCTTTTACTGGATACTCAGAAACTTTTGTTCGTTTGCCGTACCCTTTTTCTGTGATGATCAGTACTTCGTGATCATCATTCATCAATGCTGCACCGACTACATAATCTTCTTCACGTAAACGAATCCCTCTCACACCTGAAGCTGTACGTCCCATATCGCGAACGGCTTCTTCAGAGAATGTGACAGAATACCCGTTATGTGTACCAATGATGATATTGGATCGACCATCCGTTAGTAGAACATTGACTAATTCATCGTCTTCTTTCAAACCGATCGCAATCAAGCCATTGCTTCTGATATTAGCGAATGCCGTCACAGTGGTTCGTTTTACCGTTCCTTGGCGCGTTGTAAAGAATAGATAATGTCCTTCTTCTGCTTGCCCAGTTACAGCGATGATTGCTTGGATCTTTTCGCTTGAATCGATTCCCAATAGATTGATGATCGGAATCCCTTTGGCTGTACGGCCATATTCTGGGATTTCATAGCCTTTTGCACGATATACTTTTCCGTTGTTTGTGAAGAAAAGCAACGTATCATGGGTCGAACAAGAAACCAGATTCTTGACGAAGTCGTCATTGTGGACACCCATCCCTTGGACACCGCGACCGCCACGACGTTGTGCTCGGAATTCGTTATTTGCTAATCGTTTGATATACCCATTATTCGTTAGTGTGATCACGATTTCTTCTTCTTCGATCAAGTCTTCGTCTTCCAGACTCAATACTTCGCCTACCAATAATTCCGTACGGCGTTTGTCACCAAAACGTTGGTTCAAGTCTGCCAATTCTGTTTTGATGATATCAGTTACTCGTTCTGGACGAGCAAGAATATCTGTTAAATCAGTAATCAGTTTTAACAATTCTTGGTATTCATTTTCGATTTTTTCACGTTCCAAACCGGTCAAGCGACGTAAACGCATGTCTAAAATCGCTTGTGCTTGGCGATCTGAAAGTTTGAATCGTTCGATCATCGTCGTTTTTGCTTCATCATCTGATTTAGAGCCACGGATGATCGCAATGATTTCGTCAATATGGTCTAAAGCAATACGCAAGCCTTCTAGAATGTGGGCACGTGCTTCGGCTTTTTCTTTTTCGAAAATCGTACGACGTGTAATCACTTCACGTTGATGTTCAACATAGTTTTCAAGGATTTGTTTCAAGCTTAATACTTTAGGAACACCTTTTTCGATGGCTAACATATTGAAACCAAATGAATTTTGTAAAGAAGTCAATTTATACAAATTATTTAGAATAACTGATGCACTTGCATCACGACGAACATCGATGACGATCCGCATGCCTTCACGAGAAGATTCATCACGCAAATCAGTGATTCCTTCGATCCGTTTATCTCTGTGTAATTCAGAGATACGTTCGATCAATTTGGCTTTATTGACCATATATGGTAGTTCCGTCACGAGGATACGTTCTTTACCGTTTGGCATCTCTGTGATTTCCACTTTCGCACGAACTGTAATTGATCCTTTACCTGTTTCGTAGGCACGACGGATCCCTGATTTACCCATAACTAAACCGCCTGTTGGGAAATCTGGTCCAGGAAGTACTTCCATCAATTCATTCGTTGTTACATCTGGATTTTCCATCAACAGGTCAATAGCCGCAACGACCTCTGACAAGTTATGAGGTGGAATATTTGTTGCCATCCCTACAGCAATACCAGTTGTACCGTTCACTAAAAGGTTAGGGAAACGGGCTGGTAACACAACAGGTTCTTTTTCTGTATCATCATAGTTGCTTTGGAAATCGACTGTATTTTTATTGATATCACGGAGCATCTCTGTGGCGATTTTGCTCATACGTGCTTCGGTATAACGCATCGCAGCAGCCCCATCTCCATCGACTGAACCAAAGTTTCCGTGACCGTCTACCAACATGTAGCGGTAACTAAATGGCTGTGCCATACGTACCATGGATTCATAGATCGCACTATCACCGTGGGGATGGTATTTACCCATGACATCCCCAACGATTCTGGCTGATTTTTTATGTGCTTTATCTGGCGTCACACCTAGTTCATTCATTCCGTATAAGATACGGCGGTGAACAGGCTTCAAGCCATCTCGAACATCCGGTAGTGCACGAGCTACAATAACACTCATCGCATAATCGATGAAGGAGTCTTTCATTTCGCTAGTTAGATTGACATCATGGATGTTCTCTCTGATTTCTTCACTCATCTTTATTCCTCCTTCATGATTAAATATCTAAGTTTTTCACGTAATGGGCATTTTCTTCAATGAATGCACGGCGTGGTTCAACACGATCACCCATCAGCATTTCGAAAATCTGATCGGCTGCAATTGCATCATCCACGCTGACGCGAGCCATCATCCGATTGCTAGGATCCATCGTTGTTTCCCATAATTGATGATCGTCCATTTCTCCCAACCCTTTGTAACGCTGTACGCTAGGTTTTGGTGTCGCTGGTAAAGAAGCAACAACTTCTTTCAAATCTTCTTCAGCAGTTTTACCTGGCTGAACGTACGTGATTTTTTTCCCTTGTTTTACGCCATACAATGGTGGTTGCGCAATATAAACATATCCTGCTTCCACGATAGGTCGCATATAACGATAAAATAGTGTCAACAGTAATGTCCGAATATGTGCGCCATCGACATCGGCATCCGTCATGATAACTAATTTATGGTAACGGGCTTTAGAAACATCAAAATCTTCCCCAAAACCGGTACCCATCGCTGTAAATAAAGAACGGATTTCTTCATTCGCTAAAATTTTGTCCATGCTGGCTTTTTCAACATTTAGGATTTTCCCGCGGATCGGTAAAATCGCTTGGAATTCACGATTTCGTCCTTGTTTTGCAGAACCACCGGCAGAATCTCCTTCGACGATGAATAATTCACATTTTTCAGGATCATTACTTGAGCAATCAGCCAATTTACCTGGTAGATTACTGATTTCCAACGCACCTTTTCGTCTTGTCACTTCTCTTGCACGTTTAGCAGCTAAGCGGGCTTTAGAAGCCAATAATCCTTTTTCGATGATTTGGCGTCCGACACTTGGATTTTCTAACAAGAACTTCATGAAGTGCTCGCTGAATAAACGGTCAGTTACAGTACGAACTTCTGAATTTCCCAGTTTTGTTTTGGTTTGTCCTTCAAATTGAGGATCGGGATGCTTGATAGAAATAACTGCTGTCAAGCCTTCTCTTACATCTTCCCCTGTCAAATTATCATCGTTTTCTTTCATCAGCTTTTGTTTACGCGCATAATCATTGATGACACGAGTCAATGCTGTTTTGAATCCAGACTCATGTGTCCCACCTTCATATGTGTGGATGTTGTTCGCAAAACTCATGATGTTTGAATGGTAACCATCAGTATATTGCATCGAAACTTCGACCGCGATATCTTGCTGTTCGCCTTCTAAATAAACTGGCTCTGGGAAAAGCACTGCCTTGTTTGCATTTAAATACTCGACATAGCTCTTGATCCCGCCGTCATAATGGTATTCTTTTACTACTGTTTTTTCTTCGCGTCTGTCCTCGATCGAGATGTGCATGCCGCGATTCAAGAAAGCCAATTCACGAATACGAGTCGCTAATTTATTGAAATCAAAAACGGTTGTCTCTGTAAAAATTTCTGGATCTGGAATAAAATGGACAGTTGTTCCGTGGCGGTCACTTTGTTCAATGATTTTTAAATCATCAACGACAGCACCGCGACGATATTGTTGGTAATAAACATTGCCGTCTTTATAAACTTTTACATCTAATTGTGACGATAACGCATTAACGACGGATGAACCAACACCATGCAGTCCACCAGATACTTTATATCCGCCTCCGCCGAATTTTCCCCCTGCATGAAGCACGGTAAAAACAGTTTCTACAGCTGGACGACCAGTTTTTGCTTGGATATCTACGGGAATCCCACGGCCATCATCGACTACAGTGATGCTGTTATCTTCTTCAATTACGACTTGGATCTTAGTAGCAAATCCTGCCAATACTTCATCGATCGAATTATCGACGATTTCCCATACCAAGTGATGTAATCCTTCAGAGCTAGTAGATCCGATGTACATGCCTGGACGTTTTCGAACGGCTTCTAATCCTTCAAGGACTTGAATCTGACTGGCATCATATTCTTTAGCGCGTTCAATTAAACTTCTCTCATCTGTCATTTAACTTTCTTCTCCTTCTATTTTTCCTTGCTGAACATAAAAAATCTCAGGTTCAACGGTCATTTTATTTTTTACATGATCAAGTGTGGTTGTTGTCAAGAAAGTCTGGACTTTACCTTCAATCGTTTCTAGCAAGTGCAGTTGGCGATTATCATCTAATTCACTCATCACATCATCAAGCAAGAGAATTGGATATTCCCCTGTTTCTTCTTTGATCAAGTCGATTTCAGCTAATTTGACGCTCAAAGCTGTGGTTCGCTGTTGTCCTTGAGACCCATAATTCTGCACGTTTTTTTGATTGACGAAAAAAGAAAGGTCATCACGATGGGGCCCTATCGTTGTTGTCCCTCGAAACAAATCTTTCTTTTTATTCTGATCTAGCAATGCCAAAAACTGTGTTTGGATCTCTTCTTGTGTTTGTGAATGCAAAGAAGAAATCGCTGTTACGTATTCAATCTCTAATTGTTCTTTTTGATGGGTGATTTGTTGATGCAAAGTGTTTGCCCAAAACTCTAATCGCTGAACAAATTGCGCACGAGCTTTCAAGATTTTACTGCCAAATTCGGCTAACTGCTCAGATAAAATATCTAAGTAAAGTAGATCTGTTTGCTTTTTTTCGTTCAATTGTTTTAAATATTGGTTTCTTTGTTTTAAGATTCCTTGATATTGAACCAGATCATAAAGATAGATCGGATTGATTTGGCCTAATTCCATATCAAGAAATTTTCGTCTTATCTGAGGACTACCTTTGACTAGAGAAAGGTCTTCCGGTGCAAATAAGATGACGTTCAATTGTCCAACATAACTGCTTAACTTCTTTTGCTCGATATGATTGATTTTTGTTTTGCGCCCTTTTTTTGAAAGTAAGATTTCTAGAGGGATTTTAGATGTACCTTTCGTGATTTCTCCTTGAATCAATGCTTGGTCATCATTCCAACCGATCAATTCTTGTTCACTACTTGTACGATGACTTCTAGTCATAGCTAAGACATAAATACTTTCCAAAAGATTCGTCTTTCCTTGCGCATTTTCACCTAAGAAAATGACAAGATTTTTCGAAAACTCTATTTGTAATTCCTGATAGTTACGATAATTTTTTAAATAGAGCTTATTCAGCCTCATTATCTTTTTTCCCTTTTTTTACCATAAAAAAAGTTCCTACTTCTGGAACTTCAACCATCATACCGGGATAAAGTTTTCGTCCGCGGCGATTCTCAGGTTCGCCATCTACTAAGACAGTGTTCTCAGCTAAATACCATTTTGCTTGTCCACCACTGCTGATCACCGTGACTTCTTTTAGCATTTGACACAACGTCATAAATTCTGTTTTTAATATGACTTGTTGTTTCACTCTTCATCCCTCATTTTCATTATAAATGTATACTCTATTATACCTTTTTTTAATCAATAAAACAAATTTATCCATATATTTTTCCATATAAGACGATTTAAGCAAAAAAAGGTGTTTTAAACAAAAAGAAACAAAAAGCCTTAAAATTGATTTTAGGGCTTTTTGCTTCTTTTCTATTTCTTTTCATCTAATTTTTCAATCTATCAAGAAATTTGCTTAATTTGTACGTACAGGTGTGATCAATTGGATAAATTGAACACCGTCTTCTGTTGGTTCTAACGTAAATGGACGAATAGAAGAAATAAATTTCACTTTGATACTCATATCGCCAAAAGCACGCAATGCAGCTTTCATGTAATCAGGGTTGAAAGAGATCTCTAAAGGATCGCCACTACTTGTCACATAGTTCAAACTTTCTTCGACTTTACCAATTTCAGGAGAATTTCCGTAAAGAACAACAGAATCTGAAGTGATAGATAGACGAACGATGTTGTTACGTCCTTCATGTGACAATAAAGAAGCACGTTCGATTGCTGCTAAGAAACTAGGCACTGAAAATTCAACTTCTGTATTGAAACTTGAAGGGATCAAACGATTCGTATCAGGGTAGTTCCCTTCTAACAAGCGTGAATAAAAGTACATATTTTCTGTTTTGAACAATACTTGATTTTCCATGATGCTGATTTCAACGATTTCCTCTTCATTTGTTAGTGAACGAGAAAGTTCCGTCAAACTTTTACCAGGAATGACAATATCGAATTGATCTACTGCTTGTTCAACTGGGATCACTCGTTGACTCAACCGATGTGAGTCTGTTGCGACAGCTAGTAAAGAATTGTCTTTTAAAACAAAGTGGACTCCAGTAAGAATTGGACGGCTCTCGTGTTGTGAGACAGCAAAAACTGTTTCGTTGATCAGTTTCGTCAAGACATGCACAGGTAATTTCATTTGGTTATGACTTTCTACTACCGGTAGATGTGGGTAATTGTCTGCATCTAGCCCATTCACTAAAAAGTTGGCTTTACCTGAAGTGATCGCCACTTGTTTATTTTCTAAAACTTCTAAAGTGAATGTCTCTTCTGGTAAACGGCGAATAATCTCACTAAAGAAACGAGCTTGTAAAACAATTGATCCAGTAGATTCAATTTGCATTTGTGCTTTTTCATTTTCGACCGATAAAAGTGTTTCGATTGAAATATCTGCATTGCTACCAGTTAACGTCAATCCTTCTTGTGTCAGAGTGATTTTGACCCCTGTCAAAATGGGAATAGTTGTTTTACTTGATATAGCTCGTTGAACAGTTTGCAACTCTTGCATAAAACTTGCTCGATTTAAGGTAACTTTCATGATGTTTCTCCTTTAGACATGTATTTATTATTAGTTAATATAAAATAATAAAAGTATTAGGTACTGTTGATTCTGTGGAAAACTAAAAAAATGCAAGAAAGAAAAGAAAAAACAGCTGTGGAAAAGGTGTGCATAACTTTTTTGTTTTTTTCACTTTTATCCACAAAGCGTTTTTTCCTTTGGTTTGATTAATTTAAAAGAAAATTTTTGATTTCCGATACTTCATTCTGCATGCTTACGCTTGAATCAACTAAGTGTTGGATTTTTTCATGCGCATGGATGACTGTGGTGTGATCTTTTCCGCCAAATTCGGCTCCGATTTTTGGCAACGAACTGTCAGTCAACTCTCTTGCTAGATACATTGCGATTTGACGTGGGACAACGATCGATTTCACTCGTTTTTTCCCTTTTAGATCCTTTAATTGAATATGGTAATACTTTGCAACCTCTTCTTGGATCTGTAGGATCGAAAGTTGCGGGTGTCCTTTGCCAGATTTCAGTGTTTTCAGTGCATCAGCAGCTAGACTTGTTGAAATATCTTCACTATTCATCGCAGCAAATGCTTGGACACGTACCAAAGCTCCTTCTAATTCACGGATATTCGAATCGATTTGGCCCGCGATATAACTTAACGTATCGTCGGGGATCTCTAACCGCTCAGCAGCGGCTTTCTTTCTCAAAATCGCTGTTCGTGTTTCTAGATCAGGTGGCGTGATGTCAACGGAAAGCCCCCATGCAAAGCGTGATACTAAACGTTCTTGCAGTTTTGGTATCTCGTTTGGCAAGCGATCACTTGTTAGAACGATCTGCTTTCCTTCATTGTAAAGTGCATTGAATGTATGGAAAAATTCTTCCTGTGTAGCTTCTTTTTCTGCAAAGAATTGAATGTCATCAACTAATAAAAGATCAACGTTTCGGTATTCTTGACGAAACTCTTCTGCTGTTTTGTTCTGGATCGAGTTGATGAAATCATTCGCAAATGTTTCACTACTAACATATTTGACCTTCGCATCAGGTTGGCTCAACAGCATCTGATGACCAATTGCATGCATCAAATGGGTCTTACCAAGACCAACGCCTCCATAAAAGAATAACGGGTTGTAAATAGAGCCCGGATCTTCTGCAACGACTAATGCCGCAGCATGCGCCATTTGGTTTCCTTTCCCAATAACAAACGTGTCAAAGGTATATTTGGGATTCAACATCGCTTTTTTTATGGGATTTGCTACAGGTATTTTTGGACTTTGGACTTCTTCAATGATTTCTTGTTCTGCTTCTTCCCCGGTAACAAAACGCGGGATGATCTCTTTACCTGTCAGCATATAACCGACTTCGACGATCTTTGTCGCTAGGTTTTTTTCCCAATATTCTTTATGAATTTTACTAGGAACCTCTACAACTAGCTGGCTTTGATCCAACGATCTTGGTTGCGCGGTTTCGATCCAAGTATTATAACTTGCAGGCGATAAATCTTTTTGGTAAGTGGTTTTTAATTCGTTCCATAAAGCATCGAGGGATACCATATAAGGCCTCCTCCTTCATTAAAAAGTGAATAACTAGTACTAATTTATCATTTTTCGCTGAAGTTTTCCACAGAAAGAAAAGAAAAAATTTTTATTTTACGTTTATCCACAAAATCAAGAGGTGAATGAGAAGAAAAAAACACAAGTGGGAAAAATAGTTATCCACATGAGTAATCAACAGGTGGATAAGTGGTGTTTTGGAGAAATTCTCCAGAAGTATCTGTGGATAATAAATCTATATTTATCAATTTGTTCAGCAATCAATTCACAAGTTTTGCCTTAACTGTGGATTACTTTTTTTACAGGTGTTTATTCTGTGTAAAAAGGGCATAGAAAATGCTGTGGATAATTCGTGTGCATAACTTTTCCCACATATAAAACACATTGCAAAAAATAGTTCTGTGGAAAAATAGATCACGCATTTTAACAAGAATCGTTCTATTTTATATTGACAAAATACCTTAGTTGTCGTTATACTATCAAAGTATGTCTGTGTTTAATCAGTAGATAAGAAATTTTGGAGGTGGAATACATGAAAAGAACATACCAACCAAATAAACGTAAACGTCAAAAAGTTCACGGATTCCGTAAACGTATGAGTACTAAAAATGGTCGTCGTGTTTTAGCAAGCCGTCGTCGTAAAGGAAGAAAAGTTCTTTCAGCTTAAGCCACTGGGGTTTCAGTGGTTTTTTTTATGCCCTTTTTTTGCGAAAGGGTAAAAGAGTGACATGAAATATGGTATGATTATTGACGTAAGTGAGAGATAGAAAAGGAAAGAAAACGAATGAAAAAAGCGTATCGTGTTAAAAAAGAACGAGAATTTCAAGCTGTGTTCCAAACAGGAGCATCATTTGCTAATCGTAAATTTGTCATCTACCGCTTAGAGAAAAAGGACCAACCACATTTTCGTGTGGGGCTTTCCGTAGGTAAAAAAGTAGGTAATGCCGTATGTCGCAATGATGTAAAGCGCAAGCTCCGTGCAGCGATTTATTCTTTAAAAGAAGAGATCGACCCGGAATTGGATTTTATTGTGATTGCCAGACCAAGTGTCAAAGGGTTGACTTACGATGAGATTCGTTCCAATCTAGTCCATGTCTTAAAACTTGCAAAAATAATCGATAGAGAGGAAAAGAGTAAGTGAAGAAATACAAACGTTTACTTTTGATGGCAGGTATCGTAGGTCTTGCCGTCGTCTTATCCGGTTGTGGAACTGGAGAAGTGAGTGCGCAAAGCACAGGAATTTGGGATCGCTACATCGTTTATTATTTTGCAGAAGCGATCAAGGCATTGTCATTTGGTAACGTGGGGATCGGGATCATTTTATTCACCTTGATCATCCGTGTGATATTGATGCCTTTGATGCATTTTCAGACAAAGAGCATGCGTAAAACGCAAGAGCTTCAACCTAAACTAAAAGCATTACAACAAGAATATAGTGCAAAAGATCCAGATACACAAAGAAAATTACGTGAAGAGCAACAACGTCTATATGCAGAGAATAATGTGAACCCATATGCAGGTTGTTTACCATTATTAGTACAAATGCCAATATTGATGGCGTTGTGGCAATCCATTTCACGTGTACCAGAATTAAAACAAGGACACTTTTTATGGTTGAACCTAGGAACTGCTGATCCAACATTTATTTTGCCGATTCTAGCGGCTATCTTTACGTTCGCAAGTACTTATTTAAGTAGTATGAGCCAACTTGAGTCGAATGCGTCAATGAAGATCATGAACTTCGTGATGCCTGTGATGATTTTAGTGATGGGTGTCAATTTAGCCAGTGGTCTTTCATTATACTGGGTAGTCTCAAATGCGTTCCAAGTACTACAAACGCTATTGATCAACAATCCATTTAAAATCAGAAAAGAACGTGAAGAAGAAGCACAACGTATTCGTGAAAAAGAACGAGCAATGAAGAAAGCAATGAATCCTAAGAAAAAACGTAGAAAATAAGGGAGGTAATGCTAATGCCAATTTATGAAGCTGCGACAATAGATGAAGCGGTCCAACTCGGACTGGATGATTTGGGTCTATCAAAAGACAACGTAGAGATCGAGATACTTGATGAAGGTAAAAAAGGATTCTTAGGTCTAGGAAAAAAGAATGCCCGTTTGATGATCAAGCCTTCAATCAGTGAAACTGTTTCAGAGACGATCGAAGAAACAGTGGAAGAAGTTTTAGAAGAAAAACCTGAAATAACAGAAATTGTTTACGAAGAAGAATCTCAAGCAGAAGTGCCTAAAAAAGAACTAAGTGAATTAGGTGATGAAGCAGCTTTAACGGAATTAGCAGTTTATCTCACTGAAATTACGAAACAATTGGATGCACCAGCTGTAGTAAAAATCAAACGAGAAGCAAACATGATCGTTTTTCAATTGGATACTCAAAAACAAGGGCTATTGATCGGGAAACATGGAAAAACGCTGAATGCCTTACAATATTTAGCCCAAGTATTTATTCATCGTGTAGCTGAAAATAAGCTTTCTGTGGTAGTGAATGTAGGCAATTATCGGGAGAAACGCCAAGAAATCATCCAACGACTTGCAGAACGTACAGCGGATAAAGTCAGTCGTACGGGACAACCGGTATTTTTAGAACCAATGCCTGCTTTTGAACGAAAGCAGATCCATGCGGTATTGAGTAAAAATGAAGCTGTCCAAACTCATTCAGAAGGTGATGAACCTTATCGTTATTTGGTCGTTGAGCCAGTGAAAAAACGCTTGTAACAGAAGGATGATTTCTAGAAATAATGAATACTCGTTGACAAACTTTTTTAAACCAAGTATATTTTATTAGAAATCATTCTTATCGGAGTATACGATGTTCAAGTAGTCTTACTTTGATAGAAAAAGCACATGAAGCCTCGCTTCATGTGCTTTTTTTTCATTAAGATGTACTAATTGTATCAGGTAATCAGCCAATCGTAGTTTGGACAAACTGGATGACCGTTCCGTAGGCAAATAATTCCAAGCACTGTTTTTCGCCACGTGAACGCTGCTGATAGTCAAAATGACAATTGATCACTGCGTTTGCTCCGTATTCCAGCACTTTCTTTTTTAACTTTCGTTTCGTTGTTAAAAACAGATCCTCGGTATTAAAATTTGGGTCAAACAAATCAGCTTCAAAGCATTCCACCACAAAAACAATATCACGTACAATATATTTTTGGTTGATATTTCCCGTAGACAACACGACATCATTGATGCGCGGGTCGTCTTCACCGTCAAATGAAACAGGATTAAACTGGCCCATAAGTTTCTCCTTTCGATAAAACAAAGTGTATGTAGATAGCGCTACCATTTTAGTGTACCTTTTTTTTAAAGAAAGATAAAGAAGTATGTAAGAAAGAGCAACGATTATTTCTAGTTAGGGAAAAGACAGATTTTAAACTAAAAATAATACTGCTACACTTGAGAAGAGGTCGAGACAAAAGTCGTTTAGGTTTGAGATTTCCGAAAAGCCTGACTTTTGGACGCCGTTTATTTGAGAGAGGTTGGGACAGAAGTGTTTAACTCCGAGAAATAAGAAGAAATGAACGAAAATTACTTTTCAAATTTTTGTGAATTTCGGCTTATTTAAGAAGGAGTTGCTTCTGCTCCCACTGTTTATTCGTAGGTCTTGTAGCAAAGCTGATTTTTAGATTTGTCCCACACTCTAAAACACTGGATCGAGGTGATGATCATTGAGTATTTACGATTTATTTAGAGAAAGAAAGCAGGCGAAACTTGTACGATTAGTTATGCGAAAACGTCAAAGGTATCTAAACAGCGAAGAGTACGTGAAAAACATGTGCAGCACAATTATTCAGAATTTAAATCTAATGGGAAATCCGATCCAGGAAAAAATGAAAAAAGTACCTAATGCCGTGATTGAATTGATGCCAATCTATCAACAAATGCTTGATCTCCACTCAGATAAGTTTCCAGATAGAAACATCCCACTATTAAAAGAATCCTTTCAAAAAAGCCTGTATAGCTCCGTTGAGACAAAATTATTACCTTTTTATCTAAATGATTTGAAAGAAGATCATCCTGACAGCTTTTTGCTTCTCCCGATAAATGTCTGTATGAAACTGCAAAATGGAGAAGATGGGTATCATGGAATGGATGTGATTATCAGAAAGGTCAGGGGAGATTTTGAAGTTGCTACTTATGACAAAGCACAGATACGCATCATTAGTCCCGATAGCCAATCCATTCAAAAAAAATTAAGGGCAGCTGTTTACATAGATGACCAAAAGAAACAGATTACACCGATTTATATCTATAAAATCAAAAATTCACCACAAAAAGTCAAGGCAATCACTCAGGCATTGCGTATAGGACGGCTGCATCTGAATTGGTTTGAACGAAACGAATTAATAAAAGGACCATTTGAAGAATATCGTCCGCTTCATTTGTTCAGTCGTTGTGCAAAGAAAGAATATTATTCCAATGATCTGGCAACCTCACAATATGTCCAAGACAATTGTATGGTCAATAATTTAAATGGTGCAATGAAATATATTTTAGGGGTCAAGAAACAGGTCAAAATAAAAAATCAAATATTTTATAAATCAAGTATTCCTAATTTATCTAATGGAGATTTCAAAAAAGAATTGACTCAGTTAGCGATAGTTCATTTGAAAAACAGTGGAGCTTCTAGTAAAACATTAAAAATACTGCAACAGGCACTAGTGACATACCTAGATGAAAAAGGTAAACGTACCGATGTATCTCAGCAAGAAAAAATTTCTTATAAACTAAAAAAAGGAAAAGAGACGCACCATGCGTGGCTACAAAAAACACTAAGGTCACAAGATTTAAAGATAAAGCAATCTCGGTAATAAAAGAGAACGACTCAAGAAATAGCCCACTTCCACGTTGCGAAAAAAATGAAAAGAATCAGCTAAGATAAATCAGGTAAAGTCTGCCCAAAAACATGAAAGTCCTAGTAAAGATAAAGTCAGTCTCCGATTAAAAACCCTTGATTCCTTCTATTAGATGTGATAACCTATGACCAGAATTTAATCGAGAACAAGCAGTCAAAGTGCTAAGTTCACCATTTATTACAAAGGGTGAAGTGGGCGCTTTTTTTGTGCGTAAAATGAAAGAGGAAGTGAGAAAATGGCTGAAATTACTTTAGAATTTGATACGATTGCTGCAATTTCGACTCCACCTGGAGAAGGCGCCATCAGTATTGTCCGCCTCAGCGGAGATCAAGCAGTAGCGTTAGCAGATAAAGTATACAGTTGTGGAAAGAAAAGTTTACTTGAAGTCCCAAGTCATACCATCCATTATGGACATATCGTTGATCCTAAAAATGAACAGTTAGTTGATGAAGTCATGGTTTCTGTCATGTTAGCACCCAAAACATTTACTCGTGAAGATGTAGTAGAAATCAATTGCCATGGCGGAATCGTTGTAGTAAACCAAATCTTACAATTACTATTGCGTGAAGGTGCAAGGTTGGCAGAACCTGGTGAATTTACAAAACGGGCCTTCTTAAATGGACGTGTAGATCTATCCCAAGCTGAAGCAGTGATGGATCTGATTCGTGCGAAAACCGACAAGGCAATGGGCTTAGCGTTGAACCAGTTGGATGGGAATCTATCTGCATTGATCCGTTCGTTACGACAAGAAATTTTAGAAACATTAGCACAAGTCGAAGTCAATATTGATTATCCTGAATATGATGATGTAGAAGAATTGACAACAAAATTATTATTAGAAAAAGCTACAATGATCCAAGAAAGAATCCAAGCGTTACTAGCTACTTCAAAACAAGGAAAAGTTCTTCGAGAAGGTTTGAGCACAGCAATCATTGGACGCCCCAATGTAGGAAAATCAAGTCTCTTGAATCACTTATTACGTGAAGAAAAAGCAATTGTCACTGACATCGCAGGAACGACGCGAGACGTCATCGAAGAATACGTCAATGTCCGCGGGGTACCATTGAAATTGATCGATACAGCAGGAATCCGTGAAACAGAAGATGTCGTGGAACGAATCGGCGTAGAACGAAGCCGCAAAGCACTCGCTGAATCAGATTTGATTTTATTAGTTTTGAACCAAAGTGAACCTTTAACGAGTGAAGATGAACAATTGCTAGAGGCCACGAAGGGCTTGAAGCGAATCATTCTTTTAAATAAAACAGATCTACCACCAAAATTAGAAACAGAAAAACTTGAACAATGGGTAGAAAATGAACCAGTCTTTGCTGTCTCTGTGACTAAAAATGATGGTTTGGATCGTTTAGAAACAGCAATTTCAGATTTATTCTTTGGTGGTCAAACAGGAGAACGTGATGCGACATACGTGTCAAATACGCGTCACATCGCTTTGCTTGAAAAAGCAGCTATTTCATTAGAGGAAGTCATCGAGGGCATCACTGCTGGTATGCCTGTAGACTTAGTGCAAATCGACATGACTCGCTGTTGGGATTACTTAGGTGAAGTGGTCGGAGACAGTGTACAAGATGAACTGATCACTCAATTATTTAGTCAATTTTGTTTAGGAAAATAAGGAGGAAAATCTTTTGAATCATTATCAAGCAGATGCCTATGACGTGATCGTTGTCGGTGCCGGACATGCGGGGTCTGAAGCCGCATTAGCCGCAGCAAGAATGGGCTCAAAAACATTACTATTAACCATCAATTTGGATATGGTTGCTTTTATGCCATGTAATCCGTCCGTTGGCGGACCTGCCAAAGGAGTCGTTGTCCGAGAAATCGACGCATTAGGCGGAGAAATGGGTAAAAATATCGATAAGACCTATATTCAAATGCGTATGTTGAATACTGGGAAAGGCCCAGCTGTCAGAGCATTACGTGCACAAGCAGACAAACATGCCTATTCCGCAGAAATGAAACATACGATCGAAAAAGAACCAAATTTGACTTTGCGTCAAGGAATTGTCGAAGAATTGATCGTTGAAGATGGTATTTGCTGTGGTGTGATCACCTCTACTGGAGCGAGTTATCGTGCGAAAGCAGTTGTCATCACTGCTGGAACAGCACTACGTGGCGAAATCATCATCGGAGAATTGAAATATTCTTCTGGTCCTAATAACTCCCAACCTTCTGTTGGCTTAGCGAATAATTTGAAAGAGATTGGTTTTGCCATTGAGCGGTTCAAAACAGGAACACCGCCACGTGTCAAATCAAGCACGATCGATTATTCAGTCACAGAAGAACAACCAGGTGACAAGGAACCCAATCATTTTAGTTTCAGTACACCCGACAGTGCATATAATTTAGACCAAGAATCTTGCTGGCTAACTTATACTGGAGAAACGACCCACCAAATCATCCGTGACAACTTACATCGCGCGCCGATGTTTACTGGGATCGTAGAGGGTGTGGGCGCACGCTATTGCCCATCAATCGAAGATAAGATCGTTCGTTTTGCTGACAAACCACGTCATCAACTATTCTTGGAACCAGAAGGACTGCACACCGAAGAAGTCTATGTGCAAGGATTATCCACCTCATTACCAGAAGATGTGCAAGTCGATGTTTTACACTCGATTGCCGGTTTGGAAAAAGTGGAGATGATGCGTACAGGTTATGCGATCGAATATGATGTCGTTGAACCACACCAATTGCGTCCAACACTGGAAACAAAAGTTGTTGAAAATCTTTATACTGCTGGACAAACAAATGGAACAAGCGGCTACGAAGAAGCTGCTGGGCAAGGTTTGATCGCTGGGATCAATGCCGCATTGAAGGTGCAAGGAAAAGAGCCGTTGGTCATCAAACGAAGCGATGGTTATATCGGTGTGATGATCGATGATCTAGTCACAAAAGGAACAAACGAACCTTACCGTTTATTGACTTCTCGCGCAGAATACCGTTTGCTCTTACGTCATGATAACGCGGATCTACGTCTTACTGAAATGGGCCACCAAGTAGGTTTGGTCAAAGAAGACCAATACAATGCATATTTGAAAAAGAAAGCCGCTGTTGAAGAAGAAATCAAACGTTTGATGAGCGTTCGTATCAAACCAACAGAAGAAGTTCAAGCTTTCTTAGCAACAATCAATGCAGCCCCATTAAAAGATGGTGTTTTAGCAAGTGACTTCTTAAGACGTCCAGAGATCAGCTACCAAGATCTATTGCAATTTATTCCTGCGAATGAAGCATTGACACGCAAAGAAATCGAACAAGCAGAAATCCAGATCAAATATGAAGGATATATAAAAAAGGCACTTGAAAAAGTAGAAAAATTAAAACGAATGGAAGCCAAAAAAATACCAGAAAATATTGATTATGCGGCAATTAACGGCTTGGCAACCGAAGCAAAACAAAAATTACAAAAAATCCAACCTGAAACAATTGCTCAAGCAAGTCGAATCAGCGGCGTAAACCCAGCTGATTTAAGTATTTTGATGGTTTACATCGAACAAGGGAAGATTGCGAAAGTGACAGAGGAAAAGGCTTGATACTAAGCCTTTTTTCTTTTTTTGATTCTAGAAAATGAATACGAGTCTATCCCTTGTAAGGTACTTATTTATCTTACTCTTTTTTTGAGCGCTCTTATTGCACCATAGAAAAGAATGTTCCATTAAGTACATTATCAATGAATAGGGTAATCCGAAGATGAAAGGGAACCAGATTTTTGGTATATCACTTACCCTTCCTTTTTTGACTTTCCTTTGGAATAGTTAAAATCATTTTCCCTACCCCTTTTTCTGTTTAAATTTCTATTGGAAAGATTGCAACTCCTGACATTTTGCGTTAAAGTAAGAAGAGATTTCGTGAAACAATGTAACTGTTTCACAATGAAAGGACAAACTATGACACCAGAAGAATTTCATCAGATTTTGGCAGAAAAAGGTATCCAGTTGACGGATCAACAAATGACTCAATTTGAACGCTATTATCAACTATTAGTTGAGTGGAACGAAAAAATGAATTTAACAGCAATCACAGAAAAGAAAGATGTTTATTTGAAACATTTTTATGATTCATTGACTCTAGCGTTTGATGGGGACTTTTCAAAAGATGGTACACTTTGTGATGTTGGCTCTGGCGCCGGCTTTCCAAGTATTCCATTAAAAATCGTATTTCCAGAATTGCAGATCACGATTGTTGACTCTTTGAATAAACGGATTACTTTTTTAACGGAATTAACGAAAGAGTTAGGTATTACCGCAAATCTTTACCATGATCGAGCTGAAACATTTGGACAAAATCCGCAATTTCGTGCGTCTTTCGATTACGTCACGGCGCGTGCAGTAGCTCGATTGAACGTCCTAGCTGAATTGTGTTTACCCTTAGTAAAACAAGAAGGCTATTTTTATGCGTTAAAAGCAGCTAAAAGTGAAGAAGAGTTAATGGAAGCAAAACAGGCAATTGCTCTTTTAGGCGGTAAATTCATCAAAGAATACACGGTTGAATTACCTAACGTAACGGATAAACGGCACATTCTTATGATTCAGAAAAAGAAGGTCACACCGAAAAAATATCCAAGAAAACCTGGATTGCCTAACAAGCAACCAATCAAGTAGGAGGAGAAGAGATGGCACAAATAATATCTGTTGCAAATCAAAAAGGCGGAGTCGGTAAAACAACGACAACGGTAAATTTAGGCGCATGTCTAGCTAGTCTTGGGAAAAAAGTTCTATTAGTAGATATGGACGCGCAAGGAAATGCGACAAGTGGCGTAGGTATCCGCAAACCTGATGTGACACAAGATATCTATGATGTGTTAGTCAACGAGTTACCTATCGCTGACGCAACACTTGTCACGGAACACGAAAATCTAAGTATTGTGCCAGCAACTCTCCAATTAGCAGGAGCTGAGATCGAGTTAACCTCAATGATGGCCAGAGAATCTCGCCTAAAAGGTTCATTAGCGGAAGTCACTGACTTATATGATTATATCTTGATCGATTGTCCACCTTCTTTAGGACATCTGACAATCAATTCATTTACAGCTAGTGATTCGATTTTGATCCCTGTTCAATGTGAGTATTACGCACTAGAGGGATTAAGCCAATTATTGAATACTGTTCGTCTTGTCCAAAAGCATTTCAATCCTGAGTTAGAGATCGAAGGAGTGCTACTTACGATGTACGATGCCCGTACAAACTTAGGGAATGAAGTAGTGGCAGAAGTTCGTAAATATTTCCGTGAAAAAGTGTATGAAACGATTATTCCAAGAAATATCCGTCTTTCAGAAGCGCCAAGTCATGGAATGCCTATTATCGATTATGATCCACGTTCTAGAGGAGCTGAAGTCTACCAAGCATTGGCAAAGGAAGTGGTTAATCGTGAAGAAAAATAAAGGATTAGGTCGAGGAATCGATGCATTGTTCCAAGACTTAGAAAATTTAGAAACTGTAGATGTAACAGATGAGACCGTGATCCAGTTGCCATTGAATGAATTACGTCCCAATCCGTATCAACCACGGAAAACTTTTGAAGAGGTCTCTTTGCAAGAATTAGCGAATTCAATTGAGCAATCAGGTGTTTTTCAACCCATAATTGTTCGCCGATCATCAGTAAAAGGCTATGAGATCATTGCCGGAGAACGCCGTTTTCGAGCTTCTAAATTAGCTAAAAAAGAAACCATCCCAGCAATCGTTAGAGACTTTGATGAAGAAGCAATGATGCAAGTTGCCGTTCTAGAGAATCTGCAGCGTGAAGATTTAAATCCGCTAGAAGAGGCAGAAGCGTATGATATGCTGATGAAAAATCTCAAATTGACACAAGCAGAAGTGGCAAACCGCTTAGGCAAGAGTCGGCCTTATATTGCGAATTACTTGCGTTTGTTGACGTTACCCGATCTTGTCAAAGAAATGGTCCAAGATCAACGCCTTTCGATGGGACAAGCGCGTACACTCTTGGGCTTGAAAAATAAAAGCTTGATACTAAAATTAGCAAATCGAGCAGTAACGGAGAATCTGACTGTTCGTCAATTAGAACAAATTGTGTCACAATTAAATGAAAATGATGGAAAAGAAAAGAAAAAAATTCCACGTTTAGCAAAAGAAAAACCTTACTATATCCGTGAAAGCGAAGATCGTTTAATGGATAAGTTCGGCACAAGTGTCGCTATCCAAGAAAAAGATGGAAAAGGAAAAATCGAAATTGAATATCTGTCACAAAATGATTTGACAAGAATCCTGGATATTCTTAATATTCAATTTGACGAATAAAACTGAGAAACAAAAATCTTAGGCTTTGTCCTATTACTTTCAATAATAGAGAATCCATCATTGCGCTTCGATTAATAAAGCAAGCGTTCAGATATTTTTTTCAAAAAGGAGGGGACTTTTATGTACGACTTACATGATATCGTTGAAATGAAAAAACCTCATGCGTGTCAGACGAACCGTTGGGAGATCATTCGAATGGGTGCTGACATCAAAATCAAATGTGTGAATTGTGGACATATCGTTATGATGACTCGTCGAGAATTTGAAAAAAAACTAAAAAAAATACTTGAAAAAAATTCAGAGAAAGAGTGAATAAATTTATGGCATTAACTGCTGGAATCGTAGGTTTACCCAATGTCGGAAAATCGACTTTATTTAATGCAATTACTAAAGCTGGAGCAGAAGCAGCAAACTATCCTTTTGCAACGATTGATCCAAATGTAGGAATGGTAGAAGTACCAGACTGGCGTTTACAACGGTTGACGGAATTAGTCCATCCAAAGAAAACTGTTCCAACTACTTTTGAATTTACAGATATCGCTGGTATCGTAAAAGGTGCAAGTAAAGGTGAGGGCTTAGGTAACCAATTTTTGAGTCATATCCGCCAAGTAGATGCAATCTGTCATGTCGTCCGTTGTTTTGATGACGACAACATCACTCACGTGGAAGGACGAGTTGATCCTTTAGCTGATATTGATACGATCAATTTGGAGCTTGTGTTAGCTGACCTTGACTCAATTACTAAACGTTATACACGAGTGGCAAAAGTTGCTAAAACAAAGGATAAAGATGCTGTAGCAGAATTAGCAGTACTAGATAAAATCAAACCTGTTTTAGAAGACGGCCGTTCCGCCCGTTCGATCGAGTTTACAGAAGAAGAACAAAAGATCGTTAAATCATTGTTCTTATTAACAACAAAACCGATCCTATATGTAGCAAATGTTGCGGAAGACGAAGTAGCAGAAGCAGAATCCAATCACTACGTTCAAGAAGTACGTAACTTTGCGGCAGAAGAAAAAGCAGAAGTCATCGTTGTTAGCGCGCGTGCAGAGGAAGAAATCGCCGAGTTAGATGATGAAGATAAGGCTGAATTCTTAGAAGCATTGGGAATCGAAGAATCTGGATTAGATCAATTGATCCGTGCAGCCTATGATTTATTGGGATTAGCTACTTACTTTACTGCTGGAGAACAAGAAGTCCGAGCTTGGACGTTCAAAAAAGGAATCAAAGCTCCCCAAGCAGCTGGAATCATCCACTCAGATTTTGAACGAGGCTTCATCCGTGCAGAAACAGTCTCTTTTGAAGATTTGGATCATTATGGCAACATGCATGCCGCAAAAGAAGCAGGTCGCGTTCGTCTAGAAGGTAAAGATTATGTAGTCCAAGATGGCGACGTTATGTTATTCCGTTTTAATGTATAAAAGGGCTATCAAACTGTACGTATAGTATGTTAGAATGTCTTTTGTGACAACCGTTAGAGTAACGGCTAAGGAGGACTATTAGATCATGGAACCAGAACAATTACGTGAGATCGTAAAAGAAAACAATAGTTTAGAAGAAAAGTTGACGAAAAGAAACCAACAATATATTTTTGATTTGAAAAAATCTTTAGAAGCGGCTAACTTATCCGAAGAGGAAAAAGTCACAGCCCTTCATGACATCCTTCCGACTTTAGTTTCTGAGCAAAAAGGCGGAAGAACAGCGAGACAACTATTCGGTACTGTTTCTGAACGAACAGAAGCAATCATCAATAAACCAGCTGAAGTAAAAGTAAATGCTAAACCAGTCTTGATGTGGCTAGATAACGCATTATTACTACTCGGTCTGTTGAGTATCATGGTTGCGATCACTGGATTGTTTTCACGTGGAACAACGCCGGCTTATGGCATTTCAACTCTTATTTTAGGTTCTGCAGTCGGTGGTTGGGTATTTTATCTGATGTATAAATACATTTATCAGTATGAATATCCTGGAGCAGATCGCAGTAAAAAACCAGGTATGGGTAAAACATTGCTTATTTTAGGAGGAACAACGCTGATCTGGGTTATCGCCTTTTCCGCTACAACGTTGCTTCCACCAGTACTGAACCCACTACTAGATCCAGTAGTTATCGTGATCATCGGTGGGGTCGCTCTTGCGTTACGTTACTACTTGAAGAAGAAATACGGTATTATTGGCAGTTTATCAGCACCTAGAAGATAAACAAAAAATATTCCATCAGTCAGAATTTTTGAATCCTCTTTTGGGAGGATAGAAAATTCTGACTGTTTTTTTTAGAGCCGACTGCTGAGAGATAAGCAATAAACTATCGGTATGCAAACGCTTATAATGAATATCTTCTTAGAAAAGTTAGGGATTACGGATAGACTGTTGACTTAATAAAGAAAATCGATTATTTTAGTAGATAAACTAAAACAGAGGAGTGGTACTAAAAATGTCCAACTGGGAAACAAAGTTCACGAAAAAAGGGTTTACTTTCGACGATGTCTTATTGATACCAGCAGAAAGTCACGTGTTACCAAACGAAGTGGATATGAGCGTACAATTAACAAAAAATATTAAGTTGAATATTCCGATCATCAGTGCAAGTATGGATACTGTTACTGATAGTAAAATGGCAATTGCCATGGCAAGACAAGGCGGATTAGGTGTTATTCACAAAAATATGACGATCAGTCAGCAAGCCGATGAAGTACGTAAAGTAAAACGTTCTGAAAGTGGTGTGATCATTGATCCTTTCTTCTTAACGCCACAACATCTAGTAGCAGATGCAGAAGAAGTAATGAGCAAATACCGTATTAGCGGAGTGCCAATCGTTGAAACTTTAGAAAACAGAAAATTGGTTGGTATTATTACGAACCGTGATATGCGCTTTGTGACTGACTATCATATAGCAATCAATGATGTGATGACAAAAGAAAACTTAGTAACAGCCCCAGTAGGTACTTCTCTAAAAGATGCAGAAAAAATTCTGCAAAAACATAAAATCGAAAAATTACCGATCGTTGACGACGAAGGTCGCTTGAGTGGTTTGATCACCATCAAAGATATTGAAAAAGTGATTGAATTTCCTAACGCAGCGAAAGATGAACATGGACGTTTATTAGTTGCTGCTGCTGTAGGTGTCACAAGTGATACTTTCGAACGTGCCGGCGCATTGTTAGAAGCTGGTGTAGATGCGATCGTTATTGATACAGCACATGGACATAGTGCTGGTGTCATTCGTAAAATCCAAGAAATCCGTTCAACCTTCAAAGACGCAACGCTAATTGCAGGGAATGTGGCAACAGCCGAAGCAACAAAGGCATTGTATGATGCTGGTGTGGATGTTGTAAAAGTAGGGATCGGACCTGGTTCGATTTGTACGACACGTGTCGTAGCTGGTGTGGGTGTACCACAATTAACAGCGATTTATGATGCTGCTTCTGTGGCTCGTCAATACGGAAAAGCAATTATTGCAGATGGTGGTATCAAATATTCTGGAGATATCGTCAAAGCATTGGCTGCTGGCGGACATGCGGTGATGTTAGGAAGCATGTTGGCTGGTACAGATGAGTCACCAGGTGAATTTGAAATTTTCCAAGGACGTCGTTTCAAGACTTATCGTGGTATGGGTTCATTAGGCGCAATGGAAAAAGGTTCGAAAGATCGTTACTTCCAAGGAAGTGTCAACGAAGCCAATAAATTGGTTCCAGAAGGAATCGAAGGGCGCGTAGCTTATAAAGGAAGCGTTGCAGACATCATTTTCCAAATGATCGGTGGATTAAAATCTGGTATGGGTTATGTAGGAGCAGGTAATTTGAAACAATTACGTGATGAAGCACAATTTATCCAAATGAGTGGTAGCGGATTGAAAGAATCACATCCACATGACGTACAGATCACAAAAGAAGCACCGAACTATTCAGTTGAATCTTAAGTCGTAACAGAACAGATTGGCTACAAGACATAAGAAAGGATTTCCCAGACGTTGCTCTTGAATTTCTGTGAAATCTCGACTTCGTTTTCAGAGAAGCTACTTGTAGGAGACCGTTATCTTGAGTCAGTTCGACTGCTTAAATTGAATAAAAAAGTGCGTCATTCGAAAATAATTTAAAACGCCCCGCAAAAGTTAGATTTTTGCGGGGCGTTTTTTGTCTGTAGTTTCGAGATCACGTAGTGTGTATCAGTTTTTGCGTAGCACACGAACGTGCAAGCTTGAATAGTTGTCTTAAAGGCTAATTTTATTTGATGATTTTCAAATTCCCCATGTAAGGAACAAGTGCTTCAGGAACTGTGACAGAACCATCTTCATTTTGGTAATTTTCAAGAATAGCTGCCACTGTTCGGCCAACAGCTAAACCAGAACCGTTTAGTGTGTGTGCGTAATGGATTTTTCCATCTTCATCACGGTAACGGATCATTGCGCGACGTGCTTGGAAATCTTCGCAGTTTGAACATGAGCTGATTTCACGATACGTATCTTGGGCTGGGATCCAAACTTCTAAGTCATAAGTTTTGGCAGCTGAGAAGCCCATATCTCCAGTTGATAAAGCAACCACACGATAAGGTAAATGCAATTTTTTAAGAATATCTTCTGCATCAGCTGTCATTTTTTCAAGTTCTTCATATGAATGTTCTGCATCAGAGAATTTGACCATTTCAACTTTATTGAATTGGTGTAGGCGAATCAATCCACGAGTATCTCGACCAGCACTTCCTGCTTCAGAACGAAAAGCTGGACTAAGGGCAGTGAAATAGATCGGTAGGTCTTGACCGTCTAAAATTTCGTCATTGTAATAGTTTGTTAACGGAACTTCTGCAGTCGGGATCAGTGTCAAATCTGTATCCTCTAATTGGAAAACATCCTCTTTGAATTTAGGGAATTGTCCTGTACCAAACATTGCACGACTGTTTACCATGTAAGGAGTGATCATTTCAGTATAACCATGTTCATAAATATGTTGATCTAGCATAAAGTTATAGACGGCACGTTCTAAACGAGCGCCCAATCCCTTGTAATAAACAAAACGGCTACCTGATACTTTTGCTCCACGTTCAAAATCTAAGATGCCAAGATTTTCAGCGATTTCCCAATGAGGTTTAGGTTCAAAAGAAAAGTTACGCGGTTCATTCCAACGACGCACTTCGACGTTGTCGTCTTCATCTTTTCCGATAGGGACAGAATCATTTGGTAAGTTTGGCAAAGTAGTTGCAATTTCTTTTAATTTTTCATCTACTTGTGCGACTTCTTCGTCAAGGGCTTTGATATTTCCCCCAACTTCTTTCATTTCATTGATTTTAGCGGTAGCATCTTCTTTATTTCTTTTTAGTTGTGCAATTTCACCAGAAACATCATTACGGTATTTCTTCAGCTCTTCACTTTTGACAAGTAATTTTCTACGATTTTCGTCAAGTTCCATAAATTCAGCTAACGTTTCTTTTTTCACGCCACGAGTCATTAGTTTTTCTTGTACATAGTCAAAATTTTGGCGCATCATTTTTACATCTAACATTCCTATTCCTCCTTAGTATAAATAAAAAAGACCGATCCATCCCAATGTATTCTTGGGACGAATCAGTCTAACATTCGCGGTACCACCCGAGTTCAACACATGATCAGTGTTGCTCTTGCTAACAGATAACGGCTGTTTGCCGACCTTTCTTATTTCGAAAGGTACACGTCATAGAACTGGAACTTCCAAATTATTTTTTACTGATTTTCAGCAGCCATCAGCTCTCTTGAAAAAAATAAAATGTACTGGGTTCTGTGTTTCATCGATTATCCATGATTGTAATAAGAATATCGGATATTTTAGCGTTCGTCAATGGTTTCCTAGCTTTCAATGGGTAACTTTTCATTTTTTCTTAGTGGCAAGTGCATGATAAAAGAGGTCCAATGTTCATCTGATTTGGCATAGATGTACCCACCATGTAGAGCAACGATGCTCTGGGCGATCGCAAGACCTAATCCTGTTCCACCAGTTTCTTGCGAACGTGATTCTTCAACACGGTAAAAGCGGTCAAAAAGGTTATCGATCGCTTGTTGAGGAATCATCGCCCCATTGTTTTTTACAGTTGCAACTACTTCTGAACCGATTTTTTCAACCTCGATCACGATTTTTGTTGCACCTTTTCCGTATTTTAAAGCGTTCGTCAGTAAATTATTGAAGACGCGGACTAATTTTTCAGTATCTCCATCCATGATCAGAGAATCCACTTGGCTTGTCACAACGATTTGAATATGTTTTTTGGAAGCCTCTAATTCAAAATCAGCTGCTAATTGCTCGATTAGTTGGATCAAATCAAAAGCAGAAAAATTAATAGGGACGGCTGGTTGCCGAACCTTTGTGTACTCAAAGAGGTCGTCTACCAGTGATTTCATTTGTTTCGCTTTGATGTAAGCTGTGTGTGTATATTTTAAAATATCTTCTTCTGTTTGATATTGCCCGTCTTCGATCAGACCAAGATAACCAATAATCGATGTTAGAGGAGTGCGTATATCGTGACTGACGTTGGTGATCAATTCATCTTTTGATTTTTCGATCTTGCGTTCATCCTCAATGGCTGCGACAGTACTGTCTACTAAACCATTGATACTAGTGACTACCCGACTAAGGTCACCGCTCAGTTCAAAAGGAATTCGGTGGTCATAGTTACCATTTGCGATATAATGCAGTTCACTGATGATGTGTCGCAGCTGCATTTGACGATACCGACGAATCAGTCGCCAATATAAGACACCAATATCTAAAAGAAAGAAGAGAGGAAAGATAAAGTTTCGGCCATTCCAAAATAAATCGCTATTCAAACGTTCAGCAAAAATGTTTTTTGAATCCCAAATGGCATTTGTCAATGAAGGGGAACTACTGATTACTGAACTAAGAACAACCAATATTGCGACATTCAATAGAAGAAGTAAGATAACTGTAATGATTCCTTCTGCTAATAATTCGCTGATTTCTTTAGAAGTCAAGTTGATCCGCCGACGCTTTTCTGTACCTCTTGTTTTATCGTGCATCAATTTTATAGCCCACTCCCCAAACGGTTTGAATGACTTTTTCTCCACCAGTTGCTTCTTCAATTTTATCTCTTAAGTGACTTACGTGTACCATGACTGTTTTAGCAGAAACAATACTTTCCTGTTTCCACACACGTTCAAAAATCTCATCTGCGCTGAATACGCGGTTTGGGTGACTTGCTAATAAATAGAGGATCCCAAATTCTAGTGCTGTTAATTGGATCTCTGTACCATCAATCGTTTTTACTTCATGTGAATCTTTATTGATGATCAAAGAATTTACTTCTAATATATCGGGTTGGTCAGGGGTAACTTGCATTTTTGTCCGACGAAGTAATGATTTTACACGAGCCATTACTTCCAAAGGATTGAATGGTTTAGTTACATAATCATCAGCACCTGCTACCAGACCTTTGATTTTATCCATATCTGTAGTTTTAGCTGTAAGCATGATGATCGGGATCTGTGATTCTTTACGCAATTCTTTTACTACTTGCATTCCATCCATTTCAGGCATCATGATATCCAAGATAAGCAGTTCGATATCGGGAATGGTACGGATTTTTGATAAGGCTTCTTTTCCGTCATAAGCTTTCACAGCTTCATAGCCCTCGTTGTGAATATAGATACTTAGTAATTCAACGATTTCTTTATCGTCATCAGCAATTAATATTTTCATCGATCGTTCCTCCAAGATTATAATGTAGCTATTTACTATATATATTAGCAAAAAAAAGCGTAAATAGATAAAAGCAACACTTTGTTAACAAAAATTTTAGAAGGTTCAGGAAATAACTATGTATCAAGGAAAACAAAACCTGAACATTTAATGGAAATCAAGGTAAATAAAGACTAAAAAAAACGAAAATACGAACATTGAAAAGCAATTAGAGGGGAATGGTCGAATATGCTATAAATGTTGATAAAACAGCATTTTCTTATTGACTTTCTATTTTGATGTTGGTATATTATTATGTGTTCGAAAGAGCGCGAAACACTTCACAAATAACTTAAAAAAGTTCTTGACGTGTGGGTGACCACATGATAAGATAACTAAGTCGTTTGAAAAGAACCTATTGAAAAGCTTGATCTAATCAAGAAAAACTTCAAAAAAGTTCTTGACAAATAACAAGAAATGAGTTATGATATACGAGTTGCTGAAAGATTTCTAAATGCGAAATCGAAAATAACTTTTAAAAAACAGTTGACATTCACTTGTCGCTCTGATATGATATAAAAGTTGCTACGGCAATTCAAGTAGACCTTTGAAAACTGAACAAAGTAAGACAAACCAAATGTGTAGGGCGTCTTGATTGATTCAAGACAACAAACATTTTTAACAAGCAAGCAATATGCTAGCAAACAAATTGAGCTTAACAATCGCAAGATTGTTCTAACTTTTATTATGAGAGTTTGATCCTGGCTCAGGACGAACGCTGGCGGCGTGCCTAATACATGCAAGTCGTACGCTTCTTTTTCCACCGGAGCTTGCTCCACCGGAAAAAGAAGAGTGGCGAACGGGTGAGTAACACGTGGGTAACCTGCCCATCAGAAGGGGATAACACTTGGAAACAGGTGCTAATACCGTATAACAATCGAAACCGCATGGTTTTGATTTGAAAGGCGCTTTCGGGTGTCGCTGATGGATGGACCCGCGGTGCATTAGCTAGTTGGTGAGGTAACGGCTCACCAAGGCCACGATGCATAGCCGACCTGAGAGGGTGATCGGCCACATTGGGACTGAGACACGGCCCAAACTCCTACGGGAGGCAGCAGTAGGGAATCTTCGGCAATGGACGAAAGTCTGACCGAGCAACGCCGCGTGAGTGAAGAAGGTTTTCGGATCGTAAAACTCTGTTGTTAGAGAAGAACAAGGATGAGAGTAACTGTTCATCCCTTGACGGTATCTAACCAGAAAGCCACGGCTAACTACGTGCCAGCAGCCGCGGTAATACGTAGGTGGCAAGCGTTGTCCGGATTTATTGGGCGTAAAGCGAGCGCAGGCGGTTTCTTAAGTCTGATGTGAAAGCCCCCGGCTCAACCGGGGAGGGTCATTGGAAACTGGGAGACTTGAGTGCAGAAGAGGAGAGTGGAATTCCATGTGTAGCGGTGAAATGCGTAGATATATGGAGGAACACCAGTGGCGAAGGCGGCTCTCTGGTCTGTAACTGACGCTGAGGCTCGAAAGCGTGGGGAGCAAACAGGATTAGATACCCTGGTAGTCCACGCCGTAAACGATGAGTGCTAAGTGTTGGAGGGTTTCCGCCCTTCAGTGCTGCAGCTAACGCATTAAGCACTCCGCCTGGGGAGTACGACCGCAAGGTTGAAACTCAAAGGAATTGACGGGGGCCCGCACAAGCGGTGGAGCATGTGGTTTAATTCGAAGCAACGCGAAGAACCTTACCAGGTCTTGACATCCTTTGACCACTCTAGAGATAGAGCTTCCCCTTCGGGGGCAAAGTGACAGGTGGTGCATGGTTGTCGTCAGCTCGTGTCGTGAGATGTTGGGTTAAGTCCCGCAACGAGCGCAACCCTTATTGTTAGTTGCCATCATTTAGTTGGGCACTCTAGCAAGACTGCCGGTGACAAACCGGAGGAAGGTGGGGATGACGTCAAATCATCATGCCCCTTATGACCTGGGCTACACACGTGCTACAATGGGAAGTACAACGAGTCGCGAAGTCGCGAGGCTAAGCTAATCTCTTAAAGCTTCTCTCAGTTCGGATTGTAGGCTGCAACTCGCCTACATGAAGCCGGAATCGCTAGTAATCGCGGATCAGCACGCCGCGGTGAATACGTTCCCGGGCCTTGTACACACCGCCCGTCACACCACGAGAGTTTGTAACACCCGAAGTCGGTGAGGTAACCTTTTGGAGCCAGCCGCCTAAGGTGGGATAGATGATTGGGGTGAAGTCGTAACAAGGTAGCCGTATCGGAAGGTGCGGCTGGATCACCTCCTTTCTAAGGAATATTACGGAGACTACACTGGTTGTTTTATACTTTGTTCAGTTTTGAGAGGTCTACTCAAAATTTAGATCGGGGCCTTAGCTCAGCTGGGAGAGCGCCTGCTTTGCACGCAGGAGGTCAGCGGTTCGATCCCGCTAGGCTCCATTAACAACGTATGTTGTTAAATTATTTTGTTCATTGAAAACTGGATATTTGAAGTAAATTAAGTAATACAAACCGAGAACACCGCGTTGAATGAGTTTTTTAATAAGTTCAATTGCTTATTTTCTTGATCGGACTTCTATCGCTAGAAGAAAGATCAAAACCCAACCGCAAGGTTGATAAGGTTAAGTGAATAAGGGCGCACGGTGGATGCCTTGGCACTAGGAGCCGATGAAGGACGGGACTAACACCGATATGCTTTGGGGAGCTGTACGTAAGCTATGATCCAGAGATTTCCGAATGGGGAAACCCAACATCTTTTATAGGATGTTACGTTTGCGTGAATACATAGCGCATTCGAGGTAGACGCAGAGAACTGAAACATCTAAGTACCTGCAGGAAGAGAAAGAAAATTCGATTCCCTGAGTAGCGGCGAGCGAAACGGGAAAAGCCCAAACCAATGAGCTTGCTCATTGGGGTTGTAGGACTCCAATATGGTAGTTCTTTCAGATAATCGAATGACTTGGAAAAGTCAGTCAAAGAGGGTAAAAACCCCGTAGATGAAATTTGGAAGGCACCTAGGAGGATCCTGAGTACGGCGGAACACGAGGAATTCCGTCGGAATCCGGGAGGACCATCTCCCAAGGCTAAATACTCCCTAGTGACCGATAGTGAACCAGTACCGTGAGGGAAAGGTGAAAAGCACCCCGGAAGGGGAGTGAAATAGAACCTGAAACCGTGTGCCTACAACAAGTCAAAGCCCGTTAATGGGTGATGGCGTGCCTTTTGTAGAATGAACCGGCGAGTTACGATTGCATGCGAGGTTAAGTCGAAGAGACGGAGCCGCAGCGAAAGCGAGTCTGAATAGGGCGTTTGAGTATGTAGTCGTAGACCCGAAACCATGTGATCTACCCATGTCCAGGTTGAAGGTGCGGTAAAACGCACTGGAGGACCGAACCCACGTACGTTGAAAAGTGCGGGGATGAGGTGTGGGTAGCGGAGAAATTCCAAACGAACTTGGAGATAGCTGGTTCTCTCCGAAATAGCTTTAGGGCTAGCCTCGGATTTGAGAATGATGGAGGTAGAGCACTGTTTGGACTAGGGGCCCATCTCGGGTTACCGAATTCAGATAAACTCCGAATGCCATTCATTCATATCCGGGAGTCAGACTGTGAGTGATAAGATCCATAGTCGAAAGGGAAACAGCCCAGACCACCAGCTAAGGTCCCAAAATATATGTTAAGTGGAAAAGGATGTGGGGTTGCACAGACAACTAGGATGTTGGCTCAGAAGCAGCCACCATTTAAAGAGTGCGTAATAGCTCACTAGTCGAGTGACCCTGCGCCGAAAATGTATCGGGGCTAAACATATTACCGAAGCTGTGGAGTACACCATGAGGTGTATTGGTAGGAGAGCGTTCTAAGGGCGTTGAAGGCAGATCGTGAGGACTGCTGGAGCGCTTAGAAGTGAGAATGCCGGTATGAGTAGCGAAAGACAGGTGAGAATCCTGTCCACCGAATGACTAAGGTTTCCTGGGGAAGGCTCGTCCGCCCAGGGTTAGTCGGGACCTAAGCCGAGGCCGACAGGCGTAGGCGATGGACAACAGGTTGATATTCCTGTACTCGTTGTTTTTGTTTGAGCAATGGAGGGACGCAGGAGGCTAAGGAATGCAGACGATCGGAAATGTCTGTCCAAGCAGTAAGTCTTGATAGGAGTCAAATGCTTCTGTCTACACGGATAAGCTGTGATGGGGAGGGAAATAATAGTACCGAAGTTCCTGATGTCACACTGCCAAGAAAAGCTTCTAGTGAGAAAACAATGACCCGTACCGCAAACCGACACAGGTAGTCGAGGAGAGAATCCTAAGGTGAGCGAGAGAACTCTCGTTAAGGAACTCGGCAAAATGACCCCGTAACTTCGGGAGAAGGGGTGCTGATCTTTGATCAGCCGCAGTGAATAGGCCCAAGCGACTGTTTATCAAAAACACAGGTCTCTGCAAAATCGTAAGATGAAGTATAGGGGCTGACGCCTGCCCGGTGCTGGAAGGTTAAGAGGAGTGCTTAGCGTAAGCGAAGGTACGAATTGAAGCCCCAGTAAACGGCGGCCGTAACTATAACGGTCCTAAGGTAGCGAAATTCCTTGTCGGGTAAGTTCCGACCCGCACGAAAGGCGTAACGATTTGGGCACTGTCTCAACGAGAGACTCGGTGAAATTTTAGTACCTGTGAAGATGCAGGTTACCCGCGACAGGACGGAAAGACCCCATGGAGCTTTACTGTAGTTTGATATTGAGTGTCTGTACCGCATGTACAGGATAGGTAGGAGCCGTAGAAATCGGAACGCTAGTTTCGATGGAGGCGCTGGTGGGATACTACCCCTGCGTTATGGCCACTCTAACCCGCACCACTGATCGTGGTGGGAGACAGTGTCAGATGGGCAGTTTGACTGGGGCGGTCGCCTCCTAAAAGGTAACGGAGGCGCCCAAAGGTTCCCTCAGAATGGTTGGAAATCATTCGAAGAGTGTAAAGGCAGAAGGGAGCTTGACTGCGAGACCAACAAGTCGAGCAGGGACGAAAGTCGGGCTTAGTGATCCGGTGGTTCCGCATGGAAGGGCCATCGCTCAACGGATAAAAGCTACCCTGGGGATAACAGGCTTATCTCCCCCAAGAGTCCACATCGACGGGGAGGTTTGGCACCTCGATGTCGGCTCGTCGCATCCTGGGGCTGTAGTCGGTCCCAAGGGTTGGGCTGTTCGCCCATTAAAGCGGCACGCGAGCTGGGTTCAGAACGTCGTGAGACAGTTCGGTCCCTATCCGTCGCGGGCGTTGGAAATTTGAGAGGAGCTGTCCTTAGTACGAGAGGACCGGGATGGACTTACCGCTGGTGTACCAGTTGTTCTGCCAAGGGCATTGCTGGGTAGCTATGTAGGGAAGGGATAAACGCTGAAAGCATCTAAGTGTGAAGCCCACCTCAAGATGAGATTTCCCATTTCTTTAAGAAAGTAAGATCCCTGAGAGATGATCAGGTAGATAGGTCAGGAGTGGAAGGCCAGTGATGGTTGGAGCGGACTGATACTAATCGATCGAGGACTTAACCAAATGGTTAAAAGAAAAGAACTCGGACATTACTTAAACTTCAAATCCAGTTTTGAGTGAGCAAAATGCAAACTCAATAAAAGATAACACCACAGTGTGGTGGCGATAGCGAGAAGGATACACCTGTAACCATGCCGAACACAGAAGTTAAGCTTCTTAGCGCCGATTGTAGTGAGGGGTTGCCCCTTGTGAGAGTAGGACGTCGCCACGCTTGAATTATCTTATGGAGGTTTAGCTCAGCTGGGAGAGCATCTGCCTTACAAGCAGAGGGTCAGCGGTTCGATCCCGTTAACCTCCATATGAGCCGTTAGCTCAGTTGGTAGAGCATCTGACTTTTAATCAGAGGGTCACAGGTTCGAGCCCTGTACGGCTCATATTTTTTGCGGGTGTGGCGGAATTGGCAGACGCACTAGATTTAGGATCTAGCGCCTTACGGCGTGGGGGTTCAAGTCCCTTCACCCGCATTATATGATTTTACACATGCCGGCTTAGCTCAGTTGGTAGAGCATCTGATTTGTAATCAGAGGGTCGAGGGTTCAAATCCTTTAGCCGGCATCATAACCACGCGGAAATAGCTCAGTGGTAGAGCACCACCTTGCCAAGGTGGGGGTCGCGGGTTCGAACCCCGTTTTCCGCTTTGCCAAAGCAATACGCCGGGGTGGCGGAACTGGCAGACGCACAGGACTTAAAATCCTGCGGTGAGTGATCACCGTACCGGTTCGATTCCGGTCCTCGGCATTACAAATATGCGCCCATAGCTCAACTGGATAGAGTGTTTGACTACGGATCAAAAGGTTAGGGGTTCGACTCCTCTTGGGCGCGTAGTCTTTTTTATATCTTCGGGAAGTAGCTCAGCTTGGTAGAGCACTTGGTTTGGGACCAAGGGGTCGCAGGTTCGAATCCTGTCTTCCCGATTTTTTGTTTTTAATTGCTTTTACTTTCAAGTTGATTTATAATTTGAATGAACTGAATATGCGCCCATAGCTCAACTGGATAGAGTGTTTGACTACGGATCAAAAGGTTAGGGGTTCGACTCCTCTTGGGCGCGTTAATACGGAATGGTTTATTCCGTATTTTTTTTATATATTTTAATAAATACTAAGGTAAAGATGAAGAAAAGTCATTCTTCTTTCTTTCTGATATTAAATTCGTTATAATTAAGGTCAATATTAGTCAAAGGAATGAGTAAGATGGCACATCAGAATACCTCGGATTTAATTGAATCTTATATAAAGAAAATTTTGGAAGATAATGAAATGATTGAGATTCGTAGGATTGAAATGGCAGACCTCTTTAATTGCGTTCCTTCTCAAATCAACTATGTCATCAATACGAGATTTACGATTCAACGTGGATATCTAGTTGAAAGTAAGCGGGGTGGCGGAGGCTATATACGTATTGCAAAAGTAAGGATTTCTGATAAAAGACATATGCTGGAACAAATCAATCAGCTGTTTGATGAAACGATCAGTGAAAAAAATGCGTTTGCGATTATCCAAAAGCTATATGAAGATCAAATGATTTCAAAAAAAGAAGGAAATTTAATGTTAAGTGCAATTGCTAAAAGTACACTTAATTTTAGTGAATTAGAAGACTATACACGTGCTAGGATTCTTCGAGCCTTTTTAGAACGTTTAAGTTATGAAGATGGGAAGTGAACATAAATGGAAGAACTTTTTACAGAAAGAGCGCAACAAGTATTAGAAATTGCGCAAAAAGAAGCAAAAAAATTCAAACATCAGTCTGTTAGTTCTGAGCATATCTTGTTAGCCTTAGTACTCGAACCAAATGGTATCGCTGGGAAAGTCTTGCGAGAAGTGGGGCTTAACGAAACGGATATTTATGAAGAGATCGAACATTTAATTGGTTATGGGATGGTCAATTCGTATCCTCAGGGTGTATTTCTTCCATATTCCCCAAGGATGAAACAAATATTTGCATTGGCGAATAGCGAAGTAAAGAAAATGGGTTCGCAAAAAGTCGGTACAGAGCATATTTTGTCTAGTCTGTTGAAGGATGAAAGCATCATGGCTGCTCGTATCATGATCAATTTAGGAATCAGTTTAACGAAAGTACGCCAATCACTGAAACAAAAAATGGGCTTGAAAAATGATACTCGTAATGGTGGACTACGTCGTCGAAACCCACAAGAGAAGCGCCAAATGGTAAAAGGTACACCAACTTTGGATTCTTTAGCAAGAGATTTAACGCAACTAGCTAAAGAAGGCAAATTAGATCCAGTAGTAGGACGTTCAAGAGAAGTAAAACGCTTGATCCAAATCCTTAGCCGCCGCACTAAAAATAATCCAGTATTAGTGGGTGAACCTGGTGTAGGTAAAACAGCTATTGCGGAAGGACTTGCACAAAAGATCATCTTGGGTGAAGTGCCTGAAGAGATGCAGGAAAAACGCTTGATGATGCTCGATATGGGCTCATTAGTTGCGGGTACAAAGTATCGTGGTGAATTTGAAGATCGAATGAAAAAAGTCATTGATGAAATTTATAATGATGGCCAAGTGATCTTATTTATTGATGAGTTGCATACGCTGATCGGTGCTGGTGGAGCAGAAGGCGCAATTGATGCTTCGAACATTTTGAAACCAGCGTTAGCTCGTGGTGAGTTACAGACGATCGGTGCAACGACTTTAGATGAATACCAAAAGTACATTGAAAAAGACTCAGCATTGGAAAGACGTTTTGCCCGTATTCAAGTGGATGAACCAACACCGGAGGAAGCAGAAGAAATCTTGCGCGGACTACGCTCAAGATATGAAGAACATCATAATGTAGAAATCACAGATGAAGCTGTACGTTCTGCTGTCAATCTCTCTGTACGTTATATCACTTCCCGACAATTACCCGACAAAGCGATTGATTTGATCGATGAATCAGCTGCAAAAGTTCGTTTAGATCAGACAGATGATCTATCTAAATCGGCGATGGTCAAGTTAGAAATCGATACTTTTGTGAAAGAAAAAGAACGAGCTATCCAGAAACAAGACTTTGAAACGGCAGCTCAATTCCGCAGACAAGAAAAAGCAATGCGTAAAAAACTAGATAAGTTATTATTGCTTGAAGAAAAACACGAAAATGGTTATGCGAACCGTGTAACTGAAGAGGATGTGGCGACTGTCGTTTCCGAATGGACAGGTGTCCCACTTCAACAGTTGGAAAAGAAGGAAAGTCAGCGGTTATTAGAACTAGAAGCATTACTACATGAACGTGTAGTTGGACAAGATGAAGCAGTTAAGGCAGTGTCGCGTGCGATCCGACGTGCTCGTAGTGGACTGAAAGACCCTAATCGTCCGATAGGCTCATTCATGTTCTTAGGACCAACGGGTGTCGGTAAAACGGAGTTGGCTAAAGCATTATCAGAAGTGATGTTTGGCGATGAAAACTCGTTGATTCGTGTGGATATGTCTGAATTTATGGAAAAATACAGCACAAGTCGTCTAATTGGTTCACCTCCAGGATATGTTGGGTATGATGAAGGTGGACAATTGACAGAAAAAATCCGCCAAAAACCTTATTCGGTGATTCTATTAGATGAAGTGGAAAAAGCCCATCCAGATGTTTTCAATCTGTTATTACAAGTACTAGATGATGGTCACTTAACAGATTCTAAAGGCCGAAAAGTTGATTTTCGAAATACGATCATGATCATGACTTCAAATATTGGAGCGACACAAATTCGAGAAGAAAAGAATGTTGGCTTCAATGTCCAAGATATTACAAAAGATCATAAAGCCATGCAAAAACGTATTTTAGAGGAATTGAAGAAAACGTTCCGTCCAGAATTCTTGAACCGTATCGATGAAACGGTAGTATTCCATTCTCTAAGCAAAGAAGAAATTCATGCGATTGTTGAGATCATGAGTCGTGCGATCGTCAAACGATTAAAAGACCAAGATATTCAAGTGAAAATCACACCGGCAGCAGTTGATGTGATTGGTAAAGCGGGATTTGATCCTGAGTATGGTGCTCGTCCGATCCGTCGCGCCCTACAAAAAGAAGTAGAAGATCGTTTAAGTGAAGCTTTACTAGGTGGCGAGATCCATTTAGGCGATCAAGTCACAGTGGGCGCCTCGAAAGGGAAAATCACTTTAAACGTTCGCTTACCAAAAAAGGCAACAATTGAATCCTAATGATTAAAAAGAGCGGTTTTTTATCTCTCCTAACGTAAACATTACGTGGAGAGATAATAGCCGTTCTTTTTTATTATGTGCAGTTTTTCTTGTGAAGAGATTTTCAAAAATCCAACAATAAATATAAGAAGTATTGGAAAGTTTTTTAAGCTATGCTACTATTATGGAGTTGTAGGAGGAGGAACTAATGATCGAAATCATAACTACTGTAGAATCTTTTGAACAAGCGAAAGAGCTGATTGAAGCTGGGACGGACACTTTATATTTTGGCGAAGAGTTATTTGGCCTAAGATTACCCGCGTCATTCTCGAGAGAAGAACAACGCCAATTAGTTGAATTGGCTCATCAATATGGCAAACAAGCAAATATTGCGGTGAATGGCATTATCCATCCTGAAAAAATGAAAAAAGTTCCAGAATACCTGAAATTTCTAAAAGAAATCGGGGTCGATAAGATCACGGTGGGCGATACTGGGATTATTTATACAATGAAAAAATACCCTGAATTGAGTATTCCATATATATTTGACGCAGAAACATTGGTTACAAGTGCAAGACAAATCAACTTTTGGGCGAAAAAAGGAGCGACTGGTGCAGTACTGGCACGTGAAGTTCCGTTTGAAGAAATGAAAAAAATGGAAGAGAAATTGACGATTCCTGTCGAAGTACTCGTGTATGGTGCTACATGTATCCATCAATCGAAACGGCCGCTTTTACAAAATTATTATCATTTTACGAAGCAAGAGGAGCGAGCAGACCGTGACAGAGGGCTCTTTCTTTCTGAACCTAAAAAAGAAGAAACACATTATTCCATTTATGAAGATACACATGGTACACATATTTTTGCAAGCAACGATCTAAATCTTTCCAAAGAATTGGGTGAACTTTATGCGCATCACTTCCGTACATGGAAATTAGACGGATTATTTACACCAGGAGTAAATTTTGTAAAGATCACACAAGAATTTGTAAAAGCCAAAGACTTGCTACTTGCTGATTCATGGAATAAAGAACAAGCTGAAGCAATTTGTGCTGCAATCAACGAATTACATCCAACAAATCGTGAATTAGATACAGGCTTCTTTTATATTGATCCTGAAGCCATCAAGTAAGGAGTAGACAAAAGAAAAATGACAACAAAACGAAAATTAAAACGTCCGGAAGTCTTAGCTCCGGCAGGAACACTTGAAAAATTAAAAACAGCGATCCATTATGGTGCAGATGCTGTGTACATTGGCGGTAATGCTTATGGTTTGCGGAGTCGTGCCGGTAATTTCACCTATGAAGAAATGGCTGAAGGTGTTGCTTTTGCCAAAGAACATGATGCAAAAGTATATGTTGCTGCGAATATGGTCACTCATGAAGGAAACGAAGAGGGAGCAGGAGAATTTTTTAGAAGTCTGCGTGATGTTGGCATTTCAGCGGTGATCGTTTCAGACCCTGCCTTAATCGAGATTTGTGCAACGGAAGCACCTGGTCTACCTATCCATCTTTCTACCCAAGCCTCTGCAACCAACTTTGAAACGCTTGAATTCTGGAAAGAAGAAGGATTAGAACGTGTCGTCTTGGCACGCGAAGTTTCAATGGAAGAAGTCGCAGAGATCCGTAAAAATACAGACATTGAAATTGAAGCGTTCATTCATGGTGCAATGTGTATTTCTTATTCTGGACGTTGTACATTGTCTAACCACATGTCGATGCGTGATGCAAACCGCGGTGGCTGTTCTCAATCATGCCGTTGGAAATATGGACTGTTCGATATGCCATTTGGTCAAGAGAGAAACAGCTTGACTGATTCTGGAGAAATCGAAGAAGAATTTTCGATGAGTGCAGTCGACATGTCAATGATCGAACATATCCCCGAATTGATCGAGAATGGGGTCGATAGTTTCAAAATCGAAGGACGGATGAAATCGATCCATTATGTATCAACTGTTTCGAATGTCTATAAAGCAGCAGTGGATAGTTACATGGAAGATCCAGATAACTATGTATGTAAACAAGAATGGATCGATGAGTTATGGAAAGTGGCACAACGAGAGCTTGCTACTGGTTTTTACTACAATACACCAAGTGAAAATGAACAATTATTTGGGGAACGTCGCAAGATCCCTGTTTATAAATTCGTTGGTGAAGTATTGTCTTATGATGCAGAAACAAAGATTGCAACGATCCGTCAAAGAAATCTTTTTTCTGTAGGCGATGAAATTGAATTTTATGGACCAGGGTTTACACATTTCAGCCAACCAGTGGAAGTAATGTATAATGATGAAGGAGAGTCCATTGATCGCGCGCCTAACCCAATGATGATCCTAACGATGCCAGTAGCTCAACCAGTTAAGCCAGGTGACATGATCCGTAAAAGAAAATAATAGCGGAGGCATGACAAGCTGAGCATTTGAAACCTATTATTTAGTAAAACGTGTTACACTTATTTTTTGTAAGGATAAAGCTTGTGAAAGAGCATTCATAGCGTGTTTAAGCTGTTATCTAAGAGATCATTATTGACATGATCCTTTTAAATCGGGAGGTATAACATGGAAACTTATGATTATATAGTCGTCGGTGGTGGTTCAGGTGGGATTGCCTCAGCAAATCGTGCAGGAATGCATGGTGCAAGAGTCTTATTGATTGAAGGAAATGAATTAGGTGGCACTTGCGTAAATGTCGGCTGTGTACCTAAAAAGGTCATGTGGCAAGCAAGTACGATTTTAGAAACGATCGAACGAGATGCTCCAAGTTATGGCATCCAAGCGGATCTAAAAAAGGTAAGCTTCAAAGAATTAGTTGAACGACGTGAAAAGTACATCGAATTTTTACATGGAGCGTATCAACGTGGGTTGGATAGTAATCATGTTGATGCAATCAAAGGATATGCAACATTTGTCGATAGCCAAACAGTGGAAGTAAATGGCGAAATATATCAAGCAGAAAAAATTTTGATCGCTACAGGCGGAAAACCTAGCAAGATGAGTATTCCTGGGGGCGAGTATGCGATTGATTCAAATGGCTTCTTTGAATTGACAGAACTACCAAAACGAGCAATTGTTTTAGGTGCTGGATATATTGCAGCGGAGCTTTCAGGAGTCTTTCGCGGCTTAGGGAGCAAAGTAATGTGGGCATACCGCAAAGAACGCCCGCTACGTACATTTGACCAAATGTTATCTGATAACTTAGTAGAGATGTACCAAGAAGCTGGGATTCAAACCTATGCACACTATGTGGCCAAAGAAATCATTAAAAATGAGAATGACTATACTGTCGTATTTGAAAATGGCGAAAAATTGACAGGGGATTGTGTCCTATTTGCTGGTGGTCGTGTACCGAATACGGCGAAACTTGGCTTGGAGAATACGCAAGTCCAATTAGATGAAAAAGGATTTATCGTAGTTGATAAATACCAAAACACAACAGATAGCCATATTTTTGCTGTTGGAGATGTTATTGGGAAAATTGAATTGACACCAGTAGCGATTGCTGCAGGACGTCGTTTATCTGAACGTTTATTCAATGGTAAAGCTGATTCGTATTTAGACTATAACTTGGTACCAACGGTCATCTTTACGCATCCACCGATTGCAACGATCGGTGTGACAGAAAAAGAAGCAATCGAGGAGTACGGAGAAGAAGCAATCAAAGTCTATCGCTCCCGCTTCACACCTATGTATTTTGCATTGAATGATTATCGTCAGAAATGTGAAATGAAATTGATTTGTGTAGGTAAAGAAGAAAAAATCATTGGCTTACACGCAATCGGTGTTGGTGTAGATGAAATGCTCCAAGGATTTGCTGTAGCTATCAAGATGGGAGCAACAAAAGCCGATTTTGATAATACTGTAGCAATCCATCCTACAGGTGCTGAAGAGTTTGTAACCATGAGATAATGAAAAAGCAATACGCCGTCTAACTTTAGAATGTCGAAGTTAGGTGGCGTATTTTTTTATTGTTATCGCTTAAGGATATCTTTTGCTTTCATTTTTTCTAATTCTTTTGCGAGTTTCTTTTTCTTCGACTCTTTTCCGCCTTCATACATACAGATCAGCGCGATCAAACCAACGAAAGGCATCAAAATATTTTTAAAAGAGAGATCCCAGTGACCACTAATGACAATATAGACAACTAAGCCACTAAAAATCACCGGTAAGATTGCCCCTAAATATTTTTTTCCTAAATATCCTGACAGCGTTTGAAAAGCAATGACTAAAACAATCAATAAAAGCTCTAAAATATTATTCATGGTTACTCTCCTTATGTTTTATTAAGATTTCTTTTGCTAATTCTAAGGATAGTTTTTCATTAATAACCATCTCCATGATTGCAATTTCAAAAGAATCATTGTTTTCTTCAGATAATTTTATCTTCTCGATCAATCGGTCCAATCTTAATCTGACAGTCGGATAACTAACTTGATAATCTTTTGCTAATTGCTTTAAGGAACCTGAAGCGAATAAGAATTTTTTGATGAATTCTTGTTCTTCAGTTTCTAAAGTGAAAAACCAATCCATTTAGGTTACTCTCCTTTTATTAATATTATTTATTTTAATTTAACATTGTTAAAATTAAAACGCAAGGAAAATTTATAAAATCAATTATAGGTAGGAGTGATATATAAGGAACGAGAAAAATCTAAGAAGGGATTCACAAAAATTTGAAAAGCAAATTCTGTGAACCCCTTCTTAGTTACCGGAGCTATTCTGTCCGACTTTTTTATACTATCCATAGGTTTTTGCTAGTTCTTTTGACCAATGGATGTGTCAGGTATAAAGGATTTCTTCTAAATTGTTCCAAAAAGAAGAAATAGGTACTTTGGAAATTTTTAGCATCTGTGTGGTTATTCGACTCTTATTTAGTTCGATATCCGTTAAGATTAAGTCATATTGATTGATTTCTTGGTAATCTAGTTTGAAGATATTTCCCTTGTATGTATCAATTGAATGCAATGCGGGCAATTTCTTTAATAAAAGTTGCTTGTAAAAGGATAAAATTCGTTCTTCTTGATAGGAAATGATCAAGATCGAAAAATGTGCTTTATGTGGAAATAAAGTCGCCAATAGTTGAGGGGATAAAGTGATCAATTCCAGCAGTAACTCTTCATACAGAAAATGGTTCTTTTTAATGTTTGTAAGTCCGGCTTCTTCTATAGCTGTATCGTAAGCAACTAGAAGTTTCGGTGAATGCTTGATTAAAAGATCGGATAGGATTTCTATGTAAGTTGTTTTGAACGATTGTAACTCCTGATTGAAGTGAAGAAAATCTTGCAACTGTTGTTTCTCTTCAGTAGATAAAGGAGCAATTATATTTAATTGAGTATAAAAGCGTTGCGCTAATGTATGTAATTGATCCCATTCATTTTTTTTATGGTTGTCAGCACGATTTTCGAATAAATATATCCCAGATTGAATGATGTCTTGAATTGCTGCTCTAGTGATCTTACATTGATAATTCTTTTCGATGATTGAACATAGGACAGTATTTTTTTGTAGTAAATCAAAAAATATGGAGGTTGTACTACAATTTTCAGTTGGAGATACGTCTACTAAATGATGATGCCCGATACGGATAAGTGAAATATAGAAATAATAACTATTCAAAATCAATTTATATGTACTGATATCAGTGGCAGAATTGCTTTTTTCATAATAACGTTTCAAAATTTCAAATAGGTGTTCAAAATGAGGGAGATGTTGCGGTGGATATAACTCCCGAAACATGCTGCAAAAAAAGTGCCGAATAAAAATTTCATCTCCAATGATTTTTGGTTTTGTTGTTAGGTGGATGCTTATAGGCAATTTCTTACTTTTAAAATAAGTGTTGATCTTTAAAATGATGCGCCGAATACTTGTTTCACTTAAAAACAGTGTTTCTGAAAGTTTCGATAAAGTTATTTCTTCTATAAAAATATGTTTGAGTATCTGAATATTTGTTGAATGATTAAGAATTTGTTTCATCAGGTCTTCTAAATTCTGATCACTTGGTATGTTTAACGAGGTAATTTGATATTGATCGATATTGATTGCAATCGGTGAATAGGTATGATTAAAAAAAACAACATCACTCAATAAAGTTTTTTTTGTGATATTTAATTGTTGTGCTAAGGTGTCACAATCGCTATCTGACATACCCAGAATCAAGGCTAATTTTATTTGTCTTTCAGAAGATTTTTCAAGTATACTAGGTTCTTTTGTCATCTTTTTTAGATTTTTAAATAGCAAAAATCTTTTTTCGCCACCTTTCATTTCTTAGTATATATATTATTTTATCATAATTATTTAACAATGTAAGTGTTTTTTTATAGGCGAAATATAAAATAAAATTCCAAATTTTAAATAATAAAAAATTATTTTATATATTAATATATGTTATTTTATTTTTTTGTATTGTAATGAATACTCGTTCTATCATTGATGGAAATAAAAAACATAAATTATATCATAGTTTATGTTCGTACTTAAAACTTAAATTTATGATAATAGAAAAAAAGTTCCAGAGGAATAAAGGAATTGACTGTACGATACATCTATAGCTCTGAAAGAGAGGGGAAAAATGATATGGGGTTACTTGAAAAGCAACTGGAAAGGCAAATTACCTTACTTTATTTGTTAAATATTGAATCCTCTAATATTAGTGAACTGGCGAGAAAATTAAATATAACCGATAAAACGATTACTGCTGATATTGATCATTTCAATGTTTCTTGCTTTCCTGCACATATTGGAATCAATCATTATAAAGAAGCATCTTTGAGGATTCCTAAGAATATCAACTTAGATGATATTTATGTGAAAATATTGAATAGTTCGATCAATGTCAAGATTTTAAAACATATCTTTATCGCTGAACCGACGTTAAATGATATTTCTACAGAACTTTTCCTAAGTAAAACAAGTATTCGGCGTATAGTAACAAAAATCAATACATATTTTTTACATGAGAAGATGGATATACAGATAGACTTAGATACAAAGTTAGTTATCGTTGGCAATGAAACGAAGATCAGGCGGCTGTTTGCCAGTATGTTCAAAGAAATGTATCGAGTAAAAGAGTTTACATATTTTGACACCATTTATCAATTGCTGCGACGTTGCTTAAAAACACAAAAAAAGGCAGCTAGTACGCCAAAAATCATTTATTCCGTATATTATATTTTTGTTTCGATCATTCGTGTGGGGAATAAGCATTTTATTCCTGCAATCGAATTGATCAATAAAGAAGAAGTTGTTGATACGGTCTATAAGATAATTCACGATGATACAGTTTTCGGTACTTTGATGAACCAAAAGTATAAATTTAATGTCAATAAAGTCAATGTGGCTAATGTCATAAGCTCGTATTTTGGGCTACTATTTACTGATAATCCAAGGGAGTATGGGGCGATGCCTACGAAAATCGAAAAATTTTTGACGCATTTTTATTACTTGTTGAATATTGATTCCGCAGTCAATAAAAGAAAAGTGGACTATTTTTTGGACTATATCAACTTCTATAAAGAATTGATGATCTTTAAAGTAAGTTATGCAGATATCTTTTACCAGAAAATGATGAAGACGAATCCAAAGATCTGGCAGGCCTATCATCTGGCCTTAGCCACGTCTGAACTCCATTTTATCGAGCAAAGTGAATTATTACATAAAGATTTATTTTTAGAACTGATCATCTCATCGCCTCAACTGTTGCGAATGATCGAACCTAAAATACAAGAAAAGTCGATTTTGGTTTTAAGTACACAAGAAGTCGGTCTAGCCTTGCTATATAAAAAGCTGATTTTGAACAAGTATCCTTTTTTCAAAAATATTGATATTTATGAAAAAGATATCTTTGCTATCGACTATCAAATCGTGAATAAATATGACTTGGTCTTGACTGATCTTTCATTGAATTTTGAGCGGATCACATCGGAGATCTTGAAAATTTCTAAAGTACCGACACCTATCTTTTGGACGAACTTTGAGGAGTGCTTGTATTCCTCCTAGCTTTTTGGCTCGTCAAATTTTTAATAATTTTGAAAAAATAGAAATGATATCATGACTATTTTCGTCTATCATTAAACAAAAGTATGATTTATAGAGAGGAAGGAAGAAAAATGTTTACTTTATATGATTGTAAAATGTTGGAATGCTTAGGAAAAGGGATATGGGGACTACTTAAGTTAGCTGGATTGATAGCTAAAACCGTCCTTTATAATTGGATGCTCAAACCTTTAGGAAAATGGGGCTATAAAAAGTACCAAGAACGAAAGGCAAGAACCGCTGTTGAAGTGGAAAGAAATCTAAATTCTCCTGTGAATGAATTAACAAAGCAGGATGTCAAACAATCAGAACGACAATCATTTAAGGAAAAAATCAACAATGTCCATACGCGTTCTGGGCAAAGTAGCCAATCACTTCCCAAATCTCCTATATTAGCAAGTGATCATACACTGTAAGCTTTAGAAAGAAGGGATAAGAAATGGGAACGAACGAAGAAGATAAATCAGGGAATCTGATAGATGATCTTATCAATCAGTCTAATTTAACTGAGGATTTTATCAAACTTTTTTTGACTGAGAAAGGTGGGCAACATAACAAACGGATTTTAAGAATAGCAAGTGGCGAAAAACCACCTTCCATAGGGAATATCTTAGAAAGCTTTGAAGAACTAAAAGCGACTAAGTTACAGAACTTAGAAACAGAAAAAAAAATCAGTGATTGGCTAGTTGAAAAAGAAAGTTTAGAAAAAAAGAAGAGTTTTTTACAACCCACAGGTAAAACGATTGACTTAAAGGTATTAGAAGAAAAACAGAAAAATTTGATGGCTGACTTGGTTCAAGCCAAAAAAAATTATCAAATCAATAATCAAAAATTGGAAACAGCTAAAAATGGATTAAACACTATTTCTCTCGAGCAAGCAATCAAAGATCCCTCTAACCAAAATATCTCGTATCTTACTAGTTTGAAATCAGCAGAATTCATGCGAGCGAGTAGTGTACTTAATGAGAAAAATAAAAGTCTTGAAATAGAAGTGGATAAGCTTCGAAGAGAAGTTAGTCAATTAAAAAAACATGAAAACAAAGTCGTCCAAGAAGCATTGACGAATACTGAAAAAAATATCGCTCAGTTGTCTAATGTAGAAATCCAGATCGTGGAAAAACTGGGGAATACGAACGATCTTACGAACATAGAAAAAGCGGTTGAGCCTGTCCAACGTTTGGAAAGAACGCCATCATTTTCGCAATACCTTCCAAAGGATGAAGAGTCTGTAGGCGATTTAAAGCAAAAATTAGACGCTGTCCAAGAGATGAAGGAAAAATTGACGTTTGAAAAAAATGTTTACATAGCACATAGTGAAATACTGGAAAATATTGCAGTATCAGATCCTGCGAAAGTATTAAATACTTCTGATTTGTTGCTTCGACAATCAGAATTTAACATTCCACGTCCTAAACTAAATCGTTCTCAATCCATTCAAGAGAACATCCAAGAGCGGCCTAAGTTAACGCGTAGTTATTCCGTTGATAGAAGTGAAATCTCTAAAATCAAACTGCCACGTCCTAAGTTGAAACGAGAGTACTCTGCGCTTCACGTAGTGGATGGAAGTGAGAACCCTAAAATCAAGCTTCCGCGACCTAATTTAAAGCGTCCTCACTCTGTTCAAAAGGCGATGGAAAGCCCAGCAATAAAACGTAGTCGGCCTACACCTGAATTGACTTTACCAGATCAGAAGGTAGATGGAAAGTTGATGGAGGCATATCGGCCTTATTTGAAGGAGCAAGTCGAATTATTGGAACAACGTGTCCGGATCGCTGAGGTAATAATAAAAAAAGCACCGATGAATAACTTTCTCCTTGATAGAAAATCTAAGACACAAAGAGTAGATCGATTTAAGGATATCAAGGCTACCATGGCGGAAGATACGCAGCTCATAAATGATCTAAAGAGTATTCTCCAAGATAACAATAAATTAAACGACTATATCGAAAAAGTAGTACCAAAAGATAAAAGTATGCTGTCACAAGAAATCGAACAAGTAAAAAAAGATACGCTTGAGCTGATTGAAAAGACGAATGAACTAAAAAAGATAGACTATAAAGAGCTAAGCAATCGTTGGTATCATGTTTTTAAAAGACCGTCATTCTATGCACTTATCGGGAGGCAAGCTGCATGGGCTACGCCATTTCTCTTAATGCCTGCCGTTCCAGGTTTTATAGCGCAAGTCATGCCAGAAACGACTTTGATAATGAATGGAGCAGCGGGGATTAGTGCAGTCCAACAAGCAATTCTAGGAACGTATGTCGCACAAAAAGTTTTGTATGTAGGACCAAAGCTTTTGGGACGAGGAATGGACAGACTTTCTCAAGCGACCCGAAAGAAGTTTCCGCGAGCAGCTAAAGGTTTAGATAAAGCTGTGGAGAGGGTGCAGGCAAAGGTTCTTTCCCCCGTTAAAGACAAAGTGTATACGCCAATAAAAAATAGAATAGCGAACACACAAGAAACCATTTCAAAACATACGATACGACCGGTAGCTGCGAAATTAGCACCAGTAATTACGCAATTGAAAAAAACGCTACACATCGACGGAAAATTAACACCAGAACAAAGAAAACTTCGGAATAAAGGCTTCAATCCTGTGACTGGGGAACGATTATCTCTGAAAATGCGTGCGTGGAATTTGACCAAGCGTTCCCTTGATTATATGTGGCGTCATAAGATAAAAATCGCATTGATTGTTGGTTTGACTGCTGGAGCGATCTTTACTGCTGGGGCGATTGCGCCGGCAATATTCCCAATGTTAACTTCTTCAATCATGGTTGATGCATTTGCTCTTGCGGCTGGTTCATTCATCGTTTGTGGTTCGGTATTGTTGGCGGATAAATTGGTGTTCAAACCAATTCAAAAATTTCTTGTTCGACGGGAAGTCCGCAATCGGGAAAAGATGATTGTTAAGCGGTATGAAAAAGATAAAGAAAAAGGACAGCATCAGTCACTAAATCAAGAATATAAAGAAAAAATCAGTGAAATTGTGAAAGTGGAAACAAAAGAACAAGTCGTTGCTAAAGAGAAAACGCCGGAACCAGTAAGAACGGAGGTGGCCAAATCAGCAGTTGAGCGGCCACAGGCAGAAATGGTAGCGCAAAAAGTAGAAGGACCTAAGGTAACGGAACCAGCTCATAAAGGAGAACAGAATTCTCAAAGTCGAGTAGATCAAGCGGGGCCAAGCCAGCCAAAAATAGAAGCGATCAAAAATGAAGCGACTCATTCTGTCAATGTAAAAAGTGAGCAGCGAACGCCGGAAGCTGTGGCCGAGAAAAAAGTATTACGCTCGTTCTCTGATTTAAAGAATACATCGGTTGAAAAATCCAATCTAGCGAGTCAGAGAAATAATCAAACACTGCAAGTAGCACAGGAAGAACAAAAAAAACGAGAAGCGACTCAAAGTAACACTAGGAAGAAAAAGGTAGAACAACCAGTAATGAGTTAAAAAACGATCAGAGAAGGAGGTTTCAACTTGAGAAAAAAACAATATGCATGGATCAGCTTGCATATCGTCATTATTAGCATACTGCTTTATATAGGGAATCGAACATGTTTTTTATTTTTAGCTGAAAAATCAGAAGAGCTTTCTTTTTTAGATAAACTGATGACAGGATTTCTTCAGACTATAGATGAACTGTCAAATGTTTCCTTTCATTTTACTTTTGATACTCGATCATTAGCTGGAGGAGGTTTTTTGACTCTAGCTTACGGATTATTTGTCTTGTATAAAGTGTTCGACGACAAGAATGTCAGACCAGGAGAAGAATACGGAAGTGCACGTTGGGGGAAACCGCGGGACATCTACCCATTCATAGATAAGAAAAAAGATTTTAATATTTTATTGACGAAGACGGAAAGTTTATCGTTATCAGGCAGGATGAAGATAACCGGCAAAGACAATTTCAATCGAAATAAGAATGTTGTAGTTGTCGGAGGTGCTGGGAGTGATAAGACACGGTTCTACGTAAAACCGAATTTGATGCAGATGCACTCTTCTTATGTAGTAAGTGATTCGAAAGGGTTATTATTGGCGGAAACAGGAAAAATGTTTGAAGAAGCAGGCTACCACATCAAAGTATTCGACTTGATCAATCGCCGGGATACACATCACTACAATCCATTCCATTACATAAAAACAGAAGATGATATCTTAAAAATCGTGAACAATCTGATCAAGAATACCTCTAACCCTAACAAAAAAGGGGGCGATGATTTCTGGGAAAAGGCAGAAACGGCTTTGCTTATGGCAATTTTCAGTTATTTGCTCCAAGAAGTGGTGGAAGAAGACCGCACACTAGGCAATGTGATCGAACTGGTTCGGTTAGCCGATATCGAAGAAGATGTTCCAGGCTTTGTCAGTCCGTTAGATGTCTTATTCAATGAGTTAGAAGAAAAAGATCCAACGAATTTTGCTGTAGCGCAATATAAAATCTTCAAATTATCTGGGGATAAGACAACGAAGAGTATCTTAGTGAGTTTAGGTGTACGTATGTCACCATTTGATATTCCAAGTATCAAAGAGTTGGTTTCAAAAGATACGTTGGAACTAGATACAGTGGGCGATGAGAAAACCATTCTGTACATCTTGTTGCCAGATACAGATACAAGTTTCAACTTTTTAGCAAGTATGATGTACCAGCAGCTTTTCGATATGCTCGTGTACAAAGCGGATAATATCTATAAGGGACGATTACCTTGTCATGTACGTTGTATCCTAGATGAATTTGCCAATATTGGACAGATACCCGACTTTGAAAAAGTGATTTCTGTTATCCGAAGTAGAGAAATTTCAACGAATGTGATCTTGCAAAATATCAGCCAGTTAAAGACATTGTATAAGGATACTTGGGAAACCATCATTGGTACAAGTGATGTGTTCTTATACTTGGGTGGAATGGAGCAAAGTACGCATGAATATATCTCTAAACTACTGGGGAAAGAGACGATCGAACAGCGAAATATCAGTGTGACAAAAGGTTCAAATGGTTCATTCAATGAAAGCTTCCAAAAATTGGGGCGTAATCTGATGGACCCTGATGAAGTAGCAAGTTTAAAAGGGCAACAGTGTATCTTAAAAATACGTGGTGCAAATCCATTTTTATCGGAAAAATATGATATTCTCAAACATAAAAATTATAAGAAATTAGGCGATGTAACAGAAAAATATATGTATCTACGCGACTTATCTGCTTAACTTTTTCTACTCTCTTTTTGGTATTTACCGTAAATTGGTCAATTAAAAAGAGAGTTTTTGTGTACAAAATAAAAAATAACAAAAACAACAAAAATAACAGAAAATGATTTTTTGGATTTTGTTAGAGGGATTCATTTCCGATTGATGTATAGACTCAAAAGCAAGAGAACACTCGCTTTTATGAAGAATGAGTGTAATCGAATAAAGAAGTGTTCTAAATTTTCTCAACTTGGAAATAACTGGAGAAAGGATAACAAAAAAGTAGCATATACTAAATGATGGAACACAAAAAAATTACATAGATAAAGGAGTATTTAACATTATGGGCGATTCAGATTTATTGAAACAGGTATTTGATCTAGTATCTAAATTCACATTAGTTGGTGGAGGACTTTGGCTTATTTGGGGGACAATCATTCTAGCTGGAGCATTGAAAGATAAAAATGGCCCTCAATTGCAGCAAGGAATTTGGCAAATTGTTGGTGGTGGGTTGATCTTAGCAGCAGCTGGATGGTTTGGTTCATCCTTTGATTTTAGTTCATTGGTACCATAATTTGATTTGGAGAACAGGAGTTTAATTCATGGAAAAAGCAATAATGAATATCTTCAGTCAAATCATGACCTATTTAAATGGAGAAGATTTACAAAATACGCTTGGACAAAATCTAAGTTCCTATATGTACGATGCATATGATCTGGTAAAAGATCTGCAAACTATTGTAGTAGGACCGCTTGCACTGTCGATTCTTGCTCTTTTTATCCTTCTAGAATTCCAACGGATTTCTTTGAAGGTAGAAGGAGCAGGAGGTGCTCCAATGCTTGGATTTGAGATGATCATCAAGTCATTTATCAAATTTGCAATCTGTTATGTAGTGATTTTAAGGATTCAGGATATCTTAGATGGGATCATCGTTATCACAGCAAACTTATCAGCAAAAATTTTAGCAATAGGAGCGAGTGGAAAAGTACAGGATGTATCAGAGCGAGTAGAACGAGCAGTAAATGCTCTGTCTTGGTGGGAACAAATCGTTGTTTTACTGATCATGTGTATCTTGTTCTTAGTAGCTCTAGTCGTACGGGTATTGATTCAAGTAACAATCTATTTACGTTTTTTAGAATTATACATATTTTCTGCAATGGCACCGATTCCGATGGGTGCATTACCGAGTCAAGAGTTTTCATCAATGACAAAAAGCTTCTTCAAAAATTTTGCCTCCACGGGCCTGCAAGCCACTTTTATCGCCTTGGTTCTTATCATTTACCCAATGATTTTTGCTAGGATCATGAAGGATGTAGGGGAAGGCATGTGGGGGATCATACTAGGATTGACGATCTATATGATCGCTTTACTACTTTCGATCAATAAGACAAAAGGTTGGGCGAAGACGATATTGTCTGCATCGTAACCAAGGAGGAATTATGGCAATAGAAGTAAAAGTACCAAAAGATATCAAAGAATATAAAGAAAAAATAATTGCAGGAATGAATCTAAAGCAATTGTTGTGTTTGACGATTGCTGGGGGTGTGAATATTCTCATTAGTCTGATCTTTGTCGTCTGGCTGAAAATCCCGATGGAAATCACAAGTTGGCTGATGATTTTAGTTTCTATCCCCATCGTATCCTTTGGTTGGTTCAAACGAAATGGTTTGAATTTTGAAACGTATATCAAACATTTATTTAAATACCATCTTTCTGCAGGCGTCAGAAAAAAGAAAGAAGCAGAACCAAAAGATAAGAATGAGCAAACCAAGTTAGGCGGACAAGAAACATGATGAAATTAAAAGGTTTCACATCAGTAAAAAAGACGGATAAATCCACGATGGAGGATACAAAAAAGAAGAGAAAAAAACCAAAGAAGGATCCTAAAGAAATGGATCTACTGCGAGATACTTTTTTATTTCAGGAAATCTATCCTAGTGGTATCTGCCGACTCGATGAGACGACGTATTCGGTCACCATCGAGTTGAATGACATCAACTACCAGTTATCTTCAGAAGATAGTCAGATCGAGATTTTTTCTCAATACTGTGATTTCTTGAACTCACTCAGCAGTAAAACAAAATTGCAACTGACTGTCTACAAGAAAAAAAGACCCTTAGCAGATTTGCAATCTATTCTGTATTATCAGGAAAAAAATGATTTTTTAGATTCTTATCGTGCAGAGATGAATGATATTATTTCGCGTAAGCTAGATGAGGAAAAAAATGGATACAAAAAAACAATTTTATTCACTTTCGTACAAAATCACCAGAAACTCGAGTTTGCAGAAAAAGAATTAGACATGGTGACGGATCGCTTTTTGATGTTTGCAAACCGCTTAGGAAGTCAGGCTAAAAGAATACCTAAAAAGGAATTACTGACGATCCTTTCAGAGATATTAGTGACGAAAGCTACGGCACAGCCAGAAATTGAAGATATTTTACCAGAAGTGATCGAACTGAAGGAAAATAAGAACTATTTGAAAGTCGATCAGCATTATGCAAAGACCGTTTACTTACAGGAGTATCCAGCAGGGTTATCGGATACTTTTATCTATGAATTACTAGAAATCCCTCGAGAACTAGTGATTACCTTACATATCGATCCGCTTGAACAAGATGAGGCTTTTGATTTAGTCAAAACGAAATTGGCCTTCATGGAGCAGCAAAAAGTGGATGAACAAAAGAAAGCATTACAAAATGGCTATGACTTTGAGATGTTGTCGTATGACTTATCTTATTCTTTGACAGAAGCTAAAGGACTAGTAGACGACTTGCAAAATAAAGGACAGAAACTGTATTCAATGACAAGTACAGTCCATTTCCATGCCGATACGGTTGAAAAGTTAACGGAGATCCATGATGAAGTCAATTCGATTGGGCGTCAATTTGGGTTTAAAATCATCGAATTAGAATTTATGCAGGAAGCTGGTCTAAATGCAACATTGCCATTAGGGATCAATCAGATTCCTTTAGATCGGACAATGTCGACTGCGAGTACCGCGATCTTTATTCCATTCACGATTTCCGATTTGATCCAAGAAAATGGGAAATATTATGGGGTCAATGCGATCTCTAAAAATATTCTTTCCCTTGATCGAAAACTATTGAAAGCACCAAACGGTTTTGTATTGGGAACACCAGGTTCAGGAAAAAGTTTTTCAGTCAAACGAGAAATCGTGAATGTTTTATTACGAGATGCAGATGATGAAGTGATCATTATTGATCCAGAACGTGAATACTCAGTGATCGGTCAAAATTTCAATGGAGAAATCATCAAAATTTCTAGCGATTCTGCTACAACGATCAATCCAATGGATATCAATGAAAATTATGGAGATGATACAGATCCGGTCGTTTTAAAATCAGAATTTTTGATTTCTTTATTTGATTTGATCATTGGTGGAGCTCTTGGTTTGAGTTCTACTCAAAAGACATTGATTGACCGAGTTTGCCGACGAACATATGAAATATTGGGAAGTCAAACACCGACATTTATCGACTTTTATACTATTTTGAAAGAACAAGAAGAAGAGGAAGCAAGACAATTAGTGATGGATCTGGAGATCTATATCGAAGGTAGTTTGTCTGTCTTTTCTGCAAAAACGAATGTAGATATTACAAAGTGTTTAGTCATTTATGACATCAAAGATTTAGGAAAACAATTAAAAACAATGGGGATGCTGATCGTGTTAGACCAAGTCTGGAATCGTATCACGACAAATAGAGAACGTGGTGTCCGTACATGGCTGTATATCGATGAGATGCAGTTGCTATTTACCAATGAATACTCTGAGAATTATTTTTTTGAACTGTGGAGTCGTGCCAGAAAATGGGGAGCTATTCCAACTGGTATCACGCAGAATGTGGAAACATTATTACTCTCAGATTTAGCAAGACGGATGCTTTCAAATAGCGATTTCGTCATGATGCTGAATCAAGCAAAATCTGACCGTACGCAGTTAGTTCGATTATTTGATATTTCCGAGGAACAAGAAAAATTTGTTGTCAACTCTCCAGAAGGTTACGGTTTGATGGTTTTTGGCGATACAACGTTGCCTTTTTATGATCATTTTCCTAAAGATACGAAACTCTATAAGATGATGTCGACGAAGCCGGGTGAAACATAAAAAGAATGAAATCAGAAAGGATACGTCATAGTGCCCGATTTGAATGAACAAGAAAACCAAAAAGGAAATGAAAAGAAAAACGATAAGATCATTGATCGCTTAGAGACAGCAAAGAATATTACATCCACCAAAAAAGAAAAAAATGTTTCAAAAAATGAGAAAATCACCACTAGTAAAAGCAAACATCGCAAGGCTGTAATCATTCGGAAAAACCAATCGACTGTATCACGAAGCAAACGAGCAAAAATCAGAATGATGCTCCGAAGACAACAGCAAGCCAAAAAAGGCAACGCACCACTGACAAGTTCGCCAATCAGACGCTCAAAGAATTTAAAGCATAAAAAAATGATACAGGCGCAAGGGAGCAGAAACAAACGGCTTTTTAGGAATCTAAACGCCAGCACCAGAGAAGAGCGAAAGAAACAGCAAAAAATTTATCTGAAAAAAAGTGAGAAATATCAGAAGACGATCGACCGCAACAGTAAATTGTCCAATGACGTAAAAAAGGTCAATACGCAAAAGATCCAACAGAAAAAAGCAATAAAAGCCCGAGCGCTGATCAACAATAAAAAACAGATAGATGGTCGGGTACTTGTAAAAAAACAAAAACCCACTGTCCAGAGTGTTCGGCAAAAGCAAGACCGTAAACAACAACTAATTCTGAAAAAAAAGAAAAAAATAGATACGCAGCATATCATAGCGAAAAAAGAAACGAAGCAACGAACGGCACACAAGCAATATCAAGAAACTGGGAAAAAGAAGCAAGACAAGGAACAAGTTCAAGGAACTTCTCAAAGGAAAAAAAAGCTGTTTTCGAATCGGAGACACCTCCGCAATCAGCAATACGCACAAAAATATGTGCGTGCTTCCGGCAAAAAACAAACCTATAAAAAAAGAAACAAGAAGCAAAAGGTCAACGACCAGTTAAAGAAACAAGTTTCTCCAAAAAGAGGTGCAAAAAACTACTTCAAAGAAATGGTCATTGATAAATTTGGCCGTGACAGTGAGGGGAATTTGAACATTATTGGGATGATCTTGATGTTGGTACTTCTCGTGCCCATTTTGTTGAAGTTGATCATCATCATTGTTATTTTAGAAATCATCATGACGATCATTGCGGTTGTCATGGCGATTTGGGCATTCATCGTAGGTTTGTTTGTTGTTAAAACAGAATCAATGATGATTACAGAAGCCTATGAGTATGTTACCTGGTTAGATGCCAGTAAAAATAAAGAAGTCTATGAACGCTACAATCAGTTGGTGGATAATCCTGAATATGACGAAGTCTATTTTGAAGTGAATAACATTGCTTCTGATCCTGAGAAATTTTCTGTCGTGTCAAATGGCGATAATTATATCTATTATCTCAATGCAAAATATGAGGATTACGATATCGAGGAACGGGCAGTGAATGTCTATATCAAGCGTCTAGCTGAAAACACTGGCACAGAGTTGCCAGCTTCAAAGGTAGCACATGTTCAATTTAAAGATACCCCACATCCATCGTCAGAACTACCAATCAAGATCAATCGAGTGAAGCATGAGATCCATGCAATCCATGACATGACGTATAACTATGAGACGGTCATTGAAAAAGACAAAGAAATCGAAACAACGACAGTGACGATCGATAAAGAAACAGGGGAGGAGAAGACTGAAACCAAAGTAGAAGTAAAAGATGTCGCTACAGTGAAAATCGAGGTCCAGACATTGAATGAAATGCTTGACTCTCAGCCGGAAGTTGAGATCTATGGCTTTAAAGAAGGAATTTTAGAGGAGGAAAGCAACTATGCCTTAGTTGGGACTGTCGATGCCTTCGACGAAGATGAAGTTGATAAATATTATCCAATCATGGAGTTGGATCGTTTTGAATCAAAAATCTTCATGGATAATCCATTAGGTAAAAATACCTATAGTCCAGTTGTTGAAAACTATGGCTATCGGGGAAGAGACGAAGACAAATTGAATATTGAGATCATGTTGGATGCGGAACCTGGTTCACCAGTTTATGCCACCACAGATGAAGAAGTAGATGGAATCAATCGAACGTATAGTGCACAAGATCGCGATGGGAAAATGGTTGAAACACGAAGTATCAAAACGGACACAGGAGACTACTATGCGTTTTATATCAATGTGGACCCTGTAGTAAGAGAAGATCAGGATTTGAAAGCAGGGGATTTGATCGGCTATACAAGGAATACTTTTGGCGGGAATCTGCTGATTGCGATGGAAGAATATCGTTTATTGCATGCAGACCCTGACATCTATCCTGCAATTTTTATCGATAATCTAGTCTTTGCCAGTGATACGAATTTAGCCTATTCCAGTAACAGCGGCGGGTTAAGAGGTGAATTGTTTAATCCACCAGAAAAAGTCGTACAATGGCGCGACAAAGTGTATGAAGAAGCGATAAAAAACAATATTGGTTCTTATGTAAACACGATCCTATCCATTATCTGGGTCGAAACAGGTGGGGATAGCGAACGTTTCTCAGATATCATGGGGATAAATAAAGCGTACTCAGTAGGTGGTGCAGTATATAGCCCAACTGAATCCATTGAAAAAGGCGTAAAATACTTTGCCAGATTATTGAAAAAGACGCAGTCAAATCAATTAGGAGAAATGGCGGCATTACAGGCCTATAGCTATGGGGAAGCCTACTTAGATGACCTGATTCGTATAAGAGGACGTTACTCCTTTGACCATAGTCGCCTGTACGCGCAAGAGAAGAGTCAAGGTGAGACTGTATCTTATAATAGTACCGTTGCTTTGGATCTTGGCTACAATTGGCGTTACACCTTTGGCAATATGTTTTATCCGCAACTTGTCACATATAACATTTCTGCTGACATCGGTAAACTAGTTGAGGTAGCTAAAAAGGAATTAGGTACACCGAATGGGGATAAATATTGGCAATGGGGTGGCTTTGATAAACGCATCGAATGGTCCGCGATCTTTGTTTCTTGGGTCGCTAGTCAGGCTGGCTATCTAGATCAAGGACGCGTGCTGAATACACCAAGTCCATTATTGATGATGAAATGGTACCAAGATAATCGTAAATTCCAAGAACCAACTGCGGATTATATCCCACAAGCAGGTGACTTGATTTTCTTTGATTGGAAAGGTAAAAAAACAGGAAAAGATCACGTGGGGATTGTTGAATATTCCGGTGGAAATATCGTACAAGTCATTGAAGGAAATTCCAATAATCTTGTTCGCCGTAGAACCTATGCGCTAGATAATATGGCTATTTCCGGATATGGTATCCCTTAGCCAAATTAACTTGAACTAATCAAGTAGAAGCATCAGATACACATTAAAGGAGGTGAGTTATTTTCTATTAAGTAAAGAAGAACTTTATTTTTAGAAAGGCACACGTATGATCAATAATTTTTTGGAGACAAAAGCAGGAAAACGGATCGCTGCAGGTTTTGCCGTATTTGTAGTCGTGGTCATTGGCGCTATCATTTATGCGTTCATGACGAAAGAACCTGAGCCAGCCTCGACAAATGAAGATAACGTTGAAAAAACGCAAGAAAGCAGTGAAGTCAGAGGGCAATACGATGCGACACCTTACAGTGGCAAATGGTATTCCAATCGAACAGATGAGATGACGATTGAATTAAAAACGGATGGCACGTATCAAGCCTCTGGTTGGTTATCTAAAGGTACCTATCATTTGATTGATAATGGGGTCATGGTACTGGAGGATAAAGAGGGGAAAACAAAAAAATTCAAGTTGCAAACGAAAATGGGTAGTACAGTCATGTACTTAAAAGAAGATAAAGAAGAAATCTATCTGTATCCAAATGAAGAAGTCAAAGAAAAAATGGAAACAGAGATTTCTGAACAAGCAGAAGCGGCTCAGCAAGTTGTCTCACAAATGTGGATGGACATCTTGCAACAAGAGGAATGGGAAAACAAAACAGATAAACGGACATTCACGTTGACATTCAAAGACGATGAATTTATTCAAAAAAAAATCGAGCAAGGCAAAAAAGAGGAAGAAGTCACTTATAAATATAGAATCGTCTCGATTGACTATGAACAGTCCAGTGCAGTTTTTGTCATGAGTCGAACGGATAGTCATGACCAGAAACAAGATGTAGTCTTTAAAATCAAGGAAGAAGGCTCTAAGTATATTTTATTGGGGAACCCAGGTACTTTTGACTGGATCACTACCTTTGAAAAAAGTTATGCAGCGGTCACACCTACGCAAGATGGCACCACGCGATCAGATACAGTGAAGAAAACCACTGAAACGGTTGATAAAGATGGAAACAAAGTGATAATTACCGAAAAAGTTAAGGGGTGAGGATAGATGGAGGATAAAGAAGTAGACAAAACCCAACAGGTCATGTTAAAGGGGTACTTAGGTATTGCCAAGTTGGCGTTGAAGCTTACTGTGTATTTTTTTAAAAAGAAAATACCCCAAAAAATCAAAAACGGTATCGTAAGCCTAACAAGTAAAGCAAAAACCGGGGTTCAACAATTGAATCAGTGGCGTAAAAATCGTCAAGTCACTAAACAACCAAATCAGACGATGAAACAAGTATTAGACAAAAAACAACCTGCACAAAAACTAATGGGAAAAGAATCAAAGGCACTAATCAAAAAAAGAGAGATGCCTCTTTTATCCAAAGCAACTAGTCGAGAAAGAGTAATCAATCCCTTTCAACATGCAATGAATAAATTCAATCAGCTACTGATGAAAGGTGCAAAATTTGTTTTACCTTTGTTGCCAAGGGTTATTCGTAATGCCGTATTAAGGAATAACACAGTAACTCGTGACCGGGGTACCAGAGAATTGGGAACAGCAGTGAAGGATTCCAAGGCTATTCCAGCACGCACAGAAAAACTCCAAATAAACAATACGATTGCAAAACCGGCACATGCACAAATGTTACAAAATAATGTACCAAAAAAATATAAGCCACTTTCTGAACTAACGACCCATGCTAGAAAGATATCTGCCATCAACAATAACAAGGCGAAAGAGGTAAGCCGAGCTTTACCACAGCGCCGTACGTCTATACCTACTATCAATACAGGACGTTAGGGAGCAAACGAAAAACGACGATCAAAGGACAAATCGGGTGACTTGTACGATTTGTAAACAAAAAGTAGATGAGAAATCACGGTAGAAGTGTGTAACTTCTTATTTCGTGGAGTTGTATCCCCACCATTTATTCATTTTTAGAGCATGAGACAAAAGTATTTCTTACTTTTGTCTCATGCTCTTTTTTTTCGAAATTTCCGAAAAGCCTGACTTTTGGACGCCGTTTATTTGTGCGTCTGTAGCAAACCTGATTTTTAGATTTGTTCCAAATTTTCTTTGATTAAAATGGGTTTATTTTAAAGAGATTGGAATAAGATCGTCAACAATAAGCCTACCACGTAGCTACTATTGAAGAGGACCATATTTTTAATGGAGTAGCTGAAACTAACGGGTTGTGGCAGAGTTTGTTTAAAAGCCTGCAAATTTTTATAGACTTTTGGCAAGGTAAAGAAGGTTACGATTATCGGCAACTGATACACGCGGCTGAACAACCCTAATAAGATGACAAGATAGCAAGCATACATCAAGAGTTGGAACAAAACGATGCCCACTGGCCGACCGATATAAAAGACTAGTGTATACCGGTGGTTTTCAATGTCACGGTCTAAGTCACGTAGATTGTTCGCTAACATGATGTTAGCGATCGTGAATATCAGTGGAAGGGAAGCCAAAAAGATCGCTAAGACTGCCCATAGATTGCCTTCTAAGCTAAAGTGTCCAGTAGCAAGTGAAAGGGACAAATCAAATACGTTTGTATTGTGCGTGTTGACATAGACGACCATGGCAAAGATTCCTAGCCCCATTGTTACACCACTGAAAATCTCACCTAACGGCATACGAGATAAAGGAATCGGACCAAATGTATAAAAGATACCGATGAAACAGCAAGCCGCCCCCATCAACAATAGAAGGAGCCCCGTTTTAGCAGTTAGAATGAGACCGATGATCAGAACAAAAAGGATCATTCCTAAAATCATATTGCGAACCAACTTGGGGGAAGTCCCTGTACGTCCGATCACATTTTCTTCGTATTTATAAACAGCGGAATGGGCTTTTTCGTAGTCCATATAATTGTTGATAGCTGTTGTCGCCAAATCAAAGACGAGCATACCGATAAAAAATAATACGGTGTTCAACCAATGTATCTCATGAAAAAAAGCGATAGAGAATAAAACCCCTATCGCAAAAGGAAATACACTAGCTACCTTAGTCCGTAGTTCGACTACTTCTAAAAAGATTTTTAGTGTCATGTTTCTTGCTCCTTATTTCAGTTCTGAGCGATCGCCCATCGTATATTTTGAGTCTTTATCCAGTTTAAATGTATCTTTGATTGGATCTGTCACGTATACTTTATCTTCTTTTGTGACAAAAATCGCTTCAGTACCATTGTTCAATTCACTTTCAACGTATTCAAGACCCTTTTTCACACCCATTGAAAAGACAGCCGTTGATAAGCCATCACCATCAATTGATTTATCTGTGATGATCGTGACGCTTGCGATGTCATTATCAAAAGGATAACCAGTTTTAGGATCAAATAAATGATGGTACTTTTTACCGTCTACTTCTAAGTAGCGTTCATAGATACCAGATGTAATGAGTGTTTTATTCCGTTCTTCGATTGTTCCTAATACAGATCCGCGTGCTAGATTAGGGTCTTGGATACCGACTGTCCAGTCTTGATCTTTCCCTCTAGGACTATGACCTAGAACATAAACATTTCCACCTAAGTCAACGATCGCTGTCGTCACACCTTGTTTTTTCAGTACTTTCACTACTTCATCTGTGATGTATCCTTTAGCGATCGCTCCAAGGTCAATGATCATCCCTTTTTCTTTGAGATAGACAGTCTTGTCTTGATCGTTCAATTCGATTTTATGGTAGTCGACTAATTTCAATGCTTGGTCGATTTCTTCTTGAGAAGGTTTTCTTGCATCATCAAAACCAATACGCCACAGCTGAGTGATAGCACCGATCGCCATATCAAAACCACCTTGGGAATCTTCGCTGTATTCATAGGCTTTCTTCAATAACCCATAGACATCATCAGAAACTTTCACCGGCTTGATACCAGCTTGCTGATTGACTTCATCGATTTCTGAACCTGGTTGGTTGATCGTGATTTTATCACCCAACTCTTTTACTCGATCAAAAGCTGGTTTTAAAGCAGCTTCTTTTCCTTCATCGTAGACACGGATCCGGACATACGTACCTAATAGGAATTGTTCATCTGAATAAGGATCTTTTAATATTTTATTTGTCGTAGTACTTGTTGTTGTGGCTTTATTCGCTGAAGTACTACAACCAGCTAACGTCAATAGGCATAGCAAAGCGACGATAGGGAGTAAGCGTTTCTTTAACATGTGTTTCCTCATTTCATCAGTGGCAAGAAGGGTATAGCAAAACAAAAAATATTCTTTCAGAAATAAGCCGAAATATCACAAAAATTTTTCAAAGAAAATTTCGGATATCTCGGCTTGGATTTCAGAAAAAAACTATTGTTGAGACAGCTTCTTCCACATTTATTTCTAGTTGATTATTTTGTTACGATGTTGTCAACTTCGATTGTTTGTGTATCGCCTTTTTCAGCTGCATTCACTAATTGTTGTGCGTACATAATGAATGAATGTGAGCTGTGAGTAGCACCAGTAACTACTTCTACGTCAGCAGGTGAACCATCTTCTTCGCCCATTGCTTTGACAAGTTCGTCGTTAAGTGTAGGGATGTAAGTTTTAGGTTCAGTACCACTTTTCGCTTTCATATTTTCGTTGTATTCTGTGTCATCTTGTTTTGATTTGCCATCTTTGTCGATGTAATCAAATTTAGAATCCGTTACTTTACCGCCAGCTACAGTCATTTCGAATTGTACGCGGTAGCCGTTAGAGTAGTTCTTTTCTTCTAATTTGTAAGTACCGTCTTTCAAGTCAGCACCATTGTCGATTTCAATCGTATCTGTGTTACCAGCTTGAGCTGCTTGGATCAATTGTTGTGCATAGTTTTGGAAGCTTTCTGAAGAGTGAGTAGCACCAGTGACTACTTCAACACCGCCAGCGCTTTGAGCTTTCACGAATTGTTCGTTTAATTCTGGGATGAATTTTTCTGGACTAGTGCCAGCTTTTGCATCCATATTTTTATTGTATTCTGCATCTTTTGTTTTTGAGTCGCCTTTTTCGTTGATGTTGTCATATTTAGACTCAGTGATCTTACCATCTTTTACGACCATTTCAAAAACTGCGCGGTAGCCATTAGAGTAATTTTTTTCTTCCAATTTATATGTGCCATCTTTCAACTCGCCACCAGCGACAACTTTTGCTGAACTTTCAGTTGTTGCGCTTTCAGAAGTTTGTGCTGTTGAAGCTTCAGATGAACTTGAGCTGTTTGAGCTTCCATTGTCATCTGCACCACAAGCACCTAACACTAAAGCTGAAAATGCTAAAACTGCAAATCCAGTAACAAAACGTTTGTTCTTCATTTTTAAATCCCACCATTTCCTTTTTTAGTCCACAATTTTCTTTGTGATTCATTATACATTCTAATAGATATTAGCTATAAGTCAACCATTTTAAGCAAATAACTATTATAATCTTACAACCGTTTTCTTTCTGTAAATTTCGTGAAAAAAACGCTTAATAATAAAAATTCAAAAAAATCGAAAAGGAATTAGACAAAAGAACATAACATCTATATAATGTATGGAGATTGTGTAATAGGTATCAAACTAAAATAGTTATTATAAATTTCAAATAAATGGTTTAATAAGGAGCGGATGATCAATGGCAAAGCAAAATATTGTCGTTGTAGGTGCAGGTTATGCCGGAGTATCAGCTACAAAGTACTTGGCAAAAAAACTGAAAAAAGAAGATGTGACAATCACGTTGATTGATCGTCATTCGTACCACACGATGATGACAGAACTTCACGAAGTTGCAGGCGGACGAGTTGAACCACAAGCAATTCAATATGATTTACAGCACTTATTTGCACGACAAAAAAATGTTCAATTAGTGACAGACACGGTAATCGGTATCGATAAAGAACAAAAAATCGTTAAAACAAAATTAGGTTCTTATCCATTTGACCAATTGATCTTAGGGATGGGTGGCGAACCAAATGACTTTGGTACACCTGGTGTAAAAGAAAATGGCTTTACGTTATGGTCATTCGAAGATTCGGTGAAGATTCGTGAACATATCGAGCGAACAGTTGCCAAAGCAGCATTAGAGCCAAATGATGAACTACGTCGCGCCATGTTGACGTTTGTAGTATGTGGTTCAGGTTTTACCGGAATCGAAATGATTGGTGAATTAATTGACTGGAAAAAACGTTTAGCAAAAGACTACAAATTAGATCCAAGCGAAATCACTTTGATGGTCGTAGAAGCAATGCCAACGATTTTGAATATGTTAGATCGTAACGATGGGGCCAAAGCGGAACGTTACTTGAAGAAACATCAAGTAGAATTATTGTTGAATTCCCCAATCGTTGAGGTAGCAAATGATCATATCAAATTAAAAGATGGTCGTCAGATTCCAACACACACTTTGATTTGGACAGCTGGTGTAAAAGGTACATCTGATGCAGCTGATTTTGGATTAGAATTGGCTCGCGGACAACGTCTGATTGCCAACGAGTACATGCAAGCAAAAGGCTATGAAGATAAAAATATCTATATCATCGGGGACTTGGTTTTCTATGAAGAATTCCCTGGAACACCGACACCGCAAATCGTTCAAGCGGCTGAACAGACAGGGCATACGGCTGCTACAAATATCGTGGCTTCGATCAAAGGTGGCGAGAAACACAAGTTTAAAGGGAATTATCAAGGTTTCATGGTCTCAGTTGGCGCTAAATGGGGGGTTGCGAACCTATTTAACAAGATCCATTTGAGTGGTTTCCTAGCAATCGTCATGAAACATATCGTCAACTTAAAATATTTCTTTGATATTCGCTCTGGATACTATATGTTCCAATATCTAATGCATGAATTCTTCCATATCAAAGATGACCGAAATGTGACACGTGGTCATTCTTCACGCTATGGGAATGTACTATGGAGTGTACCGCTACGTATTTTCTATGGACTAGTTTGGTTTATAGAAGCATTCAAGAAAATCGTTGGTAACGGTGAAGTATTGAAACCAGGTACATGGTTCGGTGAGGGATCATGGTTCACTGGTAACAGCGTCTTCCCTTGGACATGGGAATATAATGTGACGGATGTTGCAAGTGGCGCATCAGCTGCCGGAGATGCAACAACAGCTGCTAGCGGTGCTGCATCAAGTGGTGCTGGGGAAGCAGCAACACAAGCTGCACATTTTGGTCTAAGCTATGCTTATGGAGAAGAACCAATGGCTGTGATCGACAAATCACCTGCTTGGTTTACAAAAATGATGCAAGTCATCATGCCGAATAACGATGTAGCAATGTTCTTCCAAAAATTCATGGTTTTCTTTGAAATTGCGTTGGCATTAGCATTGATTGCTGGCTTATTCACTTGGTTATGTAGTGCAACAACGATTGTGTTGGTCATCACGTTCTGTTTATCAGGAATGTTTTACTGGGTAAACATCTGGTTTATCTTTGTGGCCTTCGCGTTGATGAATGGTTCAGGACGAGCAATCGGACTTGATCGCTGGGTAATTCCATGGTTGCAAAAAACATTAGGAAATTGGTGGTATGGGAAACCCAAATCCCAATATGGCTCAAAATAGCATGCAATATAGAGCTTGAACAGAAAAAGTTTAAAGTAATGGTTGATTGAAGGAAAGTTCTAGGGATACCTAGGACTTTCTTTTATTCCGTGCTAAAATTGGGTCAGTGAAAAAGGGCAGAGGAGGATGCGTACAAAAAATGAAAGAATTTATCAAGAAAAGTTTACTCAAACCTTGGGATATCTTCATTATCATTCTTTTGGTTGCTCTTTCTTTTTTACCAGTTATCATTTTTAGTTACCAGCAAGCAAACGCTGCACCTGAAAAAGAAGCAGTGCTGCGGGTAGATGGAACAGAAATCAAAACCTTTCCACTAAGCGTGGGGAGTGAAACATATACGTACACATACAAAGATTCCCATGGTGATTACAATCTGATCGAAATTGCCGGAGATAAAATTCGGATCAAGGAAGCAGATTGTGATGATCAGATTTGTGTGAGAAGAGGATGGGCATCAAAAAATGGGGAGACAATCGTATGTTTACCACATAAATTAGTGATCGAAGTGCGATCAACAGATGGGAGTGACGAAGACAGTCTGATTTATTAGGCTATTCACACCATGACAAAATTACAAAAAATGATTTATATCTCTCTTTTAGTAGCACAGGGCGTGATCATTGGACTGATTGAAAACATGATTCCTTATCCGTTTTCTTTTGCACCTGGAGCCAAATTAGGTCTAGCAAATTTGATTACGATCGTAGCGATCTTTACGATGAACAAACGAGATAGTTTTTTGCTCCTGTGGCTCCGTTTGTTTTTAACGACGTTATTAGGTGGAACAATCTCTACTTTTCTGTATAGTATGAGTGGCGCACTACTTAGTTATTTCGGGATGTTACTAGTCAAAAAACTAGGACCAAAAAGAGTCAGCATTATTGGTATCAGTGCAACAGGTGGATTTATGCATAATGTGGGGCAGCTCGTTACAGCCTCTTTTATTGCCCAATCTTGGACGGTTATGCTTTATTTACCAATTTTATCTTTTTTAGGCATCTTATCAGGTATCGCTATTGGAATTGCCGCAAATTACTTGTTGCGCCATGTACGAACCCTTCAAAAATTCCAAAAAGAATATGAGTTAAAAAAGAAAGACAAATGGCAGTCCGTTTTTTTAGAAAAATAATCGCTATGCAAGGAGTTTTTTTATGAAGTTACATCCAATGTGGGAGGGCTATCCCGGTTTAAAAGACGAGTTAACAGAAACGTTGAAGAAAATGGAAGATGTCATCCGCTTAAAAAATAAACCAGTTGAACAAGCAATTAAAGAAACGATCCATGCTGGTGGCAAATTATTACGGCCTGCATACCAATTATTGTTTTCTCAATTTGGTGCTGAGAACGATCGAGATAAAGCAATTGCGTTAGCTGCTTCGATCGAAATGCTTCATACGGCTACGCTGATCCATGACGATATCGTCGATGAAGCAAACATGCGACGCGGAAAGAAAAATATTCGGGGCAATTTTGGGAATACGGTAGCCGTCTATGCGGGAGACTATTTATTTGTGTGTTGTTTTAAATTACTTTCTAATTATTCTACTTCCCTTAAAAGTCTGCAGACAAATTCTCGCAGTATGGAAAAAATATTAGATGGAGAGTTAGGCCAAATGGATGATCGTTATAATTATCATCTAACGGTTGAGGAATATTTAGAAAATATTTCTGGTAAAACAGCTGAACTATTTCAGTTGAGCTGTTCGATAGGCGCTTATGAAAGTGGGACAACTGAACGGTTTGCGAAAAAAGCTGGTACGATCGGTTTAGCGATCGGGATGGCTTTTCAAATCATTGATGATATTTTAGACTATACTAAAAGCAGTGATGAAATTGGTAAGCCAGTACTAGAAGATATGCGTCAAGGCGTATATTCACTACCGTTGATCTATGCGTTACAAACGGATAAAAAGGCAGAACTTATCTCATATCTTGATAAAAAAGACAAGTTGACTTCTGAGGAAATAGAGAAAGTTCGAACACTAGTCGCAGAAGCAAAAGGGGTAGAAAAAGCCAAAGGATTAGCTGGAAAATATACCAAAAAAGCATTAAATGAAATCAATAAACTACCAGATAATCTATTTGGAACGAAGGAAAATTTACTGTCGCTCACGAGCTTGATCTTAGAGCGAGAAAATTAAGGACGATTTGATACAGTGGTTGGGACAGAAGTGTTTAACTCCGAGAAATAAGAAGACATTCACGAAAATTGCTTTTCAAATTTTTGTGAATGTGGGCTTATTTCCGAAGGAGTTTCTTTCGTCCCAGCCATTTTTTTCTTTTTAGGGAAAAAAAGTTTCTCCCATTGTTTGATTAGCAAGTATGCTAATACTAGATGCAAGTCTATTATTTATTGGTAACATTTGATACGTGAATTTTGTGTGAAAAGTGATAAAAGCAGTGATCAAGTGGCTATTTTTTGAGATAAAATCAAGCATCAATTTGTTTAAAAAGGAGGGACAGAAGAAGCCAGTACACATAAAATGTTTTGGGGGAAATGTTTTGTGCGTAAGCGATCGCTACACATCGTCAAATCCAATTAAATAAATTGTTAAAAAGTTGTTGAGCTGACTAAAAGGATTTCTTTTTTAGTTATACTCAGCAACTTTTTTGTCGAATCCTTAGCTGATGGATACGACCGTAGAATAACTTATGCTCTATAAAATAAAAAAAGAAACAAACATGCTTAAAATAGTGGGAGTTATTTCAAGCATGTTTCACAGCCAGAAGAAGCCAATGGCTATTTTGTTAAGGACTGATCTGTAGTTCGTGTGATAGCTGATCGGTGGTTTTGGCTGGTTTGCTGATTAGATGAAGTTATCGCTTGTTTTTTTACTTGATTGAACGTATGTAGAGGGACTCTTTTCTCACTGATAACTGCATTTTGTTTAGTATTAGTTATTTCCGATGGGTGCCTCGCTACTTCTTGCAAAAGATTTGCGATATGCGGTTTGATCTCCGAATGATTCTTTAACTGATTGGGTAAATTTTTTGAAACTTTGGTTATTTCTTTTTCAAGATTAGATATATTTTTTTGATATACTTCTCCTTTTTCATTTTCAAGCTTTGCTGGAGCTTGTTTTTGCGCTTTTAACTCTTGTTCGATTTTCTGTGCCTTCAAAATCGTCATGATGGTAAATGCGAGGGTGATCCATCCTTTTACTACAGGTAGTACTTGCATTGGTACATGATTTGAACGTGAAATTTTTTGACTCAACTTTGCAAGTTCTTGTTGTTTTTCTTCCAGAGCATACGCATCTTTAAACGCTTCGTTTTGTTCGATTTTTGCGCTTTTTTCTGATGTTCCTTTGTCTTGCTCATTTTCTTTCGAGGGAATGCTATCTTTCAACATATTTGTGATCCTAGCCATAATTAGGTACTCCTTTGTCATAATTGTTGACTTAACTCTAACATTGATGGTAAAGAATCGTACGCCAGAAATTTCTTCTTTTGGAAATGTTCAGACAAGGAAAAAACGTTCTTTCCTTTTTTTAAAAATTCTTGTTCTAGTGGTAAAAAAGATTCATGCTATAGTTTCAATTACCAAACCACTGTAAGAAAGGAAGATTTTTTTGAGGAAACAACTAGCGACTGATTTATCAAGAGTAGATGTAAATGAGATTTTGACTCAGCTTTTAACAAAAAAGAGTTATTTTTCTTTCAACGACATTGAAAAAGAATGTCAAAGAACGTTAACTACAGCTGATAAATTTTTGATCCGTTGTGTAGTGGTCAAAAAATTCAATTTGAATATTGAGTATTTAGCATCGAACCAGCTAAAATTTTATAGGAAAAAAGAATGTCTTTCTTGAGAAAAAACTGAATAAAAATGTTGTAATACTGTACAAAATAACAAGTTCATCTAATTATCATTTATTATAATGATAGAAGCAATGAAAGAAAAAAAGGGGGGCTGAAAAAGCAAAAAATATTGTTGTATAGAGGATGGTTTGAATATTTTATATACGTTATCTTTTTTTGAACGGAAACGATTTCGGAAGTTGACACATGTATAAATAAAATGGGGTAATATACCTATGGCTAGATTTTGGGGAGATTTTTTTTAAACAGATTCACTTGTTGACCAACTTTTATTGGCGGTAGAATTTCAGTTAGTAGAAAATTATCTGTAATTGGGGTAGGTAGTTTTCTTACAGTACGTCTAGTAATTATGGTAGTCAAGAGCACATAGTATATTTATTGTAGTTTGTTAGTAAAACAATCGCACATAAACACCAGTCTTCAGTTTTACTCGTGAGTTGGAGACTAGGGAGGGTAAACAACGAGCTCATATAAAAGCAACCACCATTGAGAAAAAGCCGTCTATCACAGAAGTTTCCAACATGGATTTCTGTGATAGACGGGCTTTTTAATGTCACTATGTGAATAGTTGATCTACTAATAGCTGTTTTTTTCTAGATCGATTCGATCGCAGAAAGGCTGATTTCACCGGAGGAAAGAGACAAGGTTCCCTGTGGGGTCTCAACGATCAATTCGCCATGCTCCCCGATTTTTCTAGCGATACCTGTGTAAGAAATCCCTTTTTGTGTAAAGCTGACTTTTTTACCTAACACAAACGATCTTTCTCGATAGAGATTTAAATAAGCATCACTTGAATCTGAAAGATAAGTAAAGAAATTTTGCCAGATTTGACTGATCATTTCATTACGTGTAGTGGTCTTGTTTCCATCTGCAAATAGAGAAGAAGCTTTGTTTTGGATTGCCTCAGGAAAATGTGCTTGAGGAATGGAGAAATTCATCCCGATCCCAATAATCACTGAACTGATTTCGCCAGATTCCATATCACTCACGGCCTCTGAAAGAATACCGCTGATTTTTTTGCCATTTAAATAAATATCGTTGACCCATTTGATTGATGCAGACTTGCCGGTTAATTCTTGGATCGCTTTTATACACGCACTGGCAGCGATGATCGTATATTGAGGTAACTCATCAAACCGTTGATTTGGATGTAGCAAAAGACTCATGTAGATTCCTTGGCCAGGCTCCGCAAAAAAAGGTCGACCAAAACGACCGTGCGCCTGTTCTTGTGTATCTGCTACCAATAAAACCGGATCCATCTGGTGTTGGGTAGCGATTAGTTTTGCATCTTTCATCGTTGATTCAGATTGCTTTAGGACCTGTACTTTTAAATCAGGGGCGAAATAGTGTAGTGCTTGGCTGATTTCTTGGGCGTCCAAAACATCAGAAGGGAGATAGCGGTACCCTTTTGCTTGATGCTCAAATTGATAGCCTGCTTTTTCTAATTCTTTGATCGCTTTCCAGATACTCGTACGGGAAACTTGTAATTGTTGGGCAATTTTTTCTCCAGAAAGGAACTCGGATGAATCCTTCAATAATTGTAGGACTTTCTCTTTTGTCGCCATCATGATCACTCCTTTTCAGTTCATTGTATCAATAAGTGAAAAAGAACAAAATAATAACTTCAACAAACTCGTTGAAATTTAATCAAATGGATTTTATTAAAAAAAATACGTCAATTTAGCAAAATCGAAAAAAAGAATGATCTAAGCTAAATTGACGTATTTATTCAGAAAGGATCAAGAGAGTAATACTTGATCGTCTTTCAATGCTGTTCCGCTATTTTGTTTGAACATATCCAAGAGTTGAGAAACAGTTAATTGTTGTTTTTCTGCTTCATGGATGTCTACTACGATATTTCCTTGGTGTAACATGATCAGGCGATTCCCATACCGAATGGCATCCTCCATATCATGTGTGACCATGAATGCTGTCAAATGTTGTTCGCCAATCAGTTTTTCAGTCAATTCCATGACTGTTTTTGAAGTGGCAGGATCAAGAGCAGCTGTATGTTCATCCAATAAAATCAGTTCAGGCCTTTGGAGTGTTGCCATCAGTAGAGTGATCGCTTGGCGTTGTCCACCAGAAAGCAAGCCGATTTCAGTTGTTAGTCGATCTTCAAGTCCCAGATTCAAACGGGCTAATTGTTCTTTGAAAAATGTACGATCCTGAGGTTTGACTCCGCGGAAGAAGCCTCGTTTTTTTCCACGTTTCATGGCTAACGCCAAATTTTCTTCGACAGTTAAACGGACAGCAGTGCCTAATTTAGGATCTTGGAACACGCGGCTGATGTCTTTTGAACGTGCCACGACTGATTTTTTAGTCAAGTCTTTCCCATTTAGCAACACACGCCCTTGATCTACAGAAAAGGAACCGGCAATACTGTTTAAAAGAGTAGATTTACCCGCTCCGTTCCCACCGATGATCGTTACGAAGTCACCAGGCTTCAAGGATAGATTGATCCCTTTAAGGACATGGTTCTCGTTGATTGTTCCTTTTTCGAAGGTATGATGAAGGTTTTCTAGCGTTAATACATCAGTCATTTTTATTTACCTCCTTTTGCTTTGGTACGTGTTGGTAATTTTAATTTCTGTTGGATCTGAGGGAATGATAGACAGATAACGAGTACAAGTGCAGAAGCTAATTTTGAATCGCTTGGTTGTACGTTCAATTCAAATACTAATGCCAGGATAAAGCGGTAGATCACGGCCCCCAAGATGATTGTCAGTAAACGGAATAGCAAGGATTGATTTCTAAATAGTACCTCAGCAATAATGATCGATGCCAAACCGATGACGATCGTACCGATCCCTGAGTTTAGATCTGCGAAGCCATTGTTTTGGGCTAACAAAGAACCAGATAGAGCGATACAACCGTTTGAGATCATATAGCCAATGATTTTCATATTATCTGTGTTGATCCCATTTGCTTCACTCATGGCTAAGTTATCTCCCGTTGCACGAATAGCAAGACCCGTCTCTGTTCGTAGGAAAAGGACGAGCAAAGCCACCACGATCAAAGCAAAGATCAAGCCAACGATCAAAACAGCATTTTCTTTTGTCATGCCATAAGATTGGACCCAGTCAAAAACAGTCTTTTGTCCCAACAACGAGATATTAGGAGCACCCATCACTCGAGAAGTAACAGAATATAGACCAGTCATTGTAATGATCCCAGCTAATAAAGCGGGGATTTTAAGTTTCGTGTGAAGTAATCCGGAGACAAGTCCCGCTGCAGCTCCTCCTAAAAAACCTAAAAGACAAGCAAGGACTGGATGGATGCCTTTTGTTATACTCATTGCGGCAATCCCAGCACCTAGCGGGAAACTTCCTTCAGCAGTCAAGTCAGCGATATCTAAAATACGAAAGGTTAAGAATACTCCGATAGCAAGGAGTGCCCATAGGACCCCTTGCGAAGCGGATGATAAAAAAATTGAGATGAGATTTGTCATGATTGTCCTCCTATAGGTCTATTCAGCAGATTTGATCGTTGATGGATCGATCCCGATGGCTTTTGCCATTTCTTCGTTTACATACAATGAAAGATCATCTGCAGATTCGACAGGAAGTTCACTTGGTTTTTTACCATCTAAGATTTTTGCAGCCATTGCGCCTGTTTGTTTCCCTAATTTTTCATAGTCGATCCCAACTGTTGCTAAACCACCATCTTTGACTTGATCAACAGAACCTGCAACGATCGGTGTTTTCGTTTCTTTTGCTACTTCACCGACGACACTGGCTGCACTTGCAAAGGTATTGTCAGTAGGGATATAGATACCATCAACGTCTTTTGCTAAACTTTTTGTTACTTGTTGGACATCGTTTGTTGTATTTGCTGTTAATACTTTGACTTTCACGCCTGCTTTTTTCAGTGCTTTTTCAGCTAGATCGCCTTGGATCTTAGAGTTTGCTTCACCATTGTTGTACATGATCCCGATTGTTTTTGCATCAGGCACGATGCTTAGTAATAAATCGATCTGTTTGTCGATCGGTACCATGTCAGTTGTTCCTGTCACATTTCCGCCAGGTTTTTCATTAGAGGAGACTAAATGTGCTTGTTCTAAGTCTGTCACGGCTGTCACTGTGATTGGTATCGTTGTTGTTTCATTTAAAAGTGATTGTGCTGCGGGAGTTGCAATCCCTAAAAGCAAGTCTGGATCGTCTTTGACTAGTTTTTCGCTCATGCTCTTCAAGTTATCTTGATTATTTTGAGCATTTTGATAGTCGATGGTTAGATTATCGCCTTCTTTATAGCCGTTTTCTTTCAATCCTTCTTTGAAACCTTTATAAGCAGCATCTAGTGAATTGTGTTGTACAAGTTGTAAGACGCCGATTGTTTTTGTGTTATCTGCTTTTTCAGAAGAGTTCCCTGATGAACCACATCCTGCAAGTGCGAGTAGTAAAGCTGTTCCTAATCCGATCATTAATTTCTTTTTCATTTGTTTTTCCTCCTTAAATTTGAAAACAAAAAATCCATTTAGACAAAACGTCTAAATGGATCGGTCATCGAAATATATGAAAGTAAGTAAATACTTTGCACTCTTTCGCTCAGCCACTTAGCGTAATGTCTACGTGGCCTCTTGTGCAGTACAAAGTGCTTTAGCCATCATAGATACAAACTGTCGTTTAACGTTTGCACCCACGATCAATCATGAATACAAACCTATCTAAAGTAGCTAAAGTAAAAGTTATTCAGTTGTGTTGGTGTTAGTTGGTTGATTTTTATTTTCATAAAAAAGCCCTCCACAATTTGAATTTTCTCAAGTATAGCGGAGGGTCATCCCACTGTCAAGCAGAAATTTCAGAAAATTCTCAAAAAAGACGAAATAAATTTTTAGAATACTATAGTAGGAAAAAGATTAAGAAAATCTTGTGTAAAGTCAGAGGAAACGCCAGGAAGTGTTGACTTTTATGAAAAATGAGTGTAGTATATGAAGTTGCAAAAACTATCTGATGAAGTGAAGGCAGAAACGAAATATTGTCCGTTTCGGCTTTAATATAAGGAAACAAAAGTAGAAGCTCATGAAGGAATGGTTTCAAGAGAATGTTCTATTTTTGGTTTTTTTTTGCCTAAAAGCCGCAAAAAATGTCTGTTGTTACCTAAATATAATATTTTTAATATTATTGTAACAATTGATCGGGTAGTCTTTTTGAATGACATTTTAGAGGGGTGAAGAGCTTGGCTGGACACGTAGTAAAATACGGAAAACACCGCGAACGTAGAAGTTTCGCAAGAATCAGTGAAGTGTTGGAATTACCAAATTTGATCGAAATTCAAACAGACTCGTACCAATGGTTCTTAGATGAAGGACTAAGAGAAATGTTTGAAGACATTTTGCCAATCGATGATTTTAACGGCAATCTATCTTTGGAATTTGTGGATTATGAATTGAAAGAACCTAAGTATACTGTAGCAGAAGCTCGCGCACATGATGCCAATTATTCTGCGCCATTACATGTCACTTTGCGTTTAACAAACCGTGAAACTGGTGAAATCAAAGCACAAGAAGTATTCTTTGGTGATTTCCCATTAATGACGGAACAAGGAACATTTATCATCAACGGGGCAGAACGAGTAATCGTTTCTCAGTTGGTTCGTTCACCAGGCGTTTATTTCCATGGTAAAGTCGACAAAAACGGAAAAGAAGGATTCGGTTCAACTGTAATCCCTAACCGTGGTGCTTGGCTAGAAATGGAAACTGATGCAAAAGATATTTCTTACGTACGTATCGACCGTACACGTAAGATTCCATTGACTGTTTTAGTTCGGGCTTTAGGATTTGGCTCAGATGATACGATCTTTGAAATCTTCGGCGACAGTGAAACATTACGTAATACGATCGAAAAAGATTTGCACAAAAATGCAAGCGACTCAAGAACAGAAGAAGGTTTGAAAGACGTTTATGAACGTTTACGTCCAGGCGAACCTAAAACAGCGGATAGCTCACGTAACCTATTGAACGCTCGTTTCTTCGATCCAAAACGTTACGACTTAGCAAATGTTGGTCGTTACAAAGTAAACAAAAAATTAGACTTGAAAACACGTCTATTGAATTTGACTCTAGCAGAAACATTGGTCGATCCAGAAACTGGCGAGATCATTGTTGAAAAAGGAACTGTTTTGACTCACCAAGTGATGGAAACACTTGCTCCTTTCATCGAAAATGGCTTGAATTCAGTGACTTACTACCCATCAGAAGACGGTGTAGTGACTGATCCAATGACTGTCCAAGTGATCAAAGTCTTTTCACCAAAAGATCCAGAACGTGAAGTAAATGTCATCGGTAATGGCTATCCAGAAGCACCTGTGAAAACAGTGCGTCCAGCAGATATCATTGCTTCAATGAGCTATTTCTTGAACTTGATGGAAGGCATCGGCAATGTAGACGATATCGACCATTTAGGAAACCGTCGTATCCGTTCAGTCGGCGAACTTTTACAAAATCAATTCCGTATCGGGTTAGCTCGTATGGAACGTGTGGTACGTGAAAGAATGTCGATCCAAGATACAGAAACATTGACACCACAACAATTGATCAATATCCGACCAGTTGTCGCAAGTATCAAAGAATTCTTTGGTTCTTCTCAGTTGTCACAGTTCATGGACCAAACGAATCCTCTTGGCGAATTGACACACAAACGTCGTCTTTCAGCCTTAGGACCTGGTGGTTTGACACGTGACCGTGCGGGTTATGAAGTCCGTGACGTTCACTATTCTCACTATGGCCGTATGTGTCCGATCGAAACGCCTGAAGGTCCGAATATTGGATTGATCAATAGTTTATCTAGCTATGCAAAAGTAAACAAATTTGGATTTATTGAAACTCCTTATCGTCGTGTTGACCGTCAAACAGGTCGTGTAACAGACCAAATCGATTATTTGACAGCCGATATCGAAGACCATTACATCGTTGCCCAAGCAAACAGCCCATTGAATGAAGATGGCACATTTGCTCAAGACGTAGTTATGGCTCGTGCACAAAGTGAAAACTTAGAAGTGTCAATCGATAAAGTCGACTATATGGACGTTTCTCCTAAACAAGTAGTTGCGGTAGCGACAGCATGTATTCCTTTCTTGGAAAACGATGACTCCAACCGTGCCTTGATGGGTGCCAACATGCAGCGACAAGCTGTACCGTTGATCAATCCACAAGCTCCATGGGTTGGTACTGGTATGGAATATAAATCAGCACATGACTCAGGTGCTGCATTATTATGTAAACACGATGGAGTAGTTGAATTCGTTGATGCTTCTCAAATCCGTGTTCGTCGTGATAATGGTGCATTAGATAAATATGATATTACGAAGTTCCGCCGTTCAAACTCAGGAACAAGTTACAACCAACGACCAATCGTTCATTTAGGCGAAAAAGTTGAAAAAGGCGATACATTAGCTGATGGACCTTCTATGGAACAAGGTGAAATGGCTTTAGGACAAAACGTTCTTGTCGGTTTCATGACTTGGGAAGGGTATAACTATGAAGATGCGATCATCATGAGCCGTCGTTTGGTAAAAGATGATGTGTATACTTCGATCCATATTGAAGAATATGAGTCAGAAGCTCGTGATACAAAATTAGGACCTGAAGAAATCACTCGCGAAATCCCTAACGTTGGGGAAGACGCATTGAAAGATTTAGACGAAATGGGTATCATCCGTATCGGTGCAGAAGTGAAAGATGGAGATCTACTTGTTGGTAAAGTTACGCCAAAAGGGGTTACTGAACTATCAGCAGAAGAACGTCTATTGCATGCGATCTTTGGTGAAAAAGCTCGTGAAGTCCGCGACACTTCTTTACGTGTACCACATGGCGGTGGCGGGATCGTTCACGATGTGAAGATCTTTACTCGTGAAGCTGGCGATGAATTGTCACCAGGTGTAAACATGTTAGTTCGTGTCTATATCGTTCAAAAACGTAAAATCCATGAAGGGGATAAAATGGCCGGTCGTCACGGTAATAAAGGGGTTGTTTCCCGTATTATGCCGGAAGAAGATATGCCATTCTTACCAGATGGAACACCGATCGATATCATGTTGAATCCTCTAGGGGTGCCATCACGTATGAATATCGGACAAGTATTGGAATTGCATTTAGGGATGGCTGCTCGTCAACTAGGCATCCACGTTGCAACACCAGTCTTTGATGGTGCAAGTGATGAAGACGTTTGGGAAACTGTTCGTGAAGCTGGTATGGCTAGCGATGCGAAGACTGTTCTTTATGACGGTCGTACTGGTGAACCATTTGATGGCCGTGTGTCTGTCGGCGTGATGTACATGATCAAGCTTGCTCACATGGTTGATGATAAATTGCATGCTCGTTCAATTGGACCTTACTCATTGGTTACACAACAACCGTTGGGTGGTAAAGCACAATTTGGTGGACAACGTTTTGGGGAAATGGAAGTTTGGGCACTGGAAGCTTACGGTGCAGCATATACCTTACAAGAAATCTTGACTTACAAATCAGATGATGTTGTCGGTCGTGTGAAAACATACGAAGCAATTGTTAAGGGTGAACCAATTCCAAAACCAGGCGTTCCAGAATCATTCCGAGTATTAGTAAAAGAATTACAATCACTTGGTTTGGATATGCGTGTCTTGGATATCAAAGATGCTGAAATCGAACTTCGTGATATGGATGACGAAGACGATGATTTGATCACCGTTGATGCATTGACTAAATTTGCGGAACAACAAACTGCAAAAGAGCTAGAGAAAAAAGCTGCAGAACAAGTAGAAGATGAACGACAAGATGTCATCCAAAACTTCGAAACCGCAGAAGATAAATTAGACTAATCCGGTCTATGAGCTGTAAGGCGGTCGATGATCAGCCGCCTTGCGGTTTTGCCATTAAACGAAATGGAGGGAACCCCTTTTGATCGATGTAAATAAATTCGAAAGTATGCAAATAGGTTTGGCTTCTCCCGAAAAAATCAGAAGCTGGTCTTACGGTGAAGTAAAAAAACCTGAGACGATTAACTATCGTACCTTAAAACCTGAACGCGAAGGGTTGTTCTGTGAGCGGATTTTTGGTCCTACAAAAGACTGGGAATGTGCCTGCGGAAAATACAAACGTATCCGTTATAAAGGAATCGTTTGTGATCGATGCGGTGTGGAAGTCACACGTTCAAAAGTTCGTCGTGAACGTATGGGACACATTGAATTAGCAGCACCTGTTTCACATATCTGGTACTTTAAAGGTATTCCTTCTCGTATGGGTCTTGTATTAGACATGAGCCCACGCGCACTAGAAGAAATCATTTACTTTGCTTCATATGTGGTCATCGAACCTGGAAACACAAACTTAGAGAAAAAACAATTGTTGACTGAACGCGAATACCGCGAAAAACGTGAACAATATGGACAAGAATTCCAAGCAGCTATGGGAGCAGAAGCAATCAAACAATTACTTGATAATGTTGATTTAGATGCTGAAGCAGCTGAATTAAAAGAAGAATTGAAATCTGCACAAGGACAAAAACGTACACGTGCGATCCGTCGTTTGGACATTTTAGAAGCTTTCCGTGCTTCAGGAAATGAACCAAGCTGGATGGTCATGGATGTTATCCCTGTCATCCCGCCAGATCTACGTCCAATGGTCCAATTAGAAGGTGGCCGTTTTGCGACAAGTGACTTGAACGACCTTTACCGTCGAGTAATCAACCGTAATAATCGTTTGAAACGCTTGTTAGACTTGAACGCTCCTGGTATCATCGTTCAAAATGAAAAACGTATGTTACAAGAAGCTGTTGACGCATTGATCGATAATGGTCGTCGTGGCCGTCCAGTTACTGGACCAGGTAACCGCCCATTGAAATCTCTTTCTCATATGTTGAAAGGGAAACAAGGTCGTTTCCGTCAAAACTTACTTGGTAAACGTGTGGACTATTCAGGTCGTTCGGTTATCGTTGTTGGACCATTCTTGAAAATGTATCAATGTGGTCTACCAAAAGAAATGGCGATCGAACTATTCAAACCATTTGTGATGCGTGAACTTGTTCAACGTGAACTTGCTTCAAATATCAAAAATGCGAAACGTAAAATCGAGCGTCAAGAAGACGAAGTTTGGGATGTACTAGAAGACGTAATCAAAGAACACCCAGTTTTACTTAACCGGGCACCTACGCTTCACAGACTTGGTATCCAAGCATTTGAACCAGTATTGGTTCAAGGTCGTGCAATCCGTTTGCATCCACTTGTATGTGAAGCTTACAATGCCGATTTCGATGGAGACCAAATGGCTGTCCACGTACCATTGAACGAAGAAGCACAAGCAGAAGCACGTATGTTGATGCTCGCTGCTCAAAACATTTTGAATCCAAAAGATGGTAAACCAGTTGTAACTCCTTCTCAAGATATGGTTTTAGGTAACTACTACCTAACGATGGAAGAAGAAGGACGTGAAGGCGAAGGTATGGTCTTCCGTGATCAAAATGAAGCTGTGATCGCATGGCGTAATGGCTACGTTCATTTACATTCACGTATCGGTGTGAACCCTAATTCACTAGGTGAAAAACCATTTACTGAATGGCAAAAAGAACGTACGATGATCACAACTGTTGGTAAGATCATCTTTAATGAAATCATGCCACCAGAATTCCCTTACTTGAATGAACCTACTGACTTCAACTTAACAGTCCAAACACCGGATAAATATTTTGTTGAAGCAGGTACAGACATTCCTGCGCACATCAAAGAGCAAGAATTAGTCTTACCATTCAAGAAGAAAAACTTAGGAAATATCATCGCAGAAGTCTTCAAACGTTTCAAAGTAACAGAAACTTCTAAGATGCTTGACCGTATGAAAGACTTAGGGTACAAACATTCCACTCATGCTGGTATCACAGTGGGTATCGCAGATATCAGTGTACTAGATGAAAAACAAGGAATCATTGAAAATGCCCATAAACAAGTTGAAACAATCACTAAACAATTCCGTCGTGGGTTGATTACTGATGATGAACGTTATGAACGCGTAATCGCTGTTTGGAACGCTGCCAAAGACAACATCCAACAAAAACTGATGGAAAGTCTGGAAGCGAAAAACCCAATCTTCATGATGTCTGATTCTGGAGCCCGTGGTAACATCTCCAACTTTACACAGCTTGCTGGTATGCGTGGATTGATGGCTGCCCCTAACGGACGAATCATGGAATTGCCGATCATTTCAAACTTCCGTGAAGGACTATCTGTCTTGGAAATGTTTATCTCTACTCACGGAGCGCGTAAAGGAATGACCGATACAGCCTTGAAGACAGCCGATTCAGGTTATCTAACTCGTCGTTTAGTAGACGTTGCCCAAGACGTAATCATTCGTGAAGAAGATTGCGGTACAGATCGAGGGCTTGAAATTCAAGCGATTCGTGAAGGAAACGAAATCATTGAATCACTAGAAGATCGTTTGATTGGACGTTACACACGTAAAGAAGTCCGTCATCCTGAAACAAATGAAGTGATCATTGCTGGAAATCAATTGATTTCAGAAGACGTTGCAAAACAAATCGTTGATGCAGGTGTTGAAACAGTAACGATCCGTTCAGTCTTCACATGTAACACAAAACACGGTGTCTGCAAACATTGTTATGGACGTAACTTGGCAACTGGCTCTGACGTTGAAGTCGGAGAAGCAGTTGGTACGATCGCCGCTCAATCAATCGGTGAACCAGGTACTCAGTTAACAATGCGTACGTTCCATACGGGTGGGGTTGCCGGAGACGATATCACTCAAGGGCTTCCTCGTGTCCAAGAAATTTTTGAAGCACGTAATCCGAAAGGGCAAGCCGTGATCACAGAAGTAACCGGAGATGTCATCGACATTTCAGAAGACGCTGCGACACGTACAAAAGAAGTAACGATCAAAGGGAAAACAGATACACGTACGTATACTGTTCCTTATACAGCTCGTATGAAAGTTGCTGAAGGCGATATGATCCATCGTGGAGCACCATTGACAGAAGGTTCGATCGATCCTAAACAATTGTTACAAGTCCGCGATGTATTGTCTGTTGAAAACTACTTGCTACGTGAAGTACAACGCGTATACCGTATGCAAGGGGTAGAAATCGGAGACAAACATATCGAAGTAATGGTTCGTCAAATGTTGCGTAAAGTTCGCGTAATGGACCCAGGTGATACAGAAATCTTACCAGGAACATTATTAGATATCGCAGATTTCAAAGACCAAAACTACAATACGTTAGTAGCCGGCGGTGTTCCTGCAACATCTCGTCCAGTCTTACTAGGTATTACAAAAGCTTCATTAGAAACAAATAGCTTCTTATCTGCTGCATCATTCCAAGAAACAACTCGTGTCTTGACGGATGCTGCTATCAGAGGGAAGAAAGATCCACTTCTTGGTTTGAAAGAAAATGTTATCATCGGTAAGATCATTCCAGCTGGTACTGGTATGTCACGTTACCGCAACATGGAACCAAAAGAAGTCGGTGTAGCAAGTGAAAATGTTTATAGTATTTCAGACATCGAAGCACAAATGGCTGCAGAAGATGCAATGAATGAACAAAAATAAGCATAACGTGTAAGTAAAGCGGTCGGAACAGAAGGATTCATCAAGAAATGGCTTCTGTTCTCCCTTGTTACTCGAACTAGAGGGTGTGATAAAATCTATCACATCCTCTTTTTTTGAATAAAATAGTAGTTCAGTTCATTGGAACATAAACAGAAATTTATTGAAGCGAATTCTAGCTATGCTCATCTTGTGAGTCATTTTACAGATAAATCGTCCTGGAGTTTATCAAATGATTTTAAAAAATTGTGGATAAAAAGTAGGAAGAAGCTATTAACAGTCAGTAGGAAACACAAAAAGTTACACGAAAAATAAATCCACAGGTGGATAAGTTTTTTTCAATAATTATCCACAATATCAAAAAATTGAGTCTGGAATAGGCAGTAGGAAAAACAGAAATAAAGCAGCTTTTTTGATACCCCAGTAGGGTAATTTAAGCAAATCAATAGGACTTTCATATAAAATGAGTATGATAAAAGGAAAGGAGTTGATCATTATGGCAGTAAAAAAAGCGGTATTTGCCGGAGGATGTTTCTGGTGTATGGTAAAACCATTTGAAACGCAACCAGGTATTTTCTCTGTTGTTTCAGGTTATACAGGTGGACACGTGCCTAATCCAACATATGAACAAGTGACAACAGGAACGACAGGACATACGGAGGCCGTGGAGATCGCCTATGATCCTGACATCATCAGCTATGAACAACTGGTGGAGATTTATTGGCAACAAACCGATCCGACCGATGCGTTAGGACAGTTTGCAGATCGAGGGGACTCCTACCGGCCAGTCATTTATTATGGGAATGAAGAAGAGCGGGAAATAGCGGAAAAATCAAAACAAGAACTGCAAGACAGTGGCCGATTTGATAAACCGATCGTAACGAAAATCGAACCTAAAAGCGACTTTTATCCAGCAGAAGAATATCATCAAGACTATTATAGAAAAAACAAAGTACATTATCAGCTATACCGTGAAGGATCTGGCCGTAGAGGATTTTTGAGAAAGTATTGGAGCGACAAAAAGAGCTAAAAAATATAGAGTCTAGGACAAATCTAAAAATCAGTGTTGCTACAGACTCTCGAGTAAACGAAAGTCCAAAAGTCAGGTTTTTCTCTCCAATTTCTCAAACCTAAATGACTTTTTTCTCGACCTCTATGTTCGGCCGACAGCTAGGATGCAACTAGATGTCGGCTTTTTCATTGCTGTAGTATCGCGTTATTCAATATGTTGGACAACGAGTAAAGCCACACTTAAAAAAGGCAGAAAGGGTAACTTCGTGATCCTCTTTTGAAAGAAGAAATGAGTGCAGAGCATAAAACAAATTCCTAAGGCACTAGCAATCAAGACTAAGTACAGTAATTGTACTAGTAAGAGTTGTCCGCTCCAACACCATAGAACCAATGAATCGCCGGAACCTAAATAATCAGTAGCATAAAAAATCAAAAGACTACTGACAATCGATAGGATCAAAACCGTCGTGAATTGAAAATGCCCAGTAAGCAACCAATAACTCCACAAAATGATCCAAATAAGGTAAAGTATCCTAGAATCAATGAAGAAATAAAAACAATCCATCAGTGAGAGCAAAAAAGCAGAGAGTATCCAAAAAAGGAGCATTGGATCGGTGCTGGGTGCATAGTGGAAGAACCAAACAAAGATCCCGCCACAAGCCAGTTCAGCTAAAAAATAGCTTTGGGGTAAGGGAACGTGGCAAGAGCGACAGCGAAATCGTTGCAAGCAGATCGAAAGCAAAGGAATCAATTCATACCATGTCAAAAAATGGTGGCAGTTGACACAATGTGATCTGGGAGAAATAATAGAATGACCTTGGGGAATCCGTTGTGCCGACAAACATAAGAAAGAACCAACACAACAACCAATGACAACAGACAGTAACATGAATGTATCCTCCTTTTTAGGTAAGATACGTCAGTAATGCTCCAATTTTTTCGTAATTTTTAGTAGAGGTGATAAAATGAAGATCTCAATTGGCATAGATATTGGCACAACCCAAACCAAAGCAGTCGCCTTCGATGAACAAGCACAAGTCATCGATTCAGCGTACTTTCCTTATCCCTTGATCCAAGAACAACCAGGGATGGCAGAACAAGACCAAGAACTGATTTTCCACGCTGTTTGTACAGTGATCCAGCAATTGACTGAACGGTTCTCTAAAGAAGCAACGATTGACGTCATTTCCTTCTCGTCAGCAATGCACAGTTTGATTTTGTGCGATGAACAAATGGTGCCACTTACCCGAATGATCACTTGGGCAGATACACGTGCTGTGGAACAGGCAGAAAGATTGAAGAACACTCCACTAGGTCTAAGCATCTACCAACAAACAGGTACGCCGCTTCATCCAATGACGCCATTCGCAAAAATCAAATGGTTACAAGAAACACAACCAGAACTAATCGAACGTACCGCGTATTATATCGGGATCAAAGAATATATCATTTATCGTTTATTTGGCAAGCTCATAACAGATTATAGTACAGCCTCTGGCACAGGATACTTCGATATCCATCAGTTCAGATGGGCAAAAGAAGTGCTTGATTACTTAAATATCAGTGAAAAACAGTTACCTGAAATAGCTCCACCCACTATGGAGATGCCGAAACTTCAAGCAGAGATACAAGAAATATTGAAACTTAAAAATGATATATCATTTGTTTTGGGCGGTGCAGATGGTCCGCTCTCAAATTTAGGATTAGGCGCATTTGGGGAGGATATCGCCGCATTAACGGTCGGGACGAGTGGTGCTATCCGATTTATAACAGATCATCCACAGTTGCACCCAGATATGGAGACCTTTTGCTACGTATTGGATCAAAGCCATTGGGTCGTTGGTGGGGCAACAAGTAATGGTGCAGGGATCTTTGATTGGGCAAGTCAAACCTTGATGCAGGAAGTCACGCAACAAGCGATTGCGCAAGGAGACAATCATTACGATGCACTGCTCTCAGCAATTGCTTTTGTCCCTCCAGGAGCAAACGGCTTACTTTTCCAACCTTATTTATTAGGAGAAAGAGCGCCACTATGGGATGCAGAGGCTTCTGGAAGCTTCTTAGGTCTCCAACGGCACCACACAGAAAAAGAAATGATGCGGGCAATCTTAGAGGGAATCTGTCTCAACTTGAAACGGATCTTGGAAGGGATCTGCCAAGAAGGTCAGCTATCTGAACTACGAGCGACAGGTGGATTTGCTCGATCCTATGTTTTTCGTCAACTCATGGCAGATGTCTTAGGCTATCCACTCGTCTTTCCAACTGTTTCTGAGGCTTCCGCTTTAGGGGCTGTTTTTCTAGGCTGGCAGAGCCTAGGGAAAATCAAGGAATTAAATGAAGGCAAAAAATGGATCAAATTAGAGACCCAAGTTCCCGTACAGAAAAATATCCACGAGATCTATGAAATCATTTATCCGACATTCGTTGATACACAACAACAATTAGCCAGTACCTATAAACGACTAGCACACCTTCGCCATGTATTAGCCAGAACATGATACTCAAAAAATGAAATCTAATAGATTGAGATGAACCAAAGATGCGATAAAGGGGAAAGCACTGAGGAATACAGATTGAAAAAGAATTGTTCTATGTTGAAAATCATTCTCAAGTAAATGGTTTCATTGTACTTTTGTCTCAAAGTTTACTATGCTTTTAATGTAAATAAAAGTTAGGAGGAAACTAGAAAATGAAATTCCAACAAACCAAAGAAGTATTAAATCAGTTAGTCGCAGATTTGAGTCAAATGTCTGTTGTGGTTCATCAAACACATTGGTACATGAGAGGGCCTGGCTTCTTGACATTGCACCCAATGATGGATGAGTTCATGGATGATTTAAATGAACAATTGGATGAAATCTCAGAACGTTTGATTACGTTAGATGGCTCACCTTACTCAACTTTACGGGAATTTGCTGACAATACAAAAATCCCTGATGAAGTAGGCCGTTGGGACCGTACAATCCCAGAACGCTTAGAAACACTTGTTAAAGGCTATCGCTACTTAGCAGACCTTTACCAAAAAGGGATAGAAGTATCTGGCGAAGAAGGCGATGACCCAACACAAGACATCTTTATTGCATTTAAAACAGCTACTGAAAAACGTATCTGGATGATCCAAGCACACTTGGGCAAAGCACCAGAAATCGATGCATAAAGATAATTGATAGAATATATAATAGTAGAAAAACTGCGTGCAAGTTTCCTTTCACGCAGTTTTTTTATGTTAGAGGGGTATTCATTTTTATTTGGAGACCTTTTGAAAGAGAATGGCTATCCGCAAATGGCTTCAATGAGTGATTCTCCAAACAATAGAAGAATAAATGCAGAGTCGCCTTCTTGTGGAAGCTAATCTTCTAATTTTCGATGGCTAACTCTTTATGCGCATGGTCAAGTTGCAAGCGTACTTGATCAAATCCTGTCCCACCAAGCGAATGACGACGTTTGACAGCAGTTTCCGGTTGAAGAGTCACATAGATATCCTCTTCGATCAAAGGACTGATTGCTTGGTATTCTTCAAAAGGAATATCTTGTAGATACCCACCTTTCTGCGTACAACGCAGAACCAACTTACCAACGATCTCGTGGGCTTGGCGGAAAGGTAATCCTTTAGCTGCCAGATAATCCGCTAATTCTGTAGCATTCGAGAAATCTTTTTGAGTGGCTGCGTACATACGTGATTTGTTCACTTTCATCGTAGCGACCATCCCATCCATGATAGTCAGGCATGCCAACACCGTTTCACTGGTATCGAACATCCCTTTTTTATCTTCTTGAAAATCTTTATTGTATGCTAAGGGAAGACCTTTCATCAATGTCAATAAACCAAATAGATTTCCGTAGACACGTCCTGTTTTTCCACGAATCAATTCAGCCATATCCGGGTTTTTCTTTTGTGGCATGATTGAACTACCTGTAGAAAACGTGTCTGTTAATTCAATATATTGGAACTCGTAACTACACCATAAAATGAGTTCTTCGCAAAAACGTGACAAATGCATCATCAACAAGGAGCAGTTACTCAAAAATTCGAGGATAAAATCACGATCACTTACAGCATCTAGACTATTCGCATAAACACCAGAAAAATCTAACTCTTTAGCAGCAAATTCTCGGTCGATCGGAAAAGTTGTCCCGGCTAAAGCCGCACTACCTAATGGAGAAAGATCGATTCGTTTCAAACTTTCTGTTAAACGTGCATAATCACGTGTAAACATCTGATAATAGGCAAGCAAATGGTGACCAAATGAAATCGGTTGAGCATGTTGGAGATGGGTATAGCCAGGTGCAATCGTTTCTACATGTTCTTCTGCTTTTTCCACAAAGGTTTGGCGTAGATGATGCAATTTTTCAAGTACCTCCTGCACAACATCTTTCAAAAACAGGTGCATGTCCGTGGCGACTTGATCATTTCGGCTACGAGCTGTATGCAATTTTCCGGCAACTGCACCAATCTCCTGATGCAGTAACGTTTCAATATTCAAGTGGATATCTTCATTTTCAATGGAAAATTGTAAATTTCCCTCTTGCAGTTTTGCTTGTAAGGTCTGTAATCCTTCTGTAATTGCTGCAGTTTCTTCAACCGTAAGAATTCCTGTGTGACCAAGCATTTTGACATGGGCTAAACTCCCTAAAATATCCTGTTTTGCTAATTTTTGGTCAAAAGAGATCGATGCTCCAAACTCGTCAATCCATTCTTCACTTTTTCCTTGAAAACGACCACCCCAAAGTTTTTCCATTATTGTTCCTCCCAGTAATTGGCAAGTATCCGGCGTAAATCTTGTATGATTTACAAATTATTTTGTACTTGTTTTGTTCATCTGTTTTTCTTGGACTTCTGCGTGGACCTTTGAAGGTAGTCCCCATAATTTGATAAAACCAACAGCTGCCTGTTGATCGAATGTATCAGCAGAAGTATAAGTAGCCAATTCCTCACTATACAGACTGTTTTCTGATTTACGTCCTTCTACGATGACATTTCCTTTGAACAGTTTCACACGAACCGTGCCATTCACATATACTTGTGTCGATTTCAAAAATTGAAGCAATGCTTCTGTCAAAGGATTGAACCATAGACCATCATAGATCATTTGACTCAATTGTTGTTCAATGATCGGTTTGAAATGCGCCAACTCGCGAACAAATGTCAAGTCTTCTAATTCTTTATGGGCTTGCATCAATGTTACAGCTCCGGGACATTCATATACTTCACGGGATTTGATGCCCACTAAACGATTCTCGACGTGATCGATACGGCCAATACCATGTTTACCAGCTAATTGATTCACTGCAAGGATCAGTTGTGAAAGAGAGAGTTTCTCACCATTCAATGCAACGGGCAATCCTTTTTCAAAGGTAAGCTCAATGATATCTTCTTCATCAGGTGTGTATTTCAAATCAGTCGTCAGTTCATAGGCGCCAGTAGGAGGAGTTGCCCAAGGATCTTCTAATACGCCACATTCGCATGCACGTCCCCAAAGATTTTGATCAATCGAGTAAGGGTTATCTAGATTCGCAGGAATCGGAATCCCATTGTCTTTCGCATAAGCAATCTCTTCTTCCCGAGACCATTGCCATTGACGAACAGGTGCTACGATCTTTAAATCAGGCGCCAAGGCATTGATCGCTACTTCAAAACGAACTTGGTCATTTCCTTTTCCAGTACAGCCATGCGCAATCGTTGTCGCACCCGTTGCTCGAGCAAGTTCCACTAATTTCTTTGCAATTAAGGGGCGTGAAAGAGCAGAGACCAGTGGATAAGATTGTTCATAGAATGTGTGCCCTTGAAGCGCCACACTCGCAAATTCTTGGGCAAATTCTTCTTTCGCATCAATCGCATAAGAAGCAACCGCGCCGACTTGTAATGCTTTTTCTTTGATGAACGCAGTATCTTTTCCTTCACCAATATCAAGACAGCACGCGATGACATCATATCCATCATCTGCTAACCATTTGATTGCGACAGATGTATCCAGACCACCAGAGTAAGCTAAAATAATTTTCTCTTTCATAGAAATCTCCCCTTAATTTTCATTGTTTTCAGAATTGATTGTTTCAAATGATAACATCATAAAAATAAAAAATCAATCAATTTACTAAATAAATATACAATAAAACGAAATAAAAATATATATTATACATTTATTTATGAATATCCATCATTTTATTCAAAGCGGTTTTTTGATTGGACGTTGGAAAAATGAAAAGAATAAAAGAATTTGCACTGAAAATTAAAATTTTTCATTAGAAAGAAAAAACGTTGACATTAAGGGGATTAGAAGGTAATATGTTAAATGGTATTGTTTGCCCCACAAAGAGCCCCGGAAACTCGAAGTGTATGTCAAACATCAGAACTTAAATTGGAGGAAAATAACGTGCGTACAACATATATGGCCAAACCAGGCGAAGTAGAACGTAAATGGTATGTAGTAGACGCAACTGATGTTCCATTGGGACGTCTTTCAACAGTTGTTGCATCTGTACTACGTGGTAAAAATAAACCAACTTTCACACCTCATTTGGACACTGGCGATTTCGTCATCGTCATCAATGCAGATAAAGTGAAATTAACAGGTAAAAAAGCGACTGATAAAATTTATTACCGTCACAGCAACTTCCCAGGAGGATTGAAATCAATCACTGCTGGCGAATTGCGTGCTAAAAATTCTCGTCGTTTGATCGAAACTTCTGTAAAAGGAATGCTTCCTAAAAATACTTTAGGCCGCAAACAATTTACAAAATTAAATGTATACGGTGGCGCTGAACATCCACATGCAGCACAACAACCAGAAGTTTTAGACATCACAAACTTAATCTAATAGGAGGGAATTTCATTGGCACAAGTTCAATATATCGGCACAGGCCGTCGTAAAAATGCAGTTGCTCGCGTACGCTTAGTACCAGGAACTGGTAAAATTACTGTAAACAAAAAAGATGTTGAAGAATACATTCCACATGCTGACTTGCGTGAAGTTATCAATCAACCTTTCGCTGTTACTGAAACAAAAGGCGCTTATGACGTATTTGTTAACGTAAACGGTGGAGGCTACGCTGGACAATCAGGAGCTATGCGTCATGGTATCGCTCGTGCATTGCTAGAAGTTGATCCTGACTTCCGTCTTGCTCTTAAACGCGCTGGGTTACTTACTCGTGACGCACGTATGGTTGAACGTAAAAAACCAGGTCTTAAGAAAGCACGTAAAGCATCACAGTTCTCAAAACGTTAATTTTATTATCGTTCAAGCAAAAACACACCTTTCATTTTGGAGGGTGTGTTTTTTTAGTTGGCTCTAAGTCAAATCGTGTTGGTGGAGACAAATTTGGATAAAACTTAGTCCGATATGCAGCGCGTTCTGTGCGCCGCATATTTTTTAATTTTCAAAAATCAGTCCTTGTTGTAAATAAATTCGTGCACGGAAATTATAGAAGTTGCGATAGCCAAAAGCGATTCGTTTGATCAACTTGATTTTGTTGTTTAGTCCTTCCGTAACGCCGTTTGAGTGAGAAATTTTGAAAGCATACGCAATGCCTGATTGGTAGCGACGAAAGATCGTGAATTTCTTTTTTAAACGATTGAGGCAGCGTAGGCGCAATCGTTTTAAGAGTTTCTTGAAAGCCCTCCGGATCTCGTTTAGCGAAATAATAGCGTAATAATTGACTAAAGTAATACGCTTCTCGCAATTCATCGTTGTAGCTTAAGAGTTCATCAATGATTTCTGTTTGACTGATAGGGCGTTTAAAAAGTCGGTGATACACCTGTTTGAGTGGCTCCAATGTGGTGGAATCTTTGAGTAAAAGTTTCCAATATCGTTTGAGTCGGCGGTACTTTTTCTGATCTTCGGTGTGTGAACTTCGAAACCGATTCATGATTTGTACACGTAATTGATTGAAGCTACGATTGATGTGTTGGACAATGTGAAAGCGGTCAGTCACGATCTCTGCATTCGAAAAAGACTGTTTTAAGTAGCTGACAATAGCTAGCATTCATATCCATGCACAATACCTTCGGAAGGTAGTTTTGACGTGGCTGATAATGCTTCGTTGCTTCACGCAAGATGCGTGTTACCGTTCCGTCCGAGACAAAGTACTTCTTAGCGATCAGTTTACGCGATTGATTTTCGTATAGTCCCATAAGAATCGCCTGTTTCAGTTCCTTTGTTAGTTGGTGGTGTTCATCAACTAGGTCAGTTTTTGCAGAAAAGGTCTGCCCACACTCATGGCAGAGAAAACGGGTACGTTTCAATTCTAAAATCGTCAACTTTTCTTTGAATTTCACCATTTGTGTGCGTGTCGTATATGAACCGTTGTAGATAATACATTTCGATCCGCAATGTTCGCAATAAGAAAGCGAGTCATCCAATCTGCCACTAATAAACTGTGCTTGAACGCCTTTATATTGTTTTTCAATCAGCCATTCTTCATCAAAAAATAAATGTTTATCTGTTAATCCGAGTAATTTTCTAGTATGATTATCCATAGAGAGACTCCTTTGGTAGGGTAATGTTTTGGTCGACTAAATTTTACCAAATGTGAGACTCTTTTTGGATTGAAACAAAGAAAAAAGTGTTGGTAGAAAATCGATTTCGATTTCCACCAACACAAAATATTATAGAACCACTTTTTTTCGTGTTTCGCCATGGTATTTGGCACTTACGATGAAATTGTTGAATCAGAGCTAATCTGAGAAAATGCGAGTTAGTCAAGATGCTGAATATGCTATAATTATTGAAGTTCAAGGCGTTTTAGCGCAATAGAATAGTATCTAAGGTAATTAGGCTTTTATGGCTCTATTAATGACTCGATAGTAAAAAATACCAATACGAGGTGAGGATCTTGGAATTTGACTTGCAATCCCTTCAATATGAAAAAGAGGGGCAATTATTAGACCGTAAACGAGCTAGTATTGAACCGAAGAAAGTGGCTGAACATATCAGTGCTTTTGCGAATGCTGAAGGTGGAACTTTGGTAATTGGAATTGAAGATGATGGAGAAATAACAGGGTTTAAATTCCCGAAAACAAAATCAATCGAAGCTTATATCGAGGCACCTTATGATTTTTTAGCTCGGTTTCCTAAGTATGAAGTTGAACGTATCCCTGTTTTGAATTCTAGCGAAGAAGATGATGAGATTCTGTTATTCTGCATTGAACCGAGCTATGATTCAATCATTTCACTAAAAGATGAATCAGTCTTTTTGCGAGTAAACGACAAAAGTAAAAAGCAAAACCATTCACAAATTACCCAGTTAGAATATGATCGTGGTTCAAGAAAGTTTGAAGAAGAACTGGTCGAATATTCCTCGCTCGACGATGTGAATGAGGATGTAGTAGAAGAGTTCCGACAGCTATTAGGAACTACTGTTGAAACAGAAAAATTATTGAAGGCACGTGGTTTTTTGCGCAATGGCAAATTAACTGTTGCAGGACTTTTATTATTCAGTGATAATATTACAGCCTTTATGCCCAGTGCCAGGATTCGTTTCCTGCGTTACGAAGGTGTAAAAGCAGAATCGGGCTCACGCTTAAATATCGTGAAGGATGTGACATTTGATCAAGCACTTCCGACTACGATTCGCGAAGCTCGTGCGTTTATCAAGACGCAATTACGGGATTTTACTTTTTTAGGGCAAGATGGACGGTTTGTCACCTTGCCTGAATATCCTGAATATGCATGGTTTGAAGGTGTGATTAATGCAATTGTTCATCGCAGATACGATAACCAAGGTGATCATATCCGTATTAAAATGTTTGATGATCGGTTAGAAATATCCAGTCCAGGAGCTTTACCGGCCTCGGTTACTTTAGAAAATATTAAAGACGAGCGTTATTCTCGTAATCCCAAACTTGCTGCAACCCTCACCTTATATAAATGGGTTAGAGAATCAAATGAAGGTGTAGGACGTATTTTTGAAGAGATGAAAGAGTATTTTTTAGATGCACCAATTTATGAAGAACCACATGGGAGCGCAGTTCAGCTGACGTTGAAGAATAATATTATCGCTCGAAAAGACCGTGAAACTGGGAGAGTTAGTGAGATTGTAAGTGCTGAGATTTTTGATGGACTTAACGAGTTGGAAGAATCTGTTGTAAGGTATCTCTATAATAGTGGACCATTAACACCTGCGGAAGCCGCACAACTCATTGGCAGGAGTGCAGTTCCAACAAGAAAACTATTAAACAAATTAGTTGATATGAGAATCATAAAAGTTCATCAGTCCCACCCCAAAGATCCTCATAAATTTTACACATTAGAGGGTATCGAGTAGCTATCGAGTAGCTATCGAGTAGCTATCGAGTAGCTATCGAGTAAAGGTGTTAATTTCAATTAAAACATTGATAAATTAGGATTTACAGCTATCAATTAAGCTGTTGAGTAGCTATCGAGTAGCTTTCGACCTGATTAAAATTCGTTGGATATAATAACGTATAAGAGCAAAATGAATTGATTTTTCTGATCGAGTGGCATAACTTGAAAAGGTAGTTCTTTTACTCCTTTTTGTAGAGATTATTAAGCAACACTTCAGAGTGGGGTTCTAGACTAAAATTAGAAAAAGTGAAAGGATACACAATGGTTAAAAAAAATTATAGTGCCGGACTTGTTTCCCAGAGATTTTGGTTTTATGAAATAAAAGAATATATTAATCTGTTAAACGAAGGTAGGACAGATGCTGAAATTAAACAGTTAAGTGAATCCAATAATATTTTTGGTGCAGTAAGTAACAGTCGATCTATGGAAATTTATAATGGTGCTAGACGACGAGTGAAAGCACTGGGTAGGGATATGCAGGAACTATTTCCACAATTTAATATAGATAATCATGTAAGGGAGCGTCAATAATTTTGTGTAAATAACTCGTCCTTCTGCAAAATAATGGGTTACTCAGTAAACATTGAAGCTAATGTATCCGTCACTTGTTGGAAGCCTTTATGGCTTCTATTTAAGAATTTTTGATTGTATGTATCAAAGATGGATACTAGGAAACGCTCTAGTGATTCTTCATTTTGAAACTGCTCTTTTCTGCGGCTGTATTTCTTGATTTGTTTATTGAAAGATTCGATTAAATTAGTTGAGTAAATGCTTCGGCGGATACCAGGCGGAAACTCATAAAAAGTCAATAAATCTTGATTTTTTATCAGTGACTGCGTCACTTTAGGATAAGTTTTCTGCCACTTCTCAATCATACTCCCTAAAAAGGTATTTGCCTCTTCCTTTGAGCTAGCTTGATAAACAGCCTTAAAATCATCACAGATTTCTTTTCGATCTTTGACACGTACTTTATGAGCAATATTACGGGAAACGTGAACACAGCAATGTTGGTATTTAGCTTTAGGATAAATCTGGTGAATCGTATCTTTCATGCCTTTTAAGCCATCGGTAATAAACAGTAAGACATCATGAACCCCTCTGGAGTAAATGTCCTCTAACAACTCATTCCAAACGTAGGTCGATTCAGTCGGAGCAATCGCATAACTTAGTACTTCTTTAGTGCCGTCTTCTCGTATACCAATGGCAATATAGATTGCTTCTTTGGAGACGGTTTGCCGTTTTAAAGGAATATAAGTAGCATCCATGAAAATAGCGACATACTTATCATTTAGAGTTCTAACTTTAAATGCATTTACTTCTTCAGTCAGCACTTTAGTCATGTTGGACATGGTTTGGGGCGTGTAGTGATGCCCATACATTTTCTCAATCAAGTCTGCGATTTCCGACATGGTAATACCTTTTCGGAAGAGGTGAATGACGGTCTCCTCTAAGGTATCATTCGTCCGTCTATAAGCAGGAACAGTCTGTTGCTTGAACTCGCCGTTGCGGTCGCGCGGAATCTGGAGATGAAGTTCCCCGTACTCGGTCTTGACCGTACGGTCATAGGAGCCGTTACGAGAATTACCCGTGTTAAAACCAATGCGATCGTACTTTTCGTAATCGAGGAAAGCCGTTAACTCCGTTTTGAGAAGCGTATTGACAGCTTTTTCCAAATGGACACGGAATAATTCATTCAAATCGCCTTTGTTCGCTAGAGTCTTTAGAATTTCTGTAGTAAAATCGTTCATATGGAAGTCCTCTTTTCTGTGAATGTGTTGTGGTAACTCTATTCTACAGAAGGGACTTCCTTTTTTCTATTTACACAAAATATTTTACACTCTCGATGATGATATCTTGAACGTCTGATTTTCTTCCTCATTTTTACATAAAATTTATCTGTTTTAGGAACGTTATAGATTTTTTTCTTCATCTTTTCTATGTTGTTCGAAAAATGCAACAGAAAGCAAGAATGTAAAAAGCGATACCTCGCTAAAATAATCCCTCCCCTCCAAGCATTTCAATGCTATACTTAAGCCAATTGAAAGATGGAGGAAGCGGGATGGATCAAAAAACGTTTATTGTGGCAATGATTCTTGCGGTCATTGTTTTATTGATTGGTTTGGAAGTGCATGCGCGGTATAAATTAAAAGAAAGTGTCCACCAAAAATGGGGAAAGTTACCTTATCAGCCGCGGTTTGATAAAGAAGAGAGCTTGAAGGATGCATGGTTGACGGAGAAAAAGTTTCGTTCGTGGGCCAGTGAAGTAGATGATTTGACGTGGTATGACTTGGACATGTTCGAGGTGTTTGAGGGGATCAATCTGACGTATTCGAGTATTGGCTCAGAGGCGTTGTATCAACGGTTGCGAAGCTTTGATTTTACGGAGGATAAACGGTTGGAACGATTGATCGCTTTTTATCAAGAAGAGCCATTGGTTCGTGAAAAGATCCAATATCAATTTGCCCGGCTTGGTAAAAAGGATGGAAATTTTACCAAGCAATATCTGGCAGATGGGAAAAGTAAGAAAATCGGACATATCGGGTTATTTACTTTTCTAGGTTTTTTACCGCTCATTGGCGTACTTCTGCTTTTATTAGGGCAAGTTTTTGGAGTGTATTTAGCAATCGGTAGTTTGGTTTTTAATACGATCTATTATCAAGTAAAAAAACAGACATTAGAAACAGAGCTCAATAGCATGGGCTATCTGGTTTCAACGATTTCAACGGCTAATCAGCTGGCCAAGATCAAAACACCATTCCAAGAAGAATTGCGACAAAATGTGAAACCGTTAAGAGATATTCCTAAATTTGGTTTTTCTTTTCGTGTGAAAAGTGGTTCGGAAGCGGAAATCATATTTGATTACGTGAATATGATGTTTATGTTGCCGTTTATATCTTATCATTTTGTCATTAGTAAATTAGAAAAGAAAACAGCAGAAGCAATGAAAGTGTGGGAATTACTGGGAGAATTGGAAGTTGCGGCGGCGGTGTTGAATTATCGAACATATATGCCGATTAATTGCCAACCACAATTCGCTAAAGGTGGCGTAGAAGCGGAAGATTGCTACCATCCGCTATTGGCGGAAGCAGTGGTAAACCCAGTTGACTGGCATAAGAATACTTTAGTGACGGGTTCGAATGCTTCCGGGAAATCTACCTATGTAAAAAGCATTGCCATTAATTGTATTTTAGCTCAAAGTATCCAAACGGTGTTGGCGGAACGTTTTACGCTTGAACATGGTCATGTGTTGACATCAATGGCAATCGAGGACGATTTGTTTGAAGGTGACAGCTACTTTGTTTCAGAGATCAAGTCGATAAAACGATTGCTGGATCAAGTGGCATCTAAAGAGCGTTGTTACTGCTTTATTGATGAAATTTTAAAAGGGACAAACACGATTGAACGGATTGCCTCTTCTGCAGCAGTGGTGAACTGGTTGTCTGATTATCCATCTTTGGCATTTGTAGCGACACATGATATCGAACTGACGGAAATTTTAAAAAATGAGTGTGAGAATGTCCATTTTGAAGAACAAGTCACACCAGAAAAAGGAATTAGTTTTGATTTCCAATTAAAAGCAGGACCAGCGATAACCAGAAATGCGATCGCGTTATTGAAAGTGTTGGATTACCCTGATAAATTAGTCAAAAATGCGAAAGAAGAAGCTACTTTCTTTGATCATAATCGCACGTGGCGTGTATTTGAGTAAAAAATGAGATAAAAAGGAACAACGGGATGACTTCATCCGTTACATCTAAATAAGTAGCGGGAATAGAAATGGCTCCTCTGAAATAAGTTGAAATGAGGTCGAGACAAAAGTCGCTTAGGTTTGAGAAATTGGAGAGAAAAGAGGTTGGGATAGAAGTGTTTAACTCCGAGAAATAAGAAGAAATTTACGGAAATTGCTTTTCAAATTTTTGTGAATTTCGGCTTATTTAAGAAGGAGTTGCTTCTGCTCCCACCGTTTATTCGTTTTTAAAGAATGAGATAAAAGTGTTTCTTACTTTTGTCCCATGTTTTTTTTATTTCCGAAAAACCTGACTTTTGGCTGCCGTTTATTCGAGAGTCTGTAGCAAAACTGATTTTTAGATTTGCCACACATTCGTTTTGTTTCGTGAGCCACTTCTTTCCCACCTTTTCATGTCTAATTTTAAAAGAAGAGGATTTTTTCTCCGCTATTTTTAAAAGGGTGATTTGTTCTTGCAATAGTTGTTATCACTATTTGACTCTACTCTTTTTAATAACGTGGACTATCAATAGGAAGAGTGAACTAATCAGCAAGAGGTAGATAGCCCATTCTGGTGAGAAAAGACTAGAAATAGCAACGACGACAAATGTTGCAAGTGGTGCAAGACCAATCAGCAATGTATTGACCATTCCGATTGTGGTAGCTAGTTTTTCTTTTTCTGCTACACTGACGATCCAACCAGTTAATTTGGGGATCATGGTGCCTACAAGAAAATAAATGGGCACGAGCAGTAACAAGATAGCAAAAATTTTGTGAGTCAAAATGACGGGCAAAAGCAGACAAATACTAACTAAACAAAAAACAATCAACTGTTCGAGTGAAACGTTTTTCAAATATTTGGTACCCAATAAGCCACCCAATGCTAACGATGCAGAAACAGTCACATTCAGCAAGACAAGCGTAAAACCATAGGAACCAACAATCAACTGCTTATCTGCTACGATCAGCATTTGTAGGATGGGTACAAGTGAAGAAAGCATCCCATTAAGAAAAACAACAGCAGAGATGACTCCCAGCAATGAAGTCTCGTCTTTCAAGGTGTGAATACTAGTGATGATGACTTTTCTAAAAGATCGTTGCGATTGCTCACTAGAGAAATGTTCATTGATAGACAATACTTTGTGTCGTTTGAAAAAAATGAACATGATCGTTCCAGACAGAAAGAAGGTCAATGCATTCACTACGGCAAGTTGCGCATAGGTAACAATAAACAATAAAGATGCACCAGCAAATTGTGCCATAATACTAAGAATTTGTGACATGCTTTGAGTGAAGCCAGATGCTTGGACGAATTCACTTTCTCCAGTTACTCGGACAATCAAGGGTTGTCGTAACCCGGAAGCATAAGTGCCATAAAAATCAGAAATCAAGTTTAGTAGAGCAATCGCACCGATGATGAACCACCCTGTACTATCAAGAACAAACAAGCTACCTACGAGTAGATAAATCCCTGAACGAAAAAGATCAGATAAAATCAGAAAGCAAGCTCTTTTTCTGGTACTATCAGCAAGGTAGCCCGTATAAGACGAGAACATTTGTGGAATCAACTCTGAAGCAGTGATCAAACCGATAGCCAACTGAGCATTTGGCAGTGTAGAAACGTACGTCATCATTGCTAAATAAAATAATTTATCACCAATCATTGAAAAGAAATTAGCAAGTGAGAGTTGGCGAAATGCACGATTGTGAATAAAAACATCCATAATAGGAACCTCCTTTTTTGTTACTGTATCAGGAAGGTAGAGAAGATGTGTGGAACTTTCGTATACGAAATAGACTTGTAAAAGGAAAAAACTATCAGTATCTTTATAGCAAAGGGGAGTGAAGGCATGGAGATTGGCGAAATCTTGAAATTGTATCGAAAACAAAAAAAGAAGACGCAGACAGAATTTATTCAAGGGATCATTTCTGAGTCATATTATTCAAAAGTGGAAAACGGGCAACATCGGATCAGTGCAGAAGACTTATTTGAATTATTACAAAGAAACCATATCGCCTTACAAGATTTTACTGAGTATTTAGCTCTAGATAAGAAGCGAAGCACCGTAAAAGTATTCGAAAATAAATTGTGTGTCTTGTTTTATGAAGATCAACTAGATGAGATAAAGGACATGGCTGCTTCGGTTAACTTTGTTTCTGAACTGAGTGATCATGAAAAAAAACTAGTAAATGTCTTAGCGGAAGTACTAACCAGCATAATAGAAAAAGGGACAGTTTCTGAAGAAAGCAAACGGTTTTTAAAGTCTAAGATAATCGAAGATGAGAATTGGACGATCCAATCGATGAAATTGTTTACGAATACATTGCATTTATATGAATTTGAAGAGACAGTTTTTTTATTTCAAACGTTGATTAGAAAACGTTTAAATTTTCAATTTGATACATTGAATGATGAAACGAAAACATTTACGACACTACTTTTGAATTTTATCGGTATATGCCTTAACAAGGGGGAATGGGCATTGTTGAGGAAGCCCTTGGAATTACTAGCACGAATGCCTAAAACACCAGATTTTGCATTTTATCAATTGATGCGTTTATTTTATATTGAATTGATCCACTTGCTCCATGAACCTGTCGCATCTAGGGAGAAGTTAAACCAAGTGATTGAAGCTGTTTCTTTAGTGAGCGGCGATCATTTTTCACAGGATCTACGAGCGATAGTGACCGATCAGCTCCAATAATCAGTAGAGATTGCTTAATCAATAAAATAAATCTACCCATTTTATTTGTTTTGGTTAAACTAAGAGAAACGGGCAACATCAAAACTAGCCTCAAAGGGAGAATAAGCTTTGGGGAGAAAAGACTTGTCCCGTTTTAACTATTATTGTTTGGAGAGGAGGAGCTGATGTTCTTTTTACATTTTGATTACTTTATACTTTTTCTGTATATGATTGGTTTAGGAATGGTGTTGGGAATCATTGCTTTTCGCAAGAATTTTACATATTTATCGCGGTTACAAAAGTTAAGTGTTGTTTTAATTGGTATTGGTGTAACAGGAATATTCTTATTTACGCTCATCGTACAAATTATGTGGACTCTTAATATGTAACCAGAAGAATGAGAGTTGGAAACAGAAGGGATTACTTCTACTTTCGACGTTTATCCATACCTAAATTGGGAGAGCATGGGACAAAAGTAAAAAACACTTTTGTCCCATGCTTTAAAAACGAATAAACGGTGGGAGCAGAAGCAACTCCTTCGGAAATAAGCCAAAATTCACAAAAATTTGAAAAGCAATTTTCGTGAATTTCTTCTTATTTCTCGGAGTTAAACACTTCTGTCCCAACCTCTCTTTTTTTGGTCTTTTCCACGGATGAAAAAGGAGATTTCATGGTACAATAGAGAATCAGTTGAACAAAGGAGATCATTAGAAAAATGACAAATGCTCTTGAAATAAATGGATTAAAAAAAATATATGCAACAGGGGTCGAAGCGTTACGTGGGATCGACTTGACTGTTGAGGCGGGAGATTTTTATGCGTTGTTAGGCCCAAATGGTGCAGGAAAATCAACGACGATCGGTATCATCACGTCTCTAGTCAATAAAACTTCGGGTAAGGTAAAAGTATTTGGGTACGACCTGGATACCGATTTGGTTCGAGCAAAACAACAGATTGGCTTAGTTCCACAAGAATTCAATTTCAATCCTTTTGAGACGGTACAACAAATCGTAGTGAACCAAGCAGGTTATTATGGGGTTTCACGCCAAGAAGCGCTAAAACGCAGTGAAAAGTACTTAAAACAATCAAATTTGTGGGAAAAGCGAAATGTGCGGGCACGGATGCTTTCTGGCGGGATGAAACGCCGGTTGATGATTGCTAGGGCACTGATGCACGAACCTAGATTGCTGATTTTAGATGAACCTACTGCGGGTGTAGATATAGAATTGAGACGGGAGATGTGGGAGTTTTTACGTGAATTGAATGAAAGTGGCACAACGATCATTTTGACGACCCATTATTTAGAAGAAGCAGAAATGCTGTGTCGAAACATTGGGATCATCCAATCAGGTGAGTTGATTGAAAATACAAGTATGAAATCATTACTCTCCAAGTTACAGTTTGAAACGTTTATCTTTGATTTGGCACCATATGAGCAAACACCTACGCTTACAGGCTATAATTACTCGTTTGAAGATGAACGGACAATTGCGGTGGAAGTCGAACGTGATCAAGGTGTCAATGGCATCTTCGATCAGTTTAGTCAACAAGGTGTCAAAGTTCTTTCGATGCGGAATAAGTCGAATCGTTTGGAAGAATTATTCTTGAAAATCACGGAAGAAAATGGTCATGTGGAGGAAAAAAATGTTTAGTCTTTATTTTACAGCTTTAAAAAGTTTAGCTATCAAAGAAACCAATCGCTATTTACGTATTTGGGTCCAAACTTTAGTCCCACCTGTTATTACTACGTCCCTTTATTTTGTTATTTTTGGTAAAATGATCGGCGGGCGTATCGGGGATATGGGCGGATTTTCTTATATGCAGTTTATCGTACCTGGACTGATCATGATGTCAGCGATCACTAGCTCTTATGCGAATGTTTCATCGTCCTTCTTCTCGCAGAAGTTCCAAAAAAATATTGAAGAGATCTTGGTTGCTCCAGTGCCTACACATGTGATTATCTGGGGCTTCGTCATTGGTGGATTAGGACGTAGTGTACTGGTAGGATCGTTGGTAACGGTAGTGTCGCTCTTTTTTGTTCCACTACATGTCCATTCGTGGGTGATCATCATCGTGACCTTGTTGATGACGGCGATTTTATTTTCTCTTGCTGGGTTGATCAATGGGATCTTTGCTCAATCCTATGATGATGTATCGATTGTACCGACATTTGTTTTACAACCTTTGACGTATCTAGGTGGAGTATTTTATTCGATTTCAATGTTACCGCCTGTTTGGCAAGCTATTTCAAAAGTCAATCCAATCGTGTACATGATATCTGGATTCCGTTATGGTTTTCTTGGGACAAAGGATGTACCGATTGGCGTTTCCCTTACGATTTTAGTCTTGTTTATCATCGTCCTATACTCAGCTTGCTGGTATTTGATCAATAAAGGCCGCGGGTTGAGAAGTTAAAACATTGCCAGAAAGAAGCTGAGAGGTTAACTCCGAGAGGCAAGAAGAAATTAATGGAAATTGCTTTTGTGAATTTCGGCTTTTTTTTCGAAGAAGCTGTTGCTACTTTCGCCATTTAAATGTATTTAGAGCGTGAGATAAAAGTAGTACTTACTTTTATCGCGCTCTTTTTTATCAAATTTTAAGATAGAGTTGCTCAAGGATCATTGTTTGTATTAAAATAGAAAATTAAAAAGGAGTGGATGGGAATGAGCCTTGTATTTCGGGAAACAACAGTAGAAGATTTGCCAGCTGTGATGAAAATCATCAATGATGCGAAGGCGTTGTTAGCGGCTGCCGGCAGTCCACAGTGGCAAAATGGCTACCCTAATGAAGAAACGATCAAAAATGATATTGAAGAGGGGATTTCTTATATTCTTCTAGTCGATGGAGTGGTGGCTGGAACACTGGCATTGCAACGGACACCAGACAAAAATTACCAAGAAATCTTTGAAGGAACGTGGGAAAATGAAGCAGATCCATATACAACGATCCACCGTATTGCCCTGTCGGAAGAATTTCGTGGGCAAAAATTGGCGTATCGCTTGATTGAATTTGCAGAAGCTGAAACGAAAAAACAAGGAATCCATCAAATTAGAGTGGATACACACAAAAAGAACAAAGGGATGCAGCGTATCATGGACCATAGTGGTTTTGAGTTGCGAGGCATCGTTTATGTGAGTGACTATACAGATAATGAACGATTGGCTTATCAAAAGCTTGTTCGTTAAAGAAGTGAAGCGCTGATTTTGCTTCTTTTACATATAACTAGTATAATGACCATGTTTTTTTAAAGATGAAGATCACTAAAGAGCCAGTAATGAAATGGAGTGTATGATGTGAAAGAAAATTTTTGGGCAGCGTTACCTAAGCCCTTTTTTATATTAGCCCCGATGGAAGATGTCACAGATGTGGTTTTTAGGCATGTCGTGAAAGAAGCAGGCGCACCTGATGTATTTTTTACTGAGTTTACAAATTCAGATAGTTTTTGTCACCCTGATGGTAAAGAAAGTGTTCGAGGTCGATTGACTTTTACAGAGGATGAACAGCCTATGGTAGCACATATCTGGGGGGATAAGCCAGAATTCTTCAAAGAAATGAGTATCCAACTGGCTGAAATGGGATTTAAAGGGATCGACTTGAATATGGGGTGTCCTGTACCAAATGTCGCTGAACGAGGCAAAGGCAGTGGGTTGATCCTTCGTCCAGAAGTAGCGGCGGAATTGATCCAAGCTGCAAAGGCAGGGGGACTACCGGTTAGTGTGAAAACACGGATTGGGTTCACGCAACAATCGGAATTAGATGATTGGATCAGCCATCTCTTGAAACAAGATATCGCGAATCTTTCTATCCACTTACGAACAAGAAAAGAAATGAGTAAAGTAGCTGCCCATTGGGAGTTGATTCCAAGGGTTGTAGAGCTGAGGGATGCACTTGCACCGCAAACATTGATCACTATCAATGGGGATATTCAAGACCGACAAATGGGCTTGGAATTGGCAGAAAAATATGGAGTAGACGGCATTATGATCGGCCGAGGGATTTTCAAAAACCCATTTGCTTTTGAAAAAGAAGCGAGAGAACATTCGTCAGAAGAACTGATTGCATTACTCCGCCTACAATTAGATCTGCAAGATCAATATGCGCAGATCATTCCACGTTCGATCACAGGATTACACCGTTTCTTCAAAATCTATGTCAAAGGTTTTCCTGGTGCAAACGATCTGCGTGTTCAACTAATGAATACCAAAACAACAGATGAAGTGAGAGCAATACTGGACACATTTCAAGCGAACAAAAACAGATAAGGCTGAGATGAAATAATCAAGGCCAAAAATATAAGCCGAAATTCACGGAAATTGCTTTTTTGATTTTTGAGAATTTCGGCTTTTTTAAGCACTACTTCTAGTTGCATCATTTAATCAGTTTGGTAGTGAGAGACAAAGTGAGCTAGTTTTTATCGCTCATTCATTTTCATAAAAACAGATTTTTGAGCGTATTAGTTTATCGCTTGATAAATTTAATGATATCCTAAAATTGATCGAGTGATAAAGAAAGAGATGTAGGTGATCCCATGAAAAAGATTCTCGTAATAGGCGCAGGAGTCGCCGGTCTAAGTGCCGCAGTTCGGTTACAAAAATTAGGTTATGCAGTAACACTGTACGAAAAAGAAAGTCAGCCTGGTGGGAAAATGAACCAAATCAAAAAAGATGGCTTTACTTTTGATTTAGGGCCAACTATCGTGATGATGTCCGAAATCTATCGTGAAGTTTTTGAATTTTGTGGAAAAGACCCTGATGACTATATCCCAATGAAAAAAGTTGATCCGATGCTCAAATTATATTTCAACAAGGAGCGTCCTCTTGAATTTTCCAATGATTTAACTGAGTTAATGCGAACGTTAGAAGACATATCATCAGAAGATGCTCAAGGATATATGGCTTTTTTAGCCGATATCTACAAACGTTATACGATTGCCAAAGAAGCTTTTATAACCAAGTCTTTTCGCGGATTCTGGGATTTTTATAATCCTAAATCATTGTGGGCAGGGATTCGCTTGCGCACATTCAGTGACGCATATTCGTCTATTTCAAAATTCGTGAAAGATGAACGCTTAAGAAAATCACTGGCATTTCAAACATTATATATTGGTGTTTCTCCTTACCAAGGGCCATCATTATATACGATCATTCCGATGATCGAGTTATTTTATGGTGTGTATTTTATTGAAGGTGGCATGTACACGTTAGCGACTTCTTTGGCTAAGTTATTTGTAGAATTAGGCGGAAAAATAGAATATGGAACGCCTGTCGATGAACTGATCATCGAAAACAAAGTAGCTAAAGGAGTTCGTATTGGAAAAAAACAAGTTACAGCTGATGCGATTGTTTGCGGTGCTGATTTCCCTTATGCGATGCAAGAACTGATTCCAGATGAACGTAAAAGAGGAAAATATACGAATAAAAAAATCGAGAACATGGAGTATTCTTGTTCCTGCTTTTTGATGTACTTAGGGTTAGATAAACGCTATCCGGAAGAGCAATTGCATAGTATTTATTTTGCCGATGATTTTAAGCAAAATGTGGATGATCTATTTGAGATCGGTAAGTTGCCGGAGGACCCATCCTTTTATTTGTATCGTCCATCATTGATGGATCAAACACTTGCCCCTGAAGGACAGGAAGGGCTGTATGTATTGGTCCCTGTTCCGGAGTTATCGATGTACGAGGATTGGTCAGATGCGGTCGTTCAAGAGTATCGGCAAAAGGTCTTGACGTTAATCAAAGAGAAGACACTCTTCAAAGATATCGAAGCACACATTGTCTCGGAAACATATATGACACCAAAGGATTTTGAAAAACAGTTCAATGCATACAATGGTGCAACCTTTGGATTGAAGCCGACATTGAAACAAAGTAACTACTACCGTCCGCATAACAAGTTTTCTGCGGCAAAAAATTTATATTTCTGTGGAAGCAGTACCCATCCAGGCGCAGGTGTACCGATCGTGATGCAAAGTGCGAAGCTAGCGGTAGAGGAGGTGTTGAAAGATGACAGGCGACAATGAACGATTGTTTGAGATTTATCAAGCGGATTTTACTTACTGTGAAGCAGTCATCAAACAACACTCCAAATCATTCTATACCGCTTTTTCTCAACTGCCAAAAAGAAAGGCACAAAGTGTTTATGCTATCTATGCTTTTTGCCGCCAAGCAGATGATCTCATTGACTTGGAAGGAAATATTGAAGGGTTGGATCAGTTAGAACAACAATTGACCGACTTTGAAGCAGGAAAAGTCCCCAATACTCCTATCTGGCGTGCGTTAGCTGTGGTGTTTGCAACTTTTCCGATGGATTTAGCACCCTTTTACGACATGCTCAATGGTCAACGAAAAGATATATCATTTACGCAACCAAAGGATATGAAGGCACTTGAGGACTATTGTTACTATGTAGCTGGAAGCGTCGGACTAATGTTGCTGCCATTGTTGACGGACCAAGCAACTAAAATAGCTGAACCAGCAAAAAAATTAGGTGAGGCGATGCAGCTGACCAATATTTTGCGTGATATAGGGGAAGATTACCAAATGGGCAGAGTATATTTACCAAAAGAAGAGATGGAAAAATTTCAAGTAACAGAAGAAACGTTGGAAAATAAAGCAACTACACCAGCTTTTATTGCTTTATGGGAATCTCTGGCTGTGCAAGCAGAAGAACGGTATAAGCAATCTTTTGAAATGCTACCATTGATCCACAAAGATTGTCAGCTAGCACTAACAGCTGCAGCGTTTATTTATCGGGAGCAACTAGAGGCTATTAGAAAAAATCACTATCAAGTGTTTACTAGAAAAAATAAAATCAGTCATTTCCGTAAACTTCAATTGCTACGTGAAGTGACAAGTTATTTGGAAAAAATCAATCGGACTTCTTCTTTTATCTGAAAAAACGATAAAGGATCCACTCAGAACAATCTGTGGAAAAGGAAGAACAAAAAAGTTGTTTGTTTGGATCTAGACTTATTTTAAAAGGAATTGTCTTTACGCTGTATATTCGAAAAAAGAGGTCGAGATAAAAGTCGTTTAGGTCTGAGAAATTGAAAAAAAACGAACAATACGCTTTTTGTATTGCTCGTTTTTTTTCAATTTCCGGAAAACCTGACTTTTGGACGCCGTTTATTTGAGAGAGGCTGAGATAGAAGTGTTTAACTCCGAGAAATAAGAATAAATTAGCGAAAATTGCTTTTCAAATTTTTTTGAATTTCGGCTTATTTCCGAAGGAGTTGCTTCTGCTCCCGCTGTTTATTCGAGAGTCTGTAGCAAAACTGATTTTTAGATTTGTCCCACATTCTTTAAATTTTAATTTGCGGATGTTCAAGAAGTGTTGAGCAATGACAGCTACGCCGCCGAAGAGAATTGCTTTTTCCCCGAGAAGTGTATTTCGAACAATGATTTCTTTTGTAAAGCGACTGCTTAGGGCGTTATTGATATAGTCGATCATTATCGGCAATTTACGGTAGAGGGGACTGTTGACCACGATGATATCAGGATCATAGATCATACTGATATTATTGATACCAATACTTAACAATTCCGCATTTTTTTTTATTAAATGAAGTGCATCAGGATCTGCTTGATTCGCATAAGTCGCAATGATGTCTGAATTCGCATATTCAAGGTTTTTTTTGTGCGCAAATTCTTCATAGATGGCTTTGTTTGAAGCATATTGTTCTAAACAACCATGATTGCCACAGGGACAAGGGATGCCGTTGGGATACAAAATCGTGTGGCCGATCTCTCCAGACTTGCCATGTTTACCGATTTTTAAAATCCCGTCTTCCACAATGCCGCAACCAATGCCACTATGGCTACTGATACTGATCAAATTTTGTAAGGGAGAAGAAAAAGTATATTCACCTAAAGCAGCTAGATTCGCTTCGTTATGGATAAAAACCGGGAATGAGTAGTGATCCATCAATTGCTGTTTCAAATCAATCGTGTCTAAATCATAATAAGGGGTAAAAATTGCTTGTTCATCCAAGATGACCCCGTGGATGCCGATCGTCACACCTACGATATCATACGGCGTGGATGGGTTATGTGTCATCAAGTCAGCAATCGCTGTTTGCAAAAGTGCAACTACGTTTGTCGAATCAACAGAGATTCTCTCTTTTTCGATCGTAGCAATCGGCGTGCCATCAATATAAGACAACATCCCCTCTAGATAGTCATAGCCGACATCAAAAGAAAGAGCAGTGGCAACTTTTCGATTGAATGTCAACATGATCGGCTTTCTGCCACCAGAGATTGAGGCATTCCCAATACGAGTTTGAATGATTAGTTGATCAGCCAACAATTTTTTGGTGATGTCTGAAACAGAAGCTTTGTTCAAACCAGTGGTAGCAGCTAACTCAGCTCTAAAGACTTCTTGTTTGTCGATGATGGCTTTAAGAATGTTTGCTTGGTTACTTTCGCGAATGGTATATTTGCTTGAAATCATAAAAATTCCTTTCCTTATCCAGGAGATATAGGTAATATAACAGGATTATCTATAAGTATATAGTGAAATAAAAAGTTTAACAAATGAATTTTTTTAAATGGTATCCCTATAAAAACGGTCGTTATAAAAAAGATACCGAAGATGACCTGTCACCTTAAAAGTAAGTGGTACTAAAAAGGGGACAAGCCACCGCCAGATGATATGAGCAGGTAGTCATTCCTCGTTATAGTTTCTTTTCAACTAATTTTAATTCTTCAAGTAGGGCTTTTCGTCGAGGATACTTTTCCTTTAATTCTTTGATCAAGAGTTGAGCGGAAACGATACTATTTGGTAAGCTAGCCATTTCTGTGATTAATCGAGCAATTTTGTGATAATGCGTTCGAGTACCGGTTGGCTGGGCCATCTTTCGTAGTTCATATTCATATTTCTGTAAAAGGGCATCTGGTGCATGCTTTTTCAAATAAATGAAATAATGGCTCGCATCTTCTAGTCCAGGTGCTTTAAGTACATAATCCAGCAGTAAATCATAGCGCTTTTCTTGTGAATAGAATAAGCCCACACCGACATGGTTTCGTAATTTTTCGAATAAGTCGGCACTACGTTTTTCCCATTCTTCGGGTGTACAAACTTTTTTCAATTGATGGATCAAATTCATATCTACTACACTATTTTCAATCAATAAGTGATAGATTTGATTTGCGTATTCCTGTATGTTGCCTAATTTTTGGTAAAGTCGTTTTAGGGAATAACGATGTAGTAAAACCAAATCTGGAGAATGATTATCCATTTCGATGCTTGCTTTCAATACAGTGACAGCTTCAGCATACGCCTTCTTTTTTTTGAGATAGTCCACATATTGCGAACGTGCAGTAGGAGAAGACCAGTTTTCTTTGACCGCATAGTGGATCTGATTGGCCGAATAATTCAGCATTTCCATCTGTTTCACTGAAAGAAACCGTTTTGGGGTTGCTGGATTCTTTTTTTTCTGGGTATTACTAGCGTAACCCGTATCTTCTGAATGACTGCCTATTTTCTCATTCAAGAGTTTATGTATGTATAAATTAGAATAGATTCGTTGTGGATCGCCTGCTTGAGCGGTAAGTCTTTGGATCAACTCTTCTTCTTCTCTTGCTGTAGCATAACGGAACAGTATTTTTAAAGAGGTATAACAATGGGTCAGCAAGCGATCAATTGCTTGAGCAGAATAACAAATTTCTGAAAAGTCGATTATTTTAATGACTGCATTGACTATTTCAAAACCATGTAAAATCTTCCTCTGTTTAATTGAACGTTTCACTTGTAACTCTGTAAAGAGGATCATCTCTGTTATGAATACGTCAATTCTTTCAGAAAGGGTATCGCCATCAATGTTATTTTTATGAGTTGTGACAATTGTGTCGGAATGAGCAGGCGCTGCTGATCCATCTAGTGAAATATGCCGGTAAAAGCGTTGCGCCAACCGCGGATTCTCTTGTAAAACAATAGTCAAAAAACTTTGGATCTGCGTGTCATCTGCATGAGTGATCGATTGTGCTATCTCTCGCTCGCATTCTTTGGGAAAATGCGTTTCATATTCGAATAAGAGCGCAACTAAGTGGGGACATTGTTTTACAGATGGGCACAGGCAATCACAGGTTGTGTGTAAGATCTGATGTGTATCATCTAAAAGAATCATGGCATTTTTCTCTGTATCATCCGTGATTTTAGCGGTCATTTGTTGTTTTTCAATCGTAAACTCAAGGACACGCTTTTCTAAAAAATAAGAGTAACCTAGGTCTAACGTCTTTTCTAAAAAATAACTTTGCCAATCTTTCAAAGTAAATTCCTCCTTAAAACTTTTTTACTTAATAAGTTTAACGGATAATAGAAAGTAAAACAGTATTTTTTTCATAATACTATTGTTATTTAATAGAAAATGAATAAGAACTTTGTCGAGAATTTAACCTACAAAAATTTTTCAATGATTTCTTGATTTTCTGGGCGATGCTCATTTTCTAGTACAGCAATTTTATGGATCAACTCTGCTAAAGTCATTTGTTCCATTTCTCGTTCCACTTTTTCTTGTAATCGAGAATAGCTTTCTGTCAAAGCTTCTTGGATATTGGCGCCCACCACACAATTTGGGTTGGTTTTTGGGTCGACTTGGATCAAGTTTGTGTTGCCTTCAATGCTTTGATACACATCAAGTAGCGTGATTTTTTCTGGTTTTCTTGCTAAAGAAGGAGCTGCTTTGCCATTTTGAGTAATAATCAGTCCAGATTTTTTTAGTTTGCTCATGATTTTTCGGACATTTGCTGCGCTAGTTTCGATACTTTTGGCAATCATTTCACTTGATAATAGATTGCTGTCTTGGAAGATTTCAATGTAGGCTAAAATATGGATTGCATCACTGAATTGTAAAGAATATTTCATAGGAATACCTCCTGGTAGTTTTTCTCTTGACTTATCTTAGCATACTCTTTAAGATAATGGTGTAACTTATAAATGTACAGGTTAGAAATTTAAGAAATAGTTAGACAATCAAAGGAGTGGTCAATATGACTTATTTAGTAACAGGAGCAACTGGTGGTTTTGGGAAATACGCTGTAAATTATTTGAAAGAGCTTGTTCCAAATGAAGAAATCTATGTGCTTGCTCGGAGTGAAGAAAAAGGAGCAGGGTTAAAAAATGAAGGGTTGAATGTTCGAATTGGTGATTATTCTGATCTTTCGTCGATGAAGAAGGCATTGACAGGAATCGATCGTTTGCTTTTTGTTTCTGGTGCACCGGGGAATCGTCAAGAGGAACATGAGAATGTAGTGAAGGCTGCGAAAGAAAGTGGTGTCTCTTATATTGCGTATACTAGCTTTGCAGATGCAGATCATTCAACTAGTATCTTAGCTCCCGATCATCAATTTACAGAGAAAGTAATCAAAGATTCTGGTATTCCCCATACTTTTTTGCGGAATAACTGGTATTTAGAAAATGAATGGCCAATTATCGAACTTGCTTTAAAGACAGGTCGTTTTGTTTATGCTGCAGGTGACGGAAAAACAGGATGGGCGCTAAAACGCGAATACGCAGAAGTGGCAGCTAAAGCAGTAGCAGGTTCTGCATTTCCAGAAGTACTAGAATTATCAGGAAAACCAGTCACTTATGAAGAACTAGGTCAAACGTTGAAACAAGTGGTAGATCAACCGATTGAAATCATTCAAACTGACAATCAGGGATTTATGAAACACTTGGAAGAAGCAGGCTATCCTGAAACAGCGGCACAAATGTTTGCAGCTATCCAAGAGGATATCAAAAATGGCCAACTAAATGTTGTGTCTGATGATTTTGAAAAAGCATTAGAAAAACCGTTGATTTCTTTAGAAGAAGGCTTAAGAGAGTTAATGAAGTAACCCAATAAGAAAAGTGTTCCAGATGGCGTAGGATGTCGAGACAAAAGTGTTTCTTACTTTTGTCTCGACATCTTTTTTTTTGAAATTCCCGAAAAAAACTGGCTTTTGGACACCGTTTATTTCCGAAGGAGTTGCTTCTGCTCCCACCGTTTATTCGAGAGTCTGTCAAAAAACTGATTTAGAGAGCGTCGATTGGGATGCTTTTTTTAGATGTTTTTTAGATGTTCGAAAAATTTTTCTGCTACTAGTGATACGGTTGATGTTTGTTCACAGATCAAAGAAGAAATTGAGGCTTTTCCTCTTTCTTCTTTTTTTTGAAGTAAACGTAACCATTTTTTCTTTATTTCATGTATACTGATTAATGTGTAGGATTTATGAGAATTTTTTTAGAATAGTTACTATTTTAACCATAAAATTCAACATTTAGACTATACAACATTCAGATAATAAAAAGAATCAATAAGGAGAGTGTCATGAAATTTAGAAGTTTTCTACTAAGTACGATTATTTTAGGGAGCCTAGTTGTCACCAATGCAACCGTTCTAGCAGAAGAAATCGGATCATCAACCTCTGAGACTACTGAAGTCAATCAAATGAATGAAGTACAAACAACCGAAACAAGTGCTAGTGTTCTAACACAAACAACGGAGGCTGTAAGTACAACAGATACAGTAACGGATACTTCCGCTACAAATGAAATGGCAACAAATGAAACAGCAACAAGTGAAACACCAACAAACGAAAATCCAGAAACAGCAGAAGAAATCACAAATCAATTGACGGATGGACAAACGATCACACATACGCACCAAGCAGATTTATCTGAATTTACAAATGGTGTGATGGCGCGGTCAGCTCGAGTTGCCAACACTTCGCAGCAAGCATTTATCGATAGCATTGCTTCTTCCGCTCAAAGTCTAGCGAATGAAAATGATTTATATGCATCAGTTATGATCGCCCAAGCGATTGTAGAAAGTGGTTGGGGGAAAAGCACACTGTCCGCAGCTCCAAACTATAACTTATTTGGGATCAAAGGGAATTACCAAGGGCAATCTGTCACGATGCCAACTTCTGAATATGTAAATGGGCAGTGGATCACTGTCAATGCAGCATTTAGAAAATATCCTTCCTATAAGGAGTCATTGCAAGACAATGCCAAAGTATTAAAAACGACTTCTTTCCAATCTGGTGTATATTACTACTCTGGTGCTTGGAAAAGTAATACCAAATCATACAAAGATGCAACAGCTTGGTTGACTGGTCGTTATGCGACCGCACCAAATTATGGGTCCACATTGAATAGTGTCATCGAAACCTATAATTTGACCCAATATGATACAGCGAAGGTGTCAACTTCCCCAATGTATCGCCTCTACAATAGACATACAGGTGAACATTTGTATACATTGAATGCTGGAGAAAAAGATTATTTGCCAAAAGTGGGCTGGAAATATGAAGGGATTGCTTGGCAAGCACCGAATAGTGGCCAACCGGTTTATCGGATGTATAACCCTTATAGCGGAGACCATCACTATACAATGGCACAATCAGAAATCAACTTTCTAAAACCATTGGGCTGGCGTTATGAAGGATTGAGCTTCTATTCTGGGGGTTCCAAACCGATTTATCGCCTGTTTAATCCAAATGAAAAAACTGGAACACATCACTATACTCTAAGCGCTTCTGAAAGAGATTTCCTTACGCCATTAGGTTGGAAATATGAAGGAATAGGTTTTTACGGATATTAGTCCGCTTGTTTCACTAACTAAATAAAAAGAAGACCCTTTTCGATTGATTTCTTTATTATCAGGTCAGTAGACTGACAGGTAGATGAAGCATAAGTCGTAAAAGGGCTTTCTTTTTTTATTTGAAAAAAAATACTTACACAAAAGTTTTAAATGTGCTACGATGGCCTTCGTGACAAAAATAAAGGAGTGGTATATTTGCCTACAAACAAAAAAGAAGGAATAATTTTTACAACAATGATGTGTTTCTTGATGGTATTAGGAATGAGTGTGTACAATCTATGGCTTCATGGAGACTTGCAATTTTCTAGTCTTTTAATCGGTCTAGTACCTGGATTCGTTGTTGCCTTCATTTTAGATGTGTTTATCATTGGAGTTATTGCAAAAAAAATAGCTTTCAAGCTACCTGTTAATCCAGAAAGCAAGTTTCAGATGATCGTGACGATTTCTTGTCTAATGGTCTTAGGAATGGTTACTTGCATGTCTTTATTTGGTATCATCCTTGAACAAGGTATTCCAGATCAATTACTTTCTTCATATTTAAATGCTTGGAAAATGAATGTGATTGCTGCATTGCCTTTGCAATTACTGATCGTTGGTCCAATTTCTAGAAGTGTATTAAGTAAAATCCAAAATTAACAAAAGGTATGTAATGATTCAATAGATGTAAAAAAAAGCCGACTCTTCATTGGAGCGGCTCTCTAAGTTGGACTTCTAACTTACGGGGGCGTTTCAATAGTGAGGGGCTTTTTTTATTTAATCGAAAAAGGTTTGCATCATTTCTCGTACTTGTTGGCACCAATCAAGTTCTTGTTGGCAAAGTAAGATTCGACGCTGGATTACGACATAACGACCAAATTCTTCTCGTTTATCAATCGAAAGATCGACCAATTTTGCTTGGTTTTTTTGCATGATTTTGTTCAATTGCTGTTCACGTGTAAAAAGCAATCCAGTTGCTGTTGTTTTATCTAAGGTTGAGAAGGCGTAGATTTTGGCTAGAAATTCGTCTTTTTGCGTAGGAGCAGGAGTTTCTTCTTTGATCCATTCTTCTACTAAAGAACGTCCTTCATCGGTTAACGTATAAATCTTTTTTTGGGAATGTTCTTCAATTTCTAGAACAGTGATATACCCTTTCTGGTCTAATTTTGCCAAGGTAGTATAGATCTGGCTGTGGTGAGCTTCCCAAAAAATCGTAATAAGTTGTTTCAATTCATAACCTGATCGAGGTTTAGACAAAAGAACGCACAATAAGATATAGGCTAAAGTATTCATACGATACCTCCTGACTGATTTCTTTTTATTATAGCACATTCTTTCTTCCTAAGTTTACATGTGCATATTGACATGTAAAATAAATCATGTATGATGCTATATAGAAAGAAAGGAATGGGAAACTTGGAGAATCAATTAGAAATAAGTGAACAAACAAAAGGAAAAAATTCGGCACTTGTCGTAGCTGCTACATGCATGATTTCATTTATGGGGGTCGGTCTGGTCGATCCGATCTTGAAGACAATAGCTGCACAATTAGATGCCACACCTGCTCAAACGACGTTATTATTTACTAGTTATATGCTTGTTACTGGAGTAGTTATGCTATTTACGGGCTTTTTATCAAGTCGTATTGGTTTGAAAAAAACGTTGATGGCGGGATTAATTATCATTGTTATATTTGCTGGACTTGGTGGATTATCTAATAATATCAATACGTTGATTGGTTTGCGTGCCGGTTGGGGTGTCGGAAATGCATTATTTGTTTCAACCGCACTAGCAACGATTGTTAGTATCTTGGTGGGGAATACAGAAAAAGCGATCATGATGTATGAAGCTGCTTTGGGTTGCGGAATGGCAGTCGGTCCCTTAGTTGGTGGTATTTTAGGAAGTGGTTCATGGCGTTATCCATTTTATGGAGTAGCAACTTTGATGTTTTTAGGATTTATTGCACTAGCATTTCTTTTACCAGAAGCTGAAAAGCCAAAAACAAAAGTTGGCTTTTGGGAAGGCGTGAAAGCATTAAGCAACCATAAGTTACGCTCCGTTGGTTTGATTGCTTTATTATACAATTTTGGATTTTTTACGTTATTGGCTTATGCACCTTTCTTATTGGTAGGCTATAGCGAATTAGAAGTCGGTTTTGTTTTCTTTGGCTGGGGTGTGTTATTAGCGATTGCTTCTATTTTCGTTGCACCAGCACTAGAAAAGAAATTCACGACTTACCGCACGATTTTAGTTGCTTTTATTTTCTTCATCATTTGTTTGGCATTATTGGGAGCAGGTGCGTCGTTCCAAGTACTTGTACCAATCAGTATTGTTCTTTCTGGTTTTTTCCAAGGGATCATCAATACGTTGCTAACAACGATTGCAATGGAAATACCTGGGTTGCAACGAAACGTTGCTTCTTCAAGTTATAGCTTTGTTCGTTTCTTTGGTGGGGCACTGGCTCCGTTTATTGCCGGTGAGATTGGTGAAAAAATGGGAGAAAGCTATGCGTTTTATTTTGCGGCAATCATTGTGGTGATCAGCGTAGTGTGTATCATTTATCATCGCAACTATTTTGTCACAAGTGAAGGGGAAGAATAAGTTTGATAGGATCTTGCTTTTTGCGTAAATACGCAAAAAAGGCAAGGTCTTTTTTTACTTTACTGGAAAGTCGAGCAGTTATGAGATACAATCCAGGGGAGAAAGGGAGGGGAAAACATGTTAGAAGAGTATTTTAAAGAAGTTGGCCTAACGTATATTGAGCTTCCTATTGAATTGGTAGATGGCCGTCCTGTGTATCAAGGCTATCTAAAAGAACTACCGACACTTAACGCAACTGGCGAGTCGAGAAAAGTGATGCAGCAGAAATTGGCGAAATTATACCAAGCCTATCGTGAACAATTGCTTGCTGAAGTGGAAGAAGAAAAAGAAAAAACGATGAATTTGTCGATGGATGAACTTTTGCGCTATTACGATGGGGAAACATTTGATGGTTTTGCTATTTTGGACCATGAAGGTGAAAGTTATTAATAATAGATTGTAAAAATATGCTAAGAATATTGGGTAAAGAATATTTTTGAGAAGACTGTAAGAGAAGCTAGAACTAGAACAGAAGTGTTTTGTTTCAAGGGGGAATCTTCGGAAATTGCTTTTCAAATTTGTTCGGATGTAGGTATATTTCGAAAGTGCTACTTCTGCCTCGCCGTTTGTTCATGAAAGAATGTGGGACAAATCTAAAAATCAATTTTTCTACAGACTCTCGAATAAACAGCGTCCAAAAGTCAGGTTTTTCGGAAATCTCAAAAAAAAAACGAGTGTGGGACAAAAGTAAGAAACACTTTTGTCTCATTCTTTAAAAACGAATAAACGGTGGGAGCAGAAGCAACTCCTTCGGAAATAAGCCGAAATTCACAAAAATTTGAAAAGCAATTTTCGTGAATTTCTTCTTATTTCTCGGAGTTAAACACTTCTGTCCCAACCTCATTTTTTCTTCAATTTCTCAAATCTAACCGACTTTTGTCTCGATCTCTTTTCTTAATTGATAAAATGACTGATTTTCTTACTGTTTGTATCCATTATTTGAATCGATTGGTAAGGTTACTCTTATTTAATTGGTATTTATACGAAAGATGGAAGATACCTGCAATCAGTAAAGTGATCGTATAAGCAATCGATTGGTTAAAAGCAAAAGTGTAATTGAGTATAGCTAGGGCACTTAAAGCAATCATATAACTGAGGTATAAGCGCCGAACCATTCCTTTTGGACCAATTCGTTGCAGATAATTACTCCACTTTGCTTGCGCATTTCGCAAGCTTCTTTTTTTAAACTGGAAAAAAAGAGCTAAAAGGCCAACACCTAAAAAAGCAGAGAGATTCAAGGAAACGATATAAACAAAGAAAATTTTTAGAATTTCAAACATAGTGGGACCTTTCTAAATAAAATTTTCAACATACATACTAAAAAGAAGATTTAGCATAGTTTATTTTGAAGCACGTAAATGTTTCGTGTGAAACAATTTAACGGATTTGACCATCTCCATAAATGACATATTTGGTGGAAGTCAATTCATTCAACCCCATTGGGCCACGCGCATGTAGTTTCTGTGTGGAAATGCCGATTTCTGCACCAAAGCCGAAGACAGCGCCATCTGTGAAGCGAGTAGAGGCATTGACATAGACAGCGGCGGCGTCAACTTCATTTAAAAAGCGTTGGCTGGCTTGGTAACTGTCTGTGACGATGGCTTCAGAATGCTTCGTATTATGCTGATTGATATGTGTGATTGCATCATCTAAGGAATCAACCACTTTTATTGCTAAAATATAATCCAGATATTCGGTATCCCAATCACTTTCTTCTGCTAGCGTAGCGGTTTCTAGGTAGTCCATAGCCCGAGCATCTGCGCGCAGGGAAACGCCATGTTCAACGAGTTCTTTTTCAATGACTGGTAAAAAGAAAGGTGCAATTTCTGAATGGATCAGTAAGGTTTCTGCTGCATTGCATACCGAAGGACGAGAGGCCTTGGCGTTGACAATGATCTCAACCGCCATAGACAATTGGGCATCCTTATCGATATAGACATGGTTGTTTCCTGTGCCTGTTTCAATAATCGGTACTGTTGCTTGTTCTTTGACGCGACGGATCAAATTTGCACCACCACGAGGAATCAAAACATCCAAGTAGTCGGTTAATTTCATCAATTGTTCTGCTGTTTCATGTGACGTGTCATCAACAAATTGGATGGCATAAGGGGATTGTCCAGCGCTCACTAATGTTTGTTGCAGTAATTGAACCAACAACTGATTTGAGGAGAAGGCTTCTTTTCCACCACGTAGGATGACCGCATTTCCTGATTTAAAACCCAAGCTGGCTGCATCAGTAGTGACGTTTGGTCGGGATTCATAGATGATCCCGATGACACCAAGTGGCACTCGTTTTTTCCCAATCAAGAGACCATCAGCATTGGTCCACATTTGATCTACTTTTCCAATAGGATCATCTAATTGGGCGACTTTGTTCATTTCTTCTGCCATTGCATGGATTCGTTCCGGTGTTAGACGTAAGCGATCTAGCATCGTTTCGTTGATGCCATTTTCTTCAGCTTGTGCTAAATCTTTCTGGTTGGCTTCTAACAGTGCGCCTTGATTTTTTTTGATCGTCAACGCCATTTGTTTCAATAGAGAATTTTTTTGCTCAGTACTCATCAATGCGAGTGTATGGGCACTTTTCTTTGCATCTTTTCCAAGTTGGTTTAAATCAGTCATGACTGTTCCTCCTTAAATAGTGTGCCAATTTCTTTTCCAGCTAATAGGTCAAAAATGATCTTAGGATCTTTTCCATTTGCCAAGATCATCGTGCTTTGTGCTTCAAAAATACGTAGGGCGGCTTTTAATTTACTATGCATGCCGCCAGTTCCAAAGGTCGAACCTGCACCACCAGCTTGTTCCATTAGTGTATTATCGATTGCCGTAACAGTTTGGTACATTTTAGCATTGGGATTGACTGTCGGATTATCTGAATAAAAGCCATCGATATCGGATAAGACGATCAATAAGTCCGCATTGATCAGTTTTGTAACAATGGCAGACAATTGGTCGTTGTCGCCGAATTTTGTTAAGTGATCTAATTCATCGACGGCTACAGTATCATTCTCATTAACGATCGGGATCGTGCCCATCGCTAATAACTGCTCCAACGTATTTACAACATTCTTTCTGCTTTCCGGAAAATCGATCACATCTCTAGTAACTAAGATTTGGGCAGTTTGCTGATTGTAGACAGTAAAACGCTGATTGTAGATGTTCATTAATTCAGCTTGACCGATTGCCGCTATGGCTTGTTGTTCAGGAATGGTAGCAGGGCGAGTCGAGCGATTCATTTTATGCATCCCGACACCTACAGCACCAGAAGAGACTAAGACGACCTCTTTTCCACGATTATGCAGATCAGATAGAACAAATGCAAGTTGATCGATGGCAGCTAGATTGATTGTCCCATTAGGATAGATCAACGTACTTGTTCCGACTTTAATAACAATTCGATTGGCTTTGATAACTTCTTTTCGCATGTGACACCTCTATAATTATTTACACTGATAGATTTCGTTCTATTCTACTTGTTTTGTACCATAAAGTCATGTTAAAAATCTAATTTTTTCAGTAGAAATGGTGATTTTCTTCAGCATAACAGAATTTCATGAAGAATTTTTAAAGAAGAGCTTTTGTTCCAATGAATATGTTAAAATAAAAATAGTTTATTCTGGGAGGAAATTCGGTGAAAAAAAGAGGATTTGAAGTTATATCAACTTATGCAGAGCAACAAATAAACTTGCCAAAAAGAGCCACACATCATGCTGCAGGCTATGATTTTGAAGCGGCAGAAGAAATTGTGATCCCAAGTGTATGGAAAGCGGGACTAAAGCAAGGAATGGCAGCAATGACTGAGGTATTGAAAAATAACATGGTGGCAGACGAAGAGAAAAAAATCAAACCCGTACTCGTGCCAACGGGTATCAAGGCATACATGGGGGAAGAGGAGTTCTTACAGTTAGCGAACCGTTCAAGTAATCCGTTAAAACGCTTTTTGATCTTGACCAATGGTGTGGGTGTGATCGACAGTGACTATTACAACAATGAAGCAAATGAAGGACATATCATGTTCCAGTTCACCAACTTCGGCTTCAAAGATGTAGTCATCAAAAAAGGTGAGCGGATTGGTCAAGGAATCTTTCTACCGTTCTTAAAAGCAGATCAAGATCAGACGGAAAATGCGCGTCAAGGCGGTTTTGGTTCATCCAACCAACATTGATTTAAGGTAGAGTTAAATTTAAAAAGATAATTTAAGGAGGCGAGACGATGGCAAAAAAAGCAAAAGTGCAATTTGTCTGTCAGAACTGTGGGTATGTTTCGCCTAAATTTTTAGGGCGATGCCCGAATTGTGGAAAATGGAATACGATGGTGGAAGAAATTGAGCAGGATACTAGCGACCGCAGAACTAGGACGAGCTTAACTGGTGAAAAAGCGAAGCCAACTAAAATTGCGGAAGTCATCCCCAAAAAAGAATCACGGGTAAAAACGAAACTTGCTGAATTGAATCGAGTATTAGGCGGCGGTGTTGTTCCAGGATCAATGATCTTGATCGGTGGAGATCCAGGTATCGGGAAATCGACGTTGTTATTACAAGTTTCACAACAACTTGCAGACATTGGTGGTAAAGTATTGTATGTATCTGGTGAAGAAAGTGCTGAGCAAATCAAGCTACGTGCGGAACGTCTAGGATCGATCGACACGGAATTTTATTTATACGCAGAAACAGATATGAATGAGATCAGCCGAGCAATTGAACAAATCTCTCCTGATTATGTCATTATTGATTCCATCCAAACAATGACACAACCGGATATCACGAGTGTAGCAGGTAGCGTGAGTCAAGTGCGGGAAACGACTGCAGAATTATTAAAAATTGCCAAAACGAACGGTATCGCTATTTTTATCGTTGGACATGTCACAAAAGAAGGGTCGATTGCAGGTCCAAGAATGCTCGAACACATGGTAGATACGGTTCTTTATTTCGAAGGAGAACAACACCATAGTTTCCGTATTTTAAGAGCGGTGAAGAATCGATTTGGTTCGACAAATGAAATTGGTATTTTTGAGATGCACGAGCATGGATTGGAGGAAGTGGCGAATCCTTCTCAGATTTTCTTAGAAGAGCGCTTAGAAGGCGCAACCGGTTCAGCCATCGTGGTGGCGATGGAAGGCACTCGTCCTATTTTAGTAGAGATCCAAGCACTTGTGACACCCACGATGTTCGGAAACGCAAAACGAACAACGACTGGCTTAGATTTTAACCGAGTCTCACTGATCATGGCTGTCCTAGAAAAAAGAGCAGGCTTATTGTTGCAGAATCAAGATGCTTACTTAAAAGCGGCTGGTGGGGTAAAATTAAATGAGCCGGCCATTGATTTAGCTATTGCGATCAGTATTGCTTCGAGTTACAAAGAAAAAGGAACACAGCCAACAGAATGCTTTATTGGCGAAATCGGTTTGACTGGTGAGATCAGACGGGTAAGTCATATTGAGCAGAGGGTCAAAGAAGTACAGAAATTAGGATTTACAAAAGTGTATCTGCCAAAAAATAATCTTGGCGGATGGCAACCGCCTCAGGGAATCGAAGTAGTGGGCGTAGCCACATTAGCTGAAACATTAAAACGTGTGTTTCGCTAAAATCAAAAATCAAATGAATGAAATGGAGGAACGAATATGCAAAAACGTGTCATCACCTTGTTGATGGTCATTGTCGGCGCAAGCTTAGGGATTTCCTTTTTACCTACGGCTTGGCAGACAGTTGGTCAACAATCAAATGGATGGCTGAATAATACATTTACCAATAGCCTGTTAGGCGCACTTATTTTCTTTCTATTATCTTTGCTATTGGCAAAACATATTTCAGCTGTAATCAAACAGATCGAAGAAAAATTAAGTGAAGTGAGCTTGACCTATCTCTTATTTGGAGCGATCGGGGCAATCATCGGGTTAACATTAGGTGTGATTATTTCAACGCCACTGTACAATACGAATATACCAGTTGTTAATAGTGTCTTGCCGATCTTATTGATGGTCATTTTAGGCTATCTAGGCTTGAGAATGGGGACGACTCGGATCGATGAGTGGAAAAAAATCTTTGGGCCCCGAAATAAAAAAACGGAACAAGAAACAGCTAGCGAGGTAGAAAGTCAGCTATTAGAACGCAAACAAGGTGAAAACTTCCATAAATACAAAATCTTGGATACCAGCGTGATCATTGATGGACGAATCTATGACATCACGAAAACGGGCTTTTTAGAAGGCACATTGATGATCCCGAATTTTGTCTTGTATGAATTACAATATATTGCCGATTCAGGAGATAGCTTGAAGCGAGTACGTGGACGTCGCGGGTTAGATATTTTGAATGCTTTGCAAAAAGAAGAAGGAATATCTGTTGAAATGTATGATGGGGACTTCGAAGATATCACAGAAGTGGATAGTAAATTAATCAAATTAGCTAAATTACTAGACGGTGTGATCGTAACCAATGACTATAACTTGAACAAAGTCTCTGAATTTCAAAATGTCCCAGTTTTGAACATCAATGCGTTAGCAAATGCAGTTAAACCTGTTGTGATCCCAGGGGAAAACATGAATGTATTGGTAGTTAAGGCAGGAACTGAACGTCAGCAAGGAGTAGCTTATCTTGATGATGGTACGATGGTCGTTGTTGAAGACGGGCAGCATTATATGAATGAACACATTGAGGTCGTTGTAACGAGTGCGTTGCAAACTGCGGCTGGTCGAATGATTTTTGCTAAGCCAGCTCATGCTGGACGCGGGATCGACAACAAAAAAGAAACAGAAAAAAGTAAATAAGCAAAAATAATCGATAAAAATAGCCAACTGGTAAGGAATTTCAACCAGTTGGCTTTACTATTTACCTTATAAAAGGTAAAATTTGGCTGAGTGGCTTTTATTTTTTGTCGAAAAGCCTATAAAGAATTATGGAACAATTAAATGAAATAGCCTCTTGCTAAATCGTTTTGTTCATTTGTTCGTAAATGAATCAGCCCATAGCTCTTAAAGACTAGTTTGAAAGAAGAGGAAGAAAATGACGAAAGTACGCGTACGCTATGCACCAAGTCCAACCGGGCACTTGCATATTGGGAATGCTCGAACAGCATTATTCAATTATTTGTTTGCCCGCCACAATGATGGAGATTTTATTATTCGTATCGAGGATACAGACCAAAAACGAAACATTGAAGACGGTGAAAAAAGCCAGTTGGAAAATCTAGCTTGGTTAGGGATGGATTGGGATGAATCTCCTGAAAATCCTGGAGAATATGGTCCGTATCGTCAATCAGAAAGAAAAGAAATCTATCAGCCTCTAATTGATCAATTACTTGCAAGCAATCGTGCTTACAAGTGCTATTGTACAGAAGAAGAATTAGAAGCAGAACGTGAAGCACAACGCGCACGAGGAGAAATGCCACATTACGCTGGTACTTGTGCCAACCTTACACCTGAAGAACAAGCAAAAAAAGAAGCTCAAGGTTTAGAACCTGTAATTCGTTTCCGTGTTCCTCGTAACACAGAATACAAATTCACGGACATGGTCAAAGGCGATATCTCATTTGAATCAGATAATATCGGTGGCGACTACGTGATCCAAAAACGTGATGGCATGCCTACTTACAACTTCGCTGTAGCGGTAGATGACCATTTGATGAAGATCACACATGTTTTGCGTGGAGACGATCATATTGCGAACACACCAAAACAATTGATGGTCTATGAAGCGTTTGGCTGGACACCACCAACTTTTGGCCACATGACCTTGATCATCAATACAGAAACAGGGAAAAAACTAAGTAAGCGTGATGAATCGATCCTTCAATTCATCGAACAATATCGTGAACTAGGCTACTTACCAGATGCAATGTTCAACTTTATTGCTTTATTGGGGTGGTCACCAGTTGGAGAAGATGAACTATTCAACCAAGCAGATTTGATCAAAATGTTTGATCCAAACCGTTTGAGTAAGTCTCCAGCAGCGTTCGATGCTAAGAAACTACAATGGGTCAATAACCATTACATCAAAGAAATGGATTTAGATAAGCTAACAGATATGTGTCTTCCTTATTTGATTGCTGACGGACGTGTTCAAGAAAATCCTGATGAAAAAACAATCGAATGGGTGAAAAAGATCGTTAGTCTGTATCAACCTCAAATGAGTTATGCAGCTGAAATCGTGGATATGTCTGCATTGTTCTTCAATGAACATCCTGTATTGAATGATGCAGCGAAAGAAGTATTGGCTGGCGAAACAGTTCCAACCGTTCTGACAGCTTTCAAAGCGCAATTAGAACAAATGGAAGTGGTGGATGCACCAACAGTCAAAGCTGCAATCAAAGCAGTTCAAAAAGAAACAGGTGTGAAAGGGAAAAATCTATTCATGCCAATTCGTGTCGCTGTTTCTGGACAAATGCATGGTCCAGAATTACCAGAAACGATCGAATTGCTTGGACGTGAAAAATCCTTAGCACATTTAAATCAAGTTATAGATTAAACACGTTGAACAGAAAGAAGTAGGTAATCGTTGATTTCAAGAGAGGCGACGGCTGGTGAAAGTCGCTAATCAATTTTTACTGAAATGCCTCTGGGAGTGGTCTTGACGAACATTGAATCAGAAGAGTTTTTCGCTTCTTTCAGTAAGGTAGTCAGGGACGTAAACGCGAACGTTATCCGTCAAAGGTAATCGTGTTTGATTATAAAGAAAAGTGGAACCACGCAAGTAGCGTCTTTTAATAAGGAAACTTATTTAAAGGCGCTTATTTGTTTTTCCAAAAGAAAATACATACACACAAAGTGAAGGAAGGAGTGACAACAGATGGGGTGGTTTACCCGTGCCGTAGAGGCAGCCAAGAAAAATGATCCAGCTGCACGTTCGACTTTAGAAGTAGTATTGACTTATCCAGGCTTCCACGCATTGTTTTGGCACCGAGTCTCTCACTACTTATATGAGCATCGACTTTATTTACTGGCAAAAATCAACGCACAATTCTGGCGTTTCATAACAGGGATCGAAATACATCCTGGTGCAAAAATTGGACGAGGTGTGTTTATTGACCACGGGATGGGCATCGTGATCGGCGAAACAGCAGAAGTGGCTGATGACGTGGTCCTTTTCCATGGGGTTACTTTAGGTGGTACTGGAAAAGAGACAGGAAAGAGACATCCAACCATCAAACAAGGTGCGATGCTTTCTGCGAATGCGCAGATATTGGGGCCGGTCACTATCGGTAAGAATGCCAAAATCGGCGCAGGAGCAGTCGTTTTGAAAGATATTCCAGATGATGCAACAGCTGTTGGTATCCCTGCAAAAGTGGTACGGATCAAAGGTGAAAAAGTGAGGAGATCAGAATGATAAAGATTTATAATACATTAACTAGAAAAAAAGAACTATTTACACCAATCAACGAAGGGAAAGTGGGGATGTATGTCTGCGGACCGACAGTATATAACTACATCCATATCGGCAATGCACGTAGTACGATTGCTTTTGACACGATCCGTCGTTATTTTGAGTATCGAGGCTATCAAGTCGACTATATCTCCAATTTTACAGATGTCGATGATAAGATCATCCGTGTGGCAAATGAGTTAGGCGTGACAGCGCCAGAAGTAGCCGATCGTTTTATCCAGGCGTTTGAAGAAGACACGCAAGCATTGAATGTGGAGCCAGCGACACTCCATCCCCGTGTGATGGACCACATGCCTGATATTATCTCATTCATCCAAACGCTTGTTGAAAAAGGATATGGGTACGAAGCAAATGGGGATGTCTATTACCGTACAAGAAAATTCACATCTTACGGAAAACTAAGTGACCAATCCATTGATGAATTAGAGATCGGTGCAAGTCAACGTACTGGAGAAGAGCAAAGTCAAAAAGAAGACCCTCTTGATTTTGCCCTTTGGAAAAAAGCGAAAAATGGAGAGATCTCTTGGGATTCCCCATGGGGCAAAGGACGTCCAGGCTGGCATATCGAGTGCTCTGTCATGGCAACAAAACATCTTGGTGATACAATTGATATCCATGGTGGTGGACAAGATTTAGAATTCCCTCATCATGAAAATGAAATTGCACAAAGTGAAGCAAAAACAGGCAAGAAATTTGCCAATTATTGGATGCACAATGGCTTCGTGACGATCGGTGAAGAAGACCAAAAAATGAGTAAGTCACTAGGCAACTTCATTACAGTACATGAACTGATCCAGACAGTTGATCCGCAAGTAATCCGTTTCTTCATGGCAACTACCCAATATCGTCGACCGATTCGTTACAGTGAGATGACAATGAAAGAAGCAGCGACGAACTTACAACGGTTAAGAAATACGTTCGATAATGTTCAATTCCGTTTGCCAACGGCTATAGGACATTCAGAAGCAGATGCGCATCTTTTAGTGGAATTAGACCAGATCGAGCAGCGTTTCATTGAAGAAATGGATGATGACTTCAATTCAGCTAACGGAATCACTGTAGTATATGAATTAGCGAAATGGTTGAATACGTACTTAGAAAAGAGCGAAGTTTCTGCTGCAGTATTAGAAAAAGGAAAAGCTTTATTTACACAATGGCTATCGATCTTTGGTATTTTATTTACCTCCGTTGAATTATTGGATGAAGAAATCGAACAGTTGATTGAAGAACGGACACAAGCAAGAAAAAATCGTGATTTTGCCCGTAGTGATGAAATCAGAGACTTATTAAAAGAAAAGGGGATCTTGCTTGATGATACACCGCAAGGGACTCGTTGGAGAAGAGAAGCATGAAAGATTATACACAATTAAATGGACTAGCCTTAGCTTATGTAGGCGATGCTATCTATGAAATCTATGTCAGAGATTACTTGGTCGAGCAAGGAGAAACCAAGCCCAATAAACTCCACCGCGCAGCTACAAGCTATGTTTCAGCGAATGCGCAAGCTTATTTGATCAAAAAAATGTTAGAAGAACAGTTAATGACGGCAGAAGAGGAAATCTACTACCGTAGAGGAAGAAATGCCAAAAGTCACACAAGTGCGAAAAATGCAGATATTGCTACTTATCGGATTGCAACAGGTTTTGAAGCATTGATGGGGTATTTGCATTTAACAAAACAAACAGAACGAATGGAAGAATTGATTCGTTGGTGTATCCAGAAAGTCGGTGAAAAAAATGAGTAGAGAAAAAAACGAGCGCAACTACACAAAACGCAATAAAAAAAATCAACAAAAGTCACCTAAATTTGTACAGAATAAAGCAAGCAGACCCGAGTCAGTGATGAAATCAGCAGAAGAGGAATCACTAGAAGATAATTTTATTTTTGGGCATCATGCGTCGGTTGAAGCTTTACAACAAGGACGTGGCAACAAGTTGTTCCTTCAAGAAGACGCCCATGGAGAAAAAATCGATGAGCTAAAAACAATTGCTAAAGAGCAGTCAGTTCCAGTTAAATGGGTACCAAAGCAAAAATTGGATACTTTGAGTGATCATGGTGTACATCAAGGGATCGTTCTAGCCATCACGCCTTATGAGTATCTTTCACTGGATCAATTACTGATACAGGCAAAGGAGAAGACAGAAACGCCGTTCTTCTTGATTTTAGATAGTATTGAAGATCCACATAATTTTGGATCTATATTACGAACAGCAGATGCTAGTGGAGTAGATGGAGTAATCATTCCAAAGCATCGTGCAGTAGGAATCACCCCTATCGTAACAAAAACCTCTACAGGAGCTGTCGAACACGTGCCAGTTGCCAGAGTGACAAATCTTGTTCAAACGGTCCAACAGCTCAAAGAAGAAGGATTCTGGGTATTTGGTACCGATATGGATGGAACAAACTTCCAAAAATGGAATGCGCAAGGTTCAATTGCATTAGTCATTGGTAATGAAGGACGCGGCATGAGTCCAGGTCTAAAAAAAGAGATGGACGAGCTATTGACGATCCCGATGGTTGGACACGTACAAAGTTTGAACGCCAGTGTCGCAGCAGGTCTTTTGATGTACCAAGCTTTCTCTCAACGACAGGGGGAATAAGCGATGAAAAAACAGCTGTTGATCGTAGATGGATATAACATGATCGGCTCTTGGCCTGAGTTAGTGGCACTAAAAAAACAAGATAAAATGGCGGATGCCAGAGAAGCGCTCCTTCACCGATTATCTAATTACGCAAAATATGAAGGAATCGAAGTAATTATTGTTTTTGATGCACAACTAGTTCCAGGTATCCAACAAAATTACAAAAAATATCAGCTAGAGGTAGTATTCACAAAAGAAGATGAAACTGCGGATAGCTATATCGAACGAATCGCAGGCAAACTAAATGATCGATTGACCCAAGTGACAGTGGCTACCAGCGACTTGGCAGAACAATGGATGATTTTTTCGCAAGGTGCTCTACGAACATCTGCATATGAGTTGTATAAAACGATCAAGAAGACGGAAAAAAATATAGCTCAAGATAATATAAATATGCGTTTTGTGGATTTTCGTCGGAACTCTCCTTGGAATGACGAACAATTAGCAAAACTGTCCCAAAAGTTAGACGATTTAATGCGAAAAGATAAATAACATTGTTATATAGCCAATTACCACGTGAATTGATGATAAGATTCCTCCATAATCGAATGTATGGAGGAATTATTTTATGTCTGAGGAGTTATTGCATGCCGCACGTAACGGTGATGAGGAAGCATTTGCTACCCTGTATCAAAAATATTTTCCACTTTTATTGCGTTTAAAGAATATGTATTATTTACGGAATTACGTTTATGAAGATTGGGAACAAGAAGCAAGGATAGCTTTGTACCAAGCTTTGAAAACTTATGAAAATAACAAGGGTGTTAGTTTTGGGAGCTATTATAAAAGTATTATCAGTAATCAGATCTATTCATTATTGAGAAAGCAAAATGCGTTGAAACGCAGAGATCAAAAAGATGAGATTTCGATTGATCAAAAAATCGAGACGGAAGGTCCAGATTTTTTAGCTGAGATCACGATGCAAGAACCGTTAGCAGTCCAGCATTTGTTGCTGCATGAAGCGATTGAAGACTGCCACATCAAATTTTCAAAAAAGGAAGCAAAAATATTCTATTACTATATGCAGGGAGCAGATTTTACGGAAATGGCAGAAGCGCTTTCTATGGATATCAAACAAGTAAAAAGTGCATACAGTCGAGTGAAATTTAAAATAAAACAACATTTAAAAAAATATAATGAGGAATAATTCATCAAATTATTAATGTTATTTTTATTTGTTTTTATTGCTTTTCTTTTTTTTGTATGGTAAACTTGAAAATTTTTAAAACGTGTGGTATACTGGTAAATGAGGTGAACTGTATGCCAACAACTTTAGCTACAATCAAAAAAGATTTAGAAGGTCGTATCGGCAGCCCGATCATGCTGGTTGCTCAGACAGGAAGAAAGCGTCAAACAGAACGCCGAGGCGTTTTAACAGAAACCTATCCTTCAGTATTCGTTGTTGATTTGGATCCTGAAGAAAATTCTTTTGAACGAGTATCGTATAGTTACTCTGATGTACTTACTCGAACAGTCGAAATCGAATTTTTAACTGAAGCAGTTTAAAAAGCAAGCGAGCCTAATGTCGTATCAGGTTCGTTTGCTTTTTTGTTGATAAATCGGTATGCTGATGAAAAAGCAAAGTCGGAGGTAGGTCACATGAAGTATCACGTTAAACCATTTTCTGAGTTGAATACGGAAGAGTTTTATGCCATCGTCAAAGAGCGGATCGCTGTTTTTGTTGTTGAGCAAAACTGTCCATACCAAGAAGTCGATGAGATTGATGAACACGCATGGCACACCTATTTTAAAGATGATGGTGGCAAGATTTCAGCGTATACAAGGGTCTATGAAGCACAAGATGCTATTCATTTTGGGCGGGTATTAGTGAATAAGGAGCATCGTAAAGAAGGCTTGGGGCGAAAAATCCTTCAACAAACGATCGCATTTATTCAAGAGAAGTATCCAAATCAGCCAATCGTTATTGGTGCACAAGTATATCTTCGTTCTTTTTATGAATCATTTGGATTCGAAGCAATCTCTGATGTTTACTTAGAAGATGACATTCCCCATATTGATATGAAGCTTGGATGATCGAGCATTTCGCAACCTAAAAAATGGGAACAGAAGTGGGCATTTCTGCTCCCATCATTTATTCATGTTTAGAGACGGAGGTAAAAGTAAGGAATACTTTTGCCTCCGTCTCTTTTTATACATTATACTTCTGTCTTTTCGTTGCTAGTATCTACAGCTGCTTGTGCTGTAGGACGCCCGTTGTTTTCTGCTGTTTGTTGAGCAAGTAAGTCGCGGATATCGCTAAGATAATCTTCCGCTGTTGGTGTTGCAGGAACTTCCTCTTCTTCTTTGGTAGAACGTAGATTTTTCGCATGATTTGCTGCTTTTACAACTAAGAATAAGATGAAGCCGGTAATGATAAATGTAATGATTGCACTGATGACGTCACCAAAAGCGAAGGTAACTCCTTTAGTAGGTGACCAGTCTAAAATAGACAACGCCCCCTCTAAATCAGATGTGCCAGTGATCATTGCGACTACCCAACCAACAAGGGGAGTAATCAATCCTTGCACGATCTGATTGACGATACTGGTAAATGCACTACCAATAACAACCCCGACAGCTAAATCTAATACGTCTCCACGCATGATAAACTCTTTGAATTCTTTAATCATAATTTTCCTCCTCTCTTTTAATCTTAGTATAACGAAGAATAAAAAAATATAAAAACAACACGCATTTGTTGTAGAAGTCTTTAGTTAAAACACTTCTATGCTATACTATAAAGTGACTCTTAGATGCTGAAAAAGAGATTGACAGCAGAGCGTGCATATCAAATAATGCGCTAAATAAATCATGCAGGGGAACGGACTGCAAAAAAGGGGACTTTATTATGACATATCAACTAGCAGAGGGTGTCAACCTCCATGTGCTGCAAACAAAACAATATAAAACGGTTCGTATCTTTGTCCGATTCACAACACGTTTAGCAAAAGAAACCTTGACCAAACGCTCACTTTTGAGTAGCTTATTGGAAACAAACAGTCTGAATTATCCAGATCAAACACAACTCAGTGCCAAACTAGCAGATCTTTACGGGGCTAGCTTTGGATTATCTGTGAGAAAAAAAGGCAATCTTCACTGGCTGAATGCTGGAATCAGTTTCGTCAACGGCAAGTATGTGAATGATTCCGAAATTTTCAATGAAGCAGTGGACTTTCTAAAAGAAGTACTGTTTTATCCAAATATCAAGGAACAAAAATTCGATCAATTGACATTTGATCTGGAAAAAAACAATTTAAAACTTTATCTAGAAAGTCTGAACGAAGACAAACAAACCATGGCCTCACTGGCTCTGCAAGAATTGTACTTTGAACAGTCTGATGCTCAAAAAATCCCGAGTTTTGGGACAATTGAAGATCTAGAAGAATTGACTGCGGAAAGTTTGGCAACTTATTACCAAGAAATGATAGCAAACGATCAAGTCGATATCTTTGTCGTCGGGGATGTTTCGGAAGAGGAAGTTAAAGTAGCGTTAGAAAAATTACCTTTCACAGGTAGAACTTACGCACATCCAGAGATTTATTACACTCAGCCAAAAGTAAACATTATCAAGGAACGACAAATCCAAGAGCCTGTCGTACAGGCAAAGCTAAATCTTGCTTATCAAACGGGCATTTATTACGACCAACCAGAGCGTTTTTCGTTGATGGTGTTCAATGGCTTATTTGGTGGATTTCCCCACTCTAAACTATTCATGAATGTTCGAGAAAAAGAAAGTTTAGCTTACTATGCTTCAAGCAGTGTCGACACTTTTCGTGGATTTATGAGTGTACAAACAGGGATCGATGGAAAAAACCGCAATCAAGTGTTACGTTTGATCCATGAACAACTAGAAAGTTTACGCAATGGTGAGGTAACGGAGCTTGAATTAGCCCAAACGAAAGCCATGCTAAGGAATCAATACTTGTTGTCCCTCGATGCACCACAGGCTACGATCGAAACAGCTTATTTAGATAACTGGTTACCAGAAACACAATTGACAGATGATGAATGGTTGAGCCGAATGGAAAACGTGACAATCCATGATATCCAAAATGTTGCGCAAAAAATCGAATTGCAAGCTATATTCTTTTTGGATGGAGGAATGACAAATGAATAAAACTGAATACCCTCAAATCAATGAAACACTCTATCATGAGGTACTGCCTAATGGTTTGACTGTTTATTTATTACCGAAAAAAGAGTACCACAAGACCTATGGACTATTTAGTACGAATTATGGCTCGATCGACAATGAATTTGTTCCATATGGCAAGTCAGAAAAAATAAAAGTTCCTGATGGGATCGCTCATTTCTTAGAACATAAATTATTTGAAAAAGAAGATGGCGATGTCTTTCAACTATTTGGACAACAAGGAGCTTCTGCGAATGCTTTTACAAGCTTTACAAAAACGAGCTATTTGTTTTCAACGACTGATCAGGTGGAAAAAAATCTCACTACTTTATTAGATTTCGTTCAAGCACCGTATTTTACGGAAGAAACAGTCAATAAAGAAAAAGGAATCATTGGCCAAGAAATCCAAATGTATGAAGATGATCCAAATTGGCGTTTGTTTTTTGGGATTTTGAATAATCTTTATCCCAATCACCCATTGCACATTGATATTGCAGGTACGGTAGAAAGTATCGATAAAATTTCAGCTGATGATCTGTATACTTGTTACCATACATTTTATCAACCAAGTAATATGGTCTTATTTGTTGTGGGGAATTTAGAACCAGAACAGTTGATGTCAGTTATCCGAACGAATCAATCAGCAAAAGATTTTCCACCAGCACAACCGATCCAACGGTATTTTCCTGAGAATACACACGAGATCATTGCAAAAAGTGAGCTAGAAGCAGCTGTGAATCGAAATAAATTTGTTTTAGGAATAAAAGGGTTAGATATTTTGCCACAAGAAGGAAGCAAATTGCTTCGGTATAAAACAGCTATCAACTTGTTATTCCAACTTTTATTAGGAAATACTTCACAAAATTATTTGAAAATGTATAATGAAGGACTGATCGACGACAGCTTTGGTTTTGAATTCACGTTGGATCGCGAATTTCATTTTGCCGATTTTAGCGGAGATACAGATCAACCAGAAGAAGTGGCGAAACAAGTCAAACAACTTATTCTAAACTTCGAGAATGATCCAGAAATTACTACAGAAAACTTAACACTGCTTAAGAAGAAAATGCTGGGACAATATTTCCAATCATTGAATTCAATCGAGTATATTGCCAATCAATTCACGCAAAGTCTCTTTGGAGAGCAAACGCTATTTGATCTACCTCAAATCATTGACTCTATTCAATTGGAAGATGTCCTACAGGTTGGTCGAACATTCATCAATAATAAAGCATTTAGTGAGTTTTACATGCAGCCAAAAAAATAAGAGGGAAAGTTAAAAAATTTCACATCTAACTCTTAAATTTCACTATAGAGTTAGGTGAAAGCTACCCTAGAATTGTCTGATTTGTGGTATTCTTTAGATAGATAGCCCAATCAGATGATTTCTATTGGGCAATAAGTCCTTGCTATTCTTTTGTTAGAATGGCAGACAACCAGTTTTTAAGGGACAACTGATTTGTAGAACTGGTTAGAATAAAAAGACTGGAGAAGATGAACGAGTGGCTTTTGAAACCATCGGGGAAAAATTAAGGCAAGCCCGCTTAAATAAAAAAATATCTTTAGATGAATTACAACAAATTACTAAAATCCAAAAACGCTACCTAGAAGCAATCGACAATGATGATTTTGATCAATTGCCTGGGAAGTTTTATGTTCGTGCATTTATTCGACAGTATGCCGAGGCAGTAGGAGAAGACGGAGATCATTTAGTTGATGTATTTGATGGAAAAAGCAAACTATCAGCTGGAACGATCGTCGAGCGTCCAGAACCTGAAACAGTAAATGGCTCTAGAAAAGCAATGCATCAAGAAGAATCACATCCTAGTAAATTTTGGACAAGTCTGCCGGTCATTTTATTGGGATTGGTCGCGTTAGCAATCATTGTAGTTGTTGGTTATATGACATGGCAAGATCGCCAAGCAGATCCTATCATTGGAGGAAGTGCTTCCTCTGTGACTGTGGATGGTTCAGTAGAACAAACCACATCGTCTACGAAAGAAAGTACTCAAGCTTCTTCAACAGTTGAATCAACGACTGAGTCAACAGTTGAAGAGAAAAAAATGGCTATTACAGCTGGACAAGATACAGGAAGTGCTATTGCAGTATCCATTACCGATGCTACTAAGCCTGTGACGCTTGAATTCACCGCAGCAAATCGAGTGTGGATTGGCGTGATGGTGGACAATGCGTATGTTTATCAAGGCACACTAGCAGCGAATGAAACGCAAAGCACGCAGTTGCCAGAAACGGCCACGAACGCGACGATCACATTAGGGGCAGCAAGTAATGCCACGATCAAAGCGAATGGCGAAGTCGTACCTGTCAATCCGGGAGAGAATAACCGGAGTCCAAAAAATGTCACCCTCGCTTTGCAATATAAGGAATAGGTTTCAGAACTGTTCTTGATAGATGGTGGCATGAAAACAGTAAAGTGAACAAAGACTTTAGAAATGAGAGCGATTCACGATAGGTGTTTCTCAAATTTTTGAGAATTCGGTTCATTTTTTCGAAGCAATTGTTTGGCTCTTTGTCAAATGATGTTGGTAAAGAGAAATCTTAGAATAATTTGGACAGAACAGAAAGAAGAAACCCTCTTTCTGTTCTGTTTATTTGGTTAAAAATGTTTTGCCATGACGAATCATGATCCGTAGTTTGAAATTGTAAAAGTTGCGAAAGCCGTACGCATTGCGTTTTAATACTTTGATGTGGTTGTTTAAACATTCTAATGGTCCGTTTGAATAGCTGTAGTGAAGCGCATTTTGGATCTGTGGCAGAAAATTTTTAAACGTTCGTAAAGTGGTTGTATAGGTTTCAGGCAGACCGCTAATGTCTCTAGTTAAACAATCCTCAAATAGTGACTGATCTCTTTTCTTTACCGCATAAAGAATGTCTTGGTATAACTGATAGCCTTGGCGTAAGTTGGGACAAGCAGCTAACAGTCGATCGACAATCTCACTTTCAGTCAAATAATCTTTAAAACTGGCACGCCAAACCCGTTTTTCATAGTTTAACTTTGCTTCTTCTTTTTGTAGGAGTTTCCAATAACGTTTCATTTTTTTCCCTAGTCCTCGTTGAGACTGAGAAGATCCTTTAAGTCGTACAGTGGTTTCTTTCACTCGGTGATTCAAGAAAGTTCTGCCAATATGTTGGACGATGTGGAAACGGTCGATGATCAACTGAGCATTCGGGAAAAGCTTTTTCACCAACGAAACATAAGGCGCATACATATCAATAACAATCAATTGAACGGCTTCACGAGTCGCTAATGAAAACCGAGAAAAATAGCGTTCTAAATAAGGCAAGCGTCGATTTTCGACAATATCCAATAATGCATGGCTTTGTCCGTCCATCATGATAAAACTCATTGCACTGGCAACACTTCGAACCGATTTGAATTCATCAAAGCATAAGACCTTTGGCAAAGTCTGTTTGAAAGGATTCAATGGGCGGTAGAATCGCTTCATGACACGATAGACCGAAGAAGTGGAAATATTTTTCTGACGAGCGATTTCCGTCATGGAAGTATTCTCTTTTAAGCGAGCAATAACAGACCAACGAACTTTTTGAGTAATGAAACAGTGTTTTTCAGCAACAGAGGTATCCGCTACGAATGTTCTTTGGCAAGACTTACATTTAAATCGTTGTTTCTTCAACTCCAGATAAGTGCGATACTCAGACACATCATTCAGTAACAACCGAACGGTTGTCGTCCCCCAACGAATGATCCTAGAGGGGACGACACAAAGACAATGGGGACACTCTTCTGGCTTGTACAGAAGAGTTCCTTTGTAAATCAAGCAAATTTGCCCTTTATATTTTTCTTTAGTTAAACAATTTTCCTCGAAATAGATATTTAGGTCTAGAATATTTAGGGTATCTTTGATAAGCTGAGTATGAGACATCTTGAATCCTCCTATGAATTGGTAGCCAAATTAATTCTAAAGGATTTCAGGGTGTCTTTTCTATATTTTTTTATACAAAAAAGATGTTGGCGAAGTTCACCAACATCAAAAAGTATAGAGCCAATTGTTTCTACCGCTTACTCAAATTTAGAGGATGAGATAAAAGTGATTTTTACTTTTGTTTCATCCTTTTTTTGTCGGATAATCTGAACGGCTTTTTCACAACCCTATCCACGGTGTTCAAAAGCCAACTCCTTGAAATAAGTCTTAATTTTTCAAAACATGGAGAGCTGTTTCGAAAAATTCATACTTATTGTCGGCGGAGCTGAACGGCTTTTTCACAACCTTATTCACGGTGTTCAAAGAGCTGACCTTCAACAATAAGTCGAAAAATCTCAAAATATGGAAAGCTATTTCGAGATTTTCCTCCTTATTGCTAAGGTCAAAGCGCTCTTTTCACAACCTTCTATAAAAACTAAACAATATCGGTGGAAAGTTTAGATAGAGTCACGTAGAATAGGGAGGAAAGGAGTCGATACTGTGAATTTACCAAATAAATTAACTGTAATTAGAATTTGTATGATCCCGATTTTTATTTTAGTTGTCGGATTGCCATTGGATTGGGGTCAATTAACTGTAGGAGATACCACACTTGAGGTGACCCAATTGGTAGGAGCAATTATTTTTGCGATTGCTAGTATCACGGATTGGTTGGACGGCAAAATTGCTCGTGCACGTGGTTTAGTAACGAACTTTGGGAAATTTGCTGATCCTTTAGCTGATAAAATGTTGGTAATGACGGCATTTATCATGTTAGTTGGTCAAGGAAAAGCACCAGGGTGGGTCATCGCGATCATCGTGTGTCGTGAACTGGCTGTAACAGGATTGCGCCTACTATTGGTCGAACATGGAGAAGTCATGGCAGCTGCGTGGCCTGGGAAAGTAAAAACAGCTACACAAATGGTTGCGATTATTTTGTTATTCATCAATAACATTCCATTTAATCTAATCGGTCTTCCGGTTGATCAAATCATGTTATATGCTTGTTTAGTCTTTACCATCTATTCAGGAGTCGACTATTTTGCCAAAAATAGTGGCGTATTCAAAGGATCGATGTAATTGAAACCAGCAGTTAGTTTCCCTGAGAAAACAAACTGTTTAAGCAACATAAAAACCGAAAATCCTCGGAAAAGCTTACCTTGAGGATTTTCGGTTTTTTTGTTGGAGAGAGTTCAAGTATAAAAATGATACGCATGATTGAAAGAAAAGACAGAAAATATTTTTTAGTAAAGAAGAATGAGTCAAAAATTTTTTACTGTTTTTGTGAAGGGGAAATGAGCAAATAATCAAAGAACCTTTTGACAAATAGCGTATACTATTTAAGTAGGGATTACTACAAGCGAGTAGACATGCAAACAGTTAAAGTTAAGGAAGCGATCAAGATGAAATCAGAAATTATTGCCGTAGGAACAGAGCTTTTATTAGGGCAAGTTGTCAATACCAATGCGACATTTTTATCAGAACAATTAGCAGATCTTGGGATCGACGTCTATTATCAAACAGTTGTGGGAGATAATCCTACACGTTTAGAAGAGTTGATTCAGTTAGCAGAAACGAGAAGTGAATTGATCATTTTGTGTGGTGGATTAGGACCGACAGAAGATGATCTAACAAAAGAAGTGACAGCAAAGCATCTTGGTAGAGAACTAATTCAAAATACAGAAGGATATAAAAAATTATTGACCTTTTTTGAAACAACGAAACGAAAGATGACAGAAAACAATTTGCAACAATCACAAATCATCGAAGGGGGAATCCCGCTACCCAATCGTACTGGTCTAGCCTTGGGTACATTTTTCCAAACAGAAGATCATGTGTATATCTTACTACCGGGTCCGCCAAGTGAATTGAAACCAATGTTCATCGAACAAGCGCGTCCGCTATTGGAAGAAAAATTTCCATCAGAAGAAAAATTGATTTCAAAAGTGCTAAGGTTTTATGGTATTGGAGAGTCACGTCTAGTAACAGAATTAAAAGATTTGATCGAAACACAGATCAATCCAACGATCGCACCTTATGCAAAACCCAACGAGGTCACTTTGCGATTAACTGTGAAAACAAAGGATGCACATGCAGGAAATCAAGCATTACTAGCTTTAGAAGAAAGAATCCAAGAACGAGTTGGCGAGTATTTTTATGGCTACGGGGATGACAATTCTCTGCCAAAAGTTGTCGTGGATCTCTTAAAAGAAAGGAACCAAACGATCACTGCGGCGGAAAGTTTGACCGCAGGAGCTTTTCAAGCTGCATTAGGAGATATCCCAGGTGTATCTGCAGTCTTTCCTGGTGGTTTTACGACGTATTCGTTAGAAACAAAAGCAAATTTTTTAACGATTGATCGCCACTTTTTAGAAAAATATGGGACAGTTAGTCAAGAATGTGCGGAGCAAATGGCTCTTCAAGCAAGAAAAATAGCAGGAACAGATTACGGGATTTCTTTCACTGGAGTAGCTGGACCAGATGAACTCGAAGGACAGCCTGTTGGGACGGTTTGGATTGCGTTAGCATATGGAGACGAAGCAGTCATTTCACAGAAATATCGATTCACGAGAGACCGCGCAGCGATAAGAAACAGCGCAGTAATGCAAGGATTTGATCTGTTAAGAAGACAAGTATTAAGAAAAAAATAAATGCGAATATTTGTTCGGTTTTTGCTTGCTTTTTGATAATAAAAACGATATGATTAGCTTAATGAATGTTGCACTGATTTGTGAAAATAAGGAGGATTATCGTATTGGCAGATGATCGTAAAGCAGCGTTAGAAGCTGCGTTGAAAAAAATTGAAAAGAACTATGGTAAGGGTTCGATCATGAAGTTAGGCGAAAAGATCGACCAACAGATTTCTACCATCCCAAGTGGTTCACTTGCACTAGATGTTGCATTGGGAGTTGGTGGCTATCCTCGAGGCCGAATCGTTGAAGTCTATGGACCAGAAAGTTCAGGTAAGACCACAGTTGCCTTACATGCAATTGCTGAAGTACAAAGAAATGGTGGCACAGCAGCGTTTATTGATGCTGAACATGCCTTAGATCCACAATATGCCCAAAAATTAGGCGTAAATATCGATGAATTACTTCTTTCTCAACCTGATACTGGTGAACAGGGATTAGAAATCGCTGATGCTTTAGTATCAAGTGGTGCGGTTGACATCGTTGTTGTCGATTCTGTAGCAGCTTTGGTTCCTCGTGCAGAAATTGATGGCGAAATGGGTGACTCTCACGTAGGGTTACAAGCTCGTCTAATGTCTCAAGCATTACGTAAATTGTCAGGATCGATCAATAAAACAAAAACGATTGCGATCTTTATCAACCAGATCCGTGAAAAAGTCGGCGTGATGTTTGGTAATCCTGAAATCACACCAGGGGGACGTGCGTTGAAATTCTACGCAACGATCCGTTTAGAAGTCCGTCGTGCGGAACAATTAAAACAAGGAACAGATATTGTTGGTAACCGTACAAAGATCAAAGTGGTGAAAAATAAAGTTGCGCCGCCGTTCAAAATCGCTGAAGTGGATGTCATGTACGGTCAAGGTATTTCTCAAGAAGGAGAATTACTGGATATGGCTGTTGAAAAAGACATCGTTGATAAGAGCGGAGCTTGGTACTCTTATAAAGAAGACCGTATCGGCCAAGGACGCGAAAATGCAAAGATCTATATGGCAAATCATCCAGAAATGATGGCAGAAGTTTCTGCATTGGTACGTGCGGCTTATGGTATCGGCGAAGAAGTCGAAGTACCAGAAGAAGCACAGGCAGAACTACCATTAGAAGAATAATTGAATCAAGAAACAACAGGTAAACGAGTAGATGACTTGTTTGCCTGTTTTTTTATCTTTAAACCACTAATTGTCGTGTAGCAATGGGTGCAAGCCGAATATTTTTTTAACGTTCCTTATTCTGGATATTTTCGATGACAAGATTTATAAAAACACTATAATTATATGTAAAACGTCCCTTTAACGAAAAAACAGTAAACCGTTTCCTTACGTATTTAAAGTTGACACTGTGGGGTACAAACATTAGAATAAACTTGTGTACATTTTTGTACACATATGCGAGAAGCATATTGACAAGTTTAGAATACTTTATCATAGAAGTTGTACAGATGATAAAAATGAAAAAGATAGTATGGAGGTGGATTTTATGGTATTCAACATTCTCCTCGCTATCATCGGTTTAATTGTCGGTCTTGGTTTAGGGTTTATGGTTGCGAAGTCACGTCACGAGAAAGAAATTGCTGGTGCACAATCATCAGCAGCTGGAATTATCGATAGTGCAAAGAAAGAAGCAGAAACTCTAAAAAAAGAAGCATTGTTAGAAGCTAAGGAAGAAAATCAGAAATATCGTTCTGAAGTTGAAAGTGAGCTGAGAGAAAGCAAATTAGAATTAAAATCTCAAGAAAATCGATTGATTCAACGTGAACAAACATTGAATCGAAAAGATGACTCGTTGGAAAAACGTGAGAACTCACTTGAAAGTAAAGAAGAAGCACTTAGTTCAAAACAGCAATTAATTGAAGAGCGAGAAAAAGACGTTGAAAAATTGGTTGAAGATCAACAAAAAGAATTAGAAAAAATTGCTGGTTTATCGAAAGAAGATGCAAAAGAAGTCATCATGAAGTCAACTGAAGAAGAGTTGAATCATGAATTAACTCTAATGGTAAAAGAATCTGAACAGCGAGCAAAAGAAGAAGCTGACCGTAAAGCGAAAAATCTTTTGTCATTAGCAATCCAACGCTGTGCAGCAGACCAAGTATCTGAAACGACAGTATCTGTTGTCACCTTACCAAACGATGAGATGAAGGGCCGAATCATTGGTCGTGAAGGTCGAAACATTCGAACACTGGAAACATTGACAGGAATCGATTTGATCATCGACGATACCCCAGAAGCAGTTGTACTTTCTGGCTTTGATCCGATCCGTCGCGAAATCGCACGAATGACCTTGGAAAAACTGATCCAAGATGGTCGAATCCATCCAGCACGCATTGAAGAAATGGTCGAAAAATCGCGTAAAGAAATGGATGAACGAATCCGTGAATACGGAGAAGAAGCCGCATTTGAAGTTGGAGCGCATACGTTGCATCCTGATCTGATCAAGATCATGGGACGTCTACATTTCCGAACAAGTTATGGACAGAATGTATTGAAACATTCCGTTGAAGTAGCAAAACTTTCTGGTATCTTAGCTGCTGAACTCGGCGAAGATATCCAATTAGCGAAACGTGCAGGCTTGCTTCATGATATTGGTAAAGCCTTGGATCACGAAATTGAAGGATCACACGTTGAGATCGGTGCTGAATTAGCAGCGAAATACAAAGAAAATCCAGTAGTGATCAATGCGATTGCATCACATCATGGCGACGTTGAAGCAACATCAGTCATCTCTGTATTAGTAGCTGCAGCGGATGCCTTGTCAGCCGCTCGTCCAGGAGCACGTAGTGAATCACTAGAAAACTATATCCGTCGTTTGAGAAGCCTAGAAAACATCTCCAATAGTTTTGCAGGAGTTGAATCAAGCTTTGCGGTCCAAGCAGGACGTGAAGTTCGGGTAATGGTCAAACCAGATGAAATTTCTGATCTAGATGCTGTTCGTTTGGTTCGTGATATCAGAAAACGAATTGAAGATGAACTAGATTATCCGGGACATATCAAAGTAATCGTCATCCGTGAAACACGAGCAACAGATTATGCAAAATAAAAAAGCGATGCAAGTTGAGGCTTGCATCGTTTTTTTATTTATCTAACATTTCAAGGTCTTTTTCGATCGTTGTATTGATGCCTTTGATGATAGCAGGGATAAATCCGGCTTCTTCTAAAGCAACTACACCAGCAACCGTTGTTCCACCTGGTGAGGATACTTGGTCAACTAGTTCCCAAGGATTCTCATCGCTAGCGAGAAATTTTTGGCAAGAACCCATAATTGCTTTAGCTGCGATTTCTGTTGCCATTTTTTTCGGTAAGCCATTTAGTACTCCTGCACGTCCCATAGCATCGATCAGCATATAGATAAAGGCAGGAGAACTTCCAGCTAGTCCGATAAATGTACTGAAATCATCTTCCGCTAATTGATAGACACTACCAATTGCTTCGAAAATATCAGTTGCCTGTTTCAACTCGCTATCTGTCACAGTTCGGCTTTTACAAATTGCTGAAACTCCAGCACCAACGCTAACGTTGACATTTGGCATGACCCGAATGATTTTAGCATCAGGGTTATTTAATGATTCTGTTAAATCGCTGATTGCTTTTCCTGAGGCAATCGAAATGAATAAACGTTTTTTACTATAACTTCGCAAATCTTTCAGTACTTGGTCGATGATCTTAGGTTTGACAGCTAAAAGAATCGTTTCGACTTGTTCTGCGACTTCTTGATTGCTTTTACAAGCAGTCACGCCTATTTTATCAGCAAAGCGTTTGGCATTTTCGTAATGACCACTAGAAACGAAGATGTCTTCTTTTGCAACAGTCCCTTTTTCGAGCAATCCATTGATGATTGCTTGAGCCATGTTTCCTGTTCCGATAAACCCGATTTTCATGATATCCTCTCCTTTATTTTTAGCATATCTTTCTTTTGGATGAAGGGCAAGTAAAGAATCATGAAAATTATGTTTAGAAATAGAAGAGAGATTCCTATACAAAAGTGGAAAAAATAGGATAAATAGGCTAACATTAATTCATAGAACGAAAGTAATCGAGTTAGGAAGGGTAAAATGTGAAAAATAAACGACACTTGATGCTTCAATGGATCAAAGATCACAGTCTGGTTTTGAAATTGATTTTTTTTGGATCAGTTCTGGTATTTGTAGCAAATCAAGTAGCTAATATTGCGCATGGCATGAGTTGGCAAGATATTTGGCAAACGATGGGACAACAAAATCATTTCACCCTTGCGTTAATGATCCTTATAGGGTTGATCGGGGTTCTTCCAATGCTGCTGTATGATTGGGTGACGATTCGTGTACTTGAAAAGCAAGGAAAGCCCAAAATGAAGCGACAGGATTTTTTCTTGGCTGCTTTTATTACGAATACGATCAATAATCTAGCTGGTTTTGGCGGGATTGTTGGTGCTAGTCTTCGAGCTAGTTTTTATGGGAAAGATACAAATCGGAAGAGGGTACTTGCAACGGTTTCTAAAGTAGCCTTATTCATGCTGACAGGGTTATCTATCTGGTCCTTTATTACTTTTTTTGATGTGTTTGTTCTTCAAGAATCAACTATTTTTAGAGGGTACTGGATCTGGTTATTGGGCGGAAGTTTTGTGGCACCAGCTATTTTTTTCTTTGCCTATTTAAAAAGAAAAACGCTGTTTGCGGAATTTTATCCTAAAGGCTTGTTGGGTTTGTTGATTGCCTCTTTTGGACAATGGACAGGCGCGCTGTTCGTGTTCTTGCTGATTGGTAGACTGATGAAGGTCGACATCTCCCTTTTTTCTATCTATCCAATGTTTATCATCGCGACGTTGATCGGTATGTTGACAATGGTCCCTGGTGGTATGGGAACCTTCGATGTGCTGATGATCCTAGGGATGAGTCAGTTATCTGTGCGACAGGATATTGCTGTAGTATGGTTACTTTATTATCGCTTATTTTATTATGTGATCCCTTTTGCAACAGGGCTCTTATTGTTCCTTACACAAACCGGGGTCAAAGTAAACCGTTTCTTGGATAATATCCCGCGACTGGTGTTTCAAAAGCTGGCGCATCTTGTCTTAGTAAGTGCTGTTTATTTTGCGGGTATCATGATGGTTTTATTGTCCACGATCACGAATCTTTCAACGATTAGTCGGCTATTCCAATTTTTATTGCCATTTTCATTTAACTTTTTAGATCAGATGCTGAATCTGTTAGTTGGATTCTTATTATTAGGATTGGCACGGGCATTAGCGATGAAAGTGAAGAAGGCATTTTTACCAACGATCGTGTTACTTGTTTTTGGTATTATCAATACGGTGACACGAACATTGTCGTGGCAATTGATTGTAGTATATCTCTTGATCTTGTTAGTTGTCTGGTTATCCAGAAAAGAATTTTATCGCCAAAAATTTGTCTATTCTTGGGGAGCTATCGTTTTTGATGCTTGTCTATTTGGTTTTTTGTTTATCGTTTATGCGATTGCCGGCTATCACAGTGGCAGTTTCTGGGTAGGGCGGTTGACGGCAAATCACTTTATCCTGTTTCCGTCTGATGATGTTTGGTTTTCTGGATTGATTGGTCTAGGTATCTCTTTGTTGGCACTAGTCGCTTTATACCAGTATTTAGCAACTACGCCGAAGAAATTAGGAGAAAGCTTGCAAATCGAGCGATTGGAAAAGCTTTTGACGCGTTATGGCGGGACAGCAGCAAGTCACTATTTGCGATTGCCTGGCTACACTTATTTTTATTACCAAAAACATCATGAAGACCAAGTCGTCTTTGGGTTTCAAATCAAAGGAAACAAATGTTTTATATTAGGTGATCCAATCGGGAATCCTGAGATGGTACGTGAAGCAACAGCAGAATTTATGAAAAAAGCCGATTGTTTAGGGTATCAATTAGCGTTTTATAAAGTATCCGAAAAATATGTCGTGACTCTCCATGAAGTTGGTTTTCATTTTACAAAAGTTGGTGAAGCAGGGATTGCTGATCTAACAGCTGAGGAAGTTCCTTGGATCAACCAACAATTGGAATACCAAAAACTGAATAACGAGGGATATCATTTTACCTGGTATGACCAGTTGCCAGAAGAGTTGCTTTTAGCAGTAAGTGAAGTTTCTAGAGAGTGGTTACAGGGAGCACGAGAAAAACATTATTCAGTGGGACGATTTGATACTGCCTATCTTTTATCCAGCGGGGTAGGAATCGTACGCAAAGAGCAGAAGATCGTCGGTTTCATCACAGCACAACCAATAACAAACGAGCAAGCGGGTTATGATTTGTTGCGGACGTTACCAGATGAGCCTGTTGAACTGGCGGATTATTTATTGGCGAATCTATTTGTGGTCTATCAAGAAAAAGGATATTTGGAAGCAAATCTAGGATTGGCACCTCTTGCAAAGGTGGGCGAAACAGATTTTTCTTTTGTACAAGAAAAAGTCATGCACATTGTCTATAATTACGGGAATTTCTTTTATTCCTTTCAATCTGCGTATGAAGAAAAATTGCGTTACGTAACCAGATGGGAAGGACGTTATTTTGCCTACATGAAAGGAAGCAGTTTTGTGTTTGCCACTATGCAATTGTTTATCCTTATCGGCAAAGGAAAAGAAAAAACACCAAGTTTTGCCGAAGAAGTACTCACAGAATTATAGAGCAAGAAAAAGAACTGGGATAAGAAGACAAAAAGCTATTCCAGTTTTTTTCTTTATTATTGAATAAAAGCGATCATGCAAGTCCGTGAACGCATTGGGGGAAGCTATACTTTTATTTTTCCCTGTGATAGAATACTTGCGACTTAGACTTTTTGAACGGGTGAGAGGGATGGAACTGATTGAGAAAGCACCAGCTAAGATAAACTTAGGTTTGGATGTGTTGTATAAGCGCCCTGATGGTTACCATGAACTGGAGATGGTCATGTCGAGTGTTGATTTGGCAGATCATTTGTTCTTTGAAGAAATACCAGAAGATAAGATCATCGTGGAAACAAACAAAGCGTTTTTACCAGTAGACCAGCGTAATAATGTATATCAAGCTGCTTTGTTGTTGAAAAATAAGTATCATGTAAATAGAGGCGTCAAGATTTTTGTTAAAAAGAATATCCCAGTTGCAGCAGGACTTGGTGGGGGGAGTACTGATTGTGCAGCAGCTTTAAGAGGCATCAACAAACTTTGGGATTTAGGCTGCTCTTTGGAAGAGTTGGCGAGTATCGGGCTTGAAGTTGGGACAGATGTTCCATATTGTGTTTATGGGAGCACTTCTTTTGTTAGTGGTAAAGGAGAAAAAATAAACGTTTTATCCCCTATGCCACCATGTTGGGTCGTGTTAGTTAAACCAAGAATGAGCGTTTCAACGCGAACGGTCTTCAAAGAGGTGGATGCGCAACAACTCAATCATCAAGATATTGAGGGATTAGTAGAAGCTATCCAACAGCAAGATTATCAAAAGATGATTGCTAAGATGGGCAACAGCTTGGAAGATGTCACAGGCAGACGACATCCAATCATTCATCAAATCAAAGAACGAATGTTGAAATATGGTGCTGATGCAGCTTTGATGAGCGGTAGTGGTCCAACTGTTTTTGCGTTGTGTCAACATTATTCAAGGGCGCAAAGAGTTTATAATGGCTTAAAAGGTTTTTGTGATGAAGTGTATTTAGTTCGTACGTTATGATCAAGAGTGATGTGTAGGAAAAGGCGTTTAGAATAAGCAATTGAATAAGAGAGGCTGTTTATTCGGTGGGATGTAGATGGAATGTGAGGTTCATATTTACTTCGCTTTAAGAATTTCTTTTCTTCAATGCAGACTCTTTTTATGGGCAGTTTGGTTATTGAATGGGTATGAATCATTTTGTTTTGGGAAGTTGGAACAGATGGATGTTCCACTTCCACTTTTTTTGTGTTCAAGGAAAAAACGACGCAAAACGTTTCTCTGAGCCACTTGATATGAATGTAGCATCATTTATTTTCCGTTTTGAAAACAAATTTGACCGCTAAATCAGAAATTGGAGTATTTCTATTGACTCAGTTTTTTTATTCTGATAAATTAAGTTCCGTTGACAAATCGTAATTTTCCGATTTGCTTTTTATGAAAGGGGAATATAATGAAAAAATATCTTTTAGGTGTTGCCTTGGCAACTGGATTATTGTTACTAGCTGCTTGTGGAAATACAGCCCAAGATACTTCGAAAAAAGATGAATTGACAGTTGTCACTACTTTTTACCCAATGTACGATTTTACTAAAGAAGTAGTGGGTGATGAAGGAAACGTGAAATTGTTGATACCAGCAGGGACTGAACCACACGATTTTGAACCGAGTGCAAAGGAGCAGGCAGAGATTTCTGATGCAGATGTTTTTGTCTATAACAGTTCAGATATGGAATTTTTTGTTGATTCATTAAAAGATTCTGTTGATACAGATAAAACATTGATGATCGAGGCAGCAAAAGGAATCGATCGCTTAGACACGAAGGAAGAAGAACATGAGCATGAAGGGGAAACCTCAGATAGTCATTCTCATGAATATGATCCGCATGTTTGGCTAGATCCCGTTTTAGCAATCAAAGAAGTACAAACGATTGCTTCTGACCTAGGGAAAAAGTACCCAGATAAAAAAGAAACATTTGATAAGAATGCAGCTGCATATATCAAGAAATTAGAAACATTGGATCAAAAATACAATGATGAACTAAAAGGTGCTGCGAATCGCACATTCGTCACACAACATGCTGCGTTTGCTTACTTAGCGAACCAATATGGTCTGACACAAGCAGCGATCTCAGGCGTTTCGCCAGATCAAGAACCTACACCAAGCCGTTTAGCTGAACTGAAAGATTTTGTGAAGAAAGAAAATATCAAAGTGATCTACTTTGAAGAAAATGCTTCTTCTAAAGTTGCAGAAACGTTATCTAGTGAAACAGGTGTGAAATTAGAGGTATTGAATCCGCTAGAAAGCTTGACGAATGAGCAAATCAAAGCGGGAGAAAACTATATTTCTGTGATGGAAAAGAATCTAGATGCATTGAAAGAAAGTATAAAATAAGAACGGAGGTATTTCGCGTGCATTATATCGAAATATCCGATTTAACTTTTTACTATGATGATGAGCCAGTGTTAGAAGATGTTTCTTACTACGTCGATGCCGGTGAATTTGTCATTTTAACAGGAGAAAATGGTGCAGCAAAATCAACGCTGATCAAAGCGTCTTTGGGGTTGTTGAAGCCATCAAAAGGAACGATAAAGATCGCCGAAAAGAATCAAGAAGGAAAAAAATTAAGTGTTGGCTATATTCCCCAGCAGGTTGCTTCTTTTAATGCTGGATTTCCTAGTACGGTAATTGAATTAGTGAGGTCTGGCCGCTATCCAAGAGGTCGCTGGTTCAAACGTCTGTCTGAAAAAGACCATCAACATGTCAAAAGAGCGTTGGAATCAGTAGGAATGTGGGACATGCGTCATCGGCGTATCGGCGAATTATCTGGTGGCCAAAAACAGCGGATCAGTTTGGCTCGGATATTTGCGACAGATCCTGATTTGTTCATTTTAGATGAGCCGACAACAGGGATGGATGAAGAGTCTCGGAATGAATTTTATCGTTTGCTTCGCCATAGTGCGCATGATCATGGAAAATCTGTATTGATGATTACGCACGATCATGAAGATATCAAACAGTATGCTGATCGTCAGATCCGTTTGGTAAGAAAGGAGGATTCTCCATGGCGTTGCTTTCATATGAATTCATGAGAAGAGCCTTTTTAGCGGCTATCTTTATTGCTGGGATCGCACCTATGTTGGGGGTATTCCTAGTGATAAGAAGACAATCGCTAATGGCTGATACGCTTTCCCATGTTTCATTAGCTGGGGTGGCATTAGGATTCTTCTTGAATATCAATCCAACGATGACTACGATGCTTGTTGTTGTTTTAGCAGCTGTCATTTTGGAATACTTGCGTACGATCTACCGCACTTATTCAGAGATATCGATCGCGATACTCATGGCAGGGGGCTTGGCTCTTGCATTGGTACTAATGAATCTCAGCGGTGGAAACTCAGCGACGAGTATCCAGTCCTACTTATTTGGTTCGATCGTAACCATCACATGGGAACAGGTCATTTTCTTAGGGATACTGTTCGTAGTTATCGGAATATTATTTTTCTTATTCAAACGCCCAATGTACGTTTTGACATTTGACGAAGACACTGCCCATGTCGACGGATTGCCTGTCCACTGGATGTCCATGATGTTCAATGTGATCACAGGTGTTGCAATCGCCGTGATGATCCCGATTGCGGGGGCGCTGTTGATCTCTGCAATCATGGTATTGCCAGCAGCAATCGGAATGCGATTAGGTAAAAGTTTTAATGTAGTCATCGCGATCAGTATCCTTGTTGGGTTTATCGGGATGCTTTCAGGTCTAACCAGTTCGTTTTATTTAGACACCCCCCCAGGAGCGACAATCACTTTAGTCTTTATCGTTTTATTCCTGCTGGTGAATTTGATCAAACGATTGCTTGTAGCATTTAAACGTAAAAGTAGATAAATAGTAAAAAGAAAAGGCAATGAAAACGAAAAATTTTCATCGTCTTTTCTTTTTTTTAGATAAATACCGAACTATTTTCTTATTTTTTTATAAAATGCTCGAATTTTTGAGTAAAAACTTATATAATGTAAAACGATAAAATTTTTTGAAAAAGGAGCTGGAATATGTGAAAGTACGTCGCAGTGAACGACTTGTTGATATGACTCAGTATTTATTAGAACATCCACACGAATTAATTTCGTTAACAAGTTTTGCCGAACGTTACGAATCTGCTAAATCATCGATCAGTGAAGATCTAGCAATCATTAAGAAGACATTCAGAGAAAGAGGCTATGGTATATTAGAAACCATCCCAGGAGCAGCTGGAGGTGTGTTGTTCATACCAGAAATCTCTTATGAAGAAGCCAAAAAATATGTTGAGTCACTAGCTGAACGTTTGTCAGAACAAGATCGTTTATTGCCTGGCGGTTATGTTTATTTATCTGATTTATTAGGTGAACCCGAATTATTGCGCCAAGTGGGTAAAATCATTGCTTCAAAATATTTAGGTGAAAAAATCGATGCAGTGATGACCGTAGCAACGAAAGGCGTGCCGATTGCACAAGCCGTTTCTTATTATTTGAACGCACCGTTTGTCATCGTTCGTCGTGATTCAAAAATCACTGAAGGATCGACGGTCAGTGTCAATTATGTTTCTGGTTCATCTGAAAGAATCGAAAAAATGGAACTTTCAAAAAGAAGTCTTAAGAGAGGTTCACGTGTGCTAGTCGTTGACGATTTCATGAAAGGCGGAGGAACAGTGAATGGGATGAAGAGCTTGATCGAAGAATTCGAATCAGAGCTTGTCGGGATCACAGTCTTTGCTGAATCAAAATTCAATGGACATCGAGCAATCGATGATTACACCTCACTTCTCTATGTCAAAGATGTTGACACTAAGACGAAGAATATTACAGTCGTGCCAGGAAATTATTTTTCAGAATAAGAAAAGTATACGATCGTTTTAGTCCACAAGTGACTACAATAAAGAGGCCGGGTCACAAGAAAGAAGAAGGAATTCACAGAAATTGTTTTCAAAATTTTTGCGAATTTCGGCTTATTTTTTCGAAGAGGTTACTTCTGATCCCACCGTTTATTCTGATCAAGAAGGTGAGATAAAAGTGATTTTACTTTTATCTCACCTTCTTTTTTCTGATGGTTGTCAGGAAGGATTTCAGCTAGGCTATTGTCAAATGGTCTAGGTTATAATTATAGATGGTTTGGTTGAAAAAATAGGAATAGTGGGCTAAACTTAAAACCATAATATATACAATTAGGAGTGACGCAATTGGACGCACGTTATGCAATTATTTTGGCTGCGGGAAAAGGTACACGTATGAAGTCAAAATTATATAAAGTTTTACATCCAGTTTCAGGAAAGCCAATGGTTGAGCATATCATCAATCGGGTAAGTGAAACGAACCCTGATCAAATCATCACCATCGTAGGTCACGGTGCAGACCAAGTGAAAGAACAATTAGGTGAAAGAAGCGAGTACGCTTTACAAGCAGAACAATTAGGAACTGGTCATGCTGTGTTACAAGCTGCTTCTTATTTAGAAGGAAAAGAAGGAACAACTTTGGTCATCAGTGGAGATACACCGTTATTGACCACTGAAACATTGAATAATCTTTTTGAATACCACCAAGGAAAAAACGCAAGTGCAACGATTTTGACAGCACAAGCAGATGATCCTACTGGTTATGGACGGATCATCCGAGATCATATCGGGATCGTTGAAAAAATCGTGGAACAAAAAGATACTACTCCAGAAGAAGCATTAGTCCAAGAAATCAATACGGGAACCTATTGCTTCGATAATCGTGCACTGTTTGACGCACTAAGTAAAGTAGGTACGGACAATGCGCAAGGCGAATATTATCTAACAGATATTATCGAGATCCTTAAAGAGGAAGGCAATACGGTAGCTGCTTACCAAACAGACGATTTTGATGAATCAATGGGGGTCAATGACCGAATTGCATTAGCTAAAGCCAATGAATTGATGCGCCAACGAATCAACAAAATGCATATGGTCAATGGGGTTAGTTTTGTTGACCCTGCAACGACATACATTGATGCTGGTGTAGTGATCGGTGCAGATACTATAATAGAAGCGGGCGTACAACTTCAAGGCAACACGGTGATCGGGGATGATTGCTTCATTGGTGCGCATTCACGCATCGTTGACAGCACGATCGAAGACCACGTAGTCGTTGAAAACTCTGTGATTGAAAGCAGTCTTGTAAAACGTCATGCTGATGTCGGTCCATTTGCGCACCTTCGTCCGAAAGCGGAAATTGGTGAAGGCGCACATATCGGGAATTTTGTCGAAGTGAAAAATGCGCAAATTGGTAAAAATACCAAAGTCGGCCATCTGACTTATGTGGGTGATGCGACATTAGGTGAAGAAATCAATGTTGGCTGTGGCGTAGTATTTGTAAATTATGATGGCAAAAACAAGCACCATACAACGATTGGCGACCATAGTTTCATTGGTTCAAACGCAAATATCATCGCGCCAGTCGAAGTGGCAAAAAATTCGTCCATTGCTGCCGGATCAACAATTACTGATGATATCCCAGAATATGCGATGGCAATTGCGCGTGCAAGACAAGTCAATAAAGAAGGATATGCTAAAAAACTCCCTTATTTAAATTAATACTTTTGCAAAAACCCTTGATTTATTCTGAAAATATGACTAGTATTTAGTAGGTAGAATTCTAGAGTTGTGAAAAAGAAAGTGGAGGTCCCCATGTCAAAACATTACTTTGACCCAAGATTAAAAATTTTTGCGTTAAATTCAAATCGCCCATTAGCAGAAAAAATCGCTGCGGCCGTCGGTGTCGAATTGGGTAAATCATCTGTTACTCAATTTAGTGATGGAGAAATCCAAGTGAATATCGAAGAAAGTATTCGTGGTTCACATGTGTATGTCATCCAATCAACAAGTAGTCCAGTAAATGATAACTTGATGGAATTATTGATTATGATCGATGCATTGAAACGTGCGAGTGCCAAAACGATCAACGTTGTGATGCCTTATTATGGTTATGCTCGCCAAGACCGTAAAGCACGCGCGAGAGAACCGATCACTGCAAAATTGGTTGCAAATATGATCCAAAAAGCTGGAGCAACAAGAATGTTGACCCTTGATTTACATGCTGTCCAAATCCAAGGATTCTTTGATATTCCTGTCGATCACTTAATGGGTGCACCATTGATCGCAAATTATTTCTTAGAAAAAGGCATTAAAGGGGACGATGTAGTCGTTGTTTCACCAGACCATGGTGGTGTAACTCGTGCGCGTAAATTAGCCGAGTTTCTAAAAGCACCGATTGCAATCATTGACAAACGCCGTCCAAAAGCAAATGTGGCAGAAGTAATGAACATCATCGGACAAGTAGAAGGAAAAACATGTGTCTTGATCGATGATATGATCGATACTGCGGGAACTATCACTTTAGCCGCAAATGCATTAAAAGAAGCCGGAGCAGTCAGTGTATATGCTTCATGTACACATCCAGTGTTATCTGGTCCAGCGTTACAACGGATTGAAGATTCAGCAATCGAACGTTTAGTTGTAACAGATTCCATCTACCTTCCAGAAGATCGTAAAATCGATAAGATCGATGAAGTGAGCGTTGGTGGTTTGATGGGTGATGCGATCAAACGTATCCATGAAAACAAACCAGTTAGTCCTTTATTTGAAACAAAAAAATAAAGGATATCTGAAAATTAAATAGAATCACAAAGGGGAGCCTGTCTGGGCTGAGATTGAATGTTATTTCTAAACCCTTCGTACCTGTTTCGGTCATGCGAACGTAGGAATTGTGACGAGTAGTAGATACTCATCTTGAAGTATCTGCTGGAGTAATGATTTTGAAATTACTTCCTCCTTTGTGGTTTTTATACTAAAAAGGAGGAAGTTTTTTTATGGAAAAGAAGTACAGCGTTTGGATTGAAGGAACGATCGTGGCTGCTTTAGCACTGGTTCTATCATTGATCCCATTGCAAATAGGTAGTAGTTTTTCAATTTCATTAGGTCAGATCCCACTCACGTTGTTTGCATTAAGACGAGGTTGGAAAGCCGGTTTACTCTCGGGATTTATTTGGGGGATTCTCCATTTTCCGACCGGACAAGTTTACTATCTTAGTGTTATCCAAGTTCTGATCGAATATCCGATCGCATTTACTTTCGCAGGATTTGCTGGCCTCTTTTCCAAGAGAATGCAAAAAAATGTTATAGAAGGAAATACTCGGGGAATGACCACCACTATTGTATTAGGAACAATTGTTGGTGTGGGGGCAAGATATTTTTGGCACTTCATCGCAGGTGTTGTTTTTTGGGGAAGTTATGCATTATGGGGAATGAATCCATGGATTTTTTCTTTCGTCATGAATGGGGCAAGCGGTCTTGCGACAGGAGTAGTCACTATCGTCGTTTTAATTGGGATTGAACGAACGATGCCAGCATTATTCCTAGGCCACAGCCAAAGACAAAGAAATAGTTTCTGAAAAATATGAAGTACGATCAGGAACAGTAATAGATAAATGAAAAGCCCACTTCTGAAAATAGAGATATCTATTCTCAGAAGTGGGTTAGTTTTTGTTTGAATAGGGTTCTTAAAAAGATATCCCGTTTATTTTTGGAGTGGACAAAAGAAATGTTTCCCCTGATCTAATGCTTTTACTGAAAAAATGGAAACGTCTGTCTTGCCCGTTTTAAATCAATGTATTCGCAGTAAAATCAACTGCTTCACCTTCAAGTTTCCAATGCCGATCAGCGGCTTGGTAAACTAAAGTCCCGATTGCTTCTTCTTCACGGTAGCGTGTTCCTTTTAATTTCCAAATATAATCTTCGATCACATAAATAGGAATACGATATTCATCGTTGACCAATCCACCTTGTTCAAATGAAAAAATGATGCCTTCCTGCATTAAATTACGCATATCTTTTAATAGATCGACACTGATGTTCTCAACAGGGATATCACGACGGAAAAAGGATTTTTTCTCGTTGATTTTTTCAAATAAGATCGTGCTTAATTTATTTGCGAAAATTCGGTAAAATTCGTCTAAATAGCGATAATAAATACGTCCTAATTGATCATTTAAATCGAAATAAACAAAATTATTTTGTAACTTATAAAAAAATGGAGAATGAAGATGTGTTTTCATGTGTCCAAAGTAAAGCAACTCAGAAATTTCTAAGGGTGTTAGTTCTTTTAACATCGTTAGATCACTGAAGTCGATCCATTTTAAATCGCCAGAACGATTTCTATTACGTACAGAGGCAAAAAATTGCTGGATATTTTCTGTACCACGGATAACTTTCAGACCGGTATGTGACTCGTACTCACCAGCGGTCGTTGAAGGGTCCAACAATAACAAATTTTGTGGAAAATGCACGATGCCGTTTGAAAAATCACTGATCGTCAGTCCTTTTGTTAAAACTGCATTACTTGTCGTATCGATATGTACATAAACTGACTCAGTCATCATGCTCCTCCTCTTAGCCTTTATCTCTTTTATTTTACAACATTTATCATAAAAAAGCTTGTTTCTTTTATTTTAAAATTCCATTACAAAACCGTTTGTTATCTGAAAGCCATACCATTTTTTGGATTGCTTAATAAATCCTTTAAAAAGCCGTATATACTGATATTTTTGCAACAACTAATTCATTTTAGTATTTCTCAAAAAAATAGTATACTAAAAATAAAAAACAAATTCTCTAACTAGTTTATGTGTGCCGCTTGTTATAATTACCGGAAAAGGAGAAGAAAATGAATATTCAACGGGTGTATAGTTCAGAGAGGAAATGGCTCTCTCGATCACTGCAACGTTCGCTACAAGTAGTGCCATTTTACCCTACCCATCAAGAAAGTCGGCAAATGTTTTGGCAGAGTACAAAAAAACGACAGGCTTGGAGATATACTGTTGAAAACCAAACAGTTTATTTTGTAGTGGAGTTCACGGATACACGAATGATCATTTGCAATCTTCTAGCAGAAAAAAGCCCTACTGATTGGTGTTCTTTCTTCATGCAACTGGAAAGCTGTGGACGGTATTTCTTCAAAAAGAGTTGTGAATTACGATTTGAAGAACCACTATCTTCTGAATGGCACGAGCGACTACTCTTGCACCAATATGAAATGACTGCTCACCAAATGGGTCAACACGTTTGGCAAAAAAAGCTGAATTATTGCAGTGGGTTAGTATTGGGCGGCGGCGGGGCACATGGAGCCTACCAAATTGGTGTATGGAAAGCATTGAAGGAAAAGAATCTTGCATTTGAAATCATTACCGGTACTTCGGTCGGGGCACTGAATGGTGTATTGATTTTACAAAATGATCTGGACCAAGCCATTTCATTATGGAAAAAACTGACCACGAGCCAAGTAATGGAATTTCCAAAAAAAACAGAAGAAAACGATCTTAGAAAAAGATTTATTCAAGAAACGAGACAGATGGCTAGGTCGGCAATTGTAGAGGGCGGTACCTCGATCGCACCGTTAGAAAATTTATTACGGCGAATGCTTGAACCACAGAAAATATTAGCCACATCGAAGCCTCGATTATTTACAGTAGCGACAAGATTGCCCGATTTTACAGAAGTTGTCACACCGATCCAGCAATTATCTGCGGAAGAAATCGCAGATTGGATACTTGCTTCCGCTGCCTTTTATCCTGCCATGGCTTATCGGAAAATCAGTGGATCAAAATATATTGATGGCGGGTATCGAAATAATTTACCGGTAGATGTTGCCATCCAGCATGGGGCGACGGAGTGCTTTGTGGTTGATATCAATGGTCCCGGTATAACTAAAAAAATCACACCACCACCTGGTTTCGTCCAATGGGAATGTGGCTCATTATGGTCCTTAGGTGGCTTTTTGATCTTTGATAGTCAGAGGAATCAGATGAATATCCAGTTAGGTTACTTAGAAACAAAGAAAGTTTTAGGTGATTTCCAAGGAAAATGGTATACATTCTTTACCGCCAAAGAGGCAGAAGGTAGTTGGCGTAAATTTTTGAACTATTTGATGAAAGACGTGCAAATCGATCTATCCTTTTGGTCGGACCCAAAATTTTGGCGCGATTTGCGTAAGTTATATAAAGACAGGGTGGTCATTGAGACATGCGGACTGGCAATGCTCGAACTACTAGCAAAAAAAAGAGTTGTTTTACCGAATAAAGTGTATCATTTTAATGAAATGGTGGGGCGGATCTGTAAAGAAAACATACTGACAAAGGACAGCCTCCGATCCATCGGACAATTGAATGCGGAAGAGTGGCAAAAATTTCAGGTATATCAAAAAAAACAAAAGGTTGAACAAGCAAAGCAAGCCACACTTTTTCGACTGATAAGAAATAAAGAAAACGCTAAGCTGCAATCTTCACTTGACGCACAACCAATTGACACATTATTGATCTTGTATTTATATTATCTTAAGGAGGAACAACAATGGCACAAGAATTTTCCTATGAAATCATAGAAGAGATCGCTGTTTTATCAGAAAACAACAAAGGATGGCGCAAAGAATTGAATCTGGTTAGTTGGAACGGACGTCCACCAAAATTTGATCTACGCGATTGGGCACCAGATCATGAAAAGATGGGTAAGGGACTAACACTGACAAACGAAGAATTTGAAGCGCTCCAAAAAGCTATCGAAAATATGTAATGGAAGGGACCCTGTCGAATGAAAAGTATGACTGGTTTTGGCAAAGCCGTCCGTGAAACGAAGAAATACCAAATCGAAATAGAAATCAAAAGTGTAAATCAACGTTTTTTAGACATTCAGATACGTAGCCCAAAAGTATTGAATTTTATTGAAAATGATATTCGACAATTGATCAAACAATATCTAAGTCGCGGCCGAGTAGAGGTTTTTATCAACCTTGCCTATGTAGGGAAAAACCAAAAGCAGCTTTTTATTGACTGGGATTTGATTGATGAACTTGTTTCAAAACTTAAAGGCGGATTTGAGCAACGGTACGGCGATCAGGCCCATCTGGAAATCGGTCGGCTGATCGAAAGATTGGCAATGAATGAAGATTTTGTAATGGTGGAAGAAAAAACAGAAGATGACCTGAATGAACTTTCTGAGTTGGTTATTGCTACGGCAACAGAGGCGCTTGCTGAGATCGAAAAAAGTCGTCAATCGGAAGGACTGGCACTTACTAGTGTATTGCAACAAAATAGTGAAGAGTTCAAACAGACACTTGCAAATCTGACTCGCTTTTTCTCATTGTATGAACAGGAATACCAAGAAAAATATCAAAAGAAATTGGAAGAGTTTCTCGGAACAGTTGTTGATGAGCAAAGATTATTGACAGAACTAGCCATCTTATTGGAACGAGGCGATATCCATGAAGAACTCGATCGCTTAGTGATCCACATCCAAAAGCTCGATAGTTTAGTTGCGGCAACATATCCGGTTGGAAGAGAGTTAGACTTCTTGATCCAAGAAATGAATCGTGAAGTCAATACCATCGGTTCGAAATCAAATGTGATCGAAATCAAGACGCAAGTGGTCCAATTAAAGACAACACTAGAAAAAATACGTGAGCAGATCCAAAACATCGAATAGTAAAGGGGAATACAAAAATGAAATATTACGACATTACATTCCACGAATTAAGTGGGAAAACGATCATCAAGAGAAACATCCCATCCGAAAAAGAAGGTTTTGCTGCTTGGGAAGATGCCTGCAGTAAAGTAACCGAAAATGAATTACAGCTTTTAGTGAATGACGGTACTTATGTGACGATGAATCGGAAATTTATCGTTCGGATCGATGCGGAAGAAGTCTCAGATCCAACGGAAAAAGCACTGTCCAGAAAAGATGAGATCATGGGCGTAGTGAATACACTATCGAACATGGGATTCTAGAAATACGAGATCATTTAATAATTGACATTGAGAGGTGGGGACAAAAGTGTTTCTTATTTTTGTCTCACTCTCGTTTTTTTATTCTTCTTTCTATGGAAAAATAGAGAGAAGAAGGCATGAATGATAATTGAAAGATAGAAAATAAGGTTAAAAGAACCTGAAAGATCCAGCGAATCATGAAGTAGTCCATTAGCGGTTTCTCATGCAAACGGTGCTTTTTTTTGCTATAATGAAAGATACCCTTGAAAGTTGTAGAAAAAAAGTGCAAAATAAACGTTAGTATAAAAAGACTAGTTGAAAGGACGTCGTCATGGCAGAGCGTGGATTATTAATCGTATTGTCTGGACCATCTGGTGTAGGAAAAGGCACAGTGCGAAAAGCAATTTTTGAGAGTGAGGATAATGATTTCCAATATTCGATTTCAATGACTACACGTAAGATGCGTGCAGGAGAAGTTGAAGGAGTCGATTATTACTTTAGAACCAGAGAAGAATTTGAAGCAATGATCGAAGCAGGCGAAATGTTAGAGTATGCGGAATATGTGGGAAATTATTATGGAACACCGCTGTCTTATGTGAATCAAACATTGGATGAGGGAAAAGATGTATTCTTAGAAATCGAAGTCCAAGGTGCCCAACAGGTCAAAGATAAAGTACCTGATGGTGTCTTTATTTTCTTAACACCGCCCGATTTAGCAGAATTGAAATCGCGAATCGTAGGTCGTGGAACAGATGCGGATGAAGTAATCGAAGAACGAATGAAAGTCGCAAGAGCAGAAATCGAAATGATGGCTCTTTATGACTACGCTGTGGTAAATGATGAAGTGCCCCTCGCAGTAGAACGAATCAAAGATATTATTGCAAGCGAACACTTTCGCGTTGAACGTGTTATCGGTAAATATAGAAAAATGTTAAAGGAGATGTAGTCTTATGATGTTAAAACCTTCAATCGACTCATTATTAGATCGTGTTAATTCAAAATATTCTCTAGTTATTTTGGCAAGCAAACGTGCACACGAATTAGATGCTCAAGTACAACCCACAATGGATTCTTTTGAATCTGTAAAAAGTGTGGGTCAAGCACTAGAAGAAATCGAAGCAGGAAATGTGATCAATGATCCACATCCTGAATTAAAACGTGAACGTTTAAGAATGGAAGACGAAGAACGCAAAGCACAAAAAGATCGTGAACAACAAGAATTAGAATCACGTATCCGTGAAGAACAAAATCTATAAAAGCTAGCTATTTTTAGAAATAAAGAATAACTAGCGAAAGCAGTTCGAACAACCAATTGCATAAGCCGAAATTTCCGAAATTTGATTCTCAAATTTTTGTGGAATTTCGGCTTATTTTTCTCATACCCTGAGTCAAAATCTAGCAAAAAAGGTGGAGATCCAGCATTTATTCGCTTTTCGTTTATACTACTGCCGTTAATTTTTTTTTAGGATTTGCTAGAAAGTAAGACAAACACAGAAATCTCTAGTAAAATAAGCAAGAGCCATTTTGTCTATTTTAGACAAAATCAAAAAAGGAGGAAGGAACCTATGACAGTAACTGCTGAAGTTATCGTTGATGTACCAACGATGCAAACCGATCAACCATTCACTTATCAGGTTCCTTCTGAACTTGAAGAAGCTATCCAAATCGGTATGCGCGTGGAAGTGCCCTTTGGTAATGGGAATCGTCATGTCCAAGGTTTTGTGATGACGGTAAAAAAAATGGATAGGACCAACACGCAAGAATTAAAAAAAATCATCCAGATCCTAGACTTAGCGCCGGTTGTGAATGAAGAATTACTCTTACTCGCGGATTACATGAAGACGATTACGTATGCATTCAAGATCACTTGTTTGCAAACGATGCTTCCAAGTGTCATGAAAGCGGAGTATGAAAAGCAAATTTATCCGCTGGTCGCACAAAAAGACGTCTTGGATCTTTTTAATGGGCGAGAAGAGATTTCTTGGAAAGAAGCAACTGAACAAGGTATCTTGTCGCAATTGATCCGCTGGCGTCAAGAAAAACTAGTGGATATCAACTATGAAGTCCACACAAAAAACAAAGTGAAAACGATCCGAATGGTCCACTCTGATTTAACGAATGAACAAATCGACAGCGAATGGGGGAAATTGAGACAAAATGCGAAGAAACAAAAAGAATTGTTGCTTTGCTTGGCGGAACAAACACAACCAGAAACGGTTTCTTATTTCAAAGAAAGAGGGATCAGCACAGCTGTTTTGAACCAAGGAAACGAAAAGGGCTGGTTGCACTTTGAAGAAGTGGAGAGCTACCGTGATCCTTACAAACATCGTACCTTTGATCAGACAACTGCTTTAAAACTGAATGAGGAACAACAATATGCGGTGGATCGGATCATTGACGCAGGCAAAAGCACGAGTAGCCCAACTTTTCTGTTAGAAGGCATTACTGGGAGTGGTAAAACAGAAGTGTACTTGCAGGCAATCGCTGAAGTCTTGTCTCAAAAGAAAACCGCAATCATGCTTGTGCCTGAGATCGCATTGACCCCACAGATGGTCGAACGCTTCAAGGGACGGTTTGGTGAATCTGTTGCTGTTTTGCATAGCGGGCTTTCTCAAGGAGAGAAATATGATGAATGGCGTAAGATTGAACGAAATGAAGCACAAGTCGTAGTAGGTGCCCGTTCGGCTATATTTGCTCCGTTAGAAAATATTGGATTGATCATTATCGATGAAGAACATGAATCCAGTTATAAGCAAGACGAGACTCCACGTTACCATGCGAGAGATCTAGCAATCTGGAGAGGAAATTACCATCATTGCCCAGTTGTGCTAGGAAGTGCAACGCCTTCTCTAGAATCACGTGCTCGTGCACAAAAAGGGGTATATGAATTGTTGCGGTTGAATCAACGCGCAAAATCATCTGCGCAATTACCATCGATCGAAATCGTCGATATGCGAAAAGAGATGCAAAAAAATCATGTATCGACATTCTCTAGTCAATTACAAGAAAAAATACAAGATCGATTGGCTAAAAAAGAACAAACAGTGTTATTACTGAACCGTCGCGGTTACTCCTCCTTTGTGATGTGCCGTGATTGTGGGTTTGTCTTACCTTGTCCCAACTGTGATATCTCATTGACTTTGCATATGGACACTCATTCGATGCGTTGCCATTATTGTGGCCATGAAGAACCGATCCCGCACCGTTGTCCAAATTGTGGTGGCAATAAGATCCGTTACTATGGAACAGGGACGCAGAAAGTAGAAGAAGAGCTACAAGGACTTTACCCTCATGCCCGTATTTTGCGAATGGATGTAGATACAACAAGGAAAAAAGGGGCACACGAACGAATTCTGCAAAAATTTGGACAGAAGGAAGCAGACATTTTGTTGGGAACGCAGATGATTGCGAAAGGATTAGACTTTCCCGATGTGACGTTAGTAGGTGTACTCAATGCCGACACTTCACTCAATCTTCCAGATTTCCGTTCAAGTGAACACACTTTTCAGTTGTTGACACAGGTTTCTGGTCGAGCAGGTCGAGCAGAAAAAGCGGGTGAAGTGATTATCCAAACGTTCAATCCGCAACATTATGCCATCGAGTTAGCAAAAGAACAAAATTATGAACGATTTTATCAGCAAGAAATGAATGTGCGGCATCGCAGTGGGTATCCTCCTTACTACTTTACGGTGAAGATCACGACGAGCCACCAAGAAGAGCAAGTGGCAGCAAAAAAAATATTTGAGATCTTCAACCAGTTGAAACAGACATTAGGACCGAAAAGTTTATTGCTAGGCCCAGTACCAAGCACGGTTTCCCGTGTGAAAAACCGCTATTACTATCAATTGATCATTAAGTACAAACACGAACCTAATTTGGAAAATGTGTTAAACCAAATTTTGAATCAAAGCCAAAAAGAACAACGTCAAGGATTATTTGTTGCAATCGATAATGAACCACTACATTTTATTTAAGAGAGGTACAGACATGCGCTATCCTATATTGATCCACCCCAACGATAAATTGAAACGAGTAGCTCAGCCAATCGATGTCATCACAGATGAAACGGTTGCACTATTAGATAATCTTTATGAAACGATGGTCGCCAATGATGGTATCGGTATTGCCGCACCCCAAGTAGGAAAAAACAAACGAATTGCGGTTGTTGAAGTCGATGAAGGAGATAAGTTTGAACTGATCAACCCAGAAATCATCGAAGCAAAAGGTGAAAGTATCGATGTGGAAGGCTGTTTAAGCATTCCACATGTATATGGAACAGTCAAACGTGCTGATGAAGTGACTGTACGCTATTATGATCGTGAAGGCGAAGAAATCGAAGTGACTGCTTTTGGTTACTTAGCACGCGCTTTTCAGCATGAGATCGATCATTTAGATGGTGTACTGTTTGTAGAGAAAATGATCGAACAAATACCAGAAGCAGAATTAGAAGATTATATGGAGGAGCATCTGAATGACTAAACTAGTATTTATGGGTACCCCTGCTTTTTCAGTACCGATCCTTGAAGGATTATTAGCAGAAGGATATGAAGTGGTAGCGGTAGTGACCCAACCAGACAGACCAGTGGGGCGAAAAAAAATAATCACGCCATCCCCGGTCAAAGAAGCAGCTGTGAAACATGGACTGCCTGTTCTTCAACCAGAAAAAATCTCCGGCTCAGCGGAAATGGAAGAAATCATTGCTTTGCGACCAGATGCCATCATTACTGCTGCATTTGGCCAATTCTTACCAGAAAAATTATTGCAAGCACCTATATTTGGCGCTATCAATGTCCATGCCTCATTATTGCCTAAATATCGAGGAGGAGCACCTGTACATTACTCGATTATAAATGGGGAGAAAGAAACAGGTGTCACGATCATGGAAATGATCAAAAAAATGGATGCTGGCGGCATCTATGCCCAAGAAAGTTTGCCAATCACAAAACAAGATGATGTCGGCACGATGTTTGAAAAACTTAGTGTTTTAGGGAAAACATTATTGTTAAAAACGTTGCCTGATATTTTAAACGGCACAATAAAGCCGCAGCCTCAAGATGAAGCGAATGTAACTTTTTCACCAAACATTACGCGCGAACAAGAAGCCATTGACTGGAATAAAACAGCGGAAGAAGTGGATAATCAAGTACGAGGCATGCGTCCTTGGCCAGTTGCATTCACGACCTATGAAGGTACACGTTGGAAGCTTTTATCTGTGGAAGTGCTTGATGAGACAACAACTGAAGCACCTGGAACGATCATCCAAAAAGACAAAAAAAATCTTTGGATCGCTTGTGGTGGAGGAACAGTTTTGGCTATCAAGGAGTTACAGCCAGCAGGTAAAGGAAAACAAGCAATTGCTGAATTCTTGAATGGTAGCGGACAGCATGTAGAGATTGGACAGCAGGTGAAATAATGGCAAAGATACCTAAAAAAATGAAAAAATCAGTACGTTACATGGCGCTGATAACACTTGAAAGAGTCAATAAAGGCGGCGCTTATTCCAACTTGCTGCTGAATGAAATGATCAAACAGAGCGACTTGAACTCGAAAGATATCGGCCTTTTTACAGAGCTGGTCTATGGGACTATCAGTCGCCAACGTTTATTAGAATTTTATGTTGCACCTTTTATTGCCAAAGCAAAGAAAGTGGATGACTGGGTCAAGACGTTGCTTTATTTATCTGTCTATCAATTGGAATTTTTAGATAAAGTACCTGCCCACGCCATTTTTAATGAGGCAGTAGAAATCGCTAAGACGAAAGGCAATCCTGGTACGGGAAAATTCGTCAATGGAGTCTTACGAAGCTACCAACGACAAGGAAAACCAGATGTTGAAGCAATCAAAGACCCTGTTGAGCGTTTAGCGACAATGATCAGTTTGCCACTATGGCTGACGAAACGATTGATTAAACAAGTGGGTTATGAGGAAACAGAAAAATTGGGGCATTCTTTGTACCAGCCTAGTCATGCGAGTGGCCGTGTGGATACGAGAAGATATGCAAGGGATCAAGCTATCTTGACGTTACAAGCAGAAGATATCTCTGCTATAGCAAGTATCGTCAGCCCTTACGGAGTAGTTGCTGAAAAAGGGCATCTGGCATCTAGCTCGCTGTTTCACGATGGCGTCATGACGATCCAAGATGAGAGCTCTATGTTGGTTGCTCCAGCAATGCAAATCGAGCCCGAACATCATGTTTTAGATGCCTGTGCAGCACCTGGCGGGAAAACAACGCATATTGCTACCTTTTTAGATCCGACTTGTGGCGGAGAAGTGACTGCTCTTGATGTCCACGAACATAAAGTAAAATTGATTGAGGAAAATGCTGAACGCTTAGGAGTATCATCTGCGGTGTATGCACAGACAATGGATGCGAGAGAAGTTAAAGAGCAGTTTTCTTCACAAGAATTTGATCGTATTTTAGTAGATGCTCCTTGTTCAGGTCTTGGTTTACTTAGAAGGAAACCCGATATCCGCTACAAAAAAAATGCCAAAGATCTAGCCAATCTTCCGAAAATCCAATTAGAGATTTTGGAAAGTTGTGCAACTGTGTTAAAATCTTCTGGAATATTGACATATAGTACATGCACCATCCTGAAAGAAGAAAACCAAGAAGTAATTGCCGCTTTTCTAGAACGGCATCCAGATTTTGAAAAGATTGATGTTTTAATTGATCCTGTGCTACAATCATCAGTCGAAGATAAAATGTTGACCTTATATCCACATCAATTCTATACAGATGGGTTTTTCATTTGTTGTTTGCGTAAAAAGTAATGAGGTGAAAGAATGCAGATTGAATATCAATCAGATGTAGGAAGACGACGTAATACGAATCAAGACTATGCTAGTGTGTTCACGAATCAAGAAGGAATCAAACTAGCGATATTAGCTGACGGAATGGGCGGCCATCGTGCGGGAGATATTGCCAGTCAGATGGCTGTGCTGAACTTAGGAAATGCTTGGGAAGAACAAGATTTAACGGATGACGAAAAAATCGCTCAGTGGTTCATCCAAGCAATCCAAGAAGAAAATGCACTTATCTATCAAAGAGGACAAGAACAACCTGAGTACAATGGAATGGGAACCACTATAGTGGCTGCAGCTTTATCTGAAGAACGATTTACGATTGCACATGTTGGCGATAGCCGTGCGTATCTCATTCGTGACGGCAAGATCATTCAGCTGACAGAAGACCACTCTTTGGTGAATGAACTCGTAAAATCTGGGGAAATCAGTGAAGAAATGGCTGTTAATCACCCTCGAAAAAATATTTTGACTCGCTCGGTTGGTATGCCAGGAACGGTAGAAGTTGATGTTTCGACATATATTTGGCAATTGAAAGATCGTCTTTTATTGTGTTCAGATGGTTTGACCAATATGTTGTCGGAAGAAATGATCGAGACGATCGTTAATCAAGAAGGAACATTGTCTGATAAAGTGACGGAACTTATCAATCAAGCAAATGAAGCAGGCGGAGCAGATAATATCACCGTTCTTCTAATCGAATTTAAGGAGGACGCAGCATGATCGAACTAGGTAAAAAACTGAACGGTCGATATCAAATCACTGGAAATATCGGTAGCGGAGGCATGGCAAATGTCTTTTTAGCTCATGATTTGATCTTGGACCGTGACGTAGCAGTAAAAGTATTACGATTCGATTTTCAAAATGACCAAACAGCTATTCGCCGCTTTCAGCGTGAAGCACTAGCTGCGACAGAATTGGTCCATCCGAATATCGTCAGCGTCTATGATGTAGGCGAAGAGGACGATATGCAGTACTTGGTGATGGAATATGTGAAGGGAATGGATCTAAAAAGATATATCCAGACACATTATCCTGTTCCATATGAAACAGTAGTCAACATCATGCAGCAGATTTTATCAGCGATTTCTTTAGCACACAGTCATCAAATCATCCATCGAGATCTAAAGCCACAAAATGTATTGATCGATAATGAAGGTGTCGTGAAGATTACCGACTTTGGGATTGCGATTGCTTTATCTGAAACATCGATCACGCAAACGAATACGATGCTTGGATCGGTTCATTATTTATCTCCTGAACAGGCGAGAGGAAGCATGGCCACTAAGCAGTCAGATATTTACGCGTTAGGGATCATTCTTTATGAATTACTGACAGGTAGCGTTCCATTTGATGGTGAGTCCGCGGTAACGATCGCGTTGAAACATTTTCAAGATGAATTGCCATCGATCAAAGCTTTAGATCCTGCAATACCGCAAGCTTTAGAAAATGTGGTGTTGAAGGCGACGGCTAAAGAACCAGCAGATCGCTATAAGACAGCAGAAGAAATGTCAGATGATCTTGCGACAGCATTATCACCGGCACGTGCAAATGAACCAAAATGGCAACCACAAGTCATGGATAACGAAACGAAAATACTCACACCATTGACAGAAGATACACCAATGCCAGAGTCATTCAAATCCATGCCGCTACCAAAAGAAAAAACAGAGGAGCAACCTTCCGTTCCAGAAGATGAAGCTCTTCCAGATGTAAAAACAAAAAAACGAAAAAAATGGTGGATCATTCTACTCGTGATTTTAGCTTTACTAGGGATCGGTACAAGTATTTTCTTTGCTTCAGGCGGACGAGGGGAAGTTGTCATTCCTGACGTTTCTGGATTATCGGAAGCTTCCGCAAGAGAAACATTGACGAAAGCCAAATTAGTAGCAGCTACCAAGACAGAAGAGATCGCTGATGACAAGATCGAAGAAGGCGACATAGTCAAAACAGATCCTGCAGCAGGAACAACGGTCAAACAAAACCGAGAAGTAACTCTTTACGTAAGTAGCGGGAAGAAAAAAATCAAATTAGATGATTATACCGGTATGAGCTACGATGAGGCAAAAGAAAAGCTGACAAAACTTGGTTTTTCTTCTAGTTCGATTGAAAAAGAAGAAGAATTCAGCGATGAAGTCGATAGTGGAGAGATTATTTCTCAAACGCCAGATAAAGGCTCAGAAGTAGATCCAGAATCAGATACGATTTCGTTTAAGGTAAGTAAAGGGCCAGAAACAGTGTCGCTACGCAGCTATGTAGGTGAGCCTTATGAATCTGCCTTCAATTCACTTCTTGCAACAGGTTTTATTGCTAGCAATATAGGTACTAGTTATGAGCCTAGTGATACTGTGCCAAGTGGTGCAATTATCAGTCAAACACCAGAATCGGGTGAAGTCGTACCAGGACAAACGTATATTAGTTTTAGGGTCAGTCAAGGACCTGATACAAAGACGTTGGATGATATTTCAGGCTATACGAAAAGCGATGCACAAAGCTATTTAGCAGGGATTGGTGCAGAGTATATCGGACATGAAACGTATGAATATTCTCCTACAGTGGAAAAGGACAAAGTGATTCGGACTGTTCCTGGTGTAGGGGCGAAAGTCGCTAAGGGAACAATTGTCAATGTGGTATATTCAAAAGGACCTGATCCTGCATCTTCAAGTTCTAAAGAAGAATCATCTGACAGTAGTTCAAGCAGTTCAAGTAGCTCAAGTTCAAGTAGTTCAAGTTCATCAACGGAAAATAGTACAAGCAGTAGTGAAACTAGCGATAGTTAGAGCCATCTGCAAAAGAGCGTGGGACAAAAGTAAGAAACACTTTTGTCTCATTCTTTAAAAACGAATAAACGGTGGGAGCAGAAGCAACTCCTTCGGAAATAAGCCGAAATTCACAAAAATTTGAAAAGCAATTTTCGTGAATTCCTTCTTATTTCTCGGAGTTAAACACTTCTGTCCCAACCTCAATCTAGTTTTAGAGGCTGAGACATCTCCATATCTCAGCCTCTTTCTAATTTACTGAAGTTTATCAGAGGAACCCCACATGATTTTTCTTTCCTGTGGTAAAATAAGGAAAAATGGAGGTGGCATAACATCAAAGGACAAATCAGAAAAGCAATCAGCGGATTCTACTATGTCTATGCTGACGGTGAAACCTATCAAACAAGGGGAAGAGGGAATTTTCGTAATCGGAAGATCACCCCATTAGTTGGCGACCAAGTGATATTTGAAAGTGAAAACAAAACAGATGGGTATTTACTAGAAGTAATGCCTCGTAAAAATCAATTGGTGCGCCCCCCAGTAACCAATGTTGATCTAGGTATCGTTGTCACTAGTTTAGTTGAACCTAATTTTTCTTATAATTTATTGGATCGTTTTTTAGTGTTGTTGGAATATGAGTCAATTGAGCCCGTCATTTATCTAACTAAAACAGACTTGTCGCCCAAGGATCCTAAAATTGCTGAAATCAAGCGAGTCTACGAAAAAATCGGGTATCCGGTGATTGTGCCAAAACACCCAAATGACACAGCTGAATTGGTGCGTTATTTCCCAGAACGGCTATCTGTTTTTATGGGACAATCTGGTGCCGGAAAATCAACATTGCTAAATCAGATTTCGCCAGAATTGAATTTGGAAACTGGTGAGATCTCTGACTCATTAGGTCGAGGAAAGCATACGACAAGGCATGTAGAACTTTTGCCTTTATATGATGGTCTCGTAGCGGATACACCAGGATTCAGTTCAATCGATTTTTTGACCATTGAAGCGACGGAACTACCGAAACAATTTCCTGAGTTTGTAGAAGCAGCGCACCATTGTCGTTTTAGAGAATGTATGCATGCCAAAGAACCAGGGTGTGAAGTCAAGAAACGTGTAGAATCAGGCGAGATTGCGCAAACACGCTATGATGATTATTTGCAGTTCTTGCAAGAAGTAGAAAATCGTAAACCAATGTATTCAAAAAAAGAAGGTAAACGAAAATAGGAGGAAATCTTGATGAAAATAGCACCATCTATCTTAAGCGCGGACTTTGCTAATTTACAAAGGGATATCGAACTAGTTGAAAAAGGAGGAGCAGATTATATCCATGTGGATGTCATGGATGGACAATTTGTCCCTAATATCACATTTGGACCGAATATCGTTCAAGCGATTCGTCCAATCACAAAATTGCCATTAGATGTCCATTTGATGATCGTTGATCCGGAAAATTATATCCCGGCATTTGCTAAAGCAGGTGCAGACATCATCACAGTGCATGTCGAAGCAACACATCATATCCATCGTGCCTTGCAAATGACGAAGGACCTAGGAGTCAAAGCAGGCGTGGTCATCAATCCAGGAACACCTGTATCAATGATCAAACACGTTTTATCCATTGCAGACCAAGTTTTAGTTATGACGGTGAACCCAGGTTTTGGCGGACAAAGCTTTATTGAGGAAACGGTAGAGAAGATTACGGAGTTAGCCGAGTTACGCCAACAAAACGATTGGCATTATACCATTGAAGTTGATGGTGGGATCGTACCAGAAACGGCTAAGATCTGCCGAGATGCAGGTGCGGAGATTTTTGTTGCAGGTTCATATGTGTATAATTCTGAAAATCCAGTAGGACAAATCGAGCAATTAAAAGAGGCGTTGAAATAAGATGGACATCTTGTTGGTAGCAGGAGGATCACCTAAAGAGTGGCCAGCATTGAAAGAAAAATATGACCAGTATATTGGGATTGATCGAGGCGCTCTTTATCTTATCCAACATGATTTTCCTTTGGATCTTGCAATCGGCGATTTTGATTCGTTGGATCCTCAAGAAAAAAAGCATGTAAAGAAGGCGGCCGTAGAACTGATCCAAGCTCCTGCGGAAAAGGATGATACAGATACGCAATTAGGTTTGTCGAAAACGCTGATGCTCTACCCTGAGGCAACGATCACGCTGATTGGGGCAACTGGCGGTCGGATCGATCATTTGTTAGCCAATCTCTGGTTGCCTTTAGAGCCACGTTTCAAGTCCCATGCGCAACAATTGATCATAAGCGACCGGCAAAATCATCTGACTTTTTATTTGCCAGGTGAGCACAGCATTACACAACTTCCTGAAATGAAATATCTTGCATACTGTTGTTTGACACCTGTTACGCAGTTAGCAATCAGAAAGAGCAAGTATGAGTTGGAACCGACCGATGTTTTACAGCCGACTTCCTATGCCAGTAATGAATTCATCTCAGATACGGCTGAATTCTCCTTTTTAGAGGGAGTTGTAGCAGTTATTCAAAGTAGAGATTGAGGCTAGTTCAAGTCGCTGTGATTGGAAAAATGACAGGGTAAATTAATTGCTAAAAAAAAGCTTAAGAGAGGTGTCTTACCTTTTGTTTCGCCTCGATTAGTGATAAAATTGAGCGTAAGAGTCTAATTAATTCGAGGTGTCTTTGTGAAGAAGTTCAATCCTAATAAAAATATTATAATTACCTTAGTTATTGTTATCATTGTTGTAACGATAATAAGTGTGACCGCTGCCCAACGAGCGAATGAAGGAAAGCCTAATTTCTTCCAGTCCGTCGTGAATGACAGTGTATCATTCGTTGATCGTGCAATCTCAGCGCCCGTAAGATGGGTGGAAAATGGGGTTGATTCTGTCCATAACCTGTTTACTACTTATTCTGAAAATGAGCGTCTTAAAGAAAAGATCGACAGTTATGACGAAGTAGCACTAAAAAACAAAAATTACCAAAAGGAAATCGAAGCACTGAAAAAAGAACTTGAATTGAACCAAACATTGGCTAGCTACGAAAAAGTAACAGCAAATGTCATTACACGTTCACCGGATACTTGGCAAGATATGTTGATCGTTGATAAAGGATCAAAAGATGGTATTGAAGTCGATATGGCGGTCATGTCCCAAAAAGGACTGATCGGTCGTGTGATCGAAGTGAACAATGCTTCTTCTAAAATTGAGTTGCTGACTTCATCCAATGAAAGCTCTAATCATTTTCCAGTACGTGTCTCTTCTTCTAGTGGCGAGGCGTTTGGGTTGTTGAAGAATTATGATGAAAAGACACAAGCTTTAGTAGTCACTCAGCTGACTGGCGATACAAATATCAAAGAAGGTGACGTAGTACAGACTTCTGGACTAGGCGGAAACTCACCAGCAGATCTGCCAATTGGTACAGTGGTCAAAACGAAACCGGACAGTTTTGGATTGGATCGAGAAGTATACGTTAAACCTTATGCCGGTATGTATGATATATCAGTGGTGACGATCGTACAAAGGCTAGTGGAGGAATAACCGATGCTAAAAAAAGAGACAATGAAATACTACCTGCCTATCGTATTGTTCCTATTGATGTTGATTGATGGGCATTTGACACGAATGTTCGTTGAGTGGTCAAAAGGGGATTATATGGCTAGTGCGCATTTTCTGATTTTAGCTTTATTGTTTTGCAGCCAAAAATTCCCGAAACGCTATCTACTGATCACGACGATCATCATAGGAGCCATATTTGATGCGTATTATATAGGGGTGATCGGGATCTATGCAGTTGCTCTCCCTTTAATGGTATTTATCATGTATGGAATGAGTTCGGCGATCCACTTCAATATCTTTACAGAATTTTTTAGTACGATCATCTTTGTTACCAGCTATGAATTGTTTACTTTAGCTGTCCAATTGATCTTTAAATTAGTTTCTGTAAATAACACCTATTTTATCACGAGATACTTAGGACCGACTTTATTGTTGAATATGATCATTTTTGCTATCTTTGTTTTTCCTTTTAAGAAATTATTCAGTGATGAATAATTTCTTTTTTTATATTTGATTTTTGAAATATTCTGATATTTTTTAAGATAACACTTGTAACTTACAGTTTTGTCATGTTAATAGTTTATTTTGAAATGTTTTTGTAACATAACTATTATCTCCTTGACATACTGCTATGGTACAATTTTGTTATCGTTAAGAAAGACTTAAATATATTTAGATATTTATTAAATTAAGCCAGTCGGAGGAATGAAGAGTGAAAAAAAGTTTAATATCAGCAGTAATGCTAAGTTCAATCGCTTTAACTGCCGTAGGATCACCGATCGCTGCCGCGGCGGACGATTTTGATTCACAGATACAACAACAAGATCAAAAAATTGCGGATTTACAAAATCAACAAGCAAGTGCACAATCACAAATCGAAGCATTAGAAGGACAAGTTTCTTCTATTAACGCAAAAGCACAAGATCTATTAACTAAACAAGACACATTACGTAAAGAATCTTCTCAATTAGAAAAAGAAATTGCAGATTTACAAGAACGTATTGAAAAACGTGAAGCAACAATCCAAAAACAAGCACGTGAAACACAAGTTAAAAACACAAGTTCAAACTACATCGACGCTGTATTGAATGCAGATTCATTAGCTGATGCTGTTGGTCGTATCCAAGCGATGACATCTATCGTCAAAGCGAACCAAGACTTAGTAGACCAACAAAAACAAGATAAACAAGCTGTAGAAGATAAAAAAGCTGAAAATGAAGCAAAACAAAAAGAATTATCAGCAAACCAAGCTACTTTAGAATCACAAAAAGGTGATCTATTAGCTAAACAAGCTGATTTAAATGTATTGAAAACTTCATTAGCTGCTGAACAAGCAACTGCAGAAGATAAAAAAGCTGACTTGAACCGTAAGAAAGCAGAAGCTGAAGCAGAGCAAGCACGTATCCGTGAACAAGCTCGTTTAGCAGAACAAGCGCGTCAACAAGCTGCACAAGAAAAAGCTGAAAAAGAAGCACGTGAACAAGCCGCTGCACAAGCTGCACAATCACAAGCTGCATCTTCTGCTTCAACAACTGAAAATTCATCAACTGTTCAATCTTCAACAACTGAAAGCTCATCATCCTCTGCACAATCTTCAAGCTCAAGTGCAGTAGTGACTCCTGGGTCTTCATCAACAACTGAAGAATCAACAGTTCCAGAATCTTCAACAGAAAGTTCATCAACTGAATCTTCTACTACTGATTCATCAGTAACAGAAAGTACAACAGTTCCTGAATCTTCAACACAAGAAACAACACCAGCTACGCCAGCTACACCTTCAACACCATCAACACCTGGCAATGGCGGTACAACAAATAACAATAATAACCAAGGTACTATTGTTACACCTCCTACAACACCATCAACACCTTCTGGTAGTGTAAATGGTTCTGCTATCGTAGCAGAAGCTTACAAATACATCGGTGTTCCTTATGTTTGGGGCGGTAAAGATCCAAGCGGTTTTGACTGTTCTGGTTTCACAAGCTATGTTTACAAACAAGTAACTGGCCGTGACATCGGTGGTTGGACAGTTCCTCAAGAAAATGCTGGAGCTAAAATCTCAGTTTCTCAAGCAAAAGCTGGAGACTTACTATTCTGGGGTTCACCTGGTGGAACTTACCACGTAGCAATTGCTTTAGGTGGCGGACAATACATCCACGCACCTCAACCAGGTGAAAGTGTTAAAGTTGGCTCAGTTCAATGGTTTGCACCTGATTTTGCAGTAAGTATGTAAGAATTGATAAAGAGTTAGTCTATGAAAATAGATTAACTCTTTTTTTGTTGTGGATTTTATATATCAAAAAGCGCATGAAATAAAGGTGCTGATTTATCTCATGCTCTAAGTTTAAAACAACGATAGCAATAGAAGAAATCTCTTTGAAAAGATAAGTCATACTCTTAAAGATTACAGATGTTTTTTAATAGTTGTTTCTTATCTCTAGGGAGTCACTAGTGCTAAGCTTGTTTGAAAGGGTCTTTCCTTTGCTGACTGATTTTCCTTAGAAACTGTCAAACGTTAATCTGCAGGTTGATACGTTAGGTCAGTACGCCACTACTCCAAAATGATGAAATTGACTCAAGTATAAAATTGAGATAGAATGTGGACCAATAGAAACTGTCAAAGAAAGCATATGTGAAAAACTGTTTGAAATAAAAATAATGTTTTAGCCAACTGGTATGACTAGAATTATTAACATGAATTGGAGGTGTAATGTGTGGAAACTAGAGATATTTCGTATACATTAAATGGCGTTACAATCAAGGTGAGAAGTTGTGGTTTTCTGATAAATGACGAGATGATATTGGTGCATAAAAAGAAATACGACGATTTTTATGCGTTGGTTGGTGGCAATGTAAAACTAGGGGAGAGTACTGAGGAAGCGATTCATAGAGAATTTGGCGAAGAATTAAATATTTCAATAGAAATAAAACAATTGATTTGGGTAGTTGAGAACTTTTACACATACGATAGTAAGAAAGTCCACGAATTTATGTTTGTATATCTTATTGATACCAATAATGAATTACCTACTGAAACTTTTGAGATGAATTCAAACATATTCTCGTGGTTTTCAAAATCAGAATTAAGCAAAGTTACTTTAAAACCTAATTTTCTAAACCATACTGATGACTTGATTCCAAATTCTACAATGCATATCATCAACGTCGATTCAAATAATGAGTGATAGCATAAAAATGAGGGAACTTTCGGAATGACGGGGATCTTTGTTTCTTGATTCTTTGTTAGATAGTGCTATTTTGAATTAAATCATGAAAAGGTCGAGACAAAAATCATTTAGGTTTGAGAAATTGGAGAGAAAAATGAGCAATACGCTTTTTGTATTGCTCGTTTTTTTGAGATTTTCGAAAAAACTGACTTTTGGATGCCGTTTATTCGAGAATCTGTAGCAAAACTGATTTTTAGATTTGTCCCGCATTCTTTTTTATAAAAAAGATATTTAGCATTGCTTGTGGGACAAAAGTAAAAAATACTTCTGTCCCAACCTCAATGCTAAATATCATAGACTCAATACGTTTATCTCATATTCTACGTTTAAAATAGTGATAAGATTAGCAGGGAACTCTTCGGAAAAATAAGTGGCATTCTTAAAGAGTCCGTTCGGATTTTTTTGAAAGTTCTTTCTTGTTCTTAGAGATTTACTAGTGCTAATCTGGTTTCAAGTGATAAAGTCCTTATTTTGTAAACTCTTCTGATAGGTCCATAAATTCTTGGATATCTTCTAGGACCATATCGATTCCTGCTTGCCAGAAATCTGGTTTTGTTAGATCGACATCTAAATGTTTTTGTGCTAGTTCTTCTGTCGTCATAGAAGCAGTATCACGTAGCAAGTTGATGTACTCTTGTTCAAAACTTGTTCCTTTTTTATTTGCATAGGCATAGATACCTAAACTAAATAAGTAACCAAAAGTATAAGGGAAGTTGTAGAAAGGTACGTCATCAATGAAGAAATGTAATTTAGCTGCCCAGAAATAAGGATGATAAGTAGCTAATGCATCTTGATAGCCTTCTTTTTGTGCTTCCACCATCATTTTTGTGATTTCATCTTCTGAAACTAATCCAGCTTGACGGGCAGTATAGAAGTGATTTTCAAAAATGAAGCGAGAATGGATATTCATGAACATAGCTAGGGCATTTTGCAATTTCGTATCAAGCAGATTGATTTTTTCTTCTTTTGTTTTCGCTGCTTTTAAAGTTGCGTCAGCTACGATCAATTCAGCAAAGGTACTAGCTGTTTCAGCAACGTTCATTGCATAATCGCGATTCAACGTTGGTAGATCCCACATCACGCTGCTGTGGAAAGCATGGCCTAATTCATGTGCCAGTGTTGAAACTTCATTGATTGAATTACTGTAAGTCATAAAGATTCTAGATTCTTGTGTTTCAGGAAGTTCCGTACAGTATCCTCCTGGGCGCTTGCCGGGACGATCCTCTGCTTCGATCCAACTCTTTTCAAAAGCTGATTTAGCAAAAACGGCCATCTTAGGACTGAATTTTTCAAAGTTTTCAATGATGAATGCAGCTGCTTCGTCAAAAGAAAAAGTTTTTTCCTCTAGATCACCCAAAATGATTGGAGCATCTTGGTCTTGCCATTCCATTTTTTCTTTACCGAAAAGGTTCGCTTTTCTTGTTAGATAGTCCGCAAGTGGTTGTTTGTTCTTTTCAATTGTTGCCCACATCACATCAAGTGTTTCTTTTTTCAGGCGATTGTACTCCAATGGTTTTTGTAAGTAATCCGTCATATCATGAAATTTGTAAGTCGATAAGCGGAAGCCGTCTAAATGGTTCAAAGTATCTGTTAGTAATGGTGCTTTTTCCTGCCAAGCTTCTTCCCATGCGATGAATAATTTTTCGCGGACAAGAGGATCAGGATCACCCATCATTTTGTTAAAGGCTTGTCCAGCAGATAATTGTGTTATCTTGCCATCTTCTTCAAATGGGATCACAACTGTTCCAACGATTGTATCGTAATGGCTGCTCCAAGCATTCAAGCCGTCTAATGAGAGTGTATTGATGATTGTTTCTTCAGATTCAGAAAGTAAACGATCGCCATCTCTTCTAATTTCGTTCATTCGAAAGGCAATAGGAGCAATTTCAGCTGATTGTAGCAATTCTTGCCAGTTATTGTCAGATATTTCTGCAAATTTATTCGATAAAATAGTTTCAGCAGATTGCCAACGAGGTAAAAATGAGTATAATTTTGCTGATAAGATTTTTGCTTTAGAATCTTTGACATTTGCAGATAGTAAAGCGGTGATGTAGCTATTACATTGAGAAAAACCATTTGTCACAGTCTCTTGCAATTTTAATAGTGCCACTAATCCATTGTTAGAATTTGCGGAAAAATGCCATTGGCTGGTTTGTGTGTAAAATTCTTGGATCTGTGCTTCTAGTTGTTCCAATCGTGCGTTTAGTGCCTCGGAATCGCTGCCTCCAGCAAAAATCGAGTCTAAATCCCAGTTTAGTGAATAAGTCATGAAAAAACTCCCTTCGTTTTATAATACAATCATTAGTATATCATTATTTTACTGTTTAAGTCTTTAGAAAAAAATTGTTGTTTGTAAAAAAAAGAGCTATGATAAATGACAGAGGTGACTTATGAATTCAATCAAAAAGCAAATGAAGAATGGCAACTTTTATCTAGTGATTGCACTGTTGATCGTGCTTGTCCTGTTTTATAGCTCCTCACAGACTTATGGACAGCAGTCACAAGTTTCAAGAATCGATGAATGGTTGCCAAATCAACCGTTTAAAGCTGCATGGAGTGGGATAAGCTTTACTTACGGTGGAAGTATCGTTAGCATCGATCATTTAGGCTACAGCAAATTTGTTGAGTTTTTTATTCGCAAGGGGGCACACTTTGGCACGTATTTTATTTTAGGTGGTAGTTTGTTTTTAGGTGTATATCCTAAATTGAAGTTATGGGGATTGACTGCTATTTTAGCTTGGCTTTCAGCAACCGGCTATGCAGGTCTAGATGAATTCCATCAAATGATTACTGGTGGCCGTTCGCCAATGTTCCAAGATGTGATGCTTGATTCTATGGGAGCCTTAACTGCAATTGTGATCTGTCTTGTTATTGGCTTTTTTAGGAAAAAATAAGCAGAACTTGTGGCTTAGACTTTGAATTTGCAGGGAGAAAGACTAGAATAAGAGTACATGACTAGTAAGAAGGAGGAGTCAACATGTCAGGACATAGTAAATGGCATAATATCCAAGGAAGAAAGAATGCCCAAGATGCGAAGCGAGGAAAAATATTCCAAAAAATTTCTCGAGAAATTTATATGGCAGCTAAAGCAGGTGGACCTGACCCGGCGATGAATCCAGCTTTACGTTTAGTTGTGGACAAGGCGAAAGCCGCAAACATGCCGAATGACAACGTCGATCGGGCCATTAAAAAAGCAACAACTACCGCTGATGAAGCGAATTATGATGAAGTGACATATGAAGGCTATGGGCCGGGTGGCGTAGCGATTTTAGTCCATGCTTTGACGGATAATCGAAACCGAACAGCGACAAATGTGCGAGTAGCTTTCACCCGTAATGGTGGTTCATTGGGAGAAACAGGCTCTGTGGGCTATTTATTCGATCGTAAGGGGTATCTTGCTATTGAACGCGCCGGACTGACGATTGACGAAGATGCTATGTTAGAGAAGGTCTTGGAAGTTGGTGGAGAGGATTTGCAGATCTCACCAGAAGTTTTTGAGATTTATACAGCGCCTGAAGATTTTGCCAGTGTACGAGATCAACTAGAAGAAACATTTACGCTTGCACAGGCAGAACTAACAATGATTCCTAAAACTACAGTTGTTTTGAGTGAAGAACAACGTCAAAAGTTAGAGAATCTAATTGAAAAATTAGAGGATGACGATGATGTGTCTGAGGTGTTTACTTCTGTTGAAGATGAATAAAAAGCGATGAAGCGTTAGCTGTAATCAGTATTTCTTTAATAGTTAGAGGATGGGATAGAAGTGTTTAACTCCGAGAAATAAGAAGAAATTAACTGAAATTGCTTTTCAAATTTTTATGAATTTCGGCTTATTTAAGAAGGAGTTGCTTCTGCTCCCACCGTTTATTCGTTTTTAGGGAATGAGACAAAAGTGTTTCTTACTTTTGTCTCATTCTCTTTTTGTGGTTTTGAATCATGGTCATCTTTGGTAATGTCTATCAACGGCCGGATCTAGCGGGCTGAGCGTTGCGTTTTACTTGGGGGTATTTTGCAGCAATTTTACGAGCAGTTTTGACTTGGGCTACTCCACTATGTAATTCTTTTGTTTTCTTATCCAGTATGTTGCTTGCTCCAGAGATATCTTCTTTCATTTGGTTTATTTCTTTTTTTAAGGTTTTGGCCACTTTTTCAAGATGTAGAATTGATTTGTCAGCTATTTTAATTTCGGTTGATAAGGCTTCAATCATAAGTTGGTTTGAATGTAGATTTTTTTCTTTTAAATGAAGTTCCTTTGTCAAAGTGTTATAAGGGCCTTTAAATAATTTATGTAAAAAACTTTTTTCTCTTTTTGCTATTTTTTCTTTGATCGTTTGAATATCTTCTTTTGTAGTCGCTACTTTTTCCTGAAGTTTTTCCTTGTCGCTAATTTTTTCTTTTCTAGAATCTTGAGAACCTTCTAATTGTTTACTGATTTGATGTAGCTCATTTTCTTTTGTAGTGAGGTCATCTGAAATTTTATATACCTCAGCCTTATAGCGATCGATATCTGGTTTTTCATTTTTCATGTAATTTTTTATAGGTTCTCCAGCGATAAGTTCCTTAAGACTTTTTTAGTTGGTTGCTTCACTTACGCCTTCCTTTCGTAAATTTGCTTTGTTTTGTTTCCTACTGCTTTTTTGTTCCACCATAGTTACATCCTCCTAATAATATAGTTACAGAGTAACATGGTTTGAATAGAGTGAAGTTCCATAAATTTCTGGTTGGAAAATTTTTTGTACCTACAACGTATTTAATAAGTGATCCGCTGCAAAAATGAGAAGAGGTACGGTTATTTTTCATCCAAAGAATAATAAAGCCAAAAAAAGCCACGTAACACAGATTCTGTGACGTGACTTTAGGAATTAAACTTTATTTTTTTCTATCGTCAAACTGCTAAACTAAAAGCAAGTTGTTTAGAAGATCACGACAGGGGTGCCTTTTTCCACCATGCCAAATAGTTGACTCATAACATTTGGTGGTGTGTTGATACAGCCGTGAGATCCGCGGGTTTTCCATAGTTCTCCACCATAGGCAGGTTGCCAATCGGAATCGTGGATTCCTACACCAGTCCAATCTACGGGCATCCAATAACTTACTGGACTAGCGTAAGGGGTGCCATCGTCATTCGTTCCTTTTAGTGTAGCATTTTCTTCTTTATTCCAAACATAGAAGACCCCGGTTGGCGTAGGTGTGATTGGCTTACCGGAAACGATATCAGTTTCAAGAGCAACTTTTCCATCTTTGTAGTACCACATATGTTGGTTCTGTAAATCAACTTCGATATATGTGGTATCAACTAACTTATGGTCAGCCGTCGTACTTCCTTGAACAAGTGGTGAGCGAGTGAAATCTTTCCCAGCTAAAATTGCTTTTTCAAGAGCTTCAGTTTCAGCATCAGTTGTGATCGTCCAACTATAGGTTCCAGCTGGTACAGTCACTTCACCACGTTTTGTACTTTTGAACTTCGTATCATTGGTGCTTGTGTTATATTTTGTTCCTAAATCTGTTACATATTGTCTGACTTGAGCTGTATCAAGACCGATTTTCCCATCTGTATAAGTCAACCAACTAGCGATGTCAGTAGTTGGGATCTGGAACGTGTCACCGTTAATCGTATAGGTTCCTTTGACAGCAGCGATTTTATTCATCGCATTTAGCTGATCCGCCAAGCTTTGGTCTTTAGCCGTTACTTTTGGCTTTGCATGGAAATCGGCTAAATTGATTTCATTTTTTCCAGTATTCACAGCATTTTTGACTTCTTTGACAGCAGCTTCTACATCGATTGTGTCACCGTTGACTTCCGGTTTGATCGTGAACGTATCACCTGATTTTTCGATCGTCGCGTCCTGAGTAGGTTTGCGGTCTTTATTTAAGTTCGTCAATTCAGAAGTTAACTGTTCGATCGTTGCATCTAATTTTTGGTGATTTGTATCTAATGGATCGATTTCTTGATTGTCAGCAGCGGAGACATAAGTCATTCCCCAAGACCAAGCATTTTGTTTTTCTAAAAGAGGCGTCAACTCAGAAGAAAAGTCATCTTTGTAGCCGAGTTCTGATTTTGCAACTTCTTGCCAAACTTTGCCATTCTCTTCAATAGCAAGCTTTTTATTAGAATAAGAATCCTTCAATTTATCATTTGCTTCGTCAACAGTAAGATTACTTACGTTGATCGAATTGATCTCAGTATTAGGCAAAAAATGTTTTGTATAATATGTACTGCGATAGGTATAAAAGCTGATCAATACGAGGATCACACCGAGAGCAGACAATAAGCCAATGTGCGTTGATTTTTTACGATGAGAAGATCTTGTCATGGTGACAACTCCTTATTTTTTTAATTTAGGGTGTAACGAGCTAATCATAGCATATTTTACATGAAAAGACGAAGGGAAGAGATGATTTAGTGGAAATTTAATGAAGTATTGCTGTAAAAAAATAGAGCGTGGGACAAAACTAAAAATCAGTTTTGCCACAGACTCTAACTCCGAATAAACGGTGGGAGCAGAAGCAACTCCTTCGGAAATAAGCCGAAATTCACAAAAATTTGAAAAGCAATTTTCGTTCATTTCTTCTTATTTCTCGGAGTTAAACACTTCTGTCCCAACCTCATTTCTATTATTTATTTAAAATTATTCAGCGTCTAATTTTGAGAAAGCTTCGTCCAAGATTTCTTTTAATTGTTTAGCTGAAGCAGCCATACGGTCTTGTTCGCTGTCGCTTAGAGGGATTTCGATAACTTTTTGGATACCTTGACGGTTGATAACGGCAGGAGCACCAATGTAGATATCGTTCAATCCATATTCACCGTTCATAAATACTGACAATGGAAGAACAGCATTTTCATCATCAAGGATAGCACGAGTGATACGAGCTAATGCTACTGCGATACCGTAGAAAGTAGCACCTTTCTTCTCAATGATTGTGTAAGCAGCATCACGTACTCCGAAGAATAAGTTGACCATTGCTTCTTCATCAACGTCTGGATTGTTTTTAACCCATTCATAAATTTGTAAACCAGCAACGTTGGCATGTGACCAAACTGGGAATTCAGAATCTCCGTGTTCACCTAAGATATAAGCATGGACGTTACGTGCATCAACGTCAACTAATTCAGCAAGTGCTTGACGGAAGCGAGCTGAGTCAAGTGAAGTACCAGAACCGATAACGCGTTCTTTAGGGAAACCTGAGAATTTCCAAGTTGAGTAAGTTAAAATATCTACTGGGTTAGCAGCAACTAAGAAAATACCATTGAAACCTGATTCAACGATTTGTGTTACTACGTCACGGTTGATTTTTAAGTTTTTGTTTACTAAATCTAAACGAGTTTCGCCTGGTTTTTGAGGCGCACCAGCTGTGATAACAACTAAGTCAGCATCGTGTGCATCTGCATAAGTTGCAGAGTAGATTTTTTTAGGTGAAGTAAATGCTAATGCGTGTGATAGATCAATTGCATCTCCTTCAGTTTTTGCTGTGTTGATATCTACGATACCAACTTCTTGTGCGATATTTTGAGTAACTAATGCAAAAGCATAGCTAGAACCTACGGCACCGTCTCCGACAAGAATTACTTTTTGATGATCTTTTTTTTCTGCAGCTGCAGTCATTGTATATCAATCCTTCCATTGATTTTGTCTTTTCCCATGACTATGCTAACATTTCTCAAGCCTGCTGTCACGCTATTTGGCTACAAAATATAACAGATAACACAGTTGTATTATATGTAAAAGCTTACATGTGCGTTATTTCACTATTTTCTGAAAGTAATGATTTCATTAAACTTTGAAGAGTTTTTTAATTATTTTATCATTTTTTAAGGATTCTCTTTTAGTTGAAACACGGTTATATGTGTTATACTATAGTAGAAAGTAAAAAATAGAAAATTGCGTCAAGGACTGGATTGCTTTATTTGCGCTCCAGCCTTTTGTGTTGCTTTTTAGATTAGGTGGAATGAACAATGAAAATGATCGTTGGGCTTGGAAACCCTGGAACGAAATATGAACAAACAAAACATAATATTGGCTTCATGGTCGTTGATCGTATGGCGAAAGAACATCAAGCAATGTTTAAAAAAAATACATTTGAAGCAGAGGTCGCTGAATTTTTCTACAATGGCGAAAAAATCCTTTTAGTCAAACCACAAACATTTATGAATGAGTCAGGACGTGCTGTAGGGCCGTTGATGACTTATTTTGGCATCTATCCAGAAGAATTAGTCGTTGTGTACGATGATTTGGATCTTGCACTTGGAAAAATCAGATTGCGTCAAAAAGGAAGTGCTGGTGGTCATAATGGCATAAAAAGCATCATCTCGCATTTGAATACGAATGTATTTGATCGGATCAAAGTTGGGATCGGTAGACCTGAAGGAAAGAAAACCGTGGTGCAACATGTGTTGAGTCCATTTAGTAAAGAGGCACAGCCTTTGATCGAAGCAAGTATTGATCAATCCGTTAAAGCGTTAGAATTCATGCTTGAAGGACATACGTTTATCGATACGATGAATCAATTCAATTAAGGAAGGAGAAAAAGTAATGGATATCATCCAAATGATTGGGAAAGATCCGCAAGTCAAAGAATGGATCAACCAATTAGAAGAGAAGACACCAAGACAACTAGTTACAGGATTAGCGGGCTCAGCAAAAACATTGTTGTTCGCACGCGCATTCAAAAAAACAAAGAAAAATCTGATTGTCTTGATGCCTAATCTTTATTATGCAAATCAGTTGGCTGAAGATCTTCAGCATGTTTTGCCAGCAGAACAGATCCATTCATTTCCAGTAGATGAAGTACTGTCTGCAGAAATGGCGTTCTCCTCTCCAGAAGCACGAGGAGAACGAGTGGCTACTCTAAATGCACTACAACAAAAGCAACCGGGTATTTACCTTTTGCCAGTAGCGGCTCTTCATAAACGATTACCTCAACCAAAAACTTGGCAACAAGCACAACTGAACTGGCAAGTCGGTGAAGAGATCGATCTCGCAAATCTTCCGCAGCATTTTGCATTGATGGGCTATGAGCGGGTAGAAATGGTGGCAAAACCTGGAGAATACAGCATGCGTGGAAGTATTATCGACATCTATCCACTAACCATTGACTATCCTGTCCGCATTGAGCTGTTCGATGTCGAAATTGACTCCATGCGCTATTTTGAACCAGATACACAGCGCTCGATCGAAAAAATAAACGAAGTCTGGATCGCCCCTACGAGTGAACAAGTATATGGGCAAGAGGATTTGCTTCACGGAATCAATCAGGTTGAAACATTATTGGAAAAGAAATTAGCAACTACTTCTGAAAAAACAGATCGTGCCTTTTTAGAAGATTACTTTGGCCAATTGGTTTCACAGTGGCAAGCGGGAAACCCTACGGAAGAAGCTAAATTTTATGCAGATCTGCTTTATCAAACAGAAACGACGATCCTTGATTATTTCCCAACTAATAGCTTGTTGATCGTAGACGATTATCAACGAATCATGGAAACAAATCGAGAAATGGAACGTGAAGCTGCAGAATGGCAAACGCAAAAGATCAGTGAACTCCGTGTATTTTCTGAACAGGTATTAGTCAGTGATGTGCATAAACTTGTTCAAAAAGAAAAATTTATTACTACTTTTTTTGCACTTTTCCAAAAAGGAATGGGCAATTTACGTTTTCAAGCTATCCATAATTTCCAATATCGCACGATGCAACAATTTTTCGGACAGATGCCCTTATTAAAAACCGAAATGGATCGTTGGCGAAAACAGGGACAAACGGTTGTTATCTTTATCCCGACAAAAGAGCGGATAAAAAAAGCAGAACAGATGCTTCGGGATGAGGAGATATTAGTAGTAGAAACGGAACAAGACAAATTGATCCGCGGACAAGTTCAATTGGTAGAAGGTGCCTTACAAACTGGTTTTGAGTTGCCACAAGAAAAAATCGTTGCGATCACGGAAAAAGAGATTTTCCAAAAAACAACGAAAAAACAAACTCGGCGACAAACAGTAACCAATGCAGAACGCCTAAAAAGTTACAATGAACTTAAAGCTGGAGATTATGTCGTCCATGCGAATCACGGGATCGGTAAATATATCGGTATGGAAACGTTGGAAGTGGATGGGGTCCATCAAGATTACATGACGATTCTTTATCAAAATGACGACAAGCTCTTTATACCAGTCACACAATTGAACCTTATTCAAAAATATGTTGCTTCTGAATCGAAAGCACCACGTATCAATAAATTAGGTGGAAGTGAATGGACGAAGACAAAACGAAAAGTGTCTTCTAAAATCGAAGATATCGCAGATGATCTGATCAAACTTTATGCAGCCAGAGAATCTGAAAAAGGGTATGCTTTTGGACCGGATGATGGGTATCAAAAAGAATTCGAGAATGCTTTTCCATATTCTGAAACAGATGACCAATTAAGAAGTGCAGCTGAGATCAAGCGTGATATGGAAAAAGAAAAACCGATGGATCGATTGCTTGTAGGGGATGTGGGCTATGGGAAAACCGAAGTTGCTTTACGTGCAGCTTTCAAGGCCATCAAGGAAAGTAAGCAAGTAGCCTTTCTAGTTCCTACTACGATTTTGGCACAGCAACATTACGAGACCATGCTTGAACGTTTTGAAGGATTTCCTGTCAACATTGGCTTATTAAGTCGATTTAGAACAAGGAAACAACAGAAAGAAACGATCGAACAATTACGCACGGGTCAAATCGATATTGTCGTTGGTACGCACCGAATTCTTTCAAAAGATATAGAATTTAGTGATTTAGGCCTATTGATTGTTGACGAAGAGCAACGTTTTGGTGTAAAACATAAAGAACGATTGAAACAATTGCGTGCGCAAGTGGATGTATTGACATTGACAGCAACACCGATCCCGCGAACATTGCATATGTCGATGTTGGGTGTTCGGGACTTGTCAGTGATCGAAACTCCACCAGCGAACCGTTATCCGATCCAAACTTATGTTATGGAGAAAAACCCCGGCGCAATCAGAGAAGCAATCCATCGAGAAATGGGAAGAGGCGGACAAGTTTTCTATCTATACAACCGTGTCGAAACGATAGAACGTAAAGTAGAAGAAATACAAGCGTTGGTACCAGAAGCCCGCATTGGATTTGCTCACGGGCAGATGACAGAAGCACAATTAGAAAATACGCTGTTTGATTTTATCGAAGGACAGTATGATGTGCTAGTCACGACTACGATCATCGAAACAGGTGTCGATATCCCGAATACCAATACATTATTTGTGGAAAATGCCGATTATATGGGCTTGTCTACGCTTTATCAGTTACGAGGACGTGTCGGGCGTAGCAATCGTGTCGCCTACGCTTATTTCATGTATGAACAGCAAAAAATCCTTAATGAAGTGAGCGAAAAAAGGCTACAAGCAATCAAAGATTTTACGGAATTAGGTTCAGGCTTTAAAATCGCGATGCGTGATTTATCGATCCGAGGAGCAGGAAATCTTTTAGGTGCCCAACAACATGGCTTTATCGATGCTGTTGGTTTTGATATGTATTCTCAAATGTTGAGTGAGGCAGTTTCACGAAAACAAGGGAAAAATAATCAAGTCGAAAAAACATCAGTTGAGATCGATCTTGGTGTCGATGCCTACTTACCAGAAGAATACGTCTCCGATCAACGACAAAAAATCGAAATTTATAAACGTATCAGAGAACTTGACTCACAAGAAATGCTTGATGAGCTGGAAGATGATTTGTTGGACCGTTTTGGTGAATATCCTGAAGAGGTCGCTCATTTATTGACGATCGGTCAGATCAAAATGGATGGCGATCGTGCATTGATCGAAACGATTCGCAAACAAGAGCAAAAACTAGTCTTTACGTTGAGCAAGGTTGGAACAAAACGTTATACGGTGGAACAACTTTTTGAAGCACTGACAGCAACAAAATTAAAGGCCAGTCTAGGTGTTGAAAAGGAAAAAATGGTGATCCGATTAACGATTCCCAAAGCGACAGATACTGCGAGCTGGATGCAAGAGATCCAACGTTTTGTGAAAGCATTACGTGAACAAAAATATGCTGTAGCATAGGAAGGAGCAGACGCTTTGGACCATAAAGAAATGCGTAAAGTGATGCAAGGTGCATTTGTACTCACGCTCGCTTCTTTTATAGCGAAAGTATTAAGTGCCTTGTACCGCATCCCACTGCAAAACTTAGTCGGAGATGAAGGATTTTATGTTTACCAACAAGTTTATCCTATTTATGGAATTGCCATGACCTTAGCACTGTCTGGTCTTCCTCAGTTTATCTCTAAATATGTTGCAGAAAGAAAAGATCCATTACAGCGTAAAGCGGCATTACAAAAACTATATCCTTTAGTTTTTTGGACAGGTGTTTTATTGTGGCTATTCACCTTTTCTTTTAGTCGGTGGATTGCTTTTATGATGGGGGATCTACAGTTGAAGCCGTTGATCCAGATCGTTTCCTTCACCTTTTTGCTGATGCCAGGACTTTCTTTTTATCGAGGAAATTTTCAAGGACGCTTCTTGATGGAACCCACTGCGGTTTCTCAAGTCATCGAACAGTTCGTTCGCGTGTCGATCATCGTTTGTAGTGCGCTCGCTTTTCGGATGTTAGGCTGGAATGTCTATCAAACGGGAACAGCAGCGATGAGCGGAGCGGTTCTTGGTGGGCTTTGTGCCTATGGTGTTTTACACTATTATGAACAAAAAATACATGGTGGTGCATTAAGCTTTCGACATTTTTCTATCTTTAATCGGCCACCAAAACCACTGATACGCCGCTTTTTTATCGAAGGCGGATTGGTGTCGATTTATAGTGGTCTATTGATCTTCTTTCAGTTGATCGATTCGTTTTTTGTCAAAAATGCACTGGAGGTCTATGGATTGACTGAACAAAGTGCGAAAATCGCTAAAGGAGTGTATGATCGAGGACAGCCTTTGGTCCAACTAGGTCTAGTTATTGCAACTGCATTAAGTGCCACATTTTTACCAGCATTAACACGTTATCTAATGAGCTCCGTTCCCAGTCAATTTCTAAAGACAGCGAAAATCTATTTGCGGCTGACTACGGCGTTAGCTTTAGCTGCTTCAGTCGGTTTGGCGATGTTGCTTCCCTACATCAACTATGCACTATTCAAAGATTACGCGGGAAATGCTGCCCTTGTGTTGTTTGTATTTTCGATTGCACTAACAGCAGTTATTCAAGCGTATCAAAGCATTGCTCAAAGCAAAAATTCTTTCCGACCTTCATTGAAGGGAGCGGGCTGGGGGCTTCTAGCAAAAGCATTAGCTACGCCTTTATTGACAGGACGTTTGGGAACAGTGGGCGCTAGTCTATCTACGCTACTAGGGTTAGCTGTAACATTGTGGTATTTTGTCCACACTGAAAAAGCAGACATCAACAGCTTTTGGAAAGAACGTAAATTCGGTAAAAAATTGATTCAGTGTTTAGGCTGGATGATCCTATCCTTATTTTTATACTATGGTCTATTGATGCTGTTTTTTGGCCCGATCCAACACCGCTCAATGGCTTTCTTAGTCAGTCTAGTCGGTGTGATCATCGGCGCATTTGTTTTTGTGAATGCGGTGATCTGGACGCGACTGTTTACGGTCAGAGAATGGCTGATGTTGCCTTTTGGTAAAAAAATATTAAGGATAAACAAACAATTTAAAAAGTGAGGAAAAACTATGCGATTAGATAAATTTCTTAAAATCTCTCGAATCATCAAACGTCGCTCAGTAGCAAAAGAAGTGGCAGATAAAGGGAGAATCCAAATCAATGGCAAGCTAGCGAAGTCTTCTAGTGATGTCAAAGTCGGAGATATAATGAAGATCCAATTTGGGAACAAAACAATGGAAGTAAAAGTGGTAGAATTACACGAGTCAACGAAAAAAGAAGATGCACAGAAGATGTATGAACTATTAACTGAGACCCGCACGAAAAACAGTGAAGAAATTGATTAGACAAGCCATCTTGATGTTGGTATAATGAGAAGGACAATCAAAAAAAGATTGGAGCGAAGTGAAGTGACGAAAAAAAGCAACAAAATTGCTGCTTTAGACACAGAGTATGCAAAGAAAAAGTATGCTGAATTTCAACAACAACAACGCCAATTGATTTTTCGAAGACGTAGGTTAGCAGCCATTTTCATCGGCGCTTTGGTCATTTTCGCAGTGTTAGGATTTCAAATTTTTCGTGATATGCAAAGAATGGATCGATTAAACGATTTAAGAGTTGAAGCGAATACGGAGATGAGTCAAGTCAATACGGATGTTGATCAACTCAAAGAAGACGTTTCATTATTAAAAGATGATGATTATGTGGCGAAACTTGCGAGAAGTAAATTCTTTTATTCCAAAGAAGGCGAAAAAGTTTACCCAATATTAGAACCGGCTACCGATAGTTCAACGGCTGAAACAAATCAATCAACTAGTTCAACAACTGCAAAATAAGCAGTATTATAAATAGGTTAATAATTAGGAGGAACATTTTTTTTATGTCAATCGAGGTAGGAGCAAAACTGCAAGGAAAAGTATCAGGAATCACAAATTTTGGGGCATTTATTGATTTAGGAGCTGGTAAAACGGGTTTAGTTCATATCAGTGAAGTATCAAATGGGTATATCAAAGATATTCACGACGTTTTAAGTGTTGGAGATGAAGTAACAGTCAAAGTTATTTCTGTAAATGATGATGGTAAGATTGGGCTATCTATCCGTAAAGCGCAAGAGCAACCAGCTGAATCGAATGAAGAACAACGTCCAAAACGATATCAAAAAGATACACGAGATACACGGGATACACGTGACACACGAGATAATCGTGGCCGTGCAACACAGAAAAAACCTTTTTCTCGCAGTCAATCTTCTAACAATCACAAAGAAGATTTTGATTCATTAATGAGTTCATTTTTAAAAGACAGTGATGATCGATTGACTTCCTTGAAACGTAACACTGAAGGCAAACGTGGTGGTCGCGGCGGACGTCGCAGCTAAAACAAATGAAAATGAAGGGGCAGGCAATTGTTTCAGACTATTGTCCGCTCTTTTTTTCTTTTGTGGCCATTATCGAAAAAGTGTAAGTGAAAGGAAGTGATGGATGTGTCGATCAAAAACCAAGTATCAGCAGAGATGCAACGAATGTTTATCGAACAAGGTAAAGTAAAAGGGTATCTAGCCAAAGAAAATCATGTACTGTTGGCGATTTCTGGGGGAGTTGATTCCATGGTTTTGCTTGACTTGATGCTTGCAGCTAAAAAAGAAGTAGCCTTTTCTTTGGGTGTGGTGCACATCAACCACCAATTAAGACCAGAATCTGCAGATGAAGCAGCTTACTTAAAAGCCTATTGTCAGGAACGAAAGATCCCGTTTATCCTTGAAGCATGGAAAGAACCGGCAACAAAGGGCATCGAAGCTGCTGCAAGAGCCTTTCGTTATCACACGTTTGCAAAAATCATGCATACAGATGGTTATCAAGTAGTGATGACTGCGCATCATGGAAACGATCAAATGGAAACGATTTTAATGAAGATAGTGCGTGGGGGACAGTTAGGAACTTTTGCAGGAATCAAAGAAAGTCAGCGTTTTTCAAATGGCCAGCTGATCCGCCCACTTCTAAGCTTTGGTAAAGAGCAATTGTATGAATATGCCGCAGAACAAAAGCTTGTTTATTTTGAGGATCAGACCAATCAGGAACTGAATGTCCAAAGAAACCGGATTAGGCATTTAGTGATTCCCCAATTAAAACAAGAAAATCCACAAGTTTTGGCACATTTCCAACGTTTTGCGCAACAAATTACTTGGGCAGATCAATTAATCAAGAAACAAATGAAAAAAGTGATCGAAGAACAGGTCAAAGAAACGCATGATGGATTTGTTTTTCCATGGAGAGTAGTACAAGAGATGTCCCTAGAAGAGCGGTACTATTTTTTGTATACGCTATTCGATTGGGCGAACAGAAAAACAGACCTCTTTATCAATGAACAGCAAATCGACCAACTATTAGAGCAAGTTGAACGACCGAAAGGGCAATGGCAACTAACTCTTGATCGTTCATGGGTATTCCAACGAGTCTATGAAGAAGTCGCTTTGGTAAGAAAGAACGATGTGGAGAATGAACCTGTGGAAATAATCGATCGATTTATCGAAATAGAACCACATAAGCAGATCATATTAAATGAGAAGGCATGGGTAGGTCTATTCACGCCTGATGAAGTGGCAGAATTTAGATGTATCGACGAATGGGGAGAATTTTCTCATGATGTCTGGCTGAAACCTCAGCAAACCCTGTTCATCGGAAAAAGACAAGCGGGCGATCGCATACAGCTAAATGAAAAATTGACAAAGAAAGTGTCTAGGTATTTTATTGACAAGAAAATACCTGATCTGCAAAGAAAAGATGCGTGGGTGGTTAAAGATGAGCAAAAAAAAATAATTAGTTTGCTTCCTTTTACCTATTCCCATTTGAGTATTGGTGTAGAAACTGATAAAATACACTACATACTTCTTTACAAATATCAAAAAGAAGCAACTGGAAGGAGAACCTGATGTTAGAAAAGGATATTGAGAAAGTTTTGATTACAAAAGAAGAGATACAAGTTCGTTGTGAAGAACTAGGCAAAGAATTGACAGAAACTTATAAGGATTCAAATCCATTAGTAGTTGGTGTCTTAAAAGGTGCAGTCCCATTCATGGCAGATATCATACGTTCAATCGATGCGTATTTAGAATTAGATTTCATGGATGTTTCAAGTTATGGTAATGCCACTGTTTCATCTGGTGAAGTTAAGATTGTGAAGGACTTAGATACAAATGTCGAAGGCCGCGATCTGTTGATTGTTGAAGATATCATTGATAGCGGACGAACACTTGCTTATCTAGTCGATCTTTTTAAATATCGTAAAGCAAACTCAGTGAAGATCGTGACATTGCTTGATAAACCAGAAGGAAGAGTCGTAGATATTGAAGCAGACTACGTTGGATTCAATGTGCCAAACGAATTTGTGGTAGGATATGGCTTGGATTATGCAGAAGCTTATCGCAATCTACCTTATATCGGAGTATTGAAACCAAGCGTTTATCAATCAAATTAATGCTGTATCTGTTGTGATTTGTGTTACAATAGAATGGTCAGGATTGATAAAAAAATGCTAATTTAAAATAACGCATAGGGAGGGCAACTATGAACAAAAAGAACAATGGCATGATGAAAAATGCCTTGTATTATGTCCTCGTAATCTTAGCGATGGTAATGGTCGTATACTTTATTTTTGGTAACAATGGCCAACGATCGTCAGATATCGAGTACTCAAAATTCACAGAACAATTACAAGCAGGTAAAATCAAGAACTTTGAAGTGCAACCTGCAAATGGTGTATATAAAATCACTGGTGAATACAAAGAGCAACAGAAAGTCGCTAATAGCGGCGGTCTATCTATCTTAGGTTCAACAGATACTACAACTACCCATTTTACAACGATCATTTTACCGAATGATACAACACTGAGTCAGGTAACTGATTTAGCGAAAGAAAAGAATGTCGCGACGACAGTCAAAGAAGAGTCAAGTAGCGGCGTATGGGTCTCCTTGTTACTTAGCTTCTTGCCGATTGTGATCATCATTTTCTTCTTCTATATGATGATGGGTCAACAAGGCGGCGGTGGCGGCGGTGGCGGCCGTGTCATGAACTTTGGTAAATCAAAAGCCAAAGAAGCAGACAAAAAAGCCAACCGTGTACGTTTTTCTGATGTCGCAGGTGCGGAAGAAGAAAAACAAGAACTTGTCGAAGTCGTTGAGTTCTTAAAAGATCCACGACGATTCGTTGAGCTAGGTGCGCGTATCCCAGCAGGTGTTCTTTTAGAAGGACCTCCAGGGACTGGTAAAACATTACTTGCCAAGGCAGTAGCCGGAGAAGCCGGTGTACCATTTTATTCTATTTCTGGTTCAGACTTCGTTGAAATGTTTGTCGGTGTCGGTGCAAGCCGTGTACGTGATTTATTTGAAACAGCGAAGAAAAATGCTCCGGCCATCATCTTTATCGATGAAATCGATGCTGTAGGTCGTCAACGTGGTGCAGGTATGGGTGGCGGACATGATGAACGCGAACAAACCTTGAACCAATTGCTTGTTGAAATGGATGGATTTGATGGAAATGAAGGAGTTATCGTCATTGCCGCAACCAACCGTTCTGATGTATTGGACCCAGCATTGTTACGTCCAGGACGTTTTGACCGTCAAATTTTAGTCGGTCGTCCAGATGTGAAAGGTCGTGAAGCGATCCTACGTGTTCACGCAAGAAATAAACCTTTAGCAGATGATGTTGATCTAAAAGTTGTTGCACAACAAACACCAGGATTTGCTGGTGCTGATTTAGAAAACGTCTTGAACGAAGCTGCTTTAGTAGCGGCACGCCGTAACAAGAAAAAAATCGATGCTTCAGATGTCGATGAAGCAGAAGATCGCGTGATTGCAGGTCCAGCTAAGAAAGACCGCGTAATCAGCAAAAAAGAACGCGAAATGGTGGCATACCATGAAGCAGGTCACACTATCGTTGGGTTAGTCTTAAGTCGTGCACGTGTCGTTCATAAAGTAACGATCATTCCACGTGGGCGTGCAGGCGGTTATATGATCGCATTGCCAAAAGAAGACCAATTCTTGATGACAAAAGAAGACATGTTTGAACAAATCGTTGGCTTGCTAGGTGGACGAACAGCAGAAGAAATCATCTTCAATGTTCAATCGACAGGCGCTTCAAATGACTTTGAACAAGCAACAGCGTTAGCAAGAAGTATGGTCACTGAATATGGGATGAGCGATCGCTTAGGTCCAGTTCAATATGAAGGAAACCATCAAGTGTTTGTAGGTCGTGATTACGGTCAAACAAAAGCTTACTCTGAACAAGTTGCATTTGAGATCGATCAAGAAGTACGCAAGATTTTGATGGAAGCACATCAAAAAGCGCATGAAATCATCGAAGCACACCGCGCGCAACACAAATTGATTGCTGAAAAACTTCTAGAATTCGAAACTTTGGATGCGAAAGCAATCAAATCTTTATTTGAAAGAGGCGTAATGCCAGAAGGTTCAGAATCGGATAACTATCCAAGCGAAAAAGAAGCACAAACTTTTGAAGAAGCAAAACGCGCTTTAGAAGAAAAAGATGCTGAAAAACAAGCGGAAGAAAAAGAAAATTTTGAACATGATAAAGAAGAATTGAACGAAGAAGCTAAAGAAGAACATGATGCTACTTTACCAAACGATTCTGACGATCATAACAAATAATACGAAAGAGCTGTGACGAAAGTCATAGCTCTTTTCTTAATTAAAATAGTAGTTAGAAGTCCCTGCTTCTGCTCCCACCGTTTATTCGGAGTTAGAGTCTGTGGCGAAACTGATTTTTAGTTTTGTTCCACGCTCATTTGATTAATCATAGGTTAAGTTCAATTCCATCAGTTGAAAAAAATGAGCGTAACTAGTATGATTCACTATGAGTTTAAAATCGGGAAATGAGGTACATAAAATGGAAGATTATTTAGTTAAAGCTTTAGCACATAATGGATTTGTGCGAGCATATGCTGTTCAAGCAACCAATACTGTAGCGGAAGCGCAAAGACGTCATGATACATGGCATACTTCTTCTGCCGCATTAGGTCGGACATTAGTGGGCGGTTTGCTACTAGGCGCAACTGTAAAGGGCGATGATAAGTTGACGATCCGCATTCAAGGGGACGGACCAGCGAAGGGCATCGTAGTCGACGCGAACGGAAAAGGGGAAGTAAAAGGCTACATTCAAAATCCGCATTTAAGTTTACCTTTAAATGAAGTAGGGAAAATCGATGTACGTGGCGCAGTAGGAACACAAGGGATGTTCAGTGTCACGAAAGATTTGGGACTGAAAGAACCTTTTTCTGGTCAAACACCTATCGTTTCCGGAGAAATAGCAGAAGACTTTACTTATTATTTAGCTATTTCAGAACAAATTCCTTCTGCTGTCGGTTTGAGTGTTCTAGTCAACACAGATGATAGTATCAAAACGGCTGGTGGCTTCATGATCCAGATCATGCCTGGTGCAGATGAAGAAACCATCACTCAAATCGAAGAACAATTAAAGAAAACACCTAGAATCTCTACATTGCTAGATGAGGGATTAACGCCAGAAGAAATCTTAAAAGGGTTGCTAGGAACAGAAGAGTTGAATATCTTAGAAAAGCTACCTGTTCAATTCAAGTGTGATTGCTCCAAAGAAAAATTTGGTGAAGCAATCATTGCATTAGGGGCAGATGAAATTCAAGCGATGATCGACGAAGACCATGGCGCAGAAGCAGTTTGTTCGTTCTGTAACAATAAGTATGAATACAGTGAGGATGAATTGACAGCACTCAAAGAAGAAGCATTAGGAGGAAACTAAGTGGAACATACATGGAAAATAGGCAATGTGGAAATTCCCAATCGTGTAGTCGTTGCACCGATGGCTGGAATCACCAACTCCGCTTTTCGAGTAACTGTAAAAGAATTCGGCGCTGGGTTAGTTGTCTGCGAGATGATCAGTGATCAAGGCATCCATTTTAGGAATAAGAAAACCTTAGAGATGCTGCATATAGAAGAAGGAGAGCATCCTTTAAGTTTACAGATATTCGGCGGAAATAAAGATACACTAGTCGAAGCAGCACAATTCGTTCAAGAAAATACCGCTGCTGATATCATCGATATCAACATGGGCTGCCCAGTCAACAAAGTCATCAAAGCGGAAGCAGGCGCGAAGTGGTTGTTAGATCCAGATAAAGTTTATGAAATGGTCCATGCGGTTTCTTCTGCTGTCGATATACCTGTAACTGTAAAAATGCGGATCGGTTGGGATGAACAACATGTATTTGCTGTTCAAAATGCATTAGCTGCTGAGTCAGCTGGAGCAAGTGCGATCGCCATGCATGGGCGTACACGGGTACAAATGTATGAAGGAAAAGCAGATTGGGAAGTCTTGAAAGAAGTCAAAAGTCAATTGACGATCCCTTTTATGGGGAATGGAGATGTAAAAACACCGGAAGATGCAAAAAGAATGCTGGAATATGTGGGGGCAGACGGAGTAATGATCGGCCGTGCCGCATTAGGGAACCCTTGGATGATCCATCGTACCCAGCACTATTTAGAGACAGGTGAATTGATTCCAGAACCAACGCCTCGTGAAAAAATAGAGACAGCAAAACTCCACTTGAAACGTTTAGTTGATCTAAAAGGGGAAGTTATTGCTTGCCGTGAATTTCGGACACATGCTTCTTATTATTTGAAGGGAGTCTCTCGAGCGGCGAAAGTCAAAGTTGCAATCAACCATTCTGAAAAACAAACAGAAATCAATGATTTATTGGATGGCTTTTTAGAGAAAACAGAAAAAATATCTGTGAGTTGATGACATGTTTTTCTGAGTTTTTCGTTAATTTTCAAGCCGAAAATTTAAGTTCGGCTTGCTTTTTTTGTGTTTCATTGGCATTATAGGGAAGAGAATAACATGAGAATGGAGGAACTTTTGTGACACAGGAACAACAACATCAAGTAGAAGATTTAAATGATCAAATGCTTGTTCGTCGTCAAAAAATGGAGCAATTGAGAGAAAATGGGATTGATCCTTTCGGCAAGCGATTTGAACGTACACACAATTCAGCAGAACTACATGAACTATTTGATCCAAGAACAAAAGAAGAATTAGCAGAGATGGGATTAACTGCTAGTGTAGCAGGACGTATGATGACAAGACGCGGTAAAGGTAAAGCAGGTTTTGCACATTTACAAGATCGTGAAGGTCAAATCCAAATCTATGTACGGAAAGACCAAGTAGGAGACGAAGCTTACGATGTATTCAAACACGCTGATCTAGGTGACTTTTTTGGTGTGACGGGTGAGATCATGAAGACGGACACTGGAGAAGTTTCCATCAAAGCTTCAGAGATCGTCATTTTATCAAAAGCACTACGTCCGTTACCAGACAAATACCATGGATTGACGAACATCGAACAACGTTATCGCCAACGTTACTTAGATTTGATCAGTAATCGTGAAAGTTTTGACCGCTTCATGAAACGCAGTCAAATCATCAGTGAGATCCGTCGCTACTTAGATGGCAATGGATATATAGAAGTAGAAACTCCTGTATTGCACAATGAAGCCGGTGGTGCTGCAGCACGTCCATTTATTACACATCATAATGCATTGGATATTGACTTGTACCTACGTATTGCACTAGAACTTCATTTGAAACGACTAATTGTCGGTGGTATGGAAAAAGTCTATGAAATCAGTCGTGTATTCCGTAATGAAGGAATCGATACAACACACAATCCAGAATTTACGATGCTAGAAGCTTATACAGCTTATACAGATTTCCAAGATGTGATGAATCTGACAGAAGGTATTATTCGTAATGCGGCTCAGAAAGTACTTGGTACAGCTAAGATCACTTATGACGGACAAGATGTTGATTTAGAGAGTGACTTTAAACGTATCCACATGGTAGATGCGATCAAAGAAAAAACGGGTGTCGACTTCTGGAAAGAAATGACGCTGGAAGAAGCATTGGCTATTGCTAAAGAACATGATGTAGAAGTAACAGAAGCAATGGGTGTTGGTCATGTCATCAATGAGTTTTTCGAGACTTTCGTTGAAGAAACATTGACACAACCTACTTTTGTTTATGGTCATCCAGTAGAAGTTTCTCCGTTAGCGAAGAAAAATCCAGAAGACCCACGTTTTACAGATCGTTTTGAATTATTTATCGTTGGGCGCGAATTTGCGAATGCCTTTACTGAATTAAATGATCCAATCGATCAAAGAGAACGTTTTGAAGCACAAGAAAAAGAACGTGAATTAGGAAATGACGAAGCACATGGTGTAGATGAAGACTTCTTAGAAGCGTTAGAATATGGTATGCCACCTACTGGCGGTCTGGGAATCGGAATCGACCGTCTAGTGATGCTTTTGACAGATGCTCAATCGATTCGAGACGTTTTATTATTCCCAACAATGCGTTAACAATAAGATAGGAGGAGAGACCTGATTGGTTTTCTCCTTCTTTTTTTGTAGGTAAGAGGAGTAAAGAAGTATAAGATACTTATTCGTATTTTCACGCTTAAATATGAATAGTCATAAAAAAAGATTTTTGGAATACGCTTTATAAAATAAAGAACAGTGGAAAAAATTTGAACAAAAAGGAAATTCCAACTTTCAGACCATAAATAATAACGAATGATATTGTAAGTGAAGCGAATAGCAATCGAAAGATATTGCCTTAAATACGAACAATTAATAGAAAGGGATAATGATTGATCGGTTGTTGAAAAAAACTTGAAAAAATACAAGAAAGTCGTTGACCGATACGGGTTTAGTTGGTATATTATTATTTGTTCAAAAGTTACCGAGAATAACTTCTGAAAATAACTTAAAAAAGTTCTTGACGTGTGGGTGACCACATGATAAGATAACTAAGTCGTTTGAAAAGGACCTATTGAAAAGCTTGATCTAATCAAGAAAAACTTCAAAAAAAGTTCTTGACAAATAACAAAAGATAAGTTATGATATACGAGTTGCTGAAAGATTTCTAAATGCGAAATCGAAAATAACTTTTAAAAAACAGTTGACATTCACTTGTCGCTCTGATATGATATAAAAGTTGCTACGGCAATTCAAGTAGACCTTTGAAAACTGAACAAAGTAAGACAAACCAAATGTGTAGGGCGTCTTGATTGATTCAAGACAACAAACATTTTTAACAAGCAAGCAATATGCTAGCAAACAAATTGAGCTTAACAATCGCAAGATTGTTCTAACTTTTATTATGAGAGTTTGATCCTGGCTCAGGACGAACGCTGGCGGCGTGCCTAATACATGCAAGTCGTACGCTTCTTTTTCCGCCGGAGCTTGCTCCACCGGAAAAAGAAGAGTGGCGAACGGGTGAGTAACACGTGGGTAACCTGCCCATCAGAAGGGGATAACACTTGGAAACAGGTGCTAATACCGTATAACAATCGAAACCGCATGGTTTTGATTTGAAAGGCGCTTTCGGGTGTCGCTGATGGATGGACCCGCGGTGCATTAGCTAGTTGGTGAGGTAACGGCTCACCAAGGCCACGATGCATAGCCGACCTGAGAGGGTGATCGGCCACATTGGGACTGAGACACGGCCCAAACTCCTACGGGAGGCAGCAGTAGGGAATCTTCGGCAATGGACGAAAGTCTGACCGAGCAACGCCGCGTGAGTGAAGAAGGTTTTCGGATCGTAAAACTCTGTTGTTAGAGAAGAATAAGGATGAGAGTAACTGTTCATCCCTTGACGGTATCTAACCAGAAAGCCACGGCTAACTACGTGCCAGCAGCCGCGGTAATACGTAGGTGGCAAGCGTTGTCCGGATTTATTGGGCGTAAAGCGAGCGCAGGCGGTTTCTTAAGTCTGATGTGAAAGCCCCCGGCTCAACCGGGGAGGGTCATTGGAAACTGGGAGACTTGAGTGCAGAAGAGGAGAGTGGAATTCCATGTGTAGCGGTGAAATGCGTAGATATATGGAGGAACACCAGTGGCGAAGGCGGCTCTCTGGTCTGTAACTGACGCTGAGGCTCGAAAGCGTGGGGAGCAAACAGGATTAGATACCCTGGTAGTCCACGCCGTAAACGATGAGTGCTAAGTGTTGGAGGGTTTCCGCCCTTCAGTGCTGCAGCTAACGCATTAAGCACTCCGCCTGGGGAGTACGACCGCAAGGTTGAAACTCAAAGGAATTGACGGGGGCCCGCACAAGCGGTGGAGCATGTGGTTTAATTCGAAGCAACGCGAAGAACCTTACCAGGTCTTGACATCCTTTGACCACTCTAGAGATAGAGCTTCCCCTTCGGGGGCAAAGTGACAGGTGGTGCATGGTTGTCGTCAGCTCGTGTCGTGAGATGTTGGGTTAAGTCCCGCAACGAGCGCAACCCTTATTGTTAGTTGCCATCATTTAGTTGGGCACTCTAGCAAGACTGCCGGTGACAAACCGGAGGAAGGTGGGGATGACGTCAAATCATCATGCCCCTTATGACCTGGGCTACACACGTGCTACAATGGGAAGTACAACGAGTCGCGAAGTCGCGAGGCTAAGCTAATCTCTTAAAGCTTCTCTCAGTTCGGATTGTAGGCTGCAACTCGCCTACATGAAGCCGGAATCGCTAGTAATCGCGGATCAGCACGCCGCGGTGAATACGTTCCCGGGCCTTGTACACACCGCCCGTCACACCACGAGAGTTTGTAACACCCGAAGTCGGTGAGGTAACCTTTTGGAGCCAGCCGCCTAAGGTGGGATAGATGATTGGGGTGAAGTCGTAACAAGGTAGCCGTATCGGAAGGTGCGGCTGGATCACCTCCTTTCTAAGGAATATTACGGAGACTACACTGGTTGTTTTATACTTTGTTCAGTTTTGAGAGGTCTACTCAATAATTGAAGAGTCAGCTTATGACTTTGACATTAGAAGATACTCTCAAGAGAATACTTTGTTCATTGAAAACTGGATATTTGAAGTAAATTAAGTAATACAAACCGAGAACACCGCGTTGAATTTGAAGGCTAAACACTTGTTTAGCTGGATAGAGTTTTTTAATAAGTTCAATTGCTTATTTTCTTGATCGGACTTCTATCGCTAGAAGAAAGATCAAAACCCAACCGCAAGGTTGATAAGGTTAAGTGAATAAGGGCGCACGGTGGATGCCTTGGCACTAGGAGCCGATGAAGGACGGGACTAACACCGATATGCTTTGGGGAGCTGTACGTAAGCTATGATCCAGAGATTTCCGAATGGGGAAACCCAACATCTTTTATAGGATGTTACGTTTGCGTGAATACATAGCGCATTCGAGGTAGACGCAGAGAACTGAAACATCTAAGTACCTGCAGGAAGAGAAAGAAAATTCGATTCCCTGAGTAGCGGCGAGCGAAACGGGAAAAGCCCAAACCAATGAGCTTGCTCATTGGGGTTGTAGGACTCCAATATGGTAGTTCTTTCAGATAATCGAATGACTTGGAAAAGTCAGTCAAAGAGGGTAAAAACCCCGTAGATGAAATTTGGAAGGCACCTAGGAGGATCCTGAGTACGGCGGAACACGAGGAATTCCGTCGGAATCCGGGAGGACCATCTCCCAAGGCTAAATACTCCCTAGTGACCGATAGTGAACCAGTACCGTGAGGGAAAGGTGAAAAGCACCCCGGAAGGGGAGTGAAATAGAACCTGAAACCGTGTGCCTACAACAAGTCAAAGCCCGTTAATGGGTGATGGCGTGCCTTTTGTAGAATGAACCGGCGAGTTACGATTGCATGCGAGGTTAAGTCGAAGAGACGGAGCCGCAGCGAAAGCGAGTCTGAATAGG
>NZ_CP022930.1:672500-827500 GCF_002277935.1 Enterococcus durans | reverse complement strand
GCGGTTCGATCCCGTTAACCTCCATATGAGCCGTTAGCTCAGTTGGTAGAGCATCTGACTTTTAATCAGAGGGTCACAGGTTCGAGCCCTGTACGGCTCATATTTTTTGCGGGTGTGGCGGAATTGGCAGACGCACTAGATTTAGGATCTAGCGCCTTACGGCGTGGGGGTTCAAGTCCCTTCACCCGCATTATATGATTTACACATGCCGGCTTAGCTCAGTTGGTAGAGCATCTGATTTGTAATCAGAGGGTCGAGGGTTCAAATCCTTTAGCCGGCATCATAACCACGCGGAAATAGCTCAGTGGTAGAGCACCACCTTGCCAAGGTGGGGGTCGCGGGTTCGAACCCCGTTTTCCGCTTTGCCAAAGCAATACGCCGGGGTGGCGGAACTGGCAGACGCACAGGACTTAAAATCCTGCGGTGAGTGATCACCGTACCGGTTCGATTCCGGTCCTCGGCATTACAAATATGCGCCCATAGCTCAACTGGATAGAGTGTTTGACTACGGATCAAAAGGTTAGGGGTTCGACTCCTCTTGGGCGCGTTAGAACAACGGGAAGTAGCTCAGCTTGGTAGAGCACTTGGTTTGGGACCAAGGGGTCGCAGGTTCGAATCCTGTCTTCCCGATAATGAAATAAATCAACACGGGGCCTTAGCTCAGCTGGGAGAGCGCCTGCTTTGCACGCAGGAGGTCAGCGGTTCGATCCCGCTAGGCTCCATTTCATTTAAATAATGAATATCTTTTTCGCGGTGTAGCTCAGCTGGCTAGAGCGTCCGGTTCATACCCGGGAGGTCGGGGGTTCGATCCCCTCCGCCGCGATTTTTAAGAGCCTGGACCTTTAGCTCAGTTGGTTAGAGCAGACGGCTCATAACCGTCCGGTCGTAGGTTCGAGTCCTACAAGGTCCATAGTGGCGTTGTAAGTTTCATATTGGAGGATTACCCAAGTCCGGCTGAAGGGAACGGTCTTGAAAACCGTCAGGCGGGTAAAACCGTGCAAGGGTTCGAATCCCTTATCCTCCTTTTTACTATTATCGCGGGATGGAGCAGTCTGGTAGCTCGTCGGGCTCATAACCCGAAGGTCGTAGGTTCAAATCCTGCTCCCGCAATTGACTTTATTTTATAAAGTCACAATTAAAAAACTAAAATCATGGTTTGGTAGTTCAGTTGGTTAGAATGCCTGCCTGTCACGCAGGAGGTCGCGGGTTCGAGTCCCGTCCAGACCGCCATGCGGGTGTAGTTTAGTGGTAAAACCACAGCCTTCCAAGCTGTTGTCGCGAGTTCGATTCTCGTCACCCGCTTTTAGTTTTTTATGGGCCTATAGCTCAGCTGGTTAGAGCGCACGCCTGATAAGCGTGAGGTCGATGGTTCGAGTCCATTTAGGCCCATTAGTACAAAATCTTATTGGTTTTGGGGAAGTACTCAAGTGGCTGAAGAGGCGCCCCTGCTAAGGGTGTAGGTCGGGAAACCGGCGCGAGGGTTCAAATCCCTCCTTCTCCGTTTCAATATTTTTACCTGGCCCGTTGGTCAAGCGGTTAAGACACCGCCCTTTCACGGCGGTAACACGGGTTCGAATCCCGTACGGGTCATGATACAGTTTCATATTGGAGGATTACCCAAGTCCGGCTGAAGGGAACGGTCTTGAAAACCGTCAGGCGGGTAAAACCGTGCAAGGGTTCGAATCCCTTATCCTCCTTTTACTATTATCGCGGGATGGAGCAGTCTGGTAGCTCGTCGGGCTCATAACCCGAAGGTCGTAGGTTCAAATCCTGCTCCCGCAATTAAAAACTAAAAACACTGGTTCCGTGGTGTAGGGGTTAACATGCCTGCCTGTCACGCAGGAGATCGCGGGTTCGATTCCCGTCGGAACCGTTTGGCTCGGTAGCTCAGTTGGTAGAGCAATGGATTGAAGCTCCATGTGTCGGCAGTTCGATTCTGTCCCGCGCCATACTGCGGGTGTAGTTTAGTGGTAAAACCACAGCCTTCCAAGCTGTTGTCGCGAGTTCGATTCTCGTCACCCGCTTTTAGTTTTTTATGGGCCTATAGCTCAGCTGGTTAGAGCGCACGCCTGATAAGCGTGAGGTCGATGGTTCGAGTCCATTTAGGCCCATTAGTTTCATCCTGGCCCGTTGGTCAAGCGGTTAAGACACCGCCCTTTCACGGCGGTAACACGGGTTCGAATCCCGTACGGGTCATTTAAAGATACTTTTTCAAGTATCTTTTTCTTTTTGTCCGAATGAATGATTTCAAAAGGCTTAGCAGAGTTATCTTACTGGATAGTTGTGCTAAGTCTTTTTAGGTCGTGTTGATTTGTTCTGATTGTTTGGAAGGAGAAAGTGAGACGAGCAGAGTATAAAAGAAGGAGCTAAATAAAATAGTGTTGTTTTGAATTAAATCGTAAAAGTGAGACGTTTAAGAAGCGTTTTATATGAAATGAAAATCATTTTTTTATTTAAAAGCGACAAAAAAACGAGCAGAAATCTATTTTATCTGCTATACTGGGTTCGTTGCAAGTTCCCGAGAGGATCCGTACGATACGGAGATGCCTTGTAACCGAATTTAACTAGGGGGAATCACTTATGGGAGAAAGACATTTATTTACCTCAGAATCTGTTTCTGAAGGACATCCAGATAAAATTGCTGACCAAATCAGCGATGCCATATTGGATGCAATCTTGGCACAAGATCCAACAGCACGAGTTGCATGTGAAACATCTGTAACGACTGGTCTTGTATTAGTATTTGGAGAAATTTCTACAACAGCTTATGTAGATATCCAAAAGGTTGTTCGCCAAACAATCAAAGAAATTGGTTATACACGTGCCAAATTCGGATTTGATGGAGATACGGTAGCTGTATTAGCTGCAATCGATGAACAATCTCCTGATATTGCTCAAGGTGTGGATGAAGCACTAGAAATCCGAGATGAAGATAAAAAAGACGTATTAGATGAAATCGGTGCAGGTGACCAAGGGTTGATGTTTGGTTTCGCAGTTGACGAAACACCGGAATTGATGCCTTTACCAATCGCATTGAGTCATCGTTTAGTCCGTCGCTTAGCAGATTTGCGTAAATCAAATGAATTGACTTATTTACGCCCAGATGCAAAATCACAAGTAACAGTAGAATATGATAATAATGGACAACCAGAACGTGTTGATACGATCGTTATTTCTACTCAGCATGATGACGCAATCGATAATGAAACAATTCATCGTGATGTCATCGAAAAAGTAATAAAAGAAGTTATTCCAGCTGAATTACTAGATGATAAAACAAAATACTATATCAATCCTACTGGCCGTTTCGTGATTGGCGGACCTCAAGGTGATGCTGGTCTAACAGGCAGAAAAATCATCGTTGATACTTATGGCGGCTATGCACGTCATGGTGGTGGTGCCTTTTCTGGTAAAGATGCAACAAAAGTTGACCGTTCAGCAAGTTATGCCGCACGCTACATTGCTAAAAACATCGTAGCAGCTGGTCTTGCACATAAAGTGGAAGTTCAACTCGCTTATGCGATCGGTGTTGCACAACCTGTCTCTATTTCAATCAATACTTTTGGTACTTCTACAGTTCCAGAAGAAGACTTGATTGCAGCGGTTAGAGAAAACTTTGATCTACGACCAGCAGGTATCATCGAAATGCTTGATTTGCGTCGCCCAATCTATCGCCAAACAGCAGCTTATGGACACTTTGGCCGTACAGATGTTGATTTGCCTTGGGAACATACTGACAAAGTAGATGCATTAAAAGCAAGTTTAGGTAAGTAGAGTTTTGTTGCTGGAATGATTGCCTTTAGGGTGATTGTTCCAGTTTTTTTATGGTAAAAATCAGCTGTAAACTAGCGATCGCTTTTAGCTGGTATTTTCTGATAAGTCATTTAGCTTATTTTTTTTGGCTCAAAATGATTCTTGTAAAAATAAAAAGGAGGAATAAGATGAAAAGAGAAACAAATGTCAAACTCGTAACGATCAGTGTTTTTATCGCGACTTTTATGACAGCAATCGAGGGAACGATCGTTACAACGGCGATGCCTACGATTGTAGGTTCACTTCATGGAATGGAAATCATGAACTGGGTATTTTCTATTTATTTACTGACAAATGCGATGCTGACACCTATCTATGGAAAGTTAGCTGACAAAATTGGACGTAAACCGATTTTTATTTTTGGTACGCTATTATTTATTATCGGTTCACTATTTTGCGGTCTTTCTCAAACAATGATTGGTTTGATTGTAGCTCGAGCTGTTCAGGGAATGGGGGCAGGAGCGATGATGCCTGTTGCATTAACGATCATCGGTGATCTGTATTCAATCGAAAAAAGAGCAAAGGTATTAGGGCTCAACAGTTCAGCTTGGGGGATCGCTAGTGTGTTTGGTCCATTAGCGGGTGGATTTATTGTTGAAACGATCAGCTGGCACTGGATCTTTTTTATCAATGTTCCGATTGGGCTCTTATTGATGATCTTGATTTGGTTGTACTTGAATGAACCGAAAGTACAGCATGAATCAAAACCAATGGATCTTTTTGGTAGTTTTAGTTTGATGGCGATGCTAGTTGCCTTGTTATTAGGATTTCAATTGTTGGGAGATCAAGGGTTTACGCCTGTAGTGATCAGTCTGCTTGTAGGGAGTGTGGCTTTACTAGGACTGTTCATCTTTGCAGAAAAAAGAGCAAAAGACCCTGTTATCATGTTGCATCTGTTTTCTAACCCGCTATTTGTAGTCGTGAATTTAGCTGCTGCTTTAGCTAGTGGATTTTTGATGGGAATCGATGTATATATCCCAATGTGGATGCAAGGGGTATTAGGATTGAATGCCGCAGTGGGCGGATTAGTATTGGCTCCACTTTCTCTTGTTTGGATGGTTGGTTCTTTCTTAGCAAGTAAATGGATGACACAAATGGCAACAAATTGGGTCTTACGGATCGGCTTGTTTATTGCGGCTGTCGGGGGCGCATGGCTTTGGTTGATGCCATTCCACAGTAATTTTCTATGGTTTTTTGCTATTTCAACAGTTATTGGTGTGGGCTTAGGGATAACGATGACGACCTCAACAGTTAGTGCGCAAAATAGTGTACCACGAGAACAGTTAGGTGTTGCTACATCATTTAATACATTGGTTCGAACAATTGGTCAAACAGTGATGGTGGCGATATTTGGGTTATTGATCAACGGCATTACACAAAGCGAACTAGCAGCAAGGAATCTAACGGATGATCCAGATATCATGAACAAGCTTGTTAATCCGCAAACAGCGAAAGAAATCGAAGCGGGATTGCTTACACCATTACGTGGAATATTGTATGATGGGTTACATCAAGTTTATTTTGTAGGATTGCTCTTAGTAGTACTTGCTTTTGCCTTAACGTTTTTTGTTCGAGATAAAAGTGATAGAATAAGAGAGTATTGAAATGAGACAGCGAAAGAACCATTGGCGTAAGGTAATCATGTAATTATTTTGAAGAGATACCACTCACATAAGAAACAAGATTACATTCACAGCCTTAGAAAGGATGTTTCAACATGGCGTTTATTCAAGCAAATATTTATTCGAATGTCTTAGAGATGGAGGTCAATCTAAATGTGATCCTTCCGCAAAAGACAAAAAAAGTGATTGGTACGAGTTCAGAACAGGAAACAATGGATGTGCCAGTTTTATACCTTCTTCATGGAATGGGAGGAAATCACAGTGTCTGGGAACGAAGAACGTCGATAGAAAGATATGTAGCAGACCATGGCTTAGCAGTCATCATGCCTTCTACTGATCTTGGCTGGTACACAGATACGGCTTATGACATGAATTATTGGACATTTATAGCAGAAGAACTTCCTGAAATCTGTCATGAGTTATTTCCACAGTTGACGACAAAAAGAGAAAAAACGTATGCTGCTGGGTTATCAATGGGTGGTTACGGTGCATTGAAACTTGGCTTAGCAAAACCGGAAAATTTTGCTGCGATCATTTCTCTATCTGGAGCAATTTCTGTTGGAAACCGTATGGATGATCTTTTAATGGTTCGTAAAGCAAAATTCTGGGAAGGCATTTTTGGTCCATTAGAACAAATCAAAGGTTCGGTTAATGATCCTCAGTATCTGTTGGAACAATTAGTCAAAAGTGGAAAAACCGCACCTCGTATGTATCTAGCTTGCGGTGAGTCTGATTTTCTGTATGATGTCAATCAGGAAATGGTGGATTCAATGAAACAAAATGGCGTTGGTGTCACTTTTGAACATGGACCAGGAGACCACAATTGGATTTTCTGGGATCAATGGATCCAGCGGGCCCTTGACTGGCTTTTTGAAGAAGATAAAAATTAATTGAAACGGCTGACTTCGGGTTGCCAAAGGCTTATTTTTGGCACCGTTTATGGTCAGTCGTTTTTTATCTTATAATTGAATTTGAGCGTTGAAAATGAGAGTCGTGTGTAGTGAAGTGTTTATTTCGTTACACAGGGCTTTGTTTTTTGTAGTCATTTTGAATGAACGTTATCTATTTGTTTTCCTGATGATTTATGGTATATTCCTCTACGCAAACAATACAAAAAATAGAAATAATTTTATGAGGTGAATTTTTTTGGAAGAAACGAAGTATTGTAAAGAGTCAATGGTGATCCAGACGCATCGGATTTTTCCTTTTGATCTGAACCCGTTTGGTTTTTTGTTTGGGGGAAAGTTGATGACGATGATCGATGATGCTGCATCAATTTCAGTGACGAGACATTGTCGAAGAGGAGCGGTTACGGCTTCTTTAGATAGCTTGAATTTTTTGAAACCATTACATGAAAATCATTCCGTATGTGTGGAATCCTATGTATCTGGTACGCACCATAGATCAATGGAAGTTTTCGTCAAAATTATTGGTGAGAATCTGACAACAGGCGAACGTTATCTTGCGGCTACGTGCTTCACTACCTTTGTCGCAGTTCCTTCTCATATGAATGAAGAAGTGGAATTCACTGTTCCTAAAGTCCTTCCCAGCAGCACGGAAGAAGCAATGGTTTGTTCAGGGTATGAAAAAAGAAGAACTCAGAGGTTACATGAACGAGATGAGTATAAAGAATTCGCCAAGCGATTGTCGCTAGAGCTTCCTTGGAACGAGTCAGAAAAAGAAAGCTAGAGGTAGAAAAATTTTTCATTTGAATGAGAAAAGCAATTGTTTTAAAGGAGGAGAGACCCTTGGGCTTTTATCAGTCTCTACAGTTAGACCCGATTATTTTGAAACAAAAGATAAAAGAGACGAAAACAAAGAAAGAAAAAAGAAGATGGCTGGCTTCATTAATCAGCCGTTCCTGCTTGATTGTGGCTTTTGCGGTCCTGATGATCTCTATTGTCACGGCGATATTTGGTATAGAAGTAAAGGCGGAGGCTGTCGTATTTTTTTGTATGCTGTTGAGCCTACGGTTTGTTGATTTTGGTTACACTATCACGCATTCTATCTGGGGCTTAGCTGGCGTGATGGGTGCTTTTTTTATTTTACCTGAAATACAGTGGATTCCTTCCGCTATGCTTCGTTTAGTTGTGTATTTTGGACTGTTGACGATCATTTTGTTGGTAACTGCTAGTGAGCCGAAAATGGGAAATGCAGGATTATATGGCTTTGCTTATATCTTTATTGTGTATTCTATCTGGGGAGAAAAATTAGCCCCACAGCAATGGCTCAATCGAAGTATCCTGTTCCTTCTCTTTTTTGGGATATTTGCAGTGATATTATATAAAAAACATCGAACAAAAAACAAAACGACTTCATTTTTAGCTGTATGGAGAAATGGAAAAAGACGACAACTAGTGTGGCTATTTGGTTATTCTCTAAGTATTTCTATTTTGATTGTGCTAAGTCGCTATAGTTCTTTTCAGCGTTTCATGTGGATTGGTTTTGCTTTTTCTTCTTTATATTCCAGTTATGGATTTTTAGGAATCACTTTCAAAGAGCGGGCAATTGATCGAATCCTTGGAACTATATTAGGGAGCGCCTTGTTTATAGTCGCAAGTTCCTTGTTACCAAGCGGTTTACTGAGTCTTAGCGGCGGGTTTATATTGGGCATCTGTTCGACTTATCGCTATAAGACGGTTTTCAACTGCTTTGGGGCATTGACTGTCGCAAGTAGTTTGTTTGGATTAACAGAATCAACAATGATGAGAGTAATAGATAACATGATTGGTGTGGGAGTGGCACTCTTATTCATCTGGCTTACTCAATGGTATAGTAAAAAAATGGAGTGGTACAAAAACAGAAGAAAACAGTCGCTTCTTGAATGATAAAAAGAACCCTTGATAAAATGCAATACTTGAATGATTTCGAGCTGCGATTTTATCAAGGATTCTTTTTTAGTGAGTCAAAAAGTGTGGGGGAGGGATGACGTAGCTTAACCTTTGAAGTTAATGTGTTTCAATCCTTCAATATATATAGAAATACTTGAAAGGAAAAGCTGTTTTTCACTCTCTGCGTGTTGATGTGCAGTGATACTGGCTTTTAGGCCAGTTAATTCATTTTCTTCGACATAATTTTTCATTGTCAGGATCGCGGTTTTTAGGGAAGGGTTGCCTGCAATGATTTTTTGACGAAGCTGTTGTTCATGTTGATGGTCCATCAGCTGTCCAATCAAAAGATTATGGAGAGAGGAAACGGCTTGCCGACTTTGGGTGACCGAAAAGCCCGCTTGCATCAGGGTTTGGATCATCATTTCTAAATGTTCTAACCGACTAGAGTAGGCTGGAATGGTATTGATCTCAAGTTCAGCACCGCAAGGGAACGTAGTGTAAAGATCATAGTAATTTTCCATAAATTGAAAAAGTCGTTCTTCCCAAGATAACTGGATAGCAGGAATAACAAGCTGATCTTCCATGGATTCTGCCATTTTTTGCAGTAATTCTTGTTTATTTTTGAAGTACCAGTAAATTGCAGGTGCTTTGACATTTGCTTTAAACGCTAGATTACGCATGGATAATTTTGAAAGTTCCTGTGTTTCTGCCAGAATCGCAAAGGCAGTTTGGATAATTATTTCTTGAGAAAGCTTTGTTTCCAATTTAATCAACCTCTTGTATTGCATTATTTTTTTATACATGGTAAATTGTTAGTCGGTCTAATTTTACAGTGTTAAATAAGACCTGTCAATTTTGAAAAAAAGGGGTGTAACGACCAATGAACTTAATTTTAAGACATGCAAAAAAATATAAGAGTGCTGTCTTCATTTCATTGTTGTCTGTGGCTATCATGGTCGCTGCCACACTTTGGCAACCAAAACTGCTGCAGCAAGTACTTGAAGCAATCATTACAGAAGATAACGACGAAATGAAAACAATCGGGGTCTATTTGATCAGTTTGGCTTTGTTAGGTCTAGCGGCTGGGGTGACGAATACGATTTTTTCTGCAAAGGTTGCCCAAGGTGTCAGTGCAGACATCCGTGAAGAAGCTTTCCGAAAAATCCAAACCTTTTCATTTGGAAATATCGAACAATTTTCTGCAGGAAACTTGGTTGTACGTTTGACCAATGATATTACGCAGATCCAGAACTTAGTCATGATCTCGTTGCAATCATTATTTAGAATCCCATTTCTATTTATTGGGGCATTTATTCTAGCAATGTTGACTATGCCACAATTATGGTGGATCATCGTAGCGCTGATCGTGGCAGTATTTTTGATCACGGCGTTATCCTTTACACGAATGGGAAAACATTTTATGATCATTCAAAAATTGATCGATAAAGTGAACAGTATCGCAAAAGAAAACCTCATGGGGATTCGAGTAGTGAAATCTTTCGTTCAAGAAGAAAACCAATTAAAGAATTTTAGTAAAGTAAGTGAAGACTTAACAAAACACAATATCATCGTAGGAACCTTATTTTCTGTGATGATTCCTTCGTTTATGTTAGCGGCCAATCTAGCAGTCGTTGGCGCAATTTTCTTTGTTAGTGATATAGCCAAAGATGATCCAACATTGATTGGTGGGATTGCTTCATTCATGAATTATCTGATGCAGATCATGATGGCGATCATCATTGGTGGAATGATGATGATGATGACGTCAAGAGCGGCAGTTTCCTTAAAACGAATCAAAGAAATTTTAGATACAGAACCAGATTTGACTTATCCAGATGTTCCAGAACAGGAATTGTCAGGCTCCGTTACGTTCGATCATGTCTCTTTCCGCTATCCTGGGGACGATGAAGATACATTAAAAGATATCAGTTTTTCGATCCAAGCAGGGGAAATGGTTGGGATCGTTGGAGCAACAGGTGCAGGTAAATCGACTTTAGCACAGTTGATCCCAAGATTATTCGACCCAACAACAGGAAAAGTCGAAGTCGGTGGTGTCGATTTACGCCAAGTAAATGAAAAAAGCTTGCGCCATACCGTTGCATTTGTCCTACAAAAAGCTATTTTATTCTCTGGTACTATCGCACAAAACTTACGTCAAGGGAAGAAAGATGCTTCGGAAAAAGACATGGAGCATGCTTCTGGCATCGCTCAAGCCAAGGAATTTATCGAAAAACTGGCTGACCGCTACGAAGCACCAGTAGAAGAACGCAGCAGTAATTTCTCTGGTGGTCAGAAACAACGGTTGTCGATTACTCGTGGAGTGATCGGTGATCCTAAGATCTTGATCTTAGATGATAGTACAAGTGCGTTAGATGCACGTTCAGAAAAATTAGTGCGAGAAGCACTCAATAAAGAATTGAAAGATACAACAACCATCGTGATTGCGCAAAAGATTGCTTCGGTTGTGAAAGCAGATCGTATCTTGGTTTTAGATGAGGGTAGACTTGTTGGTGAAGGCACACATGAAGAATTAGCTGCAACAAACCGCATCTATCAAGAGATTTTTGAAACTCAAAAAGGAACGGAGGAGTAACCATGACTGATTTGATCAAAGCAAGTAAGTTTTTCTATCATTATTTGAAACGTTATAAGGTCTCCTTTTTCTTTATCTTTGTTACAGTCATCATTGCGACATATCTCCAGGTCAAAGCACCACAGTATATTGGTGAAGCCTTCCAAGAATTAGCAAACTATATTGGCGCCTTGATGCAAGGGGTAGATGATAAAAGTAGTTTTCTATCTATTATCTGGAAGCTGTTGATTTTCTATGTGTTGGCGAGTGCAGCGAATTTTATTTACAGTATCTTGTTTACACAAGTTGTTGGCAAGTCAACCAACCGCATGCGTATCGGGCTATTCAATAAGTTGGAAAAATTGACGATCCGCTTTTTTGACTCTCATCAAGATGGTGAAATTTTAAGTCGATTTACCAGTGATTTGGATAACATCCAAAACAGTTTAAATCAAGCTTTGCTTCAAGTAATTACCAATATTGTGTTACTTTTTGGTATCTTGATCATGATGTTTCGTCAAAATGTTGAATTAGCATGGGCAACGATCGCGTCCACCCCAGTTGCTATTTTAATCGCAGTACTGGTTATTCGAAAAGCAAGAAAATACGTTGATCTACAACAAGACGAAGTCGGTAAACTGAATGGATATATGGATGAAAAAATCAGTGGACAGCGTGTGATCATCACCAATGGACTGCAAGAAGAAACGATTGACGGATTTTTGGAACACAACGAAACGGTTCGAAAAGCAACGTTCAAAGGACAAGCTTATTCTGGTTTACTCTTCCCGATGATGCAAGGAATGTCACTAGTGAATACTGCAATCGTCATTTTCTTTGGCGGTTGGTTAGCCTTGAATGGGGATCTGGAACGTTCAGTGGCTTTAGGATTAGTCGTCACATTTGTTCAATACTCCCAACAATATTACCAACCATTGATGCAGATTTCTTCTGGTTACAGCATGATTCAATTAGCGATTACTGGAGCAAGAAGATTAAATGAAATGTTTGCTGAAAAAGATGAAGTGAAACCAGAACATGGACAACCGTTTGACGGCATTGAAAAAGGGTTAGCGTTGAATCATGTAGATTTTGGTTACAGTCCTGATAAAATGGTGCTAAATGATGTATCGATCAATGTGGACAAAGGGGAAATGGTTGCCTTAGTAGGGCCAACTGGTTCAGGTAAAACAACCATCATGAATTTACTCAATCGCTTTTACGATGTCAATAGCGGGTCAGTTACGATTGATGGGACAGATATCCGCGAATACGATCTAGATGCTTTACGTAAACATGTTGGGATCGTTTTACAAGAATCTGTCTTGTTCTCTGGAACGATTCGTGACAATATCGTATTCGGAAAACCAGATGCGACAGATGAAGAGGTCATCAATGCAGCCCGACAAGCAAATATCCATGATTTCATCATGAATTTAGATAAAGGATATGAAACGGAAGTATCTGAAGAAAATAATCTGTTTAGTACGGGGCAAAAACAGTTGATCAGTATTGCTCGGACAATCATCACAAATCCCGCTTTACTGATCTTAGATGAAGCAACTAGTAACGTAGATACTGTGACAGAAGCTAGAATCCAGAAAGCAATGGACGAAGCCATCAAAGGACGGACAAGTTTTGTGATCGCTCACCGTTTGAAGACGATTTTAAATGCTGATCGAATCGTTGTATTACGAGATGGTAAAGTTATTGAAGAAGGAAATCATCATCAGTTATTAGCAGAAGACGGTTTTTACGCAGAGTTATACCACAACCAATTTGTATTTGAATAATAGAAGAAAAAACGTACGAGGGAAGATTTTGGTGATCTTTCCATCGTACGCTTTTTTTATCGACAAGGTGCTGTTCATTTTTATTGCTTGATGCAGAGCAGGCTTTTCACAACCTTATCAAAGAGCTGATCTTCAGCGATATGTCAAAGCACTCTTTTCACAACCTTTATCCACGGTGTTCAAGAAGCAACTCCTCAGCAATAAGAACTAGATTTCCAAAATATGAGAAGCTATTTTAGAAATCTAGTTCTTATTTGCTCGGAGCTGTACGCTTCTTTCACAACCTCTTCCACGGTGTTCAAAGGCTTGCATCTTCAACAATAAGCCTAAACAGATGAAAAACATGAAAAGCTGTTTTTCTCTGTTCATTCTTATTGCTTGATGCAGAGCAGCCTTTTCATAACCTAATCCACGGTGTTCAAAAGCCAACTCCTTGAAATAAGTCTGAATTTTTCAAAACATGAAAAGCTGTTTCGAAAAATCCATTCTTATTGTCAGCGGAGCTATACGGGCTTTTTCACAACCTTTTCCACGGTGTTCAAAGAGCTGACCTTCGGCAATAAGTCAAAAAATCTCAAAATATGAAAAGCTATTTCGAGATTTTCCTCCTTATCGCTCAGGTCAAAGCGCTCTTTTCACAACCTTTTTTTCAACGCAATACAAAATCGGTGGGTTGTTTTTTTGATTGATGAATTGGTATTTTAGGACATTGTACTTTTCTTGTGGTAGTGATTGGCAATAGTCTTGGACCATATCTAACTCTTTTTCGCCGCCTTCATGACCGTAATAGACGACTAGGATCATCCGACCTCTTGGCACGAGGCGTTTGAGGATTTCTTCCATTGCTGTACGAGTGGTTTCAGGTAGGGTGATGACTGATTTATCGCTTTTTGGTAAATAGCCTAGATTAAAGATGCCTGCTTTGATGGGTTGTGCTTCATCGACTACTGTACCTAGTGTTTCATGACCTTGTAAAAACAAAGAGGTACGGTCTAGTAAATCTTGTTCGGTAAGCTTACTCTTAGTGGAAAGCAAAGCCTCTTTTTGAATATCAAAACTATAGACATGTCCAGTTTTGCCGATTTTTTCAGCCATGAAGACTGTGTCATACCCATTTCCCATGGTGGCATCTATGACGTGATCACCGGGTTGGAGGATTTCTTCTAATAAAGAGTGGCTAAAGTGCAATGCCGTCTGTAACATCAGCTGAGTACTCCTTCTCTTATATTGAATTTTCCTTGGTAGCTATCACGACGAATAAGTTCATCATCTATTGCGTTCAAGACTTCCCATTTTTTTAGACTCCACATAGGCCCGATCAATGAATCCCACGGTGCGTCACCTGTTAAACGGTGGATAATGATTTCTTTAGGGATCATCTCTAATTGATCACAAATGACGTTGACATAATCGGGGCGACTCATCAATTGCAATCGTCCTTCATGATAGTCACGCAACATTTTTGTTTTACGCATCAAGTGCATCAAGTGAAGTTTGATTCCTTGGATATCCGAATCTAAAATCGTTCGGCGAACATTCTCCCGCATCATGTCTAATGTTTCCCCAGGTAAACCATTGATCAAGTGGGCGCAGACACGAATATCATGTTTGCGTAACTTCGCCACACCATCTAAATAGGTCTGATAGTCATGGGCACGATTGATCAGAGTGGAGGTTTCTTCGAAGGTTGTTTGTAAGCCTAATTCCACCCACAAATAAAGACGTTGATTTAGCTCTGCTAAATAATCCACCACTTCATCTGGCAAACAATCAGGGCGGGTCCCAATGGATAATCCAACAACACCAGGTAAATTGATTACTTGTTCAAATCGTTCTCGGATCACTTCGACAGGAGCGTGCGTATTGGTGAAATTTTGGAAATAAACGATATATTGTTCCACACCAGGCCATTTTTTATGCATCATATCGATTTCTTTGTGAAACTGGATAGGTAATGGATCTTCTGGAGCGACGATCATATCTCCTGAACCAGAAACACTACAAAAAGTACAGCCACCGTGAGCGACTGTGCCATCACGATTCGGACAATCAAAACCGCCGTCTATCGGTACTTTAAAAATCTTGCCACCAAACTCATTTCTTAAAGCATAGTTCCATGAATGGTAACGTTTGTTTCCATCTGAATAAGGAAAGTCCATAAAAATCCTTCTTTCTAAAGGTCACGAGAAGTCTTCTCGTACCCCTTTAAATATCTAAAAAATAATTGTTGAAATGTTAATCTATCGTATGCAGTTCAATCTGTTCCTTTTTTTCTCTATAGGTTGGATAAGTGAGAAAGAGCCAACTTAGGCTGAGCAAATATCCACCTAAAACATCACTTGGGAAATGGACACCTAGATATATTCGGCTTGCACCAACACTTACTATAATAAACGCCAACAGAAGTTGAAGCAATGTGGCGATTCCCTTTTTCTTGATCAGGCTAGGAAGTAAAAATAAAAGTGTCCCATATAAAATCATACTTGCAGCAGAATGCCCACTAGGAAAACTGTAGCTGTGTTCAACAACTAAGTGAGGAAGCGTTGGACGCAACCGCATCACGAATAATTTGATCAATGGATTGATGATTCCGGCTATCACGACAAAATTAGTCGCAAACCAAATCAGTTCAATGTGTTTTTTCTTCCACCACAAAAATGCCAGAACAAGTAAAAATACAACAATCACAGTCAGTGCATTTCCGAATGTTGTGATAAATAGCTGGTAGTGGTTCCAATCAGGATAAGGTGTGCGTATGATTTCAGTTATGGTTTGATCAAATCCTGATAATAAGTTGATCCGATATTTAACAATGTAGCCTAATATGAAAAATAGGAATAAAAAAAGAGTACCGACTACATGAAAAGTTGTTTTTTGTTTCATAAGTTTCCTCCTTTTCAACAATAATTCATTATAGCATTCTTAGACTTATAAAAAACTTTCATATCTGTTATGTGAGCTAAAAATATACGCAAAAAACAACATTTCTATTTGGCAATAGACCAATGTAATCACTTAGACATTTTCAGGTAATATAACCGACATACTTATTTTCATAAAAGACAGCGATGTGTTTAGCTGAAAACACGCAGTCTAGTCATACCAACGTTTTATTTTTTCCTACATATGGAAAATTACGAAAAATTACAGTCTGGTTACAATAAGGATAATGAGTCTTAAATAACTTTTAATAAAGTTTAAGAGAAGTTATAATTGTTATAATAGTAGAGAAATTGTAAACAGAATTTGGAGGATAGAAGATGGAAAACATTGCAAGAAAGGAACGCAGACGTTTAGAAGAGACCAAGCGATTCCGCAAAGTAAAACGTAGTGCCGCTCTAGTCGGTACTGCAATGGTAGGCTGTTCTGTAGCGGCACCTTTGATACAACCAGTGCCAGTAAATGCTGATCAAACGCCAACTCAGTTTGGCGCAAGAATCAATACTGCAGCATTTATTACGGAAATCGCGACTTATGCTCAACCAATTGCACAAGCCAATGATTTATACGCCTCCGTGATGATCGCCCAAGCGGTCGTTGAAAGTGGTTGGGGTAGCAGCGCGTTGTCTCAAGCACCGTATCACAATTTATTTGGTATCAAGGGTAGCTACCAAGGACAAACCGTTTATATGGATACACTTGAATACTTGAACAATCAGTGGGTGACTAAGAAAGAACCATTCCGTCAATACCCTTCTTTTGCGGAGTCATTCAGTGATAACGCCTATGTTTTACGTAATACTTCATTTGGCAATGGCTATTATTATGCAGGTACTTGGAAAAGCAATACGAAATCCTATACAGATGCAACAGCTTACTTGACTGGACGCTATGCAACAGACCCAAGTTATGCTGGAAAATTGAACAATATCATTTTAACTTACGGCTTAACAAAATATGATACACCAGCAAGCGGTAATGCTGGCGGTGGTGCAACGACTGGTGGCAACACAAATACTGGAAATACAGGTAGTAACACCAATACAGGGAGTACGGGAACTACTTCAACTACCTATACAGTCAAATCGGGTGACTCTGTCTGGGGAATCTCGAATTCATTTGGTATCAGTATGTCACAGTTGATCGAATGGAACAATATCAAAAATAATTTTATTTATCCAGGACAAAAGTTAACGATCAAAGGTGGTCAAACAACCGGTTCTTCAACAAATAACTCTGGAAATAATACAAATTCTTCTGGAAACAGTAATACTTCCGCAGGTACTGGTCAAACTTCTGGTGCAAAATATACAGTCAAATCAGGTGATTCTGTTTGGAAGATCGCAAATGACCACGGTATTTCAATGAATCAACTGATCCAATGGAACAACATCAAAAATAATTTTGTTTATCCAGGGCAACAATTGATTGTGTCAAATGGGGGAAGCTCTTCTTCCACTACGACGAATACTGGGAACGCATCAAGTAGTTCAAATAATGCAGGGAACACGGCAGTTTCTGGTACCAAATATACGGTCAAATCAGGCGATTCCGTCTGGAGCGTGTCCAATAAATATGGTATCTCAATGAATCAGTTGATCCAGTGGAACAACATCAAAAATAATTTTATTTATCCAGGACAACAATTAGTCGTTTCGAATGGTTCTTCAAGCAGTTCAGCAACGACCAACCAAACTACGACAAATAATACCAATACGAATACAGGTGCGACAACGAATACAGGAAGTACCTATACAGTCAAAGCGGGTGAGTCTGTCTGGAGTGTTGCGAATAAAAATGGCATTTCGATGGACCAATTGATCCAATGGAACAATATCAAGAACAATTTCATTTATCCAGGGCAACAGTTGATCGTTAAAGGCGGAAGTGTTGCAACTAGCACGAACACTTCTTCAACTACAACAGCAACAACGCCAAGCACGCCGAATACCTCGAATACGACAAGTACCGCATCAACTGGCGATACGATTTATACAGTCAAAGCAGGAGAATCTGTTTGGGGCGTTGCGAATAAGCACAACATCACGATGGATCAATTGATCCAATGGAACAACATCAAGAATAATTTCATTTACCCAGGGCAGCAAGTAATCGTCAAAAAAGGGACTACTCAATCTGCACCAACGACTGGGCAAAAAACATATACGGTCAAAGCGGGAGAATCTGTCTGGGGAGTCGCAGATAGCCATGGCATCACGATGAACCAACTGATTGAATGGAACAATATCAAGAACAATTTCATTTATCCAGGCCAACAATTGATCGTAGCAAAATAAATGCTTGAACCACTCAAATAATAATTGAACTTATGTCATTTATTTGTTACTATGAACCTACACTTTTAATAAACCAACGTTTGAAAAGGAAGTAGTAAAAAGACGAAAGTTTTAGAGAGCACATGGCTGGTGGAAATGTGTACGGACGCTTTTGAACTCGCCTTTGAGTTGCATCTGCTGAAAATAGAAGTAAGCAGATGCGGTGACGACCGTTACAACGTTCGAGGCCTTTTCAAAAAGGCAAAGTTAGGTGGTACCACGTAGTTTACGTCCTATAAAAAGAGCAATCTTTTTATAGGATTTTTTTGTTTTCTTTGATTAGAAAACAGGCGAATGGATTGCTCGTGCAAAGACATTCGTTGTATTCATCTTTATAAGATGAAAAATAGAGCAGGGGGATAGAAAATGAGTTATAACCATAAAGAAGTTGAAAAGAAATGGCAAAAATATTGGGCAAAAAACAATACCTTCAATACCCATGATGATCATGAAAAACCTAAATTCTATGCATTGGATATGTTCCCATATCCATCTGGACAAGGCTTGCACGTAGGACATCCAGAAGGCTATACAGCAACAGATATCCTTTCTCGTTTCAAACGAAGCCAAGGATTCAATGTATTACATCCGATGGGGTGGGATGCATTCGGTCTTCCCGCAGAACAATATGCGCTGGATACTGGGAATGATCCTGCTGAATTTACCCAAAAAAATATTGAAACATTCCGACGTCAAATCAATTCTTTAGGGTTTAGTTATGACTGGAACCGTGAAGTCAATACAACTGATCCAGAATATTATAAATGGACACAATGGATCTTTACAAAACTATATGAAAAAGGCTTAGCGTATGAAGCAGAAGTAGCTGTGAACTGGGTGCCAGAGCTTGGAACAGTTATCTCAAACGAAGAAGTTATCGACGGAAAAAGCGAACGTGGGGGCTATGATGTCGTACGCAAACCAATGCGCCAATGGATGTTGAAAATCACAGCTTACGCAGATCGCCTTTTAGATGATTTAGAGTTAGTCGATTGGCCAGAAAGCATCAAAGAAATGCAAAGAAACTGGATCGGTCGCTCAGTCGGAGCCAACGTAGAATTTAAAGTAGCGGGTACAGACAAAGCGTATACGGTCTTTACGACACGTCCCGACACGTTATTTGGCGCAACTTATTCTGTATTAGCACCAGAACTTGACTTAGTGCGAGAAATCACGACACCTGAACAAAAAGAAGCAGTCGAAGCTTATATTGAAGAAACAGCTAAAAAATCGGATCTTAAAAGAACAGATCTAGCGAAAGAAAAGACGGGTGTGTTTACTGGAGCGTACGCTATCAACCCTGTCAACGGGAAAGAAATCCCAATCTGGATCGCAGATTATGTGTTAGCTTCTTACGGTACAGGCGCAATCATGGCAGTACCTGCGCATGATGAACGTGATTATGAATTTGCGAGAAAATTTGATTTAGAAATCATGCCAGTAATTGAAGGCGGAGATATCTCAGAAGCTGCGTATACAGAAGATGGTGCGCATATCAATTCTGGTTTTGTAGATGGAATGAACAAACAAGAAGCAATTGAAAAAATGAACACGTGGTTGGAAGAACATGGCGTAGGTAAAAGAGAAACTAGCTATCGTTTACGTGACTGGTTGTTTTCACGTCAACGTTATTGGGGTGAACCAATTCCGATCATCCATTGGGAAGATGGAACAGTCACTGCTTTACCAGAAGAAGAACTACCTTTACGCTTACCTAAAACGGAAAACATCAAGCCTAGTGGAACAGGGGAGTCACCACTTGCGAACATTGATGAATGGGTCAATGTGACCGATCCTGTAACAGGTAAAAAAGGACGTCGTGAAACCAATACGATGCCACAATGGGCGGGCAGTTCATGGTATTACTTGCGTTATATCGATCCACACAACAAAAAAGAACTAGCCAATTACGAAAAATTAGAACGTTGGTTACCAGTAGATATCTATATCGGTGGAGCAGAACATGCGGTACTTCATTTGTTGTATGCACGTTTCTGGCATAAATTCTTATATGATATCGGTGTCGTTCCAACAAAAGAACCATTCCAAAAACTATATAACCAAGGAATGATCCTAGGCGAAAACAATGAAAAAATGTCTAAATCTCGTGGGAACGTAGTGAACCCTGACGATGTTGTAGCTAAATATGGTGCGGATACATTACGATTGTATGAAATGTTCATGGGACCATTAGATGCATCAATTGCGTGGAGTGAAAATGGCTTAGAAGGTAGCCGTAAATTCTTAGATCGTGTTTGGCGCTTGATCGTAGACGAAAACAACAAAATGCGTGATCGTATCACTACTTTGAACGATGGCAAATTAGACAAAGTGTATAACCAAACAGTGAAGAAAGTAACGGAAGATTATGAAACACTGCATTTCAACACGGCAATCTCTCAATTGATGGTCTTTGTCAATGAAGCCTATAAAGTAGATGCTCTTCCTTACGAATATATTGAAGGTTTCGTTCAGTTGCTTGCACCGATCGCACCACATATGGGAGAAGAACTATGGGCGATCTTAGGCAATGAAGGTGGTATTTCTTATGCTAAGTGGCCAACATATGATGAAGCTGCTTTAGTGGAAGATGAAATCGAAGTAGTTTTCCAAGTCAATGGAAAAGTTCGTGCAAAAGCCAACGTTGCTCGTGACCTAGCAAAAGAAGATTTGGAAAAACTAGCCTTAGAAAATGAGTTGATCAAAGAAAATATCGAAGGCAAAACAGTGCGTAAAGTGATCGTGGTGCCAAATAAATTAGTCAACATCGTAGCAAACTAAGAAATTCGGCAATATAGCTAGAAAAAAGTAACTATATTAACAGAATCAAGGGATAAAAAAAGACGATATCCCGCCATTTAGAGCAGGAAAAAGTATCCATACTTTTCCTGCTCTTTTTTGCTTTTAAAGGTATTATTTTACCAATCTGTCGGTAAAAAAAGGTTTTCTTCTAATAATAGAATCATGGATAATTTTAGTGTGGGGATTTTATGACGTTTGGGGGGATGTATGAAAAATAAGAGAACCGTTGATTTTTGTAAGTCATCGTTTCGATGAGTGGCTGCACTTGAATGAATAAGAAAAAGCAATGCCTTAAGATAAGATGATTTTTAGATAGGCTCATGATGTTAGAACTAGAAAGGGGGACAGAACATTTGCAAATGAAAAATTTTAGAACAATAGCCACTTCGCTCTTATTATTCCAACACTGCCTTTTTCCAGTCACCATTTTTGCAGAAGAGGCACCAGTTGAAATTGACACGGAATTGGTTCAGCGTTTACAAGAGCAAAATGAACTACCAGCGATCGAAAGTAACCCTCCAACGACTGAATCGACCGCAGAAGAACCTGTACATACGGAACCTGCTGAAGTACCAACTACAGAGGATTCGAATCCGGAACAACCGGAACAGCCAGAAACAGTAGAGACTACGGAACCACCTATTCCGGAAACATCTGAAGAAACAGTAGAGACGACCCCTCCTTCTGCAGAAGACGGGAAAGAAAGTAGTGAAGGAAATGGACTACCTTCGCCAGTTTTGCCAAAAGAGGAGGAAACAGAACAGCTGATGGTCTTGCCAGAAGCGATGCGGATGAGCACTTACTCGTTACCTAACCTTAACGCATATCGCCATCATTTAGTCGATAATGGAAGAAGTGCTTATATTGAGGGTAAGATGCAGAGAGTTACGAATAGAGAATTGACTTTAGAAGCAGGAGCAGTTCAAAGATTTACAGTCACTTTTGATACGTATACGATGGTGCAAGCTCCGGGAAATGGTTGGATCTCTTGGATTGCTAGTAATTTGAGCACTGCACCTGATTTTTATTTTCAGCAGATGTATTATGGAAATCATCCATCCTTCTCAAATCCATATACGTTGAATAATCTGAGGTGGTCCGGTGTGCCGTCTTATTTGTCTGTTACGGCAACACCTACTATTAGTGGTCGTCAAGTGACAATCAATGTGACGATCATAAGGATGGAAACTACCACTATTAATACGAATGAAAGGGATACTATACGTCTTTTAGGAAATTTAACAATGGGAACAACTGCTGTTGCACCACAGGTCAATAACTACTCCAAAAAAATCGCAGATGTGAATTATCCTGATGCAGTTATCGGAGAGATCGTCGTGAAAAATCCAAAGCCATCTGCTGCGATCAAAGACAGCGTTGATGTAGAAGCTACCAGGAACGCTTTGTCTCAAGATACAATCAAATCCTGGTTTACTATACTGCCGTCTAATTCGAATGACTACACGTTTTCCACAACAGGTCCAGCTAGTTGGGCACCTGGCGCAACAGGAACTGCTACAGTGGTTATGAAACATAATTCGAATGGTACGACACACACATTCACTACTCGGTATACGGTTAGAGATACACAAAAACCAACCGCTAAATTCAAAACGCAAGGCGTTGAAATTGAGGCTCTAAGAACGGGAGGTTGGACACGCGCTGATTTGCTGAAATTCATTGATGGAAATTTACAGGATAACTGGAGCTTGCCAGAAAATATTCGGATCGAAGCAACAGATAACAATGGAATTTATCCGCTTGCAGGAAGAGCACCTGGTAATACTTGGGCTTACATAGATATTTATGACGAAGCTGGAAATCAATATGGTGAATATGTAGAATTTAAGATAGTGGATACCCAACGTCCAACGGGAACTGTAAAAAGTGGAACAATCGATGTGGAAGCCCGTAGAAGTACAAATCTTAGCCAACAGGAACTACGGGAACTTTTCACGACGCTGAATGATAATTGGACGTTATCGGAGAACATAAAAGTATATTTGGTGGATGACTTTGGGACAGCGACAACTGTTGCAGGTAAGGCACCGGGTACAGAAACTACTTTTCACCTTCAACTGGAGGATGAAGCAGGAAACATTTCGGAAAATGCTGGAAGCAAGCGGATACGCATTGTAGATACCCAAGCACCAACAGCTACAGTCAAAACTCAAGGAGTTGAAATTGAAGCACGAAGAAGTGGAGATTGGACACGAGCCGATTTATTGAAATTCATTGATGGCGATTTACAGGATAACTGGAGTTTGCCAGAAAATATTCGGATCGAAGCAACAGATAACAATGGGATTTATCCGCTTGCAGGAAGAGCACCTGGTAATACTTGGGCTTATATTGATATTTATGACGAAGCTGGAAATAAAAATGGCAACTATGCAGAATTCAAAATCGTGGATACCCAAGCACCGACAGGAACCGTAAAAAGCGATATTACGATTGAAGCTCGCAGAAATGGCGATCTTAGCCAAGTAGAGTTACGAGGATTTTTCTCGACGATGAGCGATAATTGGACATTGTCAGAAAATATGAAAGTACATTTAGTTGATGGAAACGGAACGGCAACAACAATTGCAGGAAGAGCACCAGGTACACATGATTTTTACCTTCAACTAGAAGATGAAGCAGGGAATAAGTCAGCACGAATGAGTGTACCGATCCGTATTGTAGACACGCAAGCACCAACGGGAAGTGTAAAAAGTGAGGTTGAGGAGGTTGAAGCTCGCAGAAGTGGTGATCTTAGCCAAGCTGAGTTACGAGGATTTTTCTCTACGATAAGCGATAATTGGACATTGTCAGAAAATATGAAAGTACATCTCCTTGATGCAACCGGAACGGCGACAACAGTTGCGGGTAAGGAACCAAGCACCCGTATTTTTTACCTTCAACTAGAAGACGAAGCAGGAAATAAATCTTCTCGGATGTATATACGGATACGGATTGTAGATACCCAAGCGCCAACAGGAACATTGAACACCGTAGTGCCTACTTTTGAGTATCGTACCCAAGGGGATTGGAGCAGAGACGAACTGTTGACTTTCTTTAATGGTGAACTTTCTGATAACTGGTCAGAACATAAAAATATCACAGCTACAATGGATCGATCCATCGTAGATTTTTCACCAAGTGTCAACTTGCAACAAGCAACATTGACTTTGACCGATGAGGCAGGGAATAAACAATCTTATCCTGTCCAATTTCTATTGACGTCTTTTGTGATCCAACCCAACGTACTTATCCAAGCACAACGGCTGCCAGCACTATCGAAAGAGACGATCAAGTCGTGGTTCCAAGGATTACCAAGTATGGTTGATGATCATTATGATTTTTCCACACCTGAATCAGCGAATGGCTGGGAACCAGGAAAAACGGGTCAAGCAAATGTTACGATCCGTAGCAAATTAACCAATGCAACACAACAGAAAGCAACAAACTACACAGTCGTTGATACGCAGGCACCTGAAGGAACAGTAAAATACAGACAGACATTTGAAGCAAATCGATCACGGGATTTCACACAAGAAGAATTGCGTCAGATTTTTCAAAGTTTGTCGGATAATTGGAGTCTGCTTGAGAATATTACATTGAAAACAAGTAACTTAGCTGGATTAAGCCCCAATGTTTCAGGATACCATTATCTATTGAAAATTACTGCGGCTGACGAAGAGAAGAATAGTCGGGTTTTTGAGAATGTTGCCGTTGTGATTAAAGATACGCAAGCGCCAACAGCAACAATCAAAGGAGAAACAATCGCTGTCGAAGCTCGCAGAACTGGTGGATTGACGCGTGAAGAACTTCTTCGATTTGTAGATGGCGGTCTTTCGGATAACTGGTCACTGCCTGCTAATATTTCATTGTCAGTAGTCGTACCTCAAGGAACTGGGTATGTTGCGGTGGATGTCAATCAAAAACCAGGAACAGTCATTACAGGACATTTATTATTGACGGATGAATTTGGAAATCAGACGATCCCTGGTCCTAAGAATCAAGTGAGTTTACTCATTCGCGATACCCAAGCACCAACAGGAACTGTAAAAGGTGAGGTGGAGATTGAGGTTCGCAAAAGTGGCAATCTTAGCCAAGCGGAACTACGAGGATTTCTCACAACAATGAGTGATAATTGGACGTCACAAGGGAATATAAACGTTCACTTAGTTGATGCAAATGGGGCAGCAGCAACCGTTGCAGGTAAGGCACCAGGTACCCGCACTTTTTATCTTCAACTGGAAGATGAAGCAGGAAACAAGTCATTGGGGATGAGTATACCGATCCGTATTGTAGATACCCAAGCACCAACGGGAATTGCAAGAGATAATGTGGAAGCGGAAGCTCGTAGAAGTGGCAATCTCAGCCAAGCAGAACTACGTTGGCATGTCATGCTGATAAGTGACAACTGGACATTATCAGAGAACATAAAAATACATTTAGTCGATGCAAATGGCGTAGCAACAACCGTGGCGGGTAAGGCGCCAGGTACGCATAATTTCCACCTTCAACTAGAAGATGAAGCGGGGAATAAGTCATTAGTGATGAGTGTATTGATCCGCATTGTAGATACACAGCGCCCTACAGGAACCATGAAAGATAATATCGAGGTTGAAGCTCGTAGAAGCGGAGACCTTAGCCAAGCAGAGTTACGGAAAATGTACACGACGATGAATGATAATTGGACATTGCCAGAAGATATGAAGGTTCAGTTATCCTTCTATGATGGGATAACAACTATTGCTGGCATAGCACCAGGAAAAACAGTAACGGGCGTATTTCGATTAAAAGACGAAGCAGGAAATCAGTCATTTCCAATTGGAAACTTTATACGCATTGTCGACACCCAAGCACCAACTGCGACAATCAAAACGAAGGGCGTGGAAATCGAAGCACGAAGAACGGGCGAATGGACACGCGAAGATTTGTTGAAATTCATTGATGGCGATTTGCAGGACAACTGGAGCTTGCCGGAAGATATTCGAATTGAAGCAACAGATAATCATGGCATTATACAACTTGCTGGAAGAGGTCCTGGTGATAACTGGGCGTACATCGATATCTATGATGAAGCTGGAAATAAATATAGTAGATATGCAGAATTCAAAATCGTGGATACCCAAGCACCAACAGGCACATTGAACACTGTGATACCTACTTTTGAGTATCGTACCCAAGGCGATTGGAGCCGAGAAGAATTGTTGACGTTCTTTAATGGTGAACTTTCCGATAACTGGTCAGAACATAAGAACATCACAGCTACAATGGATCGATCCATCGTAGATTTTTCACCAAGTGTCAGCTTGCAACAAGCAACATTGACATTGACCGACGAGGCAGGAAACAAGCGGTCTTATCCTGTTCAATTTTTCTTGACGTCTTTTGTGATTGAACCTAATGTGCTTATCCAAGCACAACGGATGCCTGCACTATCGAAAGAGACGATCAAATCATGGTTCCAAGGGTTACCTAGTATGGTCGATGAGCATTATGATTTTTCCACACCTGAATCAGCGAATGGCTGGGAACCAGGGAAAGCAGGTCAAGCAAATGTTACGATCCGTAACAAAGTAACAAATGCAACACAGCAGACAACAACAAACTATACGGTCGTTGATACACAATCCCCAGAAGGAAGAGTTAAAACATCCAGGGTGACGATGGAAGCAGATCGATCGAGGAATTTCACGCAAGAAGAATTGCGTCAATTTTTTGAAGAGTTATCAGATAACTGGAGCTATCTCGAAGATATCACTTTGAAGAGCTCAGGTAGTTTATCTTCACTAGGTCCAAATACTGCAAATAACCATTATATATTAGCAATCACAGCAACGGATGAAGAAAAAAATAGCAAACGTTTTGAAAGAGCCTTGGTTCGGATCAACGATACGCAAGCGCCAACGGGAACTGTAAAAAATGAGCATATGGATATCGAAGCTCGTAGAACTGGCGATTTAAGCCAAGCTGAACTTCGCCAATTTTTTACGTCCGTAAATGACAACTGGACGTTATCTAAGGATATAAGATTCCATTTAGTCAATGCAGACGGATCAGCAACATCTATTGCAGGGATGAATCCAGGAACTTCGCTTGATGCGTATATCCAACTGGAGGACGAAGCAGGCAACAAGTCCTCACCGATGAAGATATCAGCAAACATTGTGGACACAACAGGGCCACAAGGAAAACTGAAAGAAAATTTAGCCTTCCAAAAAGGGAGTGCAGAACCAAATGCAAGAGATTATTTAGATGGGGAACCTTCCGATAACTGGACGGCACCTGAAGCAATCAAAGTAACGGTAGCCTATGAAAATAATGCGGACTTCACTGATTTAACAGTAGGAACGCATAAATTTGTCCTTACTTTAGCGGATGAATATGGGAATACAACAGATCTTTCAGGTGAGTTAGAGATCCAAATGAATTTGAAAGGATATGTCGATGTGACGATCCCAGCACGTATTTCTTTTGCTGAAAGTAAAGAAAGTGGTGGAATCGTATCACCAAAATATCAAATCCAAAACAACTCTAATGAAGAATTGACTGTGTCAGTGGCGTCTATGACGAGTCAGTCTCAAACAGAGAAGCTAACAGACATCGATCTTTTAATGTCTAATAACTACAACGATGCTACGATTCCTTTGATTGAGAACGGTCAAAATCTATCACAGAAAACAGAGTTAGTGACTTTACCGAAAAAGACAAGTTCCTTTGCCTTTTCACTTTACGGTACAGTAGGCCAAAACTTTGATTTTGATAGTTTGACTGATCCGTTGAAGCCGCAGTATGCTGTACAATTCAATTTTGCGATAAACTAACATTGTTAAAAGGTGTGTGATCACTTGTGATCACACGCTTTTTTTGTACGTTCATTTGCACGTTCAAGAAAATGTAATTCCTTTCCTTAATGATACGGAAGTTTTTATTTTGAAAAGCAAGCGCTTACTCTGTAAACTCTTAGATAGAAAGAATAAAACATAAGGAGTGGAAAACAATGAAAAAAGCATTGATTATTTGCGCAGCAGGGATGTCATCTTCTATGATGGCGTCAAAGGCAACAGAATTATTTAAAGACAAAGGCGAAGACATTATGGTGGATGCTGTTTCTGCTACCGAAGGTGATAAAATGATCAAGAACAGTGACTTTGATTTATTCTTGATCAGCCCTCAAACCACAATGTTTCTGGATAAATTTGTTAAACTAGGTAAAACGGTGGATAAACCAGTAGTAAGCATTCCATTTCAAGCTTATGTACCCATTCCATCCGGCATCCAAAATTTGGCAGGGCTAATTGAGGAGAATATTTAATTAGGAGTGGATAAAGATGAAACAGATAGAAAAATTGTTATTGAGACAGTTGATCGACCATCAAGGAGAATATGTCACCAGTCGGAGTCTCGCATCTGAATTGTCTTTATCTGATCGAACGATCCGTAATTACATGAAAGTGATCAAAGATGAAGTGGAAGAGCATGGCGGAAAACTATCTGCAAAACAGGGACAGGGCTACCAACTAGAAATCTTTGATCACTTGGAATTTTCTCGTTTTTTGAAGCAAAGGGAAGTTGCTTTTCGTAGTGATCTGCAAGTCACAGAATTTTTTGAATCAGAAGATCGGCAAAAGTATCTTTTGAATAAGTTATTGCTGGAAGATGAAGCCATCTTCATTGAAGATTTAGAAGATGAATTATTCATCAGTCGTTCAAGTCTAGTCAATGATATTCATGAAATCAAGAAAAAATTACTGCCCTATGCACTGAGAATCAATTCGAAACCGCATCAGGGAATGTGGATCGAGGGGCACGAGCAAGATAAACGTCATTTTATCATGGATATATTTTTTGGGAACTATTATACCAATTCACTCAAAGAATATTTAGGAACGAGTCACTTTTTTAAAGAAATCAACATTGAAGAGTTAGTGATCATCATTTTGGATGAGATAAGAGAAGTGAATCTAAAAGTATCGGATTTTATCATCCAAAATTTAACACTGCATTTAGCATTAGCGATCAAGCGTGTCAGAGAAGGGTTTCACATCGAAGGAATCCCATTGACCGAAGATATTGCGAGTCGCTTAGAATTTCAGGTATCGAAAAATATAATGGTGCGAATCGAACGAGTAATGCAAGTAGTATTTCCAGAAGAAGAGGTGTTTTATCTAGCGCTACATTTGATGGCAAAATCGAATCGAGAGGAAAAGGTGACCGATCAAGAACTTCTTGCGGAATTAACCGTTACATTGAATCAATTCGCTCAATTTTTTCATCGTCCATTGAATGAAGACCATCAATTGAAAAACGGCTTGTTGAATCACTTGGCACCCATGCTCGTCCGATTAGAACGAGGGATCGCGCTAGAAAATCCGTTGAAAGAAGAAATAATGAAAGAAGATCGGCAAGCGTTTGAACAAACAAAACAGCTTTTTAGCCAAATGCCGTTACTAAGTAATTATGAAATCAATGACGATGAGTGGGCATATCTAACGCTGCATATCATGGCAGCATTGGAAAAAATCAAGTCCACGCATAAAATCCATGCATTGATCATTTGTGCAACTGGCTACGGCAGTGCCCAATTACTCAAAAATCGAGTGTTGTCCGAATTTGGTGAAACGATTGTCGTAACGAATGTAAAAGGATATTACGAAATCAATGAAGCTGTATTGAAAGAAGCCGATATGATCATCTCTTCGATTGATTTATCTACCATGTTTTTCAAAATACCAGTTTTGCATGTCAGTGTCTTTTTGAATAGCCAAGATATTCAGAAAATTCGTGAAACGATTGCTGAATGTCTGCCTTGTCAGAGTATAAAGAAGGAAAGCATCAGTTTACCAGCTGAGAAAAAGCAATACTACTACCAACAGTTGCTTTCGGAAAAATGGTTCACTGTCTACGCACAACAACCAACAAAAGAAGAAGTGATCCAAGAATTGCTCCAACTTTTAGGACAAGAAGAAGCAAATGAATATCTTTTTGAAATGACGGAACAAATAAAGAGACGGGAGAAGATGGGGCAGATCATCTTTAGTGAGAATATCGTCGTTCCTCATCCTGCGATTCCTATCGGAGCAACTACGAAAATCGCGGTTGCCCTTATTCCAGGAGGTATGACTTGGGATGAACATGAAGGTATCCAGTTTGTATTTTTAGTTTCACCTTCTTTTATTGAAAACGGAGGGATTACTGTAGTGACCAAAGCAATCGTCCGATTTATTGATCGGACTGATTTACAGCACCATATTTTAGAGACACCTACATTTCACAATTTTAATGATCAATTTAGCCAAATGGTCGAGTAAGGGGGAGAAAAAATGTCTGAAACTATCAGTAGTGAAGAGCTGCAAGTAACCGCTTTCGATATCATTCTTCATAGCGGAAATGCAAGAACGCTGATTCATGAAGGGTTCAAAGACATGCGTCAGGGAAAATTTGAAGAGGCAGATGAACAGCTGACTAAAGCTAATGAGGAGATTTTACAGGCGCACAAAGCACAAACGAACTTATTGAAGGAATACGCCAGTGGGCAAAAAATCGAAATGGAGATCATCATGGTTCATGCACAAGACCATTTGATGACAACGATGACCTTACTGGAAGTGGCAACTGAGATGGCGTATCTGTATCAAAAACATTCATAAAGGGGTAAGTAAGATGGGAGATGCAGAAAAAAAACAATTGGAAATAGAGAAAAAACAGTTTAGTTTGAAAATCATGTATTTCAATCGTTATCTGATCATTCGTTATCTAACAGCGGGCTTCTTTTTTATGAATCTTTACTGGTTGATTATTCTATTAGTCAGCAAAAGTATTTTTCTGATTGTTCCGATTGGACTAATCGGGTTGATCTTACCTGCTGTGGGTGAACAAATCCGGCTCTATCGACAACATCAAAACACTGTGCCACGAACAAAAGGGTACTTTAAGTGGCAAGGGATCATGAACGGGCTACTCTGCGGTCTATTATTTACGCCGTTTTATACTTCAATGTTTCCGTTTATGGTCGATAATCTATATGGAAAATTAGGGATGATCGTATTTTTAGGGAGTGGGTGCCTGATTTGTGCTCTGTGTCATAAACGTTTGGAAAGCATCCAAGTAAACAAAGATCGTCAGTATCAAAGGATCAAAACATTTGAACAAGCAGCGTATTTAGGAAAGGAGAGTAACTAATGTTTAATTTTTTGCAGAAGTACTTAATGGGTCCAATGGGGAAAATCGCTCAGTTTAAAATCGTTCGTGCTGTCATGGCGGCTGGGATGGCGTCTATCCCATTCACGATCGTAGGTTCCATGTTTTTGGTTTTGAATATTTTACCGTTGCCATTTCCGTTTCTTGAAGGTTTTTTCAATAGTACCTTTTTCAAAGTCAGTGATTTATATATGATCGTTAATACAATGACGATGGGTATCTTATCCATTTATTTTGCTATTGTTTTTGCTTATGAACTGACTTCGATTGAAAAAGAAGAACAAGGATTGAATGTCAATCCGCTGACAGGTGCATTATTATCCGTTTTTGCCTTCTTCATGTGTATTCCTGAAATGGGTTTGAGCGATGGAAAAGTTCGCTTGCTTGCAAGTGTGACAGATACTGAAACTGTAGTCAGTGGTATACGGATGGGCGCATTTGTTGAACGTTTAGGCACTTCAGGTATCTTTACAGCGATCATCATGTCGATCATTGCTGTTGAACTTTATTGTATGTGTGTCAAACGTAACTGGGTCATCAAGATGCCCGATGTTGTTCCGCCAGGTGTATCTCGTTCATTTACTGCATTGATTCCTACTTTTGTCATTGCATTTGCTGTAATGATCGTTAATGGACTTTTGATTGTATTAGGCACAGATATCTTTAAAATGATCTCGATCCCATTTGGTTTCGTTACGCAGTTGACAAATACTTGGCTAGGGATCATGGTCATCTATTTCTTGATCCATGCGTTATGGATCGTGGGGATCCATGGGGCAAATATCATCACTTCCTTCTTGACCCCAATCGTGTTAGCGAATATGGCAGCGAATGCACAAGGTGCTAACTTCCCACTAGCCGGAGAGTTCAACAACTCTTATGTAACAGTCGGCGGTTCAGGAGCGACATTAGGATTGATCATTTTCATTGCTTTCTTAGCAAAATCCGATCAATTAAAAGTGTTAGGGAAAGCTTCACTGGTGCCAGGAATCTTTAATATCAACGAACCGATTATTTTCGGGATGCCAATCGTTTATAACCCATATTTAGCTGTTCCATTTTTCCTAGCACCGATGGCGTCTGCTTCACTTGCTTATTTCGCAATCAAATTTGAGATCGTAAAACCAATGTTAGCACAAATGCCTTGGCCTTCACCAGTTGGTATCGGAGCATTCGTTGGTAGTGGTGGTGACTGGAAAGCGGCTGTGTTAGCTGTACTATGCGCAATCCTTGCCTTCTTTATCTGGTTGCCATTCATCAAATTCTACGACAACAAATTGTTGACAGAAGAAAGAGAAAAAGCTGCTGAATTAGCAGCGGCTGAATAACAAATTTTTTTAAAAAAGAGGTCGGGACAAAAGTGTTTCTTACTTTTGTCCCAACCTCTTTTCTCTCCAATATCTCAAACCTAAACGATTTTTGTTTCGACCTCTTTTTTGTTTATTCTTCAAGCAATCGTTTGACGACCTCGTAATCTCCTTCATACGGAACATCGACCCCATTGATTTTTTGATAGGGATCAACACCTTTCCCAGCAATGACAACTGAATCTGCGGAGGTACTTTTCGCTAGGGCTTTTTTGATTGCTGTCGGGCGGTCCATTTCATAATGGACGTCTAAATCAGGATTAGTGATTGCCTCATTGATTTCTTCTGCGATCTTTTGTGGATCTTCAAATGCAGGATCATCTGCGGTCAAGAAAACGATATCTGCTGTTTCAGATAGAACTTTTCCAAAATCATGCCGGCGAGAAATAGCTTTATTGCCTGGACTTCCCAGTACGACAATAACTTTCCCTTTAGGATGTTCCTTTTTAGCAAATTCGAGCAAGGTTTTCAAACTTAGATAGTTATGGGCGTAGTCTACATAAACGTGGGCGCCGTTTTTTTGTACAAGTTGATCCATTCGTCCAGGAACACGGGCTTCTTTTAGTCCCTGTTGCGCATCTGTGGCAGAGGCACCAGTCAATGCTGCCGCAATAATCGCGCTAGTCGCATTCTCTTGATTGAAATCACCAGCTAATTTGATTGTGTAAGTTGTATCAATCGCTAAGTTACCATGATGATTGATTACTTGGAAGGTATGGCTCCCGTCGTTTAAACTTTTGACTTCGTAATCTGCTTGTGTGGAACGACCATAAACAATGGCAGGAATACCATAGACAGTAGCTGTCTCTTTCAGTAAATCAAAATAATCACTTTCATGGTTCAAGATCACTTGCTTTGAATTTAAGATCAACTGACGTTTGCAATAAAAATAATCGTCAAATGTCGGATGTTCGATTGGGCTGATATGGTCAGGTGAAATATTCAAAAAGATCCCTACATCTAAAGTCAGTCCATAAACACGTTGTGTCTTGTAAGCTTGAGAAGAAACCTCCATCACCAAATGGGTCATCCCATTCTTTACAGCTTCGGCCATCATACGATACAAATCCAAAGATTCCGGCGTTGTTAAATGAGATTTGAAATACGTTTTTCCATCCAGTGTTGTATTCATCGTGGAAAGTAACGCTGTTTTATTTGCTGTTGTATGGTCTAGGATCGCTTTAGTAAAGTAGGCAGCAGTGGTTTTGCCTTTTGTCCCAGTATAGCCGATCACTTGCAGATCATTTTGTGGATAGCCGTAGAACGCCATGGAAAGGATCGCCATTGCTTTACGGATATCGGTCACGATGATGCCGACTGCCGACTGTTCGTAAGGTTGTTCTGCTACATAATACAGCAATCCTTGTGAGACGGCACTTGTTAGATAGTCTTCTTTAAAGTTTAATCCTTTACAGAAAAATAAAGTCTCGGCATCAACTTGCCGGGAATCATAGCTTAATTTTCTAAAGGTAAACTGATCAGGGGCGTCTAAATGCCACCCTTTTTCAGAAACAAATTCTTTTAATAGGTTTTCTTTTAATAATAAGTTGCGGACATCTTCTAAAGAGAAGTTCACTGGATCATCCCTCACTTCATTTTCGTTGGATTTCTTGATTCATTATAGCACATTCAAGGCAACTTGCTAGAATGACGAAAGGCAGGTAGGAAAATTCACAGGATGTAGCGAATAGCGAACGGTAGCCGCAAGAAAAAACAAGTGAGTTTCTCTAGATAGATGAGAGACGGTAGGAGAGGAAGGTATACTATTCACTTGTATCTCCTGCTAAATCAAGCGAGAGGGGTGAAGTATCTTCAGGAAAGTAGCGAGGAGTTCTCAAAATTTTGCAAAATGATTTTTCGGACGTTCCATTTTATCTCCTTCATATAAAAATAAAAAAGCAACGACATAAGAAAACGCTATCTATTTTGAAGGTGCTGTCAGGAAATCCATACAAAAAAGATTGCTAGTTTTGCTTTTTGCAATTAAAATAGTGGTAATGCTTTGTAGAAAGTTGGAATCGAATCGATGAATACTCAACGAAAATCAGCAACTGAAGATTTGTCCCCACAAGAGAAGATGGCAAGAGGTTCTGCTTGGATGACTGCCAGCAATATCATTTCTCGCTTGCTTGGGGCTGTGTATATTATTCCATGGTATGCCTGGATGGGCGAAAATGCGAAAGCTGCCAATGGATTATTCAATATGGGCTACAATATCTATGCATTGTTCTTACTGATTTCTACGGCTGGGATACCGGCTGCAATCGCCAAACAAACAGCTCGTTACAACTCATTGAATGAATATGGTACTTCTCGGAAGTTGTTTATTCGAGCGTTACAGATGATGGGTGTCTTAGGTATCATATTTTCCGTATTTATGTATGTGGCTTCTCCTTGGTTGGCACATGCTTCTGGCGGTGGAGAAGAGCTGATTCCGACGATGCGTTCGCTTAGTATCGCTATCCTCGTCTTTCCTTGTATGAGTGTGATCCGTGGATATTTCCAAGGCAATCAGGAAATGATGCCGTATGCGCTCTCACAAATCGTTGAACAAGTGGCGCGGATCTTTTATTTGTTACTCACGACGTTTATCATCATGAAGGTCATGAAGGGGGATTATGTCACTGCAGTTACGCAATCGACATTTGCCGCATTTATCGGAATGGTGGCAAGTATCCTCGTCCTGCTTTATTTTTTGAAAAAACACCAACGCTATTCCTCTGCCCGTGTGCAGTACAGCAATAATCAAGTAAATATCGCAACGAAAGAATTGCTGGTAGATACGATCAAAGAAGCGATCCCATTTATCATCGTGGGTTCTGGTGTAACGATTTTCAAACTAGTGGATCAGTTTACGTTTATCAAAATCATGTCTGCCACTACCGAGTACTCTAAAGCACAGTTGTTGGATCTTTTTTCGATCTTTAGTGCAAACCCTGATAAGCTGACAATGGTTGTGATCGCATTAGCGACATCGATTGCATCTACCGGATTACCATTGATCACAGAAGCGGTGACATTGAAAGACCACCGAGGACTAGCCAAACTAACGAGTGGGAATCTCCAACTTTTCTCTTTCTTTATGTTTCCCGCGACGTTTGGGGTAATGCTTTTATCTTACCCGCTGAATACTTTGTTTTATACCCCAGATCGATTAGGCAGTCATGTATTGATCCAAGCAAGTTTTGCCGGTCTGTTCTTAGGGCTTTATATGCTTGTTTCCAATATGTTACAAGGAATGTTTGAAAATGCGGCTGCTATCCGTTACTTAGCGATCGGCTTTGTCGTAAAACTGGTCTTGCAGTACCCAATGATTCGTCTATTCGAAGTCTATGGTCCTTTATTTGCAACGATGATCGGCTTTGCCGTGTCATGTACGTTGATTTTGAAAAAAATCCACCAAGTCGCTCATTTTAAACCAAGTTTCGTTTGGCGAAGAACCTTACTGATCTTCATCCTGACAATGATGATGTTACTTGTAGCCTGGATCACAAAACTGTTTTTCGGCCTCTTCTTGAGCCAAGAAAGCAAGTTCCAATCCCTGTTGTTGATCTTACTGGTTGCAGGAGTAGGTGGCTTTGTCTATGCCTACCTTGCCCTTAAACTTCGATTAGCGGAACGCTTATTAGGACCAAGCATGATCCGGTTACGTCATCGTTTAAGAATCAAATAAACACTCAAAGGAGTTAAAGATCATGCGTGTCATTATCGTTAACTCCTTTTTCAATGAAAGAATGGAAGTGAGTCTATGCGTTTAGATAAATTTTTAGCAGAAGTCGGCATCGGCAGTCGCAAAGAAGTAAAAGTGCTTATCAAAAAAGGACAAATAAAAGTCAATGAAGAAGTCATCAAAAGTGATAAATTCCAAGTGAAGGAATTTGACGATCAAATCACTTATCTGGATGAACCGTTAGTCTATCAAAAAGATTTTTATTATGTATTAAACAAGCCTGCAGGTGTCATTTCAGCGACACAAGACAACTATGAACAAACAGTGATGGATCTGTTAAGTGATGAGGATTATCGAGAAGATCTTTTTCCTGTAGGACGTTTGGATAAAGATACCGAAGGATTATTGATCCTCACCAATGATGGAAAATTGGCCCATCGGTTGCTCTCACCTAAAAAACATGTAGAAAAAGAATACTTTGCGAAGGTCAAAGGTGTGATGACAGAAGAAGATATTGACAGTTTCGCACGTGGACTAGTCATTGATAAAGGGGAGCAAACATTACCTGCACAACTATTCATTGATTCTGTCGATCATGAAGAAGAAACGTCAACTATCCGCTTGATCCTCCATGAAGGGAAATTCCATCAGGTAAAAAGAATGGTACAGGCAGTCGGCAAAGAAGTGACCTACCTAAAACGACTTCGTATGGGTGGCTTCCTATTGCCAGGGTCATTAGATAACGGCGAATACCGAGAACTGACAGAAGCTGAATTGCTCCAGTTGCAAGAACAGAATAAATAAAGGGAGAAAAGCAGGATGTCAGCGCCATCGTTGATGTTCTGCTTTTTTACCATCAACTTAGCTATGTTGTCACATCCATCGGTTTTAGCAAGTATTCGTTCAGCAACAATTCCCATAATTTCCTTCTTATTTCCTGGAGTGAAACACTTCTGTTCAGACTGTTTCTCTATAATTTGTTTCATTTTATCTATAGTTTGTTTATTTATTCTTATTTTTGTAAGCGCTATAATTGCGTTGTGAATGACATGAAAGGAGTTTTAAGATGAAAAAGAGAAAGGGGTTAAATCATTTTTTTGCTAATTTATGGAGATATAAAGCATTAGTTTTTATGGCGATCCCGGGTATGCTCTGGATGATTTTTTTCTTTTATATCCCCGTGTTAGCCAATGTCGTAGCTTTCAAGAACTTCCATATTTCAGCTGACGGATTTTTAGCTAGTTTACGAGAGAGTCCATGGGTCGGTTGGGACAATTTCAAATTTTTATTCTCTTCGGATCAAGCATTCTTGATTACTAAAAACACCGTTCTATATAATGTGACATTTATCCTATTAAACTTATTGATTTCCGTTGTATTTGCTATCATCATGAGTGAGTTGAGAAATAAACGTTTAGTAAAAGTCTATCAAACGATGTCGTTACTTCCATATTTCTTATCGTGGGTCATTATCAGCTATTTTGTTTACGCTTTCTTGAGTCCGGATAAAGGGATCTTCAACCAATGGATCACGGGACATGGTGGCGAAGCAATCAACTGGTATAACGAACCGAAGTATTGGCCATTCATCTTAGTCTTTATTGGAACATGGAAAGGTATCGGATATAACAGTATCATTTACTTTGCTTCAGTAATGGGGATCGATCCAACTTACTATGAAGCAGCGATGGTCGATGGCGCAAGCAAATGGCAGCAGATCAAGCATGTGACACTGCCTCAATTAGTACCGCTAATGACGATCCTGACGATCTTAGCTGTCGGAAACATTTTCCGTGCAGACTTTGGTTTGTTCTACAATATTCCGAGAAATTCGGGGGCACTTTATGATGTAACACAAGTGTTGGATACTTATATTTATAATGGCTTGACCTCTACAGGTGACTTTGGGATGACTGCCGCAGCTGGCCTGTATCAATCGGTTGTAGGGTTTATCTTATTGATGATCACAAATACGATTGCACGTCGCTTCGATAGCGAATCTGCATTGTTCTAAGGGGGAGAAAAATGAAAAAAAAGAAAGTTGAACGAGTCCAAATTCGCTCATTTAATAAAACAGCGAATTTCTTCTCCAATATATTGATTGCAATTTTTGCTCTTTCTTGTATCTTGCCATTTCTGTTTGTTGTTGCTATTTCTTTTACCGACGAATCAGCACTATCCACAAATGGATATAGTTTTTGGCCAGAAAAATTCAGTACATTTGGCTATACCTATCTTTTCGGGCAAATGCAAGATAAGATTTTCCAAGCCTTGTTCGTGACGATTCTCGTAACGGTACTAGGAACGTTAATCAACAGTACCGCAACTTCGTTATACGCATATGCGATTTCACGATCGAACTTTCCATTCCGTCGATTCTTTACCGTTTTTTGTTTGATCACCATGCTGTTTTCACCAGGGATGGTAGCGAACTACTTGGTCATGACGAACCTTTTACAATTAAAAGATACCATCTGGGCATTGATTTTACCGATGGCGGTCAGCCCATTCAATATTATTGTGATGCGTACCTTCTTCAAGCGTTCAGTCTCTGATTCGATCATTGAATCAGCTAGGATCGATGGGGCGACTGAATTACGGATTTTCGTTCAGATTGTTTTACCTTTAGCGATTCCAGGGATTGCGACCATTAGTTTATTCGCAGCCCTAGGGTATTGGAACGACTGGTTTAATGCCTTGCTTTACATCCAAGATGATAAATTAGTTCCTTTACAGTATTTATTGATGAAGATCCAAAGCAACATTCAATATTTGACACAAAATTCAGGAGCGGGGAGTCAATTATCAGGCGGACTTGCTTCTGTTCCGGGAGAATCAGCTCGAATGGCTATCGTCGTTATCTCAACATTGCCGATCGCAATCAGCTATCCATTCTTCCAGAAACATTTTGTTAAGGGTTTAACGATTGGTGGAGTAAAAGAATAATGCAACAAAAAATAAAAACTTATTTAGGAGGAAGAAAAATGAAGTTATGGAAGAAACTAGCCTTTACAGGGGTTTCCGCACTGATGGTAGGAACGTTGGCAGCTTGCGGATCAGGTTCAAAAGATAAGGCCGATGCAAGTGACTCAACCACGCTACAAATGTATCAAATTGGGGACAAACCAGATAATTTTGATCAATTGATGGATGTCGCAAATAAGAGAATTGAAGATAAAATCGGTGTGAAAGTGAATATCAATTACATTGGCTGGGGCGATTACGAGAAAAAAATGAACGTCATCATCTCGTCAGGTGAAAATTATGATATTGCTTATGCCAATAACTATGTATCGAACGCTCAAAAAGGCGCATTTACTGATTTAACAGATCTAGCACCAAAATATGCAAAAGAAGCGTATGACTCTTTAGATGAGGCATATATAAAAGGAAACTTAGTCAATGGGAAATTGTATGCCATGCCAGTTAACGGGAATGTCTTTGCCCAACAAGTATTGACATTCAATAAACCGTTGCTTGATAAATACAATTTATCTATTGATGGAATTGAAACATATGCAGATGCAGAAAAAGTCTTGAAAGAATTCCACGAAAAAGAACCAAACACAGCAGCGTTTGCGATTGGACAAGGGTTCAGAGTCCAAGGAGATTTCGATTATCCATTAGGAAATGTATCACCGTTTGCTGTTGACTTGAACGGAGATAAAACAAAAATCATCAATCAATATGAAAATGAATCATTTGTCGAAATGTTACGTACGATGCACAGCTGGTACAAACAAGGATTGATCCCAAGTGATGCTGCAACAAGCAACAAAGATTATCCTTTAGAAGGAAACACTTGGTTGATGCGTGGAGAAACACAAGGACCTTACGATTATGGTGATACGATCTTAACGAATGCAGCAAAACAAGAATTGGTTTCAAAAGCAATCACTGTACCATTGAAATCAACAGCACAAGCACAAATGGCAAACTTCGTTGTTTCTAATACCTCTAAAAACAAAGAAAAAGCAGTTGAATTCTTGGGATTACTAAACAGTGATCCAGAACTGTTGAATGGCTTAGTATGGGGAATCGAAGGCGATGCATGGGAGAAAGATGGCAATGACAAGATCAAATTGCTAGATGGCTACCAACCAAATATGCATATGTCTGCTTGGAATACAGGAAACAACAAGATCCTTTACACACAAGACACGATCACAGATGAAATGATCGCTAAAAGAGATCAATCGATTGCGGATGCAGAAGTATCACCAATCTTAGGATTCAGTTTCAATACAGATAACGTGAAAACAGAAATGAGTAACATTTCAAATGTCATGAACCAATATTTGGATGGCTTGAATACAGGAACAGTTGATCCAGATGAAACATTACCTAAATTGATGGATGCTTTAGATAAAGCAGGTTATGACAAAGTATTGACGGAAATGCAAAAACAATACGATGCATTTCAAAAAGAAAGTAAATAAATAAGAAGCTAAGTCAAAGTGCTAAGCTCCTAAAGATAAGCAGAATTTTTCCGAAAATTGCACTTCAGATTTTTGGTTGATTCTGCTTATTTTTTAGTAAAGTAAACGTTTATAAAAAGAAAAATAAATTAGGGTATCGTAGAAAAAGTGTGGTTTACTTATACGTTGCTCTTGTATAATGAAAAGGAATACAAGTCGTTCTTGGAGGGGATAGTTATGTTAGGGAAAGCATTGGAAACATTATTTATCAGAGTCTGGGTCGTTATGAAACTGACGTTATATTTTTGGGCATACACAGTACTTGGAGGGATCGTTCTAGGGATTGGTCCAGCATGCAAGGCTGTGAATGAACTATTTTATACGTACGAGTTTGAGTATAAAGAAATTACGTTTAAGCGGGGATGGAAAATTTTCAAGCAATCGTTTAAACGAGGAAATCTGTTGTTTGGTTTATTTTTAATCGTTGCACTTTTGCTTGGTTATAATTTGTATCTATCCGTTCAAATCAAGGGAATCTTGTTTTTAGTGATCGATTTTGTACTTATTTTTGCCTTGCTTTATGCTTATGCAACGTATCAATATAGTTTGATCTTAGATAGTGAATATGAAATCTCGCTGCCTAATTTACTAAAATTAAGTTTTGTCTCTAGTTTTTCTAGTTTTCCCGCATTTTTAAAATTATTGATCGGCGGGGGCATCATTTTCTGGATCACTTGGAATTATAAGGGATTGATTCTTTTCGGTTTGATCGGACTGCTCACCGTTTGGAACGGCTTGGTGACCAAACAGTGGCGTGAAAAGTTAGACACGCACTTGGAAAGCTATGAGTAAGCTACGTATCTTATTTGCGAAGGGGACATTGTTGAATCGGTTGCTGAGAAAGTATGCGCTGGTCATGATCTTATTGACGATGTTAGCGACAGGGATCATTAGTGTCCATACTTGGATGCAAACACAAGCACAAGCAGAACAAATGACGAATGAAGCACTGCAAAGTACAAGTCGGACACTGAACGACAAAACTACCCTAAGTAAAATCATCAAAGATCAGTTATTCGGAAATTCAGAAAAAATCGAGAATGCGACCACTTACTTGACCAAACCCATCGATCAGTATTTGATGTATGCCTATGACCAACAGCAAAACATAGCAGATTTTCAATCCTTTCCCAATCAAATGCGGGATATCTATGTGAATTATGAAGAAGTCAGTACTTTGTATGTCGTTTTTAGCCAACTGCCTGAATACTTTGAATCATCAAGGGAGAACAAAGGAGGTACTATTCACAGTGGTACGCCAAAGCTTTCAGATGCATTTTATATTAAACTGTCCATCACACAAGGTGGGAGTGAAGTAGGGAGTATCTTTGTTGGCTTTGATAAACAAGAACTTGACGCTACCTTGGAAAGCCTGAATTCTTTCAACGGGTTGTCGCTGTATATGATTTCAGGAACGACGAATCGGCTCTATACTTTCCATGACAAGGGTATGCCGAAAACAGTATTGACGATGCAAGAGCAGACGATCCTAAAGAGCCTCCAAAAAAATTCTACATTGCCGATCGAAGAGTTGAATCAGCGCAACTTTGTCCGCTATCAGCGATTGCCAGATGATTATCGAGTATTAGCTACTTTGGATCGCCAGTCCGTTCGGCAGGCAATTGCCAGAAATCTTGCACCTTTAGTGGTTGGAGTGATCATTTTAGATGGCGTCCTCCTTTACTTTTTGTACCGCACGTTCAAACGTTATTCGCAACAAGTGGATATCGTGATGTCCGCAATGGATGAAACTGCGAAAGGAAATCTGGATACACGCATCGATACTACTTTGACAGAATATGAATTGAAGGATCTGTCGGTCGGTATCAATGAAATGCTAGATAGTATCAATCAGTTTGTGGAAGACATCTATAAATTGGAAATCAAACAACAAGATGCGCATATGCGTGCACTGCAAGCGCAGATCAACCCGCATTTTTTATATAATACACTGGAATATATCCGAATGTATGCCCTAAGTGAAGGAAGCGAAGAACTAGCTGATGTAGTTTACGCATTTTCGGCGTTGTTACGGAACAATACAAACCAGGAAAAAACGATCAGTTTAAAAGAAGAGCTGGATTTTTGTGAAAAGTATGTCTATTTATATCAAATGCGTTATCCGAACCGCATTGCCTATCATTTTTCTCTTGCTCCTGAGCTAGAAAAAATCGAAGTGCCCAAGTTTGTGATCCAACCTTTGATCGAAAATTATTTCAAACACGGGATCGACTTTACTCGTTTTGATAATGCATTGAGTGTCAAAGTCTTTCATGAAGGGCAGCGAGTAATGATCGTCGTCAAGGATAACGGTAAAGGGATCACACCAGAACGCATTGAAGAGATCGAAGCTAGACTGGCACAACCCAAAGTCGAACTTTACCAATCGATTGGTTTACAAAATGTCAATGAGCGGTTGCGTGCTAGCTTTGGCAGCAGTTATCAAATGAGATTGACAAAAAATAAAGAAGGAGGTCTAACGGTTACTATCACATTCAAGGAAAAGGGGAAGAAAGATGTATCGAGTGTTATTAGTAGATGATGAATATATGATTTTGACTGGACTAAAAAAGATCATTGACTGGCCAAGTCTAGGATTTCAAGTGGTAGCAACTGCCGAAAATGCTATGCAAGGACTATCAATACTAGAAAACCAGAAAATCGATTTAGTCATAACAGATGTGACGATGCCTGAGATGAATGGTCTTGAATTTATCGAAGCGGCACAAAAAGAACACCATACATTTGAATTTATGATACTTTCTGGTTATCAGGAATTTGATTATCTAAAGAGCGGGATGCAACTAGGTGCGGTCAATTACCTGATGAAGCCAGTCAATAAAGCAGAACTAAGTGACAGCCTGAGAAAAGTGAAGCAACGGTTAGATCAACAAAATGAGCAAAAAAACCAGCAAGAGATTTATCAAGAAGTCCTTTTTAGTCAATGGCTCAACGAGGAACTTGATGAATCAAGCGAAGAAGAGCTGTTAGCAAAAATAGGGGGAGAGCAAAGACGTATTTTATTGGCCCAACTCCCACGGACGATGGAAAAACCAGTCTATGAGTGGCTGAGAAATCAGCAAGAGTCCTTTTATTCACAACGAAATTTCGGTGAGATGCTTTTATTTACGCTGTTGCTGAATGAAACAGCTATTTCAAGATTTTGTCGTTTTATCCAAAACCAGTGTACCGATCAAGAGTGGTTCATCAGTATAGGGGATGAAACAGCAGATCCAGATAAGATCCCTGAAAGTTACCAACATGCAAAGGATAATCTACAGCTGCACCAGTTTTATGGGGAGAAAGACCAACAAATCTTTTTTGCAGAGCAAGCCGCAGCGGAAGAGCAGGCCATTGACTTTTCTTCGTTTAGCCGCTCACTTCAAAGTGGACAACTGGACGTAGCACAACAGATGGTGACCGATTTTTTTGAGCAGTTTCAGACAGCCGTCATGACGCCAGAAGATATCCGGCATTTTAGTTTCTTACTGTTCATGGATATCCAAAGAGAATTGATCAGTTTAGAAGATGAGGAATACTTCAAAGGGATACAGTACATCAACCAGGCTAAAACAGTGCAAGAACTCCATGAATTATTGCTGTCTCTGATCAAAGCACAACAAAAACAAAAGAAATATAGTGAGAATGTTGAGCGAGTGATCTCGATTTTACATGAACAGTTCAAAGAACCATTGACCTTGAAAGATGTCTCCGAGAACTTGCATTTGAATGTCATGTATCTTGGACAATTATTCAAGAAAGAAACGAAAAAAAGTTTTTCTGCCTACCTCAATCATTTGCGTATCGAACAGGCAAAGTGGCTGCTCCTCCACAGCAATCAGAATATCAATGAGATATCGGCTGAGATAGGTTATAATAACACGACTTATTTCTCTAAACTATTCAAAAAGATCGTAGGCAAATCTCCAAAAGATTACCGAGAAGAACGAGGTTGAACAAATTAATGCATTTGATGAAATGGAGTATCAGGCAATCGCTTGGGCTCCTTTTTGTTAGGAACAATTTCAAGAAAAGATATAGCTAAAACTGAATATAGTGAAACTTGTCTAATTTTCCATAGTTAGATACAATTTCCATAGAGTAAGGTAAGGCAATCTTTAAATGAACTGGTTGAGATTGTTTTTCTTAGATACGAGAAGAGGGAGAATATGGAATTTTTACGTAGATATGGTTTTTATTTTTTATTGGCAGGTGTCGTGAGTGATTTTTTGACACCCTATATTTTAGGGTTTTTCTATCCTCAATTAAATCAAATGACCACAGTGATCAGTGTTTTTGGCGATGTGGGCAGTCCTGTTAGAAAAGCTTTTTTGATTTGGTCAGTTATTTCAGGCTGTTTCTTTGTTCTAGCACTCCCTGCTGTGTATCAGACTTTTGTAGCGGCATCAAGGCCATTGGCTTTGATACTAGCTGCAGCTATTGGTTTTTATGGGGTATGTGACTGTATTTTTACTGGACTATTCAGTGTGGATACGAACGAATCCTCATGGAATCTGTCAACTTGGGTCCACAATATAGGTTCAGGGATCGGTTATGCTGGTTTCCTACTCTTTCCCTTAATTGTTTTTCTCATTTATCGTACAATGGGAAATACGCAATTCAGTCAGCTTTTTTTGGGGTTGACGATCATTAGCTTTTTAGTTGCTAGTGGGTACGGTTTAGCTAGGATACCTGGGGTGAATCGGTTGCCACTGTTGAATCAATTAGGTTTCTGGCAACGACTTAGTTTCTTCTTCAATTATTTGCCGATTGGAATATTAAGTATCTTGCAAATAAAACCTTGATTTTGAGTTTCAAAATGATAAGATGAATCGACTAAGGCATAAAAAATTCCATGAGGGAGCTTATAAATTTAGATGAGAAACATAAAATTAACGATCGAATATGATGGTAAACGATACTCTGGTTGGCAAAGGCTAGGTGATGACGATAAAACGATCCAAGGAAAAATCGAAGCAACGTTAGCAAAGATGACTGGTGAAACAATCGAAATCATTGGTTCTGGCAGAACAGATGCTGGAACACATGCGAGGGGACAAGTAGCAAACTTTAAAACTTCCTCGGAGATGGCACTACAGGAAATGCTTGCTTTTTTGAATCGCTATCTGCCAAGAGATATCGTGGTGAAACAAATCGAAGAAATGCCTGAACGTTTCCATGCACGCTACAACGCAAAAGGTAAGAAATATAGCTATTATGTCTGGAATGAAACAATTCCAACAGTTTTCGAACGCAATCATAGTTTTTATTTTCCCCAAACGTTAGATCTTGCTAAAATGAAGGAAGCTTGCCAAAAATTAGAGGGCACACATGATTTTATTGGTTTTTCGGCATTGAAAAAGACGAAAAAATCAACGGTTCGGACGATTCAAGAACCATCGATCGAACAAGAAGGACAAATGTTGCACTTTACATTTGTAGGTGATGGTTTCTTGTACAAGATGGTGCGGATTATCATGGGAACTTTGCTTGATATCGGAACAGGAAAAATGCAAGTCACAGAAATCGATGAGATTTTTGAAAACAAAATACGAAAGCAAGCGGGTGAAACAGTGCCTGCGCAAGGTCTATTTCTAGATGAAGTGTATTATCAATAAATAGAATAAATATACAAGTGCGCTTGTAAAAAATATAAGTCGAAAAGTCAATGGGACCTCCCGAAAGTAGTGATCACTATTTTTAGGAGGTTCTATTTTGCATTTAATCGTGAAAATTTGTACATGTCTATAGAGAAGAATGATTTTGTTCTCCTTGTAATAAAATGTGTCATAGATCAAGGAAAATAAACGGCATAAAATTCAACATAAGATTAGCTGTACATCAATGTTTTCCCATTAAAATTGCCTATTTTTCCCTTTCGCTTTTTTTCCTTTTTCTTTCGCTTATTTGGACAATTTTTCCTAGTTCACTTTTTGTAAAACGCTTCCAATTCGTTGACTATTGTGAAAAAAGTATTTTTTCTGGCGGAAAAAAGTGACTAGGATTATAATGGCTTACACAAAGTAAGTATATTGTATATACATAATAAGAAGGCGATTTTATGAGGAATTAACTGGACAACTTATTTCATAAATTTTTTCACAACGCACCATGAAATAATCACAAAGTTAAAAATGGTATGTCTCAATTATGGAGGAAATAACCTATGTCACAGTTACATGTCAACTATCTGTTTATTCCATTGCTTATTTCATTGTTTGCCGTTAGTGGTTATGGGATATGGGAGCTTTTTTTAGCCCTGCGCCACAAACGTTCAAAAGAACATTATGTCAAAGAAGTTTTACGTTCGTTTGATAAAATGTTTGTCCTCGTACCTACGCTAAATGAAAAGGAAACAATCGGGGCGATGATTGAGAATTTAGTGGAAATCAGTAACAAGCTAAAAAATGAGATTCCCATTACCCTGGTGGTAATCAATGACGCCTCAACAGATGGAACCGCCGAAGTACTTGCTAATTATCAGGGACATCAAAATTTGAAAGTGATTACACGAGAACTGCCTGATGCACAAGAAGGGAAGGGAGTAGCATTAAATGCAGGATTAGATTGGATCGAAACGCTAGGTCTAGATGAAAATAAAACAATCGTTGGGGTCATCGACAGTGACAGTACCCCGGATAGTTTACTCTTTTCAAATGTTTACCAAGCATTTATTCATTCCAACTATGATTTGATCCAAACTGGCGTTCAAATCGTCAATGCCAACAGCTTTTTAACATTGATGCAAAAGTTTGAATTTGAGATTATCAATTTGTTGTCACAGATTATTCGTAACGATTGGGGTTCAGCTTTGGCAAGTGGAAATGGGCAATTCATGACATTGAAAATGACTAGTGAAATTCGTTGGCGAGGAACATTGCTAGATGATTTGGATTTTTCTATCAATGGTTTATTGAAAGGGTATTATGGTGGTTTCTTATCCCAAACACTGGTCCCACAGGAAGGAGTTTTGAGTTATCACAAGTTGATCAAGCAACGCGTTCGTTGGTGTCAAGGCGGCATGCAATGCTTTTTTCGGTACACAAAATCTGTTTTCAAAAGTAAAATGATCAGTCCGCAATTAAAATCGGATATTGTGGCTTTTATGATTTCTGCCTTTTTTTCGATGCTGATTTTTCCATCATCATTGGTATCGATCATTGTAATGATCATTCTATTCTTCCATTATCCGTTATCTACTTTTTTCATTTTTTGTGGCATCCTTCTGATCAACGGACTCATTGCGTTTACAGTGTATTATTCGACTGCCTATGTGTTAAAAGTGGATAAAACACTGGACAATAAACTATCGATTCTAAAGTTTGCTTATGGCAATCTTTTGTATACATGGCTGTTGTCACCAGTAGCTTACATCGCTTTTTTCCGTTTAGTGATAGGTAAAAACAATTGGGAAAAAACCAGTCACGATGGCAGTCAATCTTCCAAAGAACTGGGGGAAGTAAAGTGAAAAAAGAATTAGGGTTAAAAAAAATCGTTCACTATTTTGGTCTGTGTTTGACATTTGTAGTCTTAGGAAATTCTCTTTGGATCGTGTGGCAAGCTTATTTTGAAAATGCACGTGCTGATTGGCTATGGCTGGTGATAGGCGGTGTAATTAGTATTGGTGTTTTCATCGCAATCATACAAATCAGTAAAGTGTTAGAGAAAAACTATTTAGGCTGGCTATTGCTGGTGTTGTTTCTTCTGACTATACCTAAAATCATCATGATCTTTATTTATCCACTTGAACCGGTATCAGATATGTGGTCTTACAATGTGTTAGCCGATCTCAGAGCTTCGGGCTTTAGCTGGCCTATATTGCTTAAACGAGGAATGTTGGATCTAGATTTGATTTATCCGCATGTTTTGCATATTGGTTCGCTGTTTGGGGCTTTTTATTGGGTAGTAATGAAAAATGTTTTGGTTTTACAATTCTTAAATATCACGTTGACATTTCTTGATGCAATCTTACTTTACTACATCATTGAATTTTGGGGTGGGAAACGTGCAGGCATCATCGCTGCCCTACTTTTTTACTTGATCCCGAATTATTATATCTACAGTGGATTGATCGGTGCTGAACCTCTTTGGTTAACCTTTGTTTTATTGAGTGTCTTCTTCTTCAATAAGCTATTTAGGCCTGAATATGAGCGGACTACGCGCCAATATTGGGCGTTTACTGCTGCAGTGATTGCTAGTTTGCTCGTGGGAAATCTATTTCGCCCGATGATGTTGATCATTGCTGCTGCGAACTTTTTATACGCTATTTTTAGTTATGGAAATGATCGAGCATCACAGCGTTACTCGGCTAAAAAGCGGATCGCTACCTCCGCGATTATTTTAGGAGCCTTTCTGGTGGTCAGCGGATTTCAAACTCAGCTAGATCGCTTGTGGTATCAGTTACCGGTGGCTAATGCCAATGTAGGGATCGATTACACGATCGCTACAGGTCAAAATAGTGACAAAAATGGTATGTACAATGAAAAAATCATCGAGCAACTAGAAAAAATAAAAGAAGATACAACAATCAGCCAAGCCAAACGATTTGATGAGATGCAAACATACTTGATCCAGTATCGTGACAATCAATTTGCGCAAAGGAAAACATTCGGACAATGGACAGGTTTTTTAGAAGCAAAAATGAAAAATTTTGCGACCGATGAAACTTGGGTACGTTTGATTTATCAAAATATCAAATTATATCCTTCAGATGAAGTATTTATTCAAAAAAAGAGTGTCAAGATCTGGGATGCTATCATCACTAGCAATCAATTGCTATTCATTGCCGCAAGTTTACTAGCTTTACTAAAAAGACTGTTTTGGAATAGACATCCACGACTTTCTTCCCACAATGACAATGGATTGTTTTATTTTGAAATGCTTTATGTAGCAATCATCGTTTTTTACCTGATCGTGGAAATCCAGTCACGTTATCAAGTACCGCTATATTTGTCTGTGATCTCATTTGTAGCTCTTGGTTTTTATTCAAAAAACAACAGCCTGAGAAAAATAAAAGAAGAATAACAGGGTGAGTTTAGGACAAGAGTTACACGACATGTTTTTACTTTGATATCATCGTGTAATGATCTAGTAGTTTTAACTGTACAAGTTTTTGGAAAATAATCAGTAGCGTTTATTTTTGAAATTATTCAAGTAGGAAAGTAAGTGATTTTATGAAAATAAAAGTAATGTCTGTTTTTGGTACTCGACCAGAAGCAATCAAAATGGCCCCATTAGTAAAAGCTCTCGAAAATGATCCGCGTTTTGACTCACTCATCACAGTTACTGCTCAACATCGCGAAATGCTGGATCAAGTCTTAGAAATTTTTGATATAACCCCTGATTATGATCTGGATATTATGAGTACCACCCAGACATTGACTAATATCACTACTAAAATATTACGACAACTTTTCCCGATTTTTAAAAAAGAAAAGCCAGATTTGGTTTTAGTCCACGGCGATACTACTACTACTTTTGCCGCAGCAACAGCAGCATTTTATCAAAAAATAAAAATCGGTCATGTGGAAGCTGGGTTGCGTACTTGGCAGAAATACGCGCCTTTTCCCGAAGAAATGAACCGGCAATTGACAGATGTATTAGCCGATTTTTACTTTACACCAACTAATTTAAGTCGGGATAACTTACTAAAAGAAAATCATCCAGAAAGTCAGATTTTTGTTACTGGAAATACGGCAATTGACGCAATGAATTATACGATTACGGGGGATTATCAGCATGCGCGTTTGCCTAAATATTATGAAAAAATTATTTTAGTGACGATGCATCGCCGCGAAAATATCGGAGAACCAATGCGCAATGTTTTCAGGGGATTGGCTAAGATCGCGAGAGAATTTCCTGATGTGTCGATTATTTTCCCTATGCATAAGAATCCTCAAGTACGCCTACCAGCTGAAGAAATCTTAGGTTCTTTAGAAAATGTCGAGTTGATCGAACCTCTGGATGTACTTGATTTTCATAATTTTGCTGCCCATAGTTACTTAGTTTTGACTGATTCTGGCGGTGTCCAAGAAGAAGCTCCATCATTAGGCGTGCCTGTATTCGTGTTGCGAGATACTACAGAAAGACCAGAAGGTGTTGCGGCTGGTGTACTCAAGCTGATTGGAACCAATGAAACATCTGTTTATGAAGAAACAAAAAATATTTTGCTGCACCCAGAAATCCAGGAAGAAATGTCTCAAAAAGAAAATCCTTACGGTGATGGTCATGCGAGTGAACGGATTGTTGAAATCATCAGTGCAGCCTTTTCCGAGGTAAAAGTAGCGATGTGAAAAAACTTTGGAGAAGTCATTTTATGAAACCATCTAATCGCTAAAAAGAGTGAACGAATCAAACTAAATAAATTTGTAATGAGGTCGAGACAAAAGTTGTTTCGGTTTGAGGAATTGGAGAAAAAAACGAGGAATACGCTTTTTGTATTGCTCGTTTTTTTTTTAATTTCCGAAAAACCTGACTTTTGGACGCCGTTTATTCTAGAATCTGTAGCAGAACTGATTTTTAGAATTATTCCAAGAGCGTGGGACAAAAGTAAGAAACACTTTTGTCTTATTCTTTAAAAACGAATAAACGGTGGGAGCAGAAGCAACTCCTTCTTAAATAAGCCGAAATTCAAAAAAATTTAAAAGTAATTTTCGTGAATTTTTTCTTATTTCTCGGAGTTAAACACTTCTGTCCCAACCTCTTTTTTGTGTATTTTTTTATTCTGATAGGTAAAAAACAAGAGCGTTTAAGGATTTTGGTTATTTTATATTTTTTTTGAATAGGAAGAACTTAAATGGAATAACGGTTTCATGGAGAGGGATAATCAAAAAAAGCGTAATCTCGATTATTTAATTGAAAAGCGATTGCAAAAGGGAAAACCTAGTCCTATAATAAACATGTGATTTCCTAATAGGTAATTATAATTTCTGTATAAGAAATTTGAAAAGAGGAGGAATTTTTATGTCAAGTTTTTCGTTAGATTCATTTAGCTTAAAAGGAAAGGTAGCATTAGTCACTGGAGCCTCCTATGGAATCGGTTTCGCGATTGCTTCAGCTTTTGCAAAAGCAGGTGCAACGATTGTATTCAATGATATCAAACAAGAATTAGTTGATAAGGGAATTGCCGCTTATAAGGAAAATGGGATCATTGCAAATGGATATGTTTGTGATGTGACGGATGAAGAATCAGTTACTGATTTCATCAAGAAAGTAGAAGATGAGGTTGGTTTGATTGATATTTTAGTGAATAATGCTGGCATCATCAAACGAATTCCAATGTTAGAAATGAGTGCCAAAGATTTCCGACAAGTGATCGATGTAGATTTAAATGCGCCTTTTATTGTCTCTAAAGCGGTCATCCCAGGAATGATCAAAAATGGGCACGGAAAAATCATCAATATTTGTTCGATGATGAGTGAGTTAGGACGCGAAACAGTAAGTGCATATGCTGCTGCAAAAGGTGGATTGAAGATGCTGACTCGTAACATCTGTTCTGAATATGGGGATGCGAATATCCAATGTAACGGAATTGGTCCTGGTTATATTGCTACACCGCAAACTGCACCATTAAGAGAACTCCAAGCTGATGGCTCTCGTCATCCATTCGATCAATTTATTATCTCTAAAACACCAGCTGCGCGTTGGGGAAATACAGATGACTTACAAGGTCCTGCAGTCTTCCTTGCTTCAGATGCTTCCAATTTTATTAACGGGCATATTTTATATGTAGACGGTGGTATTTTGGCATACATCGGTAAACAACCATAAATATCAAATAGTAAAAATAGTGAGCCTTGATCTTTCAAAAAACGTATTCTTTTTGGAAGTTTAAGGCTTAGTACTAAAAATGATTTGTGAATAAGTGAATAAAGGTATTTTCTAAAGGCGAGATCGTGGGTATTGGCGAATTTTTTATGCAAATAAGTGATTGGTTTTGGTGTGGCGAACAGATAAATAGAAAGAAGAGAAAATTATGAAAAAAACAGCTATTTTAAATAAATTAGAAAATGCCGGAGTGATCGTAGTTGTCCGTGGGGAAACTGTAGAAGAAGCAATCAAAGCAAGCAATGCGATTGTTAAAGGTGGAATCACTGGGATCGAATTGACGTTTACAGTTCCGAATGCTGATCATGCGATTGCAGAATTAGCTGCAAATTATAAAAAAGATCCCACGATCGTTATTGGTGCAGGTACTGTACTTGATGCAGTAACCGCACGATTAGCTATCATGGCTGGAGCGGAATTCATTGTCAGCCCTTGTTTTGACAAAGAAACAGCTAAAATTTGTAACTTATATCAAATCCCATACTTACCAGGGTGTATGACCATTACAGAGATGAAAACAGCACTCACTTATGGTGCAGATATCGTCAAATTATTTCCAGGCAGTGCTTTTGGTCCTAGCATTGTCAAAGCATTCAAAGCGCCACTCCCTCACTTGAATATCATGCCAACTGGTGGCGTCAGTCTGGCAAATATGCAGGATTGGTTTGCTGCAGGTGTCGTTGCTGTAGGCGTTGGCGGCAACCTACTAGCACCAGCTGCTACAGGCGATTTCGAAAAAGTGACTGAAGTAGCCACACAATATGCCGATAAATTGAAGAGCATTCGTAAGGTATAACTTATAAAAGCGAAAAGGTGGATGAAAGATGAAAATATTAACTTTTGGGGAAATGATGTTACGGCTGAAACCGCCAACCAATGAACGAATTCTGCAAACACAAAATTTTGAAGCCACATACGGTGGAGCGGAAGCAAATGTAGCCGTTTCCTTAGCGTTGTTAGGCAATAAAGTAGAATACTTATCTAAATTTCCTGAAAATCTTTTAGGGGAGAGCGCTATAAATACGTTGAGAAAATATGGAGTAGATACAGCAAAATGTTTGCGAGGCGGTGACCGCTTAGGGATCTATTTCTTTGAAAAAGGTGCAAGTATCCGTTCAACGAATGTTGTCTATGATCGGGCTTATAGTTCATTTGCACAGGTCAAAGCAACGGAATTTGACTGGTCAGCAATTTTTAAAGATGTCGATTACTTTTACTTCTCAGGGATTACTCCGGCAATTTCTAAAGAGTTGGAACAAATCGTCTTGGAAGCTTGTCAATATTGTAAAGAACATGGGATTGAGATTATTTCTGATTTGAACTACCGCCGTAAGATGTGGGAGCCAGAACAAGCGCAAGCAACGATTTCTAAAATCATGGAATTTGTCACTGTTTGTATTGCACATGATGAAGATTTTGAAGCAACTTTAGGTATCAAAGCGTTCGATGGTGATGATTCCCGAGGCATCGATCAAAAAGAAACCTTTAAAAAAGCAATGGTGCAAGTGACAAAAAAATTCCCGAACTGTAAGAAAGTTGCAAGTATTTTGAGAAATATCTATTCAGTAGAAGATAGCCAATGGACGGCACTACTGTTGTCAGAAGGCAAATTTTACGAAACTACGACTTATAATATGCATGTCATGGAAGGTGTAGCAGCTGGTGATGCATTTGGCGCTGGCTTGATCCATGGACTTGTTAGCGGATTTGATGAAGCAAAAATGATCCAATTTGCTTTAGCTGCCAGTGTCTTGAAGTTGACGATCACTGGAGATTTGAATTTAGTTTCAGAAGCAGAAATCAATCAAGTTGCCCAAAATGGGAACGGCGCACGCTTATCTAGATAAGACATTCATTCTATTATAAAAAGACTTTGATGATATTTCCTGAGTGGATATCGCCAAAGTCTTTTTCAATAATCCCAATAGAAACCAACTATTCGCGTAAACTTGTTCTTTATGCTAAATTTCAATAAAATCATTTCAAAAAAGCGATAAAGCATATAACAGAAATGGGGAGTGAATGATGTTGGATGAAGAAGAAGTAATTGCAACTATTTATAATTTGATCTTGAACCCTAACACGCGGGAATGGGAAAGGACACTACTTCGACAGACAAAAGAACGGTTGGGGGAGAAGGCTTCTGTCAAACAAGAAGTAGAAAAACTAGAGGCTGATTTGCGTCCTTTAGCCATTCGTAGAAACTTAACCCCTGATGTCATGGATTTTTATGCGGAAATTACGGGAGAACAAGACGAAGAAACGATCTATGATTTTTCTAAACACCAGCTCACTGATCCAATGTATCAAGAAAGAGCCATTTTTGCTGGAGGTTGTTTTTGGTGTATGGTCGAACCTTTTGAAACGAGAGAAGGAATCCTTTCTGTTTTATCAGGCTATACGGGTGGTGAGGTTGAACATCCGAGTTATGATCAGGTCAGCGGAGGCTACACAGGACATGTTGAAGCGGTGGAAATCCTGTTTGATACACGAAAGGTCAGCTATACTGAATTACTGGGCATCTACTGGCAAATTTCAGACCCAACAGATGCGTTTGGACAATTTCAGGATCGTGGCAAACAATATCGTTCGATTATTTTTGTTGAAAATGAAAAACAACGGGCCGAAGCAGAAGAATCAAAAAGACGATTAAGCCAATCAGGACGCTTCAATCAGCCAATCATCACTGAGATTCGCGATGCAACAACTTTTTGGCCTGCTGAAAACTACCATCAACGTTTCTATCTTAAACAGCCTAAGCGCTACAAAAAGATGAAGCATTCTCATGAACTCTATCTTTTCTTTAAACGGAAAAAATGAGATACAGGAGGGGAAGGAATCAAAGTCACTAATTTCTATTATAAATCTGCTTCTTCATTTGAAAAGCACCGATCAAGTTTTACCTACTTATTTAAATTCTGGAATTTTTTTAAAGAATCCTACTATATATAGTGACTAATGGAGTGTTGCTAGAAAGTCAGGGTGTTGGAAAAAGTTTTTCAGCAGATAGCAAGTATACAAGATGATAGTTGCTGTAAAAATTAGTAATGCTTGGTTCCAAAGGGTATAATTAACTGTAACAGTTGAACTAGAATCACTCAGTCTATATAGGAGGGTGATGGACGCTGTTTGACAGAGGTGCCATTGGTAAATCAAAAACCGATGAACAAATAAAATGATAGCGCTTTTTTAAAATAGCTATGCTAAAAAGATAAAGGAGAGATAGCAATGTATGTAGCAAAACAGGATCGTTACGAAAAAATGACGTATCGAAGAACGGGAAAATCTGGATTGAAGCTGCCACTATTGTCCTTAGGGCTATGGCAAAATTTTGGAGACCATGATCCAATCAGTAATCAACGTGAGATTTTAAGAGGTGCGTTCGATATGGGGATCACTCATTTTGATTTAGCAAATAATTATGGTGGACCGGCTGGAGCTGCAGAAAAGAACTTTGGTCGGATCTTCAAAGAAGACTTTACTGCTTACCGTGATGAAATGATCATCTCAAGTAAAGCAGGGTACCATATGTGGGAAGGTCCTTACGGTGAGTGGGGCTCACGTAAATCCATCATTGCAAGTTGTGACCAAAGCTTGCAACGAATGGGGCTTGATTATGTGGACATCTTTTACCACCATCGTCCAGATCCTGAAACACCTTTGGAAGAGACTGCAGAAGCATTGATGCAACTGGTTCGCCAAGGAAAAGCGCTGTATGTTGGGATCTCTAACTATAATGGAGAAGATACGCAGAAAATGACAGAGATTCTTCGAAAAAAAGAGGCGCCTTTTATCATCCACCAAATGCGTTACAATATGTTTTCAAGAGAATTGCTAGAGGATGATCTAGCCTCTGTACTTGAAGAAAATGGCCTTGGGGCAATCACTTTTAGCCCATTAGCTCAAGGTCTGCTGACAAAACGTTACTTGAATGGGATTCCTGAAGATTCTCGTGCCCATCGCAAAGAAATCCCATTTCTTTCAGAAGATCAAGTAACGCCTACTTTGCATAAAATCACTTTGTTGCAAGAATTAGCTGAGACAAGAAATCAGTCTCTTGCGCAGATGGCATTAGCTTGGAATTTAAGGCAGGAGTCAGTGACGAGCGTGCTTGTGGGAGCAAGTCGTCTAAGTCAATTACAAGAAAGTGTTCGAATGATGGACAATCTCCATTTTTCACCAGAAGAAGAGGTAAAAATAGAAACGATTTTAAAACAGGACTAAAGTAATCAGTTTGAGCGTGGTACAAAAGTAAGAAATACTTTTGTCTCATGCTTTAAAATCGAATAAACGGTGGGACAGAAGTAACTCCTTCTTAAATAAGCCGAAATTCACAAAAATTTGAAAAGCAATTTTCGTGAATTTCTTCTTATTTCTCGGAGTTAAACACTTCTATCCCAACCTCTTTTTGTCGTGGTTATGAAGTGGGATTCAAAAAACGTCGAGGCGTAGTTTATTTCATTTAACATGCTGTATGAATTAGCGATATTTTTTTGCCGGAGTACTATCATAGAGTACTGATTTTGTGAGTATAGAAAGAAAAACATCACTAGAACACACATGTAGCTGAAAAGCATTGATAGAGAGTGTTAGGAGATTGGCGCAAAAAGAGGCTAAATCTCTTTTTTTTGCACACTATTTTTAGTGTGTAAACGAAAAACAGATGTGGACGTACACTCTAAAATATTGAAAACGCTATTATATCAAGGGTGAAGCGCTTTAAAAGTTGGCACGATACTTGCTTTATATAAAAGTGTAAGAAACAAGAAAGGGAAGTGTTCCACATGGAAAAGAAAACAATTATGTTAGTATGTTCAGCAGGAATGAGTACTAGTCTACTCGTAACAAAAATGCAAAAAGCAGCCGAAGAAAAAGGAGTCGAAGCGGATATCTTTGCTGTATCAGCATCCGATGCAGATAATCAATTAGAATCAAAAAATGTAGACGTTTTATTATTAGGCCCACAAGTACGATTCATGCAAAATCAATTTGCTGAAAAACTTGCACCTAAAGGTATTCCTTTGGATGTTATCAATATGCAAGATTATGGAATGATGAATGGTGCAAAAGTATTGGAACAAGCAGAATCATTAATCAATAAATAAGAAGGATTGGAGGAATCACAATGGAGGATCAAAAAAATCTTGAAGCCATCATGGGATTGATCATGTTTGGCGGAAATGCAAAAAGCGATGCAATGGAAGCGGTTGCCGCTGCGAAAAAAGGCGATTTTGAATTAGCCGATGCAAAAATCAAAGATGCAGAAGAATCATTAGTACAAGCGCATCATTCTCAAACAGAAATGCTGACACAAGAAGCTCAAGGGAATCATGTGGAAGTAACATTATTGACTGTTCATAGTCAAGATCACCTGATGACTTCGATTGCTTTTACTGATTTAGCAAAAGAAATTATCGATCTATACCGTCGCTTAGACGCATAAATCGAAATGGTAAAATAGAAAAGAGGAAAGAAACATGGATAAATTTGTTGCATTTATGGAGAAACATTTTATACCTGTCGCATCTAAAATTGGGGCACAGCGACATTTAGTTGCGATTCGTGATTCATTTATGGTTAGTATGCCATTAATGATCTTGGGTGCTTTGGCGGTAATGATCAATAACTTACCGATTCCAGGATTCCAAGAATTGATGAATTCCATCTTTGGTGGAGAAGCTTGGAAAGGATTCGGAACATCAGCTTGGAACGGAACTTTTGCGATCCTTTCTGTTTTGATTGCTTTCTTACTCGCTTATCATTTAGCAAACGGTTATCGTAAAGACGGCGTATCTGCCGGTGTTATTTCTTTAGGATCATTCTTCGCTCTAGGCGGAGCTTTGGGCATGAGCTCAAATGGTTTATTTATTGCTATTATTGTTGGGATTATTTCAACAGAAATCTTTGTTCGTTTAAGTGGAAATGAAAAATTGATCATCAAAATGCCTGATGGTGTACCACCAGCAGTTGCGAAAGCTTTTGCTTCACTATTACCAGCAATGATCACGATCTCATTCTTTGCATTGGTTGCTGCAATCTTTGCTGCATTCGGCGTGGCTGATATCGTTGGTGCATTCTATACACTTGTTCAAGAACCATTCATGGGATTAGCAAACTCTTACCCATCAGCACTACTTTTAGCTTTCATCACACCATTCTTATGGTTCTTTGGTTTACATGGTGCAAATATGGTCGATCCATTGATGCAAACAATCAACGCACCAGCAATTGAAGCAAATGTGAATGCAATTGCCGCAGGACACAGCGCACCATTCATCGTTAACAAACCTTTCTTTGACAGCTTTGTTAACTTAGGTGGTACAGGAGCTACTTTAGGTCTTCTATTAGCGATTTACTTAGTTGGCCGCAGAAACAAACCATACATGGTCGTGACGAACTTGTCGATTGCACCAGGTATCTTCAACATCAATGAACCAACAATGTTTGGTTTGCCGATCGTATTGAACCCGATCATGTTCATTCCGTTCATCTTGACACCAATGGTTTTAGTATCTGTAGCTTACTTTGCTACTTCTACTGGTCTAGTTCCAGCAGCTACAGTTATGCCACCATGGGTAACACCACCAATCATTGGCGGGGTCTTAGCAACGAAAAGTATTTCTGGCGGTATCTTAGCCGCAGTCAACTTGCTATTATCAGTCTTAATCTATCTACCGTTCGTTAAAGTAGCGACGATCCAAGAAAGACGAAAAGAAGAATTAAGCGCTTAAATAGTTGGTTATCGAGCATTACGATAATACAGTTTATATGAAGATGAGATAAAAGTGATCTTTACTTTTATCTCATCTTCTTTGCTTTTTAGTAGAAAAAAGCAACAGGGGAGTTGTTCACGAATAAGCATGCTATAATAGGGCAAATGTGAATGGGAGTGGGAGAAATATGAAAGGATACCAACTAATAAAGTTAAGGGAACGACCCGAATGGAAAAAGCAGGCAGCGGAATGGTTTGCTTCTAAATGGCATCTTCCCTATTCAGTATATGAAGAAAGTATTGATGAAGCCATCTCAAAAGTACAACCAGTTCCTCAGTGGTATATCGTATTAAATGAAGACGAAGAAATCATCGCTGGTGCGGGGATCATCGACAATGATTTTCATGATCGTCCGGATTTAACGCCTAATCTGTGTGCTTTATTTGTAGAAAAAGAGTATCGGGATCAGGGGATTGCACAAGAAATTTTAATGTTAGCTAGAAAAGACATGAAAAATATGGGGATCGAACGGTTGTATCTCGTGACGGATCACACTGATTTTTATGAAAGATATGATTGGGATTTTTTAGCGATGGTTCAAGATAACGAAGGAATACCAGTGCGTATGTATCAAATCGATACTGCCGAAGACTAAAGAAGTATAGCAAAGCTCAGCCTAAAAAAACGCGTAGGGCGTGGGACAAAAGTAAGAAACACTTTTATCTCATTCTTTAAAAACGAATAAACGGTGGGAGCAGAAGCAACTCCTTCTTAAATAAGCCGAAATCCACAAAAATTTGAAAAGCAAATTTCGTGGATTTCGGCTTATTTCTCGGAGTTAAACACTTCTGTCCTAGCCTCTTTCGAGATTAGACGGCTACTTGTTTATAAAGGAAAGAAGTGCTTTTTTTAAAACAAGAGAACGATAGCTATCCATTCTGGATAAGTGTGACACGCAGCTTTTCCCTCTAATAAAAACTTAGGTTTTGTTTTGCTGAAGTTTTTCTTTCTTTTTTTTATCGTAGATAAAGACATTACGGATGATTTTTAAGATAGGGCGAGCTGTCAAAAAGACCGCTCCTGCAAGATAGCAGTAGGTGCTGTAACGATCGGGTATCTTTGTCAGAAGAGCAACACTTCCAAAAATATAGAAGATTCCTGTCAAAAAATCGACTGCGAGTGAAAGCAAAGTATAACGATTTTGAAAATAAAGACGGAATCGTTGACCGCGTATCTCGATATCTTCTTCTTTTCCAATATCTATTTCGTGCGTATTTCGCTTGATTTCTGGCATTTAACTCACCTAACTATTGATTAAAACTAAGGTTTCAAAACAACTTTGATATTTTTATCTTCTTTTTTGTCAAAGATTTCATATGCGCGTGCGGCATCTGCCAATGGCATTGCATGTGTGATGATTTGTGCTGGGTCAAACTGGTTATCAGCAATCATCTCGTAGATTTTTGGCATCAAGTGAACGACTGGCGCTTGACCGTGTTTCACAGTAATATCTCGCATAAAAAATTCTTGTAAAGGATACGATGAAGCAGGAGTCATATAAACGCCTGTGATTTGGACAGTTCCAAATTTTTTCGCTGCTTTTGCAGCAATCTGAATCGGTGAAATCGTTCCGCTTTGTAAGCTAACTAGATTTTTCGCCTTTTCTTTGACCGGTTCTAATCCATCCATTCCCACACAGTCTATAATGACATCCGCACCGCCTTTTGTTAATTCATAGAGGTCAGTACCTGCATTTTGAACATCCTCTAAGAGAAATGTTTCTACATTGTTGTATCTTCCTGCTTTATCGATTCGATGTTGCACAGGGTCAACTGCGATCACACGAGAAGCGCCTGCCATCGTTGCGAATTTTTGTGCAAATAATCCGACAGGTCCTGATCCTAAGACGATCACTGTATCGCCTTGTTTCACACCCGCATTTTGTACGCTCCAATAAGCTGTAGGAAGAATATCAGATAAGAAAAGAACTTTTTCATCTGCTAGGTCGTTGTCTGGTACGATAAAAGAAGTGGTATCTGCAAAAGGTACTCTAAGATATTCTGCTTGTCCACCCCAATGGTTGCCATTCAGACTACCAAAACCAAATAATCCACCATACAGTTGATCAGAATTCGAACGGTCGCATTGACTTTCCATTTCATTCAGACAAAAGTGGCAATGACCACAACTGATGTTGAAGGGGATGACCACACGTTGGCCTTTTTTCAACTTGGTAACAGCAGAACCAACTTCTTCGACGATACCCATCGGTTCATGACCTACGACATAACCTTTTTCCAAAACAGCTTCACCATGATGATAAAGATGCAGATCGGAGCCGCAAATTGCTGTAGCGGTGATACGGATAATCGCATCGGTGGGTTCTAAAATTTTGGGATCCTCAACATTTCGAATCTCCATTTTTTGTTTGCCTTGCCAAGTAACAGCTTTCATAAAAAAATCTCCTCTCATCAAGAACAGGTAGCAACCAATCATTATTTCTAGGTGTAATCTACTTTCATTCTAAAGGAGGCTTGACCATATTGATAATAAAATGCTTGTTCAAAATAGAAAGTGATAATTAAAATAACTTTGTTATGATTGAGATAACAAATTAATGCTAGTATAATAGTACAATAGATGTATTGGTTTTATTAAAATAACGTTTATGATCAAATATATATCCATAAAAGGAGGGAATCGATGGAAGAAGAGAAAACATCCCGTATCAGGTTAGGTGTTTTATTACTGATTTGTACGGTTTCGTTATTAGGAACGATTTCTTTAGGAATTGTCAAAGGAACTTTTTTTAATCAGTCTTTTTTGCTCGAACAAACGAAAAAAACAGAGTACAGTCAACTCGTTGCAAATGAAATCAGCCAAAATTTTCGAGAAGATAATTTGGAAGAAAGTGAATATGTAGAAGTCATCGCTACTTCGATCCCACAAGCGTTTATCGAACTGTCGATCAAAGTATTCATCCATGATACATATACAGGAAGCAAACGTAAGATAAGTGAAACAACGGAGGTAACAGAAAAAATAGACAGTGTGCTTCAATCATACATACAAGAGCATCAATTGACGTTGGATGAGACAGAAAAAAATAAGATCGAAACAATGAAAGTGACCTTGGTGAATCAATTTCAGCGAACAGCAGGAAGCTACTATCTCTTTTACTTTATTCATAATATGATCGAGACGATGGAGAAAGGCGATTTTCTTTTTCTGATCATGCTCAGTATCTTTCTTGTCTGCCAATTCATTATCATTCTTTTATCAAGAAAAAATATTGGTCGTTTCATAAGGTATACTTCTTTGCAACTGGGAGTGGTAGGCGGTGTGCTACTCATAGTTGCTGGTGCTCTTTACTTGAGTCGTTTGTCGCAAAATCTGGAATTTAGATCCCCAGCTGTTCAGGTATTGATGGCTAGCTATATTCAAACCGTTCTTTCCTATTTTGTCATTTCAGGAGGAATCGTTGTTAGCCTTGGTGTGATCCTTGGGCTATACAGTTTTGTGCGATATAAGAAAAAAGAGCGAGTGCCAAATTAACTGCGAGAATAAATGTATTTTGTTCCAATAATATAGCAATTATAGATAGTAGAACAAATCAACAAAATGAAAGAAGCGAGCATATTCTGGAGAGAATAGGTCCGCTTCTTTGCATAACAGTCCATAGAAATCAGAGGATAGAAGTACGTTACTAGTTAAAAGATTCAAAAATGGGGGAGTTGAATCACTAGTTTTTCACGATTTAGGAAACATCTTTTCCTTGACCCAAATATACGGTGTTCAAAGAGCAACCCCTCGGCCCTAGTTCAAAAAAATACAAAATATGAGGAGCAATTTTTCATTTTTTCTTACTAGTACTCGGGGCAAAACGCTCTTTTCACGATTTAGTAAAACATGTTTTCATAACCCGAATAGACGGTGTTCAAAGAGCAACCCCTCGGCCCTAGTTCAAAAAAATGCAAAATATGAGGAGCAATTTTTCATTTTTTCTTACTAGTGCTCGGGGCAAAACGCTCTTTTCACAACCTTTAGTCAAACATTTTCTTTGCCGCACGCATAAGCGTTGGAATGTCTTTGTCGTAACGTGGGGTTTTGACTAAACGGGACATTGGGATTCCGGCAAAGTGGAAGGCTGCTATTTCTCCGGAACGGACAGCGCTTTGTTCCGTAAAGATCATTTGATAAGGTTGTTCAACGAATTCACCAGTGAATGCTAAGTTTGTTGAATGTTGTGGAATGACTTTTGGACGGTCACTTTTTGCTCGATTGTTGAATAACGCAGACGCGTATGGCATATATACTGGGATATTGTTGACGACACTAGCAAAGATTTCTTTTTCTTTTGTGCGAATATTTTCTGGACCAGGATCGACTTTGGATAGTTGGCCGATCAATTCTTCCAACATTTCTTTCCCATTCATCTTGATATATTGTTTATCCACAAATTCTCCACGGCGTCTTGGGTATAAGAAGTATCCCCAAATGACAGTTTCATTTGGTTTTTGTGAAGTGAAGTGTGGTTGATGATGCACAACGATCGACATATTGACGTCTTTTTGACCTAATGGTGTGATCGGTGTGGTAGAGATAAAGGAATTCAAGGCATTACCTGGAACTTGCGTAGTGATTCGAGTGATTTCATTCAATAATAAATGATCCTTTGTTGTCAAAGTGAAGCTGACCCATTCACTTGCATCACGATCTGCGAAAAATTTATCGGGATTTCCTACATTATAGAAACGTTCGCTTGCTTTTTTCCATAAGCTAGAAGCTGCACCGTAATCCATATTTTCAACAGCGGGGGTTTCATAGTCACCTAATGTTGCGGAGTCAGTGATTGAACCGTTTGTGAAAAGAACAGCTGTATCGCTATCGACTGCTACATATTCTTCTTCATCGGTAAGGGTATTGATCATTTTCAATCCTGTAACGGTAATTTCATCTTGCATAGGTGTTTCTTTGAACTCCCAATCCGTCACACGACGATTTAAAATGATTTGACATCCTTGAGCTTTTAAATAATTGATGAGTGGCAACATGATGCTTTCATATTGGTTATAGCGAGTCCGGTTTACGCCGACCAGATGCTCGATTTGAGTAAATTCATAGATCATTTGGTGCATGTAGCGACGGAGCTCTTGAGCAGAGCTACGAGTACGGAAAGCAAATGTTGTTTCCCACATGAACCAGAAGTTTGTTTCAAAGAAATGGGGGTCATCTTTGAAATATTCTTCGATTGTCACATTGTCCAATTTTTCTTCTTCTGAATCAGGCATAGCAATCAATTTTGTTAATAACAAACGGTCTTTGTTATTGAAACCAAGTTTTCCGCCATCAATGATTCCTTTTCCGCCTTCCATCAAACGTGCTTTGTCAAATGTCCGATGTTTTGCATCAAAATCTCTAGTATCTTCTGCCGCAGTCATGCCTGGTTCCGTTGCAGAAGGAATGCGACTTAATAGATCCATCAGATCCACATAAGTTCGATAATTCAACATTCGTCCACCACGAGCGACATAACCTTTTTGATTTTCTAAGGGATGATTTTTATTCCAGTATTCATCTGTGACAGTGTCGGTTGGAGCGCCATCATTTGAACCATGATCATCTAAAGAATAAAACGTAATCTGATCACCATTCCATTTTCCTTCTTGAATCAAATAAACCGCAGCTGCCATATTGGCGATACCTGCGCCAATCATAATTGCTTTACTTTTTCTCATTGTGATTCCTCCAGTATTTTACAAGTGAACGGACTAACGACTTTCTTCGATTTGTTAGATTGATTCGTATTCATCGTATAGATGGCTGTCGTCTTCGAGCAATCCAGTTTTCTTTCCTAGATATACAGCACCTAATGCCAATAAACCTAATCCAACACCGATTTTGATCAATTTTTCGCTCATAAGAAAATCCTCCTTTGAATTTTTGTCACGTCTATCTAACTAAAAGGATAGTTTCTTTTGGAGAAATTGCCAAATGATAGGGTAAGAGAAATTAGGTGATTTTGACAGATTGTTCATTGTGTCTGAATTTAATAAAAAAAGTGTGTGGAAGGAAAATCATTTTTAATGGAAAGAAAATCTAGCAGGATAGGAGATAGGATCAGTAAAAAAGAAAAGGTACATCGAAAGGATCAATTCGTTATTTATCTCAGGTGTTTTTTAAATAAAAAGAAGGAGGGAAAAGAGGTTAAAAAACATAAGTTGTTTAATCCCAGTAAAGGTACGAGGTCTTTGATATTTCATCTATTGAATGTAAAAAAACAAATATTATAAAATTTGTTTATGTTATAGTATAAATATAAAATTATCTGAAAAGTCATGATTGGTGAACAAAATAAAAAAGCACCGAGAACAGTGCTTGCTTTCAAAGCTGGATACGGACAATGCCTTATTTTAACTTGCTATGTTGATTTGAATGCTACCAACAATTTCATTATACCAAAATTTAGAACGGTTACAAGTGGTAGAACACAAAAGTTTACATAGAAATAAAAATATAGGAGCGGATTCTTCCAAGAGTGGACAATCAGAATTTTTGCAGTTTTGATCAGAAATGAGAGGGTGAAGAGTGAATGGCAAAGGATTATACGATAGGATTAGAAATTGGAACGAATTCAGTAGGTTGGGCGGTCATCACAGATGAGTATCGCTTGATGGCGAAGAAAATGTCTATCCATGGAAATACCGAGAAGAAAAAGGTGAAAAAGAATTTTTGGGGCGCACGTTTGTTTGACGAAGGGCAAACAGCTGAGGCTAGAAGAAGTAAACGGACAACACGCCGAAGATTGATGCGCAGAAGAAACCGTATATTGGAATTGCAAAAAATCTTTGCAGAAGAAATCTTGAAAATAGATACCAATTTTTTTGTACGATTGGACGAAAGCTTTTTGAATCCAGAGGACAAACAGTATACTCGTTTTCCGATCTTCCCCACAATGGCAGAAGAAAAATCGTATTATCAAACATACCCAACAATTTATCACTTGCGTCAGAAATTAGCTGATTCAACGGAAAAAGCAGACATCCGATTGGTGTATCTTGCTTTAGCACATATCATCAAATACCGTGGACATTTTTTATTTGAAGGAGAATTGGATACAGAAAATACTTCTGTGGAAGAAACATTTAAAGACTTTCTTGAGATCTATAATGAACAATTTGAACAAGCCAGTGCTTTCTACGAAGGTATTGCTGTGATTCTGACGGAAAAACTTTCTAAAACTAAAAAAGTAGAGAAAATACTTCAGTACTATCCTACGGAAAAGACGAATGGATGCCTTGCTCAATTCTTAAAATTGATCGTGGGGAATCAAGGAAGTTTCAAACAAGTTTTTGACTTGGATGAAGAGGCTAAAATCCAACTATCGAAAGAAAGTTATGAAGAAGAGCTTGAAAGTCTCTTAGAAAAAAGTGGCGAAGAATTTCGTGATGTATTTCTTCAGGCAAAAAAGGTATATGACGCTATTTTACTTTCAGACATCCTCTCAACGAAAAAACAGAACTCAAAAGCAAAATTATCATTGGGAATGATCGAGCGGTATGACAGTCATAAAAAAGACTTAGAAGAACTAAAACAGTTCGTGAAGGCCAACCTTCCTGAAAAAACAGCAATTTTTTTCAAAGACAGTTCAAAAAACGGTTACGCTGGCTATATTGATGGAAAAACAACACAAGAGGACTTTTATAAATTTCTCAAAAAAGAATTGAATGGTATCGTAGGTAGCGAGCGTTTCATGGAAAAAGTCGATCAGGAAAATTTTTTATTGAAACAACGAACGACTGCGAATGGTGTCATTCCTCATCAAGTACACTTAACCGAACTCAAGGCAATCATTGAACGTCAAAAGCCATACTACCCGTTTTTAGAAGAAGCACGTGATAAAATGATCCATTTGCTGACTTTCCGCATTCCTTACTATGTAGGTCCTTTGGCACAAGGTGAAGAAACCAGTTCATTTGCGTGGTTGGAAAGAAAAACACCAGAGAAAGTAACGCCATGGAACGCAACAGAAGTGATTGATTACAGTGCTTCAGCAATGAAATTCATCCAACGAATGATCAATTATGATACGTACCTTCCAACAGAAAAAGTGTTGCCTAAACATAGTATACTTTACCAAAAATACACTATATTCAATGAGCTAACCAAGGTAGCCTATAAGGATGAACGAGGGATAAAACACCAATTTTCAAGTAAAGAAAAACGAGAAATCTTCAAAGAACTTTTTCAAAAACAACGAAAAGTAACAGTGAAGAAACTACAACAGTTTCTTTCTGCTAACTACAATATTGAAGATGCAGAAATTTTAGGAGTTGATAAAGCATTCAATTCCTCCTATGCGACATACCATGATTTTTTGGATCTAGCAAAACCCAATACAGAAAGAGTAGCAGAGTTGCTAGAACAGCCTGAAATGAACGCAATGTTCGAAGATATCGTGAAGATACTCACTATTTTTGAAGATCGTGAAATGATCCGAACACAACTGAAAAAATATCAGAGTGTCTTGGGGGATGGATTCTTTAAAAAATTAGTAAAGAAACATTACACTGGTTGGGGACGTTTGTCTGAACGATTGATCAATGGGATCAGAGACAAAAAAACGAATAAAACGATCCTTGATTATCTGATCGATGATGATGATTTTCCTTACAATCGTAATCGCAACTTTATGCAATTGATCAATGATGACAGTCTATCGTTCAAAGAAGAATTAGCAAACGAACTGGCTTTGGCAGGCAATCAGTCATTACTAGAAGTGGTCGAGGCGCTCCCAGGCAGCCCAGCGATCAAAAAAGGTATCTGGCAAACACTTAAGATCGTTGAAGAATTGATTGAAATCATTGGCTACAACCCAAAAAATATCGTAGTTGAGATGGCTCGAGAGAACCAACGAACGAATCGTTCAAAACCACGCTTGAAAGCATTGGAAGAAGCATTAAAAAGCTTTGATAGCCCTCTATTAAAAGAGCAACCCGTAGACAATCAAGCACTTCAAAAAGACCGTTTATATCTTTACTATTTGCAAAACGGTAAAGATATGTATACAGGAGAAGCCTTAGATATTGATCGACTTTCGGAATACGATATCGATCACATCGTTCCAAGAAGCTTTATCGTGGATAACTCGATCGATAATAAAGTATTGGTATCCTCCAAAGAAAATCGTCTGAAAATGGATGATGTTCCAGGTGAAAAAGTCGTTATTCATATGAGAAGATATTGGGAAAAATTATTGAGAGCCAATTTGATCAGTGAAAGAAAATTCGCTTATTTGACTAAACTGGAGTTGACACCTGAAGACAAGGCGCGATTTATTCAACGACAATTAGTGGAAACCAGACAGATCACTAAGCATGTTGCTGCTATTTTGGATCAATACTTCAATCAACCAGAAGAAAGCAAGGATAAAGGTATTCGGATCATCACCCTAAAATCATCCTTAGTCAGTCAGTTTCGAAAAACTTTTGGCATCCATAAAGTGCGAGAAATCAACAACCATCACCATGCACACGATGCATATTTGAATGGGGTAGTAGCAATTGCGTTACTCAAAAAATATCCAAAACTTGAACCTGAATTTGTGTATGGAAATTATACTAAATTCAATTTGGCAACAGAAAATAAAGCAACGGCGAAAAAAGAATTTTACTCGAATATTCTAAGATTCTTTGAAAAAGAAGAATACTCTTATGATGAAAATGGTGAGATTTTCTGGGATAAAGCAAGACATATTCCGCAGATCAAAAAGGTCATCAGCTCACATCAAGTCAATATCGTCAAAAAAGTCGAAGTACAAACAGGTGGTTTTTACAAAGAAACGGTAAATCCGAAAGGAAAACCAGATAAACTGATCCAAAGAAAAGCTGGCTGGGATGTTTCGAAATATGGTGGATTTGGCAGTCCAGTGGTGGCTTATGCCGTTGCGTTTATTTACGAAAAAGGAAAGGCACGCAAAAAAGCAAAAGCAATCGAAGGAATCACTATCATGGAGCAGTCCTTATTTGAACAAGACCCAATTGGCTTTTTAAGTAACAAAGGATACTCAAATGTTACCAAATTTATTAAATTGCCCAAGTATACATTATATGAACTAGAAAATGGACGGCGAAGAATGGTTGCTAGCCACAAGGAAGCACAAAAAGCCAATTCGTTTATTTTACCGGAAAAATTAGTGACATTGCTTTACCATGCCCAACACTATGATGAAATCGCCCATAAAGAAAGTTTTGACTATGTAAACGATCATCTCTCTGAATTTCGTGAGATCCTAGATCAGGTAATCGATTTTTCGAACAGATATACGATAGCTGCTAAAAATACAGAAAAAATCGCTGAATTATTTGAGCAAAACCAAGAATCAACTGCCCAAAATCTAGCGCAATCCTTTATCAATCTCATGCAGTTAAATGCGATGGGTGCTCCTGCAGATTTCAAGTTTTTTGATGTGATCATTCCGAGAAAACGTTATACGAGTTTAACAGAAATATGGGAATCAACGATTATCTATCAATCAATTACTGGACTACGCGAAACTAGGACAAGGATGGCGACTCTATGGGATGGCGAACAGTAATCATCAATACGCATTCGAAGTTGACCTATACGAACAATCATTTGATTTTTAAAAATGCACAAAAAATCGAGAAGATCCATCTTTCGGAAATCGACATTTTAGTGTTAGAAACAACCGATATCACATTGACGACGATGTTGGTGAAACGCCTGATGGATGAAAAAATCTTAGTGATTTTCTGTGATGATAAACGACTACCAACGGCGAAACTGCTGCCATTTTATGGAAGACATGACAGCAGTTTGCAACTGCCAAAGCAAATTCAATGGACGCCAGAGCTAAAAGGAACTGTTTGGACAGACATCATTGCGCAAAAGATCCAAAACCAGTATAACCTTTTGCAAGTAAATGGCTTTCATGAAAAAGCGGAAGCTTTATCAACTTTAAAAAATGGGTTAGAAATATTTGATCCCACAAATCGGGAAGGACATTCAGCGAGAATCTATTTTCAAACATTGTTTGGTACTAAGTTTTCGCGGGAGTCCGCTTCAGAATTAAATGCTAGCTTAAACTACGGCTATACTCTACTAATGAGCCTATTTGCAAGGGAAATCGTTAAGAATGGATGTATGACACAATTTGGCTTGAAGCATGCCAATCAGTTCAATGATTTTAATCTCGCAAGTGATTTGATGGAACCGTTTCGCCCTTTAGTGGATCAAATCGTATTTGCGTATCGAGAAAAAGAATTTCCGATTATCAAAAGAAGATTGTTTGATTTGTTCTCGGAAAAGTATCTGTATGGTAAGAAAGAAATGTTTTTGACCAACATCGTGGCTGATTATACTAACAAGGTAGTCAAGGTGTTAAACAATGATCTGAAAGGAGTTCCTCAATTTAGGATATGAGCTACCGCTATATGAGAATGATATTGATGTTTGACATGCCCACTGATACCAGTGACGACCGTAAAGCTTATCGAAGATTTAGAAAATTTTTGTTAAGTGAAGGGTTTATTATGCACCAGTTCTCTGTATACAGTAAGTTGTTGCTGAATGATACTGCGAACAAAGCAATGTTGGGACGATTAAGAACCAATAATCCTAAAAAGGGATTGATCACGTTATTGACGGTTACGGAAAAACAATTTGCACGAATGGTTTATTTGAATGGCGTGAGGGATGTTAGTACAGCTAATTCTGATCAGCGTGTGGTGTTTCTTGGGGAGGATGCAGATGATGAATCTTAATTTTCCAATACTGGATCAACCAGTAAAAATTGAAAAAGGCACATTCTTCGTTATTGAAGATGTAGCAGTATTTGCCAATCTCACTAAATGTCTTTATAGATATGAAGAAGGAGAGTTGAAATTATTCAACGACCAGTATCAAAAATTGAAAGCAACAGAAATAATGGTCGTGACGGATATTTTAGGATTCGATGTAAATTCAGCACCAGTTTTAAAATTGATCTATGCGGATCTGGAGCAACAGTTGAATGAAAAAGTTGAAGTAAAATCCATGATCGACAAATTGACCACTACGATCAGCGAATTGATCGACTACGAGCTATTGGATCATGAATTGGATTTGGAAAGTGATGAAATCACGGTATTAGAGCTGTTTAAAGCACTTGGTGTAAAAATTGAAACGCACAGTGATACCATCTTTGAGAAAATATTGGAGATATTGCAAGTATACAAATATCTATCTAAAAAGAAATTACTAGTTTTCGTCAATACATGCGCTTATTTTACGTTAAAGGAGCTATTGGAGATACAAAATTACATCTCTTTGTACAACATGGATGTTTTATTTCTTGAACCACGTAAAATTGAGGGAGTCCCTCAAAAGGTTTTAGATAAAGACTATTTTTTGACATAAAAACTATGCTAAAATGAACTTAAGAACGAATGACTTGAAGCAGTCATTCAGCATTCAAGACGAAAGTTTTGCTATGGACGAGTAGTTCGGTGATAAATCACGTAGAAAAAATTTTCTGCGAGGTTTTAGAGCTATGTTGTTTTGAATGCTTCCAAAACATTTAGAAAAAAAATAATTAATCGAGATCAGTTTTAGAGCTATGTTGTTTTGAATGCTTCCAAAACAAATGGTTAGTGAAATCATTGAACTAACAAGTTTTAGAGCTATGTTGTTTTGAATGCTTCCAAAACAGCAAGCATTAGATATTAGTAAGCAAGCTAGTTTTAGAGCTATGTTGTTTTGAATGCTTCCAAAACGAGTCGATTAGGATTAAAACGGCAACGGATGTTTTAGAGCTATGTTGTTTTGAATGCTTCCAAAACTCTTTCGCATGATTGATTCTGCCTCCTCTTGTTTTAGAGCTATGTTGTTTTGAATGCTTCCAAAACAGAGCTAGGATTGATTGCTACAGTGGGTGTGTTTTAGAGCTATGTTATTTGAATGTCTAGAGGATGAAGAATAGATGACCGAGGGGTTGTTTATTCTTTTTTTCATATAATTGGACGGCGATGCTTTCTGTTAGTAACATAAAGGAGAAGGGTGGTTGGGGATATGTTTGATTCAACGTTGATGGTTTGCTTAGATTGGCTGATGACGATTTTAAATCTTGCTTCGATCATTATTTTAGTGGTCGGTGTTTTTTTAGTATTAAAAACGTTGTTTGATTGGCGGACTTTGAAGAAAGATTATGGACAGCGAAATAGTCGCAATGCAGAGATTCGCAAATTGTTGGCTAGTTATATTTTATTAAGTTTAGAAGTTTTAGTGGTGGCAGATATCATTGAATCTGTCATCAAACCAACTTGGACAGATATTTTAAAACTTGCTTTGATTATTTTGATCCGTACGATCATTTCGTATTTCTTGAATTTAGAGATTAAAGAACAACAACGAGCGAAGGCGGGGATGACAGATGAAAGCTGAGATGATCGATGGATTGGCTCCTTATTTGGAGTGGTTAGTACTACTGATCGATCTATTTGCGATTGGGCTTCTTTTATGGGGGGCGTGGTTAGCATTGAAAGATTTTATCTTTTTCTCATTGGATAAAAAAATGGCGAAAGAAGAACGAATCTTTCAAAATAATGCGATCAAGAAGATGTTGGGCGGCTACATTCTCTTAAGCCTGGAAATCCTGATTTCAGCTGGGATCATTGAGTCAATCATCAAACCGACATTGCAGGATATCTTTCAATTGGCGGCATTGGTGGTTATCCGAACAGTTATTTCGTATTTCTTGAATAAAGAAATTGGTTCAGTAGAAACACAATAAGTAAGGGGAAAACTGTTCTCATTTCCTCTAAATCCCATGGAGCAGTTGAAGTAAATACTTCGAAAAATAGACCAAAGAGAGTGGAACAAAAGTAAGAAACACTTTTGTCCCACTCTTTAAAAACGAATAAACGGTGGGAGCAGAAGCAACTCCTTCTTAAATAAGCCGAAATTCACAAAAATTTGAAAAGTAATTTTCGTTCATTTCTTTTTATTTCTCGGAGTTAAACACTTCTGTCTCAGCCTCTCTTTTTATGCCTTGAGATGTTATTAAGGATTGTTACTGAAATAAATAGGCAATAGTGGACATCTTAAACCAAGGCTTGAAATATCACTTTACAGCTAAGACGATCGCTTTTTCAATGGTATCGACAGAAACAGGTATGATACCGGAAAAAGGGATAGCATCTGGTGTATAAAGTGTACGTTCACACAAGATCTTGGTATTTTCTTTTGTTGCGAGTGTTTTCAACTCTTCGGTAAGTTGATTATAGATAGTGGGTTCTACATGAAGGATACAGGTAGTTACTTTTTCCAAAGCCTCGCGATAAATCAAATAGCGAACATCTGAGTTAGTGACGATATAGATATGAAAGCGAGATTTGTCGAGACGTAAAATGCCACTTAGTTCAATAATAAATGCATCTAAACTATTATTATTGATTCTTAGATCATAAGGTAATCGTGCTTGCCATTGTTGAAATAAAGGAAGTACCTCTGCCAATAATCGGTGTTGTTCCTCTGATAAAAGATAAAACTTTTCTGGCATAAATAATTGATAGTTGTCCCAAGTAGAGCGCATCAAGCGGATCAATGCACGCTCGAATGCTTTATTTCCAAGAAAGGGGTAATCGAAATGAGTTTCAAATCGGTGGATCAACTCTTTGATTTCCTGACTATCTTCAATAAAGACTTGATGTAATTGGCGAAAATCTTCTTCGATTGCTTCATAAGAATCAAAACCGTAATCACATAAGTTGAATAGCACTAAGACAAAATAGAATTCATCGGGTACATAATGATTTTTGAGATTCGTTTTTTCCCATATCTCTTTTACATAAGCATAGATCGGGCGCTTTTGGATTTCTTCGATGAAATGAGCATTCGTCGATAGAGGCCAAGTACGCTGACTGATATAACTAACTACTAGCCCCATACGTAGAATTTCCCGATTTTCTTTATCATAGATCCGACCGCATTTCGCTGTTAAAGAGTCAATAAAAGTTTCGACTTCGTCCCAATAATCTGGCGGTAAAGCAGGTACTTTTAGGATGCCTGTTCGATAAGCGACATTCAGGAGCAACAATCTGCGTTCGATTTCTGTAAATTTAGGGGAACAATGTTCGATCTTGATTCCGCAATCGGAAAAATAGTCAAGAACTTGCTTTTTTAATGAATAGGCTTTGCTGACAGAAACAAATTCTACTTCTGTTAATTGGATATAGTCTGGCTCTTCTTCTAAATACAACTGGACTGTTTTTAGAAATAAAGAAGGGCGAGCTAGTTGCTGCATCAAATGGAATCGTGGAACATCTGGCGTGAAATATAAAGAATAATGATCTTTATCTCTTGTTGCATAGATCACATCTGGTGCTAATTCTTTTTTCAATGCTTTGATATCGTTCAATAAAGTTGTTTTGCAGACTCGTAATAATTTTGAGGTCGTATCCAAGTCGATTTCTTTCGTTGTGTAGAATTGGCCGCAAAGAAACAATTGACGTAAAATGTTTTTTTCTAAATAGGCTTCAATCATTAAGACTCCTCCACATTGTAAATAATTGAGCAAATGCATATTAATTATGCCATGTTTCGAAAGTGAAAACATGAATATTTTTCTGAAATGTCTTTTTATTCGCTTTTTTAAGGCTTTTTTTGTTATAAAAAATGAAATAATAAAAAAATATAGAGAAAAAATGAATGTGAAAATTAAACAAATGCATAATAGAATAGATGGAGATGCGAATGAAATGATAAGAAAGACTTTTATTGTTCATTTTTAAAATAATTTGCTTTTATTGTAGAAGTGATTGGCAACATTCATAGGATTTGAATGTTCGGCTTTACAAAAAGAAAATTCAGAAAAATCTAACTTTATTTCTTTTTTTTAGAAATCAGCCTGTTTTTTAACTTGTTATAAAAAAAATTATCTCATTTTTTGGGTCTATAGTCAGTTGTGTGATACAGATGCACGAAACATCTGCAGTTGCAACACGTTGGCCAACGAAAAAAATGGAGGTAATGAAACATGAAAGATATGGATATCAAAGCCGTCTTTATTGGCGACAAAGCAGAAAATGGTGCAGTTTACAAAATGTTATTGAACAAGATGGTCGATGAACATCTTGGATGGAGAGAAAACTACCTTCCTAGTGATCTTCCTGCAATCAGCGAGGAAGATAAATTGGCTCCACGATACATCGCCACCCGAGAACGAATGATGACAGTGTTGGATGAAGTCAGTGAACGGATGCGTGCTGGTTCGATTCCTTGGCATTCTGCCGGTCGTTATTGGGGGCAAATGAATGCAGAAACGTTGATGCCTTCCTTACTAGCTTATAATTATGCCATGCTTTGGAATCCTAATAACGTTGCCTTAGAATCCTCAATGGCTACCTCACAAATGGAAGCAGAGGTTGGTCAAGACTTTGCCGAATTATTCAATATGACAGATGGTTGGGGCCATATTACAGCGGATGGATCGATTGCCAATTTAGAAGGTCTGTGGTACGCACGTTGTATCAAATCAATTCCATTAGCGGTGAAAGACGTCTTCCCAGAAAAAGTTGAGAATAAGACAGAATGGGAATTGTTGAACCTTTCTGTTGAAGAAATACTCGAAATGATCGAAACATTTACAGATGAAGAGCTGGATGCAGTGAAAGCCGCATCTTCTCGTAGCGGAAAACATATCCAAGAATTAGGTAAATGGCTCGTGCCACAAACCAAACATTATTCATGGATGAAGGCTCTAGATATTTGTGGAGTAGGACTAGATCAAATGATCGCTATCCCAGTACAAGAAGATTATCGCATGGATGTGGCGGTATTAGAAAAGACGATCCGCGAGTTATCCGAACAAAAAGTCCCTATTCTTGGTGTCGTAGCTGTGGTTGGAACGACAGAAGAAGGGCAAGTTGACAGCGTTGATAAAATCGTAGAATTACGTGAAAAATTACGAGGAGAAGGGATCTATTTCTATCTCCATGTCGATGCAGCATATGGTGGTTATGCTCGTTCCTTATTCTTGAATGAAGCAGGTGAATTTGTTCCTTATGAATCATTGACTGAGTTCTTCGAGGAACATCAAGTATTTCATCATCAAGTGAAAATCGATAAGAGTGTTTATGATGGCTTTAAGGCAATCACTGAAGCGGACTCTGTGACGATCGATCCTCATAAAATGGGGTATGTTCCTTATGCAGCTGGCGGTATCGTCATCAAACATAAAAATATGCGGAACATCATTTCTTATTTTGCCCCTTATGTTTTTGAAAAATCAGTCAAAGCGCCTGATATGTTAGGTGCATATATTCTAGAAGGATCAAAAGCTGGAGCAACAGCCGCCGCAGTCTGGACAGCTCATCGGGTCTTACCGTTGAATGTGACAGGATATGGGCAATTGATTGGTGCATCGATCGAAGCTGCGCAACGTTTCAGAGAATTCTTAGGTCAATTAAGCTTTACAGTCAAAGGGAAAACAATCGAAGTTCATCCATTGAATCATCCTGATTTCAACATGGTCGACTGGGTATTCAAAGTCCAAGATTGCACAGATTTGAAGAAGATCAACGACTTAAATGAAAAAATGTTTGATGTCTCTTCTTATATGGATGGAGATGTGTATGATGAACGCTTTATTACTTCACATACGACCTTTACAAAAGCAGATTATGGTGATTCGCCAGTGAAATTTATTGAAAGCCTAGGACTCTCAAAAGAGGAATGGCAAAAAGAACAACAAGTGACTTTGTTGAGAGCCGCAATCATGACGCCTTATTTGAATGATGATAAGATTTTTAAATTTTATACAGATGCGATCACAAAAGCCATTGAAAAGAAATTGAACGAATTACTATAAAAAAACGAATCGTTGAACCGTCTAGCAATGAATGAAAGACACTTCCCCAGCTTGCCCACAGGAGATCATAAAAGTAAGTATCCATAAGAAAAACGTCAATATTTATTTTTCAAAATTGCACGTGTATTTTGACTGATATAAAAAGCGTTCTTGCTGTTATGATCTCATTCCCCCTGTGGCATTCAGAAAGCTAGACGGTTTATTTGTCTGTGATAGAAAGAAGGAAAAATAAAATGGCGGATTCAAAATCCAAACAAATTACCACGCTGACCTTTATTGGGATGACTTGTGCGCTTGTTGCTAGTGTCCGAAATATCCCAGATGTGGCTGCAACTGGCTGGACGATGTTGTTTTACATGCTTGTGGCGGTATTATTCTATGCGTTTCCGATTTCATTGATCTCTGGAGAGTTTGCCGGGATGTTTCCACAAAATGGTGGGCCAGAGTTGTGGGTATCTAATTCTTTAGGAAGAAAATGGGGTTTTGTTGTTTCTTGGCTTCTATGGGTCCAAATGTTTCCTGGAATGGTGATGGTTGCTTCTGCTCTTGCGCCATTATTTGGAAATATCATCGACAACGTGCCACTTGGGTTGAATAGCAAGTTTACGTTAGTTGTGATCTTAGTTGTTTATTGGATCGTTACCTTATTGAATTTGAAATTCGATATGGCAAAGATCGGCGGAAAGATTGGTGTCTGGCTAGGACTATATATTCCTTTAGCGATGATGCTTCTATTAGGCATCATTACTTGGATCAAGGTGGGTATTTTACCACATGGCACATTAGGAAGTTTCTCATGGGAAAAATTGATTCCTGATGCGAAAACAGCTAGCTCATTTGTTTATTTTGCACCAATCATGTTTATTTTTACTGGGATCGAAATGTCTTCTGTTTATATTACTCGTCTTAAAAATCCAGTGAAAACTTATATTCGCGGGATTTTTGCTGCTTTGATTTTCTTATTTTTGGTGAATACGCTAAATGCGCTAGTTGTAGCGAATGTGGTACCAAAAGGACAAATGGAATTAAACAATATTGCTCAATCTATCTCCATCTATTGTCAAATCTTGGGGTTACCACATATCATCGTGAATATTTTCAGTCTGCTTGTTTTTGTCGGAGTTGCTGTACAGTTGTCTGCTTGGGCTTCGGGACCTGCGAAAACAGTTACCGCAAGTGCCAGAAAAGGAGCTTACCCACCAAAATTCAACTTTTGGAAAACGAATCAATTTGATGTTTCAAAATCAGTGATTTTAACTCAATCAACAATTATTTCGATTTTTGCATTGTTTTATCTATTGATTCCTGGAGTCAATCAAGCTTTCTTGATGTTAGTCAATTCAACCACAGTTATCTATTGTATCGTCTATGTGATCATGGGGATCGCTATCTTGAAATTAAGACAGGCTCATCCTGAATACAAACGACCATTTAGAATTGGCAAAAAAGGAAGCAATAGCAATCTAGGTGCTTGGATCGTTGTCCTTATCTTGTTTACAGCGATTGTATTTTCTGTGGGATTGACGATGAAAGCAGGCACATTGATCAACTTGATTGCAGTGACTGCGATCAGCCTTGTCTTATTTTTTGCACCTTTAGGTATCGAAAAAATCAGAAAACCATCATGGGAGCAAGAAGTAACTGACAAATTGAACAAAGAATAAAGAAAAGGTGAGTAAGATGGAACGAACAACAATGAAGAAAGCTTTAACGAATCGAAATATCCAAATGATTGCGCTAGGAGGTGCGATCGGTACAGGATTATTTTTAGGTTCTGCTAAAGCAATCCGATTGGCTGGACCGGCTGTCTTACTCACTTATTTTATTTGTGGAATTGCTATTTATAGTTTGATGCACGCAATGGGTGATCTATTTTTAACGAATAGCGACTTTCAATCGATCGGTGATTTCATTCATTACTATCTGGGTGACCGTTGGGCTTTTTTTGTCAATTGGACGTATTGGTTATGTTGGATGGCAGCAGGGTTAACGGAATTAACGGCGATAGGATTGTATATTCGCTTTTGGTTTCCTGACAGTTCGCCATTACTTAGCGGAATCCTCGTTCTTAGTGTGTTGGTCGTCGTCAATATTGTTGCTGTACGCTGGTTTGGCGAATTAGAATCATTTTTTTCTACGATCAAGATTTTTGGGATCTTCCTATTTATTTTGTTGGGTATCGGTATCAGCATCTGGCATTTTCAGACACCTCATATTGGAGTCAAGGAGAATTTCGGGACGATTCATTCCTTTTTCCCATTTGGGCTGACAGGAATCGCTACTTCTTTTCCGATGGTATTATTTAGCTTTGCCGGTGTGGAGATGATTGGATTGACAGTAGGGGAAACAAGCGACCCACAAGAAAATTTGAAAAAAGCAATCAAATGTTTACCTGCACGCATTCTTTTTTTCTATATTGGAACGATCGTAGCAATTTTATTGGTTGTCCCTTGGCAAAATCTTGATTTAAAAGAAAGTCCATTGGTCACGATGCTTCAAATGGTCCATTGGAGCAAAGGTGCGGGAATGATCAATTTTATCATCTTGGTGGCTTCCTTATCCTCCACGAATAGTGCAATCTACAGTACAAGTCGTATCTTATATAATACGGCAAAAGAAAAAAATCTCTCCAAATGGTTTTTATTTATTTCTTCCCGCAGTGTACCGCTACATGGCATTTTATTTACAGGTGGTATGTTCTTGCTAGGGTTGTGTCTACACTTTTTTGTTGCAGATAGTCGCATGTTATTTCAATTATTAGCTGGGATGACTACAGTTTGCTTTTTATTTGTTTGGTCTTCGATTCTTTGTGCCCATCTTAAATTGCCAATCAATCTGCTACAAAAAAATCGAGATAAAGTAACGTTTCTTTTCTTCCTTATGGTGGGATTGAGTCTGTTTTTTGAATCAGCTACCCGAATGATTCCATTGATTTCCCTTGGTTGGTTTATTGTCTTGAATCTGATGTATAGAAAAATCCACGTCAGCCATAAAAAAGAAATGAGCGTGGAACAAAAGTAAGAAATACTTTTATCTCATTCTTTAAAAACGAATAAACGGTGGGAGCAGAAGCAACTCCTCTAAAATTATTTATTTCAGGGGTCTCTGAAATAATCGCCGTTCATCCATGGCTCTCCTACGTATAATAAAAGTATCAAATTGAAACAGGAGGGATTGCCATGATGTGGTATAAAGAAACAGTTGACCAGGTGATGCAGACACTTCAGACAACCCAAGATGGATTAGGACAAGAAGAACGGACGAAACGCTTAGCGAAACATGGGTACAATCAAATCGAAGTCAAAAAGAAAGTTCATCCTTTAAGAAAATTTTTCAAGCACTTTACCGATTTGCTGATGATCATACTATTGATTGCGGCTCTTTTGAAATTTTTCACAGGCGATGTGATCGAAGGAAGCATCATTTTAGCTGTGGTCGTCGTGAATAGTTTTGTGGGCTACTGGCAGGAACGTAAAGCAGAAGAATCACTAAATGGATTAAAAGAGATGATGGGGCAAGAAGCTGTGATCTTTACGGAAGGCATCAAAGAACTGGTTGAGGCCAAAGAGCTGATCATTGGAGACATTATCGCTTTAAAAGCTGGCGATGTCGTTCCTGCAGATATTCGACTGGTTGAGGTCCATGACTTCATGGTAGAAGAAGCTGCTTTGACAGGGGAATCGGAAGCTATCGAAAAAACGAGCGCAACGATCAAAAAGAGGGTTGCTACTGGTGACCAAGTGAACATGGCGTTTTCAGGAACGTTAGTACAAACGGGGTCAGCAATTGGCGTAGTGGTTGAAACAGCCAACTCAACAGAAATCGGTAAGATCAACCAAGCACTACAAACGGTAGAACAACAGACCACGCCGCTTGTCAGGAAAATCCATCAGTTGAATAAGCAGATTTTTCGCGGAATCATTTTCTTGAGCCTATTCCTGATTTTCTTCACAACATTCCGCTACGGATTGGAATTGAATTTTCTCTTTTCTACGATCATTGCTTTGATCGTGTCAATGATTCCAGAAGGTTTGCCAGCGGTGTTGACGATGATCCTTTCATTGGGTGTGAATGAAATGGCGAAGGAGCAAGCAATCATCAAAGGATTACCGTCAGTTGAAACTCTCGGCTCAATGACCGTGATTTGTTCGGATAAAACAGGAACCTTAACAAAGAACGAGATGAGTGTTGTAGAGACTCTGACAGATGAGAAAGAAAAGATGATTGCGATCATGAAAAATTGTCAGGAAGCACAAACAAAAGCAGATCAACGTGTAGCAGAATTGAACGGGAATCCGACAGAGTTAGCGCTATTGCGCTACGCTGAAAATGCAGAAGTTTCTTTGGAAAAGTTACACGGAAAACTGCCTTTTAGCTCCAGTTACAAGTATATGGCTACGATGCACGAACACCAAGGTGGGAAAGTCATTTATGTCAAAGGAGCACCGGAAGTATTAATGGCTAAAGCAGACTTAACGGCTGAAAAGTTAAAAGAATGGCAAGAAAAAGCAAAAGCTTTAGCACAGAAAGGGCAACGTGTACTCGGGTTTGCTTATAAAGTGGTCCCGAATGAGCAACCATTAACACATGAAGCGTTAGAGCAATTAACGTTTGTCGGGATCGCTGGCATCATTGATCCGCCTAAAGAAAGTGCAATCAAGGCTGTCAAGGAATGTCAAACTGCAGGGATTTCGGTCAAAATGATCACAGGTGATCACAAAGACACGGCAAAAGCTATTGCAGAGCAGATTGGGTTGAAACATACCACTACTGTATTAGAAGGAATCGACTTGGATCAGCTCTCGGCGGGAGAATTAGCAGTGAAGGTCCAAACAGTGGATGTTTTTGCCAGAACGACACCAGAGCATAAACTCCGAATCGTTGAGGCGCTACAAAAGAATGAGGAAATCGTTGGGATGACAGGTGATGGAGTCAATGACGCTCCAGCTTTAAAGCGAGCAGATGTCGGGATCGCTATGGGAATCAAGGGTAGTGAAGTCAGTAAACAAGCAGCAGATATGGTTTTGGGAGATGATAATTTCCATACGATTGCCAAAGCAGTCAAAGAAGGACGGAGAATTTTAGACAATCTGCAAAAGACGATCAACTTCTTCTTACCAACAGCTTTAGCACAAGGATTGATCATTATCTGGGCACTGTTGGCTAACCAACCACTACCGTTGACGCCTGTACAAATTCTCTGGGTAAATATGGTCACGACGATCACGTTATCCTACGCATTAGGATTCGAACAGGCAGGGAAAGATACGATGACAAGACCACCTAGAGATCCAAAGCAAGGAATTCTCACGAGGTACAATGTTTTTCGAATCTTTTATGTCTCCTTGCTGATCATGATCCCAGCTTACTTTCTGGCAATGCGCTTTGAGGGACAAGCGTTACAGCAAACCATGCTTTTACAAAATATCGTCGGCGCGCAAGCAGTATATATGATCAATTGCCGAGAATTAGTAGATGCTTCCTTGAATAAAAGAATGCTGAAAAACAAAGCATTGTTCATTTCTTTAGGAATCCTTTTCATCCTACAGGCAGCGGTCGTTTATCTTCCCTTCATGCAACACTTGATTGGTACAACCAGTCTTTCACTACAACAGCAACTACCAATCTTATTAAATATCATCATGTTATTTATAATCGTTGAGGTAGAGAAGATAGTTAGTAAGAAAATGATCAAAATGAGAGAATAAATTATCCATGGAAAAGATTTTGTGGAACATCTAACTTATCGAAGACCAACTCCTTGAAATGAGAATGGATTTTTCAAAACATGGAGAGCTGTTTCGAAAAACCCATTCTTATTGCTTGATGCAGACCAGCCTTTTCACAACCTTATCTACGGTGTTCAAAGAGCTGACCTTCAACAATAAGTCAAAAAATCTCAAAATATGAAAAGCTATTTCGAGATTTTCCTCCTTATTGCTCAGGTCAAAACGCTCTTTTCACAACCTTTATTCACGGTGTTCAAGAAGCAACTCCTCAGCAATAAGGCCTAGATTTTCAAAATATGGGAAGCTATTTTAAAAATCTAGTTCTTATTTGCTCGGAGCTGGGCGCTTCTTTCACAACCTTATTCACGGTGTTCAAAGGCTTGCATCTTCAACAATAAGCCTAAACAGATGAAAAACATGAGAAGCTGTTTTTCTCTGTTCATTCTTATTGCTTGATGCAGACCAGCCTTTTCACAACCTTTATACATAACTTCTTTTTGTTTTCTTGTAGAGGCGGTCTAGTTCGTTTTTTGTTGGGATGGTTGAGAGGTAGATTACTTCTATTGGTGGTGATTCTATTGGGATATTTGAGACGAATAAATCATTTTTATTGAGTTTTATTTCTGCGAGTTGACTGTATTCTATTGGTTTTACTTGTACTCTTTTTCCAAAGGAGGCATTTAGTTCCTGTTGCAAGAATGCTTTCCATGAGGGTTCTCCTTGAAAGAGAAAATAGACGATTACCTGATTCGGTTTGACGGCTAAGAGTGCTTGCTGTGTTAGTAAAGATAATAGATAGAAAAAATAGGTTTCATCATTGATTGGAAGAGCGGGTGTTTTTATTTTTTCAAACAAACGTACTTTGTAAGGATACAAGTCGGTATAGTTAGTTTCATATTCTTCCACGAAATAATGATATTGTGACTGGAGTTGTTCCATAAGTAACGGTGATTCATGATATTTCAATAACATCAAAATCAAATTATGACTTAATTTTGTATCCCGTAAAGAAGACAGGGATAAATGATCTGAAAGTTCCTGAACAAACGCTTGGATACTTGTTGAAAAAGGATAACTTGATAAAGTGTTAGTAATTTTAGTTGTATAGTTGTTATTGTAATTCCAACTATCCAAAAAACAAGAAAAGGCAAAAACGGCTTCTTCATTTTTTAAATAAACTCCTTCATTTTCGTATAATGTCTGTAGATCAGAGAGATAAAGGAGAAACAACGGATCAGTCGGTGATAGGCTATATGTTGCCATTCGACTATTTGCTTTTATACGAATCGTATTAATGAAAAACCAACAGACACCAAAAATCTCTTCTGTTTCTACTGCTAAATCAGTCTGATCGATCTGCTTTAAAAAACGGAAATAATGTGATTCATGTACAGAAAAATCTTCGAAAAAATAACTATTATGGGTGAATGGTAAAAGTAACCGATGATAAAAAAGGCGAATGGTTTGTTCCTTGCCGATGATTTCCGCCGTGTGACGCGTCAACTTGATCTGCAAATGGTAAGGGCTTAACGAGAGGTTCAATTTTTTCACATGCCTTTTTAGCGTTTCATAGGACAGACCGTTGTTATTTAAAAAAGAAGGGATTCTTACTTGTTTATTCACTAATAGTTCTTTTAAAAGTTGGACACTGATGGATTGCCGCAAAAAGATTTCCCATAGATCGTTGGCCAATAAATTTGGTTGATGGTTTAAGTGGATACCAGCTTGATCACTATCGATCACCCAACCGTCTGGAAGTTGAGTTCGGATCATTTGCAGATCGGAAAATACGGTTCTTTCTGTCGTGTCTGCTTCATTGGCCAGTTCATTGACTGTGATTTTTGGGTGGTTCAACAGTAGTTCGAGTAGGGTGACCTGACGCTGGATGTCTTTTTCAGTAATAATTTTTTTCATCAAAGAATACATAAGGCTCTCCTTTTTGCCTATAAACAAGACATGGATTAATTATTGTTTTGTTTCTTTGCTTTATAAAAAATAGCTTTTCTTAAGTATAAGGAAAAAAGAAAGGAAAGTAAAAAACTAGTGATATTCTTTAACAATAAAGAAAAAAGAAAATCTCATCGCTTACTTTTTGATTAGGATCTTTGTTATTTTAATAAAAATAAAGTTTCTATTATTTGGGAAAAATAGTTTTCACAGATTCTGGTAAATGATTTATTCTAGGTTCAGGGGGGAGAAAATGAAAAATATACCTATTACGCCAGATTTGCAACAATCTTTCAATTACATAAAAGCAAACAGTCTAATAAAAGAAAGACAAAAGAGTTCCAGCCATATCGAAGGGGGCATGTATGATCGAAAAAAAGTCAAAGTGGCTGATGAAAAAAAGAATGACGTGTGGAATCAGATGTCTAGTTTAAGTGAATGTACGTCTGATGCGGTGGCTAGTTTGGCAGCAGCAGTGGATCAGGCGCAGGAACGCGAATTACTGTCAGCTCAAGCTACTATAGAGATAACAAGGATGTGGAATGCTCTTTATTTTTCTCGTTGCTATCAGTTGGAGTGGTCAACCAAGTCCCAAGAATTAGAAGAAATAGAAAATAAAAGAAAAGCGAGACATGCTAGAAAGATGATTACTCAGAGAAAAGGTGTCTGTTTTTTCATCAATGAGCGATAGTCGGAAATCTACGAGTACGATCGACAAAATAAACCATAAAAACGAAGTAGCAAAGAATTTTTTCTTGCTGCTTCGTTTTTTTAATTAATTTAAATAGAATTCCTTCAATGTTTTCGAAATCATTTTAGTCAAAGGATGATCTTTTGTGAATGTCGTGGAAAGGTAAATCGTTCTACTGAGTGGTAAGTCTTCGATCTCTCTCAAAACAAATGGATCGTTCTCATCATAAGACCAAGAAATTTTGGGAAAGAAACTAATCGCTAATCCTTGTCTAAGAATGGAGCGAAGGGTAGCGGGATCATCAGTCGATGAACTGATCGTTAATTCAATATTTTTTGCTTCGAGAGCGACGTCTAATGTATGGCGAAAGGCATTATTTTTAGACAGCATCAGCATCGGTGTGCGGCGGATATCATCTAACTGCAAAGTTTCTTTTTTAGCTAATGGATGTGTTTTAGGGATCGCTACATAAACAGGCTCTTCCATGATCGGCACGTTTGTCATACCTGGTTTTATTTCCGAAGTGATATATAAAACTGGATCAGTGATATCTTCTGGTAACTGATGCTGCATGATCGTTAATTGGATCGTAGGATGTTTTTCTTGAAAAATTTTTACTAGATTCGGAATCGAGACCGAAGCGACTTCTAAGTAGAGAATAACAGAGGTGATGATCTTTTCATTCACAGAAGAAATCAATTTGATTCCTTCGTCTAAAGTGGCTAATGTCTTGACAGCGTAAGGGTAAAACTCTTCTGCGTAAATCGTTGGTTCGATATTACGCCCGCTGTGATAAAACAAAGGAACGCCTAACTCACTTTCAAGGTGTTTGATTGCCCTACTTAAAGCTGGTTGGGAAATAAATAAATCTTTTGCTGCTTGTGTGACATTCTGTGTTTCAAAAACCTTTTTAAAATACTGTAAATGAAGTAATTTCATGTCCTACACCCGATTCATACCTTTTTGTTATGGATTTTTCTTTTTTTGGTATTTTTCATTATAGCAGAATTTTACTATGATAACAGAGGAAAAAGTAAGTGCCAAAGGAGGAACATTCATGAGTACAGGATTTTTATTTCCGGGACAGGGAAGTCAAACACTTGGGATGTTAAAAGATGTGCCAACTGAATACATTGACAGTATTGAAAATGTGACTGGATTTCGACTGGTAGATGAAGAAGCATCTTATCAGGATACGGTTTTTATCCAGTTAGCTTTGCTAACAAAAGCGGCTTATTACCTTGATGAAATGAAAGAACGAGGAATCAAGCCAGATCTTGTAGCAGGACATTCAATTGGGGCATTCAGTGCAGCAGTAGCTTGTGGAGCATTAAGCTTTGAAAATGCTGCCGAACTTGTTTATCACCGAGCAAATTTGATGAAAACTTCATACCCAAGCGGTTATGCGATGGGCGTTATCGTCGGTCTAACAAGAAGTGAAGCGGAAAAAGTCGTTGCAGAAACATTTGATCCCAATGAACCAGTTTATCTTTCAAATGAGAATTGCCCATTGCAACATACGATTTCTGGCAGTATCACTGGCTTAGAAAAAACATTGGCCGCAGCGAAAACACAGCAAGCGCGGACAGCGAAGTTATTGAAGGTCCCAGTTCCTTCCCATTGTGTATTGATGAATGATACCGTTGAAAAATTCAAGCCTTACATGGATACCGTTTCTGTTAAAGATGCCGACTGTTTGTATTTGAAAAATATCGATGGCCGAGCAACGAAAGATGCAGAAGAGATCCGGAAAGATTTACTTGAAAACCTGGCTTTTCCTGTTCAATGGAACCAAATGATGGGGATTGCACATGAGCTAGGAATGGATTTGACGATTGAATTTCCACCCGGCAATACTTTAACAAAGTTGATTCACGCAAGATTTGGTGTAGATCAAGGGATACGAACTCTTAATTTAGATCAACATGGCGTTGATGACACCACGTTTCTATATCAAAAATGGAGATGAATATTATGGAAAAACCAACACGTAATTGGGCTTCAAAGCGTGAAAAAAAAGCGCAACGATTAGCTAGCATCAGTCATTTACTAAAAGGTAAATATGTTGAAACTGATAAGATCGTTGAAGTACTAGAATCATTGATCACACCTGGTGATAAAGTTGTCTTAGAAGGAGACAACCAAAAACAAGCAAGTTTCCTATCAGAAAGTTTAGAAAAAGTAGATGCAGAAAAAGTGAATGACCTTCACTTGATCATGTCTAGTATTTCAAGACCGGAACATTTGAATGTTTTTGAAAAAGGAATCGCAAGTAAAATTGATTTTTCTTATGCAGGCGCACAAAGTCTACGCGTTGCACAAATGATTGAAGACGGCACGATGAAATTAGGAGATATCCATACGTACTTGGAACTTTATGGACGTTTGTTCATTGATTTGATTCCAAATGTCGTATTAGTTGCTGCCGACAAAGCAGATAAAGACGGTAATCTATATACAGGTTTCAATACAGAAGAAACACCAACAATCGTTGAAGCTGCGGCTTTTAAAGACGGAATCGTTATTGTTCAAGTAAATGAAGTCGTTGACGAATTACCACGCGTTGATATTCCTGGTGATTGGATCGATGTTGTTGTTAAAGCAGATCAACCTTATCAATTAGAAGCATTATTCACTCGTGATCCTCAAAACATCACTGAATTACAAATCTTGATGGCAATGATGGCAATCAAAGGTATCTATGCTGAACATGGCGTACAATCATTGAACCATGGGATTGGTTTCAATACAGCAGCAATTGAACTATTGTTGCCAACTTACGGCGAATCTCTTGGATTAAAAGGAAAAATTGCTAAAAACTGGGTATTGAATCCACATCCAACAATTATTCCAGCAATCGAATCTGGTTGGGTCGAAAGTATCCACAGTTTCGGTGGCGAAGTAGGGATGGAAAAATATATCGCTGCTCGTCCAGATGTGTTCTTCGTTGGTAAAGATGGCTCAATGCGTAGTAACCGTACGTTGTCTCAAGCAGCTGGTCAATACGCGATCGATATGTTCATTGGATCAACTCTTCAATTAGACTATGATGGAAATTCATCTACTGTTACGAAAGGTCGTTTATCTGGTTTCGGTGGTGCGCCAAACATGGGACATAACCCTGGCGGACGTCGTCACTCTACACCAGCATGGCAATCATTACGCGACAACAGCGATCCACTAGGCAAAGGTCAAAAATTGGTTGTTCAAATGGTTGAAACATTTGGCTCAAATAAAAAACCTGTCTTTGTAGAAGAATTAGATGCTTTAGCTGTTCAAAAACAAGCAGGATTAGCAAATGCACCAGTCATGATCTATAGCGAAGATACAACACATATCGTTACTGAAGAAGGTATTGCTTACCTTTATAAAGCAAAAACAAAAGAAGAACGTCAAGCAGCCATTGCAGCTGTCGGCGGCGTTACTCCATTAGGTATGACAAGCACAAAAGAATCATTGGATCAATTACGTGCAGCTGGAATCGTTAAATTACCAGAAGATCTAGGAATCAAACGTAGTGATGCAAAACGTTCATTGTTAGCTGCTCAAACAGTCGATGATTTGATCGAATGGTCAGATGGATTGTATGAACCTCCAATGAAATTCAGAACTTGGTCATAGAAAGTACGAGTCGTACTATTTTGGTGACAGTGTTTCAACAACTTTTTGACTTGTCTTATAGTTGAAAAAAATATGCTAGTACATGCATAAAAGAGCATTGCTACGCATTTCGCTTCCGAAAGAAAGTGCAAAAAGAAATGTTTGATTTTTGTGCTTTCTTCTATAGAAGCAATAGAAAGAATCAAATAAAATACGGATGAAAAGGGGAGAGATTCATGGAACAATTATCCTATACGTACCCAACGAATCAACCAATTAATAAAAAAATCCATGTAGGTGTAGTTGGATCAGGAGACTTAGAAATCTTGATGTTTCCAACAACAAAACAAGAATCAACAATCAAAATCTGTACAGGTAGTGACGGTTTTGGTGAAGTTTGGGCAAATGTCCTAACTCGATTTTTTGATCGTTATCCAATTTCAGCAGATATCGTCATCAATGACTTTGGCGCAACGCCAGGTGTTGTCTATTTACGATTGACGCAAGCAATTGAGGAACTGTCTGATGAAAAATAGTTTTGTAGAATTAAATGCTAGAGACCGTGTCAACGCATTGTTAGACAACGGTCATGAATTGATCGATCCTTTTGATCAATTGATCGCACCAAGTTTATTAGCACAAGGAATCGTCCCTGAAAGTGATGACGGAATCGTCGTAAGCCGAGGAACGATTGCTGGAAAACAAGCATTAGTCATTGCAATGGAAGGTAAATTCCAAGGTGGTGGTATCGGTGAAGTTTCTGGTGCGAAAATCGTTTCTGCATTGGAACATGCTTTAGAAGAAAACAAAAAAGGAAATGAAATCTTTCCAATCATCGTTTTAGATACCGGTGGTGTTCGTTTACAAGAAGCAAACTACGGTTTATTATCTATTTCTGAAATCGGAAATATGATTATTGCATTAAAAGAATATGTTCCAGTTATTGGACTTGTTCCTGGCCGCGTTGGTTCATTTGGTGGGATGTCAATCACTTCTGCACTAATGAGCTACTTGATTGCAACGAAAAAAGCAAGAGTTGGTTTGAATGGACCAGAAGTTATTGAACAAGAAGCTGGCGTACGTGAATTCGATTCAAGTGATAAAGATTTGATTTGGAACACATTAGGTTCACGCCAACGTGTTGAATCAAAAATCATCGATGAATTGGTTACAGATAGTGTTGAATCGATCAAAGAAGCAGTAGTAGCTGCAATCAATGAACGTAAAGATACACATCGCAGTGAAAGCTCAGAATTCTATCTTTCTTTATTGGATTCACTTGATCTTTCAAAACCAATGACTATCGCTGAATACAACGAAGCAATTGCGAAACATCAAGCAACACCAGTTGAATTACCAACTGTTTCAGAAGGCGACAAACCAGCAGCTACAAGTGTTGGTTACGAATGGTTTGAAGCATTGACTGATATGAAAAATCCTACTTCATCTGTTGGTACAGTTTACTATGGTGAATCAGATAAATTTGCAGAAGATGCAATTGTTACATCAATCGTTCCTGATCCAAAAAATCCAATGTACCGTGTCCGTAATGGTGAAGTTGGATTGGTTGAAGGCTTCCGCATGGGACAAATCTTGAACCATGTTTATGAAGAAGATAAAGATAAAGTCATCAAACGTCCAATCGTCATCGTTATTGATGTTCCTAGTCAAGCATATGGTTATAATGAAGAATTGATCGGGATCCATGTCGCTCTTGCAAACAGCGCTGCTGCATATGCAAAATTACGTCAAGCTGGTCATCCAGTTATCGGTTTGATTGCTGGTAACGCAATTTCTGGTGCATTCTTAGCACACGGATTACAATCAAGTCGCTTGATTGCTTTAAACAGTAAAGAAATCACTGTTCAAGCAATGTCTAAAGCAAGTGCTGCTCGTGTAACAAAACGGACGATTGCAGAAATCGAAGCTGCAGCAGATAAAGTTCCTGCTATTGCTTACGATATCAACAATTATACAAAATTAGGAGCAATCCATTGCTTCCTAGAAGATATCACTGATCAAAAAGCTTCAGAAAAAAATGTCAATGAAGTCATCAAAGCAATCAATGCTGCTATCAGTGACGTACGTGAAAAAAATGATACGATGCTAACAGCTCGTTATACAAATGAAACAGCTAAAAAAATGGGACGTGTTGAAACAAACAAAGTACGTGCCAAAATGGCTGAAGAATGGGATGCTTAAAAAATGATCAACGCACATGATATTGTTTGTTTTGATAAACAAGTAATTGAAAATAATGATTTGCCTGACTGGGTAACTCTTTCAGATCATGTTTTTGCGACAGTCCGCCGAGCAATGACCGACTATTCTGAAACCTTACCGATCGGCTTGCGTGGAACTGCCAGAAATCAGCGGTTTGCACTAGAAATACCTACTCGAATGGTTCAAAAAGTAATACATCCGTGGGAAATCACAGACCGTGAATCATTTCGTCAAACAGACATTGCCCAATTCCCTGTTTATCAGCAATTTCATGCTGCAAGAGAAATTTTATCAGGAACAAAGTGGGGAGTCGGAGGAAGTTTAGGTTTTGAACTGACAACGGATATACCGGCAGTAAAAGAAACAAGTGACTTTGATCTTTTACTTTATGTGGATACTCCAGCTGGATTGCCATTGAAGGCGATCCAGTCACACCCTGATTTTTTTGAGCAATTCGATACCCAAGTGATCACAACTCAAGGTGGTTTTTCCTTAAAAGAATATTTGAGAAATCCAGAGAAAAAAATTCTTTTGAAAACAACAGAAGGTCCAAAATTAACCAAAGAAATTTGGTAATAAATTTGAAGTGAGAGAAAGAGATGTTTGAAAATAAGAAAATCAAAATCAATGTAAGCGATTTCCGAAAAGTGTCTGCTGTAACTGCTGTAATGATGCAAACTATTTTATCATTTGCATTAGCGAATGCACACAATGAAACGACAGCTACTTTTATTGGAACATTTTACGTGATGGTTAAATATACTGCTCCGATGTTTATTTTTGCAATTGTTTATAATATGGTAAAAACTAGTCAACATATATCTTACGGGGAATTTTTAAAAGAAAAATTCTTTGAATTATTTGTTCCGTACGTATTATGGGCAACTGCGTATCTATGGTTATTCCCAGCTGTACAACAACAAACACTGTATACAAATGTAGGTAGCTTCTTATTGAAATATGTGACTGGTGACGGAGCGCCACATTTATGGTATACCGTGATGATGTTACAGATCCAATTGTTTATGCCGTTTTTTGTTTGGTTAGGCTATAAATTCTTTGCGAATAAAAAGCATGTTTGGCCAACAATGATCGTTTCAACAGCCATCTACGTTGTTTGGTATTTATTCTATCAATCACAAGTATTGAATGGACCATACCATCAAAGTTTATACCTACTTGATCGATTTGTACTAAGTTTTATTATCTATGGTATCTATGGCGTAGCTGCTTTCATGTATCACAAGGAAGTATTCAATGTATTGAATCGAGTTCGTTACTTGTTCTTGCCTGTAGGCTTAGTCATTGCGCTATTTTCTGTTCGTTCATTATTAGAACATCCAGGAGATTTGAGTTTTGCTAACGCTCCTTACTTGAATACGATTCAAAGTTTGTATAGCTTAGTTATTATTTTTGCCGTCTTCATGGGCGCTTCAAAAATGATCATCAATGATTCACCTAAATTACCACTTTTCAAATGGTTATCTGTGTACGCATATCGTACGTATTTAGCGAATGTCTTTGTATTCCAAGTATTGTTACTATTCTTTAAAGATAGTTTCTTACGATTACCTTCTGGAATAATGATCCTTGTGGCATATTTAGCTACAGCTAGCTGTGCATTTGCTTTAAGTTGGATCTTACACCTTATCTGGTCTAACGTGAAGAAAGTATTTAGTAAGTAAAAAATGAAAGGAGTTTTTGTCATGAGAGAAAAACAAAGGGAAATGGTGGCAGCGCAGATTGCTTATTCTGTGGAGAAAGCATTGATAGCAGAAGTGGAATTGAGCCCCAAGCCTGGTTTAGTGGATGCCCACAGTACGGGTGCCCATCATGATATGGATCTGTCTTTGTTTCTTCGCTCAGCTAAGTCATTGACTCCTTTTTTTAAACAAATGGCTATTGTATCGTGGAACCATCCAATCGACCAAGAATTACGTGAGAAAATTGCAGAAATTGGCCGACAGGCGGAAAAAGCGATGCTTAAAGCAACCAATGGTGTGAATACGCATAAAGGGGCTATTTGGGTCATGGGGCTCTTAAGCAGTGTCATTTCTCAGAAAATCAGTAGTAATGAATCTTTAGACTATCCTCAATTATTCGAAACTGTGGGAAAATTAGCTGCTTTTCCAGACTCTAAATTTCAAACGAAACAAAAAAGTCATGGACTTGTCGTTAAGAAAAAATATGGTGTCAATGGGGCATACGAAGAAGCTGTCTTAGGCTATCCTAATTTGGCACATGCATTGACCTCCTATGAGTCTTTTTCGACAGATTCAAAAGAGCAAAAGCAGTTGCATATGTTATTAGTCTTGATGAGTACGATTGAAGATACCTGTGTGTTGCATCGTAGCGATGAAACGACATTGTTCAAGATGCAAAAACTGGCTTATGATGCTAGTAAACGTCTGCTACCGAATCCTAGTTTTTCTGAACTTCTTCGTTTTTGCCAAAAGAAACAAATTTCACCTGGCGGCAGTGCAGATCTGCTGGCAGCTGGTATATTTTTGGTAGAAGTGAAAAGTTGGGAAAAAAAAAGCCAAGGAAACGATCGTGTTCTCGTTCAACATTAGTAAAACATACAAGCATCCAGTTTGTTATAAAAATAACCCCAAAAAGTTAGGGGAATGAAGTGCGCCCCAAAAGTTAGACCAACAATGTAGCGCACCCATAAAACTGGATCATTGGGAGCTAAGCAGGATTGCTTAGCTTTTTTTTGGACTACTGTTCTAGCAACAGAGAACCCGGCTATCACTTCTGAAGTTGCAGATATTTTTGATGTTGTAGCTCCTTTAACTGTAGGGACACCTACAGCACTTGTAGTACAAAATAAATTAGTGAATGAAATTGATCATGTTTATACTAGTCTGATTAAACTAGATAAAAAAGATCAATTTTATATTGTTGAAGAACAATTAAATTTAGGTAATTATAGTGTTGAAGAGAAACAAGGGTTTTATATCGTAAGAGATAATTTAAATGCTTGAGTAATCAAACATACTGATATGACAGCGGAAGAACACTTGGCTTCAACTGTTAATGAATGACTGAGATATTAAATGGAATTGGACCTACACAAGTTTTTTAAACGATAATGGATTACCTTAACGCCAACTTTTCTGAAGATAGAAAAGTCCAGAATAGTAGAACGATTTATGGGATCATCAGTAACCATTCAGCAATTAGAACTTAAAAAATTCAGCAGACTAATTGTTCAATAAGTTAAAATACGATAAAGTACCGATGAGATGGGATTCTCGGGCGCTTTATCGTATTTTTTTGTCTTATTCTTGCTTCGATATATGATATACTAGTAAAGTAGAAAAGTGAAAAGATGGTGGCTAATCTCTTGAAAAAGGGGTGATGCCTATGGTTCATCGCTTTATCCCTAGAAGGGAGTAAGCAAGTGTCAACTTTTGAAGCAATTCAACTGATGATCGCTTTTGCGACATTGGTTTTGCTGATTAGTGACCATAAGGACAAAAAATAACCATCTAAACACTTTGACAGGTCGTTAGATGGTTTGAAAAAAACAATTAATAACTGTCACTGTCTTTTTAACAGTTCTACATGGGGGCTATGTTCGCGCATAGCTCCTTTTCTTTATATTAGCTTAGATTGTTGATTCTTACAAGTACAATGTACACATAGGATTCAAATTGTTTTGGAAGTTTAGATTGTTGAACTAAATACATGGTAGGTGATCGGAAAAATGTAGTGACCCAAAAAAGTTAGACTTTCATTGAAGAGCGCCATAACCTGGCCTAATATCCGAGTCATGGGGTGCAACATCAACTAACTTTTGAGGTTATTTCTACGTAAATACAACTTAATTCTTTTTTTGTTCAATACGCATTGTCAGAGATAAAAAAGTCCTAGGACTACTCTTCGTAGAGGGTCAAAAAACGGCCATCCCAGATATCTTCATAAAAACGAATCAGCGTTTCTGCAGACATGACAGGAGTATCATACGTAGTAGAAGCAGATTTACGCATCTGTAGGTGATACCCTAATCCATGGGCAAATTTAACGGTGGTATCTACACAATATTGTGTTTGAGCACCACAGACTTCTAAAGAAGTGATAGTTAATTGTGTGAGCAGTTCCTGAAGATTTGTTTGATAGAAAGAGTTGGCATGGATCTTATTGACAAAATGAGTTCCTTTTTCAGTGTGGATCTCAGGAATGATCTCCCAAGCAAAGGTTCCTTCCACCAATTCTTCATCGCAATGTTGAACAAAGATGATTGGTCGCTCGGAATAGTTGTGTATCAAAGAATTAACAGTTAGAACTAATTGTTCGAGATGATCGATTGAGTGGTCTTCTTGGTGACAGACGCCATTTTGAAGATCGATGATCAGTAATGCATCAGCAAGCATGTGTACTTCCCCCTAAATTGTTGAACACTGTTGTTCTGTGAATAGAATGGTTCACAGAACAATAAATTAGATACATTGTAATACATATTGACGTGCAAAGAAACAAAGGATATGATTTTTATAATATTTTAGTTAAAAGAGGATAATGATGAAAAAGATAATCGGTCTAGTTGTGAGTTTAGGATGTTTCTTCGCTTTATTTGCTATGCCAACTGCTTGCTTTGCAGTTGCTGGTGGACATGGCGGTGGTAGTTTTGGTAGTAGCGGTGGCGGGTTTAGTTCTGGAGGAGTTTCGATTGGTAACAGATCGAGTTCTCGTGGCTATATGAACACAGGAGGTAGGTATTACAGCGATTATGAAACAAGTAACTATCCTGTGGGTCGTGGAATGTGGATCGCACCGCTTGCGATCATCGGTTCTTATGGTTTCAGGCGCTATAAACGGAATAAAGTCGAACGCAAGCGTAAAGATGTTCTATTTGCTGCTATGTCAGGAACGAAACAACAAAAAAAAGAATTATGTGCAACAGTAGAAAATATCTTTCTGACCATTCAAAATGCTTGGGATCATGAAACTCTTGAGGAAGTGAGAAACTACTATACACAACGGCTATTTGAGGAACATCAACGGGTACTGCAGGAAAATGAAGCGGATGGGGTCAAGAATCATACTAAAAAGGTAAGTATTCAAGGCTTAGAAAATTATCGGAAAATCCACGAAGAAAGTTTCTCGATCCGTATTGATTTCAGTTGTTTAGATTACACGATCGATCGGCGAGATAGACGGGTTATTTCAGGTAGCCGTAGGAGACAACAGCATTTTTCTCAAATATGGTACTTTGACTATGATCAGGAAGAAAATCTCTGGAGAGCAGATTTTATTCAACCAATTTACACAGATTAAACGATCCATAGACAATAGCTTATAAATCATGTGGATAAGTGAAGTAATGGAAAAGTTAAAATTATGCTACGTTCAAGTAGACGGATTTGTCAGTTGGTCCAAACATCCTTATACTTGAGAAAAGGATGTCGATAAAGGAGAAACGAGATGCAGACCAGATTTGATCAGTACAGAAGACTATTGACGATTGCAGAAGCAGGCTTACTTTACGGAAAAGACGTATTTGATAAAGAAAGATATGAAGAGCTGCGGACGATTGCTCTTGAATTATTGAGTGGGATTGGTACAGAAACTTCAGCTGAACTATTTCGTTTAACAGAGCAAAACGAAGGATATCCCACACCGAAAATCGATGTTCGAGCCTACATCAAGCAGGAGGATAAAGTTCTCTTGATTGAAGATAAGCGGACAAAAGAATGGGCACTGCCAGGGGGATTTGCAGAAGTTGGGCTCTCGCCTAAAGAAAATATCGAAAAAGAAGTTGAAGAAGAAACGGGGCTCATCGTGACAGCAGATAAACTACTTGCATTGTTCGATACAAATGTAAGAAAAGATGTTCCGCAACTTTTTCAATATTATAAGCTTGTTTTTTCCTGTACTATCCTGGCCGGCTCATTTGTGGAAAATAGTGAAACATCAAACAGTGCTTTTTTTGCTTTAGATGAGTTGCCACCATTATCGATCAAGCGAACGACGAAGGAACAATTGGCAATTTTAGCCAACGGACCTTTACCTTATTTTGACTAAAAAAAGTATTGACAAGTAAAATAAGAGAGCGTATTATTATCAAAAATAAGTGTCTTACAAAAGAGAAGTAACATGATTGATCTTTTCAGAGAGCTGATGGGGCTGCGAATCAGTAAGTGGATGATGTGAAATGGACTTTTGGACTGAAGTGTTGAATCAAGTAGGGACTTCCGGGTACTCCCGTTATAGAGAAAGACCGTTGTTAGACGGTCGATAGAGATATGTTTTTTTAGCATATGATTGAGGTGGCACCGTGGATTATCCGCCCTCAAGTTGGACTTTGTCTGACTTGAGGGCTTTTTTGTATTTTAGATAAAAAAATCAATGACAAGAGAAGTAGCTGAGAAAAGAAAAATCACAGAAAATTTCCGATGATGAGAAGGAAGTATTTTTTGCTTAGTGAATGGACTTGTCCGAGCATCCTTGAACCAAAGTAGGGGATGACGGGAACTCCCGTTACAGAGAAAGACCATTGTTAGATGGTCAATAGAGATATGCTTTTTTAGCATATGATTGAGGTGGCACCGTGGTACATCCGCCCTCAAGTTGGACTTCGTCTGACTTGGGGGCTTTTTTGTTTACATAAAAGGAAGGAAGAGAAAAAAATGAGAAAAACGAAGAAAATCAATGGCGATTGTTTAACGCCAATCAATTTGTATTATCGCCTGCGAGATGAAAAAAGTTGTTTATTGGAAAGCATCCCCAGAGAAAAAGAAAATGGCAGATATTCAGTCATTGCATTTGATCCAGCGCATCACGTCAAATATGCAGAAGGAGAGTTTTCGTTTGATGAAACAACATACCGCTGTAAGGACCCGCTGAAAGAACTTGAAAAATACGTGTTGGTTGAAGAAGAACTACATGAAGAGCTCCCATTTCAAGGTGGGGCAATTGGCTATGTAGGCTATGACATTGCGGCGTGTTACGAGGAGATAGGAACGATTCCAGAAGATGAACTGGGCTTACCAGACCTGCAATTTTATCTCTACGAATCATTCGTGATCTATGATCATCAACAGCAAGAAATAACTATCGTTGCGAGCAATAGCTACAGCCATGAAACGGAAGAAGTGTTAGCACAACGATTAGAAACTATCGAGCAAAAAATCAGAACAATGAATGAAGCAGAAGGAAGTGAACTACCTTCGTTGTCCTTACAATTCAAGAGTAATTTTTCACAAGAAAAATTTGAACAGATCGTTACAGAAGCAAAACAAAGAATCAGAGAGGGTGATTTATTCCAAGTGGTTCCTTCACAACGATTAAGCGTAGATTTTACGATTGATCCTTTTGATTACTATCGTCAATTACGAGTGACCAGCCCTTCTTCTTACCTTTATTTTTTACCATTCCCTCAAGCAACGATTATCGGAAGTTCCCCTGAAAGTTTAGTTCGAGTCAAAGGGGAGATCGTGACAACGAACCCGATTGCTGGGACTCGAAAACGTGGAGCAAGTAAAGAGTTGGATGATCAGTTAGCAAAAGAACTGATAAGCGATCCGAAAGAAATCGCAGAACACCAGATGTTAGTCGATCTAGGACGCAATGATCTTGGGAAAGTCGCACAACATGGTTCTGTAACTGTTCCTCTTTTCATGACAGTTGAACGTTACCGCTTTGTCATGCATATCGTTTCACTTGTGCAAGCCCGATTGAAAACTGGATTTTCTGCGATGGATGCGTTGAAAGCAACTTTACCGGCAGGAACGGTCAGCGGGGCACCTAAGATTCGCGCAATGACTCGCATTTACGAGTGGGAGCCAGTGAAACGCTCGATTTATGCAGGCGCAGTTGGCTACTTTTCGCAAGACAACCAAGCGGATTTTGCCATTGCTATTCGCACGATGGTAGTGAAAGGCAAAAAAGCGTACGTGCAAGCAGGTGCGGGGATTGTTTATGATTCTGATCCGACAAGCGAGTATTTTGAAACATTACAAAAAGCGAAAGGGCTATTGGAGGTAAGAAAATGATTTTATTAGTCGATAATTATGATTCTTTTACGTATAACTTGGTTCATTTACTTCCAGATACAGAGATCATCGTCTTACGAAATGACGACCAACGACTGTTGGAAGTCGCTCGCAAAGCAGATGGCATCATTCTTTCACCGGGACCTGGGAAACCAGCAGAAGCAGGTGATCTAGAAAAATTGATCCGATTGTTTTATCAAACGAAACCAATTTTAGGGATATGTCTGGGGCATCAAGCTATTGGTGAAGTATTTGGTGCAAAGATCGTATCTGCACCCACAATCATGCATGGGAAGCAATCGGTGATCAACCACAAGAAAATCATGCGTTATCATTCATTGATTGTGTCAAAAGAACATTTCCCGGAAGTACTGTGTATCACCGCAGAAGTGGATGGCTACATCATGGCAATGAAACATCGGGAATACCCGATATATGGACTGCAATTTCATCCAGAATCTATCGGTACTGAAAATGGGGAAGACTATTTAACGGAATTTTTACAGAAAGCAGGGATTACTGATGCAACAACTATTTGAACGTATCTATCAGCAAAAAGATTTATCACAAGCAGAAATGGAACAATTAGCGACTGCGATGTTTGATCAAGAAGTGACCGCAAACCAGATCAGCGGTGTGTTGATCGGATTGAAGGTAAAAGGGGCAAGTACAGAAGAATTGACAGGCTTGGCTCATGTGATGCAAAAGCGGGCGATTCCAATGGAAAAAGCACCAACTGGGGTAATGGATAATTGTGGTACTGGTGGCGACCATTCACAAAGTTTCAATATCAGTACGACAGCGGCATTTGTTCTTGCAGGTGGGGGAATCCCTATGGCAAAACATGGCAATCGCAGTATCTCGAGCCGCTCTGGAAGTGCAGATGTGTTGGAAGCATTAGGCGTTACCATCACCAACAGCAAAGAACAAATCGATCATCTTTTAAAAAACGTTGGGATTGCTTTTCTCTTTGCCCCTGCAATGCATCCTGCAATGAGAGCAGTCATGAGTGTGCGTAAAGAATTAGCTACACCCACGATCTTTAACTTGATTGGTCCATTGATCAATCCTTATCCATTAGAGTATCAACTGATGGGGACCTATGCAGGAGATTCACTAGCATCAACTGCTGAAACATTAGGAAAGTTAGGGAGAAAACAAGCACTAGTTCTTCATGGCTATCAGGGGATGGACGAAGCCAATTTGGGTGGCAAGACCCATTGTGCTTTTTATCAGTCAGGAAAAGTCAGCGAGTTTTCATTTTCACCAGAAGAAGTGGGCTTGAAGTCACTGCCATTGACTGCCATTACCGGAGGAGATGTTCAAAAAAATAAAGAGATTCTATTATCGGTATTAAAAGGTGAGAGAACACCGTATTACGAAACGGTTCTCCTAAATGCGGGATTAGGTTTTCTAGCAGGTGCTAAAGTTCAGTCAATTAGAAAAGGCATCAAGGAAGCAGAACAAGTGATTCAATCAGGTGCAGCATTTGATACATTACAAAATTTATTAAAAGAACAGTAGGTGAGCGGATGGATTTTTTAGAGAAAATCTTAAAAGAAAAAGCAAATGAAGTGAACAACTTAACGCCGGTCGAAAAACGAGTAGAGAAGCAGCGGCCTTCCTTTTATCAAACGGTAAAAGGAAATCCTAAAAAAGTCCATATCATTGGAGAAATCAAAAGAGCTTCTCCTTCTAAAGGCCTGATCAATGGAACGGTTGATATTTTGCAGCAGGCGAAAACATATGAAAAAGCTGGTGTCAGTGCCATCTCTGTATTGACCGATCCTGTCTTTTTCAATGGAACGATCCATGATTTGACGGCAGTTGCTCAAGTAGTCGATGTACCGGTGTTATGTAAGGATTTCATTATTGATGAACAGCAGATCGTACGAGCAAAACAAGCAGGTGCAAGTCTGATTTTACTGATTGTTGCAGCTTTGCCAAAGGTAAGATTGAAGGAATTGCATGAGTATGCGACTGAGTTAGGCTTAGAAGTCTTAGTGGAAACCCACGACGCCCAAGAATTAGCAACTGTGAAAGAAATCGGCGCTACGATCATTGGGGTCAATAATCGCAACTTAAAGACCTTCCAAGTCAGCTTACAGACCAGTATTGATTTGAGTCAGCCAGAAGGTCGATGTATTTATATCAGTGAGTCTGGCTTTAAAACAGCACAAGATGTTGAGAAAATCAGTCAAAATTATCAAGGGATCTTGGTGGGTGAAACGCTGATGAGAGCAGGAAACGTGGAAGAAAAAGTAAAGGAATTGCAGGTGTCGAGAAGATGACTGAAACCAAGATTTGTGGATTGACGACAAAAACAGCGATCGATACAGCAATTCAATCTGGTGCTTCTTATCTCGGATTTGTTTTCGCAGAGAGTCCAAGAAAAATCACCCCCGAAAACGTTCGTACACTTACACAAGATCTTCCTGAAAAAGTAAAAAAAGTCGGAGTGTTTGTTTCACCTACAAAAGAATTCGTCGAAGAGATTGTTAAGATCGCGCAACTTGATTTCGTCCAGATCCATGGAGAAAAAAAGTTTCAGCAGTTGGATGTTCCAATTATTCGAGCCAAAAGTGTGACTAAAAACGTGTCATTGACAGTAACGACTGGTGAAGATTTTCTTTTATTGGATGCCCCACCTACTAAATATATGGGCGGGAATGGTCAGCGTTTTGATTGGTCAGCTGTCGCAGTACAGCAGTTAGAAAAAGAAAAGTTGTGGTTTGCTGGCGGTTTGACAGCTGAAAATGTGGGAGAAGCCATTGCTTATTTCCATCCGAAAGTAGTGGATGTATCAAGTGGTGTCGAGACAGATGGGAAAAAGGATCTAGCAAAAATCAGCGCATTTTGTGAAGCGGTGAGAATTGCTGATAACAGCTGAAACGTAAAGGATCCGTTGAAAGCAACGCGATAAAAAGGCATGACACAGTCTATCAGTAAAAAAGGAGGAAACAACATGTACCAACAACCGAATGAACAAGGATTTTATGGGGAATTTGGTGGACAATTCGTCCCAGAAACCTTGATGTACGCAGTCAAAGAATTGACAGAAACTTATGAAGAAACAAAAACAGATGAGGAATTCCAGAAAGAATTTGCCTACTATTTAAAGCAATATGTAGGACGTGAGAATCCACTTTATTTTGCACAACGATTAACAGAACATCTTGGTGGTGCGAAGATCTATTTAAAACGGGAAGACTTGAATCATACAGGAGCCCATAAAATCAACAATGCATTAGGACAAGTACTGTTAGCCAAACGAATGGGTAAAAAGAAAGTTGTAGCAGAAACAGGAGCAGGGCAACATGGAGTCGCTACGGCTACTGCGGCTGCTTTGTTCGGGATGGAATGTACGATCTTTATGGGAGAAATAGATGTCAAACGCCAAGAACTGAATGTCTTTCGGATGGAGTTATTAGGTGCGAAGGTAGTCAGTGTGACTTCTGGCAGCAAGACACTCAAAGATGCAGTCAACGAGGCATTACGCTATTGGGTCGAACATGTAGAAGATACACATTACGTCATGGGATCAGTCTTAGGCCCGCACCCGTTCCCTGAAATTGTGCGGGATTACCAAAGCGTGATTGGAACTGAAGCACGCCGCCAGATTCTAGAAGCAGAAGGCCGGTTACCAGATGTGGCGATCGCATGTGTTGGTGGGGGAAGCAATTCAATGGGATTGTTTTATCCTTTCCTCAATGATCCAGTTCGATTGATTGGTGTTGAAGCTTCAGGGCATGGCTTGGATACCAATGAACATGCTGCATCGATCAATAAAGGAAGTGTTGGCGTGCTGCATGGAGCGAAGATGCACTTGCTTCAAGATGATGATGGACAAGTTATTGAAGCATTTTCTATTTCGGCAGGCCTGGATTACCCGGGGATCGGACCAGAACATTCCTATTTATATACTAGTGGCCGTGCAGAATATGCAGCGATCACCGATCGTGAAGCTGTCGAAGCGTTCCATCTTTTATCTGAAAAAGAGGGGATCATTCCAGCATTAGAAAGTTCCCATGCGTTAGCTCATGTCATGAAATTAGCACCAACTATGGCTAAAGATGAATTGATCGTCGTTTGCTTATCGGGTCGTGGGGACAAAGATGTGCAACAAATCAAAGAAATGGAGGAACAAGCATGAAACCTTTAACCCTTTATTTGGAAAATCAAACAACAAAACCTTTATTCATTCCTTATATCATGGCTGGTGCACAGGGCCTAGAACATCTACCAGAAGAAATCGAGATGTTAGCAAAAAGCGGAGCAACTGCAATTGAGTTAGGGATTCCTTTTTCCGATCCAGTAGCAGATGGTCCCATTATTCAAGAAGCTGGTTTGAATGCCTTCAAACATCAGGTGACACTAAAGAAAATCATTGCAGTATTACAAGATTATCACTCACCAGTCCCATTGATTTTAATGGGATATAGTAATTCATTCTTTCATTACGGTGTGAAGCAACTTGTAGATGATTTAAAAGATTGTCATGTCCAAGGGGTCATTATCCCGGATCTCCCTTATGAGCACCGTGACTTGGTTTTGCCTGATCTAGGCGACATTGCACTGATCCAATTGGTTTCTTTGACTAGTCCGAGTGAACGAATCGACACCTTAGTAAAAGAAGCAGAAGGCTTTATCTATGCGGTAACGATCAACGGAACAACTGGAGTCAATAAAACCTATCAGCAAAATCTGACAGAGCATCTAAAAGAAATCAAAGAAAAAAGTGCGATTCCTGTTTTAGCAGGTTTTGGCATTTCAAAAGCAGAACATGTCCGGCGATTTGCGCAGTGTTGCGATGGAGTAGTAGTAGGATCTAAGATTGTCCATTCCTTACAAGTAGATGGATTGACCAAAACACAAGAATTGATTGGGGAACTCTTGCGTTAAAAAAGTAATATTCACAATAGTTGGGGCTATTGAGGAAGCAACTCGGTAAATAATCAAAAAGACGTGCAGATATAATGAAAGTGAAGGAAAGAGGTCGAGACAAAAGTGTTTCTTACTTTTGTCCCCGCCTCTTTTTTTGAAATTTCCGAAAGACCTGACTTTTGGATGCCGTTTATTTGAGAGAGGCTGGGACAGAAGTGTTTAACTCCGAGAAATAAGAAAAAATGAACGAAAATTGCTTTTCAAATTTTTGTGAATTTCGGCTTATTTCCGAAGGAGTTGCTTCTGCTCCCGCCGTTTACTCGAGAGTCTCTAGCAAACCTGATTTTTAGATTTGTTCCACATGCTCTTTCCACATAATCAGGACTGAACGGTCTTTTTTGGTTAAAAATTGTTGCATTTGCAACTAAATAGTGTAAAATAAGACTAACATTTAACCAAAGGAGGACAAGATGGACGACATCATTAGAGAAATCGGGATGATTTCTCGAGCCTTAGATTCGATCAGCAATATTGAATTCAAAGAAATCGAATTAACAAGAGGTCAATACCTTTATTTGGTACGTATTTGTGAACATCCTGGAATCATCCAAGAAAAACTAGCAGAAATGATCAAAGTCGATCGCACGACGACGGCACGAGCAATCAAACGGTTAGAAGAAAAAGGGATGGTCCAAAGTGCGGCGGATCAGACAAATAAAAAAATCAAGAAACTCTATCCGACAGACAAAGGTAAAAAAATCTATCCATTTATCATCCGGGAACACCATTATTCCAATCAGGTAGCACTCAAAGGATTGACATCAGAAGAAGTTGAACAATTGCAAAGGATGTTAAAAAAAGTTCGACAAAATGTGAGTGAGGATTGGAATTTTGTAAAAAAGGGCAACAAAAGAATTTATTGAAAGGAACAGGCAAGTGGAAAAAATCGAAATCAAGAAAATGACCGTTTCAGATGCGGAACTTCTTCAAACAATCAGTATTGAAACCTATCGAGATACGTTTGGCGCATATAACAGTGAGGAACTGATGCGGATTTATTTAGATGAAGCATATGAGATCAATAAATTGATGAAAGAACTGCAAAATGAACAATCAGAATTTTACTGGGCAATGGTCGATGGCGAGATCGCAGGTTATTTGAAACTGAATGTTGACCAAGCACAATCAGAAAAAATGGGGGATCATTTTTTAGAAATTGAGCGGATCTATGTACGCAGTGCATTTAAAGCAAATGGAATCGGCTCAACACTTATGGCATTTGCTATCCAACGAGCGCAAGAACAACAAAAAGAAGCAATTTGGTTAGGCGTATGGGAACACAATCAACCAGCACTGCGCTTTTACAAGAAACATGGTTTTTCGCATCATAGCGAACATATTTTTTATATGGGTGATGACGCTCAAACAGATTATATTTTTGTCAAAAAAATCAATGGAGGAGAAATGAATGAATAAAGTAATTGTAGACTCAACTTTTTGGGAAGTTTTCCCGGAAGCAACGATCGAAGTCTTAACTGTTGAAGGTATCGATAATCATGTCCAAGAAGACCAAGAAGAAACCTATCATCATTTATTGAATCAGGCAGCGAAAAAAGCAAGAGCGTATCTAACAGAAGAACCCTTTAGTCAAAATGAAGTGATTGCACAATGGCGCCAAGCTTTTGCGCAATTCAAAACGAAAAAAGGGGCACGCTCTTCTATTGAAGCGTTATTGAAAAGGGCCAATCAAGAACGTGAATTTTACCCAATCAATCCTTTGGTAGATATTTACAATAGCATCTCATTAAAATATGGTGTGCCATGTGGTGGGGAAGATATTGCGAAAATCCAAGGAGATCTGCATTTAGGAAAGGCAAAAGGTGGAGAAAACTTCTTACCTCTAGGAGCAGACAAAGATGCGCCAGCGTTGCCAGAAGAAATCATCTACTATGATGAAGAAGGTGCTATCTGCCGTTGTTTCAATTGGCGAGAAGCACAGCGGACAATGCTTACCGAAGAAACTGCGCATGCTGTTTTGGTCATCGAATCAATCAATCCAGAACAAGCAAAACGAGGGAATGAAGCAATCCTTGAATTAAAGAAAATGATCGATCAAACATTCCATGTGACAAGCAATCATTACACTTTAACAAAAAATCAAACAGAAGTAACAATAAATTAAAAAAATAAGCCTCACCGATAAGAACTCTCTACCATGTGCTGGAAAGTGTTCTCGCATTGGTAGAGTTTTTTTTAGTAGAATCCGCTTTCGTGATATAATAGAAGTAATTAGTTTCCCTATGCAAAAGGAAATAAAAGGAGGATATAAAATGATCGGTAAAACTCGTGTGATGCTCTATGCAGAAGATGTTGAAAAAATCAGTCAGTTTTTTGTCGAAAAACTAGGAGCGACAGTCAGCGAAACAGTTGAATTACCAGAAGAGTTCCACAGTGTGATAGTAGCCATCTCTTCTGAATTTGAACTAGGTATTTTCCCTAAAGTTTTTGTGCAACGCTTTTCACCAGAAGTATTAGGTACGCCTCCATCAATACTATTTTTTACCGATCGATTTGAGGAAATCTATGAACAAATGGAAAATCCTGGTGAAATCACGGATAATAACGGCGTTTTGACATTTAATTTTTCTGATCCGGAAGGAAACTATTTTGTGATTGGCCAGATGGAAAGAAAGGAAGAAGAAAATGAGTCTAACTGAAAAAATGGAAGTGTACTTAAAAGAGCGACGGGGAGAAAAAAGTGAAAAGTTAAGGAAGAAAAACAGCGAATCTGGCAAAGATCATACAAAAGGCTGGGGCAAGATGGTCGATACTGGCTTTGGTGGATTGAATTCAATGAACCATGCGCATGATACGGTAACAAGTTGGCAACATGAAATTGACAATAAGGCGTTTATTGCAGAAGAACAGCGACGAATAGCTCGCGAAAACACGAAAAAATAAGAGCATACGACAAGAATTTAAGTTTTGAATAAAAAGCTAATGTTCACGCTAAAAGTCTTAATGGTAAAAATAAAGAATTAATGTTCGGATTTTGCTTAAAATCCGAATTTTTTATTTACTTATGTTATTATTTAGTATATGATTAACCTCGTTGTTTTATTAATAAAACTAATTTTTAAAGGACTTTTTTATAAATGTTCGGCTTTTAGGGGGATGGAAGATGAAGGAAAAAATACTTTCCTACTTCGAGATTGAAAAACTAGGTACAACAGTTAAAAGAGAGGTACTTGCTGGTTTCACGACGTTTATTTCAATGGCGTATATTTTGTTTGTGAATCCAACTGTTTTAGGTGCCTCTGGTATGGATGAGGGAGCAGTATTTACTGCTACTGCTTTGGCAAGTGCAATCGGCTGTATTTTGATGGGTGTTTTAGCACGTTACCCAATTGGAACGGCGCCAGCTTTAGGTATCAATGCCTTTTTTGCTTATTCTGTTTGTTTAGGAATGGGTATTCCTTGGGAAACAGCGTTAGCAGGAGTTTTCGTTGCTTCATTGATCTTTATTTTGATCACGATCTTTAAATTGCGTGAAATGATCATCGATGCAATACCTGCAGACTTGAAATATGCTATTTCAGGTGGGATTGGTTTGTTTATTGCTTTTCTTGGTTTAAGTGAAGGTGGCATCATCGTTTCGAATAAATCGACTTTAGTTGGATTAGGTTCCTTAAGTGTAGGAACGACATGGCTTACTATCTTTGGACTAGCGATCACAGCGATTTTACTTGTTCGTCGTGTTCCTGGAGGTATTTTTATTGGGATGGCAGCAACGACAATTTTAGGCTTGATCACTGGATTGATTCCAATGCCGTCTCAAATTGTTTCAGCTGCACCAAGTTTGAAACCAACATTCTTGGTTGCCCTAAAACATGTAGGGGATATCAATTCTCTACAAATGTGGGTGGTTGTGTTAACTTTCTTATTGGTCACTTTCTTTGATACGGCAGGTACATTAGTTGGCCTCGCCAATCAAGCTGGTTTCATGAAAGACAATAAAATGCCACGTGTTGGAAAAGCATTAGCTTCTGACTCAACAGCAATGCTTGCTGGTTCTTTATTAGGAACATCACCAGTTGGGGCATTTGTTGAATCATCAGCAGGAATCGCAGTCGGTGGTCGCTCAGGGATCACAGCTGTGACAACAGGGATCTTCTTCTTGTTAGGATTGTTCTTCTCACCACTATTATCTGTCGTTACTTCTCAAGTGACAGCACCAGCGTTGATCATGGTTGGTGTCTTAATGGCACAATCATTACGACAAATCGAATGGGGCAAATTAGAGATCGCTATTCCTTCATTCTTGATTTTGATTGGTATGCCGTTGACTTATAGTATCTCAGACGGGATCGCATTAGGATTCATTTTCTATCCAATCACAATGCTTGCTGCAAAACGCGGAAAAGAAGTTTCACCAATCATGTACCTATTATTCTTCGTCTTCATCGGTTTTATGTGGATATTGAACGTGTAATAAAGAGTATAGAAAAAAATTGGAACAGAGGTATTACGACGATGTTGCTTTCTGAACCATTCATGTTTGAAAAGGCTGAGATAAAAGTGTTTCTTACTTTTGTCTCACGCTTTTTTTTGAAATTTCCGAAAAAACTGACTTTTGTACGCCGTTTATTCGCGAGTCTGTAGCAAGCCTGATTTTTAGATTTGCCCCACGCTTTTTTTACAGTCCGTCAACTAATCGATAGCTATTCTTTCACGGAAACTATGGATCAGTAAAAAACTTCTTGTCTTTTTCTATAAGAGAGGTTGATCAAAAAAAACTTGTTATCGGTAACAAGCAATGACCGTTCAAAAAGAAATCGCGTACCAGCAACATTTAATTGAGTTTAGCAAAAAAGCGAAGAAAATCGGTATTTACTCCCTTTTATGAAAGCGTTACAATTCTTGGGAGAAGGACATTTTTTTGATAGTGGAGGAAAATATGGAGAAAAAATGGTGGCATCAATCAGTTGTTTATCAGGTCTATCCGCGTAGTTTCCAAGATACGAATGGTGATGGGATCGGTGATTTACAAGGCGTGATTTCAAGATTAGATTATTTGAGTTATTTGGGCATCGATACGATCTGGCTCTCCCCGGTTTACGAATCACCTAATGATGATAACGGATATGATATTAGTGATTACCAAGCAATCATGGCAGAGTTCGGAACAATGGCTGATATGGAACAATTAATCAGTGAGGCAAAAAAACGGGGAATCAAGATCATTATGGATCTAGTTGTTAACCATACTTCAGATGAGCATATCTGGTTTGTCGAAGCACGGAAAAATAAAGACAATCCTTATAGAGACTATTACATTTGGAGAGATCCATTAAACGGTGATGTTCCTAACCAATTGCGTTCGATATTCAGTGGGTCTGCTTGGCAGTTGGATGAAGCAACTGGTCAGTATTATTTACACCTTTATAGTAAAAAACAACCTGATCTAAATTGGGAGAATGAAAAAGTACGGCAAGAGATCCATCAAATGATGAATTTTTGGATCGGCAAAGGCATTGGTGGTTTTCGCATGGACGTAATCGATACGATCGGTAAACTACCTGATCAGGGGATAACCAATAATGGGCCTAAGCTACATGAGTATCTGCAAGAAATGAATCAGGCAACGTTTGGCGATAAAGATTTGATGACAGTAGGCGAAACATGGGGAGCAACAACGGAGATTGCCAAGTTATACTCTGATCCTAAACGCAATGAACTGTCGATGATCTTCCAATTTGAACATGTCGGGTTGGACCAGCAAAAAGGAAAAGATAAATGGGATCTTCAACCGTTAAGTATCTCTGAATTAAAAAACGTACTCTCTAAATGGCAAACCTCTTTAGGAGAAGAAGGTTGGAATAGTCTGTTTTGGAACAACCACGATCTGCCGCGAATCATTTCTCGGTGGGGGAATGATCAAGAATACCGTGAAGAAAGCGGAAAAATGTTTGCCATTCTACTGCATATGATGAAGGGGACCCCGTATATTTATCAGGGGGAAGAAATCGGGATGACGAATTATCCCATCAGTGACATCAGTGAAGTAGAAGATATCGAAAGTATCAATATGTATCATGAACGCCTAGCAGCAGGTTATTCAAAAGAAGAGATCCTACGTTCTGTCAATGCGAAAGGACGCGATAATGCACGTACACCGATGCAGTGGGACAATAGCGAAAATGCTGGTTTTACAACTGGGACACCTTGGTTGCACGTCAACCCGAATCATCAAGAAATCAATGTAGAAAATGCGTTGAAAAATAAAGAGTCTATTTTCTATACGTATAAAAAATTGATTGATTTACGCAAGAAGAATGACAGTATCGTCTGGGGTGAGTACCAATTAGTACACGATACGACAGAAGAAGTATTTGCCTATCTTCGTTTGGCTGCTAACGAGAAGTGGCTAGTCGTAGGCAATATATCAGACAAAACACAAAAATTTACAGTGCCTAACGGTGATTTCTCGTTAGTAGTCACAAATTACCCACAAGAAACTGTTCCTAAAGGCGAAATAGTATTACGTCCCTATGAAGCTTTTGTCTTACATGCGGATAATAAATAAGCTTACCCGTTCAACTTTTTGAGAGAACAAGTAGTAGCTGGGTATTTTGCATCTGTTTACTTGTATTTCTAATGATAACTAGCTAACTGAAAATCAATAAATAGCTGGGATTTACCTATGTATTAGGTGTGTTCCAGCTTTTTTGGTCTAATGCTTAGAGCAAAATGAAGCTTACACAACTTTATCCACGGTGTTCAAAGACCAACTCCTTGAAATAAGTCTGGATTTTTCAAAACATGAGAAGCTGTTTCGAAAAATCCATTCTTATTGTCAGTGGAGCTGAACGGTCTTTTCACAACCTTTATTCACGGTGTTCAAAGGCTTGCATCTTCAACAATAAGCCTAAACAGATGAAAAACATGAGAAGCTGTTTTTCTCTGTTCATTCTTATTGCTTGATGCAGACCAGCCTTTTTACAACCTTATTCACGGTGTTCAAGAAGCAACTCCTCAGCAATAAGTTCTAGATTTCCAAAATATGAGAAGCTATTTTAGAAATCTAGTTCTTATTTGCTCGGAGCTAGACGCTTCTTTCACAACCTTATCTACGGTGTTCAAAGACCAACTCCTTGAAATAAGCCTGAATTTTTCAAAACATGGAGAGCTGTTTCGAAAAATCCATTCTTATTGTCAGTGGAGCTGAACGGTCTTTTCACAACCTTTATCCACGGTGTTCAAAGGCTTGCATCTTCAACAATAAGCCTAAACAGATGAAAAACATGAGAAGCTGTTTTTCTCTGTTCATTCTTATTGCCAGCGGAGCTGAACGGTCTTTTCACAACCTTTTGACAAATAACTTAAATCATACTATGATATGTACGCTGATATTAGGGGGAGAAAGAATGGGAAAACCAATCGAACAAGCATTAAATGAATGTCTGTTTTTTAGTGTGAAAAAATTAGATCGTATGTTGAACAAAATGGCGGATGAGGCGTTCAAAAAGACTGGTCTAGCACCGACATATGGATTCATCTTGTTGATTTTGAAAGAAAAAGATGGACTGCCACAAAAGGATATTGCACAAATGCTCTATTCTGCGCCGTCTACGATTGCTCGCTTTGTTGAAAAATTAGAATATAAAGGGTATATCAAAACAGTGAGCGACGGACGCTTGTCTCTTGTTTATTTGACGGATGAAGGTCGGGAATTCATCAAAGAAATCGACAGTAGCTGGGAAGAACTACATCAGGCATACAATGCTGTGTTAGGTACAGAAGTAAGTGGTCAGTTATCACAAGATTTAAATGCTGCTACAGATAAACTACAAAAAAAATAAAAAATTTTTTACGCATAATAATTGTATGCACAACTAATTATGTGCTTTAATAAATAGAGACATTGTAATGGAGGAATCAATATGACAAATTTTAATGAAACAATGACATTCCCTTCTGGTGCGACACTTAAAAATCGTTTGATGTTGGCACCAATGACTACACAACTAAGCTTTTACAATGGTGTGATCACAGAAGATGAAATCAAGTATTATGCTGAACGTTCAAATGGATTAGGAGCAGTGATCACTGGTGCAGCGAATGTCCAAGATCTAGGAAAAGGCTGGCCTGGAGAATTAAGTATTGCCCATGATGAAATGATTCCTCGTTTGAGTGAGTTAGCGCAAGCAATCCAAGCAAAGGGTGCTAAAGCAATCATCCAAATTTTCCATGGCGGTCGGATGACGAAGCGTGCGACTTTGTCTGGTGAACAAATCGTTTCAGCAAGTGCGATTCCTGCAGAAAGACCTGATGCGGAAACACCACGTGCTTTGAGTGAAGATGAAATCAAGGAAACCATCATCGCTTTCGGTGAAGCAACTAGAAGAGCGATTGAAGCAGGATTTGATGGAGTTGAATTGCACGGAGCGAATACTTATTTGATCCAACAATTTTTTTCTCCACATTCTAACCGTCGTGAAGATCAATGGGGCGGAAGTTTAGAGAATCGCTATCATTTTATTGATGAATTACTTAAAAGTGTATTCCAAGCAGTCGAAAAATATGCGAAGAAACCATTCATCGTGGGTTACCGTTTTTCACCGGAAGAATTTGAAACACCTGGTATCCGTTTGGAAGATACGATCTGGTTGTTGGAACGTTTACGTGAAACAAAACTAGATTATCTCCATGTTTCATTAAATACCTATGATCGAGTCGCTCATTCTGAAAAATATGCAGATAAAACGATTCTTGAATACGTCCATGAAACATTACAAGGAAAAATTCCTTTAGTTGGAGTGGGTAGTGTTCGTAATCGTCAAGATGTGGAAACGGTTCTAGAAAACGCTGAATTGGTCGCAATTGGCCAACAAATGATCGTTGATCCAGATCGGGCAGTAAAAATGGTGGAAGAACGTGATGCTGAGTTTGTGACGAAGCCGTTTGAAGAAGCATATCAAGAGCTTTATCTACCCAGTCCATTGTATAATTTCTTGAATATGCGTTATCAACCATCTAAATAGATAGGAAGAAGGAATAACAATGAAAGTACTGATTGTTTTAACGAATACTGAAAAATATTCAGGAATCGATCGTCCAACTGGTTTGTGGTTAAGCGAATTGACTCATTTCTATGATGTGTTAGTCAAAAATAATATCTCAGCTGATTTTGTTAGTCCTAATGGTGGCTATGTCCCCGTTGAACCACAAAGTATCTCAAATATGGATGCAATCGATTGGACCTATTATCAAGATGAAGATTTTCGTAATCGTGCTTTGGGAAAAACACTTCGTCCAACTGAAATAAATGTGGATGATTATTCTGCAATTTATTATGCAGGTGGACACGGTACAATGTGGGATTTCCCAGGTTCAGTTGATTTAGGGAAGATTGGTTCGGCTATTTATCAAAATAACGGGATCGTTTCTGCAGTTTGCCATGGTGTAGTTGGCTTATTACCGATCACAGATGCTGAAGGTCAAACTATCTTAGCAGGACGGACTGTGACAGGGTTTAGTAATGAAGAAGAAGCGGCAAATGGTACAACAACGGAAGTTCCATTTTTAACTGAAGATGCCTTAAAAGAAAAAGGTGCAAACTACCAAGCTGGAGCAGCTTTTACAGATGTTGTTCATGTGGATGGTCGCTTATTGACAGGGCAAAATCCGCAATCTGCTCATAGTTTAGGTATTAAAGTCGTTGAAGCACTGACAAGTAGATAGAGAGGTTTATTGATGGAATATAAAACATTAAACAATGGCTTAATCATTCCAATCTTAGGATTTGGTGTCTATCAAATCTGGGATCAAGAGGAATGTGAAAAAGCAGTTCTTGAAGCACTGAAAATAGGCTATCGGTTAATTGATACAGCTGCTGTTTACTATAATGAAGAAGCAGTTGGTCGGGCAATCAAGAAAAGTGGGATTCCTCGAGAAGAAATCATCTTGACTTCTAAGTTGTGGGTGACGGATGCAACTTATGAGGGAGCATACAAAGCATATGAGCGTTCCTTGGAAAAATTAGATGTCGACTATCTAGACATTTTTTTGATCCATCAACCGTATAACGATTATTATAGTGCTTGGCGTGCGATGGAAGAACTGTATGAAGCGAAGAAAGTCAAAGCAATCGGAGTCTCCAATTTTTCTACAGGACGATTGACTGACTTGATTTTAAACAATCAGGTGAAACCAGTCATCAATCAAATCGAACAGCACCCGTATAAACAGAGACAGTTGCAAAGAGAAACAGCACAGCATTTTGATGTTGCAGTGGAAGCTTGGAGTCCGTTCAATCAAGGAAAAGAAGGAATCTTTGAAGACGAATTGTTGCTGCAATTCGCACACAAATATCAAAAAAGTGTGCCTCAAATCATTTTGAGATGGCAAACACAAATTGGTGTGATCACGATTCCAAAATCAGTTCATCCAGAACGGATGGAAGAGAATTTTACGATTTTTGATTTTCGATTGACGGAAGAGGAAATTGCAGCGATTACTCGGCTAGATAAGGCACCACAGTCAACTGGACCACGAGAACATCGTGAATTAGTTGAAAATCTGCATCAAATCGATCCAAACAAGCAGTAAAATATCCACCAATAAAAACAAACGAAATTAAAGCGAGTGTATGGCAAAAATTTTGCCATACACTCGCTTTATTTCATTTGTTTTTTTTAAATTATTCTTGATAAGCTAGCTTCTTATTCTGCTCGTAAAGCAATTGCAGCATCTTTCTTAGCAGCCATTCGTGCTGGAACATGTCCACCTAACATCGTCAAGATAGTCGAAACTACGATTAAGATGATTGCGTGAACAGGGTTAAGTTGTGCAACATTTTTTAAGTCAGTCATGTTGTATAGGATGCTGTTGATTGGGAATGTAGCCAACCAAGCAATCAAAACACCTAATATTCCTGATGAGATACCCAAGATACATGTCTCGGCGTCGAAGACACGTGTGATATCTTTTTTGCGAGCACCTAATGCTTTTAGCACACCGATTTCTTTTGTACGTTCAATAACAGAAGTGTAAGTAATGATACTGATCATGATCATACTTGTGACTAAGGAAATACCAGCAAAGGCAACTAATACATAAGTGATCGCATCCATTAGGCCACCAGTCAATTCAGTCATTGTACCAGCTAGATCAGAATAAATGATTTTATCTTCTTCTGATTTTCCTTTGTTGTAATCATCTAAATAATCAAGGATCTGTTCTTTGTCACCAAAATTATTTGGATAGATCATGATACTTGATGGAATACTGTCGCCACCTAAATAGCTAATCAATGATTGTTTCGTTGTTTCGTCTACTTTTTCAGTAGTCAATACATTGGTGTCACTTTCTTTTTGCGCTTTGACGATATCAGAATCTTTGTTTTCATTTACGATTTGTGTCGTTAATTGATCACTATAAGCAATCCCTGGAGAAAGCAAATTCATTGTAGAAGAAGATTTGACACGTAAAATACCAGAAATTTTTACTTCATCGGTTGAATTAGTATACATCGCATCATAGTCAGTATTTGGAATGAAATTACCAGTTGGTAGTTTTGTATAGTAATTGTTGTTATTTACAATTTTAAATGTCGTACCAACGATTTTATCAAAATCTAATTTTTGACCATCCTTGACATCAAACCCAAGATTTTTCAAGGCATTGATATTCGTATTGTTGTTCCCATCAACGATCAAAACAACATCTGTGGCAGAAGAAGGATAGCTTCCATCTAGTAGAGAATAGTTTGCTTGTAAAAAGTTTTCTTTTTGATTATCCAGTTGTGTAGGAAAGGTCGAAACACCGACACCTGTCATTGCAGACATCGTGCTTGTCAGTGATAATGATTCAGAATCAGGATTTTGGTTTGAGAAGCTGACTGGTTGGACTTTACCATCCACTTGGCGAAGCATGTTGATGCCAGTCGCTCGTGTGAAACCAATATTGTTACTTAGATCAGAATCGATATTTGTTACATAGTCCACGTAAGTTTGATCGATTTTATTCGTATGTTGTGCTTTGTCTTCATCACTGATTTTAGCAGTGATCGTGTCTGTTTTTGGATAACTTGCTTTGCTTGCGCCTAAACCAGTAGCATCATTTGTCTGGCTAGTTGTCACTTTAGAGATCGTGATCGGGAATTTAGCCATTGTCTCAGATTGTGTTTTATCGATTTGTTTTTGGAAACCTGAGGATAAAGCAAGAACGATAGCAATGCCGATGATCCCGATACTTGATGCAAATGAAGTTAAAAATGTCCGTCCTTTTTTTGTCCGAATATTGTTGAAAGAAAGTTTCAACGCTGTCCAAAAGCTCATTTTTGTGCGACGTAGATTGAATTGATCATCTTTTGGTCGTTCAATATGTGGGTTTGAATCGGATAAGATCTTCCCGTCAGAAAATTCGATGATACGGTCAGCATATTGATGGGCTAATTCAGGGTTATGGGTAACCATGATAACTAATTTTTCATTCGATAGTTCTTCGATCAATTCCATGATCTGGATACTTGTTTCAGTATCTAAAGCTCCAGTTGGTTCATCACAGAGCAAGATATCTGGATCATTGGCAAGTGCGCGTGCGATAGCGACCCGTTGCATTTGACCACCAGATAGTTGGTTTGGTTTTTTATGCATGTGGGCACTCAAACCAACCCGTTGCAATGCATTTTCTGCTTTCTTTCGTTTTTCTTCTTTTGATACACCACTAAGGGTCATACCAAGTTCGACATTTTCGATGATCCCTAAGTGACCGATCAAATTATAGCTTTGGAACACGAAACCGATCGAATTATTGCGGTAAGCATCCCAGTCACTATCTTTGAAGTCTTTTGTTGATTTTCCATTGATGACCATATCACCTGAATCGTAATTATCTAGTCCACCAATGACATTCAGCATCGTCGTTTTACCTGAGCCACTTGGTCCCAGGATAGCAACGAATTCTTTTTTTCTAAAGGCAACAGATACGCCATCTAATGCTTTAGTAGTTGTTTCGCCGACTTTATAATATTTTTTTATATCTTTCAGTTGTAGCATATTCGCCCTTCTTTCCTTTTGAAATATTCGGTATACTAACAAGTATATCAGAATAACGAACGTAGTATACTCAATGAATATTAACTGAATGTGAACAATCAGAAAAAAACAAGAAATTTTTCAAAATAGAGGGAAAAATATGAACCGAATACTAGTAGTAGAAGATGATGGAAATTTGCAATTGCTTTACCGCTCAGTGTTAGAACGAGCTGGATTTTCAGTGATTACGGCAGCAAATGGAGAAGAAGCGCTTCAACGATTGGAAAATTACCAGATCGAGTTGATCATCACCGACATCATGATGCCTGGAATGGATGGGTATGAATTACTAGAACATCTAAGAGAAAGCAGGATCGAAGTGCCAGTCTTGATGATTACTGCGAAAGCTGACTTTGAAGATAAAAAACGCGGCTTTCATTTGGGCACTGATGATTATATGACGAAACCTGTAGATGTCAATGAGATGGTCCTACGCGTAGAAGCACTGTTGAGAAGAGCAAAAATCAATCACAGTAGTCAACTAGTTATTGGAAAAACAACACTAGATCAAGAGACCTATGAAGTGAGGATAGCAGAACAAGCAACAGTATTACCGCAAAAAGAATTTCTGCTTCTTTATAAATTATTGGCTTATCCTAATAAAATTTTTACCCGCCAACAATTGATGGATGATATTTGGGGGCTAGATACAAACACAGAAGAACGGACGATCGATGTACATATCAAGCGTCTACGATCGCGATTTTATCATGTAGACGATTTTCGGATCCTAACTGTTCGTGGTCTAGGATATAAGGCGGTGATCGGAAGGTGAAAAAGAAACTTTATTCGCAGTTATGGATCTATTTTGCTAGTATCGTCTTTGTGTCGATATTGGTGACCTTGCTCTGTTTCCTCGGCTTTATTTTTCTGTTATCCCATCAATCGATTTCTCCATCTGAACGCCCGACGTTATATCCGTTAGTTGTTTTTGCTGGATTCAGTATGATCGTGGGTACAGGGATCTCGATTTTTGTGGGACGAAGGATCTTGATGCCAATCAGTGAACTGCGAACAAACATGAGCAAAGTCGCTACTGGCGATTTTTCGATCCAGATGAACGAACAGCCGAAAGTGGAAGAAGTGCAACAACTGTATAAAGATTTCAATGTGATGGTTCAAGAATTAAGTAGTATCGAGACTTTGAGAAATGATTTTGTTTCTAGTGTTTCCCATGAGTTCAAGACACCACTGGCAACGATCCAAGGCTATGTCCAATTGTTACAGGCAACGAATATTTCAGAAGAAGATAAACAAGTTTTTTTACAGCGGATCATCGAAAGCATCAATCAGCTCTCGCAGCTTACTGAAAATGTGTTGAAGTTGAATAAATTAGAAAATCAGCGGATACAATTAGAGAAAAAAACATTTCGACTAGATGAACAAATACGAGAAGTCATTGTATTCTTACAGCCAAAATGGGAAAATTTAAGATTGAATATCGAACTTGATTCCATTCACTATTTTGGAAATGAAGAGTTTTTATATCAAGTTTGGTTGAATATTATGGACAACGCAATCAAATATAATCAAGCCAATGGTCAAATCGATATCAAACTGACTCAAAATGCGACAGATGTGTATTTTGAAGTGACGGACTCTGGAATTGGAATGACCGAAGAAACACAAAAGCGGATGTTTGAAAAATTTTATCAAGGAGATACAAGCCGGCAAATGGCTGGTAATGGGTTAGGATTATCTCTAGTGAAGAAAATCTTGGAATTGCATCATGGAACGATTCGCTACAGTAGTATTCCAGAAGTTGGCACAACGGTAGTGATCCAGTTGAAAAAAAAATAGGGCTATTTATCGATCTCAAAGAATAAGCCTTCAAACAAGGAACACAAAGTGGTGTTTTTTGTTTGAGGCTGTTTTTTTTGTTTGGAGTAGCGCTTTTTTTCTCCTTATTGCTCAGGTCAAAGTGGGCTTTTCACAACCTTATTCACGGTGTTCAAAGGCTTACATCTTCAACAATAAGCTCAACCAGATGAAAAACATGAGAAGCTGTTTTTCTCTGTTTGTTCTTATTGCTTGATGCAGACCAGCCTTTTTACAACCTTATTCACGGTGTTCAAGAAGCAACTCCTCAGCAATAAGTTCTAGATTTCCAAAATATGAAAAGCTATTTTAGAAATCTAGTTCTTATTTGCTCGGAGCTAGACGCTTCTTTCACAACCTCTTTTCACAACCTCTTTTACATATTCCCAGAATTTATCTGAAGCTAATGTGTGCTCGCCGGTTTTACGGGTGAAGGCTAGATGACTTTCTTTAGTTGGCGTGATGGGGACGATCACTGTATTTTCTTTCAGGAGGTTTTGAACGGTTTTTCCCATGACGATTGAGATACCCATATCGTTGGCAACCATATTGATGATCAAATCGATTCGGGAACCTTTGTAGGAGATCTTAGGTTCAAATCCTGCTTCTTCACAAAGATCTAAAACGGGTTGATAAAGATTTGTGCTTGGGCCAAGAACGAGAAAATCTTCATCTTTCAATTCTTTTAAATCAAGTTTTTCTCTGTTGGCGAATGGATGACTTTTTGGTAACACAGCAACAAAGGAATCTTTTTCAGTAGGGAGCCATTCAATATTTTTTGAGGGTTCATCAAAAATCCGCACAAAATGGATGGTATCACTATGTTCGTTCAACTCTGCATCGGTCATTTCAATACTTTCTACTTCTTTCAACTGGATCGTAAATTCTGGATACTGCTTCAGAAATTCAGTGATTTCAGTGAAACCTTCATAGTTGATCATTGTAGGGATCGTCAGGATATGGAGGGCGAGATTTTTTTCTTGCGTATACGTTACCAATACTTCTTGCATTGTGTGGTATTGTTCCACTACATTTTTTACATAAGGAATCAGTAAGTTTCCCGCTTCTGTTAATTCGATTTTTCGGTGGACACGCTCAAATAATTTGACGTTTAATTCTTTTTCAAGTGAAAGGATTTGTTTTGAGATGTTTCCTTGAGTGGCAAATTGTCGTTCAGCGGTTTTAGTGAAATTCATTGTTTCTACTAAATCGAGAAAAATTTCAAATTTGCGGATATCCATAACTATGTCCCCTATCTATTCCAATTGAGAATACTTTAACATGAAATTTGAATTGGTGTAAGTACGACTCTCTGTTAAAATCTTTTTTGCAAAGGGAAATATACTTTACTAAAAATTTTCAAAAAATATTTCATACAAGAAGATGAGAGGAGTTTTTTAGCATGCCAACAGGAGTGTTGATTAATGCAGGTTCTGTATTATTTGGCGGATTGATCGGAGGTCTGGCGGGTAATAAGTTAAGTGAAAATTTCAAAGCACAGTTGACGATGGTTTTCGGTGTCTGTTCAATGGGAATGGGGATCTATTCGATTGCACCGATGAAAAATATGCCCGCAGTTATTTTCGCCTTGGTTATCGGTACAGCGATTGGGCTGATCATCCATTTAGGACACGGAATCAATAAAGGGGCAGCCCTAATGCAAAAACCAATTTCTAAGATTTTCCCTAGCGAAAGATTAGGGATGTCCCACGAAGAATTTATTACTACATTAGTAACTGTTATTGTTTTGTTCTGTGCTAGTGGAACAGGTATTTACGGTAGTTTAGATTCTGGGATGACTGGGGATAGCACGATTTTGATCTCAAAATCTGTGTTGGATTTTTTTACAGCAGCTATTTTTGCATGTAATCTCGGTTATGTTGTTTCGGTAGTGGCGATTCCGCAATTTATTATTTTCTATATTTTATTCTTATTGGCTAAATTCATTTATCCGTTGACAACACCTGATATGATTTTAGATTTTAAAGCATGTGGAGGATTCTTGATGGTAGCAACAGGTTTCCGAATGATCAATGTCAAGATGTTCCCAGTTGCAGATATGATACCGGCGATGATCGTGATCATGCCGTTGAGTTGGCTCTGGACAAACCTGATTATGCCAATGCTATAAGAAGGTACATTTGAATGTTTGGTTAATGGAACGAACGATTGAGTTAAAAAAGTATAAAATATGTAAGTACGCTTACATATTTTATGCTTTTTTTGTTGCAACTAATATTATATATGGTATAGTATTGGAGAGAAGATATTATTGTAATCTATAGAAGAAGGTGAAGGAATGCACATCCAAGTTCCGACGATATTGCTTGATGGGACAGTATTAGCTGCTTTAAGCAAAGAAGACATGTATGGTTATGCATTGACCAAAATCGTACAAGAAAGTTTATCTGTAAGTGAATCTACTATGTATCCAGTATTACGCAGATTGAAAAAAGAAGGTTTTTTAGAAACATATGATGAACCGTTTGAAGGAAGAAATCGCCGTTATTATCGATTGACTTCATTAGGGCATAATCAATTAGAGGATATAATTGATGAATGGATCGTGTTTCGAGACTCTCTAAATCGACTATTGGAGGATAATAAGCATGAATGAATATTTAGATGAAGTATTTAATGAACTTCAAGAACTCCCTGAGGATGACCGTTTCGATCTAATTCAATATTATGAAGAATATTTTTTAGATTCTGGTAAAACGATGGAGAAGATCCTTGAAGAATATGGCACCCCTAAACAGTTTGCACTGAAATTAAAAATCAATTATTTCTCTGAATTGGATGATTCTAATGGAGGAAAAGTCAATACGAAAAGCTCAAAACGACAAGTACGTTTGATTTGGATGGTCATCATCGGGTTATGTGCTTCACCGTTATTGATTCCTCTAGCAATTGGTTTTATTGCAGTTATTTTCGGATTGATGCTGGCTTTGCTAATGCTCATCGTAGCAATCTATGTTGGGTGTATCTCTATTCTAGGTGTAGGATTGTTTGCGATCATTTCGGGGATTGGTGTTTTGGGACAATCTGTGACTAGCGGACTATTCTATGTTGGAATGGGCTTGTTTGCAACGGGAAGTGTAGTATTCTTTGTTCCAATACTATTAAAATTAACAAAACTATTGTTCCAGATGATGATGAATTTTGTGAAATGGGTAGGAAGACGATTTGTCACAAACAGAACGATCCATCCTTCAAAAATATAGTAGAAAGTAGAGGTGAAAAAAATGAAATTGAAGCATTTTTTACTAGCGGGAATTGGATTGATGGTTACTGGTGGATTGCTTGCCGGAGTCACTTATGCGTATGGTGCCCAAAAAAATTTAACATGGGAAAATGGACCAAAATTGATTGAAATGGCGCAAGAGACACAAAAGATCAGCGCAGATAAAAAAATTGATCGATTGGAGGTCTCCGTAGAAAATCAAGCGGTTATAATCAAGCGTGGACTAGATTTCGAGGTAACAACTGTTCACGAAAAGAAATCTAAACCGATTATTTCAGTAAAGGATAATACTTTAGCTATTGCTGGTAATGAAAAAGAGCGAAATACATTGATCAGTGTGGAAGATGACACAGCAAAAATCATCATCACGATTCCTAAAAACATCGTTCTTTCAGAAATAAAGATTGAAGGAAACAACAGTCCAATCGAATTAGATGAAGTAAAGAGTAAAGCTATCAGCACGAATACGTATGGTGGGGCACTTACACTTACGAATATTGACGCAGACAAGCTTACAGCAGATGATAAATTAGGATCGATCTATATCAATGACGCAACGATTCAACAAATGGCTGTATCAACCAGTGACAGTCAACTTTCTTTGGAAGGCTTAGCAGCAAGTACCAAGGGCAAGATCGACTTACAAAATAGCCATCTAGATCTTTATGAAATGGAAGAAAATAATCTGGATATCCAACTTTCTGGTGACTCTCATCTTGAAAAAAATGGTGAGGAGATAACTACAGAATCATTTGGTCAAAAGGATAAAACGTTAACGATAACTGGTCAAAATAGTGTCGTACAGATATTAGACGATACGGAATCAGATTATGACGATTATAATGACTATGACTAAAAAGTGAGTAGGTCATTCTGTTCTTATAATAAACTGAATAGTATTTAGTAGACAGCGAAGAACGAATTACTGGATTCTTCGCTGTTTTTCCATCGCTTAACTGTCAAAACTATAGTAAAATAGGGGATGCGAGAGAAACATACAAATACATAGATAAAATAAGGTGGACGAGTCCAATGAAAATAGATGAATCAAAACGTCAGAAACTAGAGATAGAATTAACAAAATTACATAACGAAATAACGAGTCTTAGTGAAAATTATTATGACGTATCAAACGAGCGTGTCAGGATCGATTATCCTAAAAATTCAGAAGGTCGTCAGATGGAACAGGTGTACAATGAGGTATTCAAAAATCTATTGAAAGTGAAAAAAGAACTGGATTATTATTCTTTGCCGATTTTAGATACGGGAATCTTGAAGTATGACCAAGAAAAAGAGCGATTCATTTTTAAATCTGTTCGAGAGAATTTAGTTCTATCTGCAGGAATGGATCTAGAAATCTTAGTAGAGGATTATTTTACGGAAGAAAAACATTGGGTGCGAACAAGTTTAGAGTATCTTCCACAAGCTGCTGGAGGTCCACAGACACAGGGGTGGTATATCACTGAAGACAAAGAGTTAGAGCTTGAAGGTGCAATGGCGCGAATCAGAAAGAAACAGTTCACATAAAATATTGGTTGAAAGAAGGAAAAAGAATGAAAGAGAGAAAAGCAGTTTATGTTAATGGATATCTCGGGTTAGTAGGTTTGATCATACTGGTTGGAGCTGGGGCGGTCTTGTTCTATTTGGGCATGACGAATTCCAGTACTTTTGCAACGGTTATTGGCTTTATTTTTTTCTTTATAGCATTAGCTCGGCAACAGTGGTCAGTCCTAATCAAGCAAAAGTCATCTTGTTCTTTGGACAATATATCGGAACGATTAGAGAAAGCGGCTTTTTCTTGACTGTTCCTTTCGCACAAAAAATAAGTATTTCGTTGAAAGTACGCAATTTCAACAGTTCAGTTTTGAAAGTCAATGATTTAGATGGTAACCCGATCGAAATATCTGCAGTCGTTGTTTTCAAAGTCGTGGATACGGCGAAAGCGCTTTTTGATGTCGCTTATTATCATGATTTCGTGGAGATCCAAAGTGAAACAGCGATCCGACACATTGCTAGTCAGTATCCCTACGATACATTCAATGATGACGATCTAACCTTGCGGGGAAATACGACAGCAGTTTCAGATGAATTAGCACAGGAACTGCAAGAACGTTTATCCGTTGCAGGAGTAGAAGTAATAGAAACTAGACTGAATCACTTGGCCTACGCAACAGAAATTGCTGGCGCAATGTTGCAGCGACAACAAGCAAAAGCTATTTTATCTGCTAGACAGACGATTGTCGAAGGCGCTGTAACAATGACTCAAATGGCATTAGAGCAAATCGAAGAAGGACAAGAAATCAATTTTACGGATGATCGGAAAGTGCAACTCATCAATAATTTACTTGTTTCCATCATTACGGATAAAGGTACGCAGCCAGTGATCAATACTGGAAGTCTGCAAGAAAAATAGAAAATAATTTTGAGCGTGGAACGAATAAGTTCGTTTGTTTCACGCTTAAGATCCGAATAAAAGGTTGAAGCAGAAGCAATCACTTCTGTTTCAACCTTTTTTCGTGTTATTGTAGTAGAAATGACAAATTTGAAAGAAACTCGACAGTTGAATCGAAGGTAAAGACCAATTTTTTTTACTATAATGAACTTATCAAATTTGAAAGAAGGAGAAGAAATGAAAAAACTTCTAATTGGTCTGGCCGCTTTTGTTATCATTGCTTTTGCAGGTATGAAGGTGGCAGACTACGTTGTTATGGGTGGCGATAGCTACTATGTACAAATAACGACGAATGGCGAAAAAGAAGTCAGCAAATCCGATAATGACCAACAATATGTTGGCTATAAATATAGTCTGCCAGGTTATGATGCAGATGGAAGAAAAAAAACATTAGAATTTAGAGGGCAACAACCACGTCCATTGAGAAAAGGGGCCTATCTAAAGATCACCTGGAATAAAAATAAAGGGGTAACTTCGTATGAAGAAGTTCAAAAGGAAGATATTCCAAAGACAGCCCAAGAAAAATTAAGTAAAGGATAGAGGATAAATGGAAAAAATCGTTGAGGTTCAAAATGTAACAAAAGTATACGGTAAAAACAATGAGAAAAAGACTCAAGCACTGAATGGAATCAGCTTTGCAGTAGAAAAAGGCGAATTCATTGGTATAATGGGTGCTTCTGGTTCTGGTAAATCCACACTATTGAACATTTTATCTACATTAGATAAACCTACTGAAGGATCGATTCGAATCAATCAAAAAGATGTGACAAAATTAAAGGGAAATCAATTAGCTGATTTTCGATCAAAAGAAATCGGATTTATTTTTCAAGATTTCAACTTATTAGAAAATTTAACTGCTCAAGAAAATATTGCAGTTCCACTTTCTTTACAAGGTGTTCGGGCAAAAGAGATCAAACAGCGAGTGAAAAAAATCGCTGAACGTTTATCGATTTCTCATATTTTAGAAAGTTATCCGTCTGAAATATCAGGTGGTCAAAAACAACGGGTTGCTGCAGCTCGGGCCTTGATTACCCAACCTACGATCTTATTAGGTGATGAACCAACAGGTGCTTTGGATTCAAAAAGCGCTCGTGATTTGTTGGATACGATGGAAGAACTAAATACCAAAGACGAAGTGTCGATTCTTTTGGTTACCCATGATCCTTTTTCAGCAAGTTATTGTCAACGTATTTTATTTATCAAAGATGGGGGCATTCACCAAGAAGTGAAGCGCGGAGACCAAAGTCGAGATTCTTTTTATCGACAAATCTTATCCATTTTAGGAAATTTGGAACAGTAAGGGGGAAAAGAAAATGCTTTGGAAACTATCACTTACTGGAATCAAAAGTCGATTAAGGGATTACATTGTCTTGTTTTCAGGTTTAGTTATGGCATCTGCCATCTTTTATATGTTTGAATCGATGGCAAGTAATAAAGATTTTTTAACACATAATTCATCCTTGTCGATGACAGTGATCATCTTTCAGATAGGCTCTGTTTTATTGGGGATCATCACATTTGTCTACATTCTTTACGCAAATTCATTTTTGATGACGATGCGGCAAAAAGATTATGCGATGTTCATGATGTTGGGTGCAAAAGGAAGAAAAATTGCACAAATGATCTTTTCGGAAACATTTATCGTTGGGATAGTGGCTACAGTAGTTGGTTCTGTCTTGGGCGTAGGGCTTACTAGTATCGTTCAAAAATTACTAGTCGATCAATTAAATGTTACGATCACCCATTTTTCACCTTTGAATCTAAAAGGATTGATTATCACATTCATCTTTTTTGCAATCTTGTTTTTACTTGCAGCATTTGTCAATGCATTCTCAATTGTAAAAAAACCGATCTTGACACTGATACGTGCAGATCAAACACCAACTAGAATGAAACAACATAAGTTTTTATTTTTACTAGAAGTTATTCTAGGAATTGTTTTCTTAGGTATTGGTTATTATATGATGGCACATGTACTAGAATACCAGTTAATGGCTATTGTCGTAGCTTTAGTAACAATTGTTCTAGGTACTTATTTCATTTTCCATTCGGTTATTATTTTCTTCTTGTCGTTATTGAAGAAAACAGAAAGTATTTCAATGCGTAAATTGAATAATTTTACGTTGTCACAATTAAGTTTTAGAATTCGTGAGTATACTCAAATGTTGTCGATGGTAGCGATGCTGTTAGCTTTAGCTTTGGGTGCGTTGACTGTTGGATTAGGATTTAAGAATGAGATTATGACATTCACAAATAAGGTTTCTGCTTATGATGTCATTTTGAACAATGCACAAAAAGTAGATCAACAAAAAGTTTCTGATTTACAGTTGAAGGTCAATGCGACTTATGCTCAAAAAGAAGATGCACAATATGTGTATTACAATTATAGTGACTTTGAAAAAACACCTTTGAAATATATTTCAAATAATGGGAATTCAATCAATGACTCAAAAATCGCAGAAGTAAGTGCAAAAGATCTAGCGGAGCAGTTGCCGATGCAAGATGAATTGCGTTCGTATGAATTACCAGAACAACAAGGTAAAGAAATCAAAGTAGTGCAGTCAACAGAATTTGAACAATTGAATCTTCCTCAAACGACACTGCAACTGGTTCAAGTGAAAGATTTTGTTGCTGATCTAGATCAAATTGAAACATTGGTAAAAGAAAACAGCGAGAACAATCCAACGTTGCAAACTAATGATGGAAGCTTCAATCAAAAATTCACCATGTATCAACTGTTCAACGGTATGTATTCTGGTTTTGAATTTATGGGCTTCTTCCTAGGTATCGCCTTCTTGACGATGTTGGCAAGTTGCTTGATGTTCAAGATCCTTTCAGGAAGTAAAAGTGACATCAGCAGATATGAAATGTTGGAAAAAATCGGTGCTAAACGTAATCTATTGAAACAGTCCATCCGACGAGAAATTGGCGTGCTTTTCCTAGCACCAGGTATCTTAGGTGCAATACACGTTATTTTCGGTTTAGAGATGTTTACAGTATTGATGAGTAATCCGTACCATGATATCTGGATTCCATTTTTGATTTTCTTTGTTTTATACTTTGTTTATTACGTCTTGACTACATGGCTATACACAAGTATCGTTTTGAAAAGAGAAAAATAAATGAAAGAAGAACCTACAGTATGCGGGTCGACTTTGTAGTCGGTTCGCATATTGTAGGTTCTTTTTAGCTTATTTGAATTTGCTTTGGATCCATAGTAAGTTATCGATCGTTAAGATGCTTAGTAATGGAACTGTATCTGCTTTGACCTGGACCACTGGAGTTTGAGGGATTTCTCTAGCGGATAGTCGTTGGAGTACCTCAAAGATCGTCAATACTTTAGTTGTAGAAAAATAGTCAGGTTTTTTAGCTGTTCGTTTGAAGTTTGAAACATCTAAGTTTGTCAGTGACATTTCATTTTTATTCCATGAAACTGGCACAACGAATGACTCTTTTTTAGTAGATGTTTCAACAACTGATTTTTCTTCTTTCTTAGGCTCATCATATTTTGTCAGATCATATGCCTTGATGATCGCATTTAATTTATTTGCGTATTGTTTATCTGTCGCATAGCGGCCTTCTAGATATTTTGTTGCTTCTTTATAGGTTTTTGCTTCTGATTTCCATGTGGGTTTATAAAAATCTTTGTTATGAGACAATCCATTTTTGATTAATTTTGCATAATCTTCTAGACTTTCTTTATAAGAAGGATATTGGCGGAAAGATGCTCGGATTTGGTAGTTTGAACCCGATTCGTCTTGTTCTAGTGTATTGAATGAAACACTTTTTCCTTGATAATCCCCTTTGATACCAAACAGATTAAAGTTTGGTTCACTGGATAATAAGCTGTTGCCTGAGCCACTTTCTAGAATTGCTTGAGCCATCATAACGGAAGCGTAGATGCCGTCTTTTTGTCCGATTTCTTGAGCACTATCGGCAATTTTTTTCAAAAATTGATCAGTCGTTTGATTTTTTGAAAAGTTGAAATCTCCAAGGCCATCTAAAATAGATGAATTTGCTAGAGAACCATTTGCAATTGGTAAACCTGCAATATTCACACGGACAGCGAAATCAGGTGCATAATCGGCGATCGAAGTGATCCGTACTTTATCACCTGGTTGAGGTGCATGGATGTATAAGCCGTTTCCAAGATAGATACCAACGTGATGTGTAACACCAGAAGAAGGTCCCCAGAATACTAAATCTCCAGGCTGTGCTTGGTCCACAGGAATTTGCGTACCGGCATATTGTTGTTCACCAGTCCAGCCACCAATATAGTGACCTGTAGCTTGCATGTAAACATAATAAGCTAGACCGGAACAATCAAATGTGGATGGACCTTTTGCACCCCAAACATAGGGACTACCTAAATACTTATAAGCTTCTCTGACGATTGCCTGTTGGACAGCAGTCGTGTTGGCTGGTAAAAGAGATTCGATCGGTGTTTTGACAACAAAATCAGAAGAATTAGTTCCCGGATTTTCGATGCCTGCTTGACCTGTTGAACCAGAAGGCTGTTGGTTGTTAGATTGACTATTAGAGCCACCGCCATTGTTTGCGGAAACAACTGAGTCATTGTTTGTAGCAGTCGAAGGTTTTGACTGATTGTTCGAGTTTCCATTTGGTTTGCTAGAATTACCAGGATTTCCATTATTGCCACTGTTTTGGTTTGTTGATTCACCAGTATTCGAACCATTAGAAGATCCAGTTGAGCCTCCGTTTGATCCTGTTGATCCGCTATTCGATGTTTCTGTAGTTGATTCGAATTTAGCAGAAAGTGTCATATCAATGACGCCAATAGTAAAGGTGTGTTGCTGATAGTCGACTTCTTGCGCACCGTTCACTTCAAAAGAGACTAATTTTTCATCTTTTGAAGGGGTGATTTCATAGGCAATCTTAGTGCCCTCTTTCAATCCTCTAACTACTCCAGATGAATCGATCGTCAATTCTTTTTCTTCTGTAGTGTCTGTAGCGACGGTACTTAATTTGATTTTCCCTAATAGTGTCGGATCGATCGTAACTGTACGCGTAGCTGTTTCTTCTGTTGACCCATCTGGTGATTCTGATGAATCAGTAGTAGACGATTCGGTTGTAGATGACTCAGTTGTAGAAGAACTAGTAGACGATTCAGTCATCGAAGAACTTGTTGTGGCTGTTCCAGTAGAAGATGAATCAGTTAGATCAGAACTGGTAAGAGTGGAAGAGTTTGTCGTTTTTTGAGCGACGATTGAGCTTTCAGTTGTCTGTGTTGATTGTTCATCTGCAAACACAGACTGTGTCGACAAAATAGTTGGAGCAATCAGCCATGATGTGGCGAGTAGGCGTATTGCTTTATTTTTGTTCATAATCAGATACTCCTTTTCTTTTAAACGTTTAGTAGCGTAGTCTTTTATTTTTCATAACAGCAATGAATTTGTACTTTCAGTAAATTGACTCTGCGTTTGCCATTCGATAAAAGCACTGAGTCGTTACTCTCAATGCTTTGATATTCAGTATAAGGCACTACCATTTATTTGTTGGGGGAACAAATGGGGGGAAATGGTCATGCTAATTAAATTGTACCAAAGGTGGAGCAATTCTACAAAATATTTGTAAAAATAACGGGCGTAAAACGTAAAAAACTTGTCAAAACATGAAATTTGTCGCACATGTTTTGGCAAGTTCCTCTTGTTATGTTTTTTTTAATGGAGCAGTCGAAGCTCTTTTTTCTAATTTTACAGGTAATAGTTCTTCTTCCCATTCCTTAGTGGGCGATTGGATCCGTGACAATAATAATTTAGCAGAAGCTTTGCCCAACTCAACTATTGGTTGTGCGATGGTGGTGAGCTTAGGTTTAACATATTCACACATGTCGATGTTATCATAGCCGATGATACTGTAATCATCAGGAATTGATTTACCTTTCTCCTCCAGTCCGCGATAAAGACCAAAAGCTAATTCATCATTCAATGCGAAAATTGCAGTTGTCGTAGATTCAATGATGCTTGGTACCGCTTGATACCCACCTTGCTTGGAGAACAGTGTGGGCAATAGCAGTAACTGATCGTGAGAATGTTGGTAGAAGTCTAATGCGTGTTTGAATCCTTCAATTCGTAGCTGGATATTTTCTGGTGGATTCTCAGGGTAAACAAGCGCAATATTTTCATGGCCTAGCGATAATAAATGAACACCTGCAAGATATCCACCACGAAAATCATCTGTTCGAACAGAGTCACTGAATCCATGTGATTTTTTTTGATCGAGCACGATGTAAGGACGTCCATGCTTTTTTAAATTTTCATTGATTGCTGATGTCGAGATGGCAGAAGTGGCGATGATGAATCCATCTACTCCACGTCGTGTAAGTTCAGCTAGATACTCAATTTCTTTTTGATGATCAGAATCAGCATTGCATAGGATCGTCACGAAATGTTGCTGATACAAAACCTCTTCGATTCCCCGCATCAATATATTGAAAAAAGGGTTCGTGATGTCTGGAACGAGGACACCGATAGTTTTTGTTTCTTTTGTGATCATCTGGCGGGCAAGATAATCGGGCTGATACCCTAATTCCTTTTTTGAAGCAAAGACTTTTTCGACCGTTTTTGGACTAAATTTTGCTTCATTACCATTTAAAATCAATGAGACAGTAGCAATCGATACACCAGAGTGTTTCGCTACGTCTTTGATCGTTATCTTTTTTTTCCCCATACTTACTACTCCTATCTAGCTATTAACGCTATTTTCCCATGAAAAATGAAAGAAGTAAATGGAAAGAATGCGTAGTTGCATCATTATTCCTTCGCCTTTTCGATTGCTGAAATAACTTCTTTCGTAGAACGGATTCGGGCCGTTTTAGGGAAGATTTTTTCAAAAAAGACGTGATGTAACTCAAGATCTCTATCTGCACAAGCATCTTCGACCACGATGACATGATAACCATGTTGAAATGCGTCTAACGCAGTTGCGTATACACCATTAGACGTAGCAACGCCAGACAAAATAATCGTGTCGATTTGACGGCGGCGAAGCTGGAGATCTAAAGAAGTACCAAAAAAAGCGCTGGGATTGTATTTTGTGACGGTCAATGTATTTGTTGTATCCTCTAAATAGGGAGCTAACAGCAAATCTGTAAATTCCTTTGGGATAACAGGGACTGCTGCTTGTTTAGCTAATTCGTTTTTAGTACTCAAATAGCGGAATTCAGTGATATCTACATTGACTAAGACATTTAACGCGTCTGTATTTTTTAAGTGTTGTGCCAGTTCTACATTATTTGCTAAAACAGTAGCGGCATCATTAGGGAATAATTGTCCTGAACCGAGAATCCCTTTTTGAAGATCAATCGCGACAAATGCGGTATGATCAAGTACAAGGTTAAGTGACTTTATTGTATTCATGGTTGTCCTTCTTTCAAAAATAGATTGTTTCCCTGTAAGTAAATCATATTTTGTTTATTTGTCAATGAATACTTGTTCCTGCCTTTAGTCTAGTAGCGTTCAATGGTAGAATAAAGAGAAGAAAACGTATACGAAAAAGAAATATCGTGAAGATAGGAGAATACGAATGGAGTATGTAGAAGTAAAAAACGAGTTTAAGCGCTATAAAATGGGAGAAACAACGATCACAGCGAATGAAGATATTTCTTTCTCCATTAAAAAAGGTGAACTGGTGATTATTCTTGGACCAAGTGGGGCGGGAAAATCAACTGTTTTAAATATATTAGGCGGTATGGATCAACCAGATGAAGGACAAATCATTATTGATGGGACAGATATTGCGCAGTTCAATGACAAACAATTGACAGCTTATCGAAGAACAGATGTTGGTTTTGTGTTTCAATTTTATAATCTTGTTCCTAATCTGACTGCCAAAGAAAATGTCGAACTTGCTACTGAAGTTTCACCGGATGCACTAGATCCAGAAGAAGTGTTGGGGCAAGTAGGGTTAGCCCATCGTTTGGAAAATTTCCCTTCACAATTATCTGGGGGTGAGCAGCAACGTGTTTCGATTGCACGGGCACTAGCCAAAAATCCAAAACTATTGTTGTGTGATGAACCAACAGGAGCGTTAGATTTCGAAACAGGAAAACAAGTGTTGAAACTATTGCAAAATGCCAGTAGAGAGCATGGAAACACAGTGTTGATCATCACACATAATTCTGCTTTAGCTCCAATCGCAGACCGAGTGATCCGTATCAATGATGCAAAGGTCCGCTCCGTTGAAATCAATGATACTCCTTCATCCATTGATGATCTTGTATGGTAAGGAGATAGCTATGAAAACAAAAACATATCTTAAAGCAAGCTTTAGAGAAATAAAGCAGTCAAAAGGACGATTTATTGCGATTGTGTTGATCATTATGCTAGGAACGCTACTTTTCGTAGGAGTTAAAACAGCTGGTCCAGTCATGCAAAAAACGATGGATCATTATGTTGATCAGAAAAATTTGTCGGATCTACAAGTGATTTCCACAGCTGGATTGACTGAAGACGACTTGACGCAAGCCAAAAAAATCCCCCATGCGCAAGTTGAGACAGGCAAACAGATTTATTACGCAAATGCCCAAAAAAACGAAGTGGCACAGATTTTCTCGTATACGGATACAGCAAAACAAAATAAATTGAAGGTTGTTGATGGGCATCTACCTGAAAAACAAGGGGAAATAGTCTTAGACGAAAAAGCCAAAAATTCAGGCTATAAAATAGGGGATTCTTATACGATCGATTCCGAAGATCTAGTTCAAAAAGAATACAAAGTCGTGGGTTTTGTGCATTCTCCCTTATTTATCAATAATTTAGAACGTGGTTACGCAAATGTTGGTAACGGAAGAGTGGATTACTTTGCTTATCTGCCGGAATCAGAATTCAACACAACGATTGATTCCGTTATCTATCTTACGTTCACCGATGTTACAGATTTAGATACTTACAGCCAAGCCTATGAAAATCGAATGGCTAAGAATCAGGAAACTGTTGAAACAATCTTTCAGGACAGACCAACACAAAGGCTGGATGAGCTCAAAAAACAAGCAACAGCAGACTTACAACCTGCGAAACAAAAAATCGAGGATAGCCAAAGTCAATTGGATGCAGCAGTTAGCCAACTTGAGTCTGCAAAAACACAAATGACGCAACAAATGGCTGCAATCGAGCAACTGCCTGAAGCACAGCGTGACACAGCTTTGAACCAGCTTTCTGAACAGCAAGCACAATTAGCGCAACAAGAACAAGCATTAGCAGAACAACAGCAAAAACTCACTGAATCAGAAGAGACGATCAAAGAAAACCAAGAGAAAATCAATACGTTAGAAAAGCCGACCTACCGTTATCAGGAACGATCTGAAAATGTTGGCTTTCAGGAATTTGGAGATCTAGCTGAACGTATTGCTGCTATTGCAAATGTCTTTCCAGTATTTTTCTTCTTTATTGCGGCATTGATCACTTTTACGACGATGACACGAATGGTCGAAGAAAATCGCAGAGAAATTGGTACGTTAAAAGCATTAGGCTATACAAAATTGGAGATTGCCAAAAAATATGCGATTTATGCCACACTTGCTTCTGGAATTGGCATACTTTTAGGAACGGTACTGGGAACCAATTTGTTGCCAAGAATCATCTTTGAACTGTCAAATGAGCAATATGATATTGGTTCAGCCGTTATCTTTTATGATTGGGCGCCAATTATTCAAGCAGCGGTTGCTTTCTTTATTGCAGCGTTTGGCGCGGCGATGATTGTTTTATTTAAAGATCTACGAGAAAAGCCAGCTGCTCTTCTCCAACCCAAAGCACCAAAACCAGGAAAGCGGATCTTGTTAGAGTATATCAAGCCACTATGGTCTCGACTTAGCTTTAATCAAAAAATCAGTTATCGCAATCTTTTTCGATATAAATCAAGAATGCTGATGGCGATCATCGGAATTGCTGGCTGTGCAGGTTTGATGGTAGCCGGAGTAGGGCTGAAAGACTCATTAAGTTCGGTTTCCGAGAAACAATTCGGACCAATCACAGACTACCAAGCAATTGTCACGATCGACCAAAGCGCTGATAAAAGTGCAGATACAGCAAAACAGACATTAGAAGACGATCCTAAGTTCAAGGCGCTTCTCGCAGTCGACATGCAGACACTTGAGTTGCGGAAAAAAGGGCAAGCCTCGCAAAGCTTGACGATGATTGCACCAAAAGAGAAGAACCAGCTAGAAAACTTTATCCATCTGCTAGGAACAGATGGACAATCTCGGGAATTACCGAATGATGGTATCGCGATCACACAAAAAGCGGCGGAGTTGTTTGGTCTAGCTAAAGGCGATACTGTTTCTTTATACACAGATGATCAAAAAGAGTTAAAAGTAAAAATCCGTGAAGTTTTACAGAATTATTTAGGGAATTTTGTTTATATGAGTGCGGACTATTACCACAAAGTATCGGGAAAATCTGCTGAAACAAATGCCTTTTTAGTTCAAACAGCTGCTATGACAAAAGACCAAGAGGATCATTTATCAGAAAAATTATTAGAAACGGGTAGCGTGACGAACACATCCTTTGTTTCAAAACAAATAGAAACACAGAAAGAATCTATGGCAAACTTAGATTCCGTTGTTTTGATCTTTGTTGTTTTATCTGGTTTATTAGCGTTTATTGTATTGTACAATTTAACGAACATCAACATCTCCGAGCGGGTACGTGAATTGTCTACGATCAAAGTACTAGGATTCTTCGATAAAGAAGTGACGATGTATATTGTTAGAGAAAACATTATTTTCACCTTGCTTGGTATTATTGGTGGATTTGGTATTGGGTATGTATTGACGGACTTCATTTTACGACAAGCCTCTATGGAAAATGTCATCTTTCCATTAGTGATTACTTGGAAAGCTTATGCACTTTCAAGTATTTTAACGATATTGTTTACCGTGATCGTAATGATCGTGACTCACTTCAAGTTAAAACATATCAATATGATCGATGCACTAAAATCAAATGAATAGAAGGAAACAAACGAAATTGTAGAATGTTTCGTTCTAAAAGCCTGTGCAACTCGCAATCGTCGTTTATTTGTGAGTTGTACAGGCTTATTTTTGGACCATTGTCTCTTTGAATAGTGAACGGTCTCAAAAAAGAGGTGCTCTTTCTTTTGAGTGAGTCGTTGTCTAAAGGATTTGGAGAACTATTGAGCAAAAGTTTTACAAACGCTTCCTTTTTGGTTATAATGAATTTAGCAACTTGTATATATAAGTTTGTGATCAGTTGATTGGAGGCAAATCAATATGACATTCAAAGACAAAGTCATTTATCAAATTTATCCTAAATCTTATCGCGATAGCAATGGTGATGGGATTGGCGATCTAGCAGGCATCAAAGAAAAACTTCCTTATCTACATGAATTGGGAATTGATATGATCTGGTTGAACCCTATTTACCCAAGTCCGCAAAAAGATAATGGGTATGATATTTCCAATTATATCGCGATCGATCCTCTTTTTGGAACGATGGAGGAATTTGAATCATTAGTAGCTGAAGCTAAAAGTTATCAGATCGAAATCATGTTGGATATGGTATTGAATCATGTGTCGATTGAACATGAATGGTTTCAAAAAGCTTTAGCAGATGATCCATTCTATCAAGATTTTTTTATTCTAAGAGATGAACCAACTGATTGGATATCTAAATTTGGTGGGAATGCTTGGGCGCCTTTTGGGGACACTGGCAAATACTACTTACATTTATATGACAAAACACAAGCAGACTTAAATTGGCGAAATGAAGCGGTCCAAGAAGAGTTATTCAAGGTCGTTCGTTTTTGGATGAGCAAAGGAGTCAAAGGCTTCCGTTTTGATGTTATCAATGTCATCGGAAAAGATGAAGTCTTGAAAAACAATTCAGAGAACCAAGGTAAACCAGAATACACGGATAAACCAATCACCCATACGTATCTTCAACGGTTGAACAAAGAAACATTTGGTCAAGACGCAGAGATCATCACTGTAGGCGAAATGAGTTCAACAACCGTTGAGAACTGCATTTTATATACAGAACCGAGTCGGAATGAACTTTCCATGGTTTTCAATTTTCATCATCTGAAAGTTGATTATGAAAATGGGGACAAGTGGACCACTCCGCCGTTTGATTTTGAAGAATTAAAACGATTGTTCCATACTTGGGGAGAAGAGATGAGTGCTGGGAATGGCTGGAATGCTTTATTTTTGAATAATCACGACCAACCGCGTGCACTGAACCGTTTTGTAGCAGTTGATAGCTACCGAAAACAAGGAGCAGAAATGCTAGCGACCATGATCCACTTAAATCGGGGAACGCCTTATATCTATATGGGCGAAGAAATCGGCATGATCGATCCTGACTTTGATTCGATTGCTGATTATGTGGATATCGAATGTTTAAATGCGTATCATCTATTACTGGAAAAAGGCTTATCAAAAAAAGAAGCTTTCCGCCGGATCAAAGCCAAATCAAGAGATAATTCACGTACACCGATGCAGTGGACAGCCGATGAAAATGCTGGGTTTACATTAGGAAAACCATGGTTAAAGGTAGCAGAAAGCTATGGGGATATCAATGTTGAAAAAGAACTTGCTTCTCCGCAATCTATTTTCAATTATTATCAAAAATTGATCCGATTGAGAAAACAGTACCCAGTAATTGCCTTGGGAAGTTATCAGGCATACCAGCCGGAACATCCACAAGTATATAGTTTTTTACGGCAATATGAAGAAAAGAAAGTAATCGTATTTACTAATTTCTACGGTAAAGAAACGACTATTTCATTACCAGAAGAATTTTTAGACTCCAAGATATTGATCGATAATTACGATGGAACAATCGTTGAACGTGAGTTGAAATTGAAACCATATCAAGCCATTGCATTATTGAAAGAATAACTAGAAAAATACTCGAAATAGGTTACTTCAAAAAGTAGTTCTTTATCAAGAAAGACGGATGAATTGCGTAAGAGGTATAAATGAAGAGAGTGGGACAAAAATCAGAAAAAAACTGATTTTTGTCCCACTCCCTTTTCTATCCAATTTTTCAAACCTAAACGACTTTTGTCTTGACCTCAAAGGATAGAGACAAAAAATTTTAGTTCTCTTTACTCAGTAGGATTATCTCATTTTTGTATCTAACTTATAGTTATTCTTTATCTAGGTAATCTTTCTCTGAAAAATCTGCTTTTTGATAAACACCTTGATCACCGTAGAACTTGTTGTAGCGTTGCTTGAATTTCCTAAAAGTAAAGACGACAAGCAATTTGATCAGCGTGTAGATCGGAATACCAAAAATGACACCCATAAGTCCTAACAAATCACCCATGACTAGTAGAACGATCAGGATCGTAATCGGATGGATCTGTAAACGATTGCCCATCACTCGCGGAACGACTAGATCACCATGGAGTAGTTGCACGATAAACCAGACAAGGATAAATTTTATCGCCATAAACGTTGAATCCTGAAAGGCAATAAATAGACCAGGGAAGAAGGCGATAAAAGGACCGATATAAGGAATAATACATAGGATACCTGCAGCAATCGCTAATATGCTTGCGAATTCTAAACCAATCAATAAAAAAGTCACCCAATAGACAGCACCTAAAATGAAGGAAGCAATGATTTGTCCTTTCAAAAATGCACCAAGTTGCTGATTGGCGATTTTTGTCAATGTTTGAAAATCCGTACGGAATTTCGGTGGAACGATTCCTAAGACTGATTGATAAAATTTATGAGGATCTTTCAATAGGAAAAAGGCAATGATCGGGCCAGTAAATAATGTAATAAAAGTAGTGGTGACTGCTGAAAAGATGTTCCCTAAACTCTTAGCCCCGCTTTCCCAATAATCTCCAATGAAGGAGGTAAAATTTGAAGTAAGATCATCAATAGATGAAAAAAATTGATTGAACGCATCTGAAAATGGTGTTTGCGCCAAAAATTGTTTTAGTGTCTGCTGAAAATCAGCGAATAAGTCCGGGAAACTCGCAATCAGTGTTTTAGCTTGCTGCTGCAGAAATGGGATCAGCCAGATGCTTCCTAGTCCGATCAGCATCAAAATAACGATATAAACAATAACCACTGATAGATTTCTGGATAGTTTTTTATTCAAACGTTTGATTAAAGGATCTAATAAATAATATAGAATTAAAGCAAATAAAACGGGTGGTAAGGCAGTAGCAAAAATCACAATAAATGGTTTAAAAACAAAGCCAACCTTTTGGAAAATGTAAATGACTAAAGCCAACATGATCAATAAACCTAAAACATAGTAAGAAGTTTTTCCCCCTAAAAACCGTATGAACCGTGAATTTTCTTTGGATTTATTTTCCACTTTTTTTCTCCTTTCTAATAAGTCAGAACATCTCGAACAAGTAAGTACATAAAAATTTTACTAAAGTGAGAGATGATTTATTTCATTATAGTCGGAAATAGGGCCAAAAAGAAAATGATAAAGGTTCGGATGTTCAAATCAACGATTAAATAACCAAAAAACACTTGACCTATGTTTTAGAGATATGCTAAATTTATTCTTGCTATTAAAACGTAACGATTACGATTTAATGGAGTTAATCGTAAAAGAACAAAGAAAGAAGATGAGAAGGAGTGTAACAAAGATGAGACGTTTGATTGGTTTGTTAAGTGGGGTATTATTAGTTGGTCTCCTTGCTAGTTGCGGAAGTAACCAAGAAGCTGGGAAAAATGAAGAGCTGCAAGTGTTGACAACCTTTTACCCAATGTATGAGTTCACTAAAGAAATCGTTGGGGAAGAAGGAAATGTGGAATTATTGATCCCCGCAGGAACAGATTCACATGATTATGAACCATCCGCTAAGGACATGACTAAAATCCAAAATGCAGATATATTTGTCTATAATGATGAAAATATGGAAACATGGGTTCCAGCAATTCAAGAAACCTTGCGGGAAGGGAAGGTATTGTCGATCAAAGCAACAGAAGGAATGCTTTTATTGTCAGGTAGTGAAGACGGACATGATCATACTCATGAAGGGGAGGGGCATACCCACGAATTAGACCCTCATGTTTGGTTGGCGCCAAGTTTAGCAGTGAAACAGGTTCAGACGATACGTAATCAATTGATAAAACAATACCCAGAAAAAGAGGAAGTTTTTACAAGTAATGCGGAGAACTACCTAACAAAACTACAAAACCTACACCAAAAATATCAAGATACCTTGGGGCAAGCAAAACAAAAATCATTTGTTACACAACATGCAGCGTTCAACTATTTAGCATTGGAGTATGGGCTAAAGCAAGTGGCAGTTACGGGCTTATCTTCAAGCGAAGAACCTTCTGTTTCTCGAATAGCAGAATTAAAGGAATTCGTAACGGAACATGGGATCAGCACTATCTATTTCGAAGAAAATACGAAAGGTAGTATTGCTAAAACACTAGCGAATGAAGCAGGAGTTTCTTTAGAGGTACTTAATCCGTTGGAAGGATTGACGAAGGAACAAATGGCACAGGGAGAAAACTACCTTTCGATCATGGAGAAAAATCTGAGAGCGTTACAAAAAACGACTGAAATAGAGAACCCCCTTGAAGATAGATGGGAACAGGAAGAAAAGACCGTATACAATGGCTACTTTGAAGATTCAGCGGTCAAAGACCGTACGTTATTGGATTGGAACGGTGCGTGGCAGACTGTCGATTCTTATCTTGAAAATGGAACACTAGATCCAGTTTTTGAATACAAGGCAAAAGTGAATCCAGAAAAGACGGCGAAAGAGTATAAAGAATATTATAAAGTTGGCTATCACACAGATGTCGCAAAGATAACGATCAAGGGGAACGAGTTGACATTTACATTTAAAAATGGCGAAGTGAAAAAAGCAGAATACCGTTACAGTGGCAAAAAAGTGTTGGATTATCAGGCAGGTAACCGAGGTGTACGCTATCTATTTGAGGCGAAAGAACCACAAAATAGTGCATATCGCTATGTCCAATTCAGTGATCATTCAATTGAACCAAGTGATTCAGAACATTTCCATATCTATTTAGGGAATGAGAGTCAAGAGAAGCTGTTAGAAGAAATGGAGAATTGGCCGACTTTTTATCCAGCACAAATGAATGGCCAGGAAATTGCACAAGAAATGATGTTGCATTAAGCAAAAATTCCACTTTAAACAAAGTAGTTGTGAGATAGTACATTAAAAAATAGTTCTATAATCGAAGTGGGACAATAGTCCTTCTTAAAAATAAAATAAGCCTAAGTTTGATATGTGAAGTGAGCTCCCAAAGGTAGATTTTTGTTCTAACTTTGGGGGCTCACTTGGATGTGTCCTATGGGCTTTTTTGATTGGCTTAAAACAACACTATTTGACTTAGAGCCTTAAAAAGACGATGACAGTTATTAACTTTTTTCAAACCATCTAACTCCTGTCAAAGTGTTTAGATGGTTATTTTTTTGGTTTTTATGGTCAATAATCAACAAAACTAACACGTGCCTATTCCTTCTAAAAAGACAGAAACTTATTATCCTTTTATATTCTTTAACTGCTCATAGAAATTTTCATGGGTTCCACATAACAATACAGGAATAACCATATTTTCTTCAATTTCATAAGCAATTCTATAAGTAGTTCCTGCATACGTAAATCCCCTAGACCAAATACCTGATAAATCCCTAGTTTTTTGACTTCCTGAATATGGATTAATTGCAATCTCGTCATAAATAATAATTAAAAATTTCTCTTTTAAAGGCTTTTCTTTTATCTTTTTTAGATACTTAATGACATGTTTTGAAGGAACGATCTCATAACCCAATTTCTTTTGCCAACTCCTCTTTAGTCATAGCCTTAGAATTAGTAAGTGTATCTGTAGCAATATTACTAAAAGAAGAAACCATTTTGTTTTTTCTATTCTTAAACTCTACAAGGATTTTATCTTTATCGTAGCCTTCTGCGATTATATCAGACAAAATATCTTCACTAAAATCAAAGAATTCCTTTTGTGGTTCAACAAATTCATAAAGAATGCCATTTTCTACAAGTTTTGCCTCGACTTCTACTCCATTCGGAACATTAAAGTCTTTAGGAACTGTCAACATAATAGAATTACCTTGTTTTCTTGTTTTTGTAATCATATATACTCCTCATTTCCAATAAATAGTAATTACTTAGTAAGTACATTGTAACAAAAAAAGAGAGTAATTACAAGTAATTACCAGAGGGTTAAAAATGTTATTTATTTAGTTAGTTTGCATAATGTGTATACTACCAAGTACCAGTGTTACCAAGCCTTTTTACATCCGACTTTGTGAAATGAAATTGGTCTAGTTAAAAATAATAGATCCTTACTTATTTTCTCTTTTTAAAAGTTTGTGAAATTACTCAATTTAAAAATAACCTATTCGTTATATTTTGACGTTTTTTCAGCGCGTTTTAACGGATAATTCCCCACACAAAATTCTGAAATGACCTTAGAATCTCTCTCTCATTTTCTAATCCTTAATAGAATAACATAATCACAGTTTATCACTTACTCCACTCAAAAAAAAGGAATAAAAAGAGAGCCAATTCACATCCGAACTCTTTTTTTATTCCTTTTTGAGAAAATAATTATTTCACTCTATGAGCAATTCTTCGATAAAAAAATGGACCAACAATCAAAAGAAAGATACCTAAAACAATAAGATATGTTCCTAGTGTAATATTTAATCCCTCAACACTTAATAAGTCCCCAATCTTTATTGGCAGATAAAAACTTAGAAAAACTAAAGTAAAATATCTCACTTTTGCCCATCCTCTACCAATAGGAAAAGCATTCATAACAATAAAACCTAACAGAAACTCAAAATAATGATTAGAAAGAATAAATGAATGATTTCTTTTAAAAATAAATTCGATAACACCCATTAAAAGAAATACACCTACAAATATACTTATTATAGATTTAGCATCCGCTTTTTTCATTTTTCCCCCTTACATCGTCTTATATTGTGTTCCAATATCTACTGCTTTGGAAACATTCCATACATCTCGAATATACAAACCAATCCACCCATTTCCACTTGTATCTAATGCAGCAGCAACCGCAGAACCAGTAAACAAACCTTTTGCATCCATATAATCAAGCAGTAGCCTAGCTTCTGCCGTCGCAATACCAAAAATTCCAGCTATAAAAGTTACTAAAGCTGAAACACCAAAATTAGTAAGTGTTGAAAAAACATGAATTCCTATTGCAAATTTGGATGTCTCCAAGATCTATAGGACGATTGTGGTGGAATTCTATATTCAAAATTCTCATCCTTCGTAGCTAACGGATAACTCTCTCATGTAACTTTGTTTTTCCCATTATATCCTTTTGCAGTTTTCTCTACAATAACCTCTTTATCTGTTCTAGTAACGGCTACCGTTTCGGAAGCTGCAAAATTTGAAAATTCAGCAACTAAAAACTTGTTATCACTATCGACTACCTTGCTGATTTTGTTACTTCCCTCATACTGACCAAGATCATAAAAAGAATCGCATTTGGTTTTAGAACCTTTCGTCACCTTAGAAAGAGAATTCTGATCTAGCAAGATTTTTGCGAAATCATTTAATCACACAAAAAAGGAAACGCCGGAACGTCTCCTTTTCATGATTTAATTCAAAGCAACACTATTTGACCTAGAGCCTAAAAAAGAAAGGAGAGTTATTATAAAGTTAAGAAATCAGTTTTTTTAGACCACGGACAGAAGCGGGGATCATTTCACCATTAGCTAAAGTGATTTCACGGGTCTTCTTATTGATCGTCCGAACATTTTGTGTGTTGATCACATAAGACTTATGACAGCGAATGAAATGCTGATTCATTTTTTCGATTTCTTTGATTTTATCGTAAAATTGCATTTGCGCATGTGTCAAATGGACTTCTAATTTATGCGGTGTACCGGGTGACGTCGAAAAATATTGAATATCCTTGATTGGTAAAAACTTTATTTCATCGTTGAATTCAATTTTAAAAATATCTTTTTGAAGAGGTGTAGTTTGGACATCCTCGAAAATCTTGCTCAAAATCCGTTCGACGTTTTCTTTTAGGTCAAAGACATCTTCTTTGATAATATAATCAGTTGGTTCGATATTGCTTTTCAGGATAGTCATCGAAAGATCCGTGTGGGAAGTCACATAGATGATTTTCCCTAATGGATCGAGATCCCGTATATGTTTGCCGATCATGATACCGTCTAGCTCACTATCTTTTAATTCGATGTCTAAAAAATAAATGCCAAAAGATGAGGTGCGAACTCTAGCAGCTTGAAGAAGTTCCATTGGATCGGAAGTAGCTACATGGACATAACTATCCAAATTTTCAATCATGATTCGATTTTTGATTACAGCAGAGATTACTTCTAGTTGCTTCATGTCATCTTCGCAAATATAAATGGGAATCATAAATTTACTCCTTTATTTCATTTGTATATAAATCGTTTGAGAAAAACGTTGGTTTTCAATCGAAGTTTCCAAAAAGATATAAGGATTTAGCTTGGTCAATTCATCAAGGATGAATAATCCCAACCCTTCATTTTTTGGATTGCTCTTAGTTGAAAATCCTTGTTGTTTTAGTTTGTTCAGGGGAAGAGTATTCAAAGTAGTATTTATTACACGGATAATCACCGAGTTATTCTTTTTAAGTACGATCAATTCTATTTTTTTCTTTTTAGTAATCGAAGCACCTTCAATAGCATTATCTAATATAATCCCTAACATACGAACAAGGTTGACCGTATGCTTTTTATCAAGCTTGATTTCATCAGGAAATACAAGTTGAACAGACAAGCCTTTTTCTTGCGCCATCATAAGCTTCAAAGAAAGCAAACTTCTTATATCCCGATTCTTCATGTTGTCTAAAAGACTGAGGTTAGCTGGGAAAAGTTGCATCATTTGCCGAGTAGGTAAGATATTTTGATCATAATACTTTCGTAATCCGTCAAGATCCCCCTCCTCAAGATAGCTATTCATCGAAAAAAGTAAGTTCTGATAGTCATGCTTAAATTCCCGTAAATCTTGGTAGTTCTTTTCAAGATCTTTGATATAGTCTTGTTGAAGTTGGATCCGTTGTTCTAATAGTTGGTCTGCCATTTTTTTATTCGAAATTTTCCAATAGTAGACAAGGATGATTACACCAAAACAAAGATAAAATATAAAGAAACTGGTATTTAAAGCTAAGACTTCAGGAGTTTCGCCAGAAAAACGGGTGTAAAAGATAATGATATAGTATGTAAATAATATCAATGTACCAATTATGCCAATCATTCGACGATCTAATCCATAGAATCTCTCTAAAGCTTTCTTAAAGCCAAATGCTAGTAAGGCTGCCAAAACAGCAGATACGACAATATGAAAGTATTGTAAAGAATCTCCAGGTTCAATCACCGCTGATTCCAAAACCAAAAAATCACTGATGCTAGCCAAATGATCTCCTAAAAGTGATGTCAGCAGTCCCCAAGGAAGCGCATAAATCAACCGTTGCGGTGAAGACGTAAAGAAGAAAAATGTAAGCATCAGCATTCCAATAGCAAATAAGGCAGTAAAAATCCCTAAAATCGGATAAATAAAACCTAGTAAGAAACAAGATAGCAGGATGACTCCTGCAAAAAAGATTTTATTTTTAATTTGGTGTTCAATGAGTAATATACAAATCGTATAAATCAAGTATTGCAACGCTATGGACCATAAAAACATAAAGTACCGCTCCCATTGATTTTTTCCAAATTATAGCATAACTAGTTAATTATTTTTTTAATTTTTCAGGGATTTTAAATTCTGAGCTCATACCGAAGCAGCAGCCAGATACAAAAAAGTCAGATAAGTTGGTAAGTTGTTTAATGATTGTTTTTTTCATAAAAAATTCCTCCAAGATTCATTAGGTAGTTTGTAATTGGAAGCAACGTAGCTATTTCTAAAACAATCCCGAGAAGCAAGTAAGTAGAAAAGTAAGAATTAGCGAAAAATAAGATCAGAAGTGTGAATACAACAAACATGAAAATTGCTTTTTTCAATAAAGGTGGGCGTTTTTCTGGTTCAATGGGATTAATAGCTGTACCTCTTGATCCATAGCGAAGCAATAATAAAAAGCAGCTGACTAATAAAAAGACCATCCATGGGAAGGAGACAGTCAATTCAAAATGTTTCATCAGAAGTGGAACGCCCCACAAATAAAGCAAAGTCCAAAGTAGGCAGACAAATTCAGAATCAGAGTGAAGTCCATACGCATATCTACGAATACAGATATAGGAAAGAAAAGTTATTCCTGTTTCGCTCCATGAGCCAGTCGCTAAAGCAAAGACTAGCACAACTGCTAATTTTCCTAGGTTGTTCATCAGCACCTCAAGAGCAAACTTAACTTGGATATAAACCATATCTTCTTCTGTTTTTTCACCACTGAATAATGTCTCCAATAATTTGTTCACAACTTTATTTTTCATCTAACGTACCTCCGACTAATATTCTATGTCAAAAAGGGTCAAAATAGAGTTTTGATTCATAAAAGGTTGTTTTGGGGTCAAAATCGTAAAAATAATACTCCCTTTTTTGAATGGATGGACAGTCCACTTTTTCACAGAGAGACCAAAAAATGAACAGTTTTGACATGAAAAGAACCGTTTAGGAGTTTATTGTGTTATTTCTTCAATTTTGTGGTAAATATTTAATAGCCTTTAGAAAAGGTTTGGGAGGGATTTTTTATGGAAAATGAACAATTATTTGAAGTTGGAGAGGCATATGCATTTAAATCCGATTTATTTGGTGCGCCTGTTAAAGGAGAAATTGAGAAGGTTTACGAAAATAGTGTGATGATTCGTGTAATCAATTGTGCGACGGAAGATAACGATACTGCGCACAACCTTCAATGGCAACTGGTAGTTCGGAAATCAAGTGCTGTGACAGAATGAAAAATAAATCAATAATGGAAGAATAGACTGATATTCGTGAGCAAATAAAACGAAGCAATCAGTCTATTTTTGATGTTAAAGATTTAACAATGATACTTTTATTTCTCTGATCAGCGTAGTAGAATGAAAAACGTATCGAACATACATAACGTGTGTGTCATGTGAAACAGATGTAAAATAAGAATACGTTTCGGCCATGGTCGATAACTCAAAAAAAGAAAGGTGGCAAACAAACATGATTATAGTAGCTGGTACGATCGGTGCAGGAAAGAGTACACTCACAGAAATGCTTGCGCGCAATTTAGAAACGAAACCATTCTATGAAAATGTAGAGGATAATGAGGTACTGCCACTTTTTTATTCAAATCCAGATAAGTATGCTTTTCTATTGCAAATTTTCTTTCTAAATAAACGATTCATGGCAATCAAAGATGCGTTCAGCCATGATGATAATGTGTTAGATCGTTCAATCTACGAAGATAGCCTACTGTTCCATTTAAATGCAGATCTAGGTAGAGTCTCTCAAGAGGAAGTCGCGCAATATCAAGGATTGCTCGAAACAGTGCTCAAAGAATTAGAAGCTGTTGCCCCACCAAAAAAGCCGGATCTGTTAGTCTATATCCGTGTTTCCTTTGAAACGATGTTAGCACGTATCAAAAAAAGAGGACGAATCTACGAACAACTAGAACAAGACCCTGAGTTATATGCGTATTATCAAGAGTTGAATCGCCGTTATGAAGAATGGTATGAAAGTTTTGATATCTGTCCAAAAATGGTGATCGATGGAGATAAATATGATTTTGTCGAAGACCCATCTGCAGGGGAAGAAATCGTTCGTTTGATTAATCCGCACACCAAAAAAATAGAAGAAAGAGCGTTAGAAATGCCCGCTCGTTACACAACAGATCGTGAAAAGGTGAAAGGAATCTTTTCATAAGAAAAATATGAGGTGAGGCTGGGACAGAAGTGTTTCTTACTTTTGTCCCACTCACATCTCATATTTTTATTTTTTTACTATGAAAGGATTTTGACGATAAAAGTGCCAAAGTTGAACGCTTTGGGTAATTGCAATGATCAAAAATAAAACAGAGACTAATAAAATGGAGAACGTATTGAATAAATGATGAAAAAAGACTTGAACGATTGCGCCTGCGATAAATGCAAGTACCACTGTAAGAAAATGGATGAATCGATCAAATTCTGCTTTTTCTCTTGTTACCCAATAGTCGTAGAGATTCGTTGCTACCCCTTTTAAGTTTCCTGTTGTGAATAGATTCGTGTAGGCACGTCCATCGATTTTGTCAAAGGCAAGCCATTGGATTGCAGCGGTGAAAGCAATCATGATTGTTACAAGTGCAGGATGAGCATTGATCGAGGGCAGACTGACTAAGAAAAAGATCACTGCTTCATAATAGAGAACAAATAGTCGCCAAAAGTGCTTTTCTTTTTTCTGGAAATAGTTGATCAGGAATTTAGTAAGTAAAATACCCAAAAAGAAAAACAGCGTAGAAAGAACCTTTTTGCCGACACTTAGCCATTCCCCATCGAAACTTTGGATAATCGCTAAAACGATATTGCCGGTTTGAGCTGAAGCAAAAGCATTGTATTGGATATAAGTGTAACTATCCATAGCACCGCCAATAAAGGTTAGCAAAAGACCAATCGTACGTCCTTCGTGGAATGAAGTATTCATTTTTATTTCACCTTCAACTGAGATATATTTTCTTTACTATCTTACCACATCATTCTTTTATTTTTCGGAAATATTAAAGATTATTTTCAGAAAAAAATCTACTCGCTAAAGCCGTTTTATTTTTGCGTAAGGTCTGTTAGTATAAAGGAAACGAATCAGAACTTAAATGAACAGAAAGATGGGAAAAGCTATCAATCAAGGAAACGAAAAAGAAATTCTTCGTTTGCAAAGAGAACTCAAACATTGGGAAAAAAAGTACAGCAAGCTCCAACAAATTTTCCGGATGCAAGAAGAAATCATTGCAAGTTATGAGGCAGCTTATGGCGAAGCTCCAGGCCTGATCGACGAAGAAAAAGAAGATAATGGAAGCCATTCATTTTTCGATATGATGGAAAAACGTTCGTATAATCGATTTAATCAAGAACAAAAAGCGGCAATCACCTACAACATGGAGAAAAATTTGCGGATTATTGCTGGAGCCGGAAGCGGCAAGACGCAGACGATTTGTGCAAAGGCCGTTTACTTGATGACACAAGAACAAGTAGAAGAACAACGGATATTGATGATTACTTTTACAAGGAATGCGGCAAATGAATTAAAAAAACGCGTAGATAATTTTAGTCAACGTAAGACTAATGTGCATATTGGTACATTTCACAGCATTTTTTTCCGTTTGTACAATGACATCCAAAGACGTTTTCCTGAAATAACGGCAACAGGGATACAAGGGGAATTTTCTAAAGATACTTCTTATAAAATCAATGGTATACTCCAACAGCTGATCCGCAAGTATAATCTATATGCATTTGATCAGTCGGGAGAAAAAACGATTTCGGCAAGATTGGATTATTGGCAGAATATGAATTTGTCGATTGAGGAAATCGTTGAAGTGATCCAGGACAAATTTGACTCGCTTGAACAAAAAGCAACAAAACCGATTTCTGAGCGAATGAAGTATCTCATGTCTGAACTCCAAAAACAAAAAAAAGAACAAAAGCTATTTGAATTCAATGATGTGTTGCAAAATTTAAAATCTGCACTACAAGATGAAGCAGTTAGACGATATGTCGGTGAAAAATATGATTACCTATTTATCGATGAATTTCAAGACACGAATCCATTGCAATGGGAAATCGTACGTTTGATCACGAAAGATAGCCATATCAAGTTGATCGTAGTCGGGGATGATGATCAAAGTATCTATGGATTTAGAGGGTCAGAGCCTTCTTATATCAAAAATTTTGATCAAGAGTACCCCGCAAAGACCCTGTTTTTACTGACTAATTATCGTTCCCGCGCTGCAATCGTTCAAGGTGCGAATCGATTGATCACATTCAATAAGAACGATCGCATTCCCAAAGCGATGGTTCCAGCACAAAAAGAAGCTGGTATTATGAGTGCTCTGTCTTTTGAAAATACACAAACTGAAAGTAAATGGATCATCAAACAGATCCAGTCCTTTATAAAAAGCAATGGGAAGTATAAAGAGTCGATCGTGTTATATCGTTCGTTATCACAAACGCAACAGTTAGTCCAAGACCTCCTACAAACAGAAATTCCATTCGTATTGGAAGCAGATGGGCAATATGAAGGAGTATTTGGTATACGGACTTTTCAACAGTTTTATCAGAAATTAGTACTTTGGCACGAAGCGCCTACGCAGCAGAAAAAAAATCATGCGTACAAGCAGTTATTGCATCAGCTAATGATGAACTGCTATCTGAAAAGAGCTGAATGTGATTTCTTTTTTTCAAATGAGAATAAGAAAAAAGATATCATAAACTATCTCTTGGCAGTGAGACCTAATATGAAATCAAAGGAAAAAGAACTACGCTCTTTTATTGGAGAAATCAACGCTCTTGAAAAAAATGAGAACTATAAGATTGAATCATTGATAAAAGGTTTTCTAAAATTGCTGAAACCTGCTAAAGAAATGGATGGTACGGAAAAAGAATGGTTGTCCGAGACTATCAAAAAATATCCGACACTGACTCAACTAATGGGCTTAGAGAAAGAAATACAAGTACTAGCAAAGCAATTAAAAATCCGCCTGACTGCTTATCGTCAAGGAAAACTGGATGCATTGTGCATCCAAAGCATTCATCGAAGTAAAGGATTGAGCTATCGGAATGTCTTTTTGATTGGTTGCAATGAAGGACTGATCCCTTATAATGGAGCAACTGAAAAAAATGCTTTAAGCAACAAACAGATAAAGGCAGAGCATCTAACTACTATAGAAGAAGAACGACGCCTCTTTTATGTGGCGATGACAAGAGCAAGGAATCGACTGTATCTGTGTATTCCTTTGATGAAGGGAACACGTCGATTAAAACCCTCAAGATTTATTAGAGAAACTGGTTGTAAAATTAAAAAACAATCGATATATAACTGAAAAGAGCAAGAATATAAATTTTTTTGTTTATATTCTTGCTCTTTTCTTTATTTTTATAAAAAAAGATTATAACTAAATAATAATAGAAAATGCTGATATGCCAAGCTTTCTAGAGATATAGATTACTAAAGGTAAAAAAATCATGAATTTTATAGCTAATAATTGGTATTTTTTATGAGATTCGGTTAGAATGGGATTATAATTAAAAAGAAGTGAGAAAATGATAAAAGTATACACTTCACCTAGCTGTACTTCCTGCAGAAAGGCTCGCGCATAGTTGCAAGCTAATCGATTAGATTTTGAAGAGAAAAATATTTTTGCCGACCCGATAACAGAGAGTGAAATCCGTGAAATTCTTGCAGCTACTGAAGGAGGAGTTGAAGATATTATTTCTACTCGCTCAAAAATATATGAAAAGTTGGCTATCGATTTTAATGAATTGTCCTTGAAGCAAATGATCGTTCTCTTCAAAGAATATCCATCATTGCTAAGAAGACCGATCTTAATAGATGAAAAAAGAATATTGATTGGATTCAATGAAGATGAAATTCGTTCATTTGTTCCAAGAGAGATCCGCTCCGTCGCGCGTAATTTGATCTATATGCAGAACAGTATTTTCAGCTAAAAAGGAGGGACCTTGTGAGGATGAAAGTGAAAATCTACGGTTCACTGCATTGTGTGACGTGCCTAAAAGCCAAGAATTGGTTAGAATCCAATCAACTGACGTATCAGTTCATTGATTTGGAACAACAGGAATTAACCATGACCGAAGCAGAAGAGTTATGTAACTTTGATGAAATGCACACTGAACAATTATTCGTCACTTGGTCGGAAGCCTTTAAAGATATTCAAGTGGATTTAACTTCGATCAGCAAAAAACAATTAGCTCTATTGTGTAAACAATATAAGGAGCTGTTGAGACGACCTTTGATTATTATTGATGAAGTTCTATTTGTTGGATACAACGAACAACTAATGGAACAATTGATTTTAAGTGAATAGTAAAAACGAAGAGGAATAGATACTATTTAGAGGAAGTGGCAACTGCTCATTTCCTTTTTTTGTTGGGAGGAGAGTACCTAAATTGAGTATAAATTTGTATTGACATGTGCAAATTTACATGATATATTCATTTCTGTTGTTTTTATTAGACTTTTTCTTTTTTGAAACGTTCAAAAAAACAATGAAAAAAGTTCTTGACGTGTGGGTGACCACATGATAAGATAACTAAGTCGTTTAAAAAGAACCTATTGAAAAGCTTGATCTAATCAAGAAAAACTTAAAAAAAGTTCTTGACAAATAACAAAAGATAAGTTATGATATATGAGTTGCTGAAAGATTTCTAAATGCGAAATCGAAAATAACTTTTAAAAAACAGTTGACATTCACTTGTCACTCTGATATGATATAAAAGTTGCTACGGCAATTCAAGTAGACCTTTGAAAACTGAACAAAGTAAGACAAACCAAATGTGTAGGGCGTCTTGATTGATTCAAGACAACAAACATTTTTAACAAGCAAGCAATATGCTAGCAAACAAATTGAGCTTAACAATCGCAAGATTGTTCTAACTTTTATTATGAGAGTTTGATCCTGGCTCAGGACGAACGCTGGCGGCGTGCCTAATACATGCAAGTCGTACGCTTCTTTTTCCACCGGAGCTTGCTCCACCGGAAAAAGAAGAGTGGCGAACGGGTGAGTAACACGTGGGTAACCTGCCCATCAGAAGGGGATAACACTTGGAAACAGGTGCTAATACCGTATAACAATCGAAACCGCATGGTTTTGATTTGAAAGGCGCTTTCGGGTGTCGCTGATAGATGGACCCGCGGTGCATTAGCTAGTTGGTGAGGTAACGGCTCACCAAGGCCACGATGCATAGCCGACCTGAGAGGGTGATCGGCCACATTGGGACTGAGACACGGCCCAAACTCCTACGGGAGGCAGCAGTAGGGAATCTTCGGCAATGGACGAAAGTCTGACCGAGCAACGCCGCGTGAGTGAAGAAGGTTTTCGGATCGTAAAACTCTGTTGTTAGAGAAGAATAAGGATGAGAGTAACTGTTCATCCCTTGACGGTATCTAACCAGAAAGCCACGGCTAACTACGTGCCAGCAGCCGCGGTAATACGTAGGTGGCAAGCGTTGTCCGGATTTATTGGGCGTAAAGCGAGCGCAGGCGGTTTCTTAAGTCTGATGTGAAAGCCCCCGGCTCAACCGGGGAGGGTCATTGGAAACTGGGAGACTTGAGTGCAGAAGAGGAGAGTGGAATTCCATGTGTAGCGGTGAAATGCGTAGATATATGGAGGAACACCAGTGGCGAAGGCGGCTCTCTGGTCTGTAACTGACGCTGAGGCTCGAAAGCGTGGGGAGCAAACAGGATTAGATACCCTGGTAGTCCACGCCGTAAACGATGAGTGCTAAGTGTTGGAGGGTTTCCGCCCTTCAGTGCTGCAGCTAACGCATTAAGCACTCCGCCTGGGGAGTACGACCGCAAGGTTGAAACTCAAAGGAATTGACGGGGGCCCGCACAAGCGGTGGAGCATGTGGTTTAATTCGAAGCAACGCGAAGAACCTTACCAGGTCTTGACATCCTTTGACCACTCTAGAGATAGAGCTTCCCCTTCGGGGGCAAAGTGACAGGTGGTGCATGGTTGTCGTCAGCTCGTGTCGTGAGATGTTGGGTTAAGTCCCGCAACGAGCGCAACCCTTATTGTTAGTTGCCATCATTTAGTTGGGCACTCTAGCAAGACTGCCGGTGACAAACCGGAGGAAGGTGGGGATGACGTCAAATCATCATGCCCCTTATGACCTGGGCTACACACGTGCTACAATGGGAAGTACAACGAGTCGCGAAGTCGCGAGGCTAAGCTAATCTCTTAAAGCTTCTCTCAGTTCGGATTGTAGGCTGCAACTCGCCTACATGAAGCCGGAATCGCTAGTAATCGCGGATCAGCACGCCGCGGTGAATACGTTCCCGGGCCTTGTACACACCGCCCGTCACACCACGAGAGTTTGTAACACCCGAAGTCGGTGAGGTAACCTTTTGGAGCCAGCCGCCTAAGGTGGGATAGATGATTGGGGTGAAGTCGTAACAAGGTAGCCGTATCGGAAGGTGCGGCTGGATCACCTCCTTTCTAAGGAATATTACGGAGACTACACTGGTTGTTTTATACTTTGTTCAGTTTTGAGAGGTCTACTCAATAATTGAAGAGTCAGCTTATGACTTTGACATTAGAAGATACTCTCAAGAGAATACTTTGTTCATTGAAAACTGGATATTTGAAGTAAATTAAGTAATACAAACCGAGAACACCGCGTTGAATTTGAAGGCTAAACACTTGTTTAGCTGGATAGAGTTTTTTAATAAGTTCAATTGCTTATTTTCTTGATCGGACTTCTATCGCTAGAAGAAAGATCAAAACCCAACCGCAAGGTTGATAAGGTTAAGTGAATAAGGGCGCACGGTGGATGCCTTGGCACTAGGAGCCGATGAAGGACGGGACTAACACCGATATGCTTTGGGGAGCTGTACGTAAGCTATGATCCAGAGATTTCCGAATGGGGAAACCCAACATCTTTTATAGGATGTTACGTTTGCGTGAATACATAGCGCATTCGAGGTAGACGCAGAGAACTGAAACATCTAAGTACCTGCAGGAAGAGAAAGAAAATTCGATTCCCTGAGTAGCGGCGAGCGAAACGGGAAAAGCCCAAACCAATGAGCTTGCTCATTGGGGTTGTAGGACTCCAATATGGTAGTTCTTTCAGATAATCGAATGACTTGGAAAAGTCAGTCAAAGAGGGTAAAAACCCCGTAGATGAAATTTGGAAGGCACCTAGGAGGATCCTGAGTACGGCGGAACACGAGGAATTCCGTCGGAATCCGGGAGGACCATCTCCCAAGGCTAAATACTCCCTAGTGACCGATAGTGAACCAGTACCGTGAGGGAAAGGTGAAAAGCACCCCGGAAGGGGAGTGAAATAGAACCTGAAACCGTGTGCCTACAACAAGTCAAAGCCCGTTAATGGGTGATGGCGTGCCTTTTGTAGAATGAACCGGCGAGTTACGATTGCATGCGAGGTTAAGTCGAAGAGACGGAGCCGCAGCGAAAGCGAGTCTGAATAGGGCGTTTGAGTATGTAGTCGTAGACCCGAAACCATGTGATCTACCCATGTCCAGGTTGAAGGTGCGGTAAAACGCACTGGAGGACCGAACCCACGTACGTTGAAAAGTGCGGGGATGAGGTGTGGGTAGCGGAGAAATTCCAAACGAACTTGGAGATAGCTGGTTCTCTCCGAAATAGCTTTAGGGCTAGCCTCGGATTTGAGAATGATGGAGGTAGAGCACTGTTTGGACTAGGGGCCCATCTCGGGTTACCGAATTCAGATAAACTCCGAATGCCATTCATTCATATCCGGGAGTCAGACTGTGAGTGATAAGATCCATAGTCGAAAGGGAAACAGCCCAGACCACCAGCTAAGGTCCCAAAATATATGTTAAGTGGAAAAGGATGTGGGGTTGCAC
>NZ_CP022930.1:0-670000 GCF_002277935.1 Enterococcus durans | reverse complement strand
CTAATGAATAGCTTGTGCCATTTTCTAGTGTGGCGGTAAAGTCATAAATGCTCATCAGTAATTCCTCCTAAGGTATTTCCAAAGTATTATGATTTCTTGCTTCATGAAATGATTAAAAAAAGCCAGACAATCTCGAAAATATTGAAAAGTATCTTCAGATCGTCCGGCTTTTTCAGAGCAAAATAGTCTTACATAATCTCTTAGAATACATAAATTGATTGTGCTCAAATCATACGCTTATTTTGTTTAAATAGCTAGTCCGTTTATTCAATCAAGTGTTTGAATAGCTCGAATATAGTGAATTATCCAGACACATTTTTGTCTAAAACAGGGTGTTTAAGCTTCTACTTCAGACCATTCGTCACGTTTTGCTAAGAATTCGCGTGCTAATGCTTGCGCGCCTTCTAATGTGTGACTAGCAGCCCAGCCACATTGTGTTTCATTACTTGCTGGTACTTCCGTTGCTTCTAGTACGTCGTTCATCGTTTTTTCTAAGATATCTAAAATATCATCATAACTTTCATGGTTTAAAACAGTTAGATAAAACCCTGTTTGGCATCCCATTGGAGACCAGTCAACAATATAGTCCGCATGGTTACGAATCAATTCTGCTGTTAAATGTTCTAAAGAATGTAGACTTGGCATGTCCATGTGTTCTTTGTTTGGTTGTTTGAAACGGACATCATATTTAATGATAACATCCCCATGTTCTCCCGTTTTACGGTCAGCAACTCGGATATAAGGTGCTTTTACTTTTGTGTGATCAAGATTAAAACTTTCAACGTTCATTCTCATGTGTGATTACCCCTAACTATTGTTCATACTAGCTGTTTATGGAAGAAAATAGTGAACATTCCATAATCAAGCTGCTATTTATATAGATTCTAACACTTATTTCTTTTAAGGTGTAGTAATCTGAAATGATTTTTATCTTTTTATTAAGTGTTCGAATGCTTGGGTCAAATCATCTAAAAGATCTTCTCCATATTCGATACCTACTGACAATCGGATCAAGCCATCTTTGATTCCTGCTGCTTCCCGTTTTTCTTTGGGAACAGACACATGGGTCATAACGGAAGGAATTTCGACGAGACTTTCAACGCCTCCCAAGCTTTCGCCTAGGATAAATAATTGTAATGCTTCTACGAAGGGAATTGCTTCTTCATCTTGTTTTAATGTAAAGGAAACCATCCCACTAAATCCACTCATTTGTGCTTGTGCAAGTGTGTGATTTGGATGAGTAGCTAAACCAGGATAATAGACTTTTTCTACTTTAGGGTGGTTTGCTAAAAATTCAGCTACACGAAAGGCATTTTTTTGATGTTCTTCCATACGTACGCCTAAGGTTTTGATTCCCCGTTGCAGTAGCCAACTATCTTGTGGGCCTAACACACCACCTATTGCATTTTGGTAAAAAGCGATGGAGTCAGCTAATTCTTCATTATTGGTAGTGACAAGACCAGCAACGACGTCACTATGTCCACCTAAATATTTTGTACCGCTGTGTAAAACAATATCTGCACCTAAATCAAGAGGTTTCTGGAAATAAGGTGTGGCAAAGGTATTATCAACGATTGTAAGTAAATGATGTTTTCTGGCAATCTCAGCACTTTTTTCAAGGTCAGTGATTTTTAACAATGGATTACTTGGTGACTCTAGGTATAAAGCTTTAGTATTTGGTTGGATAGCATTTTCGATTTGAGTTAAATCACTGGTATTGATGATCGTATACTCTAAGCCATTTTTGGTGAGGACTTTGTCAAACAAGCGGAATGTTCCACCATAGACATCATCCCCTAATAAGAGATGATCACCAGCTTGAAAAAGGGAAAATACGGCATGGATACCGGCTAAGCCGGAAGCAAAAGCAAAGCCTTTTACTCCACCTTCTAAATCAGCAATCAGTTCTTCTAAAGCAAACCGAGTTGGATTACCTGAACGGGAATACTCATAGTGTTTGGGTTTGCCCACACCGTTTTGACGGTAAGTCGAGGTTTGATAGATGGGAACACTGACTGCTCCAGTAGTTGGATCTTCGCTAATTCCACCGTGAATCAATTTTGTTTGAATGTGCATGGTTATTTCCTCCTAAAGTGTATAATTCTTTTATTTGATAACAAGTTAATCTAAAAAAGCATGTTTTTATTCATAGATTCCCTTAGATAGATAACGATCAGCTGTGTCTGGAAAAATCGTTACAACCGTACTTTTCTCTGGTAAACGTTGGACCTCATGTAAAGCAGCAGCAAAAGCAGCCCCACTGGAACTGCCAACCAACAAGCCTTTTTTTTCAGCTAACTGTCTGGTATAGTCGAATCCCTCTTTGTCAGAAATCGTTTCAAAGCGAGTAATCGGAAGTGTTGCAAGAAAAGGTGGAGTGAATTCTACCCCGATCCCTTCAATTGCATGAGCGTGTGGTTCCCCACCGTTTAAAATGGAGCCCTCAGGTTCAACGCCAATTAATTGAATGGCAGGAATCTGTTCTTTCAAATAGCTGGCTGTTCCTGCAAAAGTTCCGCCACTTCCGATACCTGCAACAAAACTAGTGAGTTGATCTCCTAATTCTTGAAGAATTTCTGGACCTAGCGTATGGTAATATGCAGCAGGGTTATCAGGATTTTCAAATTGTAAAGGAAGATAACTGTCAGGTATCGCTTGTGCTAACTCCTTGCTTTTTTCAATCGCACCCAGAATGCCTAACTCGCTCGGTGTATGAATGATGGTAGCGCCTAGTGCTTTCATCACTTGCTGTTTCTCAAGACTGAATTTTTCTGGAACGACAAAAATCGTTTTTAACTGGTAGCTCAATGCGGCAATTGCGAGCCCGATACCGGTGTTACCGGCAGTGGGTTCGATAATGGTCGTATTTTTTGTGATTTTTCCTTTTTTTACGCCAGTCGTAATTAGATACTTTCCTAAGCGATCTTTGATACTTCCTCCAGGATTTAAATTTTCTAATTTGGCATAGATCACTGAATCTTTAGGCATGGGATAATCTTTTTCAGTGAATTTAAAAATGGGCGTTGAACCAATCGCATCTGTAATCGTTGTAATAATCATGAGAACCTCCTAAAAAAATATAAAATAAAAAAGGAGCTGACTATTAAATCAGCTCCTTGAAAATCATCAGATGAGTGTCCATTAAAGGATAAATGTAAATAGAGATACTCAACTATATGAAGGGCTATCAATAGACGTGACGAATAGTATGCTGCTTTTAAGCACCATACAACAGCAACGATTCAATTCTTTATGATTGCTGATAGTCATGTTAGTTCCCTCCAAAAAAAGAATTGAGTTAAAAATAGCATGAAAAAAATCGAAAGTCAAAGACTAAACCTTAAAAAGAGATAATTTCCTAGTTTTATGGCCAGTTGTCTGATACAATAAAGTTGATTATGATTAAGATAAGAAGGAGCAAAAATAATGATCTCAGCAAGTGATTTAAGAGCCGGAATGACATTTGTTCAAGACGGCAAACTAATTAAAGTTTTAGACGCAAGCCACCACAAACCTGGTAAAGGAAATACAGTCATGCGTATGAAATTAAAAGACGTTCGTTCAGGAGCAACTTACGATACGACTTTTAGACCAGAAGAAAAATTTGAAAAAGCACACATCGACACGAAGGCTGTCCAATATTTATACACAATGGACGATACAGCATTCTTCATGGATCTTGAAACATATGAACAATATGAAATTCCAGTTGAAACTGTAGAAGAAGAAATGAAATATATCCTAGAAAATATGGAAGTTAAAATTCAATTCTTCGGTAGTGAAGTGATTGGTGTTCAATTGCCAACAACTGTTGTGTTGCGTGTCGTTGAAACACAACCTTCAATCAAAGGTGCTACTGTTACTGGTTCAGGTAAACCAGCTACAATGGAAACAGGTCTAGTTGTCAACGTTCCTGATTTCGTCGAAGTAGATGAACTACTTGAAATCAATACAGCAGAAGGCACATATTTGAAACGTGCGTCAAAATAATTTTTAACTAAAATCAGGGCTTTTGATGGTATCCAAGGATGGAACTCATCAAAAGTCCTTATTTTTTTTGTGATTCCGTAAGGGGATAGCTCTAGAATCGTTGGATGGAGGATCATTCCAAAATTTTTTTGTCGCTAAAATCGACAATATATTTTGATGAGTGAAATCTCTCGGTAGAGTGGAGATACAATATTAAAGAAAAATCCGCTCGATCCGTAAACTCCTTTTCTCATTAGCTCAATTAAGAGGGCCTTTTTCAAATAGATCTTTTGTGGAGTGGTTATTCGATACATCTAGAGGTATTCTTATTGACTAAATAGGGAGGATCAATCGCGGACTAAAAGAAAATATTCCACGAATAGGAAAAATAGTCTTTATGGAATCACTGTTTTATTTATTTGAGTAATAATTGAAAATGGAAGCGTTTGTGATTGCAATTTTAATGTTTAAGATTTAATATAGTATTGAAAACTAGATGTAAAAGTTTTTATAAACAGTATATAATGGAATTACAGAATAGAGAACTGGTTTGATTGGAGGAAACACGGAATGGAAATAGGATTTAGTCGGAAGTATCATATCGTGAATGAAGTATTGAATGCGGTCACACATGGGATTGCGGCACTAATGAGTATCGTTTGTTTTGATCTTTTGATGGAACGAGCACACACGACACTCGATTATGTCGCATTTATCATCTATGGGAGTTCCCTTTTTCTACTCTTTTTTTCATCGACACTTTTTCATAGTTTGATTTTTACAAAGGCTAAAAAAGTATTTCAAGTATTTGATCACTGTTCGATCTACTTATTGATTGCTGGCACCTATACACCATTTTGTTTGTTGATCGTCCAAGGTCTCTCGGGTGTCTTACTTCTTAGTGTTATTTGGGCAACGGCTGTGGTCGGGATCATTTATAAATGTTTGACATTGACTAAGGCAAGCCAGGTGTCTAAACTATCCACGATTATTTATAATGTCATGGGATGGGGGATCGTGATCGTTCTCCCTAAATTGTACCAATCGATCAATTTAACTGGATTATTACTTTTAGTAGCTGGTGGTTTGGCTTATTCGGTTGGTTCCATTTTTTATAGTATGAAGAGTAAAAAATTCACACATGTCATTTGGCATCTATTCGTTATGTTGGGCGCATCGTTGATGTTTTTAGCGTTATATTTTGGTTAAAAATCTCTTGGATACTCAGTGAAATGACATAAACGGTTAAAAGAAAAATGAAAAATAGAATGAAAAAAAGAACTCAAAAAATAGTTGAGTTCTTTTTTTTATGTATAAAAATGTAAAATCAAATGAGCATATACATTGTTTTCTATTGATTTTTTCTATAGCTTTGTAAATATACAAAAAAACGAATGATTGATGATTTTTCCTGAAAATATTTCAGAATATACTAGACAATTCAGAAAATTTTGTTTAATATTATTCAAATAAAATTTAAATCTCAATCAAAGTTAATTCCAATTTGATGAGAAAAAAATCATTTTTGAAAAGAGGTAATCTTGCATGTCAGAATTAATGATCGGTGAAATTCCTGTAAGTCAATTAGTGGCAAAATATCAGACCCCCCTTTATGTGTATGATGAGAAAAAATTGGAAGATACAATAAAGGCGTTTAAGCAAGGGTTTCAATCAGATCATTTTAAGACCAAGATATTATATGCGTCAAAAGCATTCCAAACAGTTGAGATGTTAAAACTGATTGAAAAATATGATTTAGGCCTAGATGTAGTCAGCGGCGGTGAAATCTATACGGCATTACGAGCGGAGTTTCCAGTAGAAGAGATTTATTTTCATGGGAATAATAAAACACCAGATGAATTGCGTTTTGCTATAGAAAATGGACTCAATCATTTCATTGCGGACAATGAAATGGAAGTGGAGTTATTAGATGCTTTAAGCCAAGAATACAACAAAAAAATCCATGTCATGATCCGGCTAAATGTTGGGATCGAAGCCCACACCCATGAATACATTGTGACTGCTCATATCGATTCTAAATTCGGTATGCTTTATGAAAGTGAAGCTTGCCAAAAGGCATTGAACATCATTCAAGACAGTGAACAGCTTCTCTTGGAAGGGTTTCATGCACATATTGGTTCTCAAATTTTTGAAATGTCTGCATGGTTAGCTGAAATCGATAAACTGGTTAGTTATTTACAGGATTTTGATGACGTTCTTTCATTGAATCTTGGTGGTGGATTTGGCATTCGTTATACAGAAAATGATGCACCATTACCGATCGAAAAATCAGTACAGGAGTTAGTCAGTTATACAGAAGAGGCGTTGAAAAAACAAGGACAAACCATTCAGCAACTGATGATCGAGCCAGGAAGAAGTATTGTGGGTGAGGCAGGGACGACGCTATATACTGTTGGATTTATCAAAGAAACACCACATAAAAAATACTATTTTGTCGATGGCGGGATGACAGACAATATCCGCCCAGCACTTTATCAAGCTGAATATACCTGTGATCTTGCCACAAAGTTGCAGTCTGAAAAAAGCGAAAAGGTAACAGTTGCCGGAAAAATGTGTGAATCTGGGGATGTAGTGATCCAAGAAACCTATTTACCTGTGGCAGAACCAGGCGATATTCTAGCTGTTTATGCAACAGGCGCTTATGGTTACTCCATGAGTAGCAATTACAATAGAGCACTTACTCCAGCAGTGGTGTTTGTCAAAGACGGTGTATCGAAGATCGTGGTGCGCAGACAATCCTACGCAGATTTGTTAAGGAGTGAAGTGTTATGATGATCTACAAATATAATGGTTGCGGCAATGATTTTATTCTGCTTGATTACGATGGTGTCACTGACTATAGCCAATTAGCTATCCAATTGTGTGGCAAAGAAAATTTCGATACAGATGGATTGATTGCCGTGAAAACTGAACCGCTTGAAATGATTTATTACAATAAAGACGGTAGTCGTGCGCCTATGTGTGGGAATGGTATCCGTTGCTTCTCGCGTTATGTTCGCGACCAAGGTATCATTCAAGCATCACAGTTCGATGTACACACATTAGCGGGGATCATCAAAGTCGAAATTTTAAATCAGGATCCTTTTTATTGTGAAGCAATGATTGGCAGCCCAGATTATTCAACGGATAAATTAGCGGTGGAACAGGAAGAACCAATCATTGATCAAGAGTTGACGATTCACCAAAAAGGTATCAAGATCACCAGTTTATTTATGGGGACGATCCATACTGTAGTATTTGTTGAAGATGCACTAGCAGAGTTGACACGTGATGTAGGAGAGCAAATTTGTCATCATCCTTTATTCAAAGAGAAAACGAACGTCAACTTTGTCCAAGTTTTGAATAGTGAGGAACTGATTGTACGTACCTACGAACGGGGCGTTGGTTGGACACTTGCGTGTGGCACAGGTTGTTGTGCAGCTTATGTAGTAGCAAAAGATCATGGTTATCTTTCTGAGCCCAAGGCGACTGTCCACTTGGAACTAGGCGATTTAATTATTTCAGGAGAGAAGCAGATCAAGATGAAGGGGCCAGCTGTTCGGGAATGGTCAAGAGAATGGGAGGAAAATTAAGTGATAGAAGGATCAATCGTGGCGCTGATTACGCCAATGGATGAACAGGGTGAAGTTGATTACGATGGGTTGGAAAGACTAATTACATTTCATCTTTCAGAAAAAACGGATGCTTTACTTGTATTAGGGACAACGGGCGAATCCTCGACACTTTCTTCAGAGGAGGAAGAGGAGATTCTACGGTTCACAGTTGAGAAAGTCAATGGAAAAGTTCCTGTAATCGCAGGAGCCGGAACAAATGCAACAAAAAAAACGATTGAACGTGTGACCCGCTTTGCCGAACTAGGGGCAGATCAAGTCTTAGTGATTACTCCTTACTACAACAAAACAAGTGATGCTGGCTTACTTGCTCATTTTACTGCGATTGCAGATCAATCTCCAGTTCCAATCATCTTATACAATGTACCTTCCAGAACGGGAATGACGATCCCCATCCAAGTTTTAGAAAGGTTAGCAAAACATCCAAAAATCATTGGAATCAAAGAAGCGTCTGGCGATATTTCATATGTAATGGCTGTCGCCCGATTATTGAACGAAACCTTTGTACTTTATAGCGGAAATGACGATATGATCTTACCTGTGTTAAGTGTAGGGGGAAGTGGAGTCATCAGTGTGTGGGCAAACATAAAGCCTAAGCAAGTCCATGATCTGGTCAGTGCCTTTAACAATGGAAATATTGAAAAAGCTCAAGCAATCCAATTAGATGCGCTGCCATTGATCCATGCGTTATTCAGTGAAACCAATCCGATCCCTGTAAAAGCAGCAATGGAGATACTCGGATTACCAGCAGGTCCTTTACGCTTGCCGCTTGTTTCTTTGGCAGAAGAAAAAAAGGAACAGCTTGCACGATTACTAGAACCGAAAGGAAGTGAGAAAGAATGAAAATCGGGGTCATCGGGGATGGCAAAATGGGGAAAAGAATCCAAGAAGTCGTTCAAACTTACGGAGATGAAGCCGTAACACTTACTTCTTCATTAACTGGAACAGAAGCGTTCGTATTTACTGAAGAACCGGAAATCATGATTGACTTCTCTCATCCAGACAACCTAGAGAAGCTGCTTACCTATAGCCTGCAAAAAAAGCTTCCGTTAGTGATTGGCACAACCGGGTATAGCTCGGAACAGTTTCAAAAAATCCAGCAAGCAGGGCAAGACATTCCTGTTTTATATAGTTCGAATTTTTCTTTAGGTGTTTTAGTCATGAATCAGCTAGTCCAACAAGCAACAGCGGCGTTAAAGAACTGGCAGATCGAGTTGATCGAAAAACACCATAGTCAAAAAAAAGATGCTCCCTCTGGTACTGCAAAGACACTGATCGAAAGCATCCAAGAAGTGAGAAAGCTTACCCCAGTCTATAGTTGGGAAAAACAGCCAAGAAATGACGATGAAATCGGCGTCCATAGTATCCGCGTGGGCTCATTACCTGGTGAACATGAAGTATTATTTGCTACGACTGATGAAGTATTGAGTATCAAACATGAGGCTTTTTCAAATCGTATTTTTGCCGATGGAGCGGTAAATGCAGCAATTTGGTTGAAGGATCAACCAGCAGGATGGTATCAATTGAAAGATATGTTAGCGTAAGGGAGTGGATCAGAAAATGGATGCTCAGGAGATTATTCGTTTTATTCAAACTGCGGAGAAAAAAACACCCGTGAAGGTATTTTTAAATGTGACAGAACCAATCACTTTTGGTCAAGCGAAGGTATTCGGACAAGGAAACAGTCAAATCGTATTTGGTGATTATGATGAAATTGCTCCAGTCTTAGAAAAAGAGGCAGATAAAATCCTCGAAATCGAGATTGAACAGACTGCCCGAAATAGTGCAGTCCCATTGCTAGATAGTAAAACGATCAATGCCCGTATTGAGCCAGGGGCGATCATTAGAGATCAGGTGACCATCGGTGATCATGCGGTGATCATGATGGGAGCTGTTATAAACATCGGGGCAGAGATTGGCGAAAAGACAATGATCGATATGGGAGCAATACTAGGAGGCCGAGCAATCGTTGGAAAAAACTGTCATATCGGTGCTGGAGCTGTTTTAGCTGGGGTGATCGAACCAGCTTCAGCTCAACCAGTCATTGTGGAAGATGGTGTACTTGTAGGAGCAAACGCAGTGGTCGTCGAAGGTGTTCGAATCGGCAAAAATGCGGTGGTAGCTGCCGGAGCAGTTGTATTAGAAGACGTAGAACCAGATACGGTCGTTGGAGGAACACCTGCTCGTGTATTGAAAATCAAAGACGACAAAACTAGAGAAAATACTGCATTGATCGATGCACTACGTGAGTTATAGAAAGGATGAGAAACATGCGCAAAATAGATACCTGTGTAGTTGGAGCGACTGGTCTAGTCGGCCAAACAATGTTGAAAGTTTTAGAAGAATATGATTTTCCGGTAGGGCGTCTCAAGCTGTTAGCTTCGAAACGTTCTGCAGGAAGAGTCTGTGTATTTAAGGGGAAAGAATATACAGTCGAAGAACTGACTAAGACTTCATTTGAAGGGTATGGTTTAGCGCTATTTTCAGCTGGAGCAGGAGTTTCTCAAACTTTTGGTCCCATTGCACGAGAACAAGGGTTGGTCGTAATAGATAATTCTTCAGCTTGGCGAGAAGACCCAGAGATCCCATTGATCGTACCAGAAGTAAACTTAGAAGATCATCGCTTGAACAAGTTGATTGCTAATCCCAATTGTTCAACGATCCAATCTGTTTTACCTTTAAAAGCACTACAACAAACGTTTGGTATTACGCGAGTGAACTATTCGACTTATCAAGCAGTGTCAGGTTCTGGTCAAAAAGGGATCGAAGATTTACATCGGACACAAAAAGGAGAAGAACCTCTTCTTTATCCTTATGACATTAGTCAAACTGCTCTGCCAGAAATTGATGTGGCGTTAGAAAATGGATATACCAAAGAAGAACAGAAAATGATCAACGAAACCCGAAAAATCCTACACCAACCGGATCTTCCAGTTTCAGCTACCTGTGTGCGGGTGCCTATTGAAACAGGACATGGTGTTTCGATTGCGGTTGAACTGGAAAAAGACTTTACACTTGCTGAAGTTCGCCAATGCCTACAGAATTTTTCGGGTATAAAAGTCATTGATGATTTACCCGCTCACCGTTATCCCACAAGCATTTTAGCGAAAGGGACAGATGAGGTCTATGTGGGGAGAATACGTCAGGATATGGCATCAGAAAATGGCCTTCTTCTTTATACCGTAGCCGATAACATCCGAAAAGGTGCAGCTGCGAATGCTGTTCAGATTGCTAAAGCACTGCTAACGGAAATGACGGAGGGGCAGGAATGAAAGTAGCTAAATTTGGTGGTTCGTCGATGTCCAACGAAGAACAATTTAGAAAAGTAAAATCAATCATTCTATCTGATCCAAAAAGAGAAGTAATCGTGGTTTCTGCTTTAGGGAAGCGAACGAATGAAGATGACAAAGTAACTGATCTATTGTATTTGATCCATGCGTATCTCCAACATGATGTGGATTGGACGCCACTTTGGAAACGAATCTGTGATCGTTTTATTCAGGTAAGAGATCTATTAGAGTTGACTTTTCCGATTGAAAAAGAGTTGTCTGCGATCCAGACAAGGTTGCAGAATGAAAAAGTTTCTCAAGATTATCTGGTTAGTCGTGGAGAGTATCTGACAGCACAGCTAATGGCAGAATATCTCCATTACACATTTGTAGATGCAAAAGAAGTGATCTTCTTTGATTATGAAGGAGAAATCGACTACGAAAAAACGACTCAGGCAGTTCGTTCATTTTATGAACAGCAAACGACCCTAGTGGTTCCAGGTTTTTATGGGGCAAATCCATTTGGAAAAGAAAAACTATTGGGGCGTGGCGGAAGTGATATCACAGGAGCTGTGTTGGCTAAAGCATTGGATGCTGAAAGCTATGAGAATTGGACAGACGTCTCGGGAATCATGATGGCAGATCCGCGAATCATCGATTCTCCGAAAGTCATTGAAGAAATTTCTTTTAGAGAATTAAGAGAAATGGCGTATATGGGAGCAAACGTCTTACATGAAGCAGCTGTTTTTCCAGTTCAGGAAGCAGATATTCCGATCCAAATCAAAAACACCAATGAACCAGAAGCCAAAGGAACAAGGATATCCAACCATGAAGTAGAGAAAGAAAATGGGCTGACAGGGATTGCAGGACGTAAAGATTTTCTTTCGATTACTCTATTCAAGAGACATATGTCAGATGAAATCGGCTTTATCTGGAAGGCGATGAGCATCTTTGCCAACTATGGTATCTCGATTGAGCATATCCCATCTGGAATCGATAATATCGGTGTTGTTGTATCTGCTGAAGCAATCGCCGATAAATTGTTTTTGATCACAAAAGAACTAAAAGAAAAATTAGGGGTAGAAGAAATCGAAATCATTGATGAATTGGCTTTGATTTCCGTTGTCGGAGGACCGCATAAAGAGTTGATCGGATTATCAGGGAAAGTATTATCGATCTTGAATCAACTGGGTATCCGCACATCGATTTTATCGCAAGGGGCACAGGAATTGAACCTGATCATTGGAGTCGCAAACGATCAGTATGAAACAGTGGTAAAAGGAATTTATGAAGGGATGGTGACCGCTCATGTTAGCGAAACATCGGATGGCATTACATCAAATTCCTGAAATCGGTTTTCATGAATTCAAAACAAAAAAATATCTGTACGAACAGGTCAAAAATAGCGGAGGTGTGCTCCATGAAATTGGAGAAACAGGATTGCTGCTTTATTTTGACAATCATCAACAAGAAACGATTGCCTTTCGTACAGATATCGACGCATTACCCATCAAAGAAGAAACGGATCTGCCATTTGCTTCGACGCATGAAGGATTCATGCATGCATGTGGGCATGATGGACATATGGCAATGTTATTGGGGTTAACAGACTATGTGTCACAACATGTGGATGAATTATTGTACAACGTTGTGTTGATTTTCCAACCTTCAGAAGAAATTTCAGGGGGAGCAGAAAGTGTGATCCAAACTGGGTTACTGGATCATTATCAAGTTAAAGCAATCTTTGGCTTTCATCTATGGCCGGGATTACCGGAAGGAGAAGTGTATTCACGAGCGGGTGCTTTCATGGCTCAAAGCAGTGAAACAGATATTATCATCAAAGGAAAGTCCGCACATATTGCTTCCAGTGAGAAGGGCATCGATAGTATTGAAAATGCCGTACGTTTCATGAAAGAAGTGTATGATTTTGATCAGAGCTTGCCTGCGGATCTCTATCATTTGCTGAAATTCGGACAAATAACCGGGGGAACCATCCGTAATGTGCTTGCAAATGAAGTGGTCATTTCTGGAAGTATCCGTTCTTACAGTCGAAAAACACAACGCTTTTTAAAAGATCAATTAGCTGATTTAGCCGAAAATTTTCAAAAAAAATCAAATGTGGCAATCCATTTCCGTTATAATGATGGATATCCAGCTGTTAACAATGATGCAAAATTGTATGCAGCATTAGCCCATTCAGAAAAATTGCATGAGCTTGAGAAGCCAGTTTTACAGGCAGAAGATTTTGGTGTATATACCGAAAAATACCCTTGTGTGTTTTTCTTTCTAGGGGTAGGAGATACACCAGCACTTCATGATGCTCAGTTTGATTTCAATATGGCAGTTTTAGAAAAAGGTGTGGCTTGGTATAAAACGATTCTTGAAACAAAGGAACTATTGACCAAGTAGCAACAGCGACAAAGAGGAGAGAACCAAATGAATATGACCAACCGCTTTAATCCGCGACTTAAGACCGTGGAAATTTCAAAAATCAGAAATTTCGATCAACAAATTTCTTCGATCCCTGGTATCATCAAACTGACTTTAGGTGAACCGGATTTTTCTACACCCGAACATGTGAAACAAGCCGGTATCACTGCAATTGAAGAAAATTATTCACACTACACTGGAATGAGAGGACTGCCAGAACTTTGTGAAGCAGCGTGTGCATTTCAGAAAAAACGTTACGGTTTGGACTATGATCCCCAAACAGAAGTATTGACGACTGTGGGAGCTACTGAAGCGATCGCAGCTTCCTTGTTAGCCGTCTTAGAAGAAGGCGATAAGGTGTTGATACCAGCACCGGCTTATCCAGGATATAAACCAATGGTCGATCTAGCAGGAGCGGAATTGATCACGTTAGATACATCAGAAACGGGTTTTATCTGCCAACCAGAACAGTTAGAGGCAGCATTTGAAACTTATGGTGAGTCGATCAAAGCAATCATTTTGAATTACCCTAGTAATCCAACAGGAACATTATTATCTGCGGAACAAATGATCAAACTAGCTGAAGTAATCAAACAACATCCAGTATTCGTCATTAGTGACGAAGTGTATTCAGAATTGAATTATGTGGGTGACCATGTTTCGATGGCGACATATCTACCAGAACAGACTATCGTCATCAATGGGCTATCTAAATCTCATGCGATGACTGGTTGGCGAATTGGCTTCATCTTCGCTCAAAAATATTTGATCGATGAAATCATCAAAGTCCATCAATACCTTGTTACTTCTGCTACAACAAATTCGCAAAAAGCAGCGGTTGAAGCCTTAACAGCAGGAATGAATGACGGGGCAAAAATGAAAGAACGCTACGTGGAGAGAAGAGATTATCTTTTAAAAGAACTGACTCCGTTAGGGTTTCATATTTCACAACCAGATGGTGCATTTTACTTATTTTGTAAGTTGCCAGAAACAATTACGCTTAATTCTTGGGATTTTTGTTTGCAATTGGCAGAAAAAGGGAAAGTGGCTTGTATTCCAGGTTCTGCATTTGGTCCAGAAGGAGAAGGCTTTATCCGGATTTCTTACGCCAGCAGTATGGCTCAACTAGAAGAAGCTTGCCGACGTATCCGTACTTTTTTAGGTAAATAATCTACCAAGTAAAGAGCGTGGGACAAAACTAAAAATCAGTTTTGCCACAGACTCTCGAATAAACGGTGGGAGCAGAAGCAACTCCTTCGGAAATAAGCCGAAATTCACAAAAATTTGAAAAGCAATTTTCGTTAATTTCTTCTTATTTCTCGGAGTTAAACACTTCTGTCCCAACCTCAACCTCCGTTGATCGTAAAATCGTCTTGATTTTAGGATCAACGGGTTATTTGCGTTTACCACTACTAGATCGGGGTCCTCGACGTACTAAATGTTTTTTTTATTGAGTTTCATGTGGAACGCATTTCTTTTGATTTATAAAAAACGGAGTGTTATGTTTGAATTGTTTAGAATAATTCTAAATAATTGGACAAGGAGGTTTCATCAATGGAAAAAACTAAAGTTATCATTGTCGGTGCATCACACGGAGGACATCAATCAATCTTAGAATTGTTATCTAGGTATGGTGAAGATGTCGATATTACTTTATTTGAAGCGGGAGATTACGTTTCATTCATGTCATGTGGAATGGAATTATATTTAGAAGATCAAGTAACAGATGTCAATGACGTACGAAATTTCAGACCAGAAAACTTTCCACAATCAAATGTTCATATTTTAAACAATCATCAAGTGACAGCAATCAATGCAGATAAAAAAACTGTGTCAGTTGTTCGTTCATCAGATGATCAAACAAAAGACTATGCATACGATAAATTGATTTTAAGCTCAGGTGTGACACCAAATTCATTGCCTGTTCCAGGAACTGATTTAGAAAACGTATACTTAATGCGTGGCTACGATTGGGCAACGAAAATCAAAGCAAAATTAACTGATCCGAACGTGAAGAAAGTTGCGGTAATCGGTGCTGGCTATATCGGGATCGAAGCAGCAGAAGCTTTTTGTAAAGCAGGCAAAGAAGTGACTCTATTAGATGTGATTGATCGTCCATTAGGCACTTATTTAGATAAAGAAATGACAGATATTTTAGAAGACCATCTAAAAGAAAAAGGAATCAACGTGGTAACTGGAGCGAAAATCAATGCGTTTACTGGTGAAGGTCAAGTAGCTGCTATCCAGACAGAACAAGCAGAGATCGCCACAGACCTCGTCATTCAAGCAGCTGGTGTCAAAGCCAATACGGAGTGGTTAAAAGGAGTAGTCGATCTAGACGAGCGTGGATGGATCATTACGGACGAGTATCTTCAAACAAATCTGTCAGATGTTTATGCAGTTGGAGATGCAACATTGGCTTACTCTGTTCCTGCACGTACAAAAATGCCAATTGCTTTAGCAACAGTAGCAAGAAGAGAAGCCCGTTATGTCGTTCAGCATTTGTTTGAAAAAGTGCCAAACAAACCGTTTGGTGGCGTTGTTGGCTCCTCTGCATTAAGTGTATTTGATTATCATTTTGCTGCTAGCGGATTGAATAGTTTTACAGCATCAAAAGCAGGAGTCGCTATCCGTTCTTCTTATTATGAAGACACCTTACGTCCAAAATATGTTCCTGAAAAATTTGGCAATCCAAAAGTATCTGTCCAATTGTTCTTTGATCCTATGACACATCAAATCCTTGGTGGTGCCGTCTTATCCACTTATGATATCACAGCTCAAGGAAACGTTTTGGCTTTGGCTATCCAACAAAAACTAACGATCGAGGATCTAGCGGAAGCAGATTTCTTCTTCCAACCAGGTTTTGATCGCCAATGGAGCGTGCTTAATTTAGCAGCCCAACAAGCATTAGGAGAAGAACCATTTGTTGAGTAGCTTAAAAAGTTAGATTTTTTTCAAAGAAGCGCATTCAACAAAAAAAGTACAGAAGTTGCTAGACTTCAAGAACTACGAAGAGATTTTTAATTGAGGAAGAGGATGAGACAAGAGTGAGGTCACTTTTGTTTCATCCTCATTTGTTTTCTAAAAAAATCGGGAGTTTGACCAGTTTCTTTTTTAAATAGTTTGAAAATAGAGGGAACGCTTTTATATCCGATTTTCAGGGCAATTGTGCTTAAACTATCTTCGGTTTCGTTCATGAGCCGTTTTGCTTCGGATAACCTTTTTTGATCAATAAGTTCTTGAAAACTACTCCCTGTTTTATCTTTAAGCAGATTACTCAAATAGTTTTTATTATAACCAAAAGTTTCACCTAATTTTTCTAAGGTAATATCTGTATAGTGATTGTTCAGGTGCTGAAGAATTTGGATCAATGGTTCATTTTTTGTTACGTTCTTATTTGTTGCCAAGACAGGTGCTTGGGTGCTTTCAACCATCAAGGCAGAAAACAAGAGGTTTCTCAGTAATGGGTTGGTTGTATTATCTGTTTGTTTGATTGTTAAAATCAGGCTTTCAATGATCTTTTTTGCTAATAACTGTTCAGACAAATCAAGTAAAATATAATTTGTGTGTGCTTCATCTCTATGAGGTGAGTGAAAGAAAAAATCGGTAATCAAATTTGTTGATTGAGGTAGATTAGGGAGTAACTCACTTTGCACAGAAGCAGAATCAATCAAAAAATTTATGAGGATATCTTCTTGTCCTACATAATCAATCTGTTGGATGACTTTTCTATCCAGCAAGAGTAAGTTTCCTTTTTTTAAGTGAAAGGTTTCGCCATTTAAGCGTTGCGTACAATTTCCATTGAACATATAATTCAACTCAATAAAATGATGGGTATGTGCAGGTGTGTAAGAATACCTTGCGTGTTTGGTGACAGCAATATTGCTCACTTGAAAAAAATCAGCTTTAGGAATTTCTGGAACTATCGAACGATGGTAATTCAAATTCATTGTATTGATGTTCTTTCCAGTCAATTTTTGCAATTTCTCTACTTCTGTTTCTTGAAATAATTCTTTTTTCCAGTCCATCCATCCTCCTATATTTATTAGAACTCTCGTTTAATTTACCACAAAAACCTGTAGATTTGATATAAACATTCTAGATTTTAGAAATTGTTTCCCTCTTATGAAAACGGTTAATATAAATGTGTGGAATGAAGGGGGAGACAAAATCAATGAGAAAAATAGGATCAAAGAATTCATTGACTAAAGAATATAGCCAATTAGCAACGGCTGCTGGAATAGGTTCAATGTTAGGATCAGGATGTATTGTCGGATTGTCCGCAACGATTCCAATTTGGCAGAAAGGGTTAGAACTATCAACGGCACAAGTTGGTTTTATCTCTGGAGGCTTAACTTTCGCTATTGCTTTTGGGTCATTGTTTGCTGGAAAGCTATCGAAAGGAATGGGTCTATTTAAAGCATTTAATTGGATCAATTTGTTTTATGCCATTGGCTCTGCCATTTGTATTTTTTCAGTAGATTTTTACACTTTACTAAGTGGCGTGTTGATTATGGGGTTAGCTTCCGGGGCGGATCTACCCATCAGTTTGACTGTTGTTTCTCATGATGCACCTGATGAGAAGACTTCAGCAGAACTAGTATCTGCTACACAGATTTTTTGGCAAGTCGGTATTTTTATTTCTTATATTTGTTCTTTTTTACTGTCAGGGATCAGTGGTGTCTTAGGCGCTAGGATCGTTTTCTGCATATTATGTGTTTTTGCTATCATCACTTGGTTATGGCGGACATTTTCACAGAAGTTCAAATACTTCCATTTAGAAGGAATCAAACGGCAAAAGGAAATAAAAAACGAGGCTACACAAGCTCAAACAGTTTCAATAAAATCGGTATTATTTGGGCAACAAAAGGATAAATATTTGAAATTCTTTCTAGCAATTCTTTTGTTTTATGTTTGTTGGAATTTGTTAGCGAATACATGGGGACAGTTCCAAACATACGCACTGACGAATGCGGGTGCTAGCCAAACACAAGCAACGGGGCTAGGAATTGTTTTAAATATCATTTCATTATGCACTACGATCTTATTTGCTTCAGTATCAGGAGGCAAGTATCGGAACAAGGCATTTTTTGTAGGGGCTATCGTTCAATTTGGCGCAATGCTCGGAATGGCATTGATTGGTGGAGGAGCTGGTTTTATCGCACTAGCTGTGACAATTGGATTTTATAATTTCGGTAATCCAATGGCAGGCGAGGCGATTTACAAAGTTTGGACACAAGAATCATTTCCAACGGAAGTTCGTGCTTCAATCCAGGGATTTATCAATGGTTTTTCTCGACTTTGCTGTGGATTATTCGCATTTATCACTCCTTTCTTAGTAGCACCTGGAAAAATTCAGACGTCCATGTATAGATTTGCAGGAATCGTAGTGGTTGCAACTATGGCGGGTATCTTCATGATGAGAACTCAGAAGAAAGAAGATAAGAAGGAAAACAGAGAACAAGGATCGTTGAACGCAAAAAGAGCATAGGAGTGAGGAAAATGATCGAAAACAATCAAGCAAGATGGTTATGGTATCCAGGCGATTTTGAAATACGACAAGGGTTACTACAAAATTTTTCGAGAGAAGAACGAGGTTATGATTGGCCAGCATATTGGAACATGGACGATTGCCATAGAAATGTGAAATTCAAACGTTATTATGAATTATCAGAAGAGACTTCTTTTATTGTTTATGCAACGGGTATCGGCTATGCAGAAGTCTATGGGAAAAAATATTCTCTAGGTAAAGAAATTACATGCCAACCAGGAAAAAATAAAATACGTGTATTTATAGGAAATACAGAAGGGTTACCTGCTGTTTTTATTGAGGGAGAAATAATCAAAAGTGATCTAGGGTGGGTAGCAAGTAATTTTATTGATGAGTCACCTGCTGGATGGAGTTCTTTGTATTTAACAAAAGACCATGATCCAAACCGTGTCTACTATGAATGTAAAGTAGTTTCAGCAGTTTCACAAGTTGAAAGACAGGGTGGGGTTCTAATCGACTATGGAAGAGCAATCTTTGGCACACTGGCCATTAACAAATTAGCTGTAAATGAACCTGTGACCATTTGCTATGGAGAATCAGAATCGGAAGCCTTGGACATCGAGATGTGTTATTACAAAGAAAACCAAGCAACAAGTAAAACGGTCCCAAGAAAACGCGCGTTTCGTTACTTGTTTATTCCAAATGTCACAAGTGAACAAGTTTCGATTGATGCAATACATGAGTATCTTCCATTACAAAATAAGGCGACTTTCCATTCAAATGACGAATTGTTGAATAAGATATGGTCTATTTCAGTTGAAACATTTACTTTGTGTAGTGGCTTATTCTTTATTGATGGAATCAAAAGAGACCGTTGGATCTGGTCAGGCGATGCGTATCAAAGCTATTTTATTAACCAATATCTCTTTTTTGATGAAGAGATCAATACACGAACGATGTTAGCTTTGCGTGGACAAAATGAGATGAAGCAACACATGAATACAATTGTTGACTACTCGATCTTGTGGGTTATAGCAATTGAAAATCACTATATGATGTCTGGAGACAAGACTTTCTTGAAACAGATTTATCCTAAAATGCAATCAATGATGAGTTATTTAGAAGCACAAACGAATCAACTTGGATTTATTTATGGGCGAAAGAAAGATTGGCTGTTCATTGATTGGAGTGAAATGGATCGTGAAGGGACATTAGCTGCTGAACAAATTTTACTACTCAAAGCCTATCAAACGATGCAACATTGTGCAGATATCTTGGGTGAAGAAAATGGCTACACAGAAAAATATGAACAATTAAAAGAAAATGTCATGACTTATTTTTGGGATAACGACAAACAGGCATTTATTGATTCCTACGAATCAGGAAACCGAAACGTGACTCGCCACGCCAATATCTTTGCTATTTTATTTGACTTAGTAGATCAAGAAAAGAAAGAACAAATTTTAGAGAATGTGTTGTTAAATGACGAAATCACTGAAATTACAACGCCGTATTTTAAATTCTTTGAACAAGATGCGCTTTGTAAAATGGGGCAAACAAATCAGGTATATCAAATCATGTGTGATTACTGGGGCGGAATGGTCGAAAAGAATGCTGTGACTTTCTGGGAAGAATATATTCCAGAGGAAAAGGGCGATGCAATTTATGAGATGTATGGGGATCCTTTTGGAAAAAGTCTATGTCATGCTTGGGGAGCAAGTCCAATCTATTTATTAGGCCGGTATTTTGCAGGGATCAAACCAACATCTCCAGGCTATCAGACATTTGCCGTTGAGCCGAAACTAGATACATTTACTACTTTAGATGTACAGTTTCCAATCAAAAACGGACTAGTGAAAATCAAAAAAGAAGAGACACAGTTGATTGTTAGTGCTACGAAAACGGGAGGCATACTGAAATTTGATGGTAAAGAATATCCATTAGAAGTAGCAAAAGAATGTGTCGTGATGTTAGAGCCAGAGACGATCTGAGGAAGATTTAAGATGAGGTGGACAAAATGCAACGTACAAAAATCAGCCGACTTGAGAAAGTAGGATTTGCATTAACGAATTTAGGGAATATTCCGATCATGACATTGCTAAATACGTATCTTTTGATTTTTTATACAGATGTGATTGGTATAGCGCCTGCCACGGTTAGTACACTTTTCTTAGTTTCAAGATTACTTGATGGAATTAGTGATCCACTCATAGGCTTCTTTATTGATCGCTTTCCAACAACTAAATTTGGAAAATATCGACCTATTCTTATTATCGGAACGATGATCTGCTGTATCAATTATCTACTTGTCTGGTTTTCTCCACTTCTTTTTACGAGTCATAAAATCATTGCAATCAGTCTTTCTTACATTTTACTAGGTGTTACCTTTGACTTGATGGATATTCCTTTGAATAGTCTGCTTCCAGTTTTAACGAATCAAGAAAATGAGCGTAACATTCTTTCCTCAATAAAAGGAATTGCTTATACCGTTGGGCCAACACTTTTAAATGTGATTGCACCATTATTGCTTTCAATATATAGTGATGGCATTTCTGGTTACCTGGTGTTGATTACCGGTGCAGTGATCGTCGTTTTATTCTTTACGATAATAGGTACACTCGCCTTAAAAGAAAGAGTGAATAAAGAAGTTGTGGATTCCGTAAAGGAAAAAAACTATTCTTTCAAAGAAGTTCGGAACATTTTGAAGATCCGCCCGGTTGCAATCCTTTTTGTCAGCATGCTTTTTATTACAGCAGCAAGTAATATCTTCAATGGTTCACTGTTGTATTATCTAAATTATATGTTAAAGGATCCACGTTTACTAAGCGTTGCCAGTCTTGTTGGGCTCTTTGGCGCTTTAGGTGCAGGAATGATCGTACCTAAAGTTTCAAGAAAGCTAGGAAAGAAAAATCTATATACCTGTGCATTAGTGCTACTTAGTATAGCAATGGTATGTTTGATCAGTTTTCACGAGTCAAAAGTGATTTTTCTAATCGCATACGTTATGGTCCAAATAGGACTCGGTTTGACAAATACACTTCAATACAGTTTGTCAGCAGATAATGTAGAACTTATAAGGAAAGAATTGAGGATCGAATCGGCTGCTCTCATGGCCTCCTTCAATTCTCTGATCATGAAATTTGCAATGGCAGTGGGAGGAGCAGTACCTGGTCTGATTTTGACTTACACTGGATATGTCGCAAATAAAGAACAGATTGCCAGTGCTTCGATGGGAATTATTCTCACAACGTTTATTGTACCCTTGATATTGTATCTATGTACTGCGGCTATCTTTTATCTCGGATATTCTCCCTATCTATTCGCAAGAGTATCCAAAAAAAAATCTTCACTGGGTTAGGAAGTTCTTCTTTTAGCTTTTGGATGTTAGAAGTATAAGAAAAAATTTTATTGCCATCGGCATCGCTATCGTGGAAAATAGAATCCAGGGAGGCGGTGCCGATGTTTACATTTATCCAGTTAAAAGAATATCTGATGACAGATAATGAAATTGAGTGTCAACAGCGTCTAGATGGTAAAAATATCAACGACCAACATCTTCCTTATGAAGAAGTAGCAGTACCTAAAATGCCAAAAAAACAATTTTTCTCTGAAGGAAATATTTTTATCAATAAGCATCATCGCTACGCAGAAATGCCTGCACACACCCATGAATTTGTGGAATTTAATTATATGTTATCTGGTTCTTGTGTGCAGTATGTAAACGATAAAAAAATTGTGTTATCTGAGGGCGAGCTGTTGTTATTAGATAAAGAAATCGTTCAACGGATCGATCCATTGAATGAGGATGATCTTTTGATCAACGTTTTGTTAAAAGAAGAATCGATCACCACAGAAATTGTCATGAATATGGTGAAATCGCGTGGACTTGTGAATGAATTTTTACTAAATGCTTCACAAAAAGGGGGAAAACACGATGCGTTTATCCACTTTCATTGTGGGGATAACACAGAAGTGCAAGTTCTGTTGCATAAGATGATTATAGAATACTATAATAAACAAGATTATTATATGCGCGCACTCAATTTATTGTTGTCTTTATTATTGATCGAATTGACGCGTGATCTAGAAGAAGAGTACGTAAGTAATCGTGAAAATCATGAATTAATTGCTATTTTGCGCTATATCGATAGTCACTTTAGACATTTGACCTTACAAGAATTGGCAAGACATTTTGGGTATAATGCGAATTATTTGAGTAATAAACTAAAAAAAGAAACTGGCAGTTCTTTTCAGGAGTTAGTCAACTCGTTACGCTATAAAACAACGATCGAATTGATGAGAGAAACGGATAAAAGTTTTGAAGATATCTCATACGAGATTGGGTTTGAAACAATTGCTTCCCTTTATAAATTAGTCGGAAAGTATACAGATCTAACGCCCAAAGAATTGCAGAAACGCCTTTTAAAGAAACAGTAAGTTATAAAATAGTGGGAGAATTAAATCAGTAATGTCTGATTTTATTCTCTTTTTTTTTGTAACTTTTCGTTTAGGTATTCTGTGATTTGGATAAAAAATCCTGTTTTTTTGCTATAGTCCAAATGACAGAATCCGTTTACAATTCAAAGTGTTCGAACAATCAAAATTATTAATAAGGAGTGTTCTACATGGTAAATCAAAAAAAATCAGCGACAGCTACGGTGAAAGAATATTCACCATTAGCAGTAGCGGCCGGTATTGGGTCGATGCTTGGCTCGGGTTGTATTGTTGGATTATCTGCTACGATTCCCGTTTGGCAAAAAGGATTGGAGTTAACGACTGGTCAGGTAGGGATCATCTCAGGTGGACTCACTTTTGCAATCGCTTTCGGTTCGTTGTTTACTGGACAGATTTCAAAGCTATTTGGACTTATTCGTGCATTTAACTGGATTAATTTATTTTATGCAATTGGCGCTGCTATCTGTATCTTTTCTTCTAGTTTCCCGATGCTATTGTTAGGAGTGATCATTATGGGAGTCGCATCTGGGGCTGACTTACCACTAAGTTTAACTGTGGTTTCTCATGATGCACCAGATGAACAAACTTCAGCACGATTGATCTCATCTACTCAAATTTTTTGGCAAGTCGGTGTATTTATTTCGTATATTTGCTCTTTTCTTTTATCAGGAGTTGAAGGTGTTTTAGGTGCACGGATCGTTTTTGCTATTTTATGTGCATTTGCTGTTTTTACTTGGATTTGGCGTGTTGTTTCTCCTAAATTTAGAAAATTCCATGAGGATGGGGAAGCTCGTCAAGCAATGATCAAAGTAACTGGCGAAACTAAGGATGTTTCGTTCAAAACAATTTTATTTGGTAACAATAAACAAAAATATTTAGGGTTCTTCGCTGCAATTTTAGTTTTCTATGTATGTTGGAATTTGTTAGCCAACACTTGGGGACAATTTCAAACATATGCATTGACAAATGCTGGTGCTAGTCAAGCCCAAGCGACAGGATTGGGAATTGCATTAAATGTGATTTCTCTGGTTACGACAATTGCTTTTGCCTCTGTAGCAGGGGGGAGATTTAGAAACAAAGCATTCTTCATCGGGGCGATTGTCCAATTTGGCGCAATGCTCGGCATGGCGCTGATTGGCGGTGGCGCAGGATTTATCGCTTTAGCCATCACAATCGCTTTTTACAACTTTGGTAATCCTTTAGCAGGAGAAGCAATTTATAAAGTTTGGACACAAGAATCATTTCCTTCAGAGGTTCGAGCATCACTGCAAGGATTTATCAATGGCTTTTCACGGATGTGCTGTGGATTATTTGCATTTGTGACACCGTATTTGGTAGCACCCGGACGTATCCAAACTTCAATGTTTGGTTTTGCAGGTATTGTGTTAGTTGCAACGATTTCAGGAATCATCATGATGCGCTTACAGAAAAAATATCCTGTCCTTCCAACGACTATCAAAGAAGAACAACACGAACAACAAGAAAAACTCACAGTATAAGAGCGCGAAGCAAAAAAGGGGAGCAAGAAAATGGCATTTACATTTCAAATAAACAATGACGTGACATGGAATCGAGAAGAACGGTTATTGAAAAAAGCACAAGAAAATCTACCAGAAATTTTAAAAACGGACATCCAACCAGTTGGTATCACGGAAATCATTGAAGATGAAAATGGCTTGAATGGTTATTCAGCCGTAGTTAGCGAAAAGAAAATCAGTGATTTAGCGAAATATGGCTTAGGAAGAGATCAAAAAATTATCTTAGATCTAGGAGATCACTACGTTGGTCATTTTAGCATCGATATTACTTCAGTCGGTTCGCCTATGGATGCACCATTATATTTACGAGTGAAATTTGCTGAAGTACCGGCAGAAGTAGTTGCAGACTCCAATGACTATGATGGATGGTTATCAAAATCTTGGATCCAAGAAGAGTATATCCATCTAGATGTCTTACCTGCACGATTGGAATTGCCTAGACGCTATAGCTGTCGATTTATCGAACTAGCGGTAATTGATACGTCACCAAAATGGCAAGCAAGTTTTTCTAACCCAGTGTTTGTGGCAGAAAGCTGTGTAGCGATGGAACAACTTACATCGTTTGAGATCCAAGATGACGAGTTATCTACTATCTACGATATTTCAGTAAAAACTTTGTTTGACTGTATGCAAGAAGTTTTTGAAGATGGTCCGAAAAGAGATCGGCGTTTGTGGATAGGAGACCTACGTTTACAGGCCTTAGCAAACTATGCTACCTTCGGGGATTTAGCCTTGACTAAACGTTGTCTATACCTGTTTGGAGGAATGACTACGACAGATGGAAAAATCCCTGCGAATGTTTTCACGGCTCCAAATCTGATTCCCGATGATACGTTTTTATTTGATTACAGCTTATTTTTCGCTGTGATTTTAGCTGATTTTTATTATCAGACAAAGGACCAAGAAGTATTAAGTGATTTGTACCCTGCAGCAAAAAAACAAATCGATCAAGCTTTGACGTTAGTAGATGATGAAGGACGCCTGAATTTGTTAGACGAATGGCCTGTATTTATTGACTGGTCGAATGAATTTGAAAAGAGTACCGCAGGGCAAGCTGTCTTGATTTATGCACTGAAACGCTTTATCCAACTAGCAGAATGGATGGAAGAACCTGATCTTATCACCTACCAAGAGCAACTAGGAGAATTAACAGTGTTTGCTCAAACTCAGCTGTTTGATGAAGAGAAAAATCAATTTATCATCGAGCAATCAAAGGAAATCAATGTAGCAAGCCAAGTATGGATGGTACTAGCAGAAGTATTTGACCAAGAAAAAAATAGCAAAATCATGGAAGAAATGATCTCTACACAATTTCCTATCACTGGGATTGCGACACCGTACATGTATCACCATGTTGTGGAGGCATTGTTTGTAGCGGGTCTGAAAGAAGAAGCGATTCAATTATTGAAAAATTATTGGGGGAAAATGATTGAACTGGGTGCTGATACATTCTGGGAAGCTTTTAAACCAGAAGAACCAGATTTTTCTCCATATGGAAGTCCGATCATGAGTAGTTATTGTCATGCGTGGAGCTGTACACCAGCTTATTTGATCAAAAAATATATTTAGCGAAGAAAAGAGGTAGGATCATGGATTCTCTAGAAATGAATACGATGAATAGTAAGCCGATTTCTAAATGGCGGCAGAGAATTGGATACGGTGTTTCAGATTTTGCTTGTAATTTGATCTGGCAAATGATTTCTTTGTATCTACTATTCTTTTATACAGATATTATGGCTTTGAACGCCGCTGCGGTGAGCCTGATGTTTTTATTAACTCGTTTTTTCGATGGGATAACTGATTTACTCGTAGGTTATTTGATTGATCACACCCATACACGTTGGGGAAAATCACGACCTTACTTTCTTTTTGGGGCGATCCCGTTTGCTTTGTTTGCGTATCTTTGTTTTAGCGTGCCAGATTTTTCTGCTAATGGTAAGTTGATCTATGCCTACGTTACGTATTTTGGCTTATCACTTTCCTATACGATCGTCAATGTCCCAATGGCATCCATTTTGCCTAGCTTGACGGCAGATACAGATGAACGAACAGCATTATCAACAACGAGGAAATTCTTTGCTTTTCTAGGTGCCACAGTTGTCAGTGCCACTGCATTACGATTTGTTGCTGCGTTTGGTGAAGGGAACCAGGCGAAAGGCTTTAGAATACTGATGATCATTTTTGGTTTCATTAGCTGTCTCGTTTTCTTATTCACTTTTTTCAACGTGAGAGAGATCCCGACAAAACAAGAAAATATTTCTTTAAAAAAGGTTCTTTCTTCACTAAAAATGAACCGTCCGTGGCTCATTTTTGCTGTGAATATCCTATTTATGTGGACTGGCTATTTTATCCAAACAAGCGCGTTGGTCTATTATTATACAGTAGTAATAGGAAGCCAAGCCTTATCGGTTTCCGTAGCTACCATCATGTCAGTTGTTCCAATGCTTGCTAATTTTTTAGTGCCGACTTTAGCCAAGCGTTTAGGAAAACGAAACCTATATATTCTTTCTTCGCTCATTCAAGCTGTGGGACTTGTTTTTATTCTTCTGGCTAAACAAGAGCAGCTGCTTATTTTAGCTGGTGCGGTAATTTCAGCAATTGGCTACGGTATGAAAGAAAGCATCTATTTTTCAATGCAAGCTGATCCAGTGGATTATGGAGAATGGAAAACAGGAATTAATGTTTCAGGTTCACTGTCAGCAATCAACGGCTTTTTGGGAAAAGTAGCACAAGCAATTGCTGGCGCTCTTGCAGGATTTTTATTGGCTTGGGGAAACTACCAAGCAGGAGTAACGCAACAAAGTGAACAAGCGCTATTTGCCATTAAAATCATGTATGGCTATCTGCCTTTGCTTCTAATTGGCTTATCGATCCTGACAATGTTTTTTTACGATTTAGACAAACTATATCCACAAATAAAAAAAGAATTGAAGGAACGACGGATCAATTCGTGAAAAAGAATTGGGAATATTCGATAATATATGAATGATACAATCGAGACAAATGTCGTCTCGGCTTGAGAAATTGAAGAAAAAACGAACAATACGCTTTTTGTATTGCTCGTTTTTTTTTTGAACTTTCCGAAAAACCTAACCGTGGGACGCCGTTTATTTGAGAGAGGCTAGGACAGAAGTGTTTAACTCGGAGAAATAAGAAGAAATGAACGAAAATTGCTTTTCAAATTTTTGTGAATTTCGGCTTATTTCCGAAGGAGTTGCTTCTGCTCCCACCGTTTACTCGAGAGTCTGTAGCAGAGATGTTTTTTAGATTTTTCCCATGTTCATAGTTTTCTATAAAAGAGAGTCGTGTCGACTACTGGCGAAGTAGCAGGATTTTTTATACAATGCTATCTGCTTTGAACCTCCACACTAGGCAGATGACGCCATGCTTTTTCATAGTAATAGAAGTAATTAAGTGGCTGAATTAGAAAAGTAATATTAATAAACTAGCAGTACAGAAAATCCCAGTAGAAACACGAATTCAGCATGTATTACTAATAACTCTGGTGTTTCTATTTGCGTTTGTTTAGTGATTTGATATACAGGGATAATATAAATTTATTGAAGGTCATTACTCTTGTTCCCACAACTCTTTTAATGCATTTGGTTGATAGAAAAAGTTCATTTTCCTATTTTTTTTACTCATTACTCGATTCAGCTATGTTCGTTTTCCAAATGTAAAATATCTTCCCAAAATTGAAAATATTGATCCGTCAACTGGATCTCTAGGACATCTATCCAAGAAATAAACTGTTCCTCTAACATGAAGCCTTTTTCTGTGAGATTAGGTTGGACAAACCCATGATATGTTTGTCCATTTTTACAGTGGACAATGATGAGTTGCTTGGCTATAAAAGTAGTAATGACAATAGTTTCGAAATGTTTATCAGCAGTTTTCAATAGAATCACTTCTTTCTAAAAAATGGGAGGAAATGGATAATGATAAGCAATGAAGGGATAAATAAAAAATTCACTCCTCTTCAGGGAATTGTTGATAAAATTCATCTTTGATCTGTTCCAATTCTTGGATGTTCTGTTTTGAGTGTAAGGATGGTTGTATGGATGCATCGTCAGAAAAAGCGACCGTGAACCATTTTTCCTCCTCTTTTTTCTCAATATGACGAATATCTGACCAGTAGATCTTCGTATCTTCAAGAACTAAGTAATAATCGTAAGCTTCACCAGTAAATATTCCTTCAATATTTTCTAGGTATCTGCCAAATTCGTCTTTTGTGTTTCGTTGAAGGGTGATTTTTTTATGGTAAAGAAAAGATTCTAATAGTACGGCATCGATTTCCTCACGAGACATCGGAGTTAGCGGCTGGATTTCTTTGATAGCCCATGCTTCGTTTTTTTTGATACCACTCATCAGTTCATCCATTGCAAATGCTGTGCCCCATTTCAATCCAAAAGGGCGGTCGCGGTATTCATTGTAATCGAGAAATTCCTTTTTCGTTCGACGCATGACCTTCACCTTCTATACCGGCTAATCCACCCGCATGCCCACCTACAAGAGAGCTTCGTGCAATTGCTCGACCACCTTCTAACAAGCTATGGGCATGGACGATCGATCTGAATCCATATTTCTGCCGGATCTTATCTACAACAAAATCGATTTTTGCATTTGCGACTTGCACTTCAGGCTCATCAAATAAATTTAATTGTAAGCTGTCTGTGTGGGCCAAATGGGAGCAATTCACGCCAATACTTCGAATGTCTTGCCGGCGATAATGTTTGTGAAAGAGGTTCAACAAGACAGCCGCTAATCGTTGACTTGAATTTGTCGCTTCGATGGTGGTTTGTTGATGAAATCCTGTCTTGCCTTGGCTATCTTTATACCCCAAAGAAAATCCTACCCAGAGACTGACGACTTGCGCTTTTACATGTTCGCGACGCAATCGTGTACCTACTTGATCCGCCATTTCTTTGATGACGATCTCGATTTCTTCTTGACGCGTGTAGTCACGATTTAAAATTTGACTGTTGCCGATACTTTTCGATTTAGGCACATATTTTTCTCCTAAAAAACTTCGATCGATTCCCCAAGCATGTGCAAACAGTTGCGTACCGATGACTCCCATATTTTCTTTTAGCCGATAATAGTCGGCATGTGCCAAATCGTAGATCGAAGTGATACCCATACGGTTGAGGCGTTTAGCTGTTCGGTGACCGATCCCCCAAAATTCGGTCAGTGATGGGATGTGCCAAACCTTATTTGCCACATCTTCGTAGCGCCATTCAGCGATTCGCTCTGGGTTATCTTTGGCTCCGTTATCTAGAGCTAACTTTGCGAGCAATGGATTATCACCGATACCGACAGTCGTGTAGATACCAGTTTGCTGATAAACATCCTCACAGATGATTTTTGCTAGATCCCAAGCATTTTTTACTTTAAAAAGTTTCAGACTATTCGTGACATCAAGAAAACTTTCATCAACGGAGTAGACGTGATGGTTCAATTCATCTGCATAAGTTTTGTAGATGGCATTGATTTGTTGATTTTTTTTCATGTAATAGGCCATTCTCGGCGGTGCAATATATAAATCACGCGGATAGGGGAAAGGCAGATCTCTTGCTCTGCTGATATTTGTGATACCATAGGCTTTTTTTGCAGCCGGACTAGAGGCTAAAATCAATCCGCTTCCTCGCTCTTCCAAGCAATCAGACGGATAAGACATAACAACAAGTTTGGCCGTTAAAGGATCTAAGTTACGCTCTACACATTCAACAGAAGCGTAGAAAGATTTGCAATCAATGCAAAGGATATCCCTGGAAGGTTCTTTTGTATAATCAAATTTAGGGTTTTGATTTTTAAACATAACAGTCACCTCTCATTAGTAATTAGAACACATGTTCGTATTTTGTGTCAATGGAAAAATCACATAACTTAGGTCTAAAAACAGTCATTCTTTTAAAGAAATGTTTTGTTTATGATTGCTGATAGAAATGAAAAGCGCTATACTAGCGGTAATAAATAGAAGAAAAATGATCATTTCATGGAAAAGTGTTAAATGAAAAGTTATTTTTACTTTTGCCTTAGATATTGCCGATGCGAAAACGATTCGACAGGGATGCTGAATGCCTCAAGTATGAATGATTTGAAAAAGAGACCAGTGAACTGGATAAAGAGATTTAATTTCCTTTTTCGACTTGTTTTACAGAATGAGAATAGAGTTGGTTATTAAAGAAATGGGGGAAAACAAATGTATATGCTGAATATTGGAACGAAAGATGCGATGTTAGCCGTTGCTATTATTATTATTCTCGGATTGACGATTTTTTATCATTGGTCGGTAGCGGCATTTATTATTACTGAATGTACTGTATGTTTTGCTTTTTGGGCGGGAGGTAGAAAACAAGATAAAAGGTTAGAAAAGTAACTATAAACAAATAGTGAAAAGGATCAAAATATACGAAGGTTTGCAGTTGGATTTGTTCGTATATTCTCTAGATTGAAAAATAAAAAAGAAAATCATGAAAAAGATATTGACATCTTTCAGAAACAAATCTATACTAAGTTCAATCTTAAATCAGTTTGGAGCGGTTTTTTATGAAAATGACCCTATGTACACAACTGAATAATTATTACTTTAGCTATTTTAGATAGGTTTGTATTCATGAGGTTATGGGTACAAACATCAGCGCTTGTTTGTATCTATGATGGCTAAGGATGTTTGAGATGACTTGCTCGCCGCATAGATGAAAAATCTATAGTGGCTTTTTTCTTTGATTTATTCATGGCCCACTGTAGATTTTCTACGGTGGGCTTTTTTAATACATAAAGGAGGAGCAAAGAGAAGCAAACTGAATATCTATCGATTCTATTGAATAAAAAAGCCATGAAGCAATTGTAAACTAAAAAAATAAAGAGCAGAGGATGTTATTTTATGATTTTGATTATTAAACCAGGTATCAAAGAAAATGAGTTACTACCCGTTATTTCACGTATTAAAGAAGAAGGGCTAGATGTCCAAATCAATCATGGAAAAGATCGCTTTGTTCTAGGACTTTTAGGCGATCCAAAAGTTATCCATGATGTTCCTTTTGAAAGATACGACATCGTGGAACGAGCAGTACCTATCTCAAACACGTATAAATTAACTTCACGTGAATTTCATCCACAAGATACGATCGTTGATGTGGACGGGGTCAAAATCGGTGACGGTAGTTTTGTAACAATGGCTGGACCTTGTTCCGTTGAAGGAGAAGAACAAATCATGGAAACGGCACGCATGGCAAAAGCTGGTGGTGCAAAAATTTTACGTGGTGGTGCATACAAACCAAGAACTTCACCTTACGCTTTCCAAGGATTGGGTGTAGAAGGATTGAAGATGATGCGTAAAGCAGCGGATCATTACGGTATGAAAGTCATCACCGAAGTAATGGATGAAGCACATATCGACGTTGTTTGCGAATACGCAGACATCATTCAGATTGGTGCCCGCAACATGCAAAACTTCCGTTTGTTAGAGGCTGTTGGTAAAACAGGTAAACCAATTGGCTTGAAACGAGGAATTTCAGGTACAATTGAAGAGTGGTTAAATGCAGCAGAATACATTGCTGTCCAAAATAATTTCAACGTCATCTTCATTGAACGTGGTATCCGTACTTACGAGCGTGCGACGCGAAATACCTTTGACTTGAGCGCTGTCCCAATCATCAAAAAATTAAGCCACTTCCCGATCATTGTTGATCCAAGTCACGGTACAGGGGTTTGGGATCTTGTTTCTCCAATGGCTAGAGCTGGTGTAGCAAGTGGTGCTGATGGAATGATCGTAGAGATCCATCCAGATCCTCTTCATGCTTGGTCAGATGGACAACAATCATTGAATGAAAAGAACTACTTGAAGATGATGAAGGAAGTAGATATTTTAGTGGAAGCAATGAAAGAGATCAACGCTTTATAGAAAAGAGGAGCGGAAAATGTTAGAAGTTGTCTTACCAGAAAAAAGCTATGAGATTGTCATTAAGCGAAATTCTCTCGAACAAATCTCCGAATGGATCGGTGGTTTATGGGGAAATAAAAAAATTGCTATCATCAGCGATACAAATGTATTCCCGATTTATGGAGAACAGATTCAAAAACAATTGGAAGCAACCTATGAAGTAGTCCACTATGTGGTACCAGCTGGTGAAAAAAGTAAATCCCTTGAAATGGCAGCTGTGCTTTATGATTTTCTAGCGGAAGAACAATTCACTAGAAGTGATGGGATCATTGCATTAGGGGGAGGCGTAGTCGGCGATCTAGCTGGCTTCGTCGCATCTACTTATATGCGGGGGATCGCCTTTGTCCAAATACCGACTTCTTTGTTGGCACAAGTTGACTCCAGTATCGGTGGAAAAACAGCAGTGAATGGACCAAAAGCGAAGAATATGATCGGGACATTTGCGCAGCCAGATGGGGTGCTGATTGATCCAGAAACATTGCAGACACTTCCTGAAAAACGAATCCAAGAAGGCATTGCAGAAATCATCAAGTGCGGAGCAATCAGTGACAAAAGTTTATGGGATGATTTAGCTGCTTATACAGGTATCGCTGATCTAGTGGCACATAGTGAAGCGGTTATTGAAAAAGCTTTACGTGTAAAGAAAAAAGTAGTTGAAGAAGATCAATATGATAATGGCAGTCGTTTGCTACTAAACTTTGGACATACGATTGGTCATGCCATCGAGAATACCGCGGGATATGGGAAAATCAGCCATGGAGAAGCGGTAGCAATCGGGATGGTCCAAATCAGTCGGAAAGCAGAAGCAAGACGAGAAATGCCAGAAGGAATCACCGCACAAATCATTGCAATGAATCAAAAATATCATTTACCGACTGCTTATACACCTTGGCAAGAAGATGAATTGTTCCAAGCAATCACACATGATAAAAAAGCACGTGGACAAAATTTGAAAATCATTTTATTAGAGAAGATCGGTCAAGCGAAGGTGCAGACGATACCAATCAAAGAGATGAACGACTATTTAAAAGAAGGTGATTAGATGCGTTACTTAACTGCAGGAGAGTCTCATGGACCACAACTAACTGCGATTATCGAAGGTGTGCCAGCTGGTCTGGCGATATCAGTCGACCAAATCAATCAGGAACTTGCAAGACGTCAAGGAGGATACGGCCGAGGCGGGCGAATGAAGATCGAGAAAGATCAAGTACAACTTACGTCAGGTATCCGTCATGGCAAAACATTGGGTTCTCCAATCACGATGATCGTTGAGAATCGCGATTGGAAAAATTGGCAAACAGTGATGTCTGTAGAACCGGTTTCTGAAAAAGATGAACAATTACGTCGTGTGGCAAAACCACGTCCAGGGCATGCAGATCTAGTTGGTGGTATGAAATACCAACATCGTGATCTTAGAAATGTATTGGAACGTTCTTCTGCCAGAGAGACAACGATGCGTGTCGCTATTGGGGCTTTGTCGAAGCAGCTTTTAGCCGCACTGGATATCGAGATTGCGAGTCATGTTGCTGTTTTGGGCGGGATCAAGGCAGAAGTACCGATGACACTTTCGGTCGCTGAAATCAAAGAAAAAACAGCGATATCAGAAGTCAACATGGTTGATTTGACCATTGAGGACCAAGTCAAAACACTGATTGATGAAACCAAGAAAGCTGGAGACACTTTAGGTGGTATTGTAGAAGTTCGAGTGGAGAACGTACCAGCTGGGTTAGGCAGCTATGTCCAATGGGATAAAAAACTAGATGGGAAATTAGCACAAGCGATGTTAAGTATCAATGCATTTAAAGGGGTAGAGTTTGGGATCGGTTTCGAGTCGGCTTTTCGTCCAGGATCAAAAGTGATGGATGAAATCACGTGGAATCAAACAAACGGCTATCAAAGAGCAAGCAATCACTTAGGTGGCTTTGAAGGTGGGATGACTAACGGAGAGCAGATCATTGTTCGAGGAGTCATGAAGCCTATCCCGACTTTGTACAAACCATTGATGAGTGTGGATATTGATACAAAAGAACCTTATAAAGCAAGCGTTGAACGTTCGGATAGCACAGCTGTCCCAGCAGCATCCGTGGTTGCAGAACACGTGATTGCTACAACTTTAGCTATGGAAATTCTCGACCATTTTCCGGCAGATAATCTAACTGAGCTGAAAAAGGCAGTTAATGACCACCGACAAATGATCCAAGAATTTTAATGGAGGCAACCATGAAAAAAGTATTGGTAATAGGGTTAGGATTGATCGGTGCATCATTGTGCCGGGCAATCAAAGGGCCCAATGTCACTCTTTACGGCTGGGATTATTCAGAGGAAACAAGGGAAATAGCCAAAGAAGTCCAACTAGTGGATCAGGTCGTTTCTGGGATTGAAATAGCAAGTGAGATGGATATCATCTTGCTGGCTGTACCTGTTCAAGTCAGTCTGGAATATCTGAAAATATTGGCAAATCTTCCTCTTAAAAATTCGGTGTTAGTGAGTGATACAGGAAGCACGAAAGCAAAAGTAATGGAATTAGCAAAAGACTTACCATTTACATTTATTGGTGGCCATCCAATGGCGGGGTCGCATAAGTCCGGTGTTCGAGCGGGCAACCCTAATTTGTTTGAAGAAGCATATTATATCTTTACGAATGACCTTGAGAGTGATCGTATTGACGAATTAAAAGAGCTTCTGCAGCCAACGAGAGCGAAGTTTGTCGACTTGGATGCTTCTAGCCATGATGAAATCGTTGGCGTATTGAGTCATCTGCCACATATCGTTGCAGCTGGCTTAGTGCAGGCATGTGAAACGCTAAGTCAAAAATACCCACGTGCTTCGCAACTTGCAGCTGGCGGTTTTAAAGATATTACTCGGATTGCCTCTTCTGATCCTAAGATGTGGACAGATATTTTGATCACGAATCAAGAGATTTTATTGAAATTGCTGGAAAACTGGCAAATATCTATGGGAAATCTGAAAAATGAATTAGCAGCTAATAATCAGCAAGCTGTTTATGATTTTTTTACACAAGCAAAACAGACCAGGGATCATCTACCACAGAAAAAACAAGGAGCAATCCCTGCCTTTTATGATCTGTACGTCGATATCCCCGATATCGCTGGGGCAGTCGCAAAAGTCACTACTTCTTTGAGTCATGCAAGCATTTCGATCATCAATTTAAAGATCCAGGAAACAAGGGAAGATGTTTTTGGCGTATTAGAATTGTCATTTAAAAATCAAGCCGACTTGCTAAAAGGAAAAGCGTTGATAGAAGCAGAAAATTTTCATTGTCGGGTAAGGAGTTGAGTGAATGAAGTTATTGACCACAAAACATGGCATCAATGGGGAATTAACCATTCCTGCTGACAAATCGATTTCTCACCGCAGTATCATGTTTGGTGCGATTAGTCAGGGGCAAACAATCGTGAACAATTTCTTAAAAGCAGAGGATTGCTTGAGCACGATTGCTGTATTCAGACAATTGGGCGTCACCATCACAGAAAAAAATGAAAAGATCTATATTGATGGCAAAGGATTTAGCGGATTGACAGCCCCTGCTACTCGATTAGATGCAGGAAATTCAGGGACAACGATGCGTCTTGTCTTAGGCATCTTGGCAGGAAGCGACTTTACTTCTGAAATCGCTGGCGACGCTTCGTTAAATCGCCGTCCTATGGAACGTGTGATGAAACCACTTCGAGAGATGGGAGCTGAATTACAGGGAATCGAACATGCCGAGTTTCCGCCACTAAGAGTATCTGGTCATGCATTACATGGAATTGAGTACCAGATGCCGATTGCGAGTGCACAAGTAAAATCGGCCATTCTTTTTGCAGCGTTACAAGCAAAAGGGACAACGAAAATCATCGAGAAAGAAAAATCAAGGAATCATACAGAAGAAATGATCAAGCAATTTGGTGGACAAATCGATATAGAAGACCGAGTAATCACTTTGAAAGGTGGACAAACTCTTAGCGGTCAAGAAGTAACAGTCCCAGGAGATATTTCTTCTGCTGCATTTTATCTAGTCGCTGCAAGTATTTTGCCAAACAGTGAAGTTATCCTTAAACAAGTCGGTATCAACCCGACACGTACAGGAATCATTGATGTGTTGAAACAAATGGGTGCAACAATCGAACAAATTCATGAAGATGAAAAAAATCAAGCTGCTGATCTGATTGTTCGTTCGGCTACATTGAATGCCTGTGAGATTAAAGGAGAAATCATTCCGCGATTGATCGATGAATTACCAGTCATCGCTTTAGCAGCAACTCAGGCAAATGGAACCACAATTATCAAAGATGCGCAGGAACTTAAAGTCAAAGAAACGAATCGGATCGATGCCACTGCCGCTGAACTAACGAAGATGGGTGCTTCGATCGAGGCGACAGATGACGGATTGATTATCCATGGTCCTACGCCTTTGCATGGGGCAAAAGTCGACAGTCATGGGGATCACAGAATCGGTATGATGTTGCAGATTGCAGCTTTATTGACAGAGGAACCTGTGGAGCTGGAAAATCCAGAAGCGGTAAATATTTCTTATCCAGCATTCTTTCAGGATCTTGCACAACTAATCAAGGAGGAGCAAGCATGACGGCCATTGTTTTGATTGGCTTCATGGGTGCTGGCAAGACGACAATCAGTAAAAAATTAGCCGCTTGCTTGGAGCAACCCGTGATCGACATGGATGAAGTGTTGGTGTCTCGTTTGGGGTGTTCTATCAATCATTATTTCACGGAGTTTGGTGAAGCAGCTTTTCGGGAGCAGGAGACCGCTTTATTAAAAGAAGCATTAAGTAATGATGCCATTATCGCAACTGGTGGTGGTGTGATCTTACAAAAAGAGAATCAAAAAGTATTGCAAGATCAGTTCGTGATCTATTTAAAAGGACAAGCAGAAATTCTGATCGACCGTATACGGCAAGACAAAGACAATATTCGTCCTTTGGCTGTAGAAAATAGCGATCAGAAGCTAAAAACGATATTGGCAACACGAGAAAAAATGTATGAAAAATTAGCAAAACTAACGATTGAGACAACTGCAAAAACGCCAGAAGAAATCATAAAAGAAATCATAAAGCAGGTTGGACGATGATGAAAATCGGTTATTTAGGTCCGAAGGGATCATTTACTTATAGTGCAGTAACTAGCTATTTTAAAAATGGTGAGTGGATATCGTATGACTCGTTGATTGATTTGATCGATGCACAGCTGATTCAGGAACTAACTTATGCGATGGTGCCCATCGAAAATTCGATCGAAGGCTCTGTCTTACCGACATTAGATCATGTCTATGAAACGTTGCCTTCTATTCAAGGGGAAATCATTCTTCCGATTCGTCAACAATTGATGGTTCACAAAGAGCGACAAAAAGAGTGGAGACAGACAAAAAAAATCTGTAGTCATCCCCAGGCGTTGGCACAGTCACAGCTTTTTCTAAGAACTCATTTTCCAAAAGTCGAGATCGAACAAGTTGGTTCAACCGCTCAAGGCGCGCAACAAGTAGCAAACCATCCTGAGCAAGCATTAGCGGCAATTGGCCCGTTATCTGCAGCAGAAGAGTTTGGACTCGTTGTCGTTCAAAAAGATATCCAGACGATCGTGAATAATGAAACTCGTTTTTGGCTACTTGGTTCAAAACCAAGCGCCTCAAATCTAGAGGCAGTCGATTATAAAGCAACGTTATTTGTTGATCTGCCAGAAAATCGTCCCGGGGCACTGTATCAGGTATTAGCTGTTTTCGCCCAGAAACAATTGAATTTGACAAAAATCGAATCTCGTCCGCAAAAAACGCAGTTAGGGGAATACTTTTTTGTGATCGACGTAGCAGTCAAAGCACAAGCAAAAGAATTACAAGAAGCGATAAGCTTACTCCAAGAGCAACAGTTTCCAGTACATTTGATTGGTCAATACCCAGTGTATCAAATCAATCAAATGAAACCAGCACAATAAACAAAGGAAGATTCGGTCAGAATGCTTTATTACACCTTATTACTATTAGTATAAACAGATTAGTTGCACACTTTCTTCAATTCCTTTAGGCTTGAATTAAGCGATAAGAAAGGAAGAGGATAAATGACAAAAAAAGTTGCAGCAATCGTTACTGATTTGGTGGAAGATGTAGAATTATCATCACCAAAGGAAGCTTTGGAAAAAGCAGGTCATTCTGTTACTTTGATTGGATTTGAGGCAAATCAAACGATCAAAGGGAAAAAAGGAACTGAATTTACGATTGAAAAAAGCATCGATGAAGTGTCTCCTGAAGACTTTGACGCGCTATTGATACCAGGGGGATTTTCACCGGATCAACTACGAGCAGATCAACGATTCGTTGATTTTGTTTCTTATTTCTTAAAAAATGATCAACCATTATTTGCAATCTGTCACGCACCACAATTGTTCATCCAGACAGGCTTAACAAAAGGGCGTACGATGACTGCCTATGACACCGTTCGACCAGATATTGGTTATGCCGGAGCCGTAGTGAAAGATGAAGCAGTAGTAGTGGATAAACAATTAGTAACTAGTCGTAATCCAGATGATCTACCTGAATTTGATCGTACGATCGTTGAAATGTTAGCTAAGTAAGCGAAGGGTATTTCTCAACAAACTGAACCAAAATCTACAATAACGACTATAGTACAGAAATAGTCGACCAAGAATCTTGAATTAGAAACTTGGTCGATTTTTTTGTTTAAAAGAGTGTATTTGTAGCTAGAAATCAAGTGATGACAACTTGTGGGCACTCCATGATGATGTTCATTGCTTTTTTTCGTGTCATCACCTAAACAAGCGACTGGGAAACAAAATAAGCCATTTTTGAACAAAAAATAGACTACCACGAAAGGATCTTCGCAATAGTCTATTCAACACACAACTTTTAATTAGAAAGTAAATATAAATGGCTATTTCCTGAGTTTAATCGAGAAGCATTTGTATGTAAATGTTCACCATCGAAAACTTGATAAGAGTCATCTTTTGTTTTACAAATTTCTTTGATACGTCGAACGGTATTAGAACCTTCGATTAATACACCAAAGTCGTGTTCACAGGAGTAGTTATATACTACAGCTGAAGGATGCTTAGTGATTCCCATCTCACGAGCAATTTTTTGATCGGAGAAAAAGGCTTCTTTGACAAATTCTGATTGACGATCTTCTTTGAACATTTTTAGATCGCCTCCGATTTCGGCAAAGAGGGATTCAGCAAGCGCTGGAGAATATGGTAACTTTCTACAACCCACTGCTTCTTGCAATTTGATCAAGAACTGCCGTCCCTTTTTCTTTCCTTGGAACTGTGCGGCTTTACAATCTAATGCAGCAGAGTAAGTCATTGAAAATAGTTGGTTCCGTTCGGTTAGATTTTTTTGAGAAATTCCGTTACTTTGCATGACATCCCCAATTGTCTGCAAATTAACCAGTGGAAGAAAGCGAAATTGCATCTTGTCTTTCGATTTTTTTCCGTATTCTTCGCCAATAAATTGTAACAATTGTTGTTCTAATTTAAAGCAGCGTTTCCCCAAAGGATTAACAAATAGATAAATTTCGATCATATGAATCTCCCCCAAAATAGATTCTATACAACTAGTGAATTCTTTCATTCACAACCTATAACTTAACAGAAAAATGATAAAAAATGAACTCAAGTGCCTTGTGAAAATGATAGAATTTTAATCTTTAGATTCAATCATGCGTTGGATCTTATTTTTTGCTGGACGATAAGGTAAAAAATGGGCTTCTAAAAACTGTTCAAAAGCTATTTTTCCAACAGTAGCGTCAGCGACCTCTAGTTCTAATTCAAAGTCATGTAGATTTTCTCCAAAGCTTTGGTCAATCGCTAAAAGACCTTCTGCTACTTTGAATTCTGCACGTTTAGTCGTTAATTTTCCAGTTTCGATCAATAGTTTTGGATCGATGTTTAATTCAGAAAGTTTCTGAAAGACAGCCCCTGATGTAGGTAGAATATGTTGATTCAAGTAGGAATCGACCTTTTCCATTGTCAATGTATCGGTTGTTTCAAGCCGCCCTGCTACTTCAGGAGTTTTTAACGTATATTCTGCATATGTATCTAAAAGGCGGATACGCAGCCCACAATTTTTTTTCGCCAATTGAAAATCAGGTGTATCAAAATAAATATTTGTTTGGACGGTAAAATCTTTTGGTTCTAATTGATAGTGTTGGATCAACTGATCGTATTCTTTTTCAGTTAACATAGATTTATATTCGATCTCTAACATTTTAGACATATGTAACACTCCTTTTATCTATTCTGCCTAAAATTTCTTTTTTGGTCAATACAAAAAGGCGAGAGGTACAAAAAAACTACATTTATATGGTAAAATGAAAAAGAATGTTAATGAAGTAGAGGGATCAGCTATGGAACGAGACTGGGAAGAATTTTTAGCACCATATGAGCAAACAGTATCAGAATTAAAAGTAAAACTACGTGGGATCCGTAAACAATTCAGAGAACAGAATCGTCATGTTCCGATTGAATTTGTGACGGGAAGAGTGAAGCCGGTTGACAGCATCGTCACAAAATCACAGTTACGACATATCCCCATGGGACGTTTAGAAGAAGAAATGTCGGATATTGCTGGTTTGAGGATCATGTGTCAATTTGTTGAAGATATTCATCAAGTGGTAGAGATCATTCGTAATCGTAAAGACATGAAGGTTATCCAAGAAAGAGACTATATCACGAATAAAAAAGCAAGTGGCTATCGTTCTTATCATTTGGTCATCGAGTATCCAGTCCAATTGATCAGTGGCGAAAAGAAAATACTCGCTGAAATTCAAATTCGGACATTAGCAATGAATTTTTGGGCAACGATCGAACATTCATTAAACTATAAATACCAAGGCGTATTTCCAGAAGAAATGAGTGAGCGACTTCAACGGGCGGCGGAAGCAGCCTACCAATTGGATGAAGAGATGTCGAATATACGAGAAGAAATCCAGGAGGCACAACGCCTATTTTCTCATGGCAGAGGAAAATCGGATGATATCTATTATCGGACATTACTCACCAGAGAAAAGCTGAAAGAGGAGGCAAAAGATGAAGGTAGCGATCGTTCATAATCAAGAAAGCAAAACCTTAGAAGTAACTGAGCGATTGAAGCATCTTTTGGAACAAGCGGGGATCCAAACAGATGAACAACAGCCAGAGTTAGTGATCTCTGTTGGTGGAGATGGCACCTTACTATCGGCTTTTCATCGGTATACGCATCTGTTGAACGATGTTCGTTTTTTAGGTGTGCATACCGGGCATTTAGGTTTTTATACCGATTGGCGGGATTACGAATTAGAAGAACTTGTGGATAGCTTGCAGACCAATCGTGAGCAAAGTGTCAGTTATCCCTTGTTAGATGTCCGTATCAGCTACGTAGATGACAAACCAGATCAACATTATTTTGCGTTGAATGAATCGACGATCAAACGCTCCAATCGAACGATGGTGGCGGATGTCTACATTAAAAACGAACTTTTTGAAAGTTTTCGAGGAGACGGTCTAGCTGTTTCAACTCCTACTGGTTCAACAGCGTATAATAAAAGTATTGGTGGCGCTGTGATCCATCCAAGTATCAATGCCTTTCAATTAGCAGAAATTGCTTCATTGAACAACCGAGTGTTTCGAACATTAGGCTCACCGATGGTCATCGCACAGGATGAGTGGGTAGAAATAAAACTTGAAAATACAGAAGACTATCTTGTGACGGTCGATCAACTCGATATTGCAGAATCAAATATCCGTTCCATCTACTATCGAATCGCGAAAGAACGGATCCATTTTGCGTCGTATCGTCATATGCATTTTTGGCATCGTGTAAAAGATGCCTTTATTGGTGAGGGGTAGTATGGAATTTGAATGGAGATATGAAAAAGAGCAGCCACAGCAATTAAAATACTTTTTAAAAGAAAAAGGTATTTCTAAAGGTTTGCTAGCTAAAATAAAGTTTCAAGGTGGAACGATCAAAGTAAATGACAAAAGAGAAAATGTCTTGTTTTCTCTTTCAGACAATGATAAGGTAACCATTGTGATTCCTGCTGAAGGTGAGCATGAAACGGTACTCTTAGATGAGACACCGATTGACATTATATATGAAGATGAGCATCTTTTGGTGGTCAATAAACCAGCTGGTATTTCTTCGATTCCAGCACAATACCACCCGAATGGAACTATGGCGAATCGTGTAAAAGCATACTATAAGCGACAAGGTTATGAGGATCAGGTCGTTCATGTTGTCACGAGGCTTGACCGCGATACCTCTGGTTTGATGCTGTTTGCAAGACATGGTTTTGCACATGCGAAATTAGATGTTCAGCTTAGGGAAAAAAAGTTTATCAAAAAATATCAAGCACTTATTAGTGGAAGTTTAGATGATTTAAAGGAACATGGTTGGATCGATTTACCCATTGCACGGGACTATTCATCATTGTTGAAGCGTCAGGTCCATGTCGATGGTCGAAGCGCGCAAACCGAATACTGGTTAGAAAAAAGAGACTCTGAAATTGCATTGGTGGATATTCAGTTGCATACTGGAAGAACCCATCAGATCAGAGTTCATTTTTCTGAGATTGGTTGTGCCCTTTTAGGTGACGAAATGTATGGCGGACGAATGGATCTAGGTATTGAACGGCAAGCATTGCATTGTTATGATCTACGTTTTTATCATCCTTTCACACAAAAATTATTAGAATTTAAGCAGCCTTTGGCACAGGACATGGCAGCTATCGTTCAACGGTTTGAAGATTAAGGTGAGGTGAGATTGGTTTGGATGAAAATCAAGAATTAGAGGAAAGATTTGCCCAGTTATCTCAGGATTTGAGAGAGAATAATATTCAGAAATTTAGAAACAGCTTCTTGGAGATGCATATTTATGAGCAGGGGCAATTTTATCAATCCCTTAACGAAGAAGATCGCCAACTGATCTACACGTATTTGTCTCCTAAAGAATTAGCGGATATGTTCGATGTGATCGAAGAAGACAATGAGCACATGAAAGAGTATTTAGACGAAATGCGTCCGAGCTATGCAGCAGAAATGTTGTCAGAAATGTATACGGATAATGCCGTCGACTTATTGAATACACTAGACAAAAAACAAATCGCGAAATATTTAAGTTTGATGTCGACAGATGATGCCAGCGAGATCAAAGAATTGCTACATTACGAAGATAAAACAGCCGGTGCGATCATGACCACCGAGTTTGTTTCGATCGTTGCTAATCAAACCGTCCGTTCTGCAATGTACGTGTTGAAAAATGAAGCAGATGTTGCAGAAACGATTTACTATATCTATGTAGTCAATCAAGAAGGCCAGTTAGTTGGTGTTATTTCTTTGCGTGATTTGATTGTGAATGATGACGACACGATGATTTCTGACCTCATGAGTGAACGGGTCTTGTCTGTTCATGTAGGTGATGACCAAGAAGATGTCGCTCAAACTTTCCGTGACTATGACTTTCTGGCATTACCAGTCACAGATTATGATGATCATCTATTAGGGATCGTTACAGTCGATGATATCATTGATGTTATTGATGATGAAGCAGCGAGTGACTATTCTGGTTTAGCAGGGGTCAACGTAGAGGAAATCAATGAGAACCCTGTTAAGGCAGCTTCCAGGCGTTTGCCATGGTTAGTTACGCTTCTTTTTCTAGGGATGTCAACAGCTTCACTTATCAGTCATTATGAAGATTTAGTCAGTGAAGCAAGTATTCTAGCTGTCTTTATTTCACTGATCACTGGTACAGCTGGAAATGCTGGTACACAGTCCTTGGCGGTTGCTGTAAGGCGATTAGCTATCTCAGATGAAAAAGATCATGGGTTTGTTCGTTTGATCTTGGCAGAGGTATTAACTGGACTAGTGACTGGAGCTATTACCGGATTAACGATTTTCTTGATCGTTGGATTTTGGAAACACAATTTTATTCTGGGTTTTGTTATAGGGATCGCAATGCTGTTTGCGATTACGGTTGCCAACTTAGCAGGTAGTCTGATCCCTATGTTGATGGACCGACTTGGCTTTGATCCGGCAGTTGCAAGTGGACCATTCATCACAACATTGAGTGATTTGACAAGTGTATTGATTTATTTCAATATCGCTTCATTATTTATGGGATATTTTATGTAGAAATGATTCTGTTCAAAGTATTTTGATGGATGCCCGAAGTGAAATGACTAGAATGCTATTTATATAAACAGACAATCATGGAATGAATCAAAAAACAAGGTTGGGACAGAAGTGTTTAACTCCGAGAAATAAGAAGGAATTCATGAAAATTGCTTTTCAAATTTTTGTGAATTTCGGCTTATTTCCGAAAGGGTTGCTTCTGCTCCCACCGTTTTTTCGTTTTTAAAGCGTGGGACAAAAGTGTTTCTTACTTTTGTCCCACGCTCGTTTTTTTAGTCTAATGGTACGATTTTTGTGCCGTGGACTTCAGTAACACCTAGCGCCGTTGCTACAGATTCGGCGTTTTTATAATTGACTTTTCCGCCGGGAAGAATGATCAAGCGCCCATTAGCGTGAGCAATCAATTGTTTGAGATGATCAAAATGAGCTTCAATTGGGTCACTTGCATCCCCACCATGAGTCAGAATACGATCAACACCATGTTCTGCTAACCAGTCGATTGCTGCAAACTGGCGGTCTTTAGGGATACTATCAAATGCCATATGGAAAGTGGTCTGTAATCCTTCCGCTGTTTCAAGCAATAATTCCATTGCTTCTTCGTCGATCCAGCCAGAAGGAGTTAAACAGCCTAAAACGACACCATCAGTTCCTAATTTTTTTGCTTCAATCAAATCGGTATGCATGATTTTTAATTCGATATCGTTATAGACGAAGTCGCCTCCACGCGGACGGATGATCGTCATAACCGGTATTTCCTTTTCCCCTGCGTAACTTAACGCTTCCTCAATGACACCTGTGCTGGGAGTTGTTCCTCCAACAGCTAAGTTGTCACATAGTTCAATACGGTTTGCTCCTCTTGAGATTGCTAAAGGGATCGCTGTATAGTTCTCTGCGCAAAATTCTTTGATCATTTTCTTGCTCCTTTATATTCGCCTTAGTCATGGAGATTGTAACATATTTTTTGTAGTTGCTAAAGTTTTGTTCTAACGGTAAGATGAAAGTGTAAAATCAACGTTTACTATTTGAAACGAGAAATGAGCGGGAAAATGTTAAAAAAAATCGACAAAGGACGCCAGTTTTTGCTGAAGAATAAAGGACTATTTCGTTGTCCGCTGTGTCACACAAAGATTGAAACAACGAATAATGGTTTGGTGTGTCAGCAGAACCATCATTTCGATCTCTCCAAAAAAGGCACGCTATATTTCTTATCCCATGCTGTGAAGACAGAATATGATCAAGGAATGTTCGAACCTAGGCGCAGAATGATCCAATCTGGAATGTATCAGCCGGTTCTCGAATTATTAGCACAAGAATTGCCTCAAGAGGCAGATGTGTTAGATGTTGGATGTGGAGAGGGAAGCTTTTTGTCTGTTCTCGACCAGCTACATCCGTTAAACCGCGCTGTGGGGTTTGATATTTCAAAAGAAGGGGTGTACGCAGCGACAGAGCATCCTATCTCTGCATTTTGGTGTGTGGCAGATTTGACGAATCTGCCTTTTGAAGATCAGCAATTCAATACGATCTTGAATATCTTTTCACCTTCTCATTACCAAGAATTTCAACGGGTACTGGCCGATGATGGAGAAATCTTAAAAATCGTCCCTCAAGAAAATTATCTAAAAGAACTTCGACAAGCTTTTTATCCGGATCAACCAGAAAAACAACAGTATTCAAATGAGCGAGTAGTAGCCAAATTCGCTGATTCTCTGGAGTTAGTTGGACGTCAACGTGTGACATATGAATTTGAGATACCTGAAAAAAATCAGCAAGATCTCTTAGCGATGTCACCTTTAGAATGGCAGGTCAGCCCAGCGATAAAAGAGCAATTAACGCAGGATCCTTTGAAAAAAATTACAATTGATGTAGAATTATTAAAAGGAAATAAGAGAAAACGATTCCAATAGAAATATTGTTTTTGAAAGGTTGCAAAAAGAGTTTATAGGTGGTATAGTAGCCACAAGTTGTTTTTTCATTGGTTTTTATCAGGTTCCTGTTCTGATAAAAGTTAGTGAGAAGAGCTTCACTAACGTAACGACTCGCAGTGACTGACACCGAGTTGATACGTTTTTTTTTATGCCAAAATAAAGAGAGTAATGAACTAACATATAGATGAGAGGATTGATCCTTATGAACCATATCGTTTTATTTGAACCATTGATCCCTGCCAATACTGGAAATATTGCAAGGACTTGTGCTGCAACGAATACACCACTCCACTTGATTGAACCTCTAGGATTTTCAACAGATGATAAACATTTGAAACGTGCTGGATTAGATTACTGGAATGACGTGAACATCACGTACCATCCTAATTTGGACGCTTTTTTGTCTTATCTAGGTGATCGAAAACTTCATTTGATTTCAAAATTTGCCCATAAGGTATACAGTGATGAAAATTTTGCAGATGGAGAAGAACACTTTTTCTTATTTGGGAAAGAAACAACGGGCTTGCCAGAAGAATTCATGCGTGAAAATGAAGAAAAATGTTTAAGAATCCCGATGAATGATGAACATGTCCGTTCATTGAATCTATCAAATACTGCGGCAATGATCGTCTACGAAGCATTGCGACAACAAGGATTTCCAAATTTAGAGTTAACACATCACTATGAAAATGATAAGCTAGACTAGAGGCTATTTAGCAAATGTCCTGGCTCAAGCATTAAGCAAGGAAAAAGAAAAAATAGCTTTTCATATTTTGTCTTTTTTGGCTTAATGTCGCAGAGACAGAGAAATGCCGTTTACACTAGAGGCTATTTAGCAAATGTCCTGGCTCAAGCATTAAGCAAGGAAAAAGAAAAAATAGCTTTTCATATTTTGTCTTTTTCGGCTTAATGTCGCAGAGGCAATTTGAGAAATGCCGTTTACACTAGAGGCTATTTAGCAAATGTTCTGGCTCAAGCATTAAGCAAGAAAAAGGAGAATGCCCTTTACTAGCAATTTTATTTATTCAGCAGAGCCATTATTCTATTAATTAGCAGACACTACTTTTAAAAAGTGACAGCAAGGAGTCCGATGCAAATGGAACTATATTTTACAAGACATGGAAAAACAGAATGGAATCTTGAACGCCGTTTTCAAGGCAGCAACGGAGACTCCCCCCTTTTAGCAGAAAGCTATGAAGAAATCAAAGCTTTTGGTAAAAAAGTGAGATATGTGCCGTTCAAGGCAATCTATTCCAGTACAGCGAAACGCGCACGTGATACAGCAGAAGGGATAAATAAAGAGCTAGCCCATCCAGTTGAAATCATTTATACAGATAAGTTGAGAGAACTAGGATTAGGAGATTTAGAAGGCCAGCCAATTGATGAAATGTATCAAAAATATCCTGAAACACTGCCTAATCTACGGCAACATCTCGATAAATATGATCCTACCCTTTTTAGAGGAGAAGCGATCGAGTCTGCGATTACGCGGATCGAAACAGTAGTAGCGGATGCTGTAGCACAACATGAGGGACCGATTCTTTTTGTCGGCCATGGCGCATCATTGACTGCCGCTATTCAATGGATGGTGGGAAAAGAATTGAGCCAATTGCGAGAAATGGGCGGACTCTTCAATAGTAGTCTTACGATTTTAGAGACGGGAGAACCGTATAATTTACTCCCTTATGAATTAAAAGTATGGAACGAGATCGATTTCTTAGGGAAAGATACGAAACCAGAACCACTATTATAATTGAAGGAGGCGGCAAAATGCAGCCAGAAGAAATGCCTTACTTTGTTGGCACAGTTGCCGCAATTTTTTATCAAAATCCTAGTAATTTTTATAAAGTCTTACTGGTTCGGGTCACTGAAACAACTGCTGATTATCGTGAAAAAGAAATCGTTGTGACAGGAAGCTTTGGAGATGTCCAAGAAAATGAGTTGTATCGGTTCTACGGTGAATTAGTAGACCATCCTAAATATGGTAGACAGCTAAAAGTTGAGCGGTATGAGCAAGAAAAGCCTACTACAGCCAACGGTATTGTTGGTTATTTGTCTAGTGAGAAATTTCCGGGTATCGGAAAGAAAACAGCAGAAAAAATCGTTGAGTTATTGGGTGAAGAAGCGATTGAAAAAATCATTGCTGATCCTTCAGTGCTAAAACAGATTTCTGGTTTGACTAAGCCGAAAAGAGAAATGATCGCGGAAACGATTCGCTTGAATCATGGAATGGATCAAGTGATCATGGGGCTGAACCGCTATGGTTTTGGTAGTCAGCTTGCGTTTAGTATCTACCAAACTTATAAAAATGAAGCACTAGATATCATTCAAGAAAATCCGTATCAACTGGTTGAAGATATTGAAGGAATCGGCTTTAAACGTGCAGATAACTTGGCAGAGCAACTAGGGATCGCCGCCGATTCTCCAAGACGTATCCGAGCAGCAATCTTACACCAAATTTTTCAGCATGCGGTTCAAACTGGCGATACATATGTTCCTGCTGAGATGCTTCTTAGCCAAACCATCAGGATTTTGGAAACAAGCCGACCGATTGAAATTCAACCAGATCAAGTGGCAACAGTGATCATCCAACTTGTCGAAGAGGGAAAGATCCAACAAGAAGGAACCAATCTCTATGAGAACAGTTTGTTTTTCTCTGAATGGGGGATCGGTAATTCGATTCAACGGTTGCTTAGTCGAAAAAAAGAAATCAAGTATCCAGAAAAAGAAGTGAAAAAAAATATTCGTCGTATCGAAAAAGTTTTTGGTATCCAATATGGAGAGTCCCAAGAGAAGGCCATTTCAGAAGCAGTCCGTTCGCCATTATTCATTTTAACTGGAGGACCTGGTACAGGGAAAACGACAGTTATCAATGGAATCGTCAATTTGTTTGCAGAATTGAATGGGTTGGAATTAGATCCCACGAAATATACACAGGAAATTTTTCCGATATTGTTGGCAGCGCCAACTGGTCGGGCAGCAAAGCGAATGAATGAAACGACCGGACTTCCGGCAAGCACGATCCACCGATTGCTTGGATTGAATGGACGTGAAAAATCACCAACAGTCAGTACGAAGGAGCTGGAGGGTGGTTTATTGATCATCGATGAAATGTCGATGGTCGATACATGGTTAGCGAACACTTTATTTAAAGCTATTCCTACAAATATGCAAGTTATTTTAGTTGGGGATAAAGATCAATTACCCTCTGTAGGTCCTGGTCAGGTTCTGCATGATTTGTTGGAAATCGATCAGATTCCTAAAATGGAATTGAATCAGATCTATCGTCAAGGAGATGGCTCAAGTATTATTCCACTTGCTCATGAAATCAAAGAAGGACAATTGCCAGCTGATTTTACAAAGAATCAGAGGGATCGATCCTTTTTCAGAAGTGATGCATATACGATTGAACCGTTGATTGCGAAGATCGTGGAAAAAGCGAAAAACAAAGGATTTACTGCACAAGATATCCAAGTATTAGCTCCAATGTATCGTGGTCCAGCAGGAATCGATGCGCTGAATAAGATGATGCAAAATATCTTTAATCCGGGAAGGGATGGACGCAAAGAAGTTCATTGGAACGATACAGTCTATCGGATCGGAGATAAAGTCCTCCAGTTAGTAAATACGCCGGAATTAAATGTGTTTAATGGCGATATGGGAGAAATCACGGGAATTGTGTTGGCAAAAGATTCTGAAGATAAGATTGATGAATTGGTGATTCAATTTGATGCCAATGAAGTCACATATAAACGGAATGAGTGGAATAAGATCACGCTCTCTTATTGTTGCTCGATCCATAAATCACAAGGTAGTGAATTCAAAATGGTCATTTTGCCTATGGTTCACCAATATCAGCGTATGCTCCAGAGAAACTTGCTTTATACTGCAGTCACTCGAAGTAAAGAATTGCTGATACTTTTAGGGGAAGAACACGCTTATGCTACATGTGTGAAGAATGAATCAGCGAGCCGAAAGACAACCTTGAAAAAAAGAATTGAAGAAAACGAGCAGATGACGATCGCTACACGAACGAAGCTAGTAGCTTACGAGGATTCATTGAGTGGAAGTGATCCGTTTGAGGATGGTTCATACACTAGCGTGGGTGAAACAGCCAAGACACCAACTGAAAAAAATGAGCACAACGAACAAGAAGAGTCTGTCCAGGAAAAGGAACGTAATGTTAATCTATTCTCATCGGTTGAAGAAACAAAAGAGCAGATGAAAGATGAAGAAAAGGAAACAGAAGCGACTCGATTACCTCAGACGTATATTCTGACAACAGAAGCAATTGAAAAACAACTGATTGATCCAATGATTGGTATGGAAAACGTAAAACCTTAAAAATAGAAAGCGAGTGGGACAAAAATCAGGTTTTTTCTGATTTTTGTCCCGCTTTTTTGATTTAAGGTTCACTCATAATACATAATCAATACTATAAAGAGTATCTTTTCTCAATGCTGTTTATGAAAGGTGCATTATTGATATTTTTCATTTTTAAAGACAAAGTGTCAATTTAAGACTAAAAATCGTCTTTTTATGATATGCTGCTTTTTTTGCGGGAGCGTCAATAATTTTGTGTAAATAACTCGTCCTTCTGCAAAATAATGGGTTACTCAGTAAACATTGAAGCTAATGTATCCGTCACTTGTTGGAAGCCTTTATGGCTTCTATTTAAGAATTTTTGATTGTATGTATCAAAGATGGATACTAGGAAACGCTCTAGTGATTCTTCATTTTGAAACTGCTCTTTTCTGCGGCTGTATTTCTTGATTTGTTTATTGAAAGATTCGATTAAATTAGTTGAGTAAATGCTTCGGCGGATACCAGGCGGAAACTCATAAAAAGTCAATAAATCTTGATTTTTTATCAGTGACTGCGTCACTTTAGGATAAGTTTTCTGCCACTTCTCAATCATACTCCCTAAAAAGGTATTTGCCTCTTCCTTTGAGCTAGCTTGATAAACAGCCTTAAAATCATCACAGATTTCTTTTCGATCTTTGACACGTACTTTATGAGCAATATTACGGGAAACGTGAACACAGCAATGTTGGTATTTAGCTTTAGGATAAATCTGGTGAATCGTATCTTTCATGCCTTTTAAGCCATCGGTAATAAACAGTAAGACATCATGAACCCCTCTGGAGTAAATGTCCTCTAACAACTCATTCCAAACGTAGGTCGATTCAGTCGGAGCAATCGCATAACTTAGTACTTCTTTAGTGCCGTCTTCTCGTATACCAATGGCAATATAGATTGCTTCTTTGGAGACGGTTTGCCGTTTTAAAGGAATATAAGTAGCATCCATGAAAATAGCGACATACTTATCATTTAGAGTTCTAACTTTAAATGCATTTACTTCTTCAGTCAGCACTTTAGTCATGTTGGACATGGTTTGGGGCGTGTAGTGATGCCCATACATTTTCTCAATCAAGTCTGCGATTTCCGACATGGTAATACCTTTTCGGAAGAGGTGAATGACGGTCTCCTCTAAGGTATCATTCGTCCGTCTATAAGCAGGAACAGTCTGTTGCTTGAACTCGCCGTTGCGGTCGCGCGGAATCTGGAGATGAAGTTCCCCGTACTCGGTCTTGACCGTACGGTCATAGGAGCCGTTACGAGAATTACCCGTGTTAAAACCAATGCGATCGTACTTTTCGTAATCGAGGAAAGCCGTTAACTCCGTTTTGAGAAGCGTATTGACAGCTTTTTCCAAATGGACACGGAATAATTCATTCAAATCGCCTTTGTTCGCTAGAGTCTTTAGAATTTCTGTAGTAAAATCGTTCATATGGAAGTCCTCTTTTCTGTGAATGTGTTGTGGTAACTCTATTCTACAGAAGGGACTTCCTTTTTTCTATTTACACAAAATATTTTACACTCTCTTTTTTGCTGATAAAATTCTCTATAATATTTTAAAAAAACGCTTACTTTTTTATATAACTAATTTGATTAATTATAAAAGACAAATTAGGATAGCAAGTTAGTAAGTATTTTTTGTATTGATATTTAGCATTAAAAATTGATAGAACAAGGAGAGGATATATGGAGTTAAAAGTTTTAAAAGAGTCTAAATTTTTTTGTTTGGGAATGACATTGCTAATGATTTTGGGAATTTTTATTAGTACTGGATCAGCTATTTATGCAGATGAAAATGTGAATGAAGAAACAAGGCTTGAAGAACAAAAAAAGCAAGCTGTAGAAGAATTAAAATTTTATTTGGAAGAAGCAGGCCATATTGATCCAACGACAAAACAGTATATCCCAACTGATTTTGTAGCGATAAAAGCAAAATCAGAACTTCCAGGTGAAGAAGGATTAGCTGGGAAATTTGTTTTTGATAATTACGTGATTCCTAGTATGACTCGTAATTTTATAAAATATATTGCTTGTATTGTTATAAGTACGTTACCCCTTGAAAAGGGCGTTTGGGATGCGTTGCAAGGAGAAAATGCGATGCAAATCTTGATTAATGCTCTTGCGTCAAAGGACTATGATAAAGCTGTAGATATTTTGCTTGAAAAAGCTAAGAAAACTTTGAGCTCTTCACAACTTTTGAAATTTAATGTTGCTACAATCGTAGCTGGTATAGCTATCAATGCAATTTATTGTTGGGGGAATTAAAAATGTATACGGATATTGTTCTGGAACAAAAAGCGGAAAATTTTATGAGGCATTTAGGGCTTACGCCTAAAGGTAATTATTTTAGTTGTTATGAATATGCACATCCGTTTTTAGTAGTATTACCTCTTCACCCAACAGTAAAGATAATCGTCACTAAAATAGTTTTGGTTATTGCGACTGAAGAAGAGTTAATAATCAAGAAAATAGGAAGCGGGTTATCACCTGTTGACATAAAAGAAGAAAACTACGATGAGAATATTATTCGTATACCTAAATCTAGCATTGTAAACTTTGAGGTGAAAGATTGGGAGGTTTTAGGATTTGATTTAGGCTATCTTTTAACGATCGAAACAGAAAAAAAGTATTATTTACAAGTGGCTAAGGTGACTGGCTATGATTTTTCGACAATTAATTTTTTTAATCTAAAAGCCAATAATTTTTTTGACTTAGTGACAGAGAACAATACCAAGTAGCTAATAGTAATCACCCTGAAAATAGTGGCTCTTCGTCAAATTGTGTTGGTGGAGACAAATTTGGATAAAACTTAGTCCGACATGCGGCGTGTTCTGTGCGTGTCGTATATGAATCGTTGCGGATAATGAGAACCAATTCGCAGTGTTCGCAATGGGAAGGCGAGTCATCCATTTTTCATCAAAAAAATGAATGTTCATCTGTTAATCCGAGTAATTTTCTAATATGATTATCCATAGAGAGACTCCTTTGGTAGGGTAATGTTTTTGTCGACTAAATTTTACCAAATGTGAGTCTTTTTTTGGATTGAAACAAAGAAAAAGTGTTGGTAGAAAATCGATTTCGATTTCCACCAACACAAAATATTATAGAACCTTTTCTTTTTAAGAAAGACTATTATCCCACGCTCTTTGCTCTTATAACTATATGCCTATCAAAGCGTTAAATTACACCAAAATAGTTGCTTTTTTGTGGACAACTGTAAATCGAACGGTTGCTTTTCAGTGTCTTCACCATCTTCTTGACCATATTGTGATGTAGTCGAAACAATACGCAATTTACTAGTGGTAAAGTGGTGAAAATTTTTAGAATTGAGTTGCTTTTTTTGTGTCAGTAAAAGAGCGATCCACAAAATCTTGAATAGATTGATCCGCTCCACGACAACAAAATCAATCGTTGGTTTGGCAATATCAGCGGTGGGAGCGATGGCTACACCGCCTCCAAAGTATGGGTGATTCGTTGCTGTACATAAAAAAGCTTTTTCAAAACTGACCTGTTTTCCACTAGTTTCTACTAAAATAGGGAATCCTTTTTGAACAAAGAAAACACGCAAGATCGAAAAAATATAAGAAAGCGATCCTAATTTATACTTGTTCAATTGAGTTTTCGCATTCGAATGATTTGTCGCATGCACGATTGCCGCATCCAAACCAATCCCAAAATTATTTACGACAACTCCTTGTCTATCGCTGATTTTTTCTTCATAGCTTAATAGATTGATTTCCTGAGGTTCAGTTGCAGCAAGCACATTTTCTAATGCTTTTACAGCATTCCTTGATAATCCGATACCTCTAGCAAAATCATTACCAGAACCGGCAGGGATATATGCAACAGGAAAATTAACTTTCAGTTGGTAAAAAGTATTCAATACTTGGTGCAGTGTTCCATCACCGCCGACAATTACAAGTAGAGGAAAAGGAGCTTCTTGCTCACGGGTTTCTTCAGTCCATTCTTTCAGCGTATCTTCTGCTAATTCCTCAGCGATTTGGGCATCATGGCCTTTCCACTTACTATAATAAACAGAATAGGTCAGATTCTTTTCAGCAAATAGCGGGATGATCTTGTCCGCTACCTTTTTACCAGAGCCGCTTCCAGCCGCTTGGTTGATTAATAAATAATAATGAAACTTCATTTTTGCCTCCTGCGAAACATTTCAGAAGTTGAGCTGGCTATAGACTCAATCATAAAATCAGAGAACTTCTCAATTTTTCGCTTAACGCTCCAATGGTTAGCGACTGAAATATTCATTGTTGAATATCAAAATTTATTTTAAAAAGAGAAAAAACAAACCATATGTTTTTATTCTTGGTTATTATAGCAGAGGAGTGCAGAAATGAAAAAGAACAGATTTCAAAAAAATAAAAAAATCTAGCAAGCGCTCGATCCGTTCGTTTGAAACGGAGAAGAAATCTAAGGTTCGATATGTCCACTTAGTTCTTCAGCTGCTTGCTAGATCTTGTTCAGGTAAGAGGTTATTCAAACTCCCACTTCCTTTTTTCTTTTTTAGATACACAACAATTCTTTTCTTGCAGAACCTGCTTCGTCTGCGCTACTGGGAATCCTTATGCCTCTTACACCTATTTTATAGCATAATTTCTTTGTTTTGGCAAACGTTTACATTCACTCTTTAGATACTATTTCAATTCAAAGAATTCTATGGTTTTAAATCTATAGATTGTCTGTTATAATGATTATTTGTTTAAGATAACCGCGGTTCATCAACCATCCCGCGTTAAAAAAACTAGGAGAAATGAGGGATTATATTATGCAAAAGACACAGGAACAAAAACAATTAATGGTCGTCGTAGTGAATGGGATCATCATGGCTTTATATTTAGCGTTAACGATTTTAGTTGCACCAGTATCATCTGGACCAATCCAATTTCGAATCTCTGAAAGTTTGAATCATTTAGTGGTTTTTAATCGGAAATTACTCTGGGGTGTACTAGGAGGAGTCATCATCTATAACGCATTCTTTGGCTTTGGAATACTAGATGTTATTTTCGGTGGCGGACAAACATTGATTTCTTTAGGTTTAACAGCAATTTTGCAAAATAAAATCAAAAATGTAAAAGTACGTTTAGCACTGAATACGCTCTTCTTTACGATCAGCATGGGATTGATTGCGTACATGTTAGTACCAACAGGCGGCAAGGCCTTTTGGACGACTTATGGCACATTAGCAGCAAGCGAGTGTATCATCATGGCTGTGTCAGCACCATTGATGTATTATTTAGACCGAGCATTAGATTTTAAAAATCGCGTATAGGAAGAGCGAGTTGAAAATAGTTTATATAAAGATAGAGGTTGGGACAGAAGTGTTTAACTCCGAGAAATAAGAAGAAATTAACGAAAATTGCTTTTCAAATTTTTGTTAATTTCGGCTTATTTCCGAAGGAGTTGCTTCTGCTCCCACCGTTTATTCGTTTTTAAAGAGTGGGACAAAAGTGTTTCTTACTTTTGTCCCACTCTCTAGTTCTGTTTGGCTAATTATCTGTTTATCGAAGCTTATTCTGCGTGTTGTAGATTTTCGATCTCGATTACTTTATAGTTTTTCTTTTCAAGTTGGTTAACAATCGTTTCACATACTTTTTCGTCTGTGTCAGCAGGCAAAGTGATCAGTGTACGACGGATGAATTCATCCTTTTCGATATCAAGTGTAATACAGCTGGCAATACTGCTGTATTTAGAGATGATTTTTGAGATCGTTGCTAAATCGCCTTGTTTACCAGTAGACGCAATCGTTAACACGTAGCTACCTTGTTCGACACTCCATGATTGTGAGAGCATAGTCAACAAGGTACTATGTGTCAAAATTCCATAGAAGTGATTTTCATTATCAAGTACGGCGATATAAGGTAGCTCTTTGATCGTGAAAAATACTTTAAAGAAAGATGTGTCTAAATAGATGAATTTTGTGGCATTCTTCAATAGATGTGTAACTGGTAGTGTCATATCCCCGCCGTTAGCTTTATGGCGATAGATGTGCATCTTATAAATATTTCCACGGAAAATATTTCCAGAAGCATCTAAGATCGGCACGCAACGATAGCCAGAACTTTCTAAAATCTCTAATGCTTCTTCTAAAGTGCTGGTCTCAGTAACAGTTGTTAAATCTTTTTTCTTATATACAAGTGTTTTTAATAGCATAATTTTACCTCCATATATCTCATTTTTACTTCACTTCAAATTAATCATATCATAATTAATTGCAAAACAATAGACCGTTTAAATGCGAATTGACAGAAAAACTTTTCCATGATACTGTAAAAGTGTATAATTTTGATTTTCAGTAAGGGGGGACAACGAATGGCAAAGAAAAAAGCAGCATTAGCTTGTTCCGTTTGCGGTTCTAGAAACTACACAAAATCAATCAGTGAAGGAAAAAGCGGCGAACGTTTGGAGATCAATAAATTTTGTAAATATTGTAATCAATACACATTACATAAAGAAACAAAATAGAACACAGGAGGATAAAGGATGAAGTTTCTAAAAAGTGTCAAAGCAGAAATGAAACAAGTAACATGGCCATCTCGTAAGCAATTACGTAAAGATACATTGGTAGTTATCGAAACGTCGATTATTTTTGGTGTGATGTTTTTCGTTATGGATACAGCAATCCAAAGTTTATTTGCATTCTTATTAAAATAAGGCGCTAGTAAAAATCGCAAAATAGTGCTATAATCAGGTTGAAGGAAAAACTTCGGGCAACTGGGGTTTTTTTATTTTACAATGAAATGAGGAGCCCTTAATGGAATCTTTTGAAAAAAATTGGTATGTATTGCATACATACTCAGGATATGAAAACAAAGTAAAAGCAAACATCGAATCTCGTGCGCAAAGTATGAAAATGGCTGACTTTATTTTCCGTGTAGTTGTTCCAGAAGAAACTGAAACAGAAGTAAAGAACGGTAAAGAAAAAGAAATCGTTCATAAAACATTCCCAGGTTATGTATTAGTAGAAATGATCATGTCGGATGCTTCTTGGTATGTCGTTCGTAATACACCGGGTGTAACTGGATTTGTTGGTTCTCATGGTGCAGGAAGCAAACCAGCGCCATTATTGCCAGAAGAAGTGAACCATATCTTGCGTTCAATCGGTATGAGCTTACGCCAAAATGATTTAGAAATCGAAGTAGGCGAAGTAGTCAAGATCATCGAAGGTGCTTTTGCTGGACTAGAAGGTCAAGTAACAGAAGTAGATGAAGAAAAAGAAAAATTAAAAGTGAATATCGATATGTTTGGTCGTGAAACAAGTACAGAACTTGATTTTGATCAAGTAGACAAAATCGATTAATACGTTGCTGGAAGTGTTTAAAAAAAGCATATCGCCGGAGCAACAAGTAAGACGGAAAGATTGTTACTCAACTCTTTTCGTCTTTTTTTGTTATTCATTAGTAGGAGGACAGATCATGACAAAATGGCGTAAATTTATAATGACCAGTTTTTTGATTGGATTAGGGATGGTTTTGTTTGCTGGCTGTCAGTCTAAAGCAACCAATGAGCCAACCACTGGAACAAAGAAGGCAGAAACAACACAAACAACAGAAGAAAAAATTGAAAAAACGACTACACCTACGCTGTTTCTCCATGGCTATAGTGGAACCGTCAACTCCTTTAAAGGAATGATCCAGCGATTAGAAGATAGCGCACAAAAAGAGTTGACATTGACGGTTGATGTCAATGGTCAAGTACAGGCTGATGGAGAATTAACAAAGAAAGCGGACAATCCGATCGTCCAAGTATTATTTGCGGATAATAAAAACAATGAATGGAATCAAACTGAATGGATCAAAGCGTGTCTAACATATCTACAATCTACCTATGGCATCGATAAAGTAAATATCGTTGGTCACTCGATGGGAGGAGTCAGCGGTCTGCGTTATCTTGCTACTTATGGTCAAGATCAATCGTTACCACAAGTCCAAAAGTTTGTTGCATTAGGGGCGCCATTTAATGAATTTGAAGAAAACAGTACCCAAAGCTTAAATGATATGCTGAAAAATGGCCCAGCTGTGACAACTAGTCGGTACCAAGATTACCAACAACTGATAGACAACGTTCCTGCAACTACCCAATTCTTGCTAGTTGGTGGACAATTGAGTGAAACGGATGCTAGTGATGGGACTGTTCCATTGAGTAGTGCCTTGGCGGTGTATGCTTTACTCAAGCAAAATGGAAATCCAGTTGAGGAAAAGGTCGTCGAAGGAGAAAATGCTGCACACAGTATGCTTCATGAAAACCAGGAAGTGGATCGACTGGTCCAACAATTTGTTTGGAACCTGAATGAATAGAATCGACTAGCTTTCGAAAAAAGTACTACTACTTGCTATTTAACTGGATTCTTTTGTTTAAAAGAGTGTAACTCAAGTGAAGCGAGCGTGGGACCAAAGTAAGAAACACTTTTGTCTCGACCTCCTTGTGAGTGACACTTTTTTATTTTAAACTCAGACCGAGTATAAATGTTTGCTTACTTTTAGTAAGAGTAATATGATGAGTTTGTACTAAAAAACATACTAAGATTAGAGGGTAAATTCATCGACGGATGAAATTACCCTCTAACGCTCTTTTAAGCGTATAGTTGGTTGTGAAAGAAAGACCGACCACACTTTCTTGGACTACGAGTCCCAAACAAAAAATGGTCTTCTTCACTGTCATTTTAAAACCTGGTTTAAGTATGTTGGGGCTTCGAGCCCGTGTAAAGGAAATTAGGAACGAAATGAAGCAGTGAAGAATCTTTCAACACTTCTTAGGAGATGAAAATTATGTATGTACTTGCTTTAGATGTCTCAATGGGAAAAAGTTATGTCGTTATTTATCATGAAAATACTTGTCTTTTTGAACAAGAAATTCTTCACGATAAAACACATTTCAATGCACTTCTTCAAGAAATTTATGCTCTTCCAGAACGACCACAAATCGTTTTTGAAGCAACGGGGGTTTATTCAAGAGTCATTGAAACTTTTTGTCAAAAGAATCATTTCGCCTATTGTTTATTAAACCCTTTAGAAGCGAAAAGACAACTGAATATTGACTTACGTTCAGTCAAAACGGATAAACGAGATGCCCATCGACTGGCACAAACACACGGTCAATTTTTGCGGAAACAAAAACAATCTCAAACAGAAGTCTATAAACAAACACGCGATTTTGCACGCTTTTATCAACAAATTGAAAGGGACATTAAACGCACGAGAATGAACCTGCATACCGCTTTACAATTGACTTTCCCAGAATTGGAAACACTTTTCACGAACAGGTTATCAAAACTCGCCTTGAATCTTGTCGAACTTTTCCCCCACCCTGATTACTTGGCACACTTAAGCCAAACTAAGGTAAAAAATGTGTTAAAGAAAAATACGGATAAAAAAATCTCCGATCAAAAAGCCTTGGCTAAAGCACAAACCTTACTTTCACTTGCGCAAAATTCTTATCCAGCTGAATCTGGACAAAGTATTTCTGTTCAAAAAGTCGTGTATTATGCCCAACAATTGAAACAATTGCTTGTAACAAAAGAACAACTCGCCAAACAGCTAGTTGACATTGCGAAACAAACAATAGAATTTGATTTCTATCAAAGTATCCCTGGAATTGGTGAACTTTCTGCAGGACTCATTATTGGTGAATTAGGGGATATTCGGCGTTTTTCTTCTCATAAGCAATTGAATGCTTTCGTCGGTGTTGATACCAGAAGATATCAATCTGGAAAATATACAGCCAAAGAACACATGAATAAACATGGGAATCCGAAGGCCCGAAAAAATTTGTATTTTATTATGATGAACATGATTCGACAACAAGCGGCGGGGCCCAATCATCTTGTGGACTATTACTATAAACTAAAAACGCAACCTTCGCCCAAAAAGCATAAGGTTGCGCTCGTCGCCTGCATCAACAAGCTCTTGAAATGTCTCCATTCGATGGTACGACATTCAAGTCCGTATGATTACTCATACACGGCCTCTAACGACCAATAAGGAATATATCCTTACCTAGAATTATAGCATACCTAATAAAAAAATTTCTAATTTATTAGGCTTATTTCGTATACTTTTTTCTTGATAAAAACCAATAGAAAAAAGTACTTGACTAAACGTAGGAAAGAAAGAGGGATTTAGTTATGGCTTATCAGGCAAGTACAGAAGAACATTCAATTGATATCGTAAATATTGCTTCACTTGAAGGAAAAGTAAAAGAGCGCATGGAAGCTGGCGCATTTGGGTATATCCGTGGCGGTTCAGAAGATGAATGGACGATGAAAGAAAATACGACATCGTTCAATACGAAAAAAATCATGCCTCGAGTGTTGAGAGGGATCGATTCTGCTGATTTAAGTACATCGATTTTTGGGATTGATTTGAAGACGCCGATCATTCAAGCGCCATCTGCTGCGCAAGGCTTAGCACATGAAAAAGGAGAGGCGAATACAGCGAAAGGTGTTGCTGCGGCTGGTTCGATCTTTTCTATCAGCACGTACGCCAATACAACTATCAAAGATGCGGCAGCGGCAGCGCCTGGTGCGCCACAATTTTTCCAATTATATATGAGTAAAGATGACGGCTTTAATGAATTCATCTTGAACAAAGCAGTTGAAGCTGGTGCAAAGGCAATTATCTTAACCGCTGATTCGACATTAGGTGGGTATCGAGAAGAAGATATCATCAATCATTTCCAATTTCCATTACCAATGCCTAACCTTGCAGCGTATAGTGAACAGAGCGCAAGTGGAAATGGTGAAGGAAAAGGGATCTCTGAAATCTATGCAGCGGCTAAGCAAGGATTGACACCAGAAGATATCAAAAAAATCAAAGATTTAACGAATCTACCTGTGATCGTAAAGGGTATCCAATCACCAGAAGATGCCGAAGTAGCAATTTCTGCCGGTGCAGATGGCATTTGGGTTTCGAATCATGGAGGACGTCAACTTGATGGTGGCCCTGCTTCTTTTGAAGTTCTGCCTAAAGTAGCAGAAGTTGTCAATAAACGTGTTCCTGTTATCTTTGATTCAGGAGTACGCCGTGGAGAACATGTCTTCAAAGCTCTAGCGAGTGGGGCGGATCTAGTTGCCATCGGTCGTCCAGTCATCTATGGTTTGAACCTAGGTGGCGCACAAGGTGTTACTTCTGTATTTGATCATTTGAATAAAGAGTTATCGATCACTATGCAATTGGCTGGTACTAGAACAGTGAACGAAATTAAAAACACTAAGTTGCTAGATTAAAAGAAGTCAAAAAAAATAGCACGTATCGACAGAGCCGTCGATACGCGCTATTTTTTTGAGGGAACATCTAGTACACCACTAACGACAAAACAGGTAAAACTAGTCGTTTTTTTTTGAAATTACCGAAAAGACTACTTTTGAACGACGGTTATTCGAGAGTCTGTAGCAAAACTGATTTTTAGATTTGCCCCACATTCGTTTTCCGCCTCTAATAAAAGAACATTTCCACGTTTTATTTTAAAATCTCTTTTGTTAGTCGTTTAGCAGTTGGAGTTGCTGCTAGACCACCTTCTGCTGTTTCTTTGAAGATAGAGGGCATTTGTCTGCCTACTTGGTACATCGCAGCGACAACTTCGTCAGGCGGAATGACACTTTCGATACCGGCTAACGCCATGTCGGCAGAAATGAAAGCTTGAGAAGAACCAAGCGCATTTCTTTTGACACAGGGAACTTCAACGAGCCCTGCGACAGGGTCACAGATCAGCCCCATCATATTTTTTAAAGTAATTGCAACGGCTTGAGCGGCTTGATGCGGCGTACCATTTTTTGCACATACTAATGCAGCAGCTGCCATGGCACTGGCTGAACCAACTTCTGCTTGGCAACCACCTTCTGCACCACTGATCGAAGCATTATTTGCCATGACTAGGCCGAATGCCCCAGCAGTAAAGAGAAATTCTAACTGTTGTTTATGACTTAATTCCAAGCGGTCACGAACAGACATCAATACACCAGGTACGACTCCAGCACTGCCGGCAGTAGGAGTTGCGCAGATCAAGCCCATTTTGGCATTGACCTCGTTCACAGCAATCGCATTACGAACGGCAGTCAGGATTGTTTCACCACTAAGAAAATCAGCTTCCTTTAAATAATCGTCTAGTTTTTTTGCATCGCCACCTGTAATGCCAGTTACAGATGTTACACCTGCTTTTCCTTCAGCAATGGATTGTTCCATCACACTTAGATTTTTTTCCATGATCGCGATGATCTGTTCGCGTGAACGTCCGCTCATTTCCATTTCAACAGCAATCATTAATTCAGCGACACTGGAGTAGTCGTTTGCTTGCTGTACGAGTTCTTCAATAGAGAAAAACATTTTTCTTCCTCCTTTAATCGAAATAATTGACACTATCGATGTTTGGCAATTGATTTAATTTTTTAACAGTATCATCTACTTGCGGGTCATCGACTTCGATGATCATGATCGCATTTTCGCCTTTAGATTCACGAGTAACCGTCATAGTCCCGATATTTGTATTCGTTTCAGAAAGGATGTTTGTGACTTTGGCGATCATTCCCGGCACATCTCGATGGACGATGATCAGGGTAGGGGTACCCATGCTTAATGAGATCTTGAACCCATTCAATTCAGATATCTGAATATTTCCGCCACCGATAGAGATCCCAGTTACGGAAAGTTTGCGAGTCCCTTTTCTTAACAACATTTTTACAGAGTTGGGATGTTCCGCTTTTTCCGCTTTTGGAACAAATAATACTTCCATGCCTGCTTCATAAGCCAATTTCAGTGAATCTGCTAAATGTTCATCATCTGGTTCCATTCCTAATAAGCCGCCGACTAAAGCAATATCGGTACCATGTCCTCGATAAGTCTTAGCAAAAGATTCATAAAGATAAATATCGACAGAATCTGGTTGTTCGCCAAAAATACTACGGACGATTTTACCGATTCGAGCAGCACCAGCGGTATGAGAACTACTAGGACCAATCATGACAGGACCGATAATATCGAAAACACTGCGGTATTTTAATTCTTTCATTTCTTCACCTCGTTAAAATTTACAGATATATAGCTGGCGCATGTCAGCATTTCTTCTTGGCGCTAGTTTAGCACAAATGGTAAACAAATAGGGAAGGTTCTTCACGTTTTAAGGAGAAAATTATCGATTTCTTCCATAGAATGTAAATTTATAAGAAAAAAATCTTGAAAAAAAGAATATATTTGCTATACTGTATCAGTGTGCATTGTCGTGCGCACTATTTTGTCTGATAATCAGATGATTATGAGAGAAAACGTGGGAGGAGAAATATGCATCTCCAATTAACCACATCACGGACTTAAGGAGGTATGTCTCGTGGCAAAGAAAGTAGAAAAAATCGTTAAATTGCAAATTCCTGCAGGTAAAGCAACTCCAGCTCCACCAGTAGGTCCTGCACTAGGTCAAGCGGGTGTCAATATCATGGGATTCACAAAAGAATTCAATGCTCGTACAGCTGATCAAGCAGGTTTGATCATTCCGGTTGTTATTTCTGTATACGAAGACCGTTCATTCACATTCGTTACAAAAACACCACCAGCTGCAGTATTGTTGAAAAAAGCAGCAAACATTGAAAAAGGTTCAGGCGAACCAAACAAAAACAAAGTTGCTAAAGTTTCTAGCGATCAAATCAAAGAAATCGCTGAATTAAAAATGGAAGACCTAAACGCAGCGAACGTTGAAGCAGCAATGCGCATGGTTGAAGGAACTGCACGAAGCATGGGGATCACTGTAGAATAATCTCTACACCCTAAGAAAGTAGCTTCTCAGTTGGCTCTGTATTGAAAGATATAGAACACGTGGGAGGTACAACCGTTATAACCACAATCAAGGAGGAACCAAAATGGCTAAAAAGAGCAAAAAAATGCAAGATGCATTAAAAAAAGTTGATTCAAGTAAAGTTTATCCTGTTGCTGAAGCAGTAGCATTAGCAAAAGAAACAAACATTGCAAAATTCGACGCTACAGTTGAAGTTGCATACCGTTTGAACGTAGACCCTAAAAAAGCAGACCAACAAATTCGTGGTGCAGTAGTATTACCTAACGGAACTGGTAAAACACAAACTGTTTTAGTATTTGCTAAAGGCGACAAAGCAAAAGAAGCTGAAGCAGCTGGTGCAGACTTCGTAGGTGACGACGACATGGTTCAAAAAATCCAAAATGGATGGTTTGACTTTGACGTAGTTGTTGCTACACCTGACATGATGGCTACTGTTGGTCGTTTAGGACGTGTTTTAGGACCTAAAGGCTTAATGCCAAACCCTAAAACTGGTACTGTAACTATGGATGTTACAAAAGCAGTGAACGAAGTAAAAGCAGGTAAAGTAACTTACCGTGTGGACAAAGCTGGAAACGTCCATGTTCCAATCGGTAAAGTATCATTCGACAACGAAAAACTTGTTGAAAACTTTACAACAATCCATGATGTATTAGTGAAAGCTAAACCATCAGCAGCTAAAGGTCAATACATGAAAAATATCACTGTTACAACAACATTTGGACCTGGTATCCATGTAGACCAAGCTTCTTTCTAATTTAAATTAGAACGTTGATTGATCCAACTGAAAAAATAATTCTTGACTCAACTAGTTTAGCATGCTAAGCTAGTTGAGGTTAATAATTAACTTGTACCGAAGACAGTAGGTGGCATTCGCCTTAATTTCCTACCGAGGACGTTTATTGAATACTTTCAATAGTCCCTCTATGTCTGCGGTGGCATAGAGTTTTTTATTGTGAATCACTAAGAACGAAGTGAATAGATGATGAACAATACTTGGCGAACAGAGTGAGCGAAGTCTCCTCTCAGGCGAAGCATGTTGAATCACTAAGAGCGAAGTGGATCATTGATACACAATACTTGGTGAATAACTAAGTGTAAAGAACTCTTCCATCAAAATTCAGGAGGTGAAACTCAAAAATGAGTGAAGCAATTATCGCAAAAAAAGCAGCAATCGTTGATGAAGTAAGTGAAAAATTTACAGCAGCAGCATCTGTAGTCGTTGTTGACTACCGTGGTCTAACTGTTGATGAAGTGACTCGTTTACGTAAACAACTTCGTGATGCAAACGTAGAAATGAAAGTTATCAAAAACTCAATTCTTTCTCGTGCTGCAAAAAAAGCTGGATTAGAAGGCTTGGACGAAGTATTCACTGGCCCTACAGCCGTTGCATTTAGTAACGAAGATGTAGTTGCACCAGCGAAAATCATGGACGAATTTGCTAAAGAAGCAAAAGCATTAGAAATCAAAGGCGGTATCATCGAAGGTAAAGTATCTTCATTGGAAGAAATCACAGCATTGGCAAAATTGCCAAATCGCGAAGGACTTCTATCTATGTTGCTATCTGTACTACAAGCGCCAGTCCGCAACGTGGCTTACGCTGTCAAAGCAGTGGCAGAAAAAGAAGATGGAGATGCAGCTTAATTGCCGCATAGCATAAATAAAAATATTAACATCTAAAACGGAGGAAATTATAATGGCATTGAACATTGAAAACATCGTTGCTGAGTTAAAAGAAGCAACTATCCTAGAACTTAACGACCTAGTTAAAGCTATTGAAGAAGAATTTGGCGTATCTGCTGCTGCTCCTGTAGCTGCAGTTGCTGCTGGTGGCGCTGCTGCTGCTGAAGAACAAACAGAATTCACTGTTGAATTAACAGCAACTGGCGACCAAAAAGTTAAAGTTATCAAAGCAGTTCGTGAAGCAACTGGCTTAGGCTTGAAAGAAGCTAAAGCTGTAGTTGACGGAGCTCCTGCACCAGTTAAAGAAGGCGTGTCAAAAGACGAAGCTGAAGAATTAAAAGCTAAACTTGAAGAAGTTGGCGCAACTGTAACAGTTAAATAATCACTCTTGATTATTACGAGCTAGAATCCTTATTATGAGGGTTCTAGCTTTTTTTTGTTTTTTGACCATCCTTATGACCATCCCTTAGAAGTTAACATAGTTTGAAAACTTTTCTGCTACTACATCTTTTTGTTTTTTAGTTACATGAGTGTAGATATTTAATGTAGTCTGCACATCAGAATGACCTAACCAATATTGAACCTCTTTGACTGATAAACCAGCTTCGAAAAGCAGACTGCAATGTGTATGCCTAAACCCGTGAATATTTAAATGTGGTAAATCATGAAGTTCACATATTCTCGCTAAGATATTATTGAATCTTGTTAATGCGATATGGTTATTATTCTTTGAAGCGAAAACTAATTGATTTGGCTGTAAGGCATTCTGTCCATATGCTAATAAATACTCTCGTAGATTTTTTCGCCATTGTCCCAGTATTTCAATTGTTCTTGCATCAAGTGAAATCGTGCGGTTTGAGCTTGGTGTTTTGGATGAAGTAGCAATAACTTTGTTTCTTTCATTTAACGAAGCAGTTTTATTGATAGTGAGCTGCTTGTTTTTGAAATCCACATCATTCCATGTCAGTGCTAATGCTTCACCTTTTCTTATTCCAGTAAATGCAAGTAGTCTAAAAAATGGAAATGTTAGTGGAAAAGAGTCATTTTCACAGTAGGTAAGAAATTTCTTTAACTCGTCTGCTTCCAAATAAACTTCTTTTTTAGTTTCAAGCCTATTTTTTCCTGTAGATAAGGAAACATAGGTCATTGGGTTATCCGTTAAGACCTTTATTTTGATCGCAAAGTCGAACACTTTAGATACATAAGATTTTAAAGCTCGATGAGTCGCATAATTTTCTTTCCATTTACATTTTTCGACACCCAACTAGATTTATATTTGATGGAAAGCTTGAAAAAGAGAGTAAGCGTATTTCCTTAACCGCGGATTTGATGAAAGAGCGGTCAACAGAAAAAGAATTTAAAGCGTTGATTGAAACTGATATGTTGCTGTATTATGTAAGTAAGATAAATCCTATTGAAAATTCTAATTTCTATAATAGTTGGTTCCCATTAACATATATTTATTTACCTAGAATTAATGAGCGATTAATTATCATTAATACTATGAAGTCCAGAAGAGTACTAGAAGATATGCTACCAATCTTTGGTGTAACAAAAAGTGAACTTGTTGAAAGTATCAAGAAATTAGAAGGAGAAAGGGGGTATAGTAATAGCTGGGAATCAATCGCTAGTTTAGAAAGGTTCATAAAAATCGCTGAAATTGGAATGATAACATAAAAAGGAGTGATATAGTCGAAGAGAGATTATTGGTTAGCATTGATGAAAGTGGAAATACTGGAACAAATTGGCTTGACCCAGATCAACCTTTTTTTATTTACGGTAGTTGGCTTATAGAAGATAAAAATAAATATGAAATAGAGAAATTGTTCGTACAATGGAGGTCCGGAAGGCAACCTACAAGCGAGTATAAATCAAATAAACTGTTTAAAACTAACAAAAGTAAAAAGAGTTTAGAAGAGCTACTATTTCAAATTTTAGATAAAAACTTGGCAAAACCCTTCTTTTTAATAATGGAGAAGAGATTTATGATTGCTGCAAAAATTGTTGAAACTTTCTTCGATCCTGCTTACAGCGGATACTTTAATAATCAACTAACATGGCCAGTTGAAATTAAACGACAATTAGCAAATGTCATTGTGAAAAATGGAGAAGATAGTTTTTTTGAGAATTTCCTAAAATTACTAAATCAGGATACTATAAAAATAGAGCTTATGAAATCCTTGAGAGATGACTTAAGCAAAATATTTGAATCGGTGGGATTGATGGAAATTTCGGTTTTGGTAAAAAATTTCAATGAAGAATCTTTGATAAAAATGAAAGAGGAGTTTGGACCATTATTGAATAATTTTGGAAAAAATTTTTTAACTTTGACTATACCCGGGGTGATTCAATTATTACATCAAATAAATCTTTTTTCCGAAATAAATGATTATATAGGAGTAAATGTGGTTCATGATAATTTAAGAGGATATGACTCCATTTTTCAAACTATTTCTCAAAATTTATTTAGTGATGGAAGAGAAATCCAACTAATTGGAATAGACGGCAGATACATGTCAAATAATTTCACAAAATTGAAGGATTTTACTTAGGAAGATTCAAAATCTAATACTTATATTCAATTGGCTGATTTTTTAAACGGGTTTATACAATACACAGCAAAAAAATCACTATCAACTAGAGAAACATTAAGCTCCCTTGAAAAGAAAATATGGAAAGAACTAATCAATTTTAGGGAAATTTGGTTAGACAAGCATGGTAGTGGATTAAATACATGGGATTTAGTTGTTTCATATGAGTACCGTGATAAGTTTTTATCTTTAATTCAATCTCAAAAATTTCATGGGATGTATAGTATAACACCATATATAAAAAAAGAATTTCCTAACTATATTTCCCCAGAGGGTTTTGCTATCCTTGATAAGGAGATTAATGGGGATTCTTAAGAAGTTGACGTAGAGTAGAAACATGGCATCATTTAGTTTTTTGACATACTGGAGATTTTCTGACTATTTTTTGCCCATACTTTGTAAATTTAATGGAAGTATATCAGTTTTTTTATTTTTTCGAAAAATAATAAAAATCTTGTTCTAATAAGCAACAGAGACTACTAGACATCTAAATTATCAACACTGTTAAATAATCACTCTTGATTATTACGAGCTAGAATCCTTACTATGAGGGTTCTAGCTTTTTTTGTTTGGCTTTAGGATGAAAGGACAGAAACCAAATTCCAAGAAATAAACAAGGACTCGCTGATCCAATCTTTAGGTTGGCTGGTTCTTTTTAGATATATGGTACACTAATACATAATCAGTGTTTTGGTAGGTGAAAAAATGAAAAGTAAAAAATTACAGAAAGTATTGATTGCGCTGGGCATTTTGCTGATCCTTTTTTTAGGGTACCACTTGTACTTGGAATACCAATCAGATATCCATCTGTTAATTGATCCTAAAGCAAATGAACAACAATTGTTGCATAGTGTACGCTCCCATGGTCTTTCTGCGGCAGTGATCCTGATTTTATTGATGGGGATCATGTGTGCTGTTCCAGGAGTACCTACTGCAGTCATCGGAGTGATTGTAGGGTTAAGCTATGGTCCTTTTCTTGGTGCATTGATCAATATTGTAGGGAATGCTTCTGGGAATATTTTAGCGATTTCTCTTATGCAACATTTGAAATTAGTGGACCATTCTAAAAAATCAAATCGTTGGGTCAAAGCGATTCGTAGCATGAAACACCCAAAAATCGGGATCATGGTGGGATACATGGTGCCTATCATTCCTTCATCAGTGATCAACTTTGCAACGACGACGCTGAATTTACAGGTGCGAGAAATTTTGATGTCGATCATCATTGGGGTGATCCCATCTTCTGTTTTGTATGCGTGTGGAGGAGAGGCTTTATTCCATGGATATAGCAAAACAGCATTGCTCTTGATTGCAAGTGTGCTGATTTTGACTTTGTTGATTGTAGTTATCTATAAAGACCATAGAAAAAAACAAGTAGAATGAATTTTTTTCTTGTATAAAGATTTCAATAACGAATGTTTGTCTTGTATCGATAAAAGATTGGTTGTGCTAGACTTTCCTGTTTCCTATTTTTTAAAGAAGTTGTAAACTAATAAAGGAAATGGGGAAAATAAATGGAAAAAAACGAACAAACACCGTTAACACGCTCGCTGATTTTACTTTTGTCGATCACATGCGGCGTAGTTGTAGCGAATATGTATTATATCCAACCGATTGGAACGAAAGTAGCGACTAGTCTGTCCGTCAGTACGAGTGCCGTCGGAATCTTGACGATGTTGACTCAACTTGGTTATGCACTAGGATTATTATTTTTAGTTCCGTTAGGTGATGTTGTTGATCGGCCTAAATTGATTATTCGGATGGCAGCATTATCAGCAATTTCATTATTAGCAGCCTTTTTTGCGCCATCATTCACGTTGTTTGCTTGTGCATCATTCTTGATCGGTTTATTATCTATCGTACCGCAAATCATTATTCCGTATGGAGCGGTTCTAGCTGGACCAAAAGCAAGAGGAAAAGTGATGGGGACATTACTGAGTGGTCTCTTAGTGGGAATCTTGCTTTCTCGAACTGTTTCAGGGATCGTAGCGAGTCTTTTCTCATGGCGGATGATTTACTTATTTGCATTAGTCTTGGTTGCTGTTTTAACAGGACTGTTATATTGGAAAATGCCAAGAACGACCGTAGCAACGACGAAAACAGTTTCTTATGTGGACTCTTTAAAAAGCTTGCCACATTTAGTAAGAACACAACGTTTGCTACGAGAAGCAGCTATCAGCGGTTTCTTTATGTTTGGGACATTTTCGATTTTTTGGTCAACATTGATTTTTTATATCAGTAGTCCGGCGTATCATTGGGGAACTTTTGAAGCTGGGATCTTAGCTATATTTGGCTTATCTGGGGCTGTAGCAGCACCAATTGTTGGGCGACTAGCAGATTCCTATTCAGAACGCAAGATCGTAGGTATGGGCTTGGCTATGCAAACGATCAGTTTCATTGCTTTATTTACTGCAGGTGATTATTTGGTTGTATTATTGTTAGCAATCATCTTGTTAGATGTTGGGAACCAATTTGGACAAGTGGCGAACCAAACGAGAGTACAAGGTTTGGGAGAGGCAGCAAGCAATCGTAACAATACTATTTTTATGTTTATGTACTTTATTGGTGGAGCAGCTGGTTCATTGCTTGGTACTACAATGTGGCAACAATATGGTTGGACAGGCGTAACACTGGCTGGAATTGCTTTCCAATTATGTGCTTTTTTCTTCCAATATGTTGTTTTTAGGGAAAAAACGCATCAAGTATCCTAGAATTGATGAACGAACGCATTTTTCAAAAATAAGTTAGAGGCTAAGACAAAATCGTACAATTTTGTCCTAGCCTCTTGTTTAACTAGTTAACATAGTTTGTTATAATCCTTCGATCTCAATGACTCGATCTGCTAGATCTTGGTAAAATTCTTGTTCATGGGAAACGATGATGACAGTACCAGGGAATTTTTGGATACCCTTTTGCAAACTATCCTTCGTTTCATGGTCGATATGATTTGTCGGTTCATCAAGAATCAATAAGTTTCCTTGATTCATCGTCAATTGAGCAAGCTTGACTTTTGTTTGCTCACCACCACTGAGGGTCGATAACGGTTCACTGGCTAATTGATTGACAAGCCCTGATTTAGCTAATTGGCGTCGTAACTCCTTGATCGTTGCCTTCGGAAATTGGGCACTTAAATATTGTAAAGGAGTTTCTAAAGGTTTTTCCCAATGGAGATCTTGTGAAAAATAATTGATTTTCGTATTATCAGGAAAATGATAGTCACCATCTAACTGTGTGATTTCTCCAATCAATGTTTTTAGAAGCGTGGATTTACCGATCCCGTTAAATCCTCGGATAGCTACTGTTTCACCAAAACGGATCGTCAGATTGATCGGCGCCAGTAAAGGACGTTCATAACCGATAACTAAATCAGTTGTTTCAACAGCAAGAGTAGTCACGATCGGTGCAAATGGGAAATCAAAAATCGCTTTAGCTGCGGAAGCAGGTGGTGTCAAGCGTTCGATTTTATCTAGCTGTTTCTGGCGACTCTTCGCCATCGTAGAACGTGAACCAGCTTTATATTTTCGGATATAAGCTTCTGTTTTCTCGATCTGCTTTTGCTGTGCATGGAATTGACGCAAATAGCTTTCACGATTTTGTTCTTTTTGTTTCAATGCCTGCTTTAGATGTCCCGTATATTTTGTGATTTTACCAAATTCGATATCTGCGATGTGGGTAGTGATCTTGTCTAGAAATTCTTGGTCATGTGAGATGACAATATATGTTCCTTCAAATTCTTGGAGAAACTGTGTCAGCCATTGGATATGCTGGTCGTCTAGATGGTTGGTTGGTTCATCTAGAATTAAGACATCTGGGGTCTCCAACAATAATTTTGCCAAGATGACTTTCGAGCGTTGTCCGCCACTAAGATTTTTTAGAGGGGTATCTAGACCTAGGACATCGATCCCTAAGCCACTGCTCATCTCTGCTACCAAAGTATCGATTTGATAAAAAACACCCTGATCTAGTTCTGTTTGTAACTTTCCTGCTTTTTCAAGGAGACTATCATCGAAATTCTCACCATATTCTTGATATAGTTCAGCTATTTTTGCCTCTTTTTCAAATTCCTTTGAATAAGCTGTTTTTAGAAATTCTTCGATCGTTAAGGTTTCATCTACCTCTACATATTGATCTAAATAGCCGCGGTGGATATTTTTTTGCCAATGGATCTGACCATCATCAGGCAAGATCTCGCCAGTGATGATTTTGATCAAGGTACTTTTACCAGCACCATTTTGTCCGATCAAGCCTAGGTGTTCGCCGGCATTGACTTGTAGCTGAACATTTTCATATAAAATTTTATCCCCAAATTGCTGGGTAATATTTGTTAAAGTTAAAATACTCATTGTGATTTCCTTTCTAACGATGAGGAAGACACTTTAAAACTCAATTTCAAGGGAAATAGTTAAAATGATTTGGGAAATATTTCTCGTATTTTCTCTAAAAAGAGTAAGGTAAAAGAGGATGGGACAGAAAAAAACTCTGTGGATTCATACTTTCGGCCTAGCCTCTTGTAAAATAGTTGAATAAAATGCAACCAGTCTAAAAAACATCGTATCTAATGCAACGTAACACGGACAGGAAGGGATTGTCAAGAAAATACAAAAAGTACGATATTTGGTCTATACTAATGTTGTAAAAAAGAAAAAAGGATGCTATAATTGGGCTATACCAAAAACAAAGGAGTAGTCGTTATGGAAATCATTCGTGTGAAAAACGCTGAAGAAGGCGGAAAAAAAGCTTTTGAAATTATCAAAAAAGGTATGGATAATGGTGCTACGGTTTTAGGACTTGCGACAGGAAGTACGCCAATCACATTATATAAAGAAATGACTTCAAGCGATCTAGATTTCAGTAACATGACTTCTGTAAACTTGGATGAATATGTTGGACTAGGTGGAGACGATGACCAAAGCTACCGTCACTTTATGAATGTCCAATTGTTTGATAAAAAACCATTTAAAGAAACTTTCGTTCCAAATGGAAAAGCGGACGATCTTGAAGCAGCTTGCAAAGAGTATGATGAAGTGATCGAAAAACATCCGATCGATATCCAAATCTTAGGTATCGGCCAAAATGGTCACATCGGTTTCAACGAACCAGGCGCACCATTTGATGGGAAAACATCCGTAGTTGATTTAACTGAATCAACGATCAATGCCAATAAACGTTTCTTTGAAAAAGCAGAGGATGTTCCGACTAAAGCTGTATCAATGGGTGTAGGTTCAATTCTTAAAGGAAAAGAAATTGTTTTACTTGCATATGGCGAAAACAAAGCAGATGCAATCAAAGGAATGATCGATGGACCTGTAACAACAGATATGCCAGCCAGTGCATTACAAAATCACGATAATGTCATCGTTATTATCGATGATGCTGCTGGAAGCAAATTATAAGCAAACTTTTCAAAAACTAAAAAAGAGGGTGTGACAAACGTCTTGTCACGCACTCTTTTTTTCTACCAGAAATCAGTCTTTTTTGTTTCCATCTTTCAAACATGATATATTGAAGTAGAGGGTGTTGAAATGAATGATATGATATTAACTATTCCAGAAATCGTTCTTAGATTGGGGATTGCATTACTATTTGGTGGAGCAATCGGGTTTGAACGACAGTACAAAAATAGACCGGCAGGCATGCGTACGCACATTTTAGTTTGTATTGGTGCGTGTATCATCGCACTGATCCAAGTGGAAATCGCTAGTAAAGCAATGCGTGATGCGTTAGAATATCCGGAATTAGTTGGAACGATCCGGTCAGATGAAGCACGTCTGATTGCTCAAGTAGTCAGTGGTGTCGGATTTTTAGGTGCAGGAACGATCATCGTCACTAAACAGTCTGTTACAGGATTAACGACCGCAGCGTCTTTATGGGCAATTGCAGGGGTAGGCATTGCGATTGGTATGGGGTTTTATGCGATTGCTATTATTAGTTTTATCGGAATTGTGCTTGCATTGACGGTCGTCAAAAAAATTATCCATGTCCCAACGACTAAAAAGCTGGAGATCCAATTTATCCATCGGAAAGAAACGAAAGATTTTCTGGCGGATTATTTTGAAAAACGCGATATTATTATCGAAGATGTGAATTTTGACGTGAAGTTTGTAGAGGATTATCGAGTATATAAAAACATTTATACGATAAATTTACCTAAAAACATGACCTACGCAGAAGTAATTGAAGAATTATCGACTTATAAAAATATCACAAAACTTCATTTGGTGAGCATTGCTCAGTAAAATTCATTCTGTATCAACTAAATAAAAAAAGGACAAAACAAAAAGCATGAGGCTTCAAAAATCATTCATTTTTTGAGGGTCTTAGAGATGAATGTTTTGTCCTTTTTATTGATTGTAATGATTGGATAAGGAAAAAGTTAAAATTTCTCATAAAATAGCGCTTTAATTTAATGGGAATGATAGAATAGACTTATCAACAGTTGGAGGAGATGTATGTATTCAAAATTTAAAGAATCAAAATTATTATTCTGGACTGTTGAACTGGTATTGACGATTATCGGTGTCTTTTTTATTATCCAGATGCCGAATGTCTTTAGCCCAGTTTTAAAAATGATTTCAGCAATTGTCTTGCCTTTATTAATTGCTGGCTTCTTTTACTATATGTTTAATCCGGTAGTTTCGTTTTTGGAAAAACATCGGATACCAAGAGTGTACGGGTACATCTTGGTATTAGTTGTAGTGATCGTGGTTACAGTATTAGCAATCATGAATGTGATTCCTCAATTGGTCGAACAAACGATTCAATTAACACGAAGCTTACCAACCTACGCCGAGGAAACGAGTAAATGGCTGAATGAAGTGGCACAAAGAGAAGAATTTAAAAATTTCAATCTGGAGGAACAGTTAGCTTCTGCAAACTTATCTCTTAGCAATCTCTTCAATATCGCATTGGTGAGTTTGACAAGCAGTGTATCAAAGATCATTTCTTTCATGCTCCAGTTTTTTATTCTATTATTTACAGTGCCATTCATTTTATTGTTCATGTTCAAAGATGGACATAAGTTTATTGATGCACTTTCAAAATTTTTCCCACAAAATATACGTGGTGAGTTGCGGCAAACTGTGAGAGAACTGAATGATACTTTATCGGCCTATATCAGTAGTACGATCGTGGATGCAGTGATCATCGGTGTATTGAGTTTTATAGCAATGACGATTTTTAATCAGCCGTATAGTTTGTTACTCGCTGTATGTTGTGGGATCACGAATATCATACCTTACGTGGGACCGTTCATTGGCGCGGTTCCTGCAGTGATCGTTGGCTTATTTGTTTCACCATTTCAAGCGCTTTATATGGCACTTTCTATACTGGTCATCCAACAGTTGGACGGGAACGTCATCAAACCATTATTATTTGGAAAGTCGATGAATATCCATCCATTAACCATCATTTTAGTTTTGATAGGAGCCGGAAGTGTGGCTGGAATCATGGGGATGCTGATTTGTATCCCAGTTTATGCGGTCATCAAGACATTGGTATTGAATATCCGAAAAATCTATCTATTAAAAAAATTTGAACACACTACAGAGAGCGATCGATTGATCAACGAATAATAGAAACACTACCATATAACAGAAAATTAGAAAAAAGCATCTTTAGAAGTCGTCATGACTTTTGGAGATGCTTTTTTTTCAACACTTCAATCAACATTGTAGCAAGCCCAATAGATAAGTGTTGAACAATATGTTGATCAGCTTGATATACGTTTTTTTTTCTATCAACAACTATTGGCATGAAATTTGCTTTTAATCAAATGACAACAAGGAGGCGAAAAAATGAATCTGCTTATATTAGCAAGTCACGGACAATTAGCACAAGGGATGAAACAGACACTACAAATGATTATTGGTGAAGTAGACAATCTCCATGCATTCAGCGCATTTCGAGATGATGACCAGTCTATAAAAGAGAAGGTTCAACAGTTGATTGAGGAAAATACAGAAAAAGATATTTATATTCTCACAGACATCCTAGGTGGGAGTGTCAATACAGAAATGATCCAATTGTTAAAGGAATACCCACAGGTCCATTTATTAGCTGGGTTAAACTTACCGTTAGTTCTGTTATTTGCTAGTCAGTCAAAGAAAATAACAGAAGAACAAATAAATGATTTTATTTCGGAAAGTCAAACAGCTATTGTCAACTGCTCTAAAATCATCAAGGAAAAACAATTGAAGGAGGAAGAATTATGATCAAGTTATTTCGGATCGATCATCGTTTATTACATGGACAAGTTGTCTTTTCATGGAGTAAAGCATTGAATATCACACGGATCATTGTTGTAAATGATGAGGCAGCTAACGATGAATTTAAAAAAATGTCACTGAACCTTTCAAAGCCGAACGGCATCCAACTGAATATTTTCGGTGTGGCAGAAATGCTGAAAAAAATGCCTAAGATCGAAACCCTTAAAGATAATATTTTAGTTGTTTTTGGCAATACGAAAGATACTTTGAATTTTTGTCAGCACTACCCTAAAGTAACTGAAATCAACTATGGGGGAATCACTAAGAAAGAAGGTTCAAAACAATATGGGAACGCAGTTTTTTTGAATGCGGAAGAAACAGCGAATTCAAAAGAACTACGAGATTTGGGAATCAAATTAACGATCCAACAAGTCCCCACATCTAAAAAAGAAGATTTAGGTAACAAATTATAAAACACAGATAAGGAGGAAGGCAATGTTAGTTCAAGCAATTTCTTTAGGATGCATTGGGGTGTTTTGTATCCTTGACTCAAGATTACTAGGAAGAATGAATTTTGAACGTCCGTTGATTGTCAGTACTTTAGTGGGATTGGTTCTAGGTGATCTGGAAAAAGGATTGATGGTAGGAGCATCCCTTGAGTTGATGTCCCTTGGTTTGGTAAACATTGGAGCTGCTGCACCACCAGATATGAATATGGCATCTATCATTGCGACTGCTTTTGCGATACTTTCAAATGCTAATGCAGAAACAGCTTTAACGATTGCCATTCCGATTTCTGTGCTAGGTCAGATGATTGGTATCTTACTCCGAACGGTTTTATCAAATTTCAGTCATCGAGCCGATACATTGATCAAAGAGGCGAAGTACCGACAAGCACGCCGAATACACATCTTATTAGGGCCAATACTGTATTCCAGCATGTACTTTATTCCGATATTCTTAGCTATTTATTTGGGGACTGATTTAGTAAAACAAATTGTAAATACGATTCCAGAATGGCTTACGAATGGTTTAACTTTAGCAAGTAAAATTTTACCAGCGTATGGGTTTGCACTACTTTTAAATACGATGTTAACGAACAAATTAGTACCATTTTTACTTTTAGGTTTTCTGATTACTGCCTATTCTGGGTTGAGTATCATCGGTATCGCAGCTTTTGCGTGTATCCTAGCAGTATTGTTATCAGAAGTGAAGTTCAGTAAGAATCAACAAGCAGTTGTTGATCCACTTGATGATTAAGGGGGTAAAATAATGGCAAAAAAAGATCCAAATGATTGGAAATATCGTCAATTTTTTTGGCGATCATGGGCAATCCAAGCTTCATGGAATTATGAACGTCAGATGAATATGGGCTTTTTATATGGAATGGCACCGATCATTGATGCAATCTATAAAGATCCTCAAGATGCAGAGTTGAAGAAAGCAGCGTATCAACGTCACATGGTTTATTACAATTGTACACCACAAACCAGTGCTTTTGTACTCGGTCTAGCGGCTTCGATGGAAGAACAATATGCGACGGATAAAGAAAATTTTGATGTTGAAGCAGTGAATGCAGTCAAAACAAGTTTGATGGGGCCACTATCAGGTGTAGGGGATTCATTTTTTCAAGGAACTGTTCGTGTTCTGGCATTTGGTCTGGGGATAAACTTAGCCCAAAATGGGAGTGTTTTAGGACCGATTTTAGCCATTCTTATTTCATTTTTCCCCTCTGCACTTATTACGTATTATGGTGGGAAGATCGGCTATAACATGGGCAATAAATATTTAGATAAGTTATACCGAGAAGGACTTATGGAAAAAGTGATGTACATTTGTTCCATTGTTGGTTTGATGGTCATCGGATCGATGGTGGCTAGCATGATCGATATAACAACACCGATCAAAGTAGGAAAAGCATTTGTTCTACAAGATGTATTAGATCAAATGATGCCAAAAATGATACCGCTAGCTCTAACATTTTTTATGTACTGGCTTTTAAAGAAAAAAGTACCTACAGGTTGGATGTTGTTTATTAGCATTGCTGGCGGGATTGTTTTAAATGTATTGGGTATTTTTAATTAGTGCTAACCAATTTGGTTAACTATAAATTTAGGGGGTATTCATCAAATGAATCCAAAGGAAATTATTGAGGGAATTGTTCAAAAAAACGAAATACGATCTGTCTTTTTTGTCGGATGTGGCGCATCAAAAGCTGACTTGTATCCAGCAAAATATTTCTTGGATCAAGAGGCAAAAAAATTACGTATCAGTCACTATACAGCAAATGAATTCAATTATGCTACGCCTACTTCTGTTGACGAAACAGCTATCGTGATTACTGCTTCGTTAGGCGGAACAACACCAGAAACAGTTCAGGCAAATGCTGTAGCCAAAAGTAGAAATGCCCATGTGATCAGTTTGACACGGACAGTAGATTCACCGTTAACAAAAGAGGCAGACTATGTCATTTACCATCGTTTTTCTGAAAGTTATGCAGCAAAACTGGAAAAAACAGGTTATGCACTTCAATTAGCTGTGGAAATTTTGAATCAAGTAGAGGGATACGTGAATTACGACAAAATACAGAGAGGTTTTGCTAACATTTATGATTTATGCCAACAAGCTGCAGAAAGTGCGAGATTAGATGCAAAAAAATTCGCAGATGCATATAAAGAAGATTCTGTGATATATGTGATGAGCAGTGGTGCTACTCATGAAGTTGCTTATTCCACTTCAATTTGTTTAATGATGGAAATGCAATGGATCAATTCAGGAACATTCCATAGTGGCGAATTCTTCCATGGACCATTTGAGATCGTTGACAAAGACGTTCCATTCATCTTGTTGATGAATGAGGGGAAAACTAGAAAAATCGATAGTCGTGCCCTAACATTTTTAGAACGTTTCAATGCTAAAACAACTGTAGTTGATGCATTGGATCATGGGCTGTCAGCACATGTTCCTACCGAAGTACTAGATTACTTCAATCCAATGGTGATTACAGCTGTTTTTCGAGTGTACGCAGAAGAATTAGCTATTGCTAGAGAACATCCGTTGACAAAACGCCGTTATATGTGGAAATTAGAGTACTAAATGTCAAAGAGTAGATGAGTCACAAGTACCGCAAAGCATATACGCGTGTTTTGCGGTTTCTTTATTGTATCAGTAATAAAAGTGAGAACAGTTTCCTTTTTTTCACCACGAATGCTCAAATCAGTATGCAACTTTTCTAACCTCTATTTTATACTAAGAAAAACGAAAGAGGTGTTCAAATGAATCAGGCTATTACAGATTATTTAATCCAACAAACAAGAACGATAAATGAAGGTGAGTCATCTTTATTGTCTGCACAAGCAATTTCTGAGGCAGTAGGACTAAATCGTAGTACAGTTAGCGGATATTTGAATCACGCGTACCAAGAAGGTATTTTACTGAAAATCAGAGAATATCCGGTTTTATTTTTACATCGGGAGACATTTCAACATTGTTTTTTTGTTCCTAGAAAAACGGATTATTCTTCATTAGATGAATTGTTGGAAGAAACAGCTGAAGAATCTCCTTTAGCTAGTGTAATTGGTGCAAAGGGTAGTTTGAAAGGTCAAATTGAACAAATTAAAACGGCAGTTTTATATCCGGGAAATGGCTTGCCAATCATGATCTGCGGAGCAAGTGGATCAGGAAAAAGCTTTTTAGCACATAAAATCTATGATTATGCTGTTCAAGAGGGGGTCGTCAAAAAGATAGCACCGTTTGTTTCTCTGAACTGTGCTCAATATTTCAATAATCCAGAATTATTATCTAGTATCTTATTCGGCTATACAAAGGGTGCTTTCACAGGAGCAGAGCAGAATAAGGAAGGATTATTGCATCAGGCAAATCAAGGATTTTTGTTTTTAGATGAAGTGCATCGATTGACGAGTGAAGGGCAAGAAAAATTATTCTCTTTTATGGATACGGGGAAATATACACCAGTTGGGGACGATGGAATCGAGAAACAAGCCAATGTCCGATTGATTTTTGCAACGACAGAGGATCTACAACAAACCTTCTTACCAACTTTTTTGCGTAGATTACCTGTAATCGTAGGGCTGCCAAGTTTTAAGGAACGTTCACTTACAGAACGAGCGAGCTTAGTAGATAGTTTTTTCCTGGAAGAAAGCAATATTTTGGAAAAGGAATTATCTGTATCAAGAAAAGTTATCCACTATTTACAGCATTCTGATTTCGAAGGAAATGTAGGGAAAATAAAAAATATCATCAAATATGCGTGTGGGAGTGCATATGCTAGAGATAAAAAAAGAACTCAAGTGAATGTTTCAATCAAAGATTTACCTCGGGAATGCTTAGTAAAATTAAAAGATCAGGTGATGGACAACCTGCAAGTTGCTACTCCCTGTACTTATCTTCCACATACGAAACCGCAAAATTTCCAATCTGTTGAATTAGTAAAATTAGCTGATTTTTTTACCGATCTATTAGCTGATTTTTTATTCTATGAAGAACAACGAGAAACGAAGCGATTCATTGATAAAACTATTCGTAGAGTCACAATATTGATGGATGAATTTACTTTTCGCCCTTCTTTTTCAACCGAAGAGTCTTTGTTCACCTTTTTAACTTACCATATCCGTTCTACGCTGAAGTTCATGACAGAAAACTATGGATTCGAACAAGATGGACACCGTATACTGGTTATTGCCAATTTTCTCTATTTAAAAGAGAATCAAATGTTGTTAGGTGAAGACCCAAGATGGCTATCTATCAAGCCACGTATTCTTCAGTTTTTAGATGAAGCGATGGGAGAGGCACTTTGGTTTGCTAAAAGACTATTGAGTCAATTAGCTAGTCGGATGGAGTGCCGATTTTTAGAAGAAGATTTGATATTTATTACATTCTACTTGTATAGTTTGAATATCACGAAAGGCACAAGTAAAATCAAAGCACTAGTATTAGCACATGGGTACACGACCGCTAGCAGTATGGCAAATGTAGCAAATCGTATGTTGAAGAAAAATTTATTTCAGGCTTTTGATATGCCTCTTGACAGCACGATATCAGAGATTGAAGATCAGGTTATCCACTATATTGAAAATTATCACACAGAAGCTGGTCTAATTTTACTGATTGATATGGGTTCTTTGAATCAGTTAAGTAAGCGATTGATCAATAAAATCAGCGGACCTTTGCTGATGATTGATTCTGTTTCGACCCCGTTGTTATTAGAAATCGGTCAAGAAATCACGCAAGGTCGTTCAATTATAGAAATCAGTGAAACTTTTCAAGTGGAGAATCGAATAAAAAAGCAGTTTATTTTACCAGAAAGAAATCGGAAAAAAGTTATCTTAACTTGCTGCTATACGGGGATGGGGAGCGCTATACAGATCCAAGAGATATTGACTAAAAGTTTAGACAATGTAGAAAAAGAGATAGTAGTAATTCCCTATGATTATCAAAAATTGAGACAATATAAGAAAAATGAATTGCCATTTCAGATTTACGATGTTTTAGCAATCATTGGTACAGAGGACCCTGAAATAGATGATATTCTCTATATAGGGTTAGAAGAGTTGATTACAGGAGATGAAGTAGAAAAATTGGTCCGGCTCGTTGAACATGAAGTAGAGATCGATGCAATGAAGTTGAGAGATGATTTGATATTTAATTTTTCTCTCAAAAAGATGATTGAAAATTTAGTTATTTTAGACGTAGAAAAAGTTTTGGCACTTGTTAAAGCAGCGATTGAAAGACTAGAAAAAATCTTAGATAGATCTTTTAATAGTAATCGTCGATTTTTACTCTATCTCCATTGCTGTTGTATGGTTGAACGGATTTTACGTAAAGAAAATATTGATCCTCAAGAAGATATAAAAAAATATAAACAAATGTATCAAAGTCAGATGGCCGCTATTAAACAAGCTTTTCAAGAAGTAGAAAGAGCCTATACCATTGAACTTTCAGATTTAGAAGTACGATTGATCCATGAAATTATTTCGAATAAAGGAGAGTAAAAAATGTTCGATAGTGTGATTTTTGATATGGATGGTGTTTTAGTTGATACAGAACGGTTTTATTTTGAAAGGAGAATGGCTTTCTTCGAGGAAATAAAGGAGGAACCTACTACAAGTGATCTATTGGATTGTTTAGGTAAAACAGAGCAGGGGATTTGGAATACCCTAATACCAGAAAAAGAAAAAAGAGAAAAACTAAAACTACAGTATATGGATTATCGTAAAAGGTATCCGATATTTTATCCCGATGTTTTAAGAAAAGAAGTGCCACAAGTAATAAAAGCCTTAAAAGAAAGGCAGGTAAAATTAGCAATTGCTTCTTCCTCACCAAGGCGTGAAATCAAAAAAATGCTTGATGATTGTCAGTTGGGTGCCTACTTTGATGTAATCATGAGTGGAGATCATGTAAAGGAAAGTAAGCCTCATCCTGAAATTTATCAACGGACAAAAGAGTTGCTGGGAACAGAACATCACTTAGCCATTGAAGATTCTCCGGTAGGTATTTTAGCCGCTAAGCGAGCTAATTTGTATACGTTGGCGTTGCAACAACCCTTCGCAATTGATCAATCTTTGGCAGATGAGAAGATTGAAAATTTGACGGAAATCTTGACGAAAGTTAGATGAGGATGTTATGCAAATAAAATAGCATGCGAAAGGAAACAAAAATTTTCAAGATGAAAAATAAGCTATCTCTCACGAAAGTTAGTTGTATACTTAGTGAAGGATAGCTTATTTCTCGGAGTTAAACACTTCTGTCCCAGCCTATTTTACTCAAACCGAATCACTTTTACAGTCTAGTCTAATCCAATCAAATAGTCATCGTCTTTCATGGCTTCAACATGACCAAGTAAGTAGCCGTTACCGACTTGAGAGAAGAAGTCATGGTTGCTTGTTCCTGTGGAAATCCCATTCATGACGATTGGGTTTACATCGTTTGCTGTATCTGGGAAGAGTGGGTCCATCCCTAGATTCATCAAAGCTTTATTTGCGTTGTAGCGCAAGAAAGTTTTTACTTCTTCTGTCCAACCGATTGGATCGTATAATTCTTCCGTATAACGTTCTTCATTTTCATATAATTCATACAACAAATTATACATCCAATCTTTTAATTGCTCCTGTTCTTCTTCAGGAAGTTCATTATAGCCTAGCTGAAATTTGTACCCAATGTAGGTACCATGCACAGATTCATCGCGAATGATCAATTTGATGATTTCAGCGACATTCGCCAATTTATTATTTCCTAAATAGTAAAGTGGTGTGTAGAAACCAGAATAGAATAAGAATGTTTCTAAAAACACACTGGCAATTTTCTTTTCTAAAGGTGTGCCATGCTTATAAATTTCGTTGATACGCTCTGCTTTTTTCTGCAGATAAGGATTTGTATTCGTCCATTCAAAAATTTCTTCGATTTCTTTTTTTGTATTCAGTGTACTGAAGATAGAAGAATAGCTTTTTGCATGAACAGATTCCATGAATTGGATGTTGTTCAATACTGCTTCTTCATGAGGGGTACGAACATCCTTGCGCAATTGATCCATTCCGCTTTCTGATTGAACGGTATCTAGTAATGTCAATCCACCAAAAACATGACCAACAGTGTCTTTTTCTAATTGAGAAAGGGTACGCCAATCATCTAAGTCATTAGATAAAGGAATACGTGTGTCTAACCAAAATTGCTCAGTCAATTTTTCCCACGTAGATTTATCGATGACATCTTCAATTTCATTCCAGTTTATTGCTTCATAATAAGTTTCTGACATGAGTGATGCTCCTTTATTTGAAATACAGTCCTAAATATTCTTGATTACCCAATTAGATGACACAGCTTTCACATTGGTTGCTGCCGATTTCTTCTGCATCGTCTGTGAAGGTACGTACGTAATAAATTGATTTTACACCTTTATGGAAAGCATAGTGTCTTAAAATATTTAGATCACGCGTCGTTTGTTTGGTTGTTGTTTTCCATTCATAAAGCCCTTCTGGAATTTCAGAACGCATGAATAAAGTTAAACTCATTCCTTGGTCGACATGCTTTTGTGCAGTGGCGTAGATATCGATCACTTTTCGCATATCCATATCATAAGCAGAAGTATAATATGGAATTGTTTCGTTTGAAAGATAAGGTGCTGGATAATAGATTTTACCGATTTTCTTTTCTTGGCGTTCTTCGATCATACGAGTGATCGGATGGATACTTGCACTTGTATCGTTGATATAAGAAATTGATCCATTTGGTGCAACAGCCAAGCGGTTTTGATGATACAATCCATCTTTCATGATTGCTTGTTTCAAGTTTTCCCAGTCTTCAGCACTTGGGATAAAAATGCCAGAAAATAATTGTTTCACTTTTTCTGATTTTGGTTGGAACTCTCCAGTAACATATTTATCAAAATAAGTACCGTCTGCATAAGCTGATTTTTCAAAATTATGAAATACTTGTTTTCGTTCACGAGCAATCGCGTTGCTTTCTACAAGTGTCCAATAGTTTAGTAACATGAAATAAATATTTGTGAAGTCCAATGAATCTTCAGAGCCGTATTCCATTTGTTCTTTGGCGAAAAATGTGTGTAAGCCCATTGCGCCTAACCCAATCGTATGGTTCAATTTGTTTCCATGTTGGATTGGTGGAACAACGTCGATATCTGAGGCATCTGTGATATAAGTCAATGCACGAGTCATTGTACGGACTGAATGACCAAAATCTGGGCTATCCATCAAGTTGACGATATTTGTTGAACCTAAGTTACATGAAATATCTGTTCCCAATACTTCATATTCTTGTTTTCCATTGATAACAGAAGGTGTTTGTACTTGTAAAATCTCAGAGCATAAGTTGCTCATGATGATTTTTCCATCGATTGGATTTTCACGATTGGCTGTATCGATATTGATAATATAAGGATAGCCAGATTCTTGTTGTAATTTTGAAATTTCATTTTCAAGATCGCGTGCTTTGATTTTTTGTTTACGGATATTAGGGTTAGCGACCAAGTTATCGTATTCAGCAGTGATGTCGACATAAGAAAATGGGACACCGTATTCTTTTTCAACGCTATAGGGACTGAACAGATACATGTCTTCATTTTTACGTGCTAATTCGTAAAATTTGTCAGGCACGATGACACCAAGAGAAAGTGTTTTAACACGAATTTTTTCATCTGCATTTTCTTTTTTTGCTGAAAGAAAGGCAATGATATCCGGATGGAAAACATTCAAATAAACCACGCCAGCTCCTTGACGCTGACCTAACTGATTTGAATAACTGAAACTATCTTCATAAAGTTTCATTACTGGAACAACCCCGCTAGCAGCTCCTTCATATCCTTTGATTGGCGCACCTGCTTCACGCAAATTAGAAAGTGTAATACCTACACCTCCACCAATACGAGACAGTTGTAGAGCTGAGTTGATGGAACGACCAATCGAATTCATATCATCTGTCACTTGTGTCAAGAAACAGGAAACTAATTCACCGCGTCGCTTGCGCCCAGCATTCAAGAATGAAGGTGTAGCTGGTTGATAGCGTTGGTGGATCATTTCATCGGCTAAAGAAAGAGCAAGGTCTTCGTCACCATTTGCAAAATAAAGAGCATTGAAAGCTACACGATCTTCATAAGATTCTAAATATGCAGAACCATCGTTTGTTTTTAATGCATACTGTGAATAAAATTTATAAGCAGCCATAAATGATTTAAATGTAAAATGTTGTTTGTCTAAAAATTGATATAGCTTTTCAATAAATTCAGGGGAATAAAGCTGAATAAATTCTGATTCCAAATAATCATGAGTGATTAAATAATTGATTTTATCCATTGCTGTAGCAAAAGTCATTGTATTTGGTTTAACATTTTCCTCAAAAAATGCAGTCAATGCTTCTTTATCCTTATTTAAAGGGATCTGACCATTCACAGGTCGATTGATCTCATTGTTTAACTTAAAATAGCTGACATCTTTTAATTGTTTAAGACTCATAAATACGCCCAACCTTCATTTCTTATTTTGGTAAATTCTTTCTTTTGATGCTGTAAAAAAGGATTTGGGGGATGTTCGGGCAAAGAGTCCTCACTTCCATCAAATCCGATTAGAGATACATTCCAATTGACAGTTCATTAGCTAGCAAGTTTGCGTAATTGATCTGGACGGAAACCAATCACTGTTTCAACGTCTGAAGTGATCACAGGTACACTTTGAAAGCCTTGTGCTTTTAACCAATCGATGGCTTCAGGTTGTTCATCGATATTGACTTCCTCAAAGTCGATTTGGTTGTCCGCTAAAAAGCGTTTGACCATCTTACATTGCATACAATTGTTTTTTGAAAATATTTTTACGTTCATTTTTGTTTTCCTCCTGACTCTGCTGTTTATCTATAATGAATAGTATAAAACTATTAGTAAAAAAGTCAAACGACAGACACTACATGTTGTGTTGTGGAAACTGTGGAATACTATGTTTTGTGGTTTTTGAAAAACAGCTGAAAACAAGCGTTAAGTGAAAAAAAGCTTGTTTTAGTACAGCAAATACTGTGGAAAACTTGGGAAAAAGTTTTTTTTTACACACAAAAATCAAAAGAAATGAAAATACGCTCAAAAAATCACAAGTAACATTGACATTCTCAATTAGAGAGAGTATTCTTTGTGAGAATGATTCTCAATAAATGAGATGGATTGGGACTGAATGGATAGATAAAATGGAGAAAAGTTATAGAAGACTTTTTTCACAAGAAGGGAGCTTTGATGGAAACTTTAGAAGAAGCCAAACTAAATCTTGTGTATCAGATTGAAAGAATACAGACCAGTGACTCAGTCAAAAAGCACTTGCAAAATTTAGGAGTTATCATAGGAAGTAAAATCGTCGTTATCAATCGATCTGGCAGCAACTCGATTTTACTCCTAAAAAATAATCGGATCGCGGTCAACCGTGAGTTATTAAGCCAGATTATCGTAAAAAAAAGCGAGTTCTCCGAAGAAAGTTGGACTTCGCTTGACCAGCTTACTACAGGCGAAAGTGGTGTGGTGGTTGCCATTCATGGGAAGGGTGCAGTGAAACGACGTCTGATGGATATGGGTGTGACTAAAAACGTGCGTGTTACTGTACGAAAATTAGCACCGTTAGGCGACCCTTTAGAAATCACATTACGAGGGTATGAATTGACACTCCGTAAAGAAGAAGCATCCTTGATCCTGGTTCAAAAAGAGGAGTAGATAAAATGAAAGTTGCACTAGTCGGTAATCCAAATAGTGGAAAGACGAGTCTGTTCAACGCATTGACAGGCGCAAATCAATATGTGGGAAACTGGCCCGGCGTGACCGTCGAAAAAAAAGAAGGGCACTTGAAGAAACATCCTACCATCTATATTCAAGATTTACCGGGGATCTATTCCCTTTCCCCCTATACGCCTGAAGAAGTGATTGCTAGAAATTATCTGATTGATGAACGGCCTGATGTGATCGTCAATATCGTAGATGCCATGAATTTGGAAAGAAATCTTTATTTGACTTCACAATTGCTTGATTTAGGTATTCCCGTTATTGTGGGATTAAATATGATGGATGTCGTTAAAAAAGACGGTCGAAAAATCAATAGTGAAAAATTAAGTTATGGGTTAGGCGTTCCTGTTGTTCCTATCAGTGTATTGAAAAGGGAAGGACTAGGAAAAATAACAGAAATGATCATACAAGCGACCTATAAGAAGCTGCCAACACCGCTCTCTTGTACATATGATGATCGCCTAGAAGCAGCATTGCATGAAATTGAGGATGTTTTAGACAAGAGTGTTCCCGTTTTTAAACGATGGTATGCGATCAAACTGTTTGAGCGCGATCCTGAGATTCCGAAAGGTCTAAAAATTTCTGCAAAGCAATTAAAGGAAGTCGAACAATTGATCCGTTTGACTGAAAAGATATTTGATGAAGATAGCGAGACGATCATCATCAACGAACGGTACGAATGGTTGACCCAATTAACGGCTCTTTGTGTGGTCACAAAGGACTCTTTTCAGCTTTCTATCAGTGATAAGATCGATCGGATCGTTACCAATCGGTGGTTTGCATTACCTATTTTTGCTTTTGTTATGTGGTTTGTCTATTATCTAGCCATCCAAACGATTGGGACGATCGGAACCGACTGGGTCAACGATACGTTGTTCGGTGGTTGGTTGCCAAACCATATTGAACAGTTATTAGTTGAGTGGCAAGTAGCTGACTGGATGCAACAATTGATTTTAAATGGGATCATTGCTGGAGTTGGGGCTGTTTTAGGATTTCTCCCACAATTAATCGTTCTTTTCTTATGCTTGAGTTTCTTAGAGGACTGCGGCTACATGGCACGGATAGCGTTTGTGATGGACAGATTGTTCCGAAAATTTGGACTTTCAGGAAAATCATTTATTCCCATGCTGATTGCTACTGGTTGTGGGGTGCCGGGTGTAATAGCAAGTCGAACGATTGAAAATGAGCAGGACAGACGGTTGACGATCATGGTCACTACATTTATGCCCTGTTCTGCAAAATTGCCTATCATTGCATTGATTACTGGAGCATTTTTCCCTCATGCTTCATGGGTTGCTCCTTCTGCCTATTTTTTAGGGATGACTTCCATCGTCATCTCTGGGATCATGTTGAAGAAAACCAAATTATTTGCTGGAGACACGTCTCCTTTCATCATGGAATTGCCAACTTACCATTTGCCGCAATGGTCGATCATTCTAAGACAGACATATGATCGAAGTAAGTCATTCGTGAAAAAGGCTGGCACGATTATTTTTGTCTCAAGTATCCTTATCTGGTTTACATCTTCATACAATTTTATCGGACAAGCTGTGCCTGAAAGTCAAAGTATCTTAGCAAGCTTTGGACGTGTGATTGCCCCTATTTTCCAACCGCTTGGCTGGGGAAACTGGCAAGGGACTGTGGCTACCATCACCGGTCTGATTGCGAAAGAAAATATCATTGGTACCTTTGGCATTTTATTTGGGCACAAAGAAGTTTCTGAAAATGGTCAAGAAATTTGGCTGGCATTGCAAAATACGTATACATCTGCTGCTGCTTATTCATTTTTAGCATTCAATTTGCTATGTGCTCCTTGTTTTGCCGCAATTGGCGCAATCCATCGGGAAATGAATTCTGCGAAGTGGACGATGATCGCAGTAGGCTATCAATGCGGTTTTGCTTATTTGATCAGCTTTATTATCTATCAGCTCTCTCACTTGTTTGAAGGGGGACATTTAGTCATCCCAACTTATTTGGCAGGGATATGTATCGTTGGTATCTGTTATGCATTATTGAAAAAGAAAGCAAAGACTAGTAACGTATTAACCATTTCGTTAGAAGGTGAACAATAATATGGCAACATTTTTATTAAGCGTCTTGATATTTGGCAGTGCAGCAGCTATCGTTTATTCGCGATTAAAATCAGGAAAAACATGTGATGAATGTAAAAGTGCCTGTCCTGTAAAGAAGGTTCAGAAGAAAACGATGGTGGACTGATTTCTAGTTAGAAAAAATCACATCTGCATAAAGAAATGTACGAAATAAACATAAATTAAATAAGCAAAATAAAGTGCCACATGTGAATGTCTTCGTTGACTATTTCCGTGTGGCGCTTTATTTCCTCAAGCATGATCTAATGCTCAGGTCATAGCGCTAGGTTCACAACAATCAACGGTGTTCACCTAGCTGACCTTCGGCATTAAATCATAACTACTCAAAACATGAAGAGCTGTTTCGAGTAGCTTCTCTTTAATGCTCAGGTCATAGCGCTGAGCTCACAACAATCAACGGTGTTCACCTAGCTGACCCTCGGCATTAAATCATAACTACTCAAAACATGGAGAACTGTTTCGAGTAGTTTCTCTTTAATGCTCGGGTCATAACGCTGAGCTCACAACAATCAACGGTGTTCACCTAGCTGACCTTCGGCATTAAATCATAACTACTCAAAACATGAAGAGCTGTTTCGAGTAGTTTCTCTTTAATGCTCGGGTCATAGCGCTAGGTTCACAACCTTTTGCTTATTTTTCTTTCCCATAGTAAGATGGAACAGAAAAGTAGAAGAGAGAGGAAAAAATATGGCTGGGAAGAAAAAAATCGTTCGGCCGAGATATCAACAGATTGCTGTTGATTTGGCAGAACGGATTGTGGAAAATCGTTACAAAATCGGTGAGAAAATACACGCGAGATCTACGTTAGCAAGTACATATAATGCATCTCCTGAAACGACGAGAAAAGCGATCAATGTGCTAGTCGATCTTGGAATCATGGAGGTTCGTCACGGAAGCGGCGCCTTTGTAGCATCAAAAGAAAAGGCAAAAGATTTTTTGTTGCAATATCAGGATGTCCAATCGATCCAAGAAACAAAAGCGGAGATCATGGCGAGTGTGGAAAAGCAACAAGAAGAGTTGGATCACTTTTCTCAATTACTGGATCAACTGGTAAATCAAACGAAGAGGATCCACAAGATGAACCCCTTATTGCCGTTTGAACTATTATTGACGAATGAGGCAACGCATCTCGATCAGTCAATCAGCGAGTTGAATATCTGGCAAGCAACTGGTGCGACGGTGATTGCAATCTCGCATGAAGAAGAGTTGCTTGTGTCGCCTGGCCCATATGCTAAATTTACTGCGGGGGATACAGTCCACTTTATTGGAAATGAATTTACATTACAGCGAATGACTAATTTCTTTTATCCAGAAAATTAGCGTTGCAAGTGAGTTGCTTTTTCTCATCAAATTTTAAGCTTAGTAAATCCCAATCTAAAAGGGATTTGCCGAGCTTTTTTTCGTTTGATTAAAAGAATATAGTTAGCGTTTTTGACAAAAGTGACTACACGATGTTAGTATAGTGTGGTCACTTTTTTCAGAAAGAAAAATGAATTTACATAGGTAAAGGAGAATTTGTTTGGTAAAAGTTGAAGTAAAAAATTTAACAAAGATATTTGGTAAAAAAACGCAAGCTGCTTTGGAAATGATGAAGAACCGTCAACCAAAGACAGATATATTAAAAAAGACTGGCGCGACCGTTGGTGTTTATGATGCAAGTTTTGATGTGCAAGAAGGAGAAATCTTCGTGATCATGGGGCTTTCAGGTAGTGGAAAATCAACATTGATCCGCTTACTGAACCGATTGATCGAGCCGACTTCTGGAAATATCTATATTGATGGAGAAGATATTTCAAAATTAAGTAAAGAAGAACTTCGTGAAGTACGCCGCCATAAAATCAATATGGTTTTTCAAAATTTCGGCTTATTCCCTCATCGGACGATCTTAGAAAATACTGAATATGGATTAGAAGTTCGTGGAGTACCAAAAGAAGAACGGCAACAAAAAGCAGAGCAAGCATTGGAAAATTCAAGTTTGCTTTCGTTCAAGGATCAATATCCTAGTCAATTATCTGGAGGCATGCAACAGCGCGTCGGTCTAGCTAGGGCATTAGCGAATGATCCAGAAATCTTACTGATGGATGAAGCTTTTTCTGCTCTTGATCCTTTGATCCGTAAGGAAATGCAAGATGAGTTACTTGATTTACAAGCGAACGTACAAAAAACAATCATTTTTATCACACATGATTTAAATGAAGCATTACGTATTGGTGATCGAATCGCTTTGATGAAAGATGGCGAAATCATGCAGATTGGGACTGGTGAAGAAATTTTGACCCATCCAGCGAATGATTACGTCCGTGAATTTGTTGAAGAAGTCGATCGTTCAAAAGTACTGACTGCCCAAAACATCATGGTACCTGCTTTAACGACGAACATCGAATCAGATGGGCCAAATGTAGCACTAACTAGAATGAGGAATGAAGAAGTAAGTATGTTGATGGCTGTTGATAGAAAAAGACATCTTAAAGGGATCATTACTGCAGATCAAGCATTAGAAGCAAGACGTCAAAAACGTCCATTGATTGATTTCTTAGATGAAAATGTAACGGTGATTGGTAAAGATATGGTGGTTAGTGATATCTTCAATATCATTTATGACTCCCCAACTCCTCTAGCCGTTGTGGATAATGGCAAACTAAAAGGTGTTGTCATTCGCGGTAGTGTAATCGAAGCATTAGCAGAAACGAGTGAGGTGAGTGATGATGAATAATTTATTGAACTATCGATTACCAGTCGCTGATTGGGTAGAGAACATCACAGAATGGTTTACAACGACCTTTGCAGGATTATTCTCATTTTTACAAACAATTGGTCAAGCAGTAATGTCAGGGATCACTAATTTACTTTTGGTCATTCCCGCACCATTGTTTATCTTGATATTAACGATTATTGCTTTCTTTATTTCTAAAAAACGTCCAGGATTAACGCTCTTCACACTGATTGGCTTATGGTTTATCTATAATCAAGGATTGTGGACAGACTTGATGAACACAGTAACGCTCGTTTTATTATCCAGCGTTATTTCTATCGTCATTGGTGTGCCACTAGGTATTTTGATGGCAAAAAGCAGTAAAGCTCAAAGTATCATCAAACCAATTCTTGACTTTATGCAAACAATGCCAGGATTTGTGTATTTGATTCCAGCAGTTGCTTTCTTTGGGATTGGTATGGTGCCTGGGGTATTTGCCTCTGTCATCTTTGCTTTACCACCGACTGTTCGTTTTACGAACTTAGGGATTCGCCAAGTACCAAAAGAGTTGGTCGAAGCGTCTGATTCATTTGGTAGTACAAGCTGGCAAAAATTATTCAAACTAGAATTGCCATTAGCTAAAAGTACGATCATGGCTGGGATCAACCAAACAACGATGTTATCTCTTTCAATGGTTGTCATTGCTTCAATGATTGGGGCACCTGGCTTAGGACGTGGCGTGTTATCTGCTTTACAACGTGCGCAAGTCGGTAACGGATTCGTTAATGGGGTAGCATTAGTCATCTTGGCGATCATCATTGACCGTTTCACACAGCATTTGAACCAACCAAATAATAAAAAAGCAGTAAATGGCTCAAAACAACCAAATAAAAAGCGTCAAGGGATCATCATTGGGGCTGTAGTCGTAGTGCTTTTAGGTGCGATCGGTTTAGGTAGTTTTTCAAGTGCAAAAGAAACGAAAAAAATCAATCTCTCTTACGTTGAATGGGATACAGAGGTCGCTTCAACAAATGTTGTTGCGGAAGTGTTAAAGGGAATGGGCTATGATGTTACAATCACTCCTCTTGATAACTCCATCATGTGGGAATCTGTTTCAAAAGGTGAGTCAGATGGGATGGTTTCTGCATGGTTGCCAAAAACACATGGTTCACAATATGCACAATACAAAGATCAAATCAACGATCTAGGTGCCAACTTAACAGGTGCTAAAGTCGGCCTAGCTGTACCTAGTTATATGGATGTCAACTCTATTGCAGATTTAACTGACCAAGCAGATAAAAAAATTACTGGGATCGAACCTGGTGCAGGCGTCGTCAATGCAGCGGAAAACACGGTCAAGCAATACGATAATCTAAAAGGATGGACTGTCGAAACTTCCTCATCAGGCGCAATGACTGTTGCTTTAGGACAAGCAATCAAAAAGCATGAACCAATTGTGATCACCGGTTGGACACCACATTGGATGTTTGCTAAATATGATCTGAAATATTTGGAAGATCCGAAAAAAGCGATGGGAGATGCTGAAGAAATCCACACAGTTGTACGTAAAGGATTAAAAGAAGATCAGCCTGAAGCTTATAAAGTATTAGATAAATTCCATTGGACAGAAAAAGATATGGAAAAAGTCATGTTGGAAATCAACAATGGAAAAGAACCACAACAAGCAGCACAAGACTGGATCAAAGAAAATCAAAAAACAGTCGATAGCTGGAAAGAATAAGAATACTTTTCAAATTCAATGGGGAATAAGAAAACATCTAGCGTAGAAGAACCAATTCTATTCTAGATGTTTTTTTGTAAATGAGGTTGCAAAAATCTGAGCATGGATTGACTTGTTGCTGCCAGTTGTTACACTGAGGAAAGAAGGACATTTTAGTGAGTAGGGGAGAGTAACACATGATCAAATTGATATTGACTGATTTAGACGGAACATTTTTGGATAGTAAGGGTAGCTTCGATAAGGAGTTTTATCAACAAGTAAAAGGATCGATGGATGACCAAGCGATTTACTTTGCTCCTTGTACAGGAAAACAATGTGAACGTGTAGAAGAACTTTTTGGACCAGAACTTTCTAAGGATTTATGGATCTTAGGTGATAGTGCGACACGCATCAAGCACAACAATGAATACGTTTACGAATCGTTGTTGCCGAATGATCTTGGAATCAAACTGATCAATAAACTAGAAGAAATTGCCAATGATTATACGATCATTGCTTGTACGCCGACTGCAGCGATGATCAAAGAAACTACGTCTGAAGAGGACAAACAGATGGTGAGAGGTTCCTATCGAGAAGTTCAATTGGTAGAAGAGCTTAATAAAATAACCGAAGATTTTGTGAAGATCACTGTCTATGATAGAAAGAAAAGATGTTTTGAGTATGTAAAGGAACTGATGGAGTTCAAAGAACAGGCATATATCATTGCTTCTGAAGCCGCATGGATCGATATTTCAAATGCGGGTGTGCATAAAGGAACGACAGTGAAAGAATTGCAAAAGCTGTTAGGGGTCACCAAGGAAGAAACGATGGCATTTGGTGATGGTTTAAATGATATCGAATTGTTGAATGCTGCTACGTACAGTTTTGCGATGGAAAATGCTTTTGAGGAAACAAAAGCAGCAGCGAATTTCATCACTCGATCAAATGATGAACAAGGGGTACTACAGACGATTCAAAAAATAATTGCATTACAAAAATAGTATAACATTAGTTTTGCTAAGAGGTATCCTCAATAAGTATAGAATATCGAATCAAACGCAAGCAATGATGAGTGAATACCCAAAAATCCTACCCGAAAACAAAAAAATGTCATCACGTACATCTTTTTCGAAACTACCGAAGTAGCCAAAGATGTACTGATGACGTGGGTTTGGCACCCAATGGGCCGTGAGGGGCTCGAACCCGCGACCCGCTGATTAAGAGTCAGCTGCTCTACCAACTGAGCTAACGGCCCATATGAAAAGTACTTTATAATAGTAGCACTATGGATTTTAAAATGCAAGTCTGCGTTTGTAAAAATTCAAAAAAAACTTTACTTCTTTATAGGAAATCATTCATAGATTATTCATAAATGCCCCCTATTATATAAGTATACCAACCAACAAAAGTTCTTGTAAGAGAACAAACCCTAACACTTTTTCATTTTTTTACTCCTTCCCGCCGTTACCCGCGGCGGGTCTCCTAATCTTAACGATGCTTAAAGAAACAAAGAGAAAAGTCCCCACTGAAAGTTCACTTTCAATGGGGGCTTTTTATTCATTCTGGTTGCTCTATCAGTAAGTGTATCCATGCAAATTCCCGACTTGTTCGAATCCAGCAGCGATTCCTGACTGATGGAACACAATCTGTTTGTTCTTTTGTAAAGTCACTGTCATCTCAGTACTAGCTTTTTCCCGAATGACACGATTCATCAGTCCTTTGTGAGGAGCCATCAATGGATGCCCCCCATTTTGCAGGACTTTGATCTGTAATATATATTTTTTTTGCTTGATTGTTATAATCAGCTGGTTTTCTTCGCAGAAGATATCCATGATCTTGGCACCATAATAAGTAGCAAAACGATATTCTTTCCCGTGATAATGCAATACAGAGATGATACCTAAAAAGCGGCTACCCATAAAGGGGATTTCTGCTGCAGAAAAGAAAAAATTCGCTTCGGAAGTCGCAAACTGATTACATTGTGCCCAGAGATACGTAGCTGGAAAAGAACTGCCCCAATCTTTTTCCAAATAACCAATACCGTTCGTAAAATCAATGATTTTTCCATTCCATACTAAAGTTCCCTTTAAAGAATGCCTCATACTTAAGATGCCATGGTAACACTCCATAAATGAGAGATAAGAAAAAGGCCCCATAATACTGGGAGCATAGGTTGATTTGTTTAGCACAGTAAAATCGCCAAATGTGATCGTCCCTTGGATCGTTAAGTTCGGACCTTTTAATGACAGAAAAAGTCCTTTTTCACTAAATACATTTGTCCCGATCTTAACAAATAATTGATCTTCTTTGATCCATAGATCTTGAGGTTCAAAATAGAACATTTCGGAATGCTCATGATTGATGACTTGGATAAAGGGATATTTCAGGCCATCTTCCCCAACTGAATAACCGGGAATAAAGGCATAAACGTCTTTTTCGATTTGTTGCTTAAAATACCATCCTTCAAAAAAAGGATATTTTCTTTGTTCCCCTTGGAAGTATTTATCTGTTGAAATCATTCTCGTTCCCTCCGTTCAGGTACATTTTACCATGGGAGATTGAAAGCCTATGCATAAAAGGCTTCTTGATATAGAGAAGATCTATTACCCAGTTAGTTAGTCATAACAAGTGGGCAATTGTATTTGTTTTTTCTCAATATTTTTTTAAAATGCAAAATTAATATAAACTTTTCATCTAGTTAAGGTAACTAGATTGAATGTTTTTGATAACTTTGATAAGATGTAAATGAAAACAAAAAAGGGAGATAAAACCATGGAAAAGATGAAGCAACAATTAATCGAGTGGGGAAAAGACCTAGAAGATTTCCACTTGCCACATTGGGAAGAACTTCCTGATTTAGATCTTTATATGGATCAAGTGAGAACATTAGTCGATCGCTATCTTTCTCCAGTCATTCAAGGAGAAAAGCATCCTTTACTTACCTCATCAATGGTCAATAATTATGTGAAACTTGGGATGATACCAGCGCCTGTCAAGAAAAGATATAACAAAGAACATGTGGCATTTTTGATTGCGATCACGACTTTGAAACAGGTCTTGACGATTCCTGAAATCAAGGAAGGTATCTTATTTCAAGGGAAAACAGTAGGAATCCGCGAAGCCTACAATCTATTCTGCTCTGAACAAGAAACTGCGGTCAAAATGGTCAGCCGACTAGCGCAAGGAGAAAATTATCCACCGTTCCTTGATCAAGAAACGCCGGTGGAATATATTGCTGTTCGGTCTGCCACGTTGTCTTTTGCGATGAAGTTATTGGCAGAAAAGACGATTAGCTTAGAAACAGAGTATTTAATTGAGGAGAAAAAAAATGAAAAATAAAATTGCTATTTTAGTAGATTCTGGTACAGATGTACCACAAGAATTGATTGAAAAATATCAGATGTATGTTATCCCATTAAAAATCATCTATAAAGATAAAGTTTATACAGATAAAGTCGATATTACGCCAGAAGAGATCTATCAAAGATTACCGCAAGAAATCCCTGGAACCTCTCTACCAGATGGCGAAACGATCACTAAGATTTTTGAAAAGATCAAAGCAGATGGCTACGATAAAGTGTTAGCTATTACTATTTCTAGTGGGTTAAGCGGTACTTTCAATATCGTACGACTGATCGCAGAACAGCAAGAAGAATTGGAAGCGCATGTATTAGATACGAAGAACATTGGAATCGGAGCAGGTTTCTCTGCGATCCAAGCAGCAAAGTGGTTAGAAGAAGGAGTCGAATGGCAGACATTGATCGACAAGTTGAACGAACTAGTTGAGCACACAAAAGTGTTCTTCAATGTAGCGACTTTAGAATATCTGCAAAAAGGTGGACGTATCGGTTTGGTTGCTTCTATCCTTGGGAATGCGTTAAAACTAAACCCAATCATCTCTTGTAACGACGAAGGTATTTATTATACTGTTGGCAAGGCAAGAGGTCGTAAGAAAAGTTTAGATAAAACAGTTGGCTATGTGCGCGAACGAATTGGCACAGCTAAAGTGTTCAATCTAGCGGTTGCACACGGTGATGCGAAAGAGGAAGCCATCGCAATGGTGGAAAGACTAAAAACTGAATTTCCTCAAGCACAGCACGTTTACTTTGGACAAATCTCTCCAGCGTTAGTTGTCCATACAGGGCCGGGATTGCTAGGTGTAGGAATACAAGTTTTGGAAAACTAAATAATCGTTGAAAAGAATACCAAGAATGTAGTGAAGAAGTCTTTCGAAAAAGTCAGGCTGGAAATCCATCTGTGAAGGACAAACTATTTTCTTGGTAATTTTTGCGGAGTTTTCCATTAATGGAGCTACGTAAGGAGGACATTTTTTAAATGACACAATATTTAATAATATATGTTATTGAAAGTTTGCAGAAAATGTTATAATCAGAAGCGGAGGTGTTTTTTTATGAAAAAAGGAATTGCTGAACTTATTGGTACGTATATTTTAGTTTTTGTAGGAACGGGAGCGGCTGTACTAGGCGGTGGTGCTTCAGGAATCGTCGGTACTACTGGGATTGCATTGGCTTTTGGTTTGACGATCATTGCAGCAGCATATAGTATCGGAACGATTTCAGGTGCACATCTGAACCCAGCTGTTTCAATTGCAATGTGGTTGAACAAACGCATTACAACAACTGAATTATTTTATTATATTGCGGGACAGATCGTTGGGGCTTTTGCGGCGTCATTATCCTTGGCGGGCATATTAGATTCTGCTGGTAAAGGTGTCGACAATCTAGGGCAAAATACATTTGAAATGGGTGTAGGTGGTGCCTTGGCAGTTGAAATCATCCTCACATTTATTTTTGTATTAGTGATCATGACAGTGACAAGTCCAAGCAAAGGAAACAGTAGACTAGCAGGGATCGTTATTGGATTGACATTGACACTAGTCCATTTCGTGGGTGTACCGTTGACTGGAATGTCTGCCAATCCAGCTCGTAGTCTAGCACCAGCATTCTTAGTAGGCGGACAAGCATTGGATCAAGTTTGGGTATTCGTAGTAGCACCAATCGTCGGGGGAATCATTGCGGCACTTGTAGCAAAATACCTCTTGGAAACCGAAGATCTAGATACCATCGAAGCTTGATGTGAGGTCAGTGTCATTCTGAGTGATGACAGCAAGAAACTGTAGAAGCGAGAAACAGAAATATTCGTTTGAAGAATCGAAAATGGAAATGCTAAGGTTCAAGGAATAAAGGTCAAAAAAATGTTCTTAAAATTTTGAGGATATTCGCTTTATTCTTAGAAAAGTGTTTGCCATAGTCATCGATTAGTCGAATCTAGAGGTGAGACAAAAGTGGTTTTTACTTTTGTTCCACCTTTTTTCTTTTAAAAAAGGCTTTTGAGACCTTGTTTTTTACAGAGATGAAACATATTCGGAAATAAGTTATAATAGAAGAGTATGACAATAAATAAAAAAGAGGTGGCTCTTTATGAAAAAGATTTTAGTTGTCGATGACGAAAAGCCGATTTCGGATATCGTCAAATTTAATTTAGCCAAAGAAGGCTATGATGTTTACACTGCTTATGACGGGGAAGAAGCCTTGGAAAAAGTGACTGAGGTAGAACCTGATTTGATTTTACTGGATTTGATGTTGCCAAAAATGGATGGACTGGAAGTGGCTCGTGAAGTACGCAAAACTTACGATATGCCGATCATTATGGTAACGGCAAAGGATTCTGAAATCGATAAAGTCTTAGGACTAGAATTAGGCGCAGATGATTATGTCACCAAGCCATTTTCTAATCGTGAGTTAGTCGCTCGGGTCAAAGCAAATCTTCGCAGAGGAGCAACTGCATCTAAAGAAGTAGAGGAAGAAACGCCGTCAGAATTAGTGATCGGCGATTTGACGATCCATCCAGATGCGTACATGGTAACCAAACGAGGAGAAACGATCGAATTGACACATCGTGAATTTGAATTGCTCTTTTATTTAGCCAAACATATTGGTCAAGTGATGACCCGTGAACACTTATTACAAACTGTTTGGGGTTATGACTATTTTGGGGATGTACGAACAGTGGACGTTACAGTACGACGTTTACGCGAAAAAATTGAAGATAATCCGAGTCACCCTAATTATTTAGTGACGCGTCGAGGTGTCGGTTACTATTTACGTAACCAAGAACAGGAGTAGTTGATGAAAAGGAAAGTCCGCTTTTTTCGATCAGTCAATTTTAAAATAGCCATTACATTTATTTTGATTTTGCTGATCTCTATTGAAATTATTGGAGCGTATTTCATCCGAGGACTGGAACGTTCAACGATCAATACGTTTATCAAAGATATGAATCAGACGGTTGAATCATTAGCAACTACGATCAGCCCTGAGTTGAATCGTAAAGATAGTGCAGATACAGACGAAGTAAATGCGAATATCAAGCGATTTATTGAAACGAGTGCATCTAGCGATATTCTGGAGATGCGTGTGGTGGACGAAAAAGGGATCATACGTGGGACAACAGATGTGAGTGAGCAAAGTTCTATTGGTAAAAAAAATGATTATGTCGACATCAATGACTTCACAACCAAACGCTATGTAGCACTCGACAATGACGATAAGCGGGTGAACATCAATATTCAACCTATCCTATCCCCGACCGGTGATGCCGTTATCGGGGCTCTTTACGTCAAAAGCAATATCGAACAAAAATATTCAGAAATCAATAATACCGCACTTATCTTCTTTACTGCCTCATTGATTGCTGCATTTATCTCTATGATCGTTTCCGTCCTAGTCGCGCGTTCCATCACCCAACCAATCGGAGAGATGCGTGAGCAGGCGATTCGGATCGCTCGAGGAGATTATAGTCGGAAAGTCAAAGTCCATGGTCAAGATGAATTGGGGCAACTGGCTGATACATTCAATCAATTGGCTGAACGTATCGAAGAAGCACAAGATACGATGGAAGCTGAAAGAAATCGGCTAGATAGCGTCCTTTCTCATATGACAGATGGAGTAATTGCCACAGACCGTCGAGGCAAGGTGATCACGATCAATGACATGGCGATCTCATTGTTGGATGTAAAAAATGAAGAGGCGATCGGACAGTCGATCTTAACACTACTGGACATTGAAGAAGAGTACACGTTACGAAAATTGTTGGAAGATCCGAATGAAATGGTTCTCGACCGTTCAACGGGATTGATGGAAAGTGACCAAATGATTTTACGCGTAGAATTTTCGATGATCCGCAGAGAATCTGGATTTATCAGTGGTTTAGTTGCGGTTCTTCATGATGTCACAGAGCAAGAAAAAACAGAAAGAGAACGACGTGAGTTCGTATCGAATGTTTCACATGAATTGCGGACACCATTGACGAGTATGCGCAGCTATATCGAAGCATTAAGTGAAGGTGCTTGGAAAGACGAAGAAGTTGCCCCTAACTTTTTAAAAGTTACGCTAGATGAAACGGATCGGATGATTCGGATGATCAATGATCTGCTAAATCTTTCAAGGATGGATACAGGAAATACGCAACTTCAACTAGAATATGTGAATTTCAATGAACTAGTCAATTTTGTACTTGACCGATTTGATATGATGGTTGGTAATCAGGAAAAAAATTATCGGATCAAAAGAGAATTTACCCAAAGAGATCTATGGGTGGAAATCGATACAGATAAGATCATTCAAGTGGTGGATAATATCATGAATAATGCAATCAAATATTCTCCAGATGGTGGAACGATCACCTGTCGATTACTAGAAACACACAATAATGTGATTTTAAGCATTACAGACCAAGGGCTAGGGATTCCTAAAAAAGACTTGAACCGAGTTTTTGAGCGCTTTTACCGTGTTGATAAAGCACGAGCAAGAGCCCAAGGAGGAACTGGGCTGGGTCTTGCGATTTCAAGAGAAGTGATAAAAGCACATCGTGGTGCAATCTGGGCAGAAAGTAAAGAAGGACAAGGTTCAACTTTCTATATTTCTTTACCATATGAACCTTATGAGGAGGAATGGTGGGAATGAAAATATCTGAAAAAGTTGTTCGGATCGGACTGATTTTGATGATTGCTTTAAGCATCTATTTCTCTTATGCCATTTGGTTAAGCCCAGCAGGAAAGACATCGATCAATGTCGATGAAACTAGCTCGCAATTAGTGGAATCTCAAAATTATCGTAAAGCATCAGAGGTATTTCTACCGTTGCATCTAACTTGGATAAATGCTGGATCGCTGAAAGAAACAAACAGTGAGAATCTTATTACCCGTTTACAAACGGTCGTTGAAGGAGCAAGATTTGGTCGACTTTCTGAAGTAGTTTCTGGAAACTTAGAAAAGTTCAATCAGACAAAAACAATTGATGAGGGTGTCGAACTTACGTATAATGCACCTTTGCTTTTAAGCGAATATAAAGATGCCTTTCATTTGAATTTTGATATTTCAGCAATTACCAAGGAAGATGATACGCCTTATTTCAATCGTATCCAATTTGATGAGAAAAAGGATAAAGTACGTTTTATCAATTATTCTGATCACACGATTTATGAGGCGAGTATTTCGATCGATTGGTCGGATCTAGAGAAAGAATTAAAAGCTACAGGTATTAAATGGACAGAAATGAATGCTGAACCATCTATCATGGCAACGCAGTATGATACAAAAAATCCGGTGAAACTGAAGAAATATAGTTACATCTTGTCACAACAACCATATACAGTATTTCGAAATGCTTTTTTTCAAAAACCTGACGAAGTAAAGAATAATGATGAGAGCAGTGAATTGATTTTCTATGATAGAAATGAAACGATGTCGATCCACTCGGACACACAAGTCGTTGATTTTCGGGGAGAAACTCCGGAAGAAGCCTCTGGCGATATTTTTTCCGAAAGTTTCCCTTACATTAGTAAGCTAGGTAGTTCTCTTGGTAATATGCGCTACTTTGATCGTAAGGGAAATAAAATCGATTATCGGATATTTGTAGAAGGATTTCCCGTCTTTGGTTCGGATAGTAAGGGACAGGTTGGAATTGAGATTGGTGATGATTCCGGCGGGTCTGAGGTGAATATCCAAACAAGTTTGAATACGATCCAAGTGCCGATCCCTTCTGATGAGGAAGTAGAATTACCAAATACAGAAAATGTGATTCAAAATTTAGTCGATAAAGGTGCAGATAAAGGGAAAATCCAATCGATCATCGTAGGGTATACATGGCAAAATATCAAAGAAACGAATCGTGTCGTCGATCTATTGCCAGAATGGTATGTGAAATATCAAGAACAATGGTATTCCGTAAGTGAGTTGCTTGTAAGGTTACCAGGATCGGAGGCGAAATAAATGGATTTTAAAAAGATTGAATGGATCTTTTTCGTTGCCTTTTTAGGTCTTAACATTTTCTTATTCAGTAGTTACCATGATGCTGTAAATCAAGAAAACAATGTTATTCGCTCTGATCAAACAGAATCGATCCAGCAACGCCTTGCCAGTGATGACATCTCATATACAGGGAAAATCTCCTCTGAAAGTCGTCAAGGGTATTACCTTAGTGCAGAAGAAACAGATCTTAGCAGTGAACTGACGGATTATCGCCGTAGTTCAGATAAAAGAGGTTTGTTAAGTAGCGGGGTCGTATTAAATGATGATGTGCTAACAAAGACATTATCAGAAACAGAATCAGAAAAGAGTACGTTTGATCCTGATCAGTTAGGTCATTCTGTTGCAGATTTTTTAGCTAATAAAGATGATGTATTGTTTGGCACTGATTATATTTATATGAAGCATTTCTCGACACTAGGTGGAGACTCTCCTGAAATTGAAGCAAGTCAAGTGTACGAAGGTTTACCTTTCTATGATGATACAGCGAAAATCGTGTTTTCATTGGATAAGGTAGATAACCGCTACGCAGTCACCAAATACACCCAGACACATCTTTCAGGTATTGAACAGCTGCGTGAGAAAACAGAATTACACACAGAAGAAGATGCAATCAAAACATTATATATAAATAACAAAATTTCCCGAGGTTCAAAGATTTTATGGCGACAATTGGCGTACTCCTGTATTCTTAAAGTACGTGAAAAAAATGTTTATGTACCTATCTGGTATGTAGCAATCGAAACAGCTGATAAAGTAACACAAGTTGAATCAGTCAATGCATTCAGTAATACGATTGTTACAAATAATACGATTCCAAAGGTGGAAGATCATTAAAAAAGTAGGTATAATGAAAAAAGTTTACAAAGTAAGAAGGGAAGTAGTGAAATGGCTGAAGAAAAACCAGCTTTCAAAATCAGTATCCTAGCAAGCGGAAGCTCTGGAAATTCACTTTATATTGAAAGTGATAAAAAGCGACTTCTGGTGGATGCTGGACTCAGCGGGAAAAAAATTACTTCTTTAATGGCACAGATTGATCGGACACCTGACCAGTTAGATGGGATTTTAGTAACGCATGAACATCGAGACCATATTCATGGGGTCGGTGTATTAGCGAGAAAGTATCATTTAGACGTCTTTGCCAATGAAAAAACTTGGGAAGCGATGTCGCCGTTGATCGGAAATGTTCCAATTGAGCAAAAACATTTATTTGAAATGGGGAAGGTTCAAACTTTTGGCGATCTAGACGTTGAAAGTTTTGGGGTATCACACGATGCAGCAGCACCTCAATTCTATCGTTTCTACAAAGAAAATCGGTCATTTGTCATGTTGACAGATACCGGATATTGTAATGATCGTATGCGTGGGATCATCAAGAATGCAGATGGCTATCTTATGGAAAGCAATCATGATCTGGAAATGCTTCGTATGGGACCTTATCCGTGGAATCTAAAGCAACGGATTCTAGGGGATCGAGGCCATCTTTCTAATGAAGACGGGGCACTAGTCATGACAGATGTGATTGGTGACCGAACAAAACGGATCTATCTGGGACATTTAAGTAAAGAAAACAATATGAAAGAACTTGCGCATTTAACCATGGAAAATGTCCTTAAAGAAAAAGATCTAGGCGTTGGTTATGACTTTGATGTCTATGACACAGATCCAGATGAAGCAACGGAACTATTTTCAATATGATCGATCCATGATTAGAGAAAAGTAGTTGTATCTATACACTAAAAAAAGAATGTTCTCTTCATAACAAGTTAGGACTCACAAATTTTTGTGAATCCTAGCTTGTTTTTTTGTCATCATAGATCAGAACAACTATTTCTAAATGAAGAAATAATGATGGCTTGTTTGTTCCAAGAATCGGTTATGCTCAAAGCAATCAAACGTTTGATCCAAAAAAGGGGAAAGAAAATGAGAAAAAAAACTAAATTAGTGTTAACCGTAAATCAAAGACGTCATATTGAACGTGAACTACTCAGAGTGACAAGTGTAACAAAGGTTGCTAGATCTAGCCATGTTCCTCCAAAATTAGTAAAATTCGTCAAACAAGAACTAATCAAAAAAAAGAAACTCACAGGAAATGAAATAAGGCAGTCTGTCAAAAAGAAGACGAATGCTTTTCAAAAGGAAAGTGTAAAATCAACGCCGGTAAAAACTGTAGAAAAACAAAAAGATTTAAGACAGAAGCAATCCGATGATACGGCAAAAATGTCGTCGAATCGGGCGAGAAAAAAGCAAAATCTAGAGAGAAGCATACCCAATGTGTCAGGTAAGAGGAATACAAACAGGCAAGAATTGAAAATTAGTACAAAAGCGCAAGTTGAACGTCTAAAATATAAATATAAAAGACAAAAATTAAAAACTTACAGAAATAAATTAAAGCTTGATTTAAACAAAATCGACATGATTGAAAAAGAAGTAAACCTAGAAAGAAGAAAAGTGGAGCTAGAGAGAAAAGAAGTAGATCTAGAAAGAAGAGAAGTGGACTTTAAAAAAAGAAAAACAGACCTAGAAAAAAGAGAATTGTGCTTAGAGAGAAAAGAAGTAGACTTAGAAAGAAGAGAAGTAATTATAGAGAGAAAAAATCTAGAACTGATAATGAAAGAACAAAATATCAAACAAACAAGTGAGAGACCAGAAATAAATGAACAAAGGCAGAAACGAATGTACTTGGACTCATCCTATATACATAAACAAAAATTATTACATGATAAAGAAATCGGTGGAGTTGAAGCAGAAACCTATATGAGTATTACGGATCTGAAGAAACGTGGGTATGAATTTATGTCTAATAAGAAAATTTTGCATGAGAGGACTGAGTCGGCAATAAGATCTCGTCAGGACTAAGGTAACGTTCATTGAAGATATCATCGTAGAACTATTTAGAAAAATTGGCGAAGGGATTCTGCATGTGCTAACTTTCAGTTGTGTATCGAGAAAGAAAAGTAGAAGTGACAGAAATAAGGAGAAAAGCAACAGATAAAACAAGAAAATAATCCTGTTTCTGGCAATGAAGTGTTATCTAAAAAAAGACAGTAAAAAAATAAAAAAGCTTTTCCTATAAAAATGAACGAGCTGTTTATGCTGGTATCGTTCTATTTTTTATTGAAAGCTTTTTTATTTTTATCAAATCAATGGTAATTTTTAATAGGAAAGCAATCCTTTTTGGATAGCGAGTTGGACAATCACGACAAGCGTGTTCATTCCGACATGAGTAATCATTGATGTCCAAATTCGACCAGTTACCTTATATTGTAAGCTGAAGAAAAAACCTAAGAAAAAGTAGATCAATAAATGTCCGTCATTATGTGCGAACGCAAAAAGCAAGGAACTAACAATGGCACCTACCCAAAAATTACTATATCTTCCAACAATACCCAAAATGCTGCGACGAAAGACGAATTCTTCCATGATCGGTCCAGCAATCGTAGTTGCGACAATGAAGGCTGGCGCTTCAAGTATCATTTGGATGATATTTTGTGTATTTTCAGAAGGCGCACTTTCTCCAAATAAAAATGTTTCCAATGTTACAGCTAAACTTTGCAGAATCAAGGCGATAAAAATACCAACAAGTCCATAAAGAATGATTTTAGGTACAGAAGATCTAGGAACTGCTGCTTCGATGGATAAAGGTTCCCTTTGTCTAAAATAAAGGAAGGCTAAAACGATCGCACCTAAAATATAAGCAATTGCTGTCGCAGTAATCAAATCTGTGGTTGTATGGACGATTCCAACAGAGGAAAGGATCAAAGGTGAAAGGAAAATCAATCCATAGCAAAAGATACTCAGAAAACTATATTTTTTTAATGACATAAGGTCCTCCTTAAAATTAGACAGAATAACGAGGCTTGGACAGAAGTGTTTAACTCCGAGAAATAAGAAGAAATCAATGAAAATTGTTTTTCAAATTTTTGTGGATTTCGGTTTATTTAAGAAGGAGTTGCTTCTGCTCCCACGCTTTCTTTAATTATAACATACTTCATTTACCTTCTTTTGTTTTGAAACGTAAGGGATAACGTAAAAATTATAGAACTTCATTTAAAAAGCTTGCAAAAAAATGGAAGAATGAGTATTATTAAAAATGTAGGTTAGCACTCGACTTGTTAGAGTGCTAATGAATTCAAAAAAGAGTTATCGGAGGGATTTATCGTGTTAAAACCATTAGGTGATCGCGTCGTTATTGAAGTCGCAAAAGAGGAAGAAAAAACTGTTGGAGGAATCGTTTTAGCTTCATCAGCTAAAGAAAAACCACAAACTGGAACAGTTATCGCAGTTGGTGAAGGCCGTTTGTTAGAAAACGGGGAACAAGTTCCTGCTGCTGTAAAAGTAGGCGACCAAGTAATGTTTGAAAAATATGCCGGTACAGAAGTGAAATTTGAAGGAAAAGAATATTTGATCGTCGCTGGAAAAGATATCATGGCGATCGTTGAGTAAAAACAAAGCAATCAATTAAAATGAATGAAAAATTTTGATGAGGTGAATAGATATGGCAAAAGAATTGAAATTTTCAGAAGATGCTCGTGCAGCAATGTTACGTGGCGTAGATAAATTAGCAGATACAGTGAAAGTAACATTAGGGCCAAAAGGTCGTAATGTCGTATTGGAAAAATCATATGGCTCACCATTGATCACAAATGATGGGGTAACGATTGCGAAAGAAATCGAATTAGAAGATCATTTTGAAAACATGGGAGCAAAATTAGTTTCTGAAGTTGCTTCAAAAACAAACGATATTGCTGGTGACGGTACAACAACTGCTACAGTCTTGACTCAAGCAATCGTACGTGAAGGATTAAAAAACGTTACAGCAGGAGCTAATCCTTTAGGTATCCGCCGTGGGATCGAATTAGCAACAAAAGCTGCTGTAGAAGAATTACACAATATTTCAACTGTTGTTGATTCAAAAGAAGCTATTGCACAAGTAGCGGCTGTTTCATCTGGCTCTGATAAAGTAGGACATTTGATTGCTGACGCTATGGAAAAAGTTGGAAACGATGGTGTAATCACTATCGAAGAATCAAAAGGGATCGAAACAGAATTAGACGTAGTTGAAGGAATGCAATTCGATCGCGGTTACTTATCACAATACATGGTAACTGACAATGATAAAATGGAAGCTGTTCTAGAAAATCCATACATTTTGATCACTGATAAAAAAATCTCTAACATTCAAGACATCTTGCCATTGTTAGAACAAATCTTACAACAATCTCGTCCATTATTGATCATTGCAGATGATGTGGATGGCGAAGCTCTACCAACATTAGTCTTGAATAAGATTCGCGGAACATTCAACGTTGTCGCTGTCAAAGCTCCTGGATTTGGTGACCGTCGCAAAGCAATGCTTGAAGATATCGCTATTTTGACTGGTGGTACAGTGATCACTGATGACCTAGGCTTAGAATTGAAAGACGCAACGATCGAAAACCTAGGAAACGCATCAAAAGTTGTTGTGGATAAAGACAACACAACAATCGTTGAAGGATCTGGCGAAAAAACAGCTATCGAAGCTCGCGTTCAATTGATCAAAAATCAAATCGCTGAAACAACTTCAGACTTTGATCGCGAAAAATTACAAGAACGCTTAGCAAAACTTGCAGGTGGTGTGGCTGTCGTTAAAGTCGGTGCTGCAACTGAAACAGAGTTGAAAGAATTGAAATTACGCATTGAAGATGCATTGAACGCAACACGTGCCGCTGTTGAAGAAGGTATGGTTTCTGGCGGGGGTACAGCATTAGTGAATGTCATCGGTAAAGTTTCTGCAGTAGATGCAGAAGGTGACGTTGCTACAGGTATCAAGATCGTTGTTCGTGCATTAGAAGAACCAATTCGTCAAATTGCAGAAAATGCTGGTTACGAAGGTTCAGTAATTGTTGATAAATTGAAAAATGTTGAATTAGGAACAGGATTCAATGCCGCAACAGGCGAATGGGTAAACATGGTAGAAGCTGGTATCGTTGACCCAACAAAAGTTACACGTTCAGCATTACAAAATGCAGCATCTGTTTCTGCATTGTTATTAACAACAGAAGCTGTCGTAGCTGACAAGCCAGAACCAGCGGCTCCAGCAGCGCCAGCAATGGATCCATCAATGATGGGCGGCATGATGTAGTATTTAAGAGAGAACCTTGATATATCTGGGTTCTCTCTTTTTTTTAATTTATAGAAGAGTAAAGTAAAGAGTATAATCTAGTTTATTATTGGTGAGTAGGTAATAATAAATGTGCCATCACAACAAAGAGTAAATAAAACTTTAGAACTACACGAACAAATATCTACATTAAGAATTTTGTATCGAATGATAGCATTAGTTCAACTTATGAGGTAGAAACCTCGCTTCGATTCCTTTTTAGGTTAGTGTAGTAATATGAAAAAGAGGTTGGGACAAAAGTAAGAAACACTTTTGTCCCAACCTCTTTTTTTGAAATTTCCGAAAAAACTGACTTTTGGAATTTCGGCTTATTTCTCGGAGTTAAACACTTCTGTCCCAACCTCACCAATTATATCAGCTGGATGCTCAATGATTTCCAGTTTTATTTCACCGAAGTCCGATGTCGTAATATGGCTTTACGCAACTCTTCCAATAGAATGATCGGAATCGGGATCAATGCCAAGCCAAACCAAGCAATCAATGGAATATTTGTGGTGCTGAAGGCATCTTGCAAGAAAGGAATGTTAATCAGAGCGGCTAACAGGCAGATTTCAAAAAGAATACCTAACAAAACTCGTTTGTTGCTGAAAAAACCGATCTTGAATAAGGATTCTTTTTCTGTTCGACAGTTGAAAACAGCACCAATCTGACTAAAAACAATTGCTGCTAAAGTCATTGTAGTGGCCATTACATAAGTTTTTCCTGTGCTTGCCAATGGAACAGTTGGCCAACCGTCAGAATAATTGATTACGAAATAAGCACCAATCGATATTACAGATGCCATCAGACCATACCAACCAAATGCCTTCCAGATCAATTTTTTGGTCAAAAGATGATCTGTTCGTTTGCGAGGCGGTTTATTCATCGTCCCAGGTTCGGTTTTTTCAGTGGCTAGGCTTAGTGCCGGCAACATATCGGTCCCTAGATCGATAGAAAGGATCTGCATCACCGTTAAAGGCAATGGGATCATTCCCCGAGAAAGCAGAAATAAAATTGATGGAAAAGCTTCTGGCATATTGCTATTTAAAATATATAACAAGAATTTACGTATATTATTATAGACCGTACGACCTTCTTCAATAGCATTGACGATCGAAGTGAAATTATCATCTGTTAAGATCATATCGGCGGCTTCTTTTGCGACATCAGTACCGGTGACTCCCATCGCCACCCCGATATCAGCTTTTTTCAAAGCTGGGGCATCATTGACCCCATCTCCAGTGGATGCAACAATTTCACCTAAGGATTGTAAAAGCGAAACGATCCGATATTTTTGTTCTGGTGCAACTCGGGCAAAAATGATTTGATGGGTAAGATTTTCCTTTAGTTCGTCATCAGACATCGCTGACAGTTGATCGCCTGTTACGACACGAACATCGTCACCTTCAACGATCCCGATTTTGCGGGCGATACTTTCAGCGGTCAAGCCATAATCACCTGTGACCATGATGATCCGAATGCTAGCAGCGTGACATTTTTTTATTGCTTCGATGACGTTTTCCCGTGGTGGATCTTGGCTGGCAGTGATACCGACGAAGACCAACTGATTTTCTGTTTTTTCAATGCTGTATTCTGTTTCATCCGGATTTAATCGGCGGTAGGCGAAAGCCAATGTTCGTAGACCTTCTTTGGCGAAAATGTCATTTTGATCAAGAATCTGTTTTTTACGTACATCATCGAGAGGTTTGATTTCTCCATTCAGTAAAAAGTAAGTACAACATTCGAGGACTTCGGTGATCCCGCCTTTGGTAAAAATAAAGCGATCATTTTGTTGCTGATGGATCGTCGACATTCGTTTGCGTTTTGAATCAAAGGGTAGTTCACTAAGCCTTTGATAACGTTCTTTCTCTTCTGCCAGAGCATAATCCGCTTTATCTGCTAAAATGAGTAAGCTACCTTCATCAGGACTACCCACTAATTGATATTCCTGATCTATTTGTTGAATAGCAGAGTCGTTATCTAATGTACCGATACGGATCAGCTGCAATAGATCTTTTTCTTTAGCTAATTCGATCCGCATGCTGTCTTTAGTTACGATACCATTTGGTGCATAACCAGTGCCAGACACTTCATACTGTGCATAAGGCAACCACACTTTTTCGACGGTCATCTGGTTTTTAGTCAAGGTCCCAGTTTTATCAGAACAGATAACCGAAGTTTCTCCTAGTGTTTCAACGCTATTTAGATGTTTAACGAGAGCATTTTTCTTAGCCATCGTCTGAACTGCCAGCGCTAAAGATAAAGTGACTGTTGGCAACAACCCTTCTGGAATAAAGGCTACCATCATTCCCAAGGCAAAAATAAATGATTCTACAACAGGATTTTTTACGAAAAAGACTGCTGCTAGAAAGAAAATCACACCGATCACAATGGCGATCAGGGAAAGTTGCTTCGTCAAGACGTTTAGTTCTTTTTCTAATGGGCTGGGAGTTGCAGCAACGGAACCGGTCAAAGAAGCAATTTGCCCAAATTCAGTTTTCATCCCTGTTTGGGTAACTAACATCAACCCACTACCACTGACTACAGAAGTTCCTTCATAGACCAGATTCGCTTCGGCAAAGCGCCCAGCTGTTTTGACTTCATCAGCAGTCAATGTGGCGCTATCCTTGTTAACGATGGTGGATTCACCAGTTAAAGAAGATTGGTTGACTTGCATGCTGTCAGCTTGCAATAGACGGCCATCCGCAGGAATATTATCACCACTTTTGATCTGTACGACATCTCCGGGTACGATATTTTCCACCAGAGTGTTTTCTATTTTACCGTTGCGTAAGACGCGAGCATAGTTTGGCAACATTTTTTGTAGGGCAGAAGTTGCTTGACTAGCGCGATATTGCTGCCAAAAACTGAAGAGCCCGTTGATCACATTGACCAACCAGATGGCGATCCCTAATTCGAGCATACCGGCAAATAAAGCAATAAAACCCGATACCCATAATAAGAGTGCCATCAGACTTGTGAAATTTAATAAAAATGTTTTGATAATCGATTCTTTTTTTGTTGTGTTGATTACATTTTGACCGTATTTGGTTAAGCGTTGCTGCACTTCGTCTGTCGAAAGTCCCTTTTCTGAACTTGCTAGTGCTTGATAAGCCGCTTGGACCGAACTAGTCGCCCAATTTATCTTGTCCATGGTCATCACCTCTGTTTGTATTTTCCTCCTAAGATCCAAAAATTGCAAATCGGTTTATGGGTTACCTGAAATGATGTGAAAAGAAAAATAATCGTAGAAAATCAGTAATATGTTTGGACTGATTTCTTCATAAAATTTCGTCAGTGTCAGGCGGGATAGCATTGATCATCATATATTATGGATGGAATGGAAAAGCTGATTCCAATCGGATACATGTTTTGCTTGGCCTATTTTTCAATGAGGTACTTCATTATATGTAAGCCTAAAGAACGAGCGGAGGGGAAATTCAACGGCCGTTGAATTTCCCCTCCGTAATATTTTCTTCTATTGAAGATTGTTGTCGTTGAACAAAACCTCAATGTAGTGCCTATTCTTTGTTAAAATACGTTTCTTGTACTATTTTCATGACGTCGGCTTCGGTTAGCTTTTTCGTGTCATTTACAAAATTGTAGTAAGACGGTTTCTGATCGTAATAGACTTCGACTGTCAGTGTTGCTCCTTCCTGATCTGCAAATAAATCGATTGGGATACTGTAGGAATCCCCTGGAAGAAGATGATAAAAAAGATGTGACCCACAAATTGAGCAAAAGCCACGTTCCGCCCATTCAGATGACTGATAGCGAGTAACTAAGTTTTCAGGTTGGATGGAAATTGTTGCACCTGTTCCTGCTTCAACCGTAAGCAGCGGTCCCGCTCCCCAACGACGACACATCGAACAATGACAGGCGCCCACCTCGGAATGGATGTCTTGAACTTCCATCGAAATAGCACCGCATAAGCAATTTGCTTTCTTCATTTACTTTCCTCCTATTGATCTTTTTTGTTGGATAGTGGAACAACTTAAAATAGAAAAAGATTAAAACACTGATATTCAAGGAACCATAAGTGAATAAACTACTAACTATTTTTAGTTTATCATAGGGGAAATGAAAAGACTTTGGGGAACTAGTCCGTCAGTATTATCGAAAAGGGTGTTATTTGAATTCATGCTTTCAAGGTTACTTGTCCTGGTACATCCAGTGTTCCTTTAAAAGCTGTTTGGATAAAAAAGTTATTCCTTGATAGTGAAGACCTGTAATGGTAAGAAGGGTAATAATTGCGGTTTTAGCAATCAATAGTTTTATACGGTTAAGGAAGGTGCTTCAATGAGGAGCTTTGAGGAAAAAAACATACTAAGATTAGAGGGTAAATTCATCGACGGATGAAATTACCCTCTAATCTTAGTATGTTTTGCCTCCAATTTCTCAAACCTAAACGACCTTTGTCTCGACCTCAGGGAGACTTAAGAGTTAACAAAATCTGAGGATAGTGGTCAGTTAGCGGAAGTTTGGAGCCTGTAATACGACTTATCCATAAATCAATCTCTTGTTATAAGCAATGTACTTCGCTGAAATATTTCCTACGTATTTTGTTGCTTTGATACATACTGGGACTAGTAGCCCGCCCAAAGCAAACAATAGGATGCTTGCTATGCTTTGAAAAACTGAAAAATCCTGAATCGTCAACAAGGTTGCTCCTAATAGTAGAAGTGGAGAGAGCAAAAATGAACCCGTAACTATCCATAAACTCGCAATAAAGATATAAACACTTGCTGCTACACCTAAAATGAAGACTACATTAAAAAATAATAGCGAGAAAACAATCGAAGCTTTTTTCATCATCTATTCCCCCTTTTCTTTACTCTATCACTAAAGTTATTTCACAACAATCAGACCTAAGTACTAGTTAATGAGGAAGCGTATTTTTTAGTTAAACAAAGGGAAACCCTGTTGCCATGAGAAAATAAGATGAACTCTAGGAGGAAAGGATAAAATCAATGTAGGTGGAAATAAAGAAGAAAAATATATGAATAAAGAAATGGAGAGTGCGTTAAAACGAAATAGTTTCATGACAACCTCCATTTATCACATATAAATGAAAAAATTACTACAGAGTGTACTATTTTTCCTAGGCATAAAAAATTCTTTTTACATTAAGTAGGCACGCTTAGAAATATATGCTATATTTATAATATCGTTATAATGTATACGCATACAAAGTGACGAAAAATAGATTTTAGGAGGATAAGAATGGACGGATTGATGAAGTGGATGGAGAGGTATATTTTACCAGTCGCAACAAAAATAGGTTCAGAAAAACATTTAGTTGCTTTACGTGATGCTTTTATTGGAACAATGCCAGCTACCATGGCTGGTGCAATTGCAGTGTTGCTAAATGCATTTATGCGCGATTTTCCCAATACGTATCTAGGAGAAGGAAATGCAATAACTACATTTTTTACACCAGTTATCGGTGTGAATGGTCTGATCTGGAATGGAACATTGGCGATCATGGCGGTTGTTTTTGCACTATCTTTAGGGGCTAACTTAGCCAAAGCTTATGGGGTAGATCCAGTTTCCGGTAGTATCGTTTCTTTAGTTGCTTTTATTATTGGTTTACCTGATGCTGCTACGGCGGTGTTGACATTGCCGGAAAAATTATCAGAAGAAGCAGCAACGATGATTACTTCTGCTGGTGGAGTCCTTGCTGATGCGGAAGGCGGGCAAACACTTTCAATGGGGGCGTGGGGCTATTTTAATTTTGGAAAATATATGGGTGGCTCTGGGCTTTTTACAGCCATGATTTTTGGATTTATATCGGTTATCATTTTCGCACTTCTAATTCGTAAAAACATTATTATTCGTATGCCTGATTCTGTTCCTCCGGCTGTCTCAAAAGCTTTTGCTGCGATCATACCCGCAGTAGTCTCATTGTATGTCGTCGGTACTATCAATTATCTGTTCAAACAAACTGCTGGCGTCCCTTTGATTGATTGGATCTCAGAAGCGATCCAAAGACCTTTGATGCATCTTTCACAGGGCTACGGGGCTGTCTTTATTATTGTTCTGCTTGTCCATGTTCTCTGGTTTTTTGGTCTTCATGGAACGAATATCATGTCGCCTGTTTTACAGACTTTATATGGAACAGCGATGGTAGAGAATACGAATGCTTTTCAAAATAATGAACCGATCCCCTTCAAATGGGTAGCTGGTTCATTTGAGGCTTTTGTATGGCCTGGTGGAGCAGGAGTGACGTTAGTGTTGATCATCATGATCTTGGTACTATCTAAGCGCGCTGATTATAAAACAGTGGGTAAACTAGGGATTGCTCCTGGGTTGTTCAATATCAATGAACCTGTGATGTTCGGTCTGCCGGTCGTCTTGAATCCGTTGTTGATGATTCCATTTATTTTAGCGCCATTAGCAACTGCGACCATTGCATACTTTGCCACGATGGCAGGATTGGTGCGTCCGGTAGTAGTGAATGTGATTTGGGTCATGCCTACGATCATCAGTGGTTTTCTTGCAACGGCAGGTGACTGGCGGGCCATCGTCTTGACAATCATAAACTTGTTAGTGGCTGCCTTGATCTGGGCACCATTCATTCTAGCGGCCAATCGTTTGGATCCTACTCTTGGGGAGCCAGAAGAATAAGCAGAAACAAACTCCTTGCTATGAGACGCGTTTCATAAGCTATACTCAAAGCATCAAAGGAGGGATTTATAATGAATACCTATATCAAAACGACCAATGAAATAACCAATGATTACTTTTATGCTTTTGTAGAATTTAAGGGGTCAATGCTGTTACTCTCTAGTTTTCAAGGATTAAATAAAACGATAGTTCAAAAAATTCCTTTAAGTGAAATTACTAGTTTAACAAAAGACACATATTTAGGTGGTCAACGGATCAGCTTTGAATATGATGAAACATTCTATCAATTTTTCGAATGTGGGCATGCTGTGGTAGACTATTTACAAGAAAATCTTTTCGTATAGGTGGCGAAAACCGAGTATGGCAAACATTCGAGATATCGCAAGACTCACTGGTTACTCTGTTTCAACAGTGTCTCGAGTGATCAATCAACATCCGTATGTGGATGAAGTAAAACGCGCAGAGATTCTGGCAATGATGAAGAAGCTCGACTATGTTCCCAATGCAAGTGCAAGACAGTTAAGCTATGGGAAAACAAGAAATATTGGCGTTATTTTGCCCTATGCAAATCATCCATATTTTGATCAGCTGATCGGCGGAATCATTGAGTCGGCTTTTAATGAGGACTATAAGGTGACTTTATTACCTACAAATTACCAAGCGGATCGTGAAATGATGTATCTGGAAGAATTTGCAGGTAAAGCCTTTGATGGGCTGATCATTACTTCTCGAGCGAATCATTTAGAGGCTTTGCTTCCTTATCAAAAATATGGACCGATTGTATTTTGTGAAGAAATCAAAGAAAAAAAGGCAAACTGTGTCTTTATTGACCGTGAACAATCGATTGAAGAAGCACTTTTCTTTCTACGTGATCAAGGAGTCAGACGTCTCGGTGTGACATTAGGCAGAAGCAGTCGACTCAGTTACAATTCAAAAATCACATTAGAACTTTGCAAAAAAGTGTTTCCGGACTTTGAAAAGCAACATGTTTATTGGGATTGCATCGATCATGAGCAAGGTGTCAAAGCAGGCACTTTCTTTGAAGAACAAGCAATTGATGGGGTGCTAGCAAATTCAGATACAGTCGCAGCTGGGATTTTACAGCAATCTTTTTTGGAAAGTAATCGGCGGATAGTTGGTCGGGATAATTTACTGATCAGTGAGATCATGGATTTTTCAACGATCGATCACGGGCTGATTGCTTGTGGAGAAATGGCATTTCAACTTCTGATCGAGGAACGGTTGGGACAAATCAAAATTCCTTATCGATTTATCGAGAGATGAATAAAAAGAATAATCAATAAAAAGAGGTCGAGACCAAAGTCGTTTAGGTTTGAGAAATTGGAGAGAAAAGAGGATGGGACAAAAGTGTTTCTTACTTTTGTCCCGCATTCCTTTTTTCGAATGATCGGTAATTCAGAAGTCACTATTACAAAAACAAATCAAAATTTCACAAAAAGATAAATATTTTTAGGAAATCTGTGCTTGTTTTGTAGCAGACAGCTTTTGTCACGATCGCTATTTCTTATTTCTATTTGATACTAGTATGATTATTCTGTTTGTTTTTTTATGATCTCGCTTAATGCTTTTGTTGCTCCCACACCACTACGGCTATCATAGTAAGAAGTAAATCGTTCATCGGACAGATACATTGCCGCTAATCCTTTATGTGCTGCTAAACTGTAAGTAGGCCAACTAAAAGTGAGCCACTTCTTATGCGAAGCAAAAATAGACTCTTCCAATTGTTGATTTGTAGGATCTTGAAGATAGTGAGTCAAATCAGCTAGAAGCTGTTCTTCGATTGTTTCCATGTCACGATAAGTTTCCTCATCCATCTCTTGCCACTTTTTAGTTGTCGCATGCACTGCCTTGTTGCCGTATTTTTCTCGTATTTCTTGACCATAGTGCAGTTCGTTTTCTGCTAATTTTTGCTGTTTGAATCCTTCAAATTTTTCTTGATCAGTCATATGTGTTCCTCCTTCGTAGTTCGTCAGTGTTTGCTGGATAGTTGTCAAGAGAGTATCGATCTGGTCTCTTTTTTCCTGTAACATTTTCTGATGTTCCAGTAATGCCTGTTGATGGTCAAATTTTGGGTCGTCTAAAATCTCGCGAATCTGTTCCAATTTGAATGCAAGCGAACGATAAAACAAAATATGTTGCAGACGGTCCACTTCTTTTGGTCCATAGATACGATAACCGGAAGATGTGATCCTCGCTGGTTTCAAAAGACCGATTTCATCGTAAAAACGCAGTGTTCGCGGACTAACACCAGAGAGTTGAGCCATTTTTTTGATAGTGTATTCCATTTTCTACCTCCTGACATCTTTAGCATATTCCTTGACGTAACGAGAAGGTCAAGGGAAAGGATGACTATTTTTTTATCGCTGGATTTATGTTATACTAAATATAACAGAAAAAGTTTTTTTCTGTTATTCTTTGATTTAATTGAAAGCGATTCCTTAGGGCGCTTATCCATATAAAAAAGAAAAGAGGAATGAGATGAAATTAATCGAGACACCTGTAACAAATAATTTGAATATCAAGACGTTTTACCCTAAGATAGTCGATTTTTTCTTTGGCGGTTCAGCAATCAAATATTATAAGCTGTATTCGTTAGATCGTACCCAAATTCTATTTGTAGATACGTATGATAAACAAGAATTAGTGATGATCAATACAAAGAAAAAAATCACAAAGCAGGAAATAGACTTTGCGGTTCGACGGATTTTAAAATCTGATCGTGAAGACGTCAAGGTACATATTGGCGTAAAACAAGACTTGGAGCAAAGAGGAATCCAGTTTAAGCGACCAAATAAAGACATCGTAATCGTTGAGCAGCGAACTATCGCCTCGGCTGTATAAATAAAAGACCACTAAGATCACTTGGATATCTGATTTTAGTGGTCTTTTTTGTACGTTTTTCAGAAAATAATCAAGATTTCTTCTCCTAAGGTTTTTTTTTGTTATAATGGGAAAGAAATGAAAACTTGCCAAGAGGAGTAATAAAAAAATGAATAAAATATACCCAGATGACAGTTTGACTTTGCATACAGATTTATATCAAATCAATATGATGCAAACGTACTGGGAATTAGGTCGAGCTGATCTGCACGCTGTTTTTGAATGCTATTTCCGTGAAATGCCTTTTAACCATGGGTACGCCGTGTTTGCAGGGTTAGAACATTTAGTCGAATATTTAGAAAATTTGACATTCACAGAGACGGATATTGAGTATTTACGTAATATGAATGTTTATCCAGAAGGTTTTTTAACTTATCTAAAAGAATTTAAGTTCAAAGCAACAGTTCGTTCTGCCCGTGAAGGAGAACTGGTTTTTGCGAATGAACCTTTGATCCAAGTGGAAGGTCCACTAGCGCATTGCCAGTTAGTTGAAACAGCTTTGTTGAACATCGTGAATTTCCAAACACTGATTGCCACCAAAGCTGCTAGAATCAAATCAGTTATCGGCGATGATCCTTTATTGGAATTTGGAACAAGAAGAGCACAAGAACTTGATGCAGCAGTTTGGGGAACTCGTGCAGCATACATCGGTGGAGCAGATGCCACAAGTAATGTACGTGCAGGGAAAATATTCGGGATTCCTGCAAGCGGTACGCATGCACATTCACTTGTTCAATCTTACGGAAATGATTATGAAGCTTTTATGGCATATGCCAAGACGCATAAAGATTGTGTTTTCTTGGTGGATACGTACGATACGCTTAAATCAGGGGTTCCTAGTGCGATCAGAGTAGCCAAAGAATTAGGTGATCAAATCAATTTCCAAGGTGTACGTATCGATAGTGGAGATATGGCTTATATTTCTAAACGAGTACGGGAACAGCTAGATGCTGCTGGATTTACTGAAGCAAAAATCTATGCGTCAAATGATTTAGATGAAGCAACGATTTTGAACTTAAAGATGCAAAAAGCCAAAATAGATGTCTGGGGTGTCGGAACAAAATTGATCACTGCGTATGATCAACCGGCTTTAGGAGCTGTTTTCAAGTTAGTTTCGATTGAAAGTAAGGATGGTAAAATGATCGATACGATCAAACTATCCAGCAATGCTGAAAAAGTAACAACTCCTGGTAAAAAGCAAGTTTGGCGTATCACGCGTAATTTCGATGGAAAATCAGAAGGGGATTATGTCACTCTTTGGGACGAAGATCCACGAGAAGAAGAAGAAATCTTCATGTTCCATCCAATCCATACATTTATCAATAAAACTGTGCGAGACTTTACTGCACGTCCAATCTTACAAGATATCTATATCGATGGAAAACTTGTCTATGATTTGCCTGTTTTAGATGAGATCAAGGAATACACTCGAACGAACCTTGATTCACTTTGGGAAGAATACAAACGTGACCTTAATCCACAAAAATATCCAGTTGATCTATCTACGGATTGTTGGAATCATAAAATGGCGACGATGGAACGTATGAAAAAAAGTGTTGCAGACATGCACAATGAAGCGTAAGGAGGAAAAACAATGAACTTACAAAAAGAAATCATCCAAGAATTAGGTGTCAAACCAACGATTGATCCAAAAGCTGAAATTCGAGTAAGTATTGATTTTTTGAAAGCATATTTGAAAAAACACCCATTTTTAAAGACATTCGTCTTAGGGATCAGCGGCGGACAAGATTCAACATTAGCAGGGCGGTTAGCGCAATTAACAATGGAAGAAATGCGCGAAGAAACAAAAGATGAGGACTATCAATTCATCGCTGTCCGTTTGCCATATGGGGAACAAGTGGATGAAGAAGACGCAAAAGCAGCCTTAGATTTTATCAAACCAGACGTTAGTTTACGCGTGAATATCAAACCGGCCGTAGATGCAGAAGTCACAGTTTTAGGTGAAGCTGGCGTAGAAATCAGCGACTTCAATAAAGGAAATATCAAAGCACGTCAACGAATGATCACGCAATATGCGATTGCAGGAGAACGAGCTGGAGCAGTTTTAGGAACAGATCATGCTGCAGAGAATATCACAGGTTTCTTTACGAAATTCGGCGATGGTGGAGCAGATATCTTGCCATTGTTCCGCTTGAATAAACGCCAAGGAAAACAATTATTAAAAGAATTAAATGCGCCAGAAAAATTATACACGAAGATACCAACTGCAGATTTAGAAGATGGCAAACCATTGATTGCAGATGAAGTAGCACTCGGTGTGACATATGATGAAATCGATGATTATTTAGAAGGCAGAGAAATTCCAGTTGATGCGCAAGAAAAGATTGAAGCATGGTGGAATAAAACGCAACATAAACGCCATTTGCCAATCTCAGTTTTCGATGATTTTTGGAAGAAATAAATTACAGATCTAAGTAAATCAGAAATTAAAAGCGAATAAAAGTAAGCGTATAGAGCCGAAAAACTGGGACACCAAAAAGTTGGTGTCTCAGTTTTTTAAACTTTAGAGCAAACTCTTCTAATTTTTTGAATAGCCTGATTTCTTATAGTCTGAGTTAGGACTTGTTGTAGCATTGGTCTTCATAGATGATTCAAAAATCTTCATTAATTCTTCTCGTTTCTTTACTTGTAAAAGGTTAACTACTAAAATAAAGTAGACAGTAATAATAATCAATTCACTGAAAGTTGAAGGAGTATCTACTTGAAAAGAAAATTAAGCAATCTCTTAAATAAATTGACTTTAACACAAAAGCGTATTTTAAAATACACAGCAATCAGTATTTTTACTTTATTGATTGTTGTATTAAGCAATCTCTATTTACAATGGTGTCAAAATGATCTTTCTGTTGACCTTGCGCTGAACTTTGCTTTTTCGTGGCACACACAAAAATTCTTATTGGCATGCCTTGTATTGTTGATGATTTTTTTACTTTTAGTATCGGCTATGGGATCATTTCTTTTCGGTATGTTCTTTTACATTGTAAGTATCGGGATATTAGGGTATGCAAATTACTTAAAAATGAGTTATCGACAAGAGCCTATCTACCCAGACGATTTGAAAATGATCACGGAGTTCAGCTTATTGAAGGAAATGACTGGGACAGGCTCCTTTTACTTGTTGCTAGGGTTGATCGTGCTAGTCTTGCTTGGTGGTTTGTGGGGGATTTACCGAAGTTTCAAAAAAGGACGGCGATTCCAGATACTACGCATGATTACATTCTGTGTAACGATCGGATCGTTGGTATATATCAGTCATTTCAATAATCCTAATAATCTTTTGCGTAAGGCCTATAATAAAACAGCATTATGGATTCCTTACAGCCAAAAGATGAATTATTACAATACTGGGTTTATTGGCGGTTTTTTGTATAATTTAAAAATTGACCCAATGGATGAACCTAGTGGATATTCAGAAGCAAAAATCAAAGAGATCACCGAAAAATATCAGGAACTGGCTGATAAAAAAAATCAAGAAGCAACAGAAGAGCAACCGAACATCATCTATGTCATGAGTGAGAGTTTCTCTGATCCTAGCCGGTTGAATGGTGTGGAAATCTCAGGAGATCCACTGGCAGATTATTATGATGTCGCAAATCAAACCTACAGTGGGAATATGCTCTCCCAAAATTACGGAGGTGGCACAGCGAACATCGAATTTGAAGCTCTGACTGGTTTTTCAATGGCACTATTTAATGCACAGTTGACCACTCCTTATACGATGCTTGTGCCTAAAATCGACCAATTGCCTTCACTCGTATCGACATTGAACGCCCAAAAATATCAGACGACTGCTATCCATCCTTTTAATACATCCATGTATAAAAGGGAAGATGTCTACAAGGTGATGGGCTTTGATCGCTTTATTAGTGAGGACACGATGAAATATACAGAAACGATCGATAATAATCCTTATATTTCAGATGAATCTGCCTATAAAGAAGTCATGGATCTTTTGAAGAATACAGAAACTCCGCAGTTTGTCCATCTAGTAACGATGCAGACGCATATGCCATATAATGGGAAGTATTCGAAGCTAGACTATTCAGCAAAGACGATGGACGATAGTGGTACCAATAGTTTAGACAATTATCTTCAAGATATTGCTTACAGCAGTCAAGCGTTGAAAAAATTTACCGAGGAGTTAAAAGATCTTTCTAGAAGAACGCTAGTTGTTTTTTGGGGCGATCATTTACCGGGTATCTATTCAGAAGATATCCAAAATAAAAATGATAAGCAAACGTTACATGAAACGCAGTTTTTGATGTTTGACAATCAAGGGAAATTGACTGAGAACAGTACGCATGATGCGATTACTAGTCCATTTTATTTTGCTGCTAATTTGCTAGAGCAAACCAAACAACCAACGACTGGTTTCTATCAGTTGTTATTGGAAATGGAACAAACACTGCCTGCGTTTGAACGAGAATTATACTATCAAGGCGGGCAATGGCGTCAAGAAGCACAATTGAATAAAGAGCAAGAAACACTTTATGATGCCTATAAGATGATCCAATATGATATTGTATCCGGAAAACAATACAGTTTGAAGGAAGGCTTTTTTAAGAAATAACGAATAAGTCATCAAATAGTAAATGAAGAAAACCTGTCTTTTAGAAATAAAAACAGGTAAAATAAAAAGTAAAGAGTCAAATGAAATAAAAATCGGAAAGTAGGAAAATGAATGTTACCAAATATGGGCTATTATGTTCAAGCTGTCGATCGAATGGTGAAAGAAACGGAAGAAATCGGAGAAACAATGCATCCCAAATACCAAGTGATCAGAGAGGCAATCGACCAAAATAAAACGGCTGATCTAAGCTCTGAAGAGTTAACTGAAATCAGTGGATTATTCAAAGAGGGAACAAAGAAATACCAATTGATTTTAAAGAAAATCAGTCAGCTTCGTCCACCAGCCAAAGTAATGGGAATCCACAAAAATTTTGAAAAAGCCTATATTTCTTATGTTGCAGGCTGTGAAGAAATGATCCAAAGTATTACGATAAAAGATGGAGTAGATGTAGCTTTGTTCAACGCGTCAGAAGAAAAACAGGACAAAGCGACAGAAAATATCTCATCAGCCATTCAAAAAATGACTAATTTGTTATTGAAAAAATAAACGAACACTTGAATTTACTGAAAACAAGAGCTATTTAATCTAAATATTAGATTATTTGTATGATAGTTTAGCTTAAGTGATTTATGATGAATACGTAACCAAGCTAACCAACAATAAACAGATGAGGCTGGGACAGAAGTGTTTCTTACTTTTGTCCCACAACTCTCTTTTCCGCTGAGCCTAACCAACTCAGCGGTTTTTTATTTTATCCACACACTTTTTAGCGATTAGTGATCATCCAGTGAGCGCTATTTTGAGTTTAAAATTAGCTTTGTGCTAAAATTATAATGAGAGCGCCATCCAAAAATACTTTTTTCTAAGGAGTGAGATGAAATGTCCGAAATTCCAATTGAGGAATTGATCAATATCTTAAATAAAGAATCGAATGCGACAAATCGTGCACTGGGTGTCGAAGCGATTGAATTGTATCAAGAACTAGAGGTTTATTACCACTCAGCTTTAGATGAAGTGGAAACAAAACTATTCATTATTGACCGTGAATTAAGTAGCAATAGTCACAGAGGACGAAAAAACAGTATCCATCAAATTCAGAAAAGGATCAAACGATTCAAGAGCGTTGTGAACAAATTGAATCGTAAACAGGTAAATTATTCAAAACAGGCAATTATTGCGAATGTCCGAGATTTTGCAGGTTTAAGAGTGATTTGTTCCTATAGTGACGATATCTACACATTGATCAACTCATTGAGTCATCATCCTGATATTACGATTCTGACGATCAAAGATTACTTAAAGCACCCTAAACCGAGTGGGTATCGCAGTGTCCATGTTGTTTTAGAAGTTCCAGTCTACTTTCTTGAAGAAACAAAAAAAATCAAAGTTGAAATTCAATTTCGGACGATTGCCATGGACTTTTGTGCTAGTTTAGAACATAGCTTACGGTATAAAAATAATTTAGAAAATCCTGAACTCTCAGAAAAATTACAAGGGATTTCAGATGACATTGAACATTTGGAAAATGAAATGCTGGCTATTCGTAAAGAAATCGAAGGATTATCTGAGGAGTAAGACAGCGATTTAGCAAGTGGCTAAAAATTTCAGTAGGTGTTAGAAAAGGGGCGAAGACATGAGATTTTCTGCGTTATTTGTGGTATACAGCTGTGTATTAGGTCTGATAGTTGGTGCTGTCGCAGCTTTTTTTTTACTAGTCGCTAATTTTTTTATTGATTTAGTTTGGCAAGATATTCCGGGTATGGTTTCACTTCCTTTTTGCCCAATGATCGTAGGGGTAGTAGGTGGCGTTTTAGTAGGGTTGCTTCAAAAACATTTAGGCCGCTATCCGACAACGATCGAAGAAACCTTAGGAGAATTCAAAAAAAATAATCGCGTTTCTTATAAAGGAAGAATCGGGAAAAACATCTTGGCTGCGCTCGTTGTATTGATGTTTGGCGCCAGCCTTGGACCAGAAGCTGCACTTGCGGGTGTTGTGGGTGGCATGATCACTTGGATGGGGGATCATTTAAAAATAACTTTTGAGCATAAAGACGAACTATTGAAGCTCAGTATAGGAACAATGCTAGCAACGATTTTTCGGGCACCGTTCGCTGGAATCAGTGAAGTGTTTGATAACAAGCATCCTTTCAAATTGAAAAATAAAGCCAGAAAAATTGGTTTGTATGCAATCAGTACATTATTTGGTATTGTAGGTTTTTTATTTATTGAACAGTTTTCGCCAGAGGAAAGTGTTTTTGCACTCCGTTTTTCCACTACGATCCAGTGGGAGTGGCAGGCACTTTTATTCGCTCCTTTAGGTTGGCTGGTTGGAGGGATATTTGGTTGGATATTTTTAAAAATTGAAAAATTGACGAACAAAATAGCAGAAAAAATCAATGGAATAATGATCAAAGCGGTACTGGCAGGTATCGGCATCGGTGTATTTGGCTTAGTGTCTCCCTATTTTTTGTTTTCTGGGGAACATCAATTGTTGCCTTTATCCAAAGAAGCCCTTCAATTTTCATTTTTCAATTTAGTTCTATTAGGTATAGGGAAAGCCATATTGACGAACTTTTGTTTTGCATTCGGCTGGCGAGGAGGGAAAATCTTTCCGGCAATTTTTTCAAGTACAGCAATAGGTTTTGCTTTTGTCAGTCTATTCCCTTATACGCCAGGATTGCTCGTTGGGGTAGTAGTTGCTGCTGGTCTGACCATGATCTTAGGCCAACCATATTTAAGCATGTCACTTTTGCTTTTTCTATTCCCAATCCAGTTTTTCCCAGTCATCTTGCTTAGCAGCCTCGGACTAGGTAAAGTAAAAAATTTTGTAGAAGCAAAATATGCAGAAACGAGTAAGTAAAATGACAAGGAGATTCTCAATTCTACGTGGAGAAGCATAAAGCACTGTGGACTGTGAATAGATGATGGAGCTGGCTAAAAAATCCTAGTAAAACAAATCAGAAACTTTTATAATAAAAGTAGAATAAGTTTACCGAGGTGAAAAGCATGGCATTTGAACAAATAGCAACTGTAATGGGCGCAAAAACGAGTTATCGTCTGCACCCAGATGCAAAAAGATACACACTTAGAGACAATGGCTTTACTGAAACAAATGGCGGAAACTATCAATTGATTCGTCCGCTAGATGCAACTCCACAAAGTAAAGAAGGCTTTAAGCTGAAAATCACTGTTTCAAAAGACATCAAAACGTTAAAAATGTCGATCACGACTGCGAATGGATTGAAAGCTGTCAATATCTTCAAAGATGACAAACAAAAAATGAGCCAAGATAAATTTTATTTTTTGATGGATGGTATGATCAGCCGCGGGCTATTTGAAAAAGTATGATTTCATCGTATGGTCTGAATAAAAAGAGCCAAAGAATCGAAGAGAACAGTTCTTCGGCTCTTTGGCTTTGTTTCTTATTTGTATCATTGGATTTGTGTCTATTCCACTTTTGTCCACTCATCGATGGATTTGCCGTTTTCGTCAACTATTTCGAGCCAACTATTTGTGCCACCGAAATAAAGGAGCAAGCTGGCTTCATTGACACTTTTTACAATGATATCTTTGGTCGTTTTCCCATTAGAAATACACTCTTTGAAGTCGTCTCGTAATTTTTCGCCATATTTTGCTGAATAACCGACAGAGCCATCTTTATTCCGTGGTGCTTCGGTAAGTAGTGTTGCACCTGATTTGATCAACATTTCATTTCGGCTAAGCCAATATATTGTTGCTTGGCTGTTTCTGAAGTTTACAGTAAAGGGGATTTCGCTGATCTTTTTTGACCAGCGATGGCGAGCCTTTGCTGTTTTTTTCTTTTCCGTTTTTTGCTGTTCGCCTAATGAATAGCCGAATAGTGAGAGGATAGTCAAAATTTCTTCATTCGGAGTAGCCAATTTTTTCTGGATATTTGTGGGGATTTTTCTATCTAATGTTTCATCTGTCATAATCGTCAGTCCACTTGCTTGTGCTTTTTCAAGTAGAGAAGCAATCATATGTGGGGCTTCGATTTCCCATGACAGTTGGATGAGAATGACTTTATCCCACTTTTTAGGTTCGATCGTCTTGCCAATTGCTTGGCACTCTTTTTGAGCAAAAAAGAGATAAAATGAATTTTCGGGTAAAGGAATCTTTTCTTCGGTTACATTTATTTTCTCGACTTCATGATCCAATGTGATAGTGATCGCTGAAGGGGTCAGTACAGTTTGAAAAGTAATCTCCATTATCGTTTCCTCCTATTTTTTATTCATTTTACCATGCGCAGAACCTTTTACCTTTTTTTAAGATCCCTTGTTCAATTCGTTTATTGTTTGTTGGATCTTTAGCAGATCGTTTAGGAGTAGAAAAATTGTTCCTGTAGAGTCGGTATGTTACTTTGTGGCATTGCATTATATGCGATCCCTTCTGATAGGACATATGATCAAGTGCTACAAAAGAAGAGAAAGTTAGAAACGAAAGAATCAGTTGATGAGTGATATACTTGAATAATTTGAGACTTTTATTTACGCTATAGGAAAGAATGAAAGAAGGAGGATGCAAGATGAATTTTTTTACCAGTGATATCCACTTTTTTCATGCGGCGCTATTAGGGAAAAATGATTTTGCACCTAGGTTATTTGCTACAGTGGAGGAAATGAACCAGCAATTGATCACCAGTTGGAATGCGGTAGTCAAAGAAACAGATCACGTTTACCATCTTGGTGATTTAGCGATGCATCCGCAATATGAAAAAGGTAGCCTAGAAATACTTGAATTAGTTTAGCAGCTCAATGGAACGATTCACTTTATCAAAGGAAACCACGATAGCCGAAACTTTTTTCGCTATTTGGAAAAACATGATCCTGGAAATAAAGATGGAACAAAAAAAATTTTATTTCTATGACGTGGGAGCAATTGTCAAATTCAATCATCATCAATATTATTTAACACATTATCCCATGCTGCTGGGTCCAAATGATACCATCCGAAACCTTCATGGGCATATCCATCATTATAGTGTTCCTATTGGCAATGATGTCAATGTGGGGGTAGATGCGCCTGAAAGAGAGCTCTTGAAAGTCAAAAGACCATTCGGGACACCTTTATCTGAAAAAGAAATTGAAGAAATCTACGAAGAAAAGCAAAAAGAATTAGCCAATTTACAATAGACGTCAAAAAGCAGTTTTCAAATCAAGCCATTTTAGGCAAGATTGAAGACTGCTTTTTTGTCGATTCCTACGATTATGTATTCAAATTGATGCCGTCAGTTCTGCATTTTACGCATCATAAAATGCAGTAAACATATTGGCCACTTTCGTTGAACCCTTTATCGATCCTGGCGGTCCCTTTATTTAGTCTGTCGATATCTTTATCAATATCTTTTGAAAAAACGATCAACGTTCGTTCTTTTGTGTACTGATTCAACCAATCGATCCCCTGACACTCCACACGACTAAAGTCGTGGGGTTCTTAGGTAATACGTCCTAACGGACACAAATTTACTAAGCTATCCCCGAAAGTCCTTCGGTTTTAATATTTATACTCGCATTGATGTCTCGGTCGTGGTGTGTACCACAATTGCTGCAAGTCCATTCACGAATATTTAGCTCTTTCTTGCCATCTTTATGACCACACAAAGAACAAATTTGTGAACTTGGGTAAAATTGATCAACCTTAACTAAGGTTCTTCCTTTCCATTCACACTTGTAAGCAAGTTGTCTGACGAACTCACTCCAAGAGACATCTGCAATTGATTTAGCTAGTTTGTGATTCTTAACCATACCTTTTACATTCAAGTCTTCAATACAAATGATTTGGTTTTCATCAGTTATACGTGAAGACAGCTGGTGTAAAAAGTTGCTTCGTTGGTTAAAAATCTTTTCATGGATACGTGATACTTTCAATTTTTGTTTTTGGTAGTTTTTGCACTCATCTAATTTACGATTGTGCTTTTTGGCTACTTCTAATCTTCTTGAAAGCTTGCGTTGTTCAATTACCAAACGTTTTTCCATGGATCGATAGAATTTCTCGTTATCTATCTTTTCTCCTGCGGACGTTATGCAGAAATGTGCGATACCTAAGTCCAACCCGATTGATTCTTCAACTGGTTCTTTTTGGAAGTTTTCGGTATCCACTAAAAAGGTGGCAAAGTATTTACCCGATTTCGATTGGCTAACTGTTATGCTCATTAGTTTCCCGTTGAACCGCAAATTTTCAGCCATTTTTACCCAACCAACTTTAGATACGTAAAAGTAGTTGTTATTTACTTTCATACCCATAGCTGTTCGATAGGATTTTTTTGAATACTTTTTACTCTTGAATTTTGGAAAACCAAAGTTAGATTTGAAAGTATTCTTGTATGCTTTATTTAAATCCATGGTCACTTGGCTAAGGGGTTGAGCTTCAACTTCTTTCAACCAAGAATATTCATCCATCTTTTTTAATGCCGCATACGTTGTCTTATCTTCTTGATAGTCAGCATTTTCTTTTTTCGTTTTGTAATTCGTTATGCGTTGATCTAATAGAAAATTCCAATAGAAGCGGACGCAACCGAATGTCTTTTGAAATTGAATTTGTTGCCTTTGGTTGGGATAGATACGAATCTTATGAGCCTTCTTCATTTCTGCACACCTCCTTAACGTTATCAATATCTTGTTCTTTGGTTCTCAACATACCGTTTAATCGTGGCGCTAGATACATTTCTTGCCGTTGAAACAAAGTAAGAACGTGTCCAAACACTCGGCATTTTGCTTAAGTGTTCAAACTCTTGTCTTAACGTTCGTGATGTCTTTCCTTTAATCACTTTCATTATGTCAGAAGGCGAATATGTCGGTTGAACATTCACAAACAAATGACAATGGTCTTTGTCTGTTTCTATAGCAAGGATGTTCCACTCGTTTTCTTGGCAAATTTCTGCGACAAGTGATTTGAATCTAGCGTCCACATCGGAATTAACAAATATTTTCCGGCGATACCTTGGACAAAAAACAAAGTGGTAATTGATTAACGATACAGTTGTCTTTGTATGTCTGTAATCGTTATCCATGACCTTATTATGCATTAAGTTATAAAAAAGAATTTGAATTTCAAAGGTATCCCTCCTAAGTTTTATGATAGAATAATAACATATAAAAAATAAATAAGTGGATTTAAATAAAATTTTATATGTTTTTTAATTAAGGCGAAAGGAGTGACATGATAGTGGAGATAAAATAAGTTTAAATTCGAAGGTAAACGCATTAATTTCGGATGTATGATAACAATACTGATTTTAATGACTCGTATTGTTGATTTTTAGCAGAGTAATTAATAAAAGAAAGGCTTGAATAAGTTTTGTACATATGGTTTTATTTTTAATTTTTGTTATTAAATTACAAGGATAGTTTTATTTAAGATAACATTTTTTGATTAGGAGATTTACTGATCCTTGATTTAATGATCGAATTGTTTGCTTCTCGAAAAGGCGCTAAAAGAGTCGTTTTTTATTCAGATAACTGCTTGTACGACTCTTTCACAGATGACCGCAATCCTATGTTTATCAATTGAAAGGAGATAAATGAAAATGAAGGCGTATTTAGTTGGCTTATGGCTATCCATGTCAGTGTCTCTTTGGTGTGTGATAGAGGTGTATCTTGATTATCCTGGCCCTGTGAGTTTTGTTTTTATGTTTATCATAATCGTTTCAGGATTAATTGGACTTTACTTTTCAACAAAAATAAAGACTGTAAAGTGGAGATGGTTACTACTAGTAATGAATTACCTCTTTGCAACAATGTCGAATATTGTTCATTTTTTCGTAGTAGCATTTGAACTATTTTTAAAATAAATAAGAAAAGAAAACTGAAAAAGGAGTTGTTTTTATGTTTTCACTAAAAAGTAAAACGTATACTAAGATTTCTTTGACTTTATCAACAATCACGATTCTCTTTACGAGCTTCTATTTTATCCCGTTTATGAAGGAGAACCCACTTTTTCTTGCGCTCACTATGGCAGGGTGCTGGATGAGTGGCAGTGCTAATTTAATAATTTCCACAAAAATTGAGCCTCAGTGGTTAAAAAGAAGCAGTATCTTCCTTAATTTGTTCTGTGTGTTAGGGAGCAATTGGTTTTTATATTTATCGAATTGAAATGAAGTTGGGCAAAACGAAATGGATGACCAAAAATGAACGCATAGTTAGTTGGCTTATGACTATCCATGTTAGGGGCTCCCTAGTGTGTGATAGAGGCGTATACAAAATAATAAATAGCTAAATGGATGAATTTTTTAAAGGAGTGATGTTGATGTTTCCAATAAATAGTAAAACATGCACGAAGTTTTCAAAGTATTTTTTAATCGGTAGTGTTTTCTTACTGGCATGGCTGATGATTATTTGGTTTAGTCGTAGTTTGTACGCAGAAGTAGCGATTGTCTATTATCTTTCCTGTTTACTCAGTGGTATCAGTTTTATTTTTGCTAGAGGTACGCATTCAAAATTTTTAAAAAGGCTAACTGCAGTTGTCCATTTTAGTAGTATTTATGTATTGTCTCTATATATCATCGGCTTATTATTGTGGGAAAGCTCTGCTGTGTTACTTGCAATAGTTGCCTATTTGCTACTGTCCATCTGGATACTGAAAGTTTACGAGCAGAAATGGGTAGTAATCATTTGTTTAGGGATACCGATGATTCTTTCAACTGTTTTTTTTAGTAGGATCAATTACGAATTAATCATTTATGGGGAACGATTGGGGTGGGACGCTCTGGGATACACGGTCATCCTTAACATTTCAGGTTTAATTGGTTTGACTCTTTCGACAACACTCAATAATGGAAAAGCTAAATGGATACTTCTGGGGATCAATTATTTTTTTGCAGCTTATTACCACCTCCTCATCCTCATCTTCTTTCATTAAGATGCCGCTCTACACGTTGTTGATCACTTGAAAGGAAAGCGACTAAAATATGAAAAATTTTTTATCTGAAAGGAATAAGGTGAATGTTTCCAATAAACAGTAGAACGTGTACAAAGGTTTCAAAGTGTTTCTTAATCGGTAGTGTTTTCTTACTGGCATGGCTGATGATTATTTGGTTTAGTCGTGGTTTGCACGCAGACGTAGCGGTTGTCTATTATCTTTCTTGTTTACTCAGTGGTATCAGTTTTATTTTTGCTACAGGTACGCATTTAGACTCTTTGAAAGGATGGGGGATGTTCGTTCATTTTAGTAGTATTTATTTGGTTGCTGTCATCCTTGTCCCGTTGTCTGGAGGGATAATTTTAATCGTATCGATCCTTACTTATTTATTGGTACCTACAATGTCACGAAGGTTGCCAAGAAAACAAACACAACAACGGGTGCAGATGCTTTTATTAGGGCCTCCAATGTTATATTCAATTACCTATTTCATTAGAATCAATTACTATTTAATGGCGTTTGACGGAGAAATTATCAAATATCTCATTTTCATGAGTATCTCTGGCTTAGTAGGACTTATTCTTTCAACAGGCCTTGATAACGGAAAAACTAAATGGATACTGCTAGGAATCAATTATGTATTTGCGACCTATTTTCATATCGTTATTTGGATTCTTTGGCGATAACTACAAGTTTACAATGGTAAGTGATTAAAAAAGACAAACGTTCTTAATTAAAAATACTATTGAAAAAAAGAGTTGCTGCTGGTGAATCGTAGATACTTACATAAAAAAGAGTTGTCCGTTCAAATCATGAGCTGTTCATTTTTTAAGATGACGGGGTCTGTTCAAGGCGTGAGAAATAAAGGATGAAATTTTCAAAAATATGACGTATAATGTAAAATACTGAAAAGTTGCGACCTTCAACTCGTAGATGTTTCAGAAAATCTAATTGAAATGATGGTGATATCATGACAGACAACAGCAAAACACGCGTTGTCGTTGGGATGAGTGGCGGAGTTGACTCATCTGTAACAGCACTTTTGTTAAAGGAACAAGGCTATGACGTAGTCGGGATCTTCATGAAAAACTGGGATGATACTGACGAAAATGGCGTATGTACTGCGACCGAAGACTATAAAGATGTTGCGAAAGTAGCAGCACAAATCGGCATTCCTTATTATTCTGTTAATTTTGAAAAAGAATATTGGGATCGTGTCTTTGAATATTTCTTAGCGGAATATCGAGCTGGCCGAACACCGAATCCTGATGTAATGTGTAACAAAGAAATCAAATTTAAAGCTTTCTTAGATTATGCCATGGATCTAGGTGCTGAATATGTAGCAACAGGTCATTATGCGCAAGTAACACGTGATGAAAATGGTGTTGTGCATATGCTTCGCGGTGTAGATAATAATAAGGATCAAACGTATTTTCTTAGTCAATTATCACAAGAACAATTATCAAAAACACTCTTTCCTCTAGGTGGAATGGAAAAAACTGAAGTACGTGCTATTGCAGAACGTGCAGGATTAGCGACTGCGAAGAAGAAAGACTCTACTGGTATTTGTTTTATTGGTGAAAAGAATTTCAAACAATTTTTAAGTAACTATTTACCTGCCAAAAAAGGAAATATGGTGACACTAGACGGTGAAGTCAAAGGTCAACATGCAGGATTGATGTACTATACGATTGGTCAACGTCAAGGACTAGGAATTGGTGGCGGTGGAGCTTCACAAAAACCTTGGTTTGTTGTTGGAAAAGATCTAGCAACGAATACGCTATATGTAGGACAAGGGTTCCATCATCCAGCTTTGTATGCTACAAGTCTTGATGCAAGTGAAATCCACTTCACTACAAATGAAGATATGCCTAAAGAATTCAAATGTACGGCAAAATTCCGTTACCGTCAACAAGACGTACCGGTAACTGTACGTTTGTTAGAAGGAAACCGTGCAGAAGTAGTATTTGACGAACCTGTACGAGCAATCACTCCAGGACAAGCTGTCGTTTTTTATGATGGGATGGAATGTCTAGGTGGCGGTTTGATCGACCATGCATATCAAGAAACAAAAGTTTTACAATATGTTTAATCACAACAGTAATTAAACCTTGAATAGCAAGAGAAGGCTGTGTCCTTTTAGTAGACTGTAGGCAAAGAAATTCTTTGTCTACAGTCTTTTGTTTTTTATATGTTGTCCAAAAACATACTAAAATGGTGATAGGATATTTTTAAGTGGATAATATTGTGAGAGGAAATGATGAAAACAATAAAAAGTATTTAGATGAACTTGAATTAAAGTACAACGAATATTTGGTGGAAATTGTCGCTAATATATTTCAGAGATAATAAAAATTTTTGGCTAAATAAACTGTATGTTCTAAACATCAGTCGGTCAATACGGACGAAGTAATTTAATGCATCAGCAAGTAATTAATTTGTCCGTCATGCAATTTGTAAAGAGGTACTACCAAAAGTTGTAAGGAATTGGACAACAGTTTTTGATAATTTTACAAATTTAGTGAATAGCTTGCCTTGGAGTGCACTTCAAGGTTTATGATAACTTATATAAAAAGATGAGGTGATTATTTGATGAATATTAAAAAAGCTGCGGAAATGTTTGATTTGAGTGTAGATACACTACGCTATTATGAACGTGTTGGTGTCATACCATCTGTTCACCGTAACGAAAGCGGTTATCGAGATTATACTACGAATGATTTGAATTGGATTTATCTAGCAAAAAACTTACGAAATGCTGGTTTATCGATTGAATCACTCATTGAGTTTGCTCAGCTGGCACAATTGCGTAAAACGAAGAATGTAGAAAAAGCGCAGAAGCAGATCTTGTCTGATCAATTAAAAGAATTAGAGCAAAAATTAGCGGAAATGCAGGAAGTTAGAGACTTACTTATTTATAAGATAGAAACGTATGATGACCATATTGCAAAATTTAAAGCAGGTGAAATGGAACCTGATAAAGTTGAAAAATTATGGGAACGAAAAAAATAAATCTTTTCTCTTGCTATGGACTTAACTCTAAGGTTTAGGATAGAACATGTAAAGAAAATTAGAGGAGGAAAACAATATGCAGAAAATAACTTTGAACAATGGTATAGAAATGCCTCAATTAGGATTTGGTGTTTATCAAATTCCATTGGAGGAAACAGCTGCAGCAGTATATCAAGCAATTAAAGCAGGGTACCGTCTGATTGATACAGCTTCGATTTACGGAAATGAAAAAGAAACAGGGGAAGGAATCAAGCGTGCCATCAATGAAGGACTAGTTACTCGAGAAGAACTTTTTGTTACTTCTAAATTGTTTATTCTTCAAGCACCAGAAGAAAAAGCTGCGGAAACGATTGAACATTCTCTTAAAGTAATGGGGTTGGATTATCTGGATCTTTATCTTATTCATCAACCATACGGAGATATTTATGGTGCATGGCGATCAATGGTTGAGGCTCAAAAAGCAGGAAAATTACGTGCTATTGGGATTTCAAATTTCAAATCAGCTAAGATGATCGAGTTTGTGGGTTTGAATGAGGTAAAACCTCAAGTCAATCAAATCGAAGTGAATCCATGGAATCAGCGAGTTGAAGATCAAGAATGGCATGAAAAATATAGCGTACAAGTGGAAGCTTGGGCACCATTTGCAGAAGGGCGTCACGAACTATTTAACAATCCTGTATTAACAGAAATCGGTAAACAGTATGGTAAGACAGTGGGACAAGTTGTATTACGTTGGTTAATGCAAAGAGGGATTGTTGCTTTAGCAAAATCAGTTCATCCTGAACGAATGGCTGAAAACATTGATATTTTTGATTTTGAGCTTTCAAAAGAAGATGTTGAAAAGATAGCGGCTTTAGATAGGAAAGAATCTGCGTTCTTTGACCATGATGCACCCCAACAAGTAGAATGGTTTATGAATCGGATGTTGGATACAGAAAAATGAGCAAAAACATACTGATTATTGGTGCTGGCGGTCAGGTTCCACAGGTATTAATCCCACTTTTGCAAGAGCAACCTGATTTACATTTGACTTTATTTGGGCGTTATGCCGCTGACTTACCTTATACAAATGTAACAAAGGTTTCTGGAGATGCTGGAAATTTAACTGACTTGATCAATGTTATGAAAAATCAAGATATCATTTATATGAATTTTGATAATAAAAAAGTAACAGAAATTGTGATCGATGCGATGCATAAAACGGGTGTGAAACGAATCATTCAAGCAGGTGTACTTAGCGTGTATGGTGAAGTTGCAGAACCGTTTGCTATATGGAATAGTCGCATGATGGGAGGGTCAGTCGCCCATGAGCGTGGTGTAGAAGCATTGGAAGCAAGTGATTTGGATTATACTTATATGCGTATGACTTGGCTCTATAATGGGAATCGAAAGGACTATATTGCAAGTCCTAAGGGAGAACCGTTTTTAGGTGCTCAAATTACGAGACGTGCCATTGCTCAATTTATAATGGACAATATCACAGGAAAAAGAAATGACATTCGAGGAAGTATTGGCTTGTGGGAACCTGGTTCAGAAAATAAATCAAAACCTGATTTTTATTGATAAAAGAATACAATTTTAGCAATATAGTACAGTAAAAGTGAATTCTGTGGTATCAATCATTAGATAATTGATGCTGCAGTATTTTTATGGATAAATAAGTGATAAAAATAGCGATAAAGGCGTTTAAGAAACGAATTTCATATTTTTAATAACAATTATATGTCTCATTATTATTAGGTTTATTAGTTTATCTAAAATAATAAGTAAAATAAAAGGAAGTGAAATGATGAAAAATCTCAAAACATTTATTGTCTATTATTCACGAACTGGAAATACAAAGGTAGTTGCTGAACTGATTCAAGAAAAAATTGGTGAAGATCGATCGTGTACAAATTGAAACAGAAAAAAACCAACAGATTAATGGATAGAAAGAAGTTAGGAAATTTGAATAGAGAAAAATTCGGTGTCATTTTACCAATTACATTATTATCTTATTTTTTGATATTGATGGATAATTCAATCATTTTTACAAGTTCTGTGCAGATAGGTAAAAGTTTAGGGTTATCTGCCTCAGCACTTTCATGGGTATCAAGTGCGTATACACTCACTTTTGGAGGTTTTTTGCTATTAAGCGGACGCCTTTCTGATCTGTTAGGAAGAAAACGTATTTTTTTGATAGGCTTACTGATTTTTGGTTTCAGTTCTTTAATGATTGGGCTATCGAAAACAGCTGAAATGGTCATTATTATGCGTGCAGTACAAGGAATTGGTAGTTCCATTATCGCACCGACAACTTTGGCATTGATCATGGATGCCTATCAAAATAATATGAGACAACGTGCGATTTCTTATTATGGAGCAACTGCGGGAATTGGCTCAAGTATTGGCTTATTAGTTGGTGGTGGACTGACTAGCTTGATTTCTTGGCGTGCTGGCTTTTTAATAAATGTTCCATTTACTCTCGTATTATTTATATTAACATTGAAGTATGTGAAATCATCAGCGCGTCGAAAAGAAACTATCGACTATTTAGGCAGTTTACTTTCCATAATTGGTTTGGTGGGTATTATCTATGGTTTTACTGAAGGGATATTTAGCTTCATAGTTGTAGGTATTATCTTTATATTCTTGTTTATATTATGGGAGAGAAAGACTTCTTCGCCCATTCTACCTTTAGCACTTTTTCAAAATAAGATTCGTTCTGGTGCTTATGCGACTCGTCTTTTATTTATGATGGCTATGTTGCCATTTTGGTTCTTTTTACCACAAATGATGCAAAGCCAATATGGTTTTTCAGCGCTAGAATCCGGGTTTGCTTTTTTGCCACTGACAATTGTTAATTTTATAATTGCGATGCAATTACCAAAGCTAACAGGGAAATTTGGTAATAATAGGGTATTACTTATTGGAGAAATAATACTAGCTATAGGGTTGATTTTACTTGCAATCTCAAATCCAGTAAATGGTTATTGGCAGACTGTTTTTGTACCTATGATCATACTTGGATTAGGTCAAGGATTAATATTAGCACCGGTGACATCTGCGGGTGTTTATGAAGCACCTGATAAATTAGCTGGTATTGCAAGTGGTGTAACGAATACGATGCATCAAATTGGTGGTCCTATTGGGTTATCATTGATTGTTGCAACAACCACAAATTTTCAAACTGAAATCTGGATAATGGCAGTATTTACCCTTATTTCTATAGTGGTAGTAGCTATTTTCCTCAATACTGAGAAATAAAAATTTTTAATTTAGTAGTCATATAAAAAATAGAAGCTAAGATTTGATGATCGATCAAACTTTTAGCTTCTATTTTTTATAGATATTATTTTATTACTTAAAAAGGAAAAATGACTTTCAACAATAAGCGCTAGATTTCCAAAATGTGGGAAGCTAATTTGAAAGTTTAATTCTTATTGTCGGCGGAGCTGAGCGGCCTTTTCACGACCTCTATTCACCGTGTTCAAAGGCTTGCATCTTCAACAATAAGCCCAACCAGATGAAAAACATAAAAGCTGTTTTTCTCTGCTTGTTCTTATTGCTTGATGCAGAGCAGCCTTTTCACGACCTTATCTACGGTGTTCAAAGAGCTGACCTTCAACAATAAGTCAAAAAATCTCAAAACATGGAGAGCTGTTTCGAGATTTTCCTCCTTATTGCTCAGGTCAGAGCGCTCTTTTTACGACCTTTATCCACGGTGTTCAAAGACCAACTCCTTGAAATAAGTCTGAATTTTTCAAAACATGAGAAGCTGTTTCGAAAAATCCATTCTTATTTTCGGCGGAGCTGAACGGTCTTTTCACGACCTCTTTTACTTTGTGCTATGTTGATGCGAGACTGTCGATTGTGTGGTGTCTTCTTGCAATTGTGCATCGTTGTGGATTTCCTGTGTGTTATGACGTACTAGTAAGAAGTTTAGTAAAACAAGTACAGAGGTTGAAATAAAGACACCACGATAACCAAACACACTAGACACACTTGAACCGATCATTGGGCCTACGACATTCCCAGTTGCTTGGAAAGATTGATTGTAGCTAAATATTCTGCCTGCTGCATTGTGAGGAGAATATTTCGTGATCAACGCCTGAACAGCTGGTAGAAGACACGCATCAGAAATACCGATCAAGAAGCGAAGTCCAGCAAGTTGCCAAACATTAGTAACAAAGGCCATTGGAATATAAACGAGAATGGCGAATCCTAATCCGATAGCTAAAATCCGTTCACTACCGATCTTATCACCCAAACGTCCAAAACGAGGGGCAGCAATCAATGTCGCAATCCCGGGAATCGAAGCGATGATACCACTGATCAATGTCACGTTTCCATGACCATTCAATAACTGTCGGATATACAGGCTGATAATTGGGCTGATCGAATTATTTGATGCTTGTATGATCATTGTAGTCACAAACATGCCGATCACCACATGAGGATATTTTAAATCTTTGAAAATTTGTTTGGCAGAAGACATGTCTTCTTTTTTGATTGGTACGAATTTTTCATGAACAAAGAAGAGACTTAATAAGAAAACGAAGAATAAAATGATCCCAGTAATAAAGAAAGTTGGACGATAACCAAACGCAGAAGCAGAGATTCCGCCAAGTAGAGGACCAAGTAAAGTTCCAGTAACAGAACCAGTAGCCAAAGTACCTAATACTTGTCCGCTTTTTTCTTTGGGAGTGCCTGTTGCTACGAGTGCAGTTGCATTACTGATATAACCTGAAAAGATTCCTTGTAATAAACGTAGAGCGACTAATTGATAGACACTTGTGACACAGCCCATTAAAGAAATAACGATTGCCATCCCTAATGAGGCACGTAAAAGCATCAATTTTCGGCCTTTTTGGTCCGCTAATTTTCCCCACCAAGGTGAGATAAGTGTCGTGACTAAAAAAGTAGAAGAAAATGTTATACCGCTCCAAAAATTTAACTGCGATGTAGTATAAGATCCCAAAGTATCTATGTAAAGTGACATGAAAGGCATGACTAGACTAAAACCAATACCTGCCATAAATGTACCAAACCATAAGACAAACAAGTTTTGCTCCCATGGCTCTCTTTTTCTAAACAATTTTTCCTTTATCTGTGTGGCCAATGCAATATCCTTCTTTCTGAAAATTTCCATTTACAGTTAGTTATTATAAACTACAATATGTAGTTTATCAATGAAACTCTCTTTTTTATCTTGGTTTTTCATGGTAAACTTATTTTGTTGAGGATTTAACTTATGAGAGGACCGTAGAAATGAAAAAAAGAAATCTATCTCAAGAGAAAATCATCGCCTGTTTCCGTGAGTTAGCAGAAGAGATGGATGTTCCACAAATCACGTTTCAACATTTAGCTAAACGTCTGGATGTCAAATCGCCTTCATTGTATAACCACTTTAAAAATATGCGTGAAGTAAAGACGGCTTTGACAGCGAGATTACTGCAAGAACTCAATGATGAATTACGTCGTGCATTAGTAGGGAAAAGTGGAGCAGAGGCTTTACGCATCTATGCACAGATCTATCAATCTTTTGCGTTTGCGAATCAAGCTGTTTACGAATTACTGATCAGTATTCCGCATACAAATGAGGAAATACTATTGGACGGGATACATGAAACAAACCAGATCATTCTTCAAATTTTTGACTCATTCCCATTAACAAAAGAAGAAAAAACACATCGTAGTAGAGAATTGAGAAGTATGATTCATGGGTATCTTTCTCTACGATTTTTGGGCTATTTCACTAAGGAACCAAAAGTCTCTCCTGAAGACAGTTATTCTTGGATGATCAATGATTTTATTGCAACTTTACCAAGCAAATGAAACAATCGGTATTTTATCTTTAGTCCCTTCATAAAATGTCCCTTTTATAAGAGAAAATTCTTGCAACTTTCTTGAAAAGTGACTAAGATGAGTCTAAGAAAAAGCGAAGAAAAGGAGTACGAATATGTATCAAGTAGTTATCATGTTCGGAGACAATGAGCCTTGGTGGTTTTTTGAAAACTGGGAAGACGATATTGAAATCGAAGAGTCATTTGATTCTTTTGAAGAAGCACAAGCAGAGTATGAAAAAAAATGGCTCACAATCAAAAATCAATATGAGTATATCAATGCAAAAAGCAACTTTCTAAGTGCCTTCTGGAATGATGGCGAGGAACGATGGTGTGAAGAGTGTGATGATGATCTACAACAATATAAAGGATTGGCTTTATTGAAAAATCATCAACCAATCACCTTAGAAAGCAGAAAGGAATTTTATGAAACAACTAATTCTAGCGGAAAAACCAAGCGTTGCGAAAGACCTAAGCAAGGTGCTTGGTGCTAATCAAAAATACAAAAACTATTACGAAGGACCTAAGGTGATCGTTACTTGGGCCCTTGGTCATTTACTGGGGTTAAAAATGCCAGAAGACCTAAATAAAGAATGGCAAAGTTGGCAGATGGAAACATTACCAATGATTCCTAAAAAGTTAGGCATCAAACCATTACCAAAAACAGGTCATCAATTGAAAGCAATCAAACAATTAGCTCAACGAAAAGATGTTTCAGAAGTGGTAATCGCGACTGATGCAGGACGAGAAGGAGAATTAGTCGCTCGTTGGATCTTGGAGTATATACATTTTAACAAACCAGTGAAAAGACTTTGGATTTCTTCACAGACAGACAAAGCAATCAAGACTGGATTCAAGCAACTAAAACCAGCTAAAGCTTATGATACGCTATATGATTCAGCATTAGCTAGAGCAAAAGCAGACTGGTTGGTTGGTTTGAATGTTACTCGTGCATTGACTGTGAAATATCAAGATAATTTATCAGCTGGTCGTGTACAGACACCTACATTAGCGTTGGTAAGAGACCAAGAAAGAAAAATCGAAACGTTTAAACCACAAACATATTTTTCGATTTTGTTGAATGTAGAAAAAGAACAAGCAAAAATGGCTCAGAAAAATCAATTTGCGTTGAAGTCACAGGAAGAAGCGCAAGCACTGGTTCATCGTTTAAGCCAACAAAAAGGAACCGTTTCATCTATTGAAGAGAAAACGAAGATTGAGAGCGCGCCTTTACCCTATGATCTAACAGAGATCCAAAGAGAAGCAAATCAGCGTTATGGTTATTCTGCTAAGAAAACGTTGGGGTTAGTACAAAGTCTATATGAAACACATAAAATTGTAACGTATCCTCGGACAGATAGTAAATATCTGACGAATGATATGAAAAGTACAATGAGTGAGCGGTTGCAAGCAGTCAGCGATTTTGCTCCAGAGGTCAAACAATATCTAAAAAACGGGGCTGTAGTCCGTCAAACCAAAGTCTTTCAGGATAATAAAGTAACTGACCATCATGCGTTGTTGCCTACTGAAAACCGTCCTCGTTATGAAAAACTAAGCAATGAAGAACAAAAAATCTATCAAATGATCGTGACCCGCTTTTTAGGATTATTTGCAGAACCGCATAAAGTGAGCCAGACAAAAATTACTGTCGTTTTTGACAAAGAAGAATTTATTTTCCGTCAAACCAAAGTGTTACAAGCAGGGTGGAAAACAGTAAGCCAAGAAGAAACAAGTAAGTTTGATTGGCAGCAAGGACTACGTATCCAACCGAATTTTACGATCAAAAAAGAACTGTCCGCACCGCCAAAACCGCTGACTGAAGCGAGTCTTTTAGGTCAAATGGAAAAATACAGTTTGGGTACACCAGCAACAAGGGCAGAGATTATCGAAAAGCTGATCAAATCTGAATTGATGGAACGTACGCCACAAGGCTTACAAGTTTCTCCTAAAGGGAAACAATTATTAGAGTTGGTGAATCCTTCACTCGTTTCTCCAGAATTGACTGAAAGTTGGGAGAAAGACCTAGAGGCGATTGCTGCTGGTAAAAAACAGGCAGAACACTTCTTAAAAGAAATCGAAAAAGAAACAAAACGTTTAGTACAGGAAATTAAAACAAGTAAGCAAACGTATCAAGATTTCTCAATCACACAAAAGAAGTGTCCAGAGTGTGGGTCCAATCTCCGCGAAAAAAATACGCGTGATGGAAAAATCTATGTTTGTACTAATCAGGACTGTGATTATCGTCGTCGAAAAGATCCCAAAGTGTCCAATCACCGTTGTCCACAATGTCATCGTAAAATGGAAATTATTGAAGGCAAGAATGGATCTTATTTCCGTTGCAAATATGACGGTACAACGGAGAAAATGCTAGGAAAAAAAGAACAGAAGAAAAAAATGACCAAACATGAAGAACGTCGATTGATGAAAAAATATTCTCAAGCAGATGAACCAGAGGAAAGTCCACTGGCAGCTGCACTAAAAGCAGCCATGGAAAAATAGAGAATAAGAAATCAGAACAGAAGTGTTCAACTCCAAGAAGTAAGAAGAAATTCATGAAATTGTTTTTCAATTTTTTGAATTTCGGCTTATTTTCCAAGAAGTTGCTTCTGCTAATGCTATTTATTTGGGCTTAGCGCATAGAGGTCGAGACAAAAGTCGTTTAGGTTTGAGAAACTGGAGAGAAAAACGAACAATACGTTTTTTGTATTGCTCGTTTTTTTAATTACCGAAAAGCCTGACTTTTGGGCGCCGTTTATTCGAAATTAGAGTGTGTAGCAAAACTGATTTTTAGATTTGTCCCACACTCCCTTTTTTTGCCGAAAAATTGGGAAATTATGGTGATCATCAGATGAAGCACATTTTAGATTTTTCTATAACAGTTCAAAGAGTTGAACTGTTTTCACAATCTTATCCACGGTGTTCAAAGGCTTGCATCTTCAGCAATAAGACCAACCAGATGAAAAACATGAAAAGCTGTTTTTCTCTGTTTGTTCTTATTGCTCGATGCAGATCAGCCTTTTCACAACCTTAATCCACGGTATTCAAAGAGCTGACCTTCAACAATAAGGAAGAAAATCTCAAAATATGGAAAGCTATTTCGAGATTTTCTTCCTTATTGCTCAGGTCAAAGCGGTCTTTTCACAACCTTATCCACGGTGTTCAAAGACCAACTCCTTGAAATAAGTCTGAATTTTTCAAAACATGGAGAGCTGTTTCGAAAAATCCATTCTTATTGTCAGCGGAGCTGAACGGTCTTTTCACAACCTTTATCCACGGTGTTCAAGAAGCAACTCCTCAACAATAAGCCTTAGATTTCCAAAATATGGGAAGCTATTTTAGAAATCTAATTCTTATTTGCTCGGAGCTGAACGCTTCTTTCACAACCTTTACAACCTTTCATAAATCGGCTCATGGTCTAAATGGGTTAATATCGTTAGGAAATCGGTGAATTTTAGGATCAATGTGGTTGTATTTATATTTGGGTGGAAGCCGACAGTACTTTTTTGATCGATATCAGAGTCGATGATTACTTTGATCAGATGATCTTTATCATGCATCAATGCGAGAGGTGTAACTGTGCCTGGTGCAACACCTAATAAATCTTTGAGCTGCTCTTCTGAGACAAAAGATAGACGTTTTTCTTCTAGTTGATCTGCAAGTTGTTTTAGATCTGCTTGTTTTTCATCGGGTAAGATAACTAGATAGATTTGTTTTCCTTTTTTGGCTTTTAATAATAAGTTCTTTACTTGTGGACCTGGAAGAGTAAATGGGATATTTTTAACAGAAGTTATTGCTGGATGCTCCACTTTCTGATAAGAAATGCCTAAGTGATCAAGCAACTCGTAGGCTTCTTGTTCAGTTGCAAGTGCCATATTATAAGACGCCTCCTTTATTTTTTACTAGTTTATCATAAAAAAGAGTTGACAAACTAAAAATAATCATGTAAATTACACGTAAGTTAAAACAAACGACATCGAAAAGAAAAGTAGCGATTAAATGTTTTAAGAGAGTCTCTGGTAGGTGAGAAGAGATAGCAGTTAATAGTGAAACACATCTTGGAGTCGATTTTCTGAAATAGAGTAGGAAAATCCGGGAAGCCCGTTATAGCTGCGGTCGTTGTTAGATGACCAGATAAGGTTAGTATCCGTGAGGTGCTGACAAAAAAAGGTGGAACCACGTAATTTACGTCCTTTGATCGTTTGATCAAAGGACTTTTTTTATTTTCGTGGCTATTCAAGTAAAGCATTATCTTATTTGGACCGATCTGAATTCTGGGAACGACTGTTAGAGGTTTCTTTTGTGAAGAAGAAACAAACAGAGGTGGGAACACGTGTTATACGTCCTCTTGACGAGAGTCAAGAGGATTTTTTTTTATTTAAAGGAGGAAGAAAGAAATGAATTATTTGATTGAAGTAATGCCGCAATTGTTAGTGGGAGCTCTCACAACCTTGAAATTATTTATTTTTACCTTGATTGGTTCATTACCATTAGGGATCATCTTAGCGTTAGGATTATCTCTGCATTTTAAACCGATTCGCTATATTTTACAGACTTATGTTTGGATCATGCGAGGCACACCTTTGCTACTTCAATTGATTTTTGTATTCTATGGGTTACCAACAATAGGAATCGTCTTTGATCGTTTTGAAGCTGCATTGATCGCATTTATTTTAAATTATGCCGCTTATTTTGCAGAAATATTCCGTGGCGGTATCCAATCGATTCCTCAAGGACAATATGAAGCAGCGCAAGTGTTGCAACTAAGCCCATTTCAAACTGTCACAAAAATCATTATTCCACAGGTAACGAAGATCGTTTTACCATCAGTTGGGAATGAAGTAATCAATTTAGTCAAAGATTCTTCACTGATCTACATCTTGGGATTAGGAGATGTGATGCGTGCCGGCAAGATTGCGATGGAACGAGATGCTACATTGTTGCCGCTACTAGGGGTCGCTATCATCTACTTAGTATTAACTGGAGTCTTAACAATCATCATGAAACAAGTTGAAGGAAAATTGAACTATTATCGCTAGGAGGAAAGCACATGATTGAATTAAAAAAAGTAAGCAAAGCATTTGGAGAAAAGAAAGTAATCAACGGACTAGATTTAACGATTCCAGATGGTCAAACAATGGCAATCGTTGGTCCTTCTGGCGGTGGTAAAACAACCCTTTTAAGAATCTTGGCAGGAATAGAAAAAGCAGATAGCGGGAACTTTTATTTAGATGGAACACCATTTGATCCATTTGAATTAAAAACAAAAGAACAAGTTGTTGGTGTAGTTTTTCAAGATTTCCAACTTTTCCCACACTTAAGTATTTTTGATAATATTACATTAGCACCAAAAATGGTGTTGAAACAGTCAAAAGAAGAGTATACGAAAAAAGCAAAAGAACTGGCCACATCTTTGGGAATCAGCGATTTGTTAGACAATTATCCGTATCAATTATCTGGAGGACAAAAACAACGGGTAGCAATTGCACGAGCACTTGCGATGAACCCACGAGTTCTAGCCTATGATGAACCAACTAGTGCATTAGACCCAGAGTTGCGTCAACAGGTTGAAAAACTGATTCTATCATTGAAAGAAGAAGGCGTGACACAGATCATTGTTACGCATGATCTTGTCTTTGCTGAAAATGTCGGTGATCAATTAGTGAAAGTTGTTCCAAACAAGTAAGAGGGAGGATATGTGTCATGAAAAAATTTAGTTTTGTACTTGCAATCATTGCAGGAATCATCCTTCTTTCAGGTTGTACAAACAAAAAAGCAACAGAAGATAATTGGTCCACAATCAAAGAAGAGAAAAAAGTAATCGTTGGATTAGATGATACATTTGTACCTATGGGATTTCGAGATAAAGATGGTAAACTGACAGGATTTGATATTGATCTTGCGACTGCTGTCTTTAAAGAATATGGCATCAATGTTGAATTTCAACCAATCGATTGGTCAATGAAGGAATTCGAATTGAACAATGGCACGATCGATCTCATCTGGAATGGTTATTCGAAAACGGATGAGAGAGCCAAAAAAGTTCAATTTACAAAGCCATATATGGAGAACTCCCAAGTATTGATCACTCCTAAGAAATCTGGAATCACGAGTTTTGCACAGATGAAAGATAAAATCATTGGCGCTCAAAACGGTTCTTCTGGTTATGATATCTTCACAAGACAACCTGAAACTTTGAAGGATATCGTAAAAAATAAGGATGCGGTCTTATATGATAGTTTTAACGAAGCTTTGATCGATTTGAAAAGCGGTCGAATTGATGGCTTGTTGATGGATAAAGTTTACGCGGGTTACTATTTAAAACAAAAAAATGAAATAGATGAATTCAATATGACGACTGGTGATTATGAAAGTGAAAACTTTGTAGTAGGTGCCCGTAAAAGTGATGATGAATTAGTGAAGAAAATCAATGATGGAATCGCGCAACTAGAAAAAAATGGCGAGTTCCAAAAGATATCAGATAAATGGTTTGGAGAAGATGTTACACCAGGTGCATCATAAAAAAGAGTTGGTATAGTGTACAGCAAGAGATTGTACACTATACCAACTCTTTTATATTCTATTCAAATGAAAAAACTATGGATGCTTAAAAGAAAATAGAATCAGCTAGATATATTGAGTAGTCAGATATGTAAGATCTAGGATTTGTCTTCATAAAATATGAGGCAAATCAGGGATGATCCATAATTGTCACTTTTTCAGATGAAACACGAACGGATGATTTGATCTTGATGGGATGAACGAAAAAGTAGTATTGCAGATGTATACCTTAAGAGAAAAATAGTATACAAGCGAAACATACTATTGAAAATCATCATTTGTTGTTTTAGTTGTTCTACTGAGATAAGTTCTATTTTGAATTGAAAGGGGTTTCGTGTTATTCTTACATGGTAAGGATTGAAGCAAGAAAGGAAGAAGTTTATGGAACACCAAAAGTTAACTGAATTTTCCAATGATTTTTTATGGGGATCAGCCTCAGCAGCTTACCAAGTTGAAGGTGCATGGCAAGAAGGTGGCAAAGGAGAATCTGTTTGGGATCGTTTTGTCCGTATCCCTGGGAAAACATTTAAAGAGACCAATGGCGATCTAGCCGTAGATCATTATCACCGTTTTAAAGAAGATATTGCCTTGATGAAAGAACAAGGATTGAAGGCGTATCGTTTTTCTGTCGCTTGGACAAGGATTTTCCCTAATGGACGTGGCGAAGTCAATCAGGAAGGCTTAGCTTTTTATGAAAATCTAATCGATGAATTGATCAAAAATGATATTGAGCCGATGTTGACACTGTATCATTGGGATCTTCCACAAGCACTTCAAGATGAATATGCTGGGTGGGAATCACGTCAGATCATCGCTGATTTCACAAACTACGCAGAAACGTTATTTCAAGCTTTTCGTGGAAAAGTCCATTATTGGATCAGCTTGAATGAACAAAATATTTTTACTTCATTAGGTTATTTATTAGCGGTACATCCTCCTGGAGTCACTGATCCAAAACGGATGTATCAAGTCAATCATATTGCGAATCTAGCAAATGCGTCTGTTATCAATAAATTCCACGAATTGGAGATGCCTGGTAAGATTGGTCCAAGTTTCGCGTATACACCAAATTATCCAATCAATAGTGATCCTAAGAATATTTTAGCTGCCGAAAATGCAGAAGACTTAATGGCGAACTATTGGATGGATGTCTATATGTGGGGCAAATATCCAATTGCTGCAATGAAATTCTTAGAAGAACAAGGATGGGCACCGAAAATCGAAGAAGGCGACGCTGAGTTACTTGAATCAGCAAAACCAGATTTCTTAGGGATCAATTATTATCAAACAGCAACGAATGCCTTTAATCCATTAGATGGTGTGGGCGCAGGGAAGATGAATACGACTGGGAAGAAAGGTTCGTCAGAAGAGACTGGTGTTCCGGGCATGTACAAGAAAGTAGAAAATCCATTTGTTGAACGTACAAATTGGGATTGGGAAATTGATCCTGAAGGGTTGAGGATTGCCTTGAGAAGAATCACTAGCCGTTATCGTACACCGATTTTGATTACTGAGAATGGATTAGGAGAATATGATAAATTGACTGAAGACAATAAGATTCATGATGATTATCGTATTGCTTATCTTTCAAGTCATGTCAAAGCAATCAAAGAAGCAATTTCTGATGGTGCCGAAGTGTTGGGCTATTGCACTTGGTCTTATACAGATTTACTAAGTTGGCTAAATGGCTATCAAAAGCGTTATGGATTTGTCTATGTGGATCAAGATGAAACACAGAAGGGTTCTTTGACACGCTATAAAAAAGACAGCTATTATTGGTATCAACAAGTGATCCAAGAAAATGGGAAAAATATCTGATAAGTACAGCTTGAAATGTTGACCTTAGGGACAGCATCTTCAAGCTGTTTTTTCATCGCCAAAATGAGTATTCTTTCATCGAAATAAAAGAAACAACCAAACTTTGAAACAAAACTTTTGTTCCCTCGCTTTTTTTTGTATAATGGAACTTGATGAAATGAGGGATAAAAATGGCAAAGAAAAAACGTCCTGCTAAGAAAAAGAAAAAGACGAAAAAGCAAAAACAGCAGCAGGAACAACTTCTTGCGATCTGTGTAGGCTTTGCTTTGATATTATTTGCCGTCTTCGGCTTTTTAAAATTGGGATTCTTAGGTATTTTAGTTGCAAACGGCTTTCGAGTCATTGCCGGAAATACGTATCAAATTCTGTGTTTGTTACTAGCCATTATTGGTTTTTGGGTTGTTATCAAAAACACTGACTTTAAAATAGGAAAGAGTCGACGCTGGTTTGGTGGTCTCCTTTTTTACTTAGGGATATTACTTTTTCTTCATGCGCACTTGTTTGGTAAATTACACAGCGGCGAGCCTAATATCATAGGTACGACCTGGGATTTGCTCGTAAGTGACATTAAGCAAAGTCAAGTAGGCAATAATGTTGGTGGTGGGATGATCGGTGCAATTTTGTATCATTTTACCTACTTTTTGATTGCTCAACCAGGAAGCTATTTTGTGGCATTTCTACTATTAGTTGGTGGTGCGATCCTGTTTAGTAATCTTCAAGGGTATCAATTGCTAGACGGTCTGCAAGCAATGGGTGAAAGACTTCAGGAATTATTGGAAGGTGATCCAGCTAAACAGGCACAAAAGCAAGCGGCAAAAGAAGAACGACAAAAAGCACGTGCAGAAGCGAGAGAAGCAAAAAAACAAGCAGCAAAAGAAGCAGCAGAAGCGGAAATCGCAGAAATGGAAAATCGGCGATCAAAGAAACACCAAGAAGTACCCGCACGTTCATATCAAGAAGAAGTTTCTGAAGATGAACCAGAACAATTGAGTTTTGTACCGATCGACAGTTTTCAGGGAACGGTTCAACCAACAGCAACAGATCCTGTGAAAACAGAACAGCAACTATCACCTTCCTCATCGATGTCAGGTCTAGAGGAAGAAGGCATAGAAGATGACGGAACAGCGTTAGAGTTTGAAATCGAAGCGGAACAGGAAAATCATGATTATGAATTGCCATCTATTGATTTGTTAGACTCCGTAAAAACGACAGACCAAAGTGATGAGTATAAGAAAATCGAAAAAAATATTGGCGTATTAGAACAGACATTCCAAAGTTTCGGGGTGGATGCTAAAGTAGTGAAAGCGAGTTTAGGACCATCCGTGACGAAATTCGAAGTACAGCCAGCCGTAGGAGTCAAAGTAAGCAAAATCGTTAGTTTGACGGATGATATCGCTTTGGCGTTAGCAGCGAAAGATGTTCGGATGGAAGCACCGATTCCTGGGAAATCATTGATAGGGATCGAAGTACCAAATAGTAAAATCAGTATGGTCTCATTTAGAGAAATCATCGAAGCGCAGCCAAACCATCCAGATAAATTATTAGAAGTTCCGTTAGGGCGCGATGTCTCTGGACGGGTACAAACAGCGGATCTTTCTAAAATGCCTCACTTACTTGTGGCAGGTTCAACAGGTAGTGGGAAATCAGTTGCAATCAATGGGATCATCACTAGTATTTTGATGCGGGCAAAACCACATGAGGTCAAATTGATGATGATCGACCCTAAAATGGTTGAATTGAACATGTACAATGGCATACCGCATCTTTTAACACCAGTGGTAACCAATCCAAGAAAAGCAGCTCAGGCATTACAAAAAGTAGTGCAGGAAATGGAAGAGCGCTACGAAAAATTTGCTGCAACTGGGGTTCGAAATATCACCGGGTACAATGAATTTGTACAACAAAAAAATCTTGAAATGGGAACGAAGCATCCAACATTACCATTTATCGTAGTTATTGTAGATGAATTAGCTGACTTGATGATGGTAGCAAGTAATGAAGTTGAAGATGCGATCATTCGTTTAGCGCAGATGGCCCGTGCCGCTGGAATCCATATGATCTTGGCAACCCAAAGACCAAGTGTAGATGTTATCACTGGGATCATTAAAGCCAATGTTCCTTCACGAATGGCATTTGCAGTTTCAAGTGGAACCGACTCTCGAACGATCATTGACTCAAATGGTGCAGAGAAACTCCTAGGAAGAGGGGACATGCTCTTCTTACCAATGGGTGAAAACAAACCGATCCGTGTTCAGGGAGCCTTTATTTCCGATCATGAAGTTGAGCGAGTCGTAAGTTTTGTAACGGATCAGCAAGAAGCACATTATGAAGAGAAGATGATGCCAACGGATGAAGCAGAAACAAGTGGTTCGGCAGAACAACCGCAAGATGAACTATTTGAGGAAGCAAAGGCGTTAGTGATCGAAATGCAAACAGCAAGTATTTCATTGTTACAACGTCGGTTTAGGATTGGCTACAACCGCGCTGCTCGTTTAGTCGACGAGTTAGAAGCTCACGGAGTGGTAGGACCATCTGAAGGAAGTAAACCACGTAAAGTATTTATCGAACAAGCAGAAGATCCGATGGATTCTCTGCCATCTGATCAAGAATGAGAAAAACAACGGGTGACTATCTGAAATATAGTCAATGAGTATGAGTATAACAAATTGATTTTATCTGAAATAAAGCACTCCTTTCCTAATGATTTTTGGAAAAGGAGTGTATTTTTTATGGCGATCATTTTCGACTGTTGTGAATCATCTGAACCATTTAGAGAACGTACTGGATAGAACTGATAAATGATGGGATAGATTTTTTGTCGTGTAGAAAAAAGTGAGCAGTTTACCCTTTGAAAATGGTGGAAAAGGTATGATTTTCTATATATATGTGTGTATTTTCACAAAAATGTGTTTTTCGAGATGTTTTATTCGTTTTTTAAAATAAAAAGTAGTAGAATCACTTCAAGCTAACAAATAGTAAGTGCTAGTTAAAAGGAGGGAATCTGGAATGAAAAAAATTGGTTTTTTAAGTTTTGGTCACTGGATGGATGAAGGATCACTAGTCAAGACGGCAAGTGATGCATATCTGCAATCAATCGAATTGGCGGTTGAAGCAGAAAAAATTGGTATCGATGGTGCTTGGTTTCGTGTACATCATTTTGCCGATCAGATTGGATCACCATTTCCACTGATGGCTGCTATCGGTGCTAAAACTAGCAAAATCGAAGTGGGTACTGGTTTGATCGACATGCGTTATGAAAATCCTTATATGATGGCGGAAAATGCTGGCTTGACGGATATTATCACCCAAAGTAGAGTGCAATTGGGTGTGGGCCGTGGTTCACCAGAACAAGTTTTAGATGGTTGGAAATATTTTGGCTATGATTACAGTGAAGAAGAAATTAAGGAAATCACTCGTCAGCGGACATTGGAATTTTTAAAATTATTAGAGGGCAAGCCTTTCGCCGAACCAAATCCGATGCCGATGTTTCCTCAAGGTCCCGGGAAATTACGCATTGAACCTTACTCGGATGGATTAAGAGAACGGATCTGGTGGGGATCAGGTTCCACTGAGACGGCAGTTTGGGCAGCCAAACAAGGAATGAACTTACAATCCTCTACTCTTGTCAATTTTGAAAGCAAAGAACCATTTCATATCCAGCAAGCCAAACAATTGCGTGCCTTTAAGGAAGCCTGGAAAGAAGCAGGACATGATTTTGAACCAAGGACTTTGGTGACTCGGTCTATCCAACCGATCACAACAGATTTAGATCGTCAGTTATTCGGTGAATTAGGTGATGAGGCAGCAGATCAAGTAGGATTTTTGGCTTATCATCGCAACCCAACGATTTTCGGTAAAACTTTTGCCGGTGAACCAGATAAAATCGTTAAACAATTGGCAGAAGATGAAGCAATCAAAGAAGCGGATACTGTACTAGTCACAATTCCAAATACATTAGGTGTCGAATACAATCTGCATCTACTAGAATCGATCGTAAAAGACGTAGCGCCTGATTTGGGCTGGCGTTAAAAAATAGGAACACTCCAAAAATCTTAGTAAAGGAGATTTTTGGAGTGTTTTTTATTTAACAAAAAGACGCATATCATCTATTTACATAGTGTATAATTTTGTGAAGAGTTGCATTAGTTTGGAGAATCAGTTATAGTATGTAGCGATACTTTGAGAAAAAGAGGGAAATAATCTTGGAAAAACAATCCATTTATGGTTTAACAATTGAAGAATTGACCGCATGGTTTTTAGAAAATGGCGAGAAAAAATTTCGAGCTGCGCAAGTATGGGAATGGTTATATCAAAAGCGTGTAAGAGATTTTTCTGAAATGACAAATCTTTCAAAAGGCTTGATTGCTAAGTTGAGTGACCAGTTTATTATCAACCCATTAAAACAGATGGTCGTACAAGAGGCGTCAGATGGCACAGTCAAATACTTGTTTGAATTGCCTGATAAAAACATGATCGAAACAGTGTTGATGCGACAAGAATATGGTTTGTCTGTCTGTGTAACGACACAGGTCGGCTGCAATATCGGTTGCACATTTTGTGCGAGTGGTTTGTTGAAAAAAAATCGTGATCTAACAGCAGGAGAAATCGTTGCACAAATCATGATGGTGCAACATTATTTTGATGAACGACAAGAAGGCGAGCGAGTATCTCATGTGGTAGTCATGGGGATTGGTGAACCATTTGATAACTACGACAATGTCATGAACTTTCTATATATTATCAATGATGCGAAAGGTTTGGCCATCGGTGCACGTCACATTACTGTGTCAACTAGTGGCTTAGCGAACAAGATCAAAGAATTTGCAAACAATGGATTACAAGTAAACCTAGCTATCTCATTGCACGCGCCAAACAATGAAGTACGCACATCGATCATGCGAATCAACCGTAGTTTTCCAATCGAAAAACTGATGGAAGCTGTAGATGAATATTTAGAAAAAACAAATCGACGGATCACATTCGAATATATTATGCTGAACCAAGTGAACGATCGTCCTGAACATGCACAGCAATTGGCTGATTTATTGAAAGATAAAAAGAAACTAGTCTATGTGAATTTGATACCTTATAATCCTGTCAGTGAGCATGATCAGTATTCACGAAGTCCTAAAGCTGATGTATTGAAGTTTTATGATGTACTGAAGAAAAATGGCGTAAACTGTGTCATCCGTAAAGAACATGGAACGGATATTGATGCAGCCTGTGGCCAATTACGCAGTAAGCAAATGAAAAAAGAAAAAGCAACGAGCAAATAAGGCATCAGAAGAGTTTGACTTCGCGAAACGAAAAGGGATTCATGAAATTTGCTTTTCAAAATTTTGCGGATTCCAGTCCATTTTCGAAGGAACTACTTCTGCTCCACCATTTATTCGTGGAGTGTGAGGCAAAAGAAATACTTTTGTTTCACACTCTTTTTCTACGCTGATGCTCAGGTCAAATCGCTTTTTTCGCAACCTTTATCCGCGGTGTTCAAGAAGCAACTCCTCAGCAATAAACCCTAGATTTCCAAAATATGAGAAGCTATTTTAAAAATCTAGTTCTTATTTGCTCGGAGCTGGGCGCTTCTTTCACAACCTTATCCACGGTGTTCAAAGGCTTGCATCTTCAACAATAAGCCTAAACAGATGAAAAACATGAGAAGCTGTTTTTCTCTGTTCATTCTTATTGTTTGATGCAGGGCAGCCTTTTCACAACCTTTTTGACGGTGTTCAAAGACCAACTCCTTGAAATAAGTCTGAATTTTTCAAAACATGGAAAGCTATTTCGAGATTTTTCTCCTTATTGCTCAGGTCAAATCGCTCTTTTCACAACCTATCTGCGGTATTCAAAGGCTTGCATCTTCAACAATAAGCCTAAACAGATGAAAAACATGAGAAGCTGTTTTTCTCTGTTCATTCTTATTGTTTGATGCAGAACAGCCTTTTCACAACCTTTGGTATAAAATTGTTCATTTTTCTTCCATCTACTGCTAAAATAGGCAGAAATGGGGGGATGGGTATGATTATCAGTGAGTTTGATCGTGATAATTTGGTTTTACGTGACCAATTAGCCGATCTTTTGAGATTGACTTGGCCAGATGAATACGGTGAACAGCCGATGAAAGAAGTAGAGCGACTGCTGGAAGATGAAAGGATCGCCGTCTCTGCAATCGAAGGAGATGAGCTGATTGGTTTTGTCGGTGCGATTCCACAATATGGTCAAACTGGTTGGGAACTGCATCCCTTAGTCGTCGAAAGTATGTACCGTAAGCAACAAGTTGGTACACGCCTAGTGAGTTATCTAGAAAAAGAGATTGCCTCACAAGGAGGAATCGTTGTCTATTTAGGAACTGATGATGTGGAAGGGCAAACAAGCTTGGCGATTGAAGAAGACCTGTTTGAAGATACCTTTGACAAGCTTGAAACGATTCAAAACAGGAAAGATCATCCTTATGAATTCTATGAGAAACTTGGCTATCAGATCGTTGGGGTAATTCCGGATGCGAATGGCTGGAACAAGCCAGATATTTGGATGGCCAAACGAATTGCTAGAAAACATGGAAGTGAATGATCTTTAGCAATAGAGAATATATTGAAATAAGAAATAGTAACTTGGAGAGTAATTTATTTGCTTTCCAAGTTTTTTTTGCAAATTTTGAGAATACAGTGCTTGAAATAGCATAAAACCATCTGTTAGCAAAATTATTTAATTTTTTTGGATAGTTGCTTAAACCCTTTAAAAATAAAGATTTTCAGAAAGAAAATGTAAATAATTCACGAAAAATTCATTATTTTTTGGAAAAAAGAGAAAAAAGTATTGCTTTTTTAATAATTATTCATTAAAATCTTAAACAACTCAGAAAATACTAATTATTCTGAAAATTTCGATAAAGGGGTACGAAAAATGAAAAAGAAATGGACATTTAGCGTTGTTGCCTTATGTGGGCTAGTATTAGCCGGATGTTATGGCGGGGGCACAGATACAAAAAGTAGTGATTCAGCTAGTGGAGGATCAGCTAGTGGAGGCGGCGTTTTCAATTTAGTCGTACCTCAAGAAATGCCGACTGCTGATTTATCTTTAGCGACAGACACAATTAGTTTTACAGCCTTGAACAATGTATACGAAGGAATTTATCGTTTAGACAAAGACAGTAAACCTCAACCAGCAGGCGCAACTAAACTAGCAGATGTCAGTGAAGATGGTCTAACTTATAAAATCAAATTACGCGATGATGCAAAATGGTCAAATGGTGATCCAGTAACTGCAGCAGATTATGTTTATGGTTGGCAACGTACAGTAGATCCAGCAACTGCTTCTGAATATGCGTATCTATTTGCGCCAGTAGCAAACGCTGAAGATATCACAGCTGGTAAAAAAGATAAATCAGAATTGGGAATCAAAGCTGTTGGTGATTATGAATTAGAAATCACATTAACGAAACAAACACCTTACTTCCAATACTTACTTGCATTCCCATCATTCTTCCCACAAAAACAATCAGTAGTGGAAAAAAATGGTGACTCTTATGCAACAACAAGTGACAAAGCTGTTTATAATGGTCCGTTCACTTTAACAGATTTTGATGGACCAGGAACAGATACTGAATGGACTTACAAGAAAAATGATAATTATTGGGATAAAGATTCTGTGAAATTATCTGAAATCAAAGTAAGTGTTGTAAAAGAATCTTCAACAGCCTTGAATCTATTTAAAGATGGACAAGCTGATGATGTTATTCTTTCAGGTGAATTAGCACAACAAAATGCAAATGATCCTTCATACACTTCTGTAAAAGAAGCTCGTACAAGTTATATCGAATTCAATCAACGTGATGCAAAATCTCCATTCAAAAATGCAAACTTGAGAAAAGCTATTTCTTATTCAATTGACAGAAATGCACTAGTGAAACAAGTATTAGGTGATGGTTCAACTATTTCAACTAGTTTGATCCCAGCCGATATGTCAAAAAGCCCAGATACAAACGAAGACTTTGCCAAAGAAGCAGGCAAACAAGCTTATTATGACAAAGACAAAGCAAAAGAATACTGGGAAAAAGCGAAGAAGGAACTTGGTATTGATTCTCTAGAATTTGACTTGTTGGCTTCAGATGATGATGCATCGAAAAAAGTAATTGAATATGTTCAAAATTCAATCCAAGAAAATCTTGAAGGCATAAAAGTAAAACCAACTCCAGTACCATTCTCAGTACGTATCGACCGTTCTGGAACAGGTGATTTTGATGCTGTATTAGGTGGTTGGGCTGCTGACTACGCTGACCCAAGTAGCTTTACGGATCTATTTGTAACAGGTAACTCTTATAACCGTGGACAATGGAGCAACAAAGAATACGACGACGTAGTGAAAGCTTCATCTACACGCGATGCTAGTGATGAAAAAGCACGTTGGGATGATTTGCAAAAAGCGAACAAGATCATTACTGCTGATGATATGGGTGTTGTGCCTGTATACCAAAAAGCAGAAGGTCACTTGGTTAACAAAAAAGTCAAAGGAATTGTTCACCACGCTGCCGGCGCTTCATGGGATTATAAATGGACGTCTATAGAAAAATAATCGATTGATTTTGAAAAAAATAGGAGAATCGGAGATTGAGACATGTGTCCCAATCTCCGTCTCCTTAACTAATGATTATTAGATACTTAAAGCACCAATGAAAGAATTAGTAATACGATAGAAAGAGCAAGCAAGATTCCGGCAATGATCAGCCAAAAGGTATACATACCATAGCTGGCAGACGAGAGTGAAGAAAATTCTGGTTTTTTCTTGCGGTTTCTTGTTCGGGCTAAATAGATGGATCGTTGAAAATGATCAAAGAAACCCGAGGAAAAAACCCATAAAAATCCGCCGATAATCAAAAACGGCAACGCACATAAAAATAAATCATTCGATAATTGAATAAGTGTTAATTGATGGTTCAGGCTATTCTTTATAATGATCAGAATAATCAATACACCGGCAAGTGTATAGGGAAAATATTTTTTCTTCATTCATTTGCTCCTTTATCTTTGGTTCATTATTAATAATGTAGCGAAACATTTGTCAGAAGTCAAAAGCTAGGGGGAAATAGTAGTGAATAGTTATATAAAATATGTATTGAAACGTGTCTTTTTTATGGTCATCACGCTTTGGTTGATTGCAACGATTACTTTCTTTCTAATGCAATTATTACCAGGTACACCATACACGAACCAAGAACGTTTAAGTCCTGAAACCGTTGCAATGCTGAATAAACAAGTAGGGCTGGATAAACCAGTGGTTGTCCAATATGGAATTTACCTTTCCAATTTATTACATGGCAATTTTGGGATCTCATTCCAATTTAAAAACCAACCAGTTTCACATTTGTTAGCTGGACGTGTTGGACCTTCTCTACAATTAGGGTTACAGGCGATTATCTTTGGAACAGTGATTGGTACGACTCTAGGTACGATTTCCGCAATGAAGCAAAATACGTGGGCAGATACTTCTGCAACATTAGTCGCAATTTTAGGCCGTTCAATTCCTAACTTTGTTTTTGCAGTATTACTTCAATATATTTTTGCAATTAAATTACATGTATTACCGATTGCAAAATGGGATGGTTTCGCTTATACGATTTTACCAACCATCGCATTAGCTATGTCGCCGTTAGCGGATTCTGCTCGATTCATCCGAACTGAGATGGTTGAAGTGTTGCATAGTGATTATGTGGAATTAGCGCGAGCAAAAGGATTGAGTCGTTGGGAGATTGCTTTCAAACATGGACTTCGTAACAGTCTGATTCCTTTGATGACACTCTTAGGGCCATTAGCTGTTGGATTGATGACTGGATCGCTAGTAGTAGAAAACATCTTTGCGATTCCAGGAATTGGGGAACAATTTGTAAAATCGATCACGACGAATGATTATCCAACGATCATGGCAGTAACTATTCTTTATTCATTTATGTTGATTTTCGTCATTCTGGTAGTTGACTTACTTTATGGTTTAGTTGATCCAAGAATCCGAGTTTCTGAAGGGAGTCGAAGCTAAATGGAAATGATACCCAAAAAGTATGAAACAATTGCTGACATTCCTGCAGATGAGTTTCTACCGTTACAAAAAAATACTGAAGAAGAACGTGAGCAAATCACCACACCTTCATTGAACTTCATTCAAGATTCTTGGCGTCGTTTGAAAAAAAATAAAGCGGCAGTCGTTTCAATGATTGTATTAGCAATCATCATCTTGATCTCGATCGTAACGATTTTTGTTTCTCCTCATGATCCAACTGCACAAAATGTGGAATATATCAACTTGCCTCCGCGTATCCCAGGAATCGATATCAATGGGTTGAACGGAAAAGCCATGGTAGGTGGCGAATTAGTTGATAAATATGCACAAGCAAATGTTCCGGCAAATACGAATTTCTTCTTAGGAACAGACGGTTTAGGTCGTGATGTGTTGAGCCGTTTATTCATGGGCACACGTATTTCTTTATTGATTGCATTTATTGCAGCAATTTTAGATGTGACTATTGGAGTGGCTTATGGTTTAATCTCAGGACTATTAGGTGGCCGCGTGGACAATGCAATGCAACGTTTCTTAGAAATCCTTTCAGGTATTCCTAATTTAGTTGTGATGATTTTGATGCTCGTGGTGTTTGAACCGGGGATTTTCTCCATCGTAGCAGCAATGGCAATCACTAACTGGATTCCGATGGCACGGATCGTTCGTGCGCAAACGATGAAATTAAAAGACCAAGAATATGTACTAGCTGGAATGACATTAGGCGAGTCTAAGTTGAAAATTGCTTTTAAACATATCTTACCTAATATCTCAAGTGTGATCATCATCCAAATGATGTTCAGTATTCCATCCGCTATTTTCTTTGAAGCTTTCTTGAGTTTCATCGGATTAGGGCTAACACCACCATCTGCCTCTTTAGGAACAATGCTTAGCGATGGCTACAAGACGTTCTTGTATCTACCATATCTGCTATGGATTCCTGCGGCAACCCTATCGGTTATCATGATTGCCTTTAACTTACTAGCTGATGGCTTACGTGATGCCTTTGATCCTAAAATGAAAGAGTGAGTAATATGACGAAAATTCTAGAAGTAAAAAATTTAGAAATCTCATTTGATACGTATGCTGGAAAAGTCCAAGCAATCCGTGGCGTCAATTTTCATTTAAATAAAGGCGAAACATTGGCGATCGTAGGCGAATCCGGAAGCGGAAAGTCAGTCACGACTAGAAGTATCATGCGATTATTATCAAGCAACGCAAATATCGACTCTGGAGAAATCTTATTCAAAGGCGAAAATATCGTTGGCAAAACAGAAAAAGAAATGCAAAAGATTCGTGGGAAAGAAATTGCGATGATTTTCCAAGATCCAATGACTTCTCTTGATCCTACGATGACGATTGGCAAACAAGTTGCTGAATCTTTACGTAAGCATAACAAGGTCTCGAAAAAAGAGGGGAAAAAAGCTGCATTAGACTTACTAAAATTAGTTGGGATTCCTGAAGCTGAAAAACGGATCAATAGCTATCCGCATCAATTCTCTGGGGGTCAACGTCAACGGATCGTTATTGCGATCGCTTTGATTTGTTATCCACAGATCCTGATTGCTGACGAACCCACTACTGCACTAGATGTAACGATCCAAGCACAGATCATCGAACTTCTAAAAGAGATCCAAACAAAAATCGATACATCGATCATTTTCATCACCCACGATCTAGGTGTCGTAGCAAATGTCGCTGACCGTGTAGCCGTGATGTATGGTGGGAAGATCATCGAAGTAGGTACCTCGGAAGAAATTTTTTATAATCCTCAACACCCTTATACATGGGGGTTATTGGGTTCTATGCCAACTTTGGATAGTGCAAATGATCGCTTATATGCTATTCCAGGTTCACCACCGGATTTATTGAATCCACCAAAAGGGGATGCTTTCTATCCTCGGAATGAATATGCATTAAAAATCGATGCAGAACAAGAGCCACCATTTTTTGAATTATCAAAAACGCACAAAGCAGCGACTTGGCTGTTAGCTCCTCAAGCGCCTAAAGTGAATCCGCCTGAAGAAATCAAACGACGCTGGGCTATTTTCAAAGAAAAAAAACGAGCAAGCCAAGGGGGAATGATTGATGCAAAAGAAACTGCTCGAAGTTAAAGGATTAAAACAGTACTTCAACATTGGCAAGAAAAATGAAGTGCATGCAGTAAACGATATCAGTTTTCATATCTATGAAGGAGAAACCTTTGGATTAGTAGGGGAATCTGGGAGCGGTAAATCTACAACGGGTCGCACGATCATTCGCTTGAATGAACCAACAGGTGGCGAAGTTTTATTTGACGGGAAAGATGTCACGAAAATCAAGGGCAAAAAAGAAATGAGCCTGTTTCGTCATGAAGTCCAAATGATTTTCCAAGATCCATATGCTTCTTTGAATCCGCGAATGAAAGTTCGAGATATCATTGCAGAAGGAATCGATGTCAATGGTTTAGCTAAAACACCAGAAGAACGTTCAAAAAAAGTCGATGAATTGCTAAAAACCGTCGGACTGAACCCTACACATGGTACCCGTTACCCACATGAATTTTCAGGTGGTCAACGTCAGCGGATCGGGATTGCGCGAGCTTTGGCAATCGAACCACGCTTCATTATTTGTGATGAACCTATCTCAGCATTAGATGTTTCGATCCAGGCGCAAGTAGTCAATCTTTTACAAGATCTGCAAAAACAGCACCAATTAACTTATTTGTTCATCGCCCATGATTTGTCTATGGTAAAACATATCAGCGATCGGATCGGCGTGATGCACAATGGACGTTTATTGGAAATGGGAACTAGTGATGAAATCTATAACCATGGCGTGCATCCTTATACAGAAAGTCTGCTATCTGCCATTCCATTACCAGATCCTGATCATGAAAGACAACGCAAACGAATCAAATATCAACCGGAGCCAGATGATGGACAAGTGCGAGCATTAAGAGAGATCGCTCCTGAACATTTTGTCTATGCTACGGAACAAGAAGTACCTTATTATTCAAAAAAATTAAAACGGCAAAAGGAAGCCTTACTTGTCACAAATTAGGAGGTAAGTGCTTATGCTAAAAGCCTTTAAATTCCGAATTTACCCGACTGCTTCACAAAAAGAATGGTTCATCCAAAATTTTGGTTGTGTGCGTTTTACGTATAACCATTTGCTAAAAGCACGACAGGAAAGTTATGCGAGAACAGGTGCCATCGATTATTCGATGACACCTGCAACATTAAAAAAAAAATACGCATTTTTAAAATCAGCAGATAGCTTAGCATTAGCAAATGCCCAATTAAATTTAGATCGCGCTTTTCGCAATTATTTCAATGGGCGTGCTAGTTTCCCTAAACTGAAGAACAAAAAAAGTATGTGGCAGTCTTATACAACAAATAATCAAAAAGGAACGATTTATTTGGAAGATAAGTACTTGAAACTGCCGAAACAAAAAGAGCTGATCCAAGTGAGATTACATCGTCCGGTCGAAGGTGTTATACGGTCAGCGACGATTTCAGCACGGTATAATGAAAGTTTCTATGTTTCTCTACTTTGTGAAGTACAAATCGCCGGAGTGCCAACTACTAATCGATGGCTAGGGGTAGCATATGATCCAAAGAAATTGGTGGAAACTTCATCACCAGTTGAGGTACAAATGCCATTGTTCAGGCAAACGAGAGATAAGATGAAGGTTGCCAAGAGAAAACTGGTGATTAAAAGTAAAGCAGCTCAAAAAAGAAAAGTTCGCTTGGAAAATGCTAGAAATTATCAGAAACAAAAGAGAAAAGTAATGGATCTTTATCAGGAACAAAAATTACAAAAAGAAGATTACTTGGAAAGAGTATCTGGTAATTTGATCCGCAATTATGATTACTTATTTGTTGAAGCTGTTCCATCTGAACTTTCTTCAGCCGATTTTCAGTTGCAAGATTGGTATAAATTGATTACAAAATTGCGATATAAAGCGCAGTGGTACAATAAAACATTGCTTTTTATCAATGTGAACGAGCAATTGAATGAACCACCTGAAAAAAAAAGTATGGAGTTAGAAAAAATCGGGAAACAAGTGATTTTTGAATAATCGAACTGGTAGGGGTGCCAGGGATCGCCTTGCTAATAAAAAACATAACTTGTTTTTGTTTCTAGGAATTTTCTTTAAAGAAAAGCTCACTAATTATGATAAATCAAAAAGCAGAAAGAACAAAAGTGAGTCTTTTGTTCTTTCTGCTTTTTGATTTACTCGTCATTCCCTGGCTTTAACTGGTAGATTTTGGATGGGCGGCCAATACCAACGGGGCGTTCACCGATCTCATCGAAATATTGAAGCATTGCTTTTTTAAAATTAGAATGGTCGATCATTTTGAAATCGATGCCTAAGAATTTTGCAAAAACTTTTCTCGCTTCAGTGATCGTAAAATCTTTTCCTAAAACTTGGAGTACTTGGGGTTCGTGCTCCATTTTATTTACCACACGATTAAAGGCTTTGAGGATGATCTCGCTATGGTCAAATGCCAAAGTGTCTTTACCAGAGGACTCACCGGTCAGTAAATCCAAAGAAATAGCGACATCATCACTGGCTAGATGGATCTTGTTTCCTTGACGTTCCAATGTGAACCATTGGACTTCCTCTGCATCATCTCCAGCAATCAAAGGCTCTTCCCCAATAAATGCTAAATAGCTAACAGTTACGACCCAACCACGCGGATCGCGATTAGGTGTACTGAACGTATGGAGTTGTTCGATGTTTTCTTGGGAGATCACTACGCCAGTTTCTTCTTTGGTTTCTCGTAGTACACTTTCTCCTGTAGACTCATTTTTTTGTACGAATCCACCAGGTAGTGCCCATGAATTGCGATAAGGATGTCCTTTTCTTTGAATGAGCAAGATTTTTAGTTGATCTTCTTCTTTGTTATAGCACATTAAGACGATATCGACAGTCAAAGAAGGCTTATCATACTCTGGCCGTTCTTGCTTTTGATACCAAGCAAGAAAATCAGCTTCACTTGCTTCATGTTCATAATATTGTTTTTCTTCTTCTTTAGAAGCAAACTGTTTCATTATATGTCCTCCTTCTAGCTCGATTGCAGGGTCCTTTTTACTTCATTGTAGCAGACTCTATCAGAAAACCAAAGATTTCCTATGGAAAAATAGCTGTTTAGTTACACATGAAATAAAAATGGCAGAATCAAATTAAATAGAAAGAACAGTAAGTAAAAAGGCAATATTTTTTGTTTTTCTTCTCGGATGGCAAAAAAACCACAAACGATGATATAGGCATCCAAGACAAAACGGAGTATTTGAGAAACCAACACAAAACTATTCAAATTTCCGTGGAGATTAAAATAGCCATACATGCGTACATAAAAATAGCTGAACAGTAAATGCACAAGCGAAAGAAGTGCGATACTGATAGTGAAATAAAGATGCTTTTTTTTCATTATGCTTCCAACCTCTCTTGGTCAAATAGTTTATCTAAATGATATGAATGGTAATAAATAGTGTAAAAGGTGTAGGGATTTTTACGAGAAAACATGGCATAAGTAAAAAACGTCCTTGATGTTCGATCGTAAAAAAGTATGGATGCGAACCAACTAGTCAGGGCATGCAATGATCGCTGTTATTCCTAAGTGTTCATGCCAAGAGCTTAATATCAGAACCCTGTACTTCAAATCGATACGCATGATCGAATGTGTTCCAAAAATTCAGTAAAGGTATGATTTATTGAATAGAAAAGGGTGTCTTTCCAAACCTTTTTTATTATAGCATGTTTTCAAATGAAAAAAATCGGTAGATGGGTTTCATTTGTTACGAGCTAACGAAAAAATGGTAACAGTCTATTTGTTTTATGGTATACTAGCAAGGAAACGAATTCGCATCATGCGATAAAGGAGGAAGAGCCCCATGGCAGAAAAGGAAACTTTTTATATTACTACGCCAATCTATTATCCAAGTGGGAAACTTCATATTGGGAATTCTTATACTACAATTGCCTGTGATGCAGTTGCCCGCTATAAGCGATTGATGGGCTTTGATGTGTTTTATCTAACTGGGGTGGATGAACACGGTCAAAAAATAGAAAAAAAAGCAGCAGAATTAGGTGTGGAACCACAAGAATATGTGGATAAGATGGCTGCAGATGTCAAGAAATTATGGAAGACACTTGATATCAGCTACGATAAATTTATTCGTACAACAGATGATTATCACGTAGCAGCAGTCCAAAAAGTATTTGATCGTCTACTAGAAAAAGGGGATATCTATCTTGGTGAGTATCAAGGATGGTATTCTGTCTCCGATGAAGAATTCTTTACAGAAACGCAATTAGCGGAAGTCTATCGAGATGAAGAAGGCAACGTGATCGGTGGTAAAGCACCAAGTGGTCATGAAGTAGAACTAGTCAAAGAAGAATCTTATTTCTTCCGTATGAGTAAATACGCAGATCGTTTGCTTCAGTATTATGAAGAACATCCGGAATTTATTCAACCGGAATCTCGTAAAAACGAAATGATCAACAACTTCATCAAACCAGGTCTAGAAGACCTTGCAGTTTCAAGAACAACTTTCACTTGGGGTGTTCCAGTGAGAAACAACCCCAAACATGTGGTCTATGTATGGATCGATGCTCTAATCAATTATATCACGGCGCTAGGCTACGGTTCAGACGATGATAGCTTGTTCCAAAAATACTGGCCAGCAGATGTTCATATGGTCGGAAAAGAAATCGTACGTTTCCATACGATCTATTGGCCAATCATGTTGATGGCCTTAGACTTGCCATTACCTAAAAAAGTCTTTGGACATGGTTGGTTATTGATGAAAGACGGTAAGATGTCTAAATCAAAAGGCAATGTCGTTTACCCTGAAATGTTGGTTGAGCGTTATGGCTTGGATGCATTACGTTATTACTTGTTACGTGAAGTACCATTCGGTTCTGATGGCGTATTCACACCAGAAGATTTTGTATCGCGCGTCAATTATGACTTAGCCAATGACTTGGGGAATCTCTTGAATCGTACGGTTGCGATGATCAATAAATATTGTGATGGGGTTGTACCTGATTATGCTTCTTTGGTGACGCCATTTGATAGTGAATTATCTACAACTGCTGCGAATGTCGTTGGACGTTACCATGATGCAATGGAAAAAATGGAATTCAATACTGCGTTGGCTGAGATTTGGGTGTTGATTTCTCGTGCAAATAAATATATCGATGAAACAGAACCATGGGTATTAGCCAAAGATGAAGAAAAGAAAAAAGAATTGGATAGTGTGATGATCCATTTGGCAGAATCTCTACGTATCACAGCGATTCTGTTACAACCGATCATGACAGAAACACCAACAAAAATCTTTACTCAATTAGGATTGGATCCTGAAATGATGAATCTTGAAGGACTACACTTCGGTGAATTTCCTTCTGGTACAAAAGTGGTCTCAAAAGGAACACCGATCTTCCCACGTTTAGACATGGAAGAAGAAGTCAGCTATATCAAAGGAAAAATGTCTGAAGGTACTCAGACAAATGAAGATACAGTGAAGTGGGACCCTGAAGAAACTGAACTAGTTTCTACGAAAGAAAAACAAATTAAATTTGATGTTTTCGAAAAAGTAGAATTGAAAGTAGCAGAAGTGATCAACTGTCAAAAAGTGGAAGGTGCAGATAAGCTATTGCAATTCCGTTTAGACGCAGGCGACAGTCAAGATCGACAAATTTTATCTGGTATCGCAGAATTTTATCCTGATCCGAATGAATTGATAGGGAAAAAATTAGTGATTGTAGCGAATTTGAAACCACGTAAAATGCGTGGTCAAATCAGCCAAGGAATGATTCTTTCAGCGGAAGCACCAGACGGCTCTTTACAAGTAGTCGAAGCACCTAAATCAATGCCAAATGGTTCAGAGATCGCTTAGTTAAGAAAAAGTCCAGCATAGCTGACTAGATGATGGGAGGGTGGGACAGAAGTGTTTCTCACTTTTGTCCCACCCTCCTTTTGTCGTAAGTACAGTATGCCAACAAGATTACTCCAAATAAAACTGAAATACCGGCTACCAAAAGTTAGAATAACTTTTGGTAGCCGGTATTGTCTGTTTCTTTTATTTGAAGGTATCCGCTTCTTAGTTGCTATTTACCGTCAAATAGACCAGTTAAAAAATCCCAAGTCATGCCTAAAACTTTTTTTGCTGAACCTTTAGGCCCTGTTGCGATATCCCCTGTTCCTGGTGTACCGCCATTGATTTTTTTTAGTTCTTCTTTGCTTAATGCTTGTTTCTTACTCATCGAATCACTCCTCTACTTATGATAGGTAAAGTATAGCTAATTTGAAGACGAAAGTGATTCATTTGTCTTAAAATGAAAAGAATCGATCCTGAATGATAGTTAAATACGGATTCTCTGTTATTGGATAGTAGGCGCAGAGTTGCGGTAAAAAATACAGGAATAAAAATGATGGAGGCTGGAAAAGTAGACCGGTTTTACGACTTAAGATTCATTTTTAATACCTTTGTTTTTGAAATGGAAAAGTCACACGTATATTCTTCAGGAAAGACGATCCTTCGTGTTTTGAAATCCACCGATCTGATTTGATTCGTATTGATTAAAAAAGAACGGTGGACGCGCAATAATTCTGGATATTCTTTTTCTAATTCATTCATTTTCCCATAAAATTCGTACATCATATTTTCTCCATAGAGAATCACTTTATGCGGAGTGACAGATGTTTCTAAAAAGTAGATGGAAGCTAAATCGATTTTAAAATTTCTGGAACCAATTGCAAAAGAGACATGACGTAGATTTGATTTATGATTGATCACCGTTTGTTCATTGCAGATTTTTAAGATGTTTTCAATTTGCTGTTTTTCTGTTTTGCCGTCTTTTACGATGTAATCCAAGGGGGCGATTTGCCGTTTTAGTGTTTCTAAAGCCAACTCTTGATGCGAAGTGATAAAAACGATTTTTGCAAACTCGTTTTCTTTTCGTATTAGTTGTGCAGCATCTATTCCGGTTAAATTTCTTCCTAAATCAATGTCTAGAAAGAAGAGGCAATTGGTCAAATTTGCTTTATGGTGGTACAGCAGGACATCATGAGGATCTGTTGTTACTAGCACTAATTCCATATCATAGTCGTTGATCATAATGAGATTCTTGATTATCTGTTTGTAATGAGTCATCAGCATAATATCATCATCACAAAGAATAATTGGTAGAGTCATCTAATTCACTCCTTTTGATTGTTAATGTTGAGACGAATAATCCGTCTGTTGAGTAATGATTCACTTCAGCATTTGTGTCATTTTTTAGTAGTTCTTTGATGTTGGATAAGCCTAAGCCACGATTCTTTCCTTTCTTGCTGAATCCTTCTTGATTCATTAAGGATAAGGAAGGCAGTTTTCCAGCAAAAGAGTTTTCGATAGTTATTTCTAAACTATCCTCTGTAGTGATGAATAAGATATTCAGTTTTTTTTCTTCTGATTCACAAGCAGCTTCGATACCATTATCTAACAGGATCCCGATGATCCTTATCGCTTTGACTACATCTATATTTATAGCATTTATGCATTTTAAGCATTCAAATTGGACATTTAAATTTGCTTGTAGAGCCTGAGTCAACTTTGCGACAATCAATGATTTGATGGGAACGATTTTTAAATTGCTTATTCCAGAAAAACTCATTACACTGTTATCGATCATCTTATGCGAATAATCGATCATTTCTTTCAAATACCCTTTGTCGATTTTTTCAGTAGGGCTAGTGCTTAACCCTAGCAACAGATTGTTATAGTCATGTCGGAATTTTCTCATTTCCTGATAGTTTTTCTCTACTTCAACGGTGTATACATTCATCATCAATAGCTGTTCTTTCAAATTTTTTAATTCTTGACGTTCAGCATTCTTTTTTAAAATGATATAAGTTAAGAACAGTGTGATTGCATACTGGGCAATGAGAAAACCCAACATGATTATACTGACGATACCTAATATATCCATTTCCCTTAGAATCTCAGCAACTGCAATGATAATAGCTAATGAGACGCCCAGTTGGATCGTATAGATTTTTTTCTCCTCTAGAAGAACAATTTTGTTCAAGACTTTTTTTGAATGAGCCAAACAGAGAATAAAGAGACAGCAAATTTTAATGAAAAGGACAACACTATAAATACTAAAGGATGATTGATATTGCGGTTAAAGGGAAGGTCTAATACGAATCTTACAAAACTTGATGCCATAAAAGGAACAATAAAGTAAATGGACAGAGAAATAAAATACCCCAGTAATTCATTCAACTCAAGTTCCTTTGATGCTTTCCATGCGCGTGCCCTCACTGCAATAAAAAGGAGTGTCATAGCAATTTCTGCTAACAAGGTGTCTTCCATCGAGACTAGTGCAAGTGGAAGACTGAGCAAAAGTAAAATAAGAAAAAACGATTTCTGTTTGATTTTTGTACATAAGATAATCAAAAAAATGAATAATAATATATTGGAGAATTCATTGAAGAAATAAGCGAGTGAACTGAGTAATATCACAAAAAAACACTTCCTTCATAAAATATTACTCCAATTATAGCAAGGATTTTTTAATAAAGATATTGCATAATTAGTTTATATTTTTCCACTTTACGCAACAGTCATCATCTCCCAGAGAGTTTCGTATGTTCCGTTTAGATCAAGTAGATGTTGATGCGAGCCCGATTCAACTAATTGACCATCCTCAAGGACAAGAATAACGTCGCATTTCTTGGCGATGGGTAAATGATGGGCAATAAAAATGATCGTCTTATTCTGGATAGCCATCAAATTATCAATAATAAGATGTTCTAATCGTGTGTCCAAACCACTTGTTGCTTCATCCAATATCATCACGTTTGATTGTTTTAAAAGAGCTCGCGCAATAGCAAGACGCTGTTTTTGCCCTCCAGAAAGGTTTGTTGCTCCTTCTTCGATTGATGTCTGATAAGTCAACGGCAGCTGATCGATGTATGACTTTATCTGCGCTAGTTCACATGCCTGTTCAATTTCTTCTAAAGAGGGTTTTGTTTCGATTCCAAATAACAGATTTTCCATGATAGTTCCACTAAAGAAAAAGGGATCTTGAGGAACATAGCTGAGAGAATGTCGAAGTTCCAATCGAGAGATGGAGCGAAGATCCTGCCCTTGATAAAAAATCTCACCTTCTTCTGGAGTATAAAAATTCATTAGTAACTTTACGAGTGTCGATTTTCCCGATCCGCTCATTCCGACAATTGCAGTTTTTGAATTTTCCGGGATGACGCAAGATAAACTAGTTAGCACATTTTCGGAAAAGCCATAAGAAAATGAAACGTTTTTGAATTCGATCAATGGAGAATCGGTTGATCGAATAGGGTTGTCGAGCAAGTCACTTTCGGCCAGTCGTTCTTGTTCTAAAAAAAGCACCTCGTTTAGTCGATCATTTGCTACTTTGGCTGTTTGGATCTTGACTTGTAGATTAATGATATTTTGTAGTGGCGTAGTGAAAAAAATCATCAATGCATTATAAGTGATCAGCTGGCCAATGGTCATTTGTCCTTTAAGAACGAGTGTCGTCCCAAACCAGAGAAGCACTGTTGAGCTCATGACTTGCAGGGCATTTTTAAGATTCGCTTGGATATTGTCTAAATTTAAATTTTTGAATGTTTTTTCCATCATCTCATTGAATTGTTCTGTTACCTTATTACTGATATGGTCAGTGGCGTTAAATGATTTGATTGTTTCTATTCCTTTTAAGCTCTCGATGATTTGTGAATTGACAGTAGCACCAGCTTCCATTTGTTCCTCGTTTGTTTGATCAAATCGCTTTATAAATGAAAAAACGATCAGTGCGTAGATTGGAATAGTTGCTAAACTAATGAAGAATAATCGCGCATTTTGCATATATAAAACAAGGCCAACTGAAATGACCATCGATGCGTCTAGAAACAATGACAATGTAGCATTTGCTAGTGCATCAACAATTTTAGTTGCATCGAGAAAGCGAGAAATGATCTCACCAGATTTTCTCGTTGAAAAAAAGGACATTGGCAGATGGAGTACATGGTCAAAGTACCGTAACATGATCGAAGTACTTAGTCGCTGGCCTAATAGGATCAACAAATAACGTTTCAAATATTGAAGGAAAGCTTGGATCACGTACATTGTCAATAGTCCAATAGAAATGATTTCCAATAAATTGGCGGATCTTGCAGGAACGATTCTATCAATGATCAGTTGAAAGTAATAGGAACCGATGATGCCAAATCCCGTTAGTAAAAAGGACAACAAAGTGATCTCAAAGATTATTTTTTTTTGTGGCAGTAATAATGGAATAAATGAAAGCAATCCTTTCAACTGATCCTTTACTGGTTTGTATTGCTCGGTAGGCGTGGCAGTTAGCACGATTCCTGTCCATTCTTTATTGAATTCTTCTGCCGATTTGCTTGTTTTCCCTTTTGCAGGATCTGCAATAAAAATTTTTCCATTTTTTATTCCATAGATCACTACATAATGTAGAAATGAACCATCAACGAAGACGTGGGCAATCAAAGGGAAAGAAAGATTTTCTTGCCATAGTGAAGCGTCTGATTTGAATACTTCACATTCAAATCCTAATTGTTCCATTGCTGCAACCATTCCATAAGCGGTCGTTCCTTGGTTGTCAGTTTTGGACATTAGTCTTAATTTACTTATGGGGATCGTTGTTTGATACTGGTTTAAAATCATTGCTAAACAAGCAACGCCACAATCTTTTGCATCATGTTGTTTAATTAGTTTGAATTTTTTCATACACTCATTCCTTTGAAAACAGTTTATGGTAACTAGTCTAGTGAGAGAAACGCTCAGAAGGTTTCATGAAGATCGCTCTAGGTCATCGAAAAAATACAGTGTCGCAAAATAAGCGAAGATCAAACTTTTTCTTTTCTATCAGTGAGGTGAGCTATTCTGCTATGTATGATAGAGCAGTAACTTGACAATACGGTCTTTAAGTATCCATTCTTTTTATAGATTAACAAAGTTGTTATCCTGAATGGATGGATTGTCCTAAAACCAGTTATTCCTGTCTTAAATGAATGAATCAGCCTATTTTAATTATTGAATTGCTGAAAAAGCATAAAAAATAAGCCAAAGATACGCAAAATAATTTTTCCTATTTTGCGTATCTCTGACTTAAGAATAGTGATCGATCATGATTTGGGTAGAAGCTTGATTCTTCTTTTTAAACGTTTTGGCAAAAGGGCCGTCAGAAAAACAAAGGGTAGCGAGAAAAGATACCAAAAAATCGTTCTACCGATTCCATACCGTTGGTAAATTTTTGTCAGGAGAAGGTGGAGCACAAGCAAGCCAATGGCTAAGCTCCCAGTGAGAAACCAAATATTGTCCCAATTTCTCCAAACTCTTAGAAACATCGCAGCAATCGGATAGCCATAAAAAAAGAATCCTGTTAATGAGAGTCGCCAGTTTTTGGCTAATGTCCCCAGATTCAGTAAGAAAAAAATAACGGACAAAACGATGCCGATGGGTGGGAATAAGCCTACCAAGAAAGCATAGATCGTGCCCAAAAAGATCATTCCTGGCCCTTTTAGTAAAGCAACGACCACTATAGAAACAAGTAGTAAAAAGATTTGTTGGGTAAAAGTAGCAACAGTCAATAGCCCGAATAGGATCAAGGTAAGCCAATGCCAGCGAGAATGCAGTTGATTTTTTCTAGTAATTGGCTCTTTTTTTTCTAAAAAATCGGCTATTTTTGGATAGGAACGTCTAAAATCCATGAATCCTCCTCCTTTAGTATCGTACTCAGTAGTATAACGAACATTTTGCTAGGATACCTCCGCCCAAAGAGGGATATTTACAGTAAAAATTTCTGAAAAGTAATGGTAAAGTGAAATATTCTCCGTTATACTGGAGGTTATACTAAAATCTAATCGAAAAAGGGGATGCGAATGAAAGGTAAGTTGAAACGTGAGATTAATTTATTCGGTGCATTAGCGACTGTAATGGGGACGGTTATCGGCGCAGGGGTTTTCTTTAAAACTGCAGCAGTGACCGCAAGTACACAGTCCACTAGTTTGACGTTATTGGTATGGTTACTAGGTGGATTTTTGACGATCTGTGCGGGGTTGACCGTAGCAGAACTTGCTACCGCAATTCCTGAAACTGGTGGTGCTGTAAAATATATCGAAGCGGCCTATGGAAAATTGCCTAGTTTCTTACTTGGATGGTCACAAAGCTTGATTTATTTTCCAGCAAATATTGCTGCACTGTCCATCATCTTTGCTACACAATTGATCAATTTATTACAATTATCCACGGATTATTTACTAGTTATTGCTATTATCACAGCAATTTCGATCACAGGTCTGAATTTGCTTGGTACCAAAGTAGGAACGACTGTGCAATCTGCTACCTTAGTGATCAAGTTGATCCCACTTGCAGTTATCGTGATTTGGGGTTTGCTTACTCCTGGCAATGGCACTGTGCAATTATTACCGATCGAAGCAGGAAAAGATATTTCATTTGCGCAAGGATTGAGTAGTGCGTTACTGGCAACATTGTTTGCTTATGATGGTTGGCTAGGTGTCGGAGCAATGGCTGGTGAGATGAAGCATCCAGAAAAGGACCTACCGAAAGCAATTATTTTGGGCTTGAGTTTTGTCACAGTCGTTTATCTATTGATCAACTATGTGTTCCTAAAAACACTGCCTATTGATCAAATTGCAGGGAATCTCAATGCTGCTTCAGATGCTTCTGGTGTTATTTTTGGTCAAATTGGCGGGAAAATCGTGACGATTGGTATCTTGATTTCTGTTTATGGTGCATTGAATGGCTATACGCTTACAGGGATACGCGTTCCTTATGCGATGGCATTAGAAAATGAGCTACCTTTCAGCAACCAGCTGACAAAACTTTCAAAGAAATTTACAGTACCCTATACACCAGCTATCTTTCAGTTAGTGATTGCTTGTGTCATGATGACAGTGGGTTCATTTGATTTATTAACAGATATGTTGATATTTGTGATGTGGTTGTTTAGCCTACTTATTTTTGTCGGAGTATTTGTTTTAAGGAAGAAACAACCTGATTTGCCTCGACCTTATAAAGTTCCTTTATATCCTGTTATTCCTTTGATTGCGATCGTGGGAGCTGTCTTTATTTTGGGCATGACGTTATTCACTCAGACAGGGCTTGCGATGATTGGGATTGTCGTGACTTTATTAGGAATACCGGTTTATTTTTATAAAAACAAACATATATAGAATCGTTGAATGAAAGACTGGAATAGGAGTTTTCAGTTCCAAAAAAAGAAGGAGTTGCTTTTTGTTTCTACCGTTTGTCGTTAGTGAGGTCGAGACAAAAGTCGTTTAGGTTTGAGAAATTGGAGAAAAAACGAGGTTGGGACAGAAGTGTTTAACTCCGAGAAATAAGAAGAAATTAACGAAAATTGTTTTTCAAATTTTTGTGAATTTCGGCTTATTTCCGAAGGAGTTGCTTCTGCTCCCGCCGTTTATTCGGAGTTAGAGTCTGTGGCAAAACTGATTTTTAGTTTTGTCCCACGCTCGTTTTTTTTTTTGGAATTTCCGAAAAACCTGATTTTTGGACGCCGTTTATTCGAGAGTTTGTAGAAAACTGATTTTTAGTTTTGTCCCTCATGCTTTTTCCATAAAAAATTATTTTTCTAAAAATAAATCTTGATTTTTAGTTTTAATACTTCTGCCATAGCTGCTTATATGCTAAAGTAATGAAGAAAAGGAGAGATAGAAGATGATATTTGATTCTCATACCCATCTAAATGCGGAACAATTCAATGACGATATTCCAGAAACGATTGAACGCGCAAACGAATTGGGCGTGACTAAAATGGCTGTTGTGGGCTTTGATACGCCAACCATCGACAAATCACTGCAGCTTAGTCATGATTATTCAAACATATATAGTATTATCGGCTGGCATCCAACAGAAGCAGGCAGTTATACAAAGGAAGTCGAAGAAAAATTACAAGAACAGTTAACAACGCCAAAAGTTGTTGCACTAGGAGAAATCGGTCTGGACTATCATTGGATGGAAGACCCTAAAGAGGTCCAAGATAGAGTTTTTCGTCGACAAATAGCGATTGCGAAAGAAATGAATTTGCCAATCAGTATCCATACAAGGGAAGCGCTTGAAGATACGTATGCGATTTTAAAAGAGGAAGATATTCGTGATATTGGCGGGATCATGCATAGTTTCAGCGGAGATTTTGAGTGGGCAAAGCGATTCCTCGATTTAGGCATGCACATCTCATTTAGTGGAGTCGTGACGTTCAAAAAAGCTACAGATGTGCAAGAAGCAGCCACGAATGTACCGCTTGATCGCTTGTTAGTAGAAACAGATGCTCCTTATTTGGCACCAGTCCCTTATCGTGGAAAGCGAAATGAACCGGGATATACTCGCTATACTGTTGAAAAAATTGCAGAATTACGAGGACTAACGCTGGAAGAAGTTGCTAGACATACATGGAAAAATGCACATCGTCTATTTAGGTTAAATGAAAATGACTAAGTTAAAAATCCAAGAAATCATCGTCGTTGAAGGAAAAGACGATACTAGAAGACTTCAAGAGGTAGTGGATGCTGACACGATCGAAACTATCGGTTCAGCAATCAACGAAGATATTTTGATGCAAATCGAACATGCCCAAGAAACACGAGGGGTCATCATCTTCACCGATCCAGATTTTTCGGGAGAAAAAATTCGGAAAACGATCATGGAAGTCGTGCCACAAGCCAAACATGCATTTTTACCGCGCAAACAAGCACGCCCACGTAAACAGGGAAGTCTTGGTGTAGAACATGCAAGTGATGAAGCAATATTAGAAGCCTTGAAAAAGGTCGTGACTCCTGCTGAGGAAAAAGAAACTACTGAGATCACTAGACAGATTCTTGTTGCTCATGGTTTAATAGCTGGAGCGAAAGCAAAAGAAAAACGCGAAAAATTAGGGGATGAATTGCGGATTGGTTATACCAATGGTAAGCAATTGGAAAAACGTTTGAAGATGTTTCGGATCACCCCAGAAGAATTTGTACAAGCAATGAAAAAAGTGGAGGAACAACATGAGTGAATACCGTGATATTGCGACACCCTCTAGAACAAAAGAGATTTTATTGAAACACGGTTTTTCGTTTAAAAAAAGTTTAGGACAAAATTTTTTGACTGAACCGAATATTTTAAGAAAAATCGTAGAAACGGGTCAAATCAATGAAGAAACGAACGTTATCGAAGTAGGTCCAGGAATTGGTGCTTTAACCGAGCAATTAGCCAGAAATGCCAAACAAGTCGTTGCTTTTGAAATCGATGATCGTTTGATCCCTGTATTAGAAGACACACTGGCTCCTTATCCGAATGTGACTGTGGTCCATCAAGATATTTTGAAAACTGATTTACAACAGGCCGCTATGGACTATTTTGACGCAGAATTGCCGTTGAAAGTGGTTGCTAATCTTCCATACTACATTACCACACCAATTATGATGCATTTTTTGGAGTCAGAGTTGGTCGTTGATGAGATGGTCGTGATGATGCAAAAAGAAGTTGCAGATCGGATTTCTGCTCAACCAGGAACCAAAGCATATGGCTCTTTGTCCATCGCTGTACAATACTACATGGAAGCCAACGTAGCATTTATCGTTCCAAAAACAGTATTTGTTCCTCAACCAAATGTTGATTCAGCTATTTTGAAGTTGACGAGAAGATCAGAACCAGCGGTCAAAGTGACCAATGAAAAAGCCTTTTTCCGATTGACGAAGGCTGCTTTTCAACAAAGAAGAAAAACATTGTGGAATAATTTACAGGCAACCTATGGGAAAGAAGAAGATACGAAGGCTTGGCTCACTAGAAGTTTGGAAAAAGCGAATATCGATCCAAAACGCCGAGGAGAAACATTATCTTTAGAAGAGTTTGCAGCATTAAGTAATGCGTTGGAAGAGAAGTAAAATGTATAAAGCGGAAAGTTTTTAGTAACGAACCCCTATTTAATGAAAGATTTCCGCTTTCATAAATAAACCAGATCAGAAAAGCATGGGATAAAAGTGAAGAACACTTTTGTCCGCTAGTTGATCTGGTTTATTTTTCTTTTTATTGATTTATTTTAGAGATTATTCATTTTTTTGCGCATGTGTCTTGACACATTTTGTAGTTAAAGGTAAAATAAAGCGACATTTATGTGTCAAGACATGTTAGGAGAGGGAAAAATGAAAAAAAATTCAGTACGAACACTTACGATTTCTGCATTATTGATTGGTATGGGTGTGATTATCCCGATGGTGATGCCTAAAATCATGATTCCACCAGCATCTTTTACATTAGCTTCCCATGTGCCATTATTTATTGCCTTATTTTTTTCACCTGGTGTAGCAATTGCTGTCGCATTAGGTACAACATTCGGTTTCTTTTTATCTACACCATTCATTATTGCATTACGTGCATTATCGCATCTAGTATTTGCCGTTATTGGGGCATGGTACTTACAAAAAAATCCACGAATCGTTTTGAAAGACGGTCAAGTGACATTAGCAAATTGGCGTTTTCAAAGTTTTAATCTGGTGATCGGCATCATCCATGCGATTACTGAAATGTTAGTCGTCAGCGCCTTCTTCTTTATGGGGAATATGCCTGAAACGTATTATTCAGGTGGTTATTTCTACACCGTATTTATTTTGATGGGTGTGGGGGGCTTGATCCATAGTTTAGTAGATTATAATATTGCTTACTTTGTTGCAGGAACATTGAGCAAATATTTCGATATCCCAATATTTACTAAAGCAAAACAATTAGAAAAAAAAGAAATCATTGGCAAGACAGTTAAAAAAGTCGCTTAAAATGATCAGCTGATCATCAAAAGAAGAAAGTTTATGAGGACTCGTCCTCATAAAGCTTTCTTTTTTTGATTTTTGAAAAGAAAAAAAGAACGGTACAAGAGTTATCCTGTGCCGTTCTTAAAGGGGGCGATTTTAAGGTAAAGTAATTACTTCTTCAGTATCCTTATCAAAGAAATGACCTTTACTGATATTGAAGGCTAGATCCACCATTTCACCTGGTTTATGGAAATCACGCGCATCGACTTTAGAAATAAATTCAGTAGAACCTGTCTTAGTATAAAGCATTGTTTCCGCACCAAGTAATTCTGAAACGACAACTTCAGAGTTGACCACGGCTTCTGGAGAAGCTTCTAAAGCGACTTGCTCGCTGTGGATGTCTTCTGGACGGATACCGAAGATGACTGCTTTTCCTTCATAACCTTTTTCCACTAAAACTTTATTTTTTCCTTCAGGTATTTTCAATTTCAAACCATGGCCATCTGAGATCACGCCATTGTTCAAAGTCACATGGAAGAAGTTCATTGCAGGTGAGCCGATAAAGCCAGCTACGAACATATTGACAGGAGTGTCATATACTTCTTTTGGTGTACCGATTTGTTGGATGAAACCATCCTTCATGATAACGATACGGTCAGCCATTGTCATTGCTTCCGTTTGGTCATGGGTCACGTAGATCGTTGTTGTTTCTAAACGTTGGTGTAATTTTGCAATTTCTGCACGCATGGCAACCCGTAACTTTGCATCCAAGTTTGACAATGGTTCATCCATCAAGAATACTTTTGCATCACGGACGATTGCTCGACCCAATGCGACACGTTGGCGTTGTCCACCAGATAATGCAGCTGGTTTACGTTTCAAATATTCAGTCAATCCTAGGATCTCTGCTGCATTTTCTACCCGTTTTTTGATATCTGTTTTGTCATATTTTCGCAATTTTAGACCGAATGCCATGTTATCAAAAACAGTCATGTGAGGGTAGAGGGCATAGTTCTGGAAAACCATCGCGATATCACGATCTTTTGGTGCTACATCATTCATGACTTTCCCACCAATGTTCAGTTCACCTTCTGAAATATCCTCTAGACCCGCGATCATTCTCAATGTTGTTGATTTCCCACAGCCGGAAGGCCCAACAAAAACGATGAATTCACGATCATCGATCGATAAATTGAAGTCGGTTACAGAATAGTTTTCTGCGTTGTCATATTTCTTGTATACATGTTTTAATGCCATTTCTACCATTTGTCATTCCACGCTTTCTATTAGTTTTATTCGTTAAACAAATTATATGTGAAAGCGTTATCTTTTTTCTATGTCACATTGAACAACAATTGATTTAAATTTTGGTCAATGTGCTCATCTTTGATGTAAAATGAAAAGGGACACATTTTTTGGCAAGAAGAAGGAGTGATAGAGATGAAAATCGCATTGATCGCGCATGACCGAAAGAAACCGATGATGGTCAAATTAGCAACAGCTTATCAAACAATATTGGAAAAACATGAACTTTTCGCTACGGGTACTACTGGTGCGAAAATCACAGAAGCGACTGGCTTGAAAGTCCATCGTTTTAAATCTGGGCCATTAGGGGGAGATCAGCAAATTGGTGCGATGATTTCTGAAGATGAATTGGATTTGGTGATTTTTTTACGGGACCCTTTAGCAGCTCAACCACATGAACCAGATGTTACTGCACTGATTCGTTTATCCGATGTCTACGAGATTCCGCTTGCAACAAATATTGGCACTGCAGAAGTACTCCTGAGAGGATTAGAAGCTGGCTTTTTAGATTTCCGTAAAGTCGTGCATGAGTTAGAAAAGCGTCCATTATCTTTTTGATAAAATTCGGTATTTTTAAAGTATAATGCCATTTGATACAGAAATATGTCGTCTAATCACGAACTTAGAAATAGGTATATTTGAAAATATATGTTTTTTTATTTACAGTGACTAGTGAACTATGCTATAGTTTGCCTGGGAATGATTTCCCAAAATAATCAGAGTAGGAAATAAAGCGTTAAGTGCTGAGAGGATGGGATGTTGCCTCTTTGACGAAGGACAGAATTGTTCGCGGTTTTATTTTCGCATTCGCTGCATGTATTGTGTAGCAGCTCTTAAAGGAGATGCTAGGAAATGAAGAAAAACAGATTAGACGCACGTATGATCGCTATTATGGGATTGTTGATCGCCTTGATGGTCACCCTATCCCGATTGGTATCGATTGAAACACCTTTTATTAAGATCAGTGTGACCTTTATTCCACAAGTGATCATGGGGATTTTGTTTGGTCCTTTCTGGTCAGGGATTGGAGCGGTATTAGCTGACTTAGTAGGAATGGCATTATTTTCAAAAACAGCCTTCTTTATTGGATTTACATTGAATGCCTTTATCGAAGGAGCAATCTATGGGTTCTTTTTTTATCGAAAAGAAATCACTTGGAAAAATGCGATCTTAGCTACCTTGAGCGTCACGTTGATCATCAACTTGATTTTGACGCCGTTATGGCTAGCGATGATGTACCACGTACCATTATTTAGTTGGGTCGTTTGGGCACCTCGTCTCTTAAAAACAGTGATTTGGATCCCTCTACAGTCCATAGCGATTTATTATGTTGGACGAAGTATTCCATATAAAAAGATATTAAGTAGTTTAACTATTCATGCAAAATAAAAAACAAGCAGTCTTCCCATCCCAGAAGACTGCTTGTTTTTTATTATTGTTTTGTAAATTGTGCTTGGTATAACTGATGATAGTAGCCATTTTTTTGTAGTAGTTCATCATGAGTACCCATCTCGACGATTGCCCCTTGGTCCATTACAAGGATCTGGTCGGCGTTTTTGATTGTTGAAAGACGGTGAGCAATGACGAAACTGGTTTTTCCTTGCATCATGGCGAGAAAAGCATTTTGGATTTTCTTTTCGGTCAATGTATCGACTGAACTAGTCGCTTCATCTAAGATCAGCATAGGCGGATTACTGATCATTGTACGAGCAATGGTCAATAGTTGTCTTTGTCCATCAGAGATTTTAAGGCCTTGTCCGCCAATTTTAGTATCTAATTTTTCTGGCAGACGTTCGACAAATTCATACATGTAAGAAGCTTTTAATGCTTGATTGATTTCCTCATCACTAGCGTCTGGCTTGCCGTACTGAAGGTTTTCTCTTAATGTACTGTCAAATAACCAAGTGTCTTGTAGGACCATACCAAAGCTTTTCCGTAAAGTATCTCTTTGGATATGTCTGATGTCATAGTCGTCAATAGTGATATAACCAGAAGTGGTCTCATAAAAACGCATCAACAAGTTGACTAACGTTGATTTTCCTGCACCAGTTTTTCCTACGATCGCAATTGTTTGACCTGGTTCAGCTTTGAAGTTGAAATTTTCGATCAGACGTTGTTTTGGTTCATAGGAAAAAGAAACATGATTGAAGACGACTTCTCCTTTGATCGTGTCTGGATTCAAAGCATACGCATCTGGATCATCAGGTGTTTCTTCAGGTTGGTCAATCAATTCAAACGCTCGTTCTAAACCAGAAAAAGCTGTCTGTATTTGAGTAGTGATACCTGAAAGCTCAATGAACGGTTTTGAAAATTGACTGGAGTAGATCGTAAAGCTTGAAATCACACCGACAGTGATCGCTGACCCACTTCTTAGCGCAAGCAACCCGCCCACTAAACCGATAGATAGGTAAGCCATGTGATCAATAAAACGTGAAGAAGGATTGGTTAATGAAGATGAAAATTGAGCACGCTGTCCTTTCTCATAGAGATCTGCGTTCAATACTCTAAATTGTTGCTGATTCACTTCTTCTTGTTGGAAAGCTTTGATTATCTTTTGATTTCCAATTCTTTCGGTAACGAATCCAGAGATGTTTCCAATGATCTTTTGTTGATTGTCGAAATCATTTTGAGAAGCTCGAGCTACGATCCAACTAACCAGAAAGATGATTGGCGTCGAGCAAACAACCACCAAAGTCAACAAAGGACTTAATCTTAACATAAAGATAAAGGATAAAACGATAATCGCTACACCTGCGAATAATTGATTGAAGGCGGCTGATATTGCAATGGAGATATTGTCCATGTCATTTGTAAAACGACTGACGATATTCCCATGAGAATTTTGATCGTAGTAGCGAAGGGGCAATTTATTCAGACGAGCAAATGCATCTTTTCTAAGTTTAGCTACTGAAAGATAAGCCAGACGGTTACTCAAGACCTGGATCAGCCACTGACTGACTACATTGATCAAAACGATACCGCCAAATAGTAACAGTAAGTGGAAAAGCTTAGTGAATCTTACCTGACCGACACCAATCATTTGATCGATACTTTGACCAATCTGTAAGGTCATAACAACAGTCGCGATCCCATTGATGATCCCTAACAGGATAGCTAACCAAATGTCTTTAGAATAAGCCGTAAGATAAGGAACAAAACGTCTAAGGATTTTCCAAGAGATTTTTTTTGTTTTCATACTATGCTTCCTCCTGTGAGGCGACGATTTCGCGGTATTCTGCTGAATGCGCTAGTAGATCTTCGTGAGTACCTTGAGCCACGATTTTCCCTTGATCCATTACTAAAATCGTATGTGCTTCTTGAATCGAGCGGATCCGTTGCGAGATGATGATCACGGTGCTGTCCAATGAAGTTTGTAACGCTTTTCTCAGATTTAGATCGGTTTGATAATCGAGAGCGCTCAACGAATCATCTAAGATAAGCAATTCTGGTTTGGCAATCAATGCACGTGCGATGGTTAGTCTCTGCTTTTGTCCACCAGAAAAATTCTTTCCGTTCTCCATTACTTTAGTATCCAAACCTTTAGGGAGTTGGCGAACGAAATCTTCTGCTTGTGCAATCCGTAAAGCTTCCCAACATTCTTCATCGCTCGCTTCTTGTTTTCCCCATTGTAGATTTTCACGAATCGTTCCAGTAAACAAGACAGAAGTCTGTGGTACTTGTGAAATTTGGTGTCTTAAAGAATCAAGGTCCCAAGAACGTACATCGACTTCGTCAAAGGAAATAGCACCAGCGCTAACATCATAGAAGCGAGGGATCAATTGAGTCAATGTGGTTTTCCCGCTACCAGTAGGACCAATGATCCCAAGGACTGTCTTTCTTTTTAGCTGGAAGGTGATATCTTGTAAGGCTAAGCCAGAATCTGGTGTATAGCGAAAATCAACATGATCGAATTGGATCATATTCTGAGAGTGGAAATCAGGAGTGAGAGGTTCAGCGGCATCAACAATGGTATTTTCTGTGGCTAACACTTCTTTGATTCGATTTCCTGAAGCTTCGGCTCTTGTAAAAATGACCACTAGATTAGAGACGACGATTAGTGCCAATAACATTTGATTCATATAATTGATCAAGGCTAAGACTTGTCCCTGTTGTAAATTACCAATATTGACTTTGATTCCCCCAACGGTCAATAGGCAGATGATCCCCACATTCATAATCAAAGTGGTTGCGGGAGATAATAAAGCAGAAATATTCGAAACACGAAGATAATTCTTCGCCAGATCATCAGTGTCGTTATTGAATGTATCGATTTCTGTAGCTGTACGAGAAAATGCACGGATCACACGTACACCACTTAGATTTTGACTAACAGTTGCGTTTAGGCGATCTAATTTTTCTTGTACTTTTTGATAAAGAGGAATTGTTTTTTTGATAATAAAATATAAAATAACTGAAAAAATAGGTAATAGTGCTAAGAAAAATAAGCCCACTTCCCAATCAATGACAAATGCCATGACTACTGATCCGATACTTAAAAAAGGAGCACGGATCAACAAACGGATGACCATTGCGAGAGCCAGCTGTAATTGGTTGATATCATTTGTCATTCGTGTGATCAGCGTATCTGTTCCAAAGTGGTTCAGTTCACTATGTGAAAATGAATTGATTTTTTTGATTAGCTGATTGCGCAGTTCGGTACCGAACCCTTGGGAAGCAACCGATGCGTAATATTGACAGATGATGGCACAAACTAAGCCAATCACTGACATAGCGATCATCCAGACCCCCATTTTGATAATCATTCCTCGATCGTTCATTTTAAGCCCATTATCGATCAAAGACGCCATCAAAAGAGGCAGGATCAATTCGAACACAGCTTCAAAGAACTTGAATACTGGGCCTAAAATGATCTGTTTACGATAATCTTTTGCATAACGTAATAATTGAATCATATGATTCCTCCTAACAAAGTTTTCAGCTAATCACTATCCAGAAAAGAAGTAATGGTTTTTTAGCTGCTTGAACATATTGGATATCAATAAAGATATCTAAATGAATTCATTCCTATATATAAGTAGGTACTCTCACATTGTAGCTTATGAAATTTAGAATGAAAAGTGAACAAGCCTTTTCATAAATGAAACTTTAAAGTGAATTTAACGTTTTCGCTGATTGTTCCGCTTTTTTTGAATCAATGGTGAAAAAAACAAAATCTTTTATTGACAAAATGAATGCGTTTTCTATTATTGGAGAGAGGTGAAAAAAATGCTAAAAAAAGAAATTCTGACTTATTTAGAGAATCAAACTGCTTTTATCGATATCGATCAGATAAGCGATGTGTTTACAGCGAAGAAATTGGCAGAATATTTCAACGTGAAACGAAATACGATCAGCCATTATTTAAATCAATTAAATGAGGAAGAGTTGCTAGTAAAAGTGAACTCACGACCGGTTTATTATTTTCATAAAAGTGCGTTTGAACATCAATTTTTTCCTTTAAGCAAGACGTTCTATTCTTCGACAAATAAAATAAAGGAAGAAAAACCAATATTTGCGCGCAGTAAAGATTTATTTTCATTAGTGATCGGTCATGACGCCAGTCTCAAAGAAAGTATCGAGCAAATCAAAACAGCTCTTTTTTATCCTGATAGGGGACTTCCTGTCTTACTTACAGGAGAAAGTGGGACTGGTAAAAGCTATCTTGTAAACATTATTTATCAATATTGTTTGGAATATGATCTGCTGACAGAAAATGCCCCCCTCATCACATTGAATTGTGCGCAATATGCGGATAATCCAGAATTGTTAACAAGTAATCTATTTGGTCATGTCACAGGTGCTTATACAGGCGCAGTTCAAGATAAAATAGGTGCATTTGAGGCCGCAGATGGAGGTATTCTTTTCTTGGATGAAGTCCATCGACTAAGCCCGGAAGGACAAGAAAAGTTGTTTACGTATTTAGATAAAGGAATCATTTATCGCATGGGAGATACGAACCATGCAAGAAAAGTCGATGTTCGCTTGTTCTTTGCAACAACAGAAGAAGTAACAAGCCATTTTCTCCACACTTTTACACGTAGGATACCGATCAAAATCGACTTACCTTCTTTAAAAGAACGACAAAAAGAAGAACGACTGGAATTGATCTATTCCTTTTTTTTAGCTGAACAGCGAAAAATCAAGTATCCAATGAAAGTAAGCGGACAAGTACTGACGATTTTATCGAATCAGGATTTTAGCGGCAATATCGGAGAATTGAAGAATAACGTCAAGGTTGCGGTAGCAAAAGCATTTGCAGAGCAGAAAGAAGAAGATAAGCTATGTATCAAACTGCAACATCTGCAAAAATATCTCTTAACGCTTTCTCCCAATAGTAATTCGACCCAATCAGCTGTGTGGATCACTGATAAACAGAACCTTGAATATCTAATGGAAAAAAGGCAGCCAGAACAAGAGCGGATCATTCGCTGTTTTGAAGAGTTGCTTTTGACTTTCAAAAAAAGTGGGACCTCTTTGAACATTTGCGAGGATAAATTAAAAGAAGAAGTTGTGCATTTATTTGATTTTTTGCTCTTTGAGACAAGCCGGCAAGAAAAGCATGAATTACTGGTCTATTGGATGCATACGATCCGTGAAACGCTGAAACAGATGGAAAGTGCCTATCAAATCAGATTTGATGGGAACACCGTGTATGCATTAAGTTATTATCTGTATCAACGTAGTACAGTCAAATGGCTACCAGATGAAGAAGAAATCCTTCAATTAATGAAGGGCTTATCCCAGCAATTAGAGCTACTTTATCCAGCGAATTATCAGTATGCTACGCGTATTTTGGAGTTGACGCATTCAAAACTAGATTTAGATAGCACGTTGTTGGATAAAATAATTTTAACGATCTATCTGAAACGGACGAAATGGTCAAAAGAGCAAAGCATCCCCAAAGCGATCATAGCCGCACACGGGTATGCAACAGCCAGCAGCATGGCAAATGTCGCAAATCGTTTATTAGGACAAGATCTATTTGAATCATTTGACATGCCACTAGATGTGACGCCACAACAAATTGCGAATGAAATCATTGATTACAGTAACCATCATGATCTATCGAACGGCTTGATCATCCTAGTGGACATGGGTTCTTTGAAAGAAATCTATCAATTATTTAAAGATCAAGTATTTGCACCGATCGTGATCTTGAATAACGTGACGACACCCTTAGCGATCACGATCGGTGAAAAAATGCAGAACCTTTTGGATCTAGAGACGATCGTTCAGCAAGCCGTTGATGCAACAAAATCAGAATGGAAGATCATCTATCCTGAAAAACATAAACCAAAAGCATTACTTGTCACTTGTGCCACAGGGATAGGAACAGCTACTCATATGGCTGAATTATTGGAAAAAAGTTTGCCAACAAACCATGCACTAAAAATCATGCCCTACGAATATCATGTGTTAGCTGAAAGAAAGAAAAAAGAAACTGTTTTCTCAATGTATGATGTCATAGGCGTCATCGGAACGATGAATCCGCAAATTGAAGTTACGCCCTATTTATCTATAGAGTCCTTGATCTCAGGCGAACAAATGGATCAGCTCACTGAATGGTTAGTACCAATTTTTCCCGAAAAAGAAAGGGGAGATTTTGATCAGCGCTTCGTACGTAATTTTTCATTGGAAAAAGTTTTAGATTCGGTCACAATTCTGGATACGGAAAAAGTAATGACAGAGATCGAATATTTCGTACGTGAATTAGAACTTAGATTGGCTACAGACATCAGTACACCAAAAAAGATCGCGCTTTACGTCCATGTCAGCTGTTTGATTGAACGCCTGATCCGACAAATTCCCATTGAAAATTATCACGGTCAAGAGACGATATCGAAGTGTCAAAAAGAAATGTTTGATTCTATAAAAGAAGCATTTAGTGTCATCGAAGAACATTACAGTGTCAAAATTCCTACTTCAGAGGTAGCCTATATCTATGATATTTTGATAAATATTGAAGAGAAGATAGGGAAAGACGAAGAATTCTGATCAAAGCAAGATACGGCCACTATTTTTGGCATGTATCTTGCTTTATTTAAATTGAGAGTAAGAAAGAGGTGTTAAAGTGGAAAAAAAAATCATCATTGCTTCCCATGGGCATTTTGCTTCGGGCATTTTAAATTCGTTGGAGCTTATCTATGGGACGCATCATTCGATCACTGCTTTAGATTGTTACATGTCTGAATCATTTGATCTGACCAAATCAGTTAAACAATTGATCGAGGAACATAAAGGAAAAGAGTTGATCATTTTGACCGATTTGTTTGGCGGAAGCGTGAATAATGAATTTTTACAATATATTGATCAACCAAACATCTATTTGATTGCTGGATTGAACTTACCTTTGTTGATCGAGATCGTCGCACAAGTCGAAATGGTAGATTCAATCACTGAATTGATTCAACGAGCATTACGTGAGTCGAAAGAAACGATCCAGTTCTGCAATGAAAGCATAAAAACAAAAATCGAAGAAGAAGAATTTTAGGAGGGGTATCAAATGATTATTTTAACAAGAGTAGATCACCGTTTATTACATGGTCAAGTTGCATTTTCTTGGACACAGGCAATCGGAGCAGATTGTATTTTGATTGCAAATGATGATGTACCAAAGAATGAAATACGTAAAACAACAATCAAATTGGCTAAACCACAGGGCGTAAAGTTAGTGATCAAATCGATTCAAGATTCAATCAGTGCGTTGCAAAGTGGTGTCACAGATAAATACAAATTATTCATTGTGGTGGAATCGATCAAAGATGCCTATGCATTAGCAAAAGCTTGCCCTGAGATCAAACACATCAATTTAGGAGGGATCAAAGCGAAAGAAGGAACGAGAAGTTTAGGAAAAGCGGTCAATGTTTTACCCGAAGAAGAAGAATTATTGAAACAGTTGCTGGCGGAACAAGTAGAAGTTGAAATCCGTCAAGTGCCTGCAGACAAAAAAGTAGCTGCCAAAGAAGTTTTATGAGAAAGGAAGGTTAAATTATGATCCTACAAGCGGTTCTTTTAGGACTAGTTGCTTTTGTTGCACAATCAGAATATGCGTTAGGTACTTCCCTGCTTTCTCGGCCAATTGTCACGGGATTATTTACCGGGATCGTGTTAGGTGATGTTAAAGCAGGTGTCATCATGGGGGCCACTTTAGAGTTAGCTTTTATTGGTTCATTTTCAGTTGGTGCCTCTATCCCACCAGATGTTGTGACGGGTGGTATTTTAGGAACAGCATTTGCAATCACCGCAGGAGCAGGAACAGAAACAGCTCTATTATTAGGGTTGCCGATTGCAACGCTCACTTTGATCTTGAAAAATGTTTATTTAGGTTTATTGATCCCGTTGATGACCCATAAAGCAGATCGTTATGCAGAAGAGGGAAATTACAAAGGCGTTGAACATATGCATTTACTCGCTGGGTTTGGACTGTCCCTTATGTTAGGCCTAATTGTGACGATTTCCTATATGGTGGGAAGCAATACGATAGGCAGCCTGCTAGAAAAAATCCCTGATTTTGTTCAAAACGGATTAACTGTTGCTACGGGATTGATTCCAGCATTAGGATTTGCGATGTTAGCCCGCCTATTGATCAATAAAAAAGTAGTGCCTTATTTCTTTTTAGGATTTGCTTTGGCTTCTTACTTGAAGATACCAGTTACTGGGATTGCTATTTTTGGGGCCATTTTAGCAGTAGTAGTAGTAAACATCATGAATGTTCAAAAGACAGCTGTTCAAACTTCAGCGGGGGAGGTAGAAGAAGATGAAGACTTCTGAACAAGACAAGAATCGTATCACTAAAAAAGAATTGAACCATGTATTTTGGCGTTCCTTTCAGATGGAATTTTCTTGGAATTATGAGCGACAAATGAATATGGCTTACGCATATGCGATCATCCCTATCCTAAAAAAGCTTTACCATACGAAAGAGGACATGGCTGCAGCCTTGAAACGTCATTTAGAATTCTTCAATACGACGCCACATATCGTCACCCTGATCTTAGGGATAAATGCCGCCATGGAAGAAGAAAATATACATGATCCAGAGTTTGATGTGACAGCTATCGATAGCATCAAAACATCTCTCATGGGGCCTTTAGCTGGTATTGGAGATTCCTTCTTTTGGGGGACTTTACGCCTGATCGCTACAGGTGTTGGCACGTCACTTGCATTGCAAGGAAACATCTTGGGGCCTATTCTTTTTCTTCTGATTTTTAATATTCCACACATTTTGCTTCGCTATTTAGCAACTGGTTGGGGCTATCGATTGGGAACCGGATTTTTGAAAAAAATCCAAGCAAATGGAATGATGGAAAGTTTGACATTTGGTGCTTCGATCATTGGATTGATGGTAGTTGGTGCAATGACTGCTACGATGATCAGTATCAATATTCCTTTGAAAATCGGATCAGGTGAAAATGCAGTAACTGTGCAAAGTATTTTCGATGATATTGTTCCCAATATTTTATGTTTAGGTGCATTTGGCGCTGTGTTCTATTTATTGAAAAAAGAAGTAAAACCTTTAATGATCTTGATTGGATTAGCTATATTTGGCATTGCTAGTTCATGGATCGGTATTTTTTAGAAAAGAGGGAAGCAAATGGTCACAATGTTGGACTATATCCACGAGGAAAACGAAACATTATCAGCAATTATCGAGGCATATGATTTTTCAAGCAAGGACGCTTATACATCTATCAAAAATGTCATGATCCTTGCAACTGGATCTTCTTATAATGCATGCTTAGCAGCAAAACCTGCATTAGAAAGTTATGGTGGATTGACTGTAGATATCCAAGAACCATTTCATTTTACACACTATGGTCATTTGTCAACGGCGGTAGATACAGTTATTGCCGTTTCACAAAGCGGAAAAAGTGCGTCAACAGTCACAGCGATTAAAGCGATTCCGACCGAAAGTATCCAGACGATTGCAATAACAAGTGATCAGAATAGTCCGATTGCTTCTGAAACGGATCAAGTAATCGATCTAAGGATCGGGATTGAAAAAGTTGGATTTGTGACAAAAGGTTATTCAGCAACCGTTCTACAGCTGATCCTTTTGGGAATAACGATTGGCGTAAGTAAAGGGAAGATCACGGAAACGCAAAGACATGAAAAAATCGATCAGCTAAAAAAGATCATCACAGAAATTCCTGAGAATATTCAGCGAACCGAAGCTTTTTATGAAAAGAATCAAGCACTGTTTCGCGTAGCAAAACGGTTTATCGCAATTGGTTATGGACCAAACTGGGGAACAGCAAAAGAGGTTGAGACCAAATTTACAGAGACCGTTCGAGAACCTTCACAAGGATTTGAACTAGAAGCATATATGCATGGTCCTTACCTGGAGGCTGATTCTTCACATGTGTTGTTTTTTATAGAAGCAAAGAGCGAAAATCAGCAACGCTCAAGATGCTTAAAAGAATACATGGACTCTTACGTAGGGGCAACATTTACGGTTACGACAGAGGAAACAGCAGATGAAAACAGTTTGAGTGTAGCATTTTCATGCGAAGAATATCTATCTGGCTTAGGCTTAGTTGTGCCGTTTCAAGTATTGGCTTATAAGATTGCCACTGGAAAAGGAATCGATTTGAGTCAAAAAATATTCAGTGATTTTGATCGTGTATTAAAAAGTAAAATTTAAGAGGTGGATAATATGTTAAAATTCAACGAACAACAACAAATAGAAGCAATTAATGGTGCCTTAGCTTTACGTCCCCAAGTAGAAGAAATCGTTGATGGACTTTATGGAAAATTTGACGCAGTTTACTATTTAGGCATTGGCGGCACATATGCTTCAGCGATGCAAGCCGTTACTTATATCAATGGAAAGAGTGATCTCCCTGTTTTTATCCAGCATGCAGCTGAATATTATACAACAGGGAACAAGCGGTTAACAAAAGAATCAATCGTAGTACTATCCTCAGTTACTGGAACGACACAAGAAGTAGTGCGCGCAGTAGAAGACATAAAAAAAGTCGGAGCAACGTTGATCGGCTTCATCGATACAAAAGACAGCCCGCTCGCACGACTTTGTGATTACACGATCACCTACCCTGCTCTAGGAACAGAGCAAATCAAATTCTTTATGGTTGCAGATCGCTTGATGCACAAAAACGGTGATTTTGAGGATTATGAAAAGTATTACCAACAACTGGAAGACTATTTAGCGATTGGTTTGGTGGAAGCAGAGAAAAAAGCAGATGCATTTGGCCTTGCTTTTGCTGAAAAGCATCGGCATGATGCGATGCATTACTTTATTGGAGCTGGCAATCAATGGGGTGCGGTTTATTCCTATGCTATGTGTTATTGGGAAGAACAAAGCTGGCTTCGATCAAAATCGATCCATGCCGCTGAATTTTTACATGGAACATTGGAAGTGATCGAGGAAACAACACCAGTCACCTTGTTCCTAGGTGAAGATGAACAGCGGGTCTTAGCTGAAAGAGTAGCAGGACTACTACCTAAGATTTGTGCCAACTATACGCTGATCGATACGAAAGATTACCCGATTGAAGGAATAGACGAAGCCCATCGTGGTCGAGTACTTTCTTATTTATTGATGCATGCAGTCACACAGCGGATCGATGCACATGTGGAAAAATTGAATTGTCATCCATTGGATATCCGTCGGTATTATCGCCAGTTCGACTATTGATCAGAATGGCTACAAAGATAAATGGCGATGATTTTTAAAGTGAAATGAAGCTTATCGAGAGAATTTTTGTGGATGTCTTATTTTTCTATTGGAATAAGTAAGCAAGAAGGAGACCCAGTTGATCGCCCTATCAAAGAAGAGGTCGAGACAAAAGTCGTTTAGGTTTGAGAAATTGGATAAAAAAACGAACAATACGCTTTTGTATTGCTCGTTTTTTTTTGAAATTTCCGAAAAACCTGACTTTTGGACGCCGTTTATTTGAGAGAGGCTGGGACAGAAGTGTTTAACTCCGAGAAATAAGAAGGAGTTACTTCTGTTCTCACCGTTTATTCGTTTTTAAAGAATGAGACAAAAGTGTTTCTTACTTCTGTCCCAACCTCTTTTCACTTATGAAAAGGGAGTATTTTCTTTGTTCATTACGGGTCCTTTAGTTTGTCAAGCTACTTAAAAGTGTAGGGCTTTGGATATTTGCGTCAATGACGTTATAAAAAGCATTGGTTGTATCTGCGACATCCCAAACAGCTAAGATGACGTGATAGCCTAAGCGATTACTTGGGATATTGATCGTATGGGTCGGTGTCGTAGCGGAAGAATTTCCGTTATTGTCTACATCACCAATAAATTCAAATTCGTCACGAGAAAGTGGTTTGTTTTGATTCCAACCAGTTTTAGTGATGTAATAGTGCCATTTACTTGTGGAATGATTTGCCGTGAATTTCCATGTAAAATCATTCGGACCAGTTGTGAGAGTTTGTTTTGTCCAGAAAGAGGCAGACTGCTGATCTAATTTGAAATCTCCAACAGCACCATTGGCAGAAGCGATTCGACCGTCAGCAGGTCCTCCTGTTGGATAGCCTTTTGGTGCTTCTAAAGACTGAGGTTCATTGATAACGGCACCATATTTTTCAAATGCAGCTGACCAGTTTTTGTCTTTCTCTAAATTTCCTTGATAGCCACGGCTGATAGGCTGAGAAATATACCCATGTGCAGAAACTTCTACCGTTGATAGTGCAGTGAATCCTGCTGTCGCCAAGATGATCCCTAATCCTAACTGTACCACTTTTTTCATTGATCGTTCCTCCTTAGAATGTTCTTTTTTATTACAACTTTAGTATAACGGAGGACTTTTTTATAAAAATATTTTGTATGTTATTGCAACAATATGGGCGAATCATCAATAGGGAATTCTTAAGAATTTTTTTGGATAAGAGTGTTTTTTAATTTAAGATAATACTCTTTTGTAGATGTTAATTCTAACCATTCAAAGAAAGCAATGCTTTGATCGATTTCAGAAATCACTGACTGATCCCCTTCAGCTAAAAGATCCAAAGCAGAAAAAGTCTTATAGTGAGCGGTAACCAATGTTTGTTTGTGATGTATCGTTATTTTTTTTAACTCGGTCAAGAAGAGTTTTCTAAGAGTGACTGATTGGCGATTAAAGGAGAGACGTAAGCCGTTTAAAATGAAATTCGATAGTAATTCAGAATAGTAGGTGGCATCTATGTAAGCTTTCATTTTTGAGACACTGTTTTTAAAGGAGTGAATGATATACTGGTCATCAAAAATAAACAGACAGTTAGAAAAGACAGTCAATTCAAAGTGGCCCCAAGTATCGATTGTTTCCAGGTATCTTTTGATCGTTTCAATTTCTTCTTTTAGTTCTTCGTTAAAAGCATCATTACATAGATAGCTGATAATCAATTTACGCTGGCTGTAGATCAAACGATAATAGATATTCCCTGTTTTTTTGTATTCATTCAGCAGTTCTTTTTCTTGTGTTGGTGACACGTCTTTGGAATAAATTAGATAGTTAGTTAATTTTTGTTTATTTGAAAGATTGTTATTATTTAGGAGGAACTGATACTCTTCTAAAGTGATATTCATACGTTCAAGATAATTGAAAAGCAATTCAAACCCGATTTTCGTTCCTCTTGATTCAAAGGCAGCAAGTGTCCCACGTTGTGAAATCCCTCTTGTCAATTGTTCTTGAGTTAAACCTCGTTCTTTACGTAATTTTCGTATCAGTGATGAGTGTTGTGGCATATTTAGATCCCTCCAATATTTTTTGATGAATTAATCATAACATAACACTTATCTTTGTATCGATAAAATTAAATATTAATTTGTATTATTTGAACATAGTTATTTTTTGTTTGAAAATTTCAATGTTGTAATACCAAACAAAAAATATATGCGCTATCAAAAAATGATTTAATTAAAAATGTAAAAAAGATAAGGAGGGAAAAACATGAAGAAAAAAACAGTATTATTTTCAGTTGGGCTTTTTGGGACATTATTAGGTGGTGGAACTACAGTTCTAGCAGCAGATGCAGCGGATACGATGCCAGATATTTCCAATAAACAAATTTCTGTGGGCTATTACCATAACTGGGAAGCGGAACGTGGTGCAGGATATCGTGGTGGTAAACCAGCAAACTTGGAGCTGGATAAAATCAACTCATTCTATAATGTGATCGCTGTAGCATTTATGAAAGGGGAAGGTATTCCAACGTTTAAGCCTTACAACATAGCAGATCAGGAATTTCGTGAAAAAGTGGCTGTATTGAACAATGAAGGCCGAGTAGTCTTGATGTCACTTGGAGGTGCGGACTCCCACATTGAATTACATAAAGGGGAGGAACAAGCCTTCGCAAACGAGATCATACGTTTAGTTGAACGTTATGGCTTTGATGGCTTAGATATTGATTTGGAACAAACTGCTGTTGCAGCAGGCGATAACCAATCTGTCATACCCGCTGCTTTAAAAATCGTACGTGAACATTATCAGAAAGAAAACAAACATTTTATTATTTCAATGGCACCAGAATTTCCATATTTAAGAAACAATCAGGCGTATACGCCATATGTTCGTGCGTTGGAAAATGAATATGATTTTATCGCTCCGCAATTATATAATCAGGCAGGTGACGGAATTAGTATTGGCACAGAATGGATCGCGCAAAACAATGATAGTCGCAAGTACGACTTTTTATATGGTATTTCAAAATCATTCAATGAAGGAAGCGGTGGTTTCATCCAGATCCCAGCAAATAAATTGGCAATAGGAATCCCAGCCAATGAGGATGCGGCTGCTAATGGCTTTGTAAAAGATCCAACCACTGTCTATCAAGTATTCGAACAAATGGAGAAAGAAAATACACCATTAAAAGGAGTGATGACTTGGAGTGCCAATTGGGATGAAGGGATGAATTCTGCAGGGGTAGCCTACAATGAATCCTTTGCCAAATCTTACCAAAATCTATTTAAAGAAAAAACACCGGACACAGAAAAACCGTCTAAACCAACTAACTTAAAGGGAACAACAACACATTCGACAGTTTCAATCAATTGGACGCCATCAACGGACAATGTCCGCGTGTCACATTACAATATCTATCAAGATAACCAATTCATTGGTACAAGTACTAACTCAAGTTATACTGTTACAAACTTAACACCTGAAACACAGTATTCTTTTTCAATTGAAGCAGTTGATGCAGCCGGTAATCGTTCTTTGCGGTCAGACGTATTGATGATGACAACCAACAAAGAAACAGGGCAAACTCAAAAACCATCTGCACCAAGAGAATTAACGGTGGAAAATTTGACACAAAATTCTGTGACATTTAGATGGGCTGCCAATGATGCAAGTGAAAAAGTCACGCAGTATGAAATTTATCGATCAGGTATACGTGTAGGTGTTACCGGTGGGACTACTTTTTCTGATGCGGGATTAATGGCCGCAACAAGGTATGAGTATCAGGTGAAAGCAGTTAATGCAGTTGGCACATCAGATGCAAGCCCATCAATCGCAGTGACAACGCTAGGTGAAAGTCCTCAAGGAGATACATGGACTAGTGGTAAAGCTTATGGGGTCGGTGAAATTGTGACATACAAAGGGGGAACCTATCGTTGCCTTCAAGCACACACCGCAATCCCTTCTTGGACGCCAGATATCACTGCTGCTTTATGGCAAAAAATCAGCTAATGAGTACGCAAAGAGTGCATAAACTCACGTATGAATATTCAAAGTAGTATCTAAAAAAACGATGGAGCAGAAGCAACCTCTTCGGAAAATAAGACGAAACGAATAAAAATATGAAAAATAATTTTTGTAAAGAACTTCTTATTTCTAGGAGTGAAACATTTCTGCCTAACCTCACAGATTTAGACAAAAATAGCGGATCATTTTCTTAATAAAATGATCCGCTATTTTTTTGTCTATTTTGGATAATAAATAATGGTAGAAATATATGCTTTCAATACCAAACTTCCCAGTTTTTTGATGGACTGCTGGAAAAACAACGTATATGTTTTTTTTACATAGATACCATTTCATGGATTAGCTGTGTTAAGGTAAAAATGCTGTGAAGCAAGTAAAAAAGGCAAGGAATCCACCTTACCTTTTTTACCAGTTATGTAAACATTTTCTTTTATAGTACTACTGGAAGTGTAACAGACCAATCCATCCGACATTCCTCCTTTGATGTTGATAAGAATAACTAAAGTAACTTTCTATAAAATAAGTATAACAAGCTATTTCGCTGTTGATTAAAAATGTATGTTATTGCAACAAAATAAAAAATAATATTTTTTCAGAAAAACTTCTGAATCATCATAAGAATAGCTTTAGAGATGATTCGTCATTCAAAAAAACACAATGATTTCATATGAAAAATGGTTATTTAATAATTATAAAAATAATTTATTGATAAGCTAACGAAATCTGGAAAGAGGATATGGATTGAATCTTTTGGGAAAAACTAGTAGGATTTTTAAAATGGATGAATAAGTGTCTTATACTCAAAAATACTATTCGTCTGTCATAGGAAAAGGACAGCAAGTTACTCCTTGATAATGTAGTCAAGTATTAAACAAACAATTAAAACGACAAAAATAAGTCCAATATTTAAAGAATCTATATTATAATGGATAGTATCAACTATGATTTTGGAGGAATTTCCATGAGACAAAAAATTGCAGTCCTAGGCCCAGGTTCTTGGGGTACTGCTTTAGCACAAACGTTAGCAGAAAATGGACATGACGTGCGTATTTGGGGGAATGTTCCTGAACAGATCGATGAAATCAATACGTATCATACAAATCAACATTTTTTACCAGACTTAAAAATTCCAGAAACGATTATCGGATATCACGAATTAGCAGAAGCAGTGGACGGAGCAGATGCGGTATTATTTGTCGTACCTACGAAAGCAATTCGTGCCGTTGCCCAAGAATTGATCAATAAAATGAATACAAAACCAGTGATCATCCATGCTAGTAAAGGGTTAGAACAAGGGACACACAAACGAATCTCCGAAGTGATTGCAGAAGAGATACCAGAAGAAAAAAGGCAAGCAATCGTGGTTCTTTCAGGACCAAGTCATGCGGAAGAAGTAGCAGTCCATGATATCACGACGATTACTGCGGCTAGTACGGATCAAACTGCAGCAGCCTATGTTCAAGAACTCTTTATGAATGATTATTTTAGAATCTATACGAATAATGACGTCATCGGAGTAGAGACAGGTGCTGCTTTGAAAAATATTATCGCTATCGGTGCAGGAGCAATCCATGGATTAGGATTTGGCGATGATGCAAAGGCTGCAATCATGACTCGTGGTTTGGCAGAAATCAGTCGATTAGGTGTTGCAATGGGAGCTAATCCATTAACTTTTATCGGACTAAGTGGTGTAGGTGATCTGATCGTTACCTGTACAAGTGTTCACTCAAGAAATTGGCGCGCAGGAAATCTGCTAGGAAAGGGTCATAACTTGGATGAAGTGCTAGAAAATATGGGGATGATCGTAGAAGGTGTCTCAACGACTAAGGCTGCCGTAGAATTAGCAGAACAGCTTGGAGTAGATATGCCTATTACACAAACGATTTACCAAGTGTTATATGAGGGTGAAGATATCAAAAAAGCAGCGAAAGAAATCATGTTGCGTGATGGAAAAATGGAAAATGAATTTTCTTTCAGATAGAATTTTCATTCGCTGAATGAGTGAGAGGACGAATAAGATGAAAGTCAAGAAAGCAGTCATTCCGGCAGCGGGATTAGGAACACGTTTTTTACCTGCCACAAAAGCAATGGCAAAAGAGATGCTTCCGATCGTTGATAAACCAACGATCCAATTCATAGTCGAAGAAGCGCTGAATTCAGGGATTGAAGATATTCTGATTGTGACTGGTAAAGAGAAACGACCTATCGAGGATCATTTTGATGCCAATGTGGAATTGGAAATGAATCTACGTAAAAGTGGTAAAAATGATTTGTTGAAATTAGTGGAAGAAACAGGGAAAATAAACCTTCACTTCATTCGCCAGTCACATCCTAATGGGCTAGGTCATGCTGTTTTGCAGGCAAAGACTTTTGTAGGGAACGAACCATTTGTTGTGATGTTAGGGGATGACTTAATGGTGGATCAAGTTCCGCTGACTAAACAATTGATCGATGATTATGAACAAACACAGTCTTCAGCAATTGCCGTGATGGAGATCGATCAGAAAGATACTTCAAAATATGGGATAATCGATCCAGGAGAAAAAGAAGGCCAAGGGTTGTACCAGGTCAAAGGATTGGTAGAAAAACCAGCACCAGAAGATTCACCTAGTAATCTGGCTATTATTGGTCGTTATTTACTTACACCAGAGATTTTTGCAATTTTAGAAACACAAAAACCTGGTGCTGGTAATGAAATCCAATTAACCGATGCGATTGATCGATTGAACAAAGAACAGAAGATCGTTGCGCGGTGTTTTGAAGGAAAACGTTATGATGTCGGAGATAAATTTGGCTATCTGCAAACCAGTATCGAGTATGGGTTGCACCACCCTGAAATTGGGAAGGCACTGAAAGAATACGTGATTCAATTGAGCAAAGAACTATAATTCCACTTTAGACAGGTAAAGAAGGTAGCTATGATCGTTTTTAATTTTTGTTAAAAAAACTATTTTGCCAGATAAATTGAACGAGATTTCTTCATTTCTATAGTAGAATGGAAAAGTCGGATTTTTAGAAAAGTAAAATAAAAAGGTGTGTATCGTGCATGGGAAAAGTAATCACAATCAGTCAAACGCTTCTTGATGGATTGAAATGGCTGATGGAAGGAAATAACTGGTTGTTTTTAACTCCAGTGTTGCTGATTAGCGCATATGTCATGTTTAGAATGGTCAAACGAAAAGAAACATTTTTGATTTTCGTTTGGTATTTGGCTACAATCTCGATTTTAAGTTTGATGCTTGAACTTGCTTTAGGTGGTTGGGAAGCTTTGACTTTTGCTGTTATTTTCATTCTACTGTATCTGTTGGCGTATATCCCACATTTATTCAAGAAATTTCATGTGGGTAAAAAAGGACGTCATGCAGCTTCTATGAGTAGGAGAGGGCAACAAAAGTAGATCATAAGACGTAGCTTACTAGAAATTCTGGAATAGCTGGAAATAAAGTTCTTCAAAAAAGTAGCAACAGTGGCCATGAGGAAGGAAACTAAATTAGTTAGATTGTTTTTACAGGAATTTCAGATTAGAAATGTGTTTAGCAAATAAAAGAGAAAGAAGCTACTAGCAACTCAGATCGCTAGAGGCTACTTTCTCTTTTCCTTATGTGTCATAAATCAGGTGTCAAATATTGTTAAAAAAACTGTGTAGAATAAAGAAAGGAATGCAGACAATTAAAGGATATAAAAAATAATTTCGATTATAGCTTTCAGAACCCGTTGTTTGATTCGCTCTCATTCTATCACCTGATACAGCAGTACCAGATAATGCAATACCAATCAATAGTGATCCGATCCATATATATTGCAACATGTTTTTTTCTAAGATAAAGTAACTAAGAGTTGCAAGTATACTTGCTATAACAAAAGTGATTATGTATTTTTTCAATCAATTGGTCCTCCTTTACTAAAAAAACGTTCTCTTTTAATAGACGATACCATGATAATACTACAATTCATATACATAATTTGAGTTATTTAATCTGAGTTATTGATTTTTTAGTCAATCCTTAGTTATTAGGAGTACATAACGTTTTTTAGAGCGGAATAAAATAAATTTTTGTTATTAAAGAATATATGGAAAATGGATATAGTTAATAGAATTTATGTAAGAAGACCATAGTTTATTGCTTTTACCTAGACCAAATTTATTCCAAGAAGTCAGATGGAAAAGACTTAGTAATAAAAACGATTAAAAGGAGTTTGTCTATGAATTATGCTGAAATTGAGTCATGTTTTTCTACAACAAGTTTTAATCCTGAACCATTTATTGAAATAACTTTACATGATCACGAAATCAGAGAAAAACTGATCCATAATGTTATAGATGGAAAAAAGCATATCAACTATTATTTTAACAGCTATTTGATCATTAAAGAGGCCAGTTCAATCAATCCAGCACTATTTTATCCTTACTGGGATGATTTTTGGAAACTACATACTCATAAAAATTCTTATTATCGCATGATTGCCCATGATTTGATCACAAATTTAAGCGTTTGTGATACGCAAAATAAGTTTCAAGCCATCAAGTCAGAGTACCTTGATTTACCGCGAAAAGAGAAAATAAGTAACTTTCTGAAAATGAGTCATAATTTATTAAAGGCGAATCAACCCATAGCGCTTAGTGATGAATTAAACTTATTGTTGACTGACCCAAAAGTCTTGGCTAAATTTACAGAAAAACAAAGAAAAAGGATAGAAAAATTAGCTCAAACGATTCCAAGAAAAAGTACAAAGACTTGATTCAAACCATCGCTAAAAAACTGAAGCTTGCTAAGCAAACCAACGTTCCAATTTTCTTAGCATCAAAATTTTATACTTTCTTTAATGGTTCGGGTAAGGTTCGTTTTACCGATGACACAGGCGCTCAAAGTGTCAAGAGACCTGCACCAATTGCACGTTGTTCATAAACCGAAGAGTATTTGCGCACATGTCAACTTTTGAAGCAATTCAACTGCTGAACACTTTTGCGGCGTTGGTTTTGCTGATGATTGACCATAAGAACAAAAAATAACCATCTAAACACTTTGATAGGCGATTAGATGGTAAAAAAATAATTAATAACTGTCACTGTCTTTTTAAGGGTCCTACATGGGGCTATGTTCGCGCATAGTCCTTTTTCTTTGTATTATGTTAGATTGCTGATTCTTGCAAGTAGGCTATATACGTACGAGTAGAGTTCTTTGGTCAGTTTAGAAACAGATAAATTGTAGACGAAAAAAGAGTTTATTTTTTGCCCCTTTTTATGAGAAGAGGCGGAAGTGTGAATATATCTGTGACTGTTCCTGGAAGAAGGACATTTGAAGCGGAGACAGAAGTGTTCCACTCCAAAAAGCAAAAATAAATTCATGGAACCTGCTTTTTAAATTTTTTGTAGATCTTTTAGCTTGTTTTCAAAAGAGTTTGCCCTTGCTTTTGTCGTTTATTAGTATGAATAGCTATTCACACTAAAGTAAGCATAAAAAATCATACCAATAGCGAGTAGGCCACAAATAATCAAAAGGATAGTTGACCAACGCTGCTGTTTTTGGTTTGTTTTATTCGAATTTCTGCTTCTTAGAATAATCAAAAAAAGAATAAGTCCCCATACATAAACCATAAATTTCCCCTAATCATTGAGTTTTAGTGATTCCATCATATAATAAAAAAAATACAAAAGAAAGAGTAGATGAAGTGGTGTGCTTGAGTGGAATAATAGCTTTTGTAGATAATAGTAGCGTAACTGCAAGTAAATGTTCAAAAATAGAATAAAAAAATAGTTTATTTAATTTGTCGATAACAGTTGATTCTTGTTAGGAACAAAATAAAAAATCCTATACTAATAGGATTTTGACTAGTGTGATATTGAAAATATTGTTATGTAAAGAATTCTTATCTTTGTTTTTTTGCTATTTCATACTTGCGTTAGTAGGATAGTTTACTTACAATAGTTGCAGATAGAAACAGCTGAATAAAAAGGCTCCTTGATAGTTAGCGGCAACTAACTACCAAGGAATGACCAGTCACACGTCTACACCCTGACCGATCATTTGCCATAGTCAATGCAGTTGCATCGACCTTATTTATTGTACCTAATTTTAGGTGAAAATTCTACCCTTGCTGTAGATTTTTCAAGGGATCGAATGCTTGTTGATTTGCTATGTCAAGGTATTGGGCAGAACGCCTGATACCTTTTTTGTATTTAGCTACTCTACCACAAACTAGTCATTTTCTGTTTCTATCTCACTTAAAATTAGGAAGCTGTTTCTGTCGTGAATGTAAAGGCAGGAGAAACAGATGGGTTTACGCTACTTTGATTACTATAATCAATTGGAAAAGAAATTAAGAATCGAAGAACCGCTCATGGCACAAGCCGGAAGATGGATAGCTCGGCAAATCTCTTTGGGTGGAAAATTACAGATATTTGCTAGTCGCTCACTTAGCGGTGTGGCTTTTGAATTTTGGGAACAGCTGCCAGAATCGATCCCAGGAACACTAATAAAAAATCCGGCAAATGGAATATATGAAGAAATAGAAGGAACAGGTACAGCGATCATTGAGCAACTTACTACACAATCGGAAGATATCTTTTTGCTTCTTTCAAATGAAGGCAGAAATCCCAGTATAATAGAATTAGCACAGTGGATCAAAGACAACGACTACACATTGATCGTTGTCACGGGATTTGATCTATCCCGAAGTATCAAGTCACATCATAGTAGTGGATTACGATTATTCGAGTTTGCAGATTTGGTATTAGACAATCATGCAAAGATGAATGATGGTGTCTTGACTTTGCCAAATGTTGATTCTGAAATTTGCGGCGGTGCCTCGATTGCTACAATGCTATTGCTTCAACAAATGATCTATTTTACAGTCTGCCAACTGAAACAGTAAATGGAAAATATAGTTAAAAAGAGACAAGAAAGAATTCTTGCGAATTCTTTCTTGTCTCTTAATACACGTTGATGAAAGAGTCTTCCCCAAAACTCTTTACACTGCAATTATAGTACATTAGTTATGATTATTGCAATGAAGTTTATCTATTGAATGAAAAAAAGTCTTAAATAATGGACCTTATTTATGCAGAGAACGTTTTCCACGAAAAAAAATAGCAGAAAACATGAATATATATTTGGAAATATCAGGGAATGAATAAATAGAAGTTATCTACATATGATGAGAAAAATGGATCAACTTTTTACAAAAGATGAAAGATAGAAAATTTTTTGAGAGTGTAAAATATTTTGTGTAAATAGAAAAAAGGAAGTCCCTTCTGTAGAATAGAGTTACCACAACACATTCACAGAAAAGAGGACTTCCATATGAACGATTTTACTACAGAAATTCTAAAGACTCTAGCGAACAAAGGCGATTTGAATGAATTATTCCGTGTCCATTTGGAAAAAGCTGTCAATACGCTTCTCAAAACGGAGTTAACGGCTTTCCTCGATTACGAAAAGTACGATCGCATTGGTTTTAACACGGGTAATTCTCGTAACGGCTCCTATGACCGTACGGTCAAGACCGAGTACGGGGAACTTCATCTCCAGATTCCGCGCGACCGCAACGGCGAGTTCAAGCAACAGACTGTTCCTGCTTATAGACGGACGAATGATACCTTAGAGGAGACCGTCATTCACCTCTTCCGAAAAGGTATTACCATGTCGGAAATCGCAGACTTGATTGAGAAAATGTATGGGCATCACTACACGCCCCAAACCATGTCCAACATGACTAAAGTGCTGACTGAAGAAGTAAATGCATTTAAAGTTAGAACTCTAAATGATAAGTATGTCGCTATTTTCATGGATGCTACTTATATTCCTTTAAAACGGCAAACCGTCTCCAAAGAAGCAATCTATATTGCCATTGGTATACGAGAAGACGGCACTAAAGAAGTACTAAGTTATGCGATTGCTCCGACTGAATCGACCTACGTTTGGAATGAGTTGTTAGAGGACATTTACTCCAGAGGGGTTCATGATGTCTTACTGTTTATTACCGATGGCTTAAAAGGCATGAAAGATACGATTCACCAGATTTATCCTAAAGCTAAATACCAACATTGCTGTGTTCACGTTTCCCGTAATATTGCTCATAAAGTACGTGTCAAAGATCGAAAAGAAATCTGTGATGATTTTAAGGCTGTTTATCAAGCTAGCTCAAAGGAAGAGGCAAATACCTTTTTAGGGAGTATGATTGAGAAGTGGCAGAAAACTTATCCTAAAGTGACGCAGTCACTGATAAAAAATCAAGATTTATTGACTTTTTATGAGTTTCCGCCTGGTATCCGCCGAAGCATTTACTCAACTAATTTAATCGAATCTTTCAATAAACAAATCAAGAAATACAGCCGCAGAAAAGAGCAGTTTCAAAATGAAGAATCACTAGAGCGTTTCCTAGTATCCATCTTTGATACATACAATCAAAAATTCTTAAATAGAAGCCATAAAGGCTTCCAACAAGTGACGGATACATTAGCTTCAATGTTTACTGAGTAACCCATTATTTTGCAGAAGGACGAGTTATTTACACAAAATTATTGACGCTCCCAATTTTTTTAATCGAAGATTAATTATAAAATATACCTATTTTTCTTAACTAGATATATTTTGATGACGATTAGGAGATTTTTATTTAGTCAAAAGAAAAAAATTTTTTTAATGGATAATTCATGTCTCAAGTATATTTTTACTGTATAATCTAGTTGCTTATCCATTTTTTATTCATTAAATTTGTAAACAGAAAGGAAGAATTGCTTTTGAAGAAAAAAATTTCTTCGGGAAAACCTAAAAGAGATCTTACAAAAATGACGACTCCGCATACGTATGTCATTATTTTTGGCGTTGTTATATTTGCATGGATACTAACATTTCTTGTTCCAGCAGGAAAATTCAGTACACAAGACATTGAATATAAAGATGCAAACGGAGAAACTAGCACACGGACGGTGTTACGACAAGATTCATTCCGTTATGCATATGAATTAGACAAGTCTTATGTGTTTGACCAGTTGGAGGACTTACAAGATAACCCATCACAAAGAGAAAAACTAGATGTTCCAGAAAAAGGCTTAGAAGAGGTCATTTCTGAGGGAGAAAAAAATCTGTCACAAGAGAAACTTGACAAAATTTCTCTAACGGACGATGTGTTATATGACCAATATGGAGAAAGCATTTATGATACTTCCAAGAAACTCCATAAAACAGCGAAGATTTGGGGAACCGATGATTTTGGTGGATTCGGCTTTTTGAATTTTGTTTTTGAAGGTCTAGTTTCTGGCGATAAGTATGGTTCTGCAGTTGGGATCGTTGCCTTGATTCTTGTTGTCGGTGGAGCGTTTGGGATCATCATGCGTACCGGCGCTATTGATGCAGGTATCTATGCTTTTATCAGTAAAACAAAAGGATTAGAGCGCCTTGCTTTACCGTTATTATTTTTCGCTTTTTCATTTGGAGGCGCAACATTCGGGATGGCAGAAGAGGTAATCCCATTTTCTATGGTAATGGTTCCCTTTGTCATTGCTCTCGGGTATGATTCGATCGTTGCAGTTACGGTGACTTACGTAGCATCTCAAGTTGGTAATGCTACCTCTTGGATGAGTCCATTCAGTGTAGCAGTAGCGCAAGGGATTGCGGGAATACCAGTACTATCTGGTGCCACGTTCCGTTTGATCATGTGGATTGTCGTTACGGCACTATCTGCAGGGTATTTGATGATCTACGGAGAGAAAGTTCGTAAAAATCCGGAAAGTTCTGTAACATATAAATCAGATGAATATTTCAGAAGTCATTTGAAGAAAACAACGGATGAGCGAAAAGCATTTACCTTAGGACATAAGTTGATCTTAGTTGAAATGTTGGCTGTATTAGTTTGGATCGTTTGGGGCGTTACCCAGAAAGGCTATTATATTCCAGAAATTGCATCTCAGTTCTTTGTGATGGGATTGGCAGCTGGGATCATTGCTGTGATTTTCAAACTTGATGATATGAAAGTCAATGATATCGCTTCTTCGTTCCAATCCGGAGCGGCAGATTTAGCTGGAACTGCAGTTGTTGTAGGGATGGCGAAAGGAATCTTATTAGTATTAGGTGGTTCAGATGCATCTGTGCCTTCTGCATTGAATACGATCTTACACAGTATTGGTTCACTATTATCAGGTGTGCCGGCAGTGATTGGCGCTTGGGCGATGTACATCTTCCAAAGTCTCTTCAATTTAGTCGTTACATCAAATTCAGGACAAGCAGCGTTGACGATGCCGATCATGGCACCGTTAGCGGATTTAGTTGGTGTTTCACGCCAGGTAGCTGTATTAGCTTACCAATTAGGTTCAGGGTTCATGGATGCTTTTACACCAGTATCAGCAAGCTTGATTGGGGTACTAGGTGTGGCACGTATCGAATGGGCTAAATGGGCAAAATTCCAGATAAAAATGCAAGGATTTTTCTTTGTACTGGGAACGATTTTTATTATGATCGCGATAGCCATTGGTTTACAATAAAAGAATAGAAGAACAAAAAAGCAGCTGGACCTATAGCAGGTGCAGTTGCTTTTTTATAAGAAAGGAAGAAAAAAATGAAACTTATTCGACAAATTGAAGTATACGCACCAGATTATTTAGGAAAATTAGATGTTTTACTTGCAGGAAATAAGATCATTGCACTAGAGGAAAACATTACAGGTGGTTACTCTGAATTAGAGGTGGAAGAAATTTCTGGGGAAGGGAAACTGTTGACACCGGGATTTATCGACTGTCATTTCCATATCCTAGGAGGTGGTGGTGAAGGAGGCTTTCAAAATCGCACGCCAGAAGTCACATTGAGTCAATTGACATCAGCTGGTGTGACTACTGTGGTCGGCTGTTTAGGAACAGATGGTGAAGGGCGGGATATGACTGCGCTCATTAGTAAAGCGAAAGGCTTAGAAGCAGAAGGGATCACTACTTTTGTATATGAAGGCTCGTATCGATTACCTGTCAAAACTGTCACTGATTCGATCATCAAAGATTTTTTGACAATCGATAAAATAATTGGAATCGGTGAAATTGCTGTTTCTGATCACCGTTCTTCTCAGCCAACTTTTGAAGAATTTGCTCGTGCCACTGCTGATGCACGTGTGGGTGGGATGTTATCAGGTAAAGCTGGAATCGTGAATGTCCATCTAGGTGGGGGAACAAGGAAACTTGAACTATTGAAAAAAGTAGTAGAAGAAACAGAAATTCCCATTTCACAATTTTTACCAACCCATGCGAATCGCACACAGGAATTACTTGATGCATGTATTGAATTTGCTAAAAATGGCGGTACTATCGATTTCACTGCAAGCGAAGATCCTGATTTTTGGGAAAAAACAGATGGAGAAGTCCGTTTTAGTAAAGCATTGAAACAATTATTAGATGCGGGTGTTGCACTTGATAATTTTACGATGACTTCCGATGGTCAAGGAAGCCTGCCTTATTTTGATGAAAATAACCATTTTATCGGGATGGGTGTTGGTAGTGCAAAATCATTATTAGTTGGTATCAAAGAAGCCGTCCAAAAGGAAAATATTCCATTGGAAATCGCACTTCGAGCTATCACAACTAACCCAGCGCGCATTCTAAAGCTTGAAGGCAAAGGGCAAATACAAGTCGGAAATGATGCTGATCTATGTATCCTTGATAAGGAAACACTAACGATTGATTCAGTGATCGCCAAAGGACAGATAATGGTGAAAGAGCAGGAAGTCAAAGTTTGGGGGACATTTGAAAAAACGATCTAGGGTGTCCAAGCATTCTGTTTGTCTGTTTCTATAGTTGATGATACTCTGATAATAGTAAGAGATGAAAATCAAGGGAGGAATTAGAATGGCAGATTTAAAAGGTCGTACAGAAGATACAAAAGATAAAGTAGTCGGTGAAGGAAAAGAAGCATACGGTAAAGCTACTAATGATAAAAGCAAAGAAACAGAAGGCAAAGCTCAATCTTTAGGTGCCGATATCAAAGGAAAAGCACGTGACCTCGGCGATGACATCAAAGAAGGCTTTGAAGATGTCAAAGAAAAATTCTCCAAAAAAGATGATCACCGCAAATAAGTATCGATGTTTATCGTGTAGAGTTCCCAATAGTACACGATGATAAAATGATACCCAATTCAGTAAGCGCAAAGAACGGTTGGAACAGGAGCAACTCCTGTTCCAACCGTTTATTTGCCTTCAGAGTGTGAGGTCGAGACAAAAGTCGTTTTGGTTTGAAATTTCCCAAAAAATTGACTTTTGGATGCCGTTTATTCGAGAGTCTGTAGCAAACCTGATTGTTAGATTTATCCCACATTCATTTAGTTACCTTCAGAGCGTGAGACAAAAGTAAGGAATACTTTTGTTTTATTCTTAAAAAACGAATAAACGGTGTGAGCAGAAGCAACTCCTTCTTAAATAAGCCGAAATTCACAAAAATTTGAAAAGCAATTTTCGTTGATTTTTTCTTATTTCTCGGAGTTAAACACTTCTGTCACAGCCTCTTTTTGGTGTGTCGGATCAAAAAGTTATTCTGGCGAATCAAGGGTGATTTTAGCAAATTCTTTATTTTTTAATTCATAGATTTCATCACAGCTTTTTGCAACTTCTAATTCATGAGTCACAATGATGATACAGCGATTTTGTTCATGAGCGATTTCTTGGAATAAGTGGACAATCTCTTGCGAAGATACTTCATCAAGGTTTCCAGTAGGCTCATCGGCGACGATCAATTGATGCTCGCAACAGATAGCACGGACGATTGCCACACGCTGTTGCTGACCGCCAGATAATTTCGTTACTTGTTTTTTTGCAAGAGTTTCATCGATACCTACTCTCGCTAAACGTTCCAAAGCTATTCGGCGATACTCTTTATGTTTGGCATTTGAGATTTCCATAGCGACGATCACATTATCAACGGCTGAAAGATACGGCAATAAGTTATAGGCTTGAAAAATAATTGATACATCATTTTTGCGGTAATTCCGTAAGCCGATTTTCGCTAATGATTGTTCTTCGTAGTATACTTTTCCTTCTTTCGGTTGATCGAGTCCTGAAATCAAAGAGAGAAAGGTCGTTTTTCCAGAACCGCTCGCACCTAAAATAGCGTACATCTTTCCTGTTTCAAATGATAAATTGACATCTTTATAAAGTGCTTCCTCTGGATTTTGATACCAAAAACCTAATTGTTCTGTTCGTAACATCGAATTCCTCCTTTAGTTTAGTAAAATCTTTCTTGGATTTAATCGCAAAATTCCGATTGATGCAAGAAAAACAGAGAGTAAGCTGATACCGAATGCTACACCGGCGAGAAGGCCTAATTGTGCAGGCTGAACACTGATTTCGAGTTCTTTTACTTGTTGGGAAACTTCAAACGGATTATTGTTGCTTCTGTTTCTCTGTCCATCAGGAGCTTGGGCATTACCATCGGGCATTTGACCAGGGGCTGTTTGACCCTGATTTTGAGAGGTATTTTCTGTCTGTTGTTCTAAAAGTTGCTGACCTACTGCATTGGCTACAACATTACCACTGATCGAAGCCACACCGAGGGCTAGGATCATACATAACGCTACTTCAATAAACAATTGTAGGATGATCTTCGTTCGTGATTCTCCCAAAGAGAGCAAGACACCTAATTCGTGTCGGCGCTCGCGAATCGTGATCATAATAATTAATGTCAAGATGATGACACCTGCAACGGCTACTAGCAAGACAACATTTTTAGAGAAACTTGCAACATTGTTCAACGGTTCAAGCATGGATTGATATAACGCATCATTGGATTGTAGACTGAACGTATCTGTGTCGATCAATTTTTTTGCCTCTGAAATAAAATCAGCCATTTCATCCGGATCAGTCAAAGTGTAAACAGCTGAGTCAACTGTATCATCATCTGTGGTACCGTTTAGTTCATTCGCAAATGTATAAGAGGTATAAAGTGTATTGGAGGGATTCATAAAACTAAAATTCATTCCCATACTACTAGTTGTAGCAGTCGATTCGTAGATTCCTTTAACCGTCATTTCATATACAGTGTCTTCATCTTTGGAACTGGTGATTTTAAAGGTATCTCCAACAGATAGATCATTTGCCTCAGCTAATGTGGAATCAAGGACAACATTGTTCGTTCCTTTATCACTTGCGGTTATTCCTTCACCGTCTGTGATTTTTGCTGTTCCATCTGTAAAATTACTATTTTGACTAGTAGCTGATACACCGCTGATCTGAAAATCTGCTTGCATCATTTGTGGTCCGCCACCCATGCCGCCAGGAGCGTTTGTATTGTTTGAATCAGTACTTTGTGAATCACTTGAAGACTCAGAGCTGGAAATAGCGGTGATCCCGCTCTTGGCAAGGGCAGAAGCAGAACTTTCAAAAGAGTAGCTTTTCACATTACTGAGTTTGGCTATTTTTTCTGCGTCACTCAATGAAACAGGAGTGAGTGAAAAACTGCCAGGATCTGGACGCTCACTTGATGAGGAATCACTCGTAGAATTCTCCTCTTGTTTTTGGAAAGCTGACTGACGATTGGCGCTTAATGTGACAGTCGCACCAACATCTTTTTGTGCTTGTTTTGCTGCTTGTTCAGCCGCACTTCGAATCGTCAAACCTGCCAGTACAAAAATAAGAATGGCAGTAAAGACTGCGAATAACAATAAAGAACGTCCCCATTTTACTTTGGTACTTTTTAATGCGCGTTTCATAAAATTCATCGTATGTATCCCTCCTAATAGTTACAAGAACGAGTGTAGGAAAGTCACCTTAAATAGAACTTAAACCCTTTTGTTATTCTATGCAGTGATTTTTACAACTTAGAAAATCTGACTATAGTTATTTCCGAAAATATGTTAAAATGGACGGAGTATATTCGTAACGGATGATGTGGGAAAGGAGACCAAGAAGGTTCAGCCTATTATCTTCTTTCTACCCCCAATCAAAGGAGCAACAAATGGTTCACATTAAACAAAATGGCTGATACTAGCGATTTGAGTAAATTGTTGTATAATAATGGGGAATAGCTGATGAGGATAAGATCAGCTTTTGTGTTTACAAATATAAAAGATTCATTTATTCGATGGAACTTGTTCAAAAAAGTGGCAGGGATCAAAACGAGTCAGCTGTCAGCTAATTGCTAGTATGAAGAGCAAAAAATTTTGCAAGTATTTCATTAAAATGAATCACGTATTTAGTTAAAGAAGAGAATCGATGTCTTTAAACTTGGACATCATAAGAAGAGGTGAAATTTGTGAGTACCATTAAAATTATCCCTTTAGGCGGCGTACGTGAAAATGGAAAAAACATGTATATCGCTGAAGTGGGAGAAGACATTTTTGTATTAGACTGCGGTCTAAAATATCCTGAAAACGAATTGTTAGGAATCGATGTCGTCATTCCTGATTTTACGTATTTGGAAGAAAATATCGATCGTGTAGCTGGTGTCTTTTTGACACATGGACATGCGGACGCAATCGGAGCACTACCTTATTTATTATCGAAGTTATCTGTTCCTGTTTTTGGTACAGAGCTAACGATCGAGTTAGCAAAATTGAGTGTCAGTCGGAATGATGCCGCAAAAGGATTCAAAGATTTTCATGTAGTAGATGAACACACAGAAATCGATTTTGGTGAAACAATCGTCAGTTTCTTCCGTACAACACACACGATCCCTGATTCAATAGGTATCAACTTGAAAACAAAAGAAGGCAGCATCGTCTACACAGGGGATTTCAAATTCGATCAGACAGCGATCCCGATGTATCAAACAGATTATGCCCGTCTAGCTGAGATTGGTAAAGAAGGGGTTCTTGCTTTGCTTAGTGAGTCAGCAAATGCAGAAAACCCAGTACCGGTTGCATCTGAATTGCAGATTGCAGATGAAGTGTTCGATACGATCAAGTATTGGGAAGGCAGAATTATTGTCGCTTGCGTAGCAAGTAACTTGCAAAGAGTTCAACAAGTGTTGGATGCAGCAGAAAAAGCGCAACGAAAAGTGGTGTTGACTGGTCAAGATTTTGAACGGATCATTCGGACAGCGATGCGCTTAGAAAAACTCCAACTTCCTAGTGAAGATCTACTTGTTACGTTGAAAGATATGAAAAAATATAAACCAGAAGAGCTGATCATCCTAGAAACAGGTCGCATGGGTGAACCTATCAAGTCTTTACAAAAAATGGCAAACGGTACGCACCGTAACATCAAGATCGAAGAAGGCGATTTGGTCTATATTACAACCACTCCTAGCATCGCAATGGAAACAATGGTCGCTAAAACGGAAGATATGATCTATCGAGCTGGCGGATCGGTGAAACTTATTTCTGAGAATATGCGGGTATCTGGCCATGCGAATCCTAACGACTTGCAGCTGATGCTGAACTTTATGAAGCCAACTTATTTTATTCCCGTTCAAGGAGAATATCGTGAATTGGCTGCACATGCTGATTTAGCCCACGCTGTTGGAATCCCGTATAAAAATATTTATATTACAGGGCGTGGCGATGTCTTAGAATATAAAAATAAGCGGATGAGTGTTGCTGGGACAATCAGCGCTGAGAATGTCATGATCGATGGACTAGGTATTGGTGATATCGGAAATATCGTATTACGTGATCGAAAGATCCTGTCAGAAGATGGAATTTTCGTGGCAGTCGTTACGATCAGTCGCCGTGAGAAGAAAATCATCTCAAAACCGCAAATTACATCACGTGGGTTTGTCTATGTGAAAGCGAGTCGTGATTTGATGAAAGAAAGCAGCAATATGATCGAAGAAATCGTTGGGAAACATTTAGAAAGCAATGATTTTGAATGGAGTAAACTCAAACAAGATATTAGAGATCAGCTTGGACGCTATTTGTTTGAACAAACAAAACGACGTCCTGTCATCTTGCCAGTGATCATGGAAGCTACTCAACGTAGAGGTAAAAAATAAGCATAATCAATAATGGTATGGAAATTTTTCTCCACAGTGAGAAGGATTTTCCATACCGTTTATTTTTATAGTTGATGATAAGATGAGAATGAAGTTACTTAAAGAGATAGGAGAGAAAAAGTAAATGGAAAAAACAAAAGTAGAAAACTATTTAGATGACTTAGGAGTAGGCTATCAACCTATTGATTTTAGAAAAGAAGATTTAGAAAATTTTGAGGCGGTATTACAAGCTCAAAAGATCGACCCAAAGCTTGTCTGCAAGACATTGGTTTTAAAAGGTGATAAAACAGGTGTGATCATTGCAATTGTTCCTTTAGCTGCACACTTGGATTATAAAAAAACGAGAAAAGTGTCTAAAGATCACAAAGTTGGTTTTCCCGGTATGGACTACGTGATGGCTTATACTGGCTATCCTCACGGAGCAAATACGCCAATCGGCATCCATAAAGAGCATCCAGACTATCTTTTTCTGGCGGACAACACATTGAAAGAACAAAATGAGTTAGTCATGTCGAGTGGTGAAATCGGTAGAAGCATCAAAATTGCTAGAAAAGACTTCGAAACAATCGTCCAACCAATCTATGCAGATCTGGTTTAAATTGTTTTTAGCGGCTGAAACTGACTTTGGACTTGGTGCAACCTGTATTATCTGTTACAATGATTTCGTATATACTGTACTATTATTTAGATAGATTTCTGAAAGTGAAATCGTTTTACTATTCATAATAAAAAGTGTTGGGAGTGGAAAAAATGAAAATTACTTATCACGGCCATTCTTGCCTAACCGTAGAAATGGCTGACGGACAACGGCTGATCATCGATCCTTTTATTACAGGAAACAGCAAGACGGATTTAACAGTGGAAAAAGTTAACACAGATTGGATCTTAGTTACTCATGGACATAGTGACCATATAGGAGATATGATCCCGATTGCTGAGAAAAACGATGCCACGATCATAAGTATTGTTGAAATCGCAGATTATGCACAAAGTCGTGGGGTAAAAGGACATGGGATGAATATCGGCGGTAAATACACGTTTCCCTTTGGTACAGTAAAATTCGTACCTGCACAACATAGTTCGAGCTATGAAGTTGATGGTATTCTGCAATATATGGGAGAACCTAGCGGAATTGTTATCCAAGCTGAAGGAAAAATGATCTATCATGCTGGAGATACAGCTGATTTCAGTGACCTTGCGTTGCTAAAAGAACAATTTTCGATTGATGTTGCATTTTTGCCGATTGGAGATAACTACACGATGGGGCCGGAAGATGCGGCGAGAGCAGCTAAACGGATCGGTGCTAAATTGGTCGTACCTATCCACTACAATACATTCCCAGTGATCGAACAAGATCCACAAGTATTTATCGATTTATTGACGGAAAACGAAGGAAAAATAATGAGCGTATCTGAAACGCTAGAAGTGTAGGGGTAGTTATGGCGACGAAGCATGATTTAATTTTAGAATATATTGAAAGTTTGCCAGTAGGAAATCGTATTTCAGTAAGAAGTATTGCAAAAGAACTGAGTGTCAGCGAAGGTACTGCCTATCGAGCAATCAAAGATGCGGAAAATGTTGGTTTAGTCTCGACCATCCAACGCGTTGGTACGATTCGGATCGAGCGGAAATTAAAAAAACATATCGAGCGTTTGACGTTTGGTGAAGTTGTACGGATCATTGAAGGAGATGTGTTAGGCGGTGCCTCTGGGCTTGATAAAGTACTGAACAAATTTGTGATCGGCGCAATGACAAAGCATGCAATGGAACGCTATATCACTCCCGGATCGTTGATGATCGTAGGGAACAGAGCAGAAGTGCAAAAGCTTGCTTTAGAGGATGGTGCAGCAGTACTCATCACAGGTGGTTTTGATACAACTCCTGAAATCGCACAGTTAGCAGATGAATTAGCCATGCCGATCCTGCGAACAAGTTATGACACGTTTACAGTTGCGACAATGATCAACCGTGCATTGAGTGATCAGTTAATCAAAAAAGATATCATGCTAGTCAGTGATATTTATATGTCAGCAGAAAAAACACACTACTTATTTCAAACAGATACAATTGCTGATTATCAGAAATTATCAGAAGAAACACAGCATTCACGATTTCCTGTAGTGAATCGTCATATGCGTCTGATGGGGATCATCACAGCAAAAGATGTGTTAGGAAAATCAGCTACTCAATTTATTGATCGTGTCATGACGAAAGAACCGATCAGTGTCAAAAAAACGATGAGTGTCGCTTCAGTCAGCCATCAAATGATCTGGGATGGCTTGGAAGTGATGCCAGTAGTGTCAGATGATTTGACTCTTGAAGGAGTAATCACTCGTCAGGATGTAATGAAAGCTATGCAGCTCGTCCAAAGACAGCCGCAAATCGCAGATACGATCTCTGATCAGATTTCTGGCAGCATCCAAACAATCGATGTGGATAAAGAAGGAAATCGTTTAGAGAATCCTAAATTCAAGTTTGTCGTGACCCCACAAATGGTCAACGGCGTCGGTACGATTTCCTTTGGTGTTTTGAGTGAGATCCTTGCAGATGTCGCACAAAAAACAATGGTGATGAATCAGCGAAGAAACATTTTGATCGAACAAGTAAATCTGCATTACCTACGTTTGATCCAATTAGAAAGCGAGCTAGATATACGTCCTCGAGTATTAGAAATAGGCAGAAGATCTGCCAAACTAGATATCGAAGTATACATTGAAAATACGATCGTTTCAAAAGCTATTGTGGTGTGTCAAGTAATGGAACGTTCTTAGAAAGCAGGAAAAAAATGTCTATCCAATCAGAAATAATAACAGAAATAAAAAAATATGATCGAATCATCATCCATCGGCATCAACGCCCTGACCCAGATGCTTTAGGCTCTCAAGTTGGGTTAGCAGAAATTTTACGAGAAAGCTTTCCAACCAAAGAGATTTATCAAGTGGGTGAAACAGTTGAGGGGCTTCGTTTTTTAGCAGAGATGGAGACGATAGAAAATCAGGTGTATCAAAATGCATTGGTGATCGTGACAGATACAGCAAATTCCCCTAGAATCAGTGATAAACGCTATGATCTTGGCGATAAACTGATAAAGATCGATCATCATCCAAATGATGAGCCTTACGGAGATTTGGTCTGGGTCAATACGGATGCAAGCAGTTGCAGTGAAATGATTGCTGAGTTTGCGTTGCTATTCCCAGATGAGCTAAAAATCAATGCGCAAGCAGCCCGTCTTCTTTATGCAGGGATCGTAGGGGATACTGGACGTTTCTTATATCCAGCTACTACCTCAAGAACGCTAGAGATTGCTGCAATCCTAATGAGCTATCCGTTTGATGCAAGTGCGCTAAACCGAGAAATCGAACAAATGCCTATGAAGGTAGCGAAACTTTCAGGGTATATCTATCAAAATATCGAAGTTGATGAACATGGCGCTGGCAAGGTGATCTTATCCCAAGAAATCCTTTCGAAGTACGCGATTGATGACTCCGAGACAGCTGCAATCGTCTCATTGCCAGGAGTGATCGATGAGGTATTAGCATGGGGGATCTTTGTCCAACAACCAGAAGGCTATTATCGTGTACGCCTACGTTCGAAAGGCCCTGTTATCAATGAACTGGCGAAGCGTCATCACGGCGGTGGACATCCATTAGCAAGTGGAGCCAATGCGAAAGATCTCACTGAAGTAGCAGAAATCTATCAAGAAATACAAGAAATGTGTCGGGCATTCAACAAATAATTTTGCCCAAAGCTTCTGAATGATAAGAAGATACATGCAATAATCGTAAAGGAAATCATTATTGTGTTAAAAATCACAAATGTGTCTTTTCAAATGGCGGGCTATCCGTTACAATATGGATTAACGCTATTTTTAAAGGAGAAAGAAGATGACATTACCAAATTGTCCGCAATGCGGATCTGAATATACCTATGAAGATCGAGGGCTTTATATTTGTCCAGAATGTGCAAATGAATGGAGCAGTGAAGAAACGAATCAACAAGAAGAAGGATTGGTTGTACTTGATGCAAACGGGAATCGTTTGGCAGAAGGGGATAGCGTCACAGTGATCAAAGATTTAAAAGTCAAAGGCGCTACAGGAGCAATCAAACAAGGCACGAAAGTCAAAAATATTCGTTTAGTTGAAGGCGATCATAACATTGACTGTAAAGTCGATGGCTTCGGTCCGATGAAGTTAAAATCAGAATATGTTAAAAAGCTATAAAAAGCTCAAGTTATTTTCACATTCTTTTCGTATTACTCATGGTAAAATAAGGTAAAGTAAAAAGGAGTGAAATCAACATGTATGGATATGGAATGTATGGTTTCTTTGATCCAACATTTATATTAGTCATAGCTGGTCTGATCATATCAGGAATTGCTTCGGCTTACGTCAATAGTACGTTTCGAAAATATGATCAAATACAAAGTAAAAACCATGTGACAGGTACGCAAGCAGCTCAATTCATTTTACAAAGTCAACAGATCAATGATGTTGGAGTGCAACAAATTGCAGGGAATTTAACAGATAACTACAATTCTGGGAATAAGATGTTGAGTTTATCTCAGGCAACTGCTCAGTCGACATCTGTTGCAGCAATCGGTGTAGCAGCTCATGAATGTGGACACGCTGTCCAAGACGCAGTCGGTTATGCACCGCTGAAAATCAGAGCGGCATTAGTTCCGGTTGCGAACTTTGGCTCAATGATCTCATTTCCACTGATTTTGGTAGGGGTACTTTTAAGCTGGAATGATACCTTGATCAATATTGGAATATTTGCTTTTTCGTTAGCTTTATTGTTTCAATTAGTCACATTACCGGTGGAATTCAATGCATCAAGACGAGCAATCCGTATCTTAAGTGAAGGCGGTCTTTTGGCAGAAGATGAAGTACCGATGGCCAGACACGTATTGTTTGCAGCCGCATTGACTTATGTAGCAGCTGCTTTATCTACTTTTTTACAGTTGTTACGTTTGATCCTGATTTTTGGTGGAAACAGAAGAGATTAGGAACAAAAAGAATCATTTTTTACTTTTCTTTCATTCAAAACCGACAGTGAAGTGGGCTGTCGATCATAGAATTTGAACTACGAATTCTTGTGATCGACAGCTTTTTTGTATTCTCTGTTCTTGCTCTATTGGATGCAGTACTTCTCCATGCGTAAATAAATCCAATTAGTATTTAGTCAAAAAATATCAATTGAGATACATTTTTTTGATCAAGTTGATCAGTTTGGACCATGATTCATTCTCATCGTGTGGATCAAGATAAAAGATTTCAGCATTTTGCTGGGATATCTCAAATTCATCGGTGATGATCAAATCTGCCTTTTCTGGAGTTTCAGTAATATGTAGGAATTGCTCATTAAAGAGATTTTTCAATCGACTTTTTATGTAATAATTACCGGTCAATGGTTTGTTTATTTGAAAATGAATAAAGAGTTCTTTTTTTTCTTCTGCGTGTAAAAGTGTATGGATCAACTGACTAAGTTTTCCAGTAAGTATTTCTTTGTGGGGGGAATGTAAGTAGACACATTCGATAAGTGCTTTTATTTTCTCCAGTTGGCTATCTTCAATTGCTTTACTTGGCGACTTTTTTGGAAAAAAAAGTGGCTGGAAATCTTCTACGTTCGTTTCTAGCAATAAAATGAACGACGTCATCATGATGATGAAATACCCGTAATAATATTTTTTTTCTGGTGTACGAATAAAAGGAAAGGAATCAGCAAGTTTTTTTACTAAGAGCGAAGTTTTTCGGCAAATTGGATGGTTACTTTTAGATAATTCATAACCAAAAAGTGTTTTTTGCTGATCCGAAACTAGATTAGGAAAAAAGTAGCACAGCAGGAAATTAAATATGATGATTTCATTCATTGCGATATTTTGCGGAAAGATTGAAAAAAAGTGCTGTTTGAACTCTCCAGAAAAATCTTTTGTTTGATAGATGATCCTCATTATTTCATAGGTGGATAGCATTGTAGGATCGTCCAGATGTTGCAGCTTCGATCGAATCATAAAAATGGCCATCAGCAAGAATCTGTTTTCATATTGTTTGATCGCTGTTTTTGTTAATAGTTCATGTGACAGCAACTTCTCTTTTTTTACCGAAGAATATCTCAGACTTTTTAGAGGCCATTGAATACCTTGGAAAGATTCTGAGAAAAAATGATACATAAAGACTCTTAAAAAAAGTTCATTTCCTGTGATCATATAGCAATTTTGGCGTGAAACAAGTTGTAATTGGAAACGACCTAATACTTTATTCAATTGCCTCTTTAGTTTCTCAAGATAAGAAGGTGAAATATATAGCTGCTCGAGTAAGACTTTTTTAGGGACATGAGTGTCCGGATAATTAAAAAGCAATAATAAGAATTTGAATCGATTTGATTCTTGAAGATAGAATAACTTTACCCTATAGAAAATAGTCATTTTATCATTTAAACTTGGCTCGATCGTTTGGATCGTTCCTTTCGCTGTAGACTGGATAAAGTTGGCGATTTTTAAATATTGGAAAATCGTTCCATTCAGCTTTCGTATGATTTCTTTGATGGTTCTTTTGGGAATCGACAAAGTAGTCGCTAATTCTTGTAGCGTACATGTCTCTTTTTGAATGATCGTATAGAGAACAAGTAATTCTTTTTTTCTAGCATCGATTAACATGAAGTCCTCCTTTTTAATCTTATTGTTGTCCAGAACGAGACAAAAAATGTGAGTGGAAAGTGTTTTCAATGTATGTTATTCTCACATTATACTAGAATATTATTTTTATAATCGTTATTTAAAAAGCATCATTGATTCATTTATCCTATTGTTTATTTCTTTGCTTGATTTGTCAAGCTATAACGGATGGTATAAAATAAAAAATTTGTTTTTATGTTGATATTAAGCCTTAAGTGTTATGTTTTAACAGCAATGTGTATGATGAGTCATGAACAAATCAGTGTTCAGTTATACCTTGTGGGAAAGCTTGCACAAATTTCTGTTATGTTTGTTATTTTTATCGATGAGGAAACGAATACACAAGAATAGGATCAGTCAATAAAATCCAAATGAAAGGACGGATGAGTCCGTGGGAAGAGTAACAAATTTTAGTAAAGAGTATTTACTCTTTAAAAGTATGGTGTATGCTGAAGAAAACGGGATATCGATGATAACAGCGAGAAGCTTAGCTTCTTTTTGTGGTTGCTCTACTTATCCAATCTATGCGCATTTTAAATCGATACGTATACTAAAAGAAAAAATACTTGAGGAGATCACGATTTGTTTCGATCGTTACTTGACGGAGTATGTCGTAGATGATTTTTTCAGTATTGTTCATTTATTAAAAGAATTCTTTTCGATCCATGAAAGTATCAAGGGTGTGGTGATCAAATCTGAATTAGATATGGCTTCCTTATTCAAACGTGCATTTTTTGAGTACATACAAGAACAAACCGGAATCAAAGAACCTTACTTATTAGAACTATTGTGGTTAAATGCTTTGGGTAGTTTGAATTCGGACAAGTCTTCCCATGAATTTTTCGAAACGATGACATTGATCTGGAACAAGCTGGCGGAGTTGGAAGAAAACTTACCAGAAGTTTTGACCAATATCCAGTACTTGCCTAGTAGATGAGAGACAGAAAATGATTTTAGTCTAAATTTCTTTGTTTTTTTTACTCAGGCAACGGGGTTAAATAGTACGTTTATTCTTTTGTCTATGCTATGATTAAGTTAGATAAAAGGAGCTGATAATTATGAAAACATCAACAAAAGTAACGATCGGATTAACTGTCGCAGCTGCTGCTAGTGTGGCAACTACTGTTATTGTTTCAGGTAAAGTGATTGAAAAGATTCATCATCTAACGACTCGATCAAAAGTAAAAAAATTCGTGAACGATAAATTTGATGGCAATGAAAAATTATTAGATATCGTCGATCATTTATCGGATAACGACTTGGACTCTTTGATGGGGATATTAAAAAAGATCAAATCTGGAAAAAAGAAAATTTCAGTTTATGGTGATTCACTAAAAGGATCAACGGAAGATGTAAAAGATCGTCTGTTGCATTTTATCGATAATATGATGTGAGACACTATCGAGTTAAGCTTAAAAGACTAGTCAACGAGCAAGGAAAAGGAATTTTCCAAAGACCGTTTGACTAGTCTTTTAAGCTTTTTTTATTATTGTCTTCAGACCTAATATGCTGTGGTCGACTGATCAAAGTTGGTTTAGCCTACAGCCATCATCAGGAAGTTTTTATGATCTAGTTCATACATTATAAATTTTGTTAGGAGGCAGCATCCGTGATTTCCCTTAACGTTTGTGCCAACTGGTGGACTTGCTCAAGGGTCGTCGCTGAACTGAATGAGACTCGAAAAAAGTGATCTGCTTGATTTTTGTCCAGTCCTAATGCGGCTAAGCTGGGATCGACTAACTCACGACTGTTGCAAGCCGCAGTCGTCGATAAGGCGAAATCTCTTTCCGCCATCGCCGTCACAAGATCGCTGGCGCCAAGGGAGGGGGAAAATAATCCGAGGATTCCTGGAAAATCCCCCGCAACGAACTCCCAATCAGGCAAATCATTGATCAAAGCCTGTTGAAGCCTCCGAAAATAAGTCAGATTTTGCAACATTTCCTTAAAGGCTTCACTAGCCGCCTGAGTAAAAGCCGCAATGGCCGGCAAATCTTGTGTCCCACCACGAAAACCTTGTTCCTGCGTCGTTCCAGGACTGAGGGGGCGAAAAGCGACTGTTGAATCAAGATACAGTAAGCCACAGCCTTTGGGACCAGCGAGCTTATGACTGGCGGCACTAAAAGAGCTGATACCTTTTGGTAAAGGCTGTTTACCAAAACTCTGGACACAATCGCAGTGAAACAGGATTTTGTGTTGGCGAGCTATCTTGGCCAAGGCATCAATCGGTTGTTGGATTCCAGTCACCGAATTGAGTTGTTGGATAACCACCAGTCCCGTCTGATCTGTTAGTGCTTCAGCGAAAACAGCCGGTGAAATTTTTCCTTGCTGATCAAGGGGCAGTTTTGTTACCCGAATCGTTGGATCAGCGGCCAAAGCATAAAGTAATGAGGGATGTTCAATCGGGCTGACCAACACTTCCCGTCTTTCTTTTGGAAGTAGTTTTAAACTCAAAGCTAAAGCCAATTGATTACTTTCGGTTCCGCCACTGGTGAAAATCAAACTTTCGGTTGGTTTCTCAACCAGTTCGCTAAAGACTTGCCGGCAATGGCTCAATAATTGTTGAGCAGCCTGTCCAATGGGGTGGTTGCTGGAGGGATTCCCATAATATTTTTCCGCTGTTTCAAGGTAAACTTTTAATGCAATCGCTGACATTGGTGTAGTTGCCGCATAATCAAAATAGTTCATAGAAACTCCTTTCTAAACTGTCTTGACATGTATGGTAGAATAGGTGCATATTATTGTCAAGACACAAACATATTGGGGATCGATTTAAGATGAAAACAAAAACAGTAATTATTGTTGGTGGAGGCCTAGCCGGTAGTTTGACTGCCACTAGCTTACAGGAGCAATGTAAAGTGACATTGTTTACCAAAAAAAATTGACCGATTGCAATTCGATGCTAGCACAAGGGGGAATTGCTGTTGCTATGTCACCAGATGATAATTGGCAGGCCCACTATCAAGATACTCTCAAAGCCGGTGTTTTTCATAATGATCCGGCGGCAACGAGCCTATTAGTCAAAAATGGGGTCACAGCGATCGAGAAGATGATTCAACAAGGAATGGCTTTTGATCAAGATGAGCAAGGAAATTGGCAATTTGGTTTGGAAGGAGCCCATAGTTCTCCTCGAATTTTACATTGTCATGGAGATCAGACCGGTAAATATCTGACCCGCTTTGCCCATGAACATTTGGCGCAAGTGGAAATCAAAGAAAATCAGCCGGTGACTCGTTTGCTCTTAGGGGAGGGACGCTGTATCGGGGTGGAATATCTGAGTGAAACCCGAGAACCTACACAACTTTATGGGGATGCTGTCATTTTAGCAACTGGGGGCATCGGCGGGTTGTATCCTTTGACCACTAATGACGAAACCATCACCGGCGATGGAGCGGCTTTAGCTATCCGAGCGGGAGTAAGCTTAGCGGATATGGAATTTGTTCAATTTCATCCGACATTATTAACCCAGGATGGAAAGTGTTACGGCTTGATTTCCGAAGCTGTCCGGGGAGCGGGGGCCCATTTAGTTGATGAGCATGGTCGCCTAGTGATGAAGGAGGTCCATCCAATGCAAGACCTAGCTCCACGCGACATCGTGGCACGGGCATTGACCGCAGAATATCAAGCCGGTCATCAAATTTTCTTGGATCTGAGGGAAGTACAAGATTTTGAAACACATTTCCCCCAGATTACCCAATTAATCGATCGCCATCAAATTCCATTTCGGCAAAACAATTTGATTCCGGTTCGACCAGGGGCACATTTTATGATGGGGGGAATTGCTACGGATCAAACTGGTGCTACTAGCTTGCCAGGATTGTATGCAGTCGGAGAGGCCGCTTGTACCGGAGTTCATGGCGCGAATCGCTTAGCCAGTAATTCCTTATTGGAGTGCGTTGTCTTTAGTCACCAAGTAGCCCAAGGGATTGCGGATTTACCCGACGAAACAAAAGCGACAACACCTATTTCTCAAAAACTAGCCGATAAATTTACTTTACCGGATAAAGCAGTATTGCAAACTCGGGCTTGGGCAGCGCTGGGAATCCAACGAAGTCCAACAGAAATCGAGGAATTTTTAACTTGGCTGGCCCAGTTTGATTTTCAATCTTTACCAGCCCACTATAGTTTAAATGAATTAGAAACAGCAAATTTGTGCTTAGTGGCTGAAGCAATTGCTCAAGCAGCCTTGGCACGCAAAGAAAATTTAGGGGCCCATGCCTGGAGGGAAAATTAAGATGAATCAGATTGCAGTAAAAGACGCATTACACTTATTTCTCAATGAAGATCTCGGTTTTGGTGATCTTTCCAGTGAAACAATCTTTCCCGTCGAAGCTCAAGGGGAAGGAACCTTTCTTCTAAAAGCTGATGGAGTGGTTTGTGGTTTATTCATTGCCCCGTTAGTCTATGAATTATTAGGAGGACAGGTGGAATTTACGCCGCTAGTGGCAGAAGGAAGTTATCAATCGGCAGGAACTATTTTGGCAAAAGTCACCGGACCGATTCGCACACTGTTAACCGGCGAACGGACAATCTTGAATCTATGGCAGCGAATGGGAGGAATTGCCACCGCGACTAGGATTGCTTGTGAGCGTCTCGCTGACCCAAGTATCAAAATCTGCGACACCCGCAAGACGGCGCCAGGGCTACGATTGTTTGACAAGTACGCGGTGACACAAGGTGGTGGGTTTAATCATCGTTTTGGTTTAGACGATGGGGTGATGTTAAAGGATAATCATATCTCCTTTGCCGGTGGGATACCAACCGCCGTTAAAAAAGCCCGCCAACAATTAGGCCACATGGTAAAGATCGAAGTGGAAGTGGAAACAAAAGAAGAATTGCAGGCGGCGATTGAGGCTCAGGTGGATGTGATTATGTTCGATAACCGTACGCCCACTGAAGTCAAGGAATTTCAGCAGCTGGTCCCCGCCGGTATCACCACTGAAATTTCTGGTGGGATTACATTAGAAAATATCGCGAACTATCAAGGAACGGGGGCTGATTGTATTTCTCTAGGCTTTCTGACCCACTCAGTAACAGCTTTAGATATCAGTTTTAATAGTAAGGAAGGAGTAAAAGGATGAGCATTTTGACAGAATTTCAAGGGCAACGCATCACGCAGGATTATTTTGATGCTTCAGCAAGTCAGCTAACAGAAAAAATTCTGGCAGCAAAAAAACAATTCGGTTCGCGGCTATTAATCTTGGCTCATCACTATCAAAAAGATGAGATTGTGGCCTTGGCCGATGAGGTAGGGGATTCTTTACAATTGGCTCAGCTTGCCGCCAAAAATAAAACGGCGGAATATATCGTTTTTTGTGGCGTCCATTTTATGGCGGAAACAGCTGATATGTTGACAGAAGCCAATCAGCAAGTAATTTTGCCAGATTTGACTGCGGGTTGCACGATGGCAGATATGGCGGATCGTTATCAACTACAGGCCGCTTGGGAGCAGCTACAGGAGAAATATCCTGCTGAAATTTTACCGATTACCTATATTAATTCGACTGCTGCAGTGAAAGCTTTTGTTGGGGAACACGGGGGAGTTACCGTGACTTCCAGTAATGCGACCCAGGTGTTGAAATGGGCATTCAAGCAGAAGAAGCGAATCTTTTTTTTACCGGATCAACATTTAGGCCGCAATACAGCTTTTGGGATGGGCATTCCTTTATCAGACATGGCCCTGTGGAATCCCCGTAAAAATGAACTGATTGCCTCCGCTGAAACTGACCCAAGAGTGATTCTCTGGGATGGCTGGTGTTCGGTGCACCAACAATTTACCTCAGGTCAGATCAAAGCCTTGAAGCAAGCTGACCCTGAGATTAACATAATCGTCCACCCTGAATGTCCTCAGGAAGTAGTGGCGTTGGCCGACGAGTATGGCTCCACCAATAAAATCTTGCAGGTGGTGTCGGCGGCTCCGGCGGGTAGTCATTGGGCGATTGGAACTGATAATAATCTTGTCGGTCGAATGAAGGACACCTTTATCGATAAAAAAATCAGTTTTTTGAATCCTCGTTCCTGTGCCTGCTTGACGATGAACCGCATCCGTTTGCCTCATTTAGCTTGGTCTTTGGAACAATTGGTGAAAGGTGAAGTCGTCAACCAGATCACAGTCGATGAAAGAACCACAAAATTAGCTTTAAAGGCCCTTGAACGGATGTTAGCCTTAAGTTGATCAGATGATATTGGTAGTAAGTCAGAATAGTCAAAAAGCTAGGCGCTGAGGAAATAGTCTAAATACCTTAGTTCTTAGCTTTTTGTGAGTTCGCGGTAGTTGGTTTTCGGTATTGGACTCAACGCACTTTTTTCGCTGGAGCAACTCATTGGGAACTTCCGTGGCTTGGCATCGTGTCAGAAGAACTAATTCGCCTAAAAATTATCAAGAATTTTTGGGACGAATTAGCCAAAGAAAACTAAAAAACAGCAATTTGTGAATCAACGTTATGAAGCAGACATTATACTGGTGTTTCATCCAGGGTGTTTTTAAACCAAAATCCGGTATAGAAATTTCCATCGACCTTGTTCGTCTGTCCAATGAGGGCTCAAGATGGATGGGCTAGCGGAAAATTTTAGTTATCCATACAAAGAAAAATATTACTAGAAGTGTAATGATGTTATAATTACGTTAATATCATTAACCGATAATAGTATTACAGAGAACTTTGTAAAGAATAGTGTGCTGTTTTAGTAAAAATAGAAAGGTATGTTATGTTGATGACAGTATTTTTACTATAATATCCTTATTCATAGCTATTTCAGTGGTAATAACTATAGTATCAGTACTGTTAAAAATTAAAGGTAAAATTGATTCTGGTTGGTTAGCAGTTTTTTGACCAATTTTTGTTTTATTAGGATGTGGTGTATTTTTAGTGTTTGGATTACTGTTGATGTATTTTAGTAATTTTGGTTTGTAAAAATTATCAGGCATAAATAGATTTAGAAAAATTATAGTAGGATATTATTAGATTTTTAATGCTACCCATAATTCGTTTTAGTGGTAGTTATAATCTATTAATTTGTTTTGCAAACGTTTTTATTTTGAGGGAAAGTAAATCGAACATTTGGATACCGTGTCTTATGTTTACATATTTTTGTACTATACTCTTATGCGTATTGCAAAAAAAATTAAGCTATCTAAGCGTAACTACAATATAAAGGAGAATGACAAATTGAATACTTTTACAAAGTGGTATAAGAAACTAAATATCGTTGGTCGTGTATTATTTACACTCGGTTTATCAGCTGTGTTTTACTGGATATTATCGGTACTCTTTCATACTTCTTTCGATTGGTTAATTATTCTTTATTATGGGGGGTATGCCTTGTTAATTCTTGGTGTTTTAAAACTTAATTTACGAACGAGTATTTCATGGGTGATTTATTGGCTCACACCTTTTATTGTGTGGAACTTAACTTCAATTTACGTCCATCATAATTTTAAAGGCTTCAAAACCATTATATTTAGTTTGTTAGCAACGTTTGCTTTTTCAGCTATGTTGCTAGCTCTATCTGAGGCTTTTAAAGAGATGAAAAGTGATGAGAGCAATGGCTAATAAAAAGTTAGAAACAGGGATTGGGGCAATGCCCCAAAAATAAAAAGAAGAGATCGAGACAAAAGTCGTTTAGGTTTGAGAAATTGGAGAAAAAAAGGTTGGGACAGAAGTGTTTCTTACTTTTGTCCCACGTTCTTATTCCTACGTTTAGTCAAGTACTTTTTTCTATTGGTTTTTATCAAGAAAAAAGTATACGAAATAAGCCTAATAAATTAGAAATTTTTTTATTAGGTATGCTATAATTCTAGGTAAGGATATATTCCTTATTGGTCGTTAGAGGCCGTGTATGAGTAATCATACGGACTTGAATGTCGTACCATCGAATGGAGACATTTCAAGAGCTTGTTGATGCAGGCGACGAGCGCAACCTTATGCTTTTTGGGCGAAGGTTGCGTTTTTAGTTTATAGTAATAGTCCACAAGATGATTGGGCCCCGCCGCTTGTTGTCGAATCATGTTCATCATAATAAAATACAAATTTTTTCGGGCCTTCGGATTCCCATGTTTATTCATGTGTTCTTTGGCTGTATATTTTCCAGATTGATATCTTCTGGTATCAACACCGACGAAAGCATTCAATTGCTTATGAGAAGAAAAACGCCGAATATCCCCTAATTCACCAATAATGAGTCCTGCAGAAAGTTCACCAATTCCAGGGATACTTTGATAGAAATCAAATTCTATTGTTTGTTTCGCAATGTCAACTAGCTGTTTGGCGAGTTGTTCTTTTGTTACAAGCAATTGTTTCAATTGTTGGGCATAATACACGACTTTTTGAACAGAAATACTTTGTCCAGATTCAGCTGGATAAGAATTTTGCGCAAGTGAAAGTAAGGTTTGTGCTTTAGCCAAGGCTTTTTGATCGGAGATTTTTTTATCCGTATTTTTCTTTAACACATTTTTTACCTTAGTTTGGCTTAAGTGTGCCAAGTAATCAGGGTGGGGGAAAAGTTCGACAAGATTCAAGGCGAGTTTTGATAACCTGTTCGTGAAAAGTGTTTCCAATTCTGGGAAAGTCAATTGTAAAGCGGTATGCAGGTTCATTCTCGTGCGTTTAATGTCCCTTTCAATTTGTTGATAAAAGCGTGCAAAATCGCGTGTTTGTTTATAGACTTCTGTTTGAGATTGTTTTTGTTTCCGCAAAAATTGACCGTGTGTTTGTGCCAGTCGATGGGCATCTCGTTTATCCGTTTTGACTGAACGTAAGTCAATATTCAGTTGTCTTTTCGCTTCTAAAGGGTTTAATAAACAATAGGCGAAATGATTCTTTTGACAAAAAGTTTCAATGACTCTTGAATAAACCCCCGTTGCTTCAAAAACGATTTGTGGTCGTTCTGGAAGAGCATAAATTTCTTGAAGAAGTGCATTGAAATGTGTTTTATCGTGAAGAATTTCTTGTTCAAAAAGACAAGTATTTTCATGATAAATAACGACATAACTTTTTCCCATTGAGACATCTAAAGCAAGTACATACATAATTTTCATCTCCTAAGAAGTGTTGAAAGATTCTTCACTGCTTCATTTCGTTCCTAATTTCCTTTACACGGGCTCGAAGCCCCAACATACTTAAACCAGGTTTTAAAATGACAGTGAAGAAGACCATTTTTTGTTTGGGACTCGTAGTCCAAGAAAGTGTGGTCGGTCTTTCTTTCACAACCAACTATACGCTTAAAAGAGCGTTAGAGGGTAATTTCATCCGTCGATGAATTTACCCTCTAATCTTAGTATGTTTTAGAAATCAGTTTTGCAACAGAATAAGATAGCAAAAAAGGAGATCATTTGCTTCTTTTAAATTGAATCCGGTTTGTTCTTGGAACTTCTCGATTTTATATTTCAACGTGTTTCGATGGAGAAACAACGCTTTAGCGGTAGAGCTGATATTTCCTAGATTTCGCCAAAGCTCCAAGATGATTCCTTCCATTTCTGCTTGTTTTAGTACTTCTCGATAGCTATGCATCAAGGAACTCTTTTTGATTGTTTCTCTTGTGTAATGTTGGAGAGCGATTTCTGACAATGTAGTGGTACGATTGTAGGCACCCAAATGTTGCTTTTCCTGTAAGAAAATCTTTCGCTCTTCAAAAAACAAATCAGGAAGATCTTGTGTAGGTAAATGAAATGTTCCAACGAATGCTTGTGTGGTTATATCAAAGTCAGTATCAAGCGAAAGAAAAATCCCATTAAGCTCAGTAACATCAAGATAGCCCGTTTGTTTTTTTTTCAATAATCAGTGCATCTGTCTCAGTATAAAAGAAAAAATCTTCGAGAGAAAAGAACATTTCGCGGATAGTTTCTTGCCACTCTTTTTTGAGAAAGCCAGTTCTAGGTGTAACGTGTAATTGAATGATACGGTAACTGTTATCTAGAGAAATAGGCTTGTTTTCAAAGAGAAACTGATACCATACATGAGTAGCTGCGTTGATCGTATTAGGGAATAGCGCTTCCAAAAGATTTAATTCCTGAGAAGACAAAGAGTTTTTTTCAATCCATAAGAACTCATTTTCTATCAACAAAGAAAGAATCTTTTCATCAGAAGCGGGATGTTTCTTTCTTTGCGCATTGGGATAAAGTTCAATCAGTTTGGTCATATTCATGGGATTCACCTCTCCTATAGTTTACCATAAGAAAAAAAGCTAGTTACAACCTTTTTGACATATGCTACAGTTAATCAAGAAATAAAAAGCAGAGGAATTTTAAAAGTGGACGAACAAAAAGTGCAAGAAAAAGAATATTGGATGCGTTTGGCTATAGAAGAAGCGAAAAAAGCACATGAATTAGAAGAAGTGCCGATCGGGGCAATCGTTGTACTAGACAATGAGGTTATCGGGCGAGGATACAACTTACGAGAAACAACACAGGATGCTACGACTCATGCAGAAATGATTGCTATCAGAGAAGCGTGTCAAAAGGTCGGAAGCTGGAGATTAGAAGAAGCACAGCTATATGTCACCTTAGAACCTTGTCCGATGTGCAGTGGGGCAATGATTCTTTCACGTGTAAAAGAAGTTTATTTTGGTGCGTTTGATCCAAAAGGTGGTACTGCGGGTACATTGATGAACCTTCTTGAAGACGAACGTTTTAACCATCAAGCTTTTGTCGAAGGCGGTATTTTAGAAGAGGACTGCGGGAAACTCTTAACAGATTTTTTCCGAGAACTTCGTGCAAGAAAAAAGAAAGCAAAAAAGTCTGGTCAAATTACTGAAAATGAGTTATAATAATCTTTGCCGAAAGGCTAGGACAATGGTGGGCTTGTGAAGCGTGTCAGATCTGGAAGGAAGCAGCACTAAGCAGGATCCGCCATGTGTCTGATTGAATAGATTGATCGTAAGCGTGATAAATCAGTTGATTTATCCGTATTTTTTTTTTGCAATTTATCTGTATTTTATACATAGTGGATAAGAGAATGTAGTTATGCCAGGTAACTGGGACCAATAAGTAGCGAGCGTGGTACATGCTCGATTGAGTCCACCGCACATCCATTAATAGCAGCCATTTATTCGAAAAGTTGAAAGAGTTGTCCCATTCATTGGGCCAGCTCTTTTTTATGTATGTCGAATCAGCTGATAAATGAAAGAGAGACTTGGCTAAAGGAATCCCTTCAAAGTGAACATTCAAATCCCCTATGGTATTATTAAGTAAAGCGAGGCGAATAAATAAAATGGAAAATATAGTTCTTTTACATACCAATGACTTACATTCACATTTAGAAAATTGGCCAAAAATCAGACGGTTCATCGATCAAAAAAAGCGAGAAAACGAAAAGAAAGGGATAACGACGATCACAGTTGATCTCGGTGACTTTACTGATCGTTGGCATCCATTATCAGAAGCAACAAATGGTCAAGCAAATGTTGAACTGATGAATGAAGTGGGTTATGACGCGGCGACGATAGGAAACAATGAAGGTGTGGGAAATGCTAAGAAAGAATTGAATCACCTATACGATCAAGCGAACTTTGATATTTTGTTAGATAATTTATTTGATAAAAACACGTTACAGCCACCAAAATGGGCAAAACGTTTCAAAGTGATCGAAACGCCCGGGCATACCAAAATCGGATTGATTGCATTTACTGCACCTTTTCCTCTGACTTATAGTCCGAATGGTTGGGATATCCGTAATCCCTATGACATCTTGCCAGAACTTGTTGAAGAGTTACGATCAACTGTGGACGTTTTGGTTTTGATGAGTCATTTAGGGATTCAAGACGATAGTCAAATTGCGATGGATTTACCTGCTATTGATGTTATCTTAGGGTCACATACCCATCATTTATTTAAAGAGGGGCGAGTAATCAATACTGTTCAACTGGCTGCGGCAGGCAAGTATGGACAATATGTTGGTGAAGTACATTTAACGATCGATGAAGAGAAAAAGATCATTGCTCACTCTGCTAAAGCGATACCTACTGATTCAATGACGTCTTTTGCCGAAGATGAACAAGAAATCGAGGAATATTTGAACAGAGGCCATCAGTTGTTAGCAGAGAAAAAAGTGGCAGAGATCCCTTTTGAATTATCACTAGATATCTATGACGAATATTCGTTTATCCATGAAGCACTAGAAGCAATTAAATATAGAGGGAAAACGGAGGGTGCTATCTTAAACAGTGGGTTGTTTTTAACCAGTATCCCAGAGGGCATCGTAGACCAAGATCAACTCCACACGGCATTACCTCATCCAATGCATCTGTTGAATGTTACGCTCAAAGGAAGTGATCTGATACGTTTAGTATTAGAAATTGAAAAAAATCGAGCTTTTTTACGGAACTTTCCTATGAAAGGAATGGGATTTCGAGGTAAGATATTTGGTCAGATCGTTTATAGCGGTATTTCATATGATGCGATAAATCATCAAGTCTATTGGCTGAATAAACCAATAGACTTGGAAAAAAAGTACACGTTTACTACGGTTGATCATTTCATGTTCATTCCTTTTTTCCCAACAATTGAAATTGCAGGAGAAAATGAGTTCTTATTTCCAGAATTTATTCGAAGTGTCGTAGGCAATTACCTAAATGCTTACTATCCAATAAAATAAAAACAAGGTATAATGTGAAAGATAGGTGGTGAAAGCATGTCGGCTAAACAAAAAAAGCAACAAAACGTTGAATCCGAAAGAAAAGAAAAAAACATAACAGAAACTAGTGAAGATAAGACTGTGACAGAAGAGATTACGGCAGTCATAGAAGAAATCATTGAGGAACCAAAACCAGAAAAAGTAAAAGGAGAAATAATTACTTTTTTAGATGAAACCAATTTTTTGATTGGTGAAAGACAGTATCGACTTGTAACGAATTATCGTGAAGGGTTTGATTCTGAAAAATTAGGTGAAAGATACAGTGATGTATTATCTAGGTATGATTATATCGTTGGTGACTGGGGCTATGAACAGTTAAGATTAAAAGGTTTTTTCCGTGAAGACAATAGGCGTGCTCATCCAGAACAACGAATTGACTCTCTAGAAGATTATTTGTATGAATATTGCAATTTTGGTTGTGCTTATTTTGTTATCGAGCGAATCGGTGGCAAAAAAGAAAAAAGTACACAACGTCGCAGAAAAAAGAAAAACCAAGGTCGGGCGTATATTGATGAGAAGAAAGTACCCGTAGCTTCAAATCACAAAAAACCAGTCATCAAAAAAAGAAATACAAACCAAACAAACAAAGAAACAGTAAAACCAAAAGTGAATACACCAAAACCAAAATCAAATACGAACTTTACGATAAGACAAAGGGAAGAGTAGTGAAGAGATGAGTTATAAAGGATACTTGATTGATTTAGATGGAACAATTTATCGCGGAACAGAGCCGATCCCAGCAGGTAAACGTTTTGTGGAAGAGTTGCAAAAAAGAAACCTACCGTTTATTTTTGTGACCAACAATACAACTAAGAGCCCAGAAACAGTCGCCAACCGATTAGCAAATGAATTTGATATCCACGTTGAACCAAAAACTGTTTATACAGCTACACTTGCGACAATCGATTATATGAAAGCTGACAACAAGGGCAATAAAGTATATGTGATCGGCGAAGCTGGTCTGATCGATTTGATTTTAGAATCAGGTTTCGAGTGGGAGGAAGCAGATCCGGATTATGTTGTTGTTGGTCTAGATAATTATTTAACTTATGAGAAGGTTGTGAAAGCAACTTTAGCTATTCAAAAGGGTGCGACTTTTATTGGAACGAATCCAGATAAAAATATCCCAACAGAACGCGGGTTGCTACCGGGAGCTGGTTCTGTGATCTCTTTTGTTGAAACAGCTACACAGACACCACCCATTTACATTGGCAAACCTGAAGCGATTATCATGGATAAAGCAGTGGAGCAGTTGGGACTGAAAAAAGAAGAAGTAGTCATGGTTGGGGATAATTATGAAACAGATATTCAAGCAGGTATCCGTAATGGTATCGATACGCTATTAGTGTTATCTGGTTTTACGAAGAAAGAGGATATTCCCAATTTGCCGATTCCGGCTACGCATGTCTTGGATTCTTTAGACGACTGGAGTTTCTAATATGAAAAATAAGAGATGGATCTGGGGAGAATATGCTGGAATAATCAGCTTGTTCCTCCTGTTGATCAGTTTAGCTATTGCTATAACCATCAACTTTCGCCCATTGTATGTGTTTGATATCGATCATTTGAATATCCTAAGATATACAACGCTTGATCAGGATACATTGTTAAAGAACTTTGATCATTTGATGGGATATTTGAATAATCCGTTTGAAAAAGGATTAAGATTACCTGATTTTCCAGTATCAGCAAGTGGTGCGCATCACTTTTTCGAAGTCAAACGGCTTTTTCTGATCGATTATCTTGTCTTGGCCGTTACGTTGATACCTAGTATTTATTTTCTTGTTTACTTGAAGAAAAATAAACGATTTTGGCGTTTGATCCGCCCATTCCAGATTGGCATGTTCATACCGATCGTCTTAGGTTTTTTCATGGCGATAGGATTCGATCGTTTCTTCATTCTTTTTCATGAAACCATTTTTAATAATGAAGACTGGCTATTCAATCCAGCTACTGATCCAATCATCAATGTATTGCCAGAACAGTTTTTTATGCATAGTTTTATTTTGTTTTTTGTTTTAATTGAACTGTTTTTTGCATTGTTCATTTTTATTGGAAAAAGAGAATTAAAAAAAGAAAAATAAAAAGGAAGGACTCACACAACGTATAGACGTTAGTAGAGTTCCTTCCTTTTTTCGATCAAGTTTCAGCTTTCATTTATTTCGTATAGATTTGTATTATTGAGTTAATCGGCTCCGCTTTTCTGGTTCTTGATGCGCGAGACGACTAGCAGCAGAAGCAGCAATCGCTCCCACGATATCATCTAAAAATGTATGCACGTTTTTTCCATCATGACTGTTTAATTTTTTTAGGATACCAGGTTTTACTTTGTCGATGTAGCCATAGTTCGTAAAACCAATCGTTCCGTAGACATTCACGATCGATAACGCTAATATTTCATCTATCCCATACAGTCCTTCATCATCTTCAATAATATGTTGTAAAGGAGCCATCAATTTGTTTTCTTCAGCTAAGATATCCAATTGAACACCTGTGATAATCGCGTTATGCACTTCCCGTTTCGTTAAAACAGCATTGATGCTTTCGATGCAATCCGCCAAAGTAAGATCAGAGATATAATCTTTTTGTAAAAACATCACTAATTCTGCAATGTCAGCTGTTTCTACGCCACGCTCTTTCAATAGATCCCGTGCTTTTTCTTCTAAAGTTTCAGTTTTTATAACCATGTTGTTCCTCCTTTTTTACCATTTTCTATCGAGTTAATGGTAGCTCATTCGGATGAAAAAGTAAAAAATGATCATTTGAGATAGCCCTGTCAGGTTGTACTCATATCATCTGAAAAATAGTTATTTTCTTCGCATCGTGTTGTCATATAGACTTGTACTATGCCCAGGTTGTGCCCGCTCTTTAGGATTGATGAAATGTAGCGCATTGTTAACAGCAGTTGGAGCTTCACCAAAACCAGTCGCAATCAACTTTACTTTCCCATCATAAGAGCAGATATCTCCCGCCGCATAGATACCGGGAACAGAAGTAGACATATCGGAATTTACAGCAATAGCATTTCTTGAGCTTTCGAGCCCCCACGTAGCGAGATGTTCGAGATTCGATGTAAATCCGTAATTAACAATTAAGGAATCAACCATCAAATCGATTGTTTCATCACTCTTGACCATCTGCAAACGGATATCTGTTAATTCACCATTTTCGCCAGACAAACTCTCGATAAGATAGGGAGTCAATAGATTGACAGAAGAAGACTTTAATAGGTTCACACTATGTTCATGGCCTCTAAATTCTGGACGCCGATGGATCAAATAAACTTCACTTGCGATGGGTTCAAGCATCAAAGCCCAGTCAATTGCGGAGTCGCCGCCACCAGCAATTGCGACTTTTTTTCCTGCATATTTCATCAAATCATTTACAAAATAATCAATGCCATGGTTTTCATAAGTGGCTGCATCAGGTAAATTCAATTTTCTAGGTTGAAAAGAGCCATTCCCCAAAGTTAAAATTACTGCTTTAGAATAATGGATTCCTTTTGTTGTAGTAATTTCAATGATATCTTCATCCTTCGTGATTGAAAGAACTTCTTCATTTAATTGAAAGGTATGATTGAACGTTGTCAATTGCTTTTCAAGATTTCCTACCAGTTCACTCGCTTTGATTGCCGGGTACCCAGGAATGTCATAGATATATTTTTCAGGGTAAAGTGTCGATAATTGCCCTCCTAATTGAGGTAAACTATCAATAATCTTTGTTTTCGCTTGTCGCATACCTGCGTAGAAGGCTGCAAACATACCTACTGGACCAGCACCAATAATTGTAATATCGTAGATTTCCATAAAATGATTCCTCCCCATAGTCACACTATAGCAGAATTTAATTGAGAATTCTTCTCAAATAGATTAACCGTTAAAAATAAATGAATTTGAAAACAGCAATAAAAATTTTTCTCGCTTATTGAGAGAATTATTCGTTCAGTTAGAGATGTGATATTTACGAATACTAGTGCTTCGAGTATGATACTTGTTTCGAGGATAAGACCCGCTTATAAGCAAATAGCAGATAAGTATCCACATTTCAGGAAAAGGTATATAATCGTTTTAAACTATGGAATCTAGTCTTTTGATTTTTCTTGTGTTTCATTTAACAGTGACTAGATAGAATATGTTATTATTGCATTTGTAGTAATAAACATTAGGAGGAAAATACTATGGCATTCCCACAATTGAATCTAGCAAATGAGAAGGGTCCAAAAGCAGTTATTAAAACCAATCGAGGAGAAATCACGGTACAATTATTTCCTGAATTAGCACCAAAAACTGTCAAAAACTTTATCGAATTAGCTAAAAAAGGATACTATGACGGTGTAATCTTCCACCGTGTTATTCCAGACTTTATGATCCAAGGTGGCGATCCAACTGGAACAGGCATGGGTGGCGAAAGTATCTATGGTGAAAGTTTCGAGGATGAATTCAGCCGCGAGCTATTCAATCTACGTGGCGCTTTATCTATGGCAAACTCAGGACCAAATACGAACGGTAGTCAATTCTTTATCGTAAATAATGAAAATGTACCTGCAAATATGCTTGGTCAATTAGAAGGGGCAGGTTTCCCTGCTGAAATCATCGAAGCGTATAAAAAAGGTGGTACACCATGGCTTGATTTCCGTCATACTGTTTTTGGACATGTCGTTGACGGCATGAACACAGTGGATGAAATCGCAAATGCGCAACGTGGCCCACAAGATCGACCTGTTCACGATGTTGTAATTGAAACAATTGAGATTTCAGAATAAGAATAAAAAGTCGAAGCAGCGTTACGCTGCTTCGACTTTTTTATTAGGCAAATGTTTTTTTGATTCGTTCCAATCCATCCAACAACACTTCTTTAGGGCATGCAAGATTTAAACGCATATGCGAGTGGCCAGCAGGTCCAAAAGTAATTCCAGGGTTCAATACTACTTTTCCTTTTGTTACCAGTAACTGTTCTAGAGTTTGGTCGTCCTCTTCATAAGCAGAAAAATCCAACCACATCAAATAGGTTCCTTCAGGTATCATCACGCGTACTCCAGGCAAGTTTTCTTTGAAATAATCTTGGGCTAATTCTGCATTGTTTTTTAAATAAGGGAGAAGTTTGCTTAGCCAATCCGAACCAGTATCGTAAGCTGCCTTGGTACCGATCAAGCCGAATGTATTCACCTCATGCTGTTGATTCATCACGAGTTTCTTTTCAAACGCTGCTTTTAACGTTGGATTTTTTATAAATACCATTGAATTTTTGATCGCTGCTAAGTTAAATGTTTTTGTAGCAGAAGTGAAAACGACCAAAGAATCATTTAAAGATTCATCAATAGTAAGCATTGAAGTAAATGTATGAGGAGCAAAAACTAAATCTTGATGGATTTCATCGCTAAAAAGCAGAACATCATGTTTTAAGCAAAGAGCGGCTACTTTAATCAATTCTTCTCTCGTCCATACGCGACCACCGGGGTTATGTGGATTGCAAAGGATCATTACTTTCACGTTTTCGGTAATCATTTTTTCTTCCATATCCTCAAAATCCATCATAAATTTATGGTCTTTTTCTATCAATTTACTCCGTACGAGTTGTCGTTGGTTATTTTCCACAATAGATGCAAATGGAGGATAGACGGGATCGTGGATCAAGATACGATCGCCTACTTCAGTAAATGTCTGGATAGCAACCGCTAAACTAGCTAATACCCCACTAGTGAAGGTAATATTTTCTTTGGCTAAAGAGACATCGTGCTGCTCTTTCTCCCAATCAATCACAGCTTGATACAATTCGTCGCTGATGATCGAATACCCGAAAAGACCATGTGAAACGTACTTTTCAAATGCCTGTTTTACACTGGTAGGAGACAAAAAGTCCATGTCTGCAACCCATAATGGTAACAGATCGTTCGCATGATAAGTTTGCGCTATCGAATCCCATTTGACGCTTTCCGTATTTCTTCTTGCAATTTTTTTATCAAATTCATTCATTTGATGGCCCCCATTTTTTGATTCTTCTCAGAACTTCTTTTTTTCTAACATTTACAGTATAATGATAAATGCGAAGAGAGGGAAGTACATGACATATAAAATTGGACAAATAATCAAAGGAAAAATAACTGGAATACAGCCTTATGGCGCATTTGTGTCTTTAGACGAAGAAACGCAAGGGTTGATCCACGTTTCAGAAGTACAGTCAGGTTATACAAAAAGTATTCATAGCTTGTTAAAAGTCGGCCAACCAGTAACGGTTCAGATCATTGATATTGATGAATATTCAAAAAAAATCAGTTTGTCATTGCGTACATTAGAGAAAAAAAGCCCCGTGATTCCGTATCGAAGAAAGAGATATTTTACAAATAAAAACAAAAAAATTGGGTTTGCGACCATTGCAGAGCAACTTCCTATCTGGGTAAGTGAAGCTTTGGTGGAATTAGAACAGAAAGAAAATAAGAAATAAAAAGTGTATTTTTTCTGAAAATGTGCTAGAATTTTTACGTAAGCCATAGAACAAATTGATCGAGGTGGAAATTTTGGCAAGCAAAAGAGTCGCTGGAACAATCATGTTGCATTTGGAGGATGGATCGAAAAAGTTTTTAGTCCATTCAGTTGATGATAAACTGGAGTTTGCGTTAGCAGAACTTTCAGAGGAAAAGACTGGTTTAGCAAACATACTTAGCTTTTTGAAAGAAATTGTTCATATTGATGTTAGTAAGATTGACTTGATGGAGTTGACGAATACACATATTAACCATGAGAATATCCCATTATTTGTTTTTGAAACAGAGCAAAAGAGCCAAAGTGAAAAATTAGGCGAAGGATATCTTTGGGAAGACTCAGGTCAAATGCGTTCTGTTCTTGGAACTTACGAAGTTGAAGGGGTTCCTTTCTTTTGATGTAATAGTTGAAACTAAAAGAAACTTGAATTTATGGCTCTTTGTCAAATGATGTTGGTAAAGAGAAATCTTAGAATAATTTGGACAGAACAGAAAGAAGAAACCCTCTTTCTGTTCTGTTTATTTGGTTAAAAATGTTTTGCCATGACGAATCATGATCCGTAGTTTGAAATTGTAAAAGTTGCGAAAGCCGTACGCATTGCGTTTTAATACTTTGATGTGGTTGTTTAAACATTCTAATGGTCCGTTTGAATAGCTGTAGTGAAGCGCATTTTGGATCTGTGGCAGAAAATTTTTAAACGTTCGTAAAGTGGTTGTATAGGTTTCAGGCAGACCGCTAATGTCTCTAGTTAAACAATCCTCAAATAGTGACTGATCTCTTTTCTTTACCGCATAAAGAATGTCTTGGTATAACTGATAGCCTTGGCGTAAGTTGGGACAAGCAGCTAACAGTCGATCGACAATCTCACTTTCAGTCAAATAATCTTTAAAACTGGCACGCCAAACCCGTTTTTCATAGTTTAACTTTGCTTCTTCTTTTTGTAGGAGTTTCCAATAACGTTTCATTTTTTTCCCTAGTCCTCGTTGAGACTGAGAAGATCCTTTAAGTCGTACAGTGGTTTCTTTCACTCGGTGATTCAAGAAAGTTCTGCCAATATGTTGGACGATGTGGAAACGGTCGATGATCAACTGAGCATTCGGGAAAAGCTTTTTCACCAACGAAACATAAGGCGCATACATATCAATAACAATCAATTGAACGGCTTCACGAGTCGCTAATGAAAACCGAGAAAAATAGCGTTCTAAATAAGGCAAGCGTCGATTTTCGACAATATCCAATAATGCATGGCTTTGTCCGTCCATCATGATAAAACTCATTGCACTGGCAACACTTCGAACCGATTTGAATTCATCAAAGCATAAGACCTTTGGCAAAGTCTGTTTGAAAGGATTCAATGGGCGGTAGAATCGCTTCATGACACGATAGACCGAAGAAGTGGAAATATTTTTCTGACGAGCGATTTCCGTCATGGAAGTATTCTCTTTTAAGCGAGCAATAACAGACCAACGAACTTTTTGAGTAATGAAACAGTGTTTTTCAGCAACAGAGGTATCCGCTACGAATGTTCTTTGGCAAGACTTACATTTAAATCGTTGTTTCTTCAACTCCAGATAAGTGCGATACTCAGACACATCATTCAGTAACAACCGAACGGTTGTCGTCCCCCAACGAATGATCCTAGAGGGGACGACACAAAGACAATGGGGACACTCTTCTGGCTTGTACAGAAGAGTTCCTTTGTAAATCAAGCAAATTTGCCCTTTATATTTTTCTTTAGTTAAACAATTTTCCTCGAAATAGATATTTAGGTCTAGAATATTTAGGGTATCTTTGATAAGCTGAGTATGAGACATCTTGAATCCTCCTATGAATTGGTAGCCAAATTAATTCTAAAGGATTTCAGGGTGTCTTTTCTATATTTTTTTATACAAAAAAGATGTTGGCGAAGTTCACCAACATCAAAAAGTATAGAGCCGAATTTATTTCAAGTTTCTTTTTTCTACTCATTTTAGGCTGGATTGGCATGAATGTTAAGTAAATTCTTGTTGTTTTCTGGAAATATATCAGATAGCGCCAGTACTTTTGTGTAAAAGACGAATAATTGCTTTTTGAACCGACCATCTGGGACAAAATTAGACTAAAAATTACTATTGACGCTTGCTGTCTTACATGGTAAATTTAACAACGTTGATTTGAGAAAAATGGCTTTGATTATTTTCTAAAAGAAACTTTAAAAAAAATTCTTGACGTGTGGGTGACCGCATGATAAGATAACTAAGTCGTTTTAAAAGAACCTATTGAAAAGCTTGATCTAATCAAGAAAAACTTCAAAAAAAGTTCTTGACGAATAACGAAAGATAAGTTATGATATACGAGTTGCTGAAAGATTTCTAAAAAATGAAATCGAAAATAACTTTTAAAAAGCAGTTGACATTCACTTGTCACTCTGATATGATATAAAAGTTGCTACGGCAATTCAAGTAGACCTTTGAAAACTGAACAAAGTAAGACAAACCAAATGTGTAGGGCGTCTTGATTGATTCAAGACAACAAACATTTTTAACAAGCAAGCAATATGCTAGCAAACAAATTGAGCTTAACAATCGCAAGATTGTTCTAACTTTTATTATGAGAGTTTGATCCTGGCTCAGGACGAACGCTGGCGGCGTGCCTAATACATGCAAGTCGTACGCTTCTTTTTCCACCGGAGCTTGCTCCACCGGAAAAAGAAGAGTGGCGAACGGGTGAGTAACACGTGGGTAACCTGCCCATCAGAAGGGGATAACACTTGGAAACAGGTGCTAATACCGTATAACAATCGAAACCGCATGGTTTTGATTTGAAAGGCGCTTTCGGGTGTCGCTGATGGATGGACCCGCGGTGCATTAGCTAGTTGGTGAGGTAACGGCTCACCAAGGCCACGATGCATAGCCGACCTGAGAGGGTGATCGGCCACATTGGGACTGAGACACGGCCCAAACTCCTACGGGAGGCAGCAGTAGGGAATCTTCGGCAATGGACGAAAGTCTGACCGAGCAACGCCGCGTGAGTGAAGAAGGTTTTCGGATCGTAAAACTCTGTTGTTAGAGAAGAACAAGGATGAGAGTAACTGTTCATCCCTTGACGGTATCTAACCAGAAAGCCACGGCTAACTACGTGCCAGCAGCCGCGGTAATACGTAGGTGGCAAGCGTTGTCCGGATTTATTGGGCGTAAAGCGAGCGCAGGCGGTTTCTTAAGTCTGATGTGAAAGCCCCCGGCTCAACCGGGGAGGGTCATTGGAAACTGGGAGACTTGAGTGCAGAAGAGGAGAGTGGAATTCCATGTGTAGCGGTGAAATGCGTAGATATATGGAGGAACACCAGTGGCGAAGGCGGCTCTCTGGTCTGTAACTGACGCTGAGGCTCGAAAGCGTGGGGAGCAAACAGGATTAGATACCCTGGTAGTCCACGCCGTAAACGATGAGTGCTAAGTGTTGGAGGGTTTCCGCCCTTCAGTGCTGCAGCTAACGCATTAAGCACTCCGCCTGGGGAGTACGACCGCAAGGTTGAAACTCAAAGGAATTGACGGGGGCCCGCACAAGCGGTGGAGCATGTGGTTTAATTCGAAGCAACGCGAAGAACCTTACCAGGTCTTGACATCCTTTGACCACTCTAGAGATAGAGCTTCCCCTTCGGGGGCAAAGTGACAGGTGGTGCATGGTTGTCGTCAGCTCGTGTCGTGAGATGTTGGGTTAAGTCCCGCAACGAGCGCAACCCTTATTGTTAGTTGCCATCATTCAGTTGGGCACTCTAGCAAGACTGCCGGTGACAAACCGGAGGAAGGTGGGGATGACGTCAAATCATCATGCCCCTTATGACCTGGGCTACACACGTGCTACAATGGGAAGTACAACGAGTCGCGAAGTCGCGAGGCTAAGCTAATCTCTTAAAGCTTCTCTCAGTTCGGATTGTAGGCTGCAACTCGCCTACATGAAGCCGGAATCGCTAGTAATCGCGGATCAGCACGCCGCGGTGAATACGTTCCCGGGCCTTGTACACACCGCCCGTCACACCACGAGAGTTTGTAACACCCGAAGTCGGTGAGGTAACCTTTTGGAGCCAGCCGCCTAAGGTGGGATAGATGATTGGGGTGAAGTCGTAACAAGGTAGCCGTATCGGAAGGTGCGGCTGGATCACCTCCTTTCTAAGGAATATTACGGAGACTACACTGGTTGTTTCATACTTTGTTCAGTTTTGAGAGGTCTACTCAATAATTGAAGAGTCAGGTTATGACTTTGACATTAGAGGATACTCTCAAGAGAATACTTTGTTCATTGAAAACTGGATATTTGAAGTAAATTAAGTAATACAAACCGAGAACACCGCGTTGAATGAGTTTTTTAATAAGTTCAATTGCTTATTTTCTTGATCGGACTTCTATCGCTAGAAGAAAGATCAAAACCCAACCGTAAGGTTGATAAGGTTAAGTGAATAAGGGCGCACGGTGGATGCCTTGGCACTAGGAGCCGATGAAGGACGGGACTAACACCGATATGCTTTGGGGAGCTGTACGTAAGCTATGATCCAGAGATTTCCGAATGGGGAAACCCAACATCTTTTATAGGATGTTACGTTTGCGTGAATACATAGCGCATTCGAGGTAGACGCAGAGAACTGAAACATCTAAGTACCTGCAGGAAGAGAAAGAAAATTCGATTCCCTGAGTAGCGGCGAGCGAAACGGGAAAAGCCCAAACCAATGAGCTTGCTCATTGGGGTTGTAGGACTCCAATATGGTAGTTCTTTCAGATAATCGAATGACTTGGAAAAGTCAGTCAAAGAGGGTAAAAACCCCGTAGATGAAATTTGGAAGGCACCTAGGAGGATCCTGAGTACGGCGGAACACGAGGAATTCCGTCGGAATCCGGGAGGACCATCTCCCAAGGCTAAATACTCCCTAGTGACCGATAGTGAACCAGTACCGTGAGGGAAAGGTGAAAAGCACCCCGGAAGGGGAGTGAAATAGAACCTGAAACCGTGTGCCTACAACAAGTCAAAGCCCGTTAATGGGTGATGGCGTGCCTTTTGTAGAATGAACCGGCGAGTTACGATTGCATGCGAGGTTAAGTCGAAGAGACGGAGCCGCAGCGAAAGCGAGTCTGAATAGGGCGTTTGAGTATGTAGTCGTAGACCCGAAACCATGTGATCTACCCATGTCCAGGTTGAAGGTGCGGTAAAACGCACTGGAGGACCGAACCCACGTACGTTGAAAAGTGCGGGGATGAGGTGTGGGTAGCGGAGAAATTCCAAACGAACTTGGAGATAGCTGGTTCTCTCCGAAATAGCTTTAGGGCTAGCCTCGGATTTGAGAATGATGGAGGTAGAGCACTGTTTGGACTAGGGGCCCATCTCGGGTTACCGAATTCAGATAAACTCCGAATGCCATTCATTCATATCCGGGAGTCAGACTGTGAGTGATAAGATCCATAGTCGAAAGGGAAACAGCCCAGACCACCAGCTAAGGTCCCAAAATATATGTTAAGTGGAAAAGGATGTGGGGTTGCACAGACAACTAGGATGTTGGCTCAGAAGCAGCCACCATTTAAAGAGTGCGTAATAGCTCACTAGTCGAGTGACCCTGCGCCGAAAATGTACCGGGGCTAAACATATTACCGAAGCTGTGGAGTACACCATGAGGTGTATTGGTAGGAGAGCGTTCTAAGGGCGTTGAAGGCAGATCGTGAGGACTGCTGGAGCGCTTAGAAGTGAGAATGCCGGTATGAGTAGCGAAAGACAGGTGAGAATCCTGTCCACCGAATGACTAAGGTTTCCTGGGGAAGGCTCGTCCGCCCAGGGTTAGTCGGGACCTAAGCCGAGGCCGACAGGCGTAGGCGATGGACAACAGGTTGATATTCCTGTACTCGTTGTTTTTGTTTGAGCAATGGAGGGACGCAGGAGGCTAAGGAATGCAGACGATCGGAAATGTCTGTCCAAGCAGTAAGTCTTGATAGGAGTCAAATGCTTCTGTCTACACGGATAAGCTGTGATGGGGAGGGAAATAATAGTACCGAAGTTCCTGATGTCACACTGCCAAGAAAAGCTTCTAGTGAGAAAACAATGACCCGTACCGCAAACCGACACAGGTAGTCGAGGAGAGAATCCTAAGGTGAGCGAGAGAACTCTCGTTAAGGAACTCGGCAAAATGACCCCGTAACTTCGGGAGAAGGGGTGCTGATCTTCGATCAGCCGCAGTGAATAGGCCCAAGCGACTGTTTATCAAAAACACAGGTCTCTGCAAAATCGTAAGATGAAGTATAGGGGCTGACGCCTGCCCGGTGCTGGAAGGTTAAGAGGAGTGCTTAGCGTAAGCGAAGGTACGAATTGAAGCCCCAGTAAACGGCGGCCGTAACTATAACGGTCCTAAGGTAGCGAAATTCCTTGTCGGGTAAGTTCCGACCCGCACGAAAGGCGTAACGATTTGGGCACTGTCTCAACGAGAGACTCGGTGAAATTTTAGTACCTGTGAAGATGCAGGTTACCCGCGACAGGACGGAAAGACCCCATGGAGCTTTACTGTAGTTTGATATTGAGTGTCTGTACCGCATGTACAGGATAGGTAGGAGCCGTAGAAATCGGAACGCTAGTTTCGATGGAGGCGCTGGTGGGATACTACCCCTGCGTTATGGCCACTCTAACCCGCACCACTGATCGTGGTGGGAGACAGTGTCAGATGGGCAGTTTGACTGGGGCGGTCGCCTCCTAAAAGGTAACGGAGGCGCCCAAAGGTTCCCTCAGAATGGTTGGAAATCATTCGAAGAGTGTAAAGGCAGAAGGGAGCTTGACTGCGAGACCAACAAGTCGAGCAGGGACGAAAGTCGGGCTTAGTGATCCGGTGGTTCCGCATGGAAGGGCCATCGCTCAACGGATAAAAGCTACCCTGGGGATAACAGGCTTATCTCCCCCAAGAGTCCACATCGACGGGGAGGTTTGGCACCTCGATGTCGGCTCGTCGCATCCTGGGGCTGTAGTCGGTCCCAAGGGTTGGGCTGTTCGCCCATTAAAGCGGCACGCGAGCTGGGTTCAGAACGTCGTGAGACAGTTCGGTCCCTATCCGTCGCGGGCGTTGGAAATTTGAGAGGAGCTGTCCTTAGTACGAGAGGACCGGGATGGACTTACCGCTGGTGTACCAGTTGTTCTGCCAAGGGCATTGCTGGGTAGCTATGTAGGGAAGGGATAAACGCTGAAAGCATCTAAGTGTGAAGCCCACCTCAAGATGAGATTTCCCATTTCTTTAAGAAAGTAAGATCCCTGAGAGATGATCAGGTAGATAGGTCAGGAGTGGAAGGCCAGTGATGGTTGGAGCGGACTGATACTAATCGATCGAGGACTTAACCAAATGGTTAAAAGAAAAGAACTCGGACATTACTTAAACTTCAAATCCAGTTTTGAGTGAGCAAAATGCAAACTCAATAAAAAGATAACACCACAGTGTGGTGGCGATAGCGAGAAGGATACACCTGTAACCATGCCGAACACAGAAGTTAAGCTTCTTAGCGCCGATTGTAGTGAGGGGTTGCCCCTTGTGAGAGTAGGACGTCGCCACGCTGGTAATATTCCGGCATAGCTCAGTTGGTAGTAGCGCATGACTGTTAATCATGATGTCGTAGGTTCGAGTCCTACTGCCGGAGTAGTTAAAGCACAATAGAGTAATCTATTGTGTTTTTTTGTATTACAAGAAAATATAATTTTTAAAAGCTCACTGTTAAATGATATTGGTGAAATTCGCTAACTTCAAAAAATATAGAGCCTAAAAACGTAATTAAACGGAACAAAAGCAGAATTTTCGCTAAAAAAATTTAAATGTGCTAGCATCAACTTGTAATACATTGAAGGAGGTAATTGATAGATGTATCTAAAAATTTCTGAAAAAGCACAAGAAAGACTACAGAAGTATACTGATGAGGGTGCCACGATCATCCTTGATTTGGATGATGGTGTAGGAAAATATTCAAAGATGGGTGTTTGCTCATTGGATACTAGTTTCCGTTTACTCCTGTTAGATAAGAAACAAGAAAAAAATGATTATCCGCTCACTGTAGATAGTGACATAGGTGAAGTCTATATCAAAGACTATTCAAAAATGTATATGGATGAAGCAATGACTTTGACACTTGATCCGCGATTAGGTGTATTTAAACTTGAAAGTCCAAGTGGAACATTAGATAGTCATGTACAATTAGTTGATCTGCGACCATAAGAGATAAAAAGTTAGAATATTGGATAAAAGTCCTGACGATATTCTAGCTTTTTTAGAATGTAAAACAAACGAACGTAAAACCTATCCACTGAATCTTAAGTCAGTAAATAATATCTTGAGATTGGTGAGAAACAAGTATCAGTGAAAAGATTTTCTTCATGCAGCTAATCACTAAATCTACAAGTGGATAGTATGAAAACAAAGAGAAATAAAATAAAAAAATATTAGTGATTTTTCTAGCAGAGAACAACAAAAAAACAGCGTGAACACGCTGGTAAAACAACATGTTACGCTGTATAGATAAGCCACTTGCCGGGTTTGAACCGGCGACCTCTTCCTTACCATGGAAGCGCTCTACCAGCTGAGCTAAAGCGGCAAAAATCTTACAGATATTAGGATAACTAATATAGGTGGATTTGTCAATATTTAATTAGAGAAAACAGCTATTTTATGTTTGGAAATAAGGGACAAAATACTGTTTTTAAATAACGTATTTTTAAAAAAATTTTCCATAAAAAAATAATAGAAATTTTCAAAAAAAGTATTGCGTTATTTATCGTAACTTGCTATTATATACATGTACTTGATTCCGGCATAGCTCAGTTGGTAGTAGCGCATGACTGTTAATCATGATGTCGTAGGTTCGAGTCCTACTGCCGGAGTAATTTGACCACAGTCGCTGACTGTGGCTTTTTTTTATAGAGAAAAAATAATATTTCCATAGGTAAAAACGGTTCATTGGAGGAATTCCTTGAGCCTATTTTTTTTGCTAAAAATGGTGAACGAAAAAGCGTTTGTTTGACGAAAAAAGCTCTCGGTAAAAGAGTACTCTTTTACCGAGAGCTTTTACTGTTAGAAAATTCAAAAAAAGAGTAGATTATAGGTATCAAAAATGAAAGGTCGAATGCTTTATGACAAGTTTAAAACCACGTGATGCTGCGCAAGATGAATTATTATCTCCGGAAAATTCAGTGTTTCTGTTGATCGATTATCAACCAACCCAAGTCAATTCCATCAACTCCATGGACCGCCATCAATTAATTGAAAATGTAACAGCCGTGACGAATCTGCTGAAAGAGTACCAAGTGCCGATCATCCTTTCGACAGTCAATGTGGCAACTGGTCGCAATCAGGAAACGATTCCCCAATTAAAAAATGTGTTAGCTGATTTACCTAGCTATGACCGTACGTCAATCAATGCTTGGGAGGATGCAGAGTTTAAAGCTGCCGTTGAAGCGACTGGTCGAAAAAAATTGATTATTGCCGCATTATGGACGGAAGCTTGTTTAACTTTTCCGACCTTAGATGCTTTGCAAGCTGGTTATGAAGTGTATCCGGTGGTGGATGCAGTTGGTGGCACAAGCGTGATTGCCCATGAAACTGCTTTGCGCCGTGTGGAACAGGCGGGTGCGCAATTGACGACGTTTGCCCAACTGGCTTGTGAGATGCAACGTGATTGGAATCGAGGAAAAACTGTACCAGTCTTTGTTAAAGCAATGCAAGACAAAGGAATTTTCTTGAAATTACAGTGAGGTGGGAGAATGCTTGATGTGATTGGTTCTATCAAAAATTTACAAGAAACAACTGAGCGCCATTTTCTGCATATCAAAAATCAACATGACTTCATTCGAATCTGGGCGATTCAATTTGAAATCGCTTATACCGATTTTAGGGTCATCCAAATGGCGTTACAACTAGCTAACGAAGGGGCATTATTATCCGAATTTACGCAAGCATATCAAGCAGTTTATCAGTTTGAGTATGCTTTTGCAGAAGGTGGATTGCCAGTGTTCAACCAACAATTTGGTAAACAAATGTCGGAATATGAACATGTGAAAAATCACTTGAGAGATGTTTTAGAAAGAATCAGGCAACAACAACCTCCAGTGACTGCTGAAAATGATTTGATTTAGGAGGAGATCCAAGATGGTCCAAGAAATGATTTACGATGTGGAAAATCAACTGGCATGCGACGTGTATCAACCCAACGTGACCAAAGGAACGATTATTCTGATTCACGGTGGTGGATGGTTTCGAGGAGATAAGCAAAAAGAATCAGCCTTAGCTGAACAGCTGAGGACAATTGGTTATTTGGTTATCGCTCCTAATTATCGTTTGGCACCCAACTATCTTTATCCAGCTGCCTTGAACGATGTGTTGAAGGTTTATGATTGGTTGCTAGCAAGTGATTTGCCAGTGGAAAAGGGAAAAATTGCCGCTTTAGGATCTTCTGCTGGTGGTAATTTAGCAATCGAACTGGCTTTACAAAAGGGAATTGCTGCGGCTTCTTGGTCAGGGATTATTGATTTAGTGGATTGGGTGGCAAAACATCCAGATGTCGTAGCTGAAATGAACCAAAACCCCAATTTTGATCAACAGGAAAGTCGTCAGATCGATCAAGGGGGAACCAACGATGTTTTTTATAAGTGGTTTATATTAAATTATGTCGGTCAGGATCAAGTTTTGCTACAGCAAGCAGATCCATTGCAACGGGTCTCAGCTGAGAGTGGGCCGATCTTTTTGGCCAATTCTTTAGAAGAATTGGTACCGTTGAGTGGTGTGTACAAATTGCAACAAAGTTTGGCTGAACAAAAGGTTCCTAGTGAAAGCAAACTTATTGCTGGTAGCCAACATGGAGAGGGTTATGCCGATGAAGTTTTTGCGAATACGCTGAATTTTTTACAGGAATACTTAGGTTGAAATCGGACTAAATTGAACAATGAAAATTGCTGAGTTGATTGAATATGAGGAATGAATTCAAGTCAGAAAAAGTTTTTAAGATGATCCAGTAAAAAAGCTGATGAAGGATGAATATTTTTTCTCAGCTTTTTTCTGGATTCCAACGGAAATGTAAAATAATCACAATAGAAAAATAGCGTTACTATGTTAATGAAAATCTAGCTTCATAAACTAACTCCTTACGGTAAAATAATAGGCTATCGCTAGTCTGGGTTGCAGTATCGTTATCAGCCAAATGGTCCATTTTAGGAAGCAGAAAAAGGTGTCCAACGTTCTAGTCATATAACTTCTGCTACATATCTATGAGCATGAACCTGTGTTAAAGAATACTTTTGTAATGAGGGAATGTGGGACAAATCTAAAAATCGGTTTTGCTACAGACTCTCGAATAAACGGCGGGAGCAGAAGCAACTCCTTCGGAAATAAGCCGAAGTTCACAAAAATTTGAAAAGCATTTTCGTTCATTTCTTCTTATTTCTCAGAGTTAAACACTTCTGTCCCAGCCTCTCTCAAATAAACGGCGTCCAAAGGTCAGATTTTTCGGAAATTTCAAAAAGAGGTTGGGTCAGAAGTAAGAAACACTTTTGTCTCGACCTCTTTGTTCACAGTAGTATTCTTTGTGCCGATGAATGAAAATTCTTTGAAGAAAATGAGTTGAGAGGACATTGTAATTCAAAGAACTTAAGAGTAGAATGATAAGTACATTTTGGATTGGAAGGATGATTGGATGAAAGCTATTACTTCGGATATGACAAAAAAATTTGAACAACAGTTTCAAGCAAGCAACAAGAAACAAGCATTACAAAGAGCTGTGGTAAAAAACGGAATCACTGCTTCTGCAGAGAATGTTTCTGCACATGTGACAAATACACCTGTATTTTCTATTGATCTAGCAACAGGAAAAGTTGCGAATCAAAAGCAATCAGGACGCTGCTGGATGTTTGCAGCATTAAATACATTCCGTCATAAATTATTGAATCAGTTCAATTTAAAAGATTTTGAATTATCTCAAAACTACACATTTTTCTGGGATAAATATGAAAAAGCAAACTATTTCTATGAAAATATCATTGCTACTGGAAAAGAAGCACTGGATAGTCGAAAAGTTGCCTTTTTACTTACTACACCTCAGCAAGATGGCGGACAATGGGATATGATCGTTTCACTATTCCAAAAATATGGCGTTGTTCCTAAATCAGTGATGCCAGAGAGTGCAAATAGCTCTAATTCTCGTGAATTGAATAATTATCTAAACAAGATATTACGTAAAGATGCAGTTGCTTTGCGCAAAATGATTGCTGATGGAGAAACAAAAGAAACGATTCAAGCTAAAAAAGAAAAAATGCTAGAAAATGTCTATAATTTCTTGGCAACTTCTTTAGGTACACCTCCAAAAGAATTCGATTTTGAGTACCGTGATGAAGACAAAAATTACCACATCGATCAAAATCTTACACCACAAACATTCTATGACAAATACATTGGTGTAAAATTGGAAGACTATGTAAGTATCATCAATGCACCTACCAAAGACAAACCATTCAATCGCTCTTACACAGTTGAAATGTTAGGAAATGTCGTTGACGGAACAGAAGTAAAATACTTGAACGTTGATATGGAAACATTTAAAAAATTGGCGATCAGTCAACTGGAACAAGGAGAGTCAGTTTGGTTTGGTTGTGATGTGGGTCAATCTTCTACAAGAGATAGTGGAATCATGGCATTAGATGTTTATAGCATGGATGACCTATTTGATATTGACTTTACAATGACAAAAGCAGAAAGACTTGATTATGGAGAAAGTTTAATGACTCATGCGATGGTATTGACAGGGGTCGACATTGTTGATGGACAATCAACAAAATGGAAAGTTGAAAATAGCTGGGGTGAAAAAGTCGGAACGAATGGCTTCTTTGTGATGAGTGATGAATGGATGGACGAATACACTTATCAAATCGTCGTTCGTAAAGATTTATTGACAAAAGAACAACTAGCTGCATTTAATGAAGAACCAACTGTCTTGGCTCCATGGGATCCAATGGGCGCACTAGCTTAAATTCCAATAGATTCAACAGGAGAGGGAAAAATGTAGATTCCTTCTCCTTTTTTAGTGGGTTTCCTTCTAAAAGAGCTAAAAAAGCAGTGTGTTTTTTGAGTGGATCATTTTTTCTAGAACTAGCTGACTACATGCTGATTTCCTTCTTTTCTAATCGTCTATGGTATAATTCATATAGCATATATAAAAGCAGAAGTCTGTTTTCCTAAGCATGTAAGGAGGAGTAGAAATGGATGTACGATCGGTCTTGTCAGAAATCAAGTTAGAAGGAAAAATCATCCCAATAACTGGTGGTGATGTCAATCAAACTTATCGGATTGAGGGGCAATGTTCTTATTTTTTAAAAATTCATCCGAACATCGGTAAAGAATTTTTTGAAGTTGAAGCAGCTGGATTAAAAGAATTAGCACCTTATGTACGTGTACCAGAAACTTACATGCTAGGAGAAATACAAGATGGCGCCTACCTGTTGATGGAATGGATCGAACCAGGAGAAGGTAGCCAGGAAGAACTGGCAGCTACTTTAGCCAACCTGCATAAGGTAACTGCACCGCAATTCGGTTATCGAAAGAACAACTATTTAGGTATATTGCCCCAAATAAATACGTTTGAGGAAGATTGGTGGACGTTTTTTTTCAAAAACCGATTAGAGAGTCAAATTGCTTTGGCACAAAAAAATAATCGATGGAATCAAGTACGGCAACAAAAATTTTTAGTCTTCAAACAATATGTACTTGAAAGTTTAGCGAACAAAAAGATTGTGCCTAGCCTATTGCATGGAGACTTGTGGAGTGGTAATGTGTTCTTTGATCAGCAAGGAACACCGGTTTTCATTGATCCTGCAGTATCTTATGGTGATCGTGAGCAAGATATTGCAATGAGTCAGTTATTTGGCGGTTTTCGTCCAGAATTTTTAGAAAGTTATCAATTCACTTATCCTTTGGAAGAGTGCTGGGAAAAACGCTTACCTGTCTATCAGTTGTATTATTTATTAGCTCATCTAAATATGTTTGGAGAAACCTATGGCTCACAAGTAGAACAATTACTCGATAAAAGATAAGAGGAGGGTGTTTTTTTGGCAAAGAGATACACAAAAAAACATGAAGTTTCATATTATGAATGCGATATAAATCAAACAATGACGTTTCCGTCAATGCTTGGAGTAGTAATCAAAACGTCTGAAGATCAAAGTGATGCATTAGGCCGAGGAAGTGACTTCGTCAAGAGTTTTGGACTTACTTGGGTCATCACGAATTATTCGATCATGATCAATAGACTCCCAAAAGTTGGCGAAATCATTTCTGTAACTACTCAGGCAATGGAATACAATAAATTCTTTTGTTATCGTAATTTTTGGATTCATGATGAACAAGGAGAAGAACTGGTTAAGATCGAATCTGTTTTCGTATTGATGGATTTTGTTAACCGTAAAATGAGTAGTGTAAATGAAGAAATCATTGCACCATTTGAAAGTGAAAAAATCAAGAAAATCAAACGTCAAGAGAAAATTGAAAAAGTAGAGGCTGGCTTTATGTTACCTTATCGTGTTCGTTTTTATGATATCGATAGCAATCAGCATGTGAACAATGCGATGTACTTCAATTGGATCATTGATGTTTTAGGTTATGATTTTTTAACTACGCATATTCCTGAAAAAGTATTGATCCGTTTTGATAAAGAAGTTGAATACGGTAATGAGATCGAAAGTCATTATGAACAGATTGCTCTAGAAGATGGTGTCCAAACAAGACACGAGATTCGGATGCAAGATCAAGTGTATTGTGAAGCTAATATTACGTGGAGAAACAAAGAGGCATAATATTTATATTTTTAATGGATAAAAACTCTGAAAGGACGTACTTTATTATGTACAATCCTTCAGAGTTTTTGCTGTAAAGTGGTTAGTTAGTGATAAAATCCGCTAACTTTTGTTCTTTCAAACCATAATTTAGCGCAATCAGTAACTTTAATCGGGCTTTTTGGCTATTGATGCTGTTACAGAAAATGACACCCATATCGGCTAATTCTTTACCGCCGCCTTCGTAGTCGTAAACGGGTTCTGCAATCCCGTTGAAACAACGTGAAACAAGGATGACAGGGATTTTTTGTATCAATAATTTTTTCAATGCCGTCAGTGCTTGAGGTGGCAAGTTACCAGCGCCTAAAGCTTCGATCACTAAGCCATCTACTTTGGCATGAGCAAGTGCTTCTAAAAGATCCCCCTGCATGCCAGCATAGGCTTTAACGATAGGAATCGTTCCATTGACCGAAGAAATATCGAGTCGTGTAGAGTCTAACAGTTCTTGCATGAATAAAATACGGTGTTTGGTCACTAAACCGATGGGTCCTAAAGTCGGTGTTCTAAAAGTAGCCACATTGGTTGTATGAGTCTTTGTGACATAGCGAGCAGAATGGATTTCATCGTTCATGACCACTAAGACTCCTTTTTCAACTGCTTCATCGCAACTTGCTACGCGTATGGCACTTTCGAAGTTATACAGACCATCACTTCCAAGTTCATTACTAGACCGCATGGCTCCTGTGACCACGATAGGAATCTGGTCTCCGATTGTCGTATCCAAGAAAAAGGCTGTTTCCTCCAAGGTATCTGTTCCGTGGGTAATAACAACACCCCTAATATCTGAATCAATGGCTTCCATGATCCGTTTCTTTAAGATCAGCATGTGTTTTGGCATGATATGCGGCGAAGGAAGATTAAAAATATCTTCCATCACGAGATCGACATTTTCTGGTACAGTGATTTCTGCATCCAATAAGGGATTAACAACATCTGGACTCACACCCCCTGTCAAGATGTTTTCTTTCATAGCAATGGTTCCACCAGTGTGTAAAATAAGTATTTTTTTCATATTTATGGACTTCCTTACGAATAATTTTGCATAGGCTTTAAAGCTTATTGTATACTATATAAAAGAGTTTTGCTATCAAGGTGTTAAGTTAAGAACAATAGGCTTTATTACGTAGTGATACATAAGAACGTTGAATGAAACTTAGAAGAAGGATGGCTTGAAATGATACGTATTGGACTAACTTCGTTCAAAGAACATGATAAATTAACAGGTAAGAAAAATAATACACTTTATGAGTATGCAGGTTTCTTGCCTTTAGTGGAATTAGATACCGCTTATTATGGGATTCCACGGAAAACTTCAGTTGAGAAGTGGGTCGAAGAAGTACCAGAAAGTTTCCGTTTTGTCGTAAAAGTTTATCAAGGAATCAGTGGGCAAAGCGATTGGCAGGAATATTACCAAACAGAAGAAGAAATGGTAGAGAAATTTTTAGATACCATGCAACCGATGTATGACAGTGGAAAGTTATTTTGTTTTTTGGTACAGTTTCCGGCGTCGTTCAAATGTACCAAAGAAAGTGTCCAGTATCTGCGTAAACTTAGAAAGTGGTTCAATGACTACCCCATTGCTATCGAACTACGTGATTATTCTTGGTATAGTCAAGCACTAGTTGAACGTACCAGAAGTTTTATGACACGCGCTGATTTTTCATTAGCAATCATTGATGAACCGCAATTACTTCAAACTACTGTGCCATTCGATCCTTATGTAACCAACGCTCAGTTTACACTTTTTCGGTTTCACGGAAGAAATAGTCAAGGTTGGCAAGCGAATGACAAAGATTGGCGAAAAAAGCGTACGCTTTATCGTTATTCTGAAGAAGAATTGATCGAATTAGCTTCTGCTATTCGATCAGCTGAGCAGCAGACGAAGGACATCGGCATTATTTTTAATAATAATTCAGGTGGCGATGCGGCGGAAAATGCATTGGCTCTACAAAAAATATTGAAGATAAAACCACAAGGATTGAATCCAAAACAAATGGATCTATTTTAGAAAAGGGGCATTAGATGATCAAAGCGATTTTTTTTGATATTGATGGTACCTTGGTCAACAACCAGTCTAAAGCACTAGAGTCAACAAAAAAAGCAATAAATTATGCTCGAAAGAACGGTATATTATGCGGTGTAGCGACTGGTCGTAGTCCGATAAGGATTAAAGAAATCATTGATGAATTAGAGTTAGACATGTATGTTGTTTACAATGGACAATTAGTATTTACAGCAGATCGTACGATAGTGGATCAACCATTCGATCGATCCACATTAAAGAAGATTGTACGATTTGCAGATAAGAATCATCGACAGATTATTTTTGGAGGGCGGTATCAGCTAGCAGGTTCGACGACGATGCTATTAGGACAATCCCTGCTGATCAAGCGCATCGTTAGTTTTTTACCTAAGAAATTTCCTGTTCGTTTGATGAAGAAAGGGCTGCAACTATTTAGTCCACACCGCCAGAAAAAAAGATATGAAACACTAGAAATCTTGAACGAACCGATCTATCAATGTATTTTATTGAGTCAAGAGTCAGAACAGGCAAAACTAGAAAAGTATTTCTCTGAGTGTTCGTTCCAACGTTCAAATGCTTATACAGTCGATATCATTCCAAAAGGTGGCTCAAAACTTTCTGGTATCAAAACATTTGCAAAAGAAAAAGGAATTGAGATGTCTGAGATCATGGCGTTTGGCGATCATTATAACGATATCGATATGTTGAAAGGTGTAGGGATCGGTGTTGCGATGGGAAATGCACAGGATGAAGTAAAAGCTGCAGCCGATTTTGTGACCAAAACAAACGAGAAAAATGGCATATATGAAGGGCTCAAGCACTTTGGACTGATTTATTGAAAATGAAGATAAAAGGAAGAGAAGAATCATGACGGAAGAAACACCATTTCAAAAAGTAGAGGATTTTCATCGGATCTTTGATCCACGATCACCAGAATCTCCCACAGCTTTTACAAGTAAAGAAGCGAGCTACCGTGCAGGATTTAAAATTGAAGAATTGGTAGAGATGGTGGCAGCTACTGCTGAAAATGATCCCCAAAAATTACATCAAGCTGTCAATGAACTACACGATGCACTAGATAAAGCAGAAAGAAAAATGTATACAAAAACGAATTGGGGAAAAGAACCGTTGATCGAACAAGTCGATGCATTAACAGACATCTTATACTTTACGTATGGTTCTTTTTCATTATTAGGAGTAGATCCAACCAATATATTTGATATCGTTCATCAAGCAAATATGGGGAAATTATTTCCTGATGGCCAACCACATTATCATCCAGTGACGAACAAAGTGCTAAAACCTGCAGATTGGGAACAAAATTATGCACCAGAGCCAAAGATAGCAAAAGAGATCCAACGGCAGATCGAGCAAGCGAAAAAGAAAAGTTAGTGGATAGCTGTGAAAACAATTAACAGATATCCTGCTTTTTGTTCGTAAAAAACGAATGACTGAATAAAGATTTTCGCTTAAGTTAGTGAATGCTTGAAAATAGTATGTTATAATTTACGGTAGATGTCTTTTGCACGAAAGACGTATTTATTCGTTTTATGCGAAGCGGATGTTCGTCTGAGCATAAAAAATAGATGCATATTGAAAACGGAGGAACCTTAAATGGGAAATAATGTAATCATCGGGATCGTCATTGCAATCATTATAGTCGCCATTGTCGTCTTTTTGGTTAGTTACTTGATGAAGAAAAAAAACCAAGATCGATTGGATGCCTTAGAAAAGCGCAAGGAAGAATTATTTGACTTGCCTGTGATTGAAGAAGTCGATGATGTCAAAAAAATGCATCTGGTTGGGCAAAGCCAAAATACCTTTCGTGAGTGGAGTCAAAAATGGAATGACATATCTACTTCCTCATTTGCTGAGTTAGAAAGTCAAATTTTTGAAGTTGAGAATCTAAATGAAAGTTTCCGATTCCTAAAAGGTAAAAAAGCTGTTGTTGAAGCAGAGAATACGATGAATCAAATGGAAAAAGAAGTATCTGAGATCCGTGAAGGATTAAAAGAACTTCGTGAAACAGAAGAACGCAATTCATTAGCTGTCCAACAAGCGCTTGATATCTACGAAGAGTTGAAGGAAACGATCAAAGAAGATGAGCAATCATACGGTCCAGCATTCCCAGAGTTGCAAAAGCAAGTCAAAATGATCGAAAGTGAGTTTACTCAATTCGTCACATTGAATACCTCTGGTGATCCCGTAGAAGCGCGAGAAGTTCTGGATAAAGCAGAAAAACATACGTATGAAGTGGATGCTTTGATGAAAAAAATCCCACCATTATATGAAGATCTGGCTACCACTTTCCCAGAGCAACTTGAAGAAATCGATGATACTTACGAAAAATTAATGCAGGAACAGTATGTTTTTCCAGAAGAAGACCTTGTTGGAGAAATTGATAAAGTACGGAATCGGATCCAAGGTTCATTAGCGAACCTTGAAAAGACCGAAGTGGAAACGGTAGAATTCGAAAACCGCGAAACTGCGAATATGATCGACGCATTATATGATATTTTAGAACGTGAGATGGATGCCCAAAATTATGTGGCAACAAACCAATCAACGATCGAACAATACATCAAACATGCGACAAAAAATAATCGTCAGCTACTGATCGAGTTAGATCATACTGCGCAAAGTTATGCACTAAATCATAATGAGATCGGCCGAGTAAGAGGGTTCCAAACAGAAGTGGAAGAAATTGAACGACAAAATGAGCAAATGAAACCACAGATCCAACAACACACGGTCCCTTATTCTGAAGTACGTACATTCTACAAAAAAGTTTTCAAAATCTTAGAAGATATTGAGAATCAACAAGTAGAAATCGATGACTCTTTACATGAACTAAGAAAAGGTGAAAAAGAAGCGCAAGAAAAAATTGATACATTTGAATTTAAATTGCGTAGTCTGAAACGTTTTGTTGAAAAACAACGTTTACCCGGCTTACCAAATGATTATCTAGAATTTTTCTTTGTGGCGACAGAACGTATTGAAGAACTAAGTGTGGTACTGAATAAAATCAGAGTGAACATGGAAGAAGTCAATCGTTTAGTTGCTTTATGTGAAGAAGACTTAGAATTACTAGATAAAAAGACACATGATTTAGTCGATGCTGCTGCGCTAACTGAACAAATGTTGCAATATGCCAACCGTTACCGCCATACTCATGAAGAAGTGAAAGAAGCAATTGATAAGAGCTACTTTATGTTTAATAAAGAATACCATTACCAAGAAGCCCTAGATGAGATCGGTACAGCATTGGAACGTGTTGAACCTGGTGCATTTAAACGAATTGAAGATTTTTATTTCAATCATCCTGATCTAGTCTAATCAGAATCAACGAATAAACAATGAAAGCAACGTCAGCGGATAAGCTGATGTTGCTTTTTTAGTAAGTTTCAAAAAAATGAAATCTCATCCCACTCTTGAAAGCAGATAAGACAACCGTTATAATAGATGAGAATTTCAAAAAAGAGGGGTTTCTTATGATATATTTTGATAATAGTGCAACAACCCCAATCTTTCCGCAAAGTTTAGATGCCTACGTAAAAACAAGTCAGCGGATAATTGGGAATCCGTCAAGTTTACATGATTTAGGTAATCAAGCCAATCGTTTATTACAGCAAGCAAGAAAACAAATTGCTGAGTTGATTGAAGTAACACCCGATGAAATCTATTTTACTTCTGGCGGAACAGAAGGAGATAACTGGGTACTTAAAGGAACAATGATCGAAAAGCGTGAGTATGGAAACCATATGATCATTTCAGGAATCGAACATCCAGCAGTAAGTGAAACTGCTGAACAGTTAAAATCTTTAGGAGTAGAAGTTAGTGTGGCTCCAGTTGATAAAAAAGGTTTTGTGATTGTAGAAGAATTAAAGAAATTGATCCGCAAAGAGACTGTACTGATTTCCATCATGGCTGTCAATAATGAAGTGGGTTCTATTCAACCTATCATGGAGATCAGCGAATTACTGAAAGATCATCCTAAGATTCATTTTCATGTGGATGCAGTGCAAGCAATCGGTAAAGTACCACTTTCCACTTGGTTGACAGACCGTGTTGATTTTGCCACTTTCTCCGCACATAAATTTCATGGACCACGAGGAATAGGCTTTATTTATTGGAAAAAAGGTCGGCGTTTAGCACCGCTTTTGACCGGAGGTGGCCAAGAAAAAAATCAGCGAAGCGGCACAGAGAATGTACCAGCTATCGTTGCAATGTCCAAAGCATTGAGACTTGCTTTAGATATCAAAGCACAAAAGCCAGATCACACAAAAAATTTAAAGCATGCATTGATTGATGCTCTAGGAACATATGAAAAGGTCACGATCTATTCCGAAGGAGAAGATTACGCACCACATATTCTATGCTTTTCGTTAAAAGGCATTCGTGGAGAAGTACTGGTACACGCGTTAGAAGAAAAACAGATCTTCATTTCAACAACTAGTGCTTGTTCTTCCCGCAAACATATGGCAAGCAGTACGTTGCATGCCATGCATGTTCCAAATGATTTAGCGACTTCAGCAGTACGTATCAGTTTAGACGAAAGTAATTCGATGGCAGAAGTTGAACAATTTATGATCATATTCAAACAATTATATAAAAAGTTTTCAACAATCAATTAATTCTTGAGGAGTGTTTTTGTGAAATATAGTGAAATCATGGTCCGCTATGGTGAACTGTCAACAAAAGGGAAAAACCGAAAAAGTTTTATCATGCAATTAGCACAGAATGTACGTCAAGCCCTTGGTGATTTTCCAGAGATCAAGATCCATGCTGACCGAGATCGAATGCATTTATTATTGAATGGTGCAGATAGTGAATTAGTTATTCCTAAATTAGCAAAGATTTTTGGTATCCAAAATTTTTCACCGAGTATCCGGATCGAAAAAGATGTGGAACAACTAAAAGCAGCTGTTCAAGAAATCATGAAGGAAATCTACACAGGCAACGAAACATTTAAAATCATTGCAAAACGTAGTGATCATGACTTTGTATTGACAAGTAACGAATTGAATCAAACTCTAGGAAATGCTGTCTTTGATATTTTTCCAGATATCCAAGTACAAATGCGTAAACCAGATATTCCCTTACGTGTAGAGATACGCCGTGATGGCGCCTATTTATCTTATGAGACCATCAAAGGTGCAGGTGGGTTACCAGTAGGAACAAGTGGAAAAGGGATGCTGATGCTTTCAGGTGGTATTGACTCTCCAGTTGCTGGTTACTTTGCGATGAAACGTGGCGTGGAAATCGAGGCTGTCCACTTTGCTAGTCCACCATACACAAGTGAGCAAGCTTTACAAAAAGCAAAAGATCTAACTGGAAAACTGACTCCATATGTTGGAAAAATCGTTTTTATTGAAGTACCTTTTACGGAGATCCAAGAAGAAATCAAGAGAAGTGTACCACAAGGTTATTGGATGACGATTACGCGTAGGATGATGTTACGTTTAACAGATGAAGTCCGACGCATTCGCCAAGGTTTGATTATCCTGAATGGCGAATCACTTGGCCAAGTAGCGTCTCAAACTTTGCAGAGTATGGTAGCAATCAATGAAGTCACGAATACACCGATCATTCGTCCGGTAGCAACTATGGACAAACTAGAGATCATTGAAGTGGCTGAACGTATCGATACATTTGAATTATCGATCCAACCATTTGAAGATTGCTGTACGATTTTTGCACCACCACAACCTAAAACACGTCCTCGTTTGGATAAAGTCCATCAGTATGAAGAACGTTTAGCAATCGATGAAATGATCGAGCGAGCATTAGCTGGATTGAAAATCGAAACGATCCATACGGAAACGACAGAAAAAGCAGCGGAAGAATTTTCTGATTTACTATAGTAAAAAGCTAATAGGCGAAGAATAATCACAAGTAAAAAAGCAATCAGTTTTCAATAAATAAAATTTGATTTTAGAATGAGGTCGAGACAAAAGTGTTTCTCACTTTTGTCTCACGCTCGTTTTTTTTATTTCCGAAAAACCTGACTTTTGGACGCCGTATATTGGAAATTAGAATCTGCAGCAAACCTGATTTTTTAGATTTTTTCCACATTCTTTCTTTTAGTTAACCTTGTCATAAGGAAGAGAACGTTTATTTTTTTGCAAATGTTGCTCACACAGCGAATAAATGCTAAACTGAGTATGTGAATAAATTAACAAGGAGCTTTGACTATGGGAGAAAAATCAGAAACGTTGCCAAAAGCGACAGCTAAAAGACTGCCTTTGTACTTGCGTTATTTGAATATGCTTAATGATTCTGGCGTTGGCCGTATCAAATCAAATGAATTCAGTAAAATCACGCAAGTACCCTCTGCAACGATCCGCAGAGATTTTTCGTATTTAGGAGAATTAGGGCGCAGTGGTTATGGGTACGATGTCCCTTATCTTATTGAGGTATTTGATCGTATTTTAAATACCGATGAGGAAAAACGGATTGCTTTGGTAGGATACGGAAATCTTGGTAAAGCATTGAAACACAATAATTTTAGAAGAAATGAAAATTTGAATATCGTCTGTGTGTTTGATAATGATCCAGAGATTGTTGGACAAGTGATTGATGAGGAAATGATTTATCCGATCGATCGTTTTGCGGAAATAGCAAAAGAAAAAAATGTGACAGTCGCAATATCGACGGTGCCAAGCAAATATTCACAATCTGCAATTGATCAAATTGTTCAGGGCGGAGTATCAGCAATTTTGAATTTTGCACCAGATCGAGTAAAAGTTCCCGAACACGTAAATATCCAATACATTGATTTAACGACAGAATTGCAAACACTTATCTATTTTGATGAAAAATATTCAGAAGTATTTGCCTAACAGACGCGTTGCTTTATCCAATAAAAATAAAGCGCTATCTTAAACCTTTAGCTATGATGTCCGCGAATAATTTTTAATACTAGTGCCAAATATGGGGAACTGTTTTCTCTTTTTCATCACTACTGCTCAAATTAAAGGCTTTCTTCGACCTGATAGACGGCGTTCGCAAAGCAGATTTTCAACACTAGCTCTGAAAAAGAAAAACATGGGGAACTGTTTTCTCTTTTTCATCACTACTGCTCAAATCTAAACGCTTTGCTCACGACCTTTTATTGACTTTAATTTCTAACCATTGTAAAATGAAGCATAACGTTGAACAAGAGGAGTAGCTGGTTTAGGTACTTTTAGAGAGAGAACGAATGGGTGGGACGTTCTTAGTAGCAGCTGGTGAAGGTAGCTTGGGAGTTTTTATCTTGAATCTTTTAGTAGGGATAAACGAGTCGTGATCGTTAACTCACATGGAGAGGTAATAGGAGAAACTATTACAAATTAGGTGGTACCGCGTAAATCAATACGTCCTAAAATACGAAAGTATTTTAGGACTTTTTTTATTTTTAAGGAGGAAATCAGTATGACGGAAGAAAAAAATTTATCAACAAAATACAATCCGCAAGAAGTTGAAGCTGGCCGTTATCAAAACTGGTTGGACCAAGATTTGTTCAAACCAAGTGGCGACAAGAAAGCAAAACCTTATTCAATCGTGATCCCGCCGCCAAACGTAACTGGGAAACTTCACTTAGGACATGCGTGGGATACGACCTTGCAAGACATGCTGATTCGCCAAAAACGCATGCAAGGTTATGATACTCTTTGGTTACCAGGAATGGACCATGCAGGAATTGCCACACAGGCAAAAGTGGAAGAAAAACTTCGTCAGCAAGGTATTTCTCGTTATGATCTAGGACGTGAAAAATTTGTTGAACAAGTCTGGGAATGGAAAGAAGAATACGCAAGCCATATTCGTGAACAATGGGCTAAAATGGGCTTATCTTTAGATTATAGCCGCGAACGGTTTACTCTAGATGACGGGTTATCAGAAGCTGTACGTAAAGTATTTGTGTCTCTTTATGAAAAAGATTTGATCTATCGTGGTGAATACATCATCAACTGGGACCCTCAAGCACGTACTGCTTTATCAGATATCGAAGTTATCCATAAAGATATCGAAGGTGCGTTTTACCACATGAGTTATGAACTTGCTGATGGTTCTGGTGTGGTTGAGATTGCGACGACTCGTCCAGAAACGATGCTTGGAGATACTGCGATCGCCGTTCACCCAGAGGATGAACGATACCAAGAACTGATTGGTAAAAAGGTTATTTTACCTTTAGTAAATAAAGAAATCCCGATCGTTGCGGATGAATACGTAGATATGGAATTTGGAACAGGGGTCGTAAAAATCACACCTGCCCATGATCCGAATGACTTTGAGGTAGGTAATCGTCATGATCTGCCACGGATCAACGTCATGAATGAAGACGGTACGATGAATGAACTAGCTGGTAAGTATCAAGGAATGGATCGTTTTGAAGCACGTAAAGCAATCGTCTCTGATCTAAAAGAAATCGGTCGTCTGATCAAAATCGAGAAAATGATCCATAGCGTTGGTCATTCAGAACGTACAGGCGTAGTTGTGGAACCACGACTATCAACGCAATGGTTCGTTAAAATGGCACCGTTAGCTGAAAAAGCGATGAAAAATCAAGAAACAGAAGATGCTGTAGAATTTTTCCCACCACGTTTCAACCAGACGTTTTTACGTTGGATGGAAAATGTTCATGATTGGGTCATCTCTCGTCAATTATGGTGGGGACACCAAATTCCAGCATGGTACCATAAAGAAACCGGTGAAATGTATGTTGGGATGGAAGCACCAGCAGATAGCGAGAATTGGCAACAAGATCCAGATGTTTTAGATACGTGGTTCAGCTCTGCTTTATGGCCTTTTTCAACTATGGGATGGCCAGACGAGACAAGTGAAGATTACCAACGTTATTTCCCAACAAGCACATTAGTTACTGGGTATGACATCATCTTCTTCTGGGTTAGCCGAATGATTTTCCAAAGTTTAGAATTTACCGATCGTCGTCCATTTGACAATGTGTTGATCCACGGACTGATCCGCGATGAACAAGGGCGTAAGATGAGTAAATCTCTAGGTAACGGGATCGATCCGATGGAAGTAATCGAAAAATATGGTGCAGATGCCTTACGCTGGTTCTTGTCAAATGGGTCAGCACCTGGTCAAGATGTTCGTTTTAGTTATGAAAAAATGGATGCTTCATGGAACTTCATTAATAAAATTTGGAATGCTTCTCGTTTCGTCATTATGAATATCGAAGGCATGACTGTAGAAGATATTGATCTAACTGGTGAAAAGACGGTGGCTGATCGTTGGATCTTAACTCGTCTGAATGAAACAGTGTCTAAAGTAACAGATTTGTTCGATCATTTTGAATTTGGCGAAGCAGGACGTCAATTGTACAACTTCATTTGGGATGATTTCTGTGACTGGTACATTGAAATGAGTAAAGAAATCTTATATGGAGATGATGCAGTTTCGAAACAAACAACGAAAAGTATCTTAGTGCATACATTGGATCAAATTTTGCGACTATTGCATCCAATCATGCCATTCGTTACAGAAGAGATCTGGCAACATATTCCACACCAAGGAAGCTCATTAGTCATTGCTGACTATCCAGTTGTTCATCCAGAATTTGATGATGAAACAGCTTCTAAGGGAATGGAAGTATTGAAAGAATTGATTCGTTCCGTGCGAAATATCCGTTCAGAAGTCAATACACCATTATCTAAGCCAATCACTTTGTTGATCAAAACAAATGATCCAAAAATCGATCAATTCTTGGCAGAAAATACAAGTTATATTGAACGTTTCTGTAATCCAGAAGAATTGACGATCTCTAGTGATATCGTTGCACCAGATCTAGCGATGTCTGCTGTTTTGACGGGGGCAGAAATCTTCTTACCATTGGCAGGATTGATCAATATTGAGGAAGAAATCAGCCGTTTAGAAAAAGAATTAGCTAAATGGACGAGTGAAGTCAAACGTGTCCAAGGCAAACTAGGAAATGAACGATTTGTTTCCAATGCACCTGAAGAGGTCGTTGAAGCAGAGCGTGCCAAAGAAAAAGATTACTTGGAAAAACAAGCTGCTGTAAAAGAAAGAATCCAAAGCTTACGAACGATCCAATAAGTAGGCATCAAAACCGATAATGCTTATTTTTGGCAAAGATTAGCAAAAAAAGTTGAAGTAACTCTTATGGAATTTGCAGCTAGTTTAACTATATCCAGTAGATTCTATAATCGATGGTTGATCATTTCAAAATCAACTACAGAATTCATTTGAATAAGTAACAAAAAGACAAGAGCCTTCTAAATGGGTTAGTACAGAAACTAACTTTTAGGAGGCTCTTTACGCATTTTTTTCTATAGTTCTTAATTAAAAGAGAATATAAAAAGATCATCGAAATTCTTTTAACCAATCTTGAAACATGGAGTGGCTAAATAAGTGCACCAAGTAATTCAAGTCATGGTTGTTTAAAAAGCTGTCACATGAAATACATTTTGGATGATCGACGATTGCCAAATTTGTGAGGAAAAAATCATAAGTTTCTACTTGTCGTTCTAGATTCACCATATTATCAAAAGTAATTGCTTCAAAAGAGAAGCGAGAACCGAACCATTGATTCAAATAAGCAGCAAGCATGAGATTATGCGGATTTCCAAAAGTACAGGCAACGGCAATTCGTTTAGCTTGTTGGTGCTGGATGAATAGTTGTACGAGTGTAGTATCATGCACAATCAGATAATAGATCAATTCAAAAAATAAATCATCATTTGCTATTTTATTTCTAAAAATGAGAAATGCTTGTTTCAATTGTTCAGAAATACTTGAACAAAAACAACCGTTCTGCATAAAAAAATCTAAGACAAAACGTTTTTTGAACGAATTTAATAAATAAGTCCTACCATCCAAAAAATGAATGATCAAATCAACAGTATGAGGTAAAAAAGAATCAGATTGAGCTTGAAAAATCTGATACATTTTCTTTCTCAAATGGAGAAATTCCTTTTTGAACTCTCTTTTTTCTGTTGGCAATATAGGCTGATTTAAATCTGTGTAGCAACGGACAAAAAGGTTGTGGATAAAAACTGTATAAGGAATTTTAAACGTTTGCTCAAAACGTTTTTGATTGACTAAGATTTTTGAACAATCCATTTCTTGGTTGGATGAATCGGTCAAACAACGTGGATAATGCATACTTAGCTTGATCATCACCCATATATATAGTTCGATATGTAGTTCCTCCGGTATTTGTTTTGAGAGGCCGTCGGTAATTTCTTTGATTACTTTTCGTTCTCTAGCTGGAATCAAACTGGTCAGTGAAGGGTATTTTTCGTATAAGAAAGTAGTAAAAAAATGTGCTAAATGATAAAAATCCCCATGAAAGTACAGTGGTGAATTGGAAAGAAAAATATTCTCTTTCTCCAAAAAGCAAATGGTTTGTTTTTTGATACGGCGATACTTCGAGGGATTCAGGTGTAGCTGATCAATCAGTTTATTTGTCTGAGTGAAAGGATGAAAAAATAGGTATTCTAAAAATGCAAAATGGTCGGAACAAGTATAAAAATAAGAATAAATAACAGGGTAACTGATAATTGTATTTTTCAATAAGCGGATTTCGTTATTTTTCTTTTTGATCTGTAAAAAAGGAAGCTTGGTAAGAAGTTCATCTAAGTAGCTGCATAAAGTTTGTTTAGAGATAAGGCTCACTTTAGCTAGATCATCGAGCGAAATTTTTTGTTTTTCCAACAAAACTTCTAGGATGATGAGTTGAGCACTCTCTTTTTTAGATAATAAAGTACGCATTGTTTCTTCCTTTCTATTTGGTTTGTCTATATAATTATTGATTCTAACAAGAATACACGTATGGCTTACACTTGTTTTTTACAAATCTCAAATTTTTTGAACTCGGCGATTCTTTTTTAAGACTGTTTCCTTTTTCTGTTAATCAGTATTCTTTTTGTTATAATAAAAAAGAATGGGGGAATCGTTAATGAAAATCGAAGAGGCAATTGCTTGGATCCATAGTCGTTTACCTTTTGGATCAAGACCTGGTTTAGATCGAGTGGAGTCATTACTAGAGGTGGTCGGTCATCCAGAAAGAAAAGTCAAAACAATCCATATAGCAGGAACGAATGGGAAAGGGTCAACAGTCACTTATCTTAGATGCTTATTAGAAGAGGCTGGTTTGACTGTAGGAACCTTTACTTCCCCATACATTGAATCATTCAATGAAAGAATTTCGATCAACGGACAAGGTATTCCTGACCAAGATCTGATCGGATTAGTAAATAAATATCAGCCATTAGTGGAACAGTTAGATCGTTTTGAAGCTGTTTCTGGGATCACTGAGTTCGAAACATTGACAGCCATGGCATTTGATTATTTTTTAAATAAAGAAGTGGATGTAGCGATCATAGAAGTCGGGTTAGGTGGATTGCTTGATTCGACAAATGTGGCTGTACCAATGCTTACGGGTATTACTACAATTGGCTTGGACCATACGGATATCTTAGGCGAAACGATTGAAGAAATTGCTGCACAAAAAGCAGGGATCATCAAACAAGGGATACCTGTCGTAACTGGGAATATAGAGAAACGTGCGTTAGAAGTAATCAAAAAACAGGCAAAGCTTAGGAATGCACCTCTTTTTGCCTATGATGATGCGTATCATGTGGAATACAAACATCCTGCAGAAAGTTGGGGCGAACAATTTACATTTAGTAACGACCATGGCAAGATGACACGTCTGACGACATCAATGATCGGGCAACATCAAGTAGAAAATGCAGGAATGGCTATCGAATTATATCAAATTTACTGTTTGAAAGAAAAAATCCCATTTCGTGAAAAAGAAATCATCAAAGGACTAAAACGTGCCCATTGGCCTGGTCGCATGGAAAAATTGAGTAATGAACCCTTAGTAGTTTTAGATGGTGCCCATAATGCACACGCTGTTAAACGATTGGTGCAAAATTTAAAAAAAGAATTCAAAGAATACCATATCAATGTGCTTTTTTCTGCATTAAGAACGAAGAATGTGGAAAGTATGATCGAACAATTGAAGAAGGTCCCTAATATCCATATTTACTTAACAACTTTTGAACATCCAAAAGCAATCGAGTTGAGTAATGTTTCAGATTTAGTGGATGACAAAGTATCGATCGTTTCATTATGGCAATTTGGATTAGCAGAGATATTAGAAAAAATGACGGATGAAGATGCTTTAGTTGTGACTGGTTCGCTTTACTTTATTTCAGATGTACGAAATCTATTGTTACAATTAGGAGGAAATGATGAATTATAAATCAGTGATTTTTGATATGGATGGCTTGTTGTTTGACACTGAGATCGTTTATTACGAAGCAACACAGGTCGTGGCTGATCGCTTTGGATTTCCTTATGATAAAGAACTCTACTTGAAATTCTTAGGCGTGTCTGATGAAGAGGTTTGGGCAAACTATCACCGTATTTTTGCTGACTTTGGGAAAGACACTGTCCAACGATTTATAAAAGAAGCATATAATGAAACTATCCAACGATTTTCACAGGGAGAAGTGGCACTGAAACCTGGTGTGATGGAACTATTGGATTTTTTGGAAGAACATAAAATACCAAAAGTTATTGCCTCAAGTAATCAACGGAAAATCATTCAGTTGCTTCTTGAAAAAAATCAGTTGACTGGGTATTTTGAAACAATCATTTCGGCTGAAAATGTCCAACGAGCAAAACCAGATCCAGAAATCTTCTTAGTGGCAAATGAATACTTAGGCACGAAAAAGCATGAAACACTTATTTTGGAAGATTCACAAAACGGCATACTAGCTGCTGCACAAGCGAATATACCTGTCATCATGGTTCCTGACCTGTTGCTTCCATCCGAAGAACTAAGACAAAAAACAGTAGCTGTTTTATCTTCCTTACATGAAGTACCTCAAATGATGAAAAAATAAAAAAATTGCCCCTTTTTTTCGTATCTTATTTTGTGAAGAGAAAAAGGGGGTTTTTTATGGAGAAAAATTTGATGCGCACGGTGCCAATGACTTCACTACCTAGAGAAAGAATGCTGATATATGGAGAAAAATCATTGTCTGACCAAGAATTACTAGCGATTTTACTGCGCACAGGTCAACATCCTTTTAATGTTTTAGAAGTAGCAGGACATCTATTAAAAGCATTTGGCGGATTGGCTCTCTTGCGTCAAGCTACGCTTTCTGAACTAGAAAAAGTAAGAGGGATCGGACAAGTAAAAGCTCTTGAGATAAAAGCACTGATCGAACTAGGTACTCGGCTTCATGCTGAACAGGTACAGGTCAAGCCTAAGATCCATGCAAGTGTTGAATTAGCAAAACAATTGATCTTAGAGATGAAAGATTATCAGCAAGAACACTTAGTCTGTATCTATTTAGATACGAAGAACCAAGTCATATTGAAAAAAACGCTGTTCATCGGTTCCTTGAATCAGACCATTGCGCATCCAAGAGAAATTTTTCATTACGCTGTTCGTTATTCTGCAGCTAGACTGATTCTTGTGCATAATCACCCATCGGGAAATGTTATTCCATCCAAGCAAGATGTGCAGTTTACAAGAAGAGTACAGAGATGTGGAGAGATGATGGGGATCGATGTATTGGATCATTTGATCATTGGGCAAAAGCAATATTTTAGTTTACGAGAAGAAGGGATATTAGAAGAAGAATAAGAGTGGCTTTCTTGCAAAAAAAATGAAGCAAGTGTACAATTATATTGTAATTTTGTTTGGGAATAGAAGTTGAAACATCTGTTGCACCTCTATCGTACGCGAGCAATGTTACAATCAATTAAGTGCTTAGGCACGAGGAGGGTATTATTAATGGAAAACGGAACAGTTAAATGGTTCAACGCTGAAAAAGGATTTGGTTTTATTTCACGTGAAGACGGAAGTGACGTATTTGTTCACTTTTCAGCTATCCAAGGTGACGGATTCAAAACTTTAGAAGAAGGTCAAGCAGTAACTTTCGATGTTGAAGAATCAGATCGTGGCCCACAAGCTACGAATGTTGAAAAAGCATAATTTCTTGAAAAAGCCAAACAAGTGTTGTTCACCTACTGATTTGTAGGAAAAGAATAAATACTGTTTATAAGAGGTTGTTATAAAAGTATTTGTAGTCAATATAGATCACTTTTAAACACCGATCCAAAAGAGGTTGGGACAGAAGTGTTTAACTCCGAGAAATAAGAAGAAATTCACGAAAATTGCTTTTCAAATTTTTGTGAATGTGGGTTTATTTCCGAAGGAGTTGCTTCTGCTCCCACCGTTTATTTGTTTTTTAAGCATGAGACAAAAGTGTTTCTCACTTTTGTCCCACGCTCTTTTTTTGTCTAAAAATAAAAAGAGAAGTGAACTTCTAAGTCGAAGGACAAATGATGATTTTTCCAATCAGTAGAATGTGGGACAAATCTAAAAATCAATTTTGCTACAGACTCTAGTTTGGGATGAACGACTTTTGTCTCGACTTCCTCCGTCACATGATTTTTATTGTATTCAACAGCAGTTCCGCGGTATCAAGTCGGAAGAGGGGATTCCCATTTTCTTAGCTCTATTGTGTCTTTGGATCTATATTTCCTTCGATTATTGATCAGACGATAATCAAAAAAGCAGACAGCCTCTAAAGGCTGCCTGCTTTTTATATTGAACAAACTTTTTTAAAAGCTTTTATTTTTCTTCGTCAGGTGTCATAACCATAGGAAGAATCATTGGATGTCTTTCAGTCCGTTCAAACAAGAACGGTTGTAAGGCACCTGTCATGGCTTCTTTTAATTTATGCTCTGAACAATCTGGTGCATTCAAGACATCGCGAAGAGCGTGGAATAAGATTCGTTGCGCTTCATTGATCATTTCACCAGATTCACGCATATAAACAAAACCGCGAGATAGAATATCTGGTCCAGCTAAGATTTCTCTCTTCTTGATATCGACAGTCGCAACTGCTAAGACCAGTCCTTCTTCAGATAGTAGGTGACGATCTCTTAATACGACATTCCCGATATCACCGATGCCGCTGCCATCGATGTAGACATCACCAGCAACGAAATGACCGGCGGGACGTGCACTATCGCTAGTTAAAGCTAGCACATCACCATTCTCCATGATAAAACAGTTCTCAGCTGGAACTCCTGTGGCTTGGGCCAATGAAGCATGGATTTTCAACATTCTGAATTCCCCATGAACTGGAACAAAATATTTTGGTTTCATTAAACGAAGCATCAATTTTTGCTCTTCTTGACCACCATGACCAGAAGTATGGACGTTATTGATTTTGCCGTGGATAACTTCTGCACCAGCTTCAGATAACAAGTTGATCAAATGATTGACACTTGTTGTATTTCCTGGAATAGGTGAGCTTGAAAAGATGACTGTATCATCAGGTTGGATTTGGATCTGACGATGCGTGCCATTTGCGATCCGACTTAACGCAGCCATTGGTTCACCTTGAGAACCAGTACATAAAATCATTGTTTCATTTGCTGGTAAACGATTGATTTCATGTGCATCCACAAATGTCCCATCTGGCACTTTGATATATCCTAGACGCTGACCATTGACGATTGCATTTTCCATGCTACGACCAAATACAGCGATTTTTCGACCCGTCGCAACAGCAGCATCCGCGGCTTGTTGTAAACGGAAAATATTTGACGCAAAACTAGCAAATATGATGCGTCCTTCAATCTTTTCAAAAATCTTTAAGATAGAAAGACCAATCGTTTTTTCAGATTTTGTGAACGTTGGGATCTCTGCATTTGTACTATCAGATAGCAAGCAAAGAACACCTTCTTCACCAATACGCGCCATTTTGTGTAAGTTTGCAGGTTCACCAACTGGCGTAAAGTCAAATTTGAAGTCACCTGTGGCAACGATGTTACCAGAAGGTGTTTTTACAACGACACCTAATGCATCAGGGATACTATGGGTCGTTCTGAAGAAGCTAACTGATGTTTTTCTGAATCGGATCACAGTATCTTCATTGATCTCATGCATTTCAGCATCTCGTAACAAACCATGTTCATCAAGCTTATTTGTTATCAATGCTAATGCAAGGGGACCAGCATAGATAGGGATATTTGCTTGTTTCAACAAATAAGGGATCCCACCAATATGGTCTTCATGCCCATGGGTGATCACAAGTGCTTTCACTTTGTGTATATTTTGAACGATATAGTTGTAGTCAGGAATTACGTAGTCAATTCCAAGAAGGTCATCTTCTGGAAACTTGATTCCAGCATCAATGATGATGATTTCATCTTGAAATTGTACCCCATACGTGTTTTTCCCGATTTCACCTAATCCACCAACCGCAAAGACGCCTGTCTCGTTATTTTTGATGGAAAGTTTCATCTTAAAACTCCACTAAAGTGAATTCGGCATTTTCTTTTTCGTATTCTAGATGGCTTCCTTCTAGAAGTTGAACGAATTCAATATTGTATGGGGTATTTTCTTCCACTTTTTGACGTGCTTCGACATCACTGCTTGCTTCAATGTAAAGTGATTGAGTTTCTTCTCGTTTTGGATTACGAATCTTTGTTTCTTGATAGTATACTTTGTAAATCATTAGTAAGTCTCCTTTATCTGCGTATAGCAGTAATTTAGCTAGTTGATTTTTAGACAACACAAAACGAGGGGACAAGCCACCTAGTTTTTCATATGCTTTGAGTAAAATGATCGATTTTGCTCAAAGAGACAAGCCTCGTTTTGCTTATCCATTCAGATTGTTCTTCAACCGTGCCCTTCTGTATGGTTTTCACATACAATAGTTAATTGCTATTTTAGCATAAAATTGGTGATAAGTATAGAAATCGACTAGGTGGAAAGGAAAATTGTTTTTATCATCCGAATGTAATAAAAAAATTTTTTTCCCACTAGAAGTGTTCTATATAGTCACGGAGTATGCTATTATTTTTATTAATGGCTAAATTTAATTTGATTAAAAGGAGATGAGAAAGTGAAATTGATGTGGCATTACACCATGCGCTATAAAAAATATCTTGTATTAAATTTTATCTGCGTATTTGGTTTTATTTTGATCGAGTTGGGGTTACCAACGATCTTGGCTCGAATGATCGATGTCGGCATTCGCAACAACGATTTCGATTATGTCAAACAACAAGGAATCTTCATGATCATCATTACGGTGATAGGGATCATTATGAATATATTGTTAGGCTATTTTGGTTCTCGGATCACGACGAATATCGTAGCAGATATCAGAGATGATCTATTCAAAAAAATCCAAAGTTACTCACACCAAGAATATGAAACATTAGGGGTAGCATCTTTGATTACTCGAACAACGAATGATGCGTATCAAATCATGCTATTTTTACAAAATATCTTGAGAATCGGTTTTATGACGCCGATGATGTTCGTGGTGAGTCTCTACATGGTCATGCGTACAAGCGTATCATTAAGTTTGTATGTGATCGGGGCGTTACCTCTCTTACTAATCGCCGTGGTAGCAATTGCTAAATTTTCTGAACCATTGTCAAAAAGACAGCAGAAGAATTTAGATAAAATCAATAGTATATTACGTGAAAATCTATCTGGTTTACGAGTTATTCGAGCGTTCGTCAATGAAAAATTCGAAGAAAAACGGTTTGCAAAAGTAAATGAAAATTATGCATCTAGTTCAAAGAGTCTCTTTCGTTTGATGGCTGTTGCGCAACCTGGTTTTTACTTTTTGTTCAATATTGTTATGGTCTTGATCATTTGGAGCGGAACAGTTCAAATTGAAGCAGGAGCGTTACAAGTAGGTGACTTGATCGCATTTATCGAATATATTTTCCATGCGCTGTTCTCATTCATGCTATTTGCAAGTGTCTTCATGATGTATCCACGTGCAGCAGTTTCTGCAGGACGTATCCAAGAAGCATTGGATGCTTCTCCATCAATCACCGAAGATCCTAATGGCGTTTCGGAAACAAAGACAAAAGGGTATATTGAATTTAAAAATGTGACCTTTGCCTATCCAGGACATTCACAAGAGCCAGTGATCCGCAACGTAAGTTTCACTGCTTCTCCTGGAGAAACGGTAGCGTTTATTGGGAGTACTGGTAGTGGGAAATCAACACTGATCCAACTGATTCCTCGTTTTTACGATGTCAGTGACGGCGAGATTTTAATTGATGGAGTAGATGTGCGTGACTATCGCTTAAGCAAACTTCGAGATAAAATCGGCTTTATTCCACAAAAAGCGCTGTTGTTTACTGGAACGATCGCTGAAAATTTGAGATATGGTAAAGAGGATGCAACCCAAGAAGAGATGGAACAAGCTGCCGAAATTGCTCAGGCAGCGGATTTTATATCTAAGAAAACCGATGGATATGATGAACATCTTTCCGAAGGGGGAGCAAACTTCTCAGGTGGACAAAAACAACGGCTTGCAATAGCACGTGCAATTATTCGCAGACCGGAGATCTATATTTTTGATGACAGTTTCTCTGCATTGGACTATCAAACGGATGCGAAGCTTCGTGCAAGACTGAAAAAAGAAACGACAGAATCAACTGTCTTGATCGTGGCACAACGTGTAGGAACGATCATGCATGCCGATAAGATCATTGTCTTGAATGAGGGCGAAGTGGTAGGTATGGGCACGCATCGAGAGTTATTGGAAAATTGCCCGATCTATTATGATATAGCTGCTTCACAGTTATCGAAGGAGGAATTAGCATGAAAAATACATTTGCTTCCTTAAAACGATTAGCTCGTTATATCAAACCCTATAAATTGACGTTTATCTTTGTTTTATTGTTTACCGTATTGACGGTCGCATTCAATGCCGCACTACCTTACGTAGTTGGTTTGCCAACCACTGAAATCAGCAATAATATTGCGAATGGTGAGTCGATCAACTTTGATTATATTTTTAAGTGTTTGATTTGGATCACGGTTGTTGGGATCGGCTATTGTGTTTCCCAATTGCTTTCAGGTGTTTTGATGACCAATGTTGTGCAAAGTGCAATGCAAGATTTGAGAAGAGATATCGAGGAAAAAATCAATCGCTTGCCGGTTTCTTATTTTGACAAGAACCAGCAAGGAAATATCTTATCTCGTGTCACTAACGATGTGGATGCTGTCAGTGGTGCTTTGCAACAAGCGTTTATTGGCGTCGTGAATGCGATTTTAGGAATTACGATGGCAGCGGTAATGATGTTTTATATACAACCAATCATGGCTCTGATTTCAATGATCATGATCCCAGCTTCCATCTGGATCTCTAAACGAGTGATCAACGCTTCCCAAAAATACTTCCAACAAATGCAAAATTCATTGGGGGAATTGAATGGCTATGTTCAAGAAAATATGACTGGTTTTAGTGTATTGAAAGTCTACGGTCGGGAACAAGAGACCTTTGAAGGATTTAAAAAGGTCAATCATTCGTTGAAACATTATGGATTCAAAGCAGCGTTTATTTCTGGCCTGATGATGCCTTTAGTTCAACTTACCGCCTATGCTACGTATATCGGAATGGCTGTATTGGGTAGTTTTTATGTGATTTCAGGTGTGATCGTTGTGGGACAACTGCAAGCGTTCATCCAATATATTTGGCAAATCAGCCAACCAATGGGAAATATCACGCAATTGTCTTCTGTTCTACAAAGCGCTTCGGCGGCTACAAAGCGTGTCTTTGAGATTTTAGATGAACCAGAGGAAAAAGAAAATAAAGTAGATGTCACTCTTCCGGAAACAATATTAGGAAATGTTTCGTTTGAACATGTGGATTTTGCCTATGATCCAAAAAAACCGTTGATCCAAGACTTGAATTTTGAGGTCAAAGCAGGGCAGACAGTAGCAGTCGTAGGTCCTACAGGCGCAGGAAAAACGACGTTGATCAACCTATTGATGCGTTTTTATGATGTGACACATGGGGCTATAAAAATCGATGGTATCGATACAAAATCAATGAGTCGAAGTGACGTTCGGTCATTGTTCGGTATGGTTCTGCAAGACGCGTGGCTGTATGAAGGAACGATTGCGGACAATATCCGTTTTGGTAAATTGGATGCGACAGATTATGAAGTGGTTGATGCTGCGAAAACAGCCAATGTCGATCACTTCATACGAACGATGCCGGATGGTTATGAAATGGAGATCAATTCTGAAGGGGACAATGTTTCTCTAGGGCAAAAACAACTGTTGACGATTGCTCGTGCTGTGGTTTCTGATCCTAAGATTTTGATTTTAGATGAAGCAACCAGTTCAGTGGATACACGTCTTGAGGCATTGATCCAAAAAGCAATGGATCGCGTGATGAAAGGACGAACCAGTTTCGTGATCGCCCATCGGTTATCCACGATTCGAGATGCTGATCTGATCTTAGTGATGGATCAAGGACAGATCATCGAAAAAGGAACACATGAAAGCTTGCTTGCACAAGGTGGTTTCTATGAAAAACTCTACAATAGTCAATTTGCAGAAGAAGTAATAGAGGCGTAAAAAGCGCAACAAAAAAGAAGGTTTATTTTTGTTTTTCTGTGTCGTTGGTGGTACGCTTAATGTATCAAATAAGAAGCGGAGATGAGATCATGCAAGAATTTTTGGACAAAAAAATTGCTGAAACAAAGAAGGAAATCGACCGTTTGACAACACGCCGACAAGAAGAACTAGGAAATTCCATTAATTTTATTGAAAATGAACTACAAATCGAACGGTTACGAGCACAAGTTGTGGCATATGAATCTGTATTAGAACATTTGGAAGCCTAAATGAGAAGTATCAAGTCATGAGAAATAAGCTGAGAGTGGGACAAAAGTAAGAAACACTTTTGTCCCACTCTTTAAAAACGAATAAACGGTGGGAGCAGAAGCAACTCCTTCGAAAATAAGCCGAAATCCACAAAAATTAGAAAAGCAATTTTCGTTCATTTCTTCTTATTTCTCGGAGTTAAACACTTCTGTCCCAACCTCTTTACAAATTTTTGAGAATCTCGATTTCTTTTCAAAGAGGCTACTATTTCTACTGTTTGATTTAGAAGATGAGTGAAAGGTGAATTTTCCTTTTTCTCATCTTCTTTTTGTTGCAGTCATCACGATTCTGTTATAATGAACAACAAAACATACTAAGATTAGAGGGTAAATTCATCGACGGATGAAATTACCCTCTAACGCTCTTTTAAGCGTATAGTTGGTTGTGAAAGAAAGACCTACCACACTTTCTTGGACTACGAGTCCCAAACAAAAAATGGTCTTCTTCACTGTCATTTTAAAACCTGGTTTAAGTATGTTGGGGCTTCGAGCCCGTGTAAAGGAAATTAGGAACGAAATGAAGCAGTGAAGAATCTTTCAACACTTCTTAGGAGATGAAAATTATGTATGTACTTGCTTTAGATGTCTCAATGGGAAAAAGTTATGTCGTTATTTATCATGAAAATACTTGTCTTTTTGAACAAGAAATTCTTCACGATAAAACACATTTCAATGCACTTCTTCAAGAAATTTATGCTCTTCCAGAACGACCACAAATCGTTTTTGAAGCAACGGGGGTTTATTCAAGAGTCATTGAAACTTTTTGTCAAAAGAATCATTTCGCCTATTGTTTATTAAACCCTTTAGAAGCGAAAAGACAACTGAATATTGACTTACGTTCAGTCAAAACGGATAAACGAGATGCCCATCGACTGGCACAAACACACGGTCAATTTTTGCGGAAACAAAAACAATCTCAAACAGAAGTCTATAAACAAACACGCGATTTTGCACGCTTTTATCAACAAATTGAAAGGGACATTAAACGCACGAGAATGAACCTGCATACCGCTTTACAATTGACTTTCCCAGAATTGGAAACACTTTTCACGAACAGGTTATCAAAACTCGCCTTGAATCTTGTCGAACTTTTCCCCCACCCTGATTACTTGGCACACTTAAGCCAAACTAAGGTAAAAAATGTGTTAAAGAAAAATACGGATAAAAAAATCTCCGATCAAAAAGCCTTGGCTAAAGCACAAACCTTACTTTCACTTGCGCAAAATTCTTATCCAGCTGAATCTGGACAAAGTATTTCTGTTCAAAAAGTCGTGTATTATGCCCAACAATTGAAACAATTGCTTGTAACAAAAGAACAACTCGCCAAACAGCTAGTTGACATTGCGAAACAAACAATAGAATTTGATTTCTATCAAAGTATCCCTGGAATTGGTGAACTTTCTGCAGGACTCATTATTGGTGAATTAGGGGATATTCGGCGTTTTTCTTCTCATAAGCAATTGAATGCTTTCGTCGGTGTTGATACCAGAAGATATCAATCTGGAAAATATACAGCCAAAGAACACATGAATAAACATGGGAATCCGAAGGCCCGAAAAAATTTGTATTTTATTATGATGAACATGATTCGACAACAAGCGGCGGGGCCCAATCATCTTGTGGACTATTACTATAAACTAAAAACGCAACCTTCGCCCAAAAAGCATAAGGTTGCGCTCGTCGCCTGCATCAACAAGCTCTTGAAATGTCTCCATTCGATGGTACGACATTCAAGTCCGTATGATTACTCATACACGGCCTCTAACGACCAATAAGGAATATATCCTTACCTAGAATTATAGCATACCTAATAAAAAAATTTCTAATTTATTAGGCTTATTTCGTATACTTTTTTCTTGATAAAAACCAATAGAAAAAAGTACTTGACTAAACGTAGGAAAGAAAGGGGAGCATGGATGAAAGAACGATTTATTGCCCCAAACGCCACTGTTGTCGGTGATGTTGGACTTGGGGAAGGAGTAACTGTTTGGTATCAAGCAGTTGTACGTGGTGACAGTAACACGATCAAGATTGGGTCAAACACTAATATTCAAGATGGCACGATCATTCATGTGGATCATGATGCACCTGTCGAAGTCGCTGAAAATGTGACTATTGGGCACCAATGTTTGCTGCATGGCTGTACGATTGAAAAAGGGGCACTGATCGGCATGGGTTCCACGATTTTGAATCATGCAGTGATTGGAGAAAATAGCTTGATCGGCGCTGGATCGCTAGTAACGGAAGGAAAAGTCATCCCACCCAATGTATTGGCTTTTGGCCGACCAGCCAAAGTGATCCGCCCGCTTACGGAAGAAGAGATCGAAAAGAATAGGCAAAATATCCAGCATTATGTCGATCTAGGAGAAAAATACCTGAAAGGCGAGTTCGATCAGATACAATAGCATGAAGATTCTTTGGGAGTCTACTTTTGACTGCCTTGTCTAACGGATAAAAAATGTTTTTCTTCTGGATAAACAAAACGAGCCGAATAACGGAAAAACTACCTAGATAGTTTTCGTTATTCGGCTCGTTTGTTGTACGAATTTTTTAGGCACGGAACTTATTCAGCACTCTCCGATTAATTTAAAGAAGCACTGTTTTCCATTACTTCATCAATCAAACCGTATGCTTTTGCTTGTTCAGCAGTCATATAGTTGTCACGATCTGTATCTTTTTCGATTACTTCAAGTGGTTGACCAGTACGTTCAGCCAAGATTTTATTTAAGCGTTCACGAGTTTGTAAAATGTGACGCGCTGCAATCTCGATTTCTGTTGCTTGTCCTTGTGCTCCGCCAAGAGGTTGATGGATCATGATTTCAGCGTTTGGTAAAGCAAAACGTTTGCCTTTTTTCCCAGCTGTAAGTAAGAAGCTACCCATAGAAGCAGCCATACCCATAACGATTGTTTGGACATCTGCTTTCACGAAGTTCATCGTATCGTAGATCGCCATACCAGCTGTAACAGATCCACCAGGTGAGTTGATGTATAGATAGATGTCTTTTTCAGAATCTTGCGCATCTAGGAAAAGTAATTGAGCGATGATTGAATTTGCTAAATCATCTGTTACTTGTCCACTCAGCATGATGATCCGGTCTTTTAATAGACGAGAATAAATATCGTAGGCTCTTTCGCCACGAGAGGATTGTTCGATAACTGTAGGGATTAAATTCATAATAAGGTTCCTCCTTGATTTCTTTAGAAATAGTGTAACATAAATTGATTTCTAATACCTAGAATGTAGTATACATTTTTGGTCAATAAAGGTCAAATAAAAAACTTTGGCGAAATAGGTCTATCATATGAATTTATGTTATGATAAAAATTGAAATGCAAAACAAGGAGGAATACGAATTGGTAGTTGGTATCGTAGGCTTTATTGGCGTCTTATTAGGTGCTATCATCGTATATATAGGAATGGCTATCCAAATGCGCCATCTTGAAAATAAAGAACAGCGAAGACGTGAATTAGAGTTGAAAGTCAAAGAAATAGAAACGTTGAATCAATTAAATAAAAAAATCAATGAGATATTGCAAAAAAGAGCGACCTTATTAGATGAATATGTTAGTTTTGATGCATTCGATGATTGCTATATCACGATCGATGATTTTGCTTATTTACAGTCTTTCTCCGCTCAAAATAATTTTTACCTACCGAACTATATCTTGGACGAGTTGTTTAAAAATATCGCCCATCGAAAAGTCATTCTTTCTCCAGATGAAACAATGAAAATCGGAGGATATGCGTATAAAGGTGGACGGGTCATTTTGGAAAATTTCACCGATAACTTAAATGAAATGATCATTGAAAAAAAAGCACAATTAAAGAATGTCACAAGACAACCAATCGGCTTTTTCTCAAAAGATGATGTATGGAGCTAGTAGTCTGTGGAATGCTATTCTCATGAAAATGGCGAAACAAATAATGAGATAAAGCTGAGGCCGAGACAAAAGTCGTTAAGGTTTGAGAAATTGAAGAGAAAAACGAACAATACGTTTTTTGTATTGCTCGTTTTTTTTGAACCTGACTTTTGGACGCCGTTTATTCGAGAGTCTGTAGCAAACCTGATTTTTAGAGTTGTCCCACATTTGTTTTATTTGGTTTGCTACAAGTGATGTGAGTTGATAGTTGCTATATCAATTGGTGTTTCTTCACATATGGATAGGATAAATCACAGTTGTCACTACTTTTTCCTGTGTTACAATAAAGTGGATCGGAGTGAAGTGATATGGTACAGATTTTTGCCCATCGAGGTAGTAGTGGGACGCATCCAGAAAATACATTGCCAGCATTTGCTGAAGCTGTTCGGGTAAATGCAGATGGCATTGAGTTGGATGTCCATTTGACAGAAGATGGCGAGTTGGTCGTGATCCATGACGAAGAGGTGGATCGAACAACCAATGGCAAAGGACTTGTTCGAGAAAAGACACTAGAAGAAATCAAAAAGTTGAATGCGGGTCTGTGGTTCAATGACAAGTTTCCAGCAGCTAAGATTCCGACGTTAAAAGAAGTGTTGGATCTACTCTTGCAAAAGAACTATCGTGGAACAGTGATGATTGAAATCAAAACAGATAAATATGAATATGCAGGCATTGAAGAAAAAGTCTCCAAGCTATTGACCAATAGTGTTTGGCCTTTCCAACATGCGTATTGCAGTTTCAATATAGATTCTTTAAAGCGGTTATCTCTTTTAGAAACCGATGTACAGCTAGACCTATTATTAAGTAGCTCGCAGAAAAAAGTGACCTTAGGCAAAAATACAACTTATTTAGAAGGAATCCATCCCAAAGTTGATTGGTACTTTTCCAATCTGGAAGAAGTCCAAGCCTTTCCTAAGGCAATCAGATGTTGGACGATCAATGAAGAAGCACAAATGATCCAATGTTTCAATCAGCCGATGGATGCAATCATCACGGATTTTCCTGAAAGAGCAATAAGACTAAAACAATCAATGAAAAAGTAGGATAACGATGGAAAAAGTACTTGTGATCGTCGGACCCACAGCGGTCGGGAAAACCGCCCTTAGTGTGGAGTTGGCAAAAAAATTCAATGGAGAGATCATTAGTGGAGACTCTCTGCAAATCTATAAAAAACTTGATATTGGAACTGCAAAAATCAGTACTTCAGAGATGAGTGGGATTCCCCATCATTTGATCGATGTGATCGAACCAACAGATAATTATTCTGTAGCAGACTTCCAAAAGGCTGGTAGACAGCTGATTACTGAAATAACTGAGAGAGGGCATCTACCGATCATTGCTGGTGGGACAGGACTCTATATTCAATCGTTGCTTTATGATTACCAGCTGGGAGCAAAAGAAGAAGTGGTGTCTGATGTTCGAAAAAAATATGAAGAGTTGGCTGGAAAAATCGGGAAAAAACAGTTATGGGAGTATTTAAAAGAAAAAGATCCATTGGCAGCTGAAAAGATCCATTGGAACAATCAAAGAAAAGTCATCCGTGCTTTAGAAGTGTTTGAAGTAACTGGTTATAGTATCATGACACCAAAAGAAAAACCGCAATGCTTATATGAATATTGTATGATCGGGCTAGATACAGACAGGAAACTTCTGTATCAACGAATTGATCAGCGAGTGGACCAAATGATCGCAGCGGGGTTGGTTGACGAAGCACGCTTTGTTTACAGCTTGGGTGAGATACAGGCAAGCCAGGGGATCGGCTACAAAGAATTGTACCCCTATTTTAAAGGAGAAATAACCTTGGAAGAAGCTGTTGAACAAATCAAACAGAACTCAAGACGTTACGCAAAACGACAATTGACTTGGTTTCGTAATCGGCTAAAAGCGCAATGGTTTGACTTGTTAGAACAGCCAAAGCAACAAGAAGAGATCGAGCGAGTGATCAAAAAGTGGCTGGAGGAAAAATAGATGGAAAATGGACAGGAAAAAGTCATCATCGTGGGCGTTGAAACAGAAGAAAATCAACGCTATTTTGAAGAATCAATGACTGAGTTAAGTAAGCTGACCATGACAGCTTCTGGGAAAGTGGTATTCACATTGACACAAAAAAGACCACAAGTAGATCGGCAAACGATCATTGGAAAAGGGAAGTTGCAAGAATTGATCCAACAAGCAGATGCTTACGAAGCAGACCTCATCATCTTCAATCATGAAATGACTCCTAGACAAAGTCAATTAGTAGGTGAAGCAGTCGGTCTTCCTGTCATTGATCGGGTACAATTGATCCTAGATATTTTTGCGATGCGGGCACGCTCGAAAGAAGGGAAGCTGCAGGTCGAGCTGGCACAATTAGAATATCTTTTGCCACGTTTAGCTGGTCAAGGAAAGTCGATGTCAAGACTTGGGGGCGGAATTGGAACAAGAGGACCAGGGGAAACAAAACTGGAAACAGATCGCCGTCACATCCGCAACAAAATTCTAGGAGTCAAGCGTGAATTGAAGGCAGTAGAAGCACATCGGGAAAGGAGCAGACAAAAACGTCAGACGGGTGAGGTTTTTCAGATTGGTTTGATCGGCTATACAAATGCTGGGAAATCAACGATATTAAATCTTCTCACACAAGCAGATACGTATTCTAAAGACCAATTGTTTGCGACGCTGGACCCATTAACTAAAAAATGGCGGTTCGCTGAAGGGTTTGAAATCACTGTGACAGATACAGTTGGATTCATTCAGGATTTGCCTACGCAGCTGATTGATGCTTTTCATTCGACACTAGAAGAAAGTCAAAACATGGATCTATTGTTACACGTGGTAGATGCAAGTTCGCCAGATCGAACGTTACAAGAACAAACTGTATTACAGTTGATGGAAGAATTAAAAATGAACGAAATGCCTGTATTGACGGTATATAATAAAGCGGATCAGATCGACCCCGCTCTCTTTACGCCGACACTATTCCCGAATGTATTGATCTCTGCTCAAAGTGTGGAAGGCAAAGACCAATTGATTACTGGGATAAAACGCCAGCTGATGGAATTGCTAGAACCTTACACACTACTTGTTGCAAGTGACGAGGGTCAGAAATTGAGTGCGTTACGTCGACAAACGCTTGTATTGAGTGAACACTTTATTGAAGCCCAAAATAGCTACGAAGTAAGAGGTTTTGCTAAAAAAACATCAAAATGGTTAAAAATAGAATAAATTTCAGTTATTTATTTATTTCTATTTATTATATTAATAAGGACACGGATATCTAAAAAAAGATATCTGTGTTTTTTTATAAAAAAATCGAAGTTTCATGTTAGGAAATGTAACATAGGTGATTGACAAGCTTTTTAGTGATTGGTATACTTTACACAACTTATGAAACGAAAGGGGACGTCTGATGGGAGAAAAGGAATTGCGCCGATCAATGTCAGTATTTCCAATTGGTACAGTGATGAAATTAACTGATTTATCCGCGCGACAAATTCGCTACTATGAAGAGCAAGATTTTGTTCATCCTGAAAGAAGCGAAGGAAATCGCCGTATGTATTCATTGAATGACATTGATATATTGTTAGAAATCAAAGATTATCTTTCTGATGGGCTGAATATGGCTGGGATCAAGCGAGTGTATGAAATGGCTCAAGCGAAAAAACAGGAAGAAAAAAGTAAGAAGCCACTGACTGACCATGACGTTCGCCAAATTTTTCGTGATGAGATCTTGGCGCAGGGCGGATTAAGCAAAACAGGGCATTATCAGTCACAAGGAATGCAGAGACAATTTTTTGACTGAATGAAATAGACAAAAAAAGGAAGAGGGATATCATGGTAAAGAAACAGATAACAGGCGAGGAAATTAAACGAATCATCGAAGAGGAGAATGTTCGCTTTTTAAGATTGATGTTCACTGATATTTTAGGAACAATCAAAAACGTAGAAGTACCAGTTAGCCAAATTGACAAAGTTATAGAAAACAAAATGATGTTTGATGGTTCTTCTATTGAAGGATTTGTACGTATCGAAGAAAGTGATATGTATTTGTATCCTGATCTTTCAACTTGGATGATCTTCCCTTGGGAAAGCGATCATGGAAAAGTTGCTCGTTTGATCTGTGATATCTATAATCCAGACGGCACACCATTTGCAGGGGACCCACGTGGAAACTTGAAACGTTCACTAAAAGATATGCGTAACCTTGGATTTACCTCTTTCAACTTAGGACCAGAACCAGAATTCTTCTTATTCAAATTAGACGAAGACGGTGAGATTACAACTACTTTAAATGATAAAGGTGGTTATTTCGATTTCGCTCCTACAGATTTAGGCGAAAACTGCCGTCGTGATATCGTATTGGAATTAGAAAGCTTAGGATTTGAAGTAGAAGCTTCTCACCATGAAGTTGCTCCTGGCCAACATGAAATCGACTTTAAATATGCTGATGTTGTAGACGCCTGTGACAATATCCAAACATTCAAATTAGTCGTAAAAACAATCGCTCGCAAACACGGATTACATGCAACCTTTATGCCTAAACCACTATTCGGTATCAATGGTTCAGGTATGCACTGCAACATGTCTTTATTCAATGAAGAAGGCAATGCTTTCTACGATAAAGACGGCGATTTAGAGCTTAGCCAAACAGCATACCATTTCTTAGGTGGCTTATTGAAACACGCTCGCGCATATACAGCTGTATGTAACCCAACAGTGAACTCATACAAACGTTTAGTTCCTGGCTATGAAGCACCTGTATATGTTGCTTGGAGTGGACGCAACCGTTCACCACTAGTCCGTGTTCCAGAATCACGTGGCTTGTCTACTCGTTTAGAATTGCGTTCAGTAGATCCTTCTGCTAATCCTTACTTAGCAATGGCTGTTTTACTTCAAGCTGGTTTAGATGGTATCCGCAATGAAATCACTCCTCCAGCTGCAGTTGACCGCAATATCTATGTAATGGATGAAGACGAACGTGCAGAAGCACATATTTTAGATTTACCATCAACTATCCACAATGCTATCAAAGAATTACGTAAAGACGAAGTAATGATCGACGCATTAGGCCAACACATCTTCGCAAACTTTGTAGAAGCCAAACGTTTAGAATGGGCTGCATTCAGACAAACCGTTTCAGAATGGGAAAGAGAACAATATCTAGAATTGTACTAAAAACAGGAAAGAAAGAAGCGTAAGGTAAAACTGACGCTTCTTTCTTTGCTATTTTACTCGTTTTTTGAGGTCATCTCTTGAAAAGTGGATTTGCAGAAGTGGCCTCATAGCAATCGTTAGAAAAAATAAAATCAAAATGAAAACGTATTGAATGGAAATGAGTACTTGACTTTCAATAATTCTGAATGTATTATACACCTTGGGCACCCTTTTAAAGGGTCAGAAGTTTGCAGAAATTTTGGCTCCCTATTCTAGTTAGAATAGGGAGCTTTGTTTATTTTCTGAGACTTTTCCTGCAGATAAAACAAGAAGGAGTTTTTGAACTTATGACAAAATACATTTTTGTAACGGGCGGCGTAGTTTCATCGATTGGTAAAGGAATCGTTGCGGCTTCATTAGGTCGTTTGTTGAAAAATCGTGGCTTAAAGGTAACTATCCAGAAATTTGATCCATACATCAACGTGGACCCAGGGACAATGAGCCCATATCAACATGGGGAAGTATTCGTAACAGATGATGGAGCAGAAACTGACTTGGACTTGGGTCACTACGAACGTTTTATCGATATCAATTTGAACAAATACTCCAATGTTACCACAGGAAAAATTTATTCTGAAGTACTTCGTAAAGAGCGTAAAGGGGAATACCTTGGAGCAACAGTACAGGTTATTCCACATATCACGAATGAGATCAAAGAAAAAATCATGCGCGCAGCAAAAATGACGGATTCAGATGTCATTATCACTGAAGTAGGTGGGACCGTTGGCGATATCGAATCTCTACCATTCTTAGAAGCACTACGTCAAATGAAAGCAGATGTCGGTGCGGACAACGTGATGTACGTCCATACAACCCTTATTCCTTACTTAAAAGCTGCCGGTGAAATGAAGACAAAACCTACACAACACAGTGTAAAAGAACTTCGTGGTCTAGGTATCCAACCAAATATCTTAGTTGTGCGTACAGAACAACCAGTTTCACAAAACGTGAAAAATAAATTGGCACAATTTTGTGATGTCGAACCAGAAGCAGTCATTGAATCTCCAGATGTAGATACACTTTATTCGATCCCATTGCTTTTACAAAAACAAGGCATGGATCGTATCGTTTGCGAACACTTGAAATTAGACACACCAGAAGCAGATATGACTGAATGGAAAGAATTAGAAGAAAAAGTATTGAATCTGAAGAAAAAAGTGCGTATTGCGTTAGTAGGAAAATACGTTGAACTTCCAGATGCCTACATTTCTGTAGTGGAAGCATTGAAACATTCTGGTTTTGCGTTTGATGCTGATATCGAATTGGAATGGATCAAATCACAAGATCTAACAAGAGAAAATGTAGAGGAACGTTTGAAAGATGCTGATGGAATCCTAGTTCCTGGCGGATTTGGTGATCGCGGTCTTGAAGGTAAGATCGAAGCTATCCGCTATGCCCGTGAAAATGATGTGCCATTTTTAGGTATCTGCTTAGGAATGCAAATGGCATGTGTGGAATTCGCTCGTAATGTAGTTGGGTTAGAAGATGCAGCCTCTGCTGAAACAAATCCGGATACAGCTAATAACATCATCGACTTGATGGCAGACCAAGAAAATATCGAAAACCTTGGTGGAACACTACGTTTAGGCCTTTACCCATGCAAGATCAAAAAAGGAACGACAACAGCGACAGCCTATGATGGAGAAGATGTTGTTCAAGAACGTCACCGTCATCGTTATGAATTCAACAATAAATATCGTCAATTATTCGAAGAAAACGGCTTGGTATTCTCAGGGGTATCACCAGACAATCGTTTGGTTGAAATCGTAGAATTGACAGATAAAAAATTCTTTGTGGGTTGCCAATTCCATCCAGAATTGATTTCTCGTCCAAACCGTCCACAAAAACTGATCAAAGCATTTGTTGGCGCTGCGTTATCTGAACGTGAAGGAAAATAAAAAAGCTTTTTAGAAAGCGTAATGAACGAGGTCAAGACAAAAGTCGTTTAGGTTTGAGAAATTGGAGAACAAAACGAACAATACGTTTTTTGTATTGTTCGTTTTCTTTTGATTTCCGAAAAAACTGATTTTCGGACACCATCAATTCGAAATTAAAGTCTGCAGCAAAACTGTTTTTTAGATTTGTCCTACATTCGTTCTACATATGAACAAGCGGTGGGATCAGAAGCAACTTCTTCACAAATAAGCCGAAATTCATAAAAATCTTAAAAAGTAAATTTCGTGAATTTTTGTTTATTTATCGAAGTAAAATACTTCTGTTCCGCCCTTTTTATATTTTGTTATTGATTGCCTTAAAAGAGTGGATGGATAAACCAGTTTTTCACATTTATAACGAGTAGAAGTCTTATTTTTTACAAAAAACTTCTTGAAAATTTTCATTTTCGGTGATTTTAGTAGAAAACTACCGAAATGTTTGGTAAAATAGGTTCGTTGGTTAAGAATAGTCTTAACAAATTTAGTTTTACAAAAATTAGGAGGAATTTATTATGCCAGTAGTATCAGGAGCTGAATTTTTAAAAGCTGCTCGTAAAGGCGGTTACGCTGTCGGCGGATTCAACACAAACAACTTAGAATGGACTCAAGCAATCCTTGAAGCAGCTGAAGCTAAACAAGCACCAGTACTTATCCAAACTTCAATGGGTGCAGCTAAATACATGGGTGGTTACAAAATCTGTAAAGATTTGATCACTGATTTAGTTGAAACAATGAACATCACTGTTCCAGTTGCAATCCACTTAGACCACGGTGACTACGAAGCTGCTTTAGAATGTATCGAATTAGGCTATACTTCAGTTATGTTCGACGGTTCTCATCTACCATTTGAAGAAAACTTGAAATTAGCTAAAGACGTTGTTGAAAAAGCACATGCAAAAGGAATCTCTGTAGAATGTGAAGTTGGTTCAATCGGCGGCGAAGAAGATGGAATCATCGGTAACGGCGAATTAGCAGATATCGAAGAATGTAAACAAATGGTTGCTACAGGTATCGATTACTTAGCATGCGGTATCGGTAACATCCACGGACAATATCCTGAAAACTGGAAAGGATTAGCATTTGATCATTTACAAGCAATTGCTGATGCTGTAGGTCCAGATATGCCTTTAGTATTACATGGCGGATCAGGTATTCCTCAAGACCAAATCGAAAAAGCTATCTCAATGGGTATCTCAAAAGTAAATGTTAACACTGAATTCCAATTATCATTTGCTGCTGCTACTCGTGAATATATCGAAGCTGGTAAAGACCGCGAAGGTAAAGGATTTGACCCTCGTAAATTATTAGCACCAGGTAAAGCTGCAATCATCAAAGATGCAGAAGCTCATATCGACTGGTTCGGTTCAGCTAACAAAGCTTAATTTCAAAAAAATTAAGAATACCGCAAAATGGGGTTTCCCGTTTTGCGGTTTTTTGTTTTGGAGAATGAATCAAATGAGTAACTAGGAGAGGCTGGTACAGAAGTGTTTAACTCCGAGAAATAAAAAGAAATCAACGAAAATTGTTTTTCAAATTTTTGTGGATTTCGGCTTATTTAAGAAGGAGTTGCTTCTGCTCCCGCCGTTTATTCGTTTTAAAGAATGAGACAAAAGTGTTTCTTACTTTTGTCCCACACTCATAAATTCACACACTTTTATTAAATCAAATCAACGAAACTCGTTTCTTTTTTTCATCTATGATAAAATACAAGCATATGCAATAAATTTGAACAATTACAAGGTGGAAATCAATGAAAAAAATCATAATCAATGGAAATCGCCCGCTTACTGGTGAAGTAACGATCAGTGGTGCAAAAAATAGCGCAGTTGCGTTGATTCCAGCAGCTATTTTAGCAGATTCTCCAGTTATTCTAGAAGGTGTACCTGATATTCAAGATGTTCATTCGTTAATCGAGATTTTAGAGATCATGGGCGCAAAAGTCCATTTTTCACAAAATGTTTTAGAAATCGATCCCCGAGAAATCGTTTCAGTACCCATGCCAAGTGGGAAAATCAATAGTTTACGCGCTTCTTACTATTTTATGGGTACATTGCTCGGAAAGTTTGGGGAAGCAGTCGTAGGTCTTCCTGGTGGCTGCTATTTAGGTCCTCGACCAATCGATCTACATGTAAAAGGATTTGAAGCTTTAGGTGCCTCAGTTAGTAATGAGCATGGTGCGATGTATTTACGAACAGATAAACAGTCATTAAAAGGCAATCGCATCTTTATGGATGTTGTATCAGTCGGAGCTACGATCAACGTGATGCTTGCAGCAGTTAAAGCAAAAGGTCAAACAGTGATCGAAAATGCTGCACGTGAACCAGAAATCATCGATGTCGCAACTCTACTGAATAATATGGGCGCAAAAGTCCGCGGTGCAGGTACCGACGTGATTCGGATCGAAGGAGTGGAACAACTTCATGGGTGTCGTCATTTTATGATTCCTGATCGGATCGAAGCAGGCACCTATCTTGCCCTAGCAGCAGCGGTCGGCAACGGGATCAAAGTCAAAAACGTCATCTATGAACATTTAGAAAGTTTTATTGCAAAACTTCAGGAAATCGGTGTGAATATGACGATCAGTGAAGATGAGATCGAAGTCTTTCCATCGAAAAACTTGAAAGCAGCCAACATCATGACCTATCCTTATCCTGGGTTTGCTACGGATCTGCAACAACCACTTACGCCACTCTTATTAATGACAAAAGGGACATCTGAAATCACAGATACCATTTACGCAAAACGAGTAAATCATGTACCGGAATTAGCTCGGATGGGCGCTGATATCTCCGTTGAAGGAAATTTGATCATCACAAATGGACCAAATAAATTGCACGGTGCTGAAGTAGTTGCTTCTGACCTTCGAGCAGGTGCATGTTTAGTCATTGCAGGTTTACTTGCTGAAGGAACAACAACGATTTATAACGTAGAGTATATTTTACGGGGATATGATCATATAATTGAAAAATTGACAGCATTAGGTGCTGAAATTCAAATGGTGGAGGAAGTGGAAGCTGAATGAGTGATTATTTAACGATGGCAGAGCTCGAAAATAAGACGCTGAAAGAAGTATATAATTACGCAAAAGAATTTAAAATTCCTTATTATAGTAAGATGAACAAAAAGGAGTTATCCTTAGCAGTCATTCGTGCACAAGCAGAAGAGCAAGGATTTTATTACATGGAAGGGATATTAGATATCGTCGGTCAAGATGGGTATGGCTTCTTGCGTCCCATCAATTATGGACCGAGTGTAGAAGATATCTATATCTCTGCCTCACAGATCAGACGATTCAGCTTGCGAAATGGGGATAAAGTTGCTGGTAAAGCACGTCCGCCAAAAGAATCTGAACGTTATTATGGATTGATGCACGTTGAAAGCGTTAATGGAAAAGATCCGGAAGAAGCAAAAGAACGGCCTCATTTTCCAGCGCTGACACCTCTTTATCCACAAGAACAACTTCGATTAGAAACAACGCCACAACGCCTTTCTACTAGAATGATCGATATATTTTCTCCAGTAGGGTTCGGTCAACGTGGACTGATCGTAGCTCCTCCAAAAGCTGGAAAAACATCCGTCTTAAAAGAAATTGCTAATGGGATTACAGAAAACCATCCAGAAGTCGAATTGATCGTTCTATTGATCGATGAACGACCAGAAGAAGTGACGGATTTAGAACGCAGTGTCAAAGGAGATGTTGTCTCTTCCACATTTGACTTGCAACCACAAAATCATACAAGAGTTTCTGAATTAGTCTTAGAACGTGCGATGCGTCTAGTAGAAGACAAGCGCGATGTGGTCATCTTGATGGATAGTATCACACGTTTGGCTCGTGCCTACAATTTAGTCGTACCTCCTAGTGGCCGTACACTAAGCGGTGGGATCGATCCAGCAGCTTTATACAAACCAAAGAAATTCTTTGGCGCAGCTAGAAACATCGAAGAAGGTGGTAGCCTGACGATTCTAGCAACCGCATTAGTAGATACCGGTAGTCGTATGGACGATGTCATCTATGAAGAATTCAAAGGAACAGGTAACTTAGAATTGCAACTTTCTCGTGACTTGTCGGAACGCCGGATCTTCCCAGCTATCGACATCAAGAAATCTGGTACTCGTAAAGAAGAACTATTGATGCCAAGCGAACAACTAGAAGAAATCTGGAAACTTCGAAAAAATATGACAGGTGATTCTTTAGAATACACAGAACAATTGATTCGTTTTTTACGAAAAACTAAGAATAATCAGCAATTCTTCAAAGAATTTCAAGATGTATCTTTCAGTAAAAAAAATCAAACAAGAAATCTAAAAAGATAATTGCAACCTTATAAGAAACATGTTAAGATATTACTGTTGTATATCGACAAATCAACTCTGATTCAGCAAATGGGTCAGGGCAAAGGAGCGAAAAAAGCATGAAAGAAAACATCCATCCAGATTACCATCCAGTAGTGTTCATGGATTCAACAACTGGTTTCAAATTCTTGTCAGGATCAACAAAATCTTCACAAGAAACAGTTGAATGGGAAGACGGTAATACATACCCAGTCATCCGTGTCGAAGTAACTTCTGACTCACATCCATTCTATACTGGACGTCAAAAATTCACACAAGCAGACGGACGTGTGGACCGTTTCAACAAAAAATACGGTCTCAAAGACGCAAACGCTGCGGAATAATAAAAACATTGAGCAATCAAGGTTTAGCAGACTTCACTACGGTGGGGTCTGTTTTTTTGTGTTCTATAATAGTGATACTACTTTGGTCTGTGTTTTATTGCGAAAGTTTACGGTAGTGAAGTATATGCATATGTCGATAATTAATATTAAAAAAATAATAAAGAAAACGTTTATTTTATTATTTTAAAATATGATTATAAGTCTATATGAAAGTATTTGTAGCGATTTCGTTTTGATTGATATATAATTCATTTACGAGGTGTTTTTTATGGCTGAAACGATAATGAAAAAAATTGAGAATCGAATTAGAATTAAGCCTAAAGGTACTGTCATTATTCCTTTTCTAGGTTTTTGAAGAGACGAAGTACCGTTGAATAATATCTTTCATGGATAGTTTCTTTTTTAAATCCACGGCAATCGCAAATTTCAACGCTTGAGAAATGTAACAATTTTCCGCTACATAATAGGTTTTCGCTGAAAAAGTATGGTGACATTCTTTACAATAGAATCGTTGTTTGAAAAGGCGTAAGTAAGAAGGTACTTCTTGATAAGGAAGCAGCTGAATACAGCTTTCTTTAAACGAGTGACGAATCACAGAATCAAACCCACAATGTTCACAACGAGGCGGATGGCAGGTTAAAACGCCAGTAAAAACAGTGCACATCCGGCCTTTGATCTTTTGTTTACTCACGGCATCTTTAGAAAAAGAGAGATTCGAATCTTTAATATTTAGTAGTTGTTTGATCATGTTGTCTATGCTTTTTTCTTTAATTTTGATATTCTTATTAGTGGACATTTGGTTTTCCTCCTATGATTGGGTTTGGCGATTTAATTATAGGACAACCAGATGTCTTTTTGTTATAAAAAAAATAATTGGCGTTCCTACTCCTAAGAGTAACAACACCAAATATTATAGAACCAAATTATAGAGCCCAAAAAACTCTTTCTGTTCTTTTATTTTTTTTGTTTTTAATTCTCTAATTTAGTTCGTAAAGAAAACCACGTACTATAGCCTCAGCTTTATATACAGGAAGCTAAGTCCTCTAGCAAAAAAGCATATACGAACTTTTATGTGAGTGGTATGATGAAAAAGACAAGAGATCATTAGAGTCTCTGAATTTATTACAAGCTGATAGACGAACTAAAAAAGATAGCGTCTATTTTCCATTACGGAAGTAAGGAATCGCTCAGAAGTTAAAAACCAATCAATCCCCATGTTCGATGCAACGATTTCGTGCCAATAACGATTAAGTAGCGAGCCCATTTTACTGAGAAATCAGTAGGCTGGCTTTGTTTTAATAGTGTCAAGAGTGAGCTGGACACGTTAGGATGAGCGCAGTTCAGGAAGCGTCATTTGAAATTTGACTGGGGAAACAACCAGCTAGATGTGACGATTGTTTTTGAAAGTAAGGGGACTATTTTTGAAAGATGAGGTGAAAAGTGTGGAAAAGATTTTAGTTGTAGAAGACACGGATGAAATCAATGAAATACTGTGTCAGCATTTACAAGCATATTATGAAGTGCAGCCAGCTTTTTCTGGTACAGAAGCAGTACTTTACTTTCAAAAAGAATCCTTTGATTTAGTACTACTGGATATTATGTTACCAGGAAAAAATGGCGAAGAAGTGTTACGAGAAATAAGAAAGAGTAGTGATGTACCTGTTATTATGCTAACTGCTTTAGGTGATAAGAAAAAGGTTAGTCAAGTATTACTAGATGGAGCGAATGATTATATCACGAAGCCTTTTGATTTAGATGAAGTACTCGCTCGTGTTACAGTGCAGTTGCGTAATGGATCAGGACAAAACCAACAAGAGATCACCAGTTGGAAATTTCGTGAGCTGATTTTAGATGGTCGAGATTTTACTTTGAAAAAGGGACATCAAGAAATTCGTCTAGGAAAAAAAGAATTTGCAATTTTAAAGACGTTGATGGAACATCCTGAGCAAATTTTTACGAAGGAACAGTTATATGAAAATGTTTGGCACGAAATTTATTTGACCGGTGACAATACGTTGAACACACATTTAAGTAATTTACGAAAAAAGATTGCGCAACTAGACGAGAGTCAAGAGTATATCGAAACGATTTGGGGACTAGGGGTTCGACTAAAAGGAGCTTCAGAATGATCTATTATACAGTTTTTATCACTTTTTTATGTCTGCTAGTTGGTAGTTTATATGTGCGACAAGTACTGGGAATCAAAAAGAGTGCACAAGAAATACAAGAAAAACGGAAGAATCATTCCAATGTTGTATTAACAACAAAAACGTATAGTCGTGCTTTGAATCAGATGATTCAGGAAATCAATGATCTTTTTTCTGAATTGCAGATGTTGCAAATAACAAGTCAACAGGAAAAAGCTACATTAGATTTAGCCATCCATAACATCACCCACGATATTCGTACACCTCTGACTATAGCGAATGGCTATCTTTATCAATTAAAACACACAAACTTGGCAGCAGATGCTACTCAAACGCTAGATAAGATCGAAAAGAACTTAAAAACTGTGGCTAATCGCTTGGAAGTATTGTTGGAATATCAAGATCTATTGGAAAATAATGTAAAACCAGACTTAGTAGCGCTTAATTTCAGTCAATTTTTCAAGGAGCAGCTGCTCACATATTATGATTCACTCACACAGTATCAATTCAAGGTAACTTTGGAGATTGAAGAAGATTTGTGGATCGAAAATGATCTGGAATTATTAGAACGCATCTTGCAAAATCTTTTTAGTAATACATTGAAACATGGGCAAGATGACCTGACGATCCGTTTGCATCGTGAAGGGAAATTTATGCAGCTGATTTTGCGAAACAAAACGCAACAGCCAATCATAAACTTAGCTCGCTTGACTACTCGATTTTATTCTGAGAATTTAGCAGATAGCGAGGATTCTTCAGGATTAGGTCTATTTATTGTTCAAGAATTGGTGACTTTAAGTCAAGGGTATCTGGAACTATCAGCAGAAGAAGAGGATTTTCAAGTGATGTTATCCTGGCCTTTGGTACAGGTGAAAAATACGAAAAAGAATGTGGTACAAAGCTAAAAATCAGGTTTGCCACAGACTCTCGAATAAACGGCGGGAGCAGAAGCAACTCCTTCGGAAATAAGCCGAAATTCACAAAAATTTGAAAAGCAATTATCGTTCATTTCTTCTTATTTCTCGGAGTTAAATACTTCTGTCCCAGCCTCTCTCAAATAAACGGCGTCCAACAGTCAGCTTTTTCGGAAATTAAAAAAAAAACGTGGGACAAAAGTAAGAAACACTTTTGTCCCAGCCTTTTTTCTCTCAAATTTCTCACACCTAAACGACTTTTGTCTCGACCTCTTTTTTTATAGATCACGTTTTCGTATGCCTTGATAGGCTAGACAACCAAGGATAATCGTAAAGGCTAATGCGGCTATGATTGCTTTTAGCCAATAATGCTCAGGCATATCTTTTAACCAGGCGATATTGATATTTGTCTGGAAGTCAAAATATTTTAGCCATTCAACTTTAGGCAGAACAGCCGAAATGATGCCAAGAACCATGGAAGTTACAATTACACCGATGACTGCTGATACGTTCGAAAATGTCAGGGTCAAGAGTAATAAGGCAACCGCGAAAATAGCTTGAAAAGTAATAAATTGAATCCCCATCATGCGGAGAAGATCGCCCCAGAAATTTTCTGGTGGAGTACCAAATCCGTAACGAATGCCTGCTGCTAGGAAGGTAAAGCCGTAATAAAATATAAATTGGCAAGCGGAAATCAATAAGAAAATCAGATACTTGGACATAAAGAAATACCAACGAGAAATCCCGATTGCTAATTGATTCTTATAAGTCTTTTTAGTTAGATCATAGCCTAAAATCATCACAAACAGCGGTAAAGAGAAGTAGATGAGATAAGCGGCCATTGTGCTCATAGCAATGACTGTTTGGTAGCTGTCCCACTTTAGATCGAGAGCACCGCTTTGTAAATGTTTCAATTGTTCAGTCATGACTCCGGCAGAGCCTAGTGCTTGAGTGAAAACGGAAACGATGATGATTAAAATCAAAGCAATTTGAGTAATGAAAAAACCTTTTGTGTGAAGTAACCGATAGAAATCAGCTCGAATCGCATTAATCATGAGGATGTTCCTCCTTGTCACCAATCAAATGGGTGAAATAATTTTCTAAGTCTTGTTTTTGGTAATAAATTCCCTCAATCATGATTTCTTTTGCCACCAATAAACGTGTGATTTCATTTATCTGGTGTGATTGTTCAAAGATGTGAAGTTCATTTTGACTGACCACTTTGATTTTAAAAGCAAACTGATCCCTTAGAAGAGTGCTGGCCTGTGCGGAGTCAGGTGTTTTTAAGACAATATAATCTTCGCTAAGTTGGTCAAAGTCCACCTTCGCTATTTCCTTGATGAAAACACCATTATTGATGAACCCAAAGCAGGTGGCTACTTGGTAGAGTTCAGTTAAAATATGACTAGAAATAATGATAGTCATGCCGTATTCTTCATTCAGTCGCTTGATCAAATGGCGAAAAGAAGCGATGGCAATGGGATCAAGACCGTTGATTGGTTCATCTAAAATCAAAAAATCTGGCTTAGATAAGATTGCGATGGCAATACCTAGTTTTTGTTTCATACCTAAGGAAAAATCTTTGAATTTCTTTTTTCCAGTATCAGCTAGATCAACTAGCTCTAATGTATCTTTGATGACCTGCTGACTATTGAGAATCCCCCGTAGTTTGCAATAATAAGACAAGTTTTCTTTAGCGGTCAATTGATCATAGGCTACCGGCGTTTCAATCACGGAGCCACAGCGATGGAGCGCCTTGGTCCATTCTTGATTTGTAGTAGAGCCAAATAGCGACACAGTACCACTCGTAGGTGGAATCAATCGAGTAATGGTTTTTAGTAAAGTGGTTTTCCCGGCACCGTTTCGCCCAATCAACCCATAAACTGATCCTTTGGGTATTTTCAAAGAAACGTGATCTAATGCTTTTTGATGCCCATAGGTTTTAGAAACTTGTTCTAATGTTAGAATTGTTTCCATTTTTTTCCCTCCTGAAATTTTCTAAAAGGTATCTCCCTTTGATAATTTAAGTATAAAGAGTATATTTCAAATAATTAGTTATCAATTCTCAAATGTTTCTAAATTTTTTGTTGAGGCTGGGACAGAAGTGTTTAACTCCGAGAAATAAGAAGAAATCAACGAAAAGTGTTTTTTACTTTTGTCCCACACTCCAAGATATATCTTTAAACATAAAAGAAAAAGTAGTAAAGTATTTTCTTTTTGCTTGAAGAAGTGCTTTAGCGAGAAGATACGCATGACGGGTTATACGTAACACTGGAGCTCCCAAATTTTCAGTTCCTAACTGTTTGTGGCTGACGATAAATTTTTTTAAAGATAACAGAAATAATTCTAATATGTGTTGTTTGCTCTTCATTATCGAATAGTTATCGTTGTTTTTAATTGGCATAGTAGTTTTCTTTTATTATCTGTTTGCTTAGATGAAACAAAGTACGCTGAAAAAAATATCTGCGAAATTTTATGTGGTGGTATAATAAAAAAGAAAATAAGCTAGTGTTATTACGATTCAATAAGGTACGGCAGACCACAGAAATCAAAGATGGTTTATATTTTTTCTTTATGGGGTTAGGAAGTTGCTTTGAAAAATTAAAAAATATTATATCCTTCTATAATCATATACTTTGTCACCAATAGCAATAATTAAGCAGGTGGCTATTTTTATGGTGGATCGGTGTTTTTTTATTTTGGCAGTATGAGAGAACAGGACATTTATAAATATATATCAGATGGCATGATGTATTTGGAAGGAGAGCATTAAAAATGGAAAGACAAGTATTTGGTAAAGAAATAAAAAGAAGACGTAAAGAAAAAAATTTTTCTCAATATGATCTTGCAGTAGGAATCTGCTCTCAGTCCATGCTTTCGTTTATTGAATCTGGTAAATATGTTCCAAATGCCCAAATAATAGTAAAACTATGTGAGCGACTTGATTTAAATACCGATCGATTAATCCTTCATGATCATTATGCAATAAGCCCTATCGAAAAATTTAGTGAAAAGTGCGAGGAACTATGTAACAATCATGACTATATCGCGCTCAATAAATTTTTGAACCAAGAGACAGTACTTCAATCAATTGATACAGTCCAACAAATGCAAGCTTACTACTATTACTTAGCTTGTAGCCAATTCCATATTGAAGGGGATAAACAAGAAAGCCTTAGAAGTTTCAAACTAGCCTTGGCAGAATCGCAAGATAACACGATAAGTCTGCTGTCTTTGATGGGAGAGGCTGTTGTGTATTCACAATTGGGCAAAAAAGAAAGTACAATAAACAACATACGGGCAGCAATGAGAAATATCGATACTGTAGAATACGAAAAAAATCTGAATATTTTGTTCTATCTTCAGGCCTATGCTTACTTAAATTTAAATATGTTGGTAAATTCCTATAATGCAATTGAGAAGGGAATTGCATTTATTACGACTCATGATTCTCATTTTATGCTCGGAAATTTATTTTTTCTAGCAGCTAAGATAGCAGAGAAAACAGGGGAAGAGAATAAGCAACGGGACAGTATTCAGCATAGCAAACTATTTGAACAACTGTTCAGCGAAAAAGTTTTTAAAGATATATCTTGATTATTAGGATACTAATTATTATTAATAGCCATGTTCATATATTCTATATCTATCAAATAGAGGAGGTAGTTTATATGAATAAACCACTATTTAAAAATATCGTAATGATTTTACAAAACAAAGAAAAGGCATTGGCATTCCTAGAAAATCCCAACAACATTTTAAAATGGGACTCAGATATTGCTTGGATTGCAGAACAGCAAAATGGATTGAAGATTAGTCGGTCACATCAATCATTAAACGATAATGAAGTGATGACAGTTGAAAGGAATGGTGATCAAGTTATCTATTATAATAAAGGAAATCATCTAAATTATCAGGTTGTATTTGAATTGATAGAAGAGAATGGTCATTTAGAAATAGCAGAAACATTGCTTTTTCCAGAAAAAGCAAATAGTAGTTTGCCGATAAAACTATTAAAACCAGTTGCAAAACATGCATTTGCCGCCAAATTAGACGATCTAGCTACGGCCCTTGAACAATTATAGAGATATACATCTGTTTGGATAATCTAGACTGGTTTTCTTTTTATGGTTAAAACTTTTAGTGCAAAAATACCTCCAAAAACGCTGATTTTTTTGGGGTTAAAAATTGATTGAGTTCTTTCCTATTTGGATTATTTTACAAGTAAAATCTCTTGAAACAAGTTACTGAACACAAAAGAATAGCATTTTATCTAACAGGGATCTAAGTTGTAAAAAGGAGAGTGGGACAAAAGTAAGAAACACTTTTGTCTTATTCTTTAAAAACGAATAAAGGGTGGGAGCGGAAGCAACTCCTTCTTATTTCTCGGAGTTAAACACTTCTGTCCCAACCTCATTGCTGATGAAATCAGAAAATGCAACAAGTGATTTCTCTAACAGATTGAAAAACATCATTTGTATTTCAGTTATTTTAAAAAGAAAGTGATTTTGTTTTTTATCCAGTGAAATGTTGAACTGAAAAGAAAAAAGCTAATTTTCTTGTATTTTTTTATTAATTTCTATTCAAAGGAAAAGATGGATAAATCTTTTCTTTATTTATGATACCGTTATTTTGTACACAAATAAAAATGATGGGGAGAAATTATGAAAAATAAAAAAAAGCTTCTTTTTTGTTGTTCAATGTTAGGGATCATTCTTTTTTCAAACAGGTTAAGTGTGGAAGTCGAAGGAAATGAAAGAGAGTTCGTATCAAGTACAACAAAATCAAATCAAAATATTGCCAAGTATTTGGAAATCAAGCAAAGTGAACATGTCGAAAATTATCGTGCAAGAATTTTAGATAATTGGTTTGGTCCAAGTACGAATCAATCAACGGGTATCTACAAACGAGCACACGAAGTCATTGAAATTTATGTGGATGAGCAGACGGATCAGCGAAAAATGCCTTCTTATACGATTTCAGGTATTGCTTTGAATGACTATAACGAAGGTGCAAACTCTGGTAAGACACTAAAAAAGGGCAAGAATATCATTGCTGGGAGTATGGAAGGAATCATTCATATTCAAAATGAAACCGAACAAACAGCACAAGGAAGTATTCATGTAGAAATCAGGGGTGGGATTACTGTTCCGCGATTTATTCTAGGCGAAACAACAAATCAGGAGTGGCAAGAATTAGTAAGTAATTATCCCGATGCACCAGGGTACGAGCTAGTGGGTGACACAGTATTGATTACTGGTTCAAATGAATCTATTCATCTAGTCAAAGATCCAACGAAAATTTTAGAAACACAGGAAAAAGTGGTGAGACTTCATGATCAAACAGCAGGATTGGACGGAAGTTCTTCGCTACATCGTAGGCCAACTGGTTTGGTTCAACACATGCGTGAAACAAAAGAAGCGGATGCTTTTATGTATGCTTTTTATCAACACACCGCTTATCATACGGAAACTATGGATGCGTTATTAGAACCTGAAAAATTAAATCAATGGGGCATGTGGCATGAAATTGGTCACACCTATCAAATGGAACGTATGGATTGGCATGATATGGTCGAAGTGACGGTCAATATCTATTCTTTACGGGCACAAAAAGCGTTTGGGCAACGTAGTCGACTAGAAGAGGGCAATACTTACAGAGAAATGTTTAACTATCTGAATCAAACAAAAAAAGAGTTTGATCAGCAAGATGTTTGGATGCGATTAGGAATGTTTTGGCAATTAGAACTTGCTTTTGGAGAAGACTTCTATCCTAATTTACATAAACGCTATAGAGAAGAACAAAAGTCTCTTTCGTCTGAACAAGCAAAACGCCAGTATTTTGTAGTTTCTGCTTCAAAGATCAGTGGAAAAAATCTAACTCCATTTTTTGAGCAATGGGGTATTGAAGTAGCGAATGAGAGTAAAAAAGAATTAGCGGCATTACCAAAACTAACGAAGAAAATTTGGGAGTATCGCGATGAGATGACTGGAGAAATTGGCAATATCGAAGAAGATACCCAAGCTCCTACGATTCCAACGAATATAGTAGCAACAGTTACTTCTGATTCTGTTCAGTTGAGATGGAATCCTGCTTCAGATAATGTTGGTGTAACAGGGTATAACATTTATCGAAATGGTCAATGGATTGCAAAAACAGGACAAACCAATTTTTCAGATCTTCATTTAAATAGCAATACTACTTATACTTATCAAATCAGTGCGTATGATGCAAAAAACAATGAGTCAGACAAAAGCCAGAGTTTAACAGTAGTCACCAAAGAAGAAAATAGTTCTTCTGACACTTGGGCTAAGGAGTCGGTTTATGTGGCAGGAGATATCGTAACGTATAAAGGAATCACCTACCGAGCAAAGTGGTGGAATAAAGGAGCGGTACCTGGTGTTTCTGACGTATGGGAAGCAATAAATGATCCCGGATCTAATCAGCAATGGAGTAAAGAAAAAGCATATGTACAAGGCGATATTGTCATATATAACGGAGTAACTTATCGCGCAAAATGGTGGGTAAAAGGGGAAACCCCAGATACTTCACAAGCCTGGGAACCTATTGGAGGAACAAATACTGTCAAAAAGAATTGGAATAAAGCGACTGTTTATGTAGCAGGTGATATGGTCACCTACAATGATGTCACTTATCAAGCAAAATGGTGGAATAAAGGGGAAGATCCTACTCGTTCAGCAGCATGGAAGATAAAAGGATAGAGCGTTGCAAGTCCCATGAATTACTAAAAAGAAAAAATGATGAGAAATGCAAAGTCCTAAGTCAATAGATATCTATAAAGAAGGAAGGAGACAAGATTTTTTGTCCCTCCTTTTTTCGTTTATTGGAGCGAATATTGAATACCTCAAATAAAAAAGCAAGAACTTCTTGGTAATGGAAAAAAGTGAAACTTCGTATCAGTTATTTATTGCTATAGTAAAGTTATACCTTGATCAAAGGTATAACAGTATTCTCATCACATATATAAGGAGGAAATGCAATGAAGAAAAAAATCAAACAGGCAATGTCGTTATCTTCTGCAGCACTAACTGTTATGTCTGCTATTCCAATGTCGCTAGTAGCGTCAGTAGCAGATGCCTACGCGAATGAAACAACGGAAACAAATATTCAAACAAACTCACAAGAAAAAACTCAACCAACCTATCGAAATGTCATGTACTATGGTGACTGGTCGATTTATGGTGGGCAAGGGAATTATTTTCCAAAAGATATGCCAGCTGATCAGTATACCCACATCAATTTTGCTTTTGTTGACATGGACAGCAATGGTGATTTGCTTTTACCGGATCAAGATGCTGCATTTGCTTCAGGTGTTGGCTCTGGCCATGAATGGGGAAGCCAACTTGGTGGAATCATTCCAGCGTTAGCAGCTCTCCGTGAAAAAAATCCGAATATCAAAACGGGTATTAGTTTAGGCGGGTGGTCGAAATCTGGCGACTTTTCAAAAGTAGCAGCAGACCCAATTAAACGAGCAAAATATGTAAAAAATGTGATGCAATTTCTAAAATATACAGATATGGATTTTATCGATGTGGATTGGGAATACCCGAATAGTGTTCGTCAACCAGATTTAGTCGATAATAAAAACGATGAGGGAACACCTAACGCAGGACCGCAAGACCGTGAAAATTATCTAACACTGATGCAGGATCTCCGTAACGCTCTGGACAAACAAGGAGCTGAGATTGGCAAGACCTATGAATTGTCAACAGCCATTCATGGAGCGAAAGAAAAACTAGAAGAACACATGGATGTTAAACGCTTATTCGATATCATTGATTTCGGAAACGTGATGACCTATGATCTACATGGTGCTTGGGACGAAAAAGCAGGACACCAAACAGCATTGTATACAAATCCAAATGATCCAACAAGCTACTCTATTGATGCTGTCGTTGATTATTTACTTGGTAAAAATATTGATCCCAAAAAAATCGTCATTGGTGCAGCATTTTATACTAGAGGGTGGGATACTGTCGAAAAAGGCGGAGATGCTTCACGACCAGGACTTTTTCAACCTGCTAGTGCGACAAATAAAGATGCGGACGGAACTGCTTCAAAAGGAGCAAACAATGAAGCGCCAGCAGCTATTGGTGATGGTGGGAGAATGAGTGGTGTGTGGTCTTATCGCAGTATCGACAAGCTAAAAGCACAGATGCCTGACTTAAAAGAGTATTGGGATGAAGAGGCACAAGCACCATTCATGTATAGTGAATCTACAAAAGATTTTTATACATTTGATAACGTCCGCTCAGTAACTGCGAAAGCAGAATACGTTAAAAAACATCAATTAGGCGGAATGATCTCATGGATGGCATCACAAGATAAAGCGACAAATAATAGTGCAGTCCGTGATGAATTAACTAAAGCCATTAAAGAAGGTCTATTTGGAAAAGAAGCATTACCAGTACAAAAACAGGACTATGATTTACGGTTAGACGTGGATATGGCTATTCGATTAGGATCAACAGATTCTGGGAAAAAGGGCTTTGAACTCACACTTAAAAACAATGAAGTTTTAGAAAATTATGCTGGAAACGCGTTACAACCAGCGGATAAATTTTATAGTACAGTAAAACGTCCTAAGCTGATTTTCACTCTGAAAGATGGTGCAACTTTAGCACGTGGAGATTACAAGGCAGGTGCTGTAACTGTTGACGGAGACAAGTCGATCGTCGACTTATCTGCTGTTTACGATGGCCGTTTTTTGACTCCCGGAAATACATACACATTCAAACTGGTGCGTAATGACAGTCAAGAGGTCTCGCCAGACCAGATCGAGTCGGTTGTCTTAGAGCAATATTATGATGATAAAACACAACTATCCTCTCAAACAATCATCGGGGAAGCAGAAAGTAATCAAGCGCCAGTGATTTCTGGTGTGGGAAATCAAACCATCACAGTAGGCGAAAGCTTTGAACCATTAGCAGGAGTGACTGCGACGGACAAAGAAGATGGCGATTTGACAGGTCAAATCAAGGTAACAGGTAAGGTGGATACAGCTAAAGAAGGGAATTATCCACTTACCTATTCAGTGACCGATTCTGATGGAAATGAGACGATTGCGAAACGTGTAATCACGGTTGAAAAGAAAGAGATCAGTAATGAAAAGCCAAAATTCTTCGGAGTGAACAGTCAAACGATCACAGTAGGCGAAAACTTTGACCCACTAGCAGGAGTGACTGCGACGGATAAAGAAGATGGTGATTTGACAAGTCAGATCAAGGTAACAGGTAAGGTGGACACAGCTAAAGAAGGGAATTATCCACTTACCTATTCAGTGACCGATTCTGATGGAAATGAGACGATTGCGAAACGTGTGATCACGGTTGAAAAGAAAGAAATCAGTAATGAAAAACCACAATTCTTCGGAGTAAACAATCAAACCATCACAGTAGGCGAAAGCTTTGATCCATTAGCAGGAGTGACTGCGACGGATAAAGAAGATGGTGATTTGACAAGTCAGATCAAGGTAACAGGTAAGGTGGACACAGCTAAAGAAGGGAATTATCCACTTACCTATTCAGTGACCGATTCTGATGGAAATGAGACGATTGCGAAACGTGTGATCACGGTTGAAAAGAAAGAAATCAGTAATGAAAAACCACAATTCTTCGGAGTGAACAATCAAACGATCACAGTAGGCGAAAACTTTGACCCACTAGCAGGAGTAACTGCGACAGACAAAGAAGATGGCGATCTGACAAAACAGATCAAGGTAACTGGTAGTGTTGATACAACGAAAGCAGGAGTATACACCTTAGCTTATTCTGTGACAGATAGTGACAGCAATACGACTCGTCAAGAAAGAACGATAACCGTCAAACAAAAGGCTACAGTTGATTTTGGTGTTGGACAAGGAATCCAATGGCCAGCACAAGTTATGGCACCATTCGTCGACATGACAGCTTATGTTTCTGATAGGGAATTCAGCAATAACGGTGCACCTAATTTAGCTGAAATTGCAAAGCAATCGGAAACTAAATTCTTCAATCTTGGCTTTATGCAAGCAACCGGTGTAGTGAATGGTCGACTAAATTGGTCGTGGGGTGGATTCAACGGCCTTAACGAACTAACCAATGACCAGTGGCAATATGAAGGAATCAAAAAAGCAATTCGTGAACTACGTGAAGAGGGTGGAGATGTAGCTCTTTCATTTGGTGGACTAAATTCTGGCGCTTTCTGGGAGTTGACACAAGATGTCACGATCCTGACGAATGCGTATCAGGAATTGATAGAAGGTTACGGATTGACTCGAATTGACCTAGATGTAGAAGCAGGAGCAATGGATTATCAGCACAACAAAGCAAATGCAAAAGCGATAAAGAAAATCCAAGAACTTACTGGTGTGAAGGTGACACTTACATTACCGGTAATGCCAACAGGTTTGATCCAAACGGGGCTTGATGTATTGAAAGCATACCTTGAAGAAGGTGTTGATCTAGAAAACATAAATATCATGACGATGTGTTATGGTGCTAGTGTACCATATTATGCAAAAGGATCAATTGATGCTGTGGATAATACAATGAAGCAAGTGAAAGATTACTTCAAAAAATATGCAGGGATTGATTTAACTACAGAACAAGCCTATGTAAAATTAGGAACAACACCATCTGTTGGTTTTGAAAATACCGGACATCCATACTTTACGACAGAAATGATGAAACAAGTTGTCGATCACGCGGTTGAGAAGAACATCGGAATGGTTTCATTCTGGTCGATCAATCGAGATGCAAAAATCGATAACGGTGTTGGCCAAGTCAAGAATCGATTCGAATTTACGAAAGTTGCGCAAACATTTGGTGAAAGTGATATTGAGCCAGATACAGAAGCACCAACAACGCCAAAAAATCTAACTGCAAGTAAAGTAACGCATCACTCAGTAGCACTGAATTGGGAGGCAGCAACAGACAATGTAGCTGTGAAAGAATACTTGATTTTCCGTGATGGAAACAAAATCGGTACGACAAAAACAACTAGCTTCACGGACACGACTGTAGAAGCAGAAAAAGAATACGCGTATCGTGTGCAAGCAATTGATGCTGCAGGAAATACTTCTGCGTTAAGCAATGAATTAACGGTACAAACAGAAAAAATGCCTGTTGATAATCAAAAACCTACAGCGCCAAGTAATCTATCGATTCTAAACATTACAGAAAAAAGCGCAACTGTTTCTTGGAAAGCTTCAACGGATAATGTAGCTGTTTCTCACTACATCGTAAATGTTACTGGAAAAGGTTTGACGACTGAAAAAACAGTAACTAGCCTAAATTATTCGATTACTGGTTTACAAGCTGGAGAAGAATACAAAGTTACTGTAAGAGCGGTAGACACTTCAGGTAACGAATCAGATGCAGTAAGTAAGTCGTTTGTAACGAAAGAAGAAAGCACAGAAACGATTCCACAATGGGACCCTAATAAGATTTACTTAGGTGGAGAAAAAGTGATGTTTGAAGGCAAAGAATATGTAGCCAATCATTGGACGTTAAATGATCGACCAAGTGAATCAGGACAATGGGGACCATGGTCATTGGTTACCCCAGAAGCATCTGAAAAAAATGGAGAGTGGAATACTTCCGCTATCTATCTTGCTGGACAGATCGTCACACTTAACGGTCAAACATACCGTGCAAAATGGTGGAATCAAAACGTCAACCCAGAAACGGTCCAACAATGGGGGGTATGGGAAAAAATTTAGCTGAGTACTAAATAAAAGCTGTCAAAACAGAAACAACCTCAAAAATTCATACTTTTTCGGAGTAGAGAAATCTACTCCGTTTTTTGTGTCCAAATAAGCCATCTATTGGATTTTTTTACGTGTTTCAATTCGTATCTTATGATTTATGGTCTTATTTTTTACTTTACGTCAATGTCGATTAGTTTGATAAGGTTGCATGAAAAGATGGGATGTGAATAATCGCTTTTACATCATGGCGTAAATAGAAAAGGACGAAGTTGAACATAATTCCTCTAGCTTGTGTCATGAATTAGTGGAAAAAAGTGAGCTAAATCGTTCATTTTTGTGATTTATTTTTAGTAAATTTGCATTGTTTTCGTTCTTCGGTCAAAGCATTGAACGGTTCAGCTAGCGATGCTATACTTGCCACAGTAAAAAAGAAAGCGATAACAAAGCGAATAGAGAGGTGATGAAAATGAATATTGAACAATTGATTACAGAAGAATTGATTATTTTCGATGAGACGATTCGTTCAAAAAGTTCATTGTTTGATTGCTTAGGTAGAAGGTTGGAAGCAAGTGGCAGAGTCAAGAACTCTAAAAAGATCATCAAGGATTTTCTAAAAAGAGAAAATGAGACCTCAACGGGGATAGAGGATGGATTTGGTATCCCTCATGCAAAAAGTAAGTATGTGCTGGAGCCGACACTCTGCTTTATCCATAGCGGAAGGATCACCGACTATGTTGGAATGGATGAACAGCCGATTGAATGTGTGTTTGCAATCGCCGTACCTAAAAAGTCAGCAGACGAACATTTAGAAATTTTGAGTTCATTGTCACGAAAATTGATCGATCCAGTATTTAGACAACAATTGAAAGAGGCAGTTACTGCAGCAGAAATCCTCACGTGTTTAACTGAGTAAAGCGACTATCCAAAAAACGAACTATTGTTATCAGGTATCAGAAGTATGCTAGTAAAAAAGCAGATGGGGGAGAAAAATGATGAAAATAATTGGTGTGACAGCTTGTCCTACTGGAATTGCCCACACGTATATGTCAGCGGAAAAACTAGAGATTACTGCTAAGAAAATGAATCTTGAAGCAAAGTTTGAAACACAAGGAATCAAAACTGAAAATACATTGACGGAAAGTGAAATTGCAGAGGCACAAGCAATTATTTTAGCGATTGATAAAGAGATCGATATGGAACGGTTTACAGGTAAAAAAGTAAAACGAGTATCCACGAGTCGGGCGATCAAAGAACCGGAACTGGTGATCAAAGAGGCATTAGAAGGAATTGGAGTAAGTGAAGTTTCAGGAACAACGAAACAAAAAGCAACAAAAAATCAAAAGCCAACTCTCTATAATCATTTTATGAGTGGCGTGAATTATATGCTGCCATTTGTAATTGCTGGAGGCATTATTATTGCGTTGAGCTTTGCTTTCGGTATTACAGCTTCAGATCCGCAATCAGAAAACTATAATGCATTAGCAGGTGCGCTGTCACGTATTGGTGGCGATACAGCGTTCGCCATGATGGTTCCGGCTTTAGGAGCAGGTATCGCCACTTCGATTGCTGGAAAAGCTGGATTTGCTCCAGGGATTGTTGCTGGCCTACTTGCTTCAACTGGAGGTTCTGGATTTCTTGGCGGAATGATCGGTGGATTATTAGCGGGGTATCTGACTGATTTTCTAGCAAATAAAGTAACGATCAAAAAAGAACTTCTTTCGATCTATCAGTTGATCGTAGTGCCGCTTGTATCGATTCTTATTGTTGGTCTAGCCATGGTTTTCATTGTCGAACAGCCGATTTCTTGGTTGTTGGATACATTGACGAACTGGTTGAATAGTTTAGGAAATACATCAGGGTTGATGTTTGGTCTGATTATTGGGGTCATGATGGCGGCTGACATGGGTGGCCCTATCAATAAGTCGATTTCTACATTTTCCATCGGTTTGATGTCGGCAGGTGTGAATGCACCGATTGCAGCTTGTATGGCTGCAGGGATGACGCCGCCTTTAGGTATCGCGTTAGCGACGATTTTGTTCAAGAAAAAATTTACGAAGGAAGAACAAACTTCTGGGCAATCATGCTGGATACTAGGAGCTTCCTATATTACAGAAGGAGCGATTCCTTTTGCGGTATCTGACCCCATTCGCGTTATTCCTAGTTTGATCATCGGGTCTGCTACTGCTGCAGGGATTTCGATGGCAGCTGGAGTAACTTCGATGGCCCCTCATGGCGGTATTTGGGTCATGCTGATCCCTAATGTATTGAATGATTTACCAATGTATCTAGTCGCGATTGTCTCTGGAACAGTGGTTACAGCACTTTCCTTAGGATTGCTAAAAAAATCGGTGGAAGAAAAGACAGTTACAGAAAAAGTAAAAGAAGAAAAACTAACAAATGAGGTGGAAGCATAATGTTATATACAATGAAAGAGTTACTAAAAGTTGCAAAGGAAAATCAATTTGCCGTTCCGGCTTTCAATATCTGTAGTTATGATATGTTGAAAGCAATCGTAGAAGAATCTGAAAGACTAAATGCTCCAGTTATTTTAGAAATCCATCCTGATGAAATTGCTTATCTCAATGATGAATTCGTTGCTTCCGTTAGAGCGTATGCCCATAATAGTAAGATTCCTGTAGTGATTCATTTGGATCATGGTGGTACAGTGAAAGATGTTTTGCGGGCGATACGAAACGGTTATACTTCGGTGATGATCGATGCATCTTTACAATCTTTTGAAGACAATTTAGCGATTACCAAAGAAGTCGTTGCATTAGCTCATGCAGTGGGCGTCTCAGTAGAAGCAGAAATTGGAACGATTGGCAATAACGGCTCTGCAGAAGGTGGGGCGGCGAACATCATCTATACAGATCCTGAACAAGCAAAACATTTTGTCGAAGAAACGAATATCGATTCATTAGCCATTGCTATCGGCACAGCGCATGGATTATATCCTAAAGACAAAACGCCAAAATTGAACATCGAATTATTGAAAGAGTTGAATCAGCAAATCGATAAGCCATTTGTATTGCATGGTGGTTCAGGTAATCCAGATGCGGAAGTCAGTGAATCAGTCAGATATGGGGTGGCAAAAGTCAATCTCAGTTCAGATCTCAAGAGTGTGTTCTTTGATGCACTACGAGAAATACTGAGCGACAATCCAGAAATGTATGAACCAAATGCTGTCTATCCTTACGCAAATAAAAAAGTTCAAGAGGTAGTGAAGCATAAAATGGGTGTACTGAATACGATTGGTAAAGCAGAACTATATTAAAAAGTCATGATCCAAAAGAGCGCTGGCTTTTGCCAAAGCTCTTTTTGGTGTTAAAGTAGATGCAAAGAATGGGAGGAGACGAAAATGTTAAGTGAAGTAGAAGATCGTCAACAGAAAATCGTGAATCATTTAAAAAGCAATCAGTTTGTAAGAATCACTGATCTGATCGATTTAGTTAATTACAGTGAGGCGACGATCAAGCGTGATCTTGTATCCTTAGAAAAGAGTGGCTTGATTCGCCGCGTTCGTGGCGGTGCAATGTTAGTAGATAATCAAAAAATCGATGTGCCATATTTGATGAAAATCAATCAATTAGATGAAGAAACAGAAAAAAGAAAGATCGCAGACATTGCCTCATCCTTGATCAAAGATGATATGGTCTTGTTTTTAGATTCTAGTACGACTAGTTTGCACCTGATTCGAAATCTAGGAAGATATGAAGGATTGCAGATCATTACAAACGGCGTGATCACAGCAGCGATGCTAAGCGAATTTACATCAGCGAAAGTATCGATCGTAGGTGGGACGATCGTTCAAAAACGAGCGACGATCAATGGCTCAAAAGCTTACAACGACGTACTGACATATTCTGCAGATTTAGCTATTATTAGTTGCCGTGGCTTCGATTTTACTCAAGGAGTGACCGAAACACATGAAGGAGAAGCCCTATTAAAAAAAGCGTTCCGAAAGCAGGCAAACCATTTGATGGTATTGGCAACACAAGAGAAAGTAGGGCAACGATTCATGCATCAAGCGATTGCGTGCCATGAGATTGATTATTTAGTGACAAGTAAAGAACTAACGAATGATCAATTTGCGAAAATGGATGAGCATCATATTCGTTGTTTTTATTGATGCCTAGAACTCCGTATCATAATCTATGATTTGTGCTGATAAATCTATAATATGTTCATGTACACACCTTTTGGTAAGCGCTATCATTTTAATTGTAATGATTATTGTATAGAAAGGAGGATCGAGCGGGGATATTTTTATTTAAAATAAAGGTTGCATCATATTATAGGAGGACTGAATGAAAAAGCTAGCGAAGACTTTTAAAGTAGGAACACTAGTTGGGTTTGGAATCATAGGATTATTTTTTGGAACTATGCCTGTCATTGCTGAGGAACAACCTGAAACACAAGGTGCAGTGGCCACTTCAATGGAGAATCAGCCAGAATCATCTTACTGGTTCCCAGATGAATTGTTAGAGTGGTCATTTGCCAAAGATGCAGATGCTAAATATAACGTCAGTACGGAACCGTTAGCAAAAAGAGTAGAAAAATCTCAATTGATAAAAGCAAACAAAACGCAAAATGAACAGATGAAAGTGGTTGCTTTATCGATCATGAATAGTAGTACAAGCGGTAATGCGCCACGAGGTTCAAACACGTTTGATGCGAATGTTTTTTCAAATTGGCAATATATTGATCAGTTAGTTTACTGGGGCGGTTCGGCTGGTGAAGGAATAATCGTTCCACCAAGTCCAGATGTGACAGATGTAGCGCACAAAAATGGTGTGCCAGTACTTGGAACGATCTTCTTCCCTCAAGGAGCACATGGCGGAAAAATCGAATGGCTCGATACATTTTTAAAAAAGGATGCGACAGGCCATTTTCCAATTGTTGATAAAATGATCGAAGTTGCTCAAAAGTATGGGTTTGATGGATGGTTCATCAACCAAGAAACGGAGATAGGCTTAACGAAAACCCATGCAGATCTGATGAAAGAACTGATCGTTGAATTTAAAGAAAAAACGAGTAATGAATTGGAAGTCATGTGGTATGACTCGATGACAAATGAGGGGAAGATGGATTGGCAGAATGCACTAACAGAGAAAAATCAAGATTATCTAGTAGATGCCGATTTGAATCCTGTAGCAGACAGCATGTTTCTTAATTTCTGGTGGAATACCGACCGACTAGCCAGTCAAGATTTATTACGTAAATCAAAAGAAAAAGCTGAAACATTAGGGATTGATCCATATGATTTGTTTGCCGGCATCGATGTTCAAGAAAGAGGATATGATACACCGGTAAGATGGAATCTTTTTGCTGACAATCAAGGAACACCCTATACCTCGCTAGGCTTATATGTTCCAAGCTGGACCTATTCTTCTGCTAGTGATCCAAATGAATACCAGCAAAAGGAAGAAAAATTCTGGGTAAATAATCAGCATGATCCGACTAAGAGTGTCTTACCAGAAGGGACTGAGTGGCCAGGGATCTCTACTTTTGCAGTCGAGCAAACAGCAATCACACAATGGCCTTTTGTAACGAATTTCAATGTTGGAAATGGCTATAGCTATTATTTGAATGGGACCCCAATTTCAACAACAGAATGGAATAATCGCAGTCTGCAAGATATCATGCCAACGTATCGCTGGATCATTGAGCAGGGAGGTGGTAGTGAGCTGTCAGGAAGTATTGATTATACGGCCGCTTACAATGGTGGAAGTTCAATTGCATTAGTTGGAAAGATAGCTGCAAAAGAATCAAATAAGATCAAGTTGTATCAAACAAAGGCTAAAATCGAAAAAAATATGACATTTACGACTATTGCAAAAGCAACGGACCGTACAAACTTGGATCTTGTACTTGAGTTTGAGGATGGGACAAGTGAAACATTTAAAGGAAATAAAAAAGTGACAAATGATTGGACAACGGTTGCTTATCACTTGAATAAAGCAACCGATAAAGTAGTGACTTCTATCTCTTATGAGCTATCTTCTTTCGCTGACAATGACGAATATGCATTGAATTTTGGACAAATCGTTGCGGCACCACAAGGGAAAGTATCCTCATCGAACATTGAAAATCCAGTAATCGAAGATATCAAATTTGATGAAGAACGGATACATGCAGGCATCCGCTTGATGTGGGAAAGTACGCATCCAGAACAAAATGCACGCTATGAAATCTACCGTGTGCTGGAAAATGGCGAGCGTTCATTTATCGGAGCAACATCTGCACAAACGCATTTTATTGATGGTCTTGAACGTCAAGGCGAATCAATAACGGGAATCGAAATCGTACCTGTCGACCTTTATGGCAAACAAGGACAGCCATCACAGATCGTCACATTTGAATGGCCACAGATGCAACCACCTAAGGCTTCTTTTTCTGTATCTAAAACGATAGTAGCACCAGGTGAAGAGATCGAGTTTACAAATACTTCTTCGGCAAATACTCAAAGTGTCCAATGGTCATTTGAAGGGGCATCGATCGAATCAAGTCAAGACCAAAATCCTGTGGTGACTTATTCTAAAGAAGGAGTTTATGATGTTCAGTTGACTGCAATCAATGAGGCAGGTGAAACCACTAATAGAATGAAAGGGATCGTAACTGTTACCAATGAAGCACAAAATGGTTTGGCCTTACTCTCTAAAGATGCTAAAGCAGAAGCTTCTTCTTATGTAAATGAAGCGGAAGCACCAAAGTTCGCTGTAGATGGAGATCTAGGAACAAAATGGTGTGCAACAGGTAGTGCGCCTCATGTGCTGACAGTTGATCTAGGATCATTAAAAACAGTAAGTGAAATACGGATGGCACATGCCGCAGCTGGTGGAGAAAGTCCAAGTATGAACACGAGAGCGTATACCCTTGAGCTGAGTGAAGACGGAACAAATTTCCATGAAGTTTCTCGTACGGCAAGCAACAGCGCTAGCAATACAATCAATACATTTGCAGCAGCTTCTGCGCGATTCATTCGATTAACAGTTAATCAACCAACACAAGGAGCCGACTCGGCAGTCCGCCTCTATGAATTTGAAGCATATGGTTTAACGAAATAAAGAAAAGGAAAAAATCTGTATAGAGTCAAAAGAATCGCATGATTTTTTGTATAATAGTTATCAGGAAGTTATACAAAGTTATAAAAGAATGACACTTGAAAAAGAGTATCTCTTTCAATGCTATGAAATAGTAGACTGTTTTTTCTGCTTGATTATGGTACAACCTATTAGTCTATGGTTTATCAAGGGCTTGTTTCGTAAGCAATGCTGAATAGCACCATTTACAAAATTATAGGCTGAGAAGTAGCGTTTCAAAAGCAGAAAAGAAAAGACAATGCTTATAACAGCATGATATAGTACAGGTAAGGACAAATCGAAATTTGTAGGGAGATATTTATATGAGTGAATTTACGATTAATGAAATGAAAGAGATGCAAAAAATACTACAAGAAAAATACAAAGACAAATGGGAAGGTATTTCTGCTGAAGTAGGGCAAAATAAATTGCTTTGGATGGTTGGAGAAATTGGCGAAGTAATTGATATTGTAAAAAAACATAGCGGATTAAAAGCTAGTCAAGATGAGGATTTGAGAAAAGATTTGATTGAAGAATTAGCAGATATATTGATGTATTACAATGATATTTTATTATGTTATGATATCTCATCTGATGAATTAAAGTCTGCATATGTTAATAAGTTTGAAAAGAATATGAAGCGTTGGTAAATTTGAAATTGAAAGGAGATTGGGAATGTAAGGATAGGAATATATGACTGTAAATTTAAGTGTAGATCCATCATTTGATGTTCATGTCAAGTTAGATAGATATATTGTTAAACTGAACGAATATGGTAAACAAGGGTGGAACTTGATTTCTGGCATGGATGATTGGAAGTATTTAATTTTCGAGCGGTAAATTGAGGATAAGAAGAATGATAACCTCCAGTTTATAAGAAAAATAGCCAGATGATCGCAAAAATATGAAAGATATTTTTGTGGGACATCTGGCTTATTTGTGAGATCGTTGCGCGATGCAACGATCATTTTTTATCAAATACTGAATTTAATTCATTTCAAGTTTTACTTGATGATTCTTTTTATGATTATATCCTAAATAAAGAACAGTACAAATCAATGGGATAATACCTGAAACAACATATAATCCTCTAAATGAAGTGAGTGATTTCAATACACCCATCAAATAAGGGCCAACACCAAGACCTAGATCTAATCCGATAAAGTAGGTTGAAAGAGCAATACTGATTCGGTGTTCCTTCACGATCTTTAAGCAAACTGCTTGACCATTTGACATGAATGTTCCATAGCCTAGACCAACTAGTGCACCAGAAAGTAGTAAAGTAACGCTATTCGTTGTTACACTTAATAAGAACAATCCAGCTGTTAAAAATAGGTAGCTAGGATACATAACGTATTGTTCGCCTTTTGCATCAAAGATGCGTCCAGTTAATGGACGAGTAAAGGTAATGACTAAAGCATATACTACGAAGAAAAATGAACCAGCGGAAACCAAATGAATGACTTTAGTATAAGAAGACAAGAAAGACAAAACACTTGAATAAGAAAGACCCATCAAGAATGCGATACCCGTAATGAATAAAGCTTTCTTTTCGATAAAGCCGTTGATGTTCCAAGAACGTAGTGAAGTTCTTTGTTCATCAGACAATACGATATTTTTCACTGGGAAAAACATACATGCAATCGTTACAAGGAAAACAAGTACAATAGAGAACCAAATGATAAAGTGGAAATCTGTTAGGTTAAGTAAGATCATTCCTAAAAATGGTCCAATCGCAGCGGCTAAACTTGTACTTAAACCGTAATAGTTGATTCCTTCACCTTTTTTAGCTTCAGGAATATAGGCAGTTACGATCGCATTTGTTGCAGTTGAAACTGTTCCATAACCAAAACCATTTAAAAAACGAACAAGATACAAGACACCGATTGAAGGTGTGTAAAGATAAGCTAAAGTTGAAAGGAAATAAAAGATCGCACCGCCACGTAATGTGAATTTACGACCGAAGAGTTCCAATTGTTTTCCCATAAATAAACGGGCCAACAGTGTACCAATAATGTAGATCCCAGATGCAAAACCTGCCTGGCTCATGGTAGCATGTAGATCATCTTGCGCAATGACTGCAATGATGACCATAAGTAAATAGTAGATCAAATAGACAATGAAGTTGATAAGTGTGATTCCGATAAAATATTTATTGAATAATTTCTTTTCCATGTGCTCTGTAAGGTCCCCTTAATCTGAATATGCTTTTAATTTTTCAATTTGTACTTCGACGTCATGATAGTTTGATGGATAACGATCTACCAATTGACGAATAAATAAATCACGAGTTGTCATAAATAAATCAAGAAATTCTTCTAACTCGTTTGATGGTTGTTCATCCACGGATTTGACCAACTCAATAGAGTTTTGATACGCATCATTTAAGAAGACTAATGATGCTTTCATATCAAACCTTGTCTGATAAGCTGTCTCAAGTCGATTAATGATTGTTTTCATCCAATAGTTCATTTTTTTCCCTCTATTCTTAAAAAGTTTTACATTCGCAGTATACCGAAACAAAAAAAAGAAAAAAATCGCGTTCGTAGTATAAAATAGTACTTAACAAATGTTAATATCATTAGTAAAATACTTTTGAACTTTAAAAAGTACAGAAATCTTGTATTATCTTTTTTATATGAAAGTTTGGATGGGGGAGCATCATTGGACAGTAGAGTGCTGAAGGAATATTTGGAAAGAAATAATTTTCCAATTGTACGAAAAAGATATCATAAGTATCTGACGTTTGAAGGTGTGGAAGATTGCTACACTTATATATTGAAAGAAGGAACGGTGAAGGCGAGTGTCATTTCAAATGACGGAAGAGAATTCAATCTGAGATACATAAAAGATCTTGAAATCGTCTCACTGATCAAAGATGAATATTCTCAGTTTATTGATTCTCCTTATAATATTCGAGTAGAATCAGAATATGCAGAATTTTATCGAATCAATCGTGTAAAGTTTTGGGAGCAGATCAACGATGATCCTAAGATGCAACATTACGTCAAAGAGTATTATCGTTATCGCTTACTCTATTCAATGAAAAAAATGCAACAAATGTTATTGAATGGGAAGTTAGGGGCTGTTTGTACACAATTATATGAATTGTATGACCTATTTGGCGTTCGAACTGAGGAGGGCTTGGTGATTGATTTTATCATTACAAATGAGGAAATCGCAAAGTTCTGCGGAATCTCAACAGCAAGCAGCGTTAGCCGTATTTTAAAGCAGTTGAAAAAAAGCGGGATTATCAAAGTAAAAGACCACCGAATCATCATTACAAACATGGACTTATTAGAGGATAATATTATTTTTTAGAAAGAAAAGAATAAGTTTTTGATGGACGTCTTACGCTTCGTGAAGTAAGAGAAAGCAACTCCTCTGAAAAATAAGCCGGGATTCACAAATATTTGAAAAGTGATTTTTGTAGCTCTTTGTCAATAAGGACTGATGAGTTTTGTAAAATCAAATCTGGGATAGAAGGACTTAACCTTCTGTCTCAGATTTTTTTGTTATTTCACTTGAATCAATTGAAAGTAAGGTTTCTATTGGTTCAAGAATTCATAAAATGTTAACCAAATTTAATAGAAAAGGATAATTATGTATATACGTTCTTTCTCGTATGTGTTATACTATGTATATACAGGAAGAGGTGTCTAATATGGAAATGTTACCTATAAAAAAATGGGGAAATAGTAATGGTCTTAGATTGCCAAAGTATATTATGGAATATCTTGGAATTCATACAGAAGACAAAGTGAAGATAACACAAGAAGAAGTAAACGGTCAAAAGCGGCTAATCATCGAAGCGGCTAATTTAGAAAATGAATTAACAATTGAACAGTTATTTGAAAATTACACTGACGAAAGAAACCATGTGACGATTCAAAATTTAGGTGAAGCAGTAGGTAATGAAAAATGGTGAGAAACCCTAGACAAGGCGATATTCTATTATTGAATACAGCACCTCGATCTGGACATGAACAAACAGGAAAAAGACCTTATATTGTTTTAAGTCATGATATTATTGCAGATTATAGTAACGTTGTTACAGTTGCTCCAATTTCTAGTACAACTAGAAACTATCCGTTATATGTAAATATTAATTCACAATATGAAATGAAGACAACAGGAAAAGTATTATTAGATCAACTAACGACAATTGATTATGAAGCCAGAGAGTGTATTTTTTTGGAAAAAGCACATGATAGTTTGGTTGAGGAGTTATTGATGAAAGTTAGAACAGTATTTCAAAAAGTAAGTAAATAAAATAGAAACAACAGCATGATCACCTACCTTTTGTTGACCATGCTGTCTTTTTTGGGCTCTTTGTCAATAAGGATTGAAGACTTGTATAAAATGAAATCTGGGACAGAATGAACAAAATTCTGACTCAGATTTTTTGTATGATTCGTAATCAATTAAGAAAAGATTAGGTAGTAGATCAGCTTACAGCATTTGAAGAGTTTGATCTATTCACAGGAGAAAAAACGACAAAAGCGCTTAGAGATTCTTTGAGAAACAGTGAGTAAATACAGCACCAAAGAGGACCGATTCAGTCAACCTTTCAGGATTAGACCGGTAAAAGAGGTATTCAGTCGTAGAAAAAACCACCCGTGCGAATGGGTGGTTATGATTCTACGATAGAATAGTATCATTGAAAAAATAATCACTGTTAGAAGCTTCGACCGCCTCCGCCAAAGGTACCGCCACCACTTGAATGGGTGGTGCTTCCGCCTCCGCCACTGCCAGGTGGGGGACTTTTTGGGATACGGCGGGTAGTGACGAATGAGTTCGTTAAGCGATCCGTTTTGTCCGTTAATTTTATTGTTGATTTTTCACGGAACGGGTATTTATACGTACCAGATTTCAACTGATACCTTGAAACTGTCACAAAGTAGAAGACTAAGCTTAAAACCAAAGCAAGGACAATCGAAATCACTATTTCAACAGGTGTTAGGACTTTATAGCGAGTGATTTTACCTGTTTCTTCATCCACGCGATAATGACCACCTGGTACGCCATCTGCGACATATTCATTTGCCTTTGTCAGATAAGCTTGCGCCGCTTCGTAATATGCGTCGTTTGACATTTGATCGTAGACGTCGTCCAAGATCGCATCAATTCGATTATCATCTAGATAGTCGATCATATTTCCTGAAGTAGAGATATAGATTTCACGTTGACCCATATCTAGTAATAAGACGGAGCCGTTATTGTTGTTGCCAACTGCATTTCTTAGATAATCATCAGCAAAATCACGTGGTTCTTCGGAATTCGAAGTTGTCGTCACAATTAAGACTTGCCCCTTGATTTTTTCATTTAGAGGCTGAATCTGTTTTTCCAAGGATTGGATCTGTTCTTGAGTGAACAGGCCAGCTTCATCGTTGATCGGCGGTGTGGCAGCTTGAACAGAAGAGGTCCAGAACAAGCCGATAGCCGTCAAGAAAAATAGGAGGATTTTTTTGCTCATATTAGGTACCCTCCAATCATAAAGAGGATTGCTAAGACGGCAAAGATTCCAAAGGCTGTCAGACCAAGTTTTTTGTGACTGATGGGTAAAACACCACTGACTTTACCTGTTTGTCCATTCATCGCATAGTAGTAGACTTTTTTATTGCTATCGCTGCTACGGTAGGTAACTAGCCATACAGGGAGAAGAACATACTCATTTTTCTCGCTTGTGATATCCGCAGAGGCATGGACGTTCGTTAGTGTCGTATAGCCACTTGCAGTATCTCGTAGCAGTTTTTCTGAATAGTCTTGAAGCTCAGATTGGACTTGCGATTTGATTGCTTGATATTCAATATCACGTTTTTCAGCTTGGAAGCCAGCCAAATACTGACTTTTAAAGTCGATGGCTTTCTCTAAAGGAAATGGTTGAACAGTTTCTACCATTTTTTGTTGGGTATTTTTTGATAAGGCATTTTTTACCAACTCTTTAAAAGAGAGAGAACCTTCTCTGTGTACAGCAAACTGTTTGGTTTCCGTATATTCGATATCACCGACACGCCAGATACGGATAACAGTTCCATTTGCTTGCAGAGAACCATCTACAGTAGCATCAGTTGCCCAATAAGGAAAGTAGACTCCTGTTAATTTATCTATTTGGTCTTTGTTGAAAAACGCTTTGGGAACAAACCATTTTTTCTTTGTCCACGCTAAGAATTTAGTGATGGCTTCTTCTTTTTCTACAGCAAAGGGTAGGACTTTATTCGGTAAAAATTTGCCACTCAGTCGTCCGGACAAAACAACCGGATTATGACAATAATAGCAATAAGTTGCTGCAGTCGTTGCATCTGTCACGATTTCTGCACCACAGCTTGGACAAAGAAACAATTCCATTGTTGCCTCATTATCCTCATTTTCCATCGTTCCAGTTGGTGTTGCATCATCTGCAGAATCAGATAGTCCACCAGCTTCTGTGAATGCTTTTTTTTCTGCATCGTCCATCTGAGCTAGTTGTTCTTCGGCAGTAAAGGTAAATTGATCGGCTCCATTTTCCTCAGCAGAAGTTTGCTGCGTTTGGGCACCGCGAGCTTCTTTTTGTTCTTGTTCGTATTGACTAACTTCTTCTTCCGTATAGATATTTAGACAGTAATCACAATGGAATTTTTGATCATTGGGGTCAAATGTTAAGGGACCACCACAGTTGGGACAATTATGCGTAAGAACATCCATCCGCGCCACACCTTTCTAATACTTAATCAAGTGGGATACCTTTGAATGGTTTTCCGCAATTTGGACAAAACTTAGGGATACCATTTGAAAGATCCACGATTTCATGACATTCACTACATTTCATTTGTAATTTTGGTTGGACGTTTGCGACAGGTTTTGCTGTACCACAGTTCGAGCAGAATTTACCTGTATTTTCTGTGCTGCAGACAGGACAAGTCCAAGTGTTTTCGTTGCCTTGAGCTGCTTGTTGATTTTGTTTTTCTGCTTGTTGTTGGTTGATCTGTTCTTGATTATTTTGTGCAGCTTGTGAAAGGTACGTGCCATTTGCATTCATGCCCATACCCATGCCCATAAAACCAGTCATAGCACCAGCATCATTTTTACCAGCAGCTTCCATTCCACGAGCGATTGATCCTTGGACGTAACCTTCTCGGACGCTAGGATCGCCTAACATAGCGCCTTCGTTTCTCATATTGATCAATTTGACAGAGTCATCTGTATAAGAAATACTTGCGACCGCAACAGAAACGATTTCCATTCCGCGTAGCTCGTTCCATGAGTCATCTAAGACATTTCCCATATATTTACTTAATTCTAGACTTTTAGAAGGAACGTAAGAGATACGTTGTCCATCTGCAGACATTTGGTTGATTGCAGATTGTAAAGCGGTTAAAAATTCTGCTAAATACTGTTCGTTGATATCCGAGATATCCACTTGTGTTTTGTTTTTAGGGATAGCATTGGTATAGAATAAGATCGGATCAGTGATATGGATCGAATACGTACCATGCGCACGTAAAAACAATTCAGCGTTATAAAAATTATCAAAGTAATTGAGTGGTGAACTTGTCCCAAACTTGATTCCTTTTATTTCTTGCAGATTGATATAGAAAACCTGTTGTTTCTGAGGTGTGACACCGCCAAATTTGAAACGGTCGAAAGTTTCTGCAATCGCGCTTTTCAATGAACCATTGAACATTGAGGGAGCAGAATCATTTTTGATCGTATAGTAGCCTTCTTCAGCAGTATAATCGATGATTTTTCCACCATCTACGAGAAGCATCATCATATTTGGATAGACATGGACCACTGAACCATCTGTCAGAACATCTTCTGTGCCTTTTCGGTTTGACCCACGTTTGTCATCTTTTCGTACTTTTACGCCCTTTGTCATGACGGTGGTGTCGCTCATATCATCAGGTTCAATGACCTCGACCCACTGATCTGCTAATCCGCCGCCGATCATGCTTGTTGCTGCTTTGATAAGACCCATAAAAAATTCCTCCCTAATGAAAGTGTTTTTGTAATAGATTGATGATTTCATTATACCATAGGGGAAATGAAAAGCGCTCGGTCGAAAGATGTAGAATCAGACTTCGAACGAAAGAATTTATAGGGAAAAAGCACTCTTATGTGGGAGTAGTTAATGAACGAGCAACGATAAAAAAAGCAGAAACTATACGAGAACTATAGTAGTTTTTTTTTCTAAAATCACGTATAATAAAAGATAGTGAATTTTTAAAAAAAGGGGGATCCTCATGGCATATCAAGCACTTTATCGCGTCTGGCGTTCCCAACGTTTTGACGATATCGTTGGACAAAAAGCAGTTACCCAGACCTTGAAGAATGCTATCGTTTCCCACAAAACTTCTCATGCTTATCTGTTTACAGGACCACGGGGAACTGGTAAAACGAGTGCAGCTAAAATTTTTGCAAAAGCAATCAACTGCCCAAATAGTAAAGATGGTGAACCCTGCAACCAATGTGAAATGTGTCAATCGATCACTGCAGGAACGCAAGAAGATGTCATTGAAATCGATGCAGCAAGCAACAATGGGGTAGAAGAAATCCGCTTTATCCGAGATCGAGCCAATTATGCACCTACTAAAGCAGCGTACAAAATCTATATCATAGACGAAGTCCATATGCTTTCTACCGGAGCATTCAATGCCTTACTTAAAACATTAGAAGAACCAAAAGAAAATGTTATTTTTATTTTAGCAACCACTGAACCGCACAAGATTCCTGCAACAATCATTTCAAGAACACAACGATTTGATTTCAAGCGGATCACCGCAGCAGATATCATTGAACATCTAAAATTTATTTTAGACCAATCAAATATCACGTATGAAGAACCAGCACTGGGCGTGATTGCAAGAGCTGCAGAAGGCGGGATGCGTGATGCTTTAAGTATCATGGATCAAGCAATCTCATTCAGTGATGGGACCGTTACTTTGGATGATGCGATGCAGGTGACCGGAAGTCTGACAAATGAGATGATGGATGAGTATCTAAGCGCGTGTGTGAATAAAGATGTTCCTAAGGCGTTAGAGGCGCTGACCAATATTTTGGCAGCCGGGAAGGAATCTCGCCGTTTCTTAGAGGATCTTTTACAATACTGCCGGGATCTATTGATGTTCCAACAAGCACCGAACCTTTTAGCAGAACAAACGACATCTATCAGAGAGCCTTTTGTGGCACTATCTAAAGAAGTCACAGCTGATCGCTTATTCCAAATGATCCACATATTGAGTGACACACAAAATGAGATTCGTTTTACGAACAGTGCAACGATCTATTTAGAAGTAGCGACAGTCAAATTAGCACAGGCTCCTAGTAATGGTACAAGCCAAGAAAGCGGAGTAGATGATCAGCTTGTGAAGCAGTTGCAAAAAGAAATCAGTGAACTAAAAAAAGAAATCAATGCTATCAAGACCAATGGAGGTGCCAATCAAGCACCTGCCAAGCAAACGCACGCACCTGTTCAGAAAAAGCAAGCAAGTACGTATCGCGTACCAACTGAACGTGTTTATAAAGTATTAAAAGAAGCAACAAGAAAACATTTGAATAATGTCAAAGAAGTTTGGGACGATCTGCTAATGAGCCTATCTGTGACTCAACGAGCGATGCTAAAAGCAAGTGAACCTGTTGCTGCTAGTCCCAATGGCTTAGTGATTGCTTTTGACTATGAGATCGTCTGTCAACGAGCAGCGAATGATGAAGAACTAAAGCTTTCGATCCATAACAACCTTAGTCGGATGATCCAAGATTATGCACCAGAGCCAGTTTATATCACCCGAGAAAGCTGGCCTCTGATCCGTAAAGATTATTTGATCCAAGCAAAAGACAGTGGCACAGAAGATTCATTTGCGCCAGAAGATGAAGCACAAGAAATCGAATTGATTCCTCAAAATGAACCGCAAGAAGAAACGATCGTTACAAAAGCAGAAGAGATATTTGGACCTGACATTGTGACTATCGTCGATGATTAACAAGTGATTATAGAATGAATAATAAGTAAATGAACTAAAGGAGAATGATATTATGATGCGCGGAATGGGCAACATGCAAGGCATGATGAAACAAGTACAAAAAATGCAAAAAGAAATGGTACAGGCACAGGACAAACTGAATGAAACAGAATTTACTGGAGCAGCTACGAATGATTTAGTCAAAGTCGTTTTTACTGGTAACCGCCGCATGAAAGATCTACAAATCAATGAAGGTGTCGTTGATCCGGAAGATACAGAAATGTTACAAGATTTAGTGATCATGGCAGTGAATGATGCACTTGCAAAAATCGATGTAGAAACTGAAAAAACAATGGGAAAATACACAAAGGGCCTACCCTTCTAATTTTTCCTAAAGGGGTAATGAACGATGCAATATCCAGAACCAATCGCAAAGTTGATCGACAGTTACATGAGACTTCCAGGTATCGGTCAAAAAACAGCAACGAGATTAGCTTTTTATACGATCGATATGAAGGATGAAGTGGTCAACGAATTTGCCAAATCTTTGCTAAGTGTAAAACGTGATCTTCATTTTTGTAGTATTTGTGGAAACATCACCGAAGAAGATCCATGTGAGATCTGTAAAGACCCTTCACGAGATCGAGGAGTCATTTTGGTGGTAGAAGAACCTAAGGATGTCATGGCTCTAGAAAAAATGCGTGAATATCATGGTCTTTACCACGTGCTACATGGCGTGCTTTCCCCAATGGAAGGAACTGGACCAGAAGATATCAATATTTCTTCGCTTCTTGAACGACTACATGATGCACAGGTCCAAGAAGTGATCATTGCGACAAATGCTACGACAGAAGGTGAGGCAACGGCGATGTATCTTTCCCGATTGATCAAACCAGCTGGCATCAAAGTGACACGTCTAGCGCATGGCTTGTCCGTTGGTTCAGATATTGAATATGCCGATGAAGTAACGCTTTTGAAAGCTGTCGAGGGCAGACGCGAGTTATAAATTGTTATAAACTAAATTTTTCAGCTACAATAGAGAAGGAACACGAGATGGGGGCAAAAATGTGAACGGACTATTTATCACGATCGAGGGGCCAGATGGTGCAGGTAAAACAAGTGTTTTAAACGAACTATTCCCTCTTTTGAAAAAAGTAGCAAAAACAACGATCATTCAAACAAGAGAGCCAGGAGGTATCCCGATTGCGGAAGAGATCCGCTCAGTGATTCTCGATCCAAAAAACGATCGAATGGATGAGCGGACAGAAGCATTGCTTTACGCAGCAGCTAGAAGACAACATCTAGTCGAAAAAGTCCTACCAGCGCTATCTAAAGGGTATATCGTCTTATGCGATCGCTTTGTGGACAGCTCACTAGCCTATCAAGGGGCTGGTAGACGGATCGGTATTTCTGAGATTGCTCGACTGAATGAGTTTGCTACAGAAGGTACGACACCAGATTTTACCCTTTATCTTGATGTTGATTCAGACACTGGGTTGCGTCGCATTGAAGAACATCGTCACAATCAGATCGATCGCTTAGATTCTGAAGGGCTTGAATTTCATCAACGTGTGCGTCATGCATATTTGAAGTTGGCAGAGGAAAATCCTGAACGCATCCATAAGATCGATGCAAGAAAGAGTTTTGAAGATGTTTTGCAAACTAGTTATAGAGCGATTATTGAACAATATCCACAATTTTTTGAAAATTAGGAAGGTGACTGTATATGAAAATCATTTTAGCTATTATTCAAGACAAAGACAGCAACCGTTTATCAAATGAACTGATCGATGCCAATATTCGTGCGACAAAACTATCTTCAACAGGTGGTTTTTTGAAAGCAGGAAATAGTACATTCATCGTAGGGATCGAAGATGACCGTGTGGAAGATGCGTTAGAGATCATCAAAAAAACTTGCGAATCCAGAAAACAGTTTGTGTCGACCCCAGTCACTTTAGACATCTCTATGGATGGTGGCGTTCCTTATCCAGTAGAAGTTGAAGTAGGCGGAGCAACTGTCTTTGTATTACCAGTTGAAGGATTTCACCAATTTTAGGAGGAGCTATGGATCAAGAATTTACTCTAGATCAAATGCAACCTATCGTGTATCAACAGCTTCAACGTAGCTTTGGGCATGGGCGACTCGCTCATGCTTATCTTTTTGAAGGAGAAAAAGGTACGGGAAAACACGAGATGGGGATTTGGTTAGCACAACATCTTTTTTGTACAGAGATGAAAAACGGACTTCCTTGTGGCACATGTAATAACTGCCAGCGAATCCAAAATCAGGAACATCCTGATGTGTTAACGATCGAACCAGAAGGTCAAACCATCAAAGTGGATCAAATCAGACGGTTGCAAACAGAATTTAGTCGAAGCGGTTATGAGTCACGCAAGAAAGTTTTTCTTGTCAAAGAAGCTGAAAAGATGAATAGCAGTGCAGCCAATAGTTTATTGAAATTTCTAGAAGAACCACCAGGAGAATTTTTGGCGATCCTCGAAACAGATTCAGTCGGGAGAATCTTACCAACTATCCAATCAAGGTGCCAAATCCTCCATTTTCAAGAATTGTCTAAAGAGGTATTGATCCACAAACTGCAAAAAGCGGGGATACCTGTGGAAAAAGCAAAACTTTTGGCGTTCTTAACCAACAGTTTCACAAAAGCAGTTGAAATATCGCAGAATGAATGGTTTAATGATGCTAAGGATTCGATTCAGCAGTGGTTTGTGTACATGCAAAGCAATGATACACAAGCATTCATCTATGTGCAAAAAAAGCTGATAAAGTTATTTAAAGAAAAATCACAGCAGTTTACGGCTTTATCGATCTTACTATTTTATTATCAAGAGGCATTAAAGCAAGCCTTAGAGAAAGACAAAATCATGCAAGTAAAAAAAATCAATCAGACGATCGAGCGTATATTATTTGCAGAACAAAAACTGAGAAGCAATGTCAGCTTTCAAGCAGTAGCAGAACAATTGGTGCTACGAACGATCAACTAAAAAGTAGCAAAAGAAGGATCAAGGGGGAAGGAAATGGTCGAAGTAGTAGGTGTCCGTTATAGAGATGCAGGTCATATCTATTATTTTTCACCTGGTGATTCAACGTATTATTATCAAGAAAAGGTTTTGGTTGAATCTCAGAAAACCTTACATATCGCAACTGTTGCCGTTCCCAAAATAGAAATGGATCCAGAGGACTTGCCAGATAAAGTTAGTCCCATTTTGCATAAAGCAACAGAAAACGAGCTGAAGAAAGATAACAAAAATAGAGAAGATGCGAAACGTGCGTTCAAAATCGCCAAAGATAAAATAGAAAAACATCAACTTGCGATGAAGATTGTACGTGTAGAATATACATTGGATCGCAGCAAACTGATCTTTTCATTTACAGCAGACGGACGTATTGATTTTCGTGAATTAGTCAAAGATCTAGCTGGAGTATTTCGCACGCGAATCGAACTTCAGCAAATCGGTGTGCGAGATGAATCGAAATTGATCGGTGGGATTGGTCCCTGTGGTCGTCCGTTGTGCTGTGCCTCATTTTTAGGAGATTTTGTTCCTGTTTCGATCAAGATGGCAAAAGATCAGGGATTGTCATTGAACCCAACAAAAATCTCTGGATTATGCGGACGTTTGATGTGTTGTCTGCAGTATGAGAGCGAAGAATATGAACGAACAAAAAAAGAACTCCCTGACTTTGGAAACGTAGTAGATACGCCTGATGGTAAAGGGAAAGTCGTTGGATTGAACCTTCTTAATCGTCTTGTAAGCATACGATTAGTTGGAAGGGAAAATCCTGTTGAATATGAATGGGACGAATTAAAAAGTTTCATCAAAGTAGGTGAGATGAATGGATAAACGATCATTATATGACGGTTTGAATCAATTAGAATCAGAGCTTAGAAATACGTTGACTGAATTGGTCGAGATGAAACAAGCCTTACATGAAATCGTTGAAAAAAATACAACGCTAGAGATGGAAAATCAGCGTCTAAGAGAACATTTGCGCGAATTGAACCAAGCAGCACAAGCACCAGCAGAAAATGTGAAACAAGAACTTTCAAAATCACGTATGAACTTAGAAAAGATTTATGAAGAAGGCTTCCATGTCTGTTATGATCTTTATGGTTCAAGAAGAGAAAATGATGAACCTTGTGCCTTTTGTTTAGAAGTCATCTACCGTGAGAGCGGACGCTGATCAAAGTAAATAATAGACTGGAGTAGAAAATCCTGCTCCAGTTTTTTTATAGGAGATAAAAAAATGTTCAACCAAAAAAGTTTTAAAGGAAATCACACAACAGGAACACTTTACTTAGTACCTACGCCAATAGGTAATTTGGAAGATATGACTTATCGAAGTGTTCGGATGTTGCAAGAAGTTGCATTGATTGCAAGTGAGGATACACGAAATACGCAAAAATTATTGAATCATTTTGAGATCCATACGCCCCAGAAAAGTTTGCATGAACACAACTATAAAGAGCGTATTCCTCAATTTCTGGAAGTATTGAAAAACGGTCAGTCGATTGCTCAAGTCAGTGATGCTGGCATGCCTTCGATCAGCGATCCAGGGCACGAATTGGTAGTTGCTTGTATCGAAGAAGGTATTCCTGTTGTTTCCTTACCAGGTGCAACGGCCGGTATGACAGCGCTGATTGCTTCTGGTCTACTGCCACAACCATTCCTATTTTATGGATTTTTAGGAAGAAAGAAGAAAGAGCAAGAAAATACATTAGAAAAATTAAAGAATCATACGGCAACACTGATTTTTTATGAATCTCCTTATCGAATCAGTGGGACTTTAAAAAACATGTTAACTGTTTTAGGAAATCGTCAGGTCGTATTATGTCGCGAATTGACGAAAATCCATGAAGAATATTTGCGGGGAACTATCGAAGAATTGCTTTCCTATATTGAAGACCAACCAATCAAAGGGGAATGCTGTCTTCTCGTAGAAGGAAGTACAGGGATTCAGGAAGAAACAATTGAGATTGTCGGTTCATTGAAAGAGCAAGTGGAACAATTGATTGCAGAAGGCAAAAAAACCAATGAAGCAATCAAAGCCGTAGCCGTACAAAACGGATTAAAAAAGCAAGAAGTCTATCGCCAATTCCATGAATTAGACGAGGAATAAACTGGAAATCATAAGGATCTCTTCAATACATGATGGCTCATTGCCAGATGAGCGTGGGACAAAAGTAAGAAACACTTTTGTCTCATACTTTAAAAACAAATAAACGGTGGGAGCAGAAGCAACTCCTTCTTAATAAGCCGAAATTCACAAAAATTTGAAAAGCAATTTTCCTTAATTTCTTCTTATTTCTCGGAGTTAAACACTTCTGTCCCAGCCTCAAAAAGTATAGAGCCTAAAAAGAGCGTTCCAAGAGTTGCAGCTAACTCTGGAACGCTCTTTTTATGACATTTACTTAAATAAGTCCTCATAACTCAGTTGACTCGCCGTATCCAATTGTTCAAACAGGCGTGTCAAACGATGAAAATCTATGAAGCGCGCTTGACGTTCGATCTCCTTTTGCTCATGAAAAATCAAAATAACTGGAGCAGTCAATACTTGGAACGTACTAGCTACTTCTGGTGTTTCTACAGCATCCAAGTGAAAACTTGGAAATGCGTAGTGGGACAATAATTCTTCAAAGCGAGGCTTTACAGCCTGACAAACACTGCAATTTGGCATCGATAAGTAAACAACAACAGTTTCTGCTTGAGTGAGTGCGGCTTGGACTTCAGATAGATCAGTTGTTTTTTTCATAGGATCATTCCTTTCTGGTAGCAATCAGCAAGTTATTAAATTAACCAGTAATAAGAAAGCTACGAAGAAAATACTGTTCTTATTTAAACAGAATTACAGAATATGTCAATTGAATTGCTTTTTAGATAAAAACAAAAAAATAAGAGTTGTGTAAATTATAACAACTTCTCTTGTTTTTTTTTAGTGGAAAGCGTATATTATTTTGGCAAATGTAGCTTAAAGTAAGGGGAGAAATCATGTTTTCTTTTTTACCAAATTCGGTTTTGCAGATGAGTACGATCTTTTTATCGATCGTGATTGAAGCACTACCATTTGTATTATTGGGTTGTCTCATCTCTGGGGCCCTCCAAGTTTTTTTAACACCAGAAAGAGTAAAGCGTTGGCTACCTAAAAATCGGTTTTTATCGATTTTGACTGGCTCGATCTTAGGATTTTTCTTTCCTTCCTGTGAGTGTGGCATCGTTCCCATCGTTCATCAATTTGTAAAAAAAGGCGTTCCTGTACACACTGCTTTCGCATTTATGCTTACTGCGCCGATCATCAATCCGATCGTGATTTTTTCTACTTTTATCGCTTTCGGTAACTCATGGGTAATGGCAGGTTGGCGGATGCTTGGTAGTTTTGTTGTAGCACTCATCATAGGTATTTGGTTAGCCTATTTCCAAAAGGAATCTGTATTAAAAGAGAAGATAAGCCAAAAAATTGAAACATCCACGCACCATCATCATGAAATCACTGGAATAAAGACAAATAAAGTGAAACGATTCGGACAGCAAACAGGACACGTTTTGACTCATAGCATTGATGAGTTTTTTGACACAGGCCGGTATTTGATTATCGGTGGGCTGATCGCTGCTGGTATGCAAACCTATTTACCAACGCGAGTGATGTTGACCCTTGGATCGACAAAAATCTTGGCGATCGTCATTATGCTGATACTTGCTTTTACAATGTCCCTCTGTTCAGAAGCGGATGCCTTCATTGGTTCATCCTTACTAAGTCTATTTGGGACCGCACCAGTTGTGGCATTTTTAGTGTTTGGTCCAATGGTTGACATCAAAAACCTGTTGATGATGAAACGTTACTTCAATGGTCGTTTCATTGTCTCGCTGATTGCTTTGATCGCCATCAGTGTGATTGGCTTTACATTATTCATCTAGGAGGGAAAACATGTTACGATTTTTGATACTATCCGGTTATTTTGAATTGATGATGTACCTGCAAGTATCAGGTAAGTTAGATCAGTACATCAATGTACATTATCGTTACTTAGCGATCCTTTCGATGATTTTGTCTGCATTACTTGCGCTTGTCCAATTATACGTTTGGGTCAAAAGTGATTCAGCCAAAAGAGATCACGACGAGCATCACCACGACGAGCATCATCATGAAGAACATGACCATGGTCTATCGACTCCTTGGCAGCGTGGGATTGCTTATGTTTTACTGGCTTTGCCTATCATTGTCGGCACACTTTTTCCAACAGTTAGTTTGGATACGACGATTGTTGAAGCAAAAGGGTTCAATTTTCCAGTAAGCAAAGAATCAGTTGGCGATCCAGAAATGCAGACACAATATTTGAAACCAGATACCAGCATTTATTTCAATAAATCAGATTACTTGGATCAGATGAATCAGTTGAAAGCAAAATATGGTGACAAAGAAAAAATCACGATCACTGATGAGAATTACTTAGAAATCATGGAATTGATTTATAATTATCCAAGCGAATTCATTGGTAAAAAAATATCCTATGAAGGCTTTGTGTATCAAACGCCAAACGGGGAACAGGAAGACAGCTTTTTATTTCGTTTCGGCATCATTCACTGTGTCGCCGATTCAGGAGTTTTTGGACTGCTCACACACATGCCCGATGGGACATCGATCAAAAACGATGAGTGGTACAAAGTCGAAGGAACGATCCAATCCGATTATTATGAACCTTTCAAGCGAGAAATCCCTTCGGTTGAAGTAAGCAAAGCAACCAAAGTCGCTGCACCAAAAAATCAATATGTCTACCGATCATTTTAATGAAAGTGTAAAGAAAACTTTGTGACGAAAAGAGGTTGAGACAAAAGTCGTTTCGGTTTGAGAAATTGGAGAGAAAAACGAGGCTGGGGCAGAAGTGTTTAACTCCGAGAAATAAGAAGAGACTAACGAAAATTGCTTTTCAAATTTTTGTGAATTTCGGCTTATTTAAGAAGGAGTTGCTTCTGCTCCCACCGTTTATCTATTTTTAAAGAATAAGATAAAAGTGTTTCTTACTTTTGTCCCATGTTCTTTTTCGTCAAAAGTTTTTTTGTGTGGATCATTTTTTCGCTGATCTAAGTAAAAGTGAGAGTTGCACTTTTTACTGATTGATATCGATTACATATATGTTAGTATCGTACCGTATAGACAAAATCAATAAAAAATTTTTCTATCATTGGGGAAAAGAAGCGCTAGAAAAGGTCACTTTAAACAACTGTTTGTGATTTGATTTTTTTCGTCTTCCGATAGAGCATCAACGTATGCCTGAAAAATAATGAAAGAGGAAATTATCCATGAAGAAAATCAAATTTTCGAAAACTTTTTCATTTATCTTGCTCTTTACGCTTTTCTTGATCTTTCTAAGTTACTATGTCAATCGATCGACCGAAGAGACACTAGAAAATATTAGTTATACTTATATTTTAGGATTGTATTTCTTTTGGTTAGGTACTTGCCTTCCTAAACTAAACAAGCTACTTGCCCGTATTTTTTTAGTCATAGGCAGTTGTTTTTATATGTATCTTTTCCTTTATTATATGTTCGGATTTCATAACCCATATTGGGGGAACTGATCAAAGCAGTCACTGGAGGCAATATCAGTAACCGACCGAATACAGATGATGAGCGCCTGTTCACTAGAACTATCTGATCGTTATATGCGCGACATGTTGATCATGATTTCACTTTCGATAAGTGGGATAAAATCAGCATGTTTTTTTGTTGTATTTCATTCTTCTCTGCATTTTACATATTTACGTATTCAAAATGAAAGCGTACAATAGAAAAAAATCACAAATGAAAAAAGAGGTGTAAGATGATTGAATTTTGGAATTTGACAAAGAACTATGGGAAAAAAGTAGCTTTGAAAGAGTTAACGTTAACGATTGAGCAAGGGGAAATATTTGGATTTTTAGGTCATAATGGTGCAGGAAAATCAACTACGATCAAAAGTCTAGTAAGTATTATCGAACCTTCTTCTGGTTCAATAGTGGTCGATGGCAAAGATTTGTCGACAAATCGTTTAGAAATAAAAAAGAAGATCGGCTATGTACCGGATTCGCCAGACATATTTTTGCAATTGACGGCTGGAGAGTATTGGGATCTGATTGCTGCAGCTTATGAAATAGAACCGGCACAAAAAGAAAAACGTTTAGCTGAGTTGACTACACTTTTTGATCTGGGGAGAAATCAGGAAGAGACGATCGCAAGTTTTTCTCATGGAATGAGGCAAAAAACGATCCTGATCGGAACCTTATTGCCTGATCCAGATATCTGGGTGTTGGATGAACCACTGCAAGGACTTGATCCCCAGGCGGCTTATGATCTGAAAGAAATGATGAAAGCGCATGCGGCAAAAGGAAAGACCGTGATTTTTTCAACTCATGTACTAGATACTGCGCAACAATTGTGTGATAAGATTGCTATCTTGAAAAAAGGAGAGCTGATCTATCATGGAAAAGTACAAGATTTATTGAATGAATCGCCAGCGGATACATTAGAGACGATCTATTTGAAAATGGCGGGGAGACAATCCGCAGGTGAGACGTATGAATAAACAACAACTGATCGAACTGATCCGTGTCAATCTTTTATACGTGAATCCGCAAATGACTAATAAGGCTCGAGAAAAAGGAAAGAAAGGAAAAAGTCTTTCACGTTATTTGATGTTACAGTTTGTGCTTTCTGGCTTAGCATTTTTATTGATTTATAGTGTTACCATGTTTGCCGTTGATTTTAATCGCATGCCAGGTTTTTTTACTTACTATGTGGCACTGTTTAGCTTATTGGGATTGTCACAAAGTATTTCTGTTATCTATAACATCTTTTTTGAAGGAACCGATCTTCAAGCATTTCTACCTTTGCCATTTAGACAGAGTCAACTATTCCTATCGAAGATCCTAGTAGTAGCGATGACTATCGCTCCCTTTGTTTTCCCGTTACTTGTGTTATTCCTATTAACTGGTTGGCGAGCACAACACTTTTTCCTAGTGACGATTTTCTTCGCATTCTTATTATTTGCGCTATTTCTTATCTTGCTTTTTTGTATCGCTAGTTTACTCGTCTTTGGACTTGCGCAAACATCATTGTTCAAAAAACATAAAAAAGCAGTGACTAGTCTTTTACTTGGTGGATCGATGGTCATTGCAGTAGTCGGAATCATGTGGATGAATCATCAAACGGTTGATATTAGCGTAGGATTGGCTGATCGACAACCGCTCGTGTTTCTTTTACCTTTTTATCATGTGATGAATCAGCCGTTTTCTACAAATGGGCTACTCAATCTTGGTATCATTTTGGTAACAGTTCTCGTGTTATTATTTGCCATTCGCTCATTGATCGTGCCAAAACTAACTGATCAGCTAACTGCGTCAACAACTGAGGTAAAAGCGAAGCGTAAACACAAAAAAAATCAGACCTTACGACAATTATTGTTTAACTACAATATGCAGTTAGTCGAAGAGCCTAGCCTGATCTTACAAGTTATTTCATCCTCGTTAATAACGCCGATTATTTTTATTATTGCCTTTGCTGTGGGGGATGGGATAAATTTAAGTACACTTGATATTCGTTTGATCGGGGTAGTTTTTTTCACTGGAATCGTCTTAGCTTCCTTGACGGTCAATCAAACATCCTTTGTCAGTAATCTGATTTCTTTAGACCAAGAAAATTATTTTTTCATCCGTTCATTGCCACTCTCCATGAAGCGCTATTTAAAAGAAAAATTTCGTTTTGGTTGGTTATTACAGAGTTGCCTATCAGGAGGAATTGCGATAATAGCTGGCTTGATTTTCCGCTTACCGCTTCTTTTTTTACTTAGTTTCTTACTAGGTACCTTAATTGGCACTTACATCTTATCACTGCGTTACTTTGCCCGAGACTATCGACTGCTTCTATTAAATTGGACGAACATCAATCAACTCTTTACCCGTGGAGCAGGAAACCTAGGATTGGTAGCGATGTTGATGGGGACGATGATTGGTAGTGTGATCATCCTAGTCATATATGGGATCTCCACACTTATGTTTTCGTTTTGGCTCGTTAATGGGATTGCTTTTGCTATCCTCATCCCTGGTGTGCTTTGGCTTATTCGATACTACCAAAAGAATTTTTGGGAAAAACTATAAAATAGGCGATAGAGTGGAAATGAGGTCGAGACAAAAGTCGTTTATTCGAGAGTCTGTAGCAAAAACTGATTTTAAATTTGTCTCGACCTCTTTTTATATTGGAGAAAGAGCGTACCTCATTTCCCATACTGTTGATTATTTGATTCGTTTTTTTCTTTTTAACAGTATTGATTCTCTCTTGACTTTGAAATTGCGGATGTTATGGTTGAAGACTTCTGACAGAACTAGTCCTAATGCGATCGCACCAGCAATCATAATGGCTTGGACAGCATAGTTCGCTGCCTCTTGGTAGGAACTTGTCACGAGATTTCTGACTGCCTGATAGGCTAATCCACCCGGAACTAATGGAACCATGCCGGGGATATTAAAGATAGTTACAGGCATTTTTAAGCGTTTAGAGAAAATGTTACTGATGAAAGCCACGCCAAGGGAACCCAGTAATGAACCAAAAGCGGGGCTACCGCCAAAATCAACACAAGTCCAATAGATCATCCAACCGAATGCACCGGATAGACCACAGTAGATCAATGCTCGTCTAGGAACATTGGTGATGATCGCAAAAGCTGCAGTAGCTAAAAAGCTAAATAAGAATTGAATAAATAGATTCCACATCATCATGTTCCTTTCCTAATAAAAAAGTTGGAAGATAAAGGCGATTGCAAAGCCAATCATCGTAGCTGTCATCATGGCTTCTGTTCCTCTGGAAACACCAGAAATATAGTGTCCAGCAAGTAGATCACGGATGGCATTCGTGATTTGTACCCCAGGGACAAGGGGCATGACACAACCAATGATGATCAAATCCTGATTGATTCCAAGACCAATTCGAGTACTAAGGATAGCGGCTACACCAATCAATAAGGAAGAAAGAAACTCAGATAAGAATTTAATACGGAAAAATTTCAAACTGTATAAATAAATTGCATAGCCAATTCCGCCAATGATCACAGTAATTGGTAAATCACGCATCTCCCCACCAAACAGCACCATGATCGTTCCACTAATGATCGCTGCGCTGACAATCTGAAGCCAGACGGGGAAGAAAGAGCGATCTTTGTCGATTTCTTGTAATTCTTGGTACAATTCGTCTAGTGTCAGCTGACCGGCAACATATTTTCTGGATAAATTGTTCACTTTAACAACCTTTTCTAAATTGATCGATCGGTTCGTGATCTGCTCCATACGAATCGTCGACGTTCGATCAAATCCAATGAAGAGTCCGGTTTGTGTCACATAGCTAACTAAGCGATAACTGCCGGATGCAAGAGCAATCCGACTCATCGTATCTTCTACCCGATACATTTCAGCATTGCTTTCCATCATGATTTTTCCAGCCAATAAGCAGGTATCGAGTAACAAATTCAATTCTTTTTCCGACATAGCATCTTCTCCATTAGTTCATTTATTGCCTTTATTTTACTACAAACAGGTGAAAAAAGATAAAAACAAATAAAACTTGAGTCTGAAAAAAATTAGGCGTATACTATCATTTGTGAGATGCGGGTGTAGTTTAGTGGTAAAATCCCAGCTTCCCAAGCTGATGTCGCGGGTTCGATTCCCGTCACCCGCTTATATGAATTTTTGAATGAGTAAAACGATAATCAGACATTGATTATCGTTTTTTTGTCGTCAGAAATAAGCAACAAGCAAAAAGCCGATCCGTGGCGTATTTTATTTGTGAAGAAGACCAATAGAAAAGAACGATAAAAACAGGTGAATTCCGTCAATTAAATAAATTTCTTTATTTTAAAAAAGGGGAACATATGTTAAAGTTTAGAATAGTTGTTTTAGTAAAGGAGTAAAGAAATGGGAAAAAAATCATCAAAAGCAATTATGGGGATCGTTGTGGCAATTTTAGCTGGTGCACTTGGTCTATCAACACAAAAAGATTCCGATATCGTCCAACAAATCACTGGAATATTCGAGTCAACGCCTCAAGCCTCTAAGGTAGCCGATGTTCCAGAATATGATGGAAAACATCAAGAAATAGAGATCAATAATAACCAACCGGATTTTTCCAAAGAAGATCTAAGCTTGTCAAAAGGAACATGGCAAAGCTATTCAAATATCGACCGTCTGAATCGTGTAGGTGCTGCGAACGCTATGTTAGGTAAAGATTTGTTTCCTAAAGAAAAACGGGAAGCTTTGTATGTCGATCCAACAGGGTGGAAACAAAAGAAACTAAGCGATGGGCAGTGGTTATATAATCGTAGCCATTTGATTGGCTATCAGTTAACTGGCCAAAACAATAATATCAAAAACTTGATGACTGGGACACGTTCGTTGAATGCACCTTATATGTTGGCACATGAAAATGATATCGCAGCTTATATCAAAGAAACTAATCATCATGTACGTTATCGGGTAACCCCGCATTTTCAAGGGGATGAATTGGTAGCAAGAGGGGTACAACTGGAAGCAGAAAGTATCGAAGACAAAAAAATCGAATTCAATGTCTTTATTTATAATGTTCAAGATGGTTATACGATCAACTATGAAACTGGTCAAGCAACAAAAAAATAGAGCAGTATTGAACGGATATATTCGAAAAAAGTGTGAAAATCTTGAAGAAAAATCGAAAAAGCTTATGTTTATTTAAATTTAGCGTATACTTAGTTTAGAATAACTTTAAATGAAATGATTTGAACGAAGGTTATGGTATGCTAATGTAGCATACATTCTCAAATTATCTATAAGTTTCTGAAGATTTGTTTGTAGTTTTGAGCTACTTCGAGTAGAATAAAGGTGTATAAGGTAAATGGATTACCTTTGGGAAAGAGGTGTAGAATCATGGGTTTTACAGATGAAACCGTACGTTTTGGTTTTGATGATAGTCGTAAAAAAGAAGTCAGCGAAACATTAGCGATCGTTTATCGGGCTTTAGAAGAAAAAGGCTACAATCCAATCAACCAGATTGTGGGCTACTTACTTTCTGGAGACCCGGCCTACATTCCTCGTTATCGTGATGCACGTAATTTGATTCGCCGTCACGAGCGCGATGAGATCATGGAAGTAATCGTTAAAGATTATCTCACGAACCATGGAGTAAATCTATGAGGGTCATGGGCTTAGATGTAGGCTCAAAAACAGTCGGAGTTGCTGTTAGTGATCCTTTTGGGTGGACTGCTCAAGGCGTAGAAATCATTCGGATCAATGAGTCAGCTGAAGAGTTTGGCTTTGACCGTCTGAAAGAATTAGTGGAAGAATATGAAGTCGATCGTTTCGTCGTAGGCTTGCCTAAAAATATGAATAATACAATTGGACCAAGAGCGGAAAGTTCGATCGCTTATGGAGAAAAAATCGAAGAATTGTTTTCCTTGCCAGTTGATTATCAAGATGAACGTTTGACCACTGTTCAAGCTGAACGAATGTTAGTTGAGCAAGCAAACACGTCACGAGCAAAAAGAAAAAAAGTCATTGATAAGTTAGCCGCTGTAATGATTTTACAAAATTATTTAGATGGTTCAGGGAAAAAATGGTTTTAACATAAAATGAAAAGAGGGAATCTTATGACAGAAAATAATCATACACATGACCACGATCACGAAGGACATGAGCATATCACATTAGTTGATGATCAAGGAAATGAAACATTATACGAAATCTTATTAACAGTAGATGGCCAAGAAGAATTTGGACGCAACTACGTGTTACTTTATCCAGCAGGAGCATCTGAAGATGAAGATGTCGAATTACAAGCTTATGCATACATCGAAAATGAAGATGGTACAGAAGGCGAACTAGAACAAATCGAAACAGATGCTGAATGGGACATGATCGAAGAAGTGTTCAACACATTCATGGCTGAAGAAGAAGAATAGTTTCAAAAAATGGGAGAAACCTTGTTAGACAGGGTTTCTTCTTTTTTATTTTTCTTTTGACTGAGAAATTGATCAAGATAATTAGAAATTTAGATGTGCTACAAGCTTTTCAATAGCATTGCCTTTATGCTGCTGTTATCGCAGAGCATTCAGAAAAGAGTGTAGAAAGAGGATACTTTTCGGTAGCTGATAAAACTAATTTGAGTATAACTAATGAGTAAGACTTGAAAAAAATGGAAATGATTAGTACAATTGTTTTATGATTATTGAACTAAATCAACAACAAGCAGATGAAATGCGAGTGAAGCTTTTTAAAGCCTTGTCTGATCCGACAAGAATTGAAATTATCAGATATCTAAAAAAGGTTGATCGTGAAATTACGTGTGGTGAGATTGGAAAGGTTGTTAAAATGAGCAAGTCAGCAGGCTCTTATCACTTTAAACTATTAAGAGAAGCTGGGTTAATTTCCTCTCGTAAAGAAGCAAGAGAGAAATATGTCTCACTGAACTACGATACCTTTGAAAGATATGTAAACCATTTTTTAGATTCTCTATAATTGAGGAAATCGAGACAAAAGTCGTTTTGGTTTGAGAAAATTGTGGATAAAAACGAACAATACGTTTTTTGTATTGCTCGTTTTTTTTTGAAATTTCCAAAATACCTGACTTTTGGACGCCGTTTATTTGAGAGAGGTTGGGACAGAAGTGTTTAACTCCGAGAAATAAGAAGAAATGAACGAAAATTGCTTTTCAAATTTTTGTGAATTTCGGCTTATTTCCGAAGGAGTTGCTTCTGCTCCCACCGTTTATTCGAGAGTCTGTAGCAAACCTGATTTTTAGATTTGTGACATATTTTTTCTTTCAAAGTACTAAAATATGTTGACAGTATATAAAAATAGTATTAGTTTTAAGTACAATAGTTCAATAACTTTTGTACTATTTAACTTTTAAGTGAAAGAGAGGACATAGATATGATTTCGGAAGATGAGAAAATGTGGTTAAAACGAGACCGTTTTAAGAATCTGGCAGAGTTAAATCAGACTGATCGTGAAGAGATGGAGAAAGATACGATTGAAACAGTGAAGAACAATAATCTTGATACTGATGTCAGACTTGTTGTCATTTTAGAAGACCGACACGTTGTTCCAATTACGAATTCAAATAAAGTCAAAAATGCCGTGCAAAAGTACTTGTCATAGGCGAGGAGAGAAGAGAAATGAAAAAAGTAAACTCAACGTGGGTATTGATACTAACATCCCTCGGAATTTTTTTATCGATGATGGATTCGATGATTGTTACAACGGCTTCAACAGCCATTAGGAATGATTTTAATATTACGGTTAGCCAATTACAATGGGCTATAAATGCGTATAACATCACGATTGCTGCAGTGTTACTGTTGGGGGTATCACTTGGTGATCGCTTTGGTCATCGCAAAGTTTATAATCTAGGGATTCTTGTATTTGTGATTGGTTCAATTTTGTGTGCACTATCAAATAGCATTAATTTTCTGATAGTTGCACGGATAATTGAGGGGATCGGTGCCTCTGTCATTACACCAATGTCGATGGCTATTTTAACATCTGCTTTGCCATCGGAAGAACGGGGTCGTGCTTTAGGAATCTGGAGTGGGATTGGTGGACTAGCACTTATTGTTGGTCCAGCGTTAGGTGGTTTTATTGTTGCCAAGCTGATGTGGCAGTGGATATTTTGGATCAATGTTCCAATTGGAATAGTTGGTATGTATTTGTCACAGAAAAAGTTACCAGAATCAAAACGAAATGCTTCTAGCATCAATATCCTAGATTCGATTCTAATCATACTGGCTTCTGCTGGAATCATCTGGGCATTATCTGAAAGTAAGAGTGTTCCGATTGCCACTTCAACGATCATTATTGGTGTGATCAGCATTATTATTGGTGTTTTATTTGTCTTCCGGCAAAAATCCGAAAGTGAACCAATGGTACCATTGAGATTTTTTAAATCAAAATCATTTAATGGTGGTAATACTGCAACATTCTTACTTTATGCGTCGATGTATGGGGTAGTCTTCTTTCTCCCTCAATATTTTCAAGTCGTGAACCATTCAAATGCACTTATTTCAGGATTGAAGCTATTGCCTTGGACTGGAACTTTGGTTATCATCGCACCTTTTGCAGGTAGCGCAGTTGATAAATTTGGTGAAAGATTTATCGCTACAATTGGGTTGGTGTTGCAGGGCATCGGATATATTTGGATTGCGCTAGCTTTTCATCCGGGAACATCTTACCTACTGATTGTGCTCCCTCTAGTTTTAGCAGGTACAGGGCTTTCAATGGCCGGCCCCGCCTTACAAAAATCAGCTATTGGATCAGTAAAAGGAAACGAAGTTGGTAAAGCATCTGGCATCTACAATATGTTTCGGCTGTTTGGTGGTGCGGTAGGTGTAACAGTCACAGTAATTATTTTTTATGCGGTTGGCAGTGTGGCGACAGTTAGCGACTTTTTCAATGGATTCAGCGCAGCTATGATTGGATCTGGTTTAATGTCATTAGTTGGTATTATCTTTGCCATGATGATTGCTAAGCAGAAATCATGATTTATGAGATTAAGCTCGATTAGATAATCGAATCCAAGAGGTAGCCGTATCAGCCTATGCGAAACTAAACGACTAGGCAGTTGAGTCAAAGAAGATGATAGGGTCAAAAGAGTCTTTTCCGAAAGGTTCTTACAATTTGTATTGAATCAGAATTATAGCATAGTCGATTCACAGATCGCTATTGATGTCAGTTTACTGGGGAAATCTTACTTGAAGGATGTCAATGGTTAAAATCTGAGAAAGCTAGAAGACTTCAATCATCGAAAGTTCGCAAAGAAAAAAGATTCACGTTGCATTGAATTTGAATACGAGGCGAAATTCGTACTTTCCTATCTTCAAACGCAACAATAAGAATTGGATTCTCAGATTTTATAACGAGAATGTCCGAAAATGAAAGTATAGCATTTTTCTTTAAGAGTTTATCCTTGTTATAATTTCTTGAAATCTAGGTTATAAGCTGTTATATAGCTTTTTCTTTAGTCTCATTCTCTTTGCTAAGATTTCCGTAGATGTCCATAGTCGTGCTTATAGATGCGTAATGTAGTCAGTCTTTACCACTAATCACCAAGGACATAAAAAAGTGTTAAAATATTTTGTTAATGATTGGAAGAGCTTGGTATTTAACTAAAAAGAAATAGCAGAACAAAAATGGAGCGGCCGAAAATTCGGCTGCCTTTTTAGTGGAAAAAGTTGGATGATATTTAACAAAAAATAATACTTTTTAAGCTTAATATTGACAATTGCTGCCTTTACTGATAAATTCAAGTTACCAGAACTTGCCACGCTTGGGAAACCAGCGGACCACGGCGAGTCTTTTTTTGTATTGAGGTGAAAGCGTATTCTTATATATGATCAATTAGCTTATATCGAAAATTTAATAAAAATGGCTAAAAAAAATAATGAGTTGGACTATACTTATTTTAAAAAAAGTATTGACGTTGATGAGGCAATGAAAGAACCAAAGGAAGGACAAGAATTTATTGATATCCTTCAAAAAGAAGATTATGGTCATATGGTTTTATTTTCTTCTGCAGAAAAACAGCAAGCACTTAACTTTTTTTAATATACAAATTATTATAGATTCTCAGTCTTCCCTAGGCTAGTAGTTGAGGATAATAAGAGAACTTTTTCCAATGTTTTATATTTGTATAATGTGGATAAATACATAAGGAAGCAATTAAGCCATTTTTCAGGAATTCTAGAGGAGTGGATAAAAACCTCTCTTGCTAATGTAATTAGTAATAACTATAATTCTGATGAATACCAACAGGCTGAATTTTATCTTGATTTAAATATTTATGGTAAAGAAGAACTAGGAAAAGAGATTTTAGCGAGTTTTGCTGAAACAGTTACTCGAAGTAAAGAGGAGTATATTAAGTATCATCATAGGGAAAAAAATGGTTGTATTCCTGTGTGGGTTCTGATTGAGGAGTTGACTTTTGGGCAAATTGATACGTTTATCTCTCAGTTGAAGCCTGAGTATAAAAACATGTGGATCGATAAAGTTTTTGGAAAACAATACAGAAAATTTGTTGTTAGTTGGGTGGGGGTTGCTAGATATATCAGAAATATGACTGCGCATCACGCAAGATTTTATAGCAAAAGGTTTGTAGTTTTTCCATCTTTACCTAAAGAAGATTTAAAGAAATATAGTATAAAAAATTCACAAAAAGATAATTTATTTGTAATGTTGTTTACAGAGAAGAAACTTTTTTCTTTCCTTCCAGATCGAGCTATTCAAGATGAATGGAATTTGTTTATAGATGATTTATCTGAATTAGTTGACCATAGCGATGATTTATTTAATTGTGAAGAGAATGGGTTTAAAGAAGATTGGAGAACTGCTTTGAAAATTTTTTGATAAAGAAATCTGAACTCTTTGATAATAAAAACAATGAATTGCATAACAAAAAATCTGAGACAGAAGTTTAGTCCTTCTGTCTCAGATTTTTTTGTTATCTCACTTGAATCAATTGATTGATCAAAATGATCCTGAATTTCATGTTCCCAAATGATTTGAATTCGTAAAATAGTCGTTCCATTGTTTGGATAGTAGTACTCTTATCATCTATATTACCGTTAGACTAAGAGGAAATCATCATATTGTAAAAAATTTTCACATTCTTCTCTTGTGACTTTTTTTGGGGAAAATAAAGATAACCAGAAGAAAAAGCCAAGTGAAGGGCAATGCTTTTTGAAATGGTTGAATAAATGCTCTTGATAATTTCTGAGTACTTACTGCACTTATTTTTTGTTGGATTTTCTTCACAATAAGAGTTGATGATTCATTTTTTTGTGTGGGAATATTTTCTCCATCAATGCCTTTCTTTATACCGTTTAATAACTGTTCTTTCTGCATATTAGACACTTGCAGTTCCGCAACTTGATTTTGAGCAGTTTGCCAGATATCTTTTTTCGCTACTGATAGATTTGACGAAAATGCACTAATGAATAGTGCCACAGCTAATACTGTGCCGATTTGGCGGAAAACGCCCATAACACTTTGTGAAGCAGTCAATAATTCACCAGAAAAATTACTTGCACTTAAAACAGTCAACGGACCAATGATTATCCCATAGCCTGCGCCTATCAATACTAAAGCAATAGCAAATTGCCAGTAGATATCCGGATCTAATAAAGTTAATACTGTATATCCTAATGCCATTAAGGTAATCCCAAATAATAATAGTATGCGGGAACCCATTTTTTTAAGCAATAAACCACTGATAGGAGAAAAGAAGAAAACCATAGCAGAAGCTGGTGTAATCAACAAAGCTGCAATAAGTTCTGAATCATTGTAAACCTTGGTGAAAAAGCTGGGAAGAAGAACGAACAAACCTACAAAAAAGATTCCGGAAATCAAAGTCATCAGTACGGTCCCTGAAAATTGACGATCTTTGAATAAAGCTAGAGGAATCATTGGCTCTTTCACAGTTTTTTCATGCCAAATAAATAGGATGAGGGATAACCCAAAAACGCCAAATAATAAGTCTGTTATTAAACTAGTCCATCCCCAGACACGCCCCTGAACAAGTGACAAAACTAGTGAAAACAAAGCAATCACTATAAGCAACATCCCTGGCAAATCAAGAGATTTTTTGATCCTATGTTCATTTTTTATCGGTAATAAAAAGAAATTGACACCTAAAGCAATGATACTTAACGGAAGATTGATCAAAAAAATCCCTCGCCAACTAAAAAATTGCGTCATGAAACCGCCAATTGTTGGACCAAAAGTTGATGCTAATCCCTGAGTAATTCCTAGAATGAGGATTGCGGTATTTCTATTTTTTAGCTCTACAGTATTCATACCAATAGTCATGCTTGTTGGAAAGACGATCGCTGCACCTATTGCCTGTATTCCGCGACTGAGAACAAGTTGTGCGACAGACATAGCACTTCCAGAGGCGAAAGATCCTATTAGAAAAAGGAGCAACCCAATCATATAGACTTTATTCCGACCTAAAATATCAGCAACTCTGCCTAAAGGAATGGTGAATGCAGCAAAAAGAATGGTATAGATATTCAAAGCCCATTGCAGAGAATTAAGATCCGTATGGAAACCAGATTGAATTGCGGGTAATGCAATGTTCATTACAGTGGTATCTAATGCACATAAAAATATGCCGATAGCCATAGTCCCTAAAATAAATTTTTGTTGTTTCGTCATAGTAATGCCCCCTCATTTATGTAGGTAGCATAGAACATGTTATACTGAATATACATATTTAGGTTACAGAAAGAGGGGAATTTGTAAACTATGGGACCTCAGGAAGTCAAGATTCAAAAATTACGACAGATCTATCAAGCCTTACTACATCTATTACAGAAAAAAGAACTGATAGATATCTCGATTTCAGAACTATGCAAAGTAGCTAGAGTTTCACGAACTTACTACTATCGGAATTTCCATTCCTTACAAGATATCATCCTAAGATATAAGAGTTGGGAAATGAGTGCCTATTTGAGGAGAACACAACATGCTAAGGAAGTTAATTTCATCACATTGATGACTGTATATTTTAAATTACAAAAAGAAGAAGCAGAATCAGTGATCCTGTTAGCGAATGCGGGACTAACTGAAACATTGATCACCACTTTTGAAACTGTCTATTCTTATCTCATCGAGCAAGGCTATGTAAAATTACAGAGAAAAAATAATAAATATACGAGTATTTTTATGGCAGGTGCTGTTATTTCTGTCGAATTACGGTGGATCCAATCAGGAATGAAAGAGACCCCGCAAGAAATGGGGGAAATATTATCCGTTTTATTCAATTTTGATAAATAATAGTTTTGGTAAGTATATATAACAATGGATCATATCAATCGAAAATTATGGAGATACACTTAAACAACGAGCTGTCCTATTCAAAAGACTTTTTGCAGTGAAAAACTCTATTTATAGATATTTAGCTGTGCATAATGGATGATTTGTTCAATCTTGCCAATCTTAATGGCTGAAGATGGATAGAATTGAAAAAAGGAGAGACCTTGACCTTATGCAGTCAGGGTTTCTCCTTTCTTTAGATCAATTTACAATAAATTGAAGATTGCTTTTATACTCTTCTTACATCTAAGTAAATGTTTGACTATTTTTCCACAAGCTCATCAAACCTCATGGCAATAATAATCAAAGAGTATCTCTTTTTTGAAACCTAGCTTTGTGTAGAGATGCAACGCACGTTGGTTGGTTGCTTCAACTTCTAAATAGATTTCTTTTTGCTTTTTTGCTAGTAATTGTTGGATGACGGTAGTCAAGATCGATTGACCTAATCCTCGACCACGATGATCAGGATCGACGACAAAGCCATAGATACCATAAGTTTTAGGACTTTCATCGATACGGATGCAGGCGATTACTCGATCTTCTTTGGTAAGAACGAGGGTATTTGCTAAATCTTCTGGTAAAAGGGGTTCAATCTCGTCTTCAGGCATTTCAGCCAGTAAGCGAGCAATCTGTAGGGATTCCTCTGCTTTGGCATGACGTAAAGGAAGTACTTCTTGTTGTGCGTTGAAGTTTGAGCTGTCAAGAAACAGACGATACTCAGAAAATTGATGTACATAACTTTGTTCATTTTTTAGGAAGGTCGTTAAAAGTTGGTCGTTAATGTCTGTGATGATCAAAACAGTCGGAATGGCTTGTTGGCGTGCAAAGTCGTTAAGGGCTACTAAACTATCCGCAATCAACTCGTTTTCTTGAACGATCAATGTGGCTTCAAGGACTTGTGAGTCAAAAAAATTCAAAAAAGCATAGGCTAGAAGTGTATCCTCTTGATAGTAAAGAAAATGCTGACTACGGCGATTTGCTTGATGAAGAAAATCAGGTTCTAATTTGAACCGACATGTGCGTTGACGTTCGACGGTCTCCTTTAATTGTTTTACCTCGGTCATTTCAAAAGAAGATAATTGAGTATTGAATACTTTTTTCATTAAGGCTCCTTTGGTACACTATTTTTTACTATCGTAGCTTATCAAAGTGGATTTTTCAATTGAAAAAAGCCATTTACTTATAGAAATCTTGGTATCTGAATAATCAGAAAGCTGTTATAATGACAATGGTTTGCGGCATGAAAATGACGTTATAGTTTAGAAATCTATTTGGAGCAATAGGAGGAGAACATGAAAAAAGAAATAGGATCGATTAGAAATATCATTCTTTCGATCATCATTGTATTTATTGGCTTTCTTGCCTTGTCATTTGGGATAGGTGGAAGGATCATTGGAGAATTTTGGTTGTTGATTGCAGGATTGCTTGCTAGTCGTATCATTTACGGCAAGATGTTTTATTTGTTCAAAAAAATGAAAGTAAAAGATGGTCTATTGGTGATTGGTTGTTTAGGTCTGGCGATTATCTGGGTGATTATTTATGGAATCATTTCGCAATTATTAGGACTCAGCATGGAATCTAATCCAGTGATGGAGTCGCCAAATTTTTGGACTTTTGTTCTTTTCATACCAGCTTTACTCGGAGAGGAATTACTTGTATTAGTCCCAGTTTCAGTCATTTTGAGACGCTTAGAAGAGAAACAGAAGAAAACAAAATGGTCAGTGGCTTTACTCGTATTGATCAGCTCACTTTTATTTGGGGCATTGCACTTGCCAACATATCAATGGAATTTCTTACAAGCAGTCTTAGCTGTTGGGATCGTGAGAGTACCTTTTACACTGGCGTATATGAAAACAAAGAATATCCTTCCGGCATTTTTAACTCATTTTCTGTATGATAGTTTAATCGTATTGATAAGTATTCTTGTATCATGAGGTTCGCCTGATCAAGGTTACTTGATAGAAAGTAAGTGGGACAAATCTAAAATTCAGGTTTGCTACAGACTCTCGAATAAACGGCGGGAGCAGAAGCAACTCCTTCTTAAATAAGGCGAAATTCACAAAAATTTGAAAAACACTTTTCGTTCATTTCTTCTTATTTCTCGGAGTTAAACACTTCTGTCCCAGCCTCTCTCAAATAAGCGGCGTCCAAAAGTCAGTCTTTTCGGAAATTGCAAAAAAAAACGAGCAATACAAAAAGCGTATTGTTCGTTTTTTTCTCCAATTTCTCAGACCTAAACGACTTTTGTCTCGGCCTCTTTTTTCATTTCTAAGAGAGTAATTGCATCAAGAAACCCGAAATGATCAAAACGATTGCTCCGCCTAGTCGATTCCCCATTTGAGCAAATGCGATCAATTCCATGCGGTTGGCAGCAGAGAGTACTGCAACATTCCCAGTACCACCCATTGAGTTATTACATAGTCCGGCAGTGATTGCTGATTCTACAGGATATAGACCGAATAGACGACCAACAAAGCCTGAAACAAGTGAGATGACGATTACGCTTGTTAAGCACAATACAACAAATTGCCATGTCAAAGCAGAAGCTAAGACATTTAAGTTCAACAATGCGATACCAATACCAGCAAGAACAGCTGCAGTTAAGTTTTTAACGATCAGATTATTGAACATGATTGCGGCATCTTCATAGTATTCTGGTAATACATTAGTGATTTTACAGATAACTACAATGATGATCATGAAGGCATAAGCATGGACTTTTGGTATAAAGAAATTACAGATTTGGCCCAAAATAAAGAAAGTGATAGAGACCATCAAGCCAACCCCTAATTGTTGGATCGTTGGTTTTACATCCCGTGGTTTTCCATCACCAAGGTCACCTTTTGCCATTAATTTTCCATTTCCGTTTAGCTTAGGCATTGATTGTCCAGCACGTGCCACTAAAGCTGCTCCAATAATCGCTAAGACATTTGTCATTGCTGTAGCTGGGATCAAACGAGAAATAATAGACGAAGCATTTGTACCTAAAACATTTGCATAAATCGTTGATAATGGGACGGCACCAGCGCCAACTCCTCCAGCCATTGCAGGAAGTGAGATATACAAAACGGAATTAGCAAATCCATTTCCGATCAACATACCAACTAATCCAACGGCAAAAAATGAGGCGATCATTGAAATAAGTGCTACAGGAATAAAACGTACAGAAGCTTTCATCAATAAACTGCGATTCATTCCTAAAATGCTCCCCGTAATCAAGGCTGCAATATAAAAATCTAGAAAACCCATATTATTGACAAAGTTTTCTGTTGATTTGACTACATAATCAGGTAAAATACCAAACGTTGCAATGGCCGCCGAAGCAAAGATTGCAAAAACAGAACCACCACCTAGGTAACTTTTAACGATTGGGATCTTTGTTCCAATAAAATGGAAGAGATTTCCGAATATCACAAGCACAGCGATAGGTCCTATCATATTACTAGGTAGTTTTCCTAAAGCCATCGCAACGATCAGAACAATGACCATGATCAAGTAGATAGGCAAGCTTACACCACTGATTTTAGTTGCCCAAAAGCTTTCTTTTTTGGTTTCTTCAACTGTTACAGTTGCTGTTTCTTTTTGTGTCATTCATACAGATCCTTTCTTATTTGAAAAAATTCAGTCAAATGAAGACATCAAAAATTAGAGGAGCGAAAATACCCGCTCCCGTAATTCGAGTCAACATTATTTACACGAGTCAGCAAAAGAAGACATCTTAGTGAGTTCGTTTGCTGACTCGTTAGACTTACTCTAAAGGTGACTTTGCCACAGAGTAGTCGCTGATTAACGCGTTAGAATAGGAAAGATTATTGTTCTAAATCTTGATATTCTGGTACCCATTTTGCTGCTTCAACTGCTGCTTTGATATCTGTGATTTCTTCACGATTCAAGTGTTGTGAAACAACTGATTTTGCCACTGTTTCTGCAATTATTTGAGAGAATTCAGTGATTTTCGCAACTGGAGGTAAAATAGCTGCACCTGGTTTTGTTACATCAACGATTCCACCTAATGCACGGCTAGCTTGAGAAATGATTTCAGCATTTACACGTGTAGCAGTAGAAGCAATCAAACCAAGTCCTAGACCAGGGTACATCAAAGCATTATTTGCTTGACCGATTTGGTAAGTAACACCATTATATTCTACATCAGCAGCAGGGATACCTGTCCCAACTAATGCTTTACCGTCTGTCCATTCAATTAGATCTTTTGCTTTTGCTTCTGCTAATTTTGTTGGATTTGACAATGGCATAATAATTGGACGAGCTGTGTGAGCAGCCATTTCTTTTACGATTTCTTCAGTGAAGGCGCCAGGTTGTGTAGAAGTTCCGATCATGATTGTTGGATGGATTTCTTTCACGACTGCTTCTAAGTTTGTTAATTCAGCATGATTTGCAAATTCAGAACGTTTGCGAGCAAATGGAATTTGTCCTGGTGTCAAGCCTTCTGTGTCTTCGAATAAAAGACCTTGTTTGTCTACTTGATAGAAGTGTTTACGTGCATCTTCTTCTGGAACACCTTGGCGGATCATTTCATCTAGCAAGATATTGGCAATACCAACACCGGCTGTTCCAGCACCAAATGTTAAGATTGTTTGATCTTTCAATGCTTCACCAGAAATATTCAAACCACCTAAAACGCCGGCAAGAACAACGATACCAGTTCCTTGGATATCATCATTGAAGGTAGTGATTTTATCTTCATATTTTTCCAAAATCGTTGCAGCATTTCCACGACCAAAGTCTTCCCAGTGTAGAAGTAGTTCAGGGAAAAGCTCAGTTGCAGATTCAACGAATTGATCGATGAATGTGTAGTAAGTTTCGCCTTCGACACGGCTATGACGGTTCCCTAGATACAAAGGATTGTTCAATAATTCTTCATTGTTGGTTCCTGCATCGATTGAAACAGGTAGTACTTGTGTAGGATTGATACCTGCAGCAGCAGTGTAGACCATTAATTTTCCGATAGCGATGTCGACACCATTTACGCCCCAGTCACCCATACCTAAGATTCCTTCAGCGTCTGTTACAACGATCAAGCGGATATCGCGACCGTCAGCAGCATTTTTTAAGCTTGTTTTGATTGATTCAGGTTCGTCAATTGAAAGGAAAGCTGCATCTTGTGGTTTTAAGAAAATTTCATTGTATTGTTCGATTGAGTCCGCAACGACTGGATCATAAACAACTGGCATAAATTCAACAAGGTGTTGTCCCATCAATTTATAGAACAATGTACGGTTCGTGTTGAATAGATTCATTAAGAAAATACGTTTTTCTAAATCTGTTTGTTTGCTCAAATATTGACCATAAGCTTGTACTGATTGTTGTTCAAGTGTTTGGACAGTACTTGGTAACATTCCTGTGATCCCATATTTTGCACGTTCTTCTTTTGTAAAAGCAGTTCCTTTATTTAAAAATGGATTGTTCAATAAGTTTAATCCTGTAAGCATGTATGTTTTCCTCCTAAGATTTGATTACAAGCGAAGTATAGGCGCCGATAAATACTATAGTCAAAAGCGAGGGTAATGATAAATATTATTTATATGAAGAAATTGAATGAAACGTAATTTTGTGATTTAAAACTTTTTACTCTTTCTTATATATGATCCATTTTGTTCAATTTTTCAGTTGGAACATTTATTTTCAAACAGATTATTTGCCTGTATCAATTTTGCGAGGTACCATGATTATGCAAACGCTATCATAAAATCATGTTTTTTGATTATCTAGAAAGAAGGCTTTAGTATGGAAAAAGTTTATCATGCTGGAACGAATGAAGGACTTATCGATTTTATTAATATAGAAGATTTAGAACTTGCTGCAACACAAGTCATTCCTAACGGTGGATATGGGTATATCAGCAGTGGAGCAGGAGATCTTTTTACGTATCGAGAAAATGAAAAGGCTTTTAACCACCGATTGATCATTCCTCATGTCTTAAAAGATGTAGAATTGCCTGATACAACGATCGGTTTTTCGGGTGAAACATTAACGGCACCGATCATCATGGCGCCAGTAGCAGCCCATGGATTGGCTCACGAACAGGCGGAAAGAGCTTCTGCAAAAGGAGTGGCAGAGTTTGGGACTATCTATACAGCAAGTTCCTATGCTTCCTGTACATTAGAAGAAATCAGGAAAGCGGGCGGAAATACCGCACCACAGTGGTTCCAATTTTATATGAGTAAAGATGATGGTATCAATACAGATATCTTAGAAATGGCCAAACGCAATGGCGCTAAAGCTATCGTCTTGACAGCGGATGCAACAGTTGGCGGTAATCGTGAAACAGATCGACGAAACGGATTTACCTTTCCTTTGCCAATGCCGATCGTCCAAGCATATCAATCCGGTGTAGGACAAACGATGGATGCCGTTTATAAATCGTCTAAACAAAAACTGAGTCCTAAAGATATCGAGTTTATCACTACCCATTCAGATCTACCAGTGTATGTCAAAGGTGTCCAATCAGAAGAAGATGTCTATCGTTCACTTGATTCGGGTGCGCAAGGTATCTGGGTATCGAACCATGGAGGAAGACAATTAGATGGTGGTCCTGCTTCCTTTGACTCTTTACAATATGTGGCTGAAGCAGTGGATAAACGTGTACCAATCGTCTTTGATAGTGGTGTTCGTCGTGGGCAGCACGTCTTTAAAGCAATTGCCTCAGGTGCGGATCTAGTTGCCATTGGAAGACCTGCGATATACGGATTAGCCCTTGGAGGAAGTACAGGAATCAAACAAGTATTTGATTTCTTCAAAAGAGAACTTGAAATGGTCATGCAATTAGCAGGTACGCAAACGGTAGAAGACATCAAAAAGGCAAAATTGAGAGAGAATCGGTTTATTTAGCGGATAATCAAAAAAAGCAGTGAAGAGACTGAACGTCAGTAGTTCAGATTTCTCTCACTGCTTTTGTTGTTTAATCAAGTATATTCTTCATGTGCTTAATAGGAGTACTCTTTTTTACCATGTATCAGAAAAGTTCAATAGCAGGAAAGTCTTTTATCCGAATCACTTTTATACCTGTTTCACTGATCTCCTTTGCGATTTTTGTCGGACAGAATTGATCGGTGATCAAATAGTCGAATGAAGAAACATCAGCAATTTTAAATTTTGAAGTCAAGCCGATCTTGCGATGATCAGCAACTAATATTTTACTCCTTCTTGTTTTATTGATCATCAGTTCATTGATTTTTGATTCATTTAAAATTTTAGTTGTAACGCCATTTTCTACGCTGACACCACTACATCCAATCACACAGATATCTGCATTCATATCCATTAAAGTTCGTGTAGCAATATCTCCAACTAATACTTCTTTTGGTATACGCAATTCGCCTCCAGTCAAGATATAACTGTAGTTTGGTTGATGAGTAGTGGCGACAACTTTCAAGTTATTGGTAACGATTGTCACATGCTTAACAGTGAGATAGTTCAAAATAGCTAGAGCAGTAGAACTGGAATTGATGAACAACGTGTCATAATCATTGACATATCTACTTGCATATCTAGCAATTTGTTGTTTGAGTCTGAGAGGTCCCGACTCATCAAAGTTTGTTTTATTCTTGTAATTAAAAAGGCAGTAACCGTATTTTCTGATGATATCATTTTTTTCCTCTAAGACATTTAGGTCTCTCCGGATTGTGCTCAACGAAACATTTAATTCAGACGAAAGCTCAAGTGTTGTCAGCTGTTTTCGTGCTTCTAAAATATCTAAAATCGCTTTTCGTCTTTTCTCAATACTTTTCAGTGAATTTTTCAAAAAACTACCTCCTCAAAGAATGGCTTAACTTCTTATATGACTGAGTATATAAGAAAAATCATATAAAAAAATAAAACAATCATATAAAGTACAAACAATCATGGGAGCGTCAATAATTTTGTGTAAATAACTCGTCCTTCTGCAAAATAATGGGTTACTCAGTAAACATTGAAGCTAATGTATCCGTCACTTGTTGGAAGCCTTTATGGCTTCTATTTAAGAATTTTTGATTGTATGTATCAAAGATGGATACTAGGAAACGCTCTAGTGATTCTTCATTTTGAAACTGCTCTTTTCTGCGGCTGTATTTCTTGATTTGTTTATTGAAAGATTCGATTAAATTAGTTGAGTAAATGCTTCGGCGGATACCAGGCGGAAACTCATAAAAAGTCAATAAATCTTGATTTTTTATCAGTGACTGCGTCACTTTAGGATAAGTTTTCTGCCACTTCTCAATCATACTCCCTAAAAAGGTATTTGCCTCTTCCTTTGAGCTAGCTTGATAAACAGCCTTAAAATCATCACAGATTTCTTTTCGATCTTTGACACGTACTTTATGAGCAATATTACGGGAAACGTGAACACAGCAATGTTGGTATTTAGCTTTAGGATAAATCTGGTGAATCGTATCTTTCATGCCTTTTAAGCCATCGGTAATAAACAGTAAGACATCATGAACCCCTCTGGAGTAAATGTCCTCTAACAACTCATTCCAAACGTAGGTCGATTCAGTCGGAGCAATCGCATAACTTAGTACTTCTTTAGTGCCGTCTTCTCGTATACCAATGGCAATATAGATTGCTTCTTTGGAGACGGTTTGCCGTTTTAAAGGAATATAAGTAGCATCCATGAAAATAGCGACATACTTATCATTTAGAGTTCTAACTTTAAATGCATTTACTTCTTCAGTCAGCACTTTAGTCATGTTGGACATGGTTTGGGGCGTGTAGTGATGCCCATACATTTTCTCAATCAAGTCTGCGATTTCCGACATGGTAATACCTTTTCGGAAGAGGTGAATGACGGTCTCCTCTAAGGTATCATTCGTCCGTCTATAAGCAGGAACAGTCTGTTGCTTGAACTCGCCGTTGCGGTCGCGCGGAATCTGGAGATGAAGTTCCCCGTACTCGGTCTTGACCGTACGGTCATAGGAGCCGTTACGAGAATTACCCGTGTTAAAACCAATGCGATCGTACTTTTCGTAATCGAGGAAAGCCGTTAACTCCGTTTTGAGAAGCGTATTGACAGCTTTTTCCAAATGGACACGGAATAATTCATTCAAATCGCCTTTGTTCGCTAGAGTCTTTAGAATTTCTGTAGTAAAATCGTTCATATGGAAGTCCTCTTTTCTGTGAATGTGTTGTGGTAACTCTATTCTACAGAAGGGACTTCCTTTTTTCTATTTACACAAAATATTTTACACTCTCACAATCATTTAAAACTATTTAAATGAGTTTGTTAGCGCTTTATTATTTAGGTGTTGATACTCACATTTCAAGGAGGAATAGAAAAATATGAATATAGCAGATATCACAAAGGAAAATTGGATTTTATCGACTTTTCCAGAATGGGGTACGTATTTAAATGAGGAGATTGCGAGAGAAGAAGTGGAGGAAGGAAGTGTATCTATATGGTGGTTAGGTTGTACAGGACTTTGGATAAAAACAGCTGAAAAAACAAATATATTATGTGACTTATGGTGTGGCACTGGGAAAAAAACACATGGGAAAGGATTGATGAAAAAAGGACATCAAATGATGCGAATGAGTGGGGTCCAAGAGATGCAGCCTAATTTACGTACTCAACCTTTTGTGATTGACCCTTTTGAAATGAAAAACATCGATGCATTAGTTGTGACCCATATCCATTCTGACCATTTAGATATAAATACTGCTGCAGCTGTCCATCAAAATTGTCCGCAAGCACGCTTTATTGGACCTAAAAAGGTAGTTGAAACGTGGCTTGACTGGGGGATACCGAAAGAAAAGACGACAATCGTCAAGCCAGGTGACGAAATAACCCTCGGTAAAACGAAAGTGATCGCTTTGGAAGCTTTCGATCGGACGGCCCTGATTACTTGTGATAAGACTGATTATTCCTTCAAAGGAAAGGTGCCACAGGCGATGGACGATATAGCGGTGAATTATCTATTTGAAACTACTGGAGGAAATATCTATCATGCAGGAGATTCTCATTACTCTAATTATTTTGCAAAACACGGAAATGAATATACTGTTGATGTTTGCTTAGGTGCATATGGGGAAAACCCACGAGGAATCACAGATAAAATGACTTCAGCCGATATATTACGGATGGCAGAAGCTTTGAAGACAAAAGTAGTGATTCCAGTTCATTATGATATTTGGTCAAATTTCATGGCTGATCCGAAAGAGATCACCCTTTTATGGCAATCTAAAAAAGAGCGTCTGGCCTATCAATTTCACCCCTTTATTTGGCAAGTTGGTGGAAAGTTTACGTATCCACAAGATTTTGAAAAGCTAGAATTTAATTTTAATCGAGGGTTTCATGATGTTTTTACAACTGAAAATGATACACCATTTCCATCATTTTTATAGAACAGGAGGAGAAGGAGATGCTGAGATATTTTTGGTCAGAAGGGTTGGTGTATTATTCAGAAAAAGAAGTCACGGATTGGCAAGAAGGTATACGTGAGAGTTGTCAGCTGCTAATAGAGAAAAAGATCATCAAAGCAACGTATGTAGAAGAGATCATCAAATGTATAAAGATGTTTGGACCATACATCATTGTTGCACCAAATGTTGCGATGCCCCATGCCTCTTCGCAAAGCGATGAGGTGTTAGGAACAGCTGTCTCATTTACAAAATTAAAGTCTCCTGTCAATTTTGGCGATCCAGAGAAAAAAGCACAACTCTTTTTTACATTAGCAGCAAAAGATTCTACAGCACATCTGAAAAACATCCAAAGATTATCTGAATTATTGATGAAAGAAAGAGTAATCGATAGCTTAATGGCAACCGAATCAATAGAAGATTACTTAAAAGTGATGCGTCGCTACGAAAGTTAGGAGGAGAAAGATGGGAAAATTTTTATTACATATTTGGACATATTTCGTCACAAATATTTTAACGCAACCGGCTTATTTGATCGGATTCATTGTTTTATTAGGTTATTTATTATTGCGGCGCCCATTCTATGAATGTCTGGCAGGTTTTTTGAAAGCAACTGTGGGCTACTTTATTCTTACTGTTGGTTCAGCTGGCTTAGTAAATAATTTTCGCCCTATCTTAGTAGGTTTGAAGGATCGATTCAATCTAGATGCAATGGTAACGGACCCTTACTTTGGACAGAATGCAGTGGATGTCGGATTAGAGGAGACATTTGGACGTACCTTTGGAGATGTGATGATTTTACTTTTGATTGCTTTTATCTTGAATATCACACTAGTAAGATTTCAAAAATATACAAAACTACGTGCGGTATTCACTACAGGAAATGTTCAGATTCAACAAGCAGCAACAGCCTTTTGGATTTTGTTATTTTGCTTTCCTAATCTAGGAAGAATAGAAGTGTTAGTCTTTATGGGAATCATCTTAGGTTGTTACTGGGCTGTTACATCAAATTTGACAGTCGGTATCACACAAGAATTAACAGAAGGTGCTGGTTTTGCGGTAGCCCATCAACAAATGTTCGGTATCTACCTTTTTGCAAAACTATCGGAATGGATGAAAAAGGATCAGAAAAAGAAAGGATTAAATAAAGTAGATAGAAAATTAGAAGATATCGAGCTGCCTGGATTTTTGTCTATTTTCAATGAGAATATGGTAGCAACTTCTCTACTTATGCTTTTCTTTTTCGGTATCATTTTACTGGTTTTAGGAAAAGATTATTTAATTCAATCCGAGTTCATGATTGAAGGCCAAAGTTTTCTTTTCTATATTCTCACTACTTCTTTAAATTTTGCTGTATATCTTGCGATTTTGCAGTTAGGTGTCCGAACATTTGTTGATGAACTGACACAATCTTTTCAAGGAATCTCCAACACTATTCTTCCAGGAGCAGTTCCTGGAATCGATGTTGCAGCGACTTTTGGATTTGGTTCTCCAAATGCAGTGACAGTTGGATTTTTATTTGGTGCATTAGGTCAATTTTTGATGATTGGCTTACTGATTTTACTGCGCTCGCCAACGATTGTGATTGCGGGTTTTATTCCCTTATTTTTTGATAATGCGGTCATTGCTGTTTTTGCCAACAACAGAGGTGGGTTTAAAGCTGCTTGTATTTTTCCTTTTTTGTCTGGAATGATCCAGGTTGGAGGGTCAGCGTTATTTGCTACATGGATTGGGCTGTCAAAATTCGGAGGGTATATCGGTATGTTTGATTGGGCAACCGCGTGGCCGTTCATTACAGTAATCATGAAATTTGCTGGTTATATTGGTGTAGTACTAGTTGCCGTTGGTTTATTGATCATTCCTCAACTACAATACCGAAAAGATCCAGAAGGATATTTCATGATCGTTGCTGATTATGAGCAGTACAAAGAAAATCGACAAAAAAATAAGTGATTTTGGAGGACCTAAACATGAGAATTTTAGTATCTTGTGCAAATGGATCAGGGACGAGTCTAATGATGATGCGTAGTATAGAAAAAGCAATGGAAGAATTGAAAATTCCTATCATCAAAATCCATCATTGTGCGCTTTCAGAAGGAAAAAGTTCAGCTAGTCAATATGATGTAGTTTTTACACCTCAAAATTTTTTAGCGATGTTTAAACAAGCAGAAAAAAGAGGAGTCCTTGTTATAGGAATCAAAAATGTAATGTCAGCAAAAGAGATCAAGGAAAAATTTTCAACATCAAATTTATACAAAAAATACAAGAAAGAGGAGGGAGAATGATGCAACCAAACTTGCAAATTGCTTTGGATCATAATTCATTAGCGGAAGCACTAGAAGACATTGAACAAGTTGGTAAAATAGTGGATACCATTGAAGTTGGAACGATTTTGTGTCTTCAAGAAGGAAAAAAAGCAATTCGTTGTATTCGCGAGTTATTTCCTGATAAGCAAATTGTTGCGGATACGAAATGTGCAGATGCGGGTAGAACTGTAGCAAGAAATGTAGTGGACGCTGGAGCAGATGTGATGACCGTGATTTGTTGTGCTTCTTTAGCAACCATGGAAGCAGCTCAAACACAGGTGAAGCAAATACAAATAGAACTTTACGGAGATTGGACATTTGAACAAGCGGAAAAATGGCACAAACTTGGAATTGAACAGGCTATTTATCATCAAAGCAGAGATTCATTGCTTGCAGGTGAATCATGGGGCGAAAAAGACTTAGAAAAAGTGGAACAACTAGTTGAATTAGGTTTCAAAGTTTCTGTGACAGGTGGACTATCTCCAGAGATATTACCATTATTCAAAGACCTGCCTATTTACAGTTTTATCGTTGGTCGAGGAATCACTGCGTCCAAAGAACCACTTTTAGCCGCAGAGCGATTTAAGACTGAGATTGCTCGTATTTGGGGGTGAAGTGATGGCTGTTATAGGAATCTATGAGAAGGCGTTACCGAAAGATATTTCTTGGGCGGAGCGTTTCGCTTTAGTAAAAAAACTTGGCTTTGATTTTATGGAATTATCAATTGATGAGAGTGACGAACGGTTGGCACGACTTGATTGGTCTGAGGAAGAAATTAAAATGATACAAAGTAAGCTGTTCGCTTCGGAAATTTGGCTCCATTCACTTTGTCTTAGTGCACATCGCAGATTTCCATTTGGTTCGGACGACGAAAAAAAGCGAAAAAAAGCTAAAAATATCATGAAAAAGGCTATTCGATTAGCCCATAGATTGAACATAAAGATAATCCAGCTTGCGGGCTATGATGTATACTATGAACAAAAATCTGTATTATCTAGAGAACGATTTATCGAATGCTTAACTGAAAGTGTGCAAGAAGCATCTCGTTATGGGATCATCTTAGCTATTGAAATCATGGATGATCCTTTTATAAATTCTGTCACGAAGTTTATGACAATAAAAAATCAAATCCCGTCTCCTTTCTTACAGCTCTATCCCGATTTAGGCAATTTGTCTGCTTGGTCAGAAAATGATCCGGCAATGGAATTGGAAAAAGGGAAGGAACATCTTGTGGCTATTCACTTAAAAGATACTTATCCCGTCACAACAGAATCAACAGGTAAATTTCGAAACGTCCCATTCGGAAAAGGATGCGTTGATTTTTTAGGTTTATTAAAAGTACTTAAACGTTCGGGATATGAAGGTGCATTTCTCATAGAAATGTGGAGTGGGGAAAACGCTGGATATGAAAATGAAATACAAGAAGCGAAAGATTATCTTTATCCAAAATTGAATGAGGCGGGATATCATGTGGAATGAAACAAAGATCGCAGAGATAAAAGACAGAGTTTACCAAGCAAATCGGCGACTTCCTGAAGAAGGCTTGGTAAAACTGACGTGGGGGAATGTCAGTGAGATTGATCGTAAATTAAAAATCGTTGTAATTAAACCAAGCGGGGTGCCTTATGACGAATTAAAACCGGAAGATATGGTCGTGTGCGATTTGCAAGGAAAAACGATTGAGAAACCTTCATTGAAGCCATCCTCTGATCTACTCACACATCTCATGTTATACCAACAGTTCAAGGATATTTCAGCAATCGTTCATACACATTCGTCTCACGCAGTGGCTTGGGCTCAATCAGGACGAGAAGTGCCAGTATATGGAACGACCCATGCAGATACTTTTTACGGCGATATTCCTTGTACTCGTCAATTGCTAGAAGCAGAAGTACAAACAGAATATGAAGAAAATACTGGGAAAGTAATTATTGAATGTTTCAAAGAGAAAGAAATCTGTCCTCAAGCTATCCCAGGTATCCTCGTTTTTAGTCATGGACCGTTTACCTTTGGAGCTACGCCAGAAAAAGCAGTCGAAAATATGATTGTATTGGATGAAATTTGTCAGCTAGCAAAAGCAACAGAAGAACTGAATGGCAATACTGTTCGAACGCCTCAATATTTATTAGATAAACACTATTATCGAAAACATGGAAAAACAGCATATTATGGCCAATAGTCGTACATGAAAAGAGAGGTCGAGACAAAAGTCGTTTCGACTTGAGAAATTGGAGAGAAAAACGAGCAATACGCTTTTTGTATTGGTCGTTTTTTTGGAATTTCGAAAAAAATGACTTTTGGACGCCGGTTATTTGAGAGAGGCTGGGACAGAAGTGTTTAACTCCGAGAAATAAGAAGAAATGAACGAAAATTGCTTGTCAAATTTTTGTGAATTTCGGCTTATTTCCGAAGGAGTTGCTTCTGCTCCCACCGTTTATTCGAGAGTCTATAGCAACCCTGATTTTTAGATTTGTCCCACATTCTTCTTCCTACGTTTAGTCAAGTACTTTTTTCTATTGGTTTTTATCAAGAAAAAAGTATACGAAATAAGCCTAATAAATTAGAAATTTTTTTATTAGGTATGCTATAATTCTAGGTAAGGATATATTCCTTATTGGTCGTTAGAGGCCGTGTATGAGTAATCATACGGACTTGAATGTCGTACCATCGAATGGAGACATTTCAAGAGCTTGTTGATGCAGGCGACGAGCGCAACCTTATGCTTTTTGGGCGAAGGTTGCGTTTTTAGTTTATAGTAATAGTCCACAAGATGATTGGGCCCCGCCGCTTGTTGTCGAATCATGTTCATCATAATAAAATACAAATTTTTTCGGGCCTTCGGATTCCCATGTTTATTCATGTGTTCTTTGGCTATATATTTTCCAGATTGATATCTTCTGGTATCAACACCGACGAAAGCATTCAATTGCTTATGAGAAGAAAAACGCCGAATATCCCCTAATTCACCAATAATGAGTCCTGCAGAAAGTTCACCAATTCCAGGGATACTTTGATAGAAATCAAATTCTATTGTTTGTTTCGCAATGTCAACTAGCTGTTTGGCGAGTTGTTCTTTTGTTACAAGCAATTGTTTCAATTGTTGGGCATAATACACGACTTTTTGAACAGAAATACTTTGTCCAGATTCAGCTGGATAAGAATTTTGCGCAAGTGAAAGTAAGGTTTGTGCTTTAGCCAAGGCTTTTTGATCGGAGATTTTTTTATCCGTATTTTTCTTTAACACATTTTTTACCTTAGTTTGGCTTAAGTGTGCCAAGTAATCAGGGTGGGGGAAAAGTTCGACAAGATTCAAGGCGAGTTTTGATAACCTGTTCGTGAAAAGTGTTTCCAATTCTGGGAAAGTCAATTGTAAAGCGGTATGCAGGTTCATTCTCGTGCGTTTAATGTCCCTTTCAATTTGTTGATAAAAGCGTGCAAAATCGCGTGTTTGTTTATAGACTTCTGTTTGAGATTGTTTTTGTTTCCGCAAAAATTGACCGTGTGTTTGTGCCAGTCGATGGGCATCTCGTTTATCCGTTTTGACTGAACGTAAGTCAATATTCAGTTGTCTTTTCGCTTCTAAAGGGTTTAATAAACAATAGGCGAAATGATTCTTTTGACAAAAAGTTTCAATGACTCTTGAATAAACCCCCGTTGCTTCAAAAACGATTTGTGGTCGTTCTGGAAGAGCATAAATTTCTTGAAGAAGTGCATTGAAATGTGTTTTATCGTGAAGAATTTCTTGTTCAAAAAGATAAGTATTTTCATGATAAATAACGACATAACTTTTTCCCATTGAGACATCTAAAGCAAGTACATACATAATTTTCATCTCCTAAGAAGTGTTGAAAGATTCTTCACTGCTTCATTTCGTTCCTAATTTCCTTTACACGGGCTCGAAGCCCCAACATACTTAAACCAGGTTTTAAAATGACAGTGAAGAAGACCATTTTTTGTTTGGGACTCGTAGTCCAAGAAAGTGTGGTCGGTCTTTCTTTCACAACCAACTATACGCTTAAAAGAGCGTTAGAGGGTAATTTCATCCGTCGATGAATTTACCCTCTAATCTTAGTATGTTTTTTTTTCATGAGCATAATATTCCATTAAAAATTTATCAAGTGATAAAATAAATTTATCGATAGATCATTTTTTAAGGGGGAATTAGATGTTTTTAGCATTAAATGAAATTGTTCATTCAAAATTACGCTATGCTTTAGTAGCTGGAGTCATGTTTTTGATTGCTTACCTTGTCTTTTTTTTAACAGGATTAGCTTATGGGTTGGCACAAGATAATCGTACGGCAGTGGATAAATGGGAAGCCGATTATATCGTTTTATCCAAAGATTCTAACACAAATCTTGGGATGTCGATGATCACGAAAAAGACAGCCGAAGAAGTGAAAGGTGGAGAAGTTGCGTACTTAGCACAAACACCTGGAGTAGTAACTAGCAAGGACAATAAAGATGCGGGTAAGATCAATGTGAGTTTTTTTGGTATCGATCCAAGTCAATTCTTAATGCCGAAGCTTGTGGAAGGAAAAGAATTTTCTGGAAACGATGAAGCAGTTGGGGATATCAGTTTGAAGGAAGAATATGGACTGAAGATTGGTGATACGGTCAAACTTTCTGGAAGTGATAAGACATTTAAGCTGACAGGTTTTACAGAAAATGCCAAATTCAATGTTTCACCAGTCCTATATACGACCCTTGATGCGTATCAAGAGATTCGTTTTGAAAAAACAGATACTAGTGAAAATGCGCGAATCAACGCTGTAGTGGTTAGGGGCAGTGTCGATAAAATGCCTGATGATCTCGAAAAAATCAGTATTGCAAAATTCATCAATGAATTGCCTGGATACAATGCACAAGTATTGACTTTTGGCTTTATGATCGGCTTTTTGATCGTGATTGCAGCAATCGTGATTGGTATTTTTATTTATGTACTAACGATGCAAAAAATCAATATTTTTGGTGTACTAAAAGCGCAAGGGATTACCGGTGGTTTTATTGCACGTTCGGTAGTAGCGCAAACATTTTTACTTTCAGTTTTTGGTGTTGCTCTGGGATTGTTGGGAACAGTAGGAACTTCCTTGGTGTTACCAGATACCGTACCTTTCCAAAGTAATTGGCTTTTCTTTGGAGTGATCAGTGTCTTGATGTTAGTAGTCGCTGTTTTAGGCGCGCTATTCTCAGTTCGGACGATCGTAAAAATCGATCCACTAAAGGCGATTGGATAGGAGGAAAATAAAAATGGCAGCAATTGAATTTAAAGAAGTGGAAAAGAGTTTTCAAGATGGCGATCAGATCGTCCACGCACTGAAAAAAACGAATGTGCGTATTGAAAAAGGCGAATTCGTCGCAATCATTGGACCTTCTGGATCAGGAAAGAGTACATTTTTAACCATGGCTGGTGGATTACAGACGCCTAGTAAAGGCTCTGTACTGATCAATGGGGAAGAGTTCAGTAATCAACCTGAAAGTAAACGGGTGAAACTTCGTTTTAAAGAGATTGGTTTCATTTTACAAGCTTCAAACTTGGTTCCGTTTCTAACGGTGAAAAAACAGCTGATTTTGGTGGATAAGGTGAAACATGAGAAACGACAAGAGAAAGCTAACGAATTGTTTGAACAGCTAGGGGTCGACAGTTTGGTCAATAAATACCCAGAAGAACTGTCGGGTGGCGAACGACAAAGAGTAGCGATTGCAAGGGCTTTGTATAACGATCCTTCAATCATTTTGGCGGATGAACCTACAGCTAGCTTAGATTCTGAAAAAGCGAGAGAAGTAGTCGATATACTCGCGAAAGAGTCAAAAGAAAAGAATAAAGCGATCATTATGGTCACACATGATACAAGACTTATTGACAAATGTGATAAAGTCTTTATGATGGAAGATGGTGTTTTTAAAGAAAAAACAGACTAAGCCTGAAAAGAGGGTGTGCATATGGTTCATCGCTACAATAAAGATACGCAAGAAAAGATTTTGAAGGAAGCCAATCGCTTGTTTATGTCAAAGGGATATCTGGGTACTTCAACTAGGGAGATAGCCCAGAGAGCTGGAATCACTCAACCGAACTTGTACCATTATTTTAGTGATAAAGAAAAATTATACAAAGCAGTTCTTGAAGAACATCTGACGACAGTCGGTCAAGATTTAAGAAAAATCTCAGAAACAAGCGATGTGACCTTTCAGCAAACATTGACAGCGATGGCGAGGTATTTGATTGACAGTCATTTGGTCGATCTATTCATGATGCTCCATGATTTGAAACAAAACATTTCAAGCGAAACGAGAAACCATCTTTTTGCGTTATGGAAGCAAAATTATCGTGAACCTTTTGAAGTCATTTTTTCAAAGAACCGAGAAGCACTTCGAGAAAATGTCACACAAGAAATTGCAGCCAGACATTTCTTTTTGATCCTCTCGCCATATATCACACAAGCAGGCAACTCTGTTGAAAAGTCCATGACTGTGGAACAGTTGATCGACTTATATTTACACGGTGTGATCAGTGAATAGTTGCGTTGAACAAAAAATTTAACAGCAACCAGCGGATTACCGTGAGGCACACGATGAAGGGACGAAACATTCCCTTCATATGTGTGTCTTTTTTGACTAAAAGTTCAATTTAAGTTGTCTTTAAGCTTAACATCGTATTGTTTGCTTCACGAGGTGAAAGAACATGAAGAAAGTGATTCTGATTCTTTTTATTGGGTTACTAGGTGTGATAGCGAGCAATGAATCCAACTTTTTTGATAAACAAACAGCTGCAGAAGAAACAAGTACTAGTCAAGAAAAGGTCACGCAAGCTGCAACAACGAGTTCGACAGAAACAAAAACAATGGTAAAAATTGGAAAAGAAGATAGCACGCTATATGCAGACGCTGCGTTGACAACCCCATTAACAGTAGTCAATGGTGGGGAGCTTACTACTTATCTCACCCAAAAAGATGATGCGTATCAAGTAACCACCAATGACGGAACGACGGGATATCTAGCTTTGACAAATGGGAGCATAGTGGAAAAAACAGTGCAGGAGACCCCAACAGAATTATCTGATGCGGTGATCGTAATCGATCCAGGTCACGGAGGAAGTGATACGGGGGCGTTGAGTACCAACGAAGAAATAGAAGAAAAAACGATTACTTTGAGTACAGCTAAGAAAGTAAAGAAAGAACTTGAAGCAGCAGGTGCTACGGTTTATCTTACCCGAACTAGTGATACATTTGTACAGATAGGAGATATCTGTACGTATAGTGAAACAAAAAAAGCGGATATTTTTATTAGTCTGCATGCCGATTCTACAGAGTATGCCAATGAGGCAACAGGAATCACGACGTACTACTATTATCAAGAGAACGAAAAATTAGCCCAGACAGTTTCGGATTCATTTGACGATTTGCCACTTGCCTCAAGAGGCATTGCAACAGGCAATTATCAGGTCTTACGGGAAAATCTTCAACCTGCGCTCTTAGTAGAGATGGGGTACATGAATAATGATGCTGATCTAGCAGAAATGACGACTTCTTCCTATCAACAACAACTAGCAGAAAGCTTAACTGAAGCGTTACGCGATTATTTTGAACTTCAAGGTTGAGCAGCTTCGTATGCTATATTTAAAAAAAGAAAAAAACGTGGGACAAAAGTAAGAAATACTTTTGTCCCATTCTTTAAAAACGAATAAACGGTGGAAGCAGAAGCAACACCCTCGGAAATAAGCCGAAATCCACAAAAATTTGACAAGCAATTTTCGTTGATTCCTTCTTATTTCTCGGAGTTGAACATTTCTGTCCCCGCCTTTTTTTATAATTTCTCAAAGCTAAACGGCTTTTGTTTCGACCTCTTTGATTTGTGAAGATCAGCCCATCAATCTTTTGGCTTTTTCTGTATTGGCAAAGTGAAGTTTGGCATAATTTTCCAGTAAAGGTACCCCGCCTTTTTGTAAAATCTTAGCGGCTACGTGATCAGATTTTGTGCCAGCACCAGAAGGCAGTGTAAAACCTAGTTCTGCAGATGCTTTATCGAGTTCTTCTAAAAAACTCGCGCGACTGATGATAGAGGCAGCTGCTACAGCTAGATGGTATTGTTCCCCTTTAGTAACGAAATAAAGTTTTTCTTGGATTTGATTTTTTTCTGACTGTACATATTTTTTAAAGTTTGCTTCTGGCGTGAACTGATCGATCAAAACAGCATCAGGTTTAGTGGGTGCTATTTTTTGCAACAACAAATGGATTGCTTGATTGTGCAAAGCGACCTTCATCCGAACTGCATTATACTTTGGCTGGATCTCATTGTATTTCTTCGGAGATAAAACAAGTAGCTGATAGGGTATCGTTTCTTTTAGTATCTTCGCTAATTGAACGATCTGTGGATCTTTCATTTCTTTTGAATCGCGCACACCTAATTTTTTCAATAAATCAAGTTTTGTTTTGTCGACATATGCGGCACAGACTGTCAGCGGGCCAAAGTAACTCCCATTGCCGACTTCATCACTTCCTAGGACGGATAAATGAGGAAGATCAGATGGCAAATCAGTACTTTTGCTATTTTTTTTGGCTGCTGATTGGGCTTCACCCCAACGACCAGCTTCTTTTTCTGCATTTGTGCCTTGAAACATGACTTTTCCAGAAGTATAAGCAGTGATCGTAGTGCCGTTTTTTTTTGCTACAAAAGATGTATAAGGAACTTTTTTTGGTAATAAAAAAGTTGAATAAGTTTGTTTCATTTTTTCGATCTGTTTAGTAGTTGTTTTTATGATTACGTTACTCATGGTGCCTCCAATTTATTGACATTGTCCAAAATAGTTTGCTCTCCATACATTCTAAACATAAGAATAGTAGGAGACATAGCATTTTTTTTTAGTTTATCATATAATGATAAAGTAAATTAAAGAAATGTGTGTACAGCTGTTAAATCATTAACTTCATGGTACACTAGATAATAATTTTATCAATAGGGGGAAATGATTCGGATGGCGCACGAAAAAACACGCTATAAAGCAGTGATTGCCGACCAAACTTACACGATCATTGGACGTGAAACGAAACATCACATGGATATCGTGACAAATTTGATCAATGAACAATTAGCAGAGTTGAAGGAATTGTCACCTCAAATCGATAACGAACAAGCAGCTATTTTGATGGCTGTCAATGCGCTCTCGGATCAATTGAAAAAACAAGAAAAAAATTTAGAACTTGAAAAAGAAGTGGCAAACTTAAAGAAAAAAATGATTAAATTTACCGAAATGGAGAACCGGATCAAACGGATCGAAGCAATTGAAAATGAAGCTCGAGAAGTTTTGAAAGAAAACGGACAACCTGACCGTGAAATCAAAAATCATATGGAAGCACAACAAATCTTGAATGAAAAAAGAAAAGGCCAAATCAAACAAAAATCTTCAAATTAACGAGGAGAAAGGAACGTGGCATGTTAAGTTTATTGATTTTATTTATTTTGCTGATTGCGTTTTTTTCAGGGGCCAGGCGAGGTTTTGCTATGCAAGTGGTTTATACGATAGGCTATGTACTATCGTTTTTTGCGGCCCAGCATTTTTACAAACAGTTAGCGGATCATTTAGAGTTATATATTCCTTATCCAGCAGTGACTTCTACATCTAAAATGGTCTTTTTTGATCAAGCGATCTCTTTTAGATTAGATGAGGCTTTTTATGCAGGGGTGGCCTTCTTGCTGATTCTATTGGCAGGTGCGTTGATCACTCGCTTCATCGGGATTTTTGCTCACAGTTTGACCTATGTCCCTGTTTTGAGGCAAGTAGACTGGCTAGCAGGCGGTATTCTGTCTGTTGTGGTTGCTTATGTGACGATTTTCTTGCTTTTGAGCTTATTGACTCTTGTTCCAGTAGATTTTATCCAAAATCAATTTAGTGGAAATAGTCTTGCACGCTTTATTGTTGAGAAGACACCGCTATTGAGTGACAAAATCCATGATCTATGGGTAACGAATATCATCAATCAATAGGATTGATGAAACAAAACGATTGAAAAGAGGTTGTGACAGGACGGCAGAAGCGAAAGAGCTGATGCGAAGAGTTACAACTTTTTTTAGTGAAAGATAAGGTGATAAAGTGAATAACCGAATCCTTGAAACATTAGAATTTGAAAAAGTAAAACAACTTGTCCGTCAATATTTAGTGACAGCTCAAGGGCAAGAAGAACTAGTGAAATTAGTTCCCGTTAATCAGAAAGAACACATCACGGAGTGGTTGGCTGAAACAGAGGATGGATTGAAAGTCCAACGTTTACGTGGAGGCATCCCGATACCAAAATTGGAAAATATCCGACCACATATGAAACGGATCGAAATCGGTGCAGATTTGAATGGGGTTGAATTAGCGGAAGTTTCTCGTGTGTTATCAACAACTAGTGAATTGAAACGATTCATTGATGATCTAGCTGACAGCGAAATCGACTTCTATCGTTTGTATTTTTGGGCTGACCAGCTGGTTACGATCCCGGTTTTAAGCCGTCGACTAAAAGAAGCAATCGATGAAGATGGCAGAGTGACAGATGATGCTTCACCAGAACTAAAAAGTATCCGTCAAAACATTCGTCGCAGCGAACAAACGGTTAGAGAGCAATTAGATGGCATCGTTCGAGGGAAAAACGCGAAATATTTGAGTGATGCAATCATCACGATGCGAAATGATCGCTATGTTATTCCAGTAAAACAAGAATATCGTGGTGTGTTTGGTGGCGTAGTCCATGACCAAAGTGCTTCTGGTCAAACTTTATTTGTTGAGCCAAAACAAATCGTTGACTTGAACAACCGGTTAAGACAGTACCAGATTGCCGAACGTAATGAGGTCCAACGAATATTAAGTGAATTGTCAGCAGAGCTTGTTCCTCATCGTCATGAGATCATCCATAACGCATATGTTATTGGAAAAATGGATATAATGAATGCCAAAGCTCGTTTTGGGAAAGAATTAAAAGCAATTGTTCCGACAATCAGCGAAGAGAATCATGTTGTGCTCAAACAAGCACGGCATCCATTGATCGACCAAGAGAAAGTTGTGGCTAATGACATTACGATCGGTGAGAATTATCAAGCAATCGTCATCACTGGTCCAAATACAGGTGGGAAAACCATCACGTTAAAAACGCTTGGCTTACTTCAATTGATGGGGCAGGCTGGACTGCCGATCCCTGTAGGTGAAGATAGCCAGATCGGAATTTTTGAAGAAGTATTTGCCGATATCGGAGATGAGCAGTCGATCGAACAAAGTTTATCGACTTTTTCTTCTCATATGACCAATACAGTGGATATCTTAGCGAAAGTAAACGAAAAAAGTTTAGTTTTATTTGATGAGTTAGGTGCCGGAACAGACCCGCAAGAAGGAGCAGCATTAGCTATCGCTATCCTAGATGATCTAGGGAAAAAATCAGCGTATGTCATGGCAACGACTCATTATCCAGAGTTGAAAGTGTATGGTTATAATCGTGCCAATACGATCAATGCAAGTATGGAGTTTGATGTGGATACATTGAGCCCAACATATCGTTTACTGATCGGTGTTCCAGGTCGAAGCAACGCATTTGAGATCTCGAGTCGGTTAGGACTAGATCAAGATGTGATCAATGAAGCAAAACAATTGATGAATGATGAAAGCCAAGATTTGAATGAAATGATTTCTGATTTAGAAAGTCGTCGTAAAATGGCTGAAACAGAATACTTGGAAATGCGTCATTATGTTGATGAGGCGCAGAGTTTGTATGAAAATCTAAAAGATGCGTATAGTTATTTCTTTGAAGAACGGGAAAAAGAACTAGAAAAAGCGAAAAAGAAAGCAAATGATCTGGTGGCGGAAGCAGAAGAAAAAGCCGATCACATCATCGCAGATATCCGAAAAATGCAACAACAGATCGGACAAGGAAATGTGAAAGAGCATCAATTGATTGATGCGAAAACACAATTAGCAAACTTACACCAAGAAGAACAATTGAAGAAAAATAAAGTATTGAAAAAAGCGAAGGAACAAAAGACGCTCAAACCTGGGGATGAAGTTCTTGTAACGACTTATGGTCAGCGAGGAACCTTGTTACGTAAAAACGGGGATCAATGGCAAGTGGAGATCGGTATCTTGAAGATGAATGTTTCTGAAAGTGAATTGATGCCAGTAGCTCCGCAAAAAGAACCAACACAAAGAGTGGTGCATACAGTAAGATCAGAATCTGCCAGTCATGTGGCGAATCAACTAGATCTTCGGGGAAAACGTTATGAAGAAGCACTGACTGAAGTGGATCAATATCTTGATGCAGCAATCTTGGCTGGGTATCCTCAAGTCACTATTGTCCATGGTAAAGGAACAGGAGCACTACGCAAAGGGATCACGGACTATCTAAAAAATCATCGAAGTGTAAAAAGCTATGAATTTGCGCCCGCTAATCAAGGTGGGAATGGAGCAACGATCGTTAAGTTTAAATAAAACTTACTTAATGTAAGCAGAATGCTCGTTTCTGGAAAAGAAAAATGCTATAATACCATCAGACTAAAAAATGGAGGTCTTTTATATGTCACAAGTAGTTACAGATACGACATTTAACGAAGAAACAGACAAAGGCTTAGTATTGGTTGACTTTTGGGCAACTTGGTGTGGACCTTGTCGCATGCAAGCACCAATTTTGGACCAATTAGCAGAAGAATACGATGAAGATGAATTCAGGATCGTAAAAATGGATGTAGATGAAAATCCGCAAACACCACAAGAGTTTGGGATCATGAGTATTCCAACGTTATTGTTGAAAAAAGATGGACAAGTAGTTGAAAAAGCGATTGGTGTTCATACGAAAGAACAATTACGTCAAATGATCAGTCAATATCTATAAAATAAACAACCTTACTTATAAGGTCGTGAAAACTAGTTACAAGGATTAAAAAGAGATCGTTCATTCGAATGCAGAGGGTGAGACAAAAAGTGATGTTTACTTTTGTCTCGCCCTCCTCTTTTTGCGCAGTATCATAATGCAGAAGATACTTGTAAAATTTAATTTATTTTCAAAATAAATGACAGTGAAACAACGAATTTATCAATCATGTTATAATGAACACAATGAAATCTGAAAGGAAGTATACAATGAATGAACGTATCAAAAACAAATTAGCTTTACTTCCTGATCAACCAGGCTGCTATTTGATGAAAGATAAAAATGGAACGATCATTTATGTGGGAAAAGCAAAAATCCTAAAGAATCGTGTCCGTTCTTATTTTACAGGTAGCCACAATACCAAAACAGAACGATTAGTTAGTGAGATCGTAGACTTTGAATATATCGTGACTGAATCAAATATCGAAGCCTTGCTTTTAGAAATCAACTTGATCAAGAAGAACGATCCTAAATATAATATCATGCTAAAGGATGACAAGACGTATCCTTTTTTAAAAATCACCAATGAAAAATACCCACGTTTAGTGATCACACGTAAAGTATTGAAGGATAAAGCTTTTTATTTTGGACCTTATCCCGATGTAGGGGCTGCGAATGAAACAAAGAAAATTCTTGATCGACTGTTTCCTTTACGCAAATGTAAGCCAAGTCAAACAAAAGAACCTTGTTTGTATTATCATTTAGGCCAATGTTTATGTCCGTATTACTTTGATGTCGATCCTAAGGTATACACGAAAATCGTCGATGAAGTAAAAGGGTTTCTAAACGGCGGTCATGAAAAAGTTGAGTCAGAGATCCACCAAAAAATGGTGCAGGCTGCTGAAAATATGGAATTTGAAAAAGCTGCAGAATACCGCGATCAGATCCGAGCAATCGAAACGATCATGACAAGACAGAAAATGACGAACACCGATCTAGTTGATCGAGATGTATTTGGTTATGCCATCGATAAAGGGTGGATGTGTGTCCAAGTATTTTTTGTGAGACAAGGAAAATTGATCGAACGTGACGTTTCTATCTTTCCTTTTTACAATGAAGCGGAAGAAGACTTTTTAACGTATATCGGCCAATTCTATCAAGAAAATGAACATTTCATCCCCAAGGAAGTCTTGATCCCTGATACGATCGACCAATTAAGCGTGGAAGCTCTATTAGATACCAAAGTGTTACAGCCAAAAAAAGGCGAAAAGAAAAAACTAGTGGAACTTGCCAATAAAAATGCAGCGGTTGCTTTAAATGAACGGTTTGATCTGATTGCACGAAAACAAGAACGAACGATTGGTGCCGTGGAACGGTTAGGAAATGCAATGAACATCCCTACACCAACACGTATCGAATCTTTCGATAATTCTAATATCATGGGAACAAATCCAGTCGCTGCGATGGTCGTATTTATTGACGGGAAACCAGCAAAAAAGGAATACCGCAAATATAAGATCAAAACAGTGAAGGGACCTGATGACTACGCCTCCATGAGGGAAGTTATCTATCGTCGATATGCACGTGTGATCCGTGAAGGCTTGCCTTTGCCTGATTTGATCTTGATCGATGGGGGAAAAGGTCAAGTCGATGTTGCAAAAGATGTGTTGGAGAACCAGTTAGGTATCGATATTCCCGTAGCAGGAATGGCCAAAAATGAAAAGCATAAAACGAATGAATTACTTTTTGGTTCAGATCTAGCTGTCGTTCCATTGGAAAGAAATTCACCTGAGTTCTTTTTATTGCAACGAGTACAAGATGAAGTCCATCGATTTGCAATCACCTTTCACCGACAACTTCGAAGTAAAAATAGTTTTGCTTCTCGCTTAGATGAAATCGAAGGATTAGGGCCAAAACGGAAAAAAACTCTTTTGAAAGAATTCAAATCTCTTAAAAATATTACAGCAGCAACAGTCGAAGAACTTCAACAAATCGGCTTACCTAAAAATGTCGCACAAAATGTTTTTGACAAATTACATGAAAACTAACAGAGGACGCTTTACAAACACTGTAAAGTGTCCTATCATTTTTTATAAGAAAAATGATAGCCAACAATCGTTTCGGTACAATAGGGGGTATTTCTTCTTAAATGTCAGGTTCCCCTCTTGGTTTTATTCTTACGAATGTATGCGATTTATTTTTTGAAGAAATATACTAGCGGCGAAGGAGTGAAACGATGTTAGAAGTTAAAGATCTGGTAAAGACTTTTGGGAACTACACAGCTGTTGACCATGTATCATTTCAGATTCCAGATGGAAAGATCATGGGATTGATCGGACAAAACGGGGCGGGAAAAACCACGACGTTTCGACTGATTTTAGATTTTTTGACACAAGATCAAGGGGAAGTATTATGGAATGGTCATCATTTAGGAGAAAAAGATTACGATATCATTGGGTATCTGCCTGAAGAACGAGGATTATATCCAAAAGTGACGATCCAAGATCAACTGGTGTATTTTGCGGAATTACGAGGAAAATCAAAAAAAGAAATTGAACCGAAAATCGATTTTTGGATGGAAAAATTCCAAGTAAAAGGCAAGAAAACAGATAAGGTCAAATCGCTATCAAAAGGAAATCAGCAAAAGGTACAGTTGATCGCTACGTTGATCCATGAACCCAAGCTGATCATCCTAGATGAACCATTTAGCGGGTTGGATCCAGTAAACGCAGAACTATTGAAAGATGGGATCATCGAATTAAAAGAGAAGGGTTCTTGTGTGATTTTCTCAAGTCATAATATGGATAATGTTGAAAAAATCTGTGATCATTTGATCATGTTGCGAAATGGGAAAATGGTTTTAGATGGAAAAGTACATGAAATCAGAGAATCTTTTGGCCGAACAAAAGTATTTTTAGAATCTGATCTGACACAACAAGACGTAGCTGAAATCGAAGGAGTAAAACATGTGATCCTTCATGAAGACCAAACATTGGAAGTCACATTAGAAGATCCAGATGCAGGAAAAGAGATTTTCACACGAGCAACTCAGTTTGGCTACATTCCGATGTTCAATCAGCAACCGCCTACTTTGGAAGAAATCTTCAAAATGAAAGCAGGTGAGATGGATGCGTAAATTTTGGATCATTACAAAAGATGTCTATTTAAAAAATATCAAATCTATTTCTTTTCTGATCATGATCTTAGTTCCATTTATTATGATGGGGGTCATTTACGTTGCAGGGAATTTTGCGCAACAAAATAGTGAGGTCAATACAATTGGGGTCCTATCAGATGATCCGCAGTTGACACAACAACTAGGTCAAGTGAAAACAGATGATTTTGAGTTTAAAGCAATCGATTCAACAAAAAAGGCACAAAAAGAATTGGCGGATGAAAAAATCGATGCCTATATGACTGTTTCGGTAGCTAATGAGGAGGTCAAAGGGAAACTCTATAGCGAAAATTCATTAGGGCAAAGTACGCAGTTGCTTATCCAACAACAACTGACGGGTGTGCAATCGATGCTTAGAGCAAGTACGCTGGGCGTTTCGCCAGAAGAAGTAGCAAGTCTTAGTCAGCCAGCAAGTTTTTCCCGACAAAAAGTCAGTTTCAACGATCAAGGAAAGATGACTGTGGGAGAAGACAATTCTGATGTACAATATGTAGTTAGCTATGTTGCAACGATCATCTTGTTCATCATTATCTTAACGTATGCACAAATCATTGCACAGGAGATTGCTTCTGAAAAGGGTACGCGTATCATGGAAGTGATCTTATCTAGTACAACGGCTCAAAAACATTTCTATGGCAAATTGACAGGCGTTTTGCTTGTTGCTGTGACACAAATGGCATTATATGGCGTGATTTTTGGCGTCGGATTTAATCAATTCAAAAATATGGATATCGTGAAAAGTGCTTTAGATGGGATTTCTTTAGATAGCATTTTTGGACCATTCCTATGGTATTCATTGCTATTCATGTTTTTTGGCATCTTGATATTCGCTGTTCTAGCAGCACTATGCGGATCATTAGTGAATAAAGCAGAAGATACAGCAAAGGCGATTTTACCTGTCACTTATTTATCGCTAGGTGGATATATGTTAGGTCTGATCTTAGGTGCGTCTGATCCTAATAATATCGTCATTCGTATCACCTCTTATATTCCATTCCTTTCTTCTTACATCATGCCTGTTCGTTTAGCGAATGAAACGGTCGATGTGAGTGGAGCGATGGTGTCACTTGTCATATTGATCGTAGTCACTTTTGTTTTAATGTTTCTTTCTGCAAATATGTACAAATCCAATGTGCTTGTTTATAGCGAGGGTGGACTATGGAGTTCATTGAAACAATCGATATCGATCATGAGAAATGAACGCAAAAAATCGTAACACAAAACGAAGATGAAGAAACATGTTCACTAAGAGGAGTTTTCTTAGTGGATGTGTTTCTTTTTATAGATAGACCAATATTTTTTTGATCCGAAGTGAATTAAGATTTTAATGTTGAAAAAAGCGCTTATATTCACTATAATTTTAAGTATACCAATCTGGAGGTCTTAGAATGGATCAATATTTAGAGTTATTGTCAGAAAAATTCCCTACAACGGAAGATGTGATCACAGAGATCATTAATCTGGAGGCAATCTTGCAGCTTCCGAAAGGGACAGAGCTGTTTTTAAGTGATATCCATGGAGAATTTCCAGCGTTCGATCATATTTTGCGTATTGGTTCAGGAAATTTAAAAGAAAAAATCAAAGAGTTGTTTCATGACTCTTTGGATGAAGAAGACATCAAACAACTGACGATCTTTGTTGCTTATCCAGAATATGCTGTCACAACTGAATGGTACGAAAAGCAACACAAATCACAGCTGATCCATCAATTGATCGAATTGTTACGTTTTACTTCTGTAAAGTATACACGTTCAAAAGTTCGAAAAGAACTGCCTAAAGAGTATAGTTACATCATTGAGGAATTATTGTATATCGACGACCGAGTTGCCGGCAAAAAAGAGTATGTCAAAAAAATCATTGATCAATTGACGTTGATGGGTGAAGAACAGCGTTTTTTGAAAAAATTGGCGCAGACGATCCAAACAATGGTCATTGATCATGTCCATATTGTTGGGGATATCTTTGATCGAGGTACCCAAGCTGCAAAAGTAATGGATCGACTGATGAAATTCTCATCTATCGATATCCAATGGGGAAACCACGATCTTTTATGGCTTGGCGCTTATTGCGGTTCGGAAGCCTGCTTATTGACACTGTTAAGGATTGCCGCTCGGTACAACTATTTATTTGATTTGGAGAAAGAATATGGCTTGAACTTTCGTATTCTAGCTTCTTTTTCAAATGATAATTATGATGAAAATCCTCTGTTTACACCAAAAAATCATGAGGAGTTAACAACAAGAGAACGAAAAGAAATGGAGAAGATCCATCAGGCACTTGCAATCATGCAATTTAAAGTGGAGTCACAAATATTAGAACGACGACCAGAGTTTGAGATGTCCCAACGAGATTTATTGACTCAAATCGACTATTCTCACAACACGATCAAGTTAGACGGAACGGTTCATACGATCAATGGCGCTTGCTTTCAAACGATTGATCCAAAGAATCCGAATCAATTGTTGCCAGAAGAAAGACAAGTGATCGATAGCTTGATGTACTCATTTCAACATTCTTTGAGAATGAAGAAGCATATGGAATTTTTATTGACCAAAGGAGCAATGTATCTGACCTATAATCAGCATCTTTTGTTTCATGGATGTATACCGATCGATCAAGAAGGTGGCTTCCTGTCATTTTCTTTAGAAAATAAAAGTTATTCTGGTAAAGAATTATTGGACTTCTTTGAACAGCAGATCCGAACTAGTGCGAAAAAGATTACTGTGAAAGATGATCTGGCAACAGATTTGATTTGGTATGCTTGGATCGGTCCATTTTCGCCGCTCTTTGGGAAAAGTAAGATGGCAACATTTGAACGTTATTTCCTAACCGAAAAGGAAACTCATATAGAGAAAAGAAATCCTTATTATACTTTAAGAAACGAGGAATGGTTCAGCAAGAAAGTTCTTAAAGAATTTGGTGTAGAAGAAAATGGATCAGTCATCATCAACGGTCATACTCCGGTCAAAGTCAAAAAAGGAGAATCACCGATCAGAGCCAATGGTACCGTCTTTGTGATTGATGGTGGATTATCGAAGGCGTATCAAAAAACGACTGGGATCGCTGGTTATTCGCTATTGTGTAACTCTTATGGTTTTCAAATCGTTACACATTACCCCTTCCTTGGTATTGAACAGCAGTTAAAAAAGACGAGTAATCAAGCAGATGTCAAGAAAGTGATCGATCAACAACTACCTAGAAAATTTAACCGAGACACATCCAAAGGAATAGAGTTGCAACAACAAGTCAACCAATTGAAGCGTTTATTGGCTTATCAACGCAAACAATAAAAAAATACGCGGAAGACTGATAGATTCAAGTGATCTGCGTATCATATTGCATTAATATTCTTGCACAAAATAGGTGAATAGCTGCTGATCAAATGGATTTGTGCGGTGGGTAAGCTCTGGATGCCATTGGACACCTAATAGTTTTAGTTCCGTACTTTCCACGCCTTCAATCAGGCCATCCGGTGAAAGAGCAGTAGCTTTTAGATCAGGGGCCAATTCTTTTACTGCTTGATGATGGTACGAATTTACAAAATACGATGTAGGAAGAAATTTATTTAATGTCGTATCCGTAAGAATAGTGACTTCATGAGTGGCAAATTGTGGCTCAGTCGGAAATTGATCGTGTTTGACAGACCAGTCGGAATATAGAGATAGGTCTTGGTATAAGCTTCCTCCAAGGGCGACATTCAAAAGTTGCATGCCACGACAAACTGCGAGGATCGGTTTCTTTTGTTTTAGTGCTTCTTTGATCAATGCTTCTTCAAAATGATCTCTTTGTAGATTCGTTTCCATCAGTTTAGGATGCGGAGCTTCATGATAAAGTTGAGGTGAAACATCTTGACCGCCTGCAAGGATCAGCTTGTCGATCTTCTGGATGTAAGAAGACGCACTGCTAGGTTCAGAGATCGGCAAGATCATAGGCAGTCCGCCAGCCTGCTGGACCGCGTTGACAAATCCTTGAGGGGTATAGGTTACTTGGTTTCCCTGAAAGGTATCAGTTGCTCTGATCAACTGATTACCGGCAATTCCAATGATAGGTGACATAATAATTCCTCCCAATAATAAATTAGACATATTCTATCAGTAATTTAAAAATTTTTAAAACACTTTGTATATATGAAGAAAAAACTTATTTTGTCGTTCGTCCCTTTGGAAAAATAATTTTTTACAAAGAGAATGAGAGAACGCTGTTGAATTCTATTCATATTTTGTTATACTTTAATTAAAGTACGAATAAAAAAGGTTGGGCGCAAGCTTCAAGGATCTAGTTCTTCAAGGGGTGAGAAGAACGTTTTTTGAAAGTGCCTGATTTTAAACAGTTATCTTAAAAGGGTACATACTTTCAATGAAAAAGAAAGCATGTGCCCTTTTTTTTAACAGAAAGGATGTGTGAATTTTGCTAGAGGCTCTAGAGAAGATAAAAGAAGCGGAACAAAAAAATCAACAATCGTTGGTCAAGTTGAACGAAGAATTAAATAATTATTCTGAGTCAAAAGAAAAAGAATTAGCAGTAATAGAAGAAAAACATCGGCAACAGTTAGCGCAGTTGATCGAGGAGAAAATCAGTTTGGAAGAAAAACAAACTGCAGAACAAAAAGAGCAGTTGAAGGCAACTGAAAAAGAACTTCAGGAACGCTTGCTTGAGCAATATCAGACACATCAAGAACAAGCAATCGCGGCGATTATCGAAAGGGTGATACAGACATATGGCCGTCACTAAGATGGAAAAAGTGACTCTCATTTCAGATAAGAAAAATCAAGAGCAGATCCTGCAAGCTGTCCAAGGAATGCATGCTGTTGAAATTCGTGACCTTTTTCAAGAATCTGAGAATAATGAATGGGTAGAAAAATATTTCCCTGAAACTGCTACGATCGACAAAGAATCTAAAGCAGCCGTTTTGACAAGTGAACTATCAGAAATAAGAACAGCGATTCAATTTATTGAACATCACGGGGAAAAAGGACAGAAAAAAAGACATCTAAAAAGACGGGAACTCTCTTTGCAAGAATTGGAAAGAGATTACTCTGAAGAGGCGTTTCAAAGGAAATTAAATGAAGTACTCTCACTGAAAGAACGATGGGAACAATTGATAGATGAACGTGATCAGTTAGAAAGTGAAGAAGAATGGTTGAATAACTGGCAAAATCTTGATGCGACACCTTCTGCTTTTCTTAGTCAGGTTACGTCATTCGTCATCGGAACAGTCAGTGCAGCCAATGCCGAAGCCTTCAAAGAAGAACTGGCAAAGATACAAGATATCTATCTTGAGGAAGTCAATGCGACACAAACAACGGTCTATTTTGCTTATATCGTTTTACAAAACAAGATGCAAGCTGTAGATGATATCGCTAGTCGTTATGGGTTCGTCAAAGAAGAGTATAAATACGAAAATAGTCCGCGCCAACAGCTAAATGTTGTAAAGAAACAACTAACTGAAATCAGTAAGCAACAAAAGAAGCTTGCTTCTGAAATTGCTAGTTGCAGTGGCTATATTGTTGAATTTGAATGGACAGAAGAAATCCTTTTGGCTAGAGCAGAGCGAGTAGCAATCACGAATCGACTGGTCCGCTCACCATACTTGATCATTGTGCAAGGTTGGATAGATAGTGAAGAAAAAGAAGATTTTATCCATTTGTTGCAACAAGAACATTTGGCAGAAGAAGTATATGTCAGTTTTGAAGAACCAACGGTGAACGAAATAGCAGAAGAAGTACCAACTAAACTGAAAAACCATCCAATCGTAGCACCATTTGAAATGTTGACGGAGATGTACAGTTTGCCAAAGTATGAAGAGGTAGATCCTACGCCATGGATGACCCCATTTTATCTAGTCTTTTTCGGGATGATGGTGGCTGATATTGGGTATGGATTACTGATGTTTCTAGGCGCTTTTCTTGTCCAAAGATTCATCGTACTGCCTCGTAGTATGCAGCGATTTGCTAAATTTTTTGAGATTTTAGCGGTCCCTTCAATTATTTGGGGATTCATCTATAGTTCCTTCTTCGGAAACGAGCTGCCAAAAGAGATAGGTGGTATCCATTTACCGTTTCCGATATTATCAACGACCAACGATGTCAATACGATCTTGATCTTGTCTGTCATCTTTGGCTTGATCCAAATACTAGTTGGATTATTTATTGCAGCAAAGGAAAATATGAAACGTAAAGCGTATATCGATGCGGTCAATGAAGGTTTCGCTTGGCAAGGGATTTTGATGGGGATCATCTTTGTTTTGCTAGGCATGATGATCTTGAAGAACCAAGCATTTGTTTACCTAGGAATCGGATTAGCAGTTCTTTCCGCATTGTGCATCCTGATCATTCCTATTTTTCAATCTTCATCGAAAGTCAAAGGGATGGCGAAGGGTGCCTATAACTTGTATGGCTTGACCGGATATATCGGAGATTTGGTCAGTTACACTCGTTTGATGGCTTTAGGAATATCTGGAGGGAGCATCGGTGCTGCGTTCAATATGTTAGTGGCATTCATGCCACCCGCTGCACGTTTTAGTGTGGGGATCATCCTGATCATTGCACTTCATGCCCTTAATATGTTTTTGACACTTTTAAGTGCATATGTCCATGGTGCAAGATTACAATACGTTGAATTTTTTGGGAAATTTTATAGTGGAGGCGGACGTGCCTTCAAACCGTTCAAAACAGCGGAGAAATACGTCAACATCAATCATAAGAAAAAATAGATATAATTGGAGGAATTTGAAACAATGATGGATTATTTGATTAGTCAAAACGGTGGAATGGTATTTGCGGTATTAGCGATGGCAACAGCAACGATTTTTTCAGGGATTGGATCTGCTAAAGGAGTTGGTATGACAGGGGAAGCTGCAGCAGCTTTGACGACAAGCCAACCGGAAAAATTTGGTCAAGCACTGATTTTACAGTTGCTTCCAGGGACACAGGGACTTTACGGATTTGTTATTGCCTTTTTGATCTTCATCAATTTGGGAAGCGATATGACAGTTGTTCAAGGACTTAATTTTTTAGGTGCCTCTTTACCAATCGCATTTACGGGCCTATTTTCTGGTATCGCTCAAGGGAAAGTTGCCGCTGCTGGTATTCAAATCTTAGCGAAAAAACCAGAACACGCAACGAAAGGAATCATTTATGCGGCGATGGTAGAGACATATGCTATCCTAGGATTCGTTATTTCTTTCTTACTTGTTCTAAATGCTTAAGATTCATAAGGAGGAAGCCCAGTGGATGCTATTGATAAAATCATCACGCAGATGAATAAAACAGCGCAAGAAGAACGAACACTTCTCGAAGCGACGAAACGAAACGAAATCGAGCAAGAATTTGAAACGAAGCGATTAAAATTAGAAAATGACTTTCAAAAACAAAAAGCAAGGCAATTAGAAGGCATTGAGCGAAATTACCGCCAATTGAGAAATAGACAGCAAGTAGAAAGTCGACAACAGACGTTGAATGAGAAGCAAAATTTTTTGCAACGATTATTTACAGAAGCTACTACTCAACTGGAAAGCCAACCTAAAGAAGCGCAAATCGATTTGATGACAGAAATGCTTCATACATTGACTTTGACGGGACAAGTTCGTTTGATTTTAGGCGAAAAAACAGTGGATCATGTTTCTTTAGAATTGATCGATAAGTGGAATAATGAACTTCCCTTTGAATTGGTATTGGATGAAGAAGTGATTGAAAAGCAAGCTGGTTTTTTGATCGATGATCAAGGCGTACAGTATAACTTTTTGTACCGTAATTTAATAAGAGAAGTGGAAGAAACGATGCGCTTTGAAATTGCTCAACAATTATTTGATTAAGGAGGGATGACGAATGGAGTACCATGAATTGAATCCCTTGATACGTGGCAGAGAACTGGAATTGATCTCTAAAGAGACCTTTGACCGAATGCTTCAAGTTGATTCAATCGAAGACCTTGGAGAGATTTTAAAGACCACGATCTACAGTCCCTATATCCACGAAGGATTTGAGTATGATTTTGAAGACAATCTTGCAAAAGAACGAAGCGAGTTATTCAAATGGTTGAAAGAGTCTTCCCCAGAACCAGAAATCGTTTGGATCTACACGATGCGTTATACATTTCATAATTTGAAGGTGTTGACGAAGTCAGAGATGACTGGAAAAGATTTAGACCATCTGTTCATTGATGATGGGTTCTATACACTTGAGGAAGTAAAAGATGCGATCCATACACAAGCATCGTCTGTCTTACCAAGTAACCTGATGACTTGTATCAAAGAAGTGCGAGAATATTTTGATGCCTCTTCTGTTTTGCAGGGAATCGATGTCATTTATGATCGATGTTTTCTGACAGAACAGCGTAGATTAGGGGAAAAACTTGGCTATCAGGAGTTACTAGAAGAAATCATCGCTTTCATTGATTTGACGAATATTACAACTATGGCAAGAGGAATCCTACAGCAACAATCGCTTGGATTCATGACCACAGTCATCTCTAGCTCAGGAGAGATTGCGAAGGAAAGTTTCTTGTCCTTTGTGCACAGTGATCTCGAATCGTATATTCAATTTTTACAATCTACAAATTATAGCGAGTTATTAAAACCGATAATACAGGATGGAACGATCGATTTGGTGAGGTTAGAGCAACTGAAAGATGACTATTTAAGTTCTTATTATCAAATTGCTCAGACCCAAGCTTTTGGACCTTTACCTCTATTGGCCTTTATGAACGCGAAAGAAATAGAATGCAAGAATCTTCGACTGTTGATCATTGGTAAACGAAATCATTTTTCGATCGAACAGTTAAAAGAAAGGATGAGACAAGTCTATGACGCATAAAATAGGTGTAGTGGGCGATAAAGATTCTGTCTTGCCATTCAAATTATTTGGATTCGATGTTCGAAATAGTGCTACGAAGCAGGAGATCAGACACGCTGTTGATGAGATGGCTAAACAAGGATACGGGGTCATTTATTTAACGGAGCAGTGCGCAAAGGAAATCCCTGAAACGATCGAACGTTATAAAGGACAGTTGACACCAGCAATCATCTTGATCCCAAATCATCAAGGATCTTTGGGGATCGGGATTGCTGAGATACAAAAAAGTGTAGAAAAAGCAGTTGGACAAAATATCTTATAATAGAAAAAGGAGATAATCATTTGCAAATTGGAAAAATCATAAAAGTCTCCGGTCCTCTCGTTATGGCAGAAAATATGTCGGATGCAAGTATCCAAGACATGTGTTTAGTGGGAGATTTAGGAGTCATCGGTGAAATTATCGAGATGCGTGGCGATGTCGCATCGATTCAGGTTTACGAAGAAACTTCAGGCATCGGTCCTGGAGAACCCGTTCGATCGACTGGTGAAGCATTGTCAGTCGAACTTGGACCAGGGATCATCGCTCAAATGTTTGATGGTATCCAACGGCCTTTAGATACATTTATGGAAGTAACTCAAAGTAATTTCCTAGGCCGGGGTATCCAATTGCCCGCATTGGATCATGAGAAAAAATGGTGGTTCGAACCTATAAGTGAAATCGGGGATGAGGTCAGTGCTGGTGATGTAATCGGCTATGTCGACGAAACTAAGATCATCAAGCATAAAATCATGGTCCCTCACGGTATCAAAGGGAAAATCGAGAAGATCGAAAGAGGCTCATTTACGATCGATGAACCAGTCTGTGTCATTAATACAGAAGATGGCAAGAAAGAATTAACGATGTTACAGAAGTGGCCCGTACGAAGAAGCCGCCCTATCAAAGAAAAATTGAATCCTGATGCACCAATGATCACAGGACAACGGGTCATCGATACATTTTTCCCTGTAACAAAGGGTGGAGCAGCAGCTGTTCCAGGTCCATTCGGTGCAGGAAAGACAGTTGTACAGCACCAGATCGCCAAATGGGCAGATGTTGATTTGGTGGTCTATGTGGGCTGTGGGGAACGTGGCAATGAAATGACGGATGTACTGAACGAGTTTCCAGAATTGATCGATCCAAATACTGGGGAGTCATTGATGGAACGTACAGTATTGATCGCTAACACCTCCAATATGCCGGTAGCGGCCCGAGAAGCTTCTATCTATACAGGTATCACCATCGCGGAATACTTCCGTGATATGGGGTATGATGTGGCAATCATGGCAGATTCAACTTCTCGCTGGGCAGAAGCACTCCGTGAAATGAGCGGACGTTTGGAAGAGATGCCTGGGGATGAAGGTTATCCTGCGTACCTAGGTTCTCGTTTAGCAGAATATTATGAACGCTCTGGTAGAGTGATTGCGTTAGGTTCAGATAATCGTGAAGGAAGTATTACAGCAATCAGCGCAGTTTCACCATCTGGCGGGGATGTTTCAGAACCAGTCACACAAAATACGTTACGGGTCGTGAAAGTTTTCTGGGGATTGGACTCAACATTAGCCCAAAAACGACATTTTCCATCGATCAACTGGATTCAAAGTTATTCCTTGTATTCAACTGAAGTAGGAAAATATATGGATCAAGTGTTACAAGAAAACTGGTCAGAGATGGTTGCCACTGGCATGCGTATTTTACAGGAAGAAGAACAATTGAATGAAATCGTACGCTTAGTAGGGATCGACTCCTTATCCGACAATGACCGTTTGACATTGGAAGTCGCAAAATCGATCCGTGAAGACTACTTACAACAAAATGCGTTTGATGATGTCGATACATTTACTTCTAGGGAAAAACAATTCAAAATGCTAAAAATGATTTTGATGTTTGGGGAAGAAGCACGAAAAGCTTTAAGTTTAGGCGCGTATCTTAATGAGATCATGGATGGCACTGTTTCTATCAGAGAACGTATCGGTCGAAGCAAATACATTCCAGAAGACGATCTATCAAAATTAGATGCGATCAATCAGGAAATCAAAGAAACGATAAAAGCAATCATCTCTGAAGGGGGAATGACCAATGATTAAAGAATATCGAACGATCGAAGAAGTGGTCGGACCTTTGATGGCGGTAGAAAAAGTTTCTGGAGTAAAGTATGAAGAACTGATCGAAGTCCGCATGCAAAATGGTGAGATCCGTCGGGGACAAGTACTTGAAGTGCAAGAAGATAAAGCGATGGTCCAGATTTTTGAAGGAACTAGTGGAATCAATCTAAGAGATTCTTCTGTTCGTTTCTTAGGTCATCCACTGCAATTGGGTGTATCAGAAGATATGATCGGTCGCGTCTTTGACGGACTAGGTAGACCAAAAGACAATGGACCAGAAATCTTGCCAGAGAAATATTTGGATATCAACGGTGAAGTAATCAATCCCGTTGCGAGAGACTATCCCGATGAGTTCATCCAAACAGGTATTTCAGCAATCGATCATTTGAACACGTTAGTTCGCGGACAAAAACTACCAGTCTTTTCTGGTTCAGGGTTACCCCATAAAGAATTAGCTGCACAAATTGCGAGACAAGCAACTGTATTGGATTCTTCAGATGATTTTGCTGTCGTTTTTGCCGCAATAGGGATCACTTTTGAAGAAGCAGAGTTTTTCATGGAAGATTTCCGTCAAACGGGCGCAATCGATCGGTCGGTGATGTTCATGAATTTGGCCAATGATCCAGCAATCGAAAGGATCGCGACACCAAGAATGGCGCTGACAGCTGCAGAATATCTGGCTTATGAAAAAGGCATGCATGTGTTGGTCATCATGACAGACATGACCAACTATGCCGAAGCGTTGCGCGAAATCTCCGCTGCTCGTCGAGAAGTACCAGGGCGCCGTGGCTATCCGGGCTATCTCTACACGAATTTGGCGACATTGTTCGAACGTGCAGGGCGTATTCGAGGGTTGAAAGGATCAGTGACACAGATACCGATCTTGACGATGCCAGAAGATGATAAGACCCACCCAATACCCGATTTGACCGGCTACATCACTGAAGGACAGATCATTTTGACTAGAGAGCTGTATAAGAGTGGCATCCAGCCACCAATCGATGTATTGCCGTCTCTTTCTCGTTTGAAAGACAAAGGAACAGGCGCTGGGAAAACGCGAGAGGATCATGCAGCAACGATGAATCAACTATTCGCAGCTTATGCACAGGGAAAACAGGCAAAAGAATTAGCTGTCGTTTTGGGCGAATCTGCATTATCAGATGTCGATAAAATCTATGCGAAATTTGCGGAGCGATTCGAAAATGAATATGTGAATCAAGGATTCTATACAAACCGAACAATTACAGAAACACTTGATTTAGGTTGGGAACTTTTAGCGATGCTTCCACGAACTGAATTAAAACGGATCAAAGACGATCTACTGGACAAGTATCTGCCGGAAGGGAAGTGAGTTTTTCGATGCGATTAAACGTCAATCCAACTAGAATGGAATTAACTCGATTAAAAAAACAATTGACGACCGCAACCAGAGGGCATAAACTTTTAAAAGACAAACAGGATGAATTGATGCGACAATTTATTCTATTGATTCGTAAAAATAATGACTTGCGACAGACAGTGGAAAAAACAATGGAACAGGCGATGAGTGATTTCGTTTTGGCGAAATCAACGATCAATGACTCGTTCATTGAGGAGTTGCTCGCTTTGCCTACTGAAAATGTGGAACTTTCTGTCGTAGAGAAAAATATCATGAGTGTCAAAGTACCGATCATGAATTTTCAGTATGATGAGCAACTAAGTGATGCGCCATTAGAATATGGTTTTCTGAATTCCAATGCTGAATTGGATCGCTCGATCGACCGTTTCACCCATTTGTTGCCGAAACTTCTAGAGTTATCAGAAATCGAAAAATCGTGTCAGTTGATGGCAGAAGAAATCGAGAAGACAAGAAGACGGGTCAATGCTTTAGAGTATATGACGATCCCACAGTTGGAAGAAACGATTTATTATATTAAAATGAAACTGGAAGAAAATGAACGTGCGGAAGTGACTCGTTTGATCAAAGTCAAAAATATGAGCAACAAGCAGTAGCCAAAAAGCGACCGTCTGAGTGAATGATTCTTTAGACGAAATGAAAAAGTTGCTGCAAAAGCTTGAGAGAATCGAAAAAGAGGCTGGGGCAGAAGTGTTTAACTCCGAGAAATAAGAAGAACTTCACGAAAATTTCTTTTCAAATTTTTGTGAAGTTCGGCTTATTTAAGAAGGAGTTGCTTCTGCTCCCACCGTTTATTCGTTTTTAAAGAATAAGACAAAAGTGTTTCTTACTTTTGTCCCACGCGCTCACTTTTGTAAATGAAAACAAAAAAGGAATGTCTGTCATGAAAAAGAAAAGGAACAAAAAAATATCGCCCGTACAATTGATTGCGGCAGGATTTTTTGTTTTGATACTCATTGGAGGAGGCTTGCTCTCCTTGCCAATGTTTAGTCAAAACGGGGAACAAACCAATTTTTTGGATGCGTTGTTTACGGCTACTTCGGCAATCTGCGTCACAGGATTGACCACACTAAATACAGCAGAGCATTGGAACAGTGCCGGCCAGTTTTTGATCATGATGCTGATTGAAATTGGTGGATTGGGTTTCATGATGATCCCTATTCTCTTTTTCGCATTAGCGAAGAAAAAAGTCAGCTTCAGTATGCGGATCGTTTTAAAGGAAGCATTAAACCTTGAAGAGATTTCTGGTGTCATGAGTCTGATGCTTTATATCCTGAAATTTGCAGTAGTTATCCAGTTATTGGGTGCCTTAGCATTGAGTTTCGCATTTGTGCCTAAATTTGGCTGGGGCAAAGGTATCTGGTTTAGTATTTTTCATGCAGTATCCAGTTTTTGTAATGCAGGGTTTGATTTACTGGGAGATAGTTTGCATGACTATCAGACAAACGCTTATTTGATCATGGTGATCTCAGTATTGATCATTGCAGGTGGGTTAGGGTTCATTGTTTGGCGAGATTTGTTAAGCTATCACAAAGTAAAAAGAATCACGCTACATTCCAAAATTGCGTTGACAGTGACAGCCAGCCTACTGATCGGTGGATTTATTCTGTTTTTCTTTACGGAAAGAAATGGACTGAAACTAGTAGATGGAACATTTTGGGAAAAGTTAGCGAACACCTTTTTCATGAGTGTGACACCAAGAACTGCAGGGTATTATTCCATTGATTATTTGAGGATGAGCCATGCAGGATTGATCGTAACAATGTTTTTGATGTATATCGGAGGAACTTCTGGGTCAACAGCTGGCGGCTTGAAAACAACGACGTTAGGGATATTGTTCATTCAGATGCGGGCGATGTTCAAAGGGAAAACTCGTGCGGAAGCATTTGGTCGAACAATTCGCCAAGCAGCTGTTCTACGAGCTTTGACACTCTTCTTTGTTACTCTGACGTTATGTGTAGTGGCTATCATGATCTTGTCTGTTACAGAAACCATTCCAAGTACTTCGGGAATCGAGTACATTGCTTTTGAAGTATTTTCAGCTTTCGGTACGGTAGGGCTGACAATGGGTCTGACACCAGACTTATCAGTTGTTGGCAAACTGGTCATCATTTCATTGATGTATATCGGGCGTGTTGGGGTCATGACTGTCATTTTTTCTTTATTAGTCAAAGCAAACAAAGCAGAACCAAACTACAAGCTTCCTGAAGAAAGTGTCATGATTGGCTAGAGGTTGGAAAAGAAGGGTTTCACTTCAAAAAAAGTAAGGAGATCACAGAAATTGTGTTTCAACTTATTGTGGATATCGGATTGATTATCGAAGAGGCTGCATCTTTTTCATCGTTTCATATTTAAAGCATGGGACAAAAGTGTTTTTTACTTTTGTCCCATGCTCGTTTTTTTAATTTATCTTGACCTCTTTTTTAGTATCTAGATAGTTATCTAGCCACGGATGATTTCGATCTTGTAGCCGTCTGGATCTACGATGAAGTAATAAGAAGGGGCTGTTCCAGGCAGACCTTTTAAGTCAGTCACATTGAATCCTTCTGCTTGATGTTTTTCATGGAGTGCTTCTAAATCATCTGAGGCAATTGCAATGTGTCCATAGCCATTTCCTAAATCGTACGCTTCATGGTCATAATTATAAGTAAGCTCCAATTCGTAGTCGTCTCCAGGTAAAGTCAAATAAACAAGTGTAAATTTACTTTCTGGAAAGTCGCGACGACGGCTTTCTTCAAAGCCAAATGCTTTTTGATAAAATTCTAGGGAAGCGTCAAGATCTTTTACTCGTACGCAAGTATGAGCCATTTTCATAAGTAAAATCCATCCTTTCTTTTTTTCAATCATATCAAAAAAAGAATAAAAAATAATAGATTTGCGCTTGTTTATGAGAAAACTCTCATGTAGAATAAAAGAAAATAAGTTTAAGGTGGACAAACAAACATGGATAAACCAGTATTTGGTGAGAAAGAACAATCAGCAGAGTATTTGAATCGATATGCTGCCTATATAATCGTCGAAAAAAATAACGAAATTGCACTGATTGAAGCACCAAATGGAGCCTTTTTTTTACCTGGTGGAGAGATTGAAGGGCAAGAAACAAAGAAAGAAGCACTTCGTCGTGAGTTGATCGAAGAGATGGGGATCGCGGCGGAGATCGACATCTATCTAGGTGAAGCAGATGAATATTTTTATTCCAATTATCGTAAAACACATTACTATAATCCCGGTTATTTTTATGTTGCAAGCAACTGGCAACAAGTGGGGGAACCGACTGAAAAAACGAATCAGATCTGGTGGGTAAGTCCCGTTGATGCTATCCAAAAATTGAAACGTGGGAGTCATAAATGGGCTGTTGAGCAATGGCTAACAAAAAAGAAATAAACAAGAAACACAAACCTAAGTAAAGAAGAGGTTTGTGTTTCTTAATTTTTTTCACATGCAATTTTGACGATAGTATTAGTTAAAACTATAATACATACTTTTTGATTGCTTCTGCTACACCATGTTCATCGTTTGTGGTCGTGATGACATTTGCTGCTTCTTTCACTAGTGGGATAGCATTTCCCATAGCGACACCTAATCCAGCATATTCGATCATTGAGAGGTCGTTTTCGTTATCACCGATCGCCATGATCTCATCTTGTGCGATACCCAAATGTTGGGCAAGATTTGCTACAGCTGCTCCTTTGCTTGCTTCTTTATTCAACACTTCAAAGTAATAAGGAGCACTCTTCACTGTCGTATATTTTTCACGGAAAGCTTGCGGCAAACGAGCGATAGCAGCATCTAAGACTTCTGGTTCATCGATCATCATCATCTTCACTAGATTCATATCCGGTGTCATTTCTTCGGGTGTGCGGTATTTCAATGGCATCTTGACTAAGCTTGCTTCATGGATCGTGTAAGCACTGATGTCACGGTTGGGTGTGTAGATCGCTTTGTCATCGATCGAGTGTAGATGGCTGCCGACGCGACGTGCCATTACTTCGATCTCTAGGAAATCTTCATGGGTCAATCCATGACGGGCGATGATCTTACCAGATTTTGTTTGTTGAACTAATGCACCATTATAAGTGATGACATAATCATTTTCTTGGAATAGCTCCAATTCATCCAATTGCTCTTTGACACCGGGTAATGGACGACCTGTACATAATACGATGGCCACTCCTTGGGCTACAGCTTTTGCAATTGCTTCTTTGACTTCTAACGTGATTTCTCTTTTTTCATTTAATAGGGTACCATCGATGTCGATGGCGACTAACTTGATAGACATAATTTCCTCCAGTATTTAATTTATTTCCTCGATCAATGAACCATTACGTATATGACGGGCGAATTCTTGATACGTTTCATCGAATAGATCGTAGTGGTTTCGTAAAGATGGATCGACCATTTCTTTAGGGAAAAAGAAACGCTCATCTCCTTGCTCTTGTCCAGCAAGAGCAGCCACCAGTTGGCTCACCTCTGATAATTCTACCAAAGTTCTGTCATTTCTCAAAATCTCGATTTGCGTGCGGTGGCGATTTTCCTCAGGACGATAAAAGTCGTAAGGCAGATCGTAACTTGAATTCACTGCAGTATAGTAAATAGGATTATAACCGACTCTTTCAACAAGTGTAGTCAATTCTTTGATCAAGTGTGACGAGCGATCACCAGAAAAGGCAGCTGATTTCAATGGTTTTCGATTTAAAAAGCGCTTGGCTAAATCATTTAAAATGGGATCATCTGATTCTGTCCATTGAGTGAAGTAAGTTCCTAAGACACCGTCATCTAATTTCAAATAGTCATTCAATGTAAATTTTTCATCAAGAAAAGGCAATAAAAGTTGTGAGTGCAACTCAAAACTGCTAGGATCTTCACGATAAAGTTCATGGGCACGGTGCAAGAGATGTTCCAAAATGACTTCCATTCCACGGGAAACTGGATGGAAGTAAACTTGGACATACATCTGGTAACGACTAACGATATAATCTTCCACTGCATGCATCCCACTCATTGAAAAGGCGATGCCACCCTCATACGGACGGATCACACGCAAAATTCGAGTGAGATCGAATGTTCCGTATTCTGTGCCAGTGAAGTAAGCATCTCTTAACAAGTAGTCCATGCGATCTGCATCGATTTGGCTAGAAATCATTTGGACGACTTGAGGATTAGGATACGTTTTTTGGATTACGCTCGCGACTTTTTCTGGGAAACCAGCCTCTACTCGGTTAAGAATTTGGTAAACTTCTGTTTCAGGTGAAGTAATGATTTCGACAGTGATTGCTTCGTGATCCGTATGAAAGATATGTTCGAATGTATGTGAATAAGGTCCATGGCCGATATCGTGAAGTAGCGCTGCGCATAACGTGACTAAACGTTCTTGATCATCCCAGCCATCACGACCCATTTTTTCTTGAGGAAAGTTACGGGAAAAAATATCGCAGATCCGTCGCGATATTTCGTATACGCCTAAAGAATGTGTAAAGCGGCTATGTTCAGCTCCATGAAAGGTAAAGGAAGCTGTTCCTAGCTGCTTGATCCGTCGAAGGCGCTGGACTTCTTTGGAATTTATCAAATCTAAAATTACTTGATGCTGTACATGGATGTAGTTATGGACAGGATCACGAAAAACTTTTTCCATCGGTAGCATCTGATATTTATATGGTATAGTCATGGGCAAGCTCCTTTATCTTATTTCGTTCCTGCATACGATCGATCTGTGTTGTCCATTCATCTGTAAGGACATGGTCCTTTTTCCATTGATTGGAGTCAAGTTGCTGACCAGGTAAGTATAACTGATTGAAAGCATGAATGAAGCGTTGTTTGACTTCCTCAACAGTAAAGGAAGTAGCAAGCAGTGTCTCTAAAGTCTCCATGCTTTCAGGAATGACTGCAGGATAGCCATTGGTTCCAAAGTCATCTTGTAAAGATGCTTGATAGAATTTTTTCATGGCTGATCCTCTTGCTTGCTGATCGCCATTGACACTTAAATACATCATAACAGAGATGCCATTTTTTATTCTCCGTTGAGCGATCCCAGCAAATTTTTTGCCACGGATACTCAGATCATAAGTACCAGGGCAATAGGAATGGGTGACTTCAAAGGCCTGGATGTCAGCCTCAGGAAATGCTACTTTAGTCAGTTTCAGCATTTTTTTGTACGCATCATCGATCGAGATCTTGGCGTCTTCGTTTTGAGGGAAGATCAATGAGATATTCAAGATCCCACTATCTGAAATAATCCCCAATCCACCAGAATTTCTTACCACTGGGACGAATCCTAAGTCTATTAATTCCTTTATTCCGTCTTTCAAATAAGGTGTCCGTGTATCTTTCATTCCTAGAATCACCGTTTGATCGTATTGCCAAAAATGTAAAAAGACCGTATTGTTTTTTTTGGAATACTCGGTTAATATATCCGTCAGGGCAAAAGGGGTAAAATCATTTGTATGATAAGTTTTTTGATCCAAAATGGTTGTTGGATACATGCCATTCACTCCTTTTGTAATTGGTTGATTGAAAAAACAGAGTGCTGAAAGCCTGTTTCTTCATTATTATACTCTAAATGATAAAAGATGTTGTGAAAAAAATCTTCTTAGATTTTCATACAAGTTGGTTGACAAATATGGGAAAACTGGGAACAATGTAGCTATGAGAAGCAAAGGAGAATGAAAAAATGGAACGATCAAATGGTACACCTATTTCAATTAAATTACGCACGAAAGTTCAACAACACGGTGAACAGCAAGATTTTTTCTTTGATTTAAAAGGACAAATGGTCAAAATCGGTGACACTCTATACATACGTTATCAAGAAGTCCAAGAGGGAACAGATAAGGAAGTGCCAGTGACGATCAAGCTGATGCCAGATGGTCATGTCCAATTGATTCGCGCAGGTGAGATGCGGATGCGCTTGAAATTCGGCTACCGTGAGCGCCTAGAAACGAATTATAAAACACCTTACGGAATGATCCAAGTTGAAACATTTACAAAAGAATTACATGTAAGTTTGAAGGATCGACCAACAGCGGGAAAAGTCCTCATTGATTATGATTTATTTATGGGTCCTGAAAAATTAGGCGAATATTATTTAACTTTAGACTTTACTGCTTAAATCGTAAAGAAACGTTTGATTTTTTGCGTTTGATTTTGTATGATAAGGAGTAGACTGTGAAAGGACGTGTCCTGATTGGAAATTAGTGTATTTGAAGGTGCAAACAAAAACGAATTATCGATGATCGAAGTAGCACACGCGATCTTAGAACAACGTGGCGATGTGATGGATTTTTCTGATTTAGCAAACCAAATCCAAAACTATCTTGGAAAATCAGATAGTGAAATTCGTGATTCACTCGCACAATTTTATACTGACTTAAATATTGATGGTAGCTTTATTTCATTAGGCGACAATCGCTGGGGCTTGCGTTCATGGTATGCAATCGATTCAATCGATGAAGAAGTCAACCATGGAATCGACGAAGAAGATGAAGATACACCTCGTCGACGCAAACGTAAAAAAGTAAATGCCTTTATCAATGATGATGAAGATGCAATCGATTATAATGATGACGACCCAGAAGATACTGATTTGTCTGACGAAGACGATGATGATCTTTTTGAAGATGATGATGACGATGATGAAGAAATCGCTGCTTATAACTCTGACCTCCAAGAAATAGGTGCAGACGATACAAGTGATGATGAAGAAGAATTGCCAGGAAACATCGAAGAGGATCTAAGCATTATAGAAGATGACGATGAAGACTACGAAGACGAAGAATTTACTGAAGAGTAAATGTCTTTCAAAGAGGGCGGGACAGCAGAAATTATTTCTGCTCCCGCCTTTTGTTCGTATTTAGAAGAGGGCGAGACAAAAGTGTTTCTTACTTTTGTCCCACCTTTTTTCTATCTTTAAATCAGTATGTACATAAAAAAATAAATCATTTTGAAACTTTTTGGTGATTCAAAACGTCATAGTAGGTGAGACGGAAAGGGGCTGAGTTCGATTTTTACTAGTTATAGGAAAAAGAAACAGATTGAAAAATCTAAACGTTTATTAAATGAATTGATCCAAACCGAATATGAAAAGATGTATCGGATCACAATGACTTATGTTCATGATAAAGAAGAAGCATTAGATGTCATGCAAGATAGCTTTCACAAAGCATTAACTTATTTTGAGAAAGGAGAAGACATCGAACATTTTGCCGCATGGTTCTATCGAATACTTATCCGAACAGCTATCGATGCTTGGCGAAAACAAAAACGCTACCGCTTTGAATCTTTTGAAGAAGCACGCTCAGTCGGGGTAGATCCTTCTGAAATTTCTACAAAAGAGCTCTACGAAGTATTAGAAGGTATCGACAGTCCGGAAAAAGAAATTTTGATTCTTCACTTTTTTGAAGGGTTTCGCTTGAAAGAAATCGCTGAGATATTAGAGCTGAACGAAAATACAGTCAAAACCAAGATGTATCGTTCATTGAATCTGCTAAGAAAAATTTTACAGTAAAGGAGAGTTAAGAATGTATTCTGCCCAAAAAGAACTGGATGTACTAAAGAAAGTATATGGAGAACAAGAAATACCTGAGAACATAAAGAATGAGATATTCACCCGTTATTCCTTGGAAGAGCATTTGCTCGTTAGGAAGTTAAGAAGAAAAAAACAAATAAAAGGATTTTTAGTCACTATTGCATTATTGGCAGTAACAACTAGCAGCCTGCTTTTTAGCGATCAGGCACGTAGTTTTGCTGAAGACCTCCCGATCATTGGTCCAGCTGTCAGATTGCTCTTAGGGGAGCAGCTGTCTGATAAGGGTATCACTATCGATGTTCCGCAAGTAACGACAAGTGAAAGTGAAGAAAATGAAACCATCAGTGGATTGAACAAAAAATACTTTCGCGAAGGAAAAGTCGAATTTGAAAAAGCAAAAATGGAGTATCAGGATATTGAAAAGGGTCATTTTCAAGTTACGGGTGATTATCGGAAGGTCCTAGATGATACGCGCTTTTTAGTTGTTGAAAGAAACCTAACAAAAACGGCTGCAGATAGTTATACAGAAAAAAGATATGACACGATCGATAAACAAAACAGTGTAGTTTTATCTTTGCCATTGTTGTTCAAGGATGACCAGTATATTTCTACACTGACTAAAGAGGTCAAACAACAAATGAGCGAACAAGTAAAAGAAAATCCAGAGAAATACTACTGGACAAACAAAGATTTTCAAGAAGGAGTAGAAGAAATCCCGTTAGTAACGAAGGATACGTCTTTTTACATCAATAAAAATTACGAGCTTGTTTTGGTTTACGACCAGTTTGCTATTGCTCCAGGCTATATGGGGAATCCAGAATTTGTGATTCCAAAAGCGATAACCAGCAAATTATTGGCAACAAGTGATTACTTAGACCGTTAGCTTTGTATCGTCAAAATAGTTTTCATTTGTCCAAAATTCTCCTTTTGCGCTACTATAGTAATAGACAAAAGTGGTAGACAAAGAAATGATGAAGGAGACGATCAAAATGCTTGATGACAAATTGAAATGTCCGCAATGTCAAACGAAATTTTATTATAATGAAGTGACAAATGTTGTCCATCATCGAAAAAAAGAAATGCCGATCCGTTGTCCACAATGTGACTACACGGTCAAAAAGAAATTGTCCCATGGCTATTTCGTCACTTACAAAGAAGAAGAGTTTGAGAATAAAAATATTGATTTAGGACAAGAACCGTTACCTGAACAATACAAAAATATCAAAACAGGCGCTATCATCAGTTCAGAAGATTACCAACGATTGATCGAAGAGAATGATCGACTACTCAATGGTCCAATGAGTTCTGAATTGATGGGCGGAGCAAACATGCTTTTAGAAAATGAAGAATTGAATAGTAGCGAAAGTTATGAAGATTATGTTCCTTATCATGAAGACTAAACTACAGTAATTGAAGAAAACGAAAAGTGTCGGTTCGTTGGAGTGTTCTTGATCGGAAAAATTATTTCCGAATAGGGATAGTTATTTCTGCAGCTGCCAATGAACGACTCTTTTCGGTCATTCAATTGGATAAATTATTCTTAAAATTGAAATTTTAAGTGAAAGTATATACTTATTGGTATATACTTATTTTTGTTGGTATTCTTTTAAAAGTAATTCTAAAGTTGAATTGTTTTGAAATGAAAGGGATACCATACTGTATTAGAAACAGAAATTAGGAGGGAATGCTGTGAAAAACCAGCCGATATTTCAGGAGATTGCACGCAAAATTGAAGAACGCGTGGAAGATGGTGTTTATGTATCTAGTCAAAAACTACCCTCTGAATATGATCTAGCGGATGAATTTCAATGTAGTCGGCTCACTATACGAAAAGCGATTGAATTATTGATCAGTCAGAATATCTTAGTAAAAGAAAAAGGAAAAGGCACATATGTCATGAAGCAGCCAAAGATCCAAAGTGGCTCTGGTGGTCTGCAAAGTTTTACTGAAACGGCTCGTATCCAAGGAAAACAAACAAAAACAGAAGTGCTGGGATATGAGATTGCCAAGGAACTGCCCCTTAAAATAAAACAGGCATTTGGCGAATATGCCTCTGAGCCAATCGTTCACTTGATTCGACTACGGTCTTTTGAAGATGAACCAATGACAGTCGAAAACCTCTACGTACTGAAACGCTATATAGGGGAGGCAACAAAAAAAGAGTTAAGTGGCTCATTGTATCAAGTAATCGAAAAACATATCGAGATCGGTTATGCACATCAAGAGGTCGAAGCAGTAAAAGTCACTAAAGATGTATCAAAACTACTTAAAGTCCAGGTTGGGGAACCCATGCTGCTAGTTCACTCCATGACGTATTCACCAGCCGCCCGCCCTATTTTATATGACCGCTCGTTTTATCGTGCGGATAAATATACATTCAAAAATACATTGATACGACAGAATAAGGGGTGACAAAATGGAAAAAATAACCGCAAGTATTGATTCACATTGGCAAGAGTTTTTAGTTTTGCTTCAAAAGGTAATGCAAGTTCCAAGTGTGAAAGGTAAACCAGCACATCATGCACCGTATGGGACAGAACCAAGAAGAGTATTGGATCTTGTTTTGTCCGAGGCTGCAGCGAAGGGTTTCAAGACGAACGTAATCGACGATGCCATCGGTTATGTTCAATGGGGTGAAAACAGTGAAGAATATGTCGGAGTCATTGGTCACCTTGATGTTGTGCCTGCAGGAACAGGTTGGGATTTTCCGCCATTTGATTTGACTGAAAAAGCGGGACGTTTTTATGGTCGAGGTATCTTAGACAATAAAGGTCCAATCATTAGTTGTCTTTATGCACTGTTTTTATTGAAAAAAAGTGGTTTCGTTCCCAAAAAGACGATCAGACTTATATTTGGTACAGATGAAGAAAGTGGGATGTCTGATATCCCGCACTATTTAAAGTCGGAAAAACCGCCGATTTTTGGATTTACCCCTGACTGCAAATACCCTGTAGTCTATGGTGAACGTGGAGTCGTCAATGTAACGATCAAGCTTCCCCTTGATCCAGAAGTGCTTGGTCAGATCAGTCAATTCTCAGGAGATCAATACAGAGATCATGTTCCAGATCAATTAGGTGTAACAATCAATGGCACCACTCATCAGGTGACAGGCAAACGTTCACCAAGCAATGCGCCAGAAATGGGTGAGAATGCGATTACTTTACTCGCACAGAAACTAAAAGAGGCTGAAATACCTGCACAACTGCAAAGTTATTTTAGGTGGATCGCTGAAAGCTTTCACGGCAAACACTACGGTGAAGGAATCGATCTTGCCTTGGCAGATAAGGATTCTGGTAAACTCATCCTTACACCAGTAGTTTTACAAAAAAGCGAGACGGGTTTGAATCTGGAAATCGCCTTCCGTTACCCAGTTTCTGCTAGTGAAGACGAGGTACTTCGTCGATTGGCGCAACAGTTGCCTAAAGGTGCTTCTTATGAGGTGACACGCAGTATTCCGGGATTCTGTCGTGAAAAAGACTCACTCGAGATCCAAAAACTATCAATGATCTATGGTGAAGTCACCGGTAATGACCCAACACCAGTAACAACCACAGGGGCTACGTATGCTAGAAAGATACCGAATACGTTAGCATTTGGCCCTTCATTTCCAGGGCAAAAAGGGATTGCACATAATAAAAACGAATATATGGATGTAGCAGATCTACGTATGAATTTAGAGATCTATCTAAAAAGTATCCAGGCACTGTTAGAATAGTTTCTATAGTGGAAGATTTTTATAATGAAATAAAGAAGGCTTATCTTATAAATCGATTAGATTTTTGGATAAGCCTCTTTTTAGTATAGACATATTAGTATATACTAAATAAAAATAATTGTAAGCGTTAGTATAGTCAGGAGGAGTAGGTATGTGGGGAATTATAGCAACTTGGCGCATGGCGCATGACGGCATTCTCGCAGCAAAAAAATTACTCGAAGAGCAAAGCACTTGTGGTGATGCTGTTGAAACGGCCATCAAGTGTGTGGAAGATTATCCATTTTATAAATCAGTCGGGTATGGCGGACTGCCAAATGAACGTGGGATCGTAGAGATGGATGCAGCATTCATGGATGGTGATACATTCAAGTTAGGGGCTGTCGCAGGGATCGTTGATATAGCCAATCCAATTGCAGTCGCACGTCGGTTAAGTGAGGAAAAATTCAATAGTTTCCGAGTCGGGCAAGGAGCAACCGAATATGCTATGTTGGCAGGTTTCGAACGTAAAAATATGCTGACAGAGCGAGCAAAAAAAATCTGGCAAAAACGATTAGACGAAATGGCAAAAACAAACCTAAGTCCATATGATGGTCATGACACAGTTGGCGTTGTTGCCTTAGACAAATCCCAAAGCATGGCTGCAGGAACCTCTAGTTCAGGACTATTCATGAAAAAACAAGGACGCGTAGGCGATTCTCCGTTGTCAGGTTCAGGTTTTTATGTCGATAGTAAAATCGGTGGTGCAGCTGCTACAGGTCTTGGGGAAGATTTGATGAAAGGCTGTTTGTCATATGAGATCGTCCGATTGATGGGCGAAGGACTTTCCCCACAAGCAGCGTGTGACCAAGCAGTATACCGGTTCAGCGACACGCTGAAAGAACGTTATGGAAAAGCGGGAGCTTTTTCACTGATCGCAATGAATAATGAAGGTGAGTGGGGTGTTGCGACAAATGTCGAATTTACATTCAGTCTTGCTACTGAGAAAGAGCAACCAGCTATTTACTTAGCAAATCCAGGACCAGAACAAAACACGATCATTGAGCCGATCACTAAAGAATGGTTGGATGCATATGAGAAGAGAATCAAAGCACCAGTTTAATAAATCTATTTATACAGCTGGCTCTCAGCTATTATTTATAAATTAAGGAGGAAGAAGAATGGCTACAAAAAAAATCTATTTGTTTTGCGAAGCAGGAATGTCTACAAGTATCATGGTCAACAAAATGATGGAGGTCGTGAAAAAACACAAAATGCCTTTGGAAATCAGTGCTTTTCCAGCAATTCATGCGGAAGAGAAAGTTGAACAAGAAAAACCAGTAGCAATCTTACTTGGACCGCAAGTTCGTCATTTGAGTGACAAGATGAAGCAAACATTTGAACCACAAGGAATACCAGTCGGCACGATTGCGGCGGAAGCATATGGCATGATGGACGGCGAACGTGCAATGAAAGATGTTCTAAAATTGATCAAAGATAGTAAAAAGTAAACAGTAAATAGCAATGTAACCGGTAACAGTCAAAATCAAACATAAGATCGGAGGAAAAAAGATGCAGAAATTTTTAAATTGGCTGGAAAGAGTCCTTACACCAATGGCGAAAACCATTGGCGAAAACAAATATCTAATCGCTATTCGGGATGGGTTTTTACTTTCTACCCCATTATTGATCGTAGGATCGTTATTCTTAGTATTGACCAATTTCCCGATTCCTAACTGGAATGAAATCATGAGCGGATTTTTAGGTGATGACTGGGCAACGATGTTGAATAAACCGGCAACAGCCAGTTTTGATATCATGACGATCCTCGCCGTTGGTGGGATCGGCTATAGTTTAGCGAAACAGTTCAAAGTCGATGCGATGCAGGCAGCAATCATTTCATTAGTTTCGTTTTTTATCGTGACACCTTTTTCAACGACCTTCACTCCAGAAGGCTCTACCGAAGTATATGAAGTAGGAAGCCTTCCATTACGCTGGATGGGTTCAAGCGGTCTATTCTTGGGAATGGTCGTTGCATTGCTCTCAACGAGGATGTTCGTTGCGTTGATTCGCAAAGGCTGGACGATCAAAATGCCAGAAGGCGTCCCTCCAACTGTTGTGAAATCATTTGAGGCACTTATCCCTAGTTTTGTTATCCTTACATTTTTCATGGTAGCCAATTGGTTAGCAGATTTAACTTCATATGGAAACCTGCAAGAAATTTTATTCAAGTTTTTGCAAATGCCGTTGTTAAGTTTGGGGAATACGCTAGGAGCCATGATCATTGCGTACTTATTCTTACACTTTTTCTGGTTCTTTGGAATCAACGGATCAAGTGTAGTCGGAGCAGTATTCAATCCGGTTCTACGTGCGTTATCCATTGAAAATTTAGACGCTTATAAAAATGGTCTGGAAGTTCCTAACATCATTACCGGTCAATTCCAAGACATGTTCGCAACTTTTGGTGGTGGCGGATCAACATTATCATTGATCTTAGTGATGGTCATCATTTGTAAGAGTCAACGTATCAAAAAATTATCTCAATTATCCCTTGTACCAGGAATTTTTGGCATCAATGAACCGATCATTTTCGGTTTGCCGATCGTATTGAATCCAATCATTTTGATCCCATTTGTTCTTGTTCCAACGATCAATATCATCATTGCCTATTTCTGTATGGATTTCGGATTGGTTGCCTACACCAACGGTATCCAACTTCCTTGGACGACACCACCGATCATTTCTGGATTTTTAGTAAGTGGCTGGCAAGCTTCGATCCTACAAGGCGTTTTGATTTTACTTGGAATGGGAATCTACTATCCATTTATCAAGGTATTAGATAATCAGTACCTAAAAGAAGAACATGAAGCGGAAGAAAAAGAAACAGAAGAAATCAATTTTGATGATTTCGATTTTGATACATTGTAAAAAGGAGGTATTTCATGAAAAAGATACTCGTGATTTTGAACCATGTCACGGCTGGTATGGGAAGTGATGAGCAAGCGCAACTGCCTCCAGGAGGAAAAAAAGCAGCGATGGGACCAGCAGAAACGCTTGTTCCACTATTCAAAGAAAAAGATGCTGAGATTATTGCAACTTTATACTGTGGTGATCAGTACTATGTAAGTCATCCTGAAGAGGTAAACCAAAAATTCATCGGTTTTGCCAAGAAATTCGGCGCTGATGCAGTATTATGCGGCCCAGCGATGCATTATCCCAATTTTGGTATGATGGCAGGTAGCTTAGCAAAAGCATTAGCGAACAATGGAATCCCCGCAGCGGCAGCAATGTCAGCAGAAAACCCAGCTGTTGAAGAATTTCGTGAAACAATCCCAATTATCAAAATGCCGAAAAAGGGCGGAATCGGCTTAAATCAATCCTACAAAAATATGGTAGAATGCGTCACAGTCCTAGCACAAAGAGGAGAATTGACAGCCGAAGAACAAGAACTCTTATTTTAAAAAAATTTTTTCTTATAACGTTTGGTCAAAAGAATCAAGTAAGAATAGTCATCTAAAAATCAGACTTTCATGGAGGTTGGGACAAAAGTGTTTCTTACTTTTGTCCCACGTCCTATTTTTTTTGTGAGGTATCTCCATTTTCCAAAGAACAAGAATGAGCAAAAAAGAACGTTTGAATTTAAAAAAAACTTAGAACATAACAATTTTATGACGTTAGTTATTAGGTTAGTCTGTAGTTGGAAGTTCTGTAAAGAAGCTATGGAAAAACAAGTGGATGTTTAGTTCATAAAAGGTGATGGGAGAATAAAAATGATCAAACCAATAGTGAAATTAGGTGTGAATGTATTAGCAGGCATCAGTTTATTTGTTGCTCCAGTCATAATTTCTCAATCGATCTCTGCCAAGGAAGTCTTTGGCGAACAATACCTCATTGAATATGCTGGAACACTCTTGGTGCATAGTTTGGCGATTTTATTTTTGGCTTTTTCGCTTAACCGCTTTATTGACGCAATCCACGTGATATCTTCTGCAAGCAAAAATTAAGTGAAAGCTTGATGATAGAGGGAAAAATGTTCGACTGTAAGGGAAATAAAAGAGAGAAAATAAATAAAAAGCTGGTTCTCGATCGAGGACCAGCTTTTTGAGTGAAAATTTTAGAAAGCAAAACGCTCTCAAATATGCTAAGATAACAATAGACGCGTCCTGAGGGAATCGAACCCCCGTCTCAAGAACCGGAATCTTACGTGATATCCACTACACTAAGGACGCAAGCACTGGGATAATTGTAACGAAACCCAAAAAAAAAAACAAGGGGAATGGACAAAAAAATGAAATTTCAACAAAACTTTTCACAAAAACAACAACAAACACAAAAATTAGCCATGACACAGCAGCTGCAACAGTCCATTCAAGTATTGCAGTATAACAGTGAGGAACTGCTCGCGTTTGTTGAAAATCAAGCACTGGAAAATCCTTTATTAGAAGTCGTAGAGCCAGATTGGCAACCTGACTTTCAAAAAATAAAATCGTCGAACTATGAAGGCGAGGAAACAAACTACTTGAATCAAATTCCAGATACAAGCACTTCCTTATTTGAATCATTGATCGATCAGGTCCATTTGAATTATCGTGATACGTTTTTGCGTAAACTCGTACTTTATCTAGTTGAGTATATCGACTTGAACGGCTTTTTGACGATTGATTTGAAAGAAGCAGAAACCAACACGAATGCGTCATCGATTGAAATACTTGATGCTCTTACACTGATCCAGCAACTCGAACCGGCAGGAGTCGGCGCAAGAAGTTTGCAAGAGTGTCTGATGCTTCAGACAGAAAGAGATGATTTCGCACCAGAATTAGCTTACATCATCTTAGAAGAGTGTTTTGAACCGTTAGTGGAACGGAAGTGGAAAGAAATTGCGCAACGCTTCTCGATTGAATTAAGCGAAGTACAGCAGATCTTTGATTATATTCAAACTCTTAGTCCGAGTCCCGGTAGGATTTTTGATCGAAGCAGCGAACTTTACATCATTCCAGATGTAAGAGTAATGGTAGATGAGAACAATCAGGTCCATGTTCGATCAAATCGGGGAAACCAACCAGATGTCCGTTTTCAAGAACATTACTTTAATCAGATGCAAAAAAAAGCGGACAAAGAAACACAAGTATACTTGAAAGAACGAAAACAGGAATTTGATTGGTTGAAAAAAACGATCTTACAGCGAGGGGATACGATCTTGCGTGTGGCGCAAAGTATCGTGGCGCATCAGCAAGAATTCTTTACGAATAAGAACCGACCAATCAAGCCGTTGACGTTAAGAGAAGTTGCTCAAGAAATCGATGTGCATGAATCAACAGTCAGCCGTGCTGTCAATGGAAAATATTTAGAGACAGAGTTCGGTGTATTTGAACTAAAAAAATTCTTTACGAATCGCATCCAAAAAAGTGGAAACATGTCAGAAGAAGACCTTTCTGCAGATACGGCCCAAAAAAGAATCCAAGAGTTAGTCGAGGAAGAAGATAAAGGGAAGCCGCTATCCGATCAAAAAATAGTAGAACTATTAAAAAAAGATGAAATATTGATTTCAAGAAGAACCGTTGCAAAGTATCGAGACCTGTTAGGAATCCCAAGTTCATCGAAAAGAAAACGTTATGATAATTAATGTGAATTTTGACTAGAAAAAATGAAAAATTTTTTCTAGTTGTTTTTTATTGAAAAAGTAGAATAAAACTGTTAGACTAACACTCGTGAGGTTGAGATTTTCCTTTTTAATATTTTTAAAAATTGGAAAGTCACTTTTCTTTTTTTATCGTACATGGGTCGTTTTGAGTCTACATTGGACATTTATCGTCCAACTAAGGAGATCGCTATGCTAGATGAATTGAAAATGATTGAATCTGTTGCACCAGATATTATCGAGGTTCTGCAAGAACGCTATAAAATTTTGCGAAATATTTATTGGATGCAGCCGATTGGTCGCCGCAGTTTATCAGAAAGTATGGGAATCACAGAACGAGTATTACGAACAGAAACTGATTTATTGAAACAGTTGAATTTAATCAACACCTCTAAAAGCGGAATGACGTTGACAAAAAAAGGTGAGGAAGTTTATCAGAGTCTTGAAAGCTTCATGGATCAACTTTTAGGTATGCATCAGACAGAAAAAAAACTGGCTGAGTATTTCGGGAATCAACGTTGTATTGTCGTGTCAGGAAACAGTGAGAAACAGCCTAAAGTCGCTGACGGCTTCGGTGAAGCACTAGACGAAGCGTTGGATCTTTTACTTCCGGAAGGTGATAATATTATCGCCGTAATGGGAGGAACAACGATGGCAATCGTCGCTGAACAATTGACAAATCTGGAAAACAGTAAACGACATAACTTATTTGTGCCAGCTCGTGGCGGTATCGGAGAAGCTGTAACTGTACAAGCAAATTCGGTCAGTGCTAGAATGGCTACAAAGGCAAGTGGCAATCATCGTGCGTTGTATGTACCAGAACAATTAAGTCTAGCTACGTACAATTCTTTACTCAATGAACCGTCTATCCAAGAAGTCTTAAACTTGATTAGTCAGGCGAATTGTGTTATTCATAGTATTGGACGTGCATTACACATGGCTGCACGAAGAAAAATGACTGAGCAAGAATTAGTCATGCTAAAACAGGCCAATGCTGTTGCGGAATCCTTCGGCTATTTCTTTAACGAGAATGGAGAAGTTGTTTATAAGGTTCCAAGAATCGGCATAGAATTGAAAGACTTAGCAAATGTACCGATCATCCTAGCTATTGCAGGTGGAAAGTCAAAAGCTAAAGCAATTCGAGCCTATATGAAAAATGCACCAAAACAAACGTGGCTCATCACAGATGAAGCTGCTGCAAATGAGATTTTAAAAGGGATATCCCTTTAAAATAAATATTTTTTTGATTTTCATAAGGAGGAAATCTTAAATGACAGTTAAAGTAGGTATTAATGGTTTTGGACGTATCGGACGTCTAGCATTCCGTCGTATCCAAGATGTAGATGGAATCGAAGTAGTAGCAATCAATGACTTAACAGATGCTAAAATGTTAGCACACTTGTTAAAATATGACACAACTCAAGGACGTTTCAACGGTACAGTTGAAGTTCACGAAGGTTCATTCAATGTTAACGGAAAAGAAGTTAAAGTTTTAGCTAACCGTAACCCTGAAGAATTACCTTGGGGCGAACTAGGTGTTGACATCGTTCTAGAATGTACTGGTTTCTTCACTTCAAAAGTAGCTGCTGAAAAACATTTAACAGCTGGTGCTAAACGTGTTGTTATCTCTGCTCCTGGTGGAAATGACGTTCCAACAATCGTTTATAACACAAACCACGAAACATTAACTGGTAAAGAAACAGTTATCTCAGGTGCTTCATGTACTACTAACTGTTTAGCTCCTATGGCTAAAACATTAAACGACAAATTTGGTATCGTTGAAGGATTAATGACAACTATCCACGCTTACACAGGTGACCAAATGACTCTTGACGGACCTCATCCTAAAGGTGACTTCCGCCGTGCACGCGCTGCTGCTGCAAACATCGTTCCTAACTCAACAGGTGCTGCTAAAGCTATCGGCTTAGTAATCCCTGAATTGAACGGTAAATTAGACGGAGCTGCTCAACGTGTTCCTGTACCAACAGGTTCATTAACTGAATTAGTTACAGTTCTTAACAAAGAAGTAACTGTTGACGAAATCAATGCAGCAATGAAAGAAGCTTCAAACGAATCTTACGGATACAACACAGACGAAATCGTTTCTTCTGATATCGTTGGTATGACTTACGGTTCATTATTTGATGCTACACAAACTAAAGTAATGACTGTTGGCGACAAACAATTAGTTAAAACTGTTGCTTGGTACGACAATGAAATGTCATACACTGCACAATTAGTACGTACTTTAGAATACTTCGCTAACTTATAAGATAGACAAACGTACAAGTGTAAACAATAAACATGTACACTTAAAAGCGGGGAAGCAATCGCGCTTCTCCGCTTTTTTTGATAATAAGTTTATTTAGGAGGATATAAAATGGCTAAGAAAACAGTTAAAGATATCGATTTAAAAGACAAAAAAGTTCTTGTCCGTGTTGACTTTAACGTTCCTTTGAAAGATGGCGTGATCACTGATGATACACGTATCAAAGCTGCTTTACCAACAATCAACTACGTATTAGAACAAGGCGGAAAAGCAATCCTTTTCTCTCATCTAGGACGTGTGAAAACTGAAGAAGATAAAGCAGGCAAATCTTTAGCACCTGTTGCAAAACGTTTAGGCGAATTATTAGGAAAAGAAGTAACTTTCGTTCCTGAAACTCGTGGTGCTGAATTAGAAGCTGCAATCAACAACATGAAAGACGGAGACGTAGTTGTTTTCGAAAACACTCGTTTTGAAGATGTTGATGGTAAAAAAGAAAGCAAAAATGATGCTGACCTAGGTAAATACTGGGCTTCATTAGGTGATGTATTTGTAAACGATGCATTCGGTACAGCTCACCGTGCGCATGCTTCTAACGTAGGGATTGCTTCAACTGGTATCCCAACAGTTGCTGGATTCTTAATGGAAAAAGAAATCAAATTTATCGGTGAAGCAGTTGAAGATCCAAAACGCCCTATGATCGCAATCTTAGGTGGCGCAAAAGTTTCTGATAAAATCGGCGTAATCGAAAACTTGATTCCTAAAGCTGACAAAATCTTGATTGGTGGCGGAATGACTTACACATTCTACGAAGCAAAAGGCATCAAGATCGGTAACTCTTTAGTTGAAGCTGATAAAGTAGCATTGGCGAAAGAATTGATCGAAAAAGCTGGCGACAAACTTGTATTACCAATCGACAATGTATGTGCTCCAGAATTTTCAAATGATGTTGAAACACAAGTCATCGAAGGAGATATCCCTGAAGGCTTGATGGCTCTAGACATCGGCCCTGCATCAGTTAAATTATTTGCTGATACATTACAAGGTGCTAAAACAGTTGTTTGGAACGGACCTATGGGTGTATTCGAAATGAGTAACTTTGCAAAAGGTACGATCGGCGTATGTGAAGCAATCGCTAACCTTGAAGGTGCTACAACTATCATCGGTGGCGGTGACTCAGCTGCAGCTGCAGAACAACTAGGTTTTGCTGATAAATTCACACACATCTCAACAGGTGGCGGCGCAAGCTTAGAATTGTTAGAAGGTAAAGAATTACCAGGTCTAGCAGCAATCAACGACAAATAATCAATCGTAAAAGTTAAGTAGGAAAAGAAAAGCTACTTTTTGTAGCGAGAGCATTCGTTCGGATCGTAGTTTTTCTTTTTCAATACGTAGAAGAACATCTGCGACTCATAATTTAAAGGAGTGTATACTGTCATGCGTAAACCAATTATCGCTGGTAACTGGAAAATGAACAAAACAGCTTCTGAAGCAAAAGAATTTGCAGAAGCAGTAAAAAACAATATCCCTTCAAATGATAAAGTGGATTCAGTTATCGGATCTCCAGCATTATTCTTACAAGAATTAATGGCATCAGCTGAAGGAACAGAATTAAAAATCTCTGCACAAAACTGCTACTGGGAAAACTCAGGTGCGTTCACAGGTGAAACTTCACCAGCTGCTTTAGCAGACCTAGGAGTGGACTATGTGATCATCGGCCATTCAGAACGTCGTGAATATTTCCACGAAACAGATGCAGACATCAACAAAAAAGCAAAAGCTATTTTTGCAAACGGCATGATCCCAATCCTTTGCTGTGGTGAATCTTTAGAAACTTATGAAGCTGGAAAAACAGCTGAATGGATCGAAGGACAAATCACTGCTGGACTTGAAGGGTTAACAGACGGCCAAGTAAGCAACATGGTTATCGCTTACGAACCAATCTGGGCTATCGGTACAGGTAAATCAGCTGATGCACAAATCGCTGATGAAATCTGTGGTGTTGTTCGCCAAACAGTTGAAAAATTATACGGCAAAGAAGTTTCTGATGCAGTACGTATCCAATACGGTGGTTCTGTTAAACCAGAAAACATTGCTGAATATATGGCAAAAGAAAATGTTGATGGTGCATTAGTTGGTGGCGCAAGCTTACAAGCTGATTCATTCTTAGCATTATTAGACGCTGTAAAATAATTTGTGAAAATTTGCAAAAAATGCAAGAAATGTTTGCACTAATGCAAGAAATTAACTAAAATCGTATATGAGGGTAATCCCTTAGGAAAAAACAAACTCAAAGGAGAGACAAAACATGTCAATTATTACTGATGTTTACGCTCGCGAGATCTTAGACTCACGCGGAAACCCAACAATCGAAGTAGAAGTATACACAGAAAGCGGAGCTTTTGGCCGCGGAATGGTTCCTTCAGGTGCTTCAACTGGTGAATACGAAGCAGTTGAATTACGTGATGGAGACAAAGCTCGTTATGGCGGTAAAGGTGTAACTAAAGCTGTTGACAACGTAAACAACATCATTGCTGAAGCAATCATTGGCTACGATGTACGTGACCAAATGGCAATCGATAAAGCTATGATCGCTTTAGACGGCACTCCTAACAAAGGTAAATTAGGTGCGAACGCTATTTTAGGCGTATCTATCGCTGTTGCTCGTGCAGCTGCTGACTACCTAGAAGTACCTTTATACCACTACCTAGGCGGATTCAACACAAAAGTATTACCAACTCCAATGATGAACATCATCAACGGCGGATCACACGCAGACAACTCAATCGACTTCCAAGAATTCATGATCATGCCTGTTGGCGCTCCAACATTCAAAGAAGCTTTACGTATGGGTGCTGAAGTATTCCACGCATTAGCATCAATCCTAAAAGCACGCGGTTTAGCTACTTCTGTTGGTGACGAAGGTGGATTTGCTCCTAACCTTGGTTCAAACGAAGAAGGTTTCGAAGTAATCATCGAAGCAATCGAAAAAGCTGGCTATGTACCTGGTAAAGACGTTGTTCTTGCTATGGATGCTGCTTCTTCAGAATTCTACGACAAAGAAAAAGGTGTTTACGTATTAGCTGATTCAGGCGAAGGCGAAAAAACAACTGACGAAATGATCAAATTCTACGAAGAATTAGTTGCTAAATATCCAATCATCTCAATCGAAGACGGCTTAGACGAAAACGACTGGGACGGATTCAAGAAATTAACTGACGTATTAGGCGACAAAGTTCAATTAGTTGGTGACGACTTGTTCGTAACAAACACTCAAAAATTAGCTGAAGGTATCGAAAAAGGAATTGCTAACTCAATCCTTATCAAAGTTAACCAAATCGGTACTTTGACAGAAACTTTCGAAGCTATCGAAATGGCTAAAGAAGCTGGCTACACTGCAGTTGTATCTCACCGTTCTGGTGAAACAGAAGATTCAACAATCTCTGATATCGCTGTTGCAACAAACGCTGGCCAAATCAAAACTGGTTCTCTTTCACGTACTGACCGTATTGCTAAATACAATCAATTACTACGTATCGAAGACCAACTTGGTGAAGTTGCAGAATACAAAGGTTTGAAATCTTTCTACAACTTAAAAAATAAATAATTTTAAATCGGAAAATAAGTACAACTGATTTTCAATCGATACCATCGACTGATTCAGTGACTTACTTCTCCCTTATGAGATTATTCTAAAATACCTTTCTCTTATCATTAAAGATAGGAGGAGGGTATTTTTTTATCCAACAGAGCAGTAAAAGAACACTGAAAATCAACTTGGCGAACGTTTTAAAAAGGAAAGTCTATCCATAATATAGGAATGATTTGTTTCTTAAACTTTACCAATGTATGATTAAAGAAACGGGCCTAAGATCAAGAAATTGTTAATCAAATTTTTGGAGGAAATCAATGAAAACAAAAAGACTTTCAATAAGAAAATTTACTGAGGAGGATTGGCAGGATCTATTTGACTATTTATCCAAAGAAGAGGTTGTTGAATTTGAACCTTATGATGTGCTTAGTATCGAGGAGTGTAAAAAAGAAGCTATTCGACGTTCTCAAGATGATTCTTTTTGGGCAGTATGTGTAGCAGAAACAAACAAATTGATTGGGAACATCTATTTAGCAAGTCAGGAGTTTGACACTTGGGAATTAGGATATGTCTTCAATCCAGAATTTCAAGGGAAAGGTTACGCAACAGAAGCAGCACTGGCTTTGATAGAGCATGCATTCAAAGAAAAACACGCTCATCGGATCTTCGCAAGGTGTAATCCTTTAAATGTTTCTTCGTGGCAATTACTTGAGCGTCTAGGTTTGCGAAGAGAAGGACATCTACGTCAAAATATTTGGTTCAAGAAAGATGGGCAAGGAAAGCCGATTTGGGTAGATACATTTGAGTATGCCATTTTGGCTTCTGAATATTAACTCGTAAAACTTGAAGAGGATGAATCACTTGATAAAAGGCTCGACAAATCAGCAAGTGGCTATTGATAAAGTAGCAGGCAGATTTACAAATTGACTGTTTCTTGCTAAGATATTAAAGGCAAAAAAAGTAAAAATGTAATGGGGAAAATGAATGAGAGCTAAGATTTTTAAAGGATTAAAATGGTTGGGGATCGCGCTGATCAGCATAGTGTTAGTGATCGTAATAGCCTTCCAAGTTTCGCCAAGACCAGGGGCCTTTGTGATTGCTCATTTGTTCAACGATACAACAGCGATCACGAATAAAAAAGAGTATGATCACGCAAAAGCATCGACTAAATTGAGTGCGGACAAAGTCTATCAATCTAAACATAAACAGAACAATTATGATATCTACTATCCTAAAAATAGTGATAAAGCTGTTCCAGTGTTGATTTGGGTACATGGCGGCGGATATGTAAGTGGAGATAAAGCGGGTGTAAAAGAGTTTGCGACAAAAGTAGCAGCAGATACTCATGTAGCAGTAGTGAGTATGAATTATGAACCAGCACCGGCTTCTCAATATCCGAATCAAGTAACGCAAGTCGATGAGTTAGTCCAACAATTGAAGAAAGACAAAGATAAACGGTTGGATCTTTCTAATGTTCTCTTTGGCGGGGACAGTGCAGGCGCTCAGATTGCGTTACAATACGTAACGATCCAAACAAATGAAGAGTATGCTAAAGAAATGAATATAAAACAAAGTATGGCGCCAGAAACAATCAAAGGGACCATTTCTTATTGTGGGCCTGTGGATCTACAACAAACGGCTAAACAACAATCTGATAATCGATTTATGCGCTTTTTCGTTAAAACTGTTGCATGGTCTTTATTAGGACAAAAAGATTGGAAAACGGATGACCGTTTATTCCAAGCTAGTTTAGTTGATCACGTCACAAAAAATTTCCCACCAACTTTTATTACCGATGGAAATGCGTATTCTTTCCAAGAACAAGGGATAGCGTTGGAAAACAAATTGAAAGAACTACAGGTACCAGTTGAAGGTTTGTTTTATAAAGATGAGAAAAAAGAAATCAGTCATGAATACCAATTTGATTATTCTCTACCAGAATCAAAAGAATGTTATGAACAGACTGTGACCTTTATTAACGGATTGTTTTGATGTTAGGCTGCTTTTTTCTTTAGCTTGAGATGCAACACACTTGGCAATATGCTCTTTTGATAAGAAGGATCATCACCAGAAATGAACATGATTTTTGGTGATGATCCTTTTGCATGGAAAGAGGCACACCATAGGTAGAATAATGATTTTTTCGATAAGTATCGAAAGAAAAACACCCTCTATTTTTTGCTTATATGTTTTTACGTATAGTAAGCGGTTGAGTCTTAAATAAGCCTTTCAGTCGGTCAGAAACTAAGTTATACTGATTGCGCATATTGGGGCATTCTTACTTGGGTAAACGATGACAAGGATGTTTAAAAATTGGGGGAGATAACTATGCAAAGAAATGCAATCATATTAGAAAAAAACTTAACAGCCGGAGAAGTTGGCAATGTAGCTGGCATTTTGATGGGACAAATAGCGCAAATCAATCCAGAGGTCTATTTAGATTCAGAAGTGACGGATGCAGATGGTGTTCGTCATGCCGCGATCCGTTATAGCACAGTCGTATTAAAAGCTGGATCAGGGCAAATCGCTAATTTAGCAAAATCACTGAAAGAAAGTGAAACGATATCTAGTTGTGTGTTCACCGCAACAGGGCAGTCCTTAAATAATCAATTTGAGGTCTACCAAGAACAGATCCAAAAAAGTGATTTAGAAAATTTGAAGCCAGTTGGAATTGTCGTTTCTGGTCCAGATGAAGAGGTTAGAGCTGTAACAAAAAAATTCAGCCTACTGAAATAAGCGTTTCTTGTATTATGTATGGTTGACCAGCTTGGATTATTGAACAAAAAATGAGTATGGGACAAATCTAAAAATCAGTTTTGCCACAGACTCTCAAATAAACGGCGGGAGCAGAAGCAACTCCTTCGGAAATAAGCCGAAGGAGTTGCTTCTGCTCCCAGTCGCTTTTTTTTTTCAATTTCTCAAACCTAAACGACTTTTATCTTGACCTCATTTTTCTATTGAGAGGTCACAGCTTCTTTTGTGATGATCAAACATGAAATGCCTAAATTTATTACACTTTGGTATTAAGTCAGATGTTCAAGAGTTGGCATACCCAACGAATCGTTCAGTAGCATAGTGAAATGAACAGGATCACTGCTGATTTTCTTTTAGCTGACTGCCGATTCTTCCTCGTTTTCCTAAAGCAACGACTACGAATGCCACGAGGATTAAAGAGAGCAGTCGATCAAGATAATCTGTTCCAGCTTGAACAAGGATCGTGCTCATCGTTAGATCCATTCCTAGACCATGCAGCAATTGGACGATCATACTGGAACCAGAGGATGTGATGCCACCGAATAGCTTTACTGTGATGAGGGACGAAAGGATCGTTCCTGGTAAAGACAACACAAATGCCCAAAAAATCAGAGTGAAACGATTTTTCTTTTGGTATAATCGCTGATAAAAAATGATTCCTGCTAGCAGCCCAGTGATCATTTGGACAGGCGAATAATACAATGAAAAGATATCAGTAGTAAAACCGCTCAATACACCGCTAGTTATACCTGTCAGTACACCAAACACAGGTCCAAGCAAAGCACCAGCGAAGATCGTACCGATAGAATCTAGATAAATCGGCAAGCGCAGCCATAAAGCAATTGTTCCACCAATATAATTTAGTCCAATACATAAAGCGATAATCGTGATTGTTCTTGTTGTTATTCTTTTATTCAACATTTTTTTCATCCCATCTTTAATCTTTCCAGATCTTTTTTAATCGTTTCTTCTTGTGCATTTAAAAGAACGGTCAAAAACTTCCGAAAAAATAGATGAGAATCTACTTCAGTCATGATGATACTATTAGCAGGTTTTTGCCAAAAATCAAATCGATCAACTAAAGTTTGTCCTCGACTGATACCTTGTGTTTCAACGGCTGTGTAACTGGCAAAACCTTGACATAGCTGTTCATCGATAAAATAAGCAACAGCTAAAGGATCGTTGATCACACAACCAAGAATTCGTTCTTGCTGCCAATGAAAATCAAAGTAAAAGCGAGTGATGTCTTTTAAAAACTTGCCTTCAGTTGGATTCATTTGACAGCAGTATTCAAGTATCGTAGGGGTAAAGACGATTTCCCTAGTGACATCTAACCCCACCATTTCAATGGTTTTCCCAAGCTTCTCAAAAACAACTGCAGCCGCTTCAGGATCGCACCAGTAATTATACTCTGCAACAGGAGAACAGTTTCCATGACTTTTGTATGTGCCACCCATTGAAACGAAACGTTCTAAGTGATTGCCGATGCGAGGATTTTTGATAAGGGCACTGGCAATGTTCGTCAATGGTCCAAGTGCGATGATCGATGTGTCCCTTTCTTCAGAAAAGTAGCGAACAAGAAAGTCAACGGCATTTATCTGTTCTGCTTGTTTTTCATGGACCGGTGGGAAATTTGTTTCACCTAAGCCGTCCATCCCGTGAGTATCTTGGGCGCTGATAAATGGTTGTTTCATCGGTTTAGCCATTCCTTGATAAACAGGGATGTCTAATCGTCCACATCGGTTTAAGCACGTAAAAACATTTTGCGTACCTAACTCGACAGGAACATTTCCACAGACAGTGGTAATGGCGACTACCTCGATTTCAGATGATTTGACCGCATATAACAGAGCCAAAAGATCATCTATTCCAGGGTCGCAATCAATGATTACTTTACGCATTATTTCCAATCTCCTTTCTTTAGAGATCCTTAGTTTTTTATTCTGGGAAGTTTCCGAACCAGTCCAAGGAAAATCCTTGATTCCAATGCACGAACCTAGTATACTGGCTTTTAAATAAATTGTAAACGTTATTTAATATTAAGAAACAGGTATGAGCACTGAGATAAAATTATTTTTCTGCAGATCGAAGGGGAAACCTTGAGCAGTTTTTTTAGAAAATGTTACAATAAAGAAGAATAGAATCATCGATATTAGGGTAGAAAGTACGATTAAAAACGATAGAAAGTGGGGAAGATAAGTGATTGTATTTTATTTGATAGTGGGCATCCTAATTTTAGGCACAGTCATTTATCAAGTTCTTTCTTATTATTATGCAAACAAACTTATCAAGTCTGGTTTACAACGAGGCTATGAATGGTATGAGAGTACCGGACATCAATTAATGGATCCTTCCGCATTGACGACGGTTGAAAGGCAGCGACAACTAGCTGAATCGCAAGCAGAGGACTTTTGGACAAGCGGGAAAGAAATAGAAGTCAAAAGTCAAGATGGTCTCAAATTGATTGGCCGAAGCTTTCACTGCCAACCGAATAGTCACAAGTGGGTGATTTGTGTACATGATTACCGTAGTGATGGAAAGAAAGATATGTCTTATATCGGGAAAAAATATGCCGAAAATGGATTCAATGTGCTGATACCAGATCTAAGAGCGCATGGAAAAAGCGAGGGAGAAATCATCGGGATGGGTTGGCTCGACCGGCTCGACTTGATCGTGTGGATCAATTATGTGTTGAATCAAGATCCGTCTGCAAAAATTATTTTACATGGTGGATCCATGGGCGCTTCTGCTATCATGATGGCAAGTGGAGAAAAACTCCCTTCTGCAGTCCGAGGATTTATCTTGGATAGCGGTTTTGTTTCTGTTTACGCAGAATTTCGCTATATGTTGAGCAAATTGACTGCTTTTCCAAAAAAATCCATCATGCGTCATGCAGATCGCTGTGCAAAAAAGTATGCGGGTTATTCATTAAAACAAGCTTCGGCTACCCGTCAGTTAGGCAGTAACCATCTTCCAGTACTGATCGTCCATGGAGAAAATGACCATTTCGTTCCAACAGAAGCGGCTTATACTATCCAGAATGCTACAGCTGGTGATAAAGCACTGCTTTTAGTGCCAGAAGCGCAACATCTAGAAGCAGCGGTAAAAGCCCCTGAGACATATTGGACGGTGGTCTTCTCGTTTATCGAACAACGGATTCGTCTATAATGGAAAAGCAGTTCGAGTATAAATAATTGTCTGTAGGAAAGTAGACTGTTAAAATCAAGATGAACAAAATAAGTGGTCGATACAAGGAGTGTTGTGAAATGGAAATCAAAGAAGAAAAAAGCCGTTTGGTATTGCTGAATGCTGAAGAAGAAATAGGCGAAATGACATGGTCAGATGCTGGACCAGACATTATGATCATTGATCATACATTTGTTGACCCAGCTTATCGCGGACAAAAACTAGCGGAAAAATTAGTATCTACAGGCGTAGAAATCGCCAGAAGAGATGGGAAAAAAGTGATTCCGTTATGCCCTTACGCTAAAAAAGAATTTGAAAGAAAACCAGAATATCAGGACGTTTTACGAAAATAACCTTTGCTTTCTTAACGAAGAGTTGCCAGGATCACTAGATGGTTTTGGCAACTCTTTTTTTGTTGATGAGTGTGGAACAAAAGTAAGAAACACTTTTGTCCCAGCCTCGTCTCTCTTGAATGGTTTTAGATAAAGTAGGGAGTTGTAGGTATTTTTCTAATATGATAGAATGAGAGAGATGATATCTTTTAGAAAGGAGGCTGCCATATGTATAATCTAATTTTAGGAATCGTGATCGTTTTATCTATTGTAATGGTGATCGCTATTATGATGCAGCCGAGCAAACAAAATAGTGCAGCGAGCGCATTTACAGGTGGCGCTGATCAATTGTTCGGAAAACAAAAAGCACGTGGCTTTGAAGCTGTGATGCAACGCTCGACAGCGGTAATGGGTGCGATTTGGATGATCTTATTATTTGTACTTGTCTTTTTATCTTCGAAATAAGCGAAGAGGACAGCTACTTGTTTCAACCTGAATCATAGTTTTTATATGCACACAGGATGGATCAGCAGTCTGTTTATTGCTTAAGTATAGGTAGAAGTTTAACAAGAGGCTGGGACAGAAGTGTTTAACTCCGAGAAATAAGAAGAAATTCACGAAAATTGCTTTTCAAATTTTTGTGAATTTTGGCTTATTTCCGAAGGAGTTGCTTCTGCTCCCACCGTTTATTCGTTTTTAAAGCATGAGACAAAAGTGTTTCTTACTTTTGTCCCACGCTCAATGATGAATGAACCAGAAAAGAGCAGCGGCGGATGTCACGGCTCTTTTTTTCTTTTTTAGAAAAGCTGTTTTACGAGAAGGGTTCATGGAAACTATGGTAAAATGAAGAGAACGAGGTGAACCAAATGAAAAGTCTACCAAAACCCTTATATGGGAAGCATGGAAAACGTGCCGTGCTTTTATTACATGCGTATTCTGGGAGTCCGAATGATGTACGAATGCTTTGCCGTTTTTTGGAAAAATCTGAGTATACAGTCTATGCTCCTTTATTTGAAGGACATGGAACACTGGACCCTGAAGATATTTTATCTCAAAAAGCGGAGAACTGGTGGAAGGACACACAAAAAGCGATTCAGTTTTTAAAATCAGAAGGCTTTTCTCAAATCGCCGCATTTGGCTTATCAATGGGAGGGATTTTTGCTGTTCGTGCATTGGCAGATGAGTCTTTGATCGGGGGAGGATTTTTCTGTTCGCCGATTTCTCCTGTGGAAAATCACGTACCAGAAAATTTTGAGAAATACGTTCGGCAAGTATTGAAATTTGCTGGACAGTCAGATGAAGCAATCGAAGCTGCAACAGCAGGTTTTAGACCAATGATACGCAGACAATTAGAAGAAATCCAAAATCAGGCAACAATTACAGAAGGAAAACTTTCTGAGATCCAATCGCCTATTTTTATGGCACAAGCGGGGCAAGATGAAATGATCGACCCCTATGGTGTGTTTGAGACCGCTAAAAAGATGGCTGAAAAAAGAGTGACACTTCAATGGTATCCCAACAGTAAACATGTGATTACTGTAGGTGATTCAAGAAGGATACTCGAAAAAGATGTGTTGGATTTCTTAGAAAATCTACCTTGGAATGAGGAATCAATATGACCAAAGAAACGTTGAAAGAAAAAATTATTTTCTTTATTGAAAGCAGTCGCAAAAAAAGCTTTTCAATGGAAGAAATTGCCCAAGGACTAGGGCTGGAAAAAAGTGAAGATTTCAAATTACTTGTACAAACGATCGCTCAGATGGAAAGAGAGCAAACAGTTGTCTTTACCAAAAAAGGAAAAGTGAAATTACCATTGCAGCCTATTTTAGTAGAAGGTACCTTTCGGGCAAATGAACGGGGGTTCGGTTTTGTGACGATCGATCCCGAAGAAGACGACATTTATATCCCTAAAGAGGCAACGGGTTATGCGATGGATGGGGATACAGTAGCAATCGATATCATCAAAACCGCAGATACAGCGATGGATCGTGGAGCTGAAGGAAAAGTAGTCGAGATCCGCAAAAGAGCCACTACACAACTTGCCGGAGAATTCGTTGCTTATCCCGAAGAAGAAATCAAAGAAACAGATCTATATGGTGTAGTTATCCCTAAAGATAAAAAAATGAATCAATTCAAAATCTACGCTGCCGCAGAAGGAATCCGTCCTGTTGATGGTAGTATCGTAATGGTCGAATTGACCCATTATCCAGAAAAAAACTATGCCACAAGTTTAGAAGGAATCATCAAACAAGTCATCGGGCATAAAAATGATCCAGGTATGGACATCTTATCCATTGTGGTCTCTAATGGTATTCCTACGCAATTTCCTGATGATGTCTTAACAGAAGCTGACCATGTACCAGATGAGATCAGCGAGAAGGATCTCATCGGTCGTAAAGACTTGAGAGATCAGTTGATCGTGACGATCGATGGAGAAGATGCCAAAGACCTGGATGATGCAGTTACTGTAAAAAAACGGGCAAATGGCAATTATTTTCTTGGTGTCCATATTGCAGATGTGTCGTATTATGTGACACAAGGCAGCCAATTGGACCGTGAGGCCTACGAACGAGGAACAAGTGTCTACTTGACCGATCGAGTGATCCCAATGATCCCTCAGCGACTCTCAAATGGTATCTGTTCCTTGAACCCCCATGTTCCAAGATTGACGATGAGTTGTGAGATGGAGATCGATCCGACTGGAAAGGTGATTTCTCATGAGATTTTTCCTAGTGTGATCCAAACTACTGAACGTATGACCTATACAGCTGTCAACCAAATCTTAGAGGAGCAAGATGAAGCGGTCATGGAACGCTATGAACAACTCGTACCGATGTTCCAAGAAATGAAAGAGCTGCATGATATTCTTGAAGAGATGCGGATCCGTCGTGGTGCGATCTCCTTTGAAGACCGTGAAGCAAAAATACTAGTAGACCCAGATGGCCATCCAATGGATATCCAATTGCGCAGCCGAGGAGTAGGGGAACGATTGATCGAGTCCTTTATGTTGGCAGCAAATGAAACTGTCGCAGAACACTTCTATAAGCAGCATTTTCCATTCATTTATCGGATCCATGAACAACCGAAAGAAGAAAAAATGCAACGGTTCTTTGATTTTGCTTCGGCTTTAGGAATCGTCGTTCAAGGAACAAAAGGTTCGATTACACCGAAAGATTTACAAAAAGTCATCGAGCATGTAGAAGATAGACCAGAATCTGCAGTGATCAATACGATGCTATTGAGAAGCATGCAACAAGCACGTTACTCAGAAGACAATTTTGGACACTATGGGTTAGCAGCAGAATACTATACCCACTTTACTTCGCCAATCAGACGATATCCCGATCTGATCGTCCATCGGTTGATCCGTTCGTACGGACAAGATGCTAGTGATACAAACAAAACATATTGGGAAGGCGAGTTACCTGAGATCGCAGACCACAGTTCGAAAATGGAACGTCGCGCGGTAGAAGCGGAACGTGAAGTCGATTCAATGAAGAAAGCTGAATTCATGATGGATAAAGTCGGAGAAGAATTCGACGGCATCATCAGTTCGGTTGTCAAGTTTGGCTTATTTATCGAATTGCCGAATACGGTAGAAGGATTGATCCATATCAATGAATTGAAACAGGATTATTTCCACTTCATCGAAAATCACTTAGCTTTAGTTGGGGAACGAACTGGGTTGACTTTCAAAATTGGTCAGAAAGTTCGTGTCAAAGTCACGAAAGCTGATCCAGATGAACGAGCAGTTGATTTTGAACTCGTATCTGCGGAAGAAGTAGCATCCCTTGAACGACCTAAAACTCAGCGAAAAGGTAGACCCGTGAGCCGACAAAATAGAAATAGCGAACGTTCGGATAAAAAAGGGAAAAAGAATCCGCGCACGAACGATCGTAAAAATGCGAAATCAACCACAGGTAAAAAAGGGAAAAAACCTTTTTATAAAGGAATCAAAAAGAAAAAGAAGAAAAAATAACAAGTTATTCGTTTGGAGGAATGAACTATGCCAAAAGGCGAGGGGAAACTGATCGCGCAAAATAAAAAAGCTCGCCACGATTATTCGATCATCGACACAATGGAAGCTGGAATGGTATTGCAAGGAACAGAGATAAAATCTATTCGGAACAGTCGGATCAATCTTAAAGATGGGTTTGTCCGAGTACGTAATGGGGAAGCGTATATGCACAATGTGCATATCAGCCCCTATGAACAAGGAAATATTTTCAATCATGATCCATTACGGACAAGAAAACTGTTACTCCACAAGAAACAGATTGCACGTCTTGAAAATGAAACGAAAAATACTGGGGTCACGATCGTACCGTTGAAAGTATACTTACGCAATGGATACGCAAAAGTCCTCATTGGGCTTGCGAAAGGGAAAAAATCGTATGACAAGCGAGAAGACTTGAAGAGAAAAGATGTGGATCGTCAAATTGATCGAACATTAAAAAATTTCTCTAGATAATTTCATTATCCTTTTTCGCATATTCGGTGCTTTTAGTTTTACTTAATGATAAAATTTGTTAGCATTTAATCTGATAAAGCATGATTATCACAGGTTTTTTCTGTATAATACCACGATGGATTTCTTTGAGATTTAGACATTTTTTGACTGAAATAAAAAAGTGTCTAATTTTCATGAAAATGTTTTGAGTTTTCTGTTTCATGGTGGTATGATACCGTTTGGTTAGAAAACGATTTAGAAAAACCAGATGTACACATGAATTTGATTTTATGTGAATTTCAGGGAAAAGAGGTGAAATGGATTGGATGAACGCTCGCTAACCTTCCATATTGGACCTGTTTGGTTTGATGGTACAGTTTGTATGATGGTGTTATTGACCTGTTTGATCGTCTTCTTTTTGGTTTACTTCTTTACTAGGAACCTTAAGATGAAACCAACTGGAAAACAAAATGCGATAGAATGGGTCATTGACTTTGCCCGAGGAATCGTAACAGATAACTTGCCTAGAAAAGAATTAAACAATTTCCATTTGTTGGCATTCACGTTGTTTTTATTTATCTTTGTTGCGAACAATATTGGTTTAGTAACGAAAATCGTCTTACCGAATGATACGACACTTTGGAAAAGTCCGACGGCAGACCCATTTATTACTTTAACATTGGCATTTATAATGATCACTCTTACTCATCTATTTGGGGTGAAGAAACTCGGCTTCAAAGGGTATTTCGTAAATTCGTTCCTAAAACCATATAGTTTCATGTTTCCAATGAAACTGATCGAAGAGTTTACGAACCTATTAACACTTGCTTTACGTCTTTATGGGAATATTTACGCGGGGGAAGTTTTGCTAACCTTAATCGCCAGCATGATGAATAACATAGGTTGGTACTCCTTACCATTAGCAATTCCTTTAGAGATGATTTGGATTGCATTTTCATTGTTTATCGGAAGCATCCAAGCATTTGTCTTTGTTACTTTATCAATGGTGTATATGAGCCATAAGATTGAAGTAGAAGAATAACATCGTTTTTGAACAAACTACTTATCTATTTTAGGAGGAAATATATTATGAATTATATCGCAGCAGCAATCGCAATCATGGGGGCAGCAATCGGAGCTGGTTATGGTAATGGACAAGTTATCTCTAAAACCATCGAATCAATGGCACGCCAACCTGAAATGTCTGGTCAATTCCGTACAACAATGTTCATCGGGGTAGCCCTTGTTGAAGCCGTTCCAATTCTAGGTGTGGTTATCGCTTTAATTCTAGTATTTATGTAGTAAATTTACTCAATGAGGATGGGACGCATGTCACTAATCCTCTTTTCATTGCAGTGAATTGAAAAAGATGTAGAAAAACTAAAAAAGTTTCTTCATAAAATTAGAAAAAGGCGTTTAGGAAGACGAATTTCTTAAATGAGAGACGCATCCTTTACACCAGTTAGAAACACCTGAAAGAAAGGAAGGCTAGCCTATGCTGAATCAATTGGCAATTGCAGAAGTTGGTAATCCGATGTTAGGTAATATCATCGTTGTCAGCGGCTCATTTTTGATACTACTGGCCCTACTAAAGCATTTTGCTTGGGGCCCAATCAGCGATATTTTGAAAAAACGTGAAGATAAGATCGCCAATGATTTAGATTCTGCCGAACAATCTCGCATCAAATCAGCAAAAATGGAACAAGAACGTGAACAACAATTGTTAGCGTCTCGTTCAGATGCAGCTGATATCATTAAAAATGCGAAAGAAAGTGGAGAATTAAGCCGTCAAAATATTTTGAAGGATACGCAAGAAGAAGTAGCTCGTCTAAAAAGCAAAGCGCAAGCCGATATCACATTAGAACGTGACTCAGCTTTAAACTCTGTGAAAGACGATGTAGCTGATCTATCTCTTCAAATTGCGGCAAAAATCTTGAACAAAGAACTTTCTCCAGAAATGCACGAATCTTTAATCAATCAATATATCGAAGGTCTAGGTTCTTCAAATGAAACTAGATAAATATACTGTAGGCAGACGCTATGGTAAAGCATTGTTTGAACTGGCGATCGATTCAAATCGTGCGGAAGAAATTTACCAAGAGTTATTAAGTTTGCGACAAATCTATGCAGAAGTTCCGGAATTAGGAAACCTGCTTAGTGATGTCCGCTTAGAACCTCATGAAAAACGTCTAATTATGGATAAACTTGTTGCAGGCTTCGAGGGCACTGTGAAAAACTTTTTAGAAGTTGTTTACAATTACAATCGAATGTCTGATCTAACCTTTATGATCGATGAATACGAACATCGTTACAACGAACATAAAGGACTACTTTTAGGTAGTGTAAAAACAGCAGTACCGCTTTCTGAGGAACAGTTACAAAATTTAGAAAAGAATGTTGCAAAAACAATGGACTATCAAACAGTTGAATTAAAAGAAATCGTTGATTCATCTATTATTGGTGGGGCAATTGTTGAAGCCAACCATCGAGTGATCGACGGAAGCATTCGCACGCAATTAGAAAAAATGCGTAGTCAATTAAATAGATAGTACAAAGAGGTAGGTGAATCGAATGGCTATCAAAGCAGAAGAAATTAGTGCCTTGATTAAAGAACAAATTGAAAATTATCAAAACGTGCTTTCAGTCGAAGAAATCGGTACCGTTACTTATGTTGGTGACGGAATCGCTCGTGCACATGGTTTAGAAAATGCGATGAGTGGTGAGTTGCTTGAATTTTCAAACGGCTCATACGGAATGGCACAAAACTTAGAATCTAATGATGTAGGTATCATCATCCTTGGTGATTTCGAATCCATTCGTGAAGGAGACAAAGTAAAACGTACAGGAAAGATCATGGAAGTTCCAGTTGGGGACGCATTGATCGGACGTGTCGTTAATCCGCTAGGTCAACCAATCGATGGATTAGGTGAAATTGCAACAGACAAGGCTCGTCCAGTTGAAGCAATGGCACCAGGCGTTATGCAACGTAAATCTGTTAATGAACCAATGCAAACGGGATTAAAAGCAATCGATGCTTTAGTTCCAATTGGTCGTGGTCAACGTGAGTTAGTCATTGGTGACCGTAAGACAGGGAAAACATCAATTGCAATCGATACGATCCTTAACCAAAAAGGTCAAGATATGATCTGTATCTATGTTGCAATCGGTCAAAAAGATTCTACAGTTCGTACACAAGTAGAAACATTGAAAAAATATGGTGCGATGGATTATACGATCGTCGTGAATGCTGGAGCATCACAACCAGCGCCATTACTTTATATCGCTCCTTATGCAGGGACTGCTATGGGTGAAGAATTCATGTACAATGGAAAACATGTTTTGATCATCTTTGATGATTTATCAAAACAAGCCGTTGCTTATCGTGAACTTTCATTACTATTACGTCGTCCACCAGGTCGTGAAGCATATCCAGGGGATGTTTTCTACCTACATTCACGTCTGTTAGAACGTGCAGCTAAATTGAGTGATGAATTGGGTGGCGGTTCAATGACTGCTTTACCATTTGTTGAAACACAAGCTGGAGATATCTCTGCATACATTCCAACAAACGTTATCTCGATCACTGACGGACAAATCTTCTTGGAAAGCGACTTGTTCTATGCCGGAACACGACCAGCTGTTGACGCTGGGTTATCCGTTTCTCGGGTAGGTGGTTCTGCACAGATCAAAGCAATGAAAAAAGTTGCCGGAACTTTACGTCTTGATTTAGCAAGTTATCGTGAATTAGAAGCATTTACACAGTTCGGTTCTGACTTAGACGCTGCGACACAAGCAAAATTAAATCGTGGCCGCCGTACAGTTGAAATCTTGAAACAAAAACTTCATGCACCACTTGCTGTTGAAAAACAAGTAGTCATCTTATATGCTTTGACACATGGATTCTTAGATAGTATCCCTGTTGATAGTATTTTAGATTTTGAACATGAATTATTTGAATATCTAGATAATAACCATTCAGATATTTTTGAAACGATTCGTACAACGAAGGATCTTCCAGAAGAAGAAGCTTTGAATACTGCGATCCAAGAATATAAAGATATCTTTTTGGCGTCAAAAGGTAATTCTTCTTCAACAGAAGACAAATTGAAATCCATTCAAAATGCATAGTGAGGTGAGATGAATGGGCGCTTCATTAAATGAAATCAAGACTCGGATCGCTTCAACTAAGAAAACCAGTCAAATCACGCGCGCAATGCAAATGGTTTCCGCCTCTAAACTAACAAAATCTGAAGCTTCTTCTCAGAAGTTTCAGATCTATGCAAACAAAGTTAGAGAGATCGTGACCCATTTGACCGCAACGCAATTAAACGATATCGCCTCAGACAATCCTCGTGGAGACATCAACTACAACAGTATGTTGATCAGTCGACCAGTGAAGAAGACGGGGTACATCGTGATCACTGCGGATGGTGGTTTAGTTGGTGGCTATAATAGCTCGATCTTGAAGCAAACGATGTCCATTTTAGAAGAAGATCACCAATCACCTGACGATTACGTAATGATCGCAATCGGCGGAACAGGTGCAGACTTCTTCAAAGCAAGAGGAATCAATTTAGCTTACGAATTGCGTAATTTATCTGACCAACCAAGTTTTGATGAAGTTCGCAAGATCGTAGGAATGGCAACAACTATGTATCAAAATGAAGTATTTGATGAATTGTATGTATGTTACAACCATCATATCAATTCACTAACTAGTCAATTTCGGGTAGAAAAAATGCTGCCGATTTCTGATTTAGACCCTGAGGAAGCAACAACCTTTGAACAAGAATATATTTTTGAACCATCAAAAGAAGAAATCTTGGCTCAATTGTTACCTCAATATGCAGATAGCTTGATTTATGGTGCAATCGTTGATGCCAAGACAGCAGAACATGCTGCCGGTATGACAGCTATGAAGACAGCAACGGATAATGCCGCAACGATCATCGATGATCTAACGGTTTCTTATAACCGTGCAAGACAAGGGGCTATTACCCAAGAAATTACCGAAATTGTTGCCGGAGCTTCGGCACTAGAATAGTATTGAGATTGGAGGAAAAAAGATGAGTTCAGGCAAGATTGTTCAAGTAATCGGTCCCGTTGTCGACGTGGAATTTTCTTTAGACCAATCCTTACCAGATATCAACAACGCTTTAGTTGTTTATAAAAATGATGAGAAGAAATCGAAAGTTGTTCTTGAAACAGCGCTAGAATTAGGTGACGGTGTCATCCGTACAATCGCGATGGAATCAACAGATGGTTTACAACGCGGAATGGAAGTCATTGATACAGAAAAAGCAATTTCTGTCCCAGTGGGTAAAGAAACGTTAGGTCGTGTATTCAATGTATTAGGAGATACGATCGATTTATCTGCACCTTTCCCAGAAGATGCAAAACGTAGCGAAATCCATAAAAAAGCACCAAACTTTGATGAGTTAAGTACAAGTACTGAGATCCTTGAAACTGGGATCAAAGTTATTGACTTGCTTGCTCCTTACTTAAAAGGTGGGAAAGTTGGATTATTCGGTGGTGCCGGTGTAGGTAAAACTGTATTGATCCAAGAATTGATCCATAATATCGCTCAAGAACACGGTGGTATTTCTGTATTTACTGGTGTTGGTGAACGTACACGTGAAGGTAATGACCTTTATTATGAAATGAAAGATTCAGGAGTTATTGAAAAAACAGCCATGGTGTTTGGTCAAATGAACGAACCACCAGGTGCACGTATGCGTGTTGCCTTGACTGGTTTGACGATTGCTGAATACTTCCGTGATGTTGAAGGACAAGACGTGCTATTGTTTATTGATAATATTTTCCGTTTCACTCAAGCCGGTTCAGAAGTTTCTGCCCTATTAGGTCGTATGCCTTCTGCCGTTGGGTACCAACCAACGCTAGCAACAGAAATGGGTCAATTACAAGAACGGATCACTTCAACGAAAAAAGGTTCGATCACTTCGATCCAAGCAATCTATGTACCAGCCGATGACTATACTGACCCAGCGCCAGCAACAGCATTTGCCCATTTAGATGCAACAACGAACTTGGAACGTAAATTGACAGAACAAGGGATTTACCCAGCCGTAGATCCACTCGCTTCTTCATCAAGTGCGCTTGCTCCAGAAATCGTCGGAGAAGAACACTATAAAGTAGCGACGGAAGTACAGCATGTCTTACAACGTTACCGTGAATTACAAGATATCATTGCTATCTTAGGGATGGATGAATTATCTGACCAAGAAAAAGTTTTAGTTTCTCGTGCACGTAGAGTTCAATTCTTCTTGTCACAAAATTTTAACGTAGCAGAACAATTTACAGGTCTTCCAGGGTCATATGTACCAGTTGAAGAAACTGTCAAAGGATTCCGCGAAATCTTAGAAGGTAAATACGATGACCTTCCTGAAGAAGCATTCCGTAGTGTTGGTAGAATCGAAGACGTCGTAGAAAAAGCGAAAAAACTAGGCTACTAGAAAGGGGTGCCCCATGGATCAATATTTAACAGTTAACGTGGTTACTCCTGACGGTTTGGTCTATGATCACCATGCAGCGATCGTAGTTGCACGCACAACAGCCGGCGAACTCGGTATTCTACCTAAACATGCGCCCATCATCGTTCCTTTAACGATCGATGAAGTTCGTATAAAAAGAACTGACTCCGATACGCATGTCGACTGGATCGCAGTAAATGGCGGAATCATGGAAGTACGTGATAACGTTGTTTCTATCGTAGCCGATAGTGCGGAACGTGAACGTGATATCGATGTTTCTCGTGCGGAAAGAGCAAAACAACGTGCGGAACGACAAATCGAAGAAGCAAAAGAAAAAGAAGATACAAATGAATTGAAACGTGCAACCGTTGCTTTGCATCGTGCAATCAACCGAATCAAGGTTTCAAAACATTCATAGTCATAAATAATCGAGACAGGAGTGCTAAGGGATCAAGAAGAAAATTGCGAAACCCGATTTTTTAGATTTTGTGAATTTCAGATTGCTTTTCCAAGTGTTTTCTGCTCTGATTGTTTATTCGTATTAGAACGTGGACAAAAGTATTTGTTACTTTTGTCCACGTTCTTTTTTTATTTAAAAGAAAAGTAACATGAGATGTAAAGTATTGGATAAACGTCTTTCTATATGTTCGCCACACTCTTTTTTGAAATTTCCGAAAAACCTGACTTTTAGACACCGTTTATTGGGAATTAAAGTCTGTGGCAAACTTGATTTTTAGATTTGTCCCACATTCATTTCTTGAAATTTGTCAAGAAAAAAACAAAAAAATTATACTTTTTGCAATCAATAATTTCTCTATTCTTCCAATTTATGGTATCATCGTTTTGTTAGTTATCTTAAAAAAACAATTGTTAGAAAGGACGTAGCTATGCAAGTATACGGAATTGATGCGATTATCCGAATTGTTAGCCACTTAGCATTCATTTATTTAGCTTTTTGGTCTTTACGTTCTTTGCGCATCGAAACCTTTTTTAGAGCGATGCATAATACACAGATTCGCATGACGATTGTACTTTTTTCTATTTTTTTAGGGTATACGGCGAGTAATTTTTTCTTAGAGATCATCGCTTTGTGTCGCAACCTTTTCGTTAGCCTATTATTTTAAAAAAAGGTACTATTTTAAAAGAAGAAATGATATAATAGAAAAGATTTTGAGCAACTGTAGCTCATTGGAATTTTTTGGGGGGAACAACATGGAAGAGATCATCGTAAAAGGTGGCAATCAATTAAATGGAACAGTAAAAATCGAAGGAGCTAAAAATGCGGTTTTACCTATTTTAGCTGCTAGTTTATTGGCAGAAGAGGGAACAACCGTATTAAATAATGTTCCTATTCTTTCTGACGTTTTCACGATGAATCAAGTGATTCGTCATTTAAATGTCGATGTAGCGTTTGATGAAGAAATGAATCAAGTAACACTTGATGCCTCAAGACAGTTAGAAATTGAAGCACCTTATGAATATGTTAGCCAAATGCGTGCTTCGATCGTTGTAATGGGACCATTGCTTGCAAGAAATGGTCATGCGAAAGTAGCTATGCCAGGAGGATGTGCAATTGGTAAACGTCCAATTGATCTGCACCTAAAAGGATTCCAAGCATTAGGAGCTAAAATCATCCAAAAGAACGGCTATATCGAAGCTATTGCAGATCAATTGATCGGTAACACGATCTATTTGGACTTTCCTAGTGTTGGAGCTACTCAAAATATCATGATGGCAGCTGTAAAAGCAAAAGGAACAACGATCATTGAAAACGTAGCACGTGAACCAGAAATCGTTGACCTTGCCAATATTTTAAATAAAATGGGCGCCAATGTTTACGGTGCTGGAACAGAAACGATGCGTATCGAAGGTGTTGAACATCTTCATGCTGTGAAACATTCAATCGTACAAGACCGTATCGAAGCAGGCACATTCATGGTAGCCGCTGCAATGACTGAAGGAAATGTTTTGATCGCTGACGCTATCTCAGAACACAACCGACCATTGATCTCTAAACTGATCGAAATGGGTGCTAAGATCACTGAAGAAGAAGGCGGGATCCGTGTCGTTGGACCAAAACATATCTTGCCTACAGATGTAAAAACAATGCCTCATCCTGGATTTCCTACAGATATGCAAGCACAAATGACAGCAATCCAATTAGTTGCTGAAGGTACAAGCATGGTGACGGAAACAGTTTTTGAAAATCGTTTCCAACATTTAGAAGAAATGCGTCGAATGAATGCGCATGTAAAAATCGACGGCAATGTAGCCATCATGGATGGAAACCATGAGTTACAAGGTGCAGAAGTGTATGCAACTGACTTGCGTGCAGCAGCAGCTTTAGTATTAGCTGGCTTGAAAGCAAACGGGATCACACGTGTTCGTAATCTAAAATACTTAGATCGTGGCTATTATAACTTCCATATCAAATTGCAACAATTAGGTGCGGATGTTGAACGTGTTGAGAGTAACCAAGTAACTGCTGATAAGACAGCACAAACGATTGCTTAAGGACGTGGTTAGATGAGTACACAACGCTATATTTTAGTCAGCTTGGTCAAGATACTGCTCGTTGTCTTATTATTGATTCTCCTTTTTATTGCCGGTACGATGATCGGGTACGGAGTGATTGGTGAAGGCAATCCGCTTAAAGTTTTTCAACCAAGCTTATGGCTTCATATTCGAGATTTTTTTAGTTGAAGACTGATCTTACATTGTTCGTTTTAAAGTAAAAAAGAGGGTTCTTAAAATCGCTGATATAGCTATTTTAAGAAACCCTTTGTTTCGTTCGTCCTAAATAAAGTTAGGCAAAAAAAGGTTGAGTAAAGACCACCTGTATTCCCCTTATTAAATCAGAATAAGGAGCGAGGACAGAAGTAATTTATTCGGAAATAAACGAAGATCTCAAAGATCATAAACTCAGTTAGTGAGAGTTCCTTCTTGTTCTTTGAGGTTCACTACTTTTGTCTCCGCTTTTTATTGAAGTAGAAAAGAAATGGAGGAAAGAATATGAAAAAAATGTTGATTGGGCTCGTTCGCTTTTATCAGCGCTTTATCTCCCCTGCATTTCCTCCTAGTTGCCGTTATTACCCTACCTGTTCAAATTATATGATCCGAGCGATCCAGTCGCATGGAGCGATGAAAGGGACACTGATGGGGACAGCACGCATTTTACGCTGTCATCCGTTCGTCAAAGGTGGTATCGATTATGTGCCTTTAAAATTCCAATTGACAAGGAATAAAAAGGATAAGGAAATGCCACACTATAAAAAATAGTAAGGAGACGGTATGTTCACCACATTAGATAAGCAGCATCTTCCATGGGAGCTATTATTAGATGCAGATCCTGATAAAGAAAAAATCCAAATGTATGTAGATACGGGCTCCGGCTTTGTTTGGCAAGTAGCTGATGAAATAAAAGGGGTCATCGTGTACGATAATAGAGAGACAGAATATGAGATCATGAACGTTGCTGTTGCCCCTAGCGAGCAAGGAAGAGGAATTGGCCGTCAATTATTGCTTCACACGATCAAACATCTTAGAGAGGGTAAAAACGCCCAAAATAAAATAATCATTCGGACAGGTAGTGTGTCGTCTGCTGCTCTCCATCTTTATAAAAAAGTTGGATTTGTGGAAGTTTCCAGGGATATCGACTATTTTGTCAAAAACTATCCTGAACCCATCTATGAAAATGGGGAGTTGCTACGTGATCAAGTCACTTTGGAACTGATGATCTAAAAATAAAGTGCTTTCAAAAAGGCGCAGGATATTTTACAATAGACGTAGTAAGCAAAAAAGGAGAACAGACGAGCATGGGAATTTTAGCTTTTGATTTTGGCGGTTCTGCAGTGAAATATGGATATTGGAATGGCGTATCACTTGAGGGAACTGGTCAATTTCCAACTCCCGATACTTGGGAAAAAATGAAAACGGATTTACACCAGATATATGACTCATTATCAGCTACTTTGAGCATCGAAGGGATAGCCATCAGTTCACCAGGTGTAGTGAACAATGAGAAACAAAGGATTGAAGGAATCAGTGCCATTCCTTATATCCATGGATTCAATATTTTTGAAGAGTTAGAGCAATTGTTTTGTTTACCTGTGACGATCGAAAATGATGCAAATTGTGCAGGGATGGCAGAATTTTACGAAGGTGCAGCGAAAGCATATCAAAATGTAGCATTTGTGGTGATTGGCACAGGTGTCGGTGGAGCAGTGTTCATGGATGGGAAGATCCATAAAGGGGCCCATCTATACGGTGGAGAATTCGGGCTGATGTTATTAGACAACAATCAAACATTTAGTCAGCTGGGAACTGCGGTAAGCATGGCTTGGCGATACTGTGAACGAAAAGACCTAGCAAAAACGTCCTATAGCGGAAAAGAAGTATTTGCATTAGCTGAACAAGGCGATCAGATTGCTAAAGAAGAAGTCGACCGTTTTTACGATTATTTGACGAAAGGGCTATTCAGTATCCAATTTACTTTTGATCCAGAAGCAATTATCATAGGTGGCGGTATCTCAGCAAAAAAAGACTTGCTTAAAGAATTGAATCAACGGATGAAAAAATTGACCACTCGCTATGAATTGAATGATTTTGATCCTCAACTCTTGCTATGCGACTACCGAAATGAGGCGAATCTAATCGGGGCAGCAGCTAATTTTTTTGCAACAGCAAGAGGAGATTCGTAACAAATTTGCTGGGGGAAAAAGTCTTTTGGGCGTAGACGATGTATTCCCCCTTCAAATATGATAAACTATCATGGAGGTGGGAAAAAGATGTCAAAAAAGAATAAAGATATAGAAGTTCGTATTGAAGAAGTAAAAAAGAATATCAATGGAAAAACATATGAGATCACACAGTTATTTATAGGCAAAAAATTGATCGGTGAAATTTTAGCTTATGGACCAAAAGAATTTGAGATTTTCTTTGGGGATGAAGATTTTGGCAAAGAAAAAACCCTTGAAAATGCGATAGAAACAGTGATTCGTCACTGGAATCTGCATGACTAAAAAAATATCAAAAAAATTTTCAATAAAGGGTTGCAAAAATCTGGAAAATTAGGTATTATAACTAAGTCAGGTTGATACAGACCTTTTGGAGGAGTAGCGAAGTGGCTAAACGCGACGGACTGTAAATCCGTTCCTTAGGGTTCAGTGGTTCGAATCCACTCTCCTCCATTCATTGGGGTATAGCCAAGCGGTAAGGCAAGGGACTTTGACTCCCTCATGCGTTGGTTCGAATCCAGCTACCCCAGTTTTTACGAGTGATCATCGAGAATCGCTCTTTTTTTTTTGCAAAAAACACCTTGTTTCTTGAAGATTCTGCCAATTTAAGCTAGAGTAAGTATAGAAGATAGAAATGGAGGCAGGAAAAATGAGATGGAAAGAAAAAGTTGATGAAACTGCAGAAAAGATCTATGATTTAATGAAATCAGAAAAATACAATGTGGAAGTCCATTTTCCAAAAAAATCTGATAAAGCTGTACAGATAACATCTAAACGCCCCACGAACCATACGAAAAAATGGCTATCAAAAAACCGCTAATAATAACAAAAATCTCTAGAAATCTTCTTTTTTACTGATTTCTAGAGATTTTGTTATTTAACGACTTCGATTCCTAGGACGGTCAAGTGTCCGTTACCGACTAATTTAACGACTAATGCGGCAAGTTCTTCAGGTGTCATATCTGTGTCACTTGTGATCCACCAATGAAGAGTACCAACAAAAATAGAAGTCATATATTCCGTGATGAAATCGATTGGAACTTCTAATTGGCTCTCTTTGATTTGTAAGTTGTTAAAAATACTTGCGTATTTATCATACAGAAACATTTCCAATTTTTTTCGAAATAATTCAATCGATGCTCCATCCATCGTAGTTAAGAAAAGCACTTTATTTTTCTGGATATTTACATAGATCGTTGTTAATGCACGAATGATATGGTTCAACTTGATTCGATTGCCATCAACTAATGGTTCTAAATCCAAAACAGACATAAAAACTTCAATGGCAATATCAAAGATCTGTTCATAAAGATCTTCTTTGTTTTTAAAATGGGCATAAAAAGTTGCTCGATTGATCATCGCTTCATCTGCGATGGCTTGGATCGTGATTGATTCATAATTTTTTTCTTTTTCTAGTAAGCGGACAAAAGCTTCCACAATCATTTTGTGGGTGCGCTTTACTCGAAGATCTGTTTTATTCCCCATAAAATTTCCTCGCTTATTTTTCGACATTTCACATTCTTTTGTTGCTTATCTCACAAACTGCGATAGTTTGCTTATTGCAAAAACTTAAAAAGGTACCTAAAATATACATAAGTAGTATAACAGACAATTTGTTATATATTCAACAAGGTGTCCGTTAAAAGAGAGTGGGAGAAAATATGAGTTTAAAAGCGGGGATCGATGTCGGTTCGACGACCGTCAAATTAATTGTAATAGATGAACAAGGAAAGACGATTTATTCTAAGTATGAACGACATTACTCAGATGTCAAAAAAGCAGCGTTACAAACATTGAGAGAAGCGCAAAAGTTGGTTGCTGAGCAGCCTCTTTCGATTGCAATCACAGGATCAGGTGGAATGGGATTAGCAGAGATGTTAGATATCCCCTTTGTTCAAGAAGTTATTGCCTGTACACGAACGGTAGAGGAAATCATACCGGAGACAGATGTCGCAATCGAATTAGGTGGTGAAGATGCGAAAATCACACTTTTTGAAGGCTCTTTGGAACAGCGGATGAATGGTAGTTGTGCAGGAGGCACGGGAGCTTTTATTGATCAAATGGCTTCTTTACTTAAAACAGACGCAAATGGAGTCAATGAATTAGCTAAAAATTACCAACAAATTTATCCGATCGCTTCGAGATGTGGCGTTTTTGCAAAAACGGATGTTCAACCACTGATCAATGAAGGTGCTGATCGTTCAGATATAGCAGCGAGTATCTTTCAAGCTGTCGTGAATCAAACTATTGCTGGACTTGCTGCTGGTCGTAAAATCAAAGGGAAAGTCGCATTTTTAGGTGGACCGCTTTACTTCATGTCTGAACTTCGTCAACGATTCATCGATACGTTGAATCTAGCCCCAGAAGATGTCATTTTCCCAGAAGATCCGCAATTGTTTGTGGCGATGGGCGCAGCATTTTATGCAGAAGAAGCTGAGCCAACCACAATGGCGAAACTCATTGACACGTTAGAAAATGGGAACCAAGCCCAATTAAATCCTTCCAAGACATTGACTCCTTTATTTAAAGATGAAAATGAACTTGCTCAATTTCGTCAAAGACATGCAAAAGCACAGGCTTCAGAAAAAAAGCTTTCTGAACATCACGGTGTCGCATTTTTAGGCATCGATGCAGGATCAACTACAACAAAAGTAGTCTTGATAAATGAAGATGGCGATATCTTATTTTCTTTTTATGGCAATAATGAAGGCCAGCCTTTGGAAACAACGATGGCAGTTTTAAAAGACCTTTATGAACAGTTACCAGAAGATGTCTATATCGGAAAAGCAGCTGCCACTGGGTACGGTGAAGCATTGATCAAGAATGCACTCAAAGTCGATATTGGTGAAGTTGAAACAATGGCACATTATAAAGCTGCAAATTTCTTTCAACCAGGTGTTGACTTTATTTTAGATATCGGCGGACAAGACATGAAAGCTATGACTATCAAAGAAGGTGTGTTATCTTCGATTCAGCTAAATGAAGCTTGTTCTTCAGGTTGTGGTTCCTTTATTGAAACATTTGCCAAATCTTTGAAATATGACGTAAGAAGTTTTGCGCAAGCAGCAGTCGAGTCGCAAGCACCAGTTGATCTAGGTTCACGTTGTACTGTTTTTATGAACTCAAAAGTAAAACAAGTACAAAAAGAAGGGGCATCTGTAGGGGATATCTCTGCAGGACTTTCTTATTCAGTTATCAAAAATGCATTATATAAAGTAATCAAAGTAAGAAGACCAGAAGAACTTGGAGAAAAAATCGTTTGCCAAGGTGGCACTTTTTATAATGAAGCTGTGTTACGTGCATTTGAAATGATTAGTGGCAGAGAAGTCGTTCGTCCATCCATTGCAGGTTTGATGGGGGCTTATGGAGCTGCTTTGATTGCACTGGAAGATTACGAGATTGGTGATGAAAGTACGATTCTTTCTTTAGAAGAATTGGCTCAATTTACTTCTGAAAAAGAATTCACTCATTGTGGTCTTTGTGAAAACAATTGTATGTTAACTGTTACTCTTTTTTCTGATGGACGACGTTTTATTACAGGAAATCGTTGTGAACGCGGCGCACGTATCAAAATCAAAAAAGAAGATAAAAAGGTCAACTTAGTCGATTATAAGTACCGTCGTTTGTTCAAGTACCGTCCACTTCGAAAAAAAGAAGCTGTCAATGGAACGATCGGGATACCTCGTGTACTGAATATGTATGAAAATTATCCACTATGGCATACATTCTTTTCTGATCTAGGATTTAGAGTAACTTTATCTCCTCGTTCAAACAAAGAACTGTATGAACAAGGAATGGAAACAATTCCTAGTGATACGGCTTGTTACCCAGCTAAATTGACACATGGTCATATCCAAGCACTAATTGACTCGGGTGTCTCAAGAATCTTTTATCCAGGGGTCATCTTTGAACGTCCTGAATTTGCGGGTGCAGACAATCATTTCAATTGTCCGATCGTACAAAGCTATCCAGATGTCATCCGCAATAATGTCGATGATATCCGCGCAGGCAAAGTGGATTATCGCAATCCATTTCTGAATTTAGCAAATGAAGCGTCTGTTGCAAAAGTCCTACATCAGACATTTTCTGACTTTGGTTTCACAGAAGAAGAAGTAGCAACAGCTTTGCATCATGGTTATGAAGAACTCGATTCTTTTAAACGAGATATCCAACAAAAAGGTGAAGAAACGTTAGTTATGTTGAACCAGAAAAACCAACGAGGAATTGTTCTTTCTGGCAGACCGTACCATTTAGATCCAGAAATCAATCATGGGATCGCTGAAGTCATCACACAAGAAGGATTCCATGTTTTGACGGAGGATAGTATTTCTCATTTAGGAGATGTAGGAAATCTTCGTGTGGTAAATCAATGGGTCTATCATTCACGTTTATATGCAGCTGCAAGGGTAGTCGCAAAATCGAAAAATCTTGAATTGGTTCAACTAAACTCATTTGGTTGTGGGATCGATGCGGTCACAACAGACCAAGTGGAAGAGATCATGGATCAATATGGCAAGATCTACACGGTGCTTAAAATTGATGAAGGATCGAATCTAGGTGCCATCAGGATCCGGTTACGTTCACTAAAAGCCGCAGTAAATGAACGAGAAAAACGACAATTTGAACCTGTAAAACGGTTTGAAGAACCTGAAAAAATCACTTTTACGAAAGAAATGAAGGAAAAACACACATTGTTATTACCGATGCTTAGTCCGATCCATCAATCAGGTTTAGTGGATGTCGCACTAAATGCTTCTGGGTATCATGTAGTTTGTCTACCAGCAGAAGACAATGAAGCAATCAATGTTGGCTTGAAGTACGTCAACAATGATGCTTGTTACCCTGCAATCATTTCGATTGGTCAGATAGTTGAAGCACTTGAAAGTGGCAAGTATGATTTGGAAAATACAAGCGTCATGATGACACAAACTGGCGGAGGCTGCCGAGCAACGAACTATATCCCACTTTTACGTAAAGCATTGAATGATGCTGGCTTTGGACAAATCCCCGTTGTTTCTATCTCAATGGGAAATCAAGGGGTAGAGTCTAATCCAGGATTTAAGTTTACTTTGCCTATGCTTAAACGTGTAGCTATTGCCTTTTTATATGGGGATCTCTTCGAAAGAGTCGTTTATCGTACGCGCCCTTATGAATTGGAAGAAGGCAGTATCGATCGATTGCATCAAGAGTGGCTGAAAAAAGTAGAAAAGAATGTGCGTAACGGTTCAATCACTTTATTCAACAGCAACATGAAAAAAATCATCCAAGCGTTCGATACCGTTCCGATTTCTTCTGAAAAGAAACCCAAAGTTGGTGTAGTTGGCGAAATTTTAGTGAAATACTCACCTACAGCGAACAATGATATCGTTCGACTATTAGAAGCAGAAGGTGCTGAAGCAGTCGTTCCAGACATCATCGGCTTTATGAACTATTCGTTGTATAACCAAATTTGGAAGTATGAACAACTTGGAATGTCAAAACAAAGCAAAATGCTTGCTCAATTTGCAATCAAAATGATCGAATGGATCGAAAAACCAATGGATAAAGCATTGCGCAAATCTGAACGTTTTGACGGAATCCAATCGATCGATGACTTGGCGAAAGATGCTAGCCAGATTCTTTCAATCGGGAACCATACAGGTGAAGGGTGGTTCTTGACTGGTGAAATGATCGAATTGCTAAAAAATGATGTGCATAATATCGTCTGCATGCAACCTTTTGGCTGTTTACCAAATCATGTCGTGGGCAAAGGAGTGATCAAAGAATTACGTCACCGCTACCCTAATGCGAATATCGCAGCCATCGATTATGATCCAGGTGTATCCATCGTCAACCAGTTGAATCGTATCCGTTTGATGATGGCAACAGCAAATAAAACGTTGGAGAAACAGAAAGCATGAGCGTACATTTCCACTTCTGAATAGTAAAAAATATTTTTTGAAACAGTTCTATTGTGACGATGAGGCTAAGACAGAAGCGTTCAACCCAGAGAAATAAGTAGGGATTCATGAAAATTGCTTTTTAGCTTTAGATGGGTTTCGACTTATTTCAAAAGGAGTTGCTTCTGCTCCCACCGTTTCGAGAAGAGATCGAGAAAAAAGTCGTTTAGGTTTGAGAAATTGGAGAGAAAAAGGAACAATACGTTTTTTGTATTGTTCCTTTTTTTGGGAAAAGCCAAGATCATCGAAAGATTGCAAAAAAGAGGGGATTTAGCTAGAAGTGGTACTCTTTTCGGTTGTGAATCAGGTATATACCAGTTATAATAGAAGAAACGAAAGGACGGGTATACGATATGTCGAATCAATTACCAGTATATATACAAATTCATGATCAGATCAAAAGTGAAATCGAACAGGGCATCTGGAAAATCGGTGATCGTCTTCCTTCTGAAAGAGAATTAGCTGTAAAATTCAATGTCAGTCGAATGACTTTGAGACAAGCGATTCAGAATCTAGCTGATGAAGGGATCTTAGAAAGAAAAATCGGTTCGGGTACATATGTCGCGCGTAAAAAAGTACAAGAAAAGATGACAGGTGCGACAAGTTTCACTGAAATCATGGAATCACAGAACCGAGTACCTTCCAGTCGAACGATTTCTTATTTTTTGACATCTCCTAGCTCTAGTGAGATGGAAAAATTGAATCTGCAAAAAGAAGACACGATCTTACGTATGGAACGTATTCGTTACGCAGATGATATTCCAATCTGTTTTGAAGTAGCAAGTGTTCCTCAAAAAATCATCGATGCATACAGCAAAGCTGAAATAACCGAATCGCTTTATCGAACGCTTGAAGAAAAAAGCGGAAATAAGATCGGGGCAGCAAATCAAACCATCACGGCTGTGTTAGCATCTGAAAAGATCGCTGAGTATTTGGAGATTAAAAGAGGTGATGCGGTGTTGCGTTTGAGACAAATCTCTTATTTTGAAGACGGCACGCCATTCGAGTATGTACGTACGCAGTATGTAGGCAATCGTTTTGAATTTTATTTAGAAAAATAGTAGCAGGACATCTATTGGATAGAGGCTAGAACAGAGGTATTTAACTTCAAGGATCAAGTTGAAGGAGTTAAATACCTCTGTCCCAGCCTCTTTTTTGAAATTTCCGAAAAAAATGACTTTTGGACATCGTTTATTGGGAATTGGAGTCTATAACAAAACTGGTTTTTAGATTTGGCCTACGCTATTCATTTTTTGAGTGTCGACAAACAACAAAAGGTCACTTGACTTATTTGTTGACCAGTTGTTCATGATAAGAAACAGCACCATCGGTAAATGAGACTTGACCGTTCATCAACTCAATGATGGATTCTTTGAAAGAAGCCACGCTATCTTCTGTGACCAAACAAACTACAGTCACTTTATCTGTATAATTCGTTTCTTTGATCGTTAGCTGATTGAGTGTAAGATAGTTTTCTAATTTGCCTAATTGAGGATAGGTGATATGAACGGAAATCTCTTGTTGCAAGGTCCCTTTTACGATCCCAATCTCTTCTAAAGCATGTGAAACGGCATGCGTATACGCTCTGATCAGCCCCCCAGTACCAAGTTTTGTACCACCGAAATAGCGGGTAACGACCGCTATAACATTGATCAGTTCATTTTTTTTCAGCACTTCCAACATCGGTACACCAGCCGTTCCACTTGGCTCGCCATCGTCACTGCTTCTTTGGATCTCATTTTTTTCTCCGATCACGAATGCGCTACAATGATGATTTGCTTTCCAATGTTCTTTTTTTATTGCTTGAATAAAATCTTTTGCTTCCTCTTCACTTGTGACTCGTTTGAGAGAGCAGATGAAACGTGATTTTTTGATTTCGATTTCACTTTGTCCGTCTTCTTTGATCGTTTGATAACTATGAAGCATGGTACTCACCTCTTTCACATTACAGTCAATAGTAAAAGTATAATGAATTCAGTCCATTGTTTCAACATTTATAACGCTTGCGAAATCGGAAGAGTGTGCGATAATAAAAGGAGAGAGGTGAGATGGGGATGAAAGAACGTACAAAAAAATATGATGCCATTACGCAATATTTAAAAAACAATGGCGGCTCGCAAATTACTCTGACATTTACTCAAATCGATGAACTGCTCTTTCCCAGTTATGGCCTCCCTAAATCTGCCAGACAAAGTACTGATTGGTGGGCGAATGATTATAAGCATCCTGAAAAAGGTGCATATGGTTGGATAAATGCTGGTTACGAAGTAGTTGTAATCAATCTAAAAAAGGAATATGTTGTTTTTAATCAGCTAGTTAAATCAAGTTGGTTATTTGATTGAATGAAATTTTAAGAAACCGTTGACATTCTCTTCCTATTTTGTATAATAGGCACACAGGCGAAAAGAAAACGCTTGCTTTGTAAAAAGGAGAGAGTAAAATGACAAAGAAAACAATCATGCTCGTATGTTCAGCTGGGATGAGTACCAGCTTACTTGTAACAAAAATGCAAAAGGCTGCCGAAGAAGAAGGGATCGACACAGATATTTTTGCAGTATCCGCTTCTGATGCAGATAATCATTTAGCCTCAAAAGAGGTAGATGTTCTATTATTAGGGCCACAAGTTCGTTTTATGAAAGCTGACTTTGAAAAGCGGTTAGAACCAAAGGGAATTCCGTTAGATATCATCAATATGGCTGATTACGGTCTGATGAATGGCGAAAAAGTATTGCAACAAGCGCTTCGTTTGATCGAATCTAAATAATAAATCGGAAGCTGGAACAGAAGGGCTTACTTCTGCTCCACTGCTTATTCGAAAGTCTAAGACAAAAGTATTTCTTACTTTTGTCCTAGACTTTTTTTATAATCCTCTCGTTTTGGCATATTTAGTTACGGGAGGTGATTCAAGTAAACACTAAGCTTTACGGGAGGCGATTACTCACAAGAGAACTGAACGAAATGGAAGAACCGTCTTTTCAAACGATTCCCTATAAAAAAGTCCCAGCAGTTGTTTTGGAAAAAAATTGGCTCATCTGCGGTCGCTGTGGGACAAGAAACCGAAAAAAGAACTGTCGATTAACTGAGAACTTGTATTCTTGTACCCATTGTCTATTCTTGGGACGATGTGACAGTAGCCAGCAGTTATTTTTGTTTTGTCAGCCGTCATTAACAAAACGTCCCGTTGCATTTGCTTGGACTGGCCAACTAACCTTTTTGCAAAAAACGATTTCAGATGCTATCGTCAACAGCCCAGCGAAACAGCATCATTTGATCTGGGCAGTCACTGGGGCAGGAAAAACGGAAATGCTCTATGAAATAGTGATGAAAACCTTAAAGATGGGTGGCAGAGTCGTCTTGTCTTCGCCAAGAGTGGATGTCTGCAATGAATTATTTCTCCGCTTTGATAAAGTATTTCCAGAAGAAAATATTTTGCTACTTCATGGAAAAACAAAGCTACCTTACCGATTTAGCCCATTTGTGATCTGCACGACACATCAACTTTACCGTTTTTATCAAGCCTTTGATTTGGTTGTGATCGATGAAGTGGATGCATTTCCTTACGCAGACGATCAAGGACTTTCCTTTGCTGTGCAGACTGCGATCAAGCCAACAGGTAGATTTATCTATTTAAGTGCTACGCCGGCTGAACGTTTATTAAAAGAAATCCGTATGGCGTTTCAAATACACCGTTTGCCTTTGCGTTTCCACCAGCGATTACTTCCTGAACCAAAGCTATTTTTTTGGAATGCTTGGCAGAAAAAATGTCTGTCAGAGAAGAAGGTCCGCCCTTTGATACGCAAACTTGAACAGTTATTGACACGAAATCATGTATTGATTTTTTGTCCAAGCATCGAGATCATGGAACGCTTGACACGACTTTTGATGGAAAAAATGCCAGATTATAGAATAGCAAATGCTTCTGCTCGCGATCCAGATCGCATAGCGAAAGTGGCGAAAATGCGAGAAAAAAAGTATGATATCCTACTGACAACGATGATTCTTGAACGAGGAGTGACTTTTGAAAAAGTCTCAGTGGTCGTTTTAGGGGCGGATCATCGTGTATTTACAAAATCTTCATTGGTACAGATCGCTGGGAGAGCAGACAGAAAAGGCGCTTTTTCAAATAGTGAAGTGTACTTTTTCTATGAAGAAAAAACAATAGCTATTATCCAAGCTTGTCGCGAAATTAAAGAGATGAATAAGCAAGGCAAAAGATTGCGAGGTCAAAAATGAAATGTTGCTATTGTCATTGCCGTTTGATACACGACTTAAGCATCAAAGAAATTTTTTGGCGAGTAAAAAAAGTTCCACAGTTATGCAGTGATTGTACTGCGTTGTTTCAGCAAATTCCTAAACAAGGAAGATGTCCGCGTTGCGCAAAGCAGATCACGGAGAAGAATAAGATCTGTCAGGATTGTTTCACATGGCAAAACAAGTTTTCTGATTATGATTTTGTCCATCACGCTTTTTTTGTGTACGATCCTGCCTTTCAAGAATGGTTGAATCAGTATAAATTCATGGGAGATATCCGCCTTTCAGGAACATTCGCTACTTACTGGAAAAATTTACAAAAGCAACACCCAGAAGCCATTTTTTGTCCAGTTCCTCTATCAAACGAACGATTAGCTGAGAGAGGCTTCAATCAAGTGAGTGAAATGCTAGTAGCAGCGGAGGTTGATTATCAGATGTTAGTGACTCGTATCCATCACTCTAACCCACAAGCAAAAAAAACAAGAAATGAGCGATTAGCCAGCATCCAACCATTTGGTATTACGGTCGATCCGTCTGGAATAAAGGGGAAAACTATTTTTGTGATCGATGATGTTTATACGACTGGGCAGACGTTATTTCATGTAGCCAGTTGTCTTTTGCCTCATCAACCAAAGAAAATCCGGACGTATTCTTTAGCGCGATAAATAAATATTAGAAACTGATGGAATTGATAGCGATTTAGTTTGCAAATACATTAGAGTTCGATATAATAGTATTAAGAAGAGGGAAAGAGTGGTCCTTCTCCTTCTTGATTGTGGTAGACGAAAGGGGTAATTTTTATGTTTAGATATAATGTACGCGGTGAAAATATCGAAGTGACTGAAGCGATTCGGGACTACGTTGAGAAAAAAGTAGGAAAATTAGAACGTTACTTCAGTGACGCACCAGATGCTACAGCCCATGTAAATTTAAAAGTTTATACTGAAAAAACAGCGAAAGTGGAAGTAACCATTCCATTACCTTATCTTGTATTACGCGCCGAAGAAACTTCACCAGATCTATATGCAAGTATCGATTTGGTCGTTGATAAATTGGAACGTCAAATCCGCAAATTCAAGACAAAAATCAACCGTAAATCTCGCGAAAAAGGAATAAATGCAGCAGATGCGGCGGTTTTATTCAATAATGAAGCTGATGGAAATGAAAGTGATTCTGAATTAGATATCGTTCGTACGAAACGCTTGTCATTGAAACCAATGGATAGTGAAGAAGCTGTTTTACAAATGAACATGTTGGGTCATAATTTCTTCATTTTTGAAGATGCGGACACAAACGGTACAAGTATCGTTTACCGTCGTAAAGATGGAAAATACGGTTTAATCGAAACAGATTGATAAATAACAACTAAATCAGTAAAAATTGACTTGCAGCACTCTTAAAAGGGGTGTTGCGAGTCTTTTTTCACTTTTTCTAAGATGAGGAAATATGAATTAATTATGAAGTTCTCACTTTAATCGTCTTAAGATATTTCAATTATTAGTGACTAATGCTAAAATGGAAGGTATAGTCTACATAGTCTGGATAATATATGTAAAAAAGGAGATTACACAACGTATGGCCAATTTTATTCGTTCGATTATCGAAAATGATAAAAAAGAACTAAAACGTTTAGATAGCATTGCCAAAAAAGTCGAAGCCCACGCTGACGAAATGGCAGCATTAACAGATGAACAATTACAAGCAAAAACAGCTGAATTCAAAGCTCGTTACCAAAAAGGTGAAACATTAGATCAATTATTACCTGAAGCATTTGCGGTCGTTCGTGAAGCGGCAAAACGTGTTTTAGGTTTATACCCATACCACGTCCAATTAATGGGTGGGATCGTCCTTCATGATGGGAACATTCCTGAAATGCGTACTGGTGAAGGGAAGACACTGACTGCCACTATGCCAGTTTATTTGAATGCATTGACTGGAGAAGGGGTACACGTTGTTACAGTCAATGAATATTTGGCAACTCGTGACTCCACAGAAATGGGAGAACTATACAATTTCTTAGGCTTGACGGTAGGATTGAACATCAATTCAAAATCAGCAGATGAAAAACGTGAAGCTTATCTTTGTGACATCACATACAGTACGAATAACGAATTAGGGTTCGATTATTTGCGGGACAATATGGTCGTTTATCGTCATCAAATGGTTCAACGTCCATTGAACTATGCGATCGTCGATGAAGTAGACTCCATTTTGATTGATGAAGCAAGAACACCGTTGATCATTTCAGGACAAGCAGAAAAATCAACTGCTTTGTATACAAGAGCTGACAATTTCGTCAAACGATTGAAGGAAGAAGAAGATTATAAAATCGATGTTCAGTCTAAGACAATCAGTTTAACAGAAGCAGGAATCGAAAAAGCAGAAGAAACTTTCGGCTTAAAAAACCTATATGACATTGAAAATACAGCATTGACGCACCATCTTGACCAAGCGTTACGGGCAAACTATATCATGCTCTTGGACATCGATTATGTTGTTCAAGAAGGAAAAGTATTGATCGTTGACCAATTTACAGGACGTATCATGGATGGACGTCGTTATTCAGATGGATTGCATCAAGCGATCGAAGCAAAAGAAGGCGTAGAGATCGAAGACGAAACCAAAACAATGGCTACGATCACCTTCCAAAATTACTTCCGTATGTATAAAAAACTTTCAGGGATGACAGGTACAGCAAAAACGGAAGAAGAAGAATTTAGAGAAATCTATAACATCCAGGTTTTCCAAATACCAACCAACCGCCCAGTTATTCGTGATGACCGAGCAGATCTATTGTATCCTACATTGACAAGTAAGTTTCATGCAGTTGTCCAAGATATCAAAGATCGTTACCGTAAAGGGCAGCCTGTACTAGTAGGTACTGTTGCAGTCGAAACCTCTGAACTGCTTTCTGATCTATTGAATCGTGAACGGATTCCTCATGAAGTCTTGAATGCGAAAAATCACTTTAAAGAAGCAGAAATCATCATGAACGCCGGTCAAAAAGGCGCAGTTACGATCGCAACCAATATGGCTGGACGAGGAACAGATATCAAGCTTGGTCTTGGTGTTCGCGAATTAGGTGGTTTAGCCGTTATCGGGACAGAACGTCATGAATCACGACGTATCGATAATCAGTTGCGTGGACGTGCTGGTCGTCAAGGGGACCCAGGGATGTCTCAATTTTATCTTTCATTGGAAGATGATTTGATGAAACGATTTGGTTCTGAACGTATCAAAGCATTCTTGGACCGTATGAAGATCGGTGAAGAAGATGCTGTGATCCAAAGCAAAATGCTATCTAAGCAAGTTGAATCTGCTCAAAAACGCGTAGAAGGAAATAACTACGATACACGTAAAAACGTCTTGCAATACGACGATGTTATGCGTGAACAACGTGAAGTGATCTATAAACAACGTCAAGAAGTCATCATGGAAGAAAAGAGCCTTTCTAAACCATTGATGAACATGGTCAAACGCACGATCAGTCGTGTCGTCGATGCGCATACACAATTAGAAAAAGAAAATTGGAATCTGGAAGGGATCGCTGATTTCGCTGGTAGTACACTTGTCCATGAAGACAGCATCTCTGTTGACGATCTAAAAGGAAAAGAACCACAACAAATCAAAGAGTACTTGAATGAATTAGCACAGGAGATCTTCAATACGAAAGCCGCTCAACTGAACGGTCCTGAACAATTGCTTGAATTTGAAAAAGTAGTGATTCTGCGAGTGGTCGATTCAAAATGGACAGATCACATCGATGCGATGGACCAGTTACGTCAATCAATCGGTCTGCGCGCCTATGGACAAAATAATCCATTAGTTGAATATCAAACAGAAGGCTACAAAATGTTTGAAGACATGGTCGGAGCCATCGAATATGAAGTGACACGTATCTTTATGAAGGCAGAAATTCGTCAAAAGGTGCAACGTGAACAAGTATCACAAGGCGAAGCAGTTCAACCGACAACTGGTGACGCAAAAGAAAATAGCAATACAAATGCGAAAAAACAACCAGTGCATGTGAACAAAGTAGGCAGAAACGATCCATGTCCTTGTGGAAGCGGAAAAAAATATAAAAACTGTCATGGAAAAGATGAAAACTAATTTTTGACAGTAAAGTTGGTGAGATCGGTTCTTTTTGATTAAGAATTGACTCACCTTCTTTCTGTTAAGAAACGATTCTGGTAAACTAAAGATACTTAAAATAAATTGTAGTCAAAAGAAAGAGGGATAAATATGGAAATTTCAGAGATTCGCAACCTATTATCTGAAATGCGAGAAAAGGTCACAAGTTTCAGGAGGTCTCTTTGACTTAGACCAATTAGAAGAAGATATCGCTGAAGCAGAAGCTAAAATGGCGGAACCTGGATTCTGGGATGATAGTGAAGCCGCTCAGAAAGTAATCAACGAAAATAACGCGAACAAAGAAACCTATGACCAATTCAACGCATTAGCAGAAGAATTGGAAGAATTAGAGTTGATGGTGGAAATGCTGCAAGAAGAACCAGATGCACAAATGCAGCAAGAAACAGAAGAAAGACTGCAAACATTAGACGAAAAAATGAAAACCTATGAATTAGCGATGCTGTTAGATGGACCGTATGATCGGAATAACGCAATTATCGAGTTGCATCCAGGGGCAGGTGGTACAGAATCGCAAGACTGGGGAAGCATGCTCTTACGTATGTATACTAGATGGTCGGAACAACATGGCTATCAGGTGGAAACTCTTGATTATCAAGCAGGAGATGAAGCAGGGATCAAAAGTGTCACCTTGCTGATCAAAGGTCATAATGCTTACGGATATCTAAAATCAGAAAAGGGTGTGCACCGACTTGTACGGATCTCGCCATTTGATTCGGCGAAGCGTCGTCACACGTCCTTTTGTTCAGTAGATGTCATGCCAGAACTAGACGAAACGATCGATGTTGCAATCAATCCCGATGATTTGAAAATCGACACGTATCGAGCAAGTGGTGCGGGCGGACAGCATATCAATAAAACAGAATCAGCTGTACGGATCACCCATCTTCCTACAGGTACGGTAGTTGCCAGTCAAGCGCAACGGTCACAATTGAAGAATAGGGAACAAGCAATGGGCATGCTGAAAGCGAAACTTTACCAACTTGAAGTGGAAAAGAAAGAACAAGAAGCTGCCGCTTTGCGAGGAGAACAAAAAGAAATCGGCTGGGGATCACAGATACGTTCTTATGTTTTCCATCCATATTCAATGGTCAAGGATCATCGTACGAATGTTGAAACTGGGAATGTCCAAGCGGTAATGGATGGTGACCTAGATATCTTTATCGATGGTTATTTAAAGATGCATCTTTGATTAGTTGAAGATAAATGATAAATGACATAAAATTGTAAGATTTTGAAAGCAAGATGAAACATTACCATGCTATAATGGTAAAAGACTGAAAAAGATATGGAGAGAACGCCATGATTGAAATGAAGGATGTAATGAAGAAGTACTCAAATGGTACGACTGCAATCCGAAATCTTTCGGTTGTTATCGATCAGGGAGAATTCGTCTATGTAGTTGGTCCATCGGGGGCTGGTAAATCTACATTCATCAAATTGATGTATCGAGAAGAAAAAGCTACAAAAGGAACACTAAATGTTGCTGGACATGATTTGTTAGAAATCAAAAATCGTGAGGTTCCTTATCTGCGCAGAGAGATCGGCGTAGTATTCCAAGATTATAAGTTACTCCCAAGAAAAACAGTATATGAAAATGTTGCTTATGCGATGCAAGTTATCGGACGTAAGCCTCGAGATATCAAAAAGCGTGTCATGGAAGTATTAGATTTAGTGGGATTGAAACACAAGGTCCGTGTATTTCCAAGTGAACTATCTGGTGGGGAACAGCAACGGGTTTCGATTGCTCGAGCAATCGTCAATACGCCTAAAGTACTGATTGCAGATGAACCTACTGGAAATCTGGATCCCGAAAACTCATGGGAAATCATGAAATTACTGGATCGGATCAATGCTCAAGGAACGACGGTCGTTATGGCAACCCATAACAGTACGATCGTTAATACAATTCGTCACCGGGTAATCGCCATTGAAAATGGTCGGATCATTCGTGACCAAGCGGAAGGGGAATATGGATACGATGATTAGAACCTTTTTCCGTCACATATTAGAAAGTATCAAAAGTTTGAAGCGTAATGGCTGGATGACAGTTGCTTCAGTCAGTGCTGTAACGATCACGTTGACTTTAGTTGGTTTATTTATGGCAGTCATCATGAATGCAACCAAAATTGCTGAAGACATCGAAGGAAATGTAGAAGTTTCAGTTTTCATCGATATTGGTACAAATGAGAAAGATATGAAAAAACTCGAAAGTGATTTAAAAGAAATCGATCACGTAAAAAATGTGACATTTTCAAGTAAAGCACAAGAACTGAAAAAAATCCAAAATGCGATGGGTGATTCATGGAGCCTTTTTGAAGGAGACAATAATCCTTTATATGACGTATATGTTGTTAGTACTACTGATCCATCCCATACCAAAGAGGTATCAGAAGCTGCTGCTAAGCTAGCAAATGTTTCGCGAGCAGATTATGGTGGAACCTCTTCCGATCGGATACTTAAGATTGCCAGCGCCGTTCGTACTTGGGGATTAGCTGCTGCTGCGTTGTTATTATTCATTGCTATGTTCTTGATCTCCAATACGATCCGAATCACCATCCTTTCACGTCAAAGAGAAATCCAAATCATGCGACTGGTTGGTGCTAAAAACGGCTATATTCGTTGGCCATTCTTTTTAGAAGGTGGCTGGATCGGTTTGATTGGTGCAATCATTCCTGTATTGATCATCACATTTGGTTATGATCAAGCATTCCAAGCATTGAACCCAACACTTTTACGTTCACATTATTCAATGATCCATCCTCAAGATATTGTATGGAAAATCAATCTATTGATGGTTGGTATCGGTGTGATCATCGGTTCATTAGGTTCAATTATTTCAATGAGACGTTTCTTGAAATTCTAAAAGACTTTTGTTCGCCCCCTCATTTAGCAAGGAGCGATCAAAGTCAATCCAATATACACAAAATAGAATAAAGAAACTGACCCAATAATTTAAAACAAAAAAGCATCTCTTGTTAAATTCACGTTATAATGAATTCAATAAGAGGTGCTTTTTCAATGGAATCATCTTAGTCGATTCAGGTCAAAAAGGGTGTGAGGAAAACAAGTTAAGATTCCTGAAAAAAATCATGGAAATATAGGTATCAAAATAAGCAATCAATCAAAATAGGAGAACAGTCTAAAGTAGTCAAAAGCATCAACTTATACAACTAGTTGGAAACAATAATTTTGCAAAATGAAATTGACATAGTACTAGAGATAATGTAATTTAATGATTTATACATAAAATTATATGGATGTAGGAGATTGCTATGAAAAAAATAGTATTTACAGGAGGCGGAACAGCTGGTCATGTCACATTGAACACACTGCTTATCCCTCATTTTCTAAAAGAAAAATATTCAGTTTTTTATATTGGTTCGATTGATGGGATTGAAAAAGAAATCATTAGTGAGAATATCAATGTTCAGTATTTTGGAATTGAAACAGGAAAATATAGAAGATATCTTACTTTAAAAAATTTCAAAGATATTTTTAAAGTTGTAAAAGGTTTTTTTCAAGCAAGAAAAATTCTTAGGGAATTAAGACCAAATCTAGTATTTTCTAAAGGTGGATTTGTTAGTGTGCCAGTTGTTTTAGCAGCAAAAACGCTAAAAATTAGGGTTTTAATTCACGAATCGGATCTTTCGTTAGGGATGGCAAATAAAATTGGTTACCAATGTTGTGATGAAGCATTTTCAACTTTTCCATTAAATCTTAAAAAATCGACTAGAGTTGGATCTTTGATTAGTTCTTCAGACTCTAAAAAAGATAAATTAGGTACACGCCTTACATTGGATAAAAATAAAAAAACAGTCCTATTCATAGGAGGTAGTCAGGGAGCAGCTATCTTCAATCGTTTTGTATTAGAAAATCAATCTTCACTTAGGATAAAATACAATGTAGTACTTATTTCAGGCCCTGGGAATACTGAATGTTATGAGGATAGTTTGATATGCATTCCCTATGTAAAAAAAGGTTTAGGTGAATTATTTGAATTGGCTGATTATGTTGTAACTAGAGGGGGATCGAATACTATATTTGAGTTACTGGCTAAGGGTAAGAAAATGATAATAGTTCCTTTGAATGCTGAAAGCAGTAGAGGCGATCAAATTGAGAATGCTAAATATTTTGAAGACCAAGGATATAGCGTAACTTTGTCAGAGAGTGATTTGACAAAAGAACAGCTTGATAAAAAAATAGATGAATTGGACGCAAGAATTGAGCCTATAGATTCTTCCAACGAATTCATGGAAATTGAAGATTTTTATACAACTATATTAAAAAATAAAATTTGAAAAATTAATAAATAAAGATATAGCGCTAATTCAATAACCTGAAAAAAGCATCTCCTGTTTCCTATCATTTTTATACTTTCGCTTTACTTTAAAAAACAACTTAGTTATTCTTAAGTAGGTGAAAAAGTAAAGAGGTGAAACTATGGGATTGATTGTTGATAATTTTTTTACCTTTATCTTGATTCTAAATATTTTATTATCCTTTGTTATCGTATTTCGTGAGAGAAAAGAAACAGCTCAAACATGGGCATGGTTGTTAGTGTTGATGTTTATTCCGATCGTTGGCTTCATTCTGTATATTTTCTTAGGAAGAGGGATTTCTAAAGACAAGATTTTCGATTTGAAACTCCAAGGTAAGATCGGGAAAAACCTTGAGATCGAGGAAGATAAACAAGCACTGATGCGGGGATTGTATCCTCACCCGCCAACAGGACTGGTAGATGTAAAGCAGTTGATCTACATGTTGACTGTTTTTGAAAGTACGCTGTATACGACAAGAAATAAAGTTACTTTGTTTACGGATGGACGAGAGAAGTTTGATGCGTTGCTGGAAGATATCAAACAGGCAACAGATCATATCCATTTACAATACTATATCTATCGAAGCGACACACTGGGAGTTGAGGTTCGAGACGCATTGATTGATGCGGCAAAGCGAGGCGTTAAAGTAAGGGTCCTTTTAGATGCATGGGGATCAACGCAAGTAACGGCAAGTTTTTTTGATGGCTTGAAAGCAGCTGGCGGTGAGGTCGCTTTCTTTTTCCCGTTGTTTGTGCCTTATATCAATCCACGGATCAACTATCGAAATCATCGTAAAATTGTTGTGATCGATGGGCAGATTGGTTACACTGGTGGATTCAATGTAGGGAATGAATACTTGGGACAAGTGCAGAAGTTTGGTTATTGGCGTGACAACCATTTACGGATTCATGGTGAAGCCGTATATACGTTACAAAACCGCTTTTTGATGGATTGGAATTCACAACATACGAAAGAAGTCAGTTATGATCCAAAGTTCTTTCCACAAATAAAAACGAGTGGAGATATGGCACTGCAAATTGTAACGAGCGGCCCAGATACGGAGCATGAACAAATCAAGATGACCTATCTAAAGATGATTTCTTTAGCCAAAAAAGAGATATTGATACAGACACCGTACTACATACCGGATGAATCAATTCATGAAGCCTTAAAATTGGCTTTGCTTTCAGGTGTGAAGGTCCATATGCAAATTCCTAATAAACCAGATCATCTTCTTGTTTATTGGGCGACATACTCTTTTGCGGCGGAACTACTTGAATACGGTGCGGTGATCGAAACATATGAAAATGGATTTATCCATGCGAAAACAATGATTATTGATAATGGGGTCGTTTCAGTTGGATCAGCGAATATCGATGTTCGATCGTTTAGGCTCGACTTCGAAGTAAATGCTTTGATCTATGATGAACGGATGGCTTCACAAGTGCGAAAAGCCTTTTTTGATGATTCAAAAGTCTCGCAACCATTAACGAAAGAAAAATATGAACAACGTGGAACGATCATCAAATTCAAAGAGGGATTAGCACGCTTGATCTCGCCATTACTATAATAAGGATCAATTCAAAAAGGACATAAAACGCACGTCAGGGACGTCGTCTTATGTCCTTTTTTGTCGGGGCCATTTCTGTAGTCTGTCAGAAATGGAGAAAGCGTCTCGCATGAGCGGATTGACTTTGGGGTATCTCTTGTTTTTTGGGGAAAGCAAGAAATAAATCAATATATGCTTTTTAAAGAGACACATTTCAAAGCCAGTATAGCATAGAAACACTCAATGAGATAGTATTTTTTTTATTTATATAATTATTTTTTGTTATTTAATGAATTCGATTCGTTTTCAAGTATTCGCTAAAATGTTAAAATGAACTTAATTTAGGATTGAAGGAGATTTCTAATGAAAAAATCAAAATTACTCTTACCCATAATAGGATTAACGATTCTTTTATCTGGTTGTTCCAAATGGATTGATCGTGGCGAGTCGATCACCGCTGTCGGTTCATCTGCACTACAACCTTTAGTTGAAACGGTAGCAGAAAGTTATCAAACAGAAAACCCCGGAAAATTCATCAATGTACAAGGGGGAGGAAGCGGTACAGGCTTGTCACAAGTCCAATCAGGCGCAGTTGATATTGGAAATTCAGATTTGTTTGCAGAAGAAAAATCAGGGATCGATGCTTCTGCTTTAGTGGATCATCGTGTAGCTGTCGTGGGAATAACACCGATTGTGAATAAAGGTGTCGGTGTCAAAGACATTTCTATGGAGAATTTAAGAAAGATATTTACCGGCGAGATCACGAATTGGAAAGAAGTTGGTGGAAAAGACCAACCAGTGGTTATTTTAAATCGCGCTTCTGGAAGCGGTACACGCAGTACCTTTGAGAAATGGGTATTAGATGGTGAAACAGCTATCCGCGCACAGGAACAAGACTCAAGCGGGATGGTACGGCAGATCGTGGCAGATACGCCGGGAGCAATCAGTTATGTCGCTTTCTCGTATGTAACAGATGATGTAGCAACACTGAGTATTGACGGTGTCGAACCTAAAGATGAGAACGTCACAACGAATAAATGGACGATTTGGGCGTATGAACATATGTATACAAAGAGCCAGCCTAAAGAGTTAACAAAAGAATTTCTAGAATACATTCTTTCTGACGATGTACAAAATAATATTGTTGGAGAATTAGGTTATATCCCTGTTTCAAAGATGGAAGTGGAGCGAGATTGGGAAGGAAACGTTGTAAAATAACTGCCTTTACAAAAAATTTACAAACTTAGCATAAATTTTACATGTTATTAAACTCAAATTGATGTTCACTTTGTACACTGAATAAGTATGTTAGACCTGATTAGGGGGGAATCATCTGTGGAAGATGTGAAAAAAGCATTATTAACAAAATCCAAACGTTCAAAAATGGAACAACGCGGCAAATTTATCAGTTTTCTCTGTATCGCGCTGATCGTTGTCGTAGTGTTAGCAATTTTTTATTTTGTTGCCAGTAAAGGTTTAGCAACCTTCTTTGTCGATAAAATCAATGTGTTTGATTTCTTGTTTGGCACAAACTGGAATCCAGGACAAGTAGGGGCAAATGGCAAACCGATGGTAGGTGCATTGCCGATGATCGCAGGTTCGTTCATCGTCACATTCCTATCAGCGATCATCGCTACTCCTTTTGCCATCGGTGCAGCAGTATTCATGACGGAGATCTCTCCAAAGAATGGAACGAAAATTCTGCAACCGGTCATTGAATTATTGGTCGGTATTCCATCTGTTGTTTATGGGTTCATCGGTTTATCTGTCGTTGTTCCATTCATCCGTAGTATTTTTGGCGGAACAGGATTTGGTATCCTAGCAGGGACATTTGTCCTTTTCGTCATGATCTTACCAACAGTAACGACAATGACGGTCGATGCGCTAAAGTCAGTACCAAGACATTATCGTGAAGCATCTTTAGCGTTGGGAGCGACAAGATGGCAAACAATCTATAAAGTAGTTTTACGTGCCGCTATACCAGGGATATTGACTGCCATCGTTTTTGGTATGGCTCGTGCATTTGGTGAAGCATTAGCAATTCAAATGGTTATCGGTAACGCTGCGTTGATGCCGACAGGATTGACGACACCAGCTTCAACGTTGACATCTATTTTAACAATGGGGATCGGTAATACGATCATGGGAACGACTGAGAACAATGTTTTATGGTCATTGGCATTGATCTTACTATTGATGTCATTATTCTTTAATATCGTGATTCGAATGATCGGTAAGAAAGGGGCACTGAAATAATGAACGCAAAACGCTCTGACAAAATCGCCACAGGCATCCTCTACGTGATTTCAGGAATCATTGTGTTGATCTTAGCGGCTTTACTCTTATATATTCTCGTTCGAGGGGTACCTCATATTTCTTGGGCATTTCTGACTGAACCATCTAAAGCTTACCAAGCAGGCGGTGGGATCGGCATCCAGTTATTCAACTCGATTTACTTACTTATCATTACAATGATCATCAGTTTCCCGCTCTCATTAGGAGCAGGTATTTATCTTTCTGAATATGCTGGGAAAAATTGGGTAACAGATATCATCCGCACTTCAATCGAAATCTTGAGTTCTTTACCATCAGTAGTTGTCGGTCTATTTGGATTTTTAGTATTTGTTATTCAATTCCAATATGGCTTTTCGATCATCTCTGGGGCACTGGCATTAACAGTATTCAATCTACCTTTGCTGACAAGAACAGTCGAAGAATCATTACAAGCTGTTCATTACACACAAAGAGAAGCAGGATTAGCATTAGGCTTATCTCGCTGGGAAACAGTTATCCGGGTCGTGGTACCAGAAGCAACACCTGGGATATTGACTGGTGTCATCTTAAGTTCAGGAAGAATCTTTGGTGAAGCAGCTGCATTGATCTATACAGCTGGACAAAGTGCACCTGCACTTGATTTTTCAAACTGGAATCCACTAAGTGTTTCCAGTCCGATCAGCATTTTCCGTCAAGCTGAAACATTAGCTGTTCACATTTGGAAAATCAATACGGAAGGAACGATGCCAGATGGCGCTGCTGTGTCGGCAGGAGCATCAGCGGTTTTGATCATCGCTGTACTGTTGTTCAACTTTGCTGCACGTGCGATCGGTAAACGTTTATACCGTAAAATGACTTCAGCTTAAGGAGAAGAAGTAAGATGAAAGAATATAATTGGAATGAAACAAATATCATCACAATGGGACAAGAAAAAGAAGTCGCTTTGTACACGGATGATCTTCATGTCTGGTATGGCGATAACGAAGCAATCAAAGGAGTAGACTTAGCCTTTGAGAAAAATAAAATCACTGCGTTGATCGGTCCTTCTGGATGCGGAAAATCAACTTACTTACGTTCATTGAATCGGATGAACGATGGGATCGCGAATACAAAAGTCACTGGAAAGATCATGTACAAAGAGGTAGATATCAATGCGCCACAAATCGATGTATATGAGATGCGTAAGCGGATCGGGATGGTTTTTCAACGGCCAAATCCGTTTAGTAAATCCATTTATGAAAATATCACGTTTGCACTGAAACAACATGGTGAAAAAAATAAAAAGAAATTAGACGAAATTGTAGAAACAAGTTTGAAACAAGCTGCTCTATGGGATCAAGTAAAGGATAGCTTGGATAAAAGTGCACTTGCTCTATCTGGAGGACAGCAACAACGATTATGCATCGCCCGTGCGATCGCAATGAAACCAGATATTCTGTTGTTAGATGAACCAGCAAGTGCTCTAGATCCGATTTCTACAGGAACAGTCGAAGAAACATTAGTTAACTTAAAAGAAGACTACACGATCATCATCGTGACGCATAATATGCAACAAGCTGCACGTATCAGTGATTACACTGCTTTCTTCTATCTAGGCAAAGCAATCGAATACGATAAGACGAACAAGATATTTACCAGACCAAAAATTCAAGCAACCGAAGATTATGTGTCCGGTCACTTTGGTTAAGACGGAGGACTCGTTATGGCAAAAGAAATAATTTCATCAAAAGATCTTCACTTATATTATGGCAAAAAAGAAGCATTGAAGGGGGTCGATTTAAGTTTCAATCAGGGTGAGATCACAGCAATGATCGGTCCTTCCGGTTGTGGGAAATCAACTTATCTGCGTTCTTTGAATCGGATGAACGACCTGATTCCTGGTGTCACGATCACCGGTAGTGTGCTTTATAAAGGAAAAGATATCTATGGACCAAAGACAGATATCGTTGAATTGCGAAAAGAAATCGGCATGGTATTCCAACAACCAAATCCGTTTCCATTCTCAATCTATGAAAATGTGATCTATGGACTAAAGTTAAAAGGTGAAAAAGACAAAAAAGTTCTCGACCAAGTAGTCGAAGAAAGTTTAAAAGCTGCATCAGTGTGGGAAGATGTCAAAGACAAATTGCATAAAAGTGCGTTATCTTTATCAGGTGGGCAACAACAACGGGTTTGTATCGCCCGAGTATTAGCAGTCAACCCAGAAATCATCTTGCTTGATGAACCCACAAGTGCGCTAGATCCAGTATCGACTGGGAAAATCGAAAGTATGCTCTTGGAATTAAAAGAAAGATATACTATGATTATAGTTACGCATAATCTGTCTCAAGCTTCACGTATTTCGGATAAAACAGCCTTTTTCTTAGATGGACATTTGATCGAATTCAATGACACGAAAAAGATTTTCATGAATCCAGAAAAAAAAGAAACAGAAGACTATATCTCAGGAAGATTTGGATAGGGAGGAAATGAAATGTTACGGACACAATTTGAAGAAGAATTACTGAATCTTCATAATCAATTTTATGAGATGGGGATGATGGTAAGTAGTGCAGTGCATAAATCCGTTCGTTCTTATATCAAACACGATAAAGCACTTGCGCAAGAAGTCATTGAAAATGATATCAAAATCAATGATATGGAAACACGTCTAGAGAAAAAAAGTTTTGAGATGATTGCTTTACAACAACCGGTTACTACGGACTTGCGGATGATCATTACTGTGATGAAGGCTAGTTCTGATTTAGAGCGGATGGCCGATCACGCTGTATCTGTTGCTAAGTCTACAATCCGTGTGAAGGGACAAACGCGGATACCAGACATTGAGAAAGAAATTTCAGATATGTCAGATTACGTAAAAAAAATGGTGGACAATGTGTTAGTCGCTTACGTGAAAACAGACGAAAAAGATGCACGTACGATCGCAAACATGGATCAGCGCGTCAATGATTACTTCAATCGTATTTATAATGCTACAATAAAAAATATGCAAGCAAACCCTGAAACAGTCATCAGCGGAACCGATTATTTAAATGTTGCTAGCTACTTAGAACGTATCGGTGATTATGTCACGAATATCTGTGAATGGATCGTCTACTTGGCTACTGGAAAAATCACGGAATTGAATACGAACCACAATGAGATTTTTTAAAAATGAATCAAAAAAGATGAAAGCCATAAAATCCAAATCCGGATTTTTGTGGTCTTTCATCTTTTTTTAGATAATCAGTATATAGGATAAGGATATGGACCGATGGGATTGAATCAAATCAAGTGGAAATGCGCAATAAACTTTCCACCTTATTCTTCATAAAACCAATAGCAACTAGAGATGGAGAAAAAGTTACAACTTAAGTCCTATGACTTTTTAACGCATTCGGTGCATAATATGTATGTAAGGAAAAGCTTGCAAACCATTTTTGCTTAAGGAGGCAATTTCCATGAAAGAAAGAGAACGTATTTTAGATCTAGTTAAAAAAGGAGTCCTTTCAACTGAAGAAGGACTGGACCTATTAGAAAGTATGGCAACAGAAAAAGATGAAAAACAAATTGCAAAAGAAGCGGATAGAGTAACTGCCAGTCATAAAGAAAAAAATCAAGTGATCGATGAATTAGAAAATGGTGTAACAGAAGAACAGCCAGAAATCGATCCAAAACAAAAAGAAAAAGAAGACCAAGAAAATCTAGAAAAAATCTTAGATGAACTGGCAACGGAAGCAAATAAGACTTCTGCTCATTTGGATGAAGTCAATGAGAAATTGGCTGAAAACAAAGCTGTACGTAATGAAAAACAGGAAACATTGATGCAGCTGAATACAAAAGAAGAATTAGATCAGCTTTCTGAGGAAGAATTAACACAACGAAAAACGTTAGAAGATGAAATCAAAGAATTAGAAGCTGCAGGAGATATTTTAACAGAAGAACGTATAAAATTAGAAGCAGAACTAAAAGATATCCGTAAAAACCAGTGGTCAGAAAAGAAAGAAACATTCTCAGAAAAATTTGAGATTCCTGATGATTGGAAAGAACAGGCCAATGATACACTGAACCAAGTAGGCGAAAAAATGTCTGAAGCAGGAACGTATCTAGGTAAATTCTTGCGTAAGACTTTCCAATCTGTTTCTGAAACTGTCAATGACAATATGGAATGGAAAGATGTCAATCTTCGTGTACCAGGTATTGCTACGACGAAATTTGAACATGAATTTTATTATGAAGCTCCAGAAGCAAGCATCATCGATATCAAAGCAGCCAATGGGAATGTGGTATTGAAGACATGGGATAGCGAAGATGTTAAAGTTGAAGCGAAAATCAAATTATATGGAAAAATGAATGCAGAACCATTTGAAGCATTTTTAGAACGTAGCCAGATCGAAGTGAATGATGACCATCTTTCATTCCAGATCCCAAATAAGCGTGTTCGTGCAGATCTAGTCTTTTACCTTCCGAAAAGAGTATATGACCATACAGCAATCAAATTGTTGAATGGAAATATCACGATTGATGAGTTAGAAGGAAAAGATATCTATACGAAATCAACAAATGGAAATATCACAGTCAACCATCTTACAGCTACCATGCTTGAAGTAGAAGGTGTAAATGGAAATATCGATATACGTGATGGTGCGATTTTAGATTCTATCATTGAAACAGTGAACGGCACTGTTACGGTTGGAGCTACACCTGAAAATCTATCTGTTTCTTTAGTCAATGGAGATGTGCGGTTAACGATCAAAGAGGATCGTTTGAAAAAAATCGAGGCAAGCTCTGTGAATGGAAATGTCAAAGTAGCATTACCAAGTACGATCGGATTAGAAGGAAATGCGAAAACTAGTTTAGGAAGTATCAATAGTCGGTTATCCGATTATGAAGTAGTCCGCGAGAAAAAAGAACGGACAAACCAAATGCTACAATTCCGCCGTTTATCAGAAGATGGTGTAGCTACAGTTCAATTAACAACAACAACAGGCAGCATCTATCTAAAAGACGCAGAGATGTAAGCCAGCTGTTCACAGCAGGATTCTTATAATTGTCATGCTGTGAACAGTAGTTTAAAAAAATAGTGAAAAAGGTACTATTGTCACAACCTTTTTCTTCAATTACAATGGTAGGACAGAGGTGAATCAAAAATGAAAAAAAAGTTGACAAAGTCAAATAATAATATCGTCTTAACAGGTACATTAGCTGGGATTGCAGAATATCTTGGAATCGACCCTACAGTTGTTCGAGTGATCTATGTGATCTTGAGTTTGGTTGCTTTTGGCAGTCCGATTATTTTATATATCCTATTGGCACTGATCATTCCATCAGCACGAAAAAATCGTACAAGTTATGGACATGATAACCAATATTATGAAAACAACAACTATCGTGAACAAACAAAAAAACGTAAAGAGGCAGAAAAAGTCGATGACGATGAGTGGAGTGACTTTTAATGTCCTACCTTCAACGGATCATCGTCAATTCGCTGACTTTTATCTCATTAGCAGTTCTTTTTCCAAATGTAGTCTATGTAAATAGTATTTGGACTGCAGTTTTGGCAAGTTTTGTGTTATCACTATTGAATATGTTCGTTAAACCGATCTTAACGATATTATCATTGCCGTTTACGCTGATAACTCTTGGCTTGTTTACATTCGTCATCAATGCAGCAATTTTGAAATTGACCTCTTTCTTTATAGGAGAGGGTAATTTCGGGTTTGCTTCATTCGGAGCGGCACTGTTTGTCGCTATCTTGATGGCGCTCGTCAATGTGATCGTTAGTGAACATAATAGTAGAAAATAACGACAATATACGCCTTATGGCTAAAGAGTCGACATGAACTGATTCCCCCCGTTCATGTCGATTTTTTTTGCTTTTTTCATTCGAAAAGTACGAAACGATCGTAAAATAAAACGTTTTTTTTATTTGGTAGTACTTTTTGCTATACAATGATAAAATGAAGGGGAACACTCTAATAGAAATGAGGTAACACGAATGGCAGAAGTTGTAAAAGTAAGCCAATTGGTAGAAAAATTATCATTAGAAATCGTAACTGGTGACGAGAAGAGTTTGGAGCGTGTTATCGTAACTGGCGATATTTCAAGACCAGGCTTAGAATTAACCGGTTATTTTAATTATTATTCACATGATCGCCTACAGTTGTTCGGCAGTAAAGAAATCACGTTTGCTGAACGAATGATGCCTGAAGAAAGATTGATGATCATGAGACGGCTGTGCAGTGAGGATATGCCGGCATTTATTATTTCAAGAGGTTTACCAGCATCCGAAGAAATGATCCAAGCAGCGAATGAACATGGGATGGCAGTATTACGTTCACCAATCTCGACATCCCGTCTACTTGGAGAATTATCCAGCTACTTAGACGGAAGGTTAGCGCCTCGGACGAGCGTCCATGGTGTACTAGTCGATGTTTATGGTTTAGGCGTATTGATCCAAGGGGATAGCGGAATCGGTAAAAGTGAAACAGCGTTAGAATTGATCAAACGGGGACATCGTTTGATAGCAGATGATCGAGTGGATGTCTACCAGCAAGATGAATTGACTGTGATCGGAGAACCACCAAAAATTTTGGAACATCTGATTGAGATCCGAGGAATCGGGATCATCGATGTCATGAATCTATTTGGTGCCAGTGCTGTACGTGGATCGATGCAAGTCCAATTAGCGGTTTATTTAGAAGCATGGGCAAAAGATAAAAAATATGATCGTTTAGGATCAGAAGATACTTCAGTAGAAATTGCTGAAGTGGGGATTCCACAAATCAAGATCCCTGTGAAAACTGGGCGAAATGTAGCGATCATCATTGAAGTAGCTGCTATGAATTTCCGTGCAAAAACAATGGGATTTGACGCAACGAAGACGTTTGAAGAAAGATTGAGCCGCTTGATCGAAGAAAATTCTAGTGGACAGTAGCAAGGAGTGGAAACATGTTGGCACAAATAAACAGAGTGGCTTTTGATTTTCTAGGGATACCTATCTATTGGTATGCACTGATCATTATTTCAGGGATCATCATTGCCATGTGGCTTAGCAGCCGTGAAGCAGTTCGAGTAGGGCTGAAAGCTGATGATGTGACTGATTTTATGTTATGGGGCTTACCCTTATCGATTATTGGTGCACGTTTGTACTATATCTTATTTGATCTTCCTCAATACCTTGCTGATCCGATCCAAATTTTCAATATCCGTTCAGGCGGATTAGCGATTTATGGTGGCTTGATTGCCGGGGCGATCACTTTATACTTTTTTACAAAATATCATTTTATTTCCATGTGGACATTTTTAGATATTGCAGCACCAAGTGTTCTACTCGCTCAAGCAATTGGTCGATGGGGAAACTTCATGAACCACGAGGCTTATGGACCGAACACAACAAGAGCTTTTTTAGAAAGCTTGCATATTCCACAATTTATTATTGATAACATGTATATTGAAGGAATTTACCGTCAGCCGACTTTTTTATATGAATCGATGTGGAGCTTGATCGGTTTTGTTTTGTTGTTGATTTTAAGAAACAAAAAACATCTTCTGAAAAAAGGGGAAGTGTTGCTCGTCTATTTGATGTGGTATAGCTTTGGTCGATTTTTTATCGAAGGATTACGAACAGATAGCTTGTACTTCCTTGGAGTGATCCGTATTTCTCAATTACTATCTGCCGTGTTATTCATCGGTACGATCATTCTATTTATTTGGCGGAGAAAGAAAGAAAATCTTCCTGATTATGATCGTTCATTAGGAAAAGACCAGTTTTTGATCTGATTTGTGAGCGAATAAAATGAAAAAATTAGCAGGAGTGGTAAAATGAAATATAGAGTGGCGGTCTTAGGTTCTGGTTCTTGGGGAACGGCCTTGGCACAAGTACTTGCAGAAAATGGACACGATGTTCGTCTTTGGGGACATCGTGAAGAACAGGCGAATGAAATCAACCAGCAACATACAAATCACCGTTATTTGCCAGACCTTAAAATGGCGGAGACGATCCGTGCGTTCACAGACATGGAAAAAGCAGTTGCTGATGTTGATGCTGTCCTATTTGTTATTCCAACCAAAGCAATCCGCTCGGTAGCCCAAGAACTGGCAGATAAATTAACGACTAGACCGATAATCATTCATGCAAGTAAGGGACTAGAACAACACACCCATAAACGGATTTCTGAGATTCTTTTGGAAGAATTGCCAGTTGAAAAAAGACAGGCTGTGACAGTCTTATCTGGGCCAAGTCATGCAGAAGAAGTGGCGAACCATGATATCACAACGATCACCGCTGCTAGTACGGATCAAAAGGCGGCAAAATTCGTCCAGGAACTCTTTATGAATCATTATTTCCGAATCTATACAAACCCTGATGTCATCGGGGTCGAGATGGGTGCGGCATTGAAGAACATCATTGCGATCGGTGCTGGTGCGATCCATGGGCTAGGGTTTGGCGACGATGCTAAGGCTGCGATCATGACAAGAGGTTTGGCAGAGATCAGTCGACTGGGTGTAGCGATGGGAGCTAATCCACTGACTTTTATTGGTCTAAGTGGTGTAGGCGACTTGATTGTTACTTGCACTAGTGTTCATTCGAGAAATTGGCGTGCTGGGAATTTGTTAGGTCAAGGGAAAGACTTGCCATCGGTTCTCGAAGATATGGGTATGGTCGTTGAAGGAGTCAATACCACACAAGCCGCAAAAGAGCTTGCTCAAATCATGGGCGTAGAGATGCCCATCACTCAAACGATTTACGAAGTGCTTTATGAACATAAAGACGTAAAAACCGCAGCAAAAGAAATCATGTTGCGAGATGGAAAACAAGAAAATGAGTTTTCATTAAAAATATTTTAGAGGAGAGTTGACACATGAAAGTAAAAAAAGCAGTAATTCCAGCAGCAGGATTAGGGACTAGATTTTTACCTGCCACAAAAGCAATGGCTAAGGAGATGCTTCCGATTGTTGACAAACCAACGATTCAGTTTATTGTTGAAGAAGCATTGAAATCAGGAATCGAAGATATTTTGATCGTCACAGGAAAAGCTAAAAGACCGATTGAAGACCATTTTGATTCAAATATCGAATTAGAAACAAACCTTAGTGAAAAAGGAAAAACTGAATTATTGAAATTAGTGGAAGAAACGACTGATGTCAATCTTCATTTCATCCGTCAATCTCATCCAAAAGGGTTAGGTCATGCCGTTTTACAAGCTCGTGCATTTATCGGAAATGAACCTTTTGTCGTGATGTTAGGTGACGACATCATGGAAGATGAAGTGCCGTTGACACAACAGTTGATCGATGATTATGAACGTACACATGCTTCAACCATCGCGGTTATGCAAGTACCACAAAAAGATACATCGAAATATGGGATCATCAATCCTGGAGAAGAGTTAGAAGACGGCTTATACAATGTTAAGAATTTCGTTGAAAAACCTGAACCAAGTAAAGCACCAAGTGATTTAGCAATTATTGGGCGTTACTTGTTGACGCCAGAGATTTTTGATGTATTAGCAGAACAAAAACCAGGTGCAGGTAACGAGATACAATTAACTGATGCCATTGATACTTTAAACCGAACACAACGCGTTTTTGCTCGTAAATTTACAGGTAAACGTTATGATGTCGGAGATAAATTTGGTTTTATGAAAACGAGTATTGAATATGGTTTGACACATCCAGAGGTTGGTGAACCTTTGAGAGAATATATCAAAGCATTGGGGAAAGAATTAGAAGCGGAAGATCATTCCGTATCTACAAATATGAAAAAAACGATTGAATCAAAAAAAGAAGATAAATAATCTTTATTAAAGAAAGAGGTTGAGATGAAAGTCGTTTAGGTTTGAGAAATTGGAGAAAAAAACGAACAATACGCTTTTGTATTGCTCGTTTTTTTTAAATTCCCGAAAATCTGACTTTTAAACGCCGTTTATTTGAGAGAGGTTGGGACAGAAGTGTTTAACTCCGAGAAATAAGAAGAAATGAACGAAAATTGCTTTTCAAATTTTTGTGAATCTCGGCTTATTTCCGAAGGAGTTGCTTCTGCTCCCGCCGTTTATTCGAAAGTCTGTAGCAAAACTGATTTTTAGATTTGTCCCACACTCATTCACTATTTTTTATTTGTTTAAAAAACGTGAAAATGCTATTCTAATAGAAAGAGTATCAGAAGGGAGTTTAATTATGACAGGCGGAGAAATTGCAGGATTGATTGCAGCGATTGCATTTGCAGTGCTAGTTGTTTTCATCGTAAAAGTTTTACTACAATTATCAAAAACATTAGAAAAAGTTGATCAAACAGTCGCGGAAGCAAATACAACGATTGAAGTTGTAACGAAAGATGTCGATGTTTTATCAAGACAAGTGGAAGGTTTATTAGTGAAAAGCAATGAACTTCTTTTAGATATCAATGGTAAGGTAGCAACTATCGATCCATTGTTCACTGCAGTAGCAGATTTAAGTGAAAGCGTCTCAGAATTGAATGTATCAAGCAAAAATATTGTGACGAAAGTTGGTGGTATCGGCAAAACGACAGCCAAAGCAACGGTGGCTGGAAAAGTTGGCGGGACTGCTTTAAAATTTTTCAAAAATAAAAAACATACTGAAACGACAGGAGGAAAATAATCATGGCAAAAAAAGGTGGATTTTTATTAGGTGCAGTAATCGGTGGAACAGCCGCAGCGGTAGCAGCATTATTGTTAGCACCTAAATCAGGAAAAGAACTAAGAGATGAATTAGCAGCACAAGCAGATGATTTTCTAGACATGGCTTCAGATTACACAGATATGGTGAAAGAAAAAACAAGTACATTGACAGACATCGCAAAAGAAAAAGCACAAGATCTATCACAACAAGCAGGAGATCTTGCTGGAAATGTGAAAAATAAAGTCAATGATTCAGCTGACGTAGTTGAAGATGAATCAGAAGATATTTTGTTGAATCTAAAGGAACAATCGGCAGACCTATCTGATCGTTTCAAAAAATCAGCAGATGACTTGAAAAAACCAGTAAACAAAATGGGTGAAGTTGCAAAAGATACAACAGAAGATATCCTGATCGAAGCAAAAGATACTGCATCTGCTGCTGGAGAAACAATCCAAGAGGGTATTGAAGAAGCAAAACCTGTGGCAGAAGATGCGAAAACGTTGAAAGATATGGCAAAAGAAGACGTTCATTCAACAAAAGAAGATTTGAAAGATACATTTAAAGAACAAAAATAAGACTTCATGATAAGGAATAAATAAAAGAGCAGTGAATACTGAGCGATTCGTTCGGTATTCACTGTTTTTTTTATATATTTATCAATTTTGTTATTTTTTCTCTATGTAAATGGATTTTTATATTCATAAAATTACATATTTTATTTAATATATAAAATTGGATTTATTTATATAATGATTTAAATTGCTTTTTTAACGGTGCTAATTAAATATAATGCGTTGTTTTATTTTTTTAATAATTAAATGGTCTACCTCTTAAAATATTCGCTGAATTTTTAGAAAATTTAAAAAATATATTGCTAGTTCTTTTTCTGTATGTTATTTTAATTTCAACGAACCAATTGATTTGCTTCAGACATTGGTTGTAAATAAATGAAAGTACACATAAGATGGGAGGAAAAAAATGAAAAAAAGAAATTGGAGGGGGAAAGCTTACTGGATAGGAACGATTGGTACAACTATTTTATTGTCGCCTTTGTTTTTAAGTGTTTATTCTAGCGTAGCGGATGCTACTGAGATTCCCGCGGGAACGACAAATTTAGTAGAAGATAAACAGGATCTTAAGGACTATATTTCTAAGAAAAAAGCGATCGATTCCGAGTTGATCAAAAAAGCTGCACTAGCTCAGCTAAAAGCGCAAGGATATTATGAAGAAAACGAGAAAGATGTCAAAGCAACTGATAAAGTACGAGTGATGATTCGCTTAAAAGAGAAAGCGGCTGTCGAAAAATCGAAGAAATCGATCGATACACCTGAATCAATCGAAAAAGTGCAAGAAGCTTCTGAAAAAGTAATCGCAAAACAAGAGACAATCCAAGAAAAAGTGGAAAAGATTGCTAAAACGAAGGTGATCAGGGAGTTTGGCCTATTGATCAACGGTTTTTCCATGGATGTTAACTATGGAGATATCGAGAAACTAGAAGGGATCGAAGGCGTCGAATCAGTCAGTGTTATCAAAGCATATACTCCTCAAGACGCATCGGCAAACAAGATGGCAGATATTGAAAAAGCTTGGAATGACTATAATTTAAAAGGTGAAAATACAGTTATTTCGATTATCGATTCAGGGATGGACCCTAGTCATCAGGATCTCAAATTGAGTAAGAACACAGGAGTGCAACTTGAAAAGCAAGAAGCGGATCAAAAAATAAAAAATCTAGGTTATGGAAAGTACTTTTCAGCTAAAGTTCCTTTTGGACATAATTATGCGGATGAATCGGAAGATGTCGTTGATCAAAGTTCAGTGATGCATGGACATCATGTGGCTGGAATTGCGGCAGCTAACGGCGTAGTAAAGGGTGTCGCACCAGAAGCACAATTATTAGCGATGAAAGTTTTTTCCAATAATGATAGCCAAAGCTGTATGTCTGATGATATCATCGCAGCTATCGAAGACTCTGTCGTTCTAGGAGCCGATGTCATCAATATGAGTTTAGGAAGTGATGCTGGAAATAGTGATGCGTCCGACCCAGAACAATTAGCGATCCAAGCAGCTTCGGATGCAGGGGTCTTATGTGTGATTGCTGCAGGAAATGCAGCAACTAGTGGCACTATATCTGGAGCTGCAACGGATATACTAGGGACAGATGATCAGTCGATGATTTCTTCTCCCGCAGTTGTTTCTTCTGCCTTGAGTGTCGCTTCTGCGGAAAATACAATGACTACACTTCCTCTTTTTCATGTAGAGGGGATTCAGTTCAATGGTTATGCTTCTTATAATGGAGACTTACAGCCGTATATGATAGCACCAACTGCTGATTATTCAGACCTTAAAAATAAGCATGAGCTAATTGATGTGGGAAGCGCTAGTAAGGAAGAAATTTCCCGACTTGATGCTAAAAACAAGATTGCATTGATTCATGGAGATACAACGAATCATTCCGAAAAAGTAGCAAATGTGAAAAAAGCGGGAGCAGTAGCAGCTGTGATCTATGAAGATGCTCAATATGCACCAAATTTGACGGATCTTTCTTATCCAACCATATGTGTTTTTACTAGAGAAGGGACCCAATTGATTTCTGCAATGCAACAGCAGAAACAATTCACTTTTGATTTTCGAGAGGAGGTCATACCAAACAATCAGGCGGGAAAAATGTCCACTTTTTCATCTTGGGGACCCACACCAACTTTAGAATTCAAACCAGAAATCACTGCGCCAGGTGGAAATATTTACTCATTGGCAAATGACAATTCGTACCAATCAATGAACGGAACTTCGATGGCGTCACCATTTGTAGCAGGAGCAGAGGCATTGATCTATCAATCGGCTAAAAATAGTCAGTTGAATATCCCGAGAAAAGATTTGCCGCAATTTGCTAAAAATACGCTTATGAATACGTCTACCCCTTTAATTGACCACGACCATGTAAATTTGATTTATTCGCCTCGTCAACAGGGGGCAGGGTTGCTTAATGTCGGCGCTGCTTTGGAAAACACAGTGAGTGCAACTGACGCAAGTGATCATGATGCCGCATTCGCTTTGAAAGAAATTACAGAACAAACCAACTTTAAAGTGACTTTAACAAATTATGGAAATGACACAAAAAGTTATGTATTCAATGATTACGGTGGCGTATACACACAAGATATAGAAAAGATATCTTTAGAACTTTATGATAGTAAGATCAATGGAGCAAGTCTAACAACGGCCAATCAAAAAATCGAAGTGCCTGCTAAAGCTAGTATCGAAGTCACTGTCACGTTGCAGTTGCCAGCTACATTTGACAGACAGCAATTCGTTGAAGGGTATGTTGGATTTAGCGGAGATAACACGCCTGATTTAGTGCTTCCATATATGGGCTATTATGGCGATTATGATGCGGAACTGATCACTTCTCCTCCGTATAATCAACCGGGAGGAAAAAATATCCCGACACGCGCTGGTTTTTTAGTGGATGTTAATAGTCGAAATATATTAGGTGTTAAAAATTCAGATGTCGATCCTGATAGTGTAGCTATTTCTCCTAATGGGGATGGACATTACGACTCTGCATTTCCATACTTGTACTTTTATCGAAACTATGCCTATGCAAAATACGAAATCGTTGACGCAAATGACCATGTGATCCAAAAAGTCTATGAAGAAAGAAATCAGCGTAAGGATTTCTTTAACCTGGATAATGGAAAATGGAGTGTCCATGAAGTAAAAAATGGAGAATGGGATGGGAAAATATATGACACTAAAACAGGAAAGATGAATACAGTACCAGATGGACAATACAGATATAAAATAACAACTGAAACTGCAAGTGGTCAGGGAGAACAACTCACGTATTATCCACTGAAAGTAGACACGCTCCCACCAATAATACACGGAGTGAGCATTACTGGCGGGCAGGACCTCTTAGTAGAATTCGAGGATAATGGTTCAGGTGTAAATAATCTGCTCTATTTTGAAATTAATGGAAAAAGGTATAGGGGAACGCTCTCTCCTGTAAGTGGACAGCAAAATGTTTATGTATTGCCAGGGGTGGGGCAATTACTGTTAAATGGGAAAAATTTTATACGTATAGAGGTTTCGGATAATGCGTTGAATACGACGATAGATCCAGGAAAGTATTATGATGGGCAAACAGGTCAAGTAATCAATGGAGCAGTTGGAGTGTTGAAGTTGCTCAACCTTACAGATAACTCTGTTATTACTTCGGATTCTTATAGTTATGATAAAGTGAATAAGTCGTATAAGATCAAAGGAACGTATTTACCAAATACAGAATTATTTGCGAATGGTATAAAGACAGTAACTGGCACTACCGGAGCCTTTTCTGTGGCTATCCCAGCAGTAGCACAAAATACGGTTGTCTTTTCAGAGGACGCAACTGGAAAAAATATACTGGGCACTTACCACTTTACTTTTGTTGATCAAGCACCAACTCTTGAGATAGAAGGAGTGGATGCATCTGGAAAAGCGATCGCCCATTCAGAAAATTATCATTTGAAAGGAAAAACAAATGGAGTGAAAGTGAGTGTCGAAAACCAATCCGCTAAAAAAAGTGTCGATTTGACAAGTAGTTTAACTAGTAATGGTGAATTTGAAGGGGATATTCCATTAGTGTTTGGAGAAAATAAATTGCTTGTGTCTTCTTATAATTCAAATGATGAGGTGACGGAGTCAACCGTTGTTATAACGACTGTAGATACAACCAGTTATACTGGGAATCTAGTTGAATTTGAGCAACTAGATGGCGGGGCGATTATAGCAAACAAAATGAGTAATTATTACAATGTTCAAACAAAAGAATTGCAGATCAATGGGAAATTAAAATATCCAGTTACAGATTTCCGCTTGAATGACGAGAAAATCAATTACGATCCTGATACACTTGCATTCAGCTACGTCATGAAAAATGTGGACAATGGGAAACATGCATTGAAAATCTATGCGCAAGACAATCGTCTGAACGATGGGCGACCAGTCATGAATTATAGTTATCCTATCGTGATCGATTCAACTTTGCCTAGTTTGATCTTACCAAATCTAACAGCGGATAGTCAGGGAAATTATTTTGCCTATACGAATCAAAATCCTTATGCGGTTAGAGCTGAAGTCAACGATAATTTAGCTGGGTACAGGTTATATATCAATTTGAATAATGCCTATAGTGATGGAAATCATGGTGTGTATAATGAAAAATACTATGCCGGACGTCATGCGACAACCGTCGATTATCCTATTGATATCGAAGATGGGTTGAACCAAGTCGAGTTTGATTTAGTAGATACCCTAAATAATCATGTCAGTACGATCGTGACTGTCGATTATCATCATGTAATGTTAGCAACTCCTGTTATCCAAAGTAATCAAACGGTTGCCAATCAAGTAGTTACTTTACATGTAGATGAGAGAACAGATGCAGAACTATACTATTCTATTGATGGAAATACATGGTCCAAGGTCAAAGATGACGTGGCAATTGCGGAAAATAAAACTGTTTATTATAAGTATAAAGATAAATATGGGAATGAATCAGCTGTAGCCAAATATGAAGTAAAAGCGATTCGAAAAGAGGTTGCTAGTGGACCTTCTATACAATTAGAAAGAGGTCAAAAAGCAATCAAAGCGACACTAGGTTATGAAAAACAGCTTTCTAAGGAAGAAGCTACAGTGCACCAACTATCCTATAGTATGGATAAAGGGAAAACATGGCAAAAATATACTCAACCATTTGAGGTAACTAAAGACACAGAACTCTATGTGCGTACGGAAGATCAAGCAGGAAATACAAGTGATGTCGTAAAAGAACAGCTTAGTTTAACCGAAAATAAAGTAGCGGAAACAGTCGTTAAGACAGCTACTAAAAATACGCCAGAAAATGAAAGTAAGCCTCAAGTCGAGGCGGTTAAAACCATGGCAGCAAATCAGCCTCTAACGGTAGAGACAAGCCCAATTGAGCAAAAACAAAAGAATCAGGAGCGTGTTTCCAATTTAGAAGCCGCAGATCTACTAACAGAAAATCTCTCTGGTTCTCCAAAAAAACAACTGCAACTCGCCAATAAAGTAGGAGATCAGCTATTGTCAAAAGAGAACAAGGTATTTCCCACCACAAATGATCGTTCTGAAATAGCACTGTTGATCATCGGTCTCTTGATCTGTGCTAGTGGAGTAGGGATTATTTTCATGAGAGTTAAAAAAAGGAAAAACTAGGTAATCCTTCAGGCTACTGAAACTGAATGTTGTGCAAGAACGAATCCTCCAAAAGAAGCAATGGTTTCTGCTTCTTTTGGAGGATTCTTTTAACTATTGAAATGGATCAAGAGATTAATCTAAGATTCGTAACTCTTTTGATGTGGTAGTAAAAGGTACACAACCATCTTTTGTTACGTAGACACAGTCTTCGATTCGTACGCCGACTTTTCCAGGAATATAGATCCCTGGTTCAAGTGAGAAGCACATGCCTTCTTCAATGACCAAATCGTTTCCTTCAACTAGAGAAGGAAATTCATGAACAGTTGTACCAATTCCATGACCTAAGCGGTGATTGAAGTATTCTCCATAGCCGTAGCTATTGATAACATTACGGGCAATCTGATCTAGTTCAGCGGCTGTAACACCAGGTCGCACAGCTGCTTGTGCAGTTAATTGCGCTTCAAGGGTGATATTGTAGATTTTTTCTTGGAATTCTGTTGGTTTCTTGTAAGCGACAGTACGTGTAGCATCACTGCAATAACCATCCCAAACAACACCAAGATCGAATAAGACAAGTTCATTTGGTGTCACTTTGGTACTACCAGGTGTGCCATGAGGACTAGCAGCATTCATACCAGCAAGAACAATTGTGTCAAATGACATTTGTGAGACACCTTGTTTCTTCAATTGATATTCGATTTCTGCGATGATTGCTTGTTCAGTGATGCCTTCTTTGACTGCCTTGAAGCCAACTTCAAACGCAACATCTGCCCATTTACCTGCGGCAATCAATTTATCTTTTTCTTCAACTGTTTTGATCAATTGCAATCGTTGGATGATAGAAGTCAAGTCAATGAAATCATCTGTACCAACTAGTTGATCAGAGATAGCATCAAAGCGATCAACAGTTAAAGCATTTTTTTCGATCCCGATTTTTCCGGGTTGTCCATAACGGGTACGTAATTCTTTCCCGATAATTTCCCAAGGGTTTTCGCTGTCCAAATATCCACGTACATCAAAAGTCCAGCTACTATTTTGTGCATCTTCAACTTCTAAAGCAGGGGTGAATAAAAAAGGATCTTGTTCAAGTGGAATAAAGAGCGCCAAGACACGTTCATGTGGTTCACTTTCATATCCTGAAAAATAAGCAATGTGTCCAGGATCACTGATATAAGCCAGATCCACTTGTTTTTGAGCCATCCATTTACGTAATTCGTTGATTTTTACGTTATTCATTTTGGCATCCTTCTTTCTAATTTATTGAATTATTAGATAATTGTACCACTTATTGATTAAAAGACCAATGTCTAAAAAAGTGAAAAAAGTAAAAATTTTCATGAAAACAGTGGTAAAACGGTTGCAATTTCGAGTATAATTTGATATTCTATCTAAGAAATGTAAAGCGTATTTTCAGAAAACATATAAAAATGAATAGGAGAACAACAATGGAAAAGCAAACAATTACTATTTACGATGTAGCGAGAGAGGCAAATGTTTCGATGGCTACTGTTTCACGTGTTGTCAATGGCAATCCCAATGTAAAACCTGCCACAAGAAAAAAAGTACTGGAAGTCATTGATCGTTTAGATTATCGTCCAAATGCTGTAGCACGTGGATTGGCAAGTAAAAAAACAACTACTGTCGGTGTGATCATTCCTGATGTCAGCAATATGTTCTTTGCTTCATTAGCACGCGGAATCGATGATGTTGCCACAATGTACAAATACAATATCATTTTAGCAAACTCTGATGGAAATGACCAAAAAGAAGTAAATGTGCTAAACAATCTATTAGCGAAACAAGTAGATGGTGTGATCTTTATGGGGCATCATATTACTGATGAGATCCGCGGGGAATTCTCTCGCTCAAAAACACCTGTTGTTTTAGCAGGTTCGATCGATCCAGATGAACAAGTTGGTAGTGTCAATATCGACTATACAACTGCTACAAAAGATGCTGTAAACAAATTAGCTAAAAGCGGCAATAAGAAAATCGCGTTTGTCAGTGGTGCATTGATTGATCCAATCAATGGTCAAAACCGCTTGAAGGGCTACAAAGAAGCATTGAAAGAAAACAATTTGCCTTACAGTGAAGGCTTGATCTTTGAAGCAGAATACAACTTCAAAGATGGATTGTCATTAGTAGAACGTATCCACAACAGTGGTGCAACAGCTGTCTATGTTTCAGATGATGAATTAGCAATCGGTATTTTAGATGGACTTTTAGATAGAGGCGTAAAAGTACCAGAAGAATTTGAAATCATCACAAGTAACAACTCATTATTAACAGAAGTTGCTCGCCCACGTCTAACAAGTATCACTCAACCTTTGTATGATCTTGGTGCGGTATCAATGCGCTTACTTACAAAAATGATGAACAAAGAAGAAGTAGAAGAAAAAACGATCATTTTACCATACGGGATCGAAGAAAAAGGCTCAACAAAATAAAGACACTATACAGCAGATACTTCAATATCTGTGAGAAAAAAGAGTGCTAGTTGTAGGGACTCAAAAAAGTTAAACTTTGCATGTAGTACCTCTGATTTGGACGAATGTCCAAGTTAAGATTCATTGTCAAATGATGTTGGTAAAGAGAAATCTTAGAATAATTTGGACAGAACAGAAAGAAGAAACCCTCTTTCTGTTCTGTTTATTTGGTTAAAAATGTTTTGCCATGACGAATCATGATCCGTAGTTTTAGTTAAATAAATTCCCTCTAAATAGATATCTAGTTCTAGAATATTTAGGTATCTTTGATAAACTGAGTATAAGACATCTTGAATTTTTCCTATGAATTGGTTCGTCAAATTAATTCTCAAGGATTTCAGGGTGTTTTTTCTTTTGAATCATAAAAAAGATGTTGACGAATTTCATCAACATCAAGAAGTATAGAACTAGCAATTTTAGACTGTGATTATCCATAAGGAGACTCCTTTGATAGGGTAGGTTTTAGTCGACTGAATTTTACCAAATGAGAGTCTCTTATGATTTAAAAAATAAGAAAACGTGTTAGTGGAAAACTGTAGACTATTTTCTACCAATACCAACGTAGTATAGAACCTTTTTTTATAAAAGAAAAAAATAAAGAACTATTTTTTTTTATGAATCACATAAACTAAATAATGAACAGAATTTTAAATAAGAAGGAGTGATGAGTGATGGGAAAGCTTCGCATAGTAACTATTGATCCTAATGTTTTAGAAGAATTGAGAATAAAATCGGATCATAAAAAAAGAATATTAGACAAAAATACACGTTTTTATGTAGAGATAGGTACTCAAGAAAAAAATTGGTACATTCCTATGAGGGCCAATATAAAGGAATTACGCCGAGATTTTGTATACCCAATTGAAGCCAATTTAAAGAACACGCATCTTGTTTCTACAGGATTAGATTTTAATCATGCACTTTATGTTCCTCGGAGCAAGACAGTGGAAGCACGTCCAAAAGATATTCGTAGAGAAGACTGGAATAAGCAAATTATTTATATGGAAAAAAATTGGGAGAAAATTGTTGAAAAATTTTATTATATTATCAGAGCGTATGATTATCTAAAAAAAAATTGGGATAGATTAGGGTCGATTGACTTGTTTCCTGAAGGAGTAGAGAGTATCAGAAATGAAAATCAGAAAGTGACACAAGCCGATTTATCTATAAAGGATTTAATCAATAGTGCAAATATGAAGGGAATCGATGCTTATTGTAATAAGCATACAATAAGTTTTTTAGAAAAAGAAAATTTTTTCAATTATTTAAATTTTTTGGCTTCTTTTTCAATGCTATATTTCAAAAATATCAATTTCATTCTGGCACAAAAACCAACTGCTCAATGTATTTATTCACTTGATGCTTGGGAAAAAATGGGAAGAGAAGTCAAAGCAAATCCGGAGGCACTTTATTATAAAAAGGAGTTGCTTCTAAAAAAAGAAGAAAATCAGCAAAAAACAGATTATTGTTTACTTGAAGTCTTTGACGTAAGCGAATTAGCCGGGAACCAAGAAGTACCCAAACCTAGTTACTATCTAAAAGAGCATACTGTTGATGATTTTCATTACAAGGTAATCTTCAAAAGTTTAAGTGAATTAGGAATGGTTACAATTAAATTTGAGGATATCAATAAAGATTTCATTTTTGCTACACGGACTCCTTTCAAAAGAAAATCCCAAATAATTATCAAAAAAGGCATAGATCAAAAAAAAATCTTAAGCATACTTACTCGTTTAGTGATACATGAGAAAAGAAATACAACCCCAGATGCTCCTCAAAAAGATGTTGATGATTTGAAATCAGAAATTTATGGATACATAATGGCTAAACGGATTGGCCTAGCTACAGATTGCTACTCATTTGATTTTCTTTCTACCATGAAAGAACAGAATTGGTCTCCCGAAAAGGTTGATTCTTTTCTATCAGATATTATAAGTGATGTGAAAAAAATAAATCGTAGTTTTGAGATAAGTATGGAAAAATTAATAAAGCAAGAAAAAACAACCTCACCGATAGATAGGGTGACGAAGACACAAAAGAATGAACAACAGGATAACCTAAAGGGGAGTAACCAAAACGGTGGGAATAGAGAACAAAATAAAAATCTCTTGAAAGAGAAAATCGGAATTGTGGTGAGCCAATCTGAGAAACAAAATGAAACTGGTAAAAAGGTTACGAGTAACGCTCAAAGAGCAGATAGAAGAAATAGGAATTAGGTTTGGAATGCAAACTAATTATTAGAAATGGGGGATAGTACTCTATTTGTGGGCACGACTTTCAGAGGTTTTAGCAGAAGTGGACAGCACAAATAATAACTCAATAAAACAAGAAAATCCTAAGAATAGTTTTAACTCTAAATAATTTATAGGACGAGGTCGAGACAAAAGTCGTTTAGGTTTGAGAAATTTTGTTGATTATTAAAAAAACATCTAAAGTAGAATTTTTCTTCTACCTTAGATGTTCTTAAATATTCTATCAGGTCTATTTGATAAAGGGCTACTATTTATTTCTTACTCTTCTTTATTCTCTTCTTTTTTTGGCTCTATAATTTATGGGACTGATGAATCAAAATTGATTCTTCAGCCCCATTTTTCATTTTAGGTATTAAAAAACATATCGTTCTCTAGTATGATTAAATCACCACAAAATAAACTACGAGAGGACGATATGTTCTATGAATGATTCTATCAAAAAAATGTTGCGATTAATAGACCAAAATTTAGTAATCACTGAAGTTTCTTACGAGCTGTTTCAAAACAAAAAAACGATGGTCATCGATGCGGTTCTCTCTCCTGCTCCTTGTGCTTGTGCACATTGCGGTTCCTCTGTAATCGATGCTCACGGTCAAACGACCATTGTGAAGAATGGCAAGAAGAAAACTATTGTCCGCTTTGAAGAATACAACCACATGCCACTGATCATGCGTTTGAAAAAGCAACGCTACACCTGTAAAAACTGTTTGCGTCATTGGACAGCCCAAAGCTACTTTGTCCGTCCTAGACATTCGATTGCCAATCATGTCAAATGGAAAATCACTGCTTTACTCGCCGAAAAGATGTCTTTATCATTGATTGCCAAGCTTTGTCAGGTATCTTTGACGACTGTGATTCGTACATTGAAAGAGTTGAAAAACTATCTTCCGAAGCCGTCAAAAAGGACCCTGCCAAAAGTATTGATGGTGGATGAATTTCGTTCGCACGCTTCGATTGAGGATAAAATGAGCTTTATTTGTGCGGATGGCGAGACAGGAAAACTCATTGATATTTTGCCTACACGTAAATTATCGCGTTTGACACACTATTTTAGTCGCTGTACGAATCCTGAAGCGGTGGAATACTTAGTGACAGATATGAATGCCGCCTACTTCCAATTGACAAAACGTGTCTTACCGAATGCGAAAGTCGTCATTGATCGTTTTCATATCACCAAACATCTGAATCAGGCATTCAATGATTTTCGTGTACAAGAAATGAAAAGATTACACCAGTTAGGGCAACGAAGAGAAGCCGAGAAAGTGAAAAAGAACTGGCGCTTTCTTCTAAAAAACCGTCAAAAAATCAATTACTATGACTACAAAACATGGCGCAGTTTTCGTGCACCTAAATACCCGCTACTCACTGAAGCAATGATGATCGATCGATTACTGGCGTTTTCAACGCCTTTAAAGGAAGCCTATACTTTTTTCCATGAGCTGACCGAAGCCTTTCGAGACAAAGAACCTGACTTATTTTTTACCTTATTAAAAAATCTTCCTGAAACACTTGATGTCCAATTTCGCACGAAACTTCAAAACCTTTTAACTTACGAAGAAGGGATTTACAATGCTATGATTTACCCGTATTCTAATGGCAAAATAGAGGCCAAAAATACCCATATCAAGACACTGAAACGATTATCTTATGGATTTAAATCATTTGAGAACATGAAAATCAGGATTTTTTTGATCAATCAATTGATTCAAGTGAAATAACAAAAAAATCTGAGACAGAAGGTCAGTCCTTCTATCCCAGATTTCACTTTACAAAACTCATCAGTCCTTATTGACAAAGAGCCCTTTTTTTGCTGGATTTGCTTGGTTATAAGCATTCACTTTTTTCCAATAGTCTTCGTAGTCTTTATCTGTACCACCAACACCGAACTTAAAGGTTGATTTTTCAGGACCATTTTTTGCCCATAATGATTCAACTGTTTTATTTGGTGTTTCAATTGTTTTCTTATCTACAGTTACTTTACCCGCAGTTTGACCGGTAAAGGCAGCAACTTTTTTCTTCATGACATCGGATGATAGTTCAAATTTATCGCGTGTACCAAAAATCGTTGGATCTGCTTGATAAACTTGATTGATCAAATTTGCTAAATATTGAGAAGAACGTATTCGTGCTCTGGAGTTCATTGCTGTATTGTCATCATGACCTGTCCAACTACTGATAGTGATTGCTGGAGTTGAAACAATCAACCAAGAGTCACGATATTCATTGGTAGTACCTGTTTTCCCCACCCAATCGGCTTGACCCAAGTCGCTATTCAAACTAGCGATATCGTCTTTGAAAGAAGTGGTGATTTTGGTTGTCAGAACACTACGCATCATATCGTTCATGATCGAAGCGGCTGCTTCAGAATAGATACGGACTGGTTTTTCTTCATGCTTGTAGATGACATTGCCAGCATTATCCGTAATGGAATCGATCAGATAACCTTCTTGATAGACACCGCCATTCGCCAATGCTTGGAAGCCATTGGTTTGTTGGAGGGTGGTCACATCGATCGTTCCTAATGGTGCAGACTCAACACCCCAATTGGCATTTGCCGGATAGTTCATCTTAGCTAGGTAACTGTCATAGGCATACTGTTTCGATCCGCCATTATTCAAGACATCTTGGTATAAATGATAAGCGGGAATGTTGTTTGACCATTCCAGAGATTCACGGATCGTTTGGAATGTGTTTGATCCCTCATTGGTTGCATTGACGATTTTTTCACCAGCATTTGCGCCTTCTTGCCAAGTTGTGGCATAGTCAGACACACGAGATTCGGAGCCAACTAACCCCATATCGATGGCTGGGCCATAAACAAGGACTGGCTTGATCGATGAACCTGCTTGTCTTTCGGTATCAAAGGCATGATTATTTTGATTTTGTAAATAGTTACGTCCACCAACAAATCCATAGATTCGTCCAGTTTTATTATCCATCAATACGTTCCCAGTCTCGACTTGAGTTGCAGTGCCGTCATCTAACAGATAGCCGTAATTTTGAACACCTGCCTGCATTGCGGCGTAAATATTTTTATCGATCGTTGAATGGATCGTATATCCTTTGTTCTGGATCGTTTGTTGTGCCTTTTGGTAATAGGCATCATAGGTGTCACCATCTGTCAGATCAGCTTTATCTTTGTCTGCCAGTTGTTTCGTCACGATCTTTGTAGCTTCATTCATGACTGTATAATACAAATACTCACGATCATTTTGTTCTGCTACTTGTTGCGGTAGAAAATCTTTAGTAAGATCATAGGCTTTTGCCTCGTCATATTGTGCTTTGGTGATTTTATTTTCACGGTACATACTGAACAGTACAATATCTTTACGATTCAGCCCGGCAGAAAGATCTTCTTTCAAGGCGCCTGTATTTGTGTAAGGACTATAGGTGATCGGGCTTTGCGGTAAACCAGCAATAAATGCTGCTTGTGGTAAGGTCACATCTTTGGCATTGACACCAAAAATACCTTTCGCTGCTTCTTGGACTCCTGCAATATTTTGTCCTTTGTTGTTTCTACCAAATGGTGAAACATTCAAGTAGGTCGATATGATCTCATTTTTTGAGAAATACTTTTCAACCTGTGCCGCAAGTAAAATTTCGTTTGCTTTACGTTTGAAGGTTGTTTCATCTGTTAGTATCTGTTGTTTGACTAATTGCTGCGTCAAGGTTGATCCACCAGAAGAACCGATTCCTGTAGCTTCAGAGAATAGGGCACGTAGTACTGCTTTAGGAACGTATCCTTTGTGTTCTTCAAAATATTCATCCTCTGTGCTGATGATCGCTGTTTTCAACAACGGTGAAATTTGATCAGATGGAACGGTCGTACGCATTAAATCAGTTTGGATCTTTGAGATCTCTGAATTATCCGCGTAGACAAGTTTCGATGTTTCTGTAATATTGCCAAGTTCTGTTTGTAGTATTTCTTTGGTCGGCATTTCTGTATCTTCAACTAGATATGCAAAGTAGCCAGCACCAATGCCGACTCCTAGTGCTGCGAGAAGCAAAAGAAGAACGATAATAAAAGCTGTTAGAGACTGGAAGACACCAAAAATAATTTTGGGTACAAACCATTTTTGCTTTTTCTTTTGATTTCGCTTTTTCCGAGTATCTTTACGTGGCAAAAGGGTTCACCTCAACTAATGGTTTTATTTCGCTAATTATAGCAAATAATGAATCAAAAAAACAGATGGGGGAGTTTTTGTAAGGATTTATTTATTTCTGATCAAAAGAACATCACCGATTTAGCTGGTAGGTGATGCATGAACCAAAAGGGATTTTTCCTTTTACGTTGAGTTTTCAAACTTTTCTTTGTTCCGTGTTTCAGTTAAGATAGAGAGGATGAAAAAAGCGAATCGCTGATTTTAAATAGATAGAACGGTTTTCCGCTAGAAAGTTGAGGTAGGGCTGTTCGAGGAGGAAATCTTTTTATGTTATTAGGTTCACATGTAAGTATGAGTGGGAAAAAAATGCTTTTAGGCGCAGCAGAAGAGGCTGCTAGTTATGGGGCTTCCACTTTCATGATCTACACTGGCGCTCCCCAGAACACAAGACGTAAAGCTATCGAAGAAATGAATATTGAGGCTGGAAAGCAATATATGGAGGAACATGGATTATCTGATATTGTCGTTCATGCGCCATATATCATTAATTTAGGGAATACGATCAAGCCAGAGATGTTTCCTTTTGCCGTGCAGTTTTTAAGAGAAGAAATCGTACGAGCGGAAGCCCTAGGTGCGAAACAGATCACTTTGCATCCTGGTGCCCATGTTGGTGCAGGGGCAGAAGCAGGGATCAATAAAATCATTGAAGGTCTAAATGAAGTATTAACAAAAGAACAGACTGCGCAAATCGCTTTAGAAACGATGGCGGGGAAAGGAACAGAAGTAGGACGTACATTTGAAGAACTAGCACAGATCATTGATGGAGTCGTATTGAATGAAAAGCTGTCTGTTACGTTTGACACTTGTCATACCAATGATGCTGGGTATGATGTTCGCAATGACTTTTCTGGTGTGATGACCGAGTTTGATAAAGTGATCGGCTTGGATCGATTGAAAGTTTTACACATCAATGATTCAAAAAATCCGCAAGGAGCCCATAAAGATCGACATGCCAATATTGGTTTTGGTACGATTGGTTTTGAAACATTGAATGAAATTGTCCATGAACCAAGATTTGCTGCTATTCCTAAGATTTTAGAAACGCCATATGTTGGAAAAGAAAAGAAAACGGCATATGCGCCATATGGAAAAGAAATCACGATGTTCAAGACGCAAGTATTCGATCCAGAAGCATTTCCAGAATTGTTGCTTGAAGAAAGCAAATAAAAGAAATAGTCGGCATGGCTAGTGAGAAAGGTAGTATAGTACTTCTCTCGTTGGCTCGTTGTCCTAATCTACCATCCTGATTTGTAAAAAAATACGCCGTCAATCCTAAAATTTGAACTTCAAATTTTTAGTGATCGAAGGCGTATTTTTTTGGATAGTAAAGTGAATCAATATCTTGGGTGTGTGAGCCTGAAATGACTAGCTCATGCCACTCCTTTGTGGTTGATTTTTAATCGAGTTCTTCTGTCACCTGCTGTAATCGCTGTTGATGTTTTTTATTTCCTTTATATAAGTCAACGACCGTCCAACATAATAACGCTAAGACAACGAAAATGAGGACGTAGGCAATCTGATCTGCTAGGGCTAATTCACTAGCAGAGGCTTGATCCCCAAAGAAACTTTCAATTTGCCCAGGCAAGCCGCGGAGGTTCAAATACGTCAGGCTGAGAACGGAGAACCAACCGAGTATCTTGACAAGCAAGTTGTTTTTGAATTGTTTGCCCATCTCTGCTTCGCTATTCGTCATCATCAATAATGGAATCATTGAAAATGGTAAGGCAAAGGCTAAGAATACTTGTGACTCATTCATCAGATTATTTAAAGCAATGTGTTCTTCGATTGGGCCTTTCGTACTTGTATACAGTACACAAATCAAGACCGGAATGACCGATAACAAACGTGTGACTAGACGTCGCAACCAGATTGGCATACGCATGTGGATGAATCCTTCCATGATTACTTGCCCAGTCAAGGTACCTGTGATCGTTGAGTTTTGTCCAGAAGCAAGAAGAGCAACTGCAAAGAGTGTGGATAAGATCCCTGATTTTGCTACAGTAATCAATACGCCATTACTCATTGCTGAAGGATCAGACAATGCTTCATATAGTCCGAAGAATGATGGATCTTGAACAGAACCGTTTTTAAAAACGGCAACCCCCATGATCAACAAGAGTGCGTTGACTAAAAAGGCCATCGATAATTGGATGTTTGAATCCCAAGTCGAAAAACGAACTGCTCTAGCAATATCGGAGGAGTCTTCTCGGTCGATTTCTCGTGTTTGAGAAACTGCAGAATGCAAGTATAGATTGTGAGGCATCACTGTAGCTCCGATGATTCCTAACGCCCCGGTCAATGGTGTTTCACCACCAATAACTGGCGAATCTGCAAATGTCTTTCCATTAGGAACAAAACCCGCAAATAAATTTTTCCAGTCTGGATTAGATAGTGCCACTTGGTAAACAAAGACAAATAAAATGACAAAGATCAAACAAACGACGATTGCTTCGATTTTACGAAAACCGATCTTTGTCAACATCAACAAAATGAAGACATCTAAGACGGTGATAAAAACGGCAATCACTAAGGGAATATTGAATAGGAGATAAAGTGCAATTGCTGCACCGATTACTTCAGCAATATCTGTTGCCATGATCGCTAATTCAGTCAGGATCCATAAGACGATACCAAGCGATTTGCTTGTTCGTGCTCTGATAGCCTGTGCAAGGTCCATTTGACTGACGATCCCTAATTTAGCAGCCATGTATTGGAGCAACATGGCGATCAAACTAGACATCAAAATAACTGACATCAGTAAATATTGAAAGTTTTGCCCTCCTGTGATGGAAGTCGACCAGTTTCCTGGGTCCATATATCCTACAGCGACTAACGCGCCAGGACCAGAATAAGCAAGTAAAGTTTTGAAAAAGCTCTTATTTTTAGGAACTTTCACAGTACCATTGATTTCAGATAAAGAAAGTCCATTGGTATGTTCGATTAATTTATGCTTTTGCGATTGTTTATCCAAGAAAAAACCACCTTTCCTCTTTTCTTATCGAGTTTATTCTACACCTGTCCCCAAAAAAATGAAAGGAAAAAATTCGGTGCGCCTAAAAAAAGTTTACAGTTTCCCATTTTGGCTTAGAAAACCATAAATTCGACTAAAAAGAAATTTTTTAAATGTTTCTAAAGAAAACGCCTTTCTTTTTTGGACAATCTTTAGTAAAATAAATCACTGAGAGCAATTCGGAAACAGAAAGGAGAGATTTACATGGTATCAACAGGAATAGTCGTACTTATTGCAATTATTGCTTTATTAATCGGCGCAATCGGTGGATTCTTTTTTGCGCGTAAATATATGAAAGATTACTTAGAAAAAAATCCTCCCGTCAATGAGGAAATGTTACGATCAATGATGATGTCAATGGGGCAAAAACCATCTGAAAAGAAAATTCGTCAGATGATGCAACAAATGAAAAACCAAGGGAAAAAATAGGTTTTTTCAACTGGCATTTTAGCGGGCTGATTGATTTCAGTCTGCTTTTTTTTATATTTTTCTAGTAATTTTTTCTATTTGGGATGATGCAGTAAGCAAACGACTAACTGATGAAAGACTCGCTCTTCAAAAAGTAGAAGAAAAAGGTAAGACGGTTCCGTATGAAGGAGGAAAAGGATGTCAATTTTTAGGAAATTAGGTTGGTTTTTTAAACAAGAAAAGAAGCACTATTTAATCGGTATTTTTTCATTATTTGCCGTCGCTCTAGTTCAGTTAGTACCTCCTAAAGTGATTGGGATCATCATTGATGAGATTGCGGATAAGAATATCTCGATGAAAATCATTTTTACTTGGATTGCCGTATTGGTTGTTGCGGCTTTTCTGCAATATCTCTTTCGTTTTATCTGGCGTACCAACATTTGGGGAAGTGCTGCCAGATTAGAAAAAGAATTACGCCAACGCTTATTTGCACATTTCACTGCAATGGATAGCTTATTTTATCAAAAATACCGTACGGGTGATCTGATGGCCCATGCGACAAATGATTTAAATGCGATTCAGAATGTTGCCGGTGCTGGTATTTTAACGTTTGCAGATTCTGTGATTACTGGAGGCACAACGATCATTGCGATGGTATTTTTTATTGATTGGCGTCTGACTTTGATCGCGCTGATCCCGTTGCCATTATTAGCTGTGACTTCAAGGATTTTAGGTTCAAAATTACATGATGCTTTTCGTGAATCACAAGAAGCTTTCTCGAGCATCAATGATAAAACACAGGAAAGTATCACTGGGATCAAAGTAATCAAAACATTCGGGCAAGATAAAGAAGATCTTGCGGATTTTGAAGAAAAAATCGAAAATGCTATTGCAAAAAATAAACGTGTCAACTTCTTAGATGCTCTATTTGATCCATTTATCACGTTGATCATTGGTTTATCTTATGTGGTAACCATTATTTTGGGTGGAAAATATGTATTAGAAGGTACGATCACCATTGGACAAATGGTTTCATTTATCAGTTATATCGGTATGTTGGTTTGGCCGATGTTTGCGATTGGTCGTTTATTCAATGTTCTTGAAAGAGGAAATGCTTCATACGATCGCGTTAGCGAATTGCTGCGTGAAAAAACACATATCGTCGAACAATTAGGTGCAATTCAAACGCCAGCAAAGGGTGAACTCAATGTAGAGATCAAAGAGTTTCATTATCCTAAGGAAGAAGTACCTGCACTTGAACAAATCAAATTTGCAATCAAAGAAGGCGATACTCTGGGGATTGTCGGCAAAACAGGTGCTGGCAAGACGACGATCATCAAATTATTGATGCGCGAATATGATAGCTATAAAGGGCAAATCAAGTTTGGTGGCCGTTCAATTAAAGAATATTCTTTAGATGCACTTTTACGATCGATCGGTTATGTTCCCCAAGATCATTTCTTGTTCTCCATGACGATCCGCGACAATATTCGTTTTTCTGATCCGCAATTGTCAGCTGAAAAGGTAGAAGAAGCAGCTTCATCTGCTTTTATCAATCAAGAAATCAAAGCACTGCCTAAAGGGTACGATACCTTGGTCGGCGAACGTGGAGTATCACTATCTGGTGGACAAAAGCAGCGTATCTCGATTGCACGCGCACTGATCCAAAGTCCAGAATTATTGATCCTCGACGATGCATTATCGGCGGTCGATGCGAAAACAGAAGAAGCAATTTTGCATAATCTAAAAGAAGAACGAAAAAACAAAACAACGATCATTGCTGCCCATCGTTTGAGCAGTGTCATGCATGCAAATGAGATCGTCGTCATCGACAAGGGAAGAATCGTTGAGCGTGGTACGCATCAGGAATTACTTGCCTTGGGCGGATGGTACGAGCAAATGTGGGAGAAACAGCAATTAGAAGCAAAAATCGAGGGGGGTGAAGAGGATGGAAGATAAGTATCAATCAGAGTGGACCAAGTCGATTCCTCTGAAGGAACAAAAGACGATCATCAAGCGATTGATGCATTTTGCCAAACCGTTTAAGTCGTCATTTATCGTGGCAATCTTATTTGCGTTAGCTTTGTCTGTCGTCAATATTTTGTTACCTCGTATCATCCAGACTTTCATGGATGAACATTTAGCGAAACAATCTGCAACAACTCAAGTGATCCTATTTTTTGCTGGGTTGTATTTATTCGGAGTGATCATCAAGAGTATCATTTGGTTCTTTCAGTGGTATCTGTACTCAATGGCTTCGCTGAAAACATACCAGTATATTCGGGTGAAATTATTTGAAAAGCTTCACACATTGGGCATGAGGTACTTTGACCAAACGCCTGCAGGGTCAACTGTTTCAAGGGTAACAAATGATACAGAGACGCTTTTTGAATTCTGGTATGTCTTTTTGATGGTATTGACAGGTATATTTGCAGTCATTTCCTCTTTTCTTGCGATGTTCCAGATCAACAGTAAGATTGCTTTATGGATGTTGATTTTCTTACCTATTTTAGGGGTAGTGATTTGGTATTATCAAAAGTTTAGTTCACGGATCTACCGTAATATGCGTGAAAAATTGAGTCAATTGAATACCAAATTGAATGAATCGATTTCTGGAATGCGTATCATTCAACAATTCCGCCAAGAAAAACGGTTAGCAAAAGAGTTTGAGGAAGTCAATAATGACTATTTAGCTACTCGTTATGCAATGATCAAAACAAATTCGATCCTTTTAAGCCCGGTAATCAGTTTCTTGTATGCGTTAGCGATTGCATTAGCATTAACGTTATTCGGGATTGATGCATTGAAATCACCAGTTGAAGTCGGCTTGATCTATGCGTTCACAACGTATGTCCAAGGATTCTTTAACCCTATGTCGCAAATGATGGACTTTTTAAGTGTATTTACCGATGGGATGGTTGCAGGAAGCCGAATATTGAAAATCATGGATACAGAAGAATACACGCCGCAACAAGCGCCCGATGCAGCAAGAACGATCACCGATGGAAAAATCGAATTTAAAAATGTTAGTTTTTCTTATGATGGAGAAAATAATGTCTTAAATAATATTTCCTTTGTCGCAAATCCTGGAGAAACGGTTGCTTTAGTTGGTCATACAGGAAGTGGCAAGAGCTCGATCATCAATGTATTGATGCGGTTTTATGAATTTTACGAAGGACAGATCTTGATCGATGATCATGATATCCGTGAATATCCGATCGAAGAACTGCGTAAAAAAATGGGCTTGGTATTACAGGATGCCTTTCTATTCTATGGGGACATCGCTGGCAATATTCGAATGATGGACCCAACTATTACGGATGAACAAATACGCGAAGCAGCTGAATTCGTTCAAGCAGATCGATTCATCAATGAACTACCTAAAGGCTACCACGCAAAAGTAATTGAACGGGGCGCAAGTTATTCTAGCGGACAACGGCAATTGATCACTTTTGCTAGAACCATCGTTACCGATCCTAAAATTTTAGTGTTAGATGAAGCAACTGCGAATATTGATACGGAAACAGAAGGATTGATCCAAGAGGGCTTGGCAAAGATGCGCCAAGGAAGAACCACCATTGCTATTGCCCACCGTCTATCAACGATTCGGGATGCTGAGTTGATTCTTGTGCTTGATAAGGGGAATATCGTTGAACGAGGTACCCACGCAGAACTACTTGCACAAGAAGGTCTGTATGCAGATATGTACAAACTGCAGAGCGAATAACTCACGAGAGACTACAACAGAAGTATTTTAACTCAGAGAAAGAAGAAGTGATTTTTCAAAAATCATTTTTTCTTTCTTTTTTGATACCTGCGAATATTCATGGTCTCATGTTTTTTCATCGACCTAGCGAATGTGTAAAAATCGAAAAAAGTATGTTTATATTTTTCTTTTGAAAAAATTTTTTGCAAAAAAAATTATTACTTTTGTTATTGATTTATAATCAAATAAAATACAGTTTAAAAAAATATAGCTCTTTTCTATGAATATCAAAAGAACTGTCTATAGAGAGCTTTAATACATAAAAGTAGTGATGTGATAATAAGTTCGTCACCAGTTTATTCTATTTTCTGTTTTTAGTAGAGGTGGTTGAAGCTCAAAGTCAATACATAAAAAAATGAAAGAGTAGTCGAGAAAGCAGGGGCAACAAGTTAAATCAGCGACAAAACAATCGTCGTGCAGGTTGGCAGTAGATACGATCAGAGAACAGGGGGTAGGGTCTCACATACATACTACATGTATCATAGATCTGATTTTTATGTTGCCAGATTTGCTTTGTACGATTGCTGTTCTGGTAGATTGGTGCAAATCGTTTCACTGAAAAGGCAACTATTTTGATGACGGACTTTTTAGTCTTTCATTGTTTTCGAAACAGTTTTGACCATAAACAATAGAAAGGAGAAGTTATCCGAATAGAGAAAATGTTTTAGGCTGTAGCTTTATCTTGAGTTTCTTAAAGGATTGAAGGAAAATGACAAAAAAAATAGTGAAGGTATTTTTATGTTTTCTTTTTAGTTTGTTAACTATCGGTATTGCTTTTTCAACGATCAATAACCAAAATCTGAATAAAACAATAGATATTTTCAATCATACGAGTAGTTATTCGCCATTACGTATACCGAAAATTTTTGTTCAGGAATCAGAATACCGTCAACTCCTTTCTTTGTTTGAGGATATTTCTTTAAAAACGAATATCCCATATATGAAGAAAGTGACAAATGAATCGTATGAGATAAATGAAAGTTTCAACTTTAAAATCAGCCCTAAGCTTGAAATTATTTTCTATTATCAAGATCAAAAAGAACCATCAAACTTCAAGTTGCCATTCTCAAATACCAATTTTCGTATCGAAAATATACAGCAATCAATCCGGAAAAAGGACTTCGAAGGAGAATTTTTTATACTGACCTCTGATAAAGAAGAGTATGAAGGGTACATAAAAGAATTTAGCAAAAAGTATAACGAAATCTTTCAATCCACTCATGGAATAGAGCGTTTTGATGATTTTAACAATGAACGGAACTATTCTCCAATAGGAAATACTGATCTGTATCAGTCTTCTTTTTATATTCAAGTTGGTCTACTCTTCTTTATCGCTGTATTAGGTTCCTATTACTTGATAGCAATCAGAGAAATTGGTCTATTATCTAATTATGGTTTTTCTGTCAAACATATCGTGCATAGGTTGCTTGGTAACAAGATGCTCCTATTTTTGTTAGGTGTAGTAGTATGTGAGTTGGTTATGATGTGGATTATATTACGGGAACAATTTATACTGTTCACTTTTTTACTTACAGTATTAATAGTAAGTTCATACTTTGCTTCGCTTGTTTTTGTTTATCTGATTATCAAGTTACCTACAATGAAAAAAAGACTCAAATATCTTCAATTTGTAACATTTGGTATCAGTCTAGTCTTTTCTTTTATTCTCAGTACAACGACTATGGATTTGGCAGAGATTATTTTAGCTGCAACAAATTTGTTGCCTAAGTATGAAGCACCTAACGAAATTGCTTCTGAAAATTATGAGGTATTCTACCCAATGACAATTGGAAAAAATCATGTAGAATTCATCTATTCAGATCAACTTCAAAAGCATGTAGACGACTCTTTGTATGAAGCTTTAAATGAACAAGGAAGTATACTTGTAAATTTATCTGATTATCGTATAAAGGAAAATGAAGTCTTTGGTAGGGGAATCAAGATTAATCCTAATTATCTCAAAAAATTTCAGCTTCTCGATGAAAGAGGAGAGCGAATTTATATTGATGAACAAGAGCAGAGAACGATTCTCCTGATTCCTAAACGTTACAAAGAAAAGAAAACAAGGAATGTCTTAGACGAAGTACTCAGTTATTATGAGGAACTTTATAATCGAGACATAAAAGTTTATTTTATTGAGGAGGATCAGTCGATATATACGTTCACTCTACATGATCGGTGGATTAAGGATTATCCCTTTATAGAAGTTTTAACACTCATGAATAGTACCTTTTGGGAAAGGAACATCATTGATGGGGACAGTGCACCACCTTTGAAGGTAAAAACGAATCAAAAAAATAGAGAGAAAATTTTAAACTTAGTTGAAGCAAATCAGCTGAGTGACAATTTACAGCTATTGCATCCATATACTAGAGCAGAAGAAGTCGTAGTGAAGATGACAAGCAGGTCTTTGGGGCAGGTTGTGAGTATTTTCCTTGTAACCGCTAGTTCGTTTTTTTCTTTGAATTTCTTCGTATTAAGTATTTTATTCATTTATAACAAAAGAACAATTGCATTACTAAGATTAAGTGGATACTCCATGTTTTCTACCTATCGAACATTGCTTATACTAACCTTCTTTAAATGGATTTTAACAACTATCGCGATGTTTGTCTTTTGGGAGAGTGATTTAAGGATCGTTATAAATATGTTCACGCTTCTAATGATCGACTTAGGTACGACCATTGTCTTTTTGCTCTATATCGAAAAGAAAAGTAACTTAGTTATACTTTCAGGATGGTGATGGGATGACAGAAATTTTTTCTATAAAAAATTGTACGAAGATAGTCAATAAACAGCGACTTTTCCATTTGGATGATTTTTCCGCAAACACAGGAGAATTGATTACTATTTTGGGCAAGAGTGGCGCCGGAAAAAGCACATTGTTAAATATATTAGGTTTAAACCAGGAATTTACTTCTGGAGAATTTCATATATTTGGAAAGTCCGTAAATAAGCTGACGAACAAAGAAAAGATGGAGATTAAAAGAAAGGAAATCTCTTTTTTGTTTCAAGATTTTGGTTTGATCGAGTATGAAACAATTGATTTTAACCTAGATATTGGATTGAGATTTAAAAAAATGTCTATGAAAGAAAGAAAAACAGCAAAGATAGAAATCTTGAAGAAAGTTGGGTTAGAGAAGAGGTTGAAAACACCTGTATATTTACTATCTGGAGGAGAAAAACAGCGAATTGCCTTGGCTAGGACATTTTTGAAGAACGGAAGGATCATTCTTGCAGATGAGCCCACAGGTTCGTTAGATGATTCGAACAAGAAAATCATTTTCAGTATTCTGCAAGAGTTAGTTGCTGAGGAACGTTTAGTTATAGTAGTAACACATGATACCGAGTTAGCAACTTTGGGAACAAAGTGTATGATGCTTTGATTTTAAAGAGAGAAGGGAAGATTAAAATGAAAATAGTAATGCAGATCGTTGTCGTCGTTTCAGCAACTATAGGATGTTTGACTGTATCTGAAAATAGTGCCGCAAATGAAGTAGGTGAATTGGATTATTCTTCCACACAACCAGGCTACATTCATTTTGATGCTGCAGGCAATATCATTGATTCATCTCTACCAAAAACGATTCACTCACGCGCTACAATTAATCATAGTTCTGGAAGATGGGTCTATTATTCGGAAAAATCAGGGAATAAAAAAATAGGTAATTCGAATCACTACAGCCATATGTACAATCGTCATGGTGCAAAAGCAAAAGTAGGAAGTGTAGTGAAGTCAGCAAATGCTACGAATAAAAAGTGGGCTTATGCGAAAGCGACTGGTGGAAAAAACGATACTTTTTCTTGTTGGTACAATCCTACTAGATGGTACAAAGTATTTGAGTTAACTTGTTGCATGCGTTATTACATAAAAAGATATCGCTTCTTTGCCTAATATTTTTCGCCCTAGAGTTGATGCAAAATCGTTTCAGGCAGCTATTTGGTTTTCAGTGAAATTTTATAGCACGTACAAAAGAAAGCGTTGACATTTATTTCTGCTTTCGCTAAGATAGAGAAAACAAAATAACTTGGATAGTGATTGCATCACGCAAGCTAAACCTAATGAGTCACCTTGTATCTTGAGGGGAGACTTTTTAGGTTTTTCTTTTTGCTCTGAACCAGTATTGAGTATGTCTCATAGAAAGGAGAAGCCATGCGGATCGAGAAAATATTGAATAACAATGTCGTGATCACAAGAAATGAGTTGAATCAGGAAATGATCGTGATGGGGAAGGGATTAGCTTATAAGAAAAAGACGGGGGACAAAATTGCAGAAAAATGTATTGATAAGAAATTTCAGCTGGCAGATGATCGGGTAGCGAAATATTTCCAAAAATTAGTACAAGAAATTCCGTTGAAGTACATCGAATGGTCGTATGAAATCATCGAAGATACGAAAAAAATGTTGCGCGTACCCTTAAATGAATCGATTTATATTTCTTTGACAGACCATCTTTATACAGCAATCAAACGGAAACAAAAGGGAATCGAGCTCCCGAATGTTTTACTTTATGACATCAAGCAATTATTTCCAAAAGAGTTTCAAATCGGCAAACGGATGCTCGAAAAAATGTTGGATGATCATGGGATTGAGTTATCTGAAAATGAAGCAGGTTTTATTGCCTTACATTTGGTCAATGCTCAGACAGATCGCAACCAATTGGAGAATATGTATCTTTTTACAAAAACACTTCAAGATATTTTGAACATTGTTCGTTACTATTATCAAATGACGTTCGATGAAGAATCAGTTGCTTTTTTTCGATTTGTCACACATTTACGCTTTTTTCTGACACGTATCATGAACACGTCTAAACCAGTGGATAGCGATGTAGAAGAAGAGTTACTGCAAGTGATCCAACGAAAATACCCAGTTGCGCTTCAATGCGTGAAAAAAATTGCATTTTTTTTAGATGAGAGTTTGGATTACCAAGTTTCTCAAGATGAAATCGTATATTTAACGATTCATGTCGCACGATTGAGGCATGAGCATCGTTTGAAAAATTAAGAAAGGAGCAGGCAAGACAAATATAAAAAGGATGGTGACATTTAGTTGGCTAAACCTTCAAATCAATGGAGGGAAAAAAATGAGGAAATATCAAGCATTAGCAGAAGAAATTGTTCAAGCAATTGGAGGAAAAGAAAATATTCATGGTTTGACTCATTGTATTACACGGTTACGTTTTAAATTGAAAGATGAAAATAAAGCACTAGATAAAAAGCTGAAAAAGATGTCAGGTGTAGTGACAGTCATGAAAAGCGGGGGACAGTACCAAGTGGTGATAGGGAATCATGTCCCAGATGTGTATAGCGAAGTAGTGACCGTGGCAGGTATAGGAGAAGAGGGCGGCGAGCTGACGCAAGAGGGAAATCTATTTAATCGCCTGATCGATATTTTAAGTGGCTGTTTTCAACCGTTTCTTGGAGCGATGGCTGCTGCAGGGATGGTGAAAGGGTTAAATGCCTTGTTCCTATTTTTAGGGTTTTATGCAGATAATTCCGGGACGTATACGATGCTTAATGGAATCGGCGATGCAATTTTTTACTTTATGCCAGTAATCTTAGGGTATACAGCTGCCAAGAAATTCCATTTGAACCCAATGGTAGGGATCGTGATTGGCGCAGCGCTTTGTTACCCGACTGTTCAAGGTCCCGCTTTGCAAAGTGGATTTGAAGCAGCTACACCTGGAGTAGGGGCACCGTATCATTTACTAGGATTGCCCGCTTATGAAACTTTTTTGGGGATTCCATGGGTAGGAGCTAGTTACACGAGTAGTGTGGTACCGGTAATTTTTATCATTGCATTTGCCGGACATATCCAAAAAATCGCTAAAAAAATGATTCCAGTTGTTGTCCAAACCTTTGTTGTTCCTTTTTCGGTTCTGCTGATTGCCTTACCGATCGGATTTTTAGTCATTGGACCGATCGTTAGCTTATTGACGGAACTACTAAGTACCAGCTTTCAGTCTTTGATGGCTTTTTCTCCTGCTGTGTATGGTGCGGTTCTTGGTTTCTTTTGGCAAGTTTTGGTTATTTTCGGATTGCATTGGAGTGTCATCCCTCTTGCAATCATGCAGATGGCACAAAATGGATCTAGTCAAATATTGACGGCAGTTTTCGGTGCTAGTTTTGCACAAACAGCAGTAGTGCTTGCGATGTATTTCAAGTTTAAGGATAAAAAGATGAAGGCACTGTGTATGCCGGCAGTCATATCCGGTATTTTTGGTGTAACTGAACCAGCGATCTATGGGATTACACTTCCGAATAAAAAGCCATTTATTTTTTCAATGATCGGTGGCAGTATCTCAGGGATTTATCTGATGGTTTCAGGGGCAACTGGGTATACGATGGGCGGATTAGGTATCTTCGGCGTAGTAAACTATCTAACGGGAACGGATGCAAGTGGGATGTATCACGCATTTATCGGTATAGCGATCGCTTCTGTCATTGGCTTTTTCCTCACATTCTTTTTATGGAGAGATCAAACACCAGAAACAACGAGTACTATTGAGGATAAAAGAAAAGAAATTGTGCTGACACCGATTGAAGGGCGTGTCACACCGTTAGACCAAGCAATTGATCAAGCATTTGCTAAGGGAGTAATAGGAAAAGGTAGTTTGATTTATCCAGATAAAGGGGAAGTTTTAGCACCGTTTGATGGAACAGTTTTGACTTTATTTCCAACAAAACATGCGATTGGATTAGTGTCAGAGACAGGCCTTGAATTATTGATCCATGTGGGTGTAGATACCGTTCAATTGGAAGGGAAATATTTCCAATCATTTGTTGCACAAGGTGACAAAGTGACGAAAGGCCAAGTACTTCTCAAATTTGATAAGGAAGGTATTGAAAAAGCAGGGTACAGCATCGAGACACCAGTGATCATAACCAATGCAACGGATTATGAATCAATAGCTGAAAAAACAGGGATCATCGTCAATAATGGCGATGAGCTGCTTACTGCTGTGACGAGTCTATAAGTGGAAGAAAGAGTGTGCTCTGTTTATTCATTGGCAAACAAGAACAAACGGAGCACACTCACGATTAAGAGTTGCGTAAATAAGTGGAGGGCTCTTCCATGATCGATGAACTGATTGGTCGATTATCCACTTTTTGACCGATTTTAATCAGATGATCTAAATTTCTTTGATAATCTTCTGCAAACACACATCCGTATAACACATCTAGCAAATAACAGATCGATGTGTTGATGGTAAAATTACTGATTTTTGAATATAAGCGTTCCCTTGTAGTCATGCGTAATACAGCTGTACTGAGAGAAGAAAGGGTCGAATCTCCAATACTGGTTAGAGCCAAAATGGGAACGTGGATTTCCTGTAAAATGGCTGCTGTACGTAGGATCGTTTTATTTTCTCCAGTATAAGAGATCAAGATTGCACAGGTGTCAGGGGTACAGTTATAGGCTTCGTAGTATGTTTCCCCGAAAGTTGTGACGATTGTGACATCGTGTTTGATCCGTTTCATTTTTAGCATAAAGTCTTGAGAAATCAATGTGTTGGAGTTGCTGGAAAAAAGGACGATTTTTTTTGCTCTCAATAAAAGCTGTTTTGCTTTTTGTAGTTCATCGTGATGGAGGAGAGATAACGTATCTTCAATCGTCATCCGTTCTAGAGAAGCAATTTTGTTTGCAATGGTCATGATCCCTTCGTTTTCTAAAAAGGGAAGATTGGCATCGACTTCTTGAAAATTGCCTTCAAGATATTCTGTTTCTGTAACCAAAGCTTCTTTAAAAGTCACCCACCCGCTAAAGCCGAGTTTCTTTGCTATCCGTATCAATGTAGAAGGATGAACGTAACATGTTTTGGCAATTTGTTGGATCGTCAATTCATTTAGCTGATGTTCATGCGTTTGAATAAATTCGATAACAACAGTTTCAGATGGTGAAAAAGAGGTTTGTTTTATTTTCTCCTGTAATAACATGTTGCATCTCCTTTGCAGTTTTTTAGAATTTTGTGTAAATGAATTGTAAACGTTATACAAGGTAGTGTCAATTGTTACTAGCCTTATTCGCAGGATTTTTACAAATAAATCTGTATATAAACGAATATATGTAAATCAATATTCAAAAAAGCGACAAATTATTGAGATATTTTTTTACAAGAAACATAATATAGTTGTAAACAAAATGAAGGAGTGAGTCTATGAAGCAAGGAGTCAAGATTGCAACGATTGGCGGAGGAAGTAGCTATACCCCTGAATTGATGGAAGGCTTTATTAAGCGATATGAAGAATTACCTATTAGAGAAATATGGTTAGTCGATGTGGAAGAAGGAAGTGAAAAACTAAGGATCGTCCGTGAAATGTCACAGCGTATGTGGGATGCTTCCCCATATGACGTTCAGATCTATGCGACATTGAACAGAGAAGAAGCATTGAAAGACGCCGATTTTGTTACCACACAGTTTCGAGTTGGCCAGCTTGATGCACGAGTGAAAGACGAACGTATCCCTGCTTACTACGGTATGTTGGGGCAAGAAACGAATGGTGCGGGAGGAATGTTCAAAGCATTTCGCACGATCCCAGTCGTCTTGGCTATCGTAGAAGAAATGAAACAGCTTTGCCCGAATGCTTGGTTGATCAATTTTGCTAATCCAAGTGGGATGGTCACAGAAGCAGTTGTGCGTTACGGACACTGGGAAAAAGTCATCGGTCTGTGCAATGTTCCTGTAATGGCCATGATGACGGAACCAGGAATGTTAGGAGAGGCGAAAGAAGATCTTATCTATAAATTTGCTGGTTTGAATCATTTCCATTGGCATAAAGTAGCGGATGCGAAAGGGAATGATCGTACAAATGAGTTGATTGATCGATTGTATGCGGATGATAATGGCTTACCGAAAAATATCTTTGATGTTCCTTTCTTTAAAGAACAATTAAAACAAATGCAAATGATTCCTTGTGGATACCATCGCTATTACTATCGGGAAGAAGAAATGCTTCATCACGCGTTAGAGGAGTATCGAACGATCGGAACAAGAGCACAACAAGTGAAAGAAACAGAAGCAGAATTATTTGAATTATACAAAGACCCTAAGTTAGACCATAAGCCAGAACAATTACAAAAACGTGGAGGCGCGTATTATTCAGATGCGGCTTGCGAAACGATTGCTTCTATCTATGGGAATAAAGAGACACAAATCGTGGTTTCTACGAAAAATGATGGAGCAGTCCCTGATCTGCCAGCGGATTGTGTAGTTGAAGTGACAGCTTACGTGGGTGCGAATGGAGCTAGAAATGTTGCCTTCGGTTCTTTACCACCTGCAGAAAGAGGCTGGCTCCAAGTGATGAAGAACATGGAGTTATTGACGATCGAAGCAGCTGTAACAGGCGATTATGGCACAGCACTCCAAGCCTTTACGATCAATCCGTTGGTCCGTTCTGGCGAGACTGCCAAGCGAATCATGGATGAATTGTTTATTGCCCATGAAGCGTATTTACCACAATTCAAGCAAACGATCGACCGTTTGAAAGAAGACGGTATTGAAGTAAAAGATGAAGTTGCACGAAATTTAATCAAAGTGACGGAGGAGATATAATGGCATTTAGAAAAGATTTTTTATGGGGCGGAGCTACAGCTGCCAATCAATGTGAAGGTGGCTATGATGAAGGTGGTCGTGGTTTAGCGAATGTCGATGTCGTTCCTATCGGTGAGGATCGATTTTCTGTGATTACTGGTCAAAAAAAGATGTTTGATTTTGATGAGGAACATTTCTATCCTGCAAAAGAAGCAATCGATATGTACCACAACTACAAAGAAGATATCGCACTATTTGCAGAAATGGGTTTCAAAACTTATCGGATGTCCATCGCTTGGAGTCGTATTTTTCCAAAAGGGGATGAAAAGGAACCAAATGAAGAAGGATTGAAATTCTACGAAGATGTATTCAAGGAATGCCAAAAATATGGCATTGAACCCTTGGTGACCATCACACATTTCGATTGCCCAATGCACTTGGTCGAAGAATATGGTGCTTGGCGATCACGGGAACTGATCGGTTTTTATGAAAACCTTTGTCAGGTGATCTTCAATCGTTATAAAGGTTTGGTCCATTATTGGCTAACCTTCAATGAAATCAATATGATCCTCCACGCTCCATTTATGGGTGCTGGACTCTACTTTGAAGAAGGCGACAATATTGAACAAATCAAATATCAATCTGCCCACCATGAATTAGTAGCCAGTGCGATCGCTACGAAGATTGCTCATGAAGTTGATCCAGAAAATAAAGTGGGCTGTATGCTGGCAGCGGGGACCAATTATCCGTTTACTTGTAAACCAGAAGATGTTTGGGCATCAAGACAGGCAGATCATGAGAACTATTTCTTTATCGACGTTCAATCAAGAGGAGAATATCCGGCATACGCTCTTAAGAAAATGGAACGTGATGGGATCGTGATCGATATGACATCCGAAGATTTGGCACTTTTAAAAGAACATACTGTCGATTTTATTTCATTTTCATATTACTCTTCACGAGTAGCTACCACTGATCCAGAATTATTGGAGCAAACCGCCGGAAACATCTTTGCGTCGGCGAAAAATCCTTATTTAAAAGAAAGTGAATGGGGATGGCAAATCGATCCTTTAGGCTTGCGTATAACGATGAACGATATCTATGATCGCTATCAAAAACCTCTATTCATTGTCGAAAACGGCTTAGGCGCAATCGATACTCCAGATGAAAATGGCTACGTTGAAGACGATTATCGTATCGATTATTTAGCACAGCATATCCAAGCGATGAAAGATGCAGTGGAACTAGATGGAATTGATTTGTTAGGCTATACGACTTGGGGATGTATCGATCTAGTTTCTGCAGGAACAGGAGAAATGAAAAAACGTTATGGATTCATTTACGTGGATCGTGATAACTACGGAAATGGAACACTGAAACGTTCAAAGAAAAAATCATTTGACTGGTATCAAAAAGTGATTGCAACAAATGGAGAAGATCTAAGTAATTAAATATAGTCTAAAAAGTCTATTGTTTTTAAGCTGAATTCTCGAGTATAATAAGTCTATTCGAAATTGTAAGCAGAACAATAGACTTTTTTTGGTATAGGCTGTAAAGTAGGCTTACTTGATTTCTAAATGGAGGAATGTACATATGTATGATGTTATCGTAATTGGTGCGGGGCCTGCTGGTATGACTGCCGCATTGTATGCTTCACGTTCAAATCTATCAGTGGCTATGATCGAACAAGGTGCTCCTGGGGGACAAATGAACAATACAGCTGAAGTAGAAAATTATCCAGGCTTCGATTCGATCATGGGACCGGATTTAGCGTATAAAATGTATGAAGGAGTGTCAAGATTTGGCACTGAAAACGTGTATGGTATCGTTCAAGATATCAAAGACCATGGCGATTATAAAGAAGTCATCTGTGAAGACAAAAGCTATGAAGCAAAAACAGTGATCATTGCTACAGGATGTATCCACCGTAAATTAGGCGTTCCAGGCGAAGAAGAATATGCTGGACGTGGCGTTTCTTATTGTGCAGTTTGTGATGGTGCATTTTTCCGCAACAAACGTTTAGTGGTCATCGGTGGAGGAGATTCAGCAGTAGAAGAAGCAATCTACCTTACTCAATTTGCTTCCGAAGTAGTGATCGTTCACCGTAGAGATGAGTTGCGCGCACAAAAAATCATTCAAGATCGAGCTTTTGCAAATGAAAAGATTTCTTTTGTCTGGGATACGGTCACTGATGAAATCATCGGGAATGATATGGTCGTCACAGGAGTCAAAGCTCACAATGTCAAAACAAATGAAACAGTCGAATTAGCGGCTGATGGTGTTTTCATCTATGTGGGACTTGATCCATTAACTGAACCATTCAAAAAAGCAGGATTGACGAATGCAGCAGGCTGGATTCCAACGGATCAAGACATGCGTACAACGATGCCAGGTGTCTTCGCAATCGGCGATGTCCGTGAAAAAGACCTACGTCAAATCACAACAGCTGTTGGAGATGGCGGGATTGCTGGACAACAAGTGTATAAATATCTTGAATCATTAGGTGAACCAACTGAAGCCTAGACAAAAAGTATAGCGTTAATTGCTAAAGGTGGGCGCTTAGGCGTCATTTCCTACTTCTATTATTGGTTCCAACAATCGATAAAAAGAATGAAAAATAGATATAATCGAGATTTTGGACCACTCTCTGGCTATTTGTCGGGGGGTGGTCCATTTTAGTGGAGATAAACAGATGTGTTTGCACAGGAAGTTTATCAATAAATGACTATCTTAAGAAGTGATGTTCCGGCATCGTTTTTTTCTCCAATTTCTCAAACCGAAACGACCTCTTTTGATATCTACATTTACACTATAGAAACAGGTGGAATCTTTCGACCAAATGTTTTTTTGAGTGATCACTACAAAAATGGTAATATAGGACGTAATTTAAAGGATAAGGGGAAATCTCACATGAATGAAACCATTGAATTATTAAAAAAACATGTTTCAGTTAGACAATTTTTGGATAAAAAAATCAATGAAGAACAAGTAAAAGAATTGATACTGGCTGCTCAGTCCGCATCTTCTGCAAGTTTTTTACAAGCATACACGATTATTGGCGTAGAGGATGATAAATTAAAAGGGAAGATTGCTGAATTAGCTGGAAATCAGCCTTTTATTTCCGAAGGTAGTCACTTCTTTGTCTTTTGTGCAGATCTGCAAAGATTACATCGGTTATCACAAGAAAGGAATATTGATATCCAACCAATGCTCGAAGGAGTTGATGCTATTCTAGCAGGGGCGATCGATGCGAGTTTAGCCGCACAAAATATGACTGTTGCAGCAGAATCAATGGGCTTGGGAGTTTGTTATATTGGTGGTATTCGCGATGCTATTGTAGAAATATCTGACCTGTTAGAATTACCAGAATATGTTTTTCCCGTTTTTGGATTAGTTGTAGGATATCCAAAAACTAAAAATGAATTGAAACCTAGGATTCCAATGGCGGGTATCTACCATATAGACAAATACAACAAGGATACAGATGAAATCATCAATGAATATGAAGAAACAACAAGACGATATTATACTAACCGTATAGGCAATTCTAGTAATAAAACGTGGGGAGATGGCACAGTAAATAGTTTCCATCGATTGTCTAGAATGGGAATGAAAGACTATCTAAACAAGCAGGGTCTTGCAAAAAAATAGAACCAGATTGTTAAAAAATAGGAGTGTTTTAACTGATTCCTATGGGCTATGAACGTTCATAGAAACAATCGTTTGATTCCACCATGGCATTTGCTGGTGGATAAAGTGAATTAGGTACAAAAATAATTACTACAAAAAATGCTTGAACACCTCTTTTTGAGTGTTTTTCTTTTAATCGTATCAAAACAAAAAACGGTGGTTTTGTCTGAGAATAGGGTATTGTTTTCGTGTCATGCGCTTTTCTATATAAAAAGAGAATGCTATACTAAGGAAGGAACATATTTTAGAAAGAGGTGTTAGCTTCATGTCTTGGGAACAAGTATACGAGCAATGGGCAAATGAAGAAAATTTAGAAGAAAATTTAAAACAACAATTAAATGATCTGCGTCAAGATCCTGAAAAATTGGAAGATGCTTTTTATGCACCATTAGAATTCGGGACAGCTGGCATGCGAGGAATCTTAGGTCCTGGAATCAATCGAATGAACATCTATACGGTCAGACAAGCTACAGAAGGGCTTGCACGTTTCATGGATACACAAGGAACAGAAATAAAAAAACGCGGGGTAGCAATTGCGTATGATTCACGTCATCAATCACCAGAATTTGCAATGGAAGCTGCAAAAACGTTGGCACAACACGATATTCCATCTTTTGTTTTTGAAAGTTTACGACCAACACCCGAGTTATCTTTTGCGGTCCGTCATTTGAATACGTTTGCGGGTATCATGGTGACAGCTTCACATAACCCTGCCGCTTATAATGGTTATAAAGTATATGGAGAAGATGGTGGGCAAATGCCGCCAGCTGACGCGGACGCATTGACAAAATATGTTCGTGAAGTAAGCAATCCATTGAAAGTAGAAGTACTGGAAGACGAAAAAGCGAAGGCAAGTGATTTGATCACGATTATCGGAGAAGAAGTGGATCGTGCTTATCTTGAAGAAATCAAAGCTGTAACGATTGATCAGGAGTTAGTCGAAACAATGGGGAAAGATTTGAAATTAGTGTACACCCCATTACATGGAACTGGTAAGATGCTTGGAGAAAGAGCATTGAAACAAGCTGGTTTTGAACAATTTGTATTAGTACCAGAGCAAGCAATCCCAGACCCAGACTTTACGACAGTCAAATCACCAAATCCAGAAGAACATTCTGCTTTTGAATATGCGATGCGTCTTGGTGAAAAAGAAGACGCAGATTTATTGATTGCTACCGATCCAGATGCCGACCGTTTAGGGGCGGCTGTACGTCAGCCAGACGGTACTTACAAGGTACTGACAGGAAACCAGATCGGTGCATTGTTGGTTCAATACATTCTAGAAGCACATCAATCTCGCGGCACACTTCCTGAAAATGCTGCTGTTCTTAAATCGATTGTTTCTAGCGAATTACCTGCAGCTATTGCAGAAAGCTATGGCGCAAAGATGTTGAATGTTTTAACAGGTTTCAAATTTATCGCAGAAAAAATCCACCAATTTGAAGAAGATCATTCCCAAACTTTCATGTTCGGTTTTGAGGAAAGCTATGGCTATTTAGTGAAACCATTTGTGCGGGATAAAGATGCGATCCAAGCATTGCTACTATTAGCCGAAGTTGCTGCTTTCTATAAAAAACAAGGAAAAACATTGTATGATGGATTACAAACGATTTTCGAAAAATATGGGTACTATGCGGAAAAAACGATATCTGTTACCATGAGTGGCCAAGAAGGGTCAGCTAAGATCGCTGCGCTAATGAAACAGTTCCGCGATAATGCACCAACTGAATTCGCCGGTGCTAAGGCCCTTCAAACAGAAGATTTCAAAGAATTGACAAAAACAGACACTGAAGGAAACGTTGAGAAATTGACGACACCACCTTCTGATGTATTGAAATACGTATTGGAGGAAGATGGTTGGATCGCTATTCGACCTTCAGGAACAGAGCCGAAAATCAAGTTTTATATCGGAGTCAAAGGCGAATCTGCCGAGGATGCTGAAAATAAAATCAACCGGTATGAAGCAACGATCAAAGAAATGACAGAAGAATAAAAAGACTTGAGACTGACAGAAAAAGTGGTAAACTTTAGAAGTCAGTCTTTTTCGATGGAGGTGAACCGATTGTCAGACAACCAGAAAAGCGAAGTAGAAAAAGTCAGTCAGTTGTTTAAAGTATTAAGTGATCCAACCAGATTAAAAATCTTGATCTATTTAAAAGATGGTGAACAAAACGTCACAGCAATCAGCCAAGCAGTTGAAATGGAGCAGTCAGCTGTTTCCCATCAGTTACGTTTGTTAAGAGAAAATCATGTCGTTAAATCACATCGTGAAGGAAAAGCAATCTTGTACAGCTTAGATGACTTCCACGTATTAGATATTTTGGAACAAACATTGAAACACGTTGAACATCAGTAAAAATAGGTGATTTTCACATTTGTTTGGCTCTAAGCCAAATAGTGTGGTAGTCAAATCACTTGGAAGTGTGGGACAAAACTGATTTTTAGTTTTGTCCTCCACTCTTTTTTTGTATGATCAAATAATTTCCCCAAGGTTTTGCTGGATCAGCATTTTCTTTCTATGGTGACGAAAAGTCCTAAAGCTGAATGGGAATCTTTTTGTGATCTTGATCAGGTTGTTTTTCATTTTGTTCATTTAGCTTATTTCCAAGGGTTCGAGTGTATTTTATTGAAATAATCTTTTTTATATGGTTTAATAGTTTAAACCTTCGAACTATAAAAGGAGAGATTATTTTGGCTGATTATTCGATGTTAAAACAAGAGTTATATGATTTGAGCGATTTTTTGATTGCCCTTGGTGATAAAAAAAGGCAAGCAATCATTATTCGCTTGCTTGAAGAAAAAGATTGTGCGGGACTACAAGTGACTTCATTACAAGAAGAAATTAATTTATCTAGACCTGCGATTTCACATCATTTAAAAATTTTAAAAGATGCAAAGATTGTTAATTTCAAGCAAGAGGGAACAAAAAATTTTTACTATCTTGACCATGAGCAAACTGAGATCAAGAAGCTTCAAAACTTTTTAAATAATGTTGTTAGCATCATGAATGAGACTGAGAGGGAGAATTTATGAAAAAAGTATTGATTGTTGAAACCAATAGTAATAAATATGCTGGTACAAATGAAGCAACGGGGCTTTGGTTAGGTGAAAGTGCGGAATTTGTTGATGAACTCTATAAACATAATGTGGAAGTTGATTTCGTAAGCCCTTTAGGTGGATTTGTTCCTCTAGACCCTAGGAGCATGAAATATATAGATAAAGATATCATGAAAATATATTCAGAAGAAAAATTTGTGCAAGAAGGTTTGATAAATACGAAAAAACCAAAAGATATAGATCCCAATAATTATCATGCGATTTATTATACAGGGGGACACGGTGTGATGTGGGATTTTCCTGATAATAAAGAAATACAAGAAATTGCTCGAATCATTTATGAAAATAATGGTTATATTCTATCTGTTTGTCACGGGGTAGCTGGACTATTCAATATTAAAGATAGTGAAGGCAACTTTTTGATTTCTGGAAAAAGAATTACTGGCTTTACAAAAGCAGAAGAAATTTTGGCAGGAAAAGCGAAAGTTGTTCCTTTCTTTAATCAAAAAGTAGCTGAAGAAAGAAATGCTCTATTTCAAAAAAAACGATTCTATAAGGAATTTGCATTAAAAGATGGGCGGATTATTACCGGGCAAAATCCGTTTTCTGTACGAGCTGTCGCAAAATTATATCTTGAGGAGCGAAAGACATGCAAACAATTTTAGGAAGCAATGGACAAATAGGCCATGAACTAGCAAAAGAATTATCCAAACATTATACAACCGACATTCGATTAGTCAGTCGAAAACCTAAAAAAATCAACCCTACGGATCAACTGGTTTCAGCAGATTTAATGGACTTTAATCAAACCAAGAAAGCGATCGAAAATAGTGATATTGTTTATTTCACCGTTGGCTTACCAATGGACTCTGATCTTTGGGAAAACAATTTTCTTAAAATTACTACGAATGTTATTCAGGCTTGCAAAGAATCCAACAGTAAGCTTGTTTTTTTTGATAACACATATATGTATCCAAAAGATAGTACACCACAGGATGAAAATACTAACTATTCACCTGTAGGAAGAAAATCTATCATACGTTCTAGGATGGCAGAATCAATAGTAAGCGAAATGGAAACGGGGCGTTTAGAAGCAGTTATTTGTCGCGCTCCAGAGTTTTATGGACCAGGTAAAACACAAAGCATCACAAATACGCTGGTACTAAACAAAGTTAAAAGTAACGCTACCGCTATTATCCCTGTCAATAAAGATACGTTGCGTACATTGATATGGACCCCTGATGCTAGCCGAGCAATGGCATTGATTGGAAATACACCAACAGCCTATGGTCAGATTTGGCATTTGCCTTGTGATGAGCCTCATACCTTTCAAGATATGCTCGATATTTCTGAAAAAATACTCAATAAATCATTGAAGTATAAAGTCATTCCTTTATGGCAATTTAAAGTAGCTAAGCTTTTCAGTAAAAAGGTACGGGAATTAGATGAGTTACTTCCTAGATATGAGGTCGATAATGTTTTTGTATCCGACAAATTCAAAAAGACTTTTCCTGATTTTAAAATTACCTCTTTTGAAACAGGAATCTCTCAAATACTCACTGAAAATAGTTCAAAATGATTATAAAAAATGTGGGACAAATCTAGAATTCAGTTTTGGTACAGATTCTCGAATAAACGGCGGGAGCAGAAGCAACTCCTTCGGAAGTAAGCCGAAATTCACAAAAATTTGAAAAGCAATTTTCGTTCATTTCTTCTTATTTCTCGGAGTTAAACACTTCTGTCCCAGCCTCTCTCGAATAAACGGCGTCCAAAAGTCAGGATTTTCGGAAATTTCAAAAAAACGAGCAATACGTTATTTGTATTGCTCATTTTTTTTTTTATTTCTCAAACCTAAACGACTTTTGGCTCGACCTCTTTTATAAATTTAATTAGCAGTACTAGATGCTGGTGGACATGTAGGCGGAAAGGGAGGACTTAAAAATGATTGAGGACATTTAAAATGTTTGGAATCCTATCTTTCTGTTCATACAGAAGTAATCGATGAGGAGAACGTGTAACGTGCCAATAAAAATTTGACTAAGTAACAACTGACGACTGAAAAAAATCTTGAATTTAAAAAATAAATCTGTATGTATTCAAAAAGAAGAACGAGATTCGGAAGTATTATCCAGATGATATTAGTGAAAAGAACGTAGGTAGTGACGAACAAGGAAACTATGTAAAAATAAAATTGATCATCATGAAGTACGTCTTATTGCAAAAAAAGTTAAAAAGTGAAAAAAATTACAATATAATGATAAAATGATTAAATGATGATGTGTGGAAGCTTTTGTTGAGTAGCAATTTAGTGTGAAAGCAATAGCAATACAAATCAGCGCAGGTTTACAATCAACGTAAAGAATGTTGCTTTTCTATTTTGACTGACGTTTTGACAGAAAAAAATGCGTAAAAACGATTGCCATGAAACTATTTTTATAACTAAGAAATGGAGAGAATTCAATGACAACCTATAATGAAGAAATGCAATATCTATCAGAGAAACTTGGGGATAAAGATAATCTAATTGCTCTTTCAACCATCGCGCTTGAGACAACGGATGATGGTTTACCAAAACCAGTAGTACGATTAGTCGATGCAGTCTATCTTGACGGAGCCTTCTACGTTACATCCTATGCTACTACTGACAAAGTGCAGCAGCTGACGGTCAATCCAGCAGTGTCGATTGGTATTGTGGTTGAAAGTTTCACCGCAGAGGGCATGGCCGAAAATCTCGGTTGGGTCAATGACGAAAAAAATGTCCAAATAATGAAAACCGTCCGCAATATTTTTTCCGAATGGTATGAGCAAGCCAACGACGATAATGACGAAAATACTTGTTTAATCAAGATTCAGCTAATCAAAGGAGTATGGAACTTCCCTCACGAAGGTATTCGACGAGATATTGATTTTATAAATAAAACTAGCAAATTTTCAAAGAGTGAGGACAAATAAGAACCAGTTAAAAATAGGATAATTAATGGTGGACTCACTGATCGGTGCAAGACTAAGATCAGTGAGTCCTTTTTGGAAAACTTGATTTAATAGGATGTCGGTTCACTTTGACATGGTTTTTGACAAGATTTTCTTCCCAAAAAAAGCTATTTTGCTACAATGAAGAAGAAGGGAAGTGGGAAAATGACATTTGGTGAAGGTCTAAAAAAATTACGGGTCTCACAAGATTTGACCCAAGCGCAATTGGCGGAACGGATTTTCGTTACCCGCCAGACGATTTCGAATTGGGAGAATGATAAAGGGCAACCGGAATTAGAGAATTTGATTCTCCTCAGTGAACTCTTTCACGTTTCTTTGGATGAATTGATCCAAGCGCCTAATGAAAAAAATAAGCAAGTGGATAAAAGGAAAATTGGTCGGGATTTTTTAATCATCTTCTTGATTTGGTCAGTAATCATGTTAGCGGTTCAATTAGTACTCCATCCTTTTTCTATGAAATATGTGCTGATTTATTCCCTAGGAGGTACGTTGATCGTCTCAGAATATTTGCGTCGGACAAAACGGTTGGCAAATGTTTATGCTCAAGGAGAAAATATGTATGACTTGGGAATTTATTTGTGGATTTTTTTTATCGTCATGGATCTGATCATTCTTTTGATTCAAAGTGAATATATACTCTAGGAGGAGAAGAAAATGAAAGGTTTGATACCAGTTACAGCAACTCAAACTCCCGATGGAATCTTTTGGTCCAGTCAAGACCAAAATTATGTCCCTCGGTTATTAAATTATCTCAAAATAGACTATTCAGACTATGAATGGGAAACCGTGCCGGGCTATGATTTGACACCTGAAAAGATCGCTGAATATGAGGCGGTGGCAGTCACTTCCATGTCTCAACGTTATTTTCCGTTGATCAAGCAAGCCAAGCCCTCCATCAAAGCAATCAAAATTGGCGCGGAAGATTTCATGCGGCAAATGGCACCAAAGGGAGCGGTCGTTGGTCGAACCACTGGTTATGTATTGGTGGATAATCAAAAGATGAGTCAAAAGAATCAACCGAAAAATCCCATGACTTTCAATTATGAAAATTTGCGGCAAGTGATGCGGGATTATCCGAAGATCTATTGGGAAGTCGTGACCTTCGATGAGTTGAAGGAACGTCTGCGAAAAAATACCAAAAACGTGACAGTCGGTCTCATCCCAAAAACCTACGCCTATGAAAAATACTTGCAAACGGGATCTCCTGATGTTGCAATTGTGAAGCTAACACCTAAGCAGTTGGAAAAAACACCTGTCGCCTATGAAGCAGCGATGCTCATAACCGGTGCGATAACGATGGTTTTGATGACTTTGCGGGTTTTCTTTTGAATTGTATTAAATGAAACTGCTTTTTTAGTTTGATATCAAGTGGAATTTGTCAATTAGTGGATTATGTTAAGGTAATAGTTGGTTAAAATAATATATTCAAACATGCTAAATTAAGTGTGTAGCGATGAGATTTCTAGAAACCCTCTAAAAAATTTATTAAACCCTTCTAGAAATTGGACCTTGGAATAATGGGGATTCCAAGGTCTTTTTAGGATTTAAGAAAATAAATGAGAGTGTAAATACATATAGAGAAATTCCCCCATAGTATTATTGTTCTTAAACCATAGATAAGTAACAAGACGAACGTGGGATAGATCTAAAAATCAGATTTGCTACAGACTCTTGAGTAAACGGCGGGAGCAGAAGCAACTCCTTCGGAAATAAGCCGAAATTCACAAAAATTTGAAAAGCAATTTTCGTTCATTTCTTCTTATTTCTCGGAGTTAAACACTTCTGTCCCAGCCTCTCTCAAATAAACGGCGTCCAAAAGTCAGGTTTTTCTGAAATTTCAAAAACGAGTGTGGGACAAAAGTAAGAAACACTTTTGTCTCGACCTCATTTGGACCTCTCATGGCTTCAGTTGAGGTTCAATTATGGAATTTATTTCTATCTTTAATTGGTATTTTTCAATTCCATCGTTATTTGTTGATCCCAACTGCTATGTTCAATCAAATGTTACATGAACTAGTGAGCCTTTTTCTTCAATAGTCAACTGGTCAGGTGTTAAGATGAAAGAAAGAGGTGTGAAAGATGCGCGAGAGCCAAAAAGAATGGGCCCGATGGAAATATTACGTCATGGCACGATCACAAAAAGAATATTTAGCGTTACGCCAGCTTTTTTCTGGTAATCAGTGGTCAGAGACGAAAAACAAGCAATTTTATCAGCACTTGGATATTGTAAAAAGAATGCCGGTTGATCTAAAAGCGAAGAGAAATACATATGAACACGTTTGGGGATATTTTAAAAAGACGGCAACAGCAGAAGAAAAACAGCACTTTTTTGTTCTGCTGGATCAATTAACAGAACGTCAGGACGAGGTACTTCCGTATCTAAAAAAGTTGGCAGAAAAATACCAAATCATGTATCTTTTAGAATCTCATCTGTTTGATGAGTGCAAATCATTTCCGGATATTCACTAGGACTTTTATAATAAGACGATATGGAGGGATGTACGAATGGAAACACGCGCAATCGTTATAGAAGAATATGGTCATGCAGACCAATTGAAAGAAAGCAGAGTAACTTTACCTGAACTAGGGGCCCATCAAGTGTTGGTCAAAGTCAAAGCTACCTCAGTCAATCCGATTGACTGGAAACTTCGTGAAGGGTATCTAGCACAAATGATGCCTTGGGAATTTCCGATTATTCTAGGTTGGGATGTTGCAGGTGAGATTGCGGCAGTTGGTTCAGAAGTGCAAGATTGGCAAGTCGGCCAAGCAGTATTTGCACGACCAGAAACAACTCGTTTCGGCACCTATGCTGATTATACGATCGTAGACGATCATTTATTAGCTAAAAAACCTGATTCTGTTTCTTTTGAAGATGCGGCGGCTGTGCCGTTAGCAGGTTTAACTGCTTATCAATCGCTATTCACGCATGGCAAATTAAAAGCTGGTGAAAGAGTCTTGATCCACGCGGGTGCTGGCGGAGTCGGTATTTATGCTATTCAATTAGCTAAAAATGCGGGCGCTTTTGTCATTACGACTGCTAGTGAAAAGAACCATAAGTTACTAAAAGAACTTGGTGCGGATCAAGTGATTGATTACCATACCACTGACTTTTCAGAAGTATTAGAAGATGTGGACTTAGTTTTCGATACGATGGGTGGGGATATTCAAAAAGCCAGCTTCGAAGTATTGAATCCAAAAGGACGGTTGATCTCAGTCGTTGACCAACCTGATGAAGAATTAGCGAAGAACATTGCGGTGGCAAAAAGTATTTGGCTTCAACCAGACGGCAAACAATTACAAGAGATTGCTGATCTAATGGAAGCAGGAAAAGTTAAAAGCGTCGTTGGTCATACGTATCCACTTACAGCAGAAGGTGTGAAGGCTGCCCATGAATTAAGTGCGACTCATCATGCTAAGGGAAAAATCGTTTTAGTAAACGAGTGATCGACCAATCAATGCCACCATAATTATTCCTATCACTAATGAATTCAATGGAGCAAAAGATAGATTCAAAGAGGTAGACACAAAAGTCGTTTAGGTTTGTCCCACATTCGAGTTTCGATTTGTTTTTCTGAAAAGAGTTGCTGTTACTGTTTATCTATGTTTGGTGAGGATGGGACAGAAGTGTTTAACTCCCAGAAATAAGAAGAAATTAACGGAAATTGCTTTTCAAATTTTTGTGAATTTCGGCTTGTTTAAGAAGGAGTTGCTTCTGCTCCCACCGTTTATTCGTTTTTAAAGAGTGGGACAAAAGTAAGAAACACTTTTGTCCCACTCTCTCTTTGTTCATTTCTCACCAGAGGTTTCGGTACCGTAGTAACTATGGTCTTCTAAGTCTAGTGCATTTAAAATCAGTGATGCAGTTTCTTCGATTGAAAGGGAGGCGACGTTGATGACCACGCATCCTAGTTTTTTATAAAGATCATTTGCGAAATCTAGTTCAGCTCGTATTTTTTCAATATCAGAATAGGCTGTGTCTGGATTTAGTCCATAAGAACGCATCCGCTCTTTGCGAATGTTATTAAGGATATCCGGATTGTTGGTCAAGCCAACAATTTTTTTCGGATCGATTTCCCAGAGCTGTTTAGGGATATGGGCTTGAGGGATCAGTGGCAAGTTCGCAACTTTCAGGTTCTTATTTGCTAAAAACAAACTTAATGGTGTTTTTGATGTTCGTGATACCCCAAGCAGGACAACATCTGCTTCTAAAAAACCACGGGGATCTTTTCCATCATCATATTTTACAGCAAATTCCATCGCTTTGATCCGTCTAAAATAATTTTCATTCAATAAATGGAGTGCCCCAGGCTGCCGTGTCGGTTTAACTCCAGTCAATCGTTCGATTTCTTGGATTGGCGGCGTCATGACGTCAAAACTAAATAGGTCATTTTTCTGGCAAAAATCACGTGTCATTTCAATCAATTCTTGGTTGATCAAAGTATGAAGGACAAGTGCTTTTTCTTCAAGGGCATCTTCTAAGGCTTGTTGAAGTGCTTCTTTGTCTGTTACAAATGTCCGTCGGAATAAATTGAACTCGACTGATGGATATTGAGCCATCGTTGCTTGCGCTAACTTGGTTGCTGTTTCGCCAGCAGAATCAGAAATGACGAAAAAGGTAACGATCTCTGTTGTCTCAAAAGTCATAGATATAAAACCTCACTTGCAATTTTTTTATCTTTAGTATACCATACTGTGGAACATATACTTCGTAATCATTTTGATTTGGAGGGGACGCCTTGAAAAAGCAAACATTAATCGAACAATCATTAGAAACATTGAAAAATAACGGATTCAAGTATACGAAGAAGCGCGAAGCGATGTTGACTTACTTAGTAAAACGAAATCGATATGTATCGGCTAAAGAAGTTTTTGATTACATGAATCAGGAGTTCAAAGGGGTCAGTTATGATACAGTTTATCGAAACCTTCATGATTTTTCTGAACTTGATTTATTGGAAGAAACAGATTTGAATGGAGAAATGAAATTTCGCTTTCATTGTTGTCAGGGAGAGATCGGGCACCATCATCACTTTATCTGCACGGTTTGTGGAACGACCAAGGAGATCCATATGTGCCCAATGAATTATTTTCAGGACCAATTAAATGGTTGTACGATCGAAGGCCATCGTTTCGAGATCTTCGGACGGTGTGAAAACTGTCAATAATTGTTTTAAATAAAATAACATTTGATTATTTAAAAAAAACACAAGATTCCCTTGACGGTCAAAAGAGCTTTAGATATAATATTTACAGGACATTCTTGTTTTTTGGGATTTAAATTTCAATAACAATTACGGTTACTTTTTAAGCTCGGAGGGAGGGAATTAACATGTCAAAAACAGTCGTTCGCAAAAACGAATCACTTGACGATGCTCTTCGTCGCTTCAAACGTTCCGTGTCAAAAGCGGGTACTTTACAAGAATCTCGTAAACGTGAATTCTACGAAAAACCAAGTGTAAAACGCAAGAAAAAATCTGAAGCAGCTAGAAAACGCAAAAAATTCTAGTTCTTTGATGAATTGGAGTTGGTAGTGTGTCACTACTAAGTAGATTGAACGATGACATGAAGACAGCGATGAAAGCGAAAGATAAAGAATCTTTGCAGGTGATTCGTATGATCAAGTCATCTATTCAAAACGAGCAGATCAAAGAAGGTCACGACTTGACGGAAGATGAAGAACTAACAGTGTTGTCTCGTGAAATGAAGCAACGCCGTGATTCTTTACATGAGTTTGAAGAAGCTGGGCGTGACGATTTGGCTGAAAAAGTGAAAAGTGAAATTGTGATCGTTGAGAAATACATGCCAGAGCAATTATCTGAGGATGATATTCGTCAACTTGTTCAAGAAGCGATTACGCAAACTGGTGCTTCTTCTGTAAAAGAATTTGGTAAAGTCATGGGTGTGATTATGCCTAAAGTCAAAGGAAAAGCAGATGGAAATCAGGTCAATGCAATCGTGAAAGAACTATTGCAATCCTAATCTTGTAATTTAAAGGCTCTTTGTCAATAAGGACTGATGAGTTTTGTAAAATCAAATCTGGGATAGAAGGACTTAACCTTCTGTCTCAGATTTTTTTGTTATTTCACTTGAATCAATTGATTGATCAAAAAAATCCTGATTTTCATGTTCTCAAATGATTTAAATCCATAAGATAATCGTTTCAGTGTCTTGATATGGGTATTTTTGGCCTCTATTTTGCCATTAGAATACGGGTAAATCATAGCATTGTAAATCCCTTCTTCGTAAGTTAAAAGGTTTTGAAGTTTCGTGCGAAATTGGACATCAAGTGTTTCAGGAAGATTTTTTAATAAGGTAAAAAATAAGTCAGGTTCTTTGTCTCGAAAGGCTTCGGTCAGCTCATGGAAAAAAGTATAGGCTTCCTTTAAAGGCGTTGAAAACGCCAGTAATCGATCGATCATCATTGCTTCAGTGAGTAGCGGGTATTTAGGTGCACGAAAACTGCGCCATGTTTTGTAGTCATAGTAATTGATTTTTTGACGGTTTTTTAGAAGAAAGCGCCAGTTCTTTTTCACTTTCTCGGCTTCTCTTCGTTGCCCTAACTGGTGTAATCTTTTCATTTCTTGTACACGAAAATCATTGAATGCCTGATTCAGATGTTTGGTGATATGAAAACGATCAATGACGACTTTCGCATTCGGTAAGACACGTTTTGTCAATTGGAAGTAGGCGGCATTCATATCTGTCACTAAGTATTCCACCGCTTCAGGATTCGTACAGCGACTAAAATAGTGTGTCAAACGCGATAATTTACGTGTAGGCAAAATATCAATGAGTTTTCCTGTCTCGCCATCCGCACAAATAAAGCTCATTTTATCCTCAATCGAAGCGTGCGAACGAAATTCATCCACCATCAATACTTTTGGCAGGGTCCTTTTTGACGGCTTCGGAAGATAGTTTTTCAACTCTTTCAATGTACGAATCACAGTCGTCAAAGATACCTGACAAAGCTTGGCAATCAATGATAAAGACATCTTTTCGGCGAGTAAAGCAGTGATTTTCCATTTGACATGATTGGCAATCGAATGTCTAGGACGGACAAAGTAGCTTTGGGCTGTCCAATGACGCAAACAGTTTTTACAGGTGTAGCGTTGCTTTTTCAAACGCATGATCAGTGGCATGTGGTTGTATTCTTCAAAGCGGACAATAGTTTTCTTCTTGCCATTCTTCACAATGGTCGTTTGACCGTGAGCATCGATTACAGAGGAACCGCAATGTGCACAAGCACAAGGAGCAGGAGAGAGAACCGCATCGATGACCATCGTTTTTTTGTTTTGAAACAGCTCGTAAGAAACTTCAGTGATTACTAAATTTTGGTCTATTAATCGCAACATTTTTTTGATAGAATCATTCATAGAACATATCGTCCTCTCGTAGTTTATTTTGTGGTGATTTAATCATACTAGAGAACGATATGTTTTTTAATACCTAAAATGAAAAATGGGGCTGAAGAATCAATTTTGATTCATCAGTCCCATAAATTATAGAGCCGTTTTTTTTACTTCAACCTAAAAAGAGTTGGTTATTCCTTTAAAGGAATAACCAACTCTTTTTAGATAGTCCAATCAATTATTTACTTGTTCATTCTCTCTAGTCTTCATCGTTAGCGCTTGGTAACCGTAATAACCTAATAGACTGATCAGATAACCCAATAAGGTAGGAACGACCCAACCTAATCCAAGTGAAGCTAGGGGTACATGATGATGATAGAAAGCCAGTAGAGCAGCAACAACAGATTGCTGTCTGACTAGTGCAGGAGAATTGGCGAACATATCTAGAACAGCTGGTACAGCGGTAAAGAGCATCGTCACTTGATAGATGACTGGATTTCTTTGGAAAAATCTGGCGGTCAATGAGAGTAAGATCAATGCAAGAGAAAGTGGATAAAGGAGCATCAATACAGGTAAAGACCATTGGATGATATTGTCTAATCCAGCATTGGCTACAACAAAGGAAACAAATGTAGTGAGACGTAACCAAGTAAGGTAGCTGACCTTAGGAAATAATTTATGGAAATCTTGGGCAAAAGAAACGACTAATCCCATCGCGGTAGTAAATACGCCTAAAGTGACCATGACTCCTAAAAAGACAGCGCCAAAGTTTCCTAAATAGTATTGAACGATTTGTGAAAGAGCTGTACCTCCGTTTTCGGATAATGTTAACTTGTTTAAGCTCATCGCCCCTAAAAGGACAAGTCCAAAATAGATGACTACTTCAAATGCAACACTAAGAGTACCTGCTTTGGCAGTCAGCAAGGTCACCTGTCTATTTTTTAATCCTAGATCACGAACAGCATGTACAAAAGTAACACTTAGCGCAAGTAAAGCAACAGCATCGACTGTATTGTAGCCTTCTAGGACACCATTTGTTAAAGCGTTCGATCGATAAGTAGTATCGGCAGCTTGATGGAGGCCACCCATAGGATGGATGAAGGCAACGAAAAAGATGACTGCTAATAAGATGAGAAAGATCGTGTTTAAATATTTTCCTACATATTTAACGAGGCGTGTAGGATGGACGGTCAATAAATAGGCACATAAGAAGAATAACGCAGAGAACACGAGCATGCCGATCGTAGTGAATTTTTCTGGAAGAAATGGTTTTGCGGCCATTTCAAAAGCAGTAGCGGCAGTACGAGGTGTACCAAAAAAAGGACCAATCGTTAGATGGACAAGGACAAGAAATAAAGCAGCGTACCATTTGCCGACTGGTTTGGCTAGATCATATAAGCCATCGCTGTTCGTCACTACGACTGCTAGAATCGCTAGAAGTGGGAATAATGCACCAGAAATAGCAAAGCCGACACTGGCATTCAACCAGTTTTGACCTGCAAGTTGACCAAGGTGGACTGGAAAAATCAGATTACCTGATCCAAAAAACATGCCGAAGATGAGAGAACTGACGACTAGAAGTTGTTTCCAAGAATAAGTTTTTGCTTTGTTCATTAATAATTCCTCCGATAATAAAAAATAGATAAATGAATGTTTGTTTTGTGCTTCGAATCTCACTAATGTCAGTTTCCATGGGAACCACCACCTTAAAAGAAAATAAAAAAGAGCCCTTTTCCACTTGGGAAAAGGGCTCTAAATAACTAGAACGGTACCACCTTTTTTAGCTTGAATAAGCTGTCTATTTTCACGGACGCTTTTTTGTAAAAGTTATCCGCTAGCCTGATAATGGTGGCAGCCACGATGCTCTACGTTTTCGACATCGACTCGGAAATGATGTTCGCTCACTCGATTTATTGTCATTTTTCACTTACATGACTCACTGGGAATAAATACTTGAGTAGCTACTGTTTTCCTCTACGTTTTATGTGTTATCTAATTTATTGAAATTATGATACTACCACTTATTTTAAAAAGCAAGATTAAATTTACGAATAAACTAATTTTTTTGATTTTCAAAATAAGATGCTTTTGTGTGAGGAGCGTAAGATAAAAGTAATAAACACGTTTGTCTCATTCTTTAAAAACGAATAAACGGTGGGAGAAGAAGCAACACCTTCTTATTTCTCGGAGTTAAACACTTCTGTCCCAGCATCGATGGGAAAAGGGACAACGTAATATTTTTATGCTGAATATCCGAGTAGAAGACCGTTATTTTTCCTAAAAAATATCCTAAGAAATCACGAAATAGAGTCCTTTGTGTAGTCCCTTTTTTATTTGCTATATAGTTTTTCTCGGATATGGTAAAATAGGAAAGAATGATTTGAAGTAAAGGAGATGTCTATTTTTGACAGAAGCGTCCAGTTCTTTAGAGATTAGATTAACTGCTGCTGACGATGTCAGTATGCTTTTAGGTGCACATGATAAACATATAAAATTGATCGAGGAAATGACCGAGACCACTATCCATACAAGAGGAGAAATGATCCAAATCATTGGAGAAGAGCCAGGTCTTTCATTAGCCGCTGAAGTGATCCGTACGTTACAAGAGTTGATCAAACGAGGGATCCATATCAGCACACCTGATGTAGTGACTGCTTTAAAAATGGGTCAAAAAGGGACCTTAGGCTATTTTGTAGAAATGTATGAAGAAGAAATCGTCAAGGATCGCAATGGAAAACCGATTAGAGTGAAAAATAGTGGCCAAAAGAAATACGTTGAAGCGGTCGCTAAACATGATATCGTGTTTGGCGTAGGACCAGCTGGAACAGGGAAAACATTTCTTGCGGTCGTGCTAGCGATAGCAGCGTTGAAAAAAGGCGAGGTCCAAAAAATCATTTTGACTCGTCCAGCAGTCGAAGCAGGTGAAAATCTAGGCTTTCTACCTGGAGATTTAAAGGAAAAAGTAGATCCCTATCTGCGTCCAGTATACGATGCGCTTTATCAGATCTTTGGATTGGATCATACGAATCGGTTGATGGAGCGTGGAGTTATCGAAATAGCTCCGTTAGCCTATATGCGTGGGCGAACATTAGATGACGCATTTGTGATTTTAGATGAAGCGCAGAATACGACAGTGGCACAAATGAAGATGTTTTTGACCCGTTTAGGCTATCAGTCTAAAATGATCGTCAACGGTGACACAAGCCAAATCGATTTGCCGAGAGGTACACAAAGTGGGCTTGTTCATGCTGAACGAACATTGAAGCAAATCAAGAAAATTGCATTTGTCAATTTTGAAGCAAGTGATGTTGTTCGTCACCCTGTTGTAGCAGAAATCATCAAAGCTTATGAAAAAGCAGATCTTCATCAAGAGTAGGGCTTAGGAGGATAAGCATATGTTGAACAAGATACTACAACAATTACAAGCAAAACTGGGGAAGGCTGCAATGCCTTTCTTGTTGTTTTTGTTTTTCATCATCATCTGTGGGGTTACTTTCAGTAGTGTAAAGCAAAAGGCAAATGATTTTAAAGAAGGTCAAGTAGCCGAGGAGAGTATCCGGGCGAATAAAACTATTGAAAATACGGAAGAAACGGAACAAAAGCGAAAATTAGCAGCAGAAGCTGTTACGCCAGAGTATACGTATCAACAGGATCTAGTCGATGATCAGAATAACCGGATCAACCAACTGTTTGATTTGATCGAAAAAACGAATGATTCCATTGACAAAACATATAAAGACAACGTAGAAAAATCAAAAGATAACGAAAACGTACCAAAACCGACGATCGATGAACGGATTGCTGCCCTAAAGAAAAATTTTGAAAGTGTGAATGCAGAAAATGTAGCATTCTTCCAGAAGCTACCGACTAATTTCTACACAAAAATATTTGGGATGACAGAAAGTCAAATCAATGAAGTTCGCGATCAAAGTTTAAAACTGATCGATGAACAAATGAGTAAACAAGTACGAGAAAGTGACTTAGAAGCCTTCAAACAAGAGGCAGAGGATCAGATCCAGTACTTGAATGTTTCTACCGATCAGCAACAAATGATCCATTATCTAGTGGATCAAGGAATCGTTGTAAATGATGTGCTGAATGAAAAGAAAACTGAAGAGTTGAAACAAGCAGCTAGAGAAGCAGTTCAGCCAGTCATGATCTACCAAGGAGAAATCATTGTCCGTGAAGGAAACCAAATCGATTCGGCAGCAATGAAAAAACTTGAACTTTTAGGTCTGACAAATCAAACGACATCGATTTTTCCATTAGTTGCGATGATTTTAGCTGTTCTTTTACAAATTGCTGTATTATTCTATAACTCGATGCAGTATCATGAAGCAGCCAAAAGAACAGAATATGTTCTTTTTTATGTGACGGTGATGTCCCTCAGTGTTCTATTAATGAAATTTTTCCAATTGTTCCAAACCGAGCAAGCAGCTTATATCCCGCTATTTTATCCTGCAGCGTTTGCACCTTTAGTGCTGAATGTTTTCTTGAATCGGCGTTCAGGGATCATTGCGGCTTTGTTCCAAACAGTTACTGCTTTGTTCATCTATTATGATTCGATCGGAACGAACTTTTTGACAGCGATATTGATGTCCTATTTGTTTAGCGGGCTGTTAGCAACTGTCTTAAAACGGCAACGGGTTTCTGAACAATGGGTTTCAGCCATGATGTGGGTGATTATCTTTCCACTACTGATGGATATTGTATTGATCATTTATCAAGGTATGAGTTTTAGCGATGGTACCACATGGTTGATGCTGGTATGCGGATTTATGGGTACGTTGCTGTCCTATCTGTTGACGATGGGCTTACATCCATATATTGAATTGATGGTCAATGACGATAGCGTCATCGTACTAAATGAATTGAGTAATCCAAATCATCCGTTACTGAAGCAGTTGTTAGAAGAAGCACCAGGCACATATCATCATAGTATGATGGTCGCTAACCTAAGTGCAAATGCAGTCGCTGATATCGGTGGTCGTTCTTTATTGACGCGAGTAGCCTGCTATTATCATGATATCGGCAAAATCAAACATGCCAGTTTCTTTGTGGAAAATTTGCCATCAGGTGCAGAAAATCCTCATAATTTTCTATTACCAGAGGATAGTAAACAAATCATTTTTGGCCATGTAACTGATGGCGCTAAAATTTTAGAAGAGTATGAGATGCCACAGATGGTGATCGATATTTGTCGTCAGCATCACGGGACTACGTTAATGAAATATTTTTATATCAAAGCAAAAGAACGGAATCCAGAAGTGACGGAAGAGCAATTCCGTTACCCAGGTCCAAAACCACAAACAAGAGAAGCAGGGATCGTCAACATTGCCGATAGCTGTGAAGCAGCTGTTCGTGCGATGGATCATCCTACAGGAGAAAAAATCGAGCAGTTTGTTCATAATTTGATCGAAGAACGTATTTCTGATGGACAGCTTGATGATAGTGGATTGACACTGAAAGAAATCCGCAAAGTTGAAAAATCATTAATCAGTGGGTTGAGCAGTACCTTCCATTCAAGGATCAAGTATCCTAAAATGAAATCAGAAGCGGAAAAAATGAAAGAAGAAGTCGAAAAAACAGAAGATTAGTAAGGGAAAGAAGCGATAATAATGGACATTACATTTATGGATGAAACAGAAAAAGTTTCAGAAGAAAAAATCAAAGAAATCGAGGATCTGCTTCAATTTGCTGCCTCACACTTAAATTTGCCAGAGGAAACAGAAATGTCTGTTACTTTTATGGATAATGCCGCAATTCAAGAAATCAATCGCGTATATCGTGGGAAAGATGCACCAACAGATGTCATCAGTTTTGCATTGGAAGAAGAAGGGGAAGATGAAATTCCTGTGATCTTTGAAGATGGGGATAATCCGATGCCACGAGTATTGGGAGATATCATGATCTCAATCGAGCGAGCAGCTGAACAAGCAGAAGAATACGGACATTCGTACGATCGGGAACTAGGATTTTTGGCGGTACATGGTTTCTTGCATATCAACGGCTATGACCATATGACGCCAGAAGATGAGAAAGAGATGTTTGGCTTACAGAAAGAGATATTGGATGCGTATGGACTTAAAAGATAAGAATATCGAAAAAAATGTTGAAAAGAATAAACACTTTTTGATGTCAGTAGAGTTTGCGCTTCAAGGCGTCAAAACAGTATTTGATGAAGAGCGCAACATGAAAAAACATGTGGTATTCGGTTTGTTCGCGTTACTTATGGGAATCGTTTTTCAGCTAAGTATCAGTGAATGGTTATGGTTACTTCTAGCCGTGTTTTTAGTGTGGATCGTTGAGATCATCAATACAGTTTTCGAAAATGTTGTCGATATGTTCACTGACTTTCATTTTCATCCCATTGGGAAAAAGATCAAGGATATGGCAGCTGGTGCGGTTCTTGTAACAGCTTGCTTTGCGGTGATCGTTGGACTTATCTTATTTGTCCCTAAAATCTATCAATTGTTTTTTAATTAAAGGAGAAAATTATGACAGAACATAAATCAGGATTCGTAGCAATCGTTGGGCGCCCAAATGTTGGGAAATCAACGCTATTAAATCGGATCGTTGGTCAAAAAATTGCGATCATGAGTGACAAAGCACAAACGACCAGAAATAAAATCCAAGGAGTCTATACGACACCAGAGGCGCAGCTGATATTTATCGACACACCTGGTATCCACAAGCCAAAACACCGCTTAGGCGATTTCATGGTAGAAGCAGCTTACAGTGCGTTAAGAGAAGTAGATGCTGTGTTATTTATGATTAGTGCGGATCAGAAGCGCGGACGCGGAGATGACTTCATTATCGAACGTTTAAAAAATGTTCATTCACCAGTGTACCTAGTCATCAATAAAATCGATAAAGTTCATCCAGATGAGTTGTTAGGCATCATCGAAGACTATTCGACACAGATGGAATTTGCACAAGTGGTACCAATTTCCGCTACTGAAGGAAACAACGTAGAACGTTTGATGGAGGTTCTGGTTGACGAAATGCCTGAAGGTCCTCAGTATTTCCCTGATGACCAAGTAACGGATCACCCAGAATACTTTATTGTTTCAGAATTGATCCGAGAAAAAGTATTAGTCTTAACTAGAGATGAAGTCCCACATTCAGTCGCTGTTGTGATCGACTCGATGAAACGAAATGAGAATGACAAGGTACAGATCCAAGCAACGATCATTGTGGAACGTGACAGTCAAAAAGGAATCATTATCGGTAAAGGCGGCAAGATGCTGAAACAGATCGGCACGAAAGCCAGAAAAGATATTGAAAATCTTTTAGGTGATAAAGTATACCTTGAATTGTGGGTAAAAGTCCAAAAAGATTGGCGTGACAAACAAGTCTACTTGCAAGATTTTGGGTACCGTAAGGACGAGTATTAAATCGGCTCGTTCATTAATGGATAAAGAGAAGGTCGAGACAAAAGTCGTTTAGGTTTGAGAAATTGGAGAGAAAAACGAGTGGGACAAAAGTAAGAAACACTTTTGTCTCATTCTTTTAAAAATGAATAAACGGTGGGAGCAGAAGCAACTCCTTCGGAAATAAGCAGAAATTAACAAAAATTTGAAAAGCAATTTTCGTGAATTTCTTCTTATTTCTCGGAGTTAAACACTTCTGTCCCAGCCTCTTTTTCGAAATTTCCGAAAAACCTGACTTTTGGCCGCCGTTTATTCGAGAGTCTGTGGAAACCCTGATTTTTAGTTTTGTCCCACACTCCTCTAAACATGATTTACTTAATGATGATCGCTAGTAATAGCTGTCTGTTCAATATACAAGAAACTCAGATGTGAAAGGGGTGCTACTATGAGTCAACTTGCAGAATCTAAAGGTATCATCTTATCCAGTAGAAACTATAAAGAAAAAGATAAATTAGTGAAGATCTTTACGGAATCTGCTGGGAAAATGATGTTTTACGTAAAAGGGATCCATCGGCAAAATCAGCCGTTAGCTCCAGCACTTCTGCCCTTCACTGAAGCAACCTATATAGGCACCTTTAAAAATGAAGGACTTTCTTTCATTACAAGTGTCAAAGATGTTCATGCTTTTCGACATATCCAAGAAGATATCTTTTTAAGCGGTTATGGCACGTATTTGCTGAATTTAGTCGATGCTGCAATTGAAGATCATCAGTATGATCCTCATCTATTCCATTTTACCCAATTAGCATTGAATCGGATGGATCAAGGCGATGATGCGGAAATCATCACGAATATTTTTGAGGTTCAGTTGTTACAGCGCTTTGGGATTGCTCCGATTTGGACGCATTGCGTGGTTTGTGGAGAAACCCAAGGGAAATTTGATTACTCGTCAAAATATGGGGGCGTGATCTGTGAAAAACACTGGGGTATGGATCACCATCGCTACCATGCAGATCCGAGAGCTGTTTATTTTGTACGAATGTTTTCGGCAATCTCCTATGACAAGATCAATGGGATCAGCTTGAAGGAAGAAACCAAACAAGCGATTCGCCAGCTGATTGATCAGTTGTATGAAGAATACGTAGGAATCCATTTGAAAAGCAAAAAATTTATTGATCAAATGAAATCTTGGGAACATGTATTGAAAGTCCCTGAAAAAGAGGATAAACCAACTGCCGAAAATGAAAAAAATGAGTAGAATTTTCAAAGAAGGCTCAAAACTATTTGACAAAAGGGCGGTATACCGTCTATTATTGAAGCTAGATGAATGAGAATGTGATTTAAAGCTTTTCATTATGTGAACTCTTAATAGATAAGTACGATGATCAAGCACAGTAAAAAATACGTAGCACAAGCGAGTTCGGGAGGGTGTAAGCCGAACGCTGGCGGTTTTTGAAGAGGCACTTGGGAGTACGACCAATGAAGCTGCCGATTTTTTCGGAAGTAGGGTGGAACCGCGAAACTATTCGTCCCTATGTTTGTTTAGACAAGCATAGGGGCTTTTTTTGTTATTCTGATTTTCTCATAAAACGTTTTTTAATTGGAAGGAGCAAAAGATATGAGTAAAAAATTATCAGTGCAAGACATGATCTTAACGTTGCAAAAATTTTGGTCATCAAATGGCTGTATGTTGATGCAAGCGTACGATACAGAAAAAGGGGCGGGAACGATGAGTCCCTACACCTTCTTACGTGCTATCGGACCAGAACCATGGAACGCAGCATATGTTGAACCATCACGTCGACCAGCAGATGGCCGTTATGGTGAAAATCCGAATCGTCTTTATCAACATCATCAATTCCAAGTAGTCATGAAACCATCACCAGAAAATATTCAGGAACTATATCTTGAAAGCTTGCGTTTATTAGGAGTCGATCCTTTAGAACACGACATCCGTTTTGTTGAAGACAACTGGGAAAACCCTTCGATGGGCTGTGCCGGTGTTGGTTGGGAAGTTTGGTTAGACGGTATGGAAATCACTCAATTCACGTATTTCCAACAAGTTGGCGGACTTCCATGTAAACCAGTTACGTCAGAAATCACTTATGGTTTGGAACGTTTAGCATCTTACATCCAAGAAGTAGAAAGTGTCTACGATCTAGAGTGGTCTGATGGAGTAAAATACGGGGAGATCTTCAAACAACCAGAATATGAACATTCTAAATACTCATTTGAAGTGAGCGACCAAGAATTGTTACTAAGTAATTTCGATCGTTTTGAAAAAGAAGCAAAACGGTGTATCGATGAAAATCTTGTTCATCCTGCCTATGATTATATCTTGAAATGCAGCCATACCTTCAACTTGTTGGATGCACGCGGCGCAGTATCTGTGACTGAACGTGCTGGCTATCTTTCTCGAATTCGCAACATGGCAAAAGCAGTAGCAAAGATTTTCGTGGCAGAACGAGAAAAACTTGGATTCCCATTATTGAATAAAAACACAGCAGATCCGAAAAACAACAAGGAGGCTGAATAAGATGGCAAAAGATCTATTATTGGAAATTGGTTTGGAAGAAATGCCTGCCCATGTAGTGACACCAAGTATGAAACAGTTGGAACAAAAAACAGCAAAATTTTTGGATGAACATCAATTAACGTATGATTCAATTGAAACATTCTCAACGCCAAGACGATTGGCAATCAAAGTAACGAATATTCCAGAACGCCAAGAAGATAGCGAAGAGGAAGTCAAAGGTCCTGCGAAAAAAATCGCTCTAGATGCTGAAGGAAATTGGTCAAAAGCAGCACAAGGGTTTGTTCGCGGACAAGGACTGACAACTGACGATATCACTTTTAGAGAACTAAAAGGTGTCGAATATGTCTATGTGACAAAATATACGCATGGGAAACCAGCAAAAGAAGTATTGACAGGTCTTGCTGAAGTAGTCAAAAGTTTGACTTTCCCAGTGACGATGCACTGGGCTGATTTTGATTTTGAATATATCCGTCCGATTCATTGGATCGTTGCTTTATTAGATGATGAAGTGATCCCCTTTGAGGTGTTGGATGTAAAAACCGACCGTCGCTCACGTGGACACCGCTTCCTAGGAGAAGATGTGACTTTCGCCCATGCGAAGGAATATGAAGAAAAATTACAAGAGCAGTTCGTGATTGCTGCACCGCAAAAAAGACAACAAATGATCGTTGAACAAGCAGAAGAACTTGCACAAAAAAATAACTGGGTCATTGATCTAGATGCCACTCTTTTGGAAGAAGTCAATAATCTAGTCGAATATCCAACTGTCTTTGCAGGTGATTTCGAAGAAAAATACTTGTCTGTACCAGAAGAAGTGTTAGTGACATCAATGAAAGAACACCAACGCTACTTTGAAGTAAGAAATGAAGAAGGTCTGTTATTGCCACACTTCATCTCAGCACGTAATGGCGATCATGTAAAATTAGACAACGTGATCCGAGGAAATCAAAAAGTGCTGACCGCTCGATTAGAAGACGCAGAATTCTTCTATAATGAAGACAAAAAAATGTCCATTGATCAGTATGTCGAAAAATTGAAATCTGTAACGTTCCATGAAAAAATCGGCAGTATCTATGAAAAAATGCAACGTGTCCAAGTAATTGCACGTATTTTAGGCGAGTCAGTTGGTCTTTCTACAGAAGAATTAGCTGATTTACAACGTGCTGCTGAGATCTACAAGTTTGACTTGGTAACCAATATGGTGGGCGAATTTCCAGAACTTCAAGGAATCATGGGTGAAAAGTATGCTCGACTAAATGGTGAAAAACCAGCAGTTGCTCGTGCTATCAAAGAACACTATATGCCGACTTCAAGTGAAGGAGAGCTTCCAGAATCAGCTATCGGTGCAGTATTAGCAATCGCTGATAAGCTAGACAGTATCTTCTCTTTCTTCACTGTTGGTATGATCCCAAGTGGTTCAAATGATCCCTATGCATTGCGTCGTCAAGCTTACGGAGTCGTTCGGATCATCGAAGCGAAAAATTGGGCATTTCCATTGGTCAACTTACAACATGCGATCAATCAAGAAATCAATCAAGACATTACTCGTTTTGGTATTGAATTATCTGAAGGTCAAAAAGAAGTCATTGATTTCGTAAAAGGACGCTTGCGTCAATTGTTGACAACGAAAAAAGTACGTCATGATATCATCGATGCTGTTTTGAACGCAGAACAGAAAGACTTGACAAAAGCTTTTGCTGCAGCTCAATTATTTAAAGAACGATTGGAAGATGAAGACTTTAAACCATCAATGGAAGCTTTGACTCGTGTGGTCAATCTGGCGAAGAAAGTGGAAGACGATACTGCAAAAGAAATTGATCCAGCTCTTTTTGAAAACGAAGCAGAAAAAGAATTATATGAAGCAGCCAATCAAGTAAAAGCGCAATTACCAGATCAAAGCCTTGATGAAAATTACAATCAGCTTGTGGCATTACGCCCATTGATCGAGGCATATTTCGATCAAACGATGGTAATGGTCGAAGATCCAGCTGTACGTAACAATCGCTTAGCACAATTACAACAAATTGCTGAGATGGCATTGTCATTAGCAAGTTTAGATCAAATCATCACGAAATAGATTTTTAGACAATGAGTTGGAGGAATCCAGCTACATGGATCAAACTGGAACCATGGAATTTATGTTGGCTCATTGTCAAATGATGTTGGTGATGAGAAATCTTAGAATAATTTGGACAGAGGTTGAGACAGAAGTGTTTAACTCCGAGAAATAAGAAGAAATGAACGAAAATTGCTTTTCAAATTTTTGTGAATTTCGGCTTATTTCCGAAGGAGTTTCTTCTGCTCCCACCGTTTATTCGTTTATAAAGAATGAGACAAAAGTGTTTCTTACTTTTGTCCCACGTTCTGTCTATCTTGTTGAAAGGGCTTCCGTTGAATAAAAATCTCTTTATAAATCAATAAATCAAGCAAAGTTGTTTCTTATATATTTCTTTGGTCAAACAATTCTCTTTTTAATATGGACTAGGGGATTTTGAGTTAGCTGAGTACGAGACATCTTGAATTTCCTTATGAATTGGTTCGTCAAATTAATGTCAAAGGATTTTAAGGTGTCTTTTCTATACTTTTGAATCATAAAAGACGTTACCTAATGGCAGCAACATCAAAAGGTATAGAGTATTTCTTTTCTGATGTGAATAGATGTCATATTTTTATCATTAATAATTTTAGTTATTTTATTTTTTGATTAAATTTTAGAAATACTTATTAAAATGAGAAAAATAGAAATGAAATCAGTTTAGAGTACTATTATTTCTGTTTTATTTAATTTTGAATTTCGAATTTCCCTACTCAAAAAAACAAGTTGTGGTATGATTGTATAAGGGCAACTTTTTACAAATAGTTCTATTAATATATTAGTTTATTTGTGATTGTAAATAAAAAAGCTGGGAGCGTCAATAATTTTGTGTAAATAACTCGTCCTTCTGCAAAATAATGGGTTACTCAGTAAACATTGAAGCTAATGTATCCGTCACTTGTTGGAAGCCTTTATGGCTTCTATTTAAGAATTTTTGATTGTATGTATCAAAGATGGATACTAGGAAACGCTCTAGTGATTCTTCATTTTGAAACTGCTCTTTTCTGCGGCTGTATTTCTTGATTTGTTTATTGAAAGATTCGATTAAATTAGTTGAGTAAATGCTTCGGCGGATACCAGGCGGAAACTCATAAAAAGTCAATAAATCTTGATTTTTTATCAGTGACTGCGTCACTTTAGGATAAGTTTTCTGCCACTTCTCAATCATACTCCCTAAAAAGGTATTTGCCTCTTCCTTTGAGCTAGCTTGATAAACAGCCTTAAAATCATCACAGATTTCTTTTCGATCTTTGACACGTACTTTATGAGCAATATTACGGGAAACGTGAACACAGCAATGTTGGTATTTAGCTTTAGGATAAATCTGGTGAATCGTATCTTTCATGCCTTTTAAGCCATCGGTAATAAACAGTAAGACATCATGAACCCCTCTGGAGTAAATGTCCTCTAACAACTCATTCCAAACGTAGGTCGATTCAGTCGGAGCAATCGCATAACTTAGTACTTCTTTAGTGCCGTCTTCTCGTATACCAATGGCAATATAGATTGCTTCTTTGGAGACGGTTTGCCGTTTTAAAGGAATATAAGTAGCATCCATGAAAATAGCGACATACTTATCATTTAGAGTTCTAACTTTAAATGCATTTACTTCTTCAGTCAGCACTTTAGTCATGTTGGACATGGTTTGGGGCGTGTAGTGATGCCCATACATTTTCTCAATCAAGTCTGCGATTTCCGACATGGTAATACCTTTTCGGAAGAGGTGAATGACGGTCTCCTCTAAGGTATCATTCGTCCGTCTATAAGCAGGAACAGTCTGTTGCTTGAACTCGCCGTTGCGGTCGCGCGGAATCTGGAGATGAAGTTCCCCGTACTCGGTCTTGACCGTACGGTCATAGGAGCCGTTACGAGAATTACCCGTGTTAAAACCAATGCGATCGTACTTTTCGTAATCGAGGAAAGCCGTTAACTCCGTTTTGAGAAGCGTATTGACAGCTTTTTCCAAATGGACACGGAATAATTCATTCAAATCGCCTTTGTTCGCTAGAGTCTTTAGAATTTCTGTAGTAAAATCGTTCATATGGAAGTCCTCTTTTCTGTGAATGTGTTGTGGTAACTCTATTCTACAGAAGGGACTTCCTTTTTTCTATTTACACAAAATATTTTACACTCTCTAAAATAGTTATAGGTAAACATTGTTGGATTGGAGCACAAAGTGTAATTTTGAAAGGTGTTCATTTATCAGATAATATTGTTGTTGCTTGCAATTCCACGGTAGTAAAAAGTCATGAAGCTGATAATGAGATTATAGGGGGAACCCCAGTTCGAACACTGAAAAGAAATATAAGTTGGTGTTTGAAAGAGCCAAAGTGAAACCAAATAATTACAAAATTGGGGAAGTAGAATTCTTGAGCAATTTGAACGACAAGACTCCTAAATAGATCCCACCAATAAGTGTTAGAGTACAGATTTTAAATTTGAATACCGTAAAATTGGAATCTTTTTGCTAAGTGGAACGCTTATGTATAGTAACACGTTATGTAACAAGAAATTTATCAAATACTATTGTAACTAATATTATGCAGTTTGCTATTGCTTTGCCTGTTTATTAAATAAAACTAAATCTGAGAAGGAAAGCGAAAGTTTTTCTCCAGATTTTTTATTATTCCATTATGTTTCTTATTAATTCCATAATAAATTATTAGGATATTTAAGCCCTTCCTATTAGTTCCAACATTTATTAATGGAATTTTTAATTGAGTATAGCACCTTTTGTTACAGAAGGTGAAAAGGGAGCAAGTATTTGGCTGTTAGAAGAAGGAAAACGAAAGAGTAAAGAATTAGGTACATTATTAGAAGAAATAGCAACTTCTATTTATGTTAAGAAATAAGAAAAGAATTTTTTGAGATGCGACCTGACAAAATAATTAGTTATTTTTAAAAAAATTTGTCAAATTTTATAGAAATAAAGTGTAAAAACGCAAAAGTTATTTTTTAATTATTACTAACGTATGATTTTTAATTTTTTTGGTGGTTGGGTGTAAATGAAGTGGGAGAAAAAAACGCTAGTTGCAAGAATATCATAGTAATCAATGTGAATTACATTGTTCAACAAGTTAATCTATGTAGACGAATTATTTATAAAATTCGTCTTTTTTTTGTTCTTTTATTGTCAACTGGTATTTTCAAGGTATCTTTTGATACCAGTTCTAAAATACCATTAAACCTTGTTATAATAGCTTTTTTGTGCTAAAAACCCTTTGACAAATGAGGAATATGTGGGTATTCTTGTGTTGTGGTTATAACCAGTAAAGAAGAGGTATTTTTATGGAGAGCTCAAGTAAAGGAAAATCATTATATTATCAACTAGTTGACGTATTGAAAGAACGTATCGAAACACAGATGACACCTCATGACAAATTGTTATCTGAAAGAGAACTTTGTCAGCATTATGGAGTGAGTCGGACAACGGTTCGCCTTGCTTTGCAAGAATTAGAGACGCAAGGGTATATTTATCGCCGACACGGAAAAGGAACATATGTGTCTGATCTATCAGATAAGTCGTCTGATCTGGCGGGAGCGTATAGTTTTACAGAAGAGATGAGGGAATTGGGACGGGTGCCTAATACAGTCATCTTGGAATTCAAGCAAATGGAAGCAAACAAAAAGGTTGCCAAGAATCTAAACATCAATTTAGGCGAAACAGTTTTCAAATTGAAAAGACTTCGTTTAGCGGATGACGAACCATTGATGGTGGAACGTTCTTATTTACCTGCAAAACTATTTATTGGTCTTGATCTGCCATTACTTGAAAGTAAGCCATTGTATGATGTGTTTTCTCAGGATTATGAACAGCAAGTCCAATTAGCAGATGAAGAATTTTATGCAAGTATCGTTCAAAAGAAAGATGCTGATCCGCTTCGTATCGCTGATGGTGCCCCGGTATTACATCTAAGCCGAACGACCTATAATGTGAAAAATGAAATTATTGAATATACGGATAGTGTAGCGAGAGCAGACCAGTTTCATTATAAGATCCGCCACGTCCGAAAATGATTGAGAGGGAAAACAACATGTTTGAACTATCGAAGGATAAATTAAAAGAGTTGGGTGCGGAAATAACTACGCGAGAAATCAAACAGCAACCGCAATTATGGAAAGAAACAGCTGAGATATTAGCACAGAATCAAGAAAAATTAGCATTGTTTTTTGACCAGATAAAAAAAGCAGCAAATGGCAAAAGAGTTCGAGTGATTTTTACTGGTGCAGGCACATCACAATATGTCGGGGATACAGCAGTACCTTATTTAAATGAATACGGTGATAACGATCACTTTATTTTTCATAGCTTTGGTACAACAGATATCGTGTCTTCACCAAAAGAATTTCTATTTCCGGATGAACCGACATTACTGGTGTCATTTGCACGTAGTGGAAATAGTCCAGAAAGTGTGGCAACAGTCAAGATTGCCAATGAACAAATCAAGACATTGTTTCATTTGACGATTACTTGTGCTAAAGAAGGTCAGTTAGCAAAGAATGCAGCGACAGATGAACGAAATTATCTTTTACTGATGCCAGAAAAATCAAATGATGCAGGATTTGCCATGACAGGAAGTTTTACGTGCATGTTGTTGAGTGCGTTATGGGTATTCGACCAAACTGCCGTTGAGAAAAAAGAAAGTTATCTTCAACAATTGATCAGAACTGGAGAAGATCTAATTTCACGAGATCAAGAAATCCAAAAATTATTGCCTAAGTCATTTGAACGTATCGCCTATCTTGGTTCAGGAAGTTTGGCTGGTGCAACGAGAGAAGCACAATTGAAAATATTGGAATTGACAGCCGGTAAAGTGGCAACGATCTTTGATTCTTCTATGGGCTTCCGCCATGGACCAAAATCGTTTTTAAATAGCGAAACACTTGTTATTGGTTTTGTTAATAACCAACCGTATACAAGAAATTATGACTTAGATATTCTAGAAGAAATAAAAGATGACCAAATTACCACGAGTGTCATCGCGATCGCCCAACCAGGAAACATCGATTTCACAGGTACAAGTCTTTTGTTAGAAGCTTCGATCAGCCTACCTGATGCGTATCTTGCCTTACCTATGATCATGACAGCCCAAATCATTGCGCTCGATACGTCGATAAAAGTAGCGAATAAACCAGATACACCATCGCCTACAGGTACAGTCAATCGAGTGGTCAAAGGTGTCATTATCCATGAATATGTGAACAAAGGGGAAACGAAGGATGAATGAAGAAAAAATTGCAGCTATGAAGAGTTTATCAACAAAAGAAGGAATCATCAGTGCATTGGCAATTGATCAACGCGGTGCTTTGAAAAAGATGATCAAAGCGTTAGGAAAAGAACCAACGGCGCAACAGATCACTGAATTCAAAGAATTAGTATCAGCAGAATTAACGCCTTATGCTTCTGCTATTTTACTAGATCCAGAGTATGGATTGCCAGCTGCTAAAGCCAGACATCAGGAAGCAGGACTACTTTTAGCCTATGAAAAAACGGGTTATGATGCGACAACTCCAGGACGTCTGCCTGATTTATTAGCGGATTGGTCTACGCTTAGATTAAAGGAACAAACAGCCGATGCGATCAAGTTTTTGCTTTATTATGATGTAGATGAAGACCCAGAGATCAATCATTTGAAACATGTATTTATCGAACGTTTAGGCAGTGAATGTGCAGGTGAAAAGCGTCCGTTTTATCTAGAATTGGTTTCGTATGATGCCAAAACCAATGACAGCACTTCATTAGAATATGCGAAGATCAAACCGCATAAAGTGATCGAGATGATGAAAGAATTTTCTGATCCTAAATATAAAGTGGATGTATTGAAAGTAGAAGTGCCAGTCAATATGAACTATGTAGAAGGTTATTCTGATGGTGAAATTGCGTATAGTAAAAAAGAAGCAGCGGCATTCTTCAAGGAACAAAGTGATGCAACACCGTTACCATTTATCTTCTTGAGTGCAGGGGTTTCGACTGCATTGTTCCAACAAACATTGATCTTTGCTCATGAATCTGGTTCAACATTCAACGGTGTGTTATGCGGACGTGCGACTTGGAAAGATGGAGTCAAAGCATATGTTGAAAATGGTAGAGAAGGTGCGATTGAGTGGTTGAGAACACAAGGGCGACAAAATATCGAATCGTTGAATAAAGTGATAAATGAAAACGCCACCCCTTGGTTTGACAAAGTAAAAGAAGATTCGGTGACAGCAAAATGATCACGACAGTTACCATGAATCCTTCAATTGACATCGCTTACACGTTGGATGAATTACGGATCGACCAAGTCAATCGGGTCAAAACGGTCAACAAAACGGCTGGAGGAAAAGGCTTGAATGTTGCTCGTGTCCTTCATTTATTAGCAGATGATGTTTTAGCTACTGGATTAGTCGGCGGGCAGCATGGAGCATATATCAAAGAACAACTCGATCAATCAGGGATAACGCATCAATTTTTACCTATCAAAGGGGAAACGAGAGATTCGATTGCTATTTTACATGGAGTGAATCAAACAGAACTATTGGAAAGCGGTCCTGTTGTGACGGAAGAAGAGCAACATAAATTTACCGAGCATTTTGCACGACTAATGGAAACAACTGATATCTTTACGATTTCGGGTAGTCTGCCTCAAGGATTTTCTAAAAGTTATTATGCAGAGTTACTTGCCCTAACGAATAAAAAAGGAACACGAGTATTGTTAGATACTTCTGGTCAAACCTTGCTTGAAGTCTTGGAAGGCAAGGAAAAACCATTTTTGATCAAACCTAATTTGGAAGAATTAGGAGAGTTGGTCCACCAAACAATTTCTTCGGCTACTTCGTTAGATGAAATCCAATCATTATTGGATCATCCGCTTTTTGAAGGAATCAATTGGATCGTTCTTTCGCTAGGCGCAAAAGGAGCAATCGCTAAAGTAGGGAGACACTTCTATCAGGTTACGATTCCTAAAATCGCGGTGGTGAATCCTGTGGGGTCAGGAGATTCGACTATTGCAGGCTTAGCACATGCTCTATCAAAGAGCTATACGATTGAAGAAACACTTGCGTTTGCGATGGCCTGTGGGATGGCGAATGCACAACAAGAAAAAACAGGATGGATCGATCCTGTGAAAGTCGATTATTTTAGGGGGGAAATCAACGTCAGAAAGATTCGTTGATTATAAAATTAGAAAGCGGTTTCTAAAAACGAGGAGGGAATTTGCTTGACTAGATTTGAAATAAAAGAAGAGTTTTTGTTAGACGGTCAACCTTTCAAAATTTTATCTGGTGCCATCCATTATTTCCGAGTGCATCCGACGAATTGGGAGCGGTCATTGCACAATTTGAAAGCGCTTGGATTTAATACTGTGGAAACCTATGTGCCTTGGAATCTCCATGAAAAAGAAGAAGGAACCTATGATTTTTCGAAAATATTGGATCTTTCCCATTTTCTAGAGTTAGCGCAATCCCTTGGATTATACGCAATCGTACGTCCAGCCCCTTATATTTGTGCAGAATGGGAATTTGGTGGCTTGCCTGCTTGGCTATTGACAAAGGAGTGCCGTATTCGTTCAGCGGATCCTCGCTTCATGAAATATGTCAAACGGTATTACCAAACGCTACTACCTAAAATCGTTCCTCATCTAGTCACTCATGGTGGCAACGTCTTAATGGTGCAGGTAGAAAATGAGTACGGTTCGTATGGTGAAGAGAAAGCATACCTGCGCCAAGTAAAAAAATACTTGGAGGAAGGTGGAATCGATGTACCGCTATTCACTTCTGATGGACCTTGGCAAGCCACATTAAGAGCAGGCAGTTTGATTGACGATGATGTTTTTACGACAGGGAATTTTGGCTCAAAAGCAAAAGAAAATTTTGCAGATATGGCCCAGTTTTTTGAAGCACATGGTAAAAAATGGCCGTTGATGTGTATGGAATTTTGGGATGGCTGGTTTAATCGTTGGAAAGAGCCGATCATTAAAAGAGATCCGGAAGAATTAGCGGATGCAGTCAAAGAAGCATTACAGATCGGCAGTATCAATCTCTATATGTTCCATGGCGGAACCAATTTTGGGTTTATGAATGGCTGTTCAGCCAGAGGCGCGATTGATTTGCCGCAAGTCACTTCCTATGATTACGATGCACCATTGGATGAGCAGGGAAATCCAACGGAAAAATATTTTGCTCTGAAACGAATGATGGCAGAAAATTTTCCAGAAATGCAGCAAATGGAACCATGGATAAAAGAAACAATCGTCAAAAAAGGAATCAACTTGAAAGAAAAAGTCAGCTTTTTCGCAACACTGGATACCATCAGCAAGCCGATCCACTCGACCTATCCTCAAACAATGGAAGAATTGGGTCAGAATACTGGGTACCTATTGTATCGAACAACGATCAAAAAAGATGCGGTCAATGAAAAATTACGGATCATCGACGGACGTGATCGGGTCCATGTTTTTCTCGATGAAGAAAAGCAAGCGATTCAATACCAAACAGAGATCGGTGAGACCATTCCATTGACACTTGAGAAAGAAGACCATCAAATTGATCTATTATTTGAAAATATGGGACGGGTCAACTATGGACACAAGCTGCTAGCTGATACGCAAAGAAAAGGAATACGTACAGGAGTGATGAGCGATCTTCATTTTATCACAGAATGGACACAGTATTGTTTACCTTTAGAGACTACAGAACACATCGATTTTTCAAAAAAATGGGAAGCAGGTCAACCAGCATTTTACCGCTTTGAAGCGGAACTGTCAGAAATCGGTGATACTTATTTGGACCTTAGTGAGTTTGGGAAAGGGATCGTTTGGGTGAATGGCACGAATATTGGTCGTTTTTGGGAAGTAGGACCAATTCTTTCACTGTTTGTTCCCGAGGGTTTACTTAGAAAAGGACAAAATGAAATCGTTATCTTTGAAACAGAAGGTAGATTCAGTGAAGTTATAGATTTTGTCAAAGAACCAATAGAAAAAAGTTAGAAAAGGAGAATGGATGATGGCAATTATTGGAGTAAGAATTGATGGACGTTTGATACATGGACAAGTGGCAAATCTTTGGACGACAAAGTTGAATATTGGTCGGATCATGGTCGTAGACGATGAGGTAGCAACAAATGCGATCGAAAAAAGTGGGTTAAAGTTGGCAACGCCAGCTGGAGTCAAATTAAGTATTTTACCTATTGAAAAAGCAGCCGCAAATATTTTAGCAGGTAAATATGATTCTCAACGAGTGCTGATCGTAGCGAAAAAACCAGATCGTATCTTAGCGCTAGTAGAAAAAGGTGTACCGATCAAAGAATTAAATGTCGGCAATATGTCACAAACAGATGAAACACGTTCCATCACAAAATCAATCAATGTCGTAGATGCGGATGTAGAGGTCTTCAAGAAATTAGATCAGCTTGGCGTTCATTTGATCGCTCAAATGGTGCCAAATGACAAAGCAGAAGACTTTATGAGTCTTTTAATCAAATAGGAGGAATGATTCATGGATATTCAATGGTGGCAGATATTATTATTAACATTATATGCAGGGTATCAAATTTTAGATGAATTACAGATTTATTCTTCAATGAGCGCCCCAGTTTTTGCAGGATTATATGCTGGGTTAGTAATGGGTGATTTAAAAGCAGGTTTAATCATTGGTGGAAGTATGCAGTTGACTGTTTTAGGGGTAGGGACATTTGGTGGTGCATCAAAAATCGATGCCAACTCTGGAACGATCTTAGCAACAGCTTTCTCCATTTCTCTAGGGATGAACCCAGAACAAGCGATTGCGGCCATCGCGGTTCCTGTAGCAAGTTTGATGATCCAATTAGATATTTTGGCACGTTTTGCGAATACGTATTTTGCACATCGGATCGATCAACATGTGGAAACAATGAATTACAAAGCAATTGAACGGAACTTCTTGATGGGGGCATTACCTTGGGCACTTTCCAGAATGGTTCCTGTATTCTTGGCCCTAGCATTCGGTGGTGGCTTAGTCCAAAATGTTGTGGCTGTTTTAAACGGCGACCTAAAATGGCTAGGAGATGGCTTATCTGTTGCAGGGGCAGTCTTACCAGCAGTTGGGTTTGCAATTTTACTACGCTACCTACCAGTAAAGAAACACATTTCTTATCTGATTTTAGGATTTACGATCACAGCGTTATTAGCAACAGTGTTCTCGAATGTCCAATTGTTAGGAACAAGTGTGGCTAGCGTGGTCAAAGATTTCCCAGGAACATTCAATTCATTACCGATGCTTGCTGTGGCATTGATTGGTCTAGCACTGGCAACGATCAGTTATAAGAATGATCAAAAGAATGACCAACATCCAGTAGTAAGTCAGCAATCACAATCTGATGAGGGGGAAATCGAAGATGACGAAATCTAATTATAAATTGACCAAAGAAGATTTTAAGCAGATCAATCGTAGAAGTTTGTTTACTTTCCAATTAGGTTGGAACTATGAAAGAATGCAAGGTTCAGGTTATCTGTATACTATCTTGCCACAACTTAGAAAAATCTATGGTGATGATACACCAGAATTAAAAGAAATGATGAAAACACATACGCAATTTTTTAATACGTCTAATTTCTTTAACACGATCATTACTGGGATCGATCTTGCTATCGAAGAAAAAGAAGGAGTCTCTTCAAAGGAAACTGTTTCTGGGATGAAAGCAGGATTGATGGGTTCCTTCGCTGCAATTGGTGATTCTGTATTTGCGGCATTGATCCCGACCATATTTGGAGCTTTAGCCGCAAATATGGCAACAGATGGTAATCCAGTAGGTATCCTTATCTGGATCCTTGCTCAGGTCGCTGTCATGGTCTTTCGTTGGAAACAACTAGAATTTGCCTACAAAGAAGGGATTTCTCTAGTTACCACGATGCAATCACGCTTGACTGCATTGACAGATGCGGCTACTTTACTAGGAGTTTTCATGGTTGGAGCGTTAGTAGCAACCATGATCAATGTTAAATTCTCATGGGCACCAACGATTGGGGATGTAACGTTGAATATGCAAAACTATATCGATATGATCTTACCTAAACTTTTACCAGCTGGAATCGTTGGTGGCGTTTATTGGATGTTAGGTAAGAAAAATATGACACCTACTCGAGCAATATTCATCGTATTGATCGTATGTGTAGCATTATCTGCATTAGGTGTGATTTCGAAATAAGGGAGAATTGGAAAGATGAGTAGACAACTAGTCTTGATTAGTCATGGTAAATTTTGTGAAGAACTAAAAAACAGTACAGAAATGATCATGGGACCACAAGAAAATATCTATACGATCCCTTTATTGCCTGAAGATGGCGCGGACACGTATAAAGAAAGCTTCCTCTCCGTTACAGCACCATTGAAAGATTACGTAGTGCTTTGCGATCTGTTGGGTGGGACACCTGCAAATACCGTTTCCAAGCTAATCATGGAAGGTGAAACGATCGAACTATATGCTGGCATGAATTTGCCGATGGTCATCGAATTCATCAATTCGCAAATGATTGGAGCAGAACCAGATTTTATTGGTTCGGGTCGTGAGAGTATCGTTTCAGTGAACCAAGTGATTGCTGGCATGGGAGACGATGAAGAAGAATAATCAAGCACAACTTCTTGACTGGTGATACAACTGGATATAAATACGGATGTGTAAAGAGGCCGTGTATAAAAAAGCCAACGTACCGCGAAATATAGTTTTCTATATTTCACAGTACGTTGGCTTTTATCGTCATAAAATCAGAAATGATCTTGGTCGATCGAAGAAGCTAGTTACAAATAACTATTTACGCTTTTGCTGTTTACCAGCATTCCGACCATTCTTCGCATTGTTTTTTGGTGCTTGTACTTGTTTTTTTGTTTGCTTCGCAGGTTCAGCAGGTGTGACATCTTTACGAGGCGTCACCACTTGTTTTGGCGGATTTTGTTTTAATTCTTCCGCAACTTGCGCTTTTAATCTTGGTTTCATGATGACATTCGTAATGAATGTTTGTAGACAACTAAAGATCCCACCGACTACCCAGTAAAGAGTGACACCAGCTGGGGCACTGATCGACATGAAGACGATCATAGCGGGTGATACGATCAACATCGTACGCATCGTTTTCTTTTGTTCTTCAGGGATACCGATAGTTGAGATATAGCCTTGAAGTAAATAAGCAATACCGGCAATCGCTACTAAAACTAAGCTAGGGTTACCTAGGTCGATCCCGTAAAAGGTTGATTCACGGATGCCTTCTGTATAGCGAGCAGTGAAATATAGCGCAGAAAAGATCGGCATTTGGATCAGAAGCGGTAAACAACCGATACCACCAGTCATACTTAAGCCATTTTCACGATAAACTTGTTGCATTTCAGCTTGTGCAGCCATTTGTTCTTCTCGAGTTGTCGCAGCTTTCAATTTTTGTTGCGCAGCTTCAACTTGTGGTTTCAATGCTTGCATCTTTTCAGATTGGATCATTGTTTTTTTCGATTGACTAATACCTAATGGCAAAATGATGATACGAACGATGACTGTCATCAAGATAACAGCCCAGCCGTAGGACCAATTAAAGTTTTCCACTAAATATGTAATCGCTTGTCCCATTGGGTGAACCAATATACGGTAAATGATTCCTGAAGTGTCAGGGTTACCATTTGAATCCATGCGGACACAACCGGACAAGAAAAGCATGATCGTGACAAGCCCAGAGCCCAATAACCAATTTTTCCATTTATTCATAAAATACTTCCTCTTTTATAATTTTTACACAAGCTTAACTATACTAAAAAAGCGCTCATAATTCAATCAACTTCATAGAAATTTCATAGAAATAACCGATTGGAGGATCAAAAAAGACGCTTAATGTTAAAAAGAAGAATCCAGCTAAAAATACTTCAGTATAAAGCATACTTAGCACCTCCGTTCTCTAAAATAAGATGAGCAACGGATATTTCCTTGAAATCATAATTTTAGCGCAAAAAAAAGAAGTGGAATGTCAATTTTTTCCACTTCTTTTTTTTTACCATTGAGCCGATCCATAAAAAAGCTGACTGCCATGGTATAAGGGGCTAACTATCCCTGTGTCACTTGTTCTAACTCTTTCATTTTCTGGACAACCAGTGCTGGTGTGATCGTTTCTTTCATGAAGTGGATCATTTCATCAGGTAAACATGCACGTTCAGCTACGGCTTGATAGTCACTTTCTGTTAAATGTAAACCCATATCAGCTAAACTCGTTGGTAAGTTCAAGTGATGATAAAACGGCAGTAGGTGTTCGATTTCTGCTAATTTATTTTCGATCATCAGCTGGACAAGGATACCGTATGCAACTTTGTTTCCATGAAGTTGCTGATGGCTATCAGGGAGTACGGTCATCGCATCGTGAATGGAATGAGCTCCAGCTGTTCGGCCGTAGTCATCGCCAAACCCACCAACCATACCAGCCAATAAAATGTTTGTTTCCACGACATCGATAAAAGCTTGATTGATTTTTTGCTGGTCCATCGCTTCCATTGCCTCTGCACTTTTCTCTAAAAGGATTTCGCGGCATCGTAACGCTGCAAATTCCGCTACTTGGACTTCGATAGGCTTGATAGTTAACTGAGAGATGATTGCGTGAGATTCATACCATTTTGCTAAGGTGTCACCAATACCGGCAATCATCATCTCGCGAGGGGAGTGCAAAATGATCTTTGGATCGATCAACACTAAATCATTTGCTTTAGGGAACATATCATAGCGAAGCATCACTCCTTCTTCATTATAGACCACACTAAGTGGAGTATAAGCTGCGCACGTCGCAGCTAAGGTAGGTAAGATGATGATTGGTAAGTTTGTCTTATAGGCAATCAATTTTCCTAGATCTGCTACTTTCCCGCCGCCGACTGCAATAATACCATTGAAATCCTTCTTTTTGCATAAAGAAACAAAACTGTCAGCAAGTGGATCGGTACATTCTCCACCATAATATTCAAAAATTTTTGTTATTGATAAATCTGGAAAAACATCTTTTACTGCTTTCCAAGATGTTTTTCCATGGAGAATCAAAACGTTGTCAATATGCCTTTTGTAAAGGTGTTCAGGGAGTGAATCCCATGCGTTTTCTTTTATTTCATACTCTTGAGGGGCACCGCGAACAATTAAATTTTTTGTCATATAAAAAACTTCTTCCATTATTTTTTTAAATTAATCTTTTTTTATTATAATAGTTATGCTAGTATATTAGCAAGTTATTTATGAATATTTATTCTTTTATAGCTTTTCTGATTACATTATTATTCAAAGGTGGCCAAATGGATGAAAAAAGGAATAAACATATTATTAGTGGCGCTGATGTTTCTACTGGTTTTTTTACCAGTAAAAGTACAAGGTGCAGAAAAAGATGAAATTTACGAGCGAATAAAACAAAGTGGAGAATTAGTCGTTGGCCTATCTGCAGACTATGCGCCCTATGAATTCCATGCGAATGTGGATGGTAAGGATAAAATCGTTGGTTTTGATGTATCCATTGCCGAAAAGATCGCAAAGGATATGGGTGTGAAACTAAAAGTAGAAGAACTTGGTTTTGATGCATTATTAGGTGCGTTGAAAACTGGCAAGATCGATTTAGTTATATCTGGTATGGCGGTGACTGAAGAACGTTTACAAGAAGTTGACTTTTCTGACCCATATTTCGTGGTACAGCAAAAAGTACTCGTTCGTAAAGAGGACAAAAATAAATTTAAGACGACAGCCGACTTTTCTGGCTTAGCCGTTGGGGCGCAAAAGCAAACCACACAAGAGGAGTTAGTGAAAAATGAACTGACTGGTGCAGAGTTGACCTCCCTGCAAAAAGTTCCTGATCTGATCAATAATTTGCTGAATGAAAAAGTTGAAGGTGTTGTGCTGGAACAACCAGTTGCAGAAGCATATGCCCAACAGAATAAGAAAGTAGCTTTGACTCCAGTAAAATTTGCGCAAGGCGAAAAAACCACAGCTATTGCGATGTCAAAAAATACACCAGAACTGAAAAATCATGTCAATGCGTCAATCAAAACGATCAATGACGACGGCTTGCTGAAAGATTATCAAAAACAAGCGAATCAATTGATGTTCCAAGATGATCAGTCCTTTCTTCAAAAATACGGTCCGTATTATTTGATTGGAACAAAATACACTATTTTATTAGCTTTTGTGGGTGTATTGTTTGGAATGGTCTTTGGTAGTTTGCTTGCACTGATGAAATTGGGTAAGAATAAATTTTTAAAGGCATTAGCCATTATTTATATCGAATACGTACGGGGAACACCTCTCTTAGTTCAAATCTTTATCGTTTACTTCGGAACAGGAGTACTGGGATTGGATCTATCGAAACTGGTAGCAGGTTGTATTGCTGTCTCGTTGAATAGTGCTGCTTATGTAGCCGAAATTGTTCGGGCTGGGATCAATGCGGTCAACAAAGGACAGATGGAAGCTGCACGTTCTTTAGGGATGGACCAGAAAGAAGCCATGCGTTTCATCATCTTCCCACAAGCAATCAAAAATATTCTTCCAGCTCTAGGAAATGAGTTTGTCACGATCATCAAAGAGTCCTCAGTTGTTTCGGTCATTGGGGTATCGGAATTGATCTTTCAAACGGGCGTGGTACAAGGTGCTAGCTTCAAACCATTCCTACCATATGTGTTGGTCTCTTTGATTTATTTCGTGTTGACCTTCAGTATTTCCCGTATATTAGCTTTAGTTGAAAGGAGAATGGGTCTGAATGCTTAATGTAAAAAAACTGTCAAAAAGTTTTGGCGAGAATGAAGTCTTAAAATCAATTGATCTTTCTGTGAAAGAAGGAGAAGTAGTGGTGATCATTGGCCCTTCAGGAAGTGGTAAAAGTACAATTCTACGTTGTATGAATCTGCTGGAAGAACCAACTTCTGGTGAAATCTTTTTTAAGGGACAAAACATTACAGCCCCTGACAGCGATATCAATCAAATTCGTCAAAAAATGGGAATGGTATTTCAAAGTTTTAACTTGTTTCCCCATATGAATGTACTCGAAAATTTGACCATCACACCTGTAAAAATCAAAAAAGAAGACCCTAAAAAAGCAAAAGAACATGCTCTATCATTATTGAACCAAGTTGGTCTAAAGGAAAAAGTGGACAGTTATCCTACCAGTTTATCTGGGGGACAGCAACAACGGGTAGCAATTGCTCGAGCATTAGCAATGAATCCTGATGTGATGCTTTTCGATGAACCTACATCTGCACTTGATCCTGAAATGGTCGGTGAAGTGTTGGCAGTCATGCAGGATTTAGCTAAAAAAGGGATGACGATGGTCGTGGTCACTCATGAAATGGGTTTTGCTAAAGAAGTTGCCGATCGTGTGATTTTTATGGCTGACGGCATCATTCAAGAAGAGGGAACACCGAAAGAGATTTTTGAAAATCCGCAAAATAGTCGAACACAGGATTTCTTGAACAAAGTGTTGTAACAAAGATGGAGGAAGTAAGATGGACAAAAGTAAGATTGCACGCCGGTTTCAGCAACCAGCAGAAAATCTGTTGATGAATATTGCTATTTTGGCAAAGGAAAAAGAAGATATTATCGATTTATCGATTGGTGATCCTGATTTGATCACTGATCCGACGATTATTGAAGCAGCTTATACAGATGTAAAAAATGGTGCTACTAATTATACTGCACCTGATGGCAGCAAAGATTTCTTGTCAACGGTCGTAGATTTTTATCAAAAGAAATATGGATTGAGCGTTGAATGCAACCAAGTTCGAGCTACAGTCGGAGCAATGCACGGGATGTATCTAGTTTTACAGGCATTACTAGATCCAGAGGATGAGGTCATCATCCATGAACCTTATTTTTCACCATATCGGGAACAAGTCATTTTATCTGGAGGCAAGCCTGTTTTTGTTCCTACCTATGAAGAAAAGGGCTTCCAGTTGGATGTGGAAGATTTAAAAGCAGCGATTACGGATCGTACAAAGGTGATCGTCATCAATTCGCCGAATAATCCTACGGGAGCTGTTTTTTCTGAAAGCACGTTGAAAAAAATCGCTGAAGTCGCAATCGAAAATGAACTCTATATCATTTCCGATGAAATTTATGAAGACTTTGCTTTTAAAGAGAAGTTCGTACCGATGGCGCGATTTGCGCCTAATAATACGATCACTGTCAGTGGTGTATCGAAGGGGTTTGCGATGACTGGCTGGCGCTTAGGGTACATGATCGCACCAGCATACATCAATCAAATTGCTGGGTTGATCAATGAAAACATCACTTATTCCGCACCGACTGCTTCTCAAAGAGGTGCAATCTACGCCTTAAAGCACTATGAACAGCTTGTACCGCCAGTTGTTGAAGTATTCAAAGAACGATTAGCTTATATTGAGAAAAGAGTGGCAGAAATCCCTTACTTATCTTTATCTTCTGTTTCTGGAAGCATGTATGCTTTTATTAATATCAGTAAGAGTGGGCTCGATTCAGTAACGTTTGTGGAAGAGGTTTTAGAAAAAAGCGGCGTACTTTTTGTCCCTGGAAAAGCGTTTGAGGAAACGATCGGGGACAACTATATTCGACTAGCAGCGACTCAACCATTGGAAATTTTAGGTGAAGCCTTTGATCGTTTAGCAAAACTAAATTTTTAGATAAAACTGGATATTTGAAAACAGCTATGGGTATCCATTAGAACAAAGAGGGAAAATGATCCTTTCGAGAGTTGGCTTGTTGACTGGGCAGCGTCAGGATTTGACAATGAAAAAGTGGTAGTGGAAAATCAAAGTCGATTTTCCACTACCATAAAATATTATAGACTCCATTTTATTGAACCAAAATTTTTGAAGTCCTCCCGCTTTTACGTATGCCTATCACTGGTTACTAAACTCGCTAATAAGAATGTTTTTTTGTCAATCTAGGATGGAGAGAGGGGCAAACTTTTTCGATCTACATACAGACAGTCCGATTTTTCTGACATTTCCTATTCATTTCTAGAAGGTCAGCCTATTACAACAAACTTTTTTCTGTCCTCCATCATCGGATTTTCCTGAAGGTCTACATATTGGACACGTCCGCTGGGGCTTGGTGATCGTTTGACTTCTTCCACGAATTTTTTGATTGCCTCATCGTCGCCCGCAGCTTCGATCGTGACAGAGCCGTCATCTTCATTTTTCACTGTTCCGGTGATCCCTAATTGATCCGCTACGATTTTTGTCATATAGCGAAAACCAACGCCTTGTACACGTCCTTGCACGTTCATCTTGATTTTGTTCATTTTATTCACCGTTCTTTCTTTTATTTTTAAATTAATGATACCGACTTTTTTGCTACTGAACAAGTGCAATGATCTAATCCATGGTATAATCAGTTGAGGTGAAAAATGTGAAAGAAATCCAATCAGCAAAAAATCCAAGAATCAAAGAATTAAAAAAATTACATAAGAAAAAATATCGTGAAGAAAAAGGGGAATATCTGCTTGAAGGGTTTCACCTGATTGAGGAGGCTGTTGCCTCAAATGCGAAGGTCAACGAACTTTTTGTTACGCAACGCGGTCTGACTGAGTGGTCTAGTTGGCTTGAAGAAAATCAGACACTTTCTGTTACATTAGTATCAGAAGAAGTGATGGCAACTGTTTCAGATCTACCAACTCCGCAAGGGATCATGGCAGTGGTGGAAGTGGAAAAAAGAGAGATACCGAATTTTGAAGGTGGTTGGTTGTTGCTCGACAACGTACAAGATCCCGGCAATGTAGGGACAATGATCCGCACAGCCGATGCTTTTGGTCTATCTTGTGTCGTGCTAGGTAAGGGAACGGCTGATGTCTACAGTACCAAAGTATTAAGAAGCATGCAGGGGAGTAACTATCATTTACCGATCATCCAAGAGGATCTAACAAAACTATTGCCTATCCTTAAAGAGCAAGGATTTATAACCTATGGAACAGAACTGAATGAAGAAGCAGTGTCCCTGAATGATATCCAGACAACGAAAAATTATGCGATCGTGATGGGGAATGAAGGTCAAGGCGTACGTCCAGAAGTGCTGGCGCTAACGGATAAAAATGTGTATATACCGATTCAAGGAAATGCGGAGTCTTTAAATGTAGGAGTTGCAGCGGGGATCATGCTTTATCACTTCTCCGTATAGTTAAGGAACTATTAAGCTTTCTGCATTTTGCGAAAACCTCACTAGAATATTACGAACACTAGTGGTATACTAAGTTCAATTTCAAAGATAAATGGAATTCAAAAAGGTGGCAGATCGATAATTATGACAGAAAAATGGCGTGAAGACGAAGAATATATGTCTTATATAAATGATCTATTAGAAACTGATGCAGTAAAGAAATTAGCAAATTACACGCAACATGTCCACTCGACACGATTAGAGCATTCAATCAGTGTGTCTTATTATAGCTACAAATTAGCGAAAAAATGGGGCGGTGATGCAAGAGCGACTGCTCGAGCAGGCCTTTTACATGATTTATTTTACTACGATTGGCGTACGACGAAGTTCGATGAAGGTACACATGCGTATGTTCACCCAAGGATCGCTGTGAAAAATGCTGAAAAAATCACGGAGCTTTCAGATCTAGAGCGTGATATTATTTTGAAACATATGTGGGGAGCAACGATTGCCCCTCCTAAATATAAAGAAGGTTATATCGTTACTTTTGTGGATAAATATTGTGCAGTCAAAGAAGCAGCTCAACCAATGACAGCTTCAATGAAACAAAAATGGCAACGATATTTCGGTAAAGAACAATCGATTTAAGGTAGTTAACTAAGTATTTGACCCGAGTATTTTGAAAAAAATCCTCGGGTTTTTTGTTTAGACATTGACTAATTGGTCTTTTTAGTGTTTACTTTGTTGAGATGAAAAAGTACATAACCAACATAAAAATAAAGGGGGTGATGATAAGATGCGATGTGTATCTTATTTAAAAGAGTTTGAGGGCTTTATCTAAAGGCACTTTGATAGAAAGATCACTTTTTTCTTCAAAGTAGCCGATTTTGAAAGAAGAAAGGACTCAAAGTCATGGAAAAAACAATCAAACCATATCAATATTATTTTATCAAGCGAGAAGTCGAGCAGCTGTTAAGCGCCTATAGTTCAGTGAATGATCCAAAGACAGTCCAAACAGTCCAAGCATTAGCTGCGGAAAAGATCCACGAGGTACTTGGTCATCCTAATACAGCTGTAAATGAATTTATGGAAAAGGTACTAGACGTCACTATAAAAAAAGAAAAAGCAGAACGACTATTAGAGGAATTGAAAGTGATCGTTCTTCCATTCATACAACCGACAAAACCGCAGATCGATAAATTATTCCGAAAAGTGAAAAAGTTAAAACAACCAGATTGGAATCAACTGGATTTAAGGGAACATACTTATATTGGTTGGAACGATCCAGGTAGCCAAAAAAAATTTATGATCTATTATGAAGAAGAAAAACTAAAAGGGATCAGTGGAACATTATCTCCTACAATCAACAAAGGAATTTGTTCGATTTGTCAAAGAACTTCAAATGTTTCACTCTTTCTTTCTACCACAAAAACTGGTTCAGATGGAACATACACGAAAAAAGGAAATTATATTTGTCATGATAGTGACCAATGTAATCAGCAGTTGGTACAATTAGCTCCTTTTTACGAATTCACAGAACGAGTGAAACGTGAGCGGTGATTTCATTGTATTTTTCTGAAAAATATGCTATCTTATTTGGTGAAGTGAATAGGTGATGGTGTTCGCCTTTAAACGTTGATCGTAAGATAACTAATGACGCCTACTAAAGAAACGGGGCTATCCCTTTTTTTAGTAGGCGTTTTTTTGAGGAGGAAATGAGATGGAAAATCGATTACCTGATCCATTGAAGGTGATCATCTATATGATCAAATGGTTATTGATCACAGCAATTTTAGGTATTTTTATGGGAAGTTTATCCGCATTCTTTCTAACTAGTTTGACTGATGTGACAGCTATTCGGCTGGAGCATCCTTGGTTACTTTTTCTTTTGCCGATAAGTGGAGGACTTTTTGCTTATCTATATACGACGTATGGAGGCAATTCTTCCCGAGGAAACAATTTAGTGATCGATCAAGGGAATGGAGGAAATGAAAAGATTCCATTACGGCTGATCCCACTGACCTTATTCGGCACCATTACCACACATCTTTTTGGTGGTTCTGTTGGTCGGGAGGGTACAGCGGTCCAAATGGGCGGGGCACTTGCTGAGAATTTTGCTCGTTGGCTAAAATTGAACAAAATCGAGCGTGAGATTCTTGTCATCAGTGGGATCAGCGCAGGTTTTAGCTCAGTATTTGGGACACCCTTGGCTGGGACATTGTTTGGATTAGAAGTATTGGCAATCGGAAAAGTGAGAACCGAAGCACTGTTTCCAAGCTTTTTTGCAGCACTTTTTGCGAACTTTGTAACGGAAAGTTTCAATGTCAAGCATACCCATTATCAAATGGGGGCGATTCCTGCATGGGACCCTTCGCTTTTCTTCAAACTGTTGCTTGCGGGCATTGCATTTGGTATCATTGGCTGGCTCTTTAGCCGTTCGATCGTCTGGTTAAAAGCTTGGTATGCAAAGCGGATCCCTCATCCAGTTTTACGCAACTTTATTGGAGGAGCAGTCGTGGTACTCGTAGCAGTGATTTTACAGACGCAAAGATATCTTGGATTAAGCTTACCTTTATTACAAGATGCATTTAATGGAAGTGCACAGTTTTATGATTTTCTTGGGAAACTTGGCTTTACCGTTCTATCACTTGGTGCGGGGTACCAAGGAGGCGAAGTGACCCCTTTGTTTGAGATTGGGGCAACTTTAGGTGCGACATTAGCACCCATTCTTCATGTATCAGTACCTTTTTTAGCAGGATTAGGGTTTATTGGGGTGTTCTCTGGAGCAACGAATACACCGATTGCTTGCTTTGTTATGGGGATCGAACTTTTTGGAGGTCAAGCAGCCAGCTACTTCTTTATGATCTGTTTGATTAGCTTTATGTGTTCAGGAAATAGTGGAATCTATTCTGCACAAAAAGTTGAAGTGAAAAAAGGGATCTTGTTCTTACCGATCCTTGGAAGAATCTCACGACAAAAAGAGAAATAAAAAGAGGTTGGGACAGAAGTGTTTAACTCCGAGAAATAAGAAGAAGTTCACGAAAATTGCTTTTCAAATTTTTGTGAATTTCGCTTATTTCCGAAGGAGTTGCTTCTGCTCCCACCGTTTATTCGGAGTTAGAGTCTGTGGCAAAACTGATTTTTAGTTTTGTCCCACGCTCTTTTTTATTGAGCAAATTTGAGAATAAGAGCAGAAAATACTGCAAAGCCAACCATTAAGCCACAGATGATAAGATGGCGTTTTTTGTGTAAGACAAGGATGGCAATAAATTCTCTTAAGATAGCATTCGGTAGGTAATATAGTGCAGTTTTTGCACCGATTCCGTTTGCGTTGAGTTTCGCTTGCCGCGCATATAGTCCAGCTCTAAAGATATGGTAATTATTTGAAGTAAAAATTGCGCGATAAGGCCCATTCATTTGCTGATCCATTATTTCTTTTGAAAACAGCATATTTTCTAGCGTCGTTGTGGAATTCGTTTCTACTAGAATATCACGCTCGGGAATCCCTTTTTCTAAAGCATATTGTTTCATTGCAATGGCTTCAGCTACTTTTTCATCGGTTCCTTTTCCTCCTGACATGAGCAAGACTGGCGGATTCAAAGTTGCTTTACTTTGTGCCCAATAAAATGCGATCGCCTTATTGATCCTTTTAGCAAGTAGGGGAGATACGCGTTCACCATCAATCAAGCCAGCGCCGAGAACAACGATATAATCTTGGTTATACCTTGGACGGTTGAACTGATACAAAATTGAAACAGTCATAAAATTAAAGAAAACGATGAGTAGATAAGCAAAAATAAACGGAATGACAGCAAATAGAGCATTTGCCCATTGTGGGAGCCAACGGACTAATGTATAGTCCAATATCAAAAAGATAGTCAAAGCGACTCCTAACAAGAGAGTCAAAAGGTTGGCCAAAGAACGGGATTCTTTTTTCATGACTACAACACCATTCCAAAATAAAAAAATGATCAAAATGTAGATACCGATTGCCAAAAGAATTAATATTGGTATCCCGATCAAAGCCAATAACCCACCGATAAAGATATTTTGCGTCTCTATTAGTAGCCACCCTAGATAACCACCAAAGACAATCAAAAACGTATTAAAAAGTACGCCATTGATTAACCTACGTTTTTCCTTAAAATAGAAAAATGCAAAAATACTGAAAAATAGCAATGGAATCAAAAAATAAAATGTATGATAAAAAACTTCTAAAACGACGAAGTAAGTGACCATCATCATAAAAGTCCACGTCCCACAATAAAAGAATAGAGCGGGATCGCTTTGGCGCTTGCGCCAATAGAGGATGCCTGACATTCCTAAAATATAGATAACTAAAAATATCAGGTCTCTAGTAAGATTCATTGAATGAACTCCTTTCGATTTGTAAATTTTTTCTTAAAAAAGATAGCATCATTTAGTAGTAAATATATCGAATATAGAAAAGTTAGTTACTAAATAGTCAATCAGTTTTTTCACGACGTTTCTATTATAACGAATTATGTTGAAAAAAGCTTTTATCGAAAACATAAATCTTCAAATTAACAGATTTTTTAGACCTCGATCATGATGAAGACTTTTGTAGATACAAATAACTGTAACATTGAAAATGAATGCGAAAACGATATTTTTTTTTATTGGAAAATATCGGTCAAGCAATAAACCAGTTGCATAATAAAATGTTAACGGCAATAAAATCTATGGAAGGAATGAACCGGATGATTTGATGGACAAAACAAGATGGACAAGAAGTATACATAGTAAAACGTGGAACAAGTAGGCCAGAATGAAAAAATCAGTATTTATCTACTCGCTTTTTTATACATTCACTGTCACAAATATAATCGAAAGTAATTCTATTTTGAGATAAAGTATTTTATAGGAGATAGTATATGAACAAAAAAAGATTTAAACGCATTGAAAGAAAATTTGCATTAACTTATGACCAAGCTAAGTATTTGAAAACACTATTTCCAAAACAGGTAGTTCGGGATAAATATAGTGATCATTTTATTTCTTCCTTGTATTTTGATACAAACGATCATCACTTTTTAAAAGAAATCACTACAGAAAAGTCCTATCGAGAAAAATTTAGAATCAGAAAATATGGAGATCCTCAGGACATATCGCCTATCTACTTAGAGATAAAAAGAAAGTTTCAAGGAATGACAGATAAACGTAGAATAAAATTAGCGCATCATGAGCTCGATGATATGTTGGAAAATATCGAATTGGCAGAAACCACATTCAGTAATTTAGAAGAAGAGTATATTTTTAATGAAATACAGTGGTTGTTCAGAAGGTTGGCATTGGAGCCCAAAGTATATATCTATTATTTAAGAGAAGCATTTGTAAATAGAGATTCAGAAGATTTGCGAATCACTTTTGATCAAAATATCCATTACCGTCTAATGGACTTAACGACCTGGGAACACTGTACAGAAGACAATCTGGTAGCGCCAGAAATCGATGTGCTGATGGAAGTAAAAACGACAGGAGAAATACCTGAATGGTTACAGGTAGGATTGGATAGGATGGGCAAAAAAGAGATAAAATTTTCTAAATATAAACAAGTCTATAAAAGATATATCCAAGAGGACCCCCTCTATGTTCAATAGTGTCTTAAAAAATGAGCCTTCTCAACTCACACTAGATGATTTCTTTTTATGTATGGTGGTGTCGATTTTGCTAGGCATTCTGATTGCTTACACCCATATGTATCAAAACAACTGTACAAAAAACTTCATGTTTGCCTTGATTGGGTTACCTACTTTAGTACATACCATCATTTTGTTGATCAACGGCAACTTAGGTACGGGGATCGCTGTTCTGGGCGCATTTAACTTAGTGCGGTTCCGGTCTGCTCAAGGGAACTCAAGAGATATTTTCAGTATTTTTTGGGCAACGTCGATTGGTTTAGCCACAGGAATGGGGTATATTGTCTATGCACTATTCGTGTCTAGTATAGTTGCTGCTATCCAAGTCATCATCTTCACGCTTCCAATCAAAAATAAACATACAGTTTTTAATACTGAAAAAACGATCAAGCTAAAAGTTTCTAAATCCTTGTTTCTTTCGAGTATTATTGAAGAAAAAATTGCAGAGTATACAGAAAACTGCAATTTAAAAAAAGTAAAAATCAATAAAGAAACTTGTTCCTTACACTATATAGTAAAAGTAAAAACGAATATGCTTGAAAAAGAATTGGTTCGAACGATCATGGATCATCCAGAAGTCATTTCGATCACTGTAGGTATGGATAAATCGAATAAATTATTGTGATATCTAAGAAAAAGAAAGTACTTAACAATGAAGTAAGACCCCAGTTCCAAAGTTTAGCGGGGACACTTCAATAAAGTACTTTCTTTTTTGTCTTCAGCAATCACTCTTAAAACTGAGACCAAGCTTTCTTGAAAAGATAGCGATAAAGATCAACCTCCCTTTTTATCTCGAGCAATTTCCTTGCAAGGCTGTTTCGTTGATCTTAAACGAGTTAGCAACAGTCAAAGATGCGATGGACATAAAAAAATTGCATTAAGTTGGCTGGTATCTGATAGCTGGGAATCTAAGGAAGACTATCCATTCTGTTTCTTAAATTCCGCTAGTTGATAGATATCAGCCAATTGTTCCAGATGATCAACATCAAAGATAACCGAAAGATGTTTTCTTTGATTCCCGTTTGCTTGAAGAGTTTTTATCTTCTCTTTGGTTCCTTCACTTAAAGAGAGCGTGACTAATTCCTCTCTCATTTTTTCTGAGAAATGAAAGGATACTTTGAAAAATCCGTCCCAAATAGAAAGCCAGAAGATCGGTTTTACTTTCTGAGAGTGGGACAAAAGTAAGAAACACTTTTGTCTCATTATTTAAAAACGAGTAAACGGTGGGAGCAGAAGCAACTCCTTCGGAAATAAGCCAAAATTCACAAAAATTTGAAAAGCAATTTTCGTGAATTTCTTCTTATTTCTCGGAGTTAAACACTTCTGTCCCAACCTCTTGTATTCACCTTTTGATAGCCAAACTTTTCCATCATTATAAAACCGCAAATTTCAAAAAAAAACGAACAATACAAAAAGCGTATTGCTCGTTTTTCTCTTCAGTTTCTCACACCTAAACGACTTTTGTCTCGACTTCTTTTTGGTGACTATTCATGATGTTAAAATAAATTACTGAAAAAATCTGTGACATGGCGCCAACCAATGACAAAAATATTAGCTTTTTCAACAGTAGAAGTGGTAATGATGTCTGTCGAAGGCTCTTGATTTGCTTCCAAATAGCCTAATTTGTCATCAGCTAATTGGATCGTTGCTGAGCCAACTGTAGTGCCTTTGTTGATAGGAGCGGTCACTTGATCATCCGTTACTTTCTTTTTATCAAGTGTTGGAGTAATCGTTAATTTTCCAGTATCCATTCCATTTTCGACCCAGACTTTTACAGGGCTTTTTAGCGCAACATTGACGGAGGTTTCTTTTCCATCTTTCACTTTGATGTCTTTTAGGCTTGGAATGCTTGCATTTGCTTTTCCAAGTTCTTTTTCTGACCAGTTGTCATAACAATAATCCATCAATCGTGACGTTTCATTGAATCGGGCACTTGGATTTTCTTCATGGTTATCTGCATTTAAAACCACTGTGATGATTCGTCGGCCATCTTTGTTGATCGTTCCGACAAAGCATGCACCCGCAAAATCAGTTGTGCCAGTTTTTAATCCATCGACACCTTCGTGATAGTTTACAAAACCAGGTAGCATCCAGTTCCAATTGACCATTTCAACCGGTGACTGTGTGTTTTCGCCGAATGTTTGATTTGTGGTACTCGTGATTTTTAAGACTTCAGGATAATCTAAGATGAGGTGACGAGCAACAATAGCGACATCTTTCGCAGAAAGTTGATTTTCATCTGTTTCACCAGTATTCTCAGGTCGATTCTCACCTAGGTAAGAATTGTTTAAACCTGATGCATTGACGATCGTTGCATCTTTGATGCCCCAATCTTTTAGTTGTTTCTTCATTAACTCAAGAAATTTACTTTCACTGCCTGCAACTTTTTCAGCTAAAGCAACCATAGAAGCATTGGCTGATTGGATGAAAGCTGAGTCAACAAGTTCTTTCACTGTATAATCATTTTCTTTATGCAAAGGAACATTCGATAGATCCGGCACGACGCTTAATTTTTCTGCATAATCCGAAATGGCTACCTTATCTTCCCAAGATAATTTACCTTCTTTGATTTGTTCAAGTACGATATATAGACCAATGATCTTTGTGATGGAAGCAATTCCCATCGTTTTTTCGCCATCCTGATCATAAAGGATTTTTCCACTTTCTGCATCTACGGCAAAGGCAGCTTTGGCATTTATTTTAAATGCGTCGTCTGCTTGAACAGTTGCGCTAGGCAAGAAAGAAGTGATACATAAGATAAGACTTGCTAATAGTACAATAAAACGGGTATTTTTTTTGAACATCTTTGTTCTCCTCATTTTTAAATTGATTCTTACAACTTAGAATATTATCAGAGAGAACAAAAGGTTTCAATGGTTCTGAAAAAAACCTTATAAAGAACAAGTCTTATTAATGAAGAATCAGAGAAAGTTATCTTTTGGGTTCATTGACACGAATTTTGACTGGCTGTACTTCGGGTTCGGTTAGGCGTGATGCTGCAAAAAGGGCGCCTGCTGAGAGAGCGACCAAACTAAAAATCATGAATAATTGCATAAGATCACCTCGTTTTTTTTGTTTTTTTATAGTATAGCAAGAGAGTTTGAAGCTACTGTTAAGGAAATGAGCATATAATTGATGAAAGTATGAAAAAAATATGAAGTAGGACAACACAACTAAAAATCGATCAGGTATTTCTCTGGTAGGGATTCGTTTTATTGTATTGATAAAATGGGATGTGGTAGACTTTATTTACAGATACAAAGAAATGATTTTTTTAGGAGGGGTACGTTTATGGCAAAAAAAGAAAAAGAATTATTATCACAATTGACTTCAGAAGGTACCAAAGGACCGTTTGTCACGATTATGTTAAACACCCATGTTGCGCATCAAGACGTAGAAAAAGATCAAATCAAATTCAAGAATTTTGCAAAGGAAGCGAAAAAGCGCTTTGAAAAGAAATACTCTGAGCATGATTGGTCCCCATTCCAAGAAAAAATTACTAGTTTGTTGGACGATCCGTCTTTCTGGCGTAGTGCCACAACGAGTGTAGCTGTCATAGTATCACCAGAACAAGTGTTTATCCACCGTTTGGGTATTCCTGTAGATGACCAGTATTATGTGAGTGATCTACCTTATTTATTAGCGATCATCAAAAATGGACATTTCAACTATTCATACTATTTATTAGGATTGAATCGTGATTCGATGAAATTGTACGAAGTAACGAATAAACAAGTCAAAGAAGTGGCTTTGCCTGAAGATGCACCAAAAGATGTCGTCACTGCTCTCGGATCTGAACTAACAGGAGGCGGGTTGAACTACGCATCAAATGGTAGTGAAGGTACGACGTTCCATGGAGTCAATCCTAAAGATGAAGAAGTCGAAATTGATTGGGTCAATTATTATCAAGCAGTCGATGACTATTTGAAAGATACATTTGAAAATCCAGAGAAATGGCCTATCTTCTTATTTGCATTACCAGAAAATCAGACGATGTTCAAAAAAGTGGCGAAGAACCCTTATTATCGTTCCGATGTTGCGATCTCAGCTTCACCTGCACAACTTTCATTAAAAGAAATTGAAGCAGGCGCAAAAAAACTATCGCAAGAATTAGCTGTCAAAGAAGCAAGTGACTACAATAAGTTGCTTGATAAAAAGTTCATTGATCAACTCGTTGATATTATACCGGCAGCAAAAGAAGGGAAAATATCCCATTTATTCATTGCTACATCTAATTTAGCAGATGGTTTTGGCGAAGATCCAGAAACAGAATATGACCGCCGTCAGGTGCTGAATGAACTAGCAGATAATGTGATCACTAACGGTGGTCAGGTCTTTATCCTTGAACAAAAAGATGCACCAGACGAAAAGAGTTTAGTTGCGATCTTACGTTATTGAGTGAAAACTATCAAAGTAGATGAATGGTCAGGCGTTGATAGAAGTGTATAGCTCCGATAAAAGGAGTTTCCTCTGTTTCAGCCGTTGGATTCATCTTGAGCGAGAGACAAAAGCTAGCTTTTGCCTCTCGCTCATTATTTTTGTGCTTTAGTCCCATTGGCTTTGCGAGGGGAATGTACTTTTCTCAGAAAAACGAACCTTGCAGATGAGAGGGGATAGATGCGCATACTAATTTTTATCAGTTAAAAAATGATGTGGATCATTAGAGAATTCCAAAGTTCGTTCATCCTTTTTTCAGATAATAAATTGAAATTTTTCGCAAAAGTGAAAATAGGAAAAAGAAATTTTCTGAATCTTATAGGGGTGATTTTAAGAAAACGTTCGTTTATTTGCAAATATATCTTCTAAATAAGAGAATAAATACAAAAAAATAAGGAAAAACTCTGGTAATTTTGTAAACAGTATGATATAGTAAGAATGTAGTTTTTGTTCGGTAATCTGTGGTAGCTTGTTTCAAATAAACATCTTCCAGATATACACCATTCAAGTAATTGCAAAATATGTGTTGATACACAAGGAGGATTTTTATTATGGAAACAGGTACAGTAAAATGGTTTAACTCAGAAAAAGGTTTTGGATTTATCACAGCAGAAAACGGTAACGACGTATTCGTTCATTTCTCAGCTATCCAAGGCGACGGCTTCAAAACTTTAGAAGAAGGCCAAACAGTAAACTTCGATGTTGAAGAAGGTCAACGTGGCCCTCAAGCAACTAACGTTGTTAAAGCTTAATCAACCTATATAATTTATAAAGCTCGGAGAAACTATTCAATTAGTTTTCCGAGCTTTTTTTGTCTTGCGCAACTGTTTTATCCATTGTGAAGCTCCCCATCTTTATGATGATTTACTAAAAGAAAGGAGAGGGTCAAAGTAATTTTCTTAGGTTTGTAGTATAATCGCAAGAGAATATTTAAAGGAAAGAGAAGGGGTATTTATTTTGAAACCAAAAACTTATGCAGTTGTTGATATCGAAACAACTGGGACAAATCCAAAAGAAGATCGAATAATCCAATTTGGGTGTGTCATGATTGAAGGTGGTCGAATCACTTCTCGTTTTTCGATAGATATTAATCCAGGTCGAAAGATTTCTAAACAAATCCAACATTTAACTGGGATCACAAATCAGCGTGTGCAGCAAGCACCTTATTTTGAAGATGTTGCACAAACAATCTATCATTTATTAGCTGACACAATTTTTGTCGCACATAATATATACTTTGACTACAATTTTCTTAACCAAGAATTGACCCGTTGCAATACACCAGCTTTGACGATTCCAGGAATCGATACCGTTGAGTTAGCACAGATTTTCTTGCCTTGTGAACCAAGTTTTCGTCTTTCTGATTTATCGGAGAGTCTAGGTTTTGTCCACGAAAATCCTCATCAGGCAGACAGTGATGCAGAAGTGACTGCGCAACTTCTTTTACTGATCGAAGAGCGTATGCAACAGCTGCCGATCATCACTTTAGAAAAAATCATTGAATTAAGCGGGCAGACAGGATTGGATACAGCTGGATTCATCCAACACGTGACGGATAAAATGCGAGAGAATCCTCCTAGATTGAAGGAAGACTGGGAAATCATCGATGGCATTGCTTTGCGAAAAAAAGAAGTAGAGCTCTATACAGATGTGCATTATGGCAAAAAGGTCTATCCAAGGAAGAAACAGGCCAAAGAGAAAATGTTTGGCAAAACATTGATGTATCGAAAAGAGCAGAATCGTTTGATGAATGCGGTGTATGACCATTTTACAAAAGATGAGTCTAAAAATCTGATGATTGAAGCTGCTACAGGAATGGGCAAAACAATCGGCTATCTCTTACCCCTTAGTTATCTGGCAACACCAGAAAAACCAGCAATCATCAGTACAGTATCGCTTGTTTTACAACAGCAGATCATGGAAAAAGATATCCCTTTGTTGAATCAGTTATTGGAGCAACCGATCCAAGCGACTATCATCAAAAGTTACCGGCATTATATCGATCTCCAACGATTCAAGGCAACACTGGCAACACCAAAGGAGCAAAAACAATATGCTCTCTATCAAATGTCGGTCTTGGTCTGGTTGACCCAAACAACAACAGGTGATTTAGATGAATTGCATCTGACGAATCTGAATCATGCCTTTTTCTCAGAGATCGCGCATCGAGGAACAAACTTTTTAGCACGTAATCAATCTTTCTATGAACAAGATTTTGTCCGTTTCTTAGAAAGAAAAGTCCAGCAGAGCAATTTTTTGATTGTGAACCATGCTTTTTTAGTCCAAGAAACACAAAGGAAAACGCCTTTACTTCCAAAAAGTCCTTATTTATTGATCGATGAAGCGCATCATTTACCAGACATTGCAGAAAAGGTGAATGACCAGCGGCTAAGTATTGCTCAATTTTATAAACAAATCCAGCAATTTGAAGATCCAGAACGATTGTTTGACCGCATTCAAAGCTATTTGCCGGAGAATCATGACATGCGTCGCTGGCTTGAGATTTACCGAGATGAATTAAGTGCATTATGTGAAGCACAGATTTTTCTGGCAGAAGGATTGAATGAGTTTGCACCTAAGGAGACCCATGGCGAATATCCAGAAGAAATAATGGTCACCAAAGATATGCTTGATCAGCTACCATTAGAAGCAAGCATGGCAATTGATCATCTTCATTTGTTTTACCGCGAAATCCAGCAATTGCAGATACAGATGCGCCTCAGTCTAGAAATCATCCAAGAAAGTTGGACGAACCAGATGCGGATCGATTTGGCGACTTTCTATCAGCTGTTTGATCAAATGGAAAAACAAGGATTTTTTATGGAAAAATGGCTAGAAGATTGGCATGAGAATCTGATTCATTGGTTCGTACCCGGTAAGAATCCGCAGCAAACGATTTTTCATTTGCATGATTTCCAGGCAGCTCTATTAGAAACAACCGCTTGGTATCCTCGCTATGAAAGAATATTATATATCGGTGGCACATTAAAAGTCGGGCCAAATCGTCACTATCTAGCGAAGCGCTTGGGGATAGATGGAACACCACTCAAAGTGATTGCTTCTCCTTATGATTATGAGCAACAAGCTAGAGTCTATGTGCCTAAAGATGCTCCGGCAATCAATCAAGTGAGCGGTCAGCAGTATGTTGATTATTTGGCAAATTCTCTCATGGAGCTGATTACACAAGAGAAGCGTCCGATCTTAGTCCTTTTTACTTCACATGATATTTTACAAAAAGTGTACCAACGGATTCATTTGATTATGTTGGAGCAAGGACGAGAGATTCTGGCACAAGGTTTTGGTGGCAGTCGCCAAAAACTTTTGAAACGGTTCACGTTATCGGAAATGAGTGTACTGTTTGGTGCAGACAGCTTTTGGGAGGGCGTCGATCTACCTGGAGATGCGTTACAAATCGTAGTAGTGACTCGACTTCCTTTCGATAATCCTTTGCGTCCGATGGTAAGAGCCAGAAATGCGTATCTTGAATCAGAAGGACTTAATCCCTTCTATCAGGAGTCGGTTCCCAAAGCAGCCTTGAAGCTGAGACAGGCATTAGGTCGCTTGATTCGTTCAGAAAAAGACCGCGGGGTTCTGCTGATTTTGGATCGGCGCTTACTTTCTGCTAAATATGGGGCGCGGATCATTCAAGCTTTGCCTAAAAAAATCACGATCAAGGAAGACTCAATGGAAGAGATTTGCCATGACATCCATCACTTCTTAAACAAAAACGAAGAATAAACTTCCTGTGACATTCTTTTTTCATATCAAAAATCTGCTATAATGAATGATAGCGAACAAAAAAAAGGAGCGACGATCCTTGAAAAAATCACCAAAGAAAAACAAAAAGAAAAAAACGGCAAAAGAAAAGATCATCAACCGCGTTTTACTTGGCTTAATCATTTTTTTGTTAGCAGTGATCGTATTTAGTTCGATTTTCTATTTACGCTCAAGTCGTCCAATGATGCAGGCGAAAAAAGAAGCGACTGAGATTGCCGAAAAATATGCCGATCTAAAGGAAGTTGATCGTTTTTATTGGTTCACACGTAAAAAAACGTATTTCTCTTTGACAGGTAAAAATGATAAAGGCCAGGAAATCGTGGTCGTCATTCCAAAATCGGGTGAAAAAGTAAAAGTTTTAGCTCAAAAAGACGGGCTGACAGAAAAAGAAGCAAAACAAAAGATTGCGGATGCTCATCCGGATATCCAAGTCGAAAAAGCAACTCTTGGTATGTACGATGATCAAGTAGTCTGGGAAATCACAGGAGAAAATTCACATAATGAATTGAATTATTATCTAATTGCTTTTGACACAGGAAAAGAAGTAAAAACAATTACCGATATCTAAATTGTAAAGGATGAGTTAGATGAATCTATCAGAAAAAATTCAACGGCTAGAACCGTCTGTTACGCTGGCAGCAGCAGCAAAAGCGAAAGCGTTGAAGGCACAAGGTAGGGATATTTTGAGCTTAACTGTTGGGGAACCTGATTTTGCTACGCCAGAAAACATTCAAGAGGCAGCCATCAAGGCAATCAAAAATGGTAAAGCTAGTTATTACACACCAAGCGCTGGTATCCCTGAATTGCGTCAAGCAGTCGTCGCCTATCTCAAACAGAATTATGGTGTCGATTATGCACCTTCACAAACAATTGTGACTGATGGGGCTAAATTTGCACTTTATGCGTTATTCCAAACCATTTTGAATCCGGCAGATGAAGTGATTATTCCGGTACCGTATTGGGTCAGTTATGGAGAACAAGTGAAGTTAGCAGAAGGAAAGCCAGTATTTGTCAAAGGCGAAGAGAGAAACGGCTTTAAAGTAACTGTTTCTCAACTTGAACAAGTACGCACAGCAAAAACGAAAGCAATCATCATCAATTCTCCGTCAAATCCGACAGGAATGATCTATGAGAAAAATGAACTTCAAGCAATTGGGGAATGGGCTGTCAAAAACGATATTTTGATAGTTGCAGATGATATTTATGGACGATTAGTTTATAATGGCAATGAGTTTACTCCAATTGCAACGATATCAGAAGCAATTCGTCAACAAACCATCATCATCAATGGTGTGTCAAAAACATACGCGATGACAGGGTGGAGGATCGGTTATGCTGTAGGTAATCAAGAGATCATCAATGGAATGATCGCTATTGCTTCGCAGTCGACCAGTAATCCAACTGCAGTTAGTCAGTACGCGGCAGTTGAGGCTTTGACTGGGACTCAAGATACGGTAGAGGAAATGAGAAGTGCATTTGAAGAGCGTTTGAATATCATATATCCGCTTGTTTCTAACTTACCTGGAGTAACGATCAATAAGCCCCAAGGTGCATTTTATTTATTCCCGAATGTCAAACAAACGATGGCGATTTGCGGATATGAGAACGTCACTCGCTGGGTAGAAGATCTATTAGAAGAAACTGGCGTTGCTTTGGTAACTGGTGAAGGGTTCGGTGCGCCAGAAAATGTGCGGATGAGTTATGCGGCAGATCTAGGAACCTTAGAAGAAGCAGTGAGACGGATTGCCCGATTCATTGAGAGTAAAAGTCAAAATTAATCCTAAAAATAGGAAATGATAAAGGAGAGTCAACGTGGAACAAATTCAAATCATCGATTCGAAAAACCATGTGGGAGAAACAGTAAAAATCGGCGCTTGGGTAGCCAATAAGCGTTCAAGCGGAAAAATCGCCTTTTTACAATTAAGAGACGGTACTGCTTATTTCCAAGGAGTAGTCGTAAAAAGTGAAGTGCCAGAAGAAGTTTTCCAACTTGCGAAAAACTTGCACCAAGAAACATCGATCATCATAACAGGTGAAATCCGTGAAGATAGCCGTTCAAAATTCGGCTACGAAATTGGGATCTCTGACATTGAAGTGGTCAGTGAAAGTCATGATTACCCTATCACACCAAAAGAACACGGCACAGATTTCTTGATGGATCATCGCCATTTATGGTTACGTTCTTCAAGACAGCATGCGATCATGCAAATCAGAAATGAAATCATTCGTGCAACGTATGAATTTTTCAATGATCATCATTTTGTTAAGATTGATCCACCGATTTTGACTGGTTCTGCACCAGAAGGAACAACGGATCTATTTGAAACAAACTATTTTGATCAAAAAGCTTACTTATCTCAAAGCGGACAGCTTTATATGGAAGCTGCTGCAATGGCTTTTGGAAAAGTATTCTCATTCGGACCAACTTTCCGTGCGGAAAAATCAAAAACTCGTCGTCACTTGATTGAATTCTGGATGATCGAACCTGAAATGGCATTTATGCATCAGGAAGAAAGTCTAGAAGTCCAAGAACAATATGTCGCTTTCTTAGTGCAAAATGTTCTTGATCATTGTGACTATGCGTTAGATGTCTTGGAAAGAGACAAAGAAGTACTGAAAACTTATACAAAATTACCATTCCCACGTATCTCATACGATGATGCAATCGAATTATTGAAGAAAAACGGCTTCGATGACATCGAGTGGGGCGATGACTTTGGTTCACCACACGAAACATTCATCGCCAATTCGTTTGAACAACCTGTCTTTATTTTGAACTATCCGAAAGCAATCAAACCTTTCTACATGAAGCCACATCCAACAAGAGATGATGTTGTTATTTGTGCTGACATGATCGCTCCAGAAGGTTATGGCGAAATCATCGGTGGTAGTGAACGGGCAACGGATTACGAATTTTTATTAGAACAAATCAGAAACCATGGATTAGATGAAAACGAATATTCTTGGTATCTTGATCTACGTAAATATGGTTCTGTTCCCCATTCTGGATTTGGACTAGGTTTGGAACGTACGGTGACTTGGATTGCTGGTATTGATCATGTACGTGAAGCAATCCCATTCCCACGTTTATTGAATCGTATTTATCCATAGAAAAACAGCTAGCTGTCCTAAAGATACATGCTTCGGTTTTGATACAGTGAAGTGCTAGAAGCGACAGGAAAAGCAATGGCTAAACCCAAAGAAGGATTCCACGAACATTCATCATGAATGTTTGTGGGGTCCTTTTTAGTATTGACATATTCCTCATAGATAGCAAAAATCAAACTGTCTCTCAATGAAATGGCCAAGTACGAAGAAGTAAAATAGTTGAAAAAAAGAATTGCATATTTGTCTCTGGAAAATGATGGTATAATACGATTGTGTTGGTGTAAGATAGTCAAAATGAATGGCTACGCCTGATTAACAAGTTAAACGTAACGATAATGCAAAAATCTAATCGAAGCATGGAAGTTTGGAAGAAAAATCTGTAGAGTTATTTTAGTGCAGACAGCAAAAAAAGAGCAATTGCAAACAGCGTGTTGGAATAGGAATGAAAAGACACATTCTCGAAATTGCTTATTGTTCCTAGGTGAAATCTAAGCTTTAGATGCTGTGTTTTTTTCTTTTATACGAATGTAAGCGAATACGTTAAGGAGGGAAGCCAAGTCTGAAAAGTATGCTGATTGATCATACACAAGAAAGAAAGCATAAATAGACACAATAGGAGGAAAGTAATTTGAAAAAACGTATTTTATTTATTGGTGATAGTATTACTGATTGTGGCAGAGAATATAATGACTCAAAGGATTTAGGTAATGGTTATCCATTGTTGGTAGCAAAACGATTGAGCACACAGTTTCCAACTATTGAATTTGATGTTCTTAATAAAGGCATCAATGGAAATAAGATTGCTGATCTACGAGCACGTTTTGACACAGACTGTTTGGCCCTTGAACCAGATATCGTTTCGATTCTTATCGGTATCAATGATACGTGGCATAATGTGAATGATCCAACCACGTTTGCAACGGAGCAATCAATGGCGATGTTTGAAAAAGATTACCGTTACTTGATCGAAAAATTGTTGGAGAAAGGGATAAAGCAGGTTGTACTAATGGAGCCTTTTGTATTACCAGAGCCACTTGATCGTCAGACTTGGCGCAAGGACCTTGATCCGAAAATACAGATCATTCGTAGGTTAGCGGAAGAATACCATCTGGTGTTTGTTCCCTTAGATGGAAAACTGAATGCGTTGGGAATTACTCGAGGATTCAGTAAATATACAGGAGAGGATGGCGTACATCCTACACTTGCCGGACATGAGATCATTGCACAAAGTTGGTTAGAGTTTGTCGTACCTGAAATGTTAGTGAATCTGTGATAAAGGGTGAAACAAATGGAAATACGAGAAGCAAAAGCGGAGGATCTTCAACAAATCAACTTGCTTTTTAAAACTGCCAAAGGAGTACCTACTGTAAAAATAAAGGAGTATGATCTCCAAAATCCTACTCGAATCTCTGTAGTGGCTGAAGTGAGACAGTCAAATGGGACACCAAAGCTGATTGCCTTCGGTCAGGCCTTTCAAATAGACAAAACAGTGGGGGTGCGTTCTGGAAAACTAGTTGAAAAAGTGTTTATCGCAATCGAAGAAGAAGAAAAGGTCCAAACTGAATTTATCAAATACTGGCTACTTGCAGCAAAGAAAAGAAAGATCGCTGATTTTTTTATTGATTTACTTTGATGTTCTTTTATTTGCTCATGTTAGAGAGAACCGTGAAAAACGAGTATCACAGGTACTAGGTGATAGCAAACGATAAAGACAAAGCAACTCCTTTCGAAAATAAGCTGATATCCTCAAAAATTTGAAAAATGATCATTGTGGATATCAGCTTATTTTTTTGTTCAGATTTCTGTCTCAGATATCTTTAGAAAGCCTGTATTATAAATCGACATATCTGAATCAATCTTATAGAAGTATCGCCACTCACCCTTGTATCCAAACTTTGAACATGATTCTTTTTTGAATAGATAGGTTGATATTCGAGGTTGAGACAAAAGTGTTTCTTACTTTTGTCCCACGCTCTTTTTTCGAAATTTCCGAAAAACCTAACTTTTGGATGCCGTTTATTCGAGAGTCTGTAGCAAAACTGATTTTTAGATTTGTCCCAGACTCTATTCAAAAGATAAAATCTGAAAAATATTTTTGTTCACTTCTCCAAAAGGACATTTTCCATTTGACACATGAGTGTTCATTCATATATAATTGCTTATGAAGAGTTACTCATATGTAAATGCGAGGAGTGAGGAAAATGAAGAGTTATTATTTAGATGGATTAGATTGTGCCAATTGCGCGATGAAAATCGAGAAAAAAGTGAATGAAATCAAAGGAGTAAAGCAAGCGACTGTCAATTTTACGACATGTAAACTGACGATCGAAGCGAGTGATAAAGATTTAGCAACAATTGAAAACGAAACGAAAAGAGTCGTAAAAGAAGTAGAACCAGATGTTTCGATGAAAGAGATCACTAAGAAAAAGCAAGAAGTTCAGGGAGAAAAAGACGACCATGAAAAACGTGCATTGCTACGTATCATCCTTTCTGCTATCGGCTTACTGATTTTGTTTCTGTGGTCACCAGCTGAACCAATCAAATTTATCGGATTTTTGTTGATATACTTAGTCATTGGATTTGATATCATCAAACGGGCAGTCGGGAACATAATCAAAGGACAAATTTTTGATGAGAATTTTTTGATGGCGATTGCGACTATCGGAGCAATGCTGATCGGAGAATATCCAGAAGCAGTTGCAGTTATGCTGTTTTATCAAGTTGGTGAATACTTCCAAGGATTTGCAGTGAACCAATCGAGAAAATCGATTCGTGAATTGATGGCGATCCGTCCAGAAGTTGCCCATGTCCAAACAGAAAACGGGTTGATAACAAAGCAACCCGAAGATGTAGTGATTGGAGAGCAAGTATTAGTCAAACCTGGCGAACGTGTGCCATTAGACGGAACGATCCTTACAGGGCAATCATTAGTTGATACCTCGGCACTGACTGGAGAGTCTGTACCTAAAGAAGTGTTTGCTGGAGAAACTGTTTTAAGTGGATTTATCAATAAAAATCAGCCATTAGTGATCAAGGTCGAAAAGACGTATGAGAATTCTACGATTAGTAAACTATTGGAATTAGTTGAAAACGCAAGCAGTAAAAAAGCACCAGCAGAAAATTTTATCACGAAATTTGCTCGCTACTATACACCGATCGTCGTAGAGTTAGCTTTAGTACTTGCTGTCGTTCCACCCCTTGTGATCTCTGGGGCAGAATTTTCTGATTGGATCTATCGTGCGTTGACTTTCCTAGTGATTTCTTGCCCTTGTGCGTTAGTGATTTCTGTCCCATTAAGCTTCTTTGGCGGAATCGGTGGCGCAAGTAAAATCGGGGTATTGGTAAAAGGTGGGAATTACTTAGAATTATTGGCCCACACAGATACAATTGTTTTTGATAAAACCGGGACTTTGACAAAAGGTGATTTTTCTGTTCAAAAATTAGAAACAACTCTTGAGAAAACACAATTTATGCAATACGTAGCAAGTGCTGAACAATTATCTACCCATCCCATTGCACAAGCTGTTTTATCTGCTTATGAAGGTTCATTATTGCCAGTAGAAGAAATAGAAGAAGTGGCAGGAGAAGGAATCAAGGCGCAGATAGATGGAAAACTTGTTTTAGTCGGTAATCACAAGTTAATGGAAAGATACCAGATCAAGAGCACGAAGAGTGAAGAAGTTGGTACCCTTTTATATGTAGCGCTGGATGGTGAATTTGTCGGTTATTTGGTAATTGCAGATACAGTGAAACCTGATGCGCAAGAAGCATTGCGCAAACTAAAACAAGTAGGGATCAAACAAACGGTGATGCTCACTGGGGATGCCCAAAATATTGCCGATCATATCGGACACAAACTTGGGATAGATAAGGTATACAGTGAATTACTGCCACAAGACAAGGTCGAAAAATTAGAAAATATCATGGAGAATGCAACACAACAAACCGCATTTGTCGGTGATGGAATCAATGATGCACCTGTTTTGGCGAGAGCAGATGTTGGAATTGCTATGGGTGGTTTGGGAAGTGATGCAGCAATCGAAGCGGCAGATGTGGTCATCATGAATGACGAACCCTCGAAAATCGTTGATGCAATTCGCTTATCTAGAAAAACGTTGAAAATCGTCAAACAAAATATCCTCTTTGCCATTGGTGTCAAAGTGCTTGTTCTGTTATTGGGCGCATTCGGAATCGCTTCAATGGGTGATGCTGTTTTTGCGGATGTTGGAGTGACTGTCTTAGCCGTTTTAAATGCAATGAGATGTTTACGGGTTAAATAATACTCAATCCACTTACGGATAAAAAAACCTTTATTTTTTCGAGTCTTCTCGATCAAATAGAGGTTTTTTTGTTGCGCTCATGTCAGAAGAAACACATAGCAACTATTCTGTAAAAAAACGATTAAAATAACTTCGTTGATTTAATTTTTTCAGAATATTCTATAAAAAAGGAAAGCTTTTTTCATAAAATGTGCCTTTTTAAAAGGGTTTTACCTCGAAAAATGATAATAAGATGTAAGAAAAATGTGTAATTGCTAAAATAATCCACAATTAAAATAACATTATATTGTAAAAATGTAAGAGTTTTATTATGATTACATGTGGATGTTAGTTTTACCTATTAAAATCAAAAAGGAGAGAACAAATGAACGATAAACAATTACGTTGGTTTACCGTGGCTTTAATTGCATTCAACATGGTGTGGGGTATGGGGAATGTAGTCAACAATTATGCGCAACAAGGGATTTCCGTTGTTACCTCTTGGTTATTGATTCTTGCTATTTATTTTATCCCCTATGCCTTAATTGTTGGACAACTTGGCTCCGCCTTCAAAGATAGCAAAGGGGGCGTCAGCTCTTGGGTAGAAAATACGACCTCAAATAAACGATTGGCATATTATGCTGCTTGGACTTATTGGGTCGTCCATATTCCTTATTTGGCACAAAAACCACAAGCAATCTTGATTGCGGCTGGTTGGGCAGTTGAAGGAAATGGCAATATCGTCAATACGATGTCAGTCCAAATGGTGGCGGTCATCTCGTTGATCATTTTCTTAGCCTTCCTTTATCTTTCAACAAAAGGACTATCGACACTAAAAGTGATTGGTGGTTTGGCTGGTACAGCTATGTTCGTGATGTCTTTATTATTCATCTTGCTCGCTGTTACAGCACCATTCATCAATCCAACAATGGAGTTTGCGACTCCTCATATGAATGAAGTCAAAACATACATTCCTACATTTGACTTTAGCTATTTCACGACAGTTTCGATGTTAGTATTTGCGGTTGGCGGAGCAGAAAAAATTTCTCCATATGTCAATTCAACACGTAACCCTGCAAAAGAATTTCCAAAAGGGATGATCTTTTTAGCGGCAATGGTCGGTGTATGTGCGGTCTTAGGTTCAGTAGCGATGGGGATGCTCTTTGCCAGTGACAATATCCCTAAAGATCTGATGGCAAATGGTGCATATAGTGCATTCCAGATCCTTGGGAATTATTATGGTATAGGAAATGTATTGATGATCATTTACGCATTGACAAATATGGTCGGCCAGATTTCTGCATTAGCCTTTTCGATCGATGCGCCACTAAAAATCTTATTAGCTGATGCTGATCCAAACTTTGTACCTAATTGGTTGCGCAAACGTAACCGCAAAGGAACACTAGTCAACGGCTATTTATTAACTGGGATTTTAGTCGGTATCATCATCTTACTACCGATCGTTGGGATCAAGGATATGAATGAACTAGTCAAATGGTTGACGAACCTGAATTCAGTAGTCATGCCAATGCGTTATTTATGGGTATTCTTAGCTTATATGATGTTGAATAAAGCGTATAAGAAATTCACTTCTGAATATAAGTTTGTTAAAAATCCAAAAATCGGCTTTATTTTTGGCGCTTGGTGTTTTGCATTCACTGCATTTGCTTGTATTTTGGGAATGGTACCAAAAGTCGAATATGCAGCTGATCCAAAAGCATGGTGGTTCCAGTTGGTCTCAAACGTCGTGACACCGATCATTTTGATTTTATTAGGAATGATCTTACCTGCAATTGCACGTAGAGATAAAAATAAAGTAGAAGAACCTGTTACTCAAGTATGATGAACAGAACGTGAGTCTATTCATGGATGGAGAAAAATATCCAATCGTTTGAAAGAACAGGAAATAAGCTGAAAATAAGAACAAAACGTTTATACGGATAAAGAGAGACGAGGCATAAGGATGCCTTGCCTCTCTTTTTTCCTATGGTAAGATAGAAAAAAAGATGAATGAAATGGGGAGAGTAAATGAAGCGAATGATTATCGGTCAAAGCGGTGCTGGGAAATCTACACTAGCAAGGAAGATGCAAACGATCACACATAGTCCTCTGTTACCACTAGACTTGTTATGGCATACCACAGATTACAGTGACGAGGCTGCAGAATGGTTCAAAGCAGAACAAATAAAATTCATGGCTGAAAATGAATCATGGATCATCGAAGGCAACTATACCGGTACAGCGACAGAGAGAATCGAAGAAGCAGATCAGATCATATTACTAAAAGTCCCCACACTCCTCGCAATCTACCGAGTGATTTTAAGAAGTATCAAAAGAAAAAGAAACAAAGCAACAAGACCAGATATGCCTCACACCTTTAGTGAAAAACTAGATAGCGAATATATAGAATTTCTCTCATTTGTTTTACATTATAAGAAAAAAAATGAACCGCGGTTATTGAATCGTATTGATCAACTAGGTGCAAGCGAAAAATTGATTATTTTGCACAACAAACGGGAGCAAACAGCATTTTTAAAGAAATTGAGCAAATAATAGAAGAAACCATTTGACATTTTACGTTTACAGTTGTAATCTATATTCGTACTTAAGTTTACATCTGTAAACAGAAAGGAAGAGTGATGAGATGAAAGAAGTAACTTCCCCAATCAAGATCAGTGACTCTGAATGGGAGATCATGCGAGTCATCTGGACCCTTGGTCAATCGACAGCACAAGAAATCACGCAGATACTCGCAGAATCCATGGAATGGAAAGCAGCCACAGTAAAAACTTTGTTGGGACGTCTGGTGAAAAAAGAAGCGGTCTGGACAGAACAAGAAGGGAAAAAATTTATTTATCACCCTGCCGTTTCGGAGACGGAAACGGTTCGCAGTGCAACTGAGAATCTTTTTTCCCATATCTGCGCAAAAAGGATCGGGGCAACGATTGCTGACTTAGTGGAAGAAGCAACCTTGACGCAAGAAGATATTGAGATGATCTTAGACCAATTAAATAAAAAACAGCCAGTCGCATCCGTTGCATGCAACTGTATCCCTGGCCAATGCCATTGTAAGGAACATCAATAAGGAGGAATAAATGATGAAAAAAGAACTTTCAATTAAAGGAATGAGTTGTAACCATTGTGTAGAACGTGTGGAAGAAGCCGTTCATTCACTTGATGGCGTAAAAAAGATAAAAGTCAATTTAAAAAAAGAAAATGGAATTGTGAAATATGATGAAGAAAAAATCCAACCGGAAAAAATCTGCCAGACGATCAATGCATTAGGCTATCAATCTGAGGTGATTTGATGGATGCCCAAACAAAAATGGATACATTTGTTATCACAGGGATGACCTGTGCGAATTGCTCTGCTCGAATCGAGAAAGAATTGAAAGAGCAACCGGGTGTTGTATCTGCAACTGTTAATTTAGCTACTGAAAAAGCTAGTGTGACCTATAAAGAAACGTCAACAGAAAAACTGATTCGCAGTGTTGAAAATATCGGGTATGGAGCAATCTTGTACGATGATGCGCATAAACAAAAGATTGCGGAAGAAAAAACGGCTTATCGCAAGAAAATGAGATTTGACCTGATTTTCAGTGCAGTATTGACGTTGCCGCTAATGTTGGCGATGATCGCGATGATGTTAGGGAACAATAGTGAGATCGTCCACTTTTTTCATCGGCCGATCGTTCAACTTATCTTAGCTATTCCAGTCCAATTTTATGTGGGATGGCGTTTTTATAAAGGTGCCTATCATGCATTGAAAACAAAGGCACCAAACATGGATGTCTTAGTCGCGATCGGAACGACTGCGGCTTTTGCTTTAAGTGTCTACAATGGCTTTTTTCCAAGTCATTCCACCGATTTATATTTTGAAAGCAGCAGTATGATCATTACGTTGATATTGTTAGGTAAATATTTAGAACATACAGCGAAAAGCAAAACAGGTGACGCAATCAAACAGTTGATGTCGTTACAGACAAAGACGGCTCAAGTGTTAAGAGATGGACAGGAACAAACGATCTCAATTGATGAAGTCAATCTATCAGATATCCTAGTGATCCGTCCAGGGGAACAGATACCGACAGATGGAAAGATTATTTCAGGGATTAGTGCCATCGATGAAAGTATGTTGACAGGCGAAAGTGTTCCAGTGGAGAAAAAGGAAAATGACTCTATCTTTGGAGGAACGATCAATACAAATGGTTTGATCCAAATGGAAGTTTCTCAAATTGGGAAACAAACAGTTTTGGCACAGATCATTCAAATGGTCGAAGATGCTCAAGGAAGCAAAGCACCCATCCAAAAGATTGCTGATAGGATCTCAGGGATATTCGTACCGATTGTTTTAGTGCTTGCAGTGTTAACGTTACTGATTACTGGATTTATGACCAATGACTGGCAACTTGCCGTGATCCATAGTGTTTCAGTTCTAGTGATCGCCTGTCCATGTGCGCTTGGTCTAGCTACACCTACAGCGATCATGGTAGGTACAGGAGTCGGCGCTCGCAATGGGATTTTGATCAAAGGCGGCGGAGCATTAGAAGCAGCGGCACATTTGAGCAGTATCATCTTAGATAAAACAGGCACTATCACTCGCGGTACGCCAGAAGTGACAGATGTTTTGGGGAACGAAGAAGTTGCTTCGCTCTTTTATTCATTAGAATATGCTTCTGAACATCCTTTAGGTAAAGCAATCGTCGCTTACGGAGAAACGCAAGGGATGATCGCTGAGCCAATCACAGATTTCACTGCCCATCCAGGAGCTGGCATCAGTGGAAAAATCAATGGACAGTTTTATTTTGCCGGTACCAGAAAGCGGTTGGAAGAAATGACCCTTTCATTTGATGAATTTCAAGAACAAGCGTTAGAATTAGAAGGACAGGGAAAAACAGTCATGTTCTTGGCAAATGACAAAAAAGTACTTGGTTTGATCGCTGTATCGGATCAAATCAAAGATGACGCCAAACAGGCAATCGCACAGTTACAGAACAATGGTATCGCAGTTTACATGGTGACAGGAGACAATCAACTTGCAGCTCAAGCAATCGGTAAACAAGTTGGAATCGATCCAGCACATATTTTCGCAGAAGTGTTACCGGAAGACAAAGCGAACTACGTTGAGAGCCTTCAGAAAAAAGGAGAAAAAGTTGGAATGGTCGGTGATGGGATCAACGATGCGCCAGCGTTAGCTCTTGCAGATGTGGGGATCGCTATGGGAAGTGGGACGGACATCGCAATGGAAGCTGCGGATGTCACTTTGATGAATAGTCATTTGACTTCGATCAGCCAGATGATTGCTCTTTCGACAGCCACTTTGAAGAAGATCGAGCAAAATCTATTTTGGGCATTTATTTATAATACGATCGGCATTCCATTTGCCGCACTCGGCTTTTTGAATCCTATCATTGCAGGTGGCGCCATGGCCTTTAGTTCTGTAAGTGTTTTGCTAAACTCCCTAAGTTTGAATCGGAGGATGACACATTCGAAGAAAGGATAGGGTAAAGATGAAAGAAAAAACAACACATCCAGAAAAACAGGTTTCTAATGAACAACATGAGCATAGAGAAATGGATCATGGCCACATGAACCATGAAGGTATGGACCATGAACACATGAATCATGAAGGTATGGACCATGAACACATGAATCATGAAGGTATGGATAATGAAGAAATGAATCATGGACAAGTGGGACATGATCATATGAATCATGAAGGTATGGACCATGAACACATGAATCATGAAGGTATGGACCATGAACACATGAATCATAAAAATATGGACCATGGACAAATGGACCATGGAAATATGAACCACGGAATGATGGACCACGATCACATGGATCATGGAAATATGGGCGGAATGGACCATTCCATGCACATGGGGAATTTCAAACAAAAATTTTGGTTATCCCTTATTTTAGCTATTCCGATCATTCTCTTTTCACCGATGATGGGAATGGAATTTCCTTTTCAAATTACATTTCCTGGGTCAGAATGGGTAGTTCTAGTTCTGGCGACAATCCTTTTTGTATACGGCGGACAACCATTTTTAAGTGGTGCGAAAATGGAACTCCAACAAAAAAGTCCTGCAATGATGACCTTGATTGCTATGGGGATCACTGTTGCATATGTATATAGTGTCTATTCATTTGTCGCAAATCTGATCAATCCGCAAGCACATGTAATGGACTTCTTCTGGGAATTAGCCACATTGATCGTCATCATGTTGTTGGGGCATTGGATCGAAATGAACGCTGTTTCAAATGCTAGTAATGCATTGCAGAAATTAGCTGAATTACTTCCTGAGTCTGTTAAACGTCTGAAAAAAGACGGTACAGAAGAAACTGTCTCTCTCAAAGAAGTAAAAGAGGGGGATCATCTGATCGTTCGTGCCGGAGATAAGATGCCAACAGATGGTACGATCGTAAAAGGTGAAACGATCGTGGACGAATCTGCGGTTACTGGTGAATCTAGAGGCGTGAAGAAAAACGTAGACGACCAAGTTATTGGTGGATCGATCAATGGTGATGGTACGATTGAAATCACTGTAACAGGAACTGGCGAAAATGGTTATTTAGCGAAAGTCATGGACATGGTACGAAAAGCCCAGGGTGAAAAATCTAAGCTAGAATCATTATCAGATAAAGTAGCCAAATGGCTCTTTTATGTTGCATTAGTCGCCGGTATCTTGGCTTTTATTGCTTGGTTATTCTTAGAGAATTTACCAGATGCGCTAGAACGAATGGTTACGGTGTTCATTATTGCTTGTCCACATGCGTTAGGATTAGCGATACCTTTAGTAGTCGCTCGTTCTACCTCGATTGCAGCCAAAAATGGCTTGCTTTTGAAAAATCGCAATGCTTTGGAACAAGCAAATGACTTAGATGTCATCATATTGGATAAAACAGGGACATTGACTCAAGGCAAATTTACAGTGACAGGCCTCGAAGTGTTAACTGACAACTATACAAAAGAAGAATTGCTGAAATACATTGGTGCTTTGGAATCCGCAGCCAATCATCCGTTAGCGATTGGTATCATGAACTATCTAAAAGAAAAGGATATTGCCCCATATGAAGCGTTGAACCAAAAAAATCTAAGCGGTGTTGGTCTAGAAGCAGATGTTGAAGACCAAAAAGTGAAGATCGTCAATGAAAAAGAAGTGAAGCGCTTGGGGTTATCAGTTGATGCAAGCCGAGTAAAACCTTATGAAGAACAAGGAAATACAATAAGTTATTTGATTATTGGAGATCAACTTGCGGCAATCATTGCTCTAGGTGATGTGATAAAACCAGAAGCAAAACAATTTATCCAAGCCCTTAAAGAAAAGAATATCACGCCTGTCATGTTGACTGGAGATAATCAAAAAGCCGCACAGGCAGTAGCAGAATATTTGGGTATTGAGAATTATTATGGTGGATTGTTACCTGATGACAAAGAAGCAATCGTGCAACAATATCTTGATAAAGGCAAAAAAGTGATCATGGTCGGTGATGGGATCAATGATGCTCCTAGCTTGGCACGTGCCACGATCGGAATGGCGATTGGTGCTGGGACGGATATCGCGATTGATTCGGCAGATGTTGTGTTGACAAACAGTGACCCTAAAGATATTTTACATTTCTTGGAATTGGCAAAACAAACAAGAAGAAAAATGATCCAGAATCTTTGGTGGGGTGCCGGTTACAACATTGTTGCTATTCCTTTAGCGGCGGGAATCTTAGCCCCAGTCGGAATTATTTTAAGTCCCGCAGTGGGTGCAGTATTGATGTCACTAAGTACGGTAGTTGTTGCTTTGAATGCACTAACGCTGAAATAGTAAAAAACTGAAAGAAAACAAAAAAGACAATTCTTAAAATAGCAGAAATCAAATGGACTTTACGCAGAGATGATTTCTTTTAGCTATAATAGGAATTGTCTTTTTTTCATGATTTAGTTATATCTGTTTTCTGATCGCATCCGCAACAGCGTGATACATTGCTTTATCAAATGGCTCAGCATGACTGCCATAGAGGAACGCTTCATAATGCGTCGTTAATTTGATGAAACGATCATTCAGTGGATAGTTCGTTTCAAAGCGCATACTGTATGATACGAGATCTTCTTCTGGTGCTCTAGGTAGTAGGCGCTCACATCCCCACAGCAGAAAACGATAGGCTTGCCGTTCATTGCCGATAAATAAGTGAAGACAGAGAACATAAACGAACCAATATATTTTTTTGCGATAGAGCCCGAGAACAACAAGCGCTAAAACAGAAAATAGCGCAAAGAACAGAAATCTATTATTTTTTTTCAATGTGTCAGTTGTACCATTCTCAGTAGTAGTTGTTGTTTCTGAAGAGGAACGTTGTGTATCTGCAGGTTCACTGCTTTGTTCTGCTGCATCTGAAGCAAGCGGCGCACTGGATGTTTCTGAAACTTCCTGTTCAGCAGTTGCTGGATTTGAAAAAGCAGGAGTCGGTTCAAAAGGGAGCCAACCAAAGCCAGGGAAATAAACTTCCGGCCAAGAATGTGCATTGCTGTTTAAAATCGTATATATTTTGTTATCATCTTTTGTACCCGTTTGATAGCCCCCTGTAAATCCTTTTGCCCAACGAGCAGGAAGCCCAGCTGCTCTAAGGAGAACTACCATAGCAGTAGAAAAGTTGTCACAATAACCTACTTTCGTATCAAATAAAAAATAGTCCACATAGTCACGATTTTCTGGGGTATGTTGTGCATCGATCTTTGAATACCGATAGTTCCCTAACGATTTTAGATGATCTTCAATTGCTTTTACTTTTTCAATAGGAGTAGCAAGTCCATCTGTGAGTTCATTTGCTAGATTTTTGACTCTTTCCGGGAGTGAAGAAGGCAACTGCAGAAAATTTTCAAGTCGCTTTTTATCATCGGCTGAGATCTGAATAGCTTGTAGGTTATCAGGCGAAGTGGAAATTTTATTGACAGCCATGGTAACCGTAGTATCTTTTTTTGCTCCAGTTAAAATGAAACGGTTCGATTGCTGCAAAAAATAGACAGGCATCTCGTTTTGATCAGGTAGAGTAGTCAATTGGATATTCCCATAAGGATAAGGAATGTAGGCTTGACTTTTCAAAGATAGCTGGGCAGTTTGTGATGTTGCGTCAGCTTCCTGATATTCTTGAAGTCCATAAGGTATATTTTCCACTGGAGTAAGAGGAGCATTTGGATCTTCATTCCATCCTTTACCAGTATAATCAGTCTTGTTTTCCACTTTCCAGTAGTTGCTTTCAGGTTGTACAACAGTAAAAACGGCATCGTTGTTATCATATAGAGGGCCACCAAGTTGCTCATCATTTTCACTGAATCCAGTTTTAGCGGTACCAGTAGCTTGATAGTTGTTGATTTTGTCATAGAGCCCTTCTTGGTTGAGATAGTCCCTGATTGGTTCACTTTTTTCTTCTAACGCCTGATTGAATGTCGGTAAATAGGAAGGAAGTGTCGCACTGATAACTAAAAGGACAAGTAAAGTTGAATTTGTAAGTAATAGAAATTGGCCTTTTTTATTGCTAGGAAGGGTAACTAACAGTTGTCTGAAAATCAAATAGATACATAAGACAGCCACGACAAAAATCATTTCTTCAAATAGATCGAAATCCCTAAAAATAGTCAACAGCATAAAGTATACAGTTATAAGTATAAAAGGGATCGGCCATAGGTCATAATCGATCACTAGCAGACAGCTGAGATAGATCAAGCATAAAATCAGGCAAAAAGCAGTTTTTGCAGGAAAATAATTCAATTCTCCCTGAAACAATTGCGCAAGCTCTAACGAAATCTGTGCGTAAAACTGTGAGAACCAACGGAAAGAAAATGGTGTTTCAGGAAAATAACGAACAAGTGCACCAATAGCCAAAATAATATAAAAAGGTAGTCGCAGTAGTTTTGAACGTAAACCAGCAGTGACGGCAGCAATCAAGCCAATGATCAAAACAAGGGTCAAATACTCTGGCAACTGATTCGCAGATAGAAAAACAGGTACTGGGACACTAAGTATAAAAAAACAATATATCCCACGAAGCCATAGTATTTTTTTATCAGTCATCTTTCGTACCTCCCTTGACAGCTAGACGAGCTTGTTTATGTTGAATGACTAAGTGATTGCTTTCGAAATAAATAAAAACGACAGTGGTATTTTTAGGGTTTGACTCACTAAATGCTTGGAGTGCGTCGGAAAGTCTGGGCGTAAAAATGATAAGGTGCGGGCTATGAGCATCTTTTAAATAGGCGTTTGCCTTTTTTTCATCAGTCACAGGAAATGGCTGTAATTTGGCAAATAATTGATTGGTTGGTTCATTCTGGCTAAAATGATCCTTTCCTAAAACAATCATTTCCGGATTTTTATCTTTAACTAATTGATAAAAAGAATAATAGATATCCAATGTTTCTTCGAAAAATGGGTCATCTACTCCCCAAAAACATAGGCTGATCTCGCTCATTGGCTGTTTTTCTTCTGTTTCACGATAAAGCCATTCTTGACTATGTGCCGATAATTTCCAATTGATCCGATTCACTGGATCACCATAGCGGTAAGGTCGATATTCTTTCAATTCCTCTCCACCTTTTTGGGGGAATTGCCTTTGCTCATGGATCAACTGTTCAAACAGTTGGTTGGCTTCTTCTTCACAAAACCGGGGAAGGACGGTGGTATTGAAAGGAATCTCCAGTTTGATACTTTTACGAAACAACCCTAAAGGATCATAAGCGATCAGTTCGATCGGGGCTGTTTTTAAAGTTCCCCGACTTGGCAAATTGAAGGTTGCTTGTACTTCTTGTTTCTTTTTCGATACGACAAAGACTGTTTGCTGTTGGGGAGAGAAATTCTCAGAAAAGCGAATAGTTAAACGAGGTAAGGGAATAGAAAAGGCTCGTGCTTTCGAAAAATAAACAGTTGTGACAGTTGCTTTTTCACGGTTGATGAAGGCTGGAACAGAACTAGAGACTGCTATTTTTCGTAAAAGCGAGCCTAATGAAAGAAAACTCCATAACAAATAAAGTGTGGTAAAAGTTGCAAGGAACCAACCCAATGAATTATTGAAAAGAATAGCAAACCCCACAAATAAAAAATAGATACCGAGCAACAAGGAGTTAGTCAGGTAATTGAATAGTTTTGTCATTTGCTCACCTCACTGGTATGGGAACATGAGAAACTAAGTCTTTTAGAAGCTCTGTGATCTGTGTTTTGCTCAATGAAGGATCATGAAACATCAGACGGTGAGCAAATACGAATGGAACTAATGTTTGGAAGTCCTTTGGCGTGACATATGTCCGACCATGTACAAGAGTATAGGCTTTCGCTGCATGAATAAATGCTCGACTTCCTCTTGGACTAATGCCTAATTTGATTTCAGGATGTTCTCTGGTTGCTGTCACGAGTTGTAAGGCAAAAGAAGCAACAGCAGGGTCTACGAAGACTTGATTCACTTCTTCTTTTAAGGAGGTCAATTCTTCACTACTTAAAACAACAGATAAGGATTGCCGATTCTGTTCATATTCATTCATCAATAGATAGAGCTCTTCTTCAAATGAAGGATACCCGATTTCTAATCGAAATAAAAAGCGATCTAATTGGGCTTCAGGTAAAGGATATGTTCCTTCATATTCGATGGGGTTCTGGGTAGCCAAAACAAAGAAATGCGGGTCTAAAGGATACGTATGATTGTCGATCGTTGCGTGTCTTTCCGCCATCACTTCTAAAAGTGCGGCTTGAGTTCTTGGCGTGGTTCGATTGATCTCATCAGCTAAGAGAATTGTCGTAAAAACTGGTCCCGGTCGAAATTCAAAGGAGTGGTTTTGAGAATTATAGACTGAAAATCCCAAAATATCGCTGGGAAGGAGATCCGGTGTAAACTGGATGCGACTAAAGTTACCTTTGATTGCTTGAGATAAAGCTTTGACAAGTAAAGTTTTACCGACACCTGGTATATCCTCGAATAGGACGTGCCCATTTGCTAACAAGGCGACAACCATTAACTGAATCGTCGAACGTTTACCAACAATTGCTTTTTCTAATTCAAGAATCAGTTGATCCACTTTTTCTTTGGATGACTGGATTTGGTTATTCATTCTCTCATCTCCTTCTCATGAAAATTGCTACTCTACTTCTATATTTTAATTGAAGGGTATCGTTCCGACAAGCAATGTCTCTTACAACGCGAACGAATGAAGTATAATAAAATTAAAAATAAATTAATGGTTTATAAAAATAATTTTTTGTTTTTTTTCGTACTTTATATATAGAAACTAGCTATTTGCAATTTTTCTTTTTTATGAATCAGAGTAAATGGATTAAGTGAGGTAGCTTCAATGAAATGGCAAAAACTATTAACAAAAAATGTACAAAATTTATTTTTATTGATCCATCAGATGAAGGATCTAACTTGGAAAAAAGCCGATCTAGCCGAAAAGTTAATGGTAGACGTGAAAACGATCGATCGCTATTTAAAAAGATTAGAGGAAAAGGATATCCCGATCCAATTGATCCAGCAGAAAAAAAGTGTTTGCTTAGTCTATAACAAAGGATACAGCGAACCTTATTTATTATTTGATTTTTTGATCCAGTCTTCTTCCTTTTGTTTATTAAAAGATTTGATCCTCCAAAAAAAATACCAGCAAGTCTATGATCGTTCTTCACAGGAACGCTTACGGAAGTGGTTAGGGGAATATCATCTTTCCTTTTCATATAAAAAGGGACAAATCTATGGTGCTGAACGAAAGATCCGTTATCTGATCTTTTGTTTCTTAAGAGATTTTCCACATTTTTATGTTGAAGATACAGAACGATCTTTTTCAGAAGTGTTTATTCAGCTATTGGAGCAAAGAAAAGAAGTCTCAGAGGTGGAACTGTTAAATGAAAATCAGACGGTATTCTTTGAGATGTTTCCTGAACTGCTATTTTTGAGAGAACAACACTTATCAGAAAAAGAAAAAATATATCGATGTATTTTGCGCTTGAGCTGTAATATCATCATCGAGAAACGTTGGGAAAAAATCGAAGAAACACAGGATTACCGTAAATTGATGATCGTCACTGAAAAGCTGGATTCTTTATTTTGGCTGACCAGCGAATATGAAAGTACGAATAAAAAAAGCATCACACGGGTGATTTATCAAGAATGGTTGCGCTATACGATCGGTATCCAAGAACATACAGTCAAGGAAGAATTGCAAACATATCATGAATTTCTGAAAAAGATACCGAATTGCCAAGAGAAACTAAGCCAATTTCGAACAGCTTTACAACAAGCACTCGATTATCCAGCAAGTGAGTGGGATTTGTGTTTACTAAAAGTATTACAAGAGCGAGGCTATTTGGAACTTTATCCGCCAGAAGTGAAAATCGTCTTTTTTTTTCGTTACGACCACGAGGAAGCGAGAAGATTGGCAGCTGTTTTAGACAAAACACTTAGACACCGAAAACGAACAGCGATCCACGTATGTACGCGAGCAACACCGCCCAATTATGCACAATTGATCATTACGGATCATTTTTTCCCACTGGTCAATAATAAGGATCAAAAAACCTATTTCTACCAATCTTCCTTTGGCATCGACCGGCTACTTTCAGATATCGATTACTGGATCGATACAAAAAATTGAAGGATATTTTCTTCGGATGTTTTGGATATGCTATAATGAAACAGAGTAGCAAAGGAGGATGTCCATTGGATTTAAAGAAATTAGAGGTGCCCACATCTTCGATCACAGAGGTAAAAAGATCACCGATGGATGTGTTTGACCAGGCGAGAAAAGCCGAAACTGGGGTATATATATTCAACCGAGAAAAAGTTGCAGGTGTCATGCTGACTCAGGAACAGTACGAAACCTTGTTACAGGAACTAGCAGACTTGCGAGAATCGGTGAAAGAGGAAGTGCGGATCAATGAAGAAAGCAAACAAGTACTGGATAACTTTACCGATCAGTCCACGTCAGTTGTCTCAACAACAGAAGGGTTAGAGGAGTTAGTTCAAAAGTTAAAACATTCTTTGATCACTGGAGTAACGGTCTCCGCTAAAAATTTGGATGAACGAATGGTGGCATTAGGATTCATTACAAAGAAATCAGGTTTTGGTGGCGTAGTAGACATGTTAAATGAGTTGAATGCGACTGGGAAAATAAATTACCAGTTACGGAAGAAATCAAATAATCGCACAGTGATTGCTGAGATCATTGGTGAACAAGATAGTCAGTCACAACTATTCGACAAGATCGTGATCAAGAAAGTGTATCTGCATGAGATATAGGTAGGATTCAGTCTGTCATAGGATATACTTTAAAAGTGTCAGAAGAAGCCGCAGTATACAAATAAATCACACTAAAAAAGGGAGCAGACGATCGATGACGAAAGTCTCCTCCTTGTTTTATATTCTATTTAAATATGTTTATATTCTGCTTTTTTTGAGTAAATATCCGTGCCCAAAAAATACCCATCACTTGTGGGATCAAATAAATGACAGCTAGTAGCAGGATAAGTTTGGTCGGGCTAAATGGCTGATAAAAAAAGTGCCAATCTGTATAATGGAGACATGCTAAATAGGAAGTCACAGTCGTAGCGATGTTCCCTGGAATCAAAAGAAAAAGTTGGTCTTTTTTCTGCATGAGAAAACCAGTATAAAATGCCAGAAAAATTAGAAAAATCAATCCAAAAATAGAATGATAGCGGTAATCTAGCAACAATGCAAAATAAATATACGGAACTAAAAACAGGAGTAAAATACATTTTTTTAGATATTTTACCATGATGTTTGTCCTCCAAACTTGTGTATTCGATTCTCCCCCACAACTTTATTTTAAGATCAAAATAAAATTAAGCAATTCCTTTTTCATATTTTGATGGTTAAATGAACAAACTCTCATTGCGTTATCTCTAAAAAAAAAGATTTTCCCCCTAATTTTTTTAGAGAAAACGCTTATAGTATGATGAAAGAAAATAGTGCATGGGAGGAAACGAATGAGAAAGATAATAAAAGTTGAACGTTTGTATTTGTTTTTTTGGTTTTTCCCAATTTTCTTGGCACCTTTTACATGGGTAAATGCGGTAGTACAAGGGGCAGAGATTTTAGGATTGATCCAAGGTAGCGGATTTGTCGTATCAAAGAATTTTCCACTTTTAACGATGTTTTATTTTCTGATCAGTGTGAGTTTGCTGCTTTCAAATAAATTCATTAAAGCTTATAACTGGCATATGCTCCATTTTTCTTGCATGTTGGTTTTTGCCTCGTTTTTCTCGATGTTGCCGCGGATCATCGTTGGTCCTAATGGGCTAAGTGAAAGCGGGTTAAAAGATTCTGCTTATTCAGCAATGTATTTTTTAACAATAAAGCCAAGTTTCTATCTAGCAATTCTCTCATTCTTTTTAGCAGCATTTTTTTATTTTTACACGGAAGTTCGAACAATAAAGGTGATTTCAGAGCGCGGATGATACTGATGAGTACTCCCTTATAAATAAGCACAGGAACAAACATGGTCGATGAGGACTCTGTTTGTTTTTTTCGTTTTACCGGAAATTTACATAAATTAACTGGATATTTACACCATCCACACGTAGGATTTACAGTACATTGGTACACTTTACTTGTAAATAAGAAAGGGGTATATCAATGAAAAAAGTATTATTCTCTTTAGGTGTCCTTGGTTTTCTTTTAGCTGGGTGTGGTTCAGGTTCTGGAAATACAGATGGTTCCGCAGCACAGAATAGTTCGGGTAATTCAAATGAACAAGTAAAAATCGTTGCGGTGGGCTCAACCGCTTTACAACCATTAGTTGATGCTGCACAAGAAAGCTTCGTGCAAGAAAATCCCAATTATCAGATTTCTGTCCAAGGTGGTGGGAGCGGAACAGGCTTGAGCCAAGTTGAAGCCGGAGCGGTCACGATCGGTAACTCCGATGTTTTTGCTGAAGAAAAAGACGGTGTCGATGCCAGCAAGCTAGTGGACCATAAAGTTGCTGTTGTTGGAATGGCACCGATCGTCAACAAAGATACTGGTGTAAAAAATATCACCAAACAAGAATTGATCGACATCTTCACAGGTAAAATCACCAATTGGAAAGATCTAGGCGGAAAAGATGAAAAGATCAGTGTAATCAACCGAGCAAATGGTAGTGGTACCAGAGCAACATTTGAAAAATGGGGTTTAGATGGCGCTACTCCTATCCAATCACAGGAGCAAGATTCTTCTGGCACAGTTCGCCAGATCGTGGCCCAAACGCCAGGCTCGATCAGCTATTTAGCATTTTCTTACTTGGATGACACGACACAAGCGTTAAGCATTGATGGTGTAGAACCTAAGGAAGAAAACGTTGCAGACAACAGTTGGAAGATCTGGTCGTATGAACATATGTATACAAATGGTAAACCTTCCCCAGAAGTGAAGAAGTTTTTAGACTACATGATGAAAGAGGATGTCCAACAAGGCGCAGTCAAAGAACTAGGTTATCTGCCAATCACTTCAATGAAAGTCGAACGTGATGCGAAAGGAAATTTAAAATAAGTTACCCCAAGGCTGGAACAGAAGTATCTCACTCATAAAGAGTGGCTTCTGTTCCAGCTTTTTTACTTCGTAGAATATAAGTGACAGTGTGCCTTGATAGGTACGCTTTTTTTGCTTGAGCAACTGGCATATGACAGGAATGAAAGACATTTATCAGCCGTTTCATAGGCTTTTTTTTGATGATTGTATTATTGTATTCATAAGAATAACAATCGAGGTAAAAAATCATGGAAAAATTCAGAAAAAGAAGCAAGAATGAATTCGATCAAAAAGAGAAAAATCCTGTTACCCGTTACGCCCCCGATTATCATGAGGGGCTTTCAGAAAAAATAGTCGCAGAGAGAATACAAGATCATGCGACAAACCAGACGATAGATACCTCATTTAAAAGTAACAAGGAAATTGTTTTTCAAAATACATTCACATATTTCAATTTGATTTTTATGGTTTTAGCCATTTTATTATGTTTAGTCGGATCTTATAAAAATCTCACTTTTTTACCAGTGATCTTAGCGAATACGGGAATCGCCATCTACCAAGAAATCCGTTCAAAAAAAATCTTGGACAATTTGACCGTATTGTCTGCTGCCAAAGTAACGGTCATTAGAGAGGGAAAAGAAAAGAAGATCGATATTGAATCGTTAGTATTAGATGATGTAGTACTTCTTGAAACGGGGCAACAAATACCAGCAGATGCCACCGTGTTAGAAGGAAAACTGCAAGTCAATGAAGGTTTATTAACAGGTGAAGCAGATGAGATCACTAAAGAGATTGGTGATTCTTTGATGTCAGGAAGTTTTATTATTTCCGGCAAGGCCTATGTTCAATTGGAAAGAGTTGGATATGATTCTTACATCTCTCAACTGACAGTAAAAGCAAAGAAAATGGGTGAAGGGGAACAATCTGAAATGATCGCTTCCTTGAATAAACTCATCAAATGGATCGGGATCATCATCATTCCCTTAGGTCTTACCCTCTTTGGACAAAGCTATTTTGTAAACGAGGATACGATCAAAGAAAGTATCGTAGCAATGGAAGCAGCGTTGATCGGTATGATCCCCGAAGGCTTGTATTTGTTGACAACGATCGCTTTAGCAATGAGTGCCAGCCGATTAGCGAAGGAACGAGTCCTTTTGCATAATATGAAAAGTATCGAAACATTAGCTAGAGTAAACGTCCTATGTGTCGATAAAACAGGTACGATCACAGAAAATCGGATGACTGTTCAAAAATTGCTTGTTGCAAAAAATGAAACTGCGCAAAAAAACAGCGAGAGAATCAAAGGGCTGATTTCTGATTACGCAAAAGCGATGGCCAGCGACAATGTGACGATGGAAGCCATCCAAGATTATTTTACGGACTACACAGATCAAGAGGTACGAACAGTTCAACCATTCTCTTCCGTACAGAAATTCAGTAGTGTTTCTTTTTCTGAGGGAACCTATGTATTAGGGGCTCCAGAAATGGTTTTACGGGATCAGTTTTCAAAATATCAAGAGGAATTCAGTCACTATACTGAACAGGGCTATCGCGTGTTGGTTTTTGGAGCCTATCCACAAGAACTCACGGAAATGGTCTTAGAAGCAGAGGTAACACCATTAGGCTATATTCTGATCACTAATCCTATACGAAAAGAAGCACCAGCAACATTCGCTTATTTTAAAGAACAAGGTGTAGCGATCAAAGTGATCTCAGGGGATAATCCGCAAACTGTTTCTAGCGTAGCCAAACAAGCAGGAATCGCAAATGCTGAAAAATATATCGATGTTTCTCAGTTAGCAGAAGAAGAATATGGTAAAGCAGTTGAGGAATATACCGTTTTTGGACGTGTGAAACCAGAACAAAAAATGAGATTTGTGCAACTGTTAAAAGAAAAAAATACTGTAGCAATGACAGGTGATGGCGTAAATGACATTTTGGCGATGAAAGAAGCAGACTGTAGTATTGCCATGGCTTCAGGAAACGAGGCAACGATCCAAGCAGCACAAGTTGCGTTACTCGATTCTGATTTCTCAAAAATGCCTGAGATCGTAGCAGAAGGACGTCGTGTGGTAAATAACATTGAGCGTTCTGCTAGTTTATTTTTAGTCAAAAATATTTTTTCTTTTTTGCTTTCCGTATTTTCTATTTTATTTGCACTGACGTATCCACTTGAACCTTCTCAAATTACATTGATTAGTTTATTCACGATTGGTGTGCCATCCTTTTTACTTGCACTTGAAGAAAACAAGAACCGGATTGAAGGAAAATTCATGTTCAATGTGATGGAAAAAGCAATCCCTGGTGGCTTGACTGATATGATGGTCGTGGGTGCCTTAGTCGTGAGCGGTGTGAGCTTGCAGCTCAATAAAACAGACGTCTCCACAGCGTCTACGATGTTGCTTACGGCCGTTGGGTTTTTAGTTCTATATAAAATCTGTCAGCCACTGAATCGGTTTAGAGGGAGAATTATTTTATTTTGTGCAGGAGGGATCGTCTTTTCAGTTATTTTTCTCCATAAACTATTTTCTATATCGGCAATCTCCGCAGTCTCTATTTTGTTACTGATCATTTTGTTTTTTGCAGCAGAATCTATTTTTAGACAACTGTCGCAACTGATCGAAAAATACAGTCGGTTGAAAAATGACCAAAGAAAACGAACGCTTATAGAGTGGTTGAAGGACTTATTTCGGATCAAATTTGACGAACCGAAAGAATAAACGCGAGTGAGATAAAGGGAAGAAGAGAATGTGGGACAAATCTAAAAATCGGTTTTGCTATAGACTCTCGAATAAACGGCGGGAGCAAAAAGCAACTCCTTCGGAAATAAGCCGAAATTCACAAAAAGTTGAAAAGCAATTTTCGTGAATTTCGGCTTATTTCTCGGAGAGAGATACTTCTGTTCCGGTCTCGATTCAACTTGGAAAGTTTGACTGTAAAGCGGGGATCGTGACCGTAAAAGTAGAGCCAGTTCCTGGATGACTGTCTACTAGGATTTCCCCACCTAATAGATTGACATAATCTTTTACGATCGCTAAGCCTAGACCAGTTCCACCTGAGTGTCGGCTCCTGGCTTTATCCACTCGATAAAAACGTTCAAAAATCCGTTCTTGATCTTCCTTATCAATACCAATGCCAAAATCTTGGACTGAAAAGGTTAATTTGTTCGTGACTTGATAGCGAATGATGATCGTGCTTGATTCTTTTGAATACTGGATGGCATTTTCGACTAGATTTTTAATGATCGGATACAATAGATCTGTCTGCGTAGTGAATGATACATCTTCCCCAAACAGTTGGATGGTCAACTGTTTTTTCTCGATCGTTGGCTGATAACTTTGGATGATCTGGTGGAAATAAGGATCCAGATAAATCGTCTGTGTCTCGTAAGGTGTTTCTTCATCTTTTGACAGTTGGATGATTTCTCGAATCAACTTATCTAATCGGATGGCATCTTTTTGCATGATCAAAAGAAAGTCCGTCAACGTTTTCGGGTCGTCTTTTGCCCCGTCCAGCAAAGTCTCAGTAAAACCAATCAAAGAAGTGACTGGAGTCTTTAATTCATGAGAGACATTTCCAACAAAGTCTTTTTGAAGTTTTTCCAAACGTCTGATTTTAGTTAGATCATACGCGACCCCCAATATTTGTCCAGTTTCTTCTGAACTATTAAAATAGCGAAGGCTGATGTCCAACGTTTGTTGTCCTTCAGAAATCTTGATTTCTTTGTGTACAAGCGGTTCAGTCGGAGTAACTTGATGGATCAGCTGGATCAATTTTGGTTCTTGGATGATCTCTGTATAGCGCTCATTGGGGCGAAAGTGACTTACACCTAAATGACTTTGCATTTTTGGATTAAGCAAACGCAATCGTGATTCTGAATCAATGAGGAAAACACCGATCATCAATTCGTTCAGAAGTGAATATAATTGTTCTTCAGTGGTGGTATACGCACGATACATTTTACTCATTTGTTCACTTAAATCGTTGATCGTTTGATACAATTCTTCCCACTGATCGGACGTTTGCATAATGATTTCCGTTTTATCGGGATTATTGACCATCTTTTTCAAGACTGGTAAAACTGTCTTGAGTGGTTGATTTCGCTGATAAGCCAAGTAATAGATCATACTAGTTAAGACAATGAAAAAAATCAAGAAAAAGAAGAAGACCCACCGACGAAAGTTTTCTGTTCGAGGTAAGAAGCCACTCGTTGGTTCTGCGATTCGAATAATTGCTTCAAGTTGCCCGTTTACTTTGATTGGTAATGCTACATAGAGCAGTTCTTCATTCAATGTCGTACTCATTCTCAATGAGGTGCCAAGTGTCCCACCATTCAATACTGCTTTGATCTCAGGACGGTCATCCCTCGATTGATCCAACGATTGATCCGTTGTATCAAATAAGACTTTTCCATTAGAATCCATCAACGTGATCCGTTCGTTCGATTGATGGACAAATTCTGTTAAAACATTTTTATTCTGTTGAGAAGTCAAATCTTCTACATCCAGTTGTTGGGTCAACAGCTGTGCTTTTTTTATCAGATAACTTTCTTGCTGTTCGATGATCTGTTGTTGAAAGTAATGTGAGATCATCTGCCAACCACCAAAAAAGAGCCCAATCAAAAGGATAAGAAAGAATGCGCGTTCGGATAATTTTTTCCAGTTCATATCTTTGGTTCCTGAAACTTATAGCCAAAACCACGAACAGTGATCAAATATTTGGGATGTTTTGGATCTCTTTCAATTTTTTCTCGTAAATGGCTGACATGAACATCTACGATCCGGCTTTGACCAGCAAAATCGAAATTCCAAATGCGATCAAGCAATGTATCACGATCGATCACACGATCTTTTCGTTTCATAAAATAAACAAGTAATTCAAATTCTTTTGGCGTCAACTCGATTGGACGATCATCGACCGTCACCTGATAATTCGTTAGATCAGCTGTGATCTGTCCACTCGACAAGTACTCAGGTTCTGTTTCTACTGTTTGGCTGTTCCGAGGTTCGACCCGTCGGAAAATAGCTTTCATCCGCGCAAGTACTTCTCTAGGGCTGAATGGTTTCGTCAAGTAATCATCGGCGCCGATTTCTAGTCCAATGATTCGATCCACTTGGTCATCTTTCGCTGTGAGTATCAAAATCGGTGTGTCGATTTTTTCTTGTCTTAGTTTTTGAGTAATTGCTATCCCGTCAATGGAAGGGAGCATAACGTCCAGAATAATAAAATCAAAGGATTGCTCAAGAGCAAGATCAAGACCGATTTGTCCGTCAACTGCACTAATAACTTTGTAGCCTTCTTTTTCCAAGTTGAAGGTTAGTAATGTGACGATCGAAGGCTCATCATCTACGACTAATACTTTTTTCATAAATTCTCCTTTTGCGAACAGTCTGTTTGGTTTATCTAAACAAGCAAAGCTTGTTGAATGTTTGCCGCTTCAAGTTGCTTACTTTTTTGAATGGTTTGAACAACGATCCAAGAAAAGCTTCAGCTATTCGGCTGTTCTTATTTTAGCATATAATCAATAGTAAGTACTATTTTACTCACTGAATAAATGGTATAATGGGAAGGCACTTGTTGGATAAGGAGGAAAGAAACGATGATCGGTATCAGTGCTTGTTTAGGCGGTCTAATCTGCCGCTATGATGGTCAGCAAAAAGCTGTTCCTGCATTAAAAAAACTGGTAGATGAAGGAAAAGCGATCATGGTTTGTCCAGAAGTGATGGGTGGATTGCCTACGCCGAGACCTCCCGCAGAAATTGTCGGTGGGAATGGTGCAGCTGTTTGGCATGGCCACGCTAAGGTTGTGACGGTGACAGGTGAAGATGTGACAAAGTCCTATCAAGAAGGCGCAGTTAAAGCCTATCAAAAATTACGTGAACATAAAATAGACACCGTCATAATGAAAGCGAAAAGTCCTTCATGCGGGGTCCATCTTATTTATGATGGTTGTTTTACTGGAACTCTTGAAGAAGGCATGGGGGTAGCGACTGCCTATTTTATCCAACAACAAATGACCGTACTCTCAGATGAAGAATGGTTGGAAATGCGAGGTGAATCGAATGGAAATCGAGAAAACGAACCGAATGAATGCACTTTTTGAATTTTATTCCACCCTTCTGACCGAAAAGCAAATGAACTATATGGAATTGTATTATGCAGACGATTTTTCATTAGGAGAAATAGCGGAAGAGTATGAAGTGAGTCGCCAAGCCGTTTATGATAATATCAAACGGACAAGTAAAATTTTAGAAGATTATGAAAAAAAGTTGCATCTTTTTTCTGACTATATCGTTCGTGAACAATTTTTAGAAAAAATGACTACTTATGTGAAGGAAACTTATCCAAAAGATGAGACCCTTCTTGATTTGATCAAACAGATCCAAGAAATCGAAGAATAAAGGAATGAAGAAAATATGGCATTTGAGAACTTAACAGAGCGCCTGCAACAGGCGATGAGTAAATTAAGAAAAAAAGGAAAAGTATCAGAAGCTGACGTCAAAGAAATGATGCGGGAAATCCGCCTTGCTTTGCTGGAAGCCGATGTCAACTTACAAGTCGTAAAAGATTTTACGAAACGAGTAAGAGAACGCGCAGTTGGCGCAGAAGTGTTGGAAAGTCTATCACCCGCACAACAAATCGTTAAGATCGTTGATGAAGAATTAACGATCACTCTGGGCTCAGAAACAGTGGAATTGAACAAGTCTCCTAAGATCCCTACAGTCATCATGATGGCTGGTCTCCAAGGGGCTGGGAAAACGACTTTTACCGGTAAATTAGCCAATTATTTAAAGAAAAATGAAAATGCACGTCCATTACTGATTGCAGGAGACGTGTATCGTCCAGCAGCGATCGATCAATTAAAAGTATTAGGCCAACAATTAGATGTACCGGTATTTGATATGGGTACAGATGTCAGTCCAGTCGAGATCGTCCGTCAAGGGATGGAAGTAGCCAAAGAAAAGAAAAATGATTATGTCTTGATCGATACGGCCGGACGTTTGCATATTGATGAAACGTTGATGGATGAATTGAAGCAAATCAAAGAACTAACTCAACCAAATGAAATTTTACTGGTTGTCGATGCGATGACTGGTCAAGATGCTGTCAATGTAGCAGATAGTTTCAATCAACAATTAGGGATCACTGGGGTAGTCATCACCAAATTAGATGGTGATACTCGTGGTGGTGCGGCACTTTCAATTCGTTCAGTGACTGGAGCGCCAATCAAATTTGTTGGTTCTGGAGAAAAATTAACTGATTTAGAAGTCTTCCATCCAGACCGTATGGCAAGCCGTATCCTTGGAATGGGTGACATGTTGACGCTGATCGAAAAAGCGCAACAGGACTATGATGAGAAAAAAGCGGAAGAACTTGCAAAGAAAATGCGGGAAAACTCATTTGATTTCAATGACTTTATCGAACAATTGGATCAAGTGATGGGCATGGGACCTCTGGAAGATATCATCAAAATGATCCCGGGAATGAATCAAGTACCTGGCATTGAAAATGTCAAAGTCGATCCTAAAGATGTGGAACGCAAAAAAGCAATGGTTTATTCAATGACACCAGCTGAAAGAGAAAACCCTGACCTATTGAATCCAAGCCGCCGTAGACGGATCGCTGCAGGTTCGGGGAATAGTGTGGTCGAAGTCAATCGTATGATCAAACAGTTCAAAGAATCACGTAAAATGATGCAGCAAATGTCTAAAGGAGATATGAATATTCCTGGCATGGACCAAATGTTTGGCACGGGTGTCAAAGGAAAACTTGGTAAAATGGCGATGAACCGTATGATCAAGAAAAACAAAAAGAAAAAGAAAAAACGTAAATAAACGTAATTAATAGTAGAGAAGAAGGACTTCAGAGTGATCGGATCACCACGTGGTCCTCTCTTTTTTTATAAAAAATAGAATCAGAGGTGAACCTAGTGAAAAAAAGATGTGCATGGAGTGAACAGACAGAAAGTATGCAGATCTATCATGATACCGTTTGGGGTGTCCCTGAATATGACGACCAGAAGCTTTTTCGCAAATTGATGTTAGATATCAATCAGGCGGGGCTAAGCTGGCAGACGATCCTCAATAAAAGCGAAGCATTTGATGAGGCGTATGATTCATTTGCCATTGAAAAAGTAGCACGATACCAAGAAGATAAGATCAATGAATTGATGGAAAACAAAGGAATCATTCGCAATCGTCGTAAGATCGAAGCAGCCATCGCCAATGCAAAAGCTGTTCAACAAATCCAAGCGGAATTTGGTAGCTTCTCAGACTATCTATGGGGATTCACGGATCAGAAAGTGATCAATCTTTCTTATCATGAACAAGCAGATATTCCAACGACTAGCCCGTTATCTGACAAACTGGCAAAAGAGTTGAAAAAAAGAGGGTTTAAATTTATCGGTAGTACAACGCTCTATGCGTTCTTAGAAGCAGTCGGCATCATCAATGACCATATCGATGATTGCTTTAGAAAACAGGAAGTAGCACGTAAGTAGCAAAAGAGGAGGAAGAAGATGGGAAGAATACTATTTTATGGTGCGGTCAGTCTAGATGGCTATCTCGCGACCAAAGAGGACAGCCTGCAATGGCTCTTCGATACTCCAACAGGTATCGGTACGACGTATGAAGCTTTCTATAAGCAGATAGATGTGACGGTCATGGGAAGAAGAACATATGAGGAAGCCAAAAAATACTTGGAAACAGATGCGCTTTATCCAGATAAACGCAATATCGTTTTTTCCTCAAACAAGGAACTGAAATTAGAAGATGCAACGGTTGTGCACGATGACCCAGTAGGCGTTGTTGAACAATTGAAAAAGAATCCTGACACAACTGTCTGGGTGGTTCGTGGCGGCACATTATTAAGACCGTTGATTGAACATCAGCTGATTGATGAATGGTATATTCAAATTGCTCCAGTGCTTTTAGGAAGCGGTATTCGCCTGTTTCAAGAAGGAAAGTATGATGAACGACTAAAACTGACTGATAGCCAACGGTTTGGTGAATTCATCGAACTGCACTATATCAAAAACCAGTAGCGAATGTGGGACAAATATAAAAATCAGTTTTGCTACAGGCTCTCGAATAAACGGCGAGAGCAAAAAGCAACTCCTTCTTAAATAAGCCAAAATTCACAAAAATTTGAAAAGCAATTTTCGTGAATTTCTTCTTATTTCTCGGAATTAAACACTTCTGTCCCAACCTCTATCAAATAAACGGCGTCCAAAAGTCAGGTTTTTCGGAAATTTCAAAAAAAAAAAACGAGCAATACAAAAAACGTATTGTTCGTTTTTCTCTCCAATTTCTCAAATCGAAACGACTTTTGTCTCGACCGCCATTTCACGAGTATGTATAGAACAAAAAAGACCACATAATCATAGGAATAGGAGGAGCATCGTAAGCAATTGAACGTGGTTCCTCAACTATTCTGTGATTAAGTGGTCTTTTCTTTTATCGCAGCCAGCCTCGTTCTCATTAGTTGTGATAAGAACGAATGTTGACAGGCGGTTAGTCAATCTACTAGTAAATAATATTAATCAGCTAATTTATTAGCAAAAGCTAAATACGCATCTAAAATTGTTTGGAAGAAGTTCAAAGTACCTTCAACTACGTTACCATTTTCGTCAACTAGGTTAGCGATATTGCCGATATACGCTTCTGGTTGTTGTAATGTTGGTACATTTAAGAATACCAATGATTGGCGTAGGTGATGGTTCGCACCAAAACCGCCGATACCACCAGGTGAAGCAGTAACAACTAGTCCAGGTTTGTTATCCCAAACACTATGGCCATAAGGACGTGAGCCAACATCTAAAGCATTTTTTAGAACAGCAGGAACAGACCGGTTATATTCAGGTGTCACAAAAACAACGCCAGCTAAATCTTTTACTTTCTCACGGAAACGAGTCCATTCCGCTGGGGCATTTTCAGGTGTTTCAAGATCTTCATTATAAAAAGGCAGATCATCGATTTTTACAAAGACACTTTCATATCCTTCAGGTAATAATTTTGCAAAAGCCTCTGCAACTTTTTTATTGTATGAATCTTTTCTTAAGCTTCCTACAAAGAAACCAATTTTTTTAGTCATCAATAATTCCTCCCTTTATCTTTCTATATTTATCTTACAAAAAATAAGTAACTGGAGCAAATAATAACCCTTGGCTATAAAAAGTCAACGATTGGTTAAAAAGTATTGAATAGTACTTTTGGTTTCGATTCCTTAGATGAAATGCTCCTTTATGTGGACAAAATCACCAGTATGTCAAAGCTAAATACCAAAAAAACTGGAACTATCAACAGTAATCGATGTAAACCATCAAGATGATAAGAGAAACTCTCTCAAGAGAAATGAAGCAACGGCTAGGCGTCACACAAACACTGGTGAATGAATTTAAATTATTGTTTTGCGATGGACCTACTTTAGTATTTGATCTAATTGGCTGTAGAGAAATCTTCGCCAGTTTGTTGTGAGAAAAAGAACAAGTGACTTTTTTCCACACCTTTTTTAGCTAATGTGGAACAAGGCAATAATGAGGTTGTATTTTCAAATGATGGCGAAATCGTTTTATCAGTTGCAGTTGAGGAATTGAAACCACATACGAAAAAAAGTGAGTTTCTCGCTAGTTTCTTCTCTGTGAAACATTTAAGCAGATTTTTTGCTCCCTGACAGTCAGACATAGGTCAATTCTTTTGGTGCTACCTGTATTTAAAGTAACCGCTATTTTCTCATTTTTTTTGAAATAAAAACTATCAATATTGGCACGCCTGCTCACTCATATTGATAGTTTGTGCAAAAAAATACATGGTAAACTCTCCTTATAAAATCAAACAAAGGAGGTCAGGAGTTAAACGATTCGATGATAAAGGGGGCGGATAATGATTGAAGGTTGTTTTATGAATGAAAATAGTAACTATTTATGTAAAAGAATCAAAATGATACACAATCAACGATCCGAAATGGAGGAATTTGATGATGAATAAGCGTGAAATGCGCCATAGTAGTCCTCCGAATTATGTTAAGAGTAAGATTTGGAATAGATTCAAAATAAAAATACTCGTTTCGTTTGGTTTTCTTTTCGCCTTGTTGTTATCGCTGGCGACTCCCATCAACAGTATAGAAGGAAGTAATACCGTTGAAGCAGCCACTACTGAAACGAGAGTTCCGTTCACAGTACCAGAGACTTATACAGACGGTAAAGAAACGATTAAATTCGATGTCAGCGGTTACTTAGTTGACGGTTGCCTTTCCCAAACTGATGATGTCAAAATCGTGATATATGATCCGCCGGTAAATCCGCCAGCAGCACAAATCTGGAGTGCAAACGCTATTTCCGCCTTGCCAATAGGAAGTGCAGAAAAAAGCGGGAATAATTACACGTATACATTTACAGCCGATAAATTGATTAGTAGTGATATCTTTTCCCAAGATGGTGAGATGACAGTTAGCCTTGGCGCTACAGAATTCAAGATAAGTAAAGATGGGGCGCCAATTACTGTAAAAGCACCTAGGTTAAAAATCAATTACGTGGATACGGATGGCAATCCCCTAGATAATCCCCCCGCATTATCAGAAGTAAGTAACGCGGATCTACAAGCCAATTCTGATGATGTTTTTAGTGGAAAAGCTGGCAGGTTAGATGGGCAAGTGACCAATATTCCAGAATATACCTTCAAATTAGACCAGTCTACACTGACTGTGCCTAATGCGCCTGCTCCTGACTTGAAAGCAAGTACAACGGCAAATGATGGTTCACTATTTGAGGGCATTCGAAATATTATAAACGACTCTAAGTATGGCAGCGGTCATATCAAAGATGGTTCAGTTTTGACCTTAGTCTATCAAGGGTTGAAACCCACTGCAAAAATTGCTATTGTGCCTATTGATAAGCGGACTGACCATTATGGCGTAGGTGACATGGTGTTCCAATCTGGCGGTGCTGTGTACAACAAAAAAATTACGACCCAAGCTGATCTGCTCAAACAAATTGTTCAAGGGGTTAGTTACAGTGATGGAAGAAATAGGAACCTTGATTACAAAAATTTTACTATTTCTGGCGACGTAATTAAGCCGGATGGTAGTTTGGATACAAGTAAAAAAGGAACGTATGAGGTTTCTGTAACCTATAATTCTGATGAAATTCAAAAAAGTGTTACTGTCAAAACAGAAATTACTATCGAACCAACCTTCCATGTCAAGATAAACTGGTTAACCGATACTGGGAAGAGAGTAGGGGGGTGGTATGATCACATCCTATTTGGTGAGAAAACACTTGACGAATTAGACACCATATTCGGAAATACTTATAATAAACAAATCCAATCTAAAGGTGCAACCCCTTATATGGTAAATAATCATAATCTAACAAGTATAGAAAATTCAACCTATGAGATCAAACAAGATGGAAAGGTCGTAGAATCAGATACCGGCTTAACGAAGTTTGGTTCAGACTGGAAGACGGTCATCAGTGCACTCGAGGATGCAACACGCCAGTACGATTATAGTAACGTGCAAACCACCGAATACACCTTGACTTACGTGTATGTAGTGCCTAAAACTGGGGTTTTGAAGGACTTTTACTTCAGATTACATGAAAGTGCTGATTTTGTAGATAATTTTCCTGGACTGACGTTAAGTGATGGTCAAGTAGTGGATTCTCCGTGGTTGACTTTTGATAGTCCGGTTGTTTATGACGATGCTCTAGTCGATACCACTAAAGCAGGGGACTTTCCGCTAACAATAAGGTATAAGTTTGGGATGATAGACATTACTGCAACTGCCACGATTCACATTTTTCCGGTACTTCTTCTTAGAACCCATTACGTTGATGAGAATGGCAAGGAGATAAAAGATAGTGATTACCAAGAGGACCTTGATGGTGGAAAACTATTTTTTGCCCCGCCAGATCCGGTCATAAACGGGCTCATCCCTTCGATCAAGAAGTCGAAGCTTATTAAAATGGTAGATGCCAAGTATGTAACACTTGATGAGGCTGAGTTCCAGAAAACGAATTGGTCTGATGTTCTAACTGCGATCAATGGTGAAGGATTAATGCCTAGTAAAGGAACAAGCGCCGCATATTATGATTTGAACTATGTTTACGTGGCACAACAAACAGCTGTCTTAACGATCGATGGTCAAGCTGAAAAACCCGTGATAGGGGAACCAGGGGATGAGATTTCCTTTGATAAAACTGATGATCAGCTAGTCCGAGGCGGCTATTCCTATACGGTAACGGGGCCTGACGGTACAACTTATGACAGTTTAGCTAAAGCTTTAGAAGCCAACAAGACATTTGATGATTCAAAATTGTCGTCAACCAACGAAGATTCCCACAAACAAGTATTTGAGGTTGTTTATAAGAAAATACCTGAGACAGGAATCAATTTGAACAATCAGTCACTGATACCGTTAGTAGTTGTTTCCCTTGCAGGCTTAGCATTCTTTGTTTTCAGAAAATTGAAACGAATTAAATAGTTGAACAAATTAGTGATGTTGCTAAAAAGGTCGTAGAAGAGGAAATACAGATGATTGAAAAATTCCACAAGAAAAGAAAAAATAAAATCGAAAAAAGGACAACCGAAAGCACAAGAAAAGATGGGACAAAACCTAGTTTAACTGAGGATATTTTGAATCTCGTCTTGAAAATATTCATCATCATCGCACTGTTTTGGTCGCTTTTTGTATTCGTTTTCGGACTGCATCAAGTGGAAGAAACTGGTATGTCACCAAGTATCAAGCCAGAAGATATCATTATGTATTATCGCTTGGAGAAAGACTATGACCTGTTGGATCCAGTTGTTTTAAAGGTAAAAGATACGGTGCAAGTGCGCCGAGTAGTGGCCAAAGCTGGTGATACAGTAGATATCACTGCCGAAGGACTAGTTGTCAATGGGTCACTGCAAACCGGGCTGGAAAAGGATTTTGTCAATGGCGATACGTTGCCTTATAAACAGGGCATCACTTTTCCCATCACGATCAAAAAAGGTGAAGTATTTTTATTGGGAGATAATCGGCAGCAAGCACAAGATTCAAGGATCTATGGACCAGTAAAAATCAAAGATACGATGGGAAAACTAATGTGGGATTTAAGACGACGGAACCTATGAAATTATAAAAACAAACAGAAAAGAGGAATTTTAATGAAAAATGCAAGAATGAAAAAAATCGGACTGACTTTTGGTTTAGTTGGCTTGGCACTTGGACTATCAGGAATCAAGGCTTACGCTGCGGATACAGCAGCACCAACTAGTAAAGATGTCCGATTCACCAAGACCTTAGTTTCTCCCGCATCGAACTTAGCGGAGATTCCTGACATGAAGTTTGATTTTACGTTTACAGGCGTAGGGTTTTATCCATATTCAGGAAATGGTGTAGCTGATCAAGCGGATGGATCTGTGACCGTACCAGACTTAGCATCACAAGAAATCAAATTTACGGAACAAGATATGAAAGCTGCAAACGATAAAGATGGTGTGAATACCATAACGAAGCAAAGTACGGACGTTATTGGGGGAGTAACTTTCCCTAAAGCAGGTGTTTATCAATACACAGTTAAAGAAGTAGATGGTACAAATACCTTTGCGTCAGATCCGAATAAGAAGGAAGAAGTTACTTACGATGGCAATACCTACACTTTAAGAATCTGGGTAACAATGGATAAAAATGGCAACAATACGCCAAGTGGAACGGTAGATAAGGTGGAAAAAGTCGTAGTAACAGACAAAAATGCCAATAAGGTTGATCCAACACCAGTTACACCAACACCAACGCCAGATACTCCTGTCGATCCGGATCATCCAGTGGTACCAACACCTGAACCAAATAAAACCTTCAACTTTAAAAATATCTATACTGTGACAGCCTCAGACAAACCTTTTAACGGAAATGATCCTAAAACGGCACCATTCTGGATCAGTAAAGAAGTTAAAGGGCAAATGGCAGATAACACACTCGATTTTGATTACACTTTGGATATTGCGGCAAATGAACTTACAGCTGGAAAAGATTATGAATTAAATATCAAACGGACAAACGACGATGTAGATAAGGTAAAAGTTACTCCTGGAACACCCGCTACATTCAAGCTAAAACATGGTGAAATTGCTTATTTTGAAAAGATCCCAGCTGGAGCTATGGTAAATGTCAAAGAAGCAGATACAGCTGATTATGATGAAGCAAATGAAGCAACTTTCAATGGGGAAACACCAACTACTGGCACTCTTGAAGCAGCAGGAGCACTTGGAACAAAGGGAGATAATTCCGTTGCGTATACGAATACTCAAAATGGTGGAAATATTACACCAACAGGGATCCTATTGAATAACTTCCCTTATATCGCTTTGATTCTAGCAGGATTCGCAGGTTTGGCCTTTTATATCGTTAAAAAACGTCATCAAGATGCATAAAATTTCTTAAGAAAAAAGCAAAAGGAGAACTTTTCACATGGAGAACAAATCTAGTTTGAAAAAACATTTGTTTTGGGTGACAAAAGGATGTATCGGTCTGCTAGATAAATTCATTGATCTTATCGCTGTTCTCCTTTTGTTACTGATGTTCAGCTACGGTATGTTTAGTATTTGGGATAACCAAAAGATTCTCCTAAATGGTCAATCTAGTGAGTATCAAACATTTAAACCAGAAACAAGTAATGCACCAAGCTTTTCTGAGTTACAAAAGAAAAATCCGGATGTTTTTGCTTGGCTAAATGTTTATGGCACCCAAATCGATTACCCAGTCCTACAAAGCGGCGATAATGAAAAATATTTGAATACGGATGTTTTTGGGAATTACAAAATGTCAGGTTCGATCTTTATGGATTATCGCAATAAAAAAGATTTTTCCGATTTCAACTCGATTATCTATGGGCATCATATGGCGGAGTCTGCAATGTTTGGTGATCTGGATAAATTTAAGGATCAAGATTTTTTTAAGAAACACGCCTTTGGAAACCTGTATTTTCAAGGCAAGGATCATGGGATTGAATTCTTCGCATTTTTAAACGTTGATGCGTTTGACGCGCAGATTTATCAGACGCCAGTAACAGGAAGGGAAAATAGTCAGAGGTATCTCGACGCAGTAAAAGAAAAGTCACAATCCTATCGCGAACTGAATGTCCGTCCCGAAGACAGGCTAGTCTTGCTAAGTACGTGTTCAACAGACGCTACGAACGGACGATATGTGTTGGTTGGTGTGATCACAGATAAAAAGATCGCTATTCCTAAGGAGCTTCAAACAAAGACGCAGCAGAATACTTTCACCGGGAAAGCCGTCAATTACTTACGTTCATTTCGTTTGAAAAGTCAAAAGAGCTTACTCTTGTTCATCCTATTGTTTCTAGTCTTGCTCTTCTGGTATGTGATGCTCATTACTCAAAGAAAAAAGCGGGAGAAAGGAGGGAAATATGAAAATAAAACGAATTAATGCTTTACTGATAGGGATTTTAGGACTTTTAAGTGTGTTACTTTTAACGCCAGATGTATTTGCAAGTGAAGAAGTAACTCTTCCAGTTTTGGTTCAGCAAAATGTTCAAGGAAAAACAATCAATTATCGACTTTCTACGCAGGATGAAAATGCAAATTATCCGGAAGAAGCGAAAAATGGAGTGTTTTCTATCAGCGATAAGCAAAACTTGACGCTACACTTTGCATTTTTCAAACCAGGCAACTACCACTATACGTTGGCACCAGTTGAAAAGAACTTGATCCAAGCACAAGAGCAGATATATGACATTAACGTTTTGGTTTTCTATAATAAAAATTCTCAGCTTTCATCGGTAATATCCGCAACAAATTCAGCTGGCTACAAGGTAGACTCCATCGCCTTTGCAGGTGTTGCTCCAGATAAAAATTCGGCAAATCAAGGGGGAATCATTGGGGGAAAGACCGCAATCAAAATGTATCCCAAGACAGGTGAGTTAAAGAGCCAAGTCTCGTTATTCGGTTTGCTACTGGTAGTTGGGGTGATGATCATTGGGGGCACGCGCCAGTATTTTTATCAACAAAAGGGGAAATCAAGGGTGTGATAGCTTTCCTTTACTTCCTTTTGATTACTGGAAGAATGCACTCGTTTCTCCATTAGAGAAGAAAAGTATCTACTACTTTATTTATAGAAAAATTGGCTCTATCATCTATGCTTATGCCGCTCATCATTTACTGTTTCTGCGCTTTGTATTCATACTTGGGGGATAGCGTTTCGTGTGCACCTGTATCATGTTCAGATCTTGCACGATAGACAGTTGATTGTTTGAGCAAAGAAGCAAAAATTTTAGGAAGCATGTGGTTTTCAGCGAATAGTATCCGTCGTTTATTGAGGTCGAAACAAAAGTCGCTTCGGTTTGACAAATTCTTTTGGACTTTCATTTATTTGAGAGAGGCTGGGACAGAAGTGTTTAATTCCGAGAAATAAGAAAAAATTCACGAAAATTGCTTTTCAAATTTTTGTGAATTTCGGCTTATTTAAGAAGGAGTTGCTTCTGCTCCCGTCGTTTATTCGAGAGCCTATAGCAAGACTGATTTTTAGATTTGTCCACAGTCCATTTGTTTATCTATAGGGGGAAAGATTTCGGTGTATCATAGAAAAGTATTAAAAAATTGCAGCTGTAAAGAAAAAAAGCTTTACAGGGTAAAAAAAAACTGTTACACTACATCTTGTGAATAAAACAATGGAGGTGGAAATATATAATGGCAGTTAAAATCCGTTTAAAACGTATGGGTTCTAAAAAGAGTCCTTTTTACCGTATCGTAGTAGCTGATTCACGTTCTCCTCGTGATGGACGTTTCATCGAAACTGTAGGTACTTACAATCCTTTGAAAGATCCTGCAGAAGTAGTTTTAAAAGAAGATTTAGTTCTTAACTGGTTGTCTAAAGGTGCACAACCTTCTGATACAGTACGTAACATCCTTTCAAAAGAAGGCGTTATGCAAAAACACCACGAAGCTAAATTCTCAAAGAAATAAGGTGATCGGATATGAAAGATTTAAGCGAATTAGTCTTAACAATCGTTCGTCCGTTAGTCACTCATCCTGAACAGGTCCAGTTAGAAGTCGTTGAATCAAATGATTTTTACGAATACAATCTAACCGTGGCTCCCGAAGATATTGGTCGTATCATTGGCAAACAAGGCCGAGTTGCAAAAGCAATCCGGACGATCGTCTATGGTGTGCGGCTAAATGCACCAAAAAAAGTGCGTTTGAATATCGTCGATAATAAGGAATAATCAAAAGCTGTTTCGTTCATGCGAAACGGCTTTTTTATTATACATGGTTTTGATTGGCAAAAGACTACAGAGAGCGTATTCTTAAAGTAAAGAGGAGGAAATACATATGAAAAAATGGTGGATCGCTATACCAGCTATCCTGTTTTTAGGCGCTTGTCAAACCTCGGCTGATCGAACAACACAAACGCAAGAATCAACTCAAGCTTACAATCAGAGCCATTCACAAGGCACACAGACGACTGCAGAAACCTCTACAGGAGAAAGTGCTAAGGATAAAGAAGAACATTCAGATGCCACGACAGGAACAAATCAGACCCAAAAGACCGCCTTTGAGCAATTGAAAGCCGAACAGCCAACGCTACCAATGCCACAGGTCATCCCGATTTCTTCAGGGAATCTAAATCTCGCTGCAGCGCAATCAAAGCAAGGATACACGGTCCTCTACTATGCGTTGCCAGAAAAACTTGCGCTAAATGCACAAGCGTTGAATCAAGAAACACCGATCGCCACTTATCTTTATCAATACGGATTTGCTTCAAGCCAAGAAACCATCAATGTGTTACAACCTTTTACGATCGATAAGAATGGGCAAAAAGTCGATCTCGGTCATCAAATCATTGCCTATCAACAAGGAGCAGCTGGATCGAATTATCTTGAATGGCAAGAAGGAAACTGGCGTATCCGAGTGCGATCAAGCAACATCGAAGGACAAGATCCACTACCTTTAGCGAAAAAAATCGTCAATTATTTAGAAAAGGCCACTCTACCGGCACCTGAAAAATATGGGAAAATCACAGTCGATATGAATGATTCATCCAATCAAGCTACGCAGGTCATTTGGCAAGAACCGAATAATGTCTTTACAGTCACACATCAAGACGCATTAGCCGCCCTAGAAATGGCTGTTTCAATGAATTAAGTGCCAATTTATGATTTTGGGCATGACGAAAGTAAAATGAAGGGTAGAATTGCCTATAACCACATGCTAAAATAAAACAGATACGTAATACGTTGTTTTTTATACTGAATGAAAAAACGGATAAACGTTGCATAAGAAAAAGAAAAGGGGATACAAGTTGACTGAATATTTAAATGTAGGAAAAATTGTCAATACTCAAGGAATAAAAGGCGAAGTCCGTGTCATCTCAACAACGGATTTTCCTGAAGAAAGATATAAAAAAGGTGCAGTCCTGACCTTATTTCAAGAAAAAAAAGCACCAATCGAGTTAACGGTCAAAAGCCACCGAAAACACAAAAACTTTGATATCGTAAGTTTTGAAGGCCATCCATCGATCAATGACGTAGAAAAATACCGCGATGGGATACTTAGAGTGTCAAAAGAAAATACAGTAGAGTTGGAAGAAAATGAATTTTACTACCATGAAATCATTGGAGCAACTGTCATCGATGAAGATGGAACAGAGTTAGGTAAAATCAAAGAAATCCTTTCACCAGGAGCAAATGATGTCTGGGTCGTCCAACGTCAAAAGAAAAAAGATATATTGTTGCCTTATATCGATTCGGTTGTTAAAGAAGTAGATACGAAAAATGGTATTGTACGCGTAGAAATCCCTGAAGGACTGATTGACGATGAAAATTGATGTATTAACATTATTTCCGCGAATGTTTGAAGGACCAATGGGCGAATCGATCATTGGTAAAGCAGTCAATAAAGGATTATTGGATATCAATATCTCAAATTTTAGAGACTATTCAGACAATAAACACCAGACCGTCGATGATTATCCCTATGGTGGTGGGGCAGGAATGCTACTAAAAGTCCAACCAATCTATGACAATATCAAAGCAATTGAGGAAGCTGCACCGGAAACAAAAAAAAGAGTGATCTTATTAGATCCGGCAGGAAAACAATTCGATCAAAAGATGGCCGAAGAATTTTCACAAGAAGAACATTTAGTATTTATCTGTGGTCACTATGAAGGCTATGATGAACGGATCAGAAGTCTAGTCACAGATGAAGTGTCATTAGGCGATTATGTATTGACCGGAGGCGAGCTAGGTGCGATGGTAATGATCGATGCTACGGTACGGCTATTACCAGATGTCTTAGGAAACCAGACTTCTGCTCAAACGGATTCTTATTCAACTGGTCTACTGGAACATCCGCAATATACTCGCCCAGCAGAATACAAGGGAATGAAAGTACCCGAAGTCTTGACAAACGGCAACCACAAGTTGATTGAAGAATGGCAATTAAAAGAATCACTACGAAGAACCTATCTGCGCCGTCCAGATTTATTGGGACAGCTAGAAATGACGCCACAAATGCTCAAATTCTTAGAAGAAATCAAACAAGAAGAAAACGAATAGCAGATATAGCTGGGAAAAAATAAAATTATCCTTTACATGAAAATCGTAATATGTTAGTATTTTATGGTGAGTGCAAAGCACTTAACTATTACGATGTTCCGCTGTGAGAAAAAGCTCATACGAATGTTTGGAATAAGGAGAAAAGATCAATGAATCCATTAATCGAAGAATTAACAAAAGAACAATTACGTTCTGACATTCCAGCTTTCCGCCCTGGTGACACTGTACGTGTTCATGCGAAAGTTGTCGAAGGTACACGTGAACGTATCCAGTTATTTGAAGGTGTTGTAATCAAACGCCGTGGTGCTGGAATCAGCGAAACTTATACAGTACGTAAAGTTTCTAACGGAGTGGGCGTTGAACGTACATTCCCATTGCACACACCACGTGTTGCAAAAATCGAAGTTGTTCGTTACGGTAAAGTACGTCGTGCAAAATTGTACTACTTACGTGCATTACACGGAAAAGCAGCTCGTATCAAAGAAATCCGTCGTTAATCTATCGTTATCAGATAGTGGAAGAACCCTTGATTATCAAGGGTTCTTTTTTTGTATTTTTTGAAAACCACCTGCTGTGCAGGTGGTTCCGGAAAGCTTCTAGCGAGGTATAAAAAGAGCCTCCTAAACTGGTAAGATGAAGTTGGTTTCCCGACCACCACATCAAAAAGTTTAGGAGGTACCTTTTATGAAAAAGGATACAGAAAGTTTATCACACACAGTATGGAAATGTAAGTATCACATAGTTTTTGCACCAAAATATCGACGACAAATCATTTACGGCAAATATAAAGCCAGTATAGGTGAGATTATACGAGAATGATGTGAGAGAAAAGGTGTAGAGATTTTAGAAGCAAATGCATGCCCAGACCATATACATATGTTAGTCAGCATTCCGCCAAAAATCAGTGTATCTCAATTTTTGGGGTATTTAAAAGGAAAAAGTAGTTTAATGATTTTTGATAGGCATGCGGAACTAAGTATCGTTATGGAAATAGAAAATTTTGGTGTAGAGGATATTATGTGGACACAGTAGGGCGAAACAAGAAAAAAATCGCAGAATATATTCGTAATCAATTACGAGAAGATCATGTAGCAGATCAGCGTACATTGTTTGAAGAGGTAGATCCGTTTACAGGAGAAAAAATCGTCAGAAGCATTAAGAGCTTCTTTGAAAAGCAGTGAGTAAATGTGGTGCAAAAGGGAACCGATCTAGTGAGCCTTTCAGGCTTAGGCCGATAAGAGAGGCTTTCAGCCGCAGAACAAACCACCCGTTCATACGGGTGGTTTTGATTTTCAATTGAAGGTGAAGAAAGACGTGAAACACAAAAGGCATCGTATACGAGCAGGAGATCAGCACTTGGTTTATCACCTTATTCATCGGCTAGATGGTCATTTTTTATTTTTAAGAGCTTAGGCAGCTGGATTTTTCTAGTCTATCCCCTTCTATAATTGAAATTGCTTGGTCTGTGAAAGATTTAGTCCGTCTACTTGGAAGTCTAGTACTTTCAGGAAGCATGTTCTTGCTTTACATTCATTTTTTCCACGATCACTGGCGGAGTTTGTGGCATCGGGAGAAGCTAGCCCGGATGATTCTAGAAAATCATTGGTATGAAGTGAAGCAGACCCAAAGCGAGCGTGGGACAAAAGTAAGAAACACTTTTATCTCATTCTTCAAAAACGAATAAACGGTGGGAGCAGAAGCAACGCCTTCGGAAATAAGCCGAAATTCACAAAAATTTGAAAAGCAATTTTCGTTCATTTCTTCTTATTTCTCGGAGTTAAACACTTCTGTCTCAGCCTCAATAGTAATAGAACTAAAGAGACCATCAGCTACTTCCCCAAAATTTATTACAGGATGAAGAACGGTTTACTTTCCATTCGTTTTCAAATCTCACTCGAAAAATATCAGGATCAGCTCTTGAAGTTGGAAAAGAAATTGGAAAGTGGTCTGTATTACGAGCTGGTGGAAAAGGAACTCAAAGATTCTTATGTGGAATACACCTTGCTTTACGATTATGATTGCCAATCGGATTGGGATTGAGGAGGTGGTGGCGGAAAACGGTGCTTTGCGATTGATGAAAAATCAAGTGTGGGCCTACGATTCATTGCCACATATGTTAATCGCTGGCGGCACCGGTGGAGGCAAGACCTATTTCCTACTCACGATTATTCAGGCGCTACTAAAATCTGAGGCAGAACTATTTGTCCTTGATCCAAAGAATGCGGATCTAGCAGATTTGGCAACGGTAATGCCTCATGTATATTCTCAAAAGGAAGAAATTTCTGCGTGTGTGGAGGACTTCTATGAACGCATGATGGCTCGTAGTAAGTCCATGAAAGAAATGCCAAATTACAAGACAGGGGAGAATTATGCCTATCTTGTTCTTCCACCAAACTTTTTAATCTTTGATGAATATGTGGCTTATATGGAAATGTTAACGATGAAGGAAAAAATGACACTAGCATCGTTCACAATTTGACTTCATTTTTTGTGAATGTTCACAAAAAGTGCTATACTAATGATGGAGGGATGGCGAATATCATGAGAAGCGATAAAAACACCATTATGAATGTCAAAAATTGGTTAGATGAAAACAATCATTCACAAGCATGGCTAGCGGAGCAAATGGGAGTGGCGAAGTCTTTAATTAGTCAAATTTTTAACGGCACTCGAAAACTGCAAACTACTCATATTATTAGCATGTCAGAAATCACAGGTCTTTCTATTGGTGAGTTAGCTAGTTCAGATCAGGAAAATAGTAACCCAATCGTTTATTCCTTAAGAGGAAAAATATCGAATGAACATGGGCAACGAGCATTGGATCAATTGCTATTAGATTCAGAGCATTTTGTTCAGTTATTAGCAAAGTAGGTGTATTGAATAGATGGATGCGCAATTGAAGGATTTATCTGAGACTATAGCAGAAGCTTATGCAGTAAAGTTTTTAGCGGATAACGTTGGGGGAGAGATTTTTTTAGGTGGGGATATTGAGCAAATATTGGCCGATCGCGCCTATCTTGTGTATCAAAGTGTTGACGATCCTAGTTATTTTGGAGCAGCTCTTCATTTAAAGGGAAAGCATATTATCGCAATTAACACAAATCAACCCCTTAGAGTCCGTTATTATAGTGCGGCACATGAGTTATGGCATTTGCAATTTGAATCGGGTGAAATTGCAATAGGCGAGAAGCAAATTGATCAAGAACGAGCTGCGGATCATTTTGCAGCAGTCGTGATGTTACCTAGTAATCTATTGAAAAATATTAAGAATAATTTCAAAAAAGATGATGAACGACTAGTCTTTAAAATTGCCGATCTTTCTTCTATGCCTTATCAAGCGGTTACTAGAAGGCTAGTTGAGTTGGGGTATAAATTATCTTCAGACTTAAAATCACGAGAAGAAGCTGAATGGATTCAGGTAAGAGAACGGATTGATTTGGTTCCTAGTGCGTTAGATAAAGCAGATAGCTTTGTCCAATTTCATGCTTTTTTACAAGAAGTAGATGAGAAAGTTAATAAACAAGAGCTTACTTTAGAAACAGCGGCGAATTTGGTTAAACATATTGACGCAAAGAAAGCAGAACAATATTGGAAAAAACGACAAGAAATTGTCGATGATTGGGACCCTGATGACTAATCGAACAAATAAAGTTTTCATCGATTCAAATATGCTAATGTTCGCCGCAGAATTTCAGAAAGCAGATGTTTTTGAATGGATGGATCAGTTATATGGTGAAATTTATATTCATCAAGAAGTTTTGAATGAACTCATTTTGTCCAGTATAAAAAGCAAAATTGAAACTTTTCTCTCAACAGGTCGATGGAAATTGTTTGAACCAAGAATAATTCTTTCGGAATTAGAATTTGCTATTTATCAAGAGCGATTATCAGATGTAAAAGATGCTTTTAGTCAAATGCGCTTAACTGCTATTGAAGCAGGTGAACGAGTTAAATCAACAACAGACTTAGGTGAAATTGCAACTCTAGCTGCTTGTATGATGATTGGTGCGCAAATCATTTGTAGCAATGATTTTGATATTCGCAAAATTGTCGAACAAGAAGATTATTGTATTTCTACGGATGAAGCAGACTTGCCAATTATACAAGATTCAGCAGAAGATTTTTGTTTTTATTGTTATAAAAATGAAATTGCTAGTCGGAGGGATGTTCGGAAATTTTTCGGTCATATTTTTCGAGAGACACCTGATGTACGAAAGCAAAAAATTGAGCAGTTAGATAAGCGATTGGGTTAGGAAGCTTACTATCTAAAAAAGAACAAATCATCGAGCGTGGGACAAAAGTAAGAAACACTTTTGTCTCATTCTTTAAAAACGAATAAACGGTGGGAGCAGAAGCAACTCCTTCGGCTTATTTCTCGGAGTTAAACACCTCTGTCTCAGCCTCTTTTTTCTTACTCTTTATTTTATAGAGAAGTTTTTCATAGGCGATTTTTCTGCTCCTTATATTACGTATGCCATGCTAGGTTTTCCTAAAAATCATGAAGATAGAATTTTTCTATTGTACTATTTCATGAAAGGACTATCGAAATATTTCCTTAATAAATTATCGGTAAGGGTGAGGAGTGTCAGAAGTGTCATTGGTAGTAACAGCCCTTTCCAACCATAATAATTCATGGAAAGTGGGACAGATAGTACTATGATACAATTTACAATCGTTATAATCAGTATACGAATAATTGCTTTTTTCTCTATAGATTTCATAAATCACCTCCGAATACTTCTGTTATGTTGCACTCTTAAAACTGCCAAAGTTTCTGTATGTATGCTACGTAAATAGGACTAATAGCCTAGACATGTGGCTATTAATGTGCCATCACTAAATAAAATAGTTAGAATTTGCTAAAATTTGTAATTCAACCTTGAACTCTTTCATTATTGTACTACGAATTTATCTCATAAATAAAGGAATTTCTTTAGCTGAGGATGTCTTGAATGTGTATATATTTAGGCAAATATATTCTGATAAATGGAGGATATGAGATGGAAGCTGCTTACTCCGTTAGTAGAAAGAAAGAGCGACGTCAAACTATATCCGTTCAATTTTTTAAATTTAATTTTTTGTAAATCACTAGTATGCATTGCAATCTAGTGGAGGATGGGGTACACTAATCCCAAACTAATATGTAAAGCAATATAGTTGCTATAAGGTAGGTGAGAAGATGTCATTTAGTAATAGGTCGTCACAAATGCTAAAAGGTATTCTTTCTGGTTGTATTCTTGTTCTACTGAGCCAGGAAGCATTATATGGATATACATTGAGTTTAGAATTAGAAAAAATCGGTTTTGATCAAATTCCTAAAGGGACCATCTATCCTTTGTTACTTAATTTAGAAAAAAAGGGGCTGATTACAGGTCAAAGAGTACCTTCTCCTGATGGACCTAGTCGGAAATATTACAGCCTTACTGAACAAGGTCAAATTGAAAAGAAACTGTTTATAGAAGAATGGTCTCAACTTAAAAATAATGTAGAGACACTGCTAAAAGAGGAGCATGAGAAAGGGTGATTAATGGTGAAAACGGATGAACTGATCCAAAAAAATAGGGAACTTCAAAAACAATTAAACTCTGAGAATGAAAGTTATTACAGTGATTTAGTCATTTATTTAAGAGCAAAGGGTACGTTCAAAAATGACTGGATTATCGAAGAAAAAGCGTTAGAGATTTTACAAGACATTTTGGATTCGCAGCAAGAAGGTATAAGCGCAGAAGAGTATTTTGGGAAAAAACCACAGGAATTTGCAGATGAAATAGTAAAAACTGCTCCAGTAAGTTTTTTAGGCTTATTGAAATTGGTGTTCGTTGCACTAGGAGTATACAGCATGTTCATGCTTTTCATTGATCTGATCCTACCAAGTCGGTCCTTTGATTTTGGAACCTTTGCAGTGGTAGCAGTTTATACACTCGTGGCTGCATTACTTTTATTTTGGTTCATTGGAACAACTGTTTATTCAAAGAAACAAAAGCTTTCCAATGCTATGACTACTTTGTTATACATCGTACTTTTAATTGGTGGTGGGGCCTTATCGATTTTTATCAAAACACCTTATCAGGTCAAGTTAGTTGGAATTTTTGGAATCGTAGTTATACTGATGCTACTTTTAATAATAGCCATTCTATTTTTTAGACAAGATAAAGAAGATAAAAAAACTTGGGCTCCATTTATACCGGTGATTCTCTCGTGTGCTGTGATTGGAATAGTCTCTCGTACTACTATTTTTTCTTCTTTTTTCGAGACGATGACTGGTAAGTACACGATCGCGGGTGTGCTGATACTTTCTCTCATTATCCAATATGTACTTATATACTTTTATACGAGAAAACTAAGAAGTAAAACCAACTAGAAAACAGAGAAACATTCCTATGAAATTAGTAAGAAGTACCTAAAGCTGACAAATCCAAGCGTTATTTGTCAGTTTTTTTCTATCATAGAGCAACGCTCCGTTTAGCTAGTAGATTAATTAAACTTTTGATTTTATCAAGAATATACAAGTATGACAATCGAGACAAGGAATGAAGAATAGCGGCAACAGGGTATTTCATGAAATCAAAAAATTTTATATTTAAATAATAAAGCATAATGTCTACCTATTTTAAGCCTTGTAAAAAAAATCATTTAGGCGTAGGGTAGTTCCATGACTAGGAAACTAGCACAACTAGATGAAATCAGAAAAAAGCTTTAGCTGAGCTTACTCGATTAGAAATAGTAAACGAACAAATCATTCGATTCTTCATTTTCCATTGTGAGATAATTTAGAGGAATAATCGAGTATTCCACAGTTTAATGGCTTCTTTCTGGATAGCTTTTTTCGGCATCGAATCTGTTAGGATCTTTGAAAAATCAGCAATGATCAAATCTAAATGTTAGGGGAAATGTACGAATGAAAGCTCTTTTTTTTAATGGATTTGGTAATTCTGACGTTCTAAAATATGGAGAATTACCTGATCCAGTGATAAGCAGCAGTGAATTGCTAGTGGAAATGGATTATATTGGGTTAAATTATGCAGATGTTTATCGAAGGAAAGGAAACTACCACATAGAAGAGCATTCTCCTTATATCAATGGCTATGAAGGGATTGGGACAGTTATTGCTTTAGGTTCAACTGTTGCTGATTTCAAACTTGGGGATAAGGTGTTTTTTGTGGACGTTCCGTTTTCGAATGCAAGTTTAGTAGCGGTCCCAGAAGCAAATGCAATAAAGGTCCCGAATGACATGGCCCCTAAGTTAGTAGCTAGTATTGGTTTGCAAGGATTGACTGCTGATTTTCTAGCACATGATCTTGGTGATGATACTAGAGGCAGTGATGTGTTTGTCCATGGCATAAGTGGAGGGGTAGGACAAATTTTATCCCAGATGTTAACTGCAGATGGTCTGAATGTATATGGCGTTACTTCATCTGATGAAAAACGACAACTTGCGCTGAAACAAGGAGCAAAAAAAGTTTTTTTAAGAAGTTCGAATTGGCAGATGGATTACTTATCTTCATTCGATACTGTTTACGATGGTATCGGGATTACCTTGCTAGATAGTATAAGTATACTTAAAAATAGAGGAAAAGTAGTCTTCTTTGGAATGGCTGGAGGAACGCCATCTACTGTGGATCTGGTTGAATTATTGTCACAATCAAAGAGTATTTTGACAGGAGATCTGTGGGATTATTTAACAAGTTCTGAAGAACGTAATCGAAGATCTAGTAGACTTTTTGACTATTTCAGAAAAGAGAAGATAACTATCAGTGAACCAACGATTTTTTCTTTGGCCAACGGTAAGGAAGCCCATGAGTTTCTAGAATCAGGTAAAAGTGTGGGGAAAATTCTTTTAAAACCATAAATTTTTTTGATTCTGGTTCAACGATTGATTTATGTATCAATGCGGCTCTATTTGAAATTTTTTATGCTTCAACGAGCTTTTTTTAGCATACTACTTATTTAGAGGAAAATAGTAGAAACGATTGGCTATAAGGACAAAAAGGTGGGGTATTGGATGAAGATATTGGTAATTGGTGCTTTTGGAACGATCGGAAAAGAAGTTGTCAAACTGTTTGAGGAATATGGATACCATGTGATCACAGCTAGTAGACACCAGGGGGATGTGATAGTCGATATTGCTTCACCGAAAAGTATAAAAGAGATGTTTGAGAACATTGGCAAAGTAGATGCAATCGTAAATGTGGCGGGTGAAGTGAAGGTAGTTCCAATTGAACAAATGACAATGGAAGATAATAGAGTAGCTATTGATAGTAAACTATTGGGTCAAATAAATTTAGTTCTAATTGGGCATAAGTATCTAGCAGACAACGGGAGTATTACGCTTACGACTGGAGTGACAAAAGATGATCCTATAATCGGTGGGGCTTCGGGAGCCATGGCAAATGGTGGGATAGCATCATTTGTAAAATCAGCGGCAAATGATTTCAGTCGTGGAATTAGGATAAATTGTGTAAGTCCAACTATCGTAGAGGAATCATTTGAAGCATACAAAGAAACCTATGCTGGATTTTCAACCATTCCTGCTAAAACTGCAGCCAAAGGATATCTAAAGAGTGTGAGTACGAATCAAACTGGTCAAGAATTTCAAATTTACAGATAAAAATTGAAAAAAACTGAGAATCCGTAATGCATACTCCATAAAAAACTTAGGAAAATAGTACGCTTATTCTCAGAGACTCAGGAAAATTATTTTGCGAAAGTTTGCTGATTTTTGATTTATCCTTAGAGAAGTTCCTTTTGTTTCCATCATTTATCTAGATTTGGAATATGGAGGAAACGTGATTTTTTACTTTTGAAGCGAAAAATTATCAGTTTGACATATAATGGGATGGGTTCATTTTTTCTCCTTCTAAATATGAATAAAGGAGCGTGGGACAAAAGTAAGAAACACTTTCGTCTCATACTTTAAAAACGAATAAACGGCGGGAGCAGAAGCAACTCCTTCTTAAATAAGCCGAAATTCACAAAAATTTGAAAAGCAATTTTCGTTAATTTCTTCTTATTTCTCGGAGTTGAACACTTCTGTCCCAGCCTCCTCGTTTGAGATTATAGGCAAGGTGATCAAGGTAATGGGTTTAGAAATGTTCATATAATGAAGAAGAGAATTTTATAAAGTTGCTTTTTTAACTGGAATTTGGATTTCTGTTAACCAGTCGGATTCGCTTTCTTTATTCCAAATACCATCAATATAATTTTCACGAAATGCGTCGATGATTTCATACCCATTTGCTTCTGCAAATCGCATAGCAGCAGCGTAGGCGTTTGGGAGTGTTTGATAAGGTCCTTTATGCATCGTGCAGATTGCTTCAGGAACTTCGGTGATCGTTTTGAAGGTGAGTCCATCAGCACTCTCATTCATTTGCGTAACAGCTTCACAAATTTCGACATCGATTGCTTCTTCTTTGTATTCATTATCATGGTAGATCGTAAAACAGTATTCTGGAATCGCACAGACACAGCCCGCTTTTTCCATTCTCATCCCCATCTCAGGCATGATAGTAAAAAGCGCATTATGCTTGGGAATGATTGTCCGTGTTGATGCCACGATCACTTCAGGAAGCTGCTTGACTACCATGTGGTAATTGGTTTCTTCTTGCTGCATGTAGCCTTCAATCTGCGAAAGTATAGTCATCCGTTCGGCAATCTCCGCTAATAATTGTTGCTTTTTTCGCTGCAAGATACGCTGTTCGCTTTCTCCATCTTGTACACGTTTGAGTTCTTCGATACTATAGCCGATATTTCGTAAGGCCATTATGCGATGTAGTGGGGCTAATTGACTCGAAGTATAATAGCGGTAGCCATTATCGGGATCAATGAAGCGGGGGTGTAAGAGCCCCACTTCATCGTAGTAACGTAATGTTTTGATCGTGATTTGATTCATTTTAGAAAACATTCCGATGCGATAAAGATTTTCTTCGATTTTTTCGTGTTCTTGTACCATAATGATCCTCCTAGTAGTGTTTATTCCCAACGGAAGAATTTAGCGGCTAAACCAAATCCTAGAATGGTGATGCAGAGTAATAGAATGACAATGAATTGTGGGTTTCCGACTGATTGTCCTAAACTGACACTTTTCAATAATTTTATTCCTTGAGTCAATGGTAGAAACGTAGCTACTTTCTGTATGCCATCTGGAAAGAGTTCAAATGGAATCACTGCTCCTGATAGAAAAAGCATGGGAAAATAAACCGCGCTACATACTAAATTAGCAATTTTGATATTTTTACATAAGCTAGCGATTAATAATCCTAAACTGTACATGGCACTCATGACTAAAAAATAACTGGCGATCAAAATGCCCCAGTTTCCTTGCATGTGGTAGTCAAGAAAAACAATTGAGACAAAGATGATCAGTATAGCTGAATGATAGATGTGATAGCAGCAACGACCATTTGTGCAGCAATCAAGTGTACAGGAGAAGCTGGAGTGACAAAAAAGTGTTTCAAAATCTTTTTATCACGGTAATCACAGATCGTTAAAGGAATGCCCATGAAAGCAGTAGCGCAGATACCGACAACTAATAGGGCGCTAAAGCTACTGTCCAAAAAAGTATAAGAAGCATTGCCAGCTTGGTTGTTACCAGCGATCATGGTCGTCAAGAGTAACACGCCAAGAGGCATCGCGATACCAAAAAGAATACCGTCAATGGAACGAATGGCTAATCGTCCTTCGATCTTCGCTAAACGAATCACTTTAGTCATGGTCTTCCTCCTTTACATACCAGAGATAGGCATCTTCCAAATTATTCTGCGCACTTTCCGTCAATAATTGTGTCACGGTGCCTTCCACGATGATTTGCCCTGCTTTGATTAGGCAGATGCGGTTGCACAGAAGTTCTGCTTCTTCCATATAGTGAGTGGTTAAAAAAATAGTTAAATTCGTCTCTTTCAGGCGAAGTAACGTCTGCCAAACACTTCTCCGTGCTTCAGTATCTAATCCAGCCGTCAATTCATCTAAAAAAATGATTTCAGGATCTGGGATCAGTGCTAAAACGATGGATAATTTTTGTTTTTCGCCACCAGAAAGTTTTTCAACGAACTGCTTCTCAAATTTCTCTAATTTGAAGAGCTGTAACAGTTCGTAGTAATCCCGTGGCTGTTCATACAAACCCGAGATTTCATCACACAATTCGCCTACCTTGATATTCGTTTGATAACTGGAGGATTGAAGTTGGACCCCAACCTTTTCAAATAATTTTCGACGAGATTTTCGAGGATCTTGACCAAGTATGTGGGTAGAACCGTGGTCAGGTTGCTTGATACCTAGGATGGTTTCAATAGTGGTTGTTTTCCCAGCGCCATTTGGACCTAATAAACCGAATACTTCTCCTTTATAGACTGCTAAAGATAAATGGTCAATGATCTTTCTGCCGCCAAGAGTCATTGTTAAATCTTTGGCCTCAATCACTTTATTCATGCTGATCCGCTCCTTTCATTAACAGAATATTATCTCCTGTTAAGGGAGAGTCAACAGATAACCAATCATTCTCTGGAATCATCAGTCAATAATTGAAGAAACACTTGCAGAGAGTGTTTCAAATATAGGTTTATATCTTTTTTACTGAGAAATACTTTCTTTATTTATAATAGCAAAACTTGATGGATTGCTCTTTAAATAAGAAAAGTTTTTTGATTGCTTTGGCGACCTGCACCTTTAGAAAGGCACAAAGTTCCTTAATGATAAAAGTAAATTATTCGATTTTTTCATAGCTATCTATGAATAGCAGAAACTAGAGTCATCATTGTTGAAAACCTGCGCTTTAAGCAAAAAATTTACGGGTGATCTTTAAACTTTGAAGAGAAGAAAGAGGAGCAGATCAACATCAAAAAAATATAGATGTAAGAATCAGTGATCTAGATTTCTTAGAGCTAGAAAGAGGAATACAAAGAAAGATACATGGCTGTTACTGTATTGAATAACAACAGTTTTAGATGTGAGGAGCTGTTCGAAGAGGATACTAAATTGAATGGATGTATCATTATGTTTATAAATGAAAAAAAGCGAGAGCGAACAACCACCGAATAATCGTATAAATATCGGACTTGAGTCAGAAGCTCCTAATTTATACGATTATTTTCGGATAGTAACACTTGAGAATTTGTATGGAACAGAGTGATTTTTGAAACATGATTTTTTCTTATAAGTCTTCTAACTACCCTAACTATACTAACTATCCAGTGATTTACATCAGAGGAAACAGTCGATCTAAGGTCACGAGAACGCCATCTTGGTCGTTTGAAGGACAAACTTCGTCTGCTACTGCTTTCACAGCATCTGGAGCATTATCCATGGCATAACCTCGCCCACAATAAGCTAGCATCTCTAAATCATTTCCACCATCACCAAAGGCAACACATTGTTCGGGTGTAATCCCCCAACGTTGCACTAATTTTTCTAATCCAGCAGCTTTATGGCAACCTGGGACAATCAAGTCTACAGATCCATGACCACTACTAGTAGGAACGAGTGATCCGGCTAATTTTTCTCGGAATAAGTCGCAATAATACTCTGTTTTTTCTACGGGAACAGTGGGGGCAAATTTTAGAATCTGATCTTCGACTTGAGAAAAATCATCTACCCATGTCAATTTATGATAATAAATGTTGGTTAACTCAAAAAACTCTTTACTTACAGTCCCTCGCTCGCAATAAGCGCTGTTACGGCCACACATCACATTTTGTATTTCTGGGTTGTTTTTACACAGTTCGAGTACAGATTGAATGGATTCTTTAGGGATATCGGCGGAAAAGATAAATGTATCTTTATCTTTGACTAAAGCACCATTCTCGGCAACAAAACTCATCTCGTTATGGTGATCGGGAAAAAGAGAACGCAATTGGTAATACTGATTGCCACTTGCCACAACAAATGCACAGCCGACCTCTTTCATTCTAGAAAAAATGGCATTAAATCTGTGGATGTCATAAGTATAATCACTTCTAGCAAATGTTCCGTCCATATCTACAGCAACTAACTTGATATTGTGGGGATTCATATTCATTTTATACACTCCAGTCTTTTTATCAGATACTTGATAGATAATTGTAACGCTTCCATTAAATATTCTAACATGTATATACAAATCTGACTATATTTTTCCAAAAATGATTAAATAAGATTGTGACGAATCGAATAGTGTATGCTATGTTATCTTTCATTTAGGAGTAAAATCCTACATTTTGAGAAAAAAGAAAAAATAAAGAAACTTTTTTAGGTATAATAAAGTGTATGGAGATGTGTTCTGCTAGAAAAAGTGTGGTGCCTTATGCGGGAAATGAACCTAATCGCAAAATATCTAGTGGATCGTGCACTGGAGTTTCACATGGCTTCTGATGACTATTCTCAGGAGTAAGGCTTGTCGAAGAAAGGAGAGAGTATCTTTGAATGAACATGTCAAAAATAGAATAGAATCATTTCGTTCACTTATTGAGGGGCTTGAGCATGAACAACTAACTGCTGATAGTTGTAGTCAGCTATTTATTGCTATTGGGGAGCTTCGGGGTCATATCAACGGCAGAGAGATCAAACCATTTATCCATCTCATCATCTCATTACTTCAACAAGATGGAGTCGTTTTTTTCAAAAAAGACCATTTAGTGTATACGAACAAACAAGCAAGCTGTTTTTCAAAATATGCCAATGGAGATGAATTTGCTGTTTATCGAGCTAGATTTGATGATCGAATCTTTGACTTACATACGATTGCGTCATTGTTACTGACTTATAGCAATCTTTTACCAAACTCATTCACGCACCCATTTATCTTAGAAATACCCCACATGATTTTTAAAAAGCACGTAATTTTAGATAAAACTAAGATCGATTACGAAGAATTGCGATTTAAACATCTTGCACATATGAAAACTGCATTGAATGACATGATTGGTGAACATACTATCTTTACCAGACAGACAATTTAAAATCAAACATCATCAAAGCCAACGTTGATACAACAAAGTAATCTTTTTATCCATAACAATCCTTATTGGTCCTAGTGAAAGACAAGGAGTCGATTAAAAAAGCGACAGGACATCTTGTAAGACAGATGTTCATCGCTTTTTTAGTATGTACAAAAATAGAGAAATCTGTTTTTTCAAGTTATTGTAAAAGACCATTACTAAATTTAGGGGATCATTAAACTAAGAAACTGTTTGATGATTCAGTACTATACATAAAATGGGATATCAATTAGGAATTTTTTTGTTAACAATGGTTTACTTTTACATTAAGAGGTCTGACATATAGGACTAAAAAAGAATACGATAAACTCCCCATCTATAATAGACAAATAATTGAATGATTGAAGGAGTAGTCAATGAAGGATAGTAAAAAAATCTTATCACTTGTTTGTTTAGTATTGTTTTGGGTTTTTGGTGTAATAGGATTTGTCACGAGAACACAGGCAACGACAATCGAGGGATACGATACATTGAATGGAAGTGATTAGTAATGATGGGCAGGTTGCATATACTGAGGATGGTGAGGAATGGCGCTTTGATAGACAGTGGTATGCTTAAAATGAAACAAAAAAAGTAGCGGATCTCATTCATCATGAATTGGTGAAAGAATCAGAAACGATTGAATCAACAAGTGAAGTAATCGAATCTGTGCCTTCTACCTCAAATAATAAGGCAGATATATATGGTGGAGGATACATCTTCAAGTACAAGTACTTTGTTTTCCGAAAAAACAAGTGTACCTACTCAAATAAGTACTGAAAAAAGAAAAGGTGGAACAAGCAATAAATTAGTAGAATCTAGCTCAGCTAAAGCAGATGAGGCTGGGACAGAAGTAAAAGAGGAACCTCAGAATCATAAGAGTAATGAATCTGCACCAAAAGTTTCACAAAAAGAGGACAATTTGTCTACGTTGACTGAAGGAGAAAATACGGGAAATGATGTCTCTATAGAAAAAGAAACAATTGATTCAACTATAAAAACCACTTCGAGTAGTTCAACAGTGCAAATGCTTCGAAAGGAACTGCCTAAAACAGGAGAAAATAGGAAACGATCTGCAGTGATGAAATGGATAGGTTTATTCCTATTACTAGGAGGGCTGGGTGGTGTTCGTCTAAATAAAAGTTTCTATTACAATTAGTAAGTAAAAGGTATAAAATATGGTTTAATTAGAGCAACAGAAAGGAGAATGTAAAATGAAAGAATTGATGACGAAGAAAATGAACAAAATAGGTATTCTTATAGCTATCCTTGGCTTAACGATCGGGTATGCTATCTTAACAATAGGCGTACCTATCATCGAGAGTGTTTCACTAGCAGCTGGAGGATTTATAGGATTATATAGTCTTTTTGGAATGGAAGGCTTGAAAGCGGGGTTCAAGAAACCCAAAAAAGGAATAGTTACTTTTCTAGTTAGCTATGTTTGTGCGGTTGTTTTAAGTTTAGTAATGTCGTCTGTTGTAAAAAATATCTTACACGCGTCAACTGCAGCCAATGAAGTTACAGATCACTTATCCGCGACCTTCATCATTGAAACCTTGCCCATGCTACTAGGAGAAGAACTTTTGGCAATCGTTATCTTAGTTATTGTGGCAAACTTACTTGGTGGGACGAGTAAAGCAATAGTAGCTGGGATTCTTGTTTCTTCTGTGATATTCGGATTATTGCATTTACCGACTTATCAATGGAATCTGTTGCAATGCCTTTTAATCATTGGTGTAGGAAGGATTCCTTTTACAGTGGCAACTTTAAAGAGTGATTCGATATGGGCTGGTTATTTTGTCCATGTTGCATATGATTGGATAGCATTCATTGTTATTCTACTTTCAATGAAATGATTTTTTGACCACAGATCAATTGATAATTTTAGCAAGAAAACCAGTTTTTTAAGGAAGAGTAGTGATAGAAAAGCCAAACGATCAAGGAATTTGACTACTGTGTGTTACAATTGGGAGCAATCTTTGATTTAGCTAGACGAGCCCACTTATAAGAACGGAGGAATTCTATGAATTTTGGTCCAAAGATCAGAGAAATTCGAATAAGTAAAGGATACTCCCAAAAAGCAATCTATCAGGACATCATCTCTAAATCGTATGCTATAGAATTTGAAAAAGGCAAACATAGTATAGCGACGACCCTTTTGATTGAGATATTAGATCGTTTGTCAATGGATATAGATGAGTTTCTGTTTATAGACAAGGGATATCTTTTAAATGATTATTCTGCTTACATCTATAAACTATCCAAGTATTCTAATACACATGATCTAAAATCTTTGTATGAACTTTTAAAAAAATATGCTGATAAAACTAGAGTGATTGATCAGTTACGATTTGCAGAAATAAGATGTCGTATACAAGCAATCGAGAATTTTAATCGAACAGGGAGGTTTGATGGTTCAGCAACAATCGAAGAAGATCGCGAAACGATTCAAAACTATCTAGTGGAAATTGAAACCTGGACATTAAGAGAGATCCAGTTTTTTGGAAATACGATTGAGTTTTTGGATTTTGAGCAACATTTTCCTTTATTTCGTAACCTATCCAAATCTTTTCCTTTGTATGTTGAATACGACAAGGGCCGAGAGATATTTTGTGCGATGCTAGTAAACGTAATTACTCAAGCTATCCGCCATGGCTATTTTGATTATGCAGAAGTCTTGATCTATCAATTACACCTACTTAGTTCAGACTATAAAGAATTTTTCCATCGATTATTAACAAAATATTTTGACAATATCTTATCCTTAAAAAGGAATAGCAGGGATGGCCAAGCCATTGAGAATTGTAAAATAATCTTAGACTTGCTTATGGAACTTGGGCATTCTTCGATTGTTGGTGAACTTAAAGCGTTGAGTACGGATGTTGTAGTTTCTAAATGAGAGGCACATTTGTAAAAAAATAGCTGTTAGTCCAAAGCGTAATACGTTGGACTAACAGCTATTTTTTTAGAGAAAATCCAGAGAAACTGGCGTATGTTTCTCTTGGATCGGTTAGAATCAGGAATTAAATTAATAAGGGAGTAACGCTTAGCTAGCGATGCTTCGCGTTGTATTTTCACCCTACATAGGTAAATGCTAGAATAGACTATTCAAGACTACACTAAAAACATCAAATAATTGAACTTATTTCGTCAAGATAGATACATATTTGTTAAACTCTTTTCTCTTGTCTTTTGTTATCCCAGTATCAGTGATTACATGATCTACTTTATGAATTGGATAAAAGCCATAAAAGTCTTTTTTATCAAATTTATGATGGTCTGCTACAAGATATTTTTCTTTCGCACTATCCAGAGCATAGCGTTGGGTTACTCCTTCATCTTCATTAGAAGTATAGGCAGCCGTTGTATCTAGCCCGTTGACACCGATAAAACTTTTTTCGACATGGATACTAGAAATAAAATCATTGGCAATGGTACCGACGAATGCGCCTGTTTTGTTGCGATAGGAACCACCAATCAAGATGATCTCGAATCGAGGATCATTTTTGAATTTATCAAACACATGGATGGAGTTTGTGATGATTTTTGCCTGTTCGATCGTCAGGTGATCGTAGACCAATTCAATTGTTGTGCCTGGCCCTAAAAAAACCGTTTCTCCTTCCTTGATATTTTCAGCAATCAGGCGTGCAACCTCTGATTTTTCGGCAAAATGGATGTCCTTTTTTTCTCGATGACTTAGCTCTGGTAAAGAGGGAGAGGTACCAATCAATTTAGCACCACCGTGGACGCGGATGATCAAACCTCTGTCTTCTAATTCTTGGAGGTCTCTGCGGATCGTCATATCAGTTACTTTCAATTCTTGGACTACATCAGTTACTCGGACGATGCCTTTTTTAGTTAATTGTTCCAACAGATAGTTTTGTCGCTCTTCTTTTATCATGCTTGGCTCCCTAAAAATAGAATATTTTTAAATTTTTATTGTTTGAAATAAACATAAAACAATAACATTGGGATGTCAATTCATTTCTTTTTATCGAAAAAAATCTATTGACACTACGAATATTCTCGTTTATGCTTTGTTCGGTAAGAACAAAATCAAACATATACGAACATTTTTAGTTGATTTTTGTTTTTATAAAAATAGAATTGGAGGAAGAAAGATGGACAAAGAAACTGTGGCGATGATTGGTTTTGAAGTAGTCGCTTTTGCGGGTGAGGCAAGATCAAAATTACTTAGCGCTCTAGTAGAAGCAGAAAAACAAAATTTTGAAAAAGCTGAGATGTTAGTTACAGAAGCAAATGAAAGTTTAATGGAAGCACATAGCTCTCAAACAAAAATGTTAGCCATAGAAGCAAGCGGTGAATCTGTTGAGTTGGGATTCATCATGGTTCATGCGCAAGACCATTTGATGACTACGTTGCTTTTGAAAGATATCCTACAGCATCTATTTAATATTTATAAGAAAGCGTAGAGGAGTTGCTACTATGAAAGCTATGATCGATCGCATTGAAAAAATGAAACCGCTTTTTGAGAAAATTTCGAATAACTCGTATCTAAGAGCTATTAGAGATGGATTTATCAGCTTGATCCCAGTCATCCTTTTTTCAAGTTTCTTTTTGCTAGTTGCTTATGTCCCGAATGCATTTGATATTTATTGGGACTCTGGTATCGAAACGATTTTAATGAAGGCCTATAACGGATCGATGGGTATTCTTGGTATCCTGATGTCTGCTACAGTAACTAAAAGTTTGACGGAAAATTTCAATTCAAAATTACCTAAAATGAATCAAATCAATAGTACTTCCACTATGACAGCTGCATTTATCGGATTCATGATCATTGGGGTCGCCCCGTTAGATGGTGGCTTTGCCTCTGATTATATGGGTACCAAAGGACTGATGACTGCTTTTATTGTTGGATTTGTCGTTCCTATCATCTATCGCTTTTGTGTAGTGAAGAATCTTAAAGTAAAGATGCCGGAAGAAGTACCTGGGAATATTTCGCAAACATTCAAGGACTTGATCCCAATCACTCTGACCACCGTATTTTTCTGGGTGTTTGATTTAGGATTTCGTCAATATGTTGGACTAGGTTTTTCAGAAAAGTTAATTGAGGTTTTCCAGCCGATTTTTACAGCTGCAGATGGCTATTTAGGTTTGGGCCTCATTTTTGGAGCAATGGCATTCTTCTGGTTCATTGGCATCCATGGGCCGTCAATTGTAGAACCTGCTGTAGCAGCAATTTACATAACAAACGTGGAAATGAATTTTCAATTCTACCAAAATGGCGAACATGCGCCAAAGATCTTATCACAGGGCTTGCAATACTTTGTGGCTACATTGGGAGGTACAGGAGCAACGCTTGTGATCACTCTCATGTTTGCTTTTCTTGCTAAATCAAAACAGTTGAAGACGATGGGACGAGCCTCAGCAGTGCCAGTATTATTCGGAGTCAATGAACCGATACTGTTTGGTGCTCCTCTTGTATTGAATCCCATCTTTTTTCTGCCATTTATTTTGGCACCTATAGCGAACGTCTGGATTTTTAAATTTTTTGTTGAAGTGTTAGGGATGAATAGTTTCATTTACAATCTCCCTTGGACGACACCAGGCCCGATTGGGTTGATCTTAGGCACAGGTTTTGCCGGCTTAGCGATTGGGTTGATGTTTGTATTGTTAGCAGTTGACTTTATTCTTTATTTTCCTTTTTTTAAAGCATATGACAGCGAGTTGCTCGCAAAAGAGACCGCAAATAATGAGGAAGAACAATCAACAACAATTCTGGAGGATAAAAATTTTGCTATAGAATCTGTTAAAGACCGCCACTCTAAAACAAATGTATTGGTCTTATGTGCAAACGGAGCAACAAGTTCAATGTTGGCGAATGCAATCAATAAAGGAGCGAAAGAAACAAATATCACTGTACATGGGACTGCGATGGCTTATGGACAACACAAAGATCAGATCGATGCATTCGATTTGATTATTTTAGCACCGCAAATGGCTGCGATGCTTGATGAATTGCGAGGTGATGCCGCCAATCATAAAGTACACACAGTATCGACTACAGGATTAGAATATATCAATTTGGCAAAATCTCCCATAGAAGCTGTTGGTTTTGTATTCAAACAGATTGAGGAAGGGAGCAACAATGCATAAATTCTCGGAAGACTTTGTTTTTGGTGCAGCAACAGCCGCCTATCAGGCAGAAGGTGGAATCGATGAAGGCAATAGAGGCGAAAACTATTGGGATAACTATTTAAAAGAAAGTGGCAGCTACGATCCAAGTGCCGCAAGTGATTTTTACCATCAATATGAGAATGATCTCCGTTTAAGTCAACAATTTGGGATCAATGGGATTCGGATCTCCATTGCTTGGTCGAGGATTTTCCCAACAGGATCGGGGGAAATCGATCCTAGCGGTGTGCTGTTTTATCATCAAGTGCTCGATGCTTGCATAAAAAATGGAATCGTTCCATTCGTGACTTTGCATCATTTTGATACACCTAAAAAACAGTTTGAAAAAGGGGATTGGCTTTCTTCAGAGATGATTGATGATTATGTTGCTTTTGCGTCATTTTGTTTTACAGAATATGGCGATAAAGTAACCCACTGGATCACGATCAATGAACCATGGTCTGTCGTTGCAGGTCAATATATCATTGGCCATTTCCCGCCAAATCTCAAATATCAGGTAGGAAAAGCAGTTCAAGCAATGCACAACATGATGGTCGCTCATGCAAGAGTGGTGAAAATCTATAAGAATGGGTATCCAAAAGGAGAAATCGGTATTGTTCATATTTTAGAATCAAAATACAGTCTCACAACTAGCAAAGAAGATAAGGAAGCAGCCGAAAGGGAACACGTCCTAGCCAATCAATTTTTATTGGATGGTACATTTAAAGGCAAGTATTCGGAAGAAACGATCCGGGTCATCCATAGTATCCTTCAAAAAAATGGTGCAGAACTTTTCATAACGGAAAAAGACCTAGCGGATTTAGAAGAAGCAGCAGGACTGATTGATTTTTTAGGAGTCAACTACTATGCAAGTCATTTTTTAAAAAGCTATGATGGGGAGTCGAAAATCCAACATAATGGCACTGGAAAAAAAGGAAGTAGTGTCTTCGCGCTATCTGGTATAGGAGAGAGAGTCACCAATCCCAATATACCAACCACAGATTGGGACTGGCCGATTTTCCCCCAAGGTTTGGAGGAGATGTTGGTGTACATCAAAAAAAATTACTCCAATTATAAAAAAATCTATGTGACTGAAAATGGGTTGGGAAATAAGGATACTTTAATCAATGGAACAGTGACAGATGATGATCGAATTGCTTATATCAAGGTCCACCTTTCTGCAATTTTAAGAGCCATGGATCAGGGAGTAAAAATCAAAGGTTATTTCGTTTGGTCATTGTTTGATCTATTTTCTTGGACCAATGGCTATACAAAGCGATATGGACTGTTTTATGTAGATTTTGACACACAGCAACGCTTTCCAAAGAAAAGCGCTTATTGGTATAAAAAAATAAGTGAAGAGAAAAAATTAGAGGGATAACGAAATAGAAAGAGAGGAAATTGATGAAAGTAGTGATTGGTTCAGATAGCGAGGGAATGGTCTTAAAAGAATGGTTGAAGATGAAGCTTACCCAATCTGGTGTTGAAATAGAAGATAAGAGCATATCCTCTGGAGATTTTGTAGATGTGACATTAGCTGTCGTAAAAAGTTTGAAGAGGGATAAAAATAGTCTGGGAATCGTGATCGATGGATTTGGTGTGGGGAGTTTTATGGTAGCGGCTAAAGTAAAAGGGATGATTGCGGCCGAAGTATCAGATGAACGAAGTGCTTACATGACTAGAGAGCATAATGATGCACGCTTGATCACTTTAGGTACAAATATCGTTGGTCAAGAATTGGCTCTGGCCATTGCGAACGCATTTTTGAATGCTCCATACAGAGGCGGTCGACATCAGATACGAGTAGACATGTTAAATGAAATGGGATAACCGGAAAGGATCGAATCATGAAAATCGTTATAGGTTGTGATCATATTGTGACAGATACAAAAATAGCAATCGCAGATTTTTTGAAAACAAAAGGGCATGAAGTAACCGATGTGGGCACATACGGATTTACGCGGACACATTATCCAATCTATGGGAAAAAGATCGGGGAGGTAGTAGCACAAGGAAAAGCGGATTTTGGTATCTGTTTGTGCGGTACAGGTGTTGGGATAACAAATGCAGTGAATAAGGTCCCAGGGGTCAGAGGTGCATTGGTGCGAGATATGACAAGTGCGTTATTTGCAAGAGAACGATTAAATGCAAATGTACTTGGATTTGGTGGGAAGATCACTGGTGAATTACTGATCTGTGATATCATCGAAGCCTTTATCCAAGCAAAATACCAAGAAACTGAAACTAACCGCCAACTTATCAACAAAATCAGCCAGTGCGAAACAGTCAACCAACATCAGTTCAAACCTGACTTTTTTGAATGTTTTTTGAAGAAGTGGCAAGAAGGAGAATATGATGATTAGAAAGATAGACTACAATACAAGACAACTGGTACACACATGAACTATCAAGGTAGATACATACTTTCTGGTCAAATTTGTTCAGGATACGGACACAATGAAGGCAAGAAGTCAGTCGAAATTCGAGTAGTCAACATCTAAATCATTTCGACAAACAAAGAGTAAATATCAAAATTCAATGGGGAGAAAGTGATGGACTTGGTGCATGAAAAAAGAAAACGATTAGAGAAACTATGTAATAAAGAATCTATTTTTTCTGCTTTAGCAATTGACCAACGAGGTGCATTAAAAAAGATGATTGCCGAGATAAAAGGGGAGCCGGCAAGTGAGGATGAAGTTGCAGTATTTAAATCGATTGTCTCATCACAATTGACAAAGGACGTTTCTGCTATTTTATTGGACCCTGAATATGGGCTACCTGCAGCGATGAATAAAGAAAAAAGTACTGGTTTGCTTCTTGCGTATGAAAAAACAGGCTATGATTCGGATAAATCAGAAAGGATGCCTGATCTTTTACCAACATGGTCTGCAAAAAGGCTAAAAGCGGCTGGTGCGGATGCGTGTAAATTTCTACTTTACTATGATATAGATGGCTCACCAGAAGCCAATGAGAAAAAACAGGCATTTGTTGAAAGGATCGGGTCCGAGTGCCAAACAGAACAGCTGCCCTTTTTTCTAGAATTATTGTCGTATGATGAAACGAGTGAGGATAATCAATCAAAAGAATACGCTCGAAAGAATCCCCATAAAGTAATCAGGATGATGGAAAAATTTTCAGAACCTGGTTTTAAAGTGGATGTTCTAAAGGTAGAAGTGCCAGTCAATCTGTCTTATGTAGAGGGATTTGGACATCGAGATTTTGCTTACACAAAAGACGAAGCACAGCAGTATTTTAGGGAGCAATCGCAAAGTACGTCATTACCATTTGTTTTTTTGAGTGCTGGTGTGACAACCGAACGATTTTATGAAACGCTCCATTTTGCAAAAGAAGCGGGGTCCTTATTCAATGGTGTACTGTGTGGAAGAGCGACTTGGAGCGAAGGGGTCAAAGTCTTTGTCACGCAAGGAGAAGCAGCAGCCATAAATTGGATGAAAGCTGAAGGACGGAAAAAAATTGAAGCATTGAATGCAGTTCTTGAAGAAACAGCAACGCCGATGTACAGTCGATTCAAATAGATTGAAAAAGTTGATCAAGCCAATTCAATGAAAAGCCGGATCATCTAAACGAGTTTACACTTCGTATAAGATGATCCAGTCTATTTTTTGAAAACTAGCTTTGCATCACTATTTTTTTTGCTCAACTTTTTTTAAGCAAATCAACTTATCTTACCTCGAGTTTAGCTATCTAGAAGTCCGTATAATCGGTGACTCAAACATATAGTCGAATGATTGCAAGCGAAATGATCCCGATGATCACGATTACGAGCAGGCTTTTAGAAAGTATCGCAGCGAGGATCGTAGGGACAGAAGCAAGTAGATTTTCCATATTTATTTGAGGTAAATGACCTAAATCTTGGATAAAGAGACTATTGAACCATAATGCAGACATGATCACAATAGGAACAAAACCCAAATATTCCAACAATGGAGCAGGTAAGTCAAATTTTTTTAATAAGGCAAAAGGAACAGCTCTTGATAACCAAGTAGCAATTCCACAGCCGACAATCGTCAGTAATGTAAAATCAAAAGAAGGCATGTTTAATTATCACTCCAAATCCGCAACCAAGTAAGGTCACAATTACTATCAATAAATTACTTGGAATAACGATCAAACCAAGATAAACGAGAATCAATGTAAACAAAATAACTAATAATTGCAGTAAGCGATGAAGGGAACGGTCACTGATGACTTGTAGATAGAGTAGGCCAATAAACATCGCAACGATTGCAAAGTCTAGTCCATATTTATTTGGATCAGTAATCAGATTACCAATGACTGAACCGACAAATGTAGAGATTACCCAAGTGAGATATGCTATCCAGTTTGCAGTATTCATCCATGAAAAATTCAATTTTCCACCTGTATGATTCAATTTATTCATTCCTAAAGCAAAACTTTCGTCTGTTAACAAAGTACCAAGAAACAGATTTTTAGCAAGTGATTCTTTTTTAAAGAAAGGCGCCAAAGTCATACTCATCAAGATCATGCGCGCATTTACTAAAAAAGTTGAAAAAATAATCGACAGGATCGGGCTGTGAGAAACTAGCATGGTGACAGTAATGAATTGTGCAGACCCTGCGTAGATCAGCAAAGACATGAGGGTTACGACAAAAGGTGAAAAACCCGCTGCCTTTCCGACGATACCAAAAGCAATACCGATTCCAATGTAGCCGAAAACTGTAGGTAGAGTATCAGTAATGGCTGTACGTTGATTAAGGTTACCATTCAAATTGTTTTTCTCCTTTCAAATAAATAATTGTTATTACTATATTCTTGTAAGATAGGGTAAGTCAACCATAATTTGTCTTTTTTTAGGGACAACAATGAAAAAAATAGTGGAAAATTCAGTGTAAGTTACTATGTGATGACGCAAAAAACATTGACTTAGAGTATACTCTAATTAGTAGGCTTAAACGAGGACAATAAGAGAGAAAATGAGTCATGGAGGGGACAAATGGAAATTCGTTTATTGAAATATTTTTATACGATTGCGCAGGAGGAAACAATTTCGCAAGCAGCGGAAGTTCTGCATCTCACGCAGCCAACATTGAGTCGGCAATTACGAGAACTAGAAGAAGAATTAGGAACAGAATTATTTATTCGTGAAAAACGCAAGATGGTCTTAACTGAGGCGGGGCGCTTTTTAAAGGATCGTGCAGAAGAAATATTGGATTTGACAGAACAGACACAGCGCGAATTCAAAAATCGGAAACATCAATTATTCAGTGGTCATTTCTCGATTGGGTGCGTTGAAGCAGATAATTCGGATACTTTAGCTATGATGCTAGAAGAACTTCTCAGCGACTATCCCGAAGTCCATTTCGATCTGTATAGTGGAACTGGGGATGAGATAACTGATCGTTTAGATAAGGGATTATTGGATTTAGCGATTTTTCTTGAGCCGGTTTCAACAGAAAAATATGAAACGATTGTTTTGCCAAGAAAAGAAAAATGGGGTCTTTTAGTTTCAACAGATTCTTTTTTAGCGCAAAAAGAAGAACTCACAAAAGATGAACTACAAGGCGTACCATTACTCATTTCCAAGAGACCGGAAGTTCAAGACTTATTAAGTCGCTTTATGGAAAAAGATGTAACAGATTTAACGATCATCGGTACGTTTAATTTGATTTTCAACATCTTCTCATTAGTTGAAAATAATGTTGGTTCAGCATTTGTGATCGAAGGTGCCATCACTGGCCGTAAGGTAGATACGTTAAAATTTCTGCCTTTGTCACCAACGATTGAAACAAATTGCGTACTTGTATGGAAAAGGAAACGCTCCCTTTCGCCAGTTGTAAAGGAATTGATCCACCGTTTCAGTACTGCGTTTTCAAATTGAAAAATACTCACATCTATGCTTAGTAAGCATGTATATTTCGATAGCTAGGTATTATACATTTTTAGTTTCCACCAGTAGAATGAAAAACGAGAGAAGGTGGAAGAATGGCCGCTATCGTTTATTTTTCAAGAGCAGAAGAGAACTTGATCAATGGTACCTATCAGTTGCTTACTAAAGGGAACACCCAGATAGTAGCTGAGAAAATCGCACTAAAAGTGAATGGGCAAATCTATGGAGTAGAAACGATCGATCCTTACCCAAGTAGCTATCCAGAGGCAGTAGCAAAGGCAAAACTAGAAAAAGAAAAAAGCATATTGCCTCACATCCAAGCAATCCCATCTGGTATTCTCACAGAATCCATCATATTTTTAGGCTATCCGAATTGGTGGGGCTGTTATCCGCAAGCAGTCGCGAGTTTCTTAGCTACTACGTCAACCAAGAAGAAGATAATCTATCCTTTTTGTACACATGAAGGTTCTTCATTCGGCCATAGTCTGGATCAACTCCGTCAAGCATGTCCTGAAGCAATAATCAAAACAGGCTTAGCCATTCGCGGTTCTCGTGTCAGCAAAGCAGACCAGGCAATTGACAATTGGCTAAAGTATGTTTATTTTCAATAAAGATCGACTGAACTGTTCAAAAAAATCGATGGAACCGTAAAGTAAAAAGACACTTTTTTTGTAGTTATTTAAATTATAAAAAAGGCGTCTTTTTTCTACTTTTGTAAGTGAAACGTTTCGATAGTTATCTTTAAATAAGCGAATAATCGTCAACTTTCAGTAAAAATTACAATAATTTATATAAAAATAAATTAAGATATAATCCTTTTAATTTGCCGTTATTTAAGCAAAAAACCTTTTTGTAAGGGTTTACAAACAAAAGGCAAAAGCTTATAATCATTTTTGTAGAAACGTTTCACTAAAAAGAAAGGAAAACGTGTATGAAGAAACTTAAAAAGTTTTATGACCAGCGGCAACTACATTGGATGGTACTTCCAGGTGTAGCATTTATGATTGTCTTTAACTATATTCCGATTTATGGCATCATTATTGCTTTTAAGAATTATACGATCGTTGATACGATGTCATCGGCTCCTTGGGTCGGTCTGGATAACTTTAAAATCATTATGGAAGATAGTTTTTTCTGGGAAGCTGTTCGTAACACACTGGCAATTAGTTTAATGAAATTATTACTTGGGTTTGCTATTCCTATCATTTTAGCAATAATGATTTTTGAAATGCAAGACGGACGGCTGAAAAAAGTTATCCAAACGGTTTCTTACATTCCTCACTTTTTTTCTTGGATCGTATTGGGAGGTATGATGATCTCCTGGCTTTCCACTAACGGTTTTATCAATCAGGTACTGATGGCTTTGGGATTGATGGATCAAGGAGTCAATCATTTACTTGACCCTGATAAATATTGGTGGATCGCTGTACTTTCAGATATTTGGAAGGAAGTTGGATGGGGAACAATTTTGTACTTAGCGGGAATGTCACGGATTGATCCAACTTTTTATGAAGCAGCTAGAATCGACGGGGCTTCAAAACTTACACAAATTCGAACCATCACTCTTCCTTTATTGACACCCATAATCTCTTTGAATCTGATTTTGAATGTCAGTGGTTTACTGGGGTCGAACTTAGATCAAACACTCGTATTGATGAATGCTCAAAATCAAAATAAATCAGAAGTAATCAACTCCTTTGTCTATCGTATGGGGTTGACTCAAGGAAATTTTTCTTACGCAACAGCAGTTGGTTTAGGAATATCTGTTATCTCGATTATATTGTTGATCCTCACTGATCGAATGACAAGAAAAATGAATAATGGCAGATCAGTCATTTTATAAGGAGGGAGTTAACTATTGATAAGAAGAAAAACACAGGAAAATAAATGGTTCTATGTTTTTAACACATTGATCTTGGTGCTATTTTCATTATTGATTATTGTGCCCATCTGGAATATTCTTGTTTCTTCGGTTTCTTCTAGTTCAGGTTTGGCAAGTGAAGGACTAGTTCTATGGCCCAAAGGATTTACGATCGAAAATTATCGAAAGGTACTTTCAGATAGTAGTATCCCAAGAGCTTTCCTGATATCCGTTTTAAAGACAGTCATTGGCGCAGCTACACATACCTTGTTTTGCGCAGTAGTGGCTTATGGTTTAAGTAAATCACGTCTTTTAGGACGGAACATCTATACAACGATGGGTGTAATCACTATGTATTTTGGAGGTGGAATGATCCCTACTTATTTATTGATCAAATCACTTGGTTTACTGGATTCTTTTTGGGTCTATATTATTCCTGCTTTATTCAGCTATTACGATGTGGTGATCTTAATGAACTTTTTCCGAGAAATCCCACCTTCATTAGAAGAATCAGCCAAAATTGATGGAGCTAGTGAATTTCAAATATTCTACAAAATATTTTTACCATTAACGAAACCGGCTTTGGCGACAATTATTTTGTTCAATGGTGTTGGCCAATGGAACGATTTTATGACAACTAAATTATACATTACGAAAGAGTATCTTTATCCTCTGCAAATGAAAATCTATGAAATCATTGTTCAGTCAAATCTAAGCACGATGACGGAAAGCGGAAGTACGGATGTTGTCGTCCAAGCAACAACTCGGGGCGTTCAATTAGCGACTATTGTCATTACTACGATCCCGATTTTGGTCATTTACCCTTTATTACAAAAACACTTTATCGGCGGCATGATGGCTGGCGCGGTAAAAGAATAAAAGAAAGTAGGAGAACATATGAAAAGAATGATAGGTGGCATATTGGTAGCAACGGCATTATTCAGCTTAGCAGCTTGTGGCGGGAATGATAAGGAAGCTGGCGAAGATTTTTCAATCAGTGATCGTTATACACTTGATGAAAATACCCCTGCTTGGAAATTGGATAAAAAAGAAGAAACAACAAAAATTAAATGGTATATCAATTCAGATTGGACATCTCTGCCTTTTGGAAAAGATGTAACGACTGCTCAAATCAAAAAAGATTTGAACATTGATATTGAATTTGTCTCTGGGGATGATTCGAAATTAAATGCAATGATCTCAAGTGGTGATATGCCAGACATCGTAACATTGACTGAAAAGGCGGGACAAGCTGCATTGAAAGCGAATTCTTGGTCATACTCATTAAACGATCTAGCAAAAAAATATGACCCGTACTTACTGAAAGTAGTGAATCAAGATACCTTTAAATGGTATGCATTAGAAGATGGCAATACTTATGGTTATCCTAATTATTCGAATACTGAAGCCGATTATGAAAGCGGTAATATACCTGTTAATGATAATTTTGTTATTCGAGAGGATGTATATAATTCCTTAGGGAAACCAGATGTATCCACTCCAGAAAATTTTGAAAAGGTAATGAATCAAATCAAAGAAAAGTATCCAGAATTGACCCCAGCAGGTTTTACTACAGTCGGAGACGGTGCAGGTCCATTTTTAGATAAGTTACAAGACTTTTTAGGTGTACCTCTTGAGGACGAAGATGGCAACTACTATGATCGGAACTTAGATGGTGAGTATATCGAATGGTTAAAGACACTGAATAAAGTCTACCGTGATGGAAATATTAGTGATGATAGCTTCACTGATGATGGAGCGACCTTTGATGAGAAAGTGAAGCAAGGAAGTTATGCAACAATGTTAGTGGCAGGAACAAGTGGACAGGGTGGGAATTTCAATGAATTTATGAAAAATTCAAAAACGCGTTATATTGCAATTGATGGTCCAAGTAGTACATCTGGGCGTGAGCCGACGTTGAACCAAACGGGGATTTCAGGCTGGCTAAGTAACTATATTACGAAAGATGCGAAAGATCCTGCAAAAGTAACGCAACTATTTACGTATCTCATTGATGAACCCGGACAGATTCTAACTAAATATGGTGTAGAGGGAGTAACGTACCAATATAACGATCAAGGGAAAATCGATTATTTGCCAGAAATCAAAAAAATGGAAGAAACAGATAATGATGCGTACAACAAAAAATATGGTATTAGTCGGTTCTTATATTTCAATAATGATCGTGTCAATAGTCTTAAAGTCACAACGAATAGCGCGCTTACACAAATGCAGGAATGGGGTAAAGGAAAGTTGAAACCACATTTCATTATTGAAAATATCAATCCAGATGCTGGAACACCAGAAGCTCGTTCAAATGAAGCAATTGAAACAAAATTGAACACAACAGTCATTTCATTGATCCGTGCCAAAGATGAGTCTAGCTTTGATAAAACGTTAGCTGAATATAAAGACTTTCTAAAATCGAATAAATGGGAAGCAATTGAAAAAATAAAATCAGAGAAGATGGCTGAAAATAAAGAAAAATTGAACTAACCGAAGGGAGGAGAGAAGAGCGGATTAAGCTCATCCCTGTCCGTTCTTCTCCTTTACTATGAATAAAATTTTTGCTTATGAAGGCTGGTATTATCGAACCTTTTCGTTTGTGACGAACATCTTGTTAATCAATTTTTTATTTCTTCTCAGCTGCTGTACAGTGATTTTTAGCGGGGCAGGCTTCATTGCGTTATATCGTACGAGTTTTGCATTATATGAAGAAAAAGAGTTAGCAGTTTTTTCAACGTTCATCCAAGAATTCCGAAAGAATATCTTAAGAGGATTGGCACTTACATTCTTTTTGGCAGGATGTGGAACAACAGTCGGCATCGTATTGGTAAGTTTGTTTAGGTTATCTGTCAGTTTTGGCTTTTTGGCGGTGGTTTTATTTAGTGGAGCAACTCTTTTCATCAATGTATGTCTAATTCTGTATAGCATGTTTACATGGGATCTACGGTCCACAATCAAAGAAAGCTTCTGTGTAGTATTGAGTAGTAGTGCGAATGCAATTGTGTTATTGGTGATACCGGTAGTGGTACTTGTTTTGTTGAACCAAATCAATCTTTTTTTCTATCTTTCTCTGGGAATAGGATCAAGTGCCTACTTACAAGTAGTATTCTTTCAGAAAGTATTAGGTGGGGTGAATGGCTAATTTATTCGCATTCTGGGAAAAGACCCAGAAAGAATTATCGGAGATTCCTCTAGCAGTCGAACAAAAAACAATACGTAGCAGTAAAACATATCGTGTGGATCAAATCAAGTTTCAAAGTTTATTTGCCGAAACAGTGACAGGGTATTTATTTCTACCAATTGGTCAAGGTCCATTTCCTTTAGTATTAGATTGCTTGGGTTATATGAATCATGTGGAACCTTTTACAATGGCTACGTCATTTAGTCAATGGACTGAGATCGGGTGTGCTTGTTTTGTAATCGACAATCGCGGACAAGGAGGAAAGACACCAGACAATGCTCCTTACCAGACAGTGTGGCATGAAGCACCTCTTGGAAGAGGATTTTTGGCTAAAGAAGATTGGTATCAAAGACGATTGATTTCGGATCATTTACGAGCTTTGGCTCTCACGCAAGTTTTGTCAGATATCGCTACGGATCAACTTTTTCTTCGTGGTGGTTCGCAAGGGGGCGGCGTGGTTTTGATGGTAAATAGTTTAAGCAATATTCCAATTCTAGCTACTTTTGCAGATGTACCAAGTCATTCAAATCTTGATCATCGAATCGAAACGGGAACAGGTTCTTATCAAGTAATCCATAATTATTTGCAAAAATATCCTGAATATAAAAAAACAGTTGAATCAGTCATACCGTATTTTGATACAAAAAACTTTGTTCAACGTATCCACAATCAGGTTTTTATTTCTGTTGGTAGTCATGATCCAATTTGCCCGATGCATGATTTTTTACCCACCTATCGACGAATCGATGCAGTGAAACAATTATATGTCTATTGGAATAAGGGACATGACGGTGGGGGTGAGCGGCAGTTAGCACGAGAAAAAGCAAGAGTACAGAAGATATTGCAGGGGGTCAGGCATGAAAATAGCAACTTATAACGTACGCGTTGATACTGATTATGATAAACAATGGTCTTGGTTCTATCGAAAAGAACATGTCATTGATATGATCCAATACCATGATTGGGATTTATTTGGAGTCCAAGAAGTACGTCCGAATCAGATAAGAGATCTCCAACAGCTAGTTGCATATGATGTTCTAGTAGCTGAGCGAGAGGGTGATGGACAAGGTGAGGGATTAGGCATTTTTTATAAAAAAGAAACATTTACGATGATTGATTCCGGCTTTTTCTGGTTATCGGAGACACCTGAAAAAAGGAGTATCCACCCAGAAGCAGGCTGTCCACGTATTGCTCTGTGGGGGATTTTTAAAGAAAAGCATTCGGAAAAAATTTTTCTGATGATCAATATCCATTTGGACCATTTGTCTGCAAAAGCGAGAGTCGAAGGGCTACAGATTGTTTTAACAGAATTAGCCCCAAAAATCGAACACTATCCAACGATCATTTTAGGAGATTTCAATGCGGAACATACTGAAGCTACACATCATTTACTTGTTGATTTTTTAGAGGTAAAACGTGACGATCATTCTGTCCATTATGGACCCTTTGGCACATTTCAAGATTTTGATTATGAGCGACAATGGCAAGATTTAGAAGAATTAGATTATATATATACAAAGGATATTTTCATAAAAAAAACAGCGGTTTTAACCGATTCATGGAATTGCAGATATCCTGCCGATCATTTTCCATTAGTAGCAGAAATTTTTATTAAATGAAGGAATTCATTTATTCAGATAGAGAAAGGTGACAGCATGAAAGACAAACAACTTATTACATTGATCGAACAAATGACAATCAAAGAAAAAATCAATCAATTATTACAACTAGCTGCGGCATTTTACTCTGATAAAGCGGAAGAAAAAACTGGTCCAATGACCGAAATGGGGTTAAATCAAGCAACAATTGATACAGCAGGGACGACATTAGGGATTTCGGGTGCAAAGGAAGCGATAAGAGTACAAAAAACGTATATGGAGAATCATCGTCTGCATATTCCAACGCTTTTAATGGCCGACATCATCCATGGATTTCGGACGATATTCCCGATTCCTCTCGCTTTAGGGAGTACTTGGGATGAACAAGCAATAGAAGAAATGGCGGAGATTTCTGCAAAAGAAGCTGCAGTTTCGGGGTTACATGTCACTTTTTCTCCAATGATCGACTTAGTCCGTGATCCTAGATGGGGTAGAGTCATGGAATCGACAGGAGAAGATGCTTATTTAAACGGAAAGCTTGCTGCAGCAATGATCAAAGGATATCAGGGAACGAATTTGAAAGAAGATACAGAACGGATTGCAGCCTGTGTCAAACATTTTGCAGCCTACGGTGGGGCATTAGGTGGTAGAGATTACAATACAGTAGATATGTCTGAAAGACAATTACGTGAGCAATATCTACCAGGGTATCAAGCTGGACTAGCAGCTGGAGCAAAATTGGTAATGACGTCTTTCAATACAGTTGATGGCATCCCAGCTACAGGAAATAAATGGCTATTTAGAGAAATATTACGGGAAGAGTTTGGCTTTAATGGAGTGGTTATTTCTGATTGGGGAGCGATTCAAGAGCTGATTCCACATGGTGTGGCAAAAGACAAGAAACAAGCGGCTGAACTAGCGATTAAAGCTGGAGTGGATATTGAGATGATGACCACATGCTACCCAGAATATTTGGAAGAACTGATAGATGAAGGAACTATCTCAGAAGAATTGATCGACGAGGCAGTACTGCGGATATTACAATTGAAAAATGATCTAGGATTGTTTGAGAATCCTTATCGAGGAGCAGATGAAGCAAAAGAGAAAGCGCTTGTTTTAAGCCAAACACATCGTGAAAAAGCAAAAGAAATTGCAAGAAAATCAATAGTTCTACTAAAAAATGAAGCCATTTTGCCTTTTCGGAGCCAAGAGAAAGTGGCGATCGTCGGACCAGGTGCAGACTCACAAGATATATTGGGTGCATGGTCTTGGCAAGGACAAAAGCAAGAAGCAGTTTCGTTAATTACTGGAGCACAAGCACTAGAGACTAACTTACTGATTGGAAAAGAAGTATTTGATTATTTTGATCCTACTGAACAAGCGGTAACAGAAGCAATCGGTTTAGCAAAAAAGGCAGATAAAGTAGTCATCGCTTTAGGTGAAACTGATTGGATGAGTGGTGAAGCCGCAAGCCGCAGTGATATTCGCCTACCAGAGAAACAGTTGGAATTTTTTGAACAACTTGCTGAAGTAAATCCTAATGTCGTTGTAACCATATATAGTGGACGTCCATTAGATTTAAATGGGATTTCCCAAGCTAAAGCAATCGTTCAAGCTTGGATGCCTGGAACGGAAGGAGGCAATGCATTAGCAGAAATCCTGTGGGGGTATTATAATCCAAGCGCACGTTTAAGTATGTCATTCCCAGAAACAGTGGGTCAAGTACCAGTTTTTTACAATTCAGATAGTACAGGACGTCCTTATGATTCTGCGCCGAATGAAAAATATGTTTCCAAATATCTAGATGTAGGAAATGATCCAAAGTATCCATTTGGATTTGGTCTTAGTTATACCCAATTCGCTTATAGTGATCTTCAAATTGAACAGACATGGTTTGATGCGCAAACGCCATTGAAGATTTCGGTAAGCGTTAAGAACGTGGGAAGTATGCCGGGGGAAGAAACAGTTCAGTTGTATATAAGAGATCTTATCGGTGAAGTGGTACGACCTGTTAAAGAGTTGAAAGATTTTAAAAAAATTTGGTTGGAGCCGAATGAAGAAAAGCTCGTACGATTTGAGCTGACAGAAGCCATGGTTCGCTATGTTCATTCTGATCAGAAATGCCGAAGTGAGGGCGGCAAATTCACTATCATGGTAGGTGGGAATAGCCGAGATGTGCTGATTGTTCCTGCCGAACTAAATGAATAGCTAAGAAAGGATCATTCAATGCAAACGCAAAGTCGAGACAACACCACTATCACTTTTCTTGATACAGGCGATATCAAAGAAATCAACAGTTTTGATTTTATGATCAACCAGTTGGAAGGAAACACTTTAGACGGTAGTTTAAATCAATTATATCTAAGAAAGAAAACAAAAGATGGATATCATTATGCACCAATGGTTGGTTCAAATAGCCTGAGTACATTCTATTCTTCTCAAGACCAGCAAACATGGAAAGGTGATTTTGAAGAAATCAATTATCAGGTTGATTTTAAATTAGCAACAAATAATCAATGGTTTTGGCGAGTGCTTCTTTCTGGAAAAGGGCAAGTAGATATCATTTATGGACAAGATTTAGGTTTAGCTAATAAAACCACAGTTACTGCGAATGAAGCGTATGTGTCGCAGTATATTGACCATCATGTTACAAAAAGTAAGGATAAATTGGTGATCACTTCACGGCAGAACCAACCGCAAAATGGGAAATTCCCTGCCATTTCACAAGGCTGTTTCCAGAAGACAGTTGGGTTTTCAACAGATGGTTATCAGTTTTTTGATCGAAAGTATAAGCTAACGAATCAACCTGAATGTTTGAAAAAAGAATGCTTAGAAAATGAAGTATACCAATATGAATTTGCTTTCGTTGCTTTACAGACTGAACAAATTACACTGGGGGATGAAGTTGCAGAAATTGTTTTTTATAGTTCAGTAAAAGAAAACCAGCAAGAAGAAGTCACTGAACCAGTCTCTATAGAAACTGAGTTAATTGAGACATATCGTTCTCTGACATTTGGACATCCGCCAAAAGTAACAAGTGGGTATAAAAAAATAGGTCGACCACTTGTAGGAAGTGAGTTAAGCGAAGCAACAATCAAAACATGGTTTCCAGAACAAAAAGAAGTAGAAGTAGTAGACAATCAAACGTATTCTTTCTTTACAAAAGAGGGGCATCACGTAGTCCTGCAAAAAAAAGAGTTGGAGATGGAACGGGCGCATGGGCATATTCTATTAAGTGGAATGGATTTGAAGGTGGATCAGCCTTTGTTAAGTACGACAGTCTATATGTATGGTATTTTTAATTCTCAAGTTGTGCTGGGAAATACAACGATGAACAAATTGATGAGTAATAGTCGAAATTCGTTGAATGTGATGAAACGCTCTGGACAACGTATCTATCTTTTGGTAGATGAAGAGTGGCGACTGCTCACGATGCCCTCTGCTTTTGAAATGGGATTGAATTCGGCAACTTGGTATTATCAATTGCCAGAAGAACTAATTCAAGTTCGTACGTATACTTTGCCAGATACCAGAGAGGTCCGGTTAGAAGTAAAAGGAGAGAAATCCTATAGCTGGGTAGTAACGAACCATTTATTGATGGGACCAGAAGAGAAAGCAACTTATAAAGTAAGCAGGCAATGCAATGAATTAAAAATAACCGGAGAAAATTCGCCTACAGAAGAATATTATCCAAAACTGACGTATTATATAGAAAGTGACAACGCTTTTGAGCTGACGAATGATGGGCAGCTATTTACGAGATCTGCTGATTTGCTTGTCATGACATTCAATGATACAACTGGCTTTTCACTAACTATTCACGGTAGCTTAAGTGGGGAAAACGAAAAAGAAAATGATCTTGTGACCTTTGATGAAGCACAAGAGGAGTATCAAGATTTTATTGACCAGTTGATCCATCGATTTGAATTGCGTCATGATTCTCTCTCAATGGACAAAATAAATTTACTCACTCGCTGGTATACACACAATATGTTGGTACATTATCTATCTCCACATGGACTAGAACAGTTTGGTGGGGCCGCGTGGGGAACTCGCGATGTTTCTCAAGGACCAACAGAATTTTTCTTAGCTGTCAATCGACCAGATGTAGTGGTATCGATCATCGAACATTTATTTGAAAATCAATTTATCGAAGATGGGCATTGGCCACAATGGTTTATGTTTGATAGATACGAGGAGCAAAAAGCCACTGAAAGCCATGGAGATGTCATTGTCTGGCCGCTGAAAGTTGTCGCAGACTACTTGGAGCAAACAGGCGACATGACCATTTTACAAAAAGAAATACCTTATACCTCTTATGCTGATTTTCACAAAACACGAGAACGTTATCCATTGATGGACCATTTGCAAAAAGAGATCACTTATATCACGAGCCACTTTCTTCCTGGAACCTATTTATCCTGTTATGGAGATGGTGACTGGGACGATACACTCCAACCCTACGACAATCGACTAAAGGAACAAATGGCAAGTAGTTGGACAGTCGCTCTAACATATCAAGTGATTAAAAAATTAGGAATGCTTCTTAAAAAATATGCGCCGGATTATAGTGATTATTTAAATGAGTTAGCCGAAAAGATCAAAAAAGATTTCCAAAAATTCATGCTAAAAGATGAGACGATCCCAGGGTTCATTTATATGGAAAATGTAAATGAAGTGGAGCCAATCATTCATCCAAAGGATACGAAAACAGGGATCAAGTATCGATTACTCCCAATGACTCGTAGTATGATTGCTGAAATCTTGTCGCCAGAAGAAGTAGTGCATCATCTAAGAATCATCAAGTTCCACTTGCTTTTCCCTGACGGAGTGCGTTTGATGGATCGTCCTGCAGCCTATCATGGTGGAGTGAGCACAAATTTCAAACGGGCAGAACAAGCAGCAAATTTTGGCCGTGAAATCGGCTTACAATATGTCCATGCACACATTCGCTATACTGAAGCAATGGCAAAAATTGGGCAGAGAGACCAGACATGGCATGCACTAAAGACAATCAATCCAATAAAAATTAGAGAAAATGTTCACAATGCTGAATTAAGACAGGCAAATGCTTACTTCAGTAGTTCAGATGGGAACTTTAGAACAAGGTATGAATCTCAGGAAAATTTTGGTAAACTTAAGAATGGAGAAGTTGGTGTCAAAGGCGGTTGGCGTATTTATTCTAGTGGTCCGGGGATCTATTTGAATCAGTTGATCACAACGGTTTTAGGGATACGGATTAAGGAAGAAACACTTGTGTTTGATCCTGTACTACCGAAAGAACTCGAGGGTTTAGAGCTACGTTATCAATTGCTTGGAAAAAATATCACAATCAAATTTTATCCCGAAGCACCAGCTAAAGTAACAATTGACGGAAAAGCAGTCTCTTTTGATCTCGAAGAAAATCCCTACCGCGAAGGTGGATTGATTCTCAAAAAAAAGGAAATACTTTCGTCTCTTGAAGAAAATTCAGTGATTGAAATTTATCATTAGAAAGGAGCAGACCATGGCAGGAATCAAAGATATTGCAAAAAAAGCGGGTGTTTCGATCTCAACAGTCTCTTATGCACTTAATGGAAGTCCTAAAGTAACTGAAGAGACAAGAGCACGTATCCAAGCGATTGCAAATGAACTTAACTATGTTCCTAACATGGCAGCTCGAACACTAAAACGGCGCCAAACAAAAATCATCGGTGTCTATTTGGCCGATTATGGAGGAAGTTTTTACGGCGAACTGCTTGAAGGAATCAAAAAAGGGTTAGCACTATTTGATTATGAGATGATCGTCTGCAGCGGTCATAAATCTCATTTGTTTATCCCAGAAAAAATGGTGGACGGAGCGATCATTTTGGATTGGACGTTTTCAACGGAAGAAATCCAGATGTTTGCTGATCGTGGGCATCCAATCGTCATTCTGGATCGGATCATGGTACATGAAAATGTGCGACAAGTCCTTTTAGATAATCGTGGAGGTACAACATTAGCGGTCGAACAATTTTTTAATGGTCATTCTAAAAAAGTACATTTGATTGCTGGACCAAAAAATGGCTATGATAGTCAAGAACGGCTGACTATCAGTCAGAGAGAATTAGCACGTTTCGGAATAACGTATGAAGTTTTTCAAGGGGATTTTACTGAACCATCTGGCTATCAAGCAGCAAAAGAAATCATCAAACAATCAGAAAACTTTCCTATTGATATCTTTGCGCTTAATGATGAAATGGCGATTGGCGTGTACAAATATGTGAAGGAAACACCTTATGAAATTGGGCAGGATATTCGGATCATCGGATTTGATAATTCAGAGTTAGGCGCTTTTGTACAACCTCGACTAGCGACAATCGCCTATTCTAAGCATCGCTGGGGGATGGTCGCAGCAGAAAAGATCATTCATTTGATTCAAGAAGAAACAGTCGAAAGTGAACATATTTATACTAATTTTATTGAAGGGGACTCATTTCCTTTATAGTCAAAAAGATGGCCAGAACGCAAAGAAACGTGATACCGTTTCTCCATGTGTCCTGACCATCTTTTTTTATTTTTCAGAATATACCCCACTAGTCATTCGAAAGAACAGCATAGCAATTTTCTCAGTACGTTATTCTTTGATGATCAAGCCCATCAAAGTGGAGAAGCGTAAAGCCTGATAAGTCGAGACTTGGCATCCTTTTAGATCATCCATTGAAACAGTTAAGGACTCAAAGTGAGAAGTACTCAAATCAACACCCTTTAAAGGAGTTTGTTCAAAATTAGCTTCATTTAAATCGCATGTATCAAAAGCAAGATGTTTGAATTTGCATTGATAGAAATCGGTTCCTTGGAGTTGTGAATGAACAAAGTGAATGTTTTCTAGTTTTGAAAAACCAAAAGTAGCAAGGTTTAAGATACAATCTTGAAAAGTAACATGATGGATCGCAGATTCAGGAAGAGAGGTTCCTAAAAGTTTGCAATTGATGAATTCCGCGCGATGAATCGATGCTTTGGAAAGATCAGCATTCGAAAAATCGCAATTCTTGAAGCGAACGTCAACAACTTCAAGCTGGCTGAAATCTGTATTCGTAAAAAGACAGTGGTCAAATTCCATATGATAAAAACGTGGCCGTTCAAGGAACGAATCCATGAATTCAGAACCAGAAACAGTACACATTTCGAGAATGGGATCTTCTTCATAAAAAATATCTGAGAAACGCTTACTTTCTAATTGTGCCGTGATTTTAGGCGGTATGATCTTCATTGATTACCCAACTTTCATTATACTGATTGATAAAAATAGAGGTACAAGTTCAAGCAAAGTATACCATGAAAGAACGGATAATATATTGCAAAATACAGCAAAACATTGCAAAACAATGCACAGTGAATTAAACTATCACTTAGGAGGCGATTTCATGTTGATGGAAGATCGTTTGACGAAGATAAAAAATAGTTTGAAAGAACATCAGAGTGTCACTATCGAGGATTTGGCAGAAGAGCTAGGTGTATCAAAAGATACGGTCCGTCGCGATTTGATCAAACTAGAAAAACAAAAATTTTTACGGAGGACACACGGCGGGGCAATTCTGCCGGAAGAAAAAGCACCTATTTTTGACTATGAACAACGAGCAAGCAAAGCCAATCAAGTGAAAATCGCATTGGGTGAAAAAGCAAGTTCATTCATTGAAGAGAAATGTTCGGTCATCTTCGATTCTTCCACTACAGTTGAGAATGTGATCCATCATTTATCTGATAAAAAAATAAATGCTGTTACAAATTCCTTGGTGCATGCAATGTTACTAGCAAAATTAAATGGCACGACTATTTCTCTTTTGCCTGGAAAATTACACAAGACGCAATTGTTTCTTTATGGTACAGAAACGATTGAACAATTGAAGCAATATAAAGTAGATTATACTCTTCTTGGAATCTATGCTTTATCAAGTGAGGGAGTGTTCATCCATACGAAAGAGGAAGGATTGGTCAAAAGACAGATGGTCAAACAAGCCGCTACTGTCCTTGCTATTGCGGATCATACGAAGCTGGACAAAACTGGGTTCTTTAAAGTATGTGAGTTGGCGGAAATCGATGTGCTAGTTACGGATCGTCCTTTATCCGAAACGCTAGAGGAAGCATTAATTCAAAATCATGTAACTTGCGTATGTTTAGAGAAAAGGAGCACGAAAAGATGAGCAAAAAAATTATTCTAACCACAGTGAAGGAACCAATGACATTTTTAGATGTTCCACCTGTTTTCTTGACTGAAGAAACAATGGAAGAAAGAAAAAATAAGTTGATTACACGTATGAAAGAAGAAGGAATCGATACACTAGTTATTTATGCAGACAAAGAACATGGAGCGAATTTTGAATATTTGACAGGATTTATCCCAAGATTTGAAGAGGGATTATTGGTGGTTGAAGCAAGTGGCAACGATACTTTGATCGTAGGGAATGAAAATCTAAAGATGCATGCTCATTCAAGGATTTCAACGAAATTGATCCATTATCCGCCTTTTTCACTACCAAATCAACCGATGACAAATGAAGAATCTTTAGCGGAAATTTTTGCTACTCTAGGGTTTAAGGAAAAAAATAAAATTGGATTGATCGGTTGGAAGATGTTCACGACGCAGAAAGTTGCCGCTTCTAAATTATTTGATCTTCCATATTTCATTGTTGAAGCCATCAGACAAACTATTGATGCCAAAACTGAACTTATAAATGCTGCTTATCTGATGATAGGAGAAAACGGTGTTCGTAGAGAAAATAATGCAAATGAGCTTGCGCATTATGAGTATGGAGCAAATTTAGCATCAAGATGTATGCTCAACGCACTTAATAAAATTGAAGTTGGTATCAAAGAAGTTGAAGTGGCAGAACAACTGAATGGCGAGGGGCAAACCAATACAGTGGTCACGATAGCAGCTACAGGAACGCGCTTTGACTATGCTAATCTCTACCCCACACACAAAAAAATCAAACAAGGTGATGCCTTATCTTTAACGGCTGGTTTTAAAGGGGGGCTTTCTAGTCGAACAGGATTCGTTGTTGAAAAAGCAGAGGAGTTACCTGTGGAGCAAGCCGATTATTTAGAGCGGGTAGCGAAACCTTATTTCAAGGCGATCGTCACTTGGATTGAGAATCTCAGAGTTGGTTTAATCGGAGAAGAAATTTATCAATTGATTGAATCTGTCTTACCGAAGCAGCTGTTCCATTGGCATTTGAACCCTGGACATTTAACAGCCGATGAAGAATGGATGGCTTCTCCTATCTATGAGGATTCCACAGAATACCTTGTTAGTGGCATGATTTTCCAACTGGATATTATCCCATCTGTTCCTGGTTATACTGGGGTCAGTGCAGAAGAATGTGTAGCAATTGCGGATGAAGCCCTTCGTACCTCGATTAAAGAAAATTATCCTGAGTTATGGGAAAGGATCTGTATCCGCCGAAACTATCTTGAAGAAGAACTGAATATCTATTTGAATGAGGATATTTTGCCACTTTCGAATACAGTTGCTTACCTTAGACCTTTTTATTTGGCAAAAACAAAAGCTTTACGGGTTAAAAATATCTGTGGCAAAAATCAAATGAAAGCATAGATACAAGAAGGAATAAAAATGTCGCGAAAATTATGATTCGACTATTTGAGAAGTACAGCCTATTTTGAGTAGATTGCTTCTGTTCCTGACGTTTATTCGTATTTAGAGTGTGGGGTGAAAGTATTCTTTGCTTTTATCTCACTTTTTTACAAGTTACTTTAATTAGGAGTAGATTTTTTTACTAAAGTAGCTTATAGTTTTCCGTGAAAACGTTTTAAAATAGGAGGGCACTGTGAAAAAAATACTTTCGATCGATGCAGGCAGAAAATATTTTTCAAAAGAACAATTGGAAACCATCATTGAAAAAGCTTCTCAAGCTGGTTTTACAGGAATCGAAGTGATTTTAGCAAACAACGGACTACGTTTTATCTTGGACGACATGGCGATCAACGGACAAGTCCAATACTATGAAAGTGAAAAGGTGAAAGAGGAATTAATCAAAGGAACGAAAAAATATTATGATGATCCAAATGGCTGTTATTTATCGCAAAAAGACATGGACTATTTGTTGCAATCCGCAAAAGAACGAAGCATCGAACTGATACCGGTAATCAATAGTCCTGGACACATGGATGCTATAGTTGAGGGAATGAAACATTTAGGTATTCAAGCTCCCGCTTTTCGCACATCACGAAGTACCATCGATTTAGCGAATCAAGAAGCGGTTGACTTTACGCGTCAATTAGTAAAAAAATATATAGACTATTTTTCGGGAAAAGTAGGTTACTTCAACCTTGGCTGTGATGAGTATGCGAATGATGTAAAAACAGAAGGAGGGTGGCTAGGACTCCTAGATAAAGGGGATTATGCGAAGTTTATAGACTATACGAATGAACTTGCCGCAATAGTCAAAAACAATAAAATGGAACCAATCGTCTTCAACGATGGTATCTACTATCATGCAGATGAACGCTATGGGCAGTTTGACCCCGCGATCATCGTTGCATATTGGACAGCTGGTTGGAAGGGGTATGAAGTCTGCCCACCAGAATTTTTAGTAGCTAAAGGGCATCGTTTGTTGAATACGAATGACAGCTGGTACTGGGTGATCGGGCGCAATACAGAAAAAGATGGGTATTACCATTTTGAGCAAGTGCTAGAGGGCATCGAAAGGACTGAGATAAGTCAGGTGCCAGCGGCTGTTGAAAAATTACCGATTATTGGAAGCATGTTTGGCATTTGGGCAGATGACCCCGAGCGCCAGTTCGAGATGCAGGCGCTCGATCAATTGATTACTCGTTATTCTAGTTACTGGAATCAACAGTTTCAATGATTGTGGTGTCTTGAATCATAGGTATGGACATAATTTTTCACTAGGATCGAAATAAAGATACTCATAATCCCTAATCCAAATGTAGCGTATAGGATGGTGAATAATTTTCCTAATACTGTAACAGGATGGATATCACCAAAACCGATAGTGGTCAGTGTAATGAAACTCCAGTAAAAAGAGTCAAATAAGGATACTTTTTCGAGAAAAGAAAAGCAGAACGTACCAATGGTTAAAGTAATCAACATCACAGAAAGTAGTGCCCGCATTTCTTCTTTTCTCAAAATAGAAAAAAATGTCTGGAACAATTTTAGTGTTGCACGAAAAAGGAACATCATCATGGCCTCCTTTGAGTAGATTTTATACTGTAAAGTTTACCATATGACTAGGATAATCGCTTTATGATACCTATAAGGAACACTGCTTATCATAGCTGATTGAGGAGAGTCTGTGTTCATATCTGTTGTCCATCACGGAAATAACTGACATTTGATCTTAAAAAATTTCATTTGCAATTTGACTTGGAGAAACGTATGATTCTTTTAGTATATCGTGAGAAGTATGAACTTAGAGAAGCAAGCTATTTTTTGCGGACACGATTAATTAGTAACAAAATAAAAAATGGTTTCCTCCAATCAAGCAAAAGCAGATCTCAATTGCATCATTGATTGGATGTTTGATCTTGATCAAAGGACCATACATATCAGTTATAATGAGGTGAACAACTAGTGAATATCAGAGAAGTAAGTGAAAAAAAGGGAATATCTCCAGATACCTTGCGCTATTATGAAAAGATTGGGTTGATCCCTCCTGTTCATCGAACAAAAGGTGGTATCAGAGATTATACGGAAGAAGACTTGAATTGGGTAGATTTTACCATTTGTATGCGCAATGCGGGCCTTTCGATCGACTCTTTGATCGCCTATAATAAATTATGTGAACAAGGAAATGAAACAATCGAAGCTCGAAAAGAGTTGCTGATTGAAGAGAGTCAGCAATTAGCGAAAAAAATCGAAGAGATGCAGGAATGTTTTGATCGATTAGAGGGAAAAATAAAGAATTACGATCGACTCCTAGTAAAGAAATAAAGAGTGTATAGAAAAACTGGAATGGACAGAAACTTTGTCCGTTCCAGTTTTTTTCCTGTAATAGTTGTCGCAAGTACTATCAGCACGACATTATCCAAGTGAACGTGTCAGATCATTCAGCAAGTCTTCTTCATCTTCTATCCCACAAGATAGACGGACGAGTGTTTCCGTTACCCCCATTTTTAGCCGTTCTTCTTCTGGCATACTCGCATGTGACATTGCCCAAGGATAGGAAAGAATCGATTCCACGCCACCAAGACTGACAGCAACGATTGGCAATCGACAGTTAGTAAATAAAGACTGGATCTGATCGATCGTTTCCAATTCAAAAGAGAGAATTGCTCCGGAGTTCTCACATTGTTGATGATGCACTTGATATCTTGGATGTTGTGCTAATCCAGGGTAATAGACTTTTTTTACTTTAGCGTGTTCAGATAGAAAGGTGGCGATTTTAGAAGCATTCTTGATGGACTTCTCCATGCGTAATCCCATCGTTTTTACTCCACGCAATAATAGCCAAGCATCTTCTGGTCCTAAGATCCCACCTAATGCGATCTGATGCTCCTTTAATTTTTTATAAATCGCTTCTTGATTTGTAGCAACTAAGCCAGCTACTACGTCGCTATGTCCATTGATAAATTTAGTTGCACTATGTATGACGATATCTAAGCCTAAGGATAAAGGGTGTTGCGAGAGTGGGGACATAAAAGTATTGTCGGAAACAGTAAGAATCCCATGTTTTCTGGCAGTTTCCGCTACTTTTCTAATGTCAGTGATCGTCAATAATGGATTCGAAGGTGTTTCGATATAAAACATTTTTGTTTCTTTTTTGATTGCTTTTTCCCAAGAATCATTATCTGTTTCATCTACGAATGTACAGTCAATCCCAAATCGTGAAAGAAACAAATGGATGCTGTGGAAGGTGCCACCATAAATGTTTTTTCCTAATACCAGATGGTCACCTTTTGACAGTAGAAACAAGACCGCGTTGATGGCAGCCATTCCAGAAGAAAAGGCCAATCCAAAAGTAGCATCTTCTAAAGAGGCGATACATTTTTCAGCAGCTTCGACCGTAGGGTTCCCAAAACGCGTATAGCTAAATCCCGTATGGGTAAAGACATCTTCCTGATGAAAAGTCGATGCTTGGTATTTGGGGATGGATGAGGCACCAGTAACAGGGTCGATCATCGGATAGTCATGCAGTAACTTCGTATTGATTTTCATGAGTCGTTCCTCCAAAGTTTGTTTTCATTTGCGCATTAAAAGTAGCATACTCGTTCTCTTTATGTCAACGTTTTCTTGATAAAAAATTATCAAACGAGTATTTAATTTAATAACGTAATTTATTATAAAGAATATACAATTATACTAATTTTTCTACATATAAAAAAACTAAAAAACATTTGACTGATATAGTTAATTGTGATAATTTTTTATTGAAATATGTTTTTTGATAAAAATTTATCACTCAAGGAGGGAACAATGACGAAAGAAGAAATAAAAATGCCTTATGAGAAGTACCGTCGAGCAAATGATTTTATTTTTATTTCAGGACAGTTGCCAGTAGATCCAAAAACAGATCAACTGAGTGGCTCAACGATCGAAGAGCAAACGAAACAGGTAATGGCAAATATAACTGATATACTCAAGGATTTAGAACTAACTTTTGATGAAATTGTAAAAGCTACTTGTTTTTTAGCAGATATTGGACATTTTGCAACATTCAACCAAGTATATCAAGAATATTTTGGTGAGCGTTTTCCTGCTCGCTCTGCTTTTCAAGTAGGGGCTCTGCCGAAAGGTGCTTTGATCGAGATCGAACTGATTCTAATGGAAGAAAGTTAGGAGGGGAAAAATGAAGATTGTGATCATCGGTGGGATAGCGGCCGGCATGAGTGCAGCAGCAAAGGCTAAGCGCCTAGACCCATCCACTGAAATAATCGTAATTGAACAAGAAGAGTATGTTTCATTCGGGGCATGTGGCCTTCCCTATTATTTAGGGGAGGAATTCAGTGATGAAAACGAAATGTTTGCAAGGACCCCAGAACAAATAGAGCGCTTGGGCATTCGTTTGTTATTAAAGCACAAAGTTCAAGCGTTAGATAGTGAGAAGAAACGAGTGCTAGTGGAGGATCTAGCAACAAATGAACGATTCTACGAGAAATATGATCGCCTGATGTTGGCGGTAGGTGCCAGTCCATTACTTCCAGCTATTGTGGGCAGTGACTCTAAGGATGTTTATACGGCAACTAAATTATCAGAGATCAATAGATTTAAACAAGCACTACCGAGCTATAGAAAAATCACCATCGTTGGTGGTAGTTTTATCGGGTTGGAATTAGCGGACCAATTGGTGAAAACGGGAAATGAAGTACATATAATCGAAACAAAAACAGAATTGATGAACCGAACATTCGATCAGGAATTTTCTGAGAAAATAGCAGAAGCGATCCAAGAAAAAGGTGTGAACCTCCATTTAGGAGAGGAAGTAGTAGCTATAGAGCAGCAAGATGGGCGTGTCCATGCTATACAGACAAGTAAACAGCGATATGAAACTGATGCAGTGCTGTTTGCAATAGGATTTGCCCCGAATACTGGTTTCTTGGATGGACAACTCGATTGTTTGGAGAATGGTGCTATCAGAATTGATACTTACGGACGAACCTCGCAAAAAGACATTTTTGCCGCCGGTGACTGTGCCTCGATACCTCACCGTTTGTTGGGAGATGTTTATCTGCCATTAGCTACGACAGCGAATAAAATGGGACGAATCGTGGGGATCAATATCAGTAGCGAGAAGGTAACAGAAGAATACGTAGGTGCATTAGGTAGTAGTGCGATCAAAATCGGAGACTATGAAGCCGCTAGTGTCGGGCTTACAGAGAAGGCAGCACAACAAGCGAAAATGGACTACAGTACTACTTGCGTAGAGGTAGCAAACCATTCGAACTATTATAGTGTGCAGGAAAAAATAAAAATCAAGCTTGTGTATGACAAACAGACAAAAGTAGTGTATGGTGCCCAATTATTCGGCAAAAATGAAACGGTACTCCGTTCTACGGGGTTAGCTGTGGCAATACATGGACAAATGACGACTAAAGAACTAGGATTTATTGATTTTGCGTGCGCTCCTCCATTTGCTTCCACGTGGGAAGCAATCAATGTCGTTGCAAATACTGCAAAATAAAGGAGATGGATAAAGTGACCAATGCCCCTTTTTTTACTCAATTTTTAAAACTAAGTAATTTTTATACAGTCTTTGGACTGGTCTTATTGTTAGGTTCATTAGCTATCATGAAATACATGAAAAATAAACGAGTCAATTTTTCAAAACGAATGATCTATGCTTTGATACTAGGTCTGATCTTAGGGATTGTTGTGGATCTAGTTGGTTCCACTAATGAAGTCTATACGGAATTTGCTCGAACAGAAATCAATACATGGTATGCATTAGTTGGATCGGGCTTTTTAAAAATGATCCAATTATTAGCTATTCCGGTCGTGTTTTTATCGATCATCAAAGTCGTGGTGGAAGTGAAAGGCGAGCGCCTGAAGCATCTAACAGGGAAAACTTTTGCCACATTACTTGGAACAACTGCGATCTCTGCATTGTTAGGTATACTTGTTGTGAAACTGTTTCAACTGAATGGTGCAGAATTTGCTGGTGATCTGGCAGCAGAACGAGTCGAAAACATGACTAATATCGCTTCGCAAAGTTTCCCAGAATTTTTCCTTAATCTTGTGCCTAATAACATCATTAGTGTCATGGGGAACAATGGTAGTATTGTCTCAGTCGTGATCATTGCGGCAATGTTTGCCGGCGCGATCCGTTTTTTAGAAGTAAAAAAACCAGAACAAGTTGCGCCCTTTGTGACTCTGCTTGATTCCTTGAAAGTGACTGTGAATTCGGTGCTGACAAATGTCATCAAATTGATGCCTTACGGTGTAGTAGCATTAGTGAGTAATACGATCATTTCCAGAGGTATCCAAGCAATCATGGGGATGATCGGCTTTATCGCAGCGTTATATACAGGTGTCATACTCATGCTTATCGTGTACGTTTTCCTTCTTATGGTACTGGGTGTCAACCCATGGATCTTTTATAAGAAAGCCTTCACGACTCTATTATTCGCTTTTTCATCCCATTCTAGTGTAGGTACTTTGCCTTATACACTAAAAACATTGAATGGAGATCTGGGTGTTTCATTGGAGACGTCAAATTTTGTCGCTACATTAGGAACATCGATTGGAATGAATGGGTGTGCTGGGGTATTCCCTGCGATGTTAGGTGTATTGATGGGCTCGGCTGTTGGTGCAGAAATGAACCTTTCCTTTTATATTTTAGTGGTGGTCGTAGTTACAGTTGGCTCAATTGGTATAGCCGGCGTACCAGGTACAGCGACAGTTGCTGCAACCGTTACATTGAATGGTTTAGGTTTTGGTCACACATTGACAAGTATTGGTGCGATTTTTGGGATCGATCCGATCGTTGATATGGGACGTACCATGTTGAATGTAGCTGGCGCGATGGTTTCTGCCATCATGGTAGATAAGTGGGAAGGGACATTTGATAAGGAAGCTTTCTTGGCACCAGTAACAAAAAAGACAAGTGAAGAATAAATAAAAGAAAAAAAGGATGAGGTTGGGACAGAAGTGTTTATTTCCGAAGGAGTTGCTTCTGCTCCCACGCTCGTCCTTTCTCTCTTTTTTATTTTGTTTGTTCGGCTATTTTAAGGTAGCGATAGACACTTGGATCAGAAATATTTAGGATCTTAGCCACTTGTGAGACTGCCCCTTTGATTTGAAATACCCCTTTTTCATTTAACTGACGAATGATCTCAACTTTTAAATCTTTATTTAGCGTGATTTGTTGATCCAATAAGTCTGGCGAAACAATCGAATAAATGATCCCTTCAATCGTTTCTTCCAAGATCTCAACAGAGTCAGAGAATAAAGTAGTGTCTAAGGCGACATGAGAGTGTGATTCTTTTGCTAAGCCAGCTAATCCCAGTATTTCTTGTGACAACTGCTGATATTTACTTATATCCTGATTGATACACAACAATCCAACCAATTCATTTTGATCATTTCGAATAAAAAAAGTAGCACCCTTCAAATTTTTTCCGTTGATCGTCTGGGATTTGTAGTTTACTAAATAGTCTTGTGTCAGATGCTTTTTTGAACGAATCAAGTCCAAAGCGAATCCAGTTACCGGTGAATCGATATCTCGACCGCTGATATGATTGTTTTCGATGGCGGCAATATGAAAGTGGTCCTCTTCAAGATTGTGTAGAACGATTTCATAATTTTCACCTAAAGCTTGGCCAAGAAATTTGACTAATGAACTATAAAAATTCAAATTATTTTTATCCATTTTATCACCTGATAATTTTTTATTACCTCTATCATATCATGTATGCTTGTTGCTTTCATTAGAAAAATCGAAGAGAGTCGTTGGCAGATGGTGTTTTTCACTTTTAGATGCAGTATCCCTTTTCGCATCGCCAGCTTTTTTCTTATAGGATATTTGAACAGATGGAATCGAAAAAAATGAGTTGATCTCGCCTTTTTTTATTTTGACGATCAAGGATGGCTATCTAACGTGCTTAATGCTATAATTGTCCTTAAAAATTTTACCTTAATATGAATGGGATGATAGAAGCAGTGACGAATTTTTTGAACGCAACCATAGAGCAACTACCACGAATCGTTGAAATCTATAATCAAGCAATTCCTGGCAAGATGGCTACAGCAGATTTGAAACCAATCACAGTAGAGTCAAGAATCGACTGGTTTGAAGCGCATGACCCTGATCATCGGCCTTTATGGCTTATCGAAGAAAAAGGAGAAGTTGTTGGTTGGATCAGTCTTAGTGATTTTTATGGACGGCCAGCCTATGATCAAACGGTAGAGATCAGTATTTACATTGATCGATCCTGTCAGAAGCTTGGGCTTGGGCAAAAAGCGTTGCATTTTGTCGAAAGCCAGTTGTCACGCCTGAAGATCGAAACAGTATTAGCCTTTATTTTTGATATCAATCAAGCAAGTCAACGCCTATTTGAAAAAAATGGCTATGGGACTTGGGGACATCTACCAAAAATCGCACACATGGAAGATCGTGTGATCGGATTAAATATTTTAGGTAAGACGTATCGTTCATGAGAATAGAGCAAGAGAGGCTGGGACAGAAGTGTTTAACTCCGAGAAATAAGCCGAAATTCACGAAAATTGCTTTTCAAATTTTTGTGAATTTCGGCTTATTTCCGAAGGAGTTGCTTCTGCTCTCGCCGTTTATTCGAGAGTCTGTAGCAAAACTGATTTTTAGATTTGTCCCTCATCCTTTAAATTTGAAGAAAAGTACAGAAGCGAACTGTCAAAGGGAAAAGCGAAATCCTCAAAAATGTGAAAAGTGTTTTTTTGAATTCCTGCTTATTTTTGAAGTGTATCACTTCTATCGCTATCTTTTTTTACATATCACTACACAAATTGCTTGATTAGTGCTAAACTACATTTTGAAACAGGTTTTAAAACTGTACTAATCAATGTCTCTATTTTTAATTAAATGGAATGAAAAAGGAGAAAAACAATGGCTGATAAAGTGAAACAAGGATCTAAAACTGTAGTAGAAAGTCTGATAAATCATCATGTGGATTATGTATTTGGGATTCCAGGTGCAAAAATCGATGGTGTGTTCAATGAACTAGAAGATGGTGGTCCTGAGTTGATCGTTACTAGACATGAACAAAATGCGGCTTTTATGGCTCAAGCGATCGGGCGGATCACAGGTGAACCGGGCGTAGTGATTGCTACAAGTGGACCAGGAGCAAGCAACCTAGCAACTGGGTTAGTTACTGCTACTGCAGAAGGTGATCCTGTTCTTGCAATTGCTGGTCAAGTAAAACGTAGTGATCTGCTAAAATTGACGCATCAAAGCATGAATAACGCAGCATTGTTCCAGCCTATCACAAAATATAGTGCTGAGATCCAAGACCCAGAAACGATTTCTGAAGTGATCGCAAATGCCTATCGTATGGCGAAAAGCTCTAAAAAGGGGGCAAGCTTCATCAGTATCCCACAAGATGTAGTCGATGCACCTGTTAAAAATGCAGTGATCCAACCTTTGAGAGACCCTCAATTGGGATCAGCATCAGCTTTAGATATCGACTATTTGGCTGAACGTATCCGTGAAGCTAAATTACCCGTCCTACTTGTAGGAATGCGTGGGTCAAGTGAAAAAGAAACCACAGCAATCAGGAATTTAGTTGGAAAAACAGGCTTGCCTGTAGTAGAGACCTTCCAAGCAGCAGGAGTGATCTCTCGTCAGTTAGAAGAACATTTCTTTGGTAGAGTCGGACTATTTAGAAACCAACCTGGAGATATGTTGTTGAAACGTAGTGATTTGGTCATTGCAATTGGCTACGACCCTATCGAATATGAAGCAAGAAACTGGAATGCCGAAAAAGATGCGCGCATTATTGTGATTGATGAAACACCAGCAGAAATTGATCCGTATATGCAACCTGAAAGAGAATTGATCGGAAATATCTCAGAAACATTAGACCTATTGACTGTTTCCTTAGAGCCACAACAAGTATCTGTTGATGCGAAGGAATATCTTGCTTCTTTACAAGAAAAACTTGCGGCAAGAGATATCGTTGAATCAAAAAGTGAAGAAGGAATCTTGCATCCGTTAGAAGTGATCAATACGCTTCAAGCAAAAGTAACAGATGACATGACTGTGACTGTTGACGTCGGTAGTCATTATATCTGGATGGCACGTCATTTTAGAAGTTATGAAGCACGTCATCTATTGTTCAGTAACGGCATGCAAACATTAGGAGTTGCCTTACCTTGGGCTATTTCTGCGGCGTTAGTTCGACCAAACACACAAATCATTTCAGTATCTGGGGATGGCGGTTTCTTGTTCTCTGCACAAGATCTTGAAACAGCAGTGCGCAAAAAATTGAATATCGTCCATTTGATTTGGAATGATGGTCGCTACAACATGGTAGAATTCCAAGAGATCATGAAATATCAACGTTCATCTGGTGTCAACTTTGGCCCAGTTGATTTTGTAAAATATGCAGAGGCATTTGGTGCGAAAGGGTTACGTGTGACAAATGTGGAAGAATTGGATCAAGCATTAGCAGAAGGATTTGAAACAGAAGGTCCTGTGATCATCGATATTCCGATTGATTACCGTGACAATGAAAAATTAGGCGAAACGATTTTACCAGATCAATTTTATTAAGGAGATGCGAGCATGAGTGAAAAGGTATTGTATCAACACGGAACCTTAGGCGCATTGATGGCCGGCTTGATGGACGGAACTGAAACAATCGGTCAAGTACTCCAACATGGAACGTTGGGATTAGGCACATTACATGGATTAGATGGAGAAGTCATTTTCTTGGATGGAGAAGCCTATCAAGGTCGTTCTGATGGCGCAGTCATACGATTGACAGGAGAGGAACTGACGCCTTATTCTGCCATTACAGACTTCACAGCCGATCGTTCATTTGATGTAACAACAGAAACAGATGGTGAGACATTAAAGAAAGACATCCTTGACAAAGAAGATGGGAAAAACTTGTTTTTAGCGATAAAAATCACAGGAACCTTCAAAAAAATGCATATCAGAATCATGCCAAAACAAGAAAAACCTTATCGAAGATTAGCCAAGATTTCTGAATCGCAACCGGAGTTCTATCAAGAGAAAATCCAAGGTACGCTCGTAGGATTTTTTACCCCAGAGCTATTCCAAGGTGTGGCAGCAGCTGGGTTCCATCTGCATTTTATTGATGATACCAGAAAATTTGGCGGGCATGTCATGGATTTTGAATTAGCGGATGGTACTGTTGAAAGCAGCCAAATCGAAAGCTTGGTCCAACACTTTCCAGTAAATGATCCAACTTTTGTTCAAAGCGAAATCGACTATGCAGATTTGGAAAAAGAAATCCAACAAGCAGAATAGATACGGCAATCAAGCAATTGTGGTTGTGTTACCTATAAGAATGAGAGAGTGTGGGGAAAAAAGTGTGACTTGCTTTTTCTCACACTCTTTGTTTGATGGGGAATAGAAAGCGATGGAAGGCGGAAAAACCAAATTTTTCAACTCTTTTAAATTTATAGACTAGTCAGACCACGATTTCTAGGCTATAATTTCTTGCATAGAAGGAGTGGATGGGGTCATGTGGACAGAGAAACAAAAAAAGGATGCATACCAGATATTATTATTACAGCAAGAAGGACTATTGGAAGCTGAAGACAATTGGTTAGCTAACTTAGCCAATTCTTCCGCACTTTTAAATGAAACCCTACCAGAAACAGTTTTTGCCGGATATTATCTTTTCGATGGCGAAGAATTGATTTTAGGACCCTTCCAAGGACACGTGTCTTGTACGCGAATCAAAATGGGCAAAGGTGTTTGTGGGGAGTCTGCACAAAAACGGATCTCATTGATCGTTGACGATGTTAAAACCCATGAAAACTATATTTCATGTGATTCAGCAGCACAGTCTGAAATCGTCGTACCAATGGTCAAAAACGACCAATTGATCGGGGTATTAGACATTGACTGTGGCGTCACCAATGGCTACGACCACATTGATCAAGAAAACTTGGAGAAATATGTAGCGCTTTTAGTTGAAAATATGCCAATTAGTGTTATTTCTAAATAAAAAATGAGGATGAAACAGTAGTGTCGAGCCGAAAAAATAAGAAGAAACTGAGAGAGTTGCGGTTCGTTTTTTGGAAATGTTGGTTTATTTTTTCGATGAAAGTCCTTCTGTTTCTATGATTTCTCAAAATTTAGCGGATGAGGTGAAAGTATTGTTACTTTTACCTCATTTTTTTGAAATATTATAATGGTTTTTAGTTTTCATAATCTAATTTTAATGTTATTATCATTTTATAAAATGTTAAAACGATTAAAGGTGGATGAGATATGAGTAACGAAGAAATTATTTTAGGACAAAAATATGCTTGCCGACCGATTGGCTTAAAAAACAGAGTAATTGGCGAAGTGATCAGTAAAATGGAAAATTGTGTCGTTTTATGTGTAGAGGAATACCAAGAGTGTGACCATGAAGAAATATTAGAAAAATGTGGTAAAGTTGTCGCAAAGTATTCGGAAGTTTGTGAATTGCATGAGATTGAAGCGGTATTTACCACACCAGCTAGAATTTATGAACATGCAGTTGTTTCTTGATCCATCACTAGTATCATATAGATAGCGCTCTGAGCAATTAAGGAGAATGCTTGAAACGGTTCATTATTTTACATCGGAAATTTAGTAATAGAGTCTGGGACAAATCTAAAAATCAGTTTTGCTACAGACTCTCGAATAAACGGCGAGAGCAGAAGCAACTCCTTCGGAAGTAAGCCGAAATTCACAAAAATTTGAAAAGCAATTTTCGTGAATTTCTTCTTATTTCTCGGAGTTAAACACTTCTGTCCCAGCCTCCCTATAAAATAAAGCTAGAAAGTTGAGGCGTGTGGTTGCTTCAACTTTTTTTGTCTTGCTACTTTACAAATATGCAGATATCGTCTATATTATTGACAAGTCAATAATTGATTAGTCAATGAAGGAGGGAAATGATGGATTTAAGAAAACTAAGCCAGTTGCTCTATCAAATCAAAATCATTAGTCAAGAGGGTACAGCTTTATTTGAAAAAAAGACCGGTTTCAGCTTGACTAGATATGAGCTGCTGATGTTTTTAAGTGAACATGGGGAATGCTTGCAGAGTCAGATCCAACTAGAGATGAAAATTGACAATGCAGCTATCTCACGGCATTTAAAAATATTGGAAGAGAAAGGATACGTTATACGAAAAAGAAATCCGGAAAATAATCGTGAAGTATTCGTTTTACTTTCAGAAAAAGCAATCAAAGAATTGGCTCAGTGTGAGAAAGATCATCAAAATTCCAATAACTCTTTGTGTCTTTCTTTATCTGAGAAAGAACTAATTGAACTAACTCGATTATTAGATAAATTATATCAAAATACCGATGAATAAAGAAAGAAGCGAAAAGAATGAGCAAAGAATTAGCAAACAATGATTTTTCAGAAATCGTATTTGGTAGAAAATCAGTACGTGTCTATGATGAAACAGTGAAAATCTCTCATGAAGAAATGTTAGAAATGATCCAAGAAACAACAACGGCTCCTTCATCAGTAAATCTACAACCTTGGCGCTTTGTTGTAGTCGAAAGTGAAGAAGCAAAAGCTAAATTAAAACCACTGATCCGTTTCAACACACGTCAAAATGATACTTCTTCTGCAATGGTCTTGATTTTTGGAGACATGGAATGCTATGAATACGGCGAAGAAATCTACAACCAAGCAGTAGAAGAAGGGAAAATGCCAGCTGAAGTCCGCGACCAACAATTAGCGGCTATTATTCCTTACTACAAAAACCTTACTCGTCAAGAAATGAATGATGTTGTAAAAATCGATGCTAGCTTAGCTGCAATGCAGTTCATGTTAATTGCTCGCGGTCATGGATATGATACCAATCCAATCGGTGGATTTGAAGCCGATCAATTAGCGGAAGCTTTTGATTTAGATAAAGAACGTTATGTACCTGTTATGATTCTATCAGTAGGTAAAGCAGTAGACCAAGGGTATGAATCTGTTCGTTTGGCTTCAGAAAAAATCACATCTTTTAAGTAAAGCGAGGGAACTAATATGATCGTAATCAATGCAAAATTTTCTATTAAACCTGAAAAAAGAAATGAATTTTTAGCAGAAGTTAAAAATTTGATCGAAGCAACAAAAAAAGAAGACGGTTGTCTAAGCTATAAATTGTTTGAATCAATTGATACAGAAAATGAATTCGTCATGATCGAAAACTGGCGGGATCAACAAGCTGTAGAAGGACATAATCAAAGTCCATTATTGCAAAAATTATTCCATAGTATGCCAGAATACAGCAGTAAAAAATCAGAGATCGTCGTTTCAAAAACAATTGACTAGAAAACAATAGCTTTCTATATATTTATTAAACCAATGAAAAACGTGAGAATTAGACTTAACTGTCGATTTCTCACGTTTTTTGTTCTATCTATCAGGTCTTGCTGACCAGTACTCAGTCTCTGGTAAGTAACGATGTCTTCTTACTTAGCGGTTCTTTTTTCTCATTATCAAGTGCAGATGCAGCTTTGCTTTTTTTAGTTAGTTGGGAAACAGATGGTAAAGGAGGGGCCTTAAATTTAGAAACGACACTGGTAGTTATACGCCCATTTCGCATTGAAAATTGGAGATGTTCAGTAGTAACCTGGTAGAGCATGAGATTAAACAATTCATTTTTGTAGTGATAATCTGGCGGATTCATTGTTTTATACAATTTCGTTTTGACTTCAAGAGTAGTCGATGACAAGAGATCGTCCCAATTGAATTGCGGATAAGCAGTTTGAGCTGCTTGGTAGAAAGAATCAAAATCAGTGTCTTGGTGCTGCCAATCATAAGTGGAAAACTTTTTCGTATCTGCCGAAGAGAACTTTAACTTTTTTTCGATTTTTTCTTTTAACAACTCTATAGTGAGCATTTTTTCTATGTAAATAAGATCATCGAAAGGACAAAGTTTTTGCGCAAGTTCTTTTGCAATCAATTCATACTGTACGCTGAAATTATCAACTGTAATCATTCTACTTTGAAGTTGACGGACAAAATATTTTTCTATACTTGGCAAAGTCAATTGTTTTGCAGCGGAAATGGTTTGATCAAAAAAAGATTGATCCTCAGGCTTTTTGCTTTTTAAATGGGAAAGACACACCATTATATCTTGTTTTGTATACTTTTGTTGATAATTATTTATTTGTTGTTGGCGATAGGAAAATATTGAATGGAGTAATTCCTGTTTTAAACTATTCTTTTCTTCTGGTTTCATACTAGCTGCCTCTTTTCGAATAACTTTTTATACAGTATGAAGTAAAAATTTCAACAATGGACAACAGTTTTTTCTGCTGTAATTAATTTTTGTTTTTGAAAAAAGTATACTTAGTGAAATCGATAGCACAAAAATCAGAAAGTCAGCATTAGACTAGCTAAAAGAAAAAATTTTTTTCTTGATTGACAAATCAAATGAACTCTGCTATTTTATTACCAATCATTAAAACGCGATGAAAAAGAAAGTAGAGTAACCATGTACGCTAAAGAGAATTCCTGCTTGGTGAGAGGGGATGCGCATCAATTACTTGAAAATGGCTTTTGAGCGGATTTCCCGACTTTATGAAGGAAATACGGTTGTCCCCGTTAACAAGGCACAGTCTCCAAGATGCAAACTTTTTGGGTACTGATCGAGATGAAATCTGTGAGGATTTTATGATTAAAGGTGGTAACGCATGTCCAATGCCCTTAGCAAATTTTTTGCTAGGGGCATTTTTTGTATTTGCTTTTAAGCAAGGATGACTATCTCATAAAGAGACTCATCGGACATAAAGAATTGGAAGGTGGACGAATTATGGCAGGATTTTTAGTAGTACAAACCGATTTTGGGTTGCAAGATGGCGCGGTAAATGCAATGTATGGAGTGGCTTATCAAGTTGAGCCCAACTTGATCATCAATAATCTCACTCACGAGATTGAACCATACAATATTCATGATGCAAGTTACCGTCTATTGCAAGCAGCAAGTTATTGGCCAGCGGGCACGGTATTTGTTTCGGTTGTTGATCCTGGGGTTGGTTCAACGCGTCGAAGTGTCGTGGCAGAATTAAAAGATGGGCAATATGTCATCACGCCAGACAATGGGACATTGACATATTTGGCACAATACGTAGGAATCAAAGAAGTCCGTCAAATTGATGAAGAAACACAGCGCTTGCCAGGTTCATCAGAAAGTCATACATTCCATGGACGCGATGTCTATGTATACAATGGGGCTCGACTAGCTAGTGGAAATGTACGATTTGACGAACTAGGTTCAGTCATTCCAACGAGCGAGTTAGTAACATTCCCATTGATCGCTCCTGTCCAAAATGAACATACAACGACAGGTACGATCGATATCACCGATATTCGTTTCGGCTCACTTTGGACGAACATTCCGGTGGATTTTTTCAAAAATTGGCAAATTGAATATGGACAAAGCTTACTAGTAAAAATATACTATCAAGGTGTAGTCCGTTACCAAGATGAGGTTGTCTTTGGACGTTCGTTTGCTCAAGTAGCGCCAAAAAAAGCGGTATTATACATCAATTCATTATTGAACGTTGGTTTAGGGATCAATCTGGATTCATTTTCAGCTGTATATAAGATCGGAACAGGCAATGACTGGACGATCGAACTGACAAAGAACTAAGAAAAGAACTAAGAAAAGAAGCACTTATTACGTATTAATTAAAAAGGGGTAAAAAAGTATGAGTAAAAAATTCACGGTAAAACACATTGTAGCAATTGGTATCGGCGCAGCGGTCTTCTTCATTTTGAAACGTTTCGTAACTATTCCAACAGGGATTCCTAATACGGATATCGCAACGGCGTATCCTTTCTTGGCATTGTTAGGCGTTGTTTATGGCCCTATCGTTGCAGGGTTAGCAGGCTTTATCGGCCATGCACTTGGTGACTTGACAACCTATGGGGCATGGTGGTCATGGATCATTGCTTCAGGTATTTTAGGTGTCTTCTTTGGCTTGTTAGCTAAACGTATCCCAATCGAACAAGGAACTTTTGGGAAAAAAGAAATCGGAACATTTCTTGTTGGTGAAACGATCGCCAATTTGATTACATGGGTAGTGATAGCACCAATCGGAGATATCTTGATCTATGCGGAGGCACCAAGCAAAGTCTTTACACAAGGTATCGTTGCAGGGATCACAAATGCGATTGTAACAGGTGTCATCGGTGTTATTTTGCTAAAAGCCTATGCACAGACGAAAACGAAAAAAGGTAGCTTAAATAAAGAAGATTAGAACGTGAGGATATAAAATGATCGAGTTTCATGATTTTACATTTCAATATGATAGCCAAGCCGAACCCACGCTGAAAAATATCAATTTATCCATCAAACAAGGAGAAAAGATTTTGATCATGGGACCTAGTGGCTCAGGAAAATCTACCTTAGGGAAATGTTTGAATGGTATCATCCTGCAAAATGAAAAAGGTAGTTATACTGGGAGTTTGAACATCAACGGGAAGTTGTTTGGTGAATCCACCATCTATGACCTTTCGTTAGATGTGGGGACAGTATTGCAAGATACGGATAGCCAGTTTGTTGGCTTGACAGTGGCTGAAGATATTGCATTTTCATTGGAAAACGAGATGATTGAGCAAACGGAGATGCGCAAGGCGGTAAATTATTGGTCTGAAAAAACCAATCTATCGGAACAATTAGAAAAACGCCCACAAGATCTCTCTGGCGGTCAGAAGCAACGTGTAACGATGGCTGGCGTCTTGATCGATGAAACGCCGATCCTTTTGTTTGATGAACCTTTAGCCAATCTCGATCCACAAACGGGGTATGAAGCGATTCAAATGATCGACCAGTTGTATCAGTCGCAAAAATTTACAACAATCATTATCGAACACCGGTTGGAAGAAGTTTTAGCAGCACCAATCGATCGTGTTATTCTAATGAACGAAGGAACGATCATCGCAGATAGCACGCCAACAGAATTACTAAAAAGTGACCTTTTGACAATGTATGGTATACGCGAACCGTTGTATATCTCTGCTTTGAAACGTGCGGGTATTTCTTTGGAAGAGTTTTCTGATCTAACACAGGTCGATCAACTAGTTTCCCCAGAAATAGCAACGGCATTAGCCAAGGATCAGGGAGAATTCAAAGCAATTCCGTTAAAAGAAACGCCATTACTGACACTGAAAAATATTTCCTTTGGCTTTGGGGATGAGCAAGTCATCAAAAAAATTGACTTGACACTCTATCAAGGAGAAATGGTCAGTCTTGTTGGGCATAATGGGGCAGGCAAGTCTACGCTGTCGAACCTGATCACAGGTTTTTATCCTCTTCAAACAGGTGAACTGTTGTGGAAAGGGCAATCCATTGCAAATGAAAGTATCAAGGAACGAGCCGATAAAATAGGTTACGTGTTGCAAAATAGCAATCAAATGCTATCGAAGAATATGATTTTTGAAGAGGTCGCATTAGGGTTGGAGAACCAGGGTGTCGAACCTGAGGAGATCCAGGAAAAAGTTTTTGACACATTGAAGGTCTGTGGACTCTACGAATTTCGTAATTGGCCAATCTCTGCATTGAGCCATGGGCAAAAACGCCGAGTAGCAATTGCAGCTATTTTAGTACTCGAGCCTGAATTGCTGATCCTTGATGAACCTACAGCGGGGCAAGATTATTACCATTATAATGAAATGATGACCTTTTTACGCACGTTGAACCAGCAAGGGATTACCATCTTGATGATCACCCATGATATGCACCTGATGTTGGAACATACCCGACGGACGTTGGTATTGAAACAAGGACAGATCATCGCGGATGAGACCCCTGCCAATGTCTTATCTTCGGCAGAATTAGTTGCCTCAGCAAGTCTGCGTGAAACGAGTCTCTATCGTTTGGCACAAAACAATCATTTAGCAGATGCCACCGATTTTGTGTCGGCATTCATCCAGCATGAGGAGGTGCCTACTGATGGCAGACAATAATTTGATCGGTTATTTGCCGAAAAAAACGGTGATCCATCAACTTAGCGGCTTCACTAAATTGCTGTGCTTTTTAATGATTTCAGTAGTTGGGATGATTTCTTATGACACACGTTTTTTGCTAGTGCTTGCGCTTTTCTCTATTATTCTTTTTCGAACAGCAAAAATTACGTATCGTGAGATTTCCTTTGTATTGAAATTCATCGCATTCTTTTCGATTTTGAATTTGCTGACGGTTTATCTATTTGCACCAGAATATGGCGTGACGATCTATGGGACAAGACATGTGATTTTTGAAGGAATCGGCCGGTATACACTCACACAAGAACAACTTTTTTATGAGTTCAATCTGCTGATCAAATATTTCGTCACGATTCCACCAGGGTTGATTTTTATTTTGACGACGAACCCTAGTGAATTGGCATCAAGTATTCATCGAGTAGGTGGATCATATAAGATCGCTTATGCTTTTTCTTTAGCATTGCGTTATATCCCAGATATTCAAGAAGATTTTCGAACGATTTCAAAAGCACAGCAAGCTCGAGGAAATGAGCTATCCAAGAAAGCCTCGTTGATGAAACGAGTACGTGGCAATTTAACGATTGCGATTCCTTTGATTTTCTCCAGTTTAGAACGGATCGAAACGATTTCTTCGGCGATGGAGCTTCGTCGTTTCGGTAAGAAAAAAAGCCGCACTTGGTTGTTAGCTAAACCCTTGAAGCGCAATGATTATTTGGCATTATTACTGGTAATCTTATTGTGTGCTGCAGGAATATCTTTATTGTTCATCAATGGCGGACGCTTTTATAATCCATTTCGCTAGAGTTTTGGATATATATCAAGACAAAAAAACTGGAAGACTGGAAATCTTTTTTACGATTTTCAGTCTTCCAGTTTTTGTTTGTTAGTGAAATCCTCATTGACTTACTCATTATCGAAAAAATTGATTTTTCGGTGGATTTTCTGTCAAAAACAAGGACGGATCATTGTTAGATTGGTTCAATGATTTTCAATAGTTAGAATAAAACAGCAGAAGCTAATGCTTGTTGAATAGCTACAATATTTTTGTCCTTGCGGAATTGTAGACTCTCGGCCGGAAGTTCAGCGCTAGAAATCCAAATTTTCAACTCTGCATCCAAATCAAAATGACCACTTGTTTCTACAGAAAAACGTGAGATCGATTTATAAGGAATCGACTTATATTCTACTTTTTTACCAGTGACACCTTGTTTGTCAACGATAATCAATCGTTTGTCTGTAAAAACAATTAAGTCTCTTACTAATTTAAAAGCTAAATCCACGTTTTCATTAGGTACTAAGACCCCTTGTAGTTCTTTTTCTACAGATTTATTATCATGTTGTGCAGCATTTCCCATTAGTCCATCGAATAATCCCATTTCTTGATTCCTCATTTCTGATATAATAGATTTGTCATTTTTTAAAGATAGTAAGTGTGGGACAAAAGTAAGAAACATTTCTGTCCCAACCTCGGGTTAATTTTTTATCAAAGAAAGCGACAAGGCTTTCTAGCAGAACCTATTCATTTGTCTTCAAATAATTCAGTTTATATTCGTAAGTTTGACCAGATATCTTCCTAAAAGTCCTTTTTTAGTTTTTTACTAAAGAGTATACTTGGTCTTCATGATCATATATTCACAAATGCCTAGGAATAGTAAATCGATATCTATGTTTAACTATATATTTATGATGACTTAAAAACTGATGTGTGTCAATGAGTTAGTCGATTTTTAGTTTACAAATAGAACCGTCGAAAAATAGTTTAGGAATTCATTAGGAGAAAACGAAATAAATACAGAAATCCGTATTACTTTAGTTGTTACTGAAACTGCTGACTAATACGTGTTACATAAAATTCCGAGCAAATTGGATTTATTAAAGAATACAATTATGATGATATTTATAATAATATTAGCAAATGAGTAGTGGTAATGTGGCGAGAAAGTCGACAACTAAAATAGCAGATAAGCCAAACAAGAAAAACATTTAGATTCATGGATTTAATTATTGGAAGGTTGATGAGTAATGATCACGATTATGGATTATCCAGAATATAAAAAGAAGTATCCAAAAAAATCCATGTCAGAGTGGTTTGCGTATCAGGGTCCGTTAGTTTTAGAAAATATGAGGAAGAGTATCAAGATGTGAAGCAACAGTTGAGTGGATCTGAGCAATTAAGGGCGGAAGAAATCATTCAAGAATATGAACAAGAATTCTTAAAGCAGCATTCACTTCAAACTATTATTAAGCTTTTTGATGCGAACTAAAAGAAGATCTAAAAATCAGACTACAAAAGATTTTATCTGGGGACCATACGACAAATTAACTCTTTAGATTTCCCTTTTCTCAGAATGATATTGTGATGCAAAAAAATGCAAAATTTTTTCATTCTTCTCCTTAGTCAAAATAAAAAAACGTTGATTTAGCAACGTTTTTTACACCTGTTTGTTTGTCTCAACAATACATAT